>NZ_CP200286.1:0-2247500 GCF_057364965.1 Erythrobacter sp. S259
GAACACTGCGCCCAGGAACACCGGTGCGACATGCGCAAAACCAACGTGGGGCAGGGTGTCGAGCGGGCAGGTGAGGTTATAGGCAAGCGCTCCCAAGGAACCGCTGGTCAGGCCAATCAGCCAACCTGCACGGTTCAGCGAAACCGGAGCACCGCGCCGCAGGAAAAGGAGAGAGGCAAGAGCGACCAACGAGCTTGCGCAAACACCGTAAGCGGCACATTTCCAATAAAGGAGACCTGGATCATTCAGGCTCACCCCGTGATCGTGACCTGCTTCAACCGACATCAATCCGATCAACACCGCAGCCGGGAGGATCGCCAAAGCTGCCGTGCTCCATGCAGGCATGGAGTTCTGCGAACCCACACGCGGTGACACGGTCGAAACAAGCGCCGTAGCACTCGATGCACCCACAACCGCCAGCAAGAGATTGCTGATCCAGAAATAGGGCGAGGCGCTGCCGTTGATCGTCCCGCTCCAAAAGCCGAAGATTACGACACATACGAGCCCAGCTGCTATGGCCGAAAAGGCGATCAGACCGAGCCCGTCACGCGGGCGAATGGGTTTCACCGGGGTGATATCTTTTGTCAGAGCTGCGATGAGATCATCGCGATTTTCAAACTTTTCCATATTACTCGACTTTCTCAACCATCGTGGCGAGCTTCTTGAGGCCACGGTGGATATTAACTTTGACCAGGCTTTCACTTTGCCCGGTTTTCTCTGCGGCCTCCCGGATTGAGAGCCCTGAGATTTTGACCATCTCAATGACCTCGGCCTGACGTGTTGGCAACTGCCCGAATAGCCTATCAAGGCTTACTCTTGCCATTACGACTTCTTCGTCGCTTTCCTGTGTACCGTCATCGTCCATGAGCTCTTGCGCTTCATGCTTGTAAACCTTGCGCAGATGATCGACCCAGCGATAACGCGCAATGGCGGCAAGCCATGGCAAAAATGGACGGGACGGATCCCATGTTGCCCTCTTGGTGTAGAAGGCGATCAGCACATCCTGCACCAGATCGTCGATCGAATGCGGAGGAATGCGCCGCCTGAAATATCTCTCGAGCCAAAGCCCGACCTCGGACAGAAGCACATTGGTTGCAGCTCTATCGCCGTCCTGTGCTGCTGTCATGAGCCTAGCAAAGGTGGGCTCGTCAGCGACCATACTTATGCGGCCTTTTCACCGAAGAAGCGGTCTCCAAGGCGGTCTAGAGAGAACATACCGCCACCCCGGCTGATGAGGATGAGAGCCATTGAAATAATACCAAATGCCCAACCCCAGAAGTGTGCAGATGTGGGGTAGATGAAAATCTGAATAGTAACTGCCATCACTGCAAGAGCTGCCGCACCAAAGCGGGTAAAGAGCCCCAGGAAGAGCAGCACTGGGAAAAAGAACTCAGCGTAAATCGTCATCGGAATGGCGATGTCGGTTGAAAGCGGAAGGCCTGCATATTCATCCTGAAACAGGAAAGGTAAAAATTCGTTTGGGGTAAACCAAGTGCCTTCAGCGATCTTTGTTTTGTACGAGCGCCAAAACACACCAGCGAGCGCAATTCGAATGCCTAGCAGGCCAATGCTTTCTGCGACCGGGCTTGAGAGAAGACCGATTACTCGGGCATAAAGAGATGTAATTGCGTTCATGATATCCTCCTTGGTGGCCAAAAGAGTGGGCGCTAATCTTACGTGCCTGAAAGTGGCGCTTTACCCTTTGGCTTGTCCTTATGTGCAGCGGCGCAGTACCCCCCACTTCTCCTCATTTGACTGGATTATGTCATACTTTCTTCCAGATGGAAGAGCCAGTCTCAGAGGGAAGTGAGAGAGCTATAGAGCAGTCGTTGTGATCAACGGCGAACCGGGGTCAGCGAACCATTGCCTTTAGGGGTTTTGATGCTGGTGCAGGTGCCTTTGTTGACATATTTCCAAGCGTTACCCTGGTAGTCGCGGGTCGAGGTGCCAGCGCAGCTTGTGCCGGGGCCTGCTGCACAGTCATTCTTACCTGCAAGGCTGATGCCGTAGCATTTTTCTTTAGCGCCTTGTGCTGCAACCGGGGCGGTGGCCATGCCAGCTGCAATACCAGCGGTAAGAGCGAGGCCTGCGAGTGAAGCGATTGATTTCTTGTTCATGGCGTATTCTCCAAAATAAAGCTTGCGTCCCGTTTGTGCCGGAACTGACATGTGGTTCGCCTCAAGGTTCAAAAGGGTTACAACTTTTTTGCAAAGACGTCTTTTCGCCTCCGGGAAACTGGCTGTAACGGGCGTGTGATGTGATGCGAAAACCGGCATGAAAAAGCGCGCTTTGGGTGCGCTGAAAATCTGCTAGGTAACTGTTCTATGACTTCGCAAACTGATCCTATCGCACCTTACTCGGGCTTCGGCCTTGGTCTTCGGCGCACGCATTATGACGATTTTCTCGCGGGCCAAGTGCCGGTTGATTTCGTTGAAGTCATCAGCGAGAACTATATGATCGAAGGCGGCCGGCAGATGCGTATCCTCGAAGAGGTGCGCAGCCAACTGCCTGTCATCATCCACGGCGTCTCCATGTCCATTGGCTCGGCGCGCGGTCTTGATGAAGACTATCTGGCCAAGCTCAAATTGCTGGAGCAGCGGATCGACCCGCTTTGGGTGTCGGATCACCTGTGCTGGACCCGCACAAGCGCGCACAATAGCCACGATCTGTTGCCGATGCCTTTGACAGAAGAAGCGCTGACGGCGGTGTGCGACAATATCGACCATGCACAAAATACACTTGGCCGCGCGATGCTGTTTGAAAACCCGTCAAGCTATCTCACCTTTCCCGAAGATGAGATGACCGAGTGGGAATTTTTGAGCGAGATGGCGAGCCGCACCGGGTGCTATCTGCTGCTGGATGTGAACAATATCTATGTCTCGTCAAAGAACCACGGGTTTTCCGCTAAGGAATATCTGGCAGGGCTTCCGCTCGACCGCGTGCGGCAAATCCATCTGGCCGGTCATGACCCCGCAACGCCAGAGCGCGATATCATCATCGACACGCACGACCGCGAAGTGATTGAGCCTGTGTGGGAGCTGTATGCCAAAGCGCTGCAAATGCTGCCTCACTTGCCTGCGGTGATGATCGAACGCGATGACCACATTCCGCCGCTGCCTGAATTGCTGAGCGAGTTGGACCGTGCCCGCGAAATTTCTGGCCGCGTTTTGGAGCCGGTATGAGCACTTTGGCAGAACGGCAGGAGGCATTTCTCACATCCATCCTGGACGAAGGCGCGCCTGCGCCGGAGGGTTGGGGCAATTCTCAGGCGGCAGGAATGGCAGTCTACCGCGGGAATTATCGTTCAGCCTTGATGGGCGCGCTTGCAGAGACTTTTGAGAGAACCGCGCTTTTGCTCGGAGACCAAGCTTTTGCGCAAGCCTCAATCAACCATGCAATCGCCCATCCACCAAGCGGCTGGACAATAGATGAAGCTGGTGAGGGATTTGACGAGACTTGCGCCCAGCTCTTCCCTGAGCGCCCGCAAGTCGCTGAACTTGCGTGGCTGGAATGGAGCATGATGGAGCTTGCAACTGCTCCTGATATTGCTCCGCTCACCGCGCAAGACTTCGCCGCTGCTAGCGCTGAGTTTTGCGATGAGGATTGGGGCGAATTGCGCCTACAATTTCAGCCGCGCGCTAACGCCAAGATGGTCACTTGCGATCTTGAGGCGCTCTGGCGTGCGATTGATGCGGGTAAAGAAGCACCCGATGTGCATCTTGAGAGCCCGCGCGCCTGCATCGTATCGCGCCACGGCGAACGGCCAACTTTCACATTGCTTGATGCGGACCACGCCCACGCTTTCACGGCCATGCAGGAAGGCGCGAGCTATGGTGAGCTGATCGCGGTGCTGCTCGATGGCAATGAAGCCCCCACTCAAGAAGACGTCCAGTCCGCCGCCATGCGCGCGGGGGCAATGCTTGGGGCATGGCTGAACGAAGGCCTGATCGCCGCTATCAATTCTTGACTTGAGCGCGGCTTAGGTCACTCTCCGGTAAAAAGGAGAGGGATCCATGTTGACAGACGCTTCCACCGAACTTCGCACTGCAAAGCCGAGCCTGGCTTTGCGGGCTATCAAATGGATCATGTCGAAGCGCCAGAGCGTGTTTCCACTAGACCCCAAGGGACTAGACCCGTTTTTGAATGGCCGTGCGCTCCCGAAAGATGCGCCGATGCCCGAAAGTTTTCGCAGCAAGTTTGCCGTCGAAGAATGGGAAGCGGCTGGTCAGAAGGTCGTCACCCTCCACCCAAAATCTGGGCCCAAAAGCGAACCTGCCGAATGGCACATGCTCTATTTTCACGGCGGCGGGTTTGTCCTGCCGATGTTCAAAGAGCATTGGCCGCTTGCAGAAGCGATGGTGAATAGCCTGGGTGTCAGCGTTACTCTGCCGCTTTACGAAGTTGTGCCGGAAAGCCCGCATACGCGGCAGGATGAACTGGCTGATGCGGCCTTTGCCAAACTTGCACAGACCCATGACCCGTCCAAAATCATCCTCAATGGCGACAGCGCGGGCGGACATATGGCACTGTGTCTTGCGCTTCGCCTTGCAAAAGCAGGCGGGCCGCAGCCGGGGAGACTGGCTCTGTTCGCGCCCTGGCTGGATGTGACAATGGCCGATCCTGCTATGCAGGCGGTGGAGCCCCATGACATCATGCTCAAGATCGGAACCCTGCGCGGCTGCGGTAAAGTCTTCGCCGGGCAAGGCGATCCCGCACATCCCCAGTTTAGCCCCCTCTACACCGCAAAAGAAGACCTTGCGCTTCTCCCCCCAACGCGCATTTGGACCGGCCGCCATGACCTTTTCATCATCGACAGCCGCACTTTCACAGGCAAGCTGCGCGATGCGGGCGTCGATGCCAAGCTCTACGAATATGAAGGTGCACCGCACGTCTTTATGGCTGTGGTGCCCACCAAGGAATCCAAGGATTGCCTCAAACTGCTCGGCGAATTCATCGCGGAATAGCCCACTAAAAAAGGGCGCGCCGGTCTGTGCCAACGCGCCCTTGAAGTTTGCCGCGACCCGACGCCGCAGCTAGCGACCCGAGGTCTCGACTACTCTTTGTCGAGTTGCTCGAGCTTTTTCGCCGCCCATTCGCGTCCGCCAAGGCCAAAGGCGAGGGAACCCGCAACCGCAAGCCCAATGACCAGCGCGCTAAAGGCGGTCTGGACGATTTCTTCGCCCACACCCATGAACTGTAGGCCCATAAAGGCGAACAGCAGGATCGCGGCATAACGCACCACGTTTGCGGCCATGGATGAGCCGCCCGATGCACCGCCGACAAGCTTGGCGATGAGGTTTGCGATCATAAAGCCGATCGCGATAACCACCGCGCCAAACAGCACCTTGCCGCCAAGTCCAAGGACCTGATCAAGGATTAGGGTAAGTTCGGCAAAGCCCAGCATACGCGTCGCAGCGATAGCGAAGAACAAGATGATGCCGATTTGAGCGACACGGGCAACGATCTCCGATGCCTTGGTGCCCTCCGGCAGAAGACCTAGCGCGGTGATTGGGCCATCTACGCCGAGCCCGCCAAGCAGTTCAGTCAGAAGCCCCACAACGAAGCGGCTGATGAAATAGCCAAGGCCGAGCAGAATTCCTGCAGCGATAATGTTCGGAATGGCCGCAAGGATCATCTCAAGCATATTGGTCGCTGGCACAGAGATGGTCGCTATGTTGAGGATGCCCAAGGCGCCAATGGCAACCGGGATTGCAATCAGCGTGTATACCACAGTGCCCAGTGTTTTTGAGATGGTGGTGTTGCCTGTCACCTCATCAACACCGCCTTTATTAGCCCATTTGTCGACATCGACCGCCCGCATCGCGGTGATCGCGATATCGCGGACAATGCCTGCAATCATCAGGCCGATGAAGAGCAGCAAACCTGCACCCACAAGATTGGGAATGAAGCCCATAACCGTGTCGAGCAGCTCTGTGATTGGCCCTGCGACGCCGCCAAGGTCAAGCACGTCGAGGATCGCGAGAAGGCCAAACAGCCAGATCAGAAGCGAGACAATCTTGCCTAGGTTCATGCCGATGCTTTCACCGCTTCCCGTAGGACGGCCTAAGAAACCGATGCGATCAACCAGCTTGGCAAAAGCCCATTTTGCCGCTTTGGCGATAAGCCAAGTGACGACGAGAATACCAACGGCGAAGGCCGCCTTGGTTCCGATTTCGACCGCAAGTGCTGGGTCGAACTGATAGTTCGTGAGTTGCATACTGTCCCCTTGATTTGATGATTTCGCGCTTTTCTTGCGCCCCAATTCAAATGTTCTGCAAGGGTCATAGCGCAATTTGTAAAATCGCGGGGTAAAGGCCTGTAAATTGTAAAATCGAGAGGTCAAAAGCCAGCGGGAAGCCTAGGCGAACACCTCGCCTGTCATCTGCTCAGAAAGTGTCCACAAACGGTCTGCATTTGCCTTATCGAGCGCGTAGCTGCGCACGCCTGCGCTGGTGGAGATATCATCCACTGGGGCCACATGGCAGTCCTCGCAATAGACGCCGCCTGTGCCTTCCAGTTCTTCAGCTGTCGCTGCCCACACTTGGGTCGCAGCGCCTTGCGGGATAGATTTCATCACCACCGGGCTGCCTTTCTCGCCAGCATTCTTCTTCATTCGCTCCATCAGGAACTTAACGTCCTCCTTGCTCAAGTGGCGGCCAAGGTTGGTCTGAATGCCGCCGGGATGAACTGCATAGGCGTGGATGCCTTTGCCCGCGAACCGGTCTTCCAGTCCCTTGGTGAAGAGGACATTTGCCGATTTTGATCGGCCATAGCTGCCCCAAGGCGTGTATTCGCTGGTCGCGAAATTGGGGTCGCCCAAGTCGGCGGGCGTAATGTGGTGGCCGCGGCTGGAGAGGTTCACGATGCGCTTATCGTTGCCCGCTTCGATAAGCGGCATGAGGTGCTTGGTCAGAGCGAAGTGGCCCAGGTGATTGGTGCCAAATTGCATCTCAAACCCGTCAGCGGTCTCCATCTTGGGGCACGCCATAACGCCTGCGTTGTTGATAAGGATGTCGATTTTGTCGAACCGCGCATTCGCTTCTGCGCCCGCCGCCTTGATGCTTGCCAGCGAGGCAAGGTCGCAAGTTAGCGTTTCAAGGTTCGCACCCGGAACCTCGGCCTTAATCGCGGCAACAGCTTCGTCCATTTGCGCTGGATTGCGGGCGGTGATGACGACATGGGCCCCTTTGGCCGCCATGGCGCGCACGGTCTCTTGGCCAAGACCAGAAGAGCCGCCTGTGACGAGCACCGTCTTGCCCGACAGGTCTTTGCCTTCCAGCACGTCCTCACTGGTGGTGGTGTCGCCAAATGTCGTCATGCGCGGTGTCCTCTCGTGAATTGCTGTCTGGTGTGATGCGCTCAGAGGCGTTAGCAATGCAAGCCATGAAAAACGCTCTTCTCACGATTGTCGCCGCAGGGTTTGCCTTGCTTGCTCATTCCACTGCTTACGCCGATGACCACACCGAGGCGGAAAAGCCCAAATGGTCGCTGGCGATCCATGGCGGGGCGGGCACGATCCTGCCGGAGAATATCACGCCAGACCAGAGGATCGCCTACGAGGCGGCTTTGCAAGAGGCGCTCGATGCGGGCACTGAGGTTCTCAAGAGCGGCGGCAGCGCGATGGACGCGGTGAAGGCGGCTATCCTTCCGATGGAGGACAGCCCGCTGTTCAACGCCGGGCGCGGGGCGGTGTTCACTTGGGAGGGCGCAAATGAACTTGACGCCTCGATTATGGATGGCCGCGATCGGAGTGCTGGGGCAGTGACGGGCGTTAAGACGGTGAAGAACCCGATCCTTCTTGCAGACATAGTGCGCACGGAGAGCCCGCATGTGTTCCTGATGGGCGAAGGCGCGGAAGCATTTGCAGGCGAGCAGGGTTTTGACGTGACCCCGCCAGAGTGGTTTGCAACTGAGCGGCGTCGCCAGTCGCTCGAACGGATGAAGGCGCGCGAATTGTCTTCGCTCGATGTGGATTTGAAGTTCGGGACCGTGGGCGCGGTGGCCTTGGACCAAGACGGCAATTTGGCCGCTGGTACGTCGACGGGCGGGATGACCGGCAAGCGCTGGGGCCGGATTGGCGATGCGCCGGTGATTGGTGCGGGGACCTATGCGGATAATCGGTCTTGTGCAGTGTCAGCGACGGGTTGGGGTGAGTATTTTATCCGGGTCGGTGTGGCGCAGGAGATTTGTACTCGGTTGAGGTTCGAGGGTGTCGGTGTAACGGTCGCAGAGCCGATCAAGAATACGGATGCCGTCGAACTAGCCCACGACCTTACGTTAAGCGAGGTCCACCAAATTCTGATGAGCGCTTCATATGATCGGGCAAAATTGATCTCTGACGAGGTCATGGCAGAAGTCAAAGGCCTCGGCGGTGATGGCGGGATCATTCTCGTCACCCCCGAGGGCCACACAATCTACAGCTTCAACACTGCTGGCATGTACCGAGGCCGCTCCAATAGCGATGGACTCAATGAAGTTGCCATCTTTGGCGGGGAAGAGCTTACCGAGCCTTCAAACACGCCAGACCACTAAACCCCATCGTCATCCCGGCGAAAGCCGGGATCCAGCTTCTTCTTTCACCAATACAGCCGAAGTGAGCTGGACCCCGGCCTGCGCCGGGGTGACGGTGTCGCGGCTACAACTCCCCCAAATCACATCCTCGCGCTTTCAAAATCGGCTTCATCTCCCAAAAGGCCGCCGGGGTCCGGGTGAGCGGGATGTAGGGGTGCAAATGGTGGACGATATGAAACTGCATGAACATCGAGCCCCAATTGCCAACCTTCGATTTCCACGCGCGCGAATTGCGGTAGCGGCTCTGCTCATTGCTGGGATGATGCGGCGCCCATGAGAGAAAGAACACGATATAGCTGATCGCAAGCTGAAGAGGCAGCCACCACAGAAACAGCGCTTCAAGCGCATAACCATTCCATGCAAGCGCCCCCAAAACCGCGATAAAGCCCACCAGATACACAAGGCTCAGCAATAAGAGACCGGGCCGGCCAGCGCGCATAATGGACGCAGCGTAATCATCCTTGCGCTTGGCAGCAGGTTGGCGCTCCTGAATGGTGCGCCAAAGAGCGGACCATGGGCCGGGGGCTTTGCAAGTGATATCGACATCAAGTTCGGGGTCATTGGTGTGGCGGTGATGGTCAAGATGCGTAATGCGCAGCACCTCAAACGGATACACCAGCATCCAGCTTGTCCCGTGCCCGATAAGTTCATTAAGCCAGCGCCATTTCGTCCCTGGACGTCCGATAATGTCGTGCTGTGCCTCATGCGTTGGCAGATACACCAGCGCCATATTCACCGTCGCGATCGGGAAGGCGATCCAAAGCGGCAGGATATCCATGAATACAAGCGGCCAAAGCGACAGCCACACGGCCATATTGCCAAAGGCCCAGACAACGGCCTCCCATGGGAACATGCCGGAATGCTTGCGCGCGATTTTCAGCTCAAAGCGCTTAAGCTCCCCATCGGAAAGGCGGCTGAGGTCGTCAGGCAGGATTTCGGAGTGCGCGTTCATATCCACCTCCCGCTGACCTGTGCAAAGAGCCCCCAAGCCCCTGCAACAATCAGGCCGAGGGTCAAGGTGGAAAGCCCAAAGGGAGCCGCCAGCCCAAGGGCCTGCATGCCCTGATCAATCACGGGTGCCAGAAAAGCGAAGGCGAAAATCAGCGGCAAGCACCATACCACCGCCTTGAGGGTTTTTTCCAAGATCATATCACGCGTGCTCCTCTTGTGCCTTTGGCTGTTCGATTGGTGTTGTCAGTTGCGCGATCCGCTCAAGCAGCTCCGCGCGAAATTCATCTGACGCATCCGCTGCAAGTACGGTGTAAAACCCGGTGCGCTGACGCCGCAGCATTTCCTGCGGCTCTATCGTCCGGTGCACCCAATCATCGAGCGGGGCGCGGTATGCGGCGAACATCTGAACCGCGAGCTCGCGCGGATTCAAATTCCCTCGCAACTGGCCAGCGCGCTGCGCCGCTTCGCAAACATATTGCGCCATCTCAATCGAACGCCGGGCGCTGTGTGCGCCTGCATCCTCGCGCGATGGATGGTAGGAAAAGGCGATGCCCATCCGCTCAAGCGCGATAAATGTCGCGCAATTGGCGTCCGGATCAGCCAGAATTTGCGCAAAGGCCTCGTCTAGAATAGCGTCCGCCATCGCTAAGGGGTCGCCGCGCTCATCAAGGTGAAGGCGGCCCCACAATTCCTCAATCGAAGCGGTCGCCATGGCGCTGATGATGGCGGCCTTATCTCCCACCAAATTATAAAGCGTCGGCGCGGTTACACCTGCTGCCTGCGCAATCCCCCGCGTGGTCAGCGCGTCATAACCCTCTCGCGCAATGATGGCGCGCGCAGCATCGAGAATGCGCGCTTTGCGGTCTGCAATGGATTGTTCGCGTTTGCTGGACATGGCATCTGATTATGCCGTTTCCAAACTTTTATCAATGATAAAGTTTTATCAGTGATAAAATTATGACCTAGGCCGCCTTCGCCATATCCTTGGCAAAGCTTTCCAAAACGCTTCCGACCTTCGCAAGCGGAGCTTCGTGGGCGCGGTCGAACGCATTGTCAGAGCCTGGCGGGCGGTAATAGGCGGCAAAGGTAATGGGGCCGCGCCCTTCCGGTTCGACAAAACCGATATCGACGTAAATGCCCGCTGTACCCGCCATTAGCCCAGTCCCGGTTTTATCGCCCGCGAGCCAATCCTCTGGAAGCCCAGCACGCACCCGCCGAAGCCCGGTGGGTGTGTCAACCATCCACTGACGCAGAAGCGCCCGCTGCTCTTCTGGCAGCGCATCGCCAAAGGCAAGCTTGGCCACGGTGCGTGCCATCGCGCTTGGCGTCGTGGTGTCGCGGAGCTCGGACGGGGGCACAGCGTTGAGTGCGGGCTCGTACCGGTCAAGACGGCTGACATCGTCCCCCAAAGAGCGCCAGAACGCGGTAAGCGCCGACGGTCCGCCGATCTCTTTCAGAAGAATGTTCGCTGCCGCATTGTCTGAATATTTCTGGGTTGCCTCTGACAATTCGCGCAAAGTCGCGCCTTCTTCCAGATTGCGCTTGGTGAAGGGGGAGACGAACATCAGCTCGTCCTTGGTCCACATCACGCGCCGATCCGCGCTGTCTTCGCCGGTGGCATCGCGCTGAAGGATCTTGGCGGCCAATGACAGCTTGAACGAGGAGCAATGCCCAAAGCGCATATCGCGGTTGATCCCGGCTGATTGCCCGCTTGCCGCATCGAAAAATTCGGCGCCCAGAGTGCCGCCTGTCTCGCCCTCGATCTGGCGCAGCATTGCCTCAAACCTGTTGCCCGGACCCAGTTCAGGCGCCTCTAATTTCGGCAGGCTGAGCGAGCATGCGCCCAAGGTCAGGCCAGCGCCCGCCAGAGCGCCGCCAACAAACCCGCGTCTGTCTATAGTCATGAGAATTCCGCCTCAGGAGTGTTTATCGGCCTTGCGCTTGCCAAAACGCATGTCGCCTTCAAGCTTGGCGCGAAGCTGCGCATAGAAGGCTTCGAGAAATGCCCGTTCATCACCTGCCCCCGGATCCCAACCGATCTTGCGGCAGATTGCCTCATGAACGGGGCTAAGTGCATCATCTTTGTCTTCGCGCAGAACCCGTTCCAGCACTTGCAGCTCATGCTCGCCGTAAACCGACAGCTCTTCATCGCCAAAGTCATAGCGGGCCCCTGTGATATCGCTTTCCCCGCTCGCCGCGGCCGCGCCGCTGGTGGAGAGGGTTTCGGCAAGCTTTGTGCGCGGTGCTTCGACCACCCAAGTGCCCGCAATAATATCGCCCGCGCGCAGCTTGTCTTTGTTGAAGAAGGGGAAAAGCATGAAGATCGCAAACCAGACCATCCCTGCAATTCCAAAGCTGCCGGTTTGGCCGGTCGGCGCGATGAGCAGGAAGACGAGCGGCATAAACAGCTCAATATCACGCAGCAGATTGCGAGCGATCACCGCTTCCGGGGTGAGCCTTCCCCCGCCGCGCGCAGCCACGCGAATGCCAACAATGCGCTTTCCCCATGTTGCGCCGCGCGGCCCCAGCTCCATTGCGAGGAAATACCCATAGCGCAAAAAGAAGATGAACAGCGTGAGCGAAACAAAGAGGAACTCCATAGCGCCCGACGCACGCTCAATCGTTTCCGGGTCCACGGTGTCTTCAATCCCTCCGGCGAGAAGCCCAAGAACCAGCACGAATACAAATGTACCGACCGCGAACAGCATAAAATCAAGGATCAACGCTCCCAGACGGCTGCCTCGCGAGGCGAGCATGATCGGAATTTCGATCCCCTCAGGCGTCACCAATTGGCGCTCTTGTTTGGGCCGGTTCATCAGGCCGGACCGGGCTTTGGACGCAGCGCTCATGCGCCGCCTTCCGCCCTGCGCGGATTGTAGAGGAAGAAGTATGTCAGCCAGAAGGCGAGGAAACATCCGCCAATCGTAAAGCGGCCCTCGACACTGCCCACCAATTGGCGCGGGAATGCCTCAAGTAGGCCGGCAATGACCATCATGACAATGACGCCTGCCATAACAACGGCGCCGCGCCGGCCGCTTGTCGAGGCGGCTTCAAGAACCGAAAGCTGACCGGGAAACGCCATTGATCTCCCAATATGCAGCCCGGCTGCACCTGCCAGCAGGATTGCGAACAGCTCCGTGGTGCCATGCACGCTCAGCCATGCGGCAAATTCGACCGTGAGCCCAGAGCCTGCAAACAGCCAAAGCATCGCGCCAAGCAGCGCCATATTGTGCACAAGCAGCAGAAGCGAGGGGATGCCAAAGGCAAAGCCCAGCGCGAAGGCAAGGATGGCAACGCCTGCATTGTTGCTGAAAAGACTGGCGGCAAAGGCAGTGAGACCGTCTGCATCGGTCTTTGTACCAAGGGTCTCAAGCAAATCCTCGCGGCTTGCCCCTGGTACACGGCTATCGGCAAAATTGCTGGGTACGAGCCGGTAGAACCAGTCTGCATCTTGCGCGACCAGCACCCATCCCACAACCGTTCCAGCGATCATCACGAACAGCGCGATACAAACATCGAGCCATATCTCGCGCACGGCTCTGCTCCAGCCGCCAAGAATAAACTCGCGAAACCAGCCAAAAAACCCTTTGCGCGGGCCGTAAACCTGAAACCAGGCGCGCTGCACCAGAGCCTCAAGATAGCTGAGTGTCGCGGCATCCAGCGAGGTTTCGCGCGCGACTGAGAGGCTGGAGGCGGCGGTGCGATAGAGCGTGGGGAGAGCAAGCAGGTCTTCGTCATCAATCTTGCGAAGCCCGCCTTTCTCCATTCGTTTGACGATCTCTTCAAGCCTGCGCCAATCGTCCTCCCGCTCCAGCCGAAAACGGTCAGAGCGAAGCGCTGCGCTTTCAATATCGGGCGGTGCGGTGACAGCGGATTTGCCGAACCATGAAGAGAGAACCGGGGCTTTCATCCGATCGCCTCGCTGCTTTTGATCGTGTAGTACCGGTCGATCAGGTCATAACCGATACTGTCATACGGCGCCTCGATCACGTCGATCCCCATGCGGCGCAACCGTTGGAGCACGACGCGGCGCTGTTGCAGGAGCGTGTCCGCAGTTACGCTGCGCGCCAAAGTGGCGACGTCCTGCGGCCCCTCTTCGATGAACGTCTCAAGCTCGCTATCGGCGATTGTAACGAAGAGCAGCAGGTGCTTCTTCACAAGGCGGCCCATGCTTTCCACCATCATTTCAGCAGCGGTCGGGTCGGTGAAATCAGAGAAAAGCACAATCAGCGAGCGGCGCTGAAGCTTTGATGTAAGGGTTGCCAGGGCGAGCGTGAAATTGGGTTCAGCCGCCTCATATTCGAGCGCGGCAGCGGCGCTTTGCAGGCGGTGGAAGGCTCTGCTGTCGGAGACAAATGGGGTCATGACGCGCGGGGCCTGGGCAAAGCCGAACAGCGCCGCCTTATCGCCGCTTTTCAGCGCGACATAGGCGCAGGTAAGAGCGGCTGAGACCGCTCGGTCAATCCGGGGGAGGCCTTGGACAGGTTCGCACATTGCCTGACCGCAATCGAAGGCAAAGACGATCTGATTGTTGCGCTCGCTTTCATTTTCGCGCGCGTAAAGTTGAATGTGGCGCGCGCTTGCCCGCCAGTCGATCCGGCGCCGGTCCATCCCCGGCTCATATTCGGTGAGCGCCTCAAACTGCGTGCCCTCGCCCCGGATGCGCCGCGCGATCAGGCCGTTTTGCGCATCGCGAAGAAAGGTTTGCAGCTCCTTTGAGCGCACCGGTGAAAGGTCAGGCCAAATCCGCACATTTTGATCGTCCAAGACCTTCGCATCCTGCCTTGCGCCGAGCCCTAAGGGGCCTTGCCAGCGCAGCCATGCGCGCGTGATGGCAGCGGTCCCTCTGCGAACTGGTTCGACTGTCTGCGAACCGCTGTATTCGCCTCGCTCTTCGGCAGGAGATAAGGGAAAAGTGGCGCGACCCTCAGGGCCAAGCCGTGGGTCGAATTCAAGTGCTGCTTCGTGGCGGGTGCCGCCGCCTCGAGCAAAACGGGCATGCACATCAAGACCCGCCGATTGCCCCACCTCTGTGTCGGCAGGCGTGATGACATGCCATTCCTCGCAAGACCCTGCGATCAAACCATCGAGCACGATCAAGACCACAAGACCGATTGCAATCATTGGAGCTGCGAGCCAGAGCTGAGGCGAAAAGGCAGCGATTACCACCGCGATAGGCGCAAGGCCCGCTATCACCCAAGCAGCGCGTTCGGTTGGAACCAGTGGAAAGGAGGTAAGGCGGCGCACGCGGATATCTACCGGGGTGCCTCGGTCATCTCGATCAATTCAGCAACGAGCGCCTCGATATCGCGGCCCTCGATCTCGGCTGCCGGGCTCAATGTCAGGCGGTGGCGCAAAACCGGCACGGCAAGCGCCTTGACATCATCAGGAATGACATAATCGCGCCCATCAAGAGCGGCCTTGGCCTTGCTTGCTCCCGCCAGCATAACCGCAGCGCGCGGGGAGGCACCGACGGACAGATCGGCATGTTCGCGCGTCGCTCGCACAAGCCGCACAACGTAGCCGGCAATATCGTCCGCCAATGTCACTTGCGATAGCGCAGCGGTTGCCGCCTCTAGTGTTTGTGCATTGGCGACAGCTTTTACGCCTAGATCCGCTGGATGCTGAGGCCCTTGGCGCGAGCCGAAATTGGCGACAATCTTGGTCTCATCACTCTCGCTTGGATAGGGCACAAGCAGCTTGAACAAAAAGCGGTCCAATTGCGCCTCGGGGAGAGGGTAGACCCCTTGGTTCTCGATCGGGTTTTGGGTTGCGACGACCATGAACCGCGATGGCAATTGGTGGGTTTCGCCATCCAATGTGACCCGCCGCTCCTGCATGGCTTCAAGCAAAGCGGCCTGCGTTTTTGGCGGGGTCCGGTTAATCTCGTCACCCAAAAGAAGCTCGCAAAAGATCGGGCCTCTGGTCATGGTGAACTGGCTTGTTTGGAAATTGAATATGTTGGACCCCAGAATATCTCCGGGAAGGAGGTCCGGGGTGAACTGGATGCGGCCAAAGTCCAAGCCGACTGCGGTTGAAAAGGCCTGCGCCAAAAAGGTCTTGGCGGTTCCAGGGGGCCTTCAAGAAGCACGTGGCCTTGCGCAAGCATAGCGACCAGCAATTGGTCCACCATGTCCTCTTGCCCGACAACTGCCTGCGCGATTTGCGCGCGAATACTCGCGGCCAATTCACGCACACTGGCGAGCGTCATTGTGTCACTGGAGGTATCGCTAGTGGTCATCTTCTGGATTTCCCTGTCGTCTTTGCCGCCCTGTCGTCTTTGCGGCAAGGTCATTGAGGCTTTGGGCTTCGCGTAATAAATCGCCGGGCCGCGCGGCATTTTGCAGTCTCGCGGCGCGGTTCGAAAAGGGTTCTTCGTCAGGCAGCCGCTGTTTTAGCGCTGCATCAATCGCTTCTGCGTCAGGCTTTGATAGCCCTAGCGCCCGTCCAAGCTTGCGAGAGATCAATGCTGTATAAGGCTCTGCAAGCAGGTTTGTGCGGCCCGCGCGCACAATCAGGCCCGCACCGTTTGTGACCAGCTGGGTCTTACCAAAGCTGGTGTCGCGCGAAGTTGCTGCGACCGGGCCAAAGCGCAAAAACGCACGCCAGCCCACAATCAGCATCGCGGCGATCAAGCAAAGCGTGGCAGCCAAGAAAGGTGGGCGAAATGCAAGGGTGAGAAGATTGGTCGACGCGCCAAGACCGGGCAGTGTCATGTCGAAGCTCACCCGGCCGCTGTCATATCCAGCCTGCTCCACCAATGCGAGCGCGAGGGCAGCGCGGGCTGGATCGGCAAGCCCGTAATTGTTCATCAGATCAGGTTCGACAACGAAGGTCACGAAATGCGCCTCGTCATAGAAATATGTGCCCGGCTCGCCGATGATATTAAGCGCCAGCCTGCGCCCGCCCGGATCAATGACAACCGCTTCTTGGCCGGGCGTTTGGTCTGCATAGATCGTCGTACCCGTTGGCAGCTCGCCTCGTATTGTCAGCCCCGCCCAGCGCCCGTTCTCGGCCTTCTCCGCTTCTTCTGTTTGCAGTGTCACGGCGTATGGTTCGGGAAGCTCCTGGGTCCAGCTAGGAAACATCGGCATGCCCAATTGTACCCAATCATCCTGCACGCGGTCTTCATCAATATCAGCGATCTCGCCCTCGGGCTTAAACACAATCCACTTCGGAAAAATCACCAGGGTGGGCCCGTAATATTGCCGGTCCTCCAAGATCTGTGCAAGATCGTCTGCATCGGTGTTGAGGGTCGGTGTCAGGATCAGAAGGTCTGATGTTTCAAGACCGCTTGGCTCACGTGACTTTTCAACTTCATACCCATTGGCCTCGAGCAAAGCCGCAAGACCAGCATAACCGTGCAGCGCATTTGACGAAGCATGCGCGCTGCGATTTGCGCTTTCGCCGCCTGTATCGCCTGAGCCAATGAAGTAGAGCATCGCCATAAAAGCGCCAAAGCCAACGAGCAGGATCGCAAGCACCGAACTGCGGGTAAAAGGGGACGCTTTTCTTGGACCAATCGTGTGCGGGGCGGCGGCAGCGGCGTTCATGCCTTCACCTCGCGGCCGCTTGCGCCGGACATGCTGCCGATAGAGATGCTGGCAAAATCGGCATAGGCAGCGCGCGCCGCCTCCCAATCACTTTGGTCAAGCCTGCGAAGCGCAAACAAGCTTCGCTCAACCCGTTCTGAGATTGTGCGAAAAGCTTTTTGGGCAGGGCCTGACAGCGCGGGAAGTGCTGCGAGTTCGCGCGCGGTGCTGCTTGGGTCCACCCAATTGGGTTTCGCTTTGGCAATTTGGCTGACGCTGCGCTTGAGGAGAAGATGTGTGGCTTCGTCAAATCGCCCTTCGGAGGCCAGCCGGTTAGCGTCTTCGAGAAGCTCAAGGCTCTCTTCAGCAGTCGGCTGCCATTCGGGATCGCTCAGCGCCGCGCCGCCCCCTGCTTTGGCGTTGGCGCGTGCCTTTGCGAGCGGGCCGAAACTGCGCGCGATCCAGTACAACACAAACACCGCAAGCAGGCCCAGCAGCACCCACTGGACCCAGTTCCAGTTAAATGCCAAAAACTCACCGACAGGTCCCAAGATACCGCCCAGAAACTCGATAATGCTGGCCCACGCCTCATCAAGCCAACCAGGCTCGCGCACCTCTGCTGGCGCCATGGCATACTCATCGAATTGAATATCGGGGTCACCGCGAAGGTTGCGCCACCCTTCAGGCTCGGTCACCGAAGAAGGCCCCATAGGCACAGCCTGACCGTCTGCCTCCGGCGGTGCCACATTGATAGGAAGAGGTTGACCCATGCTGATGCAAAGCGTGCCATGGGTTGGCCTGCCAAGCAACAAGCAAAACCACTTCAAATCACACTAAAATTGGGACTGCTCCCAAGTATTAAGAGGAAGCAGATGATTACCCGCGTTTGCGCGCCTGCTCATACGTGCCCAAGATCCGCAGCTCTTTGGAATGGAACGCACACTCTTCCAATGCCCGGTCGACGGCTGGATCACCCGGCACTCCGATAATATCGGCGTAAAAGCGGGTCGCTGAAAAACTGGCGCCCACCTGATAGCTTTCAAGCTTGGTCATATTGACGCCGTTCGTCGCAAACCCGCCCAGCACCTTGTACAGCGCGGCAGGAATGTTCTTCACCTCGAATATAAAGGTGGTCATCGCCGGTTTGTCAGGGTCAACGCCAAGGAATGTTGGGCGATCAGCCAGAATGACAAAGCGCGTCATGTTGTCGGCGGCGTCCTCGACATGGTCTTTCACGATATCAAGGCCATAAAGCTCAGCTGAAATCGCCGGGGAAATGGCCCCAATCGCCGGATCGCCTAGCTGCGCCACATGGGCCGCAGCGCCCGCCGTGTCGATGAAGTTCAAGGGCGCAATATTATGCTTTTTCAAAAAGTGACGCGATTGGCCAAGCGCCTGCGGGTGGCTGTACGCTGCTTTAATCGAATCCAAAGTCGGCTTTGCCCAATCCCCCTGATCTCCCTGTTTCCCGCCAGCGCGCGGTGCCATCAGCGCGTGATGGATCGGCAAAAAGTACTCGCCGACAATCGAAAGGCCGCTTTCGGGCAGGAGAAAGTGGATGTCAGCCACCCTGCCATTGTGAGAATTCTCAATCGGAATAATAGCTTGCCCCGCCTCGCCAGATTTCACAGCATCAAGCGCATTGGCAAAGCCATAGCAGGGAAGCGGTGCCATATCGGGGCGCGCTTCTAAGGCGGCACGGTGCGAATTGGCCCCCGGCGAGCCTTGGAAAGCAATCGCCGTCGCAGGATCGCGTAAGGCCGCCTCGCGCAATTGCTCGACAATCGGAAGGGCAAGGTCCGGGAAACTCATCATATTGGCCGTGTCTGCTATCCTTCGCGCTGCCGAGTGACAAGTCTAAGGTTTTTGGTGTTAGGTTTTTGGCCGTAGGTCGCCATCGGGAAAATCTCGCCGGGAAACTTGTATGGGACGCATCAAATGATGATGCGATTGATCTTGCACACAGACAAAGGCCCGATTATGGGGGCGCCGGGATGACACAGGACAACTTGAATATGTCAGAAAACAACGCAGGCTCAGGCGATCTTTTCAACACTGCCGCTGGCTGGGTGCTCTTTGCAGCTCTGGTCGGGCTGGGTCTTTCGATCCTTTCGGGCAAGTATTTCCATGCTGACAAGCCAGAGCGTCCCGAAACGCTTGGTTATGTGATCGAAGGCGTTGAGGAAGAAGGCGGAGCTGCCGCTGAAATGAGCATGGCTGAAGCGCTCAATATGACAAGCGTTGATGTGTCCGCTGGAGAAAAAGCATTTGCCAAGTGCGCAGCTTGCCACACGGTCGAGCAGGGCGGCGCGAACGGCGTTGGGCCCAACCTTTACGGCATCATGGGCGCCAAGTTCGGCAACAATAGCTCGTTCGGCTATTCAAGCGCGCTGACCTCTGCGGGCGGCACTTGGGGCTGGGAAGAGATGAACGAGTGGCTCGATAACCCGCGCGGCTACATTGATGGCACCACCATGGGCTTTAACGGTCTCTCCAAGGTTGAGGACCGCGCTGCGATCGCACTATACCTCAACACATTCGGTTCAAACCTCGAAGTCCCAAGCTATGTGTCGGATGTGGTGGCAGAATCGGAGGCTGAAGCGGCCGCAGACGAAACCGCCGCGGATGAGGCAGAACAAAACGCTGCTGAGGACACCCCCGCACAAGCCGAAGACACCGCAGAAACGGCCGCTAGCTAAGCAAGTTTTTGGACTTGATCTTTAAGCGGCTGTTGAGGCGGCGCGTCTATTCGCGCCCTTTAAATCCTTGAGCGACAACATACCATTCCGATGAGCCCTTACGGCTCGCGGGGGGCTTTGCGTGTTTGACCGTTTTGAAGTGCGCTTTGAGCAAATTCAGCAGGTCCGCATCCGTCCCCCCTGCCAAAACCTTCGCCACAAACGCTCCGCCTTTATCAAGCGTCTCCACGGCAAACCAAGCGCCCGCCTCGACAAGACCCATAGTGCGCAAATGATCGGTTTGTTTGTGTCCCACCGTATTGGCGGCCATATCCGACAGCACCAGATCGGGCGCGCCGCCCAAAGCCTCTTCCAGCCGGGCGGGCGCTGCATCGTCCATAAAGTCCATCTCAAAGATGGTTACGCCTTCAATCGGTTCTGTCGGCAATAGGTCGATGCCGACAACCTCAGCCTTAGGCGCTTTTGCCCGCACAACCTGGCTCCACCCGCCGGGCGCAATTCCGAGGTCCACCACGCGCTTAGAACCCCTGATAAGGCCGAATTTCTCGTCCAATTCGATCAGCTTATAAGCCGCCCTGCTGCGATAACCGTCCGCCTTTGCCTGCTTCACATATGGGTCATTGAGCTGGCGTTGCAGCCACCGGGTTGAGCTTTCGGTCCGCTTCTTGGCGGTTTTGACCCGGCGCTCGGGATTGCGGCCTGAACGTGTCATCGCTTAACCCGCTGCTCTCTTGTTGGGTCCAGTCTCACTCGCGGCTTCCCCGCGTGCATCCTGGAGTGATTGACGGCTGCGTTCTCCCTGGCGTTCAGCGGCCATCATACTGCGCAAAATGCCTTCGCGGATACCGCGATCGGCGACCCCCAGACGCTCAGAAGGCCAAAGATCAAGGATCGCCTCAAGGATCGCGCAGCCCGCCACCACTAGGTCAGCCCGGTCATTCCCAATGCACGGGAGCTGGCTGCGCTCGTGCGGTGACATGCCCGAAAGCCGCCCGCTAATCTCACGCATCGCGGTCGATGGCACGATCAGACCATCGACGGCCTTGCGGTCATAATGCGGCAATTCCAGATGAAGGCTCGCCAAAGTCGTCACGGTTCCGCTGGTGCCCAGCAAGCGAATATCATCGCTCGCCGCAGCCTGCGCAATACGCTCAGCAAAAGGCGCAAAACTCTCAGACACAACCCGGCGCATTTCGGCATAGCGTGCAAGCCGCGCTTCTTTTGAGGAGAGGTCCTTGGGGCCAAAGGATCGGACCGTATCGGTCAAAGACACCACACCCCAAGGCACGCTTTGCCAGTCGATGATATGCGGAATTTTCTCGCCCGGCTCGAGCAGGACCAACTCGGTCGAACCTCCCCCAATATCAAAGATCACCGCTGGCCCTTCGCCCGATTCCAGCAAAATATGGCAGCCAAGAACAGCCAAACGAGCCTCTTCCTCAGCGCTGATGATATCAAGCGCGATCCCCGTCTCGCGCCTGACGCGTTCAATAAATGCCTCGCCATTAGAGGCTCTTCGGCAGGCCTCGGTCGCAACCGAACGCGCCAGCCGAACATTGCGCCGCCGCAATTTGTCAGCACAGATCGAAAGCGCCGCCATAGTGCGCTCCATCGCATTATCGGAAAGCCGCCCCGTTGCCGTCAGATCCTCGCCAAGTTTCACGACCCGGCTAAAAGCATCAATGACAGTGAAATCGCGGCCTGATGGGCGGGCAATCAAGAGCCTGCAATTGTTGGTTCCCAGATCAAGCGCCGCATAAGCTTCGCCCGGCCGCGGGCCGCCGGTCATGGGTGTTGCCGATTGTTTTGGCTTGCCGTGATCGTTTGGCTGCCCATTGGGGCTCGCCTGTCGGGCACGTGACGCTGAACCTCCCCGCCTATTTTTAGAGCGATTGGAGCCAGATTTGCCATGCTGACTGGAGCGCTTGTAGCGAAAATCGGCTACCTTGCCGGACTTGCCGCTCCGTCTTTTGCCAGCTTTTTTATTCTCGTCCGGCGGAAGCATATCCGCCATAAATCAATCTTTCATATCACCGATGCGTGCATTGCACCGGCACCTGCCAAGCAAGTTAAACCATGCGCCATGCAAGAGCAAGCAAGCTTGGGTCTGACCTGTATGGATGGCTGCATTCTGGCTGCGTCTATTGAGGTTCGCATCCTGACGCCCGATCCGGTATGACGCGGATATTGCCCTTGCAAGTGGAGCATTTGCCATAGTGGAAAAACACGCATTCTGGTCAATACATGAGGCTGCCTGTGAGCGCGGTGAGAGCGCCTATGTTGACCCGGATACCGGTTACACCGTCTTCACCAGACTCGCTCATTTAAAACGAGGCAAATGCTGCGGCTCGGCGTGCAGACACTGCCCGTTTGAGCATATGAATGTGCCGCCGCATAAGAGGCCCGCGGCAAAAGACTAGACGCCGCGCGGACGGCCGGAAACAAATACCGCCCACTTTCGTTATGGTAGTGATCTGCGGCGAAAACTTTTTGCAAAGCTTTCCTGCAAAGTCTTACGCTGGCATTTGCCTCACTCTTGTTTTTAATGGCTAGGACCAAATGACCGAGGACCCGCATCTCGACGAAGACGCGCGTAAAGCCTTTTCTTCAGGCGATGCCGTGGTGCGGCAGGTGAAGACTAAGGATGGCCAAATATTCAGCCGTTCCGTCAAGCCCTACACCTCGGATATTGGCGGTGTGATTGTCACCTATGACCCGGTCATCAGCGATCCGGCTGGCCATCCTTCAAAGATTGAGTACAAGTCTGCAACCGGCGGCAAAAGCGAAGATGCGGCCGACACTGAGAACGGGGAGGAGACTGAGGCTGTGGTCCAAGCTCTGGCTAAAGGCGTTGCTCAGATCGGTGTGTGGACGCTTGAGAATGACGGAGCGCGGGTTGATTGGGATGCGCGTTTCACACAGATCACAAAGCTTCCCTCGCTGGGCATCTCGCTGGGGGAGAGCGGTTTTCTTGACTATATCTTAAATGAGGACCGTGATGCATTTGAGCGCGCAATAGACGCTGTCCTTGAAGGGGGAGAGCCCCTTGATATTGAGCTTCGCTTCACCCCGCCGGGGGCTTCAGTGATCTGGCTCCATGTGCGCTGTGTTCGCATTTACCGTGACGGGTTTGCGATGCTCGTTGGCATAATTGCAGACATCACTGAGCGAAAAGACAATAAACAGCGCAGCGAATTCATGATGCGTGAGCTTGACCACCGCGTTAAGAATATGCTCGCGATCATCTTGTCGATTGCTGAGATTACCGCCCGGTCCAACACCGATATTGGTACGTATAAAAATGACTTTCGAGGCCGGCTTGAATCCATGGCCCGGACCCACAATTTGCTTGCTCAAACGCAGTGGACAGGGTCAGATCTGAGATCGCTCGTCCTCGAAGAGACCCGCAGTCTTGCAGGCCCTGATGCCTTTACCATCAAAGGTCCGGATTTGGACATCTCTCCGTCCGCTGCCCAATCATTAGCGATGTTCTTTCACGAACTCATTGTGAATGCGCAAAAGCACGGCGCGCTCAGTGCAAAAACGGGGCACGTCCGTGTGACCTGGGATATCCAAGAGAGCCCGGAGGCGCATTTGACCCTTTTGTGGGAGGAAAGCGGAGGCCCCTGCGCAGCAGAGCCTGCACGAGAAGGCTTTGGCGGGAAAGTCATCAATCGGATCGTCAAACGCCAACTGGATGCGGCGGTTGATACGCAGTGGCAGACGGGCGGTATGAAATTAACCGTCAAAATTCCGCTAAGCGCCATTTGCACGCCGCCCAATGCGGACCACCCATCTCCTAGGCCGGCGGCAGCCGCCGATTGCTGAACTGTAAGCTTGTCCTTGCCGCAGCGCATGCCTAGGTCAGCGCAATGAGTGATGATAAGAACGACAAGAATCTTGCAGGCGATCATGATTTGGTCAGCCGCAAGTTTTACCCCGCACAAGTGGAAAGCCGCTTTGCCCATGAGGCGCCTGTAAGCACGCCTCAAACAGAGCACCCTGCCTACAGGCTCGCCTTCGACGACACTGATTTTTTGCTGCGCGATGAGCTCCGCCCGGTGCGCTTTCAGCTTGAGCTTTTGAAGCCTGAGATGCTGCTCGATGAAGCGCGCGTGGGCTCAACCATGGTGATGTATGGTTCTGCGCGCATTCCGTCTCCCGAAGAAGCCCAGGCCAAAATTGACGCGGCTAAAGATGGGGATGAGTGGGATCAGAAAGTCGCCGCTAATCTTGCCAAGAAGGCGAAATATTATGCTGAGGCCCACAAGCTCGCGCGCCTCGTGTCCGAAAAAGCCATCATCGAAGAGGGGAAACGCCAATTCGTTGTGTGCTCAGGCGGCGGTCCGTCCATTATGGAGGCGGCCAACCGCGGCGCAAGTGAAGCGGGCAGCGAGAGCATTGGCCTTAACATTGTTTTGCCGCATGAGCAGGCACCCAACCCCTATGTGACGCCGTATTTGTCATTGAACTTCCACTATTTTGCGCTTCGCAAGATGCACTTCTTGCTGCGTGCGCGCGCTGTGGCGGTGTTCCCTGGCGGTTTTGGCACTTTCGATGAATTCTTCGAGCTTTTGACGCTCATCCAAACTGGCAAGATGAAGCCTCTTCCGATCCTGCTGTTTGGCAAAGATTTCTGGACCCGTGTGGTCGATTTTGAAGCGATCGCGGAAGAGGGCACGATTTCGCGCAAAGATCTGGACCTGTTCAAATGGTGCGAGACCGCAGAAGAAGCGTGGGATCACATCTCTGAATTTTACGGCCTTGATTGACCACCCCGATTAAAGGCCAGTGACAGCCTGATGGCCTAGCGGTCCGTTTCCTGAGCCATAGCCGGGGGCATGTTCAATCGCGCGCAGCACAAATTGGCGCGCAATCTTCACCGCATGCTCCAGGCTTTCCCCTCGCCCCAAAAGGACCGCGATGGCGGATGATAGCGTGCAGCCAGTGCCGTGAGTGTGGGCTGTGCCGATCCGGGCATGATCAAACTGCACCTTGCGGCCGCCGCTCTCGCAGAGAACGTCGATAACGCGTGCGCCTGTCAAATGCCCGCCTTTGGCGAGAACGGCGGCGCCTGTTTGGCGCGCCAGGGTCTCAGCGGCCTCGATCATTTGCGCAGGTTTAGTGATATCTCGATCCAGCAAATGTGCAAGTTCCGGAACATTGGGCGTGATCAGGCTGGCGAGAGGAAATATCTTCTCGCGCAGTGCCGAAATCGCATCGGGCGCGATGAGCGCCGCGCCGCTGGTTGAGACCATCACCGGGTCGACCACAATCGGGCACCGGGCTCCTTCAAGCGCACCTGCCACACAGGCGATCACATCGGCGTCGTGGAGCATGCCGATCTTGACCGCGTCCACGCCGATATCGTCAATGCACGAAGCAATTTGAGATGTTACAGCGCTGCCTTCTAGCGGCGTAATGGCCTGAACTCCCACGCTGTTTTGCGCAGTGATACTGGTAACCGCGCTCATGGCGTAACCGCCCAGCATGGTGATTGTCTTGATGTCGGCTTGAACGCCGGCCCCGCCGCTCGAGTCCGAGCCTGCAATCGTCAGGATACGCGGAGGGGAGGGCGCGGCTGCCACTGGCCTCAAACCTCAGGCTGCACTGCGCACAGCATCGCAGACCCTATCTACGACCGCTTCCACTTGGGCGGCATCATCGCCCTCAGCCATAACGCGGATAACAGGTTCGGTCCCCGAGGCGCGGATCACGAGACGGCCATGGCCTTCAAGCTCGTTCTTCGCCTCCGATATGCACTGCTGCACAGCCGCATTGTTCAAAGGCGCACCGCCATCATAGCGCACATTTTTGAGAAGCTGCGGGACCGGGTCAAACTGATGCAATATCTCGCTTGCGGGTTTGCCAGAGCGCACAAGAGAGCTCAGCACCCGCATCGCAGCCACTGTACCGTCGCCGGTCGTCGTATGATCAAGCATGATCATATGGCCGGACTGCTCACCGCCCACATTAAAGCCCCCTTCTTTCATGCGCTCAAGCACATAGCGATCGCCAACTTTGGTCCGCTCAAGCGTAAGGCCGCGCGCTTCCAAATGCCGCTCAAGCCCAAGGTTTGACATGACCGTTGCCACGACGCCGCCGCCTGTCAGTGAGCCTTTTTCGTGCATTCTGGCGGCGATAAGAGCCATGATCTGATCACCGTCAACCTTGCGGCCCTTTTCATCGACCAGAATCAGCCGGTCTGCATCTCCATCCAGCGCGATGCCAATATGCGCGCCTTCTTCGACAACCTTGGCCTGAAGCGCCTCAATCGAAGTTGAACCAACGCCGTCATTGATGTTTGTCCCATTGGGATTGACGCCCAATGTGGTCACATCGGCGCCAAGCTCCCATATGGCGGAAGGGGCGACTTGATAAGCGGCCCCATTGGCGCAATCGACAACCACCTTAAGTCCGTCAAATCGCATGTCGCTGCCAACCGATTGTTTGACCGCATGAATGTAGCGCCCCCGCGCGTCTTCGATCCTGCGCGCGCGTCCGATTTTCTCGGCATCAACGAGCTTGGGATCGGATTCGAGAAGTGCCTCAATCTCGGCTTCTGCCTCGTCTGAGAGTTTGAACCCATCGGGCCCAAACAATTTGATCCCATTGTCGGCATAAGGGTTGTGGCTCGCTGAAATCATCACACCCAGGTCGGCGCGCATTTCGCGGGTGAGAAGCGCAATTGCAGGCGTTGGCAGGGGGCCGGTCATGATCACATCCATACCAACGCTGGTGAAACCTGCGACGAGAGCGCTTTCCATCATATAGCCGGAAAGCCGAGTGTCTTTTCCGATCACCACGCGGTGCCGGTGCGTGCCGCGCACAAAGTAATTCCCAGCCGCCTGTCCCACTCGCATAGCGGTGGCAGCGGTCATGACGCCTGCATTGGTGCGGCCTCTAATGCCGTCAGTGCCAAAGAACTTGCGTGTCATGGCTTTGTTTTGTCCTCAGATTGTTTGCGCCAGCCTATAGCCGCCGAAGGTTGCTTTCGCGTTATTAGCCACAGGCGGATTTGTCACTTTCTTCTGGCGCGGTTATCGCCTGAAGGGAAGGGCACGCGTAGTCCTGAAAAGAAAAGATACATTCAGACATACCTGAGGCCGACCTTGAGCGAACCATCATTCAACCATGCGCAAGATAGCCATACGCAAGATAGCGCATATGAGCTGACCACGATCCGCCTGCCGGTCATTGCAACCTTTGCAGCGCTCATATTGGGCCTGGGGCTCGGCGTTGCATTGTCATCTGCTGCCTTGCCTGAACGGGTGCTACAGCCGCTTTCTCTTGTGGGTTCGCTCTGGCTTCGCGCGCTTCAAATGACAATCATCCCTCTAGTCGCAGCCTTGCTTGTGCTTGGCCTGGCTCAAATGGTTCAGGCGGCGCGCGCGGGTAAAGCGGCCCGCAGGTTCTTGGCGCTGGTCTTTGGCGTCTTGATCCTTGGCGGCGTCTTTACCGCTGTGCTGATGCCTGCGCTTCTTGCGATTTTCCCGGTCCCGCAAAGCGCCAGCGGATTTCTGGCAGAAGTGCCCGGTGACGAGCTTGCGGTGCCGGGTATTCTGGATTTTCTGGGGTCACTGATCGCGCCCAATATTATTGCCGCAGCAGGCGAGACGGCCATGCTGCCGTTGACGATCTTTTTCGCACTCTTCGCTGTGGCCGTATCCAAACTTCCCAAAGAGCAAAATGCTTCGCTCATGGGCTTTTTCCACGCTTTGGCAAACGCCATGTTGCTGATCATAGGCTGGGTGCTTTGGATCGCGCCCGTTGGCGTGTTCGCGCTTGCTTTCGGGGTGGGAATGCGCAGCGGGGGCGGGGCGTTTGCAGCGCTTGCTCACTACATTCTTGTCGTCTCGGCGATGGGCGGGTTTATTCTTATCCTTGCATATGCGCTGGCTTGGGCATTGGGCGGAGTTAATCCTTTGCGCTTTGCCCGCAATGTCCTGCCTGCACAGGCGGTCGCGGTCTCCACGCAAAGCTCGCTCGCCAGCCTTCCTGCGATGCTGGACAGCTCCAGCCGCTTGGGGATCAGGCCGGTTACCAGCGAATTCGTCTTGCCTCTCGCGGTTGCGATTTTTCGCGCGACAAGCCCGGCCATGAATATGGCTGTGGCGCTTTATGTCGCGGCGCTTGCAGGCGTTGAGATTTCCCTCCCGCTTGCGATTGCCGGGGTTTTGGTCGCTCTGATTATTTCAGTCGGGTCGGTCAGCTTGCCGGGATCAATAAGCTTTGTTGTTTCTATCGGTCCGATTGCGATTGCGATGGGTGTGCCGATTGAACCGCTTGCTTTGCTGGTGGCTGTTGAAATGCTCCCTGATATCATGCGCACCCTTGCCAATGTGACGATGAATGTGGCGGTGACGAGCGCGGTCGATAAAGCTGCCGACTAGAGCGGTCCTGCGGGATCCTCTTGGACCGCGCCTTCGGGAATATCGCCTTTGAACAAGGGCTCGCCAAACAAAAATCCGACAAGGTTAGGCCTGCCGATATGATCGAACAGCGCCGTTAATGTAAGCAAGATAGGCACCGATAACAGCGCTCCGGGCACGCCCCATATCCATGTAAAATAGGACAGCGCGATCAAGATCATAACCGGGCTCATAGTGAACCTTGCGCCCAATATCGAAGGGGTGATCACATTGCCTTCAACCGCGTTGAGGCCAAGATATGCAAGTGCAGGGATCATCCCGAGCCACACTGTTTCTGCTGTCCCAACGCCGAACAGCGCGAGCAGTGCGAACATGAACATTGGGCCGATGTAAGGGATAAAATTGAGGATCATGGCGAGGCCGCCCCACATGATCGGCACATCCACACCAAGCGCCCAGGCACCAAGCGCAACGAGCACGCCGACGCCCGCGTTGATACAGCCCACCGTCATAATATAGGCAGCCACGCGGTCTTGAACCTCGCGGATAGCGCGGGCCGCCTTGACGCTTGAGCCGAAACTTTCCCTATCGAACAAAAGATGGCGGCGCAGTCGCACCCGCGCCTCAATCATGAAAAATGCCATCAGAATCATGATCAGCACAGAAACCACTACTGACGGCGTGGCAAAAGCGATCTCTTCAAGCAGGCTGGGCGTTGCCAGCACGACTTGCGAAGTGCCGGTGTCTCCCATGATCTTTGCCAGCTCTGAATTGGCTATCGCGATCCATTCAAATTCGCCGCGCAGGTCTTCGAAACGCTGGCCAACACGGCCTGCGATTTCGGGAATCTGCTCGAACAGGTCGAGCGCAGGTTGAAGGATCAGACCGAGGGCAAGAAACAAAACCCCCATAAAGACCAGCAGCGAACTGAGCGAGGCAATGACATTTGGCAGGCCAAACTTTGCCAGTTGATCCGCCAAGGGAGAAAGCAGGATGGTCAAAAGAATGGCTGTCACAAGCGGTAGGAAAACAACCGAACCAATCGAAAGAACAAAGGGCAGGGCCAAAAACAGGCCAAGCCCGATCAGAACCACCAAAGACGACATCAGCCGCACCTCAGGGCTGCTCACGCTATTGCCGCCGGGGCCAGTCACGCCCGGGGTATTTCCCCCAATTATGTTTCCCCCAACTGGAGGTTTTTGTGATGGCTGATGATCCATTGGCTGTGTGATCTTCCCCTTGCACCTTCACATTATGCCAAGGGCAGTGAGAGGCCAAGCACGGTCTTTTAGCCCCATGCGATTTGCGCTCAGTCTGTTGCGCCTGCGCTACCAAAGTCGTCTGCGTTTGCGACGACGTCATCGAGCTCATCCAGGATGGCGCTGTGCGCGGTGGCATCGCGCGTAGACCTGCCTGGCACATTGTCTTTCGAGAGCATTTCATTGAGCGTTGCACGCGCACGCCCGACCCGGCTCTTGATCGTGCCAAGTGCGCAGCCGCAAATCTGCGCTGCTTCTTCATAGGAAAAGCCGCCCGCACCCACCAACAAAAGCGCCTCGCGCCTTTCGGGGGGCAGCGTCAATAAGGCCCGGTGCATGTCGGACAGATGGATCGGCTCTTCTTGTGCTGCGGGCTGCGTTAAGATGCGCTCCGCCATGCCTTCGTCATAATTGCCCCGGAACCGGTTGCGGCGCATGTCGGTGAGATAGGCATTGCGCAAAATCACAAAGGTCCACGCGCGCATTGAGGTGCCCGGCTCAAAACGGTCTTGCGCAGCCCAAGCTTTGAGCAATGCCTCCTGTACCAGATCATCGGCCATATCTGCCCGGCCGCAAAGCCCGCGAGCAAAGGCGCGAAGATGCGGGATCACTTCGGTCAGCTCCCGCTTAAAATCGGCGCGCTGTTTTGCGTCAGGTTTAGGAGACTTAGTTTCTTGCGTCACTAACTCGGCTTTCCGGTTCCGGCGTCTTCGCCAGGCCCGGTGCTTTCATCGAAAGCGTCGAGCAAGTCCTTAAAACTATCCGGCAGCGGCTCTTCCACTACCTGATCGTAGAGCTGTTTCAGCCCTTGAGCCCATGCCGGCGCATCAACCGAATCATCTCGGCGCGCATCAGCACGCAGATCAGACTTGTCTTTTTCCGGTTCCTTCGCGGAGCTCATTTGTGAACCTGCTTTATCCCATCGCTTACGGAACATACCGCAAGCGATCTGTCATAACCATCGCGCCGTTTGCGCGGTGGGAATGCAAATGAAACTTGCAAGCTACACAAATGTTCCCTCGTTTCCTTTAGGCCGGTTCGCCTTGAGCTGTTTATGGACAATAGGCGTCAAAAACTGACAAATAAACCGATCATCTGGTCTGCTTGTGAGAAATTGCAAAGAGGCAATTTGAAAACCTGGTCCAGAGAGCCTCAGCCGAAGAACCTCAGCCGAAGAACCTCAACCGAAGAACAGGGCCTGACTGATAGCAGCTTTGACGGCCTGCTCTCGGAAGGGCTTCGTCACCAAATAGGTCGGCTCAACCCGGTCGCCTGTCAAAAGGCGTTCAGGGTATGCGGTGATGAAGACAACAGGCACACTGCTCAGCCCCAAGATATCTTCCACTGCATCAAGGCCTGACGATCCATCGGCCAGTTGAATATCGGCCAGCACGAGGCCGGGCTGAGTGGTTGTCGCAGCCTTCAAAGCTTCGGCGTGAGTCGTGGCAGTACCGCACACTTCGTGCCCCAACGATTCCACCAGATCCTCAAGCTGCATCATAATCATCGGCTCGTCTTCGATGATAAGAACACGTGTCTTCTGCTCTGAATCGATCTCTGCGATAGCTTCGTTTGCAAGCGTTTCGACCGCGTCAGGTTCGATCTGAAGCACTTGTGCAGCTTGGCGCAGGGTGAATTCTTCGACGGTTGTTAGCAGCAGCGCATGACGCTTGCTGTCTGTGATCGCGCGAAGTTTGGTCACAGCGCTCGCTTCTTTTGAGCTCGCGGCCTCCGCGCTATCAAGGGCTAGTTGTTCGTCGCCTAAGGTCTCATGGAACAAGCGGTAAAGGGCAACGCGTCCTTGTTGCAATGACTGCTTCTTTTCATCGTTCACAAGCGCGCTCTGAAGCGCTGAGCGAACCATGGCGTCGCCTCTTTCTTGGGAACCACTAAGCGCGCGCGCATAGCGTCGAAGAAATGGAAGATCCTCGGCGAGTTGTTGACTGAGGGACACAATCATCTCCGGAAATATCGTTCTTAAAGGGTGCGAAACGGACTTTCACAAGCCAACTTCGCACCCATCTTGTAAATCTATGTACGCATTAAATGGCGCGCGCAAAACTGAAACCAAAAAAATTTGAAAACTTGGGAACCCCATTCTTAGATGGGCATTTATTTTATGTCGCCGGCCTGAACCCCCTCCCGTCCATATGGTCGGCGACAAGATCCCGAAAGGCCTTCACTCATTTGAGTGGAGGCCTTTTTTATAGCCCAGCAAACTCGTCAAATGCCCGCCCGATTGCATCGTCTCGGCCTCCGCTTGTGTCAGGTCAACCAATGCTCTTCCCATAGATGGCATATTCGCGGTTGATAGAACTGTCGATGGCATCGGCTATCGCCACCATGCCTTGGTTATCCTCAAGGATCCAACCAATTTCGCCTCGCTGTGAGTGAAACTTTGAGGCTGCATTGCTGCGGATATGGCTGATCATCATAAATGCCAACTGGCTTGCAGCGCGAGAATTTTGATACTCCTTCAAAACGCCCATTAACGGCACCCGCATACCGGCCCCTTTCGGATAGCGCAGCCAGCGCAGCATATGAAACCATCCAAAGGGAAAAAGCTTTCCGTTAATTTTGGACAGCACCTGATTCATATCTGGGAACACCAGCATAAAGGCAACGGGCCGGCCATCAATCTCGGCGATCATATTGAGCTCGCTCTTGATGATGGGTTTGAGCTTTTTGCCGGCGTAAGCGACTTCTTCTGGGGTGAAGGGGACAAATCCCCAGTTGTCAGACCACGCGTCATTGAGGATTGAGAGCACGATCGCGGCATCTTCGTCCCAGCGAGACTTATCCACCTGGCGCACGGTCATACGTTTATTGCGTTCACCAGATTTCGTGATGCGTTGAACAAGCGGAGGAAATTCGCGCGAGACATCAAGATCGTAAGTGAAAAGCGTTTTGGCAACCGAATAGCCCGCATCTTCGATCCATGCCTGATAATGCGCAGGGTGATGCCCCATCATGACCATTGGGGAATGGTCGTGCCCTTTTACAAGCAGCCCCGGCTCCTCCCACATCGCCATGGAAATTGGTCCCAGAGCCCGCGTCATCCCTTGAGCCTTCAACCAATCCTCAGCCTGCGCGATAAGGGCTTTTGCCACCGTTTCATCTTCTGCATCGAAATAGCCAAACATGCCTGTGCCAGGTCCAAAGCCTTGCTCTTCAGGCATTTTTAGAGCCAGTTCATCAATCTGAGCGGAGATACGGCCCACCGGTTTACCGCCGCGCATCGCAATAAAGAGCTGCGCTCTGGCGTGGCCGAAAAATGGGTTCTTGCGCGGATCAACCAGCTCCAATTGTTCAGAGCGAAGCTGGGGTACAGCGTTGTTAACCCTGGCGGCAAAGGTGCGGCCCAGATCGACAAACCGCGCACGCCCTTTTTTGCCTTCGACCGGCTCTATAATCAGCGGCTGTGCGGCATCAGTTGAAACCATTGGGTGTTACTCTCACTATCTTACAGGCTTGGGTCATGCATCAACGCGCTCATCTTCTGCCCGAAGTATTTTCTCAAGCCAATCGGACGATTTGACTATATCACCGCGTTTGCGCCTTGGCGTCTTTGTCTTGAACCCTATATCTTGGGCGCCGTATGCGGTAAGAGCTTTGGTAGGAAATATCTATTCACCATCCCAATGACATGACCAAGCATCAGCCAATCCCTTCTCCAACCCAAGCACCATCATCTCGGCCCCGCGCCAAGCGCGAAGATTTCCGTGCGCTTGATGATAAAGATATGCTGCGGGCAGCGCGCGATCTGACTAAGGATTTGGGAGAGGCTAAGGGCTGGATTTACTGGTCTGATATGCTCATTTCGGCAGCGATTGGTTATGGCGCGATTGCTCTGGCGATCCTTACCACCAATGTGTTTGTGGCAATTGCGGCTGGGGCTGTGGCCTCGCTTGCGCTGTATCGCGCGCTCATGTTCATTCATGAGCTCACGCATATCCACAAGAACGCGCTTCCCGGCTTTCGATTGGGCTGGAACCTGCTCGTGGGTATCCCAATGATGGCGCCCAGCTTCATGTATGAAGGCGTTCACGTCATTCACCACAAGCGCACCCAATATGGCACCATTGAGGACCCGGAATATCTACCCCTCGCTTTGATGAAACCATGGAGCTTGCCGCTGTTCGTGATCGTCGCATTGTTTGCGCCTGTTGCGGTCATCATTCGTTCGGCGATTTTGGTGCCTTTGGGCCTTGTAATCCCGCCTCTACGCCGCCTTGTGTGGGAGCGTGCGTCTTCGCTCTCAATCAATCCGGACTTTCGCCGCAAGCCTGCCGATGGCGATTTTGCAAAGCAGGTTCGCTGGCAGCAATTGGGCGCCAGCATTTGGGCGATTGCGCTGCTCGCAAGCCCGCTTGTGATCGGGTGGAAGCCGTTGCTGGTCGCGCTTGGTATCCTTTCCTTGACCACTCTTCTCAACCAACTGCGCACATTGGTCGCGCATCTTTGGGAGAATGAGGGGGAACCCATGACGGTGACAGCGCAGTTTCTCGATAGCGTGAATGTCCCGCCTCCGGGGGTTATGGCTGAAATCTGGGCGCCTGTTGGTTTGCGCTATCACGCGCTGCATCATCTGATGCCATCAATGCCCTACCACGACCTGCCTGAGGCGCATCGCAGGCTGGCGCACGAACTGGGCGATGGAACGACCTATGAGGGTGCGAACCATCCGGGGATGTTCAATTTGGTTGGGCGAATTGCGCGCAGCACAATGCTGCCGCGCTGAGGCGTCTCTCAGTTCATCCGCTGAACTTTTGAGCCCTTGGGCGGCTTGAAACCGGGCGGGTTGCTGCCTGCTTCCATCGTGTCTGGAAGGGCTTTTTGACCTCTTGTACCCTTAGCGCCTGCGCCATTGTCCGAGCCACCGGGAAGGGCAGGGGCACCGCCAGACGCTGCCTCGCCGGATGCCTTCGTACCCTTCTCCTGCGCACCATCCTCCAGCACACGGTCGCTGCCAGCTGCATTGGCCTCGCCCTCTGGATCGGCATCGAGAGGGATCGCCTCGGTGAGGTCAGGCGTGTCCTCGGGTTCGCTGCTGCATGCAGCTAAAGCCAATCCGAGACCGATAAGACTTGCAGTCGTAAAGCGTTGCATGGTCGAGATCCTTCTTACTTCGCCTCGCTCTAGTACACCCATGATGCTATTCAAGGAAATGGATCATCGCGCATCGTCTTGAAACGGGAAGGCCGCTGTCCGCCTCAAGAGCCAGCTCGCCGGCAAGCCGGGGATGGGCATCGAGGGCAATCACCTCCTCAAACCCGCGGGCTTGATAGAACGGCCCGTTCCAGGGCACGTCGCGGAAAGTGGTGAGGGTGATCGCGGCAAAGCCCGAATTGCGTGCATCAATCATGCAGGCGCGCAGCAAGCCAGCCCCCACACCTTGCCCTTGAAAGTCAGGATGCACATCAAGCTCCCAGATGTGCAGTTCGCGCCGGAAGGGCTCGCACACAAGAAACCCAATCATCCGCTCGCCTGCATGCGCGGCAAGACAATGCCCTTTGCGGATGTAGCGCTCAAGACGCTCAACCGGCACGGTCTCATTGTCTGCTATGCCGGAAAGGCCTTCAACAGTCCGAAAGACGGCTCCCGCCGCGCTCTCAATTGCAGGCATAAACTCAGCGTCTGCTTTGCGTGCAAGGCGCAGCGACCAATTGCCCGCGCTCATTCCTCGGTGCGGATGAGGACGGTTTCACCCACCAAAAGGAAGAGAAAAAACGGGGCCCATGCGGCAAGAAACGGCGGGTAGCCCCCAAAACTGCCCATTGCGAGCGCGGCATTGTCGACCACGAAATAGGCAAAACCCAGCGCCATTCCGAGGACAGCGCGGACAAACAATTGCCCCGAACGCGCCAATCCAAATGCGGCGATAGAACCCAAGAGCGGCATCAACAGCGCCGATAAGGGTCCGGAAATCCGGTGCCACCATTTGGCGCGCATTTCTGTGGTGCGCCTGCCGACCGCTTCGAAAGCGTCAATGGTTTCGGAAAGCTCCCAAAAGCTCTGCCCGTCAATGTCCACAGATTGCAGGTCGATTTGGTCAGGGGTGAGCGTCTCTCCGACTGTTAGCGTCTCCAACTCCTGAGTGTCAGCGCTGCCGACATCAAAGCGCGTTGGGCTGTCCAATTGCCAGCCGGGAGCTGCATAGCTGGCGCTGGGTGCGCGCACTTGCTCGCTGATGATGCCGCCGGGCGCTCTTGTGTACCAGGTGACATTGAAGAGCTTTATCTGCTCGCCTTTCCCGGTAAGCGAGACGGCGGTCAAAATGTTGTCGCCGTCTGTCAAATAGACATTGGTTCTGATGCCCGAATCTTCGGGGATCGGCCCATATTCGACCGCCTCCCACGCCTTGATCGTAGAATTGGCGCGGGTAACAATTCGTTCGTTAAAGGCAAAGCTGATCACTGCGACGACGGCGGCGGTAAGAAGCAGCGGCGAGAGCACCTGGTGGGCCGACAATCCCGCCGCTTTCATCGCCACCACCTCGCTGTTCTGATTAAGCGCCACCAGCGTAATGAGCGTCGCAAGCAGTACAGAATAAGGCAGGAACCTCGATATCAGCTGCGGTATGCGCAGGCTCACATATTTGATGATCTCGTTCTGGCCATTGCCTTCGGGCGCCAAAATCGTGCCTGTGTTGCCAAGCAGGTCCAGCGCCATCAGCACCAAGACCAGCATCACAAGCACAGCCAGAATGCGCACCACGAACATTTTGGCGAGGTAGAGCGTCAAAGAACGCGAGGGAAAGAAATCCAACTGCATCGGTTGTCTTGAGCGCCGCTACCGTGCCGAAGCGATAGCGGCATCTTCGCTTTCCGCTTGATGATCGGCGACCAATGAATGTGCCTTGCGCCGGCCAAAAAGCTTGCCGACTTGCTTGGCCGTTTTGTCGAAGCCACGTTCGAGCACTCCCAAAGCTTGCCCCCCGGCACATGCGCGGTCCGGTGGTACATCCAGATGATGAGTGCTGAGAAAATGACAAACGGCCCCCACAAAGCGATGATCGGATCGAACCTGCCGAGGGCTGCGATATCGGCTCCATATTGGTTCACCTTGTGATAGGCGACGACCAGGATGATGGAGGTGAATATCCCTAAGGCGCTCGTCGATCGCTTGGGGGGGATGGCCAAAGCCACGGCCAAAAGCGGCAAGAGCCACATCATCACGATCTCAACCATGCGGTAGTTGAAACTCGCCTGAGTGGCGTCGCGCTGCGCCTCAGTCGCATTTTCGTCTGCCCATCCGATGCTGAGCAGTTCGGGCAATATGTATTCCCGGCTTCCGTCACCTCGGGCGCGGAATTGTTCAATTGCAGGCAGGTCGATGGGCAAATCATGGCGCGAGAAAGAAAGCACCCGCGGCGTATCATCTCCGGTGTCTTGAACGATAGTGCCTTCGGTGAGGCGCAGGATGATCGTGTCGGGATCATCGGTGGTCGCCATGAAACTGCCTTCGCGCGCGCTGATCGAAAGGACCTGGTCCTCGGTGTTGGAGACGCGGGCGAAAATTCCGATCAGGCGCTGACCATCATCCTCGCTCTGCTCAATTCTGAGAGCCATGCGGTCTGCAAGAGTGGTGAATTCGCCGACCTTAATAGACGCACCAAGAGCGCCGGATCGCAGTTCGTACTCCATCTGCTCATAGTAATACCGGCTGAGCGGCTGGATGTAGAATACAAGCGCAATATTGACCGCAACAAGGATCGCGGTGAGGATGTAGGGAACCCGCAAAAGCCGCCAATAGGATAGGCCCACCGCGCGCATGGTATCAAGTTCAGAGGAGGTTGCGAGCTTTCGAAAGGCGAACAGAACGCCCAAAAGCAACCCTAAGGGGATCGCAAGGCTCGCATATTCTGGGATGAGCGCGCCCAGCATCTTGAAGACCACGCCAATCGGCCCGCCTTCGACTGCCACAAAATCGAACAATCGCAGCATTTTGTCGAGCAAAAGCAAGCTCGCCGCGAGCGCGAACACTCCGAGCATCGGCACAATCACCAGCCGAAGAATATACCGGTCAATACTGGGAATAAAATTCAGCAATGCCTGTGCCGTCCCGGTCCTTTCGCGCATCTGTTCGCGCAATTTAGCTCGTGCGAAGCGCTCTAGCGGGAATTCGCCCGCGCGTCATGCCCATATGTGGGTAAGCGCGCCTCAATTGCCAGCCAAATGCACAAGCGCAGCGTCACCAGAACTGACTGCCCGGCATGCCTTTGAAAGGCCCTGCTTCATATTGACTGATCCAGCCGCCATAAAATTGTCCCGGTTGCGGGGTGATCTGCTCACCATCTACCAGGCATTGATCAAGCGGGTCGGGATAAAAGGCAATAAAGTCACGGATGCCTGCAAAGCCGGGGGTGGGGGCGGCGTAGCTCCAGGCACCAGCCGGGATCGCATCGTCTCCCACCACAATATCGAAATAGCGCGCCTGCCCTTTCCATTCGCACATGGTCCGGCGCGAATTGGTGCGAAGGTATTCTATCGAGATATCGGCTTGAGGAATGTAATAGGTCGGGGGGTGACTGGTCTCAAGCGTGCGCCATGCGCCGGCGCTGTCGGCCAGCTGCACGCCATTGTGAATAATCTGAATGCGGCGCGCTGCCGGTTCGCAAATGGCGGGGCGCGGGTAGTCCCAAACGCTTTCCTGCCCGGGGCCTACAGGATCCGGTTTGGGACGGCCTAACATGAAACCACGAGCCTATTTCATGCCTTTTCGAGCGTACATTGCAGCGGATGCTGGTTCTGGCGCGCGAAATCCATGACCTGATTGACCTTGGTTTCGGCCACTTCATATGGAAAAATGCCGCACACTCCGACACCCTTTTGGTGAACATGCAGCATCACGCGGGTCGCTTGCTCCAAGTCCATGCCGAAAAAACGCTTCAAGACCATGACCACAAATTCCATCGGAGTGTAGTCGTCATTGAGCAGCAGCACTTTATATTGGCTCGGTTTCTTGGGGCTCGTGCGAGTTTTTGTAGCGACCCCGACCTGCGCATCGCCGTCATCGGTGTCCCCAGTGTCTGGCTTATCCGTATCCGAACCTCCTGCAAAAACATGCAGCATCAGCGTGCGAGGTGTTGGTTCGGCAAGGCAGGGATCAGACGTCGTCATTGCCCTCCATTATGGGAAACCTGTGCCCGCACGCAAGACAAGACCGCGCCGATCCAGCAGTTTGTGGGTTTTAGCCGAGATTTCCGGCGCCAAAACAAAAAAGGACCAGAAAGACCGGGGGTGGTCTTTCTGGTCCATGCGCTTTCGCGCGCTTTCACGAACCGGGCTAAAAAGAGAGAGGAGAGAGGCCCAGCTCTGAAATTCAGTTGAAGGTCAGCGCTTAGGCAGCCTTCGAAACTTTTTCAGCTGCAACGCTAACGCGGTTCGAAATCGGAGCGAATGCGTCGTTATAAAGCTTCACAATGGCTTCGGTGCGCTTGGAGCTGAATGAGACGGCCGCATCAAAATTGCGGCGAGCGATTTCGCCCTGAAGTTCGAAAAGCTCGGTAGGTGACTTGATTGTGGTCACTTTTTTCACGTCCCCGGTGACGGTTTCGATCACAGCTTTGCCGGTCTCAACGTCTGATTTCACCATTTCCTGTGCACCAGCGATGAGGATTTTGCCGCTTTCGACAACTGCCTCAACATTGGCTTTGTTAAAGTCGCCAGCTTCAGAGGCAAACTCTGTGGCTTTGCCGTAAGCGCCTTTAGCGCGGGTCTGCGCGTCAGCTGCGAATTCTTTCGCCTTGGCTGCGATGTCGGCAGTGATGTCGGTCTTTTGTGCAGTTGCCATGATGGTGTCCTTAAGTTTTGAAACTGGGTTGGTGGTGGCGGCGGTCTTGGCTGCTACCTTTGTTGGAGCCTTTTTCGCCGCGGCTTTCTTGGCCGCTGGCTTTTTGGCAGGTGTCTTTTTCGCTGCGGTCTTGCGGGCAGCGGGTGCGCGCTTCTGTGCATGAGCAGCGACAGCCTTCTTGACCGCTCTGGTGCTCACTTCAGGCTTAGGGCCGTCCGCTTTTACCGCTTCGGCGACCTTAGCTGCGCTTGCAGTTTTGCTTGCAGCAGCGTCGGATTTGACCTTTGCCGCCGCAGCGTCGATTTTCGATGTTGTCTTGGCTTCAGCCATGAGTAGCTCCGTCTTGTTGCACTGCACAAAATAGGCATTGCAGCTGCGAAGTCAAGGATTTTTTGTGCAGTGCACAAAACAGGCCAAAGGCCTTATTTATCTGATGCTTGGTCTCGTTCGGTCAGCGCGATGGAGTGCCTAGCGTGATTTAACATAGGTGCCAGGAGCGTCCTCAATCACTTTATCGCCGCGGCCACCGGGCTTGCGTTTGCCGGTCGCAGGTGTCTTCTTATTGTCCTGCGAGCAAAGCCATTCAAGCCAATGCGGCCACCAGCTGCCGGGGTATTCGTCCGCGCTCTCGATAAACTCTGAAAGTGAGCTCGCGCCCTTGTCCCCCAGCCAATATTGGTACTTGCCAGCATCGGGGTGATTTACAACGCCTGCAATATGGCCAGAGCCTGCAAGCACAAACTCAAGCGGTCCTTTGAAGTGGTTGGTTAGCTGCCAAACACTTTCCGCAGGGGCAATGTGATCCTCCCGGCCAGCCTGCACATAAGAAGGTGTCTCAACCTGTGTGAGGTCAATCGCCGTGCCGTCCGCCTCAAGCGCGCCGGGGACCACGAGTTTGTTGTCGCGGTAAAGGTCGCGCAAATAATCATTGTGCCACTTGGCAGGCAGATTGGTGACGTCCCCGTTCCAGTGGAGGAGGTCAAATGCGGGATAATCTTCGCCCAGCAGGTAATTGTTGATCACATAATTCCAAATGAGATCCTTACCCCGCAGCGCATTAAAGGTCGCCGCCAAGTACCGCCCATCAAGATAGCCATCAGGAGACAGCTGCCCGATCATCTCAAGCTGTCCCTCACCGATGAAGTGCTTTAAATCGCCACTGCGGGCAAAATCGACCTGCGCTGTGAAGAACGTCGCGCTCTTGACCTTGTCCGCCTCGCCTCTCGAAGTGAGCAGCGCGAGCGTTGCCGCTAAGGTTGTGCCGGCCACGCAATAACCGATTGCATGGACGCTTGGCACATTCAGCCGCTCGCGAATCGTATCAATCGCCTCAAGCTGGGCGCGGATGTAATCGTCCCACACCACATCGCCCATCGTTTCGTCAGCGGACTTCCAGCTCACCACAAAAACGGTGATACCCTGATCGACCGCCCATTTGATGAAGCTTTTCTCGGCAGTGAGGTCGAGGATGTAATACCGGTTGATCCACGGCGGAAAGATCACCAGCGGCACTTCATAAACGTCCTTGGTGGACGGCGAATATTGGATCAATTGGTAGAGATCGCTCTGCGCAACCACTTTGCCCGGTGTCGCCGCCAAATTCTCACCGAGCGTGAAGGCATTGGGGTCAGTATGCGTCAACTGACCGCGCTCAAGGTCCGCGATGAGGTGGCGCATTCCGCTCACGAGATTTTGGCCGCGTGTTTCAATCGTCCGTTTGAGCACCACCGGATTGGTGGCGAGGAAATTGCCCGGGCTCATCGCGTCCGATAAAGCGCTAATGGCAAATTTGAGCTGAGTTTTCTTCTCGCTTTCAAGGCCGTCTATATTCGCAGCCGCATGCTTGAAATATTCAGTCAGCATCAGATAGGTCTGATGAAGCAGAACAAATGCAGGGTTCTCGCTCCATGCCGGATCGACAAAGCGGCGGTCCTGACGAGGCAGTGCCGGGGACGCGTTGTCCCCTGACGTGCCCCCTGACATTCCTCCTGTGACCGCGCCCGCCAGCTCTCCCACTCCGCTGAGCATTTGTTTGGCGAAGTCCTGCCAAAGTTGCACCGTATCGCCTGCAAGCTTCGCCTGCGTCTGGACCAGATCACCTGGAAGTGTTTTCACCATGCTTTGCGACACGAGCAGCCACTGTGCAGGATCAAGCAGGTTTTTGCCTATCCCTGAGCCTTGCGCCGCCCCTTTAGCTGCCTTGCCAGCCTGCGCGGTCACAAATTGGAGCCACATAGCCTGCATCTCGCTCGCCGATTTGGCCCAGTCGCCAAGATCACCCATGTTTTGCATGTCGGCCCCATTGGGGAGAGCGGGCATGGCTGGGAAGGTCTCTGATCCGCCCTGGGACGGGTTTTGCGAGAAAAGTGCGCGCAATGCTTCGCCTTGCATATTCATGAGCGAGTTCAATGGACCCATAGCATCATGGGGAAAGCCGCTGGTTGTTTGATCGTTCTTGTTATCAGCCATTATTGCGCCCTTTTGTGCATGGTGTCTTTGCCTTATTGACTGAAACGCTGGCTTGCTACCCTGATAGCGCTATCTTCTGGCAGCGTAGCCAAAGCGGCGTATACAGAAACCAATTGCTGACCTACATATACGTTTAACGAATGGAGCCAAAGCCAATTGGTTCCTGAAATAGCGCGCTCGGGCAGAAACGAATGGACGACCAATTTTACCGGATGAAGCGGCTTCCGCCGTATGTGATTGCTGAGGTTAATGCGCTGCGTCATGCCGCGCGCCAAGAGGGGCAGGACATCATTGACCTTGGTATGGGCAATCCCGACCAGCCCCCGCCGCAGCATGTTATCGAGAAATTGTGCGAGGTCGCATCAAAACCCGATGCGCATGGTTATTCCCAGTCCAAGGGCATCCCTGGTCTCAGGCGGGCGCAATCAAACTATTACGAGCGGCGTTTTGGGGTTGATCTTGATCCTGAGACCGAAGTTGTCGTGACGATGGGGTCAAAGGAGGGGCTAGGCAGCCTCGCAACAGCTATCACCGCGCCTGGTGATGTTGTGCTTGCACCAAACCCGTCCTATCCCATCCACACCTTCGGCTTTATTATAGCAGGCGCAACGATCCGCGCCGTGCCTACGACGCCTGACGAAGAATATTGGCGCTCCCTCGAAAGTGCGATGAATTTTACGGTGCCGCGGCCCAGCGTATTGGTTGTGAGCTATCCATCGAACCCCACCTCCGAAGTTGTCGACCTCGCTTTTTATGAGCGACTGGTCGCATGGGCGCGCGAGAATAAGGTCTGGGTCTTGTCGGACCTTGCTTATTCAGAGCTTTATTTTGATGGCAATCCAACCCCGTCAATCATGCAGGTGCCCGGTGCAAAGGACGTGGCGGTTGAATTCACCAGCATGAGCAAGACCTATTCGATGGCCGGTTGGCGCATGGGCTTTGCGGTTGGCAATAAGCAGCTTATCGCAGCGCTTACGCGGGTGAAATCCTATCTCGATTATGGAGCGTTTACGCCTATTCAAGCAGCAGCCTGTGCAGCGCTGAATGGACCGCAGGATATTGTCGCATCGAATCGTGAGCTTTATCAAAAGCGCCGTGACGTCATGGTCGAAGCATTTGGGCGCGCGGGATGGGATGTTCCGCCGCCACCAGCGTCAATGTTCGCATGGGCCCCGCTTCCGCCTGCGTTAAAAGAAATGGGAAGCCTTGAGTTTTCAAAGCAATTGCTGACCGAGGCGCAAGTGGCTGTGGCACCTGGGGTGGGTTACGGCGAAGAGGGTGAGGGGTTTGTCAGAATAGCGATGGTGGAAAATGAGCAAAGATTAAGGCAGGCAGCGCGCAATATAAAGCGTTACTTTTCGGAAATGGGTTTGAATTCTTCCGCGGCCTGATGGCGAAAGTTGATGCGCTTGTTTCATTGTTTTGTGGGGCTGGCACAATTGGGCGCGTTGTGCGTTCATAAAATAGGTTAGTCCGATCAACTTATATTGTCATTTTGCTCTGTCGGACTACCTTGTCAGTTTACATAGTCTTTTTACATAGGAGGTTGTGATGTCATGGGACGCACTGCGGCCCCTAACCAAGAGGCAGCAAGCCGTAGTCGAGCGGATTGATCGGCGCACTCCAATCAAAGTCATTGCTCAAGAGCTGGGTGTTTCAGAGACTCGGATCAATCAGCACATCCGGGCGCTGAAAAATATCTACGAGGCTGAGAACCTTGCCGACCTTGTTGAGGCTTATCGAGCCGACAAAAATGCGCAGAGAGAAACCGAGCCCGGCAAAGAAGGCTCTTGGAAACAAGATCTTACACCGCGAGACGCGGGCTTAAGCGAATCTGTATACAGCAAAAATCAGGTCCCCATCAGTGCGCTAATGAGTGAGCCAATGGCGCAGGACGACCCGGGAGAGCTCGTTATTCGCGATGTCTCTTCCATGGTTGAAGAGGCGCCGTGGTTACGGGCCGCTGAACCGCAGGTTGTCCCCCGGGCGCTCGATGGTGAAAACGCTGTTTGGCTTCGCCTGGTTGCGATTTTTGGGATTGCTTTCGGCTTTTTGGCCGCTGTGGTCCTTACCGTAACTGCCGCTGTTACACTCAGCGAGGCGTTGGACGAACGTGTGACTGTCCCGGTTGACCAACAAGGCTTCTCTTGACGAGCAAAGGGGAGCATGGAGACTTACCATGACAGATCGTATGCTCGCCGATGCCCGGAACCTTAAGAAACTGGTTCGCGAAGCCGAAGCGCTGGCAGATGAATCCATGATTGCTTTCGCGCGTTTGAAGCAAGCTATGCTCGCCGCTCGGCAAAACCCACATGTTGAGGTGGATACCGGACAACGTGCATTGATGCGCTTGAATCAAGCCGAAGCTCAGGCGATGAGCATGTCCACCAGCCTCCTTCGCGTTCACGATGAGCTCAGTAAGGTGGCCCGCGAACGTATGGCTGGCGACGAAAATATTCCTACCGAACTTCTCGAAGTGGCCCCTGACACCCGTGAGACGGCCTCGCGGCCTTTGGTGACAGAAGAAGCCTGACCTGAATGTGGGATTCGCTCTTCTTAGATTACCGGGCTCACGTCCAGGATATCTTTGCAATAGCGGTGTGTGTGGCAGCGATAATCTGGGGCGGTCGTCCGGAGCGGATTGTCGCTGCCACTTGGTTGATTGTTTTCGAACTGGCTGGCCACGTGCAAAACTGGCTTTTTGGAGCGAGCATTCAACTTAACGCTGTCGATTGGTTTGTCGCCAGCACCGACGTGATTGCTGGCACTATTTTCATCTGGCTGGCTCTTTATGCGAACCGCAATTACACATTGTGGATTGCAGGAATGCAGGTTCTGGCGGTTACGGCACACCTCGCCCGAAGCTTGGCCGATCTGATTTCACCTATTGCTTATGCTGTGATGTTTATTGCGCCCGGCTGGGTCCAACTTATCGTATTAGCCATCGGAGTGGTGCGGCACGTTCAACGCAGGCGAAGGCACGGTGAATACCGCGATTGGCGGGTTACCAAACCGTCTATGGGTATCAGCGCCAATGCGGCTGTCCCTCAGGGGGAATCAGCGTGGCAGCATGGTATTCAACCCTCGTGGCGGGATGATGTGAAGTGAAGCCATTGCTCACTTCGGCACCGGCTCCGATGGCCGATAGCGATACAGCGCACAACAGCGCGATGATCGACTTTCTAAAGGCTATGGTGATCGCAGAACCATTTGCGGTTGAGCGATTCCATGTCCTGTTTGTCGATCGCAATCGTGTCTTTCTGGGCGATGCCGCGATGGGCTTAGGCAGTTCAGGCGCTTTGTCTTTGAGGATGCGCAATCTTTTCGAGAAGGCGCTGGCACTCCGGGCACAAGGCATCCTTCTCGCTCACAATCACCCGTCTGGGCATTGCCGCCCAAGCCGCGCTGATGTTTTGTCAACGCGGCGCCTGGAATCCATAGCAACAGCGCTCGATATCGAGCTTCTCGACCATCTCATTTTTACACAAGACGCGGTCTATTCGATGCGCGCGGGGGCAGCACATGAGTTCAAAAGTCGCAAATCAATTTTTTCCCGATAACGGAAACCTCATTCCGCGCTTTCGTCAGTTGGGAGAGGTCACATTAGACTTGTTCCACCGCGATGCGCGGGTCGATGACAACTGGCTCGCCTTCCATCCCAGAGAATTCGAAGTGCTTTGGCGGCTGGCCGAGGAGGCCGGTAGGCGGGTGACCAAACGCCAGCTTTTGTGCGATGTTTGGCGCATTGATTACGAGCCCGAAACCAATAGCGTCGCTGTCCACGTCGCCCGTATCCGCCGCAAGTTGGAGCCGCTGGGTCTTGCGGGAATTCTCGCAACGCACCCGGACGGAGGGTATTTCATCAACGTCCCGCAAAAAGACATCGACCTCGCATTCACCAATAACGGCTGAGGCCGCATCCGAGACCGAGGCGCTTAGAGCCTTGGGCCCTCCATGAGAGGCCAGGCTTTGGTTTTGCAGGAAGCAGAGCATCCGGTTTCGCTGTGCAACTCATCTCTGGACACTCAGCGATGCTTGGGCCACACCCTCCACCATACGAGGCAACGCCGATGGAGAGACCAGATGTCCCAAGCCCAAACCCTGTCTGCAAACCAGCGCGTCAGCGTTGAGCTGAATGAAGATGGCGTTGCGCATGTGCGTTTTGTGCGCGCGGACAAGATGAACGCGCTCGATCCGGATATGTTTGATGCCATGATCGAGGCTGCGCAAACCCTTGCGGCGACCAAAGGCGTGCGTGCCGTCGTTCTGTCTGGTGAGGGACGCGCCTTTTGCGCTGGGATTGATTTGAGCAACTTCACCAATTCCTCCCAAAGCGAGGAGCGGCGTCTCGAAACGCGCACGCACGGCAACACCAATAAATTTCAGGAAGTCGCCTTCCAATGGCGCCGGTTGGCTGTTCCCGTGATCGCTGCGGTTCACGGCGTATGTTTTGGCGGCGGTTTGCAGATTGCGAGCGGGGCCGACATTCGCATCGTTCACCCGGAAACCCGCATGTCGGTTATGGAGATGAAATGGGGCCTTGTCCCGGATATGGCAGGCTATGCCTTATGGCGCGGCTTGGTTCGCGATGATGTGCTGCGCGAGCTTGTTTACACCAACCGTGAGTTTTCAGGGGCTGAGGCGCAGTCTCTTGGCTTTGCCACACATGTCGACGAAGAACCTCTGGCGCGGGCGATGGAGATCGCTGGTGTTATCGCAGGCAAGAACCCGGACGCGGTCCGTGCTTCCAAACGCTTGCACGATGCGATGTATGATGGACAGACCGACGATATCCTGATCCAAGAGAGCGCCGAGCAGGACAAAATTATGCGCACCAAGAACCAGATCGAGGCGGTTATGTCTTCGATGCAAAAACGCCCCGGTGTTTTTGAAGACGTCGACGCTGCCTAGGGATTGAAGGCACCCAAGCTAGGCGATCAGCCAAAAACTGCGACACATTGGAGGCCGTCAAGAACTTGGCGGCCTTGAGTGTCGTACATGCGCAGTCGTTCAGAAGAATAGCCGTCATCCAGATGCTGGCTGGAATTTTCTGCCAGATACCAACCGTCTTTCGATTGTGTCTCGGGATCGAGCACATTGAATGACCAGTTGATCGAACTGATCGGGCCGGGCCGCTCCATGATGCGCATTGCGCCCGGCGGCATGACATCGCCCATCAGAACAAGCTTGCTAACCGGATCAAGCGTGTGATCTTCCGTCAGCCGCGCCCAGCGCCGAATAGTCGCCCCCTTATCGGTGCCGATGGTCTGTCCGTGGCGCAGCTCAAAGTTCTTCTGAATGAAGGGAGGCCCTTTGCCTTCCATTGCGGGCTGATTGTCCTGCGGCGGCCCCGGCCACTTTTCGGCAGGCTGAGAGGGCGCAGTGCCATTGGGATCTCGTCCTTGCGCAAACAGCCAGAATGCGGTGAGCGCAACGCCCTTCTCATTGCGGATTTCGCTTCGAACCTGCGTTACATTTCGGCCCTGACGCACGATCTCAGCTGACAGCTCAACCTCCTCACCCACTGGCGCAACGAACCCGATCTGCGCTGCCCGCAATGGCGGCAAACCGGCAAACGCCTTTTTCGCCATAGTGAACGCGACAAGCGCAGATGCCCCGCCATAAAGGGTACGGCCCTGCATCCAGTCTCCCGCGTGCGAGAGTGTGACAGAACCGGCTTTACCGGTGATGGGCTCCAGAAGGCTTGCGATTGTCATGCAAGCTGCTTTGCCGATTGTCTTTCATTTGGTCCAGATTGACGTTGCGTCACGATCGCAATTTGCCAGCCAATAAGGGGGCGCCCTTGCAAAGAGGGAATGAGTGCATTGCCTTTAGCCCAACGAATCGCTAGTGCGCCGCTTCCGCCTTTATATTGGCGGCTCGGCCCGATGGCGGAGTGGTGACGCAGCGGATTGCAAATCCGTGTACGCCGGTTCGATTCCGGCTCGGGCCTCCACCTTCTCGACAATGCGAGAAGCGCCGCTTTAGCTCAGTTGGTAGAGCACATCATTCGTAATGATGGGGTCACAGGTTCGAATCCTGTAAGCGGCACCAGCACTTTCAGCTTAATGACCAAATCTATATGCGCGAACGTAAGCTCGGCCTTATCCCAAATTCAGCTTGTTTGAGCCGAGCGGTGCTTCGCCATTGTAGGGCGCTACGGGGTGGATCGCTGAGCTTTTGCAAGGGCCGCTGGTGGTGACGCTTTGTGTGATAGCCGTTGCGCTGGTGGGGTTTGCGGCGCTTAGTGGGCGCTTGCCTGTGCGGATGGGCGCAAGAGCGGTGCTAGGGTGCTTTGTGGTGCTGGGCGCGCCGGTAATTGCTTCTACTCTGATGTGGCAGGGGGAGGAGCCTTTTCCGCAAGTGGTTTATCAAGCCGAGAGTGTGGCGGCAGAGCCCGCAAGGCCCGAGCTGCCGCCTGCGGACTATGATCCTTATTCCGGGGCTTCGCTGAGGAGGGAGTGAATTTTCGTGCTCAGCGTTTGAAGATAATAGGCGCACTAGCGACTGCGAAAATCTAATCAATTTCGTGTCAGGTCTATCCGCGTGTAGAACTCTCGAGAATACAAACCCGACATTCCAATAAGATTGTAAGTGCAAATTTCAGAACCACAGAAATCTTGATACCAAGTGATGCCTCTAACAGAGTCGATTTCATACCTCAATTCGTTGTTGTCCAGCTTACATGAAACTATATGAGATTGATCTTTGTTCGCTAACGATCCTTCCAGTATCTGACACTCAAACGACCTCTTGTAGATATCGATGGTCCACTCAGTGCCACTCTCCGATTGAGGGTCAACCATATAAAAATTGCTCGCTCGGAGACGCTGTTGGGACTGCACGAACACTCCAGAGTCACCAGCAAATTCGGAGCCCAATTGTCGAGCTAGTTCGCGCCGACTTGTAGTGTCGTAATACACTCTCAAATATGAACTCGGGTCCTTGAGAATTGGATAGAAAAAATATGCAACAAACTCAAAGTCGTTTTGATTTCCTTTTGCTTTGTATTCCACAAATGGGAACTCAATCCCGTCTTCATTAGAAAGGACTTGAAACGAGCGAGCTTCAATAGCTGCTGAGGCATCAGTACCCTCAGCACATCCTGTTAATGCCGCAAGAGATAACAAGATAATTAGATTTTTCATTATGGCACAGTACGATTGAATAAATGTCTTGCAACACGTTTGTGTGATGTTTGATGGGCACTATTAAAGTGCGTATTCGAGCCTTGACCACGGCTTCTTCTCCGCTGGCCCACTGTTCCACCCCGTGTTCTATATCGCGCTCTCAGATTAGCATCTTCACGAGTTCCGTGGATTCCCTCATGAATTATGGTTCGCTCTACCGCACCAGATCCCGCTTGTTCGATGCCCGGCTTGTACAACGTAATTCTGACCCCAACACCTCTTCCAATTGTCCCTCTGGTAGAGGCATTTGCCTTGCCTCCCCCTAGGCCAGGAAAAGGAGGCGAGTCGCCCGCGTAGCCGACGTGGGCAGAAATAAGTGATTCGGCAATGGCACCGGCTGTGACTGTCTCGGATATCTTTTTCCCGTCCGAGTCAGTGGCTGATATCTCGACTTCTTCTTCGGGATCAAGCAGCAGTCGGTTGACCGCTCTGGTGTATTTTTCATTTGCGTCGTCTAGCTCGTCACCGGTCAAGTCACCCGGATCGTCAATCTCACAAGTAACGCCTACGCCATCCTTGTTGGATACACAACTTAGACCCGTTGGATCGACGTTATTAATCGGATCATTTCCAACATAAGCGTAGAGGTTGAATTGATCTTCATATCCGATGGGGTCGGTTTGGAGGAACCTTCCGAGCGTTGGCGAGTAGATGCGGGCTTTGTAGTAATACATGCCCAGCTCTGGCAGCCACATCTGTCCCGTATACCGGAACCGCCCTTTCTCTGCGATAGTGTCGCCAGACGGCATTTGAGTGTCCTCGTCAGGAATGCCGTACTCATCATAGGAATTTTTGGCGATCACAGTCGTGCTATAACTGCTCAGCGCAATGATACTGCCGCGTGGGTCTTTATGTGAAAAGCGGCCCAGACGGCTCCCTACTGTAAAGTCGTAGGTCCAGACCGGATCATTGCTTTGGCTAAGGCCATGAACATGTTTTCGCTCGGCCGTGAAGATAAAGTTTTGCGATCCACCGAATAAGTATCCACAAAAAACTCGAATTTCTTGGTGGACTAGCTTGAACCTCTTCGCATGAAATTTGATTATATCCCAATAATGAGTGACGTTCTTGTTGCTTGGCTGCAACGTTAACACCCTCAATAAAAAATACTCATAGGTCGCATAAAAGGGTTTTTCATGACTATCTCTGCTTCGGCGAAGCTCCGCGTGTTTTGCGGTGCGTCGGTTTTCGCAATCACCACCAGCCTCACGCTACCCGCATTGGCGCAACAGTCCCCGCCTCCACCTTTGGATGCACCCCCGCCCGCGACCCCGCCAATGGTGCCGGGCAATATCGAGGAGTGTAGTGTGTCGATGGGTACACTCACCTGCGCTCCCGGTCTCGACCCGGACGGAATTACTGACCTTACAGACGGTCTCGTTCTCGATGTGCAGGACGGCGCGCTTGTACAAGGCACGATTACAACGGGAAACAATACGACCGGTTCGGTCGATGGCTCAATAATTACCAATGGCAACAACAATAACGCGCTCAATATTGGGGCTTTATCCGATGTAACGGTGAATGGCCTAATTCAAACCAACCTCCTCTCCGCATCTGGCGTTGCGAGCAACGGCGACGGTGCTTCCGTTATAAATTCGATCACCGGCTCGATAATTACAAGTGGCAACTTTTCACGTGCCATCTTTCTTAACTTCGACGATAGTCGGATCGAAAATAACGGTCTGGTTCAAACGTTTGGACAATCAGCGGACGGCCTGACTGTTGCTGATAACTCTGTTGTAATCAATAACGGGATCATAAGCACAGGCGGGTTTGTTGCGGATGGCATTGATATTGCCAATCAATCATCGGCGACCAACAATGGTCAAATATTCACTTCAAACGACTCTTCGCGAGGTGTCATCGCAGACAGCGAAGCCACGATCGTCAATAACGGCCTGATTGATACGTCTGGAGCGAGCGCTCCCGGAGTTCTCATATTGTTTGGAGAGCAAGGTGTCAGCACCATCACCAATGGTGAAAATGGTGAAATTACGACGAGCGGCATCGAGAGCGAGGGGATCCTGGCGGCCGGCGAAGTCGTGATCAACAATATAGGGCTCATCGAAACGACTGGCGCTGATAGTGCAGCAGTCAGACTGGCAGATGTCGCCTCGCCCGGTATCGTGAGCACAGGCACGGTAACCAATTCAGGCATGATCTCTGCCTCTGGCAGTTTTTCGAGTGCAATTGAATCAACCGGCGTTCTGACTCTCGCAAATTCCGGCACGATCACTACGTCCGGAAATGTGCCAGTGATCGTCGCTGTGGACGATGCCAACATCGACAACAGTGGCAGCATTTTCGCATCGGGGTCCGGAAGCAGCGTGATCAGTCTTGGGGACAATGGGGTAGTTGTAAATTCATCATCAATCGCTGCGAGCAATCTCGCTTTCGCAGATCCATTTTCTGGTGCTTCTCTTCGCCGGAGCGATGGTGGTGCCATCTTTGCTGGTGACGGCCTGGATCTCACTAATAGCGAAGGCGCAACGATCACCGCTAGCGCCACGAATGGTTTCACCGACAGCGCCACAGTGCGTGCGGGGAACAATGCCACCATCTCCAATGCAGGTCGAATTGCGGCAGAGACTGACTTCATCGAAGCCGTTTCTGTCGGAAATGGTCTATCGCTCAGCAACTCCGGGACGATTGAATCAACTGACCGTGCAGTCTTGGCAGGCGACGACGCGACAATCTCCAACTCTGGTACCATCACCGCTGCAGATCGCGCCATCGATCTTGGCGATGGAGGTATGATCACCAACGAAGAAGGCGGCTTAATCACCACAACCGGAGATGCAGACACGATTCAATCAGGTGAAAACCTGACAATCATCAATGCCGGAACGATCAGCAATGAGGGCGAGGACCAGAAGATCGTTGATGCGGGCGATGGCCTGACGGTGACGAATGATGGGCTTATTACTTCTGACTGGAAAGGCATAGAGGGTGAAGCGAACTTCACCCTCACCAACAATGAAGGCGGCCGCATCATCAGCAATCTTGACGAAGCGGTTGAAGCAGATGGCCCAGGCCTTGTGGTCGTTAACGATGGCGAAATCATCGCGCCGATGGACGATGCAATTGATGGCGGCGACAATGTCACCATCACCAATACCGGCTTGATCCGGGGCGGTGAAAATGATGGATTGGAGCTAAACTCCGGCACGATAACCAACTCAGGCACTATCGAGAGCCTGTCGAGTGATCCTGATGGTGATTTCATTCTCGATGCGGATGGCAACCCAACGATGAACCGCGAAATTGATGCCGCGATTGACTTCGACGGCGGCACCGATGGCAATGAAGATGGCATGGTCACCAATCTCGCGGGTGGTGTGATTGTTGGCGATATCGGCATTAAAGCCAGCTCAGGCGCGACGGGCTCTGACGCCAACGAAGGGGCACAGACTGTCGCCAATTTCGGTACGATCACTGGCCGCGCTACCAATCCTGAAACGGGCCGGATCGATGCGGTTCTCCTGGGCGCTGGAGACGATGAATTCCGGCAAAGTGCCGGCGGCATCGTTAACGGCACAATCGATTTACAAACCGGCAATGACACCTTCATCCTCGAAGGCGCCAACTCGTCAATCGTCGGCATGGTTTTGGGCGGCGATGGCAACGACACCGCTATCCTTGGCGGCACGCTCGATACTGACAATCTCATGGGTTTTGAAACGACTAGTCTTGGAAGCATGGCCGACTTGACCGTCGTTGGCGATCGCACGCTCGGCGGGAATCTTGTGATTGACGGAAATGTCAATCTTGATCTCGGCGTTGATACGCTGACCACCGATGGCGGCATTGCGATCACCGAAACAGGAACCATTACGATCGGCACGCCTCTCAACGATGATTTGGTCGGCCAGACGGTGCTGGTCCTCGATAGCGGTACCGGTATCGAGAACAACGGTACGGTCACGATTATTGATGACGATCTGCTTCTGGACTACGTCCTGATTTTCGGCGACACCCTAAGCGTTGAGGTCCAATCCAACCTCATCTTGCCAGACTCTACTGATCAGAATGTCCTCAACCTCGGTGCAGCATTGCAAGGGAGCATCCTTGCAGGAACTCTAAGCGATGCCAATTTCACTCTTTTGCGCGGATTGCCTGATGCTGCTGCGCTGGAAAGGGCGGCTCTTGATGCGATCCCTTCATTGAGCAATGGCGTAGCGCGCGAGATTTTTGAAACAGGTAACTTGGCAAGCCAAGGCTTGGATCGTCACCTGAGGGCCGAGGGGTCGGGTATCTGGGGCCAGTTTGCAGTTCGCGGTGCGCGGCAGGATGCACTCTCGCTCAGTGCGGATGGCTATGACAGCGATCAAATCGTATTCACTGCGGGCGGTGACATTGCCGCAGGCGATAACGCCCGCGTCGGTTTGCTTGCCAGCTATGCTGATATCGACGTGCGGGATGAAACCGCGTCCGGCATTGTCAATTCCGATGCCGACGTTGAGAGCATCCGTCTGGGAGCATATGCGGCGCTTAACATCGCAGACCGAGGCTTTATCAATGCCGAGTTTTCCTACCTTACTGGCGATGTTGACACATCACGTGGTGGAGCGTTCGGCACAATTTCATCGTCTTTTGACTTCGATGGTTACGCTGGTCGGGCGACTGCCGGTTACGATCTGCATCCGGATGAGAACGTTTGGATCACTCCGACAATCGGTGTGAACGCCGCCAGGATCAGCTTTGATGATGCCGTCGAAACAGGCGGGTTCAGCTTTGTAGTTGACCGTGACAGCGCGTCCTTTCTCGAAGGACGCATCGGTGCCGAAATTGGCGCGCAGCTTTCCGAAAAGGTCAATGGCTTCATAGCGGGGACAGTCATCCGTGATTTCCTTGAAAACAACCGCTCCTTCGGGCTCAGTTCCGCTGAGATCCCAGCGTTTCTGGTGGCTTTGCCCGAAAGAGAGCGCAATCGCTTTGAGCTGTCAGCTGGTGCGACGGTGGATGTGAGCGACAATGTCCTGATCGAATTTGGCTATCTGGGTGATTTCAATGAGGGCTACGATGGGCACTCAGGGCGCGCCAGCGTCCGCATAGCCTTCTAAGCCGTGTTGATGGGAACTCCAAGGCGCATCCCCGCCGGTGCCAGGCGGTTCCCCGCCATCGCCTAGGAAAATATAAGCTACTGATGCTTAGGGGAGTTTTGGTTCTCATCGTAGTAACAAAAGCACGAGGATGAGAACCAATACATCCAAGGCGAAGCGGCCGACTGAGCAGGTGGAGAAAGACAAGCACCGCCTGATGCGGCGGCACTTTTTCCCGACGACGGTCAGGTTCGTGTTGGAAGGCCTGCGCTGCGAAGTCTTTGCGTGGTGCCTTCCTGCTAGCCACCTGCGGAGAAGGCGCTGGGAAGGCCGGTGTTCAGATCGCCTAGCGGGGTCGCAATGCCCCCGCTGTTTGAGCGCGCTTTATCGTCCGTATTGGAGGTCTGAAGAATTAATTGATAGCGAGTAGTACTGCATGCGCCTCAATTCCCAGTCAGCCACGAGTGCTTCTTTCTGGACAGCTTCTGATTCTGTTTCGATATGATTGCCAACGGACCCAACAAAATGCTATTTTTGGCACAATGGTTAAATGATTGGGGAAACCAGTCCTTTATCAACCAGAGCCTGATACTCGACCAAGGCTTCCGCCACTACATCGGGTGTGGACTCCTGTACAGGATCGGACATTTCATTTGAGTTTCCCTGTCCCTCAAAAGCATATCTACTAATCGCACCGGTAGCATAACAAACGATCTCAATAGCTGAAATAGCCGACTTCCGCCCATCGACATTGTAGACCTGCATGCCCAAATCTTGATCCAAATCCTCGTGGTTCAGGTACTGTCCGATCTGTGAGGCAGGTAAGGCCTCTCCATCCATATATCGCGCAAGCAAATTGTAGGATTCTGCGGCAATTCCCTGGACTTTAGGAAAATCAGATAAAACAGCTATTACGTTGGAAGCAATCCTAAGAAGCTGGCGATTTTGAGCCTCACGATCCAAACGCAAAAAATCATCCTTATTCATTATTGTCACTCAACAATTACGCCACCACGAACAACCAATTCTGTAATACCGGGCCTCGCGACACCATTTTCAGATGTAATGCGAATGGTCAGTCCCGGATAACGGTCGCTGAATTGCTTCACAACCCCCGCTGGAACAGCTGGGTTTGTAAGACCCTGATAACAAGCATTACAAATACCACTCTGCTTGGAAATATGAATACTAACTGTGCGCCCAGTTCATTGAGCAGCGTGTTGAGCACTACGCTTGCCGCTGCTCCTGCCGCTGCGCTGCTGCAATCGCCGGTGCCCCCAGCGGCTCCGCCGATGCAGCCGGTTAGGCCTTGCAAGGCAGCGCGTACGGTCGCGCTTTCCTCAGTCTCCACGCCCCCGCGTTTAAGGCTGTCGGCAATACCCTTGACCTCACTAGTCGCCAGGGATTGGAGCACATTGACGGCTGAGCCTTGGACTAGGCTGGTGAGTCCGCCCGAGACATCGCTTCCTGCGGCATCGTTAAGCGCTGTGGCGACGATGCGGAAGGAAGAGCCAGCGCCGAACGTGCTCTGATAGAGTTTTTTCTTGCCTTTGCCTCATTGGCGGCTTGATCTAAGTCGGCACTCCTAGCCCAATGATCTAATCAGATGTGATATCAGACTTTGGGAGGAATGCATCCTGTTCAAAATAGTATGAAATTGCCAAGTAGATTTGATCTGCGCTTGGATCTGGATTCCAAGACTTCAGATTTTTCACCACTGATTCAATGTCTCGGACTGATAGGAATTCCTGCATGCCATGCTTTTCGGCTTCAAGAGGTGTAAAGTCATCTGAACCAAGATCAGCGACATCTGGATTTAAAACCAGACATTTGCTGTCGGGATGAATTCTGTTTGGTTCTCTCACATATAACCAATCTTTCCAGGAAAAATCATCAAGAGCATCGATTACAGCGGCCAAATTTGTAGACATTATTCTACTCCCCAGCTTGAATATCCGCCATTACCCCCCGGATGCAAGGAATCTTGAACTGCTCCTGCAGCTTCATGTTGCTCTCTAGGTACGAGCTGAAGTTGTCCGGGACGTTGACAACGGAATATGTCGAACCATGGGCGAAGAGCTAACGATCAACCCTCTGGGTTTTGGATACGCTTCGCCAAAAATTCTGCGAAGTTCTCAGCATATTTTTCTCGTTGCTGTCCACGCCGCACGTATACACGATATTCGCCCTCAGCCGAAGCTGTAGACAAGTCCAAAGTAAAAACTTCGCCATAGTCATTGGAACAAACCGCTATCTCGTTCGAGGAGATAAAGCCAGCGTCTCTAAAACGACATGTGTTTACGCCTATGTCGCCAACCGATTCCGGTCGAAATACACGGTAAATAGAAAAAATCTCTTCACCATAAATTTCACCACCACCGTAGTTCTTCACGAACCAAATATAGCTAGGGGGAGTTTTGCTCCTATCCGATCCTCAGTTTCACGCACCCGACCCGTGCTGGGGTTCAAATCACAGTTTGCGTTTCCAAACTCAACCGCGCGGCCACGATTGTGTTCAATCAACTCGGCGAGGTTAGCAAAGTCCATTAGTTCCTCCAGTTTGCAGCTCGGTCTCTCCAATATTGCTTGGACCAGGTGTTGAATTGGCTGCGGTTGATCCCTGATGGCAATTGCCCTGTGTTAATGTGGATGATGCCATAGTTTTGCTGATGGAATGTCTGCGTTACTTCTGCGATAGCTCCATTCTGCGTTTGCGTCATATGATGGAGATTCACCGGGTTACCATCTGTCCCAATAGGTGCGCGCCCGGACGCCATCCTTTGCAGGTTAGTACCTGTCACTTCTTGGCCATTTTGAGTCCAGGTAGATGTGTGATTGGGGTCAAATAGGTCGTCCCTCTGGTAAACTCGGTTACCATTGAAATTGATCGGATCACTCGACCAGAAGCGGCGGTTCTGTTGGAAGTGGTTTGTAACGTCAACTTGAGTCGCCGTCCTATTCGGAGCAATTCTCCTTTGGATTTGCTCAACCGCATTGTCGATAGCCTGACGGGTGTTGCTGAACAAGGTTCGTCCGGATGCTATAACTCTTGAGCTAGCTGCTTTGCCTGAAGTGACAATGCCTCTTCCCGCCCCGCTACCTGCGCGAGCAGTAGGCCCACCAATGCCAAGGGTGATAGCATCGAGTGCCAGAGTAAGCCCTACCACGGTCGGATTATTGTCAGCGCGCTCGGCGCTGCGTTCAATCTCGCGATTGATCTGGTAGATGAACCCTAGCTTGTATAGATTGTCAGGGTCCTCAGGATTAGCTTCGACCTGACGGACAAGTTCTGGCAGATATACTCTGCCCAGATAGAAGCCGTAATCAACACCGTCCTGATAATTTAGCTCCTCCCCCTGTTCTTCAAGAAAGCTGAGTTCCTCCGGACTAAGGAATGAGCCCACATCAAGGTCATCTGGTTTAGCTCGGGAAAGTACGATGTTAGCGTCAGCCGCGCCATATGCCAAACTGCTGATCGCCAAAGCGAGCACCTCAAAATCAGGCTGGCTCTTTTCAGGTTCCTGTTCTTGTAGGTCCAGGATTGCGCCCGCAGAATAGACATTCGCACTTTCAGCTGCGGCATCAAACCGCGCTTGCCATTGGCCATGGGGCGATTCAGGTCCATTTAGTTGATCTAACTGATCGCCGTAGAAGGTGTTGATGAGATCAATCAAAAGTTCCTGCCCGACTGTAGGATCACCACCGCCGAGGTCCGAAAGCCTTTCGGGTCCGTAGGAAATCGCTATCGCCAGCTTCTGCTGTGCTACCGCTTCATCATCGAAAGCGAAGAATTCGCGTAGTGTTGCATATCTTGCCGGATCACGTTCCTTGATTTGCTGCACTACTCCGAGATTATGCTCTCGAGTTGAGACGCCCTCTGGCGCAGCATTTGGAACAGGAGGATCAGTCAGTTCCTCACCATTTTCGCCTCGCAATTGGTTGTTTTGAGTCTCAATTTGTGCCGCAGTCACAGCGCTGGCAGCGTCAACTCCGATACTCTCAGCCACAACCCCGGTGAGGGTGGCAACCAGACTAGTCAATGCCTGCTGGTCTTCGAGACTACTGCGTTCAGCGTCGTCATCGCTTCGTTGGGCAAGTGCCGTGATAACATTGTTGATGACCACGCTGGCTGCAGCGCCCATAGCAGCCGCGCCACAATCACCAGAACCACCTGCCGCCGCACCGGCGCAGCCCGTCAGCCCTTGTAGGGCTGCACGCGTAGATTCGCTGGCTGTTGTTTCGTTGCCATCATCCATGAGACTGTCGGCAATGCTTGCAACTTCCTGAGTACCGAGACTTTGAAGCACATTGACTGCACTTGCACGAGCCAAGTCTGTGAGTGACCCGGTAACATTGCTGCCAGAAGCGCCGTTCAGTGCGGTCAAGGCAATATTGCCCAAGCCACCACCGCCCCAGATTCTGTCTAGTGTCTCTGCGTCATTCCTAAGCGTCGCTTCTCTTGCATCGAAGGCGACAAACTCCTGAATTGTAAGGGCGCGCCCTTCGCTACCGTCGGGATTGATTACGCAATTGCACTCGAGCATGTCTGCGATGGCTTCAGCTTCAGCCTCAGCCTCGGCTTGTTCACTCGCCCGGTTGGCAAAGAAGACTTGCGTCTCTGCGCCCAGCAATCCGGCGGCGGCAAAGCCTTGGGAGATGGTGGTGCGAGTGTCTTCGGTAAACTCGCGCACCAGAGCGCCGTCATTGGCACTATCGGTGTCGCGGTTGATGGTGGGATCATCGGAGCGATCCGAGCGATTGCCTTCTGGGCCCACGATCAGCGTGCCCGCGGCAATCGCGCTGCGCGTCGTGCCTTCCTGTGAGCCACCTGCGGAGAAAGCGCTGGGAAGGCCGGTGTTCAGATTGCCCAACGGTGTTGAAATACCACCGCTGTTTGTCCGTGCCTTATCGTCCGTATTGGAGGTCTGATCACCGTCGCGCGTGGCGCCCCCGCCTGTACCAAGGGTGGCTGAAAGGCTCAGCTGGCTGGCGCTGAACTCTTCGCGGTTTTCAATATCTAAGACAGCGAGACTGCCAGTTTCCAGCCTATTGAGAACCGCATCCGCCTCAGAGGCGATTACACCGCCTTCAAGGTTGGTTTGGCCATCGACCGTGATGTCAAAGCCACTTGTCCCCGCGAAGATACCCGACTGCTCCTGTACCGAAGCAAACTCGCCATCCACATCGGTATCAGAGAAACTGCCGCTGACGCTGCCCACGCCGGTGGCTGGGTTAAAGGATGCGCTTACGCCAACCGAGCTTGCATCGCTGGTATAGGTTGAGGTGTCCTGCTGACTGATAATATCAAGCGAGCCGGCGTCAATCTCAACCCGATCGGCGGAAAGCTGCGCGCCCTCCAAAGTCAAAGCGTCGGGCGTCGTGATCGAGGCTGTACCGCCTGCGCTCAGCAGGGTTTCGACATTGGTGACATCCTCGCCTTCATAACTGCTGGAGGAGCTGTTGAAGCTGGCCGAGATTTGTGGGCCAGAGGTTTGGCCGCTGCCGACATTGAGGTCGATACCGACCCCAAGACTAGCGCCGCTTGATGAACTCGTGCCCGAAACCGTGTCGATCTCTTGGGCGCTCTCAAGCGTGATCGCGCCTTCCGCTGCAAGCGCAAGATCGTTGGTGGCTTCAAGGATAGAACCGGTCACATCGATGGTGGACTCTTCACCTGCTCCAGCGGCAAGTACAGTCACATCGCCGCCCGATACAAGCGACGGGATAACCGTTTCATCGCGGGAGTTATCCTCTGATTCCGAACGAGAGAAACCGATGCTTGCGGTGAGCGAAATGCTCGCATCACCTTTGGCAAGGTCCTCGGCCGCATCCACTGTATTGACAGCAGCAAGCGCACCTGCTGCGCCCGCAACCGCCTGGACGCGATCACTGCCAGCGTTTTGCGCCAGATTGGCTGCATCACGCAGGTTCGCTCCGCTGGCAAGGATGGGGCTTTGAACGCCGATTGAGAGCCCAAATGACGAGCTTTCGCGCACCACGGTGCTTTCGCTGACATCGGTTGCGTTTTCGATGGTGATATCGCTTGCGGACAGGGTGATGTCGCCTGGCGTGACAACCTGGCTGCCGACAATCGCGAGCGAGCCTTCGCTGGCAATTGTTACATCACCAGTGGCCGATCCTACAAGCGAGCCATTGTTCCTTGTGGTGTCGGTATCACTGTCCACGCTGGTCTTGGCTGAGCCAATAAACAGACCGCCAGAGCCGATTGAGATACCCGACTTTTTGACCTGTGTATCGACGTCATAGACTTCCTGCGTCTCGACGCTTGTGATCGAGACATCGCCGCCTGCGACAATCGACAGCTGCTCATCGGCAACGATATTTGAACCAGCGATGCGGGCATCATCCGCAACGTCTATGCGGACATTGCTGCCTTCGAGGGTGGAGGCCAGCGCAGTTTCTTCAACGATATTGGTCGTCACGGTCGTGCGCGTGGAAGACAGCAGGCCCGATTTCTTCGTAATGGTGGTTTCATCGAGCGTCTGACGGTCAACCACCGCCTCGACGTCAAGGCTGCCGGCGCTGATGCTGAGATCGCCTGCTGCCGCTATGCTGGAGCCGCTGACGGTGAGTTCGCCCGGCGTCAGGACACCGATATCGCCGCCCGCTGCAATGCTGGAGCCGATATTGGTGACACTGCTCTCTTGGCGGTCAAACCGCGTCCGGCCGCTGCGTCCCTCGGTTGCGTAGTCGGAACTGTCCTGAACCGCCTCAACCGTTATACTTTCACCGCCAATAAGGCCGATATTGCCGCCTGCTGCAACGTCAGTTCCGCTGACGGTAAGACTGCGGCCTGCGATTACGGCCAGATCACCGCTTACGCCCACACTCCCGGTGCGATTGGTGGTGGTTTGCCCTGTTTCAGAGTCATAATTGCGCTTGCCACGATTCCACTGCGTGGCGATGCGTGTTGTTGTGGCGACACTTTCCAGGCTTACATCGCGGCCAGCGCGCAAGGATACGTTTCCGCCCGTAATGGTGCCAGCACGATTGATGAGGTCACGATCGGCTGAGACCGCCCCGTTCTGACCAAGACTAAGCCGCCCCGTGTTAAGGATATCCGCCGCGCTGATTTGCGCCTGGTTTTGGGCTTGAATTGTACCAGCGTTAAGCAGTGAATTGGCCGCGCGCAGCTGGATATTCTCGCCAGCGATCACAGCGCCGCCGGTTGTCAGATCGCGCTGGTTGACTTGGGTGAGATAAAGCTTGGGCGCGAGCACTTTTTTGATGCCCTCGGGGGTTTCCACCTCCACTTCGACCAGGATGACAATATCGCTGGTGAGGGTCGCCATTTGCTCAGGGGTGAGAGCAACGCCGAGCGCAAGGCCGAACTTCTCCACATACGTCGCGCCCGCATCAAGCAGTGCACGGTATTGGTCTTCGGCACTGGCGTAACCATCGAGCCGGGCAACACCGGCCTGAGCGGCGAGCTGATCGGCGATCAGCCTTTGCTCATAAAGGGCATCGCCCAGACGCTGCTGTGTGCGGTTTGGATCAAAGCCGAGGCGCTCAAGGAAGAAATCGCTGGAGAGGAAATTGCCGAAATCGGTGAATGCGGGGTCCGTTTCAACGAGGAAATTGGATCCTGGAGCTGCGAAACTGAACAGGCCGCTCAGATTGAGCATAAGCGCTGCAGCAGGACCGCTTTGCTGACCGCTTAAGGCGGCGAGGGCAAATCCCAAATCTGATCCGCTGACCGCCGACAGATTGCCGCCTTCGAGCGCTTGTGCGCTGAGGCCTGAACCGCTCAGCAGATCGACCTCTTGCGCGCCCGCATCAGTCACATTGGCGCCTGGAGTGTTTCCAGAGACAGAAGATTGACTGGGGCCGACACCTGTGGCCGAGAACTCTTCACCGTTCACATTCACGGTAGCGGCGGCGACGTCCTGCGATGTCAGGTTCGCAATCGTATTTCCGGCTACGCCAGACGCGAACGCGCCATTTTGAAGGACATCCAAACGATTGGCGCCTGACCCTGTGACATTGGCAGCGTCGTCAACATTGCTGCTGTCTGCGCCTTGCCCTTGAACGGCATTGCCTAGAGATGGGTCGTTGCTCAGGTCGGCATTGACCTGCTGAGCAAAATCCCCGCCCACAGGAACGGTCACATTGGCGATGTTGGGCGCGTCGATGCTGACCGTGCCGCCAGCGGAGATGATGGAGGGCGCAACAACGATTTGAGTTGTGACGGGATCACTTCTGGTGACGGTAAAGGCTGTTTCAACTGCAATATCGCAGCTTGGCAAACACCGGCTTTCAGCGACTTCGGTGATGGTAGTGCGGGTGCCAACCAGCGCCTCATTGACAAAGGCTCCGGAAAGTTCGTCTTCAGTGCTGGGGACAGAAGCGCCTGAAAAGATGATATCATTACCGGCGATGATACTCGAAATCCGGTTAGTGAATGTGTCGCCACTGATTACAACGCTGCCCCCAGCGATGATTTCGCCTGCCCCGCTATCGGCATCCAGAACATCTTCGGTTATTTCTTCGGTTGTGGTGCTCAAAAACAGCTTATTCGGGGCTGGGGTTTGATCGGGATTGATAAATGTGCCGACTTGCACCCGAAAGGTGTTCTCAGTGACTGAGACGTTCGTGCGTTCATTCAATCCGCTATCGGCGCTGATGACAATATTACCATCTGCCTCGATCCGTGCAGAGCTGTTGACGAGCGACGCGGCGCGATTGTTCGCTGCCCCGCCAATTTCAATGCTTCCAAGAGAGAAGACCAGCGCATTGTCGCGGTTGGTGATCGTACCGTCACTATAAAGGCCGAGCAGTCCAGAGCGGCTTGCAATAACTGCGTCAGAGCCGGTGTTCCCAATCAAACTGCGGCCCGTGACGCTCAGAACATCGCCAAAGATACGTGCGCGGTTGAGGATAGCGTTTGCGCTTAGTGTGACGTTCTCACCATTGATCAGGCCATCATTGGTGAGCGTGCCTCCTGCCGAAATGGAGAGATCGGTCGCCGTGATTGATCCGCTGGCTTCGTTCAGAAAATCGCTGCCTGTGCTCAGCGTGACCGTGCCTGCGCCTTCGATCGTTCCAGCATTGGTGAAATTGCCGGCGGCAGAGATGTTGATCTCGCCCAATGTGACAATACTTTCACCCGCGCCAAGCGTGTAGTCGCCAGCGTTATTCAGGATGAAATCGCCGATGCTGAACACTTCACCCAAAGTGCCTGTGTCAAAGTCAATATCGGACACACCGCCTGTCGCGATATTGCCTGCCGCATTGTTCAACTGATTGGTGGTGATACGCAAATCACCTTGTGAACCAATAGTGCCCGCATTTGTGATCGAACTGGTGAAGGCGAGGGTGCCTGCGGAATCAGACCAAATCGCCCCGTTGGCGCCATTGGAAAGGCTCGCGCCACTGAGCGACAACGCGCCTGTGGCAGCGATTGTGCCATTGCCGTTGACCAGCGTTTGAGCGGTGATTGTGGTGGCGCCTGTGCCTCCCAAACCGCCGCCGTCATTGTTGAGCGTAGTGGCGGTCAGCTGAAGGCCGCCGTTCCCTCCAGCAAGTGTCCCGCGATTGGTGATGCCCGATACATCCACTCGCAGCAGACCAGTACCGCCAACGATGGTCGCACCCGCAAGATTGTTCAGTTCATTGCCTGAGATCGTTAGGCTATCGCCCGAGATGATGCTTGCGTTTGTGAGCAAGCCAGTATTGAGCGACACAGCATCGCCTGAGATGCTGCCGCCAATGAGGTTGTCAAAGCGATCAGCGACAAGGCTAAGCTGATTGCCAAAGAGGACCCCTGAATTGGTGACATTTTCGGCGTCAATGCTGAGCCCGATGCTTGAGCCAATTAGACCGCCCGCTCCATTTACGAGCGTAAGGCCAGTCGTATTGCCGGTCAGATTTATCCCAGTGCCGCCACGGGCCAGGATGCTGCCATTGCTATTCTCTAGAGTGTTCGCGGCGATTGAAAGCGATCCCAGCGCGTCTACATCGCCATTGGCATTGGTGATCTGAGATACAGTTAGGGACAGGCTAGCATCGCTTTGAATAGCGCCGTTGGTGTTGTCGAGCTCACCGGCAATAGTGATTGTGCCATTTCCAAGGCTACCAATAACGCCGCCAGAATTTGTTGCCGAGCCCGCGTTGAGGCTGAGCGCATTGTTGCTGACAATGCTTGCGCCATCATTCGAGATGGCACCGCTGACATTAAGCGTAAGATCGCCATTGGACCCTGCCGCAATCAGCGCCGCTGCTGTATTGACCAGGTCGCCCGCGCCGAGAACCGCATCACCTTGGGCAAAGACCGTGCCGCCATTGTTTTCGAGCGCGTTATTGACCGTCAGGTCGAGCGCGCCAAGCGATTGGATGATCCCGCGTGTGTTGGTGAGGCTTTCAACATCAACCGTAAGCGCAGACCCGGCCTCTATCGCGCCTTCGACCAGATTAAGCTCGCTAGCGGTGATCATGAGGCTCTGTTCAGCAAGAACGCTCGCGCCGGTCCCAATGGTGACATCGCCGCTGGGCGCTGCAATTGTGGCGTTTCGTCCTGCGCTCAAAAGGTCTTCTGCGCCAAGTGATAGCGTGCCAGCGGTCAGCATCAGATCACCTTCGGAGGCGAGCGTCCCGAAGCCTTGTGCAGTGCCAGTCAGTGCGAAGTTGAGCTGGCTGCCAGTTCCAAAGGCGGCGATCTGTCCGCCTGCGCCTTCAAGTCCATTGATGGCGAGGTCGAGACTTCCAGATCCCTCAATCTGACCGCCGCGATTGTTGAGGTTGTCAGCGCTCAGCGATAGCGCTGCTGAGCTTGCGATCAGACCGGCCTGACCTGCGCTTTCAAATGAGTTATCGAGCGTCCCTGCAACCGTAAGTGCCGCTTCGCCCAATGCGCTGAGGGAGCCGCCGCGGTTATCAAGTGCACCGGCATCAAGCGCGAGGAGACCATTGGTCGCAATGGTTCCGCTGCGATTGTCGATGGAGCCTGATCTGATGGTGAATGTGCCGTCGCCCGCATGAAGCAACGCCGCGCCCGTATTGATCAAAGTGCCTGCATCAATCGTGAAATTGGTGCCTGCCGAATAGATTTCGGCATCCGAGAAATCGAGTGTGCCAGTGCTGCCGAGCGAGAAATCGCTGCTGCCTGCATGGCGCAAGGTTGCCCGGATAAGCGAGATATTGGCCGATGCAAGGTTCAGTGCATCGGCTTGGATCAGGGCATCGTCAAGGATGAGCTCGCCAGCACCAAGGCTCATCAGCCCGGCTGCGCCCAGTTCACTCGTGCTGGCATCCAATCGGGTGGCAGCACTTAGGGTGAGATTGGCATCGCTCGTGGCGACGAAGCCATTGCTGAGCGCAATTTCGCCAATGCGCGAAACAACAGCAGCATTGCCAACCGAGCCAATGCGGCCAGCATCGAATGTAATGCTGTTTGCGCCGACGGCTATCGTGCCGTTGGAGCCGATCAGGCCGTCTTGGGATTGAAGCGCACCTGCGATGTCTAGAGCTAGCAAATCGTCGCCTGTGACGACGAGTTCACCGTTGGTAATCGCCAAGCTATCCGCTTCAAAGGTAAGCGCGCCGCCTGCTTCAATCCGGGCAGGCACCGCAGATCCATTTCCAAGGCTCGCCAAGCCCGCGTCAATGGCAAGCAAGCCCCCAACAAACAGATTGCCATCATTGGAAAATGCGTCTGAGACTGCAATATCGGCTGAAGACACCGCAGTAATCGTACCATCATTGCTTAGCTGAGGCGCAGTAAGCGAGAGCGAACCATTCGTGCCGATCTCACCGCTATTGGAAAAAGCCCCGGACGTTGTCAGAGAAAGCGTCGCCGCACCGGAATGCGCGATTTGGCCAGAGTTATCGAGCTGTCCGGTCTCAAGCGCAAAATCGGCGCTGGCAACAGCCAGGCTGCCGCTGTTCGCGATTGCATTTGTATCAATTCGCGAGGCGATATCACCGGCAAGCACCACCTCTCCGGCATTCTCTAGCTCGTTCAACGTGGCATTTAGCTGATCAACAGCCAGAACGCCTTGCGCATCAATCGCGAGTGTATTCCCACTGAGCGAAGCCTGACCAGCTTGCAGCGTGCCGCCTTCGATCAGAAGGTTCTGAGCAAAGGTGAGATTTGTAATATTGCTTGCAGTCAGCACCGCTCCAAGGACGATTTCCCCAGTGCCGCCTATCGTCAGATCAAGATCGCCTGCTGCGACAAGGCGCGTATCGGTGCCGGCAAGGCTCAAATTGCCGAGAACGCCAATCACATTGCCATTGCCTCCGATTGTTCCCGCTATGCTTGTCAATTCGCCGGTGATGGCCAGGTTGAGTGCAGTGTCTCCGAGCGCAAGAATGCTGCCGCTGTTGCTGAGATCATCGGCAGACACTGACAACGCATCAGCCGCTTGAATTAGCCCGCCATTGTTCGCAATATCGCTGGCAATCAGCGAGAGGCTTTGCCCTTCGATCTGACCGGCATTTTCAAGCAATGCGGTGATATTGACCGAGACACTGCCCCCGGAAATGAGGCCTGCGCTACGCAGGTCAGCCGCTGAGATTGCGAGATCACGTGACGATTGGATGCTTCCGTCACCATTATCGAGCATTCCTGAAACGGTGATTTCGCCTGCGCCAAGAGAGCTAATGGCCCCGCCATCATTGTTGAGGGTCTGAGCTGTAATGTTCAGCGCATCATTGCTAGCGATCTGGCCTGCGCGATTGTCGAGCGATCCCGCAATGCCTATCGTAAGCTCTGCGTTCTCACCTCCAGCGATCAGCCCATTATTGGTGCCGTCACTGGTATTGGTTAAATTGTCAGCGATGATACTGGCATTGCCGCCTGCAAAAATGGTGCCGCCATTATTGACCAGCTCGCCCACATCAAGCTGCAGCTCATCGAGCGATTGGAATGTGCCAGCAAGGTTATCGAACCGATCAGCAGTAAGGCTCAAACTGTTCGTGGCCTCAAGAGTAGAACCACCAGACAGCGCCAGACCAAGCGTAGAGATCGTGATCGCATCGCTGGCAAAGACAATCGCACTGCTAGCAATATTGATGCTGCTGTTGTCTGCATTGAGTGCGACATTCGTAGCACTCAGGATCGCAGAATCCACGCTAAGCGCGCCGGAATTCGCGGTAAGTTCAAGCGATCCCGTCGCAGCGATCCTGCTATCGCCGTTGAGCGAGAGCGAGGAGCCGGAAAGACGAATATCACCTTCAGATATGACAAGTCCGAGCGCTGCGGCATTGTCCCCGACAAGCAGGTCCAAATCTGCCGCATCGCCAAGCGCCTGAATGCGTCCGCCAACGCCTTCAATCGCGCTCGCCTCAATAGAAAGTGCGCCTTCAACCTCAATCAGCCCCGCCTCATTGTCGAGTGAGCCCGCGCCGACCCGCAAGTCTCCGAGAGAGGAAATCGCTCCGCCTAGTCCGTTGGTCCCGAGCCCATTGTCGAGCGAAGCAGATGCATTAATCTCTCCGCCAAAAATCGCACTGATAGTGCCGCCCTGATTGTCGAGCGTGCCCGCATTGAGGTCGAGTGTGCCATTGGTCGCAATCTGGCCGCCCCGGTTATTGATCGCATCAGCGGTCAGGCTGAACACGCCATCGCCTGCGTGAAGCAGCGCGCCGCCTTCGTTGACAATCTCCATAGCTTCGATGGAGAAATTCGTACCAGCTGAGAAAATCTCGGCGCCTGAATAATCAAGCGTTCCGGCGCTTGTGAGGGAGAAGTCGCCTGCACCAGTGTGGCGCAGACGCGTGTTTTGAAGTGATAGGAGATCGCTTGCAAAGGTGAAATCTTCCGCCTCGACAATCGCGTTATCAAGGACGAGGTTCTGGGCTGAAAATGCAGCTGTTTTGCCCGCAGAAATGGCCGCGCCATTCCCGGCCAGTCGAGCAGCAGCGCTGAGCGAAACAGAGCCGTCGCTGGCGATCAGCGCACCGCCGCCAAATGTAAGATCGGTGCTTACAGCATCAATGCTCAAATCGGACAGCGAAGTGATCTGGCTTGATCCAAGTGCGATCTCGCCGCCAGACAAGCTGAGCCGCCCGTTGCTGCCAATGCGCGCCTGGGTCGCGGTCAAACTCTGCTGAGCAGAAATTGAGAGCCCAGCATCCCCGGTTGCGATCACTTGCGCATTGCCCAGCGCGATGGTCTCGCCAGTCAGATTGAGCAGTCCCGATGCTTCGAAGCGAGCGGGATCATCGCCGTTTTGCATGGCAGATATCTGGCCCGCCTCGACATTCAAATCGCCGCCTGAGGCCGCGGTGCCGGTATTCTCGAGCGAACCTGCGACCTGCAAGGAAAGCGCATCTAAGGCGGTCAGATCGCCGCTATTTTCCAGCCCGGCGGCCTTGATAGAAAGCTGCCCATTGGTGGTAATGCTGCCCGCATTGCTGAGCGCGCCGCTTGCCTCAATCAAAAGCGAGCCGCTGCCTGCATGGGTGATTGAACCGCCATTGCTCAACGTATCGCTGCGGAGAGTGAAATCGCTGCCGGTCGCGGAAATGCTGCCGGTGTTTACGAGGTTTTGTGCCTCGATTTGGGAAGCGGCGTCGCCTGAGGCGAGAATTGTCCCTGCGTTGCTGAGTGTCGTCTGCTGCGCTGTGATCGTATCAGCAATCAGAAGGCCATCAGCCGCAAGCAATGTCGTGCCGCTTTCCAGAGTGAGAACTCCGGCCTGAAGGCGGCCATCATTTATCGCTACATCGCCGCCGACCCTGAGCGCAGCTTGCCCCGCCGTAGCGACAAAAGCGCCATCGCCGATTTCAAACGTGTTGGCGACCTCAAGAGATAGGCCGCCGCCAGCGATCAGGCGGGTGCCTTCTCCGCTGACCAAAAGCGTTCCCAGCCTTGCCTCAACCGCTCCATTTCCGCCGATTGTGCCACCGGTGCTGAGCAAACTGCCGCTAACATTGAGCGAGAGAGCATCATTGCCCAGTGCAAGGATATCACCGGCGTCATTTGTGAGGTCGCCAGCATTGATGCCGAGCGTAGAAAGCGATTGGATCAGGCCTGCCTGATTGTTCAAAGTGGCAGCCGAGATGGATAACGTCTGCCCTTCGATCCTTCCCGACGAATTGCTGAGCGTATCAGCGGTTTCAAGTTCAACCGCGCCGCCCGAAATGAGGCCCGAGTTCGCGAGTGTTCCAGCCGAAACAAAGAGCGTCTCGCTTCCACGCAAGCTGCCCGATTGGGTCAGATCAATGCTTCCGGCCTGAACGAGGGCAACGCGTCCTTCCGCGCTCCCGCTGAGCTCAATGGTTTGCGCACCCAGCACCAACCCATCACCGGCAATAGCCCTTCCTGACACGTCCAATCTGTCAGAAGCTACAAGCGAAAGATTGCCTTGCTCGGTCAGCGTGCCTTGCCTGGAAAGACCTGCGGAAACTGTGCCTTGAGCAGCGATATTGCCCGCTTCAATCGCGATGTCGGCGGCGCTTGCAATCAGACCGCTTGCGCGGACTTCATCAGCGTTCAGGCTCAAGTCGCCGTCTGTATAGACAAGCCCATCGACACTGATCGCATCGCCAGCTGCAAAATTCGCCTCGCTCTCGCTTGTGATCACACCCGCGACGGTGATCGAACCATCCGCACTCAGCTCTATACCGTTATCGAAGGCTGCAAGGCGTCCGTCTACATTGACGCCTAGCCCTTCGCCTGTACCGATCAGGCGGATAGAGCGCGCAAACATCCCTCCAAGCGAAGAGACATCGAGCGCAAAACGAGGCCCATCAGCGCCTGTTTCCGCATTAGCAGTGACGATGATTTCGCTTCCGTTGAGCTCAGCTTCGCCATTGCCTGCTACCGCCTCTATCGTGTCGGCCCAAACGCCTGCATTGATGTTGACCGCATTTGCAAACAGACGCAGCCGGAGATTGCTGGCATCAAGCCCCGCGCCTTCCACATTGAGGACACCAGCGCCGAGACCGAAGCCAGAAAGCTGCCCATCCACACCAAAACGCGGAGTTGCAGCAGCAAGGCTGACCGGTCCTGAATTGATGAAACCGCACCCATCGCACGTGATGCCATTGGCATTGGCAATCACCAGTTCAGCGCGTCTCCCGGCGATCTCGATAAAACCGCCCAATGTGGTCGGTGACGCTCCAACCACTTCATTGATGATGAGCGATGCTTCACCATTCGCCAAATTGGAATTGCCGTCGATAAATCCTGCAAGCTGCGTGGCGACGATATCGCGGCTGTTATTGAGGATTAGGCCGCGTTGATCGACATTGAACTGATCATAGGAATTGTGGCTTACGCCATTTTGGTTTGGTGCCGCGATGCGAACAATCGGTGTTCCATTGGCGCCAACATCCCGTTGCGGGGTGGATGACGTGCGCTGCTGGGGTGCGATGACGACGGGGGGCGCGGATACGGCACCACTGTCCTGAGCATGGGCGATGAAGCCGGTAGGGGGCTGCATCGCGGTTGCCAGCATCAGGCTCGCAGTAAAGTAACCCAACCGCTTTTTTGCAGTATTGGGACGACGTATATGGGCGGATTTTTTCATCAGAAACCCCAGTTTGCAGACAGCCCGAAACGGATGTCATTTCCTTGAAAATTTGCGCGTTTTATCGGAATGGCTGCAAAGCTATCGAGCCTCAGCCCCTGCCATGCGACCCGCAGCCCCACGCCGGCCCCTGCGATCAATTCTTCGCCGTTGACCGTGCCAAAATCGAAAAAGGCTGTCGGTGAAAAATGCTCGCCCAAGCGGCCCTCAACCTCTTGCCTCGTTAGAAAACCGCTGCGCCCAATCAGTGCATCGTCGGGATCAAAACCTCTCACTGTAAAAGGCCCACCGAGCGAAATTGCATCAGCGCCGAACAGGTTTCGGGCGCTGAATTGCGCGTTCAAGATGCTGTTCCAATTGGCGAAAAAGCTATTTCGAGACAGGGGCACCCTGGCCGCAAGATCAAAAGATGCAATCCGGTAGCGTGCTGAGGGCAGGGCGTCCGGGCGGCTGTCAGGTTCATCCTGAGCGCCCAATATTCCAAGACCAAAACGCCCGGATAAGGAGCTATTGACTTCCACATCACCAAAGAACCTGCGGTCGAGCACTCCAACAGTCAGATCAGTGATATCCTGACGTTGGATCAATATCTCAACATCTTCGATAAAGTTGCGTGCCCATCTGCGCGTCAGCGAACCGCGCAAGGCTGTGCGACTAGTCTGGCTGCGCGCGACAACCCGCTCAGCAAAGCCTGACACTGTTCTTAACTGGCCGGAGGTGTCGAAGTTTTGCACGGCTCCCTCGACGGTCTGACTGTAATCATTGGCTGAGCCCGACACGCCAAATGTCCACCAGCCCAGCGGGAACGAAAGGCTGGCGAAATACCCCTCGCTGTCACCGGGCAGATCAGGTTCAAACAAACGTCGGTTATATGAGACGCTGAATATCTCGGACGCGCCCAGCACATTGACTGCCGCCAGCTGGGCGTTTGCCTGCCAATCACCAACAGCATCGCCTGCAAAGGAGTTAACTCCGATTGATCCGGTGAGGTATCTCGATTGCTCGCTGGTTACAGCAAGAATGGTTTCACCTGGCGCATCACCGGGGACCAGATCGACATTGACTTCGCGCCACTGGGATCCGGCGCATCTGCTCAAGCCCTTGCTCAAGTGCTCGCAGATCAACAATATCCCCTTTATCGACAGGGGAGGCCACATCCCATTGGAAGCTTCGCGCCTCGCCATTGACTTCAACATCACCGACAAAACCCGGCACCACCAGCACATTGAGAACACCGCTAGAGAGCTTCTGCTCGGGCAGTCCTGCTCGGGTCGTCACCAGGCCCCGATCAAGAAACTCTGCTTGTAAGCCGCGCAGAATATAGTCGAGCCCGGCTGAGCCTGCACAGCGCCCGGCAAAACTTGAAAGGTAGAGGGCGACCCAGCGCAGACGGCTGTGATCGGCACCCTCCACACGAATTTCATTGAGGGTGAAGCACTGTTCTTCTTGCGGAAATTCTCCCAATACAGAAGTCGGTGCGCCGTCCAGATCGGCGACGGGCGCACGCTGCCGCGCTTCGCGTTCAGCAGCTTCTCGCTGCGCCCTCAGCCTTGCTTGTTCTATATCGGCTTGAGTGTTGATTTCCGGGACAACATCTTGCGCATAAGCAGGAGCAATTGTGCCGCCTGCTGCCCACGCGAGCACTGAACCAACAGTCAGAATTGACCGAACACGACCCCTGCCGAACACTTTTGCGACCCCTCGTTCAAACGCTTTTGAGCCCTGGTACAGGCCAAGACTACAGTTGTTGGCACAACTTGCGTAGACGTGAGGTACTTGTGCGAATCTGTTTAGAAAAACGCACCGTTCACCAAAGATGTACTGTCAATTTGCGACCAACATTAACTAACAACTACGGCAAAACACGTGAATGAATGGTAAAAATTTGAAAAGTTCGGTGAGTTGGCGACCATATCGGATTGTTATGGAATCTGGCGCGGCAGCTGACAGATACCGCACACTTTTGGCTCAGAATGACAGTCTTTTTTTCGTATTGCAGGCCAATCAAAAAAACAGAGTTTAGCCCGACTGTTCCCCGTCAGCATCAAACACAAACCAAGGCTGCTGAGTGATACCGGCCCCAACTACATCGCAGGCGCGCTAGCCGATTACATCGAGGCAGACCGCATGAGCCGCGTTCGCGGTGCTCCGTTTCATCACCAGACGCAGGGCAAGATCGAGCGCTAAAGTCCTATGGGGCATCAGACGCTCAAGAACCGCATCCTGCTGGAGAACTACAACTTATTCGGCGATCTCGAGGTCCAGATCGAAACGTTCATCGAGCATTACAACCATCACCGCTATCACGAGAGCCTGAACAATGTAACTCCTGCCGGCGCCTACTTCGGTAGAGCTGACGACATCATCAAACAACGAGAAAGGAGCAAATGAAAGACCATCCAACATCGGCGCTTGTAACACCGCAAGCTAGCCGCATAATATCAACCAACAAGACGAGGCAAACCCTCCGCTAACCCAAACTCAAACTTGTGCCAAATGGTCTAACGATGGACACACAGGCAAGGCTCGCAACCAACGAACGTGATACAACATGACCGGGCCAGGCTGAGCGAGCTTCTTCTGTGAGAGACCGGAAGAGCTCGAAGCGTTCGACATCGGTCTCTGCCCCGCGCCACGTCTCATCAAGCGATCCGACAAACTCTGCGAGGACCTGCGCTTGCTGGTGCGTATTTGGCCTCGAGGTCTGAAACTGGTCCCGACGCGGTTCGCGCGATCAAATCTCAATAGCCCTGTCACTGGATGCGACCCCACTCCAATTGCCCTTCATCATCCTCATTTGGATATTTGGGCCTTTTGTTGCCGAATGGCGTCATGTTGGAAGCATGACCTATGGCAGCAGCACCTTTGTCCGGCAAATCAAGCGTTGCGCGATCAAAAGAACAACCAGCAGCGAGATCGTCTCTGAATTTGCTCAGCTAATCCACACTAAGTTGGAATGCACCTTTAGTAAGCCTAGTGAAAGGACCATCGTAATCGGGCCTCGATCTAATAAACCAATCGTCAATAAGCTCGCGCTGAAAACCATTCTTCTACGACTGAAAACCGTCGGCAACCTCGAGGTCGCCGACACGATGAAACACTGCACCCCTACGCGCCTCGCGCAACAGGGCTTTCACCGGGTCATCGTCAGGCAATTCTTCCAGTAGCGGCACAATTTGCAAATCAGCAAACAAAGCACGCCGATTACTTATATCGTCGGCACGGTATCCAGCCTTCTCGAGAGCCTTACCAATCTCGCCCTCAAAAAGTTATCTATGCAGATTATGCTCGATCTGAAATTGCCCAAACATACCCGGTTTTGCTGGTACTTCGGTCATAGTGCACCCATTGCGACAATCAGACTACGAGACAGCGATGGAGGAAGAACGCCCTTTTGAGGCCAGCATCCATAATTGCATCACCCAGCTTTTGACTGAGAAACAAGGAGCCCTGGAGAAGCGGATCCACCCATTGGTCAGGACCATCCAACGCATCACGCGAAACGGCGACCATATCGTCAGCCAGCATGTCATTTTGCGTAAGATGCCAGACATTTCCCGAGGGATTGAGCTTTCTTTTGGCAGAAGTCTCATCAAGTCGAACCGCGCTCTTCTTGTTCCCGATCACCCAGCTGGAATATTTCGTCGCATAAGGCGTTGTTTGATCCGCCTGGAAAATCCCTTTATCCATCGGACAAAGACCACCCTTTCCTAGATCAAAGCCTTCGAAGACTTTTTCGGCCCCTTCAGAGACAAGAATTGCGTATCCAACATCAAATACCGCTGGCAGCTTGTTGATCGGCGGATCTTCATCATTCGCCCAAATCTTGTGAGGACGATGCTTGTTTGAGATCGGCTCACCGCTCTCATTCGCAAATAGCAAAGAGCCGTCATAATTATTGCCATCATGAAAAAGGTCAATTTCCCATCGGCGGTTTAGCGTTCCGCTTTTGTATAGAGAACTTACCCAAACATGATCACTCATCGCGCTTCTTTCTCTTGGATTCCTCGGAAAACAACACGGAAATCGGACGCAGTCGAGCACGCAATCAAACATGACCGAGCAAACTTGTGTAGCAAATTCGAAAGTGGCTGCGACCCCACGTGATTCCCCTCGACCCCAAACTCTTATTTTGAAGCACGAATTTTGGAAATCAAGGCAGTTCTAAATAAAATCGGGAAAATCTCTCCGCACGAGTGCGGTGACAACTTTGCACACAGGGGAAAGCATAAGATTACGCTCCGGTATCACAGTAAACACATACTTACTCTGTCCTTGGATAAAGCGGGCGATCAATAAAAGTGCCGGAGTCAATGCGCTGACGAATATTAAACCGCGCACCCTTAAAACCATTGGTGTTTCTGGATAAGCACGGAGCAAGAGTATCACGCAGCCCTTGCGGTCGGGGGGATTGTTTGTGGGACCGTTGAACGCCATTACACGCTCTCCCACTTGGTGAGTTCAAGACCCGTGAATGCCTCTGAGAGCAGCGCATCTCCAGCGGACTGAGAGCAGTAGAGGTGCTGTATAAGCAGATTAGGATCTCGCCAAAAATGTGCACTCCCGATCCGTTTCGATATCTCGAACGCTGACCACGGCACCTGCTCCAACGATTACGCACGCAGCACCGCTTACTGCGATCAAAATTGCCGTCGTTTCATATAAAACTCTAGTTGCTTAGATGCCCAACTAAATGAGTTTCTCTGTATGTATCGATATCTTCTAGTTGAGCCCAAACTGCCTCGCCTCTCGCTGAAGGATAAACGCTTGGTGAGATGTCAGCACTTTCGCTAGACCTCCAAAAAGCAGCGGAACCGCTCTTGTGGGCGGTAACGGAATGTCGGCTCTTCGACCGAAATGCACCACAACCGGACAGACCGCCAACGACCCAAAGTCTGACCTTCACCGATTAGTCCCTTCCGCTCCCATTTTGACAAGCAACGCAATGCTTTGAACCCGAAAAAAGGGTTCAGTCGATATGTGCTGCAATCGATTGTGCCCGAAGTCACGGAGGGAAAGGAACCGGTTAGCCACCCTTGCTGATCGTACCCTCAGTGATCAAAGCAATGGCCTTTGTAATCGCGTCATCTGAGCTCATTTCACCCTTTTGGATCGCATCAGCCATGCTGAGTAACTCTTGCGCGACTGTGGTGCCGTAGTTGGCTTCCTGTGCAATGGTAATGCCCCCATTGACCTCAGCTTGAGCATCCCATTGCGTGCGGATTGCAGCCCAATAGTCTGAAGTGGCTGCCCAGTAAGCGTCTGCCGCTGCGACGTTGTAATCATCGAAACGCTCGTAGGTGTTGAGTACATATTCCTGCACGACTGGCACCATTTCACCGCTGCCATCTTCAGCGGGCATCATCTTCGTATTGTCTTGCCAGTGAATCCAACCCCTGGGCGTCAGTTGATGGCGATTGATGCCAACATAGTGATCGTAGATTGGTGAACGTGTGGCATCGCGCCGCGCCAGAGGACGCGTGGTCCAACTTGAGCGCCAGCGGGTGATACCATTGCTCTTTTGCCATTCGCCCCAAGCGGCGTAACGCGGGCTATCGTCAACTTGATAAACGGTCTGAGACCAACGACCTGTGCGCAGACGCTCGGGCACTTCGGTTAGCTCCCAAGTTTCGCCTCCCGAATAGGCCAACACTTGCGTGGGCTCATATTCCCAGTCCTGCCGCCAGTGCTTGACCACGAAGGGTTGGTCTGGAGAGCCAACGACGAGTAGGTGTTGGAGCACGATCTTAGTTCCCGTGTCCTCGATCACTCGGATGGATTCGTGCCCGCCTGAGATTTTGCGATCGAGCGGTTCATAGCCTTCGAGCCACGCGGTCGATTCCTGCATGTCGAACGTGACTTTGTAGTCACCCGCCATAGATAGGATGGATGCGCGATCCATTTCAAATGCGGCCTGATGATCCGCCACTGACCGTTCAATAGGATCGTCCGCCAGCGCTGGAGTGGGAGCTGCGCCAAAGAAGAGAAGTGTTGAGCCCAATAGGCCAAGAGTACGTGCCGTAAATTTCATTGCTCTATCCCTTTGTTTGATTGGTTAGAAACCGCGCGACCAGGAAATGGCCGCTTTGAAATTCGCGCCGGGTTGGCTGACCCCAGCATTGACCACTTCGAAGTCAGCATCACCAACATTGTCGATCCCGATATCGACGCGAAAATCTTTGAGAGGGCCGGTGTCCGGTTGGTAGACGAGGTAGATATCGCTCACGATGAAGTCGTCACGAACCTCAACGTCCGTGTTCACTTCATCGAACTCAGTCGCAATGGTCGTGCGAGCACCAAGCCGGAAGCCGCTATCACCAAGGCGAATGCCTGCATCCAGAAAGAATATGTCAGGTTGCAGGACGCCTTCGAGGAACTCTCCAGTGTCCGCATTCACCCCGTCAATGGTCGAGAAGTGGCCGCGCGCGTAGACATATTCTGAGTTGTAGTTGAACTCGATCTCTATCCCATCGATCTGAGCATTGGCGATGTTTACATTCTGACTGGTGTTGCCGAACTCCACGCCTGACCCGCACGGCGGCACGAATGGGCTTGGGACAAAACAGCCAAGCGGCGTGTTAACATCAAGTCCAATCAAATTGTCGACATCGCTTTCGTAATAAGAGCTCTTGATCGACAGGCTATCGGATGAGCCGAAGATACCATTGAGATCAAGGCCTGCACCAAACTCAAATGTCTCGGATTCTTCGGTTTGCAAATCCTCATTACCGATGAAGAGGTTCTGCACAAAGGTTGGACCAAAGGGGCCTGGAGGAGCCGTCAGATTGGGAATGGAGAAATGCACGCCATCGGCAAAAGCCTCATTGAACGACGGGGCACGGAAGCCTTGCGACCAATTCCCGAAGAACAGCAGTTCGGGGATCGGTTTGTATGACACACCTAGCTTGGGCGAGAACTCATCGTCGTCGATTTCGAATGTCTCGCCATCGGCAGTAGAGTCGAAGTTGTCCCAACGAATACCGGGAATGACGCTTAATTCTCCCGGGATACCATCGGCAAGGGTCAATTCCGCTTGAAGGAACAGCCCAACAAACTCTGTTTCCGCATCGGGCACACCGCCGCGCGTTCCATCAGTGGTGTCCGTATCCAGCCCGACCTGCTCATCGCGGTAGTACTCGCCGCCATAGGTGAAAGTGAGAGAGGAATTATCGCCAAGCGTGATGCGCGAACGGTTGTCGATGGTGATACCAAAGGTCTCAACTTCGCGATCAGTGATGCGCGGGTCTTCCACCTCGTCCTCTTCAACGCCATTGATGCTGTAGTAGCCGACAACATTGAGATTGATCGCATCGCTCGCCGGATTGAAATTCAGGCCCAACTGCGCAGTGTCATTACGCGCATCGCGGAAAACCAAAGCGTTGCCTGGTCCGGCGAGATTGACGCCTTGCGGGTTTTGCGGGTCGGTCGAGTCGGCTTGGTAGCGCGAATAAGAGGCATAAAGCTCAAATGCGTCATTGGGTCGCACAGTTACCTTAAACAGCCCCGAGGTGATATCGTCATCGGCAGGCAGAAGGTCGCCGCTTCCCAATTCGATGCTGCCGGAGTTGCGATAGGTGAAATGACCAAGCACATCCCAAGTATCGTCAGAGGATTGACCAGCGCCAGTGACGCTCGCACGGAACTCGTCATTGACCGATTGGAAGCCTGTGCCGAGCTTGAGGTAGAACGTCTCATCATCCTCAAGCAGGTCTCTCGCAGATACGGTGCTGGTCGCAATAACACCGCCAAGCGCACCAGAGCCATAAAGAGCTGAACTTGGTCCGCGTACCACCTCCACAGTCTGGACAAGCTCTGGATCGATGAAGAAGCGCCCATCGTGGCCAGAGACGAAGCTCTGCCGCGCCCCATCTTGGAAGATAAGCACACCATTACCGCTAAGGCCACGTATGGTCGGAGCATCGCCAGTCCGCCGTGGGCCGGAATCAAACTGCGCCCCCGGAATGGCTTGAAACACATCTTGGAGTGTCGATGGATTGAAGTCCTCAATCACATCGCGTGTCACCACAGACACTTGACCCGGAAAATCGAAAGCTGATGTTGGATTACGCGTCGCCGTGACAGTGATCACCGGCTCATCCACCGCTTCCTCTGACGCCTCCTGATCTTGCGCTAACGCCGCCTGTGCGCTGCACAACAGCAACGCGCTGCTGATCGCGACCCGCGAAGTGCCTCCTAGTCGAAATTTCACCCCTTGATCCCTCCTGAACCGATGCCTGATCTGCTCCACCTGCAGTTATTGCGAATGAGAGTCAATAGTGTTGCAAGTAAGAATCATTCGCGATATACCGACATCTCATTTTCTCAGAGTTATTCATGCAAATTGGGTTTCCGTCCTCGGCACGGCGCATGGCTGTGCCGATGTTTGCAACCAGGGCCGTGTTGATTGAACGGTTTTGAGCACTTCTTAGCGGCTCGCCTCCTGTCGGAGCATTTGGCGGCGAAGTGATGGGCCCACTGAGAGCATCATTGCCGAGGCGGCCCTTCACGAGTGCCAGATTCGACCAACGGCGCAATTTGTGCGATGCAGAGTTTACGCAGTCTGGGGGGACAGCAAGGTGCAACCAAATTCAAATCGCGATCGTGCCCAATGCAAGGGCCTGCGCACAGCGCGATTGCGCGCTGCTATCCTTACCGTGGGCAGCAGCATCGCCCTTGCTGCAGGGCTACAGGCACAAGGTGCGCAAGCGCAAGTTCGAGCGCCAGCCGCCGCAGCTCAGGCCTGGCAAACCGGACCACAAATCTCTCAGCTAGACCGCTCAGGCGCACAAGCGCGGCTTTCAGAACTTCGTGTTCCGCCTGCGGTGCAAAGCACTGGTTCTTACAGATCACCTCAGATGCCTCAGGTCAGCGCTCCGACTTCTGAGCGGATCGGGCCAGTAATAGGTTCAGTGAACGGATCAGTGAATGGCCCGATCACCAGCAATAATACGGCCAAGTCTGGGATCAACGTCCGAGCGGATGCAAGTTTCGACAGCTCAAAAATTGACTTTCGCGCCTCGGCTTTGGTCGACGAAGTGCGCGTTCTTGGCCAATCGGCAATCATAGACTGGATGACCTTTGCATCGGGCGGCGAAGGGAGGCAGGTCACCTTTTTGGGCAAGGATGGCCGCCTAACCTTCAGCTCAGCGCTGTCTGACTACACCGTCCTCAACCGGGTTTTCACACCCGGTTTTGACAGCGCCGTTCGCCTTGATGGTTCGGTTTCATCGACGGTTGCTGGCGGCGGGATCGGCGGCAATGTCTGGTTCTACAGCAGCGGCGGGCTAATCGTGGGGCAGGACGCGTCGATCAATGTGGGAAGCTTGCTGCTGACCACCAATGCGCCCGACCTTGAGGCGTTTGGCAGTGCAGGCAGCACCATTGGCCTGTCAGGTGCGCCCTCGGGCGATGGCCTCATTCGTGTCGATGAAGGCGCACAGATCGCGGCTCACGGCGCCAATGGCTATGTCGCCCTGATCGCGCCCCGGGTTGAGCAGCACGGGGTGGTCATGGCCGATGGCTCGATCTCCTACGTCGCAGCGGAGAAAACGACCTTGTCGATTGATCACGGCCTGTTCGGCATCACAGTCGATGTGGGCACATCGGATGCAACCGGCATTGTCCATGGGGACAGCGCCGCCAGCACGGGTCTGAGCCCGCAAGGCCCGGGGCCGGATATCGCCTTTGTCGCCATACCCAAGAATGATGCGATCAACTTGTTGGTCAGCGGGTCTGTTGGAAGCGCGCCAGCCACATCGGCATCCTCGGAAGGCGGCATCATTACCCTTTCAACCGGGGAATCATCGAAAGCCAACATCACGCTTCAAGATGCCAATCTCACCTCCTTTGTTCAGCTTCAATCGGCGGGTAACGCAGACCTCACGGCAAACGACGGCGAAGTTTTGAACTTTGACAGTGGATTGCAGCTTAGTGTCACCGGCGATCTAGTCATCGACCTGGATGGGACGGGCCAGATCATCGTCAACGGCGCGACGGTCCTGCAAGCCACAGACAATATCTTCATCACCCATACCAACAACACAATGGACACGGTTTCGATCGACACCAGCACCGCATTGACGGTTCGCGCGAATGGCGGGGACTTTGTAGCAAGCGAGGGGACGATCCTGAACGCTGGCTCCACGGTAAGCATAGTTGCAAGCGACAATATTGCGTTTGATACGATCGCAGGCGGCAATGCCTTCAGCGCGTTTGCAGGCGGCAATTTGAACTTCAATCAGGCAAGCACCACCGAGGGCAATCTCATCTTGGATGCTGGCGGTGACCTCACTGGCGTCCTTGCCATGACGGCGGATGCGACCACCAATGTGGGTGGCAATGATGCGCTGAACCTAACTGCTGACGGCGTACTGACGATTAGCACCGCGCGCGCGCAAGATGGATTGACGCTTGCGGGCGGTAGCGTGGATGCAGGCACGCTAATCTCGGACCTTGGAGCCGTTACTGTAACCAACACAGTAAGCGCTGATATCGATCAGATTAACGCGGCGACAAATGCTAGCGTTGTCGCGAATAATGCAACCCTTGGCACAGTCGTCGCTGACGGCTTTCTTTCAGTGGGCAACCGTTTCAGCACAAGTGGAAGCATTGCGATCACAGGCACCGTCAATGTGGGCTCTGGCATCGCTATCACGGCTGCCGACGATATCTCCTTAGCCACTTTGGAAGCTGGAAATCAGTTTACTGCACTCGCCGGGGGCAGCATCACCTTTGATGCGGTGAGCACGACCGACGGAAACCTGCAATTCACAGCTGGCGGCGACATCATAGGAACCTCGGCTATGACGGCCGATGTAACCACCAATGTGGGTGGCAATGACGCGCTGATTTTCAATGCAGGCGGAGCGATTTCGATTGATACAGCGCGCGCGCAGGACGGTCTCACTTTGAGCGGTTCGAGCGTTAATGCGGGCGAAATTTCATCCGATTTCAGCGCGATCAATATCACATCGACCGATGAAGCGATCGTTGGCAGCATCTTCACTGGCCTCAACGGTGCATCGGTCTCAGCAGGCCGGATCGAGGTGGGCGATATTGATGTGGGCGCTTCCCTCAATCTCAACGCGATCGATGGTGATTTGGATCTGACCGGTTCGGTCGATGCGGTCCAATTGGTTGACCTTGATGCGTCTGGCAACATCGCGTTTGGCACGATCTCAGCAGGCAATGCGTTTAGCGCCAATGCAGGCGGCGACATCACCTTCGACAATGCCAATACAACCAATGGCAATGTGACTTTTGTTGCGGGCGGCGACCTTACCGGCGGTTTGGCGGCAACCGCCGATGCGACCACCAATGCTACAGGCAATGACGCGCTTTCACTTCAAGCGGGCGGGGCGCTTTCAATCGCTACAGCGCTGGCGCAGGACGGCCTCACATTGAGCGGTTCAACGGTTAATGCGGGCGACATCGGTTCTGACTTTGGCGCTGTCAACGTCACATCGGCCAATGAAGCGATCATTTCGAGCCTGTTTACAGGCGCAAACGGCGCGAATGTGATCGCCGCCCGCATTGAAGTGGGCGACATTGATGTGGGCGCGAACCTAACGCTCAACGCCAATGCCGGTGATTTGGATGTCACAGGTCCTATTAATGCGGCTCAGATCGCCAACCTTGATGCCAGCGGCGACATCACTTTTGGCACTCTTGCAGCAGGCAATGCCGTTAGCGCGAATGCAGGCGGCGACATTATATTCGCCGATGCCAGCACGGCCAATGGGAACCTCTCGTTTTCGGCAAGCGGAAATATTACGGGCGGCTCTGTCGACACGTCTATTGGAAATGTAGCGGCTACTGGAAACGATGCCATTGCGCTCACCGCAGGCGGGACGCTGTCGATTGGGAGCGCAACGTCGCAGGATGGTCTCGCGCTCACAGGCGGCAGCATTGATGCGGGATTGATCTCCTCTGAATTTGGCTCGGTGTCAGCCATTGCCATAGGCGATGCCGAGGTCGGCACCGCCAATTCCGCTGCAACCACCGTGATCCGGGGTGCGAATGTCACGCTCAACAATGCTGATGTCTCAGGGCTGACGCTTGATGCGACCACAGGCGACATCAAAGGCACCGGAGTGATTACCAGCGATAGCACCGTCAATTTGGACGCCGCTGCCAATATCACCTTTGGGTCCATCACCGCAGGGAACGCCTTTACGCTTGATGTGAACGGGGACCTTACCTTTGACAGCGCCAGCACTAGCGACGGGAACCTCTCGTTTTCGGCAAGCGGAAACATTATCGGCGGCTCTGTCGACACGTCTATTGGAAACGTCGCAGCGGCAGGGAATGATGCCATAGCGCTCAGCGCAGGAGGAACGCTGTCGATTGGTAGTGCAACGTCGCAGGATGGGCTCGCGCTCACAGGCGGCAGCATTGATGCGGGGTTGATCTCCTCTGAATTTGGCTCGGTGTCAGCCATTGCCACAGGAGACGCCGAGGTCGGCACCGCCAACTCCGCTGCGACCACCGTGATCCGGGGCGCGAACGTCACGCTCAACAATGCTGATGTCTCAGGGCTGACGCTTGATGCGCAGGACGGCGACATTAACGGCACAGGCATTATTGTATCGGACAGCACGGCCAACCTTGATGCGACCGGGAATGTGACCTTTGGCTCCATTACAACGGGCAATGCTTTTATTCTCGACGTGTCAGGGAACCTCACGTTCGAAAGTGCGAGCGCGCGCAACGGTAATCTCACTTTGACTGCAAGCGGAAACATTACGGGCGGCTCTGTCGACACGTCTATTGGGAACGTAGCGGCAACTGGGAACGATGCGATTGCGCTCACCGCAGGCGGCACGCTGTCGATTGGTAGCGCGACATCGCAGGATGGGCTCACCCTCACAGGCGGCAGCATTGATGCAGGTTTCGTCTCATCCGATACCAGCGCAATCAATGTCACCGCCGCCGGTGATGCGGCGGTTGATGAGGCCAATCTCGCCGCCAACATCACAATCACAGGCGCGAGCGCGGCAATCAACAGCGGCAATATCGAAGGCAATCTGACGCTGAACGCCAATTCGGGCGACGCACGCATTATGCCTGTAGGGGATGCGCAACTGATCGTTGGAGGGACCGCCGATCTCAATGTCGCAGACAATCTCCTGATTAGCCATTCTGGCAACACCAATTCGCTCGATACGCTGGTCGCTGACGGTCAATTGCTCATTGATGCAGGCGGAAACGTAACCGCGCTGGCAGGCTCAACCTTGGTCTCCAATCAGAGCGTGAGTATTGATGCAGGCGGCGCGGCCAATCTGGAATCTGTCAGAGACGCAGCAACGCTCACCCGTATCTCGGGCGATATGGGCGTTTCAATTGGCCAAATTGAGACGCAAAGTGTCCTCCTCACCGCGGTCAATGGCACCGTTGCCATCACCGGCAATGCGATTGTCGATGATCTTGTGACCGCTTCGGGTCATGCCGTCACGATCCAGACCGCAAGCGACCTCACGCTTGATGCGACTGCGACAGCAGGAGTGATCAATGTGGCAACAGATGGCAGCCTCGCGATCCAGTCCGCCAATGCCGCAGGGGACGCCGCGCTTTCCTCTGCCAATGATCTGGATCTGAGCGGCCAGATTTCAGCCGATGGCGACCTTTCGATTGATGCAGGCGGGATGCTTACGATTGATGCATTTGCAGTGGGCGCGAATGTGGATGTGGCCGCCAATGACATCGCCATTTCGGGCAATGGCGCCCTGGGTGATGCGACCCTCACCCAAAGCATAACACTTACGGCGCAAAACGAGGCGTCCATCGGCGGCTCGGCCAGCAATTCGGGCGTGTTCGAAATCGACAATGACGAGTTTTCGCGCATCCACTCCGCCGGTAGCGTGTTGATTAGGGTGGTCCCAGTCTCTGCGGGCGGCGATGCTCTGATCCGTGTCGCTGATCTCGACGTGGTCGCAGGCGATGGGTCAAGCGCATCTGATCAGAACATCGGCCAAACTGGCGATCTCATTTTCCAGTCGAGCGATGATATTGTCATCAATGGCAATGTCGAGGTCACAAATGCCACTTTGGCGACAGTGCTGAGCGCTGAGGCCCAGGATTTACTGCGGATTGATAGCGCGGCCGGCGGCCTTCATGTGCTTGACGGTAATGGGGGAATTACCGGCATGATTGACCTTGTTGCAAGCGATTTGGTCGCCGCGACAGATGCCGCCTTTGCTGATATCCAAGGTATGGATCTATTCGATGTGGATGCGCGTTTGGCGATCAGCGACGGGGTCGAGCGGCCAGAGGGTATTTTGCGCGCTGATGCGCTCAAAATCGACACCGTCGCCAGTCAGGTGTTCATCCAGAACACTTCGCCCGGTACAGGCAATGACGGGCGGCGCGGTATAACCGTCAATTCTCTTTTGATCTCTGATAGCGGCGGAACAATTCAACCGATTGTCATAAACGGCGTGGTGAACGGCGAAACGGGTCTTGGCGCAATTGCCCAGACCGATGTGACGAGCACATTTGCTGCAAACTCCACCGTCAACGGCTGCCTGTTGAGCAATCCCACTAATTGTCTTGCTGCAACAGTACCAGCGCCCACACCGCCGCCTACGCCTACGCCTACGCCTACGCCTACGCCTACGCCTACGCCTACGCCTACGCCTACGCCTACGCCTACGCCTACGCCTACGCCTACGCCTACGCCTACGCCTACGCCTACGCCTACGCCTACGCCTACGCCTACACCTACGCCGACACCGGCGCCTACCCCTACGCCGACACCGGCGCCTACGCCCACGCCAGCTCCAACGCCTGCGCCCACGCCTGCGCCCACGCCTGCGCCCACGCCTGCGCCGACACCCGCGCCAACGCCGACGCCTGCGCCGACACCTTCGCCTACACCGCCACCCACGGCCACACCTTCCCCGGTTCCTTCATCATCTCCGCTCCCCCCGAAACTCAGGGCGACCTTGCACAATCCATTTCTGAGACCCGGGATGTGGTCGAAGCGTTGGCGGATAGTCAGGAGCCAGCGATCGAGGCCCCTGCAATGTTAGAACTCCAAGCATTTGGCCTTATTAGTTTACCCGGAGACATAGACACCTCAGAGATTGCGTTGATCGATGATCCTGTAACCGGCGTTGGCAACGACGACTTTTGGGCAGAAGAAGCGTGCAAAGGAGAAGGCGAGGACGACGGCTGCTAATTGCTGATTGAGCGGCCTGCTCCTGCCCTCAAAGGCGCTTACTGACGCCTCTCATACCATCAGGTCACTTGCTTCAGGACCTTCAACCTGATCGGCCTTGGATATAACTCTTTGCATGCGGCCCCTGTTTAATGTTCCCAAGACTACGTAAAGTGACTTAGGCAGTGGAATACTGTGGCATCAAAATAAAAAATCACATCTAATGGTATATGTATTCGCACGTTTATTCGTCAGATTGCATTGCAAGTAACATTTGTACGCTGCTTTACAATTGCCTCTGTTTTGGTCCATTAATCATATATACGTATTACACCTGGTCGACTTCAGGGCTGATAAAATCAACATCTTACTGCATTCCTTAACGATAAAGGGCAGTGAGACGTGTTCGATCATAACCTTGAAACACATGACCTCAATGAGGAGCGAGTTTCCTCAGATGCATTGCCCAGCCGGACCGTTGCAAAAGCCAAAATTGCTTTAGCAGCAGGCGCAGCTGGCGTTTCTGCCTGCGGCGGCGGCGGATCGCAAAGCTCAGGAGCCGCAGGACTGCCAAATAGTGCAGTCTCGCCAACACCTGCACCAACACCGTCGCCTTCCGAGCCAAGCACTGGAGCGCTCACCTCACAGCAGAGATCGGCCGCAAGGGCAGCGTTGCACGCGAATTTGTCTGTCAACGACGCCGATATCTCATCCATCAATGATGACGGGCTTGAGACTTGGTTAAGCCGAGAAATGGCCCGCCGCAGCGATGGAAGCGCCAAGGATTTTTTCGAGACCAGAGGCTACGATCAAATCGACACCAATGCCTATTGGCAGCGCCCTTTCTTCTTCGACTACATGGTGTGGTCACATTTGATGAGTGGAGGCAGCGGTGTTCGCATGCGCATGGCGCTCGCACTTTCTGAAATCTTCGTGGTTTCAATCAATCGCTTGGATATATCCTGGCCTGCTCAAGCCGTTGGCGAATATTGGGACGGACTAAACGATCTCGCATTCGGACATTTCCGTGATCTGCTTGAATTTGTGACGCTCAGTCCGGCAATGGGTGTGTTCCTTGATCATGCCGGAAATATGCCAAGCGATCCCTCCATCGGCCGACTTCCAGACGAGAATTTCGCCCGTGAAATCATGCAATTGTTCACCATCGGCTTGTTCGAGCTCAACATCGATGGAAGTCTCAAAAGCAAGTCGGGATCGGCAACCGAGACCTACACAAATGACGATGTCCAAGGCCTTGCCAAGGTTTTTACCGGTTTCGATTTGGACTTCTCGGGTACGGTTCTGACGCCCGATCCGCGCGGTGCAGGTCGCCGGGTTCCTGATGTCCAAACGGCAAGGCGGCCCATGACCTCCAACCCGGCGCAGTGGCGCGATCCGCAAGGCGGAACCACACACTCAACTGAATCCAAGCGGTTTTTGGGGCTGACCATCCCCTCAGGCACCGGCCCTCAGCAATCTGTGAAACTGGCGTTGGATCACCTCTTTTCGCACCCCAACGTAGCGCCCTTCTTTGCGACGCAGTTGATACAGCGCCTCGTGACCAGCAACCCATCGCGCGCATATGTCGAGCGGGTCGCGGGAGCCTTCGAGAACAATGGATTGGGAGTTAGAGGTGACTTAGGGGCGACCTTCAAGGCGGTGATCACTGACCCCGAAGCATTATCGGGCGCTGGGGTTGAGAGCCCCACCTTTGGCAAACTTCGTGAACCCATGCTGAGATATGCCCAATGGGGACGAACCTTTGGGGCGCGTTCCCCCTCTGGCATATGGCAGATCAGAGATCTTGCTGCTGATGGATTGTTGAAACAAGCACCATTTCGGGCACCATCTGTCTTTAACTTTTTCCGGCCGCAATTCACGCCCCCCGATCGCAAGCGGCGGCCAACGGACTTGTTGCACCGGAATTTCAGTTGGTCGACGAAGACTCAGTCCCCGGCTATATCAACTTCATGCGCCGGACGATTGATGGCACCGGCTTTTGGACCGATGACATTGCATCCGCATATGAGGCCGAGGCCGAAATCGCTGACGCGCCTGATACACTTCTCGATCGCCTCGATCTGCTGCTGACCGGCGGTCAGTTGAGACCGTCGACACGCGACCTGATCAGAACCGCCATCGAAGACGTACCAATAGGGACTGCGGACGAAACCGAAGGCAGACTAAGGCGCGTTCATATTGCGGTGATGTTGGTCATGTGCAGCAACGATTATCTGATTCAAAAATAGGAGCCTGCTCATGCATATCTCAAGAGCAGAAGAAATGTGCCGGCGCGCATTTCTCAGGCGAACAACTGCGCTTTCCGCCGTAGGGGCAGGCAGTGCATATGCGCTCGGACTTGCAGGGCTTGGTGAACTTGCCGCGCAATCGGGCGTTGCAGACTATAAAGCGCTTGTATGCGTTTTTCTTGCAGGCGGAAATGATCACTCCAACACGCTCATTCCCTATGACAGTCTAAACTACAACCGGTACTCCGCGCTCCGCGGCGGCGTGGAAGGTGTTGCAATGCGTCGAGCCGACCTTCGTGCAGCGGTTCTTTTGCCGAAAGAGAAGCAGGTTCTGACGGACGATCAAGTTCTTGCATTGGCCCCTTCCATGCCTCGGCTTAAAGCACGGTTCGACGAAGGCGTGATGGCACCTGTGATGAATGTAGGGCCTCTCTTGGCGCCGCTCACACGCTCTCAGTATGACAGCGCAAACTTGAGCGCATATCCTCGGCCGGCCAAACTGTTCTCGCACAACGATCAGCGCTCGACATGGCAAGCCTTTCAGCCCGAAGGGGCTGTCACCGGTTGGGGCGGCTTGCTTGGCGACATTGGTCTGTCATCCAACCAGAACGCGATGTTCACTGCGATCAACACCAGCGGGAACGCTGTCTTTCTCAGCGGCCAAGAAACGGGTGCATACCGCGTGGGCTCAAGCGGTGCGACCAAGGTACAAGGCCTCAGCCAGTTGTATGGGAGCGCTGCGGCTGGAAATGCGCTCGATACGCTCCTGCGCCACCACGGCGGACACGTTTTAGAGACTGATCAGGCCGCAATAAACGCGCGGTCCATCGACTATTCCGGTTTTGTGAATGACGCACTTGAGAATGTGCCAGACTTCACCCGTTATGCAGGTGGCAGCGGTCTGGCGGGCCAGCTTTCACTGGTCTCCCAGGTCATGGCGGCGAGAGAGGCGCTCGGGGTGACGAGGCAGGTTTTCTTCGTGACGATGGGCGGCTTTGATAATCACACGAACCTTAAACAGGAACATCAAGGCCTCCTGGCTGAGGTCGATGCTGCGCTTGATCAGTTCTACTCGGTCATTGTCCGCCTAGGCCTGCACAAACAGATGACTGCGTTCACTGCTTCCGATTTCGGCAGGACCCTCACATTCAATGGCCGAGGCAGTGATCACGGATGGGGCGGTCACCACTTTGTCATGGGAGGAAGCGTAAAGGGAGGGCAGATCTACGGGACAGCGCCGCACATCTCTGTAAAAACTGATGATCAGGTTGGGCAAGGGCGCTTGTTGCCAACCATCGCCGTGGATCAGTATGCCTCAACATTGGCGCAGTGGTTTGGCGTTCGCACGTCTGACTTAACCTACGTAGCCCCTAACATCGGACGCTTCGCAACGCCAGATATCGGTTTCATGCAAGCATAGATCAGAAGATCAGATTACCGTTCAATCAGACAGGAGAGCCGCAAACGCAAGACGTTTCAAGTTTCGCGAACAGGCTCACTTTGTGCTCTTTCGAACAGCAGCCTGCCCAATGGGGTTTGCTTTACGCGGCTGCGTGCACAATCCTGAGGTTGATGGTCCATTTGGCAGATGCAAGTTCGGTCATCTCGCTCTTGGTTATCCTCCAATTAGCCAGCAAGCCGGCACGGTTGTGCAGTAATGGCATCTATGCCAAATTGGCGCTTTTCCGGAAATCAGTTGCAATGAGGCCAGTCGGGCCAATCGGATTTCCGCTCAAGAGAGGTGTCCGATATGGCTGAGGGTGAAAACAAAATGACGCCAGCGGAGCGCCGCCGTGAAAGGCAGCGCCGCCGTATCATCGAAGCTGCGACTGAGCTGTTTGAGCAAAATGGCGGTGAGGATGGCGGCGGGTATGCGGCCACCACCATTGAACAAATCGCAGACAGGTCTGACATTTCTGTTCGCACGTTCTTCCGGTACTTTGAGACCAAGGATGATGTCATCTATCTCGATGTGCGCCGCGCGATTGAGGATCAGCGCCGCTTTATTGTGCAGAGGCTTGAAGATGGCCTGCCACCGGAGACCGCTGCTCTTGTCGGCACCATCGAACAGGCGCTTGCCTTCTCTCATGACAAACTCAATCGCAAGCGGCTTGAGCGGGGGCTGACGTCGCGCAACTTCGCTGATCGCGCTGCATCCTGGCGCTCTATGCAGCGCGAAATGCTGGAGGAATTGCTTGTCCCCCATATCCCGGCGAAGAGCGGTCCAGAGCGGCGCGCCAAGTCTATCGCTTGGCTGACGTCGGCCATTTTCGATTGCGCGGCCGCCGACTGGCGCGCCAATCCGCAGTCCGATCTGCGTGATCGGGTAAAGCACGCATCAGCTGATCTGGCACAATCGCTTGAAGTCATCAACGCGGATGGAAAGTCGGGATTGGCCGCGCTGCTGAAGGCCCTTTGAAGTCCTCGCTTCTCTAGTTTGACACTCGTGCCATATTGACATATTTGCCATACAAAATCACCTCTCAGGGGTGGTTTAGGAGGAATGGCGAGAATGAAGAGAAGCTGGATCCAGCATGTCCGCGGCGAGACACCGCGTCAGGCGCGCGTTGGTGTCGTCGGGAAAATGCATGAAGAGCTGTTCGGAAGGCAGGGCTTCAGCGGGCCAGCCGCGATGCTCTACCATCAAGATTCTCCCAATGAGCTCATCCGGATCGAAGGCAGTCTTGGTGTTCGCAGCGCGCTTACGACCGAGTTTCAAACCAGCGATAGCACCGATGCGCGCGCAGATTTCACTGTGCTTGCAGCCAATCAGGATTTGCAGGTTGGCCTAAGCCGCCGGGCAGAAGATATGCCCTACGCTTACCGCAATACCGATGGCGATTTGCTCTATTTCGTCCACCGGGGCGAAGGCGTGTTTGCAACCGAGTTCGGTCCGATTGACTATGAACCGGGCGACTATGTTTTGCTGCCGAAGGGAACGACATTTCGGCATATGCCAAGGACACCAGACGGCGTTTTCTATGTCACGCAGTCCGCCGATCCCATTCGTTTCTCCGAACACGAGCAGGTCGGGCGCCATGCGCCGTTCGATCCCACGCTGGTAACGGTTCCTGATGTTGCAAAATATGATTGGCCTGAGCGCGATGAATGGGAATTGCGGATCAAGCATGGCGGGGAGTATTCCTCGGCATTCTATCCTTCCAATCCCATGGATGTGATCGGCTGGAAGGGTGATCTATTCCCGCTGAAGATAAACATCCACGACATCATTCCGATAAGCTCGGACCGCATTCATCTGGCCCCGTCATCATGGGCGACGTTTGAGACTGATAAGATGATGGTCGTCACCTTCCTACCTCAAATGGCGGTCGCGGATTTGACTGCGGAAGAACTGCCATCCAACCACCGCAACATTGATTGTGATGAGACCGTGTTCATTCACGATCACCCTGTCGTTCCCGGCGGCATCTTTTCACATGCCCCGCAAGGCCTGCTGCACGGTCCAAGCGAGGGTATTCGCAAGATGTTCAACGCCATGCGAAAGCTAGGCGCACGTCGTCAGCTCACCGCCGTTAGCGTGGACGCCTATGCGCCGCTCAAACCCTCTGATGCGCTGATCGAGCATATCAAAGAGAAACCGTCGCAAGGTATCGGGCTATGAGCGCGGTCAAAGCACTGCCGATGCACTCCTACCTGCTTGCAGCGGAAGAGGGGCTGCCGTTTGAGCTTTACCCTCCGGCGGTGAACAACAACCCAAGTGTTCGCCTTGATCTGTATGAGCCGGATAACGGTGTTCCGGACCACAAAACCATCGCCATCTTCTCGCACCCAACCGTGCCAGTGGCAGGGTTTTATATGTTTGAGCCCATGAAGATGATGGGCCTACCGTGCGCCGCGATTGCCACGCGCTTTGTTGGCAATGATGCCACCTTGAATATGGAGCGCTGTGCCCAAGATGTGGGAACCGCGGTGCGTTTCTTGAAAGAGCGAGGGTATGAGAAAGTCATTCTGCTCGGCTTTTCCGGCGGGGCGTCACTCTTTTGCTTTTATCAGGCGCAGGCAGAAAATCTGACCGCGACGCAGCTCCCCGATGGGCGGCCGAGCGGATTGCTGCCCGAACATCTTCCCCCCGCTGATAAACTGGTCTTGTTTGGTCACCATCTTGGGCGCTCGCAAACTTTGCGCAATGTGCTCGATGCCTCAGTGCTGGACGAGAATGATCTCAGCAAAACCGATCCGGCGCTTGATGTTTTTAACCCCGACAACGGACCGCCATTCTCTGACGAATTCATTGCCAAGATCAGAGCAGGTCAGGCTGCACGGATGAAGCGGATCACGCAGTGGGTGAAGGACCGGTTGGCAAAGCTGGAAGCCGAACAGGGCCCGGGCGCTGATGAAGCTTTCGTCGTGCACCGGACCAATGCCGATCCGTTCATGTTTGCCGAAACGTCGGATTTCAAAGGCGATGTGAACGCCATTCGCGCCATGAATTTGGCTGGCAATGGATTGGGCCGATTTACCAGCCTTCGTTCGTGGCTAAGCCAATGGGCAACCGATATCAGCCACGCTGATGGCCCGTCGGATATGCGCAAAACAACGATCCCCGTTTTGAGCATCGTCCAGATAGGGGATCACCGCGCCCATCCTGATTACTTGACCCAATGGGAAGAGGCCATTGGCGAGCGTTTCACCGGGCACCACTACTTTGACGCCACCCATTACATGGACCCCAAAGAGCAGCGCGAAATGGTCATTGAAGCGGCCAAGCTGATCGTGGGTTTCGCGCTGAAGTAGCGCCCGGAAAGCGACAATCTCATTTTTGAATTTAGCAAGGATATAGCCATGAAGAGACTGGACGGAAAAACACTGATCATGACCGGCGGCGGCGGCTCTATTGGTTCAGCTGCAGCACTGCGCTGCGCGCGGGAGGGCGCAAATCTGGTTCTTTCGGACATCCGCGAAGACAAGCTAAACGAAGCAGCCGAAGCGGCGCGCGAAGCGGGGGCAGAGGTGCTGGCTCTGGTGTCCGACACGCGCAATGAAGACGACTGCGCAGAGCTTGCCGCGAAGACGGTTGAGACATTCGGGCGCATCGACATGGTGTTCTCCAACGCGGGCGAGGTTTGGGTCAAAGAAGCCCTGCAGCAAGACAAAGCGTTCTGGACTGACTGCCTTGAGCTGGAACTCACCGGCCAATGGCTTCCCATTCGCGCCGCATTGCCGACCATGATTGAGCAGAAATCGGGCAGCGTTCTGGTGAGCTCTTCGATGACCGCCAATGTCGGCATCAAGCATATCGCCGCTTACAGCGCAGCCAAAGGCGCGCTTCAGGCTCTGATGAAGGCGCTGGCGATTGAGCATGGCCGCGACAACATCCGCTTCAACAGCCTCGCTATCGGTTCGGTCGAAGGCCGTCACATCATCGCCTCAAACGCCATGCGTCAGGGCATCACGTATGAGCAGGCCAAAATGCTGGTGGGTGCGACCAAGAAAGTGCGCGATGAAATCTTTCCGCTTGGCCGGATGGGCAGCCCCGAAGATATCGCGCCGGTTATTGCTTTCTTTGCCTCCGATGATTCCTCGTGGGTCACCGGCACCAACTTCTATCCCGATGGCGGCCTCACTCATGACGGCACAGCCGGGATCAGCGGCTTTAACCAAGAACAGCTGATGAAATATGCAGCGATCCTGAACTAAGCCGAGATGGAAGGTTTTGTTTTCTTCATAGTGGGAGGCGCTGCTGGCATCGGCGCTGAGGTCGTCAGGCAGGCGGCCAGTGCCGGTGCAAAAGTCGCGGTGTGCGATATCAATGAAGAAGCTGGCGAGAAGCTTGCAGCGGAAATCGGGGGCCTCTTCATCCCCTGCGACGCGACCCGCGAAGAAAGCGTGAAGGAGGCCATCTCAAGATGCGCACAGGAGCTTGGAACGCCGAGCTACGCGCATCTCAATTCAGGGGTCATGACGGTCCCGCCCGATGCGCCCTTCACTCCGTTTGAGAAAGCGCCCACGGACGCCTATCGGCGGGTTATGTCGGTCAATGTCGATGGCGTCTTTTACGGGCTTAGGCACTTGATCCCGTTGATGCGTGAGGGTGGCGGCGCGATTACGGTCACCACCTCGCGTGCTGCGCTCGTCGCAACGCCGTTCGATCCCATCTATGCCGCCAGCAAGGCCGCGGTTCTGCAATTGGTGCGCAGCGTTGCAGCCGCTAATCAGGGCACGAAACTGCGCATCAATGCCGTGTGTCCGGGGACGGTGGACACAGCCATGCTCTCTGACCTTGTCAGGCAGGCCAAGGTCCCGCTGATGCCGCCATCTGCTATTGCTGAGGAAGTGATCAGCCTACTGACAGGGGGTGCAAACGGCGAAGTGCGCGCGAAGATCGAGGGCCGCGATGCCTTTGCCATTGGCACATTCGACGGCGAAATAGAGTATAAAGCTGCGGGAGAACCATAAGTGCATTATCCAGCCGACCGGGGGCGTTCATGCCATGAATGAGTTTTCTCTAGGCTGGAAGATTGTGCTGACCGCAATGCTCGGCGTTGCCTTTAGCGGGTCGAACATCTTGCTTTACACTATAGGAGCCATCGCGCCCGAATTGTCAAACGAATTTGGCTGGTCGCATGGGTCGATCCAACTGGGTTCTCTGGTTTCGATTGGGACCGTGGTGCTGAGCCTGCCGGTTGTGGGTTATCTGTCCGACAAATTTGGCGTCCGGCTTATCACTATAAGCGCGCTGATCTTGTCGTCCGTGTTCATCGCGCTGCACGCTTTAATCCCGAACAACATCATCATTTTCTACATCTTGGCGGCCTTCACTGCCGTTTCTTACGTTGGCGCTCTGCCGCTGACATGGACGAAAATGGTGACCTCGTGGTTTGATAAACGCCTTGGCCTTGCCTTGGGTTTAACGCTGCTTGGCACCGGACTTGGCGGCGCTTTATTGAAACCCATTACCGCTGGATTGATCTCAGAATTTGGCTGGCGCGGTGCCTATGTGGGGCTTGCCGCTCTTCCGCTCATCCTTGTGCTGCCGCTGGTGTTGATGTGGTTTCGGGAGCCGGAAAACGTCACTTCCGCGTCTGATGCACAGGCCGAAAACCAAACGCCCGGTGCGGTCAGTATACCCTTTGAAAAGGCGCTCAAAGACTGGCGGTTCTGGGCGATTGCTATTGCCTATATGCCGATCGGTTTCGCGGTCGCGGGTCTCATCACCAATATGGAAGTCATCTTGGCGAGCGGCGGCGCAGATGCGGGCGCGGTAGTCACCGCCGCGACTGCCTTTGGGGTGTCGGTAGTCATTGGCCGCATCATCGGCGGCTATCTGCTGGACAAGTTCAATCCGGGGATCGTTGGATTGGTGCTGATCATGTCATTGTCCATCGGGCTTTGGATGTTGTCGGTTGAAGGTTTGAGCACTCCGATGATCATCTTTGCGATTGCGCTGGCGGGATTTGGCACCGGGGTGGAGTTTGATGTTCTATCCTATGTCATCAACCGCATTTTCGGCTGGGAACACTACGCCAAGATATTCGGCGCGATCATGGTGATCCTCTATATCGGGGGAGCGTTTGGGCCGATGCTGTTTGGCGCATCTTTCGATGCATACGGTCACTTTGCGCCTGTCCTTATCCCGGCCGCAATCGGGATATTTGTGGCATCGGTATTGATCGGTTCACTGTCCGGCAGCCTTAAGAAACAGCCTGAGCCGGTCGCAGAATGACAAACGGTCCAGCCATCAATTCGGTGTCTTCGGACATGGAGGTCGATGTGGCTGTCATCGGTTCCGGGGCCGCTGGATTTTCCGCCGCGCTTACCGCAGCGGCCGAAGGGCTCGACGTCGTTATCATCGAGAAGACCAAGGCCTTTGGCGGCACCACCGCGATTTCAGGCGGCGCGATCTGGATACCGGGAAGCAGCCATGCAAAACAGATGGGCGCTGAAGATAGCCGTGAAAAAGTGACCACCTATCTGAAGGAACTGCTCGGCAATCATTATGCGGGCGATTTGATAGAAACCTATCTGGATGCCGCCGCCGAAGCGGTCGATTACCTTGAGGCGCACACGCATCTGCGCTTTATCCCGCGCGAGCATTCACCCGACTATCATTCCGATCTGGAAGGTTCGGTAATGGGCGGGCGCACAATGGACACGGCGCACTTCAATGGCCGCAGATTGGGCAAGAACTTTACCGATATCCGCTCGCCCTTGCCGCAGTTTATGGCCTTTGGCGGGTTGATGGTCACTTTGGATGACGTGGCCAATATGAAGAAGGTCAAGACTTCGGCGAAAGCCTTCGTCAAACTCGCAGCACTTGGCGCGCGGTTTGCGTTTGATAAGCTCAGCTACCCGCGCGGCACCCGGCTTGTGTACGGAAACGCAATGGTTGCCGCGATGTACAAGTCTGCGCTGGACGCGGGTATCCCAATGTTTCGCGGCACGCAGGCCAAGGGGCTGATCAGAGACGGCGATCAAATAACCGGTGTGACCGCCGCGACCGCTGACGGCGAATATCAGATCATTGCAAGACGCGGCGTGGTGCTGGCAACCGGAGGCGCTTCGCATAGTGAAGAATGGCGGCGCGCAAACCTTCCAACGTCTGATGCCCATTTCAGCATGGCTCCTCGTACCAACACTGGCGATGGTCTGGAACTCGGCAAACAGGCGAATGGAAGGGTGGCCAATAGCAACGCCAGAAACGCCTTCTTTGCGCCTGTGTCGAAGCTCCAAGTGGGCAAAGACAAGTTCATCCAATTCCCGCACCTTATGGGCGACAGGCAAATGCCCGGCTCGGTTGCGGTGGGCAGCGATGGCAAAAGGTTCGTCAACGAGGCCGAAAGCTACCATGTCTTCGCCTCTGCTATGGTTGAAGCCAATGAAGACGGCTCGCACGCTCCGGTACATCTCATTTGCGACAGCGTGTTCTTAGCCAAATATGGCCTCGGAATGGCGCGTGTCGGCACCAAGGCTTACGATCAACTCATCAAGGCGGGATATTTGATCCAAGCCGAGAGCGTTGATGAACTGGCGTCGAAGATCGGCGTTCCGCAAGGCGCCCTCGCGCAAACAATCGCGTCCGCCAATGAATTTGCAGAGACCGGCGTTGATACGCAGTTCGGCAAAGGCAGCACCGCCTATAACCGGTATCTGGGCGATGTGTCGCATTCTCCCAACCCGTGTCTTGGGCCGATCAAAGAGGCACCGTTTTTTGCTATCCAATTGTGGCCGGGCGATATCGGATCGGCCGCCGGATTGGTGTGTGACGGCAATGCGCGGGTTCTGGACGCTGACGGCCAGCCAATCGAAGGCCTTTATGCCTGCGGCAACGATATGAATTCGATCTGGTCCGGCTTTTATCCCGGCGGCGGGATCACCATCGGACCGGGCCTAACCTTTGGCTATCTGGCGGCGAGACATATGGCCGCAAAAGGGCTATGAGTTTTCCATGATGCTCCGGAAAAACCTGGCATAAAGCTCGCCCAGTCCCGGACTCAATGAGCCGGGCCTAAGATCTTTGAGCCGCGCCACAACCCTGGATTTGAACGTCCATTCTCCAGACGTCTCGCGGACAATCTCATCTGTATACAGCCCGCTGCCTCTAATTCCCCAACCGCGATCTGCGTTCAGTTCCAAAACCAACACTTGCGATTTTGATGTATCGTTTGCGTGCAGGCATAATGAACTCTCAGCCGTGCAAATTGGATAGGAGGGATGTTCTGTCTCAATGATTTCAAATGTGTTTCCCTCTGATCAAAAGCAGGGAAAGGGTCAGGGAAAGGCCGGCCTCAGGCTTGCATTTAGCTCCCGGCACAGCGACACCGTTCGTTGACACTCAGACATCTGAAGGAATGTGGCCCGGTGCAGAACACCCCCGATATTGATGCAATCATCGCGCAAGCCTCGACGCAAGAGAAAGTGCGCATGCTCTCTGGCGATATCGAGTTTTGGGATGGGATGCGCCAGCTCACGCAGGAGGATTATTACCATCGTCATGCCTTTCCCGTGGCAGCGAATGAGCGGCTTGGTGTGCCGGGCCTCAAGTTCATCGACGGACCGCGCGGTGTCGTGGTGTTTGGCGGGGCAACCATGTTCCCCGTCACAATGGCGCGCGGGGCGACATGGAACCCGCAGCTTGAGGCGCAAATTGGCGATGCGCTGGGCAAGGAGTTGCGGCTTTTGGGAGGCAATCTCACAGGCGCTGTGTGCATCAATCTTCTGCGCCATCCTGCATGGGGCAGAGCGCAGGAAACTTACGGCGAGGACACCCATCATATGGGGGCCATGGGCGCTGCATTGACACAGGGGATACAGCGTCACGCGATTGCCTGCGTGAAACACTATGCCCTCAATTCCATGGAGAATGCGCGGTTTCAGGTGGACGTGAAAATCGACGACCGCACACTTCATGAGATTTATCTGCCGCATTTCAAAGCTTGCTTGGATGCAGGGGCGCAAAGCTTTATGAGCGCCTATAACTCGGTTAATGGTGAGTGGGCTGGGCAGAACAAAGTGCTGCTCAATGACATTTTGCGCGGACGCTGGGGCTTTGAAGGCTTCGTCATCACCGATTTCATTTTCGGCGTGCGCGATGGGGAAAGGGCCATTCATGCAGGGCTTGATCTGGAAATGCCGTTTCCGATGGTCTGGGGTAAATTCCTTGAGGCTTCGGTAAGCGCTGGGCACGTTGATGAAGCGCTTTTGGACCGGGCCTTAAAGCGGGCCATTACGCCGCAATTCGAACTGCCACCGATTGAGGAATATGACCGCGCTGACCTTGGGTGCGACGCTCATAAAGCGCTCGCCCGCGAAGCTGCGGTGCAGTCGATCACTCTCCTCAAAAATGGGGGCGATATTTTGCCCCTGCGGCCTGAGGCGAACGTCGTGATGCTGGGCGATCTTGCCGCCAAACCGACATTGGGCGACCGCGGATCGTCCGATGGCCGCCCTGATCATGCGGTGCATCCGCTTGAAGGGATGGAGGCGGCGAGCAAGGGCAACGTCGCTCATTTTGATACTCTCGAAAGCGAGGCAGCCCAGCAAAAGGTGCGCGATGCCGACGCGGTTCTTGTCCTTGCTGGCAACACCTACCGGGAAGAAGGTGAGTACATCGCGCCGCTTTCCAACCTTGCGACTTTGTCCGAAAATTTCCCGCCGCCGCCGGGGCTTCATTGGCTTTTCGGCAAGCGCTTTATGCGTCCTATCTGGACCAGGATCGTCAAGGGAATGCTGGGTTATGCCTCGCGGCGCCAACGCAAAGCCTTTGATACTGAGCAAGGCTCTTTCGGGCGGGGAGGGGACCGGGACAGCCTTCGACTTAAACCTGAGCATGCCGATCTGATCCGCGAGGCGGCGGCGCTCAACCCCAATGTGGTGGCTGTCCTCATCGGCGGCAGCGCTATTGTAATGGAGGAGTGGAAGGACGCGGCCAAAGGGATCATGATGCTGTGGTATCCGGGCCAGGAGGGCGGGCACGCTCTGGCTGATATCGTCTACGGCGTGCGCGCACCTTCCGGGCGGCTGCCCTTTTCCGTTCCGACGAACGAGGCGCATCTGCCGTTTTTCGACAAGGATGCGACTTCGATCACGTATGATCTGTGGCATGGCTACCGAAAATTGCTCCGCGAGGGGCGCGCCGCGGCGTTTCCATTTGGCTTTGGGCTTTCCTACACCCGGTTTGCGATTGGAAGCATCAGCTCAGACAAAACCGACTACCTGCCGGGCGAGACAGCAAGGCTCACTGCCGAAGTCGCTAACACGGGCGAGCGGGAAGGCGATTGTGTTGTCCAGATTTATGTCTCGGCCAAGTCCTCCCGGGTCGAACGATCGCCGCGCGAACTCAAAGCCTTTGCGAAAATCGCGCTCGCCGCAGGAGAAAAGCGCCGAATCGAAATTAGCCTTCCCATCGAAAAACTGAGCTTTTTCGACACTGAGATAGATGATTTCCGGGTGGAACCGGGGGCCTACACGATCACAGCGGCTCAGCATGTTGAAGATGAAGGACAAGACGTCGCAATAGCAGTTGGCAGTGCTGAGTGACCGCGCGCGCCGCTGATCGAGTGCGCAAACGCATTTTGGTTGCCGGGGCAAGCGGCACTATTGGCCGCGCTGTTGTGAGGGAATGCCTTGCCCGAAACTATCAGGTGACGGCGTTGGTGCGAGGGGAAGGTGCAGCCGGGCTTCCAGAGCTCAAGGGCGCGCAGATTTGTGTCACCGACCTATCCGATCCCGGCAGCGCCGCCTCCGCGATTGAAAACGCTAGGCCACACACGGTGATCTCCTGCATCGCCTCGCGTAGCGGCTCTCCCACAGATGCGAAAGCCGTTGATCTTGAAGCCAATCTTCACCTTCTTTCAGGCGCACAAAATGTGGAGGCGGAGCATTTCGTCCTCCTCTCTGCGATCTGTGTGCAAAAGCCAAAGCTCGCGTTTCAACATGCGAAATTGGCGTTTGAGAGTGCTTTGATCGAAGCCCCCATCGCTTATACGATTGTGCGGCCGACAGCCTTCTTCAAATCTCTGTCGGGACAGGTGGAGCGGGTGCGTTCGGGCAAACCTTTTTTCTGTTTGGCGACGGCGAACTCACCGCATGCAAGCCGATAAGCGATGCGGATTTGGCGCGCTTTATCGCGGACTGCGTGGATGACCCCGCGAGGCGCGGGCAAATCCTTCCTATCGGCGGGCCTGGGCCTGCGATTACGCTTAAGCGGCAAGGTGAAATCCTGTTTGAAGCAGCAGGATTAAAGCCAAAATTCCGCTCCGTTCCTTCCGGTCTTTTCAGCCTGTTTTCTTGGCTCTTCTCGCTTGGGGCATGGGCATCGGACTGGCTTGCCGAAAAGGCGGAGTATGCCCGGATCGCGCGGTACTACGCGACAGAGAGCATGCTTGTCTGGGACGGCGAGGCGGGGCGATATGACGCCGATGCGACGCCGGAATTTGGGAACGACACTTTGGCTGATCACTATCGCGCGCTGCTAGCGGAAGATGCAGAATGAGCGGTGGTAATCTCATTTACACCTTCGCAAGCTGCGTGATCTTCATGGCGCTCGTCGGCTGGATCAGCTGGCTGAAAACGCGCGGGACTGCGGACACAAAGGATGGCTATTTCCTTGCAGGGCGCGGGCTCGGTGCGACCTTCATCGCCGGCTCGCTGCTGCTCACCAATCTGTCGGCTGAACAGCTCATCGGGCTCAATGGCTCTGCCTACGGCTTCAATATGTCGAGCATGGGCTGGGAGGTGACAGCGGCAGTAGCGACTATCGCAATGGCGCTGGTGTTCCTGCCCAAATACTTGGCCGGAGCCTTCACCACTCTGCCGCAATTCCTGAACGATAGGTTTGATCCCACTGTCCGGCGCATGTCGGTGCTATTGTTCATGCTGGGATACGGCCTCGTGACGATCCCGAGCGTGCTCTATTCGGGCAGCCTTGCGGTGATTGCCTTCTTCGATGTGCCGGCGCTGACGGGTCTTGGCGATTTTGAGGCGCTGGTGATGATGGTCATTGTCATCGGGGTAATCGGCTCTGTTTATGCGGTTTTTGGCGGGCTTCGCGCGGTGGCAGTGTCGGATACGCTCAACGGGGCGGGATTGCTCATCATCGGCATATTGGTGCCGGTGTTTGGGCTGATCGCGCTGGGCGGCGGCGATTTTGGCGCAGGTCTCTCCACCTTGGGAAGCGAGCACATCGAAAAGCTGAACGCGATCGGCGGACCGGACGATCCCACACCCTTTGGCACGATCTTCACCGGCATGGTGTTCGCGAACCTGTTTTACTGGTGCACCAATCAATATGTGATCCAGCGCACGCTTGGCGCGAAGTCATTGGCAGAGGGGCAAAAGGGGGTGCTTCTCTCCGGCTTTTTCAAGATCATGGTGCCCTTCATGATGATGATCCCCGGCGTGATCGCGTTCCACATGTATGGGCCGGGGTTGGGCGGCATTGATGAGGCCTATCCGCGCCTTATCCGCGATGTCCTGCCGCTTTGGATGAGCGGGTTCTTCCTGGCCGTCTTGTTGGGTGCGGTGCTCAGTTCGTTTAACTCGCTGCTCAATTCAGCCGCGACCTTGTTTGCGCTGGATATCTATGGGCCCGCCAAAGGTGATCAGGTTACCGATGAGCAGCTTGTACGCGTGGCCAAGATCGCGAGCGTGGTGATCGCATTGTTCTCCTTCGCGGTCGCGCCTTACCTTTCGCAGGCACCCGAAGGGCTGTTCCAGCTGATCCGCAAGTTCACTGGCTTTTACAACATCCCAACGATTGTAATCGTTATGGTGGGCCTGTTCACGGCCCGCGTTCCGGCATTGGGCGCGAAGATCGTGATTGTCTTCCACATCACGGCCTATGCGCTCCTCACATTCGTCTTCAACGAAGAAGTGACGCTCCACTTCATCCACCAATACGCGGTGCTATTTTTGATCGAAGTGGGCATCATGCTGGTCTGCGGAGCGCTCGCCCCGCGCAAGAAGGCTTGGGCGTTCACCCGCAATGAGAAAGTGGACATGACGCCGTGGATCTATGCAAGGCCGCTGGCGGTGACGCTGTTTAGCTGCGTTGTGGCGACCTATCTGCTGTTCTCACCTGTGGGCGCGGCGAGCGAGAGCGGGCCGGGCGGGCTCTTTGGGGTGCTGATCGGTGCGCTCGTTCTACTCAACGTCGCCTTTTGGACGTGGTCTGCTCGCCGCACTCCCTCGTCATCCTGAACGTGTTTCAGGGTTCAACTCTGCGCCGGCTCAGTTTGCGAGTGGCTTCGCAAGGGTCGCAAGAATAACGAAACAACCGCACCAAGCCGGCGAATGGATGCTGAAACAAGTTCAGTATGATGGGATTAGGCAATGAGCGAGGCGAGCACTCGGCGCTTGCCCTCAAACGGACGGCGGCCATGCATGACCGCGAAATTGTCGATCAATGCGACGTCGCCCGCCTTCCATGCGAGGTCATGGGTAAACTCATCCGCCAACGCAATTGCGGGCGCCATGTCCTCAGATGTGATCGCCTCGCCGCCACCAAAGGTGATCGCTTTGTTCGGATCATTGCGGCTGTCAGCCCAGCCCCTGAAGGCGGCGATGAGCTGGTTGAAGAACGTCTTGCGCCCAACGGAAAGAGTGCGCACAGCAGGCAGAGCTGCGGTGGTCACGCGCAGTGAGCCATCTGGGAGCCACTCCCAAGAGTAGCCCAACTCTTGCAACCGCGCTTCTGCCGCAGCCTCATCGGCGACACTCAAGGTCGAGCGCCAAGAGCGCCCCTGACCAGAACCCGCATCGTCAGACCCCGGCATCACATTGGTGTAACGCACGCCTTCCGCCCCGAGCCTTGCGACGAAGGCAGGCGATTGCTCTTGGAGCCGCTCCAGCACCCAATCCGAACGGCACAGCGGCGTCGCGCCTCCAATGCCTGGAGCGATCTCGCAGTAGAAGAACAGCTTTGCCGGATAGAGCGGGGTCTGCGCCATCTCGTGGTGGAGGAAAATCTCGGTCGAAGGAGGCGCTTCATTGGCGGTGAAGACCCTTGGGGTCACGTTTGTGCGGACCGCATTCGAAAGCGAGTCCTCATAAGTGAACCCCGCCTCGCCATAGCCTTCGATCGCCGCGTCAAAAGCAAGCGGATTGGGCACATCAAAGCCGCGAAACAGGAGCGCGCCAGCATCCGTCAAAGCGGCATCAACCGCGCTTTTGTTTGCGCTCAGGAAAGCGGCAAGATCGCCGCCGCCAGGGATTACGCCGGGAAATTCTGACATTTGCGCCTCAGTCATAAATCGGGTGGAACCTCCCGAACGCGGCTTCGGCAAAGGCACCGGGATCGTTGAACCGGCGGTCTTGGTTGAGCGCGTTGATCGCTGCCATCTCAACCGCTGACAGCTCGAAGTCCTCGATGGCCAAATTCTCCCGCATCCGCTCTGGCTTAGTGGTCTTCGGAATGATCGAAGTGCCCCGCTGAACGCCCCATTTGAGGAGCACTTGAGCAGGGGTTTTGTCGTGGGCTTGGGCCGCCACCATGACGGGCGCTGTGCCCAAAAGGCTGTCTTGCGCCTCGGCCATATTGAGCTCGAAGTAACTCTGCGCGCCAAGCGGAGAGAAAGCGGTCACCTCAATGCCGTACCCACGCGCGCAGCGGATGAGCTTTTCTTGGGTGAGGTAGGGGTGGCTCTCGATTTGCAGATGGCTCGGCTTCACACTCGCATAAGTCATCAGATCGTGGATCAGCGCGGAATTGTAATTGCACACACCAATGCGGTTGGTGCGGCCTTTCTCGACCAGCGCCTCCATCGCATGCCACGTCTGATAGAGCGGCACTTTCGCAGGGCGCATTTCAGGCTCATCAGCTTCGGGGTTGAACAGCCAGTCGGGCGGATAGCGCTCTTCAATCGGCACATATTCCAGCGCGATGGGGAAGTGGATCAGATAAAGGTCGAAACATTCGATTTGCAGGTCAAAAAGCGACTTTCGCGCAGCCTCTTCGACATGTTCGGGCGCGTGGAAGGTGTTCCATAGCTTGGAGGTGATCCACAGCTCCTCGCGCGTCACAAGCCCTTCAGCGATAGCGCGTGCAAACCCCTCTCCGCTCTCCGCTTCATTGCCGTAATCAGCGGCGCTGTCGAAATGGCGATATCCTGCGCGGATCGCTTCGACGACGGCGTTGGCAGTGTCTTCTTTGGGTATCTTCCAGAGGCCGAAACCAACGGGGGGCATGGTGCTGAGCATGGGTTAGTCCTCGTATGTGATATCGACCGGTTGACCCGTAGCGATGCTTTCCTGAGCCGCCGCTCCAATGACGACCGAGCGGTAGCCATCGCGGGCTGTGATAAGGGGCGGGGTAGCGTTCACCAAAGCCTCGTGAAAGCGGTGTTGTTGGTAGTAGGTCGCGCCGTGGTGATCGCCTGCGGCCAAAGCTTCGGGCGGGACACCAATGTGCTCTTCAAACGGCCCTGATTTGTCGCGCGGTGCCCATGTGACGAAGCCGCCGGGCAGTTTGACTTCGAGCTTACCTTTGGTGCCAACGGCGCTGATCTCTTCCTGGCTTGGCGAGCCTTCGGCGAACATGCACAGGTCGAGCACAGCGCGCGCACCGCCTGCAAAGTCGAGTAAGACAAACGCGTTGTCGATAATGTCCGGTGTCTCGCCGTCATAGCGCTCATCCAGATGGTTCACATCTGCCGCGCCGCTGGCAAAGACACGCACCGGTTCATCGCGCAGGATATGGCGCATCAGATCGAAGAAGTGGCAACATTTCTCCACCAGAGTGCCGCCGGTGTTGCGGTTGAAGCGGTTCCAGTCGCCGACCTTTACCAGGAAGGGGAAACGATGCTCGCGGATGGCCAGCATCTTAATTTCGCCAGCATCGCCGGAATGCACCCGTTCGATGAACTTGGTGACCGGCGGCATATAGCGATATTCGAGGCCCACCCAGAAGAGATTATCATACTCGCGCGCCGCCTTCGCCAAGTCCAAGGCGTCGGCGGGATCGGTGCACATGGGCTTTTCGAGAAGGACTGCGCAGCCTGTTTCCATCACGGGCTTCACCACATCGTAGTGGGTGAAATTGGGCGAGGCGATGATAACCGCATCGGGCTTGGAGGCAGCGAGCATTTCACCTGCATCGGTGTACATCTCAGGGCTCTGCCCAAGCTGCGCCGCTTTCGCCGTGGCCTCCATACGCGAGCCGCTGTCTGGTTCGGCAATCGCGGCAAGCTCAGCGCCCGGCACCAGCGCCAAGTTCGCCATATGCTCACGGCCCATCATGCCGCAGCCGATGATCGCGTACCTACGTCTCTCACTCATGGGATCAGCCTCTGGGACGCGATCATGCAATTGTCCAGATTGACGTTGCGGCAGGTTCCATTTGAACAAAGCCTACCACAGGTTCGCCAAGGCCAAGTGCGCTCAAATCCGCGGCGTGCGCGTTGTAGTTGAAGGCGAAGAGATGAGAGGCGCTGCGGCGCACCCGGACACCTTCAGGCAGGTCCATCAAGTCGAGGTCCGCCTCTCCCGCAATCCGCTCCACCAAGAGGTCCAAAAGCGAGCGGTCTGGCCATGCGGCGCAGTAGCGCAGATTGCCTTTCGCAAAGACCACTCCGGTGCCGTCATCGAGGGTCAACTCAGGGCTTTGCTGAGTAAGTACATCCTCAAGCCAGCGACTTGCGGAAAATCCATTTCCTACAAGTGAAACATTATTGCGCAAGGATTCGACCCGGGTCACTTTGAGCCCGAGAATATTCTCAAGCGCGCCCGGTGCGAGATTTTCCGGAATGGTGAGGCTCTCGCTTTTGCTCCCCGAACGCGGACCGATCAGCACGGGGCAGGTTAGCGCGGCGAGCTTATCTGCAAAGCCATCCGGCACGATTGGCAAGCTCGGGATGAACACTGCACTGTAGCCATCGAGCGCCGCATCCACCGGCACAATATCGACGTCCAGCCCGCGCCGTCTCAGAGCCGAATACCATTCATAGACAAGCTCCAAATAGCGGAAGCTTTTGCCTTGCGGCTGGATGCCGCACACCCATGCAGCTTCGTAGGAGAATACGATTGCGACCTTAGCCTTGGCGATCTGCTGCGAACCGATCTGTGCAATCACATCGCGCACCTGCCTTGCTTCATCGGCGGCGGGCGCATCAACGCTATCGGGGCGCAGCAACCCTGCGTGCATTTGCTCCTGCGCAAAAGGAGCCTGACGCCAGCGGAAGTAGCTCACGAATTCGGCACCATGCGCCATCGCCTCCAGCGTCCATAGCGCGACCATTCCATCAAGCGGTGCAGGATTAAACCGCGCCCAGTTCACCGGACCCGGCTGCTGCTCAATGATACCCCAGCGCCCATCCGAACACCCGCGATAAAGGTCGTGGTGGAAGGCCGCGATATCCGGGTGCCCTTGGCGAAAAAAAGCGCCTTTCTCTTCTTCAGAGAACCAGAACTGCTCCAAAAACCCAAGCGGATAGCTGTCCCACGTTGCCACATCCAAATCGCGTCCAACATCGTGGTGATCGAACTCGGTAAAGAAGCCCATGAAGTTGTGCGTCACATCCCTGCGCTTCCCGTTTTTGGGCGACAACTCACGCAAAATCGCCACCTGCTCTGCGTTAAAGCTCACCACCTGATCAGAGGCGAAGCGGCGGTAATCGAGCCAGTGCGAAGGGTTCGCCTCAGTCACGGTCAAATGCGGCGGGTCGATCTCTGCAAATGAGCGATATTCCATCGACCAGAACACATTGCCCCATGCGGTATTGAGAGCGTCAATCGTGCCATACCGCGCCTCGCACCAGCGGCGAAAACCTTCCGCGGCGGCGTCCGAAAAACTCAGCACCGTGTCATGACAGCCGTATTCATTGTCGGTCTGCCACGCGGTGATGGCGGGGTGCTTACCATAGCGTTCAGCCACAGCGCGGGTGATCCGCCGCGATTGCTCACGATATCCCTGGTGTGAGAAACAATAATGCCGCCGCGAGCCGAACCCGCGCCCGCGACCTTGCTCATCAATCGCCACCATGTCTGGCATTTGATCAACCAGCCATTTGGGCGGCGTTGCGGTTGGCGTGCACAGCATGATGTTAAGGCCCGCATCTGCCAAGGTCTCAATCGCGCGGTCGAGCCAGCCCCAATCAAAACGGCCCGGTTCCGGTTCAATCCGGCTCCACGCGAATTCGCCAATGCGAACAAGGGTTAATCCCATTTCGCGCATGCGCCGCGCATCATTCGCCCACATTTCTTCGGGCCAATGTTCCGGGAAATAGCAGCAGCCAAGCTTCACAGCATATGTCTCCCAATTGATTGCCCGATTGGTTTGATTATGAAAGGGGCAGTCCGGCCCGCGTTATCGCCATTGGCAATTTGTGCAATGGGTTTAGCTTGACCTCTATTACATACGTTCAATTCTCGGAGCGCATTTACACATATAAAAATATCTTTATATGAGGCCCAAACCATGGTTATCGACGCACTCTTTAAAGCTCTGGCGGATCCCACGCGGCTGCGCATTGCGCGGCTGCTTTCCGCGATGGAGCTTGCTGTGGGGGAGCTTGCGCAGGTTCTGGGCCAAAGCCAGCCGCGCGTCTCGCGCCATGTGGGCATTTTGTGTGACGCAGGCATTGCTGAACGGCGGCGCGAGGGGAGCTGGGTTTTCCTGCGCTCTGTCAGCGGCGAGCAGGCAGGGCCTGTGCATGCGGCGCTTGAACGATTGCTGGCCACCGCTGAGGCGGAGAATGCCGAATTTGCGCGCGTGTGCGCCGATGATCGGCGAAAGCTTGCCGCCATTCGCCAATCGCGTGAGGCCAATGCCGAAGAGTATTTTGCAGCCCACGCCAACGAATGGGACGAACTGCGCGCACTCCATACACCGGAGGCCGAGGTCGAAGAGCAATTGCTGGGGGCGCTCAGCGGCGCAGACCTGGGCACGGTGCTTGATATTGGCACGGGCACGGGGCGGATGGCCGAACTGTTTGAACCCCACGCTATGAGCATTAAAGCGCTCGACAAAAACGTCGAGATGCTGCGCGTTGCGCGGGCGAAATTGCAGCACTTGCCCGCAGGTAAGATCGACCTGGTTCAAGGCGATTTTGGCGATTTGCCGTTTCCTGCAGCCACGTTTGATACGGTGCTGCTCCATCAGGTTCTCCATTTTGCGCAAGACCCCGCAATGCCGCTGGCCGAAGCGGCGCGCGTGACGAAAACCGGCGGCCGGATCGCGATTATCGATTTTGCGAGCCACAATAATGAAGACCTGCGCGACCGGCATCAGCACGCGCGTTTGGGCTTTGCCGATAATCAGATGGAAACGCTCCTTCGCGCCGCTGGATTTGAACCTGCCCGCCCCCACGCATTGGATGGCGGGGAACTGGTGGTCAAAATCTGGATTGGGACACGCAAGGGCGCGGTAAGCGCAGATCCCGAAAACGCCTCATCGCAGAACACTTCTTCACCCCCTCTGCCCCGCAAAGAAGCCTAGCACTATGACCCCGACCCTCAACCAACTGCACGAGGCGCGCACCGCTCTGGATAGCCCGCTGTTTTCCGATCTTCCCGGCGATATCGACATCAGTTTCGAGTTCTTCCCGCCCAAGACGGAAAAGATGGCGGAGACGCTTCAGGCAAGCGTTGAGACTTTGCAGCCATTGGGGCCGCGCTTTGTCTCAGTGACGTATGGCGCAGGTGGCACCACGCGGGAGCGCACCCATGCTGAGGTCGTGCGGGTGCAGACCGAGACCAACATCCCCGCCGCAGCGCACCTCACCTGTGTTAATGCGACCAAGGATGAAGTGAACGCGGTTGCGCGCCACTATTGGGAAAGCGGCATTCGGCACATTGTGGCGCTGCGCGGCGATGCGCCAGATGGCGGGGCCTACACGCCTCATCCGGGCGGTTATGCCAATGCGGTGGAGCTGATCGCGGGCCTTAAAGAGGTTGCCGATTTTGAGATTTCGGTCGCGGCCTACCCAGAAGTTCACCCCGACAGCCCCGATGCGCAGACCGATATCGCCAATTTGAAGGCCAAATTTGACGCAGGCGCAGACCGCGCGATTACGCAGTTCTTCTTTGATCCTGAATGCTTCTTCCGCTTCCGCGATGAGGCGGCGTCAGCTGGCATTGATGCAGAGATTGTGCCGGGTGTCATGCCGGTAATGAGCTTTGCCGCCGTCCAGCGGATGAGCGGGCTTTGCGGGACGGCTATCCCAAGCTGGATGCAGGGGCTGTTCGAAGGCCTCGATGAACGCCCCGCCGCGCGCCAATTGGTGAGCGCGACGATTGCCGCTGAACTGTGCCGCAAGCTTTATGCAGGCGGGGTGCGCCAGTTCCACTTCTACACGCTCAATCGGGCAGAGCTGTCTTATGCGATCTGCCATATGCTCGGCAAACGGCCAACCGGAGACGCCTCATGAATGCGCGCACGAAACTTGAAGCCGCCGCGAGCGAACGGGTGCTGATTTTTGACGGCGCGTTTGGGACGCAAATTCAGAACCGCAAGCTGACCGAAGAAGATTATGCGGGCGAGCTTGGTCTTGGCGCGGATCAAAAGGGCAATAACGATATCCTCGCGCTGACCCGGCCCGATGTGATCTCCGATATCACGCGCGCGTATCTTGATGCGGGCTCTGACGTTGTTTCGACCAACACATTCAGTGCCAACCGCATTTCGCAAGCCGACTATGCCGCCGAAGATCAGGTGGCGGCGATCAACATCGCCTCTGGCAAAATCGCGCGCGCTTTGGCGGACGAGTATGAGGCGAAGGATGGGAAGCCCCGCTTTGTGGCTGGCGCAATCGGGCCGACCAATAAGACACTTTCCCTGTCGCCCGACGTGGAAGACCCCGGCTACCGCGAGATCGACTTTGATGAGCTGACCGCCGTTTATAAAGAACAGGCCGCCGCGCTGATCGAAGGGGGATGCGATTTCATATTGATCGAGACGGTGTTCGACACGCTCAATGCCAAGGCCGGGATCATGGCGGTGAAGCAGTTGGAGGCGGATCTGGGCCGTGAAGTGCCGGTGATGATCTCGATGACGCTCACCGATTTGTCGGGCCGCAATTTGTCGGGCCATACGGTGGAGGCATTCTGGTACGCTGTGCGCCATGCAAAGCCGATCACCATTGGTCTTAATTGCAGCTTTGGCGCAGACCAATTGCGCCCGCATGTGCAATCGCTCTCCGGCCTCGCGGACACGCTGATCATGGCCTATCCCAATGCAGGGCTTCCCAATGAGCTGGGCGAATATGACGAGATGCCCGATACCACCGCTGGCCTTGTGAAGCAGTGGGCCGAGGGCGGTCAGGTTAATATTCTGGGCGGATGCTGCGGGTCGTCGCCTGCGCATATTCAGGCGATTGCCGAGGCGGTCAAAGGCCTGTCCCCGCGCAAAATTCCGACACCGGAAACAGCGATGCGCCTGTCGGGTCTTGAAGCTTTCACCTTTGCGGCATGAGTGTACCCCACGCCGATGGAATTACAGTGCGCGAAGCGGGCGTTGAGGATGCAGAGCGGCTGTCGCTCGTGTCTGATGCGACCTTCCTTGAGACGTTTGCGCATGAAATTCCGGGTGAGGCGATGCTTGCCCATTGCCGCGAAAAACACGCGCCCGCGTTCCTGGCGAGCCTCATCGAAAGCGGTGCGCGCGCTTGGCTGGCTGAGATTGATGGGTCACCCATCGGCTATGCGATGCTGATCCCTTCGCCTGAACTTGATGCAGCGCAAGATGGTGATGTGGAGCTTAAGAAAATCTACGTGCTCTCCCGCTTTCAGGGCACTGGGACGGCGCAGCGCCTGTTCGCTGAAGTACTTTCTGCAGCACAGGGCAACAAGCGCCTGCTCCTCGGCGTCAAAGACGACAACCACCGCGCCATTTCATTCTACAAACGCCAAGGCTTCGAAATCATCGGCACCCGCCAATTCAATGTTGGCGGCAAACTTTACGACGACTTCGTCTTTGCCCGCACCCTCTGTTTGGAAACCACCACATGACCGGCCCATCTGCCACGAATTTTATCAATATCGGTGAGCGCACCAATGTGACCGGGTCTGCTCGGTTTAAAAAGCTCATCATGGCGGATGATTACGCCGCCGCAGTGGAGGTCGCTCGCCAGCAGGTGGAGAACGGCGCGCAGGTGATCGACGTCAATATGGACGAAGGGCTGCTCGATGCGAAACACGCGATGACGACCTTCCTCAAATTGATCGCAGCTGAGCCCGATATTGCGCGCGTGCCGATCATGATTGATTCGTCCAAATGGGACGTGATCGAGGCAGGGCTCAAATGCGTTTCGGGCAAACCCATCGTCAACTCGATCAGTATGAAAGAGGGCGAGGAGCAATTCCTCGAACAGGCGCGGCTGTGCATGGATTACGGCGCCGCCGTCGTCGTCATGGCGTTTGACGAAGAAGGGCAGGCCGACACCAAGGACCGCAAGGTCGAGATTTGCAAACGCGCCTATGACCTTCTGGTCGGGATCGGTTTTCCGCCCGAGGACATCATCTTTGACCCCAACGTCTTCGCGGTTGCGACCGGGATTGAAGACCACGACCGCTATGGCCTCGATTTCATCGAGGCGGTGAAGGAAATCAAAGAGCTTTGCCCGCATGTGAAGACCAGCGGAGGGCTTTCCAACCTTTCCTTCTCGTTCCGCGGCAATGAAACCGTGCGCCGCGCGATGCACTCGGTCTTTCTCTATCACGCAATCCCGGCCGGGTTTGACATGGCCATCGTCAATGCAGGGCAATTGGATGTCTATGATACCATCGACCCGGTCTTACGCGAGGCTTGCGAAGACGTAATCCTGATGCGCGAGGTCGAAGGCGAGGAAACCGCGACCGAGCGGCTGATCAACCTTGCCGAAAGTTTCAAGGGTAAAAGCAAGGAAGACGACAAGCAGGCGGCCGAATGGCGCGGCTGGGAAGTGTCCAAACGCCTCGAACACGCGCTTGTCAAAGGGATTGATGCGCACATCGTCGATGACACGGAAATCATGCGCCAAGAGATTTTCGACGCTGGCGGACGCCCGATCGAGGTGATCGAAGGGCCATTGATGGACGGCATGAATGTCGTTGGCGACCTGTTTGGTTCGGGCAAAATGTTCCTGCCCCAAGTGGTCAAATCCGCGCGCGTGATGAAGAAGGCTGTCGCCCATCTCATCCCCTTTATCGAAGAGGAAAAGCTGCTGCTGCCAGAGGCCGAGCGCACCTCCAAAGGCACGATCATCATGGCCACCGTCAAAGGCGATGTGCACGATATCGGCAAGAATATTGTGGGCGTGGTGTTGCAGTGCAATGGCTATGAAGTCGTCGACCTTGGCGTCATGGTCCCGTGGCAAGATATTCTCAAAGCCGCGAACGAGCACAAGGCCGATATGATCGGGCTTTCGGGCCTCATTACTCCGTCACTGGACGAGATGGTGACGGTTGCCGAAGAGATGCAGGCCGCTGAGATGAGCATGCCGCTGCTGATTGGCGGCGCGACCACCAGCCGGGTGCACACCGCGCTTCGAATTGATCCGGCCTATGATGGCCCTGTCATCCACGTGCTGGACGCAAGCCGTGCGGTCGGCGTTGCCTCCAAACTGCTGTCCGACACATTGCGCGACGGCTTTGTTGAGGAAACCGCTGAGGAATACGAAAAGGTCCGCGTCGCGCGTGCTGGCAAAAGCGAGAAAGCGCTCCTACCCATTAAAGAAGCGCGCGGTAATTTCTACGATGCGTTTCTCTCCGACAAACCTGCGCCCCCGCTTAAACCCGGTGATCATCTGTTTGAAGAATGGCCGCTCGAAGACCTCATCGAGATCTTCGACTGGACCCCGTTCTTTAGGGCTTGGGAACTGCACGGCGTCTACCCGCGCATTCTAGAGGATGAAGTGGTGGGCGAGGCCGCGCGTAATCTCAAAGCTGATGCGGATGCGATGCTTGAGCAGATTGTTGCAGAGAAGTGGCTCACCGCCAAAGCGGTTGTGGGTCTGTGGCCGTGTGCCCGTGCGCATGATTGCCGCGATGATGTGATGATCCATATGAGCGCGGACAACCACATCCGCATGCCGTTTTTGCGTCAACAGGTCATCAAGAGCCGCGACCGCGCCAATATGTGCCTTGCCGACTTCATCGACCCCGCAGGCGATTGGATGGGCGGCTTTGTCGTCGGCATCCACGGGATCGAACCCCACATCGCCCGCTTCCGCGCCGATAAGGACGATTATTCCGACATCCTCCTTAAGGCGCTGGCGGACCGGTTTGCAGAGGCCATGGCCGAGCGCCTTCACCAGCATGTGCGCACCGACCTGTGGGGCTATGCACCCGGAGAGCAGCTCGACAACCAAGCTCTCATTAAAGAGCAATATCGCGGCATTCGCCCCGCGCCCGGATATCCAGCGGTGCCGGATCATTCGTTGAAACCGATTCTGTTCGACATGCTGGATGCAGAGGCTGAAATCGGCGTTTCGTTAACCGAAAGCTTTGCAATGTTGCCCACCGCTGCTGTCAGCGGGCTTTATTTTGGGCACCCCGAATCGCAATATTTTGGGGTCGCCAAGATCGGGCGCGACCAGCTTGAAGACTATGCCAAACGCCGCGATGTTGACGTAGCAACGGCTGAACGCTGGCTCAGACCTAACCTCTAAGGCTCTGGCGTTTCGGCACAAAGTGTGTCGATTTGCACAGACCGGTGAATTGGTCCGCGCATATACGGCAACTTGATAACGGTGAGGCGGGTGAGTGACCCATTACAATACAGCATAGCCAAAGCGCACCGCGCCGCCTGTTTAGGCGTTACAAAATGAATCGACACAAGTGCTAAGATACGCAATAAACGAAGTGTTAAAGTTGCTGAGGGTTAGGACTATCCAATGGGTAGAGGGGGTTATAATATGATTCGCATGCTTGCGGCTGCCTTGATGGTAGGGGGTGCCGCGGCCGCCTCACCTGTGATGGCTCAGGATTTGGTGCACACACCGATCAGCCCCACATTTGGCGGAAACCCTTTTAATTCGAACCATATTCTGGGAACCGCTAACGCTCAGAACAACACAACTGATCCTGATGCTACGGATCGTACCGATCAATCGAGCATCTTTGCGCGTCAGCTCGAATCACGGCTTCTTTCCGCTCTTTCGTCTCAGATTGTTGATGCAATCTTTGGCGATAATCCGGAGGAACAAGGAACAATCACCTTTGGCGGGCAGACGATTGAGTTTTTCCGCAGCCTCGATGAGGTGACGCTTATAATCCGCGATGATGATTCCGGTGAAGAAACCCGTATCGTCATTCCTCTGTTTCTTGAGGTTAATTGATGCGGTCTTTCGTGAAGCTCGGGCTGGCTGGCCTGGCGGCTCTTTCTATGAGCGGCTGTGCGACAATTGGCCAGGATGGAAGGGATTTCCTTCCTGAAACGACTAGCCTTGCGTACTTCCCGAAGAAGACGCAGACGCAAAACCTGCTTCATCAACTTCCTGCTCCTCAGCGGCAAGTGGCAATCGCAGTTTATGGGTTCAGTGATCAGACAGGCCAGTTTCGCCCTTCGAACACCGGACAAACGCTTAGCCGTGCGGTAACGCAAGGGGCTGGCTCTATTCTGGTGAAGGCTTTGCAAGATGCAGGCAATCGCCAGTGGTTCACTGTTGTTGAGCGTGAGCGTCTCGATAACCTTCTGAAAGAACGTCAGATTATTGGTGAGATGCGCAAGCGTTATCTGGGTGAGAGCGAAGTTGATCCCAACGCTTTGCCGGCGCTTTTGTTTGCCGGCGTCCTGCTTGAAGGCGGGATCATCGGCTATGACAGCAATACGGTCACCGGCGGCGCAGGGGCGGCGTTTTTGGGCATTGGTGCGCGCACTGAATATCGTCAGGACACTGTGACGGTGTATTTGCGCGCTGTATCGGTTCGCACCGGTGAAGTTCTGACCAATGTTCAGGCGTCAAAAACCATTGCGAGCCAGGCGATCGGTGCAAGCGCATTTCGCTTTGTTGCCTTCCGCGAACTTCTTGAGGCTGAGACGGGAATTACATCCAACGAGCCTGATCAGGTCGCTTTACAGCAAGCGATTGAAAAAGCGGTGTATGGGCTGGTCCTTGAAGGAGTGGACCTGGGGCTTTGGCGGTTTGCAGATTCTGCTGCGGCAGAGGCTCTTGTGAGCACTTACCGAGCAGAGCGTGACGGGATTTATGACGCGGATGACGTGCAGGATGCGGTGGAGCGGGCGGGCTCGCTGACCGCGTTGACTGTGGTTGACCGCGATGATGAAGGCGAAGGTTCATAGGCAGTGGTTTTAGGGCGCGCTGCGTGCCCTGGCAGATTTGGTTCTAAAGAGTCTCTGTTTGAAAGAGCGGATGGCGCAATTTGGGGGATTATAAAGGGGGGATTTTAAGGGTGCACTGCGTGCGTCGTATGACGTCGTAGATTCTCGTTACAGCTAGCTGCGTTATTCAACGCAATAGTTGCGAGCTCGCAAAGCAATCACAAATCAAAGGTTTGCCTGCTGCCTGTTCCAAGATGGAACGCGTAACAGACAGAGGGAGCGGAATGTTGTCCGTTTCCTTTAAGCAGAGCACAGAACTCTGCAAATTGAGCGGTACGTCGCAAATGTTAAAACTTCCTAAAGGGGGAATTAAGTAATGAAAAATTCAATTCTTATGGGTGCATCAGTCCTGGCACTTGCCATGGCCGCACCGGCCGCGGCCAATCAAGCCACGGTCAACCAGAACGGCACAGCAAATGACGGTACGGTCGAGCAGACCGACAGCGTCGAAGGTGTCGCTACGATCAACCAAGGTGCTACAGAAGCGGGCTTCGATGCGGAAAACAGCGACGCACTGATCACACAGCGTGATACGCCGCCTACATCCACCAACTTCTCTGTGCCTACCAATGAGGCAACCATCAATCAGACTGGTCTCGACATGAATGCCGAGATCGATCAGACGAATGCAGACGGTGTCAGCGAGACAAATACTGCGACGATCAACCAGGCTTCCGACGGCGCGTTTCTTGCCTCAACCGGACGTTCGCAGGAAGCATTGATCATGCAAGACGGTGAAGGCAACGACGCGACCGTAAGCCAAGGCGTCACAAACGCATTCCCACCGGCGAACCGTAGCGGTCAGGAAGCGACAGTCACGCAGCTTGGTAACGGCAACTTCGCTGACGTTGAGCAGCGCGGCAATCTCGGGCTTGGCCTTGTCGTCCAGACCGGCGACGGCAACAGCGCATCTGTCAGCCAACCTGGCCTCGGAAACATCGCGGACGTTTTCCAAACTGGAAACGGCAACCGTGCTGATTCGACTCAAAGTGGTAATAACAACGACCTGATCGTAACCCAGACTGGTGATTTCAACGAAAGCGATATCTCACAGGACGGCAGCACCAACGGTTCGCTTGCCACTGTCACCCAGACCGGCATGAACAACACGTCGAACATTGCGCAAGGCGATAGCCTTATCCCGCCACGCGGTTCGAATGAAGCGGAAGTCGAGCAGGACGGCACTGGCAACTCCAGTGACATCTTCCAAACCGGTGATGAAGCTAATAACTTCGCGTTTGTTCAGCAAGTTGGCGACAGCCACACCAGCTCGGTCTCGCAAACTGGTAGCGACAACATTGCTGAGATTGACGAGCAAGGCTCAGCTGGTGGCGGTACGTCAGGCAACGACAGCATCGTCTTCCAAAGCGGAGATCGCAACCTTGCTGATATTGATCAGGACGGCAGCGATAACACCAGCTTTGTCGATCAATCTGGTAACGATAACACCGCGTTGGTGATGGACCAAAACGGCGACAATAACACCAGCGCGATCACGCAGACTGGCGATTTGAACTTCGCGACTATCGACAATCAGGATGGCGACAACAACTCCAGCTTTATCATCCAAGATGGTACGTCCGATCAGGCTTTCGTCAATCAAGATGGTAGCGGCAACGCCACTGACATTTTCCAGGAAGCTGGCGGCGAGAATAACTTCGCTGAGGTCGACCAGAGCGGCGATAGCAACGAATCGACCATTGCACAGGGACCCAACACATTTGTTGGTGAGCTTGGCCCAAGCGACGACAATCAGGCCTTCGTCGATCAGATCGGTAATGGCAATTCCAGCCTTATCGACCAAGGTGGTACTTCTGGCAGCAACGGCAATCTTGCCCAAGTTGCTCAGAGCGGTGACAACAATACGAGCTTCGTGGAGCAAGGCTTTGATGACCTTGGCTTGAACAACATTGCTCTCGTGACCCAAGACAGCAACGGCAACCTCAGCACGGTTTCTCAAACCGGCGACGGCAACCTTGCTACGGTCACACAGGCCGCCTCTGATAACAACATTTCGACTGTTACTCAGGCTGGCTTCAACAACACCGCGACGGTGAACCAGTAGGCGAAAACCGGTTGGAAGAGGGGCCTTCGGGTCCCTCTTCTTGCTACTGGATCTTTGTTTCGACACCTGCCGACTGTGTAGGAGACACGGGCAATTGCAGTGTTGTCGACTCGATCAGCACAGCCAACCCGGGAACCGGTGATCAAACGACTGGCACTGGCGATGTCTCTGATGTCTTTCAGGATGACGAAAATCATACCGCCGCTGTTACGCAGGGTGCTGACGGCAATATTTCGAGCGCGGATCAAGCAAACATCGGTGCAACGCCCGTTGGTACAACGCAATTGCATTGCAAGATGGCAGCGCTGAATCAGTGATCAGCCAATCATCTTCGGGCGACCATGCAAACGGCATCAGCGCTGATGTTCATCAACCTGGCGCATGCGCTTGTGATGTTGCTCAGTTTTCAACCGGCAATGACAGCGCGCTTGTCACCCAGACGGGTAACGGCTCTTTGATCGCAGACAAAGCGGCACGGGCAGCTCAATGAGCGTCACGCGGTAGGTCTGCTATCACCGCCTCTCAGCAGGCGGCGGTGTCTGGAGGCGCAAGTTGTGTCAACGCGCCAGTCATGTCCGGTTCTAACGGGCTGAAGAAATGAGTGCGGTAAGGATGCGGGCCTAAGCGTCTCGCCAACACTGCCAAAATACGTTAGGAAAGAGCTATGAAACGCATTCGCTTAAGAACCGGCCTGACGCTCGCTGGGCTCACAGCTGCGCTTACGGCAGGGCCGCTTTCCGCTCAAACGCAGGTAACTGCGCCCGGTACTGGGCCTTTTGACGGTGTTTTTGTCGAGCAAATCGGCGATGGCAACGCGGCGACTTTCAATCAGTCAAACAGCGAGCAAAGCGCAGAGCTTGTTCAGGATGGTAATGACAACACCGCCGATGTGACTCAGGACGGCGACGGCGATCACCTTGCCCGGGTCGATCAAACCGGTGATACCAACATCACCGGTGTATCCCAGTCAGGCAACGCGCAGAGCGTCGCTCTCATCGCTCAGACGGGCAGTGCAAACACCGCGCTTCTTTCACAGAACGCGACTGGCGTTGAAGCCTCTGGCGCAGCGATCACGCAAACCGGTTCGGGCAATCTTGCAACGCTTGTTCAAGACGGCTCTGACAATCGGGCGATTATGACGCAGACCGGTGACAACAACACCATGACCGCATCGCAAATCGGTGATGGCAATGCGATAGAGTGGACGCAAACGGGCAATGGCCTCACCGACATCGAAGTGGTGCAGACCGGCGGCGCGGCCGCGATTATCACGCAAAGCAATTGAGGCTACGGGTGACAAGGGAGCTGTGATGAAAAGCACGCGCGCAATGGCGACAAGCTTGGCTCTTACAGGGGGCCTGCTCGCACACGGCATTGTTGTTGCTCAGGACGATCCTCGAGATGTTCCGCGCGATGAAAGCGCCTTTGTCGAGCAAGCGCCCGATGATGCTTCCTCGAAAGTTTATTTACCTGACGAGATTACCCCGCAAAGCGTAGCGGCCGCCCGCGCGAAAGCAGCAGGTCAGCAGCAAATCGGCGCCAGCGGCAACGAGCCCGCCACGCCCGTATCGCAAGTATCTGTGCAAGGCGGTCCAAACGACGTGGCACAATTGTCGCAAGGTGCGTCATCGGCCGCTCTAGCCCAATTAAGCGAGGCTGAGCGCCGTGTGCTGCTTGATGCGGTTGAAGGCACAGATATGTGCGAGCGTGGCAGCACTATACCTGCGCTTCAGGCAATATGCGAAAGACGAATTGAAACGCGCTCTGAAGAATTTTCTAGTAACCGCGCCGGTTCCGCCGAAGACAGCCTTCTGGGGAGCAGCCTTGACGCTGGCCGTGCGGCGACGCTCGAGGCGGCGATAAAGCGTCTGGCGAGTGTGGATGCCAATCCAAGCAGTTTTGACAATCAGGTTGTCGCATCTGTCGCGCTCAACAGACAGGCGCCAACCGGCGCACAGGTGACCGCAGCAGAAGGCGACCCGGCTGCTGATCTTTCGCCAGAAACGCAGGGGATCGTAAATGCTATCGTCCAGCAATTGGGCGGCGGCAATTAAAGGTTCTTTATCATGGCCCACAGACTTGCAAAATTCGCTTTATTCGCGCCCGCTCTTGCAGCGGCAGCAGGCTGTAGCGCGGTGAGCGCGTCAAATGACACGCGCGCCTTAACCCTGAACGTGGTTGAGGATGAAGGCGGAGTGGAGATCGAAATCGTAGCGAACTCGCCTGTAACGCAGCAGGTTGAATTCACCGCCGAACTTACCGGCACATCCAATTCGCGCCATAAGAGCAGCTCAAGCGTTGCAGCCGGCGACCGTCAGGTGCTTTCGCGCCTTAAAATGTCGACCAGTGAAAGCTGGTGCGCGAAGGTCGATGTGAGCGAGGCAAGCGGGGCGAAATACACGCTCACCGCCGGTGACTGCGGACTTCTTTAATTTCCCAGCCCCGTCAAACATTGTGAATTGTGCGCGCGCACCGCAGGTTTCGCACAATTAATTCATGCGAGCGCAAATAGCGCGATTGACGCGCCTCTTCGCATCCGCAACATGGGTGATGCCTGCCGGAAGTGATTCTGGCGTCTTTCGCGGGAGAGACTTGGTTTCTGAAAGGGAGCCCGGCGCCGAAGGAGCAACCGCCCCGGAAACTCTCAGGCAAACGGACCGCGAATTGGCATAGGCACTCTGGAAAGCGTGAGGCGCGGATGTATTGTCTGCGTGCCTTACCACCGAAGGGGAAGGCGGAGCTTTCTTGGCCCGCTAAGCTCTCAGGTTGACCCGACAGAGGGGGCAGGAACGACGCTGTGTTTGAGGCGTTTCTTGACCTGTCTTCGGGGACTAATATTTTGAGCGACGAACCAATTGAAGAAGCGATTGCCCCAGAGGCATTAGAAACGCGCACGCTCCCGCTTGATGCTTGGCATCGTGAGCGTGGTGGCCGGATGGTGGCGTTTGCTGGCTATGAGATGCCGATCCAGTATGAGGGTATCGTTGCTGAGCATGAATGGACGCGGTCGTCTGCGAGCCTCTTTGATGTGAGCCATATGGGGCAGCTTGCGTTCCGCTCGCCCGAGGATGATCCTGAGCTTGCCGCACGTGAGCTTGAAAAACTGCTTCCCGGGCTCATTACTTCATTGAAGCCGAACAAAATGCGCTACTCCATGCTTCTGACCGAAGAGGGCGGAGTGATTGATGATCTGATGGTCACCAACGCAGGCCCCCATCTCACTATGGTGGTGAACGGCGCGTGCAAATGGGATGACATCGGCCACCTTCGCGAACATCTCGCGGATGAAGTGACGATGACCCATTATGACGACTTCGCTCTGCTTGCTCTGCAAGGGCCCAAGGCTGGCGAAGTTCTGGAAGAATTGGTTCCGGGGACGGGCGCGCTGACCTTTATGACGGCGGATCTGTTCGAATATGACGGCGGCCACATCTGGGTGAGCCGTGCTGGATATACCGGCGAAGACGGATTTGAGATTTCGGTACACGAAGGCTCGGTTCAGAAACTCGCCGACGCGCTTGTTGCCGATGACCGGGTTAAGCCCGCTGGCCTTGGCGCGCGCGATAGCTTGAGGCTGGAGGCAGGCCTCCCTCTATATGGACATGACCTGACGCTCGACACCGATCCCGTGAGCGCCGATCTCACCTTTGCGCTGTCAAAGAAGCGCCGCGAGGGTGGGGGGTATCTTGGCCACGGCCCGGTGATGAAAGCCTTCACCGATGGGCCCACCACCAAGCGCGTTGGTCTCAAAATCGAAGGCCGCATGCCTGCACGCGAAGGCGCCGAAGTCTTTGCTGGCGAAACTAAAGTTGGCACCGTCACCAGCGGTGGCTTCTCGCCCACTTTGGGTCAGCCCATCGCGATGGCCTATGTCGATGCCGCTTATGCCGAAGACGGCACGCAGCTCACCTGCAAAGTCCGCAGCCGCGCGCTGCCAGCAACCGTATCACCCATGCCTTTTGTGGCTCACAAATACTTCAGAGGGAACTGATCAATGCCGCGTTATTTCACCGATGAACATGAATGGATCGACGTCGAAGGCGAAAGCGCCACAGTCGGCATCACCGACTATGCGCAAGAGCAATTGGGCGACATCGTTTTTGTGGAATTGCCCGACGTGGGCACCATGCTCGACAAGGGCGGCGATGCAGCGGTTGTCGAGAGTGTAAAGGCGGCAAGCGACGTTTACGCGCCCATCAGCGGCGAAGTCACCGAGGGCAACAACACGCTCGAAGACGAGCCGGCTCTGGTCAACACTTCGCCGGAGGAAGACGGCTGGTTTTTCCGCATGACCATCGGCGACAAAAGCGAATTTGAAGGCTTGATGGACGGCAAAGCATACAAGGCCTTTGTCGACGCCCTCTAATTTCCCAACACCTCTCCCGTCAGGAAAACCCCATGCGTTACCTCCCCCTAACTGATACCGACCGCGGCGATATGCTCGCCAAGATTGGCGCGGATAACATCGACGATCTGTTCGTCGATGTGCCCGAAGTGGCGCGGCTTGATGGCCCCATTCGCGATCTGCCTATGCATGCAAGCGAAATGGCGGTTGAGCGCCATATGAAACGCCTTGCGGGCAAGAATACGGTAGCGGGGGATGTGCCGTTTTTCTTAGGTGCCGGAGCCTACCGCCACCACGTTCCAGCATCGGTCGACACGGTGATCCAGCGCGGGGAATTCCTGACCGCCTACACACCGTATCAACCTGAGATTGCGCAAGGCACGCTGCAAATGCTGTTTGAATTTCAAACGCAAGTGGCAAACCTTTACGGCTGTGCGGTCGCCAATGCTTCGCTTTACGATGGTTCGACCGCGTGCTGGGAAGCAGTCGCCATGGCGACGCGTGTGACAAAGAAAAACCGTGCGGTGCTCTCCGGCGCGCTTCACCCGCATTATTCGCAAGTCGTCAAAACCATGGCGCAGTTCACCGGCGATGTGATCGCGGACAGCGCGCCCGCTATTCAGGCAGAGCCCGATTTGGAAGGCCTTACCTCGCGTATAGACGAAGAGACGGCCTGCGTTGTGGTGCAATATCCCGATATCCTCGGGCGGATTAGCGACCTCTCCGCCGTGGCCGAAGCAGCCCACGCAAAGGGTGCTTTGCTGGTGGTGGTGAACACCGAGCCAGTCGCTTTAGGTGCGATCAAATCACCCGGCGAAATGGGCGCGGATATTGTCGTGGGTGAGGGCCAGTCGATCGGCGTTGGCCTGCAATTTGGCGGGCCGTATTTGGGCCTCTTCGCGGTTCGCAATCCCAAGCATGTGCGCCAGATGCCTGGACGCCTTTGCGGAGAGACTGTGGATGCGGAAGGAAAGCGCGGCTTTGTCCTGACGCTTTCGACGCGCGAACAGCATATCCGACGCGAGAAGGCGACGTCTAACATCTGCACCAACTCAGGGCTGTGTGCGCTCGCATTCAGCGTTCACATGACGCTGCTGGGTGAGAAAGGTCTGCGCGAGCTGGCGGCGGAAAATCACCGCCTTGCCTGCATCGCAGCGGACCGTTTGGCAAAGGTGCCGGGCGTGACCCTCCTTAACAACGCATTCTTTAATGAGTTCACGATCATGCTCGATGGAAAGCCAGCGCGCGAAGTCGTGCGCGAACTTGCGGATCGCGATGTGCTGGGCGGGGTGTCGCTTGGACGGCTTTATCCGGGGGTTGAACGGCTGAAACAGGCGCTGCTTGTGGCCGTCACTGAAACGACGACCGAAGACGACATCGAGACGCTCGCCACCGAGCTTGAAGCCATCGTCAAGGAGGCCGGACAATGAACGCTCCCAACAAATCAGGATGGAAGCCCCACATGGAAGTTGCAGACAGCAGCGGCGAAAGCGTCACCACAACGGGCAACCGCGCTCTGATGCTCGAAGAACCGCTGCTGTTTGAAATCGGCAAGGCAGAGACCACTGGCGTCGATTTGCCTCCGGTTGACCCATCCGCCACCACCCGCCTTGGCGGTCTGACCCGCGAGGAACCCATTGGCCTCGTCGGCCTGACCGAGCCTGAAACCGTGCGCCATTACACGCGCCTCAGCCGTCAAAACTACGGCATTGATCTTGGCTTCTTCCCGCTGGGTTCCTGCACGATGAAGCACAACCCGCGTCTGAACGAGAAGATGGCGCGTCTGCCCGGCTTTGCCGATGTGCACCCATTGCAACCGGTTTCCACCGTCCAAGGCGCGCTCGAAGTTGTGAATGAGCTTGCTCACTGGCTTATCGACCTCACCGGTATGAACTCGGTCGCGATGAGCCCCAAAGCGGGCGCGCATGGCGAGCTCTGCGGTATCCTGTGCATCCGCGCTGCTCTCGAAGCACGAGGTGATGCACGCGAAGTCGTGCTGGTCCCCGAAAGCGCGCACGGCACCAACCCTGCGACGGCTGCCTTTGCCAATTACCGGGTCGAAAATATTCCAGCGACCCCTGCGGGCCGGGTGGATTTGGAGGCGCTAAAAGCGCGCCTTGGCCCCGATGTCGCAGCGGTGATGATCACCAACCCGAACACCTGCGGCCTTTTCGAACCTGACCTGCGCGAAATCAGCGATGCGGTCCATGCTGCGGGCGGTTTCGTCTATTGCGACGGGGCCAACTTCAACGCCATCGTTGGCAAAGTGCGCCCTGGCGATCTTGGCGTTGATGCGATGCATATCAATTTGCACAAAACCTTCTCCACCCCGCACGGCGGAGGCGGTCCGGGCTCTGGCCCCGTGGTCCTTTCCGAAGCGCTCGCGCCATTCATGCCGCTGCCCTACACAGCGCGCACGAAAGACGGCGTGGTGCACCTCATCGAAGAAGAGAAAGCGGATGAGTTCGCACGCGAACACTTTGGCAGGGAGCTTTCCAATTTTGGCCGCATGACCGCATTCCATGGGCAAATGGGCATGTTTACGCGGGCGCTCACCTATATGCTCAGCCACGGCGCTGACGGCCTGAAACAGGTCGCCGAAGACGCGGTGCTCAATGCGAACTACATCCTGCGCAGCCTCGAAGACGTGCTCCACGCACCTTTCGCAGACAGCGGTCCTTGCATGCACGAGGCGCTGTTTGGCGATAAGGATTTTGGGGGCGGCCTTACCACGCTCGACTTAGCCAAAGGCATGATCGACGAAGGCTTCCACCCGATGACGGTGTACTTCCCGCTGGTGGTCCACGGCGCCATGCTGGTTGAGCCAACCGAGACTGAGAGCAAGGCGTCGATTGACCAGTTCATCACATCCTTCCGCTCACTGGCAGAGCGCGCGGTGGCGGGTGATGAGACCCTCAAGCAAGCGCCATACTATGCGCCTCGCAGAAGGCTTGATGAGACGGCTGCGGCGCGTAAGCCGAAGCTCAAGTGGGAAGCGGAAGACTGACCGCGTGATGGACGAGGTTTACGCATGAGGATCGTCTCGCTTGCAGTCATTGGGGTAGCTTTGGCAGCGTTTGCGCTACCAGTTCTTGCCAGCCCAGTTCCTGCAGAAGCTACGCCGGCCCAGCGGGAAACTGACTACCCCGAACCGCCGCCGATCATCGCCGAGCGGATCAAGGGAGATCGGTTCGAGCATGGCAATTTCGAGTATTTGGAGGGTGCTTTCGCCGAAAGCCCGCCAGATTACCAAGCCGCTGTGATGGAGATGTATAAATGGCTCGACCAATGCGAGGCTGAAGGCAAGGCGCGTCTTACCAGCGAGCTAGCGGAGCTGGGACTTTCGCTTCATGGCGAACAGATCCGCGCAATGGCCAATATCTGTGGGCAGGTGATACGCCGCGAACAATTCGAAGATTTTATCAATCCCAGGGAGCTGGAAAACGCCGCGCGCGGAGCACGGCTGGTGCTCAACACTTTGATCGAAACTATTGCCCGCGCCGAGAAACGCACCGAGCCAAACTCCGAGGATGATCTGGGAAGCGTCCTCCATCATCGTACCTTGCGTGAGCAGATGCTCAGGCACGCTTTTCGCTGGGGGTGGCAGCAGGTTAGTGATCCCAACTTGCCGCAATTGACCGAGCCCGAACGCACAGTTTTTCTAGCGCTGATCAACTCTGAAACCCTGCGCGTCGACCACCAAAATACCGAGTGGCTCAAAGCGCTGGTTACCAAGCAAGGTTGGCCAACAATCTCGCAAGTCGGAGAGCGCGGGGCTAACGCTGCTTGGCTGCTCGTTCAGCATGCTGATATGGACCCTGCCTTCCAATATCGCGCGCTGAAACTGATGGAGCCGCTTGTTGCTGAAGGCGAGGTCTCCAAGCGTAATTTTGCATTTCTCTATGATCGCATCATGCTCAAATTGAGTGGGGAACAGCGGTTTGGCACACAGGTCATATGTGAAAACGGCGAGAGAATTGCACGGCCACTCGAGGAACCTGAACGACTTGATGAACTGAGGGCGGAAATGGATCTCAACCCTTTTGCCGAATACTTGGAGCTCTTTAGTTCTCCCTGCCCAGCCTAATCCGGCGCCTTCTCAGGCTCAACCTCAATCCGGATTTCGGCAAGGTTCAAAATCGCCACATAGAACCCAATCACCGCAAGCGCGCTCGCTCCCAGTACGGTGAAAGCCGCGCCCAAAGCGCCGTTCCAGCCAATCGCCAGGTTCAAGAGCCCAAACCCTAAAAGCGTCGGCACGGCGCGCACTAAGAATGCAGTGCCCGCTCGTCCTGCCGAGACCAGCAGCGATTCGAGGCTCGCCCCCACCAACTCAACCGCGCCGGCAATCGAAAGGATGACCAGAGCCCAGTAAAACCCGCGTCCTCTAAACTCCGCGCCCGCGATCAAATCAAGGCCCAGCCGTCCGAATACAACCGCCACCAAAACTGCTAGCACCCCGCCGATCAGCGCCACGTTCGCCATCCGCCGTGCAATGACGAGCGCATCCTGTTTGGCATGCACAAGCTCGGGAAGGATCGCTTTCGAGATCGCTTGGGCAAGGGCAACAAGCGCCTGACCCAATTGGCTAGCGACCCGGAAACCGCCCAGCAGTGCCGCTCCGCCAAATGCGCCGACAAGCAGCAGCGTGATCTGCTTGCCTGCGATGTTGAGGCTCCCCGACATATTGGTCGACCAAACAAAACGCCATGCGTCCTTGTGGCGTGCAGGAATACGCGTCAGGCTGATAGCGCTGAGGTCGATGCGTTCATTGCGCGCTGCTGCAAACCATAAGGCAACCGAAACCGCAAATTCTGAGGCCGCATAGGCGAGGATGAAACCGGTCACGGTAGGCATGTACACCCATGCTGCGACTGCCCCTAAAGTCCTAACCACCGGCTGAACCGCTTCGGCGATTGTCGCTGTTGCGTACTTAAATCGCAGCCTTAACAGACCCAAAGGCGTGGTGCGGATCGAAAGCAGCGAGATCACGCAATAGGCAAAGGTCAGCGGCAAAAGCTCTTCTGGCAAAGGCAGCCATAAGGGAGCGCTCCACACCAGGCCGGCTGCAAAGATAAGGCCCATCGCAACCGATAAGAGATCAAGCGCGATGGCAAATCCTGTTGCCTCGCTTGCAGCGGTCCCATCGCCATTGGTGCCATTTGCGCCCCACCGAATGATAAACTGCCATGTTTGGAAATTGGCGATGCCAGTCACGACAAGGCCAATCGCGGCAATCGCGGCGAAATGCCCGAACATCTCAAGGCCCAGCGTCCGTGTCGCAAGCGCAAGGTACACTATGCTGAGCACGGCATTGATCCCGCGCCCACCAAGCAGCCAGCCAATATTGGTAAAAAGACGCTGCATGAGCGTGAGTAGCTTTTGCTTCCTTCCCTAGGGGCGCAAGGCTGCGACCCGTCGTTCGTGGCAGCGCATAGCAACTAAAACGCAGGTTGGGAGAACAATTTGTCGCACTTAATGACATCAATGGCTAAGCCGCGTTGCCAATGCGCATCATTTTTTCACGCAAGGGGTTCGATTCCAGCTCGGGTGGAGGGCCATCCCCCATCGTGAATAGCGCGCCGGTAACGCTGCCTATTCCGGCGGGTGCGGCAAGCAAGACGACTTACGGTGATCTGGGGCTGGGCGAACTGGTATCGAGGGCGAGCCGGGGTAGGCTGGGCGCGGATGATCTGTGCCACCACGATCCTATGTTTCTGCCCAATGGAACCTGCGCCTTTGGCCAATGCGGAGCGGCGCAAACCCATTTGGAGCGGCAGGGCGTGGGAATTGGTGATGTCTTCTTATTTTTTGGGCTCTTTGCAGAGGAAGAGACGGGCGAAGCGCACCACCGCATCTTTGCTTATCTGCGAGCCGAAGAAAGGGTGCCTTTGGCGGGCGGCGCGCCGCAAGAGCTTGTGAAGCTTGCCCACCCCCATGCTCTCGCCATGCATCATTCCAATGACGTGGTCTGGCGCGGGGAAGGGCGCGTGGCTACCCGCGCGAGCAAGGCTTTGAGGCTCACTGTGCCAAATGGACCGCCCAGCCTTTGGGAGCGTCCAGAGTGGCTTAAGCGCGGCGGGCTTTCCTACCACGATAGGCCCGAGCGATGGCTGCGGGGCGGACGTTTGCAAAGCGTTGCGCGCGGGCAGGAGTTTGTGGCGGATATTGGCCGGCGCAAGGAGCCACGCGATTGGCTTGAAGGAATGATTGCGGAGATAGGGGGAGCCCAATCGTCATTGCAAGCCGCGAAGCGGCGCGGCAATCCAGAGCTTTCTGGCAGTCCGCTCTGGATTGCTTCGCTTCGCTCGCAATGACGAGTTTAGACGTAGGTCTTGATAATCGCCGAGAAATCGAGCGCTTCATTGCCGGCCCCCAAGAAATCCTCATAAAGCGCCGCCGCCCGCGCGCCCATTGGGACCGCAGAATCCGATGTCTCAGCCGCTTCCATCGCAAGCCGCAAGTCCTTCACCATCAAAGGCGTTGCAAAGCCGCCCGCGTAAGCGTTATCCGCGGGGCTCTCGACCCCGACACCGGGTAGCGGTGTGTAGGCGTTCAATGACCAATTGTAGCCGGAACTTTGCGAGCTGATCTCGTAAAACTTCTGCGGATCGAGGCCGAGCTTCTCCGCCATTTTCATGGCCTCTGCGGTGCCGATCATGGTGATAGCGAGCAGCATATTGTTGCAGATCTTGGCCGTCTGGCCTGCGCCTGCATCGCCTGCGTGGATCACCGCTTTGCCCATGGTATCGAGGATCGGCTCAGCGCGCGCGAAAGCCTCACCGCTTCCGCCCACCATAAAGGTGAGCGTCCCGCCATTGGCCGCTGCGATCCCGCCTGAGACAGGCGCATCGACCATATCATAGCCTTGCGAAGTGGCGGTCTCGATCACCGATTTGGCGGTGGCGACATCAATTGTGGAGCAATCGAGCAGCACTACGCCCTCGGGCGCGTGGCCGAACACTTCGTTTTCATAGAGGCCTTTGACGATCGCGCCATTGGGGAGCATCGAGACAACCGCCTCGACGCCTTCGCAGGCCTTTTTGGCGCTATCAAAGGTGGTGCACCCGGCACCGCGCGCAGCTTCCAAAGCAGGCTGCGCCAAGTCAAAAGCGCGCACTTCGTGGCCAGCTTTCACAAGATTAGCGGCCATCCCGCCGCCCATATTGCCAAGTCCGATGAATGCGATTTTCATTTCACTCTCCCAGAAGCGAAAGGACCGCGACCCCACCCAGGATCAATAATGGTCCAAAAATAAGAAACAGAACTGGTTGCACGTAAGCCATCATCCGGTCCCAACGATTGAATGGCAGTGGTTCATCTTCGCCCGCAGCTTCGAGTGCCGCTGCCTCGATCAGGCTAATGCGCTCTTCTCTTCGGTGCCGCCATCCGACCACACCGAACCAAACGAAAAGCAGGCCACAGGCTAGTAAGCCCACACCCTTAAGGCTTACCTCCCCGTCCACTTACCCTCACGCTTCTCGATAAACGCGGCCATGCCTTCTGCCTTGTCCTCACTCGCGGTAAGGATTTGGAAGATGCGGCGTTCTATGATGAGGCCTTGGTCGAGCGTCATCTCAAACGCGGCGTTGACCATTTCCTTATTCGCAATCGCGGCCATGGGCGGCTTGGATGCAATGGTCGCAGCGCTCTTGAGCGCATCGGCCAGCAAATCTGCCTGAGGGACAACGCGCACCACAAGGTTAGCGCGTTCCGCTTCCTCTGCGCCCATCATGCGGCCTGTCAGGCACATTTCCATGGCCTTCGATTTGCCAATCGCCCGCGTGAGGCGCTGTGATCCGCCCATGCCGGGGGCCACGCCCAGATTGATCTCTGGCTGGCCGAATTTCGCATTGTCGCTGGCGATGATAAAGTCCGCCATCATCGCAAGCTCGCACCCGCCGCCAAGGGCAAAGCCATTAACCGCTGCGATCCATGGTTTGCGCGTAGTCTTCACCAGATGCGACGTCCATTTGGAGAAGAAATCGCCGAGGTAGAAATCAGCCGCTGGCTTATCCGACATCTCTTTGATGTCTGCGCCTGCTGCAAACGCTTTCTCGCCCGCGCCCGTCAACACCGCGCATTTCTGCGTGTCGTCGGCTTGGTAGGCGGCGAAGGCTTCGATCAGCTCTTCGAGCACAACCGACGACAGCGCATTCAATGCCTTTGGGCGGTTGAGGGTGATCAGCGTAACGCCTTGGTTGCCTTGGGCGTTGGTTTCGTGGGTGATGGTCTCAAAGGTCATGTTTTATCGTCACTCCGGCGTCGTTGTCTGGATCCCGGCCTTCGCCGGGATGACGGCTGCGTATTAAAGCGGCGTCCACTCCTCGCCTTCTGGCAGAGGCGCAAAGATGCTATCGAGCAGTTCTTCGCTCACGCCTTCGGGTGTGGCGGGGTCCCATTTGGGATCGTGGGTCTTGTCAACGATCACCGCGCGCACGCCTTCGGCAAAATCGGGCCGGGTTAGGACGCGGGCTCCAATGCGGTATTCCATGCGCATATTCTCGGCAAAATCGGTGAGCGCGGCGCTGGCGGCAAGCTGGCGCAGCGCCACTTTCAATGTCTGCGGGCTTTTGGTGCCCAGTGTATCGCGTTCCTTTTGGGCCCACTCATCGCCGTCCGCTGCTGCGGCCTCGAGGCTGGCGAGAATGTCTTCAAGCGTATCGGAGGCGAAGTGTTTGGCGATTTTGAGAGCATTGTCCTTCAACCGTGCAGGAGGAGGTGTCCCCACAGGTTCAGACAGTATGCCGGCAATCCTGTCGGGTTTTTCTGCGATGCGCGCCTTTAGGTCTTCGATCATCTCGCTTGGCACGTAATGCGTGGCGAGCCCTGCCCATAGGCATTCTTCGCCTTTCAGCCGCGCTCCGGTAAGGGCCAAGAACTGACCCAAACGCCCGCCAAGGCGCGACAAGAACCAGCCGCCGCCCACATCGGGAAAGAGGCCAATGCCGGTCTCCGGCATAGCAAAGCGGGTGTTTTCGGTTGCAACGCGGAATTTGGCAGGCTGAGAAATACCAACGCCGCCGCCCATAGTGACGCCGTCCATGAAGGCCACAACTGGCTTTCTATAAGTGAACATCTGATGGTTTAGCTGATACTCGTCGTGGAAGAACTTGCGCCCGGACAACCCTCCATCGTTGAGCGCCGAGTTGCGCAAAAAAGCGATATCGCCGCCTGCACAAAAGCCGCGGGAGCCCTCAGCATGGTCGATAATGACAGCGCGCACTTCGTCGTTATGTGCCCACTCGGTCAAAGCCGCGCTCACCGCTTGGCACATCTCAAGGGTGAGCGCATGCAGCGCCTTTGGGCGGTTGAGCGTGATGTGGCCAATCGGGCCGGTCACGCTGGTCAGAACTTGGTCGGTCATCTCTCTCAAACTTCTTTTGGTTCTATCAGGTCCCATTTGTTGCCGAAGGGATCGGCGAACACGGCCACTGTTGCATAAGGCTCGTGCCGGGGTTCATCCAAGAATGCCACCCCTGCCGCAACAAAACGTGCGTGGGTATCGGTAAAATTGGTGGTGTTGAGGAAAAAGGACACACGCCCGCCGGTTTGGTTGCCAATTGCGGCGGTTTGCGCCTCGTTTGCCGCCTGCGCGAGGAGAATGCGGCCACTCCCAGAATTTTTGGCACCGGGCCCTTCGATAACGACCCAGCGTTTTCCGCCGCCAAGGTCGGTGTCTTGGATGAGTGTGAAGCCGAGCGTGCCCGCATAGAAATCAATGCCGCTGTCATAGTCTGGCACCACAAGGGTGGCCATGGCAAAGGTCTCGGTGGTCATACTCTTAACCTCACAGTCATCCTGAACTCGTTTCAGGATAACAAAAGCGTTCTCGTGCCAAGATCAGGGGGTTATCCTGAAACAAGTTCAGGATGACGACTGAGGGTTTCAACACTTCCTCACTGCCGCAGCAAATCCCGGCCCACAACCATGCGCATAATCTGGTTCGTGCCCTCAAGGATCGAGTGAACACGCAGATCACGCCAGAAGCGCTCAATCGGGTAGTCCTGCAAATAGCCATAGCCGCCGTGGAGTTGCAGCGCGCGGTCTACGATGGAGCTGCCATTGTCGGTCGCAAGGCGCTTGGCCATAGCGGAGAAGCGAGACTTATCAGGCGCGTTCTCGGTCACTTTGCACGCGGCGAGGTAGAGGAGCGCGCGGGCGGCCTCTAGGTCGGTTGCCATATCGGCAAGGGTGAACTGCGTGTTCTGAAACTCGCTCACCGCTCTGCCGAATTGCGAGCGTTCACGCGTGTAGTTGATCGCCTCGTCCAAGCACCGCTGAGCGCCGCCAAGCGAGCACGCGCCAATGTTCAAACGCCCGCCATCAAGCCCCATCATGGCGATGCGGAAGCCTTCGCCTGTCCCCCCAACGACGTTCTCAACCGGCACGCGCACATCCTCGAGGATCAATTGCGCTGTGGGCTGTGAGTGCCAGCCCAGCTTCTTCTCATTCGCGCCGAACGATACGCCGGGCATGTCTTTGTCAATCACCATGCAGGTGATGCCCTTGGGACCGTCTTCACCGGTGCGCACCATGGCGACATAGACCTCGTTCGAGCCTGCGCCTGAAATAAACTGTTTGGTGCCGTTCAGCACGTAGTGATCGCCGTCCAGCTTCGCCGTGGTCTTAAGCGCCGCTGCATCCGAGCCCGATGAAGGTTCCGTCAGGCAATAGCTCGCGATTTTGTCCATGCCGATCAGGTCGGGCAGATACTTGTCCTTGACCGTCTGCGAACCGAACCGGTCGATCATCCAAGCGGCCATATTGTGGATTGAGATGAAAGCGCTGGTGGACGGACAGCCATAAGCCATCGCCTCCATGATCAGCGCCGCCTCAAGCCGCCCAAGCCCGATGCCGCCCGATTCCTCCGATACATAGATCGCGCCAAAGCCAAGCTCGGCGCTCTGTTTGATCGTATCAATGGGGAAGGTGTGCTTCTCATCCCATTCGCCTGCAAAAGGCGTAATGTTGTCGGCTGTGAAACGCTGCGCCATTTCCTGGATCGCGAGCTGGTCGTCGGTGAGTGAAAATTGTCCGGTCATAGCAGCACAGTTAGACCGTCCAAGCCAATGAGAAAAGACCTCAAAACACTGGGCTAATCTCGGGAACAATCCGCAAGGGCAGCGCGAAATTTTCTGTAACCAAACCGGGGTTTTATGCGTAATAAACATTATGTCATACGCAAATCCCACCGATCGCACCAACGATCGCGTCACGGACTCTAGGCGCCTCATCTGCGTCTACAACGCCGACACCGGCCTCATCGAGGCGCTTATGCACGCGGTTCACAAAGCGGTTCGCCCGCAGACCTATCCGTGCTCGCTTTGCGCGCTGACCTATGGCGCGGTGTCGATGCGAGGCGACTGGAAAGCGTTCTGGCAGGAGCTCGACGCCGAAGTGCTCTTCTACCACCGCGATGATTTCACAGCCGATTTTCCCAAGTTCGGCACAGGCGGCGATCAGGAAGTCGCATTGCCGGTTATCATGATTGACGAGGCGGATGCTGCCTTGCGCGTTCTGATCTCCAACGAAGAGCTTGACGCGATGGCCGATGTGAACGAGCTCATGGCGAGGGTGCAGTGCGCATTGGGCGTGTTTCCGGCGACCTTGCAGACGGCTGGGTAACCGGCGGGCCTTGACGGCGCGGTGAAGGTGGCCTTGAGTGCTGCCATGCGTATTCTTCGATATATTGCGGGGCTTGCGGCCCTTATCATCGTCGTTCCAGCGGGCGCTTACCTGATTGGTCCATCGCTGATGACGGGCGCTGGCGATATGTCCGAGCCGCGCTCTGAGGTTCACGCAGCCGAGCTTGAAGGCACGATCTATGTCGCTGGCGGCATCGGGTTTCAAAGGACGCTTTCAAGCTGTGTCGCATTTGAAGTCGCAACGCGGGGCTTCTCCGATTGCCCAGAACTGCCGCGCACTTTGCACCATGTTGGTATGGCAGCAGGCGAGGGCGAAGTCTTCGCCAGTGGCGGCTACTCAAGCCTGCCCTTCAACCAAGACCCCGATGGCGCGCTGTTCGCTTTTAACCCTTCCAATGCAGAGCCCCAATGGCGCGAGCTTTCTCGCTTGCCAGAGCCGCTTGGCCAGCACGCGATGTTTTACCGCGAGGGGAAATTGTGGCTGATCGGCGGGCAGTCGGGGGATCGCACGCTCGGCACAATCCGCACCTATGATCTGGCGAGCGGTGAGTGGGACGAAGTCGCTCCCATGCCAACGCCGCGCCACTCCCATGCCTATGCTTTGAGCGAGGACAAACTCTACGTTACCGGCGGGCGCAGCGATAATTTGGGGCCCCATGCAACCGTAATCGAGGTATACGACTTCGCCTCTGACAGCTGGGATAGCCTGCCCAATGCGCCTTTCCCTCTCGCTGGGCACGGAGCGGCGGTTTTCGAGGGACGCTTGCACGTCTTTGGCGGTGAGGATGTGACGACTTCCGAAGTGTTTACCCGGCACGTTTCGATGGACCTCGCCGACCCCGCAAGCGGCTGGCGCGAGGAGGCCCCGATGAGCGCAGGCCGCCATGGTTTTGCCACTTGGCGAATGGGCGACACGGCCTGGATATTGGGCGGAGGTGAGCTTGCAGGGTGGAAGACGCTAACCTCGGTGACCGGCACCGCGTTTCCGTTGAAGCTTAGCCGCTAATCACCGCTTCGGCCTCAATTTCCACTTTCCATTCGCGGCGGCATAGCCATTGGACGCCTGCCATGGTCGCAGCAGGGCGTGTCTCGCCGAAATAGCGGGCGTGCACTTTGCCCACGGTCTCTTGATCGTCAAAGTCGGTGAGTAGCATACGGGTGCGCACAACGTCTTTGGCGCTTCCGCCCAGTTCCTCGATCGCGGCGACGATGATCGCACAGCACCTATCCGCCTGCTCAGCCGCGCCTCCGGGCGTGGTTGAACCATCGGGCTCCACCGGGCCAGTGCCAGCAACGATGATCCGGTTGCCGACACTGACCGCACGGCAAAAGCCAAACTGGTCTTCAAAAGGCGAGCGAGAGGTAGTCCGTTGGCGATCTACCATGATTTACCCCATCGTCGGAATAACAAACGCATTCCCTTGATCGGCGCTCCCATCGGGCCAGCGCTGGGTGATCTTCTTCTTCTTAGTCCAAAAAGCGAGGCCTTCCGTGCCGTATTGGTCGATATCGCCAAAACCTGATCGCTTCCACCCGCCAAAGGAGTGGTAGGCAACCGGCACGGGGATTGGGACGTTCACCCCAACCATGCCCACTTGCACGCGACTGGCAAACTCGCGCGCGGCGTGGCCGTTGCGGGTAAAGATGGCGACGCCGTTTCCGTATTGGTGTTCAGACGGCAGGCGCACGGCCTCTTCAAAATCCTTAGCACGCACAATTTGCAGCACGGGGCCGAAGATTTCCTCTTTGTATGACGACATATCAGGCGTCACATTGTCGATCAGGGTGGGACCGACATAGAAGCCTTTTTCGTGCCCCTGAAGTTCAAAGCCGCGGCCGTCGATAACGATCTCGCCGCCTTCTTCTTCAGCCGTGGTGATCCATTGCTCGATGCGGGCCTTATGCTCGGGTGTGACCACCGGGCCGTAATGCGCATCGGGATCATTCGAAGTGCCAACACGCAAAGCGTGGATCGCAGGGATCAGCTTTTCCTTGAGCCGTTCCGCTGTGTCATTGCCCACAGGCACCACAACCGGCAGCGCCATGCAGCGCTCGCCTGCTGAACCAAAGGCTGCGCCCGCCAGATCGTTCACCACTTGGTCGAGGTCAGCGTCTGGCATCACAATGCCGTGGTTTTTCGCGCCGCCAAAGGCCTGCACGCGTTTGCCGTTCTCTGCGCCGCGGTGATAAATGTAATGCGCGATATCGGATGAGCCCACGAAGGAGATCGCTGGTATATCGGGATGGTCGATAATCGCATCGACCATTTCTTTATCGCCGTGAACGACTTGAAGAAGGCCTTCTGGCGCGCCTGCTTCAACAAACAGTTCCGCCAAGCGCACCGGCACGGACGGATCGCGCTCAGAGGGCTTCAGAATGAAGGCATTGCCCGCCGCGCATGCCATGCCGAACATCCACATCGGGATCATCGCGGGAAAGTTAAACGGGGTGATGCCAGCGCCAATGCCAAGCGGTTGGCGCATAGAGATGACGTCAATGCCGGGCCCTGCGCTCGGCGTGTACTCGCCCTTCAAGACCTGCGGGATGCCACAAGCGTATTCGATCACTTCAAGGCCGCGCTGCACATCGCCCATGGCGTCGGGAACGGTCTTGCCGTGCTCGCTTGAAAGAAGCTCGGCAAGGGCCTGCATATTGGCCTCAACCAGCTCCTTATATTTGAACATCACGCGCGCGCGTTTCTGCGGATTGGTCGCGGCCCATTCGGGCTGCACACGCTTAGCTGTCTCCACCGCTTTGTTCAGCAAATCTCCGCCAGCCAGAGCCACTTCTGCCTGCACTTCGCCGGTCGAAGGGTTCCAGATTTGGTGTTTGCGAGCTGGCGCTGGGCTATCGCCTACGATAAAATGGTCAACAAGGCGCATACGGTGTCTCTCCTGTCGTTTGAGGGCCGCAATGACGCGAATGGGGCGCGTGTGCAAGGTGGTCTTTTTGTTAGGCGATATTGATTTGCTGCGCCTCTTGCTGACGCACAAAAGTTACCTCAATATGTGCCTCAAGGATCAGTTCTGTGCGGCGCTGCTTTGAGTGTCCACCGTGCTTTTGTGCAACCGGCGATCTTTGTTTGGGCGGTTTGATAGAGGCGCTTAATCTCTATAATCGGGCAGCAGAACGTCAATTAACGATCAGCCGCACTGGGCTGAGAAAACGCGGCAGAAGGCTATGGACCCACTTCAATCAGAAGCGCCCTTGATCGTCTATTTTGACGTCAAAAGCCCCTATGGTTTCGTAGCGATTGCGCCGACTTTGGCATTGGAGCGTGAACTTGGCGTTCAATTCGACTGGCGCCCGCTTACTCTCAATATCCCGAGCTACCTCGGCTCCGCGCGCAAAAGCCAAGGCGAAGTCGTCGCATCGAAGGGGCGCAGTGAGCGCACATGGAGGGCGATCAAATACTCCTATATGGATGCGCGGCGCTATGCTGAGCGGCAAGGTCATATTCTTCGCGGGACGGAGAAAATCTGGGATTCAAGCCTCATCAATATTGCAGTGATGTGGTTCATGAAAAAGGCTCGCGCCGAGCTGCCGATTTTTCTCACCCACATATTTCCCCTGTTCTGGAACCGCGAACTCGATATCGAAGATCCGGCGGTCGTTGAGAAGTGTCTTGAGGCATGCGGCGTCAGCGCCAAGGGTTTTGCCGAATATGCAAGCGGGGAAGGGCGAGAGGCTCATGACGCGCTTCAGATCCAACTTCATCCCAGCGGCATTTACGGGGTGCCCACTTATGTGCTTGGCGGTGAACCGCTTCATGGGCGCGAGCACTTGCCCTATATTCGGTGGGCATTGACCGGACGCTGCGGCCCTGCGCCCGATATTGCTTATGAAATCGCACCACAGGCGGCCAAGGTTCATCATCCTGCGGCCGAACTTGAAGTCTATTTGGATTTTAAATCCGCAAGTTCCTACCTTGCGCTCGGTCCCACGCTTGCAATGGCTGAACGAACTGGGGTGAAGATCACTTGGCATGCCTTTTCGACCACACAGCGCGATGTACCTTCAGAAGGGGCAAGTGCAGATGTGATTCAAAGTCACCATGCCGCAAGAGAGGCATCGAACCGGGCGATCCATGAAAAATATGCGGGGCTGCGCGGTATGGACGTGCAACTCGGACAGCGGCAAAGATCAGCGCAGCTCGCGCTTGGCGCATTGGTCCAAGCCAAAGGCGATCCGCTTCCTTTCATAAACGCGTGCTTTGCCGCCTATTGGGAACAGCATAAAGATTTGGACCATCCGCAGGTTGTGCAGGAGCTTTTATCAAAGAGCGGGGTGAGCCATCCGGGCGACTTTTCCGAAACGCGCGCGCGTTTTGCTCAGGCTCAGGCAAAGGCAGAAGACGCTGGCGTGGTTGATGCGCCGGGCTACCGTCTTGCGAACCAAGTTTTTATTGGGCGTCAGCATCTGCCCTGGATTGAGGAATTGGCGGCGGAGGGCTGATTGCCTTCATTCAGCCTCTGCCTTCCACCCATTGAAGCCAGCATTTAGGTGAGCCACATTGCGAAAATCTTGCTCTTTCATAAGCCCAAGCGCATTGGCGCTGCGATTGCCTGACCGGCAGTAGAGAAGATAGGGTGTGTCCCGATCGAGCTTGGCAAGTTTGCTGGCAAAATCGGGCGCGCGAAAATCGACATTGATCGCGCCTTCGATATGGCCTGCGTCAAACTCAGCCGGGGTTCGAATATCAAGAACCACAAGGCCTTCTGTCTCAGAGATAAGTCCCTTCGCCTCGGCAACGCTCATATTACGAAGGCCAGCTTGCTCGCTCAAAGCGGTTGGAGAGGGTTGTTGAGGCGGATCGTCAGTTTCTGCATCGCTTTCGCTGGCACAAGCTTGAAGCGTTGCCGATAGGGCAAGAGCTGCGGGCAAGGTAATGCGCAAAACCGGTTTCATGGGTTTCTCCAGATGAGTTTCAATTATCCCTATAAGACAGTTTTCGAAACGGCCAAAAATAAGCGCAGTTGACCAAGGTGATCGCATAGTTGAAACAGGCCACCTGGACGCGCGGGTGTAGCTCAATGGTAGAGCAGCAGCTTCCCAAGCTGACGACGAGGGTTCGATTCCCTTCACCCGCTCCATTTGCTGCGCTAGGTGAGACAGATGACCAACTTCACACACGTCCGCGCAATCCTCAATCAGCTGATTGCTTTTGACACCACATCGCGCGGCTCGAATCTTCAGCTTATCGAATGGGTGGAGAATTACCTTGCACAGCACGGTGTGACAGGCACCCGCGTTGCCAATTCAGACGCTACCAAATCCAATCTTTTTGCAACCATCGGACCAGACACCGAAGGCGGAGTTATCATGTCAGGGCACACCGATGTGGTGCCGGTTGACGGCCAGGATTGGCAAACCGACCCTTGGGTCACGCTTGAGAAAAACGGCAAGCTTTATGGCCGCGGCACGTCGGATATGAAGAGCTTTATTGCGCTTACCCTTGCATGGGTGCCTGAGTTTGTGAAGGGCGCAAAGCCGGTCCATCTGGCGATCAGTTATGATGAGGAAGTGGGGTGCCTTGGTGCGCCATCCATGATTGAGGAGATGCGCAAAACTGTGGCCAGCCCCCGACTGGCGATCGTCGGCGAGCCCACGAGCATGCGGCTGGTCACAGGCCACAAGGGAATCAGCGTCTTCAAAGTCACCGTGACCGGTGCCGAGGCGCATTCCTCATTGGTCAACCACGGTATCTCCGCAAACGAATATGCGGTCGACCTGATGCACTCGCTCATACAGCTTTCCCGCGAGCTTAAAGCCAATGCGGACCCTGATTGCGGGTTCGATCCGCCGCATCCCACGCTCACCATAGGTGTGATGCAAGGGGGAGAGGCGGCGAACATCCTTGCTGGCCACGCAGAGTTTCAATTCGACCTGCGCTGCCCGCCGGGCTTTGTCGCAGAAGAGCTTCTTGGGCCCTTCAAGGCGCGCTGCAAAGCGCTTGATAGCGAGCTTAAGGCCCGCTTCCCTCAAGCTGGCGTCACCTTCACCAAGATCGCCGATGCCCCGCCGCTTGGCGATGAAGGAAGCGAGGATGCAATTGCCTTTGTGCAGGCCTTGACTGGCGAAAATGCGCCGCCTTCAAAAGTCTCTTATGCGGCTGAAGCGGGGCAATTCCAGCAAGGCGGTTTCCCGACAATCATCTGCGGCCCAGGCTCGATTGAGCAGGCTCACCAGCCTAATGAATGGATCGCGATTGAGCAGTTGGAGCAAGGTTGCCGCTTTATGGACAGGCTGGCGCAAGCCCTTCGTTAGTTGATGAAATACTGACGGGAGGCGTTGCAAAGGTTCTCGTGTAGGAATTATCGTTGCGCCTGGAGGCATTATTCTTACACCCGGCCCCGTGCCCTCTTCTTCGCGCAATTTGCCATTGCGGCCTTGCTATGTTGCCCTTACGCCGTGGTGCTCAGCTGCTTTGAAACAAAGGAAAAGTCTTTTGCGTTTTCTCGTCCTATTGGTCGCGCTTCTGGTCTCATCACCCGCTTTGGCGCAAGGCATCCAGCAAACCAAAGGCGATTTTGAAGACAAGTTTCGCCAGCTTGATGAAGTGCTTGCCGATCCCAATGTCTATCGCAACGCATCAGGTGCGCCGGGGCACCAATATTGGCAGCAAGAGGCCGATTACCGCATCAACGCGACTTTGGACGAAGACGGCCGCCGCCTGACCGCGCGGGCCACAATCACATATAAGAACAATTCGCCTGACACCCTGCCGTGGATCTGGCTTCAGCTCGATCAGAACCGGTTCCGCACTGACAGTATGGCGGAGCTGACCGATACTTTTGGCGGGCCGGGCAGGCGGGGCCCTGCACGTTCGGCCGCTCGCGGCAACCGTCCGGCACGGCTCTCGCTTGAGGAGCTTCGCCGCCAACAGGCACTCGCCGATAAGGAATATGGCTATGATATTGGCCGTGTAGCGCTGACCAGCGGGCGCACCCTTGAACACACGGTTGTTGGCACGCTTATGCGGATCGACCTCGCGGCCCCGCTTCGTCCGGGTCAAAGCGTTTCTTTTACCATCGAATGGTCAAACAACATCGTTGAGGAAAATGTGATCTATGCCCGGGGCGGGTATGAGCATTTCCCCGATGATGAGCGCGAGGGCGGCAATGACATTTTCATGTTTGCGCAGTGGTTCCCGCGCCTTGTCGCGTATTCGGACTATGAAGGCTGGCACAATAAAGAGTTTCTGGGACGCGGTGAGTTCACACTCGAATTTGGTGATTATGATGTGACTATGACGGTCCCCAATGACCACATCGTCTCCTCCACAGGTGTCTTGGCAAACCCAGCCGCCGTTCTAACCGCCACGCAGCGCCAGCGTCTTGCACGGGCGCGCAACGCCGACGAACCCCTGTTTATCGTGACGCCCGAAGAGGCGCTGGCGAATGAAAGCTCCAACCCCACGGGCACAAAGACCTGGCGCTACACTGCACAGAACGTGCGCGATTTTGCTTGGGCGACGAGCCGCAAATTCATGTGGGATGCGCAAGGTCACAAACAGCCGGGCGCCGCGCAAGAGACTGTGATGGCGATGTCTTTCTGGCCTAAGGAAGGCGGGGAGTTGTGGCGCAAATATTCAACCGCCGCCGTGGTCCACACGATGGAGGTCTATTCGCGCTATTCCTTCGATTATCCGTACCCAACAGCGCAGTCCGTCAACGGCCCGGTGGGCGGCATGGAATATCCCATGATTACCTTCAACGGTCCGCGCACAACGCTTCAGGATGATGGCACGCGGACCTATTCCGAAAGCGAGAAAATCTTCCTTATCGGCGTCGTCATCCATGAAATTGGGCACATCTATTTCCCAATGGTGGTGAACTCGGATGAACGTCAGTGGACGTGGATGGATGAAGGGATCAACTCTTTCCTCGATAGCGTTGCGGGATATGAATGGGACCCCGATGTCCAATGGACCCGCAGCCTTCCGCGCGATCTCATCCCTTATATGACATCGAGCCAGCAGGTGCCGATCATGACCCATTCGGATTCGATCCTGAACATCGGCCCGAACGCTTATGGTAAGCCATCGGCGGCCTATCATGTCCTGCGCGATACGGTGATTGGGCGTGAACGCTTTGACTTTGCGCTGCGTGAGTATGCACGGCGTTGGAAGTTCAAACGGCCAACGCCTTCGGACTTCTTTCGCACCATGGAAGAGGCATCGGGCACCGATCTTGATTGGTTCTGGCGCGGCTGGTTCTACACCACGGACCACGTCGATATCTCCCTTGATACGATCCACCGCCTTCGGATCGACACCGAAAACCCCGACATTGATCTTGCCCGAGACAGGCAGCGTTTGGCCGATGAACCTGAGAAGGTGGGCGTTCGCCTCAACCGCGAGCAGAACCTGCCGATCTGGGTGCTCGAAAATCCGGGTGTCACCGACTTCTACGACGAGAATGATCGCTTCACTGTGACGCCGCGCGACACGAAGAAATACAACAGCTTCCTCGAAGGTCTCGACGAATGGGAACTCAAGGTGTTCGACCGTGCGATTGAGGAAGATGCGAATTACTACGTCCTCAACTTCTCCAACATTGGCGGCCTTGTGATGCCGATCATCCTTGATCTGAACTTTGCCGATGGGACGAAAGAACGCCTGCATATCCCTGCGGAAATCTGGCGCCGCAATTCGCGCAATGTGTCGAAGCTGCTGACTTTCCCCAAAGGCAAAGAGCTGACCGAGGTTGTGCTTGATCCCGATTGGGAGACGGCGGATGCCGACATCAATAACAACCATTATCCGCGCAAAATCATCGACAGCCGGGTGGAGGCGTTCAAGCGCCCTGATCCTACCTCGCGCGCAGGCCGCGATCTGATGGCCGAGGTCCAGCAGGGCGCTAAGAAGAAGGCGGAAGAGGCCGCTGAAGAAGGCGCACAGTAATGCTGCGCTGGATTGCCTCCCTTTTGCTGCTTGCGCCGCTGTTCTTGTCGGGTGCCATCCCGGCGGCAGCGCACCAGCAAAAGGCAGCGATCACCACGGTTGAGCACAACCCGCGTTCGGGCATGATCGAGGTGGTGCACACCATCCCCTTGCACGATGCAGAACACGCGCTTCGCCATCAGGGCAAAAAGGGGGCAGACCTTCTGGGCGACATTGAAAGCCGCCGCGCATTTGCCCGTTATACAGTGGAGCGTTTCTCCATCGCAGCAGACGGCCGCGAGCTTGGTTTGATTTTGCTGGGAACACAGATCTCGGGAAGCAGCCTCCTCGTCCTGCAAGAAGCGCCATCGCCGGGGGCCGGGACTGAGCTTACGATCCGTTCTCAAGTCCTGACTGACATCTGGCTCAGGCAGACCAACAGCGTGAATGTCGGGCGCGGGACTTCTCCTGAAACGCTGATCTTTCGCGGCGGCGACCGGGCAAAAACGGCGGTTCTGCGGTAGATGAATAAGGCTTTGGGACAACGCCTCGATGAAGCGGCGGCCTTTGTTCGCGGGCGCACTGAGCTTGTACCGAAAATCGCGCTGGTGCTCGGATCGGGGCTCGGCGACCTCGCCGATGCGATAGAGGGCACGGCTATCCCCTACGGCGCGATACCGCACTTCCCATCGTCCACCGCGCCTAGTCACAAAGGTGTGCTTCATATCGGTAAGCTTGCCGGAGTGCCGGTGGCCGCGATGCAGGGGCGTATGCATTTGTATGAAGGTTACACGCCGCAAGATGTGGCCTTCCCAATGCAGGTTATGGCGCGGCTGGGGGCGCAAACGGCGCTTCTTACCAATGCGGCAGGCGGTATTCGCGATGACTATAAAGTCACTGATCTTGTGATGATCGAAGACCATTTGAGCCTTGCGGGGCTTTCAGGCCGCGATCCCTTGCGCGGGCCCAATGATGAGAGCGTTGGGGAGCGGTTTATCAGCATGAACAATGCCTATGACAAGGATTTGCGCGGTGCGGCGGCGGTTGTTGCAGACGAAACAGGTCTGGACCTTAAGTGCGGCGTTTATGGCTTTGTGACGGGGCCCAGCTTTGAAACCCCCGCAGAAATCCGCGCCATGCGTACACTGGGCGCTGATCTGGTGGGCATGTCCACCGTCCCCGAAGTCATCGCAGCGCGCCATTCGGGAATGAAGGTCCTCGCCATTAGCACCGTCACAAACAAAGCGGTCAGCACTCTCGAAGACACTCACATCACCAATGCTGAGGAGGTGTGGGAGGCCGCTGACCTCATCCGCCCTAAGCTTGCAGGTTTTGTGAACGCGCTTCTCCCGCGCATCGCCGAGGCGGCCCAATGACTCGCGATGCAGTGACTCGCGATACAGTGACCCGTATTGATACGCTTATCACTGGCGGCCATGTGCTGATGATGGACGAAGGTTTTACCGAGTTCCTAGACGGCGCGGTTGCGATTGCAGACGGCAAGATAGCCGAATGCGGAGAGGCCAGCGACCTCGCCGCGCGCTACAAAGCAGAGCGAACAGTGGACGCAGAGGGCGGGATCATAATGCCTGGCCTTGTGAACGGTCATTGCCACGCCGCGATGACGCTGTTCCGGGGCTATGCTGAGAACGTCACGCTCAATGCCTTCCTTGAAAAGCTCTTCCATGCCGAAGACAACTATGTCTCGCCAGAGACCGTCTACATCGGGGCAAGTGTCGCCTGCGCTGAGATGGCGCTGGGCGGGATCACCAGTTTTGTCGATATGTATTGGTATCCCGATGAGACCATTCGGGCGGCGCGCGGGCTCAATATGTCGATTGCCGCAGGGCCAGTGTTTGTCGCATTTCCCGGTTTTGATGATCTGTCTCAATGGGAAATGCGCACGGATTTCGCCGAGGGTTTTGCCGAGCGGCACAAGGATACGCCGGGCGTTTTCCCGATGCTTGCGCCCCACGGCTGCTACACACTGGATGAACCCAAACTCAGGGAATTAAACACCATTGCTCAGCGTTTAAGTCTCCCTGTTCAAATCCACGCCTCTGAAGCGGCAAGCGAGATGGAATTGGTGCGCGAGGGATACGGCGGGGCAACACCCATCGAAGTGCTGGAGCGAACTGGGCTTCTCCACCGCGATTGCCAGCTTGCGCACGGCGTCCACCTTTCCGGCAGCGATATCGCGCTCATCGCAAAGGCAGGCGCTTGTGTCATTCACAACCCGCAATCCAATACCAAACTCGCCTCAGGCATCGCGCGGGTTTGCGACCTCCTCGAAGCGGGTGTTTCAGTCGGCCTTGGCACTGACGGCCCGTCGTCGGGGAATGATCTCGATATGTGGAAAGCCATGCGGCTTGCCGCCAACCTTCAATCCGTGAGCCGGGGTGAACCCGGAAGCCTTAACGACCGCGACGCCGTAGCAATGGCCACGCGGATCGGCGCGAGGGCAGCGGGTATGGGTGATCACACCGGGTCGCTTGAGCAGGGCAAAAGCGCCGACGTGATAGTCGTCTCCACCAAAGGCCTTCACATGCGGCCGGTGTACAGCCCTTACGCGAGCCTCGTTTATGCAGCGGGCAGGGAGGATGTGGCGCACGTCTTTGCCGGCGGCAGGCACATCGTTAAAGACGGAGATCTTCAATGGGAAGGGTTCGAAACCGTGCTTGACCAATTTGACCAAATCACCAAAGCCATCGCCGCGGACGAAAAACTTGGGCAGTTCGGCGTCTAGCTATTCTGGTAGCCATTCTGGCTATCTCTCCGGTGCATTCTTAGGAGAATACCGCTGATTGGACTGTTGGGAATTGTGGTTATGGTTGGCATTGCCGTGCTCCTTTCTGAAGCGCGCGGGAGCATCCATTATATCAACGCCGCACGCGCGCTGGCGCTGCAAATCGCGATTGCGGTGCTCGCCCTGGTGACGCCAGTGGGACAAGCTGTCTTGCAAGGGCTCTCTGCCGGGGTGGTGGAGGCTATCTCCTACGCCAATGCCGGGATCGGATTCGTGTTCGGCCCGCTTGCCGATCCGGCAGATGGGCTCATCCTCGCTTTCCAAGTGCTCCCCGTGATCATCTTTATTGCCACAATCATGGCGGTGCTGTTCCACCTTGGCGTTATGACATGGGTGATCCGCATTATCGGCGGCGGTTTGCGGTTCCTCACCGGAGCATCGCGGCTCGAATCCACCTGCGGCGCGGCAAATATTTTCGTCGGCATGGCCGAAAGCCCGCTCACCGTTCTGCCATACCTTCCGAAAATTTCGCGCGCGCAGATGTTTGTGATGATGTCGCTTGGTCTCTCCAGCGTCGCGGGCACAGTTCTGGTCGCCTATTCCGCGCTTGGTATTCGCTCTGACCTGCTGCTCACGGCCGCCTTTATGGCACCGGCGGGAGGGATATTGTTCGGGCGTATGCTCGTCCCTGAAACAGGCGAACCGTTTGATCTCGATGATAGCGACAACGCCAATCCCGCAAGCCTTTCCAACGCCTCCAGCCTGATCGAGGCAGCCACCGATGGTGCGACTTTGGGCATGCAAATCATGCTGAGCGTGATTGCGGTGCTCATCGGCTTTATTGCTGGCATCGCTTTGCTCAATGGTATTTTGGGCGGGGTCGGCGGTCTTTTGGGCTTTCCCGATTTTAGCCTCGAACTCCTGATCGGATATGCGTTCGCGCCCGTCTCATACATCATCGGCGTTCCATGGGAGGAGGCACCGCGTGCAGGGGTGTTCTTGGGCCAGAAAGTCGTTCTCAATGAATTTCTCGCTTATGCCAATTTTGCCCCTGTCGCCGGTGAATTCAGCGCGGCTGGCCAGATTGCTCTCATCATCGCCATGTGCGGATTTGCAAACTTTGGCGGGCTTGCGATTCTGATCGCAGGTCTGGGTGCGGCGGTGCCAGAGCGCAAGGCGGAAATATCCAAGCTGGGCATTAAAGCGCTGCTCGCAGGCACATTGTCGAACTTCACCAGCGCCGCGATTGTGAGCGTGATCTTTGCTCTTGGCGGCTTTGCTTAATCGCGCCCCAAAATCACGCCCGCGCTCGGTTTATGTTCGCGGATTTCTTCATCCGTCAGCCCCTGCAGCTCATGTGGAAAGACCAGCCAATCGTCGGTCTCATGGACATAATAGTCGGGCGCTAAATCGGTCTGGTTGCGCGATGGTTTGTAATAGACCGTCGCCACTTTGATCGTCTCGGGCAGATTGCGCCGGCATTTTGCGGCAAGCTCACTAAGGAGCGCTTCGATAGAGCGGCCAGTGTCGAACACATCGTCGATGATAAGCAGCGAGTGCTCTTTATCCAGTGTGTCGATCAGGTAATTGAGCCCTAGAACGCGGACGTGTTTTTCCTGCTGGTCAATCCCGGTATAGGATGATGTCCGCACCGCAATATGATCACACGGATGCCCGCGATATTCGAGCAGTTCCTGCACCGCGATTCCAATGGGTGCGCCGCCTCGCCAAATCCCGACGATGTGAGTGGGGCAAAATCCCGATTCGATAATCTGGTCGCCCAGCACAAAGGAATCGTCCAAAAGACAATCGGCGCTTAAGAATGTTTTTGAGATCATCTTTGCTCACGCCCCGATGCGTTGGATCGCCCGCTTCCCTTACGGCTTTGGGCCTCGTGTGATAGTTTGCATCCAAACATAAGGCACGCGCGTTGCTTTTCATAGAACACACCATGCCTGAAATGCGATCAAAGAGCCCTTGACGTTCACGTAAGCTCTGGCAGGACAGGTCCAACGAAGCAAACCGGAGAGAGTGCATGAATCTGGAGTTCACGCCCGAAGAAAACGCCTTTCGCGAAGAAGTGCGCGCCTTTATCGAAGCCAATCACCCCAAGCACCTTGAGGGTATGGGAAGCCGTGAAGACATGTCGCCAGAAGACATGACTGCATGGCACAAAATCCTTGGGCGTAAGGGGTGGTCTGCACCTGCATGGCCGGCGGAATATGGCGGCACCGGCTGGGATTCGACGCAGCGCTACATCTGGTCCGAAGAAAACGCGCGCGTTGGCACCTTTATGCCGCTTCCCTTTGGCGTCTCAATGGTTGGCCCGGTGATCTACACTTTCGGCAATGAAGAGCAGAAGAAAGAGCATCTTCCCGGTATTTTGAGCGGCGATGTGTGGTGGTGTCAGGGTTATTCAGAGCCGGGCGCTGGTTCAGACCTCGCCTCGCTAAAGACAACAGCGGTCCGCGACGGCGACCACTATGTGATCAACGGCCAGAAAACCTGGACCACTCTTGCGCAGCACGCCGATTGGGGCTTCTTCCTGTGCCGCACTGATCCTGATGCGGCCAAGCCTCAGGAAGGCATCTCCTTCATCCTCGTTGACATGAAAACGCCGGGTGTTGAAGTGAAACCGATCAAGCTCATCGACGGCGGATATGAGGTCAACGAAACATGGCTTACCGATGTGCGTGTGCCGGTTGAAAACCTTGTTGGTGTTGAGAACAAGGGCTGGACCTATGCCAAATTCCTTCTTGCTCACGAACGCTCAGGCATTGCTGGTGTTGCGCGCTCCAAGCGCGGTGTCGAGAAGCTTCGTGAAATCGCCGCCAATGAAACCATGGACGGCGCGCCGCTCATGGCTGACTTCGATTTTGCCCGCAAAGTGAGCCAGCTTGAAATTGATCTGGCAGCGCTCGAGATCACCGAGCTTCGCACGCTTGCAGGGGAACAGGCGGGCAAAGGCCCTGGCCCAGAAAGCTCGATCCTCAAGATCAAAGGCACTGAGATACAGCAGCGCCTAACCGAACTGACGCTTGAGGCGGTGGGTTCATACGGCACGCCAATGTATGGCAGCATTGCAGATCATGGTTCCAATGAGTACCAAATCGGTCCTGACTATGCTCAGCATTCAGCCGCGACCTATTTCAATATGCGCAAGACCTCGATCTATGGCGGATCGAACGAGATTCAGCGCAACATCATCACGAAAATGATCCTCGGCCTTTAAGGCTAGGGCTAGGGAGAGACAAAAGTGGATTTCAATTTCACTGAAGAACAGGACATGGTGCGCGATGGATTGTCGCGCATGGTCCGCGAACAATACGGCCCAGAAGAGCGCCGCCAACTGATCGCAAGCGATGCAGGTTGGAGCACGGCGGTCTGGGGACAGCTTGCTGAGCTCGGCATTCTTGGCATGAGCTTTAGTGAGGAAGACGGCGGCTTTGGCGGCGGAGCGATCGATTCCATGGTCATCATGGAAGAGTTCGGCAAAGGCCTCGTGGTGGAGCCATTTGTGCCCACCGTGGTGTGTGCAGGCGGGTTCTTGAAGCATGCTGGCACCGCAGCTCAAAAAGAAGAACACATAGGCGGCATCGTTTCTGGCGAGCGTGTGTTTGCCTTTGCTTATGCAGAGCCGCGCGGGCGCTATGACCTTGCCAATCTTGAGACCACCGCCAAGAAAGACGGCGGCAACTATGTCCTCAATGGCCACAAAGCAGTCGTCATCGGCGCGCCTTGGGCCAGCCACCTCGTTGTGACCGCTCGCACTAGCGGCGCGCAAACTGACAAGGACGGCATCAGCGTGTTCGTGGTCGATAAATCAGCAGCCGGCGTCACCACCCGCGACTACGCCACTGTCGATGGCCGCCGTGCCTCAGAAGTTTACTTCGAGAATGTCCGCGTCCCCGCAGAGGCTCTGATCGGTGAAGAAGGCAATGCGCTTCCTCTCATCGAACGTGTCACGGATGAAGCGATTGCTGCTCAATGCGCAGAAGCATGCGGCGCGATGAAGGTCGCTCATGCGATGACGCTGGATTATGCCAAACAGCGCAAGCAGTTCGGCGTTCCAATCGCCAGCTTCCAAGTGCTCCAGCACCGCATGGTAGATATGTACACCGAGTATGAATGCTCGGTTTCCATGACGTACCTCGCAACCCTGCGTCTTGAAAATGCAGCACGTGAGCGCAAGCAGGCCGTATCCGCAGCTAAGGTTCGTGTGGCTCAAGCTGCGCATCACGTGGGGCAGGAAGCAATTCAGATCCACGGCGGCAATGGGATGACCGATGAATACGCTATCGGGCACTATTTCAAACGCCTGACGATTTTCGATTCTGAGTTTGGAAACATTGATCACCACATGAAGCGCCACATCGCGCTCGCCAGTTAGTCAAGCCTTCGAATGTTCAAAAAGCCCCGGAAGTGTGCATCGCTTTCGGCGGCTTTTGTGTTTTGCATCACTTTTCTCATCCGAATTCGCATGTATGAGCGTATTGAAGCTTGCATCCATTGGGAAAGCTTGAGAAGTTGAGGTGGCAAATTTGGGGTAGGGTCCGCTGCGCTTGAGGACGCAAGTGTCGCTGAGCTACAAGTCTAGCGGCTCAAAAGTGGCTAGTGTTTGCACCGAATGGGCGGAAATCTGGGGGCGGACTAGCAAGCTAGGGCTTGCGCGGGCTCTCAAAAAAGGCAAAGTTAGCGCATCTCCTGGGGGGAAGAGATGACAGTAGTAAAGCCAGGCTTAGAATCAGGGCCAAATTGGGGTTTCTTCGCTTCATTGCGTCGCATCCGGTTGGCAGCCTTTGGTGCTGCGACCTTTAATGCTGCGACCTTGCGGGTGTTCGCCGCCTTTGGGCTGCTGGCTGGGCTGCCAGCGGTTACAGCTTCCAGCAACGCAGGTTTCGAAGGTGTCGCTTCTTGTGCAGGCTCAACCTGTCATGGCCGCGCTGAGGGTAACGGCGCTGTTGTTCGTCAAGATGAGATCGCAACTTGGCAGGAGCCTTCGTCCGCAAGCGGCGCGCACAGCCGCGCTTACGCGGTTCTTGGCGGCCGCCGGGGTCAACAGATAGCAAAAAGCCTTGGACTGGGTGATGCGCGTCAGGCGAAAGACTGTCTCGGCTGTCATGCGACCTATGTGCCAAGCGCCAAGAAGGGACCGAAGTTCCAGCTTTCAGATGGTGTCGGTTGTGAGAGCTGTCATGGGCCTGCGGGCGATGCTTGGCTCTCCAGTCACTACGCTATGCCTGCCACCCATGCCTCGAACGTCGCCGATGGCCTTACCCCGCTTGAGAACCCGCAGGTTCGCGCCAATGTCTGCCTTGATTGCCACTATGGTTCGACCAAGCCGGGTCAATTTGTGACGCACTCGATGATGGCAGCGGGCCACCCGCGTGTTTCATTCGAGCTCGACCTGTTCAGTGCGCTTCAGCAGCACCACAATATCGACGCTGACTACAAGCGCCGCAAGCGCGCGCCCAATGCGGTGCGGTTCTGGGCTGTTGGTCAGGCCGAAGCAGTGAAACGCGCGACCGGCCTTTTCTCCAATCCGAAGTTCGCGATGGAGGGCGTCTTTCCGCAATATTACTTCTTTGATTGCCATTCATGCCACCGGCAAATTCAAGATTCGTCGAACCGCCGTTTGACCTTTGAGGAAAACCCCGGCCGGCCAATCCCGTTTGGCAATGCGCCGTTTAATGATGAGAATATCATCATGCTCTCAGCGGTCGCGGGTGCTCTCGTGCCAGGCCAGGCGGATGCATTTAAACGTGCAAGCCGTGAGTTCCACGGTTCTCTTGGCGGGAAAGGTGGCAGCCCGCGCGAGGCGGCGCGTGCGTTGGCGCAGCGGGCAAGCGCGCTTTCCAATGCGCTTTCCCAGCGCGCTTATGCCAATTCGGACGCTTTCAAGGTGATTGATATCATTGGTAACAATGCAACGCGCCCGCGTTTCACTGATTATTCCGGTTCGGTGCAGGCGGTGATGGCGGTGGACACATTGCTCAATGGTCTTGTGACCAATGGCCGCGTGACCCCTGGTGCTGCGGCTAGCATCCGGACCAGCATCAACAAAGCTTACGCAGCGGTTGAAGAGCCTAACTCTTACAATCCAGCGGACTTTCGCACTTCGCTTGCCTCAGCGCTCGCCTCTATTCGAAGGTTGAAATAGGTATGGCGGGGGGACGTAAAATGGCGCGATGGAAATCTCTGGCATATCTGCCGTTATTCGCACTGGCTGCGTGCGGCGGCGGAGGCGGCTCTACGCCTGCTGGCGGAGGGCAGACGGCGACGCCGCCTCCTGCTCCGACGCCTACACCTGCTCCAGCCGGTGATCTGTTCGCAGCGCCCGCCCAGGAAAGTTTGAGCGTAGCAGAGGTTCAGCAGATCATTGCGCAAGCCGCTGCTCAGGCGAGTTCGCAGGGGCAGCCAGCGACAATCGCAGTGACTGACCGTGTGGGTAATGTGCTGGGTGTCTTTGTGATGCCGGGTGCTCCGGGGGATGTGAATATCCCCGATGCGCCCAATGGTGACAATGTGGACATTCAGGGTCTTGCAGTGCCTGCCGCTGGCGCTGCGATCGCAAAGGCGATTACGGGCGCATATTTGTCCAGTGCTGGCAATGCGTTCTCAACCCGCGTCGCCTCGCAAATTGTGCAAGAGCACTTTCCGCCGTCACCCACCACCATCGGTCTCGAAAGCGGGCCGCTGTTCGGGGTGCAGTTTAGTCAGCTTCCATGTTCGGACTTCAATGCGCGGGTCAGCGATGGGTTGATTGGTCCAAAGCGTTCGCCATTAGGCTTGTCGGCTGATCCGGGCGGTTTCCCGCTTTACAAAAACGGCGTGGTTGTTGGCGGTATTGGTGTCGCTGCTGACCCCGATTACACCTTCGATCCCAACGTGCTGGATGTCGATAGCGATGTCGATGAGTTTATCGCGCTTGCTGGTACGGTTGGGTTCGAGGCGCCGGTTGAAATCCGCGCTGACCGGATTTCCGCAGATGGCACCAATTTCCGTTACACCGATGCGACCTATAATGCTCTTACAAGCGTGGCGGGCGCTAGCTTTGCGGGCACCGCCGGTGATGTGGTGGCAATCAATGGCTATAGTGCAGGGGCAATTGTTGCGGGCACGGCATATGGCTCTGAGGCCTCTGGCATTCGCCCGGCAACGGCAGCTGAATTCTCGCTTGGCGGAGCGTTCGTCATGTCGGACGGGGCGGGCAACAACCGTTTTCCCATTCGCGGCGGGACAGACGGTGCGGATATAGGCACTCCGATCACCCAGAGCGAAGCGACGGCCATTCTTGAAGAGGCCTTCATCGTAATTAGCCGCTCGCGTGCGCAAATTCGCAGGCCACTAGACAGCCAGGCGCAGGTAACGCTGAGCCTTGTCGATACGCGCGGCCAAATCCTTGGCATTGTGCGATCTGCCGATGCGCCGATTTTTGGCTCTGATGTGTCTTTGCAAAAAGCGCGCACCGCCAATTTCTTTTCCGCACCTTTTGCTGCCGATGAGCTTTTGGCGGGCGATCTTGAGGTGCCCGCATTCGTTCCGCGGGTGCGCGATTTTCTGGGCGATCCCAACGCGCTGACAGGCGCGTTCGCGTTTGCTGACAGGTCGGGCGGCAACCTTGCGCGGCCTTTCTTCCCCGATGGCGAAGTCGGCACGCCTAATGGTCCGCTGTCTCGGCCGATTGAACAGTTCAATCCGTTTTCAACCGGCCTTCAATCCGCGCTCGTTTTGCAGAACTTGGCCGAGCATCTAGCGTTTGTGACAGGGCAATCGGCGACCGATACGGCACGCGGATGCACCAAATTGCCGCAGATTGCAGGTGCACCTCGTCTTGGTAACGGCATTCAAATCTTCCCAGGTTCGGTGCCGGTCTATCGCGGCAATCAGCTTATTGGCGGGATTGGCGTTTCAGGCGACGGGATCGACCAAGACGACATGATTAGCTTCCTCGGCCTGCACAACGCCGGGGTGCGGACAGGCACCGTCAACAACGCGCCAAATGACATTCGCGCTGACCGGATTGTGGTGCAGGTGGGTTCTCGCGAAGTGCGGCTGCGCTATGTCAACTGTCCTTTTGCGCCTTTCCTCGATGATCCGGCGCAGAATGTGTGTGAGGGGCTCTGACACATGAGTTCTGTCTCACTCCTTCCTTTCATGGTGTTGATGCAGGCAGCGCCGGGTGACGAGCCTGCGACCGCGCCTCCTGTCGAAGAATTAGACCGCAATCGCAGTGTTGGCGGACCAGGTCTCAACACCACTGCCAAGGAAGAAGCGGACGAGCTGGACAATCAGGTCATCGAAGGCCGCGAACGTCCCGGTTTCAACGAAGAGCTCCCTGAGAAAGTCACGCAGGACAACCCCGGCGCAGTAAGAGCGCCGCCGCCGCAGGCCTTTCCAGTCGACCAAGTGCCGATTCCCGATCGCTGGCGGTTGATCGACAATGTGACCGATATTGATGGCAATCCGATCATCAAAGAGTCGCTGCTCGATCCCTATAATCAGAACACCTATAAGGGTGACCGTCCGATCAATCCAGACAAGGTTCCGTGGCTGCCGATTAAGGAGAATGATTGGTTCTTCGTATTGAACGCAATCAGCGACACGGTGTACGAGCCGCGCACTTTCCCGATCCCGGTTGGCATTCAGACCACAGAGGATCCGGACAGGCTGGATGTATTTGGCGATGATTTCTCGACCGTTTTGTCGCAGACTTTCATTGTGGGCGCAGCGCTGCTGAAGGGCTCAACCGCTTATAAGCCGCCGAGCATCGAATACCGGCTGACGCTGGCGTATAACGTCAATTATGTCGACGTGCCGGAGCGGCGTGTTCTGTTTGTAGAGCCCTCACGCCCCAGTCATCGTTTGGATCACTTCCTGGGCGTGCAGGAAGCCTTCATTGATTATCACTTCACCGAATATGACCGCGACCGGTTCGACTTCATCTCAATCCGCGCCGGCATTCAGCCATTTCAGGCCGATTTCCGCGGCTTCCTGTTTCAGGACCAGCAGCTGGGCATTCGCTTGTTCGGGAACCGGGATAACAACCGTTTTCAGTTTAACTTAGCTGGATTCTGGCGCCTTGAGAAAGACACCAACTCGGGCCTGAACTCCGTTGCCAAGACACCGCGCGATGACTTTGTTTTCATCGCCAATGTCTACCGTCAGGATTTTCTGATTCCGGCGCTGACAAGTCAGTTCACGGTCGCCTACAATCGCAACCGCGAAGCCAATGATATTCAGATCGACACCAATGGTTTTCCCGTGCGTCCGGCGCTGCTGGGGGACCTTCGCGGCCGCGACTACGATGTCTTCTACCTTGGCTATAATGTTGATGGCCGCATTGGCCGGATCAATTTGACAGGCAGCGCCTATTGGGCGCTTGGCGAAGACCGCAATTCAATCCTTACTGGCGAGCCGGTTGATATCGACGCGCAATTTGCCGCGTTGGAGCTCAGCTATGACCGCGATTGGATGCGCTTCCGGCTTTCTGGCCTTTATCAGAGCGGCGACAGCGATCCTTTTGACGACACGCACACCGGCTTTGATGCGATCTTTGAAAACCCTCAGTTTGCAGGCGCGGACACATCGTACTGGATCAGGCAGACAATTCCTTTTGCAGGTGGCGGCCGGGTCATTTCGGTCAATGGTCGCAACGGTATTTTGAACACGCTGCGCTCTTCGAAGGAACAAGGCCAGTCCAACTTCCTCAACCCCGGCCTGTGGCTCGTGGGTGTGGGTGCAGACTTCGATCTCACCCCGGAAATCCGCCTTACGGGGAACGCCAATCATCTGTGGTTCGATAGCACAGCGACGCTGGAAAATTTCCGCATCGAAGGCTCAATCCCAAGCGAAATTGGCTATGACCTTTCCGCAAGCGCGATCTGGCGGCCCAAGGCTAATCAGAACATCGTATTCCGTCTTTCTGCTGCGACATTGCTTTCAGGCAGAGGGTTTGAAGACCTCTTCGACAACCTTGGCAATGACGGCAATTTCTATTCCGTCCTCGCGAACTTGACGCTGACTTACTGATGGCGATTTTTTTATTTTTGGGAGCAGACCTTTGAAGAGCCTAAGCTCACAATTCCGCTTCTTGAGCCCGGCGCATGCTGTTGTTGCGACGCTGGCGCTGATTTTGGGTGTTTCCATATTTCAGTCCGAAACGCAGGCAGCGGACAAGGAAAAGCCAACGAAGCGCGATTACAGCCTTGTGATCTCTGCGCCCGCGCCTGCTCGCCAATCGCAGGCAGACGCGGACGCCAAATCTGATGGCTGCCTCACCTGTCACCGCGCAAGCGATGCGCCCACGATGCACGAAACACCTGCGGTTGTGCTGGGCTGTGTTGACTGTCACGGCGGCAATGCCAGCGTTGCTGGCAATCCGTCGCTTCCTTACGATCACCCCGATTACATCGAGGCGCGCGATACTGCGCATGTTCTGCCGAAATATCCTGATAGCTGGCACTTCCCCAGCAGTGCGAACCCAGAGCGCTCCTATGCGCTGTTGAACACAGAATCGCCTGAATTTGTGAAGTTCGTGAACCCGTCGGACTACCGCGTGGCGCGCGAGGCGTGCGGCTCCTGCCACATCCAGGCCATCGAAAGCGCAGAGCGTTCGATCATGGCAACCGGCGCAATGCTGTGGGGCGGGGCGACCTATAACAACGGCATTTTGCCCTTTAAGAACTATATTCTGGGCGAAGCCTACACCCGCGCTGGCGACAGCGCGACAATTTCGGGCGTTGGGGCCGTGGTGGCATCACCCGGCGATGCTCCGAATGACCAGCTGTCTGAAGAGCAAAAGGCGCGCGGCGTTCTGGGACAGCTTTATCCGCTTCCCACTTGGCACGTGACCCCGCCGGCAGACGTGTTCCGCGTGTTTGAGCGCGGCGGGCGCACGATCAACTCGCAATTCCCTGAGATTGGCCAGCCCAATATCACGGGCCGCATCCAGCTTCTCGAGGAGCCGGGTCGTCCTGATTTGAAGCAGTCTAATCGTGGTCCCGGCACTGGCCTTCGCGTCGCAATCCCTGCGCTTAACATTCACAAGACGCGTCTCAACGACCCGTTCACCTGGTTCATGGGCACGAATGATCAGCCGGGTGATTATCGCCACTCAGGCTGTGCATCGTGCCACGTCATTTATGCCAATGACCGCGAACCGCGCCACTCGCTCACCTATGCCAAATATGGCCGCGATGGTCAGACGGTGACGGTCGATCCTTGCATCAATCCTGAGGCGAACACCGACGCTGCATTGCAGTGTTATGCCCGCGTCGCTGGAGCAGAACGCAATCCAGGTGAAGCAGGCGGCCACGGTTATAAAAAGGACATTGGCCTTCCCAAAAGCGGTCTCAAAGATGGCGGTTATGAGGGTAAGGGCGCTGGCGGTCACGGCGCGCTCAAAGGTCCAGAAGATCACGCCGATGATGATCATGGCCCGCATGGCAAACCGAAGCGTGAAAAAGGCCATCCGCTGAAACACGTCTTCACCCGTGCGATCCCAACCGCGCAGTGCATGACCTGTCACATGCACCAGCCCAACATCTTCCTCAATTCCTACCTTGGCTACACCATGTGGGACTACGAATCCGACGCACCGATGATGTGGTCCGGTCCTGAAAATGAAACTCCGCGCCCGCATGGCATGTCGGATGAAGATTACGAGGAATTCTACAAGACCCAGCGTTTCCCGACCGCTCAGCAAGTGCGCGCGATCATGGACCGCAACCCGGAAGGCGCAGCGGCCAGAGGTATGTGGGCGGACGTGGACTTCCTGCGCAATGTCTATGAGCTCAATCCAGAGCTAGAACACACCCAGTTCGCCGATTACCATGGCCACGGGTGGAATTTCCGCGGCATCTTCAAACGCGACCGCGACGGGAACCTGCTCGATGCGGAAGGCGAAATCCTGCGCCCCGGGAATCCGGAAACCGACACGCCCGAAGAGCAAGCCTATCACGACGAGCGCTGGCGTCAGCGCTGGCGCAAAGATGGCGAGGGCAAATTCGTTGAGGTTGAGAAAGACCCGGCGAAAAATGGCTCCAACAACCCCGGCACCGCCGTCCATATGATGAGCATTCACGCCGAGGTCGGCATGCAATGTGTGGACTGTCATTATGAGCAAGACACGCACGGCAATGGCCTCATCTACGGCGAGGTTGCCAATGCGATTGAGATCGGGTGTAAGGATTGCCACGGCACCGCCGACGCGCTCCCAACCCTGCGCACCAGCGGCCCTGCTGCGCCGCCTGAGGGGCATAACCTTGCGCTTCTGCGCAACCCTGATGGTCAGCGCCGTTTTGAATGGATGGAAAACGAACAGGGCGAGCGGGTTTTGATCCAGCGTTCTATCCTTGATCCGGAACTTCAGTGGGAAGTAAGCCTTGTCAAGAACTCGGTCGACCCGAAGAACTCGACCTTCAACGCCAAGGCTGCGCGCTCGAAATTGATGAGCGTCTATGGCGCGGAAACTGGCAATTTTGAATTCGGTGCCGGGATCGCCAAAGGTGAACGTGCGCACGATGATGACAATATGGCTTGCTTCACTTGCCACCTCTCTTGGACGACTTCATGCGGCGGGTGTCACTTGCCGATTGAGGCGAACTGGAAGACCAAGTCGCACCGCTATGAAGGCGGATCGACCCGTAATTTTGCGACCTACAACCCGCAGGTCGCGCGCGATCAGATGTTCCAGCTGGGCAAGCACCAGACCACCAAGGGCAACCAAACCGCTCCGGTTCGTTCGACCTCGGCTCTGGTTCTGTCTTCAACCAACATCAACCGCGAACGCATTTATGTGCAGCAGCCGCCGATCTCGGCGATTGGCTTCTCAAGCCAAGCTTTCGCGCCGCACTTCCCCCATACGGTGAGGAAAACCGAGACGAAGCAGTGCTCTGACTGCCATTTGTCTGAGGCCGAAGACAACAACGCCATCATGGCGCAGCTCCTCTTGTTGGGCACAAACTATGTGAACTTTGTCGGCATGCACGCCTTTACCGGCCTTGAAGGCGGCATATCTGCGGTTCGCGTAACTGAATATGACGAGCCTCAGGCTGTACTTGGCTCTTACCTCCACCGCTATTCCTACCCCGATTATTGGCGCCGCCATGTCGAGGACAATGGGCGCGAGCTGAAGAACTGGGTGCGCGGTGAAGCGTTTGACGGCGACATTTCGGGTGAGACCAAGCCGTTCGAAGAATTCGTCAACGTGCATGAGGGCACCGGCGATGAGGTTCGCTGTCTGCAAATGCGCGGCGAGTACCTGTTCGTGGCCGAGGGCAAGGGCGGCTTTAAAGCTTACGACATCGCCTCGATCGCCAACAAGGGCATCTCAGAACGGATCATCACAGCTCCGTTCTCACCGCTGGGCCACAACACCCATGTCGACACTGAAGATGCGACCTGCATGGCGGTGGCAACCAATCAACCCATCGCGCCAGAGCGCAACACGGCCCGCATGCGCGAAGTCAATGAAGAGCAGCCGTTCAGCCCGATCTATGACTATGCGTTTATCACGGATAGCCAAGAGGGCCTCATCGCGGTCGATGTGAACACATTGAACGACGGCGAGTTCCGCAACAATTTCTTCAACCGCGCGCGGTTCGATGATGGCTCGGATGCTTGGAACCCGAATGGTGTGCTGAACGGGGCAAGTCACATCACGCTGGCGGGCGACTATGCCTATATCACTGCCGATGCGGGTCTTGTGGTGGTCTATCTGCCGAAGGACATTCCAGACAATCCTGCGACCCAATACCGTGATGAGTGCGAGATTGATCCGGCTAACCCATCGGAAAGCTGCCTTGCACCGCGCGTTATGAGCGTCATTCCGCTGTCCGGCGCTCGGGCGAGCACGATCCAGTTCCGCTATCTTTGGGTAACGGATAATGAAGGCCTCAAGGTCTTCGACGTGACCGACATGGAAAACCCAGTGGCGGTGCCAGAGGCAACTTACCCAATTGCGGATGCGCGCCGCATCTATGTCGCGCGCACATATGCTTATGTTGCGGCGAAGGGCGATGGATTGATGATCTTCGATGTTAAGAACCCGCGTTCGCCCAAGCTCTATAAGAAAGTGACATTGGACGGCACTCTGAACGATGCAGAGGATGTTATCGTCGGTTCGACCAACGCATCCCTCTTCGCTTACGTCGCGGACGGAGTGAACGGGATGAAAGTCCTCCAGCTCACCAGCCCTGATAGCCAGCGCAATTTCTACGGCTTTAGCCCGGCGCCAATGCCTGAGCTTGTCTCTTACGCGAAAACGCCTTCGCCAGCGCTTGCGCTTTCTAAAGGCCTCGACCGCGACCGTGCGGTGGATGAAACCGGCGGGCAGATGGCGGTGTTCGGACGCCTTGGTTCACGGCCATTTACCCGCGATGAAATGGAGAAGCTCTTCATGACCCGTGCGGGCGTGCCGTGGAAAGTCACCGATGAGGTGAATATGGACCGCTGGGTCGGAAGCGGCTTTGGCGCTGAATTGGCTGTCCGGCGCGAGGAAGACACGGCGGACGACGCACAGCCTGTGAGTGATGAGAGCCTCGGCGGTTAAGCACAGAGACGCTGCAGACGCGCTACTTTCACACGGTCAGTTTTGCGAGGGCTGTGCTGCCTACAATTTAGGAGGGCGGCCTTCGGCCTATTCTTGGCGCTCTGCGAAGAGGCCTTTCATCATCGGTTTGATATGCTCTTCAAACCGGGCAAGCGTCTGCCAATGACCCACGGGCTGGAAGTGAGAGACAAAGCTCCGATCACGCCAGATGTGTAGCGAATAGAACGGAGGTTCTGCATCCACGATCGGGCGCTGGTCGGCCACATCTGTGTCCATGGGGCGAAGGTCTAAGGATACCGCAGGAGCAACCGCTGGCGTCACACTGATCGGAATGCCCTCCACCATGGAATGCAGCGGGCGGTGTAAATGACCCGCTTGAATGGAAAGCACCTGTTTGTGACCACGGACCGTGTCGCGGAAACGCACCATCCATGGCTCATTCGGCTTGGGATCCATCCAATCTATCGAAGAGACCACAGGCGGGTGATGGATGAAGAGCACGGTTGGCGTCTCGGGGTGCGCTTCGAGTTCATTCGCTAGCCAGCGGGCGCGCACCTCACAAAATGCACCGCCGTGGCGCCCCGGCTCGAAACTATCGAGGCAAAGGATGCGGATTTTTTCATCCCCCTCGCCAAATTCGAGAGCAAATTGCGCAAATCCATCGGCCGTGGGGCACTCCGGATTGATCTCGAGCATCACATCACGGCTGTCGTGATTGCCAGGGATGATCTCATAAGGGATCGGACAATCACTCATCAACTCGCGGATGCGGGTGTAGCATTCGGCGCTGCCATTGTCGGTAAGATCACCTGAAAGGATCAGCAGATCGGGCTGAACTGGCTGCGCTAACAAATGGCCAAGGACGTTACGGAAACGAACGAAGTTAAATTCATTCTCGCCAGCCTCAGGCTCAAACCCGACATGAGTGTCGGTGATCTGTGCAATCAGTACTCCGCAGCCCGGCTTTGTCGCGATAGGTTTGCCGCCATTCGGCCTATTTCCAATCATCCTAACGCCTTAAACTGCTTAAGATTGCTGCAACATTATCATTAGAGCCATTTCCGGGCAAATCGGGATGATCCTCCGGTTTCCACGGGCTGGCCGGGGTGTGATAGCCGTGACACATGGCGCAGCTGGAAGGCACGATCTCCTCGGTCTTCACCGCCGTCTCGCCCAAGTGGCAATCGCGGCAGCTTTCAAGGTCCGGGATAAGCAAGTCGGTCGCCTCGCCCGAAGTGTCTGCCGCGTGGCAGTCGGTGCACTCGGCAACATCGTCGCCGTGTGCTTCGTGCGGGAAGAAGCCTTTGTGGATATATTTGTCCGGAATATTAACCGGGATAAGATCGGGACGCCCATCGGTAGTGGTTCGCAGGTGACAATCCCCGCAGGTCCCGCCTTTTTCAAGCGCTCGGCCAACCGCGAGATAGGCGCCCATCGGGCGGCCAAAGTTTGCGTAATAACGTCCACCCGAACTGTATTGCCCCGGCCGGCCGCGGCCTGTGCTGACAGTGCGGCGTGAGCTCAAGTTTACCTTTGCAAGGTCTTCCATCAGATCGCTCACATCGCCGTGCCGCAGCGACGTAAACGCGCCGCCTGCCGTGCCCGAAACGAGGCTGTGACACGCTTCGCAGGAATCTTCCATCACAACAGGCTTGAACCCGCCGGGCGCTGATTTGTCTTCCTCGTGGCAATCGCTGCATTCAAGCGGTGCGCCATATTGCGAGAGGCTGTGTGCCATCTTAGCTGCGCCGCCGGTCTTAGAAACGTGAATGTCGTGCGGGAAAACAAGGCCGCTCTTTTCAACCGGCTTGTCATCAAGGCTAACGCGCTTGGCTTCCTTGTCGAAATGCGCTGCGTAGAATTTGGGACGGAATTGCGGGTGCTTATCCCCAAAATCGCCAGCATTGCCGAAGTTCACATCGGTCAGGCGGACGTCCATGTCGTTGTGACAATCGGCGCAGAATTTCTCATCTGACGCCTCAAGCTTTACCGGACCTTCGTGCTCTGAGTGGCAAGACACGCAGCCAAGAGGCCCCTCTTTGCCCAGCGCCTGTCCGATGTCCCACTGGATAGCATCGCCTGTGCTGAGCGGTGCCATGCCGGTGAGTTGACGGTCCATCTTGGCGTGATCATCAAGCTCTTCGTGGCAGGTGATACAGGTTTCATCCTGAACAGAGACAAAGGCGGTTTGGTGACAGGCCTCGCAATTGTCCTCAAGGTCATGGTGCGCCATGCTGAGATCGCCTGTGCTCCATGAGGCGTCCATAAGAACTGAGCCCTTATCGACATTCTCGGGATCATTCTCGACCCGTTCGCGGAATTGGTGCGAGAGAATGGGCACCGACAAAAGCAGTACGAAGATCAGGCCAAAGAAGGTCCATGCCATGGTGCGCTTGCTGGGCATTGCGCTGGCCATGAGGAAGCCTGCTTCAGGTTCGCCAGAAGCCTTGTCTTTGGGCGCTGGCTGGATGTTGATTTTGACAGGCCCGTCCGCATCGCGCGAAATTGCGAGAAGGGCAGGGCCCACGGCAATGTCTGCACCGGCATTGGGATCAATGCGCGCCTCAGTGACGCTTTGCCCATCGCAATCAAACGGCAGTTCACCAATCGCGCGCGCTGCGATCATGCCTTGGCCTGCATCGGTGAGCTTCAGGTGCTCAAGCTCAACGGTGAGGTCGGGCAGGTGAATGTCGCTGGCCGGATCGCGGCCAATGACAAGCGTATCTTTTTCGATAGTGCGGTCGCGGACGATTTCACGCCCGGATTTCGCAACAGCAATGGTGCGGATCAAGAATGCCATGGTCTTATCCCCCTCACCAGTAATAGAACACGCTGATCACATGCGCGAGCAGGCTCGCGAGCAGGGCGATCGTTGCTGGAATGTGGATGAAGAGCCAAACCTCAAGCAGCGCTTTGATGCGCAGGTGGCGGCGGATTTGCGCGAGCTGCTCAGCGCGGTTCGTAAGGAGCTCGTGCACGCGCGCCTCGGCCTCGCTGCCAGACGCCGGGATGCCGGAAAGAGCGCGTTTCGTGGCGCATCCACGATAGGAATTGGTAAGGCGAGAAAACGCACCGCCATAGAATATATCTTGCCCCAGCGCGCCGAGCACAAGGTCGCATGCCGCGCGGCCCAATGGCTGCGCTGCATTGTCGAGCTTTTTGTCGATATCGGTGATCACGCCCAGCATATCGCCCCCGGTTTTGTCGCCCCGGTTGGCGGACAGTTCCTTGGGCAAAGCGGCATAGGCATAGACGCCGTAAATCCCGCTGAAGATCACGATCAGCATCAAGACATAGGCGAGGGTGTGAACATTCCACCCGATCTGAAACCCGGTGTGAAGCGTCCCCACCACAATAAGCGCAAGGCCAAGGTAAACATGCGCGCTGGTCCATGCCTTGAGGCTCCACGCACCCTCTGAAATCCGGCGCTTGCGAATACCGAGCATGGAGAGCCACACAATGAGCAAAAGCCCAATTGTGCCCAGCGTATAACCATACCAGCTGCCGCCATTGGGGCGCGGTTCTTGGTCGATTAGCGCATAGCCAATGATACTGGCGATGCAGAGCAGCAATGCCATCCAAAGCCAGCGGAAGCGCTTGTGTTTAAGGAAGCTGATATGATCAGCATTCCGGCGTTTCTCGTCAGCGGAGAAGCGATTGTCGGCTGCGGTTGCCATCAGCTGTCCACATCCTCTGTCATTTTCGCAAAGGTCAGGAACTTGTCAGGCGACACGCGAATAGCAGCCCCTGTCGGACACGCGCGTACGCATGATGGTCCGCCCTCAATGCCTGCGCACATATCGCATTTGACCGCTTTCTTAGCGGCGCCAGCGCCTGCATTTTCCTTGCGCCAAGAATACGGCGCCTCTCCCGGGCCTGGTCCAGAACCAAACATCATCCATTTGAGAAGGCTCGGCTTTTCCGGCGGAACCGGCTCCATATTGATAACGCCGTAAGGGCAATAGCTTTTGCAGTTCCCGCAGCCAATGCAGGTCTCTCGGTTGATATTGACCTCGCCGTCTTCGCCCCGCTGGATCGCATTGGGCGGGCAGTCGGTCATGCAGTGCGGATGCTCGCAGTGGCGGCAGCTGATCGGCACGTGAAGATAGGCAAAGGTCTTGCCCGTTTCGCGGTCAAGACGCGAGAGGCCGTCATGGCTGTCAGCGCAGGCCTTCTCGCAGTTGTCACAGCCAATGCATAGCCGCTCGTCGATAAGAAGCGCATCGGTTGCCTCGCCCATGCCCTCATCGAATAGAAAAGAAGCAAGGCCGGAATAGTCATCGACCTTGCCGTCTTCGTTGCTCTGTTTGCTCTCAATCTCTTCGTTCGAGCGGCGCCGTTCGTCCATAATCTGGAGTGCGCGCTCGCGCAGTTGCGGTTTTTTCTCGAGCAATTCGAGGAAACCTTCGCCCGGCAACCGGATGACCTCCGATTTCACCGCCGCTTTTACTGTGGACATGCGCGGCTGCCCGTCGATTACGCCCATTTCGCCGAACAAATTACCCGCTGGAATGAGGCCAAGGAAGGTTGCTTGCCCCTCAGTGTGCTTTTCAACACGCATCGAACCGAAACGGACAATGAAGACGTCTTTGTCTTCATTATCGCCCTCGGTGATGACTGGTTTGCCTGCGCTGATTTCTTCAGTGATCGCGCCATCGACCAGAGGACGGATATCGTCGGGGGTGAGCCCGGATCCGAACAATTGCAGCATCTGACGCTCGATCGAAATACGCTTCACCGCTTCGGCTGCTTCGGGTGAGGAACCGATGAGTTTCAGCGCCGCCTTACGCGACAACTCCACGACCACTGTGTCATCAGCGGCGCGAATGGTGGCACCGCGCCGGCGGCCTGAAACCAGACCCACTTCGCCAAAGATAGACCCTTGGCCGATAGGTACAGTGATCGAGGGATCATTGGGATTGACCTCAACCGCAACGCTGCCCTCGGCTATCGCGAAGAGCGATGAGCCCGGAGCGTCACGGCGAAAAATGGCTTCTCCCGGAGCAAAGGCGGTGCAGATACTATCAAGCATAAGCTCGCGCATTTGCAACGTCGAAAGACCTCCGAAAATTGCCACATTGTTGCGGTAAAGCTCAAGCCAATAATCGACCGATTTGCCGCCCGGCAGGTTCTCAAACACCTTCTCAAGCAGCGGCTCATCCGCAGGCTTCACCGCCTCGCCGGTGGCGAGATATTCGATCACGTCAAAGCCCTGGTTCATGCAGTGTTTGATCAGCGGATAGCCAGCCAAAGCGCCAATGACGAACACGCCGTCTTTGGTGGTTTCAAATTCGGGTGAGAGTTTAGGGAAGGCGCTGCGATCTTCGCTCGTAAACTCGATCCCCATGCTTTCGATGAATTTGCGAGGAGGCTGTGACCCGATCCGCGTGATGATCATATCGCAAGGAATGACCTCTTGGCCGGTCTCTGTCTCGACCACCATTTCGCCATCACGCACTTCGGCAGGCGAAGTGCGATAGGCAATCCGCAGGTCACCCTCTTCATGAGCGCTGGTGAGGTCGGTTGCGTTCTTGGTCTTTGCCTTAGCAAAGTCGGTGCCCCGGTTAAGGATCGTAACCGTGTTGCCAAGCGCTGGATCGGTCGCAAGGCCCAGCGCGTTCTCAATCCCCGCATCGCCAGTGCCGACTACAACTACGTTTTTGTCAAAGTGGTCCTCGGGATCATCCAATTGCGGCGTGATCATCGGGTGATCTGCGCCCGGACAGCGCAAAAGGTTTGGGTTGCCCTGGGTCCCAATTGCCAGAATGATGGTCTCGGCCTGAACCGTATCACCGTCTTTCAGCTTGATCTGAAACCCGCCTTTGTCACCTTCAACCGCGACAACTTCGGCGTTCAGGCGTGTGTTGATCTCAAAGTCTTGAACCTCGTGATCGGGTTCCGGAATACTGGGATCGACGATCCGGCAATGCTTGTTCCAAATGCCAAGGATGCGCTCACGCGTGCCCTCTTCGAACTCCATGCCGTCATGAACGTCCTCTTCATACCCGCCCCCGCGCAGCGCAAGGTCAGAAGGGGTCGCCATAACGTGCTTACCCTTTTGGTATTTGAAGATCGTATCAGACAGATGATCTGTTTTTTCGAGCAAGACGTGACTCATGCCGCGCTTAGCAGCCTGTCCCGCAGCGCTCATCCCGGCTGGGCCGGAGCCAATAATGGCGACTTTATACAAGTCCGACAATCTATCCCCCCTTTCGGATAGATTACACACTAAGCGCCCTTCCGTGAAGAAAAGCACTTCCCAATGGCACATACAATTGCCGCTTTTGGCCGCAGATGCTAGTGCAAAATGCACAGGACTAGTCGAAAACCGTGCAAATGAGGGTGAAATGGGGGAAAATGTGGAAGGCCAATCTGGCGGTAAAGCCGGTTGGGTCTTGCTTGGCGGCGCTGCTTTGCTGGCGGTCGCCTCGGTCGGATACAATATGTATGACGGCGGTGAGAGCGATGCAGCGACAGAAGCTGCAAGCGGCGATGCCCCGACAATTGCAGAATTGCGCGAGGCCGCCGAAGCATCGAGCGATGATGCAGGACCGTGGAGCGAATTGGGTTTTGCTCATTTTGAGCGGGGCGAATTTGCCGATGCGGTCGAAGCTTACGAGCGAGCGACGGAAATCGACACAACCTCCGCCTCGCTATGGTCTGCTTTGGGCGAAGCGCGCGTTATGGCCGTCGATGCCTCCGCGCCGGACGCCGATCCTTTGCCGTCAAGCGCTTTGGAGGCGTTTGCGAAAGCGCTTGAGCGCGACAAAGATGATCCGCGCGCCCGCTATTTCATGGCGGTGAAGAAGGACATTGAAGGCGACCACAAGGGCGCAATTGATGGCTGGTTCGATCTTCTCGAGGACACGCCCGTTGGCGCTCCGTGGGAGGGGGACGTGGTGCGCACGATCGAGCAGGTCGCAGCGATCAACGAGATTGATCTGGGCGACCGTTTGTCCAGTGTCATGGCGGCCCGCACGCCGGAAATTGCCATTCCCGGTTCAGGCGGCGTGGCGGGCGATGCTGCATCAGACAATGTTCGCGGACCCACCGCGCAGCAGGTCGCCGACGCGCGCCAAATGTCGGAAAGCGACCAGCGCCAGATGATTGCAGGAATGGTGTCGGGCCTTGAAGAGCGCCTTGAAGGCGATCCCAGCAACCTCGATGGCTGGGTAATGCTCATGCGCAGCCGCATAACCCTTGGCGAAACCGGCAAAGCGCGTGAAGCGCTTGCCAAGGCGGTCGCGGCCAATCCAGGCGAAGAGGCAGAGCTGCGCAGGCAGGCTGCGCAGTTGGGGATTGAGTGAAGCTGTAGCGACCGCCCGATTTATGGGAGGGCGCGCGATGCTGTTGTCTGTAATTGGTGGTGGGAGTTGAAGGTTTGGTTTTTGCGCTGAACGGCCACGCGCCGTTCGTTTCGAGGATGTATTTTGTCAGCTCCCGATTTCTCAATGACCTGCACGGGTTAGAGCAGGGGACCTTGCGTTAGGCTGACTTCACCTGTGTCACACCTAGCTTCTTGAGAGATACAGTTCCATTCTCAGCGTACAAAAACACTCGCAAGGAATCTGATTTTTCGGCGTCTAAGACGGGTATGAATGCCCTTCGGTTTACGTATTTCTTGGATTGATTCATTAATTTCCCATTTTTATAAGCGTTTACGACCAGATAGAATCTGACCTCAGTCTCATGATATGCTTCGATTTCCAGGAAGGATGCGATGGTATTGTCATCGAATTTGATATCAGCTTCATCGCCGCAAGTGCTAAAATCTGACAAATCGAATCCGAACCATGACGGTTGTGACGCGGGTGCTGTGAGATCAGCCTCGCCGTGGCCAATCACCTCTATTCGCGCTTTGGGATTTGAATGCTGCAAGCGGTCGAGGGCAAATTCTTGCCGTTCAACCCTCTCTGCAAACTCACTCAACTTTTCTCTCGGCACAAATTCCAATGTAGGTTGAAAGTTAAACGCTCTACCCGTTGCGACGTAGTCCATCTCGTCCAATATCGAAGTCAATTCGTGAGATGAATAACGATCCGCATTGTCCTCCTGAATGACTTCGAGAAAGATGATGGGGCGGTGTCGATTGATGGTCTTAATTGCGCCCCTAAGAACGTTAGGTTCCATTCCTTCAACGTCAATTTTGATTAGAGCAATATCCCCGTTTGAAGCTTCATGGTCATCCAATCGCTTAACAATGGAAACCTGAGACTGACCGTCGATCGAAATAGTTACTTCTTTCTCGTCTTCACCTAGTGCGTCCTTAAAAATCGTAACGACACCCTCGAGATTGTTCTGTTTCACATTCTCTATGGCGATCCGCCTGTATTCATTGATTGGCTCGAAACCAAAGACCATTCGTGCCTTCGAAAATAGTGCAAAGAATATAGCGTGGTTTCCAATATTCGTTCCAATGTCCAAATAATCTCCTTCTATCCTAAGTTGAGATATGTAGTCCAAAAAATCATTTTCATAAAATTTGGAGTTTTTGAAGTTGCTCGAATAGAATACGGAATTCGAGTCGTTAAAAACGACTTCTTTCGACTTATATAAAAATCGGCATTCTGGCATATTTTATCTCGTTGATGAATGAGTTATTTAAGTACTGATCATTAAGCAATATTTTGCAATTCCTAGTTTGCCAAGCCTGACTGCCGCATGGTCCCCTAGGCTTGGGACAACTCTTGAAGGGAGTGGTCGCACGGTACACAGTACAGCTGAAATTTGAAGGTCTATTGCAAGCCTTTTGACCGATGAATCGCCGAATCTACAAGTGAAATCCAAGCTTGTTGTGAGTTGCCCAATATGACATGTGGTTCGCCCTCAAGTGACTGATTGGCGTGAGACTATACCGGCCTTAAATCACTTATGGTGCGACCCATTGTCGAATACGACACCAGCTTTAGAATCCCCGGTTTTTGCCGCAATATCTCCAAAAATTTGCCGATGCACCGCGTTCGCCCGGCACGGCCATGACTGACGCTGGTTGATACGTATCATTCACTTTGGTTTGTCGCTTGGAGCGACACCACCGAGCCCTCGGGGATCATGTTGCAAAGGCGCAAAAAAGGGGCGCTTCCCGCGAAGGAAGCGCCCCTTTTTTGTGTTCGCTGTGAAGCGCGGCTGTCTGTTTAGTCAGCAGCAGACAGGTTCACGGCGCTTTCTTTGCCATTGCGGCCGGTTTCAACTTCGTAGTTCAAACGCTGATCTTTCTCGAGCGATTGCATGCCAGCGGCTTGCACTGCGCTGATGTGGACGAAGCTGTCGTTTGAGCCGTCTTCAGGCTGGATAAATCCATAACCTTTGTCGGTGTTGAAGAACTTTACGGTTCCGGTCTTGCTCATGGTGGTTCCTTTCAAGAACGCGAGAATTGCCACGCTGCGACATGCGGCGTGGTAGTGCTTAAAATCGTCCGATGAAAGGAAGTCGTCGTCTGGTCTGCGCATCAGCCCCGTAAGACCCAAGCGCGGTATTCAAATGTCGAAGTCCGTCGCATTATTCGACGTCAGCCCGGGCGCATTAGCAGTTTGCAGGCAAAGCTCCTAACACTCATTTGTTTTTTGGCCGAAATCAGAGACGCGCGCCTGCAAAATGGATGTCTGCCAGGCAGCAAAAAGGGCGCTCCCCGCGAAGGAAGCGCCCCTTTTTCTTCTAACTGGGGTGCCGCTTAGACCACACCAAATGCGAGCATCGCATCAGCGACTTTCTTAAAGCCTGCGATATTTGCACCCTTCACATAGTCGACGTAGCCATCGCCTTGGTCGCCATATTCGGTGCATTTCTCGTGGATGCCTGACATGAGGTCGGTCAACATGTCGCCAAGGCGCTCTGAATTCCAGCTGATGCGCTCTGAGTTTTGGCTCATTTCAAGACCGGACACTGCGACGCCGCCAGCGTTTGCCGCTTTACCTGGGCCATACATGATCTTGGCATCATGGAAGACTTTTACGCCTTCCAGCGTGGTTGGCATGTTCGCGCCCTCGGAAACACCCTTACAGCCGTTGGAGACTAGCGCTTTTGCTTCGTCTTCGTTCAGCTCGTTCTGGGTCGCGCATGGCAGAGCGAGGTCTGCGGCAACGCCCCAAGGACGGCCCTCGTGGAAGGTCGCGCCTTTGAATTCATCGGCATATTCGCTGATGCGGCCGCGCTTGACGGTCTTGAGGTGCTTCACCCAGTCGATTTTCTCCTGGGTGATGCCGTCAGGATCGTGGATATAGCCGCCCGAATCAGACAGGGTCAGAACCTTACCGCCCAGCTGAACGATCTTTTCTGCTGCGTGCGTTGCGACATTGCCTGAGCCTGAGATGACAGCGCTGTGCCCTTCGACATCAGAGCCGGCATGCTTGAGCATGTTCTGCAAGAAATAAACCGCGCCGTAGCCGGTGGCCTCTGGGCGCATTTGCGAGCCGCCATATTCCTGGCCCTTACCGGTAAGAACGCCTTCCCAGCGATTGGTAAGGCGCTTGTACTGGCCGAACATATAGCCAATTTCGCGTCCGCCAACGCCGATGTCGCCTGCCGGTACGTCGGTGTTAGGGCCAATGTGGCGATAAAGCTCTGACATAAAGCTTTGGCAGAAACGCATCACTTCGGCGTCAGACTTACCCTTAGGGTTGAAGTTTGCGCCGCCTTTACCGCCGCCCATCGGAAGGCCGGTTAGCGAGTTCTTGAAGGTCTGCTCAAAGGCAAGAAATTTGAGAACGCTCTCAGTCACCGATGGATGGAAGCGGATACCGCCTTTATATGGGCCGATGGCGTTGTTGTTTTGAACACGCCAGCCGCGCTGAACGCGGACGTTGTGATTGTCATCTTCCCAGCATACGCGGAATGAAATGATCCGGTCAGGCTCTGCGATGCGGCGCAGGATCTGCGCTTCATGATACTCGACCTTATCGGCCATAAACTCGAAAATGTCTTGAGCGACCTCATGAACGGCCTGGACGAACTCAGGTTGTCCCGGATTGCGCTTCGAGACGCCTTCCATGAATTGAGATAGATTTACGTGGTCGGAAACCGGCATTGCATTACCCCCTTGAAAAAACAGCGCGACCGCTTTTTATGTGTGGCATGAACGCTCTATCATCCGAAAGCGCATCTTACGCAAGTGTAAGGATGCACATTCGGGCCTGACCCTCGGGCCAGTGGTGTCACAGGCTGGCACGGCTTCATGGCATCAGGGTTGCAAAGCGGGGGGCAAGACTTGTAGGCAGTCACGTAAAGCAAGCGCTCCCAAGAAAGAGGTGCGCGGCTGGACGTCATGTATAGGCAGTCCGGCAGGAACCGGGCCTCCCTTTCTTTGGCCTAAGCGCGGACGCAATTTTTCCATGACCAGCCTGAGCGGCGACACGCCCAAAAGCGGTGATCACCCTATTACACCCCCTTTAGTGGAGCTCGACATAGATACCCATGACAAGGGATTTTATGACGGGTTCAGCCGCGAGGTCACGATTCCGGCGAAGATCATCGTCTCGCTTATCATCATGTGGGCGATATTCTTCCCAGTGAACGCAATGGAGACTTTGGCGCTCGCCAATTCGACCATAATCAGCGCGTTTAGCGGCTGGTATGTGTACCTCGTCGCGTTTCTGGTTATTTGCAGCGCGGTGCTCGTTTTTGTGCCGAAGATTGGCTCGCTGCGTATTGGTGCGCCGGGCGAAGAGCCAGAGTTTTCGCGCGCTTCGTGGTTCTCCATGCTGTTTGGTGCAGGTATCGGGATCGGCATGCTGACCTTCTCCACCGGAGAGCCTCTGGCGCACTTCACGAACAATCCGGACATTATTCGCGGCACTATCGAAGCGCGCTCAGCTGAAGCTGTGCGGCCTGCATATATCTACACTTTCCTGCATTGGGGGTTTGGTGCGTGGTGCACCTATGCGCTTGTCGGGCTCGGCATTGGTTATGTGGCGCACCGGCGGGGCCTCCCGCTCACTATTCGCTCCAGCCTCGCGCCGCTGTTCGGTGAGCGGATGTCGGGCCTTCCCGGACATGCGGTTGACGTGGTCGCCGTTGTCGCGACGATTTTGGGTGTCTCTTATACACTCGCTTTCGGAGTTCAGCAGTTTGTGGCGGGGCTTTACCGGATTGGTTTTGGCGACTGGTTGATGGTGGCGGGCTCTGATGGGGCTCTCACCGCATCGACCGCGGCGATCATCATCGCTTTGGTTGTGCTCGTAGGAGCCTCGACGCTAAGCGCCTTGTCAGGTGTCGGGCGCGGGATCAAATGGCTCTCGAACATCAATATGACGCTATCCGTCGGGCTTTTGGCGCTGTTCGCGGTTGTAGGTTCGGGCCTTTATGGCTTGCAGCTTATGGGGACCGCGACATGGGATTATGTCGTCAACCTCCCCGCGCAGTCGATCACCTTGTTCCAGGACGATGGGAGCGAGACTGCTGGCGCGCTTGTTGATTGGCAATTGGGCTGGACCGTCATGTATTGGGCGTGGTGGATCGCCTTTGCGCCGTTTGTTGGCATGTTTATCGCCCGCATTTCGCGGGGCCGCACAATCCGCGAATATGTGCTGGGAGTGGCTTTGGTGCCCTCGCTTATGTGCTTTATCTGGATGGCGCTGGTGGGCGGCACTGCGATTGATCTGGAGCTTTCCGGTGTCGCTGGCGGTGCGATCGTCGATGCACCGATGGCGGATCAATTGTTCGCAACGCTCGCTTTACTGCTTGATCCCGGTACAGCCGCATTCGTCTCCGGTCTCGTGGTAATCCTGCTCATGACCTATCTTATCACCTCAGCGGACAGTGCCATTTTGATCGTCAACACGATCAACGGGGCGGGCGATAACGAAGGCGCGCGCCGGTATCACATCCTTTTCTGGGGCACAGCTTTGGCGTTTGTGGTGGGGTCAATGCTGATCCTTGGCGGGATTGAGGCCATTCGTATCACTATGATTATCGGTGCTCTGCCGTTTTCGCTTGTTCTTGCCGCCATGTGCGCCTCGATCATCAAGGCGGTTGTGTATGACCTTATTCGCCAAAAGCATGGGGTGCCGACCACTCAGGAGGCGTGCGAGAACTGGGATGGTGAAGCCATCCCCCGCTAAGGACTTTGCGGAACGCTTTGGAAATTTGAGTAATGAGCATTCTATAAAGAATAGCGCATTTGAAAATCGAAGTACGGTATTCATTACTTACAAAAGTCATTTGGTAAAATGCGTAATTATGCTGAATAGAATTATCAATACATGAAGTTTTCATGATCTAGATTTACATTGTTGTTTCGATGCAACACATCTTCGTAGCTTTGAAAAATGCTGGTGCGCGCTGTGGCCAGCCCGGTGTGCTCTTGTTACCTGCCCTCCCAGCGCGCCCCGCAATTTGCACTTTCGCGAATTTCGTTGAGCGCGCTGCCCCTGGATGAGCAGGCGCGTCTTTTGCGCCGCACCCTCCATCCGCAGGTCAAGAGGAACAAAAAAATGAAGAACTTCGTAACCAGCGCTTCGCTGGGCGCGTTGGCGGTCGCAATCGCAGCACCTGCCGCAGCGCAGGACGCTGCTGCACCTGCCGCTGAAGAACAACGCCAAGGCGGCGTCAACACCATCATCGTCACCGCGCAGCGTCGCAGTGAAGACCTGCAAGATGTGCCGATCTCTGTCTCTGCCATCGGCGAAGAGCAGCTGGATGAGCTGAACATCGACACATTTGAAGATTATCTCGACCAGATCCCGTCTGTCACAGCAGGCGGCAATGGTCCGGGCCAAAGCACAATCTACATTCGCGGGTTGGCATCGACGACGCCAAACATCACCGTTGCTGGTGTCGCAGGCCTCGCGCCGAACGTGGCGTTGTACCTCAACGATCAACCGCTTTCACAGCCAGGCCGTAACCTCGACGTTTATGCAGCCGACTTGGCACGGATCGAAGTGCTATCGGGTCCGCAGGGCACGCTGTTCGGCGCCAGTTCGCAAGCGGGCGTTGTGCGTCTCATCACAAACAAACCCGATTTGTCTGATTTCTCGGCGAGATCGTCAGCTGGCATCAGCTTCACCAAAGGCGGCGAGGCGAGCTATCAGGGCGAATTTATGCTCAACGTGCCAGTTTCCGAAACTTTTGGCCTCCGCGGTGTTGCGTACCTTGATGATCAGGGCGGCTATATCGACAACGTAGTAGGAACCCGCGACCTTACCGAGAGCGCGCGCTTCCGCCCAGAAGGTTTTGTCCGTGCAAACGGCGTTCCGGTATCGGCCGTGCGCGCTGGTTTCCAGTCGACCTCGGACCTTTCAGACGTGACCTTCCTCCAAGCCGACAACGCTGGCCTTGCGCAGGACAATTTCAACGACACCACCTATGCGGGTTTCCGCGTTAGCGCGCTTTGGGAAGTCACTCCCGATTGGACCGTGAATGTCTCACACCAACGTCAAAGTCTTGAATCAGACGGCGTGTTCTTCGCCGATCCAGAGCTTGGCGGTCTTGGCGATCTTGAAATTGAGCGTTTTGAAGAAGACCGTCTCGAAGACGATTTCTCAAACACCAGTTGGACCGTCGAAGGCCGCATCGGCTGGCTCGATGTGATCTACACTGGCGCCTACACCGACCGTGAAAGCGACCAGCGCGCGGATTACACCGACTACTTGTTTGCAGGGCAATATCTGCCGTATTACATCTGTGACGGCTCGGTGTCCTATCCCGGTGCCGCTGACCCAAGTGGCACATGTCAGGCGCCAAACCTGTTCGTGAACTCCTTCTCGAACACGGAAGTTTTCACGCAAGAGCTGCGTTTCTCGACACCTGATGATTGGCGTGTAAGCTTCCAAGGCGGTGCGTTCTATTCCGACCTCAGCCTCGAAGAGCGCGTGGATTTTGCCTATCCGACGAATGTTCTGGCAAACCCATTTGGACCGTTTGCGGAAAACTTCCCGCAGACAACCGGCTTCTTCTCCGATCCGGGGCCGTTCCCGGCGTCAACGATTTTCCGCAACGACATTCGCCGTACCGATGAACAGTTCGGCATCTTTGGTGAAGCCAACTTTGATGTCATCCCTGACTTGCTCGCAGTGACATTGGGTGCGCGTTATTACGACGTTGAAGTGGACTTTGAAGGGTCTGCGAACGGGTCGTTCTGTAACTCGGGCGCTGCCGAGGATGCCAATGCGTTTGGCACTGACATCAGCGACCTTTATGACGGCGACGGCTCGTTCACCTTCATCGGATCGTGTGATGCGTCTTTGCGTCAAACCTTTGATCTCAACGACAGCATCGCTGACATTCAGGCCGCAGGTCTTTCCGAAGCGCAGGCAACGCAGGTTTTCAACGCTGTTCGTGCGCCTGATGTGGCCGAAACAAGCGGCGTGATCTTCAAAGGCACTGTCACTTTGACACCGACACCGGATATGCTGTTCTACGCGACATATTCCGAAGGTTTCCGTCCGGGCTTTCTTAACCGTCCCGGCGGGGCAGTGGGTGCTGGCGGATTTGTGGTGCCGTTCGAGCTCGAAACCGATGAGGTTCAGAACTATGAGCTGGGTTGGAAACTCGACCTTCTTGACGGTCAATTCCGCTGGAACGGTTCAGCCTTCTTCGTCGATATTTCGAACTTGCAAACGCAGATTTTCGACCCCTCGATTACAAACCTGTTCTTCTCGTCAAACGCTGCGGATGCAGAGATTTACGGGATCGAATCGGACTTTACCGTCGCACCGTATTCGACACCGGGTCTGACCTTTGCCGGGGCGTTTTCAATCCTCGATACCGAGATCACCGATATCCTCATCCCAACGCAGGACGTCATCCTGGGAAGCGACCTTGCATATGCGCCAAGCTTCCAAGGTAACATTCGTGCGCGGTACGAGTGGGACCTGTCAGACAGTCTTGAGGCGTTTATCCAGCCGCAAGCGACATATTCGGCCTCGAAGCAAACCGATATTATCGCGATCAACAACATCCAATTGGACAGCTACACAACCTTCGATCTGTCGGTGGGCGTGAAAGCGGAGCAATGGAAGTTTGAAGTCTTCGGTGAAAACCTCAGCGATGAACGCGCGGAAATCTCCGGTATCTTCGGCAACGACCGCGAGCGTATTATCACGAACCGTCCGTTGACGGTGGGTATGCGCGTCTCGTTTGACTATTGATCGAACGTATCCAATCAAGCGGCGGGAGTGGCAGTGTTCACTCCCGCCGTTTTGCTGTCTAAGGCAGACATATGAGCCGCACAGAGCAACTCCAATCCGCACAAAAGTCCCTTCAAGCTGGCGAGTTTGAGGCGGGGTTAGCCGGTGCAAAGGCGCTTTTGACTGAGAACCCCTCGGACGGAGAGGCGCTCTATATGGCGGCGGTGGCGTGCCGGTATTTGAAGCGGTTTGATGAAGCGGGCTCGCACCTCACCGCGCTGCATTCCGCCATGCCTGAATATGGCCGCGCGTGGCAGGAGCAGGGGCATTTGGCCTTGGCGCGCGGTGATAATGCTGGTGCATTGGCGGCGTTTACCCGGGCCACTCGGTTTAATCCGGCATTGGAGGCAAGCTGGCGCGAACAGTCGCGTTTGGAAGCTGCTTCTGGCCGCACGGCTGAGGCGAACGCTGCCCGTGCTCAGCAAGAGCGGATTGCGCAGCTTCCGCGTGAATTGGTGGCGGTTTCTAATCACCTCGCCGAAGGGCGCATTGCGCGGGCAGAGGAAATTTGCCGCCACTATCTGCGAAACCATCCCGCCCGAGATGCAGCGCACATCGAAGGGATGCGCCTGCTCGCCAAAATCGGGATTGAACTGGGCGTTCTGGATGATGCAGAGTTCTTGCTTGAAAGCGCGGTGGAGTTCTCTCCTGACGATGTGCAATTGCGGCTCGATTACATCGACGCGCTGCGCCGCCGTCAGAAATCAGCCGAAGCTTTGGAGCAGGCTGAACTTCTCATCCAACGCGATCCCGGTAGCCCCGTTTTCCAGTCGCGCCTCGCAATCGAGCGCATTCAAATGGGTGATTATGACGGCGGGCTCGCGCTTTTTGACGCCGTTCTGACAAAGCTGCCCGGAGACCCGGCTAGCCTCACCAGCCGTGGGCACGCGCTTAAGACCAAAGGCGACCGCAGCGAGGCTGAGGCAAGCTACCGCGCCGCCATCGCTACAAAGCCTGATCACGGCGATGCTTACTATGCGCTAGCCAACCTCAAGACTTACCGTTTTGAGCCATCCGAAATCGCCGCAATGCGCGCACAGGTTGAGCGCAGCGACTTGGCGTTCATGGACCGCGTCCACCTCCACTTTGCGCTTGCAAAAGCAATGGAAGACGGCCGCGATTATGAGGCCGCTTTTCAGCATTACGATGCCGGTAACAGCCTGAAACGTGCGCAAACCCGCTACAAATCTGAGGCGATGAGCGCCGAGCTGGCCAAGCAGAAAGAGCATTGTTCAGCTGAACTTTTCGCCAAGCACAAAGGGGCAGGGCACCGTGCGCCTGATCCTATATTTATCCTTGGCCTGCCGCGAGCAGGTTCCACCCTGCTAGAACAGATTTTGGCAAGTCATAGCCAGATTGACGGGACGCTGGAGCTGCCCAATATCCTGGCACTCGCCCACCGGCTTCGGGGACGTAAGGCGGGGCAGTCGCTTTATCCGCAAGTGCTTCATGATCTGACGGCGGAGCAGCTCGAAAAATTCGGCGCCGATTTCATCGAAAACACTCGCATCCACCGCCAAGGCGCGCCGTTCTTTATCGACAAAATGCCTAACAATTTTCGGCATATCGGGCTGATCCATCTGATCCTGCCCAATGCCAAGATTATCGACGCAAGACGCGCGCCGCTCGATTGCTGTTTCTCCGGGTTCAAACAGCTTTTTGCTGAGGGTCAGGAGTTCACTTACGGCCTTCATGAAGTGGGGCAGTATTACGCCGATTATGTTGATTTGATGGATCATTGGGACACGGTGCTTCCCGGCAAAGTTCTTCGTGTCCAACACGAGGATGTGCTCGACGACCTTGAAGGGCAAACCCGCCGGATGCTCGACTTTTTAGAGGTGCCGTTCCAGGAACAATGCCTTGCCTTCCACAAGACGGACCGGGCCGTCCGCACAGCGTCTTCGGAGCAAGTGCGCCAGCCGATCAATCGCAAAGGGCAGGATGCTTGGAAGCCGTTTGAACCTTGGCTGGACCCGCTAAAAGAGGCGCTGGAAGGCCACCTCTAACACTTCACATTAGGCGCGAGCCCTTCGGCACGGCTTTATCCGGCGCGGCCAGCACAATCGCGCCGTTCTTATCTTCGAAGCCCAGCACCAAAATCTCGCTCATAAACGGCCCAATTTGGCGCGGGGGGAAGTTCACCACTGCCATCACCGTGCGGCCCACCAGGCTTTCCGGCGTGTAATGAACGGTGATCTGCGCTGAGCTTTTCTTGACGCCCAGCTCCTCGCCAAAATCGACCCACAGTTTGATCGCAGGTTTGCGCGCCTCAGGAAACGGCTCTGCCTGCACGATTTCGCCAGTGCGGATGTCGACCTTCAGAAAGTCATCAAAGGAAATCTGGGCCATGGGGTCTCCTTGCGAGGCGTGAACATTCGCGCTTTGAAATTCCGGCCTCGCAGGATAGATTGCACAAAGCAACTTAGCAAAAAACAAGAGAGAGACCCCGTGGCAAATTTCATCCTCAACGGTGAGTCGGTCGATATTGACGCTGAACCAGAAATGCCGCTGCTGTGGGCGGTGCGCGAAAAAGCAGGGCTAGTGGGCACCAAATTTGGCTGCGGTATTGCGCAGTGCGGGGCCTGCACCATGCATCTGGACGGAAAGCCGGTGCGCTCTTGTTCAACGCCGGTCAGCATGGCCGAGGGACGCGAAGTTACCACCATCGAAGGTATAGGCGGCGTCGATGGCATGATGAGCGCTATCCAAGCCGCTTGGATCAGCGAGCAAGTCCCGCAATGTGGATATTGCCAATCGGGCCAGATCATGAGCGCAACCGCGCTTCTTCGCGACAATCCAAGCCCTAGCGACGATGACATTGATGCGGCGATGAAGGGCAATATTTGCCGCTGCGGGACCTACACCCGCATTCGCCGCGCGATTAAGGTTGCGAGCGGTCAGCTCGAACCCCGCTCAGAGGAGGAGGCGTAAATCATGAACGATCTAACTCCTGAGAAACCAGAGAACGCGAAAAAAGAACGCTCAAAACTCGCCAAATGGAGCCGCCGCGGATTTATCGGTGCAGGCGTCCTTGCAGGCGGCGGCTTGCTTATTGGTATCGGCGTTCGTCCCGGAAACCCGATTGGCTCGCTCGCATCCAAAGTGGCAGGCGGCGACGGCGAACAGCTGGTCAACAGCTGGGTCAAGATCGACACGAACAATATCATCACCGCGATCGTCCCTCACTGCGAGATGGGGCAGGGCGCGCACTCTGTTCTGGCGCAAATGCTCGCGGATGAGCTCGACGCGGATTGGGAAAACGTCCGCGTGATGCAAGCACCGGCTGATGGCAGCTATGTGGTGGGCGACACGGCGCGCCTGTTCTTGGCCCCTTTCACTCAGAATGCAGCCGACTGGATTGAGCCCACTTGGGACGGTGTGTTCACGCAAATGGCAAAGCTTGCCGATGCGATGATCACTGGCGGCTCTTCTTCCATCCGAACCACTGGCCAAAACTCCATGCGGGTCGCAGGCGCTGCGGCGCGCGGCATGTTGGTGAGTGCAGCGGCTGAGGATTGGGGCGTTCAGCCAAGTGAGATCACCACTAAGGACAGCGTTCTCTTCCATAAGGCCAGCGGCAAATCGGCAAAATACTCAGAGTTTGCCACCGCTGCTGCTGATCAGCCAATGGACCATACGCCGACGCTCAAGACGCGCGATCAGTACCGCCTTATGGGCAAAAGCAAGGCGCGCACCGATATACCGGCCAAGATTAATGGCACTGCGGAATTTGGGATCGACGCTGTGCCAGAAGGCCTTGAGCTTTCCTATGCCGCCACCGTGCGCCCGCCTGTGCCGGGCACCAAAGTGGTCAGCATGGATGCGTCCCGCGCCAAGTCCATGAAAGGGGTCTTGCAGATCCTCAATATGGAGAATTTCGTGGCCGTGGTTGCCGATAGCTATTGGCAGGCGCAGCAGGCGATGAACACGGTTCAGATCGAATGGAGCAAATCGGACAGCCCGATTAAAACCATGGACGATCAATTTGCAGCCTTTGGTAAGGCGCTGGATGAGGCGGGTGAAACCGGCGGCGATCAGGCGGCGGCAAAGGGCGATGCGCAAAGTGCGCTTGGCTCGGCGGCCAAGACGATTAAGGCGGAATACAAAGCGCCTTATCTTGCGCATTCCCCGATGGAGCCCATCAACTGCACCGCGCATGTGGCGGACGGCAAGTGCGACATCTGGGCCAGCACACAGGTGCCATTGATGGCAAGGAGCGGCGTCGCCTCAACTTTGGATATGGCCGCAGACGATATCACCATGCACCACCCCTATCTGGGCGGCGCATTTGGCCGCCGTTTGGGCGTGGATGAGATTGCCATGGCTGCCCGCGTCGCTCAGGCGACAGGTTATCCGGTCAAGGTGATTTGGAGCCGCGAAGAAGACACGCAAAAGGCGCTCTACCGCTGCGCAGACACGGCGCGGATGCGTGCAGGCCTCGATGATGACGGCAAGCTTGTCGCATTCGACCACGTCTTCACACAGCGCCACGATCCAGCAGAAGCGTGCGTCCCTGCGATCTACAACATCGCCAACACAAGCATTCGCGTGGCCCCGGCCGAACTGCATTTGCCGTTTCAGGCATGGCGTTCGGTGGACCATTCGCAGCAGAGCTTTTTCATCGAGAGCTTTATCGACGAAGCCGCCCACGAGGCAGGCAAAGATCTCGCTCGATTTCCGCATGGAGATGATTGCAGGCTCACCGCGTCATATGGCTGTGCTCGAAAAGGTCGCCGAGATGAGCGATTGGCGCGGGCAGGGTAAGGAAGGTCATGCCAAAGGCGTCGCGATTGTTGAGAGCTTCGGCACGATCGTTGCCGAGGTGATCGAGGTCGATATGAGCAGCGGCAAGCCCAAACTCGTGAACGCGTGGGCGGTTTGTGATGCGGGTTATGTGATGAACCCCGATGGCTTTAAGAACCAGATCGAGGGCGGTATTGTCTTTGGCCTCACCGCTGCGATGTACGGCGAATTGGACCTTAAGGATGGCGCAATCGTGCAAAGCAATTTCCACGATTACAAAATGCTGCGCATGGATGAGGTGCCTCATATCGAGGTGGTTCTTATCAATTCGGGCGATGTGCCGATTGGCGGTGCGGGTGAGCCGGGTCTACCGCCCGCAGCGCCTGCTTTCACAAACGCGATTTTTGCTGCGAGCGGCAAGCGCATTCGTACATTGCCGGTTGCCAAACAGTTCGCTTAAACGCGGCTATGTAAATAAGATTGAGGGAGAGTTTGTAGGATGCGAAATCGCGGAGTTCTCGCTGTGTGTCTGCTTACGGTGATGGTCACCGCATGCGGGTCATCACCAGAGCCGCCGCAAGTGGTCGAACAGATTGTGGTGCGTGAACGCGGCGCTCCTGCTGTTGTCGAAGCCGATATCGACACTGGGGCAGCAGGCGGTGCGGTCGATCTGGTCGCGCTAGGCGAAGATGTATTCCAGACTTGCTCAGGTTGCCATTCTGTTGACCCTGATGGCCGTTCATCGGCTGGCCCGAACCTTTACGGCGTGATGGGACGCAAGGCGGGAAGCCTGGAGGGGTATTCCTATTCCGATGCTTTTACAGCGTCCGACATCACATGGGATGAAGCGAGCCTTGATGGCTTTCTTGCTGATCCGCAAGGCTACATTCCGGGAAGCGAAATGCTTGCAGGCGCGGTGCCTGACGATGAGGCCCGCTCAGCTGTGATCGCGTACCTCGCCGCGCAAGGCGAGTGAGCGGCGGTTAGCCCGCGCCTTCACGTGGACCTGCCGCAAACCTGCCAGTTTTTGAGCGATGCCGCGGCCAATGGCCAGCGCACCGTTCTGGTGACGGTGTGCGGTGTCGAAGGCTCATCTATGCGCGGGCCCGGCACCATTATGGGGGTGGCGCAAGATGGTAGCTTTGCGGGCTCTCTTTCGGGAGGGTGCATTGAAAATGCTGTGGTCAGCGAGGCGCTCGACGTTCTGACTGCGGGCCAGCCTAGATTGGTGCGATTTGGTGCAGGGTCTCCCTATCTCGATATCAAGCTGCCGTGCGGGGGCGGGCTTGATGTGGCGTTTCATATTATCGAAGAGGCTGGCTTCATCGGCGCATGCCTTGCCTCAATCGAAAGCCGCGAGCCGTTCTCCATTGCGATTGGACCGGGCGGTGTCTCGCATCTGCCAGAATGGCAAGAGGCCTCTTTTGATGCGGAAACGGGCGAGGCCGCATTTGGCCATTATCCCGGCCCGCATCTTCAGATCATCGGGCACGGCGCAGGCGTTGAAGCCTTGGCAGAAATGGCCATTGCCTTCGGTTGCACTACCCGCATTTTGACGCCGGACTCGCGGTTGATTGAGCGGCTAGGTGTGCTTGGCCTCGAGGCTCACCATCTCGATCGGACCAATCAAACCGAATTTCTCCAAAGCGATACTTGGACAGCCACGATCTTCCTCTTCCATGATCACGATTGGGAGATTGACCTGATGCAGGCCGCATTGGGAATGCCGCATTTTTACCTTGGCGCGATGGGAGGCAGGCGGGCGCACGCGTTCCGCAGCGAAGCCTTGCTGGCCCGCGGCATCACGCAGGCGCAACTGGATCAAATCCGAGCGCCCATCGGCCTGTTCCACTCCTCGCGCGATCCCCGCACGTTGGCACTCTCGACCCTTGGCGAGGTTATCCGCACCTACGAAGAGACATCATGGCGCGGCGCATAGGGGTTGCGCTCTTGGCGGCTGGCGCATCGCGCCGGTTTGGTGCAACCGACAAGCTGGTGGCCAGTTTTCGTGGCCGCGCCTTAGGCGAACATGCTGCGTTGGCGCTTCCGATGGAGCAGTTCGAAAAAGCCTGGGTCATCACCCGCGCACCCCATCACCCGTGTGAGCCGCAATGGTGCGCGCGGCGATTTGAGCCGCTGCTCAATCCGCACGCCTCACAAGGCATGGGCACCTCCGTCGCGCTTGCTGCCAAGGCGGCCCGGCAGGCATCGCTTGATGGGCTCTTGATCGCGCTTGCCGATATGCCGCTTGTTCCTCGTGAGCATTTTTCAGCGCTGATCGAGGCATGGGATGCATCAGAACCTATTGTGGTATCAGCGATCGGTGAGACACGCATGCCGCCTGCGCTTTTTGGCTCTGCACATTTCAAAGATTTGGAGCATTCGGGCGGCGATCAGGGCGCACGGGTGCTGATTTCTCAAGGTCTTGTTATCCCATGCCCGCCTGAATGGCTTAAGGATATCGACCAGCCCGGGGACCTCGAGGGCTGATTGTTCTAGGGCCCCTCTATTCGAGGCCCCTCTATTCAAGACCGAGCGCGTCCAAATCCATGGTTGCCGCGTTATAGCTAGCCTCCGCCAGCCTCCCATTGAGGTTTGCCCGGATTTGCCTGATTTGCGCATCAGCAGCGCGTTCTTCGCGGACGTTCACGAGGAAGAAATCACCGGCTCCAAGGCTGAAACGGCGGCGCTCTGCGGTAATCATCGCATCGGCTTGGTCCACCTCATTTTCTGCCAAGCTTGCAAGCCTTAGAGCGGCGTTCAAATTGGTGAGGATGTTGTCGAGCTCGACCGAAATCTGATCGGCAATCCGGCGTTCGCGCAGCTCAATTTCGCGCAATTCCGCCTCAGCGCGGCGCAATCGCCCGCGTGCGGTGCGACGCTGCAAAGGAACGCTAAAGGTGACGCCCACGATTGTGTCGGTGGAATCAAAGGTCGGTCCGCCATCGCCAATGGCGCCGAAATCGCGGCTGAGTTCAGCTTTAAGTTCAAGGTCCGGCTGAAGGTCATTCTCGCGCAAGGCCACTTTGTTTCGTGCGCGCTCCAAAGCGATTTTGAAGTTTTGCAGCTCGGGCCGGTTGGCCAGGACATCACTGCGCTCAACCGACAAAAGCGCCTGCAAATCAGGGAGCCGGGCAAGCACTTCGAAACCCGGCAATTGCGCGCGTGTCGGAGTGATCAGCTCGCCTGACTGCCCGCGTAAATAGTAGCTGAGCGAAGTTGCGGCCGTTTGAAAATCGCGCTGTGCTTCGGTGAGTAGGCTCCTGCGGCGGATGACGTTTTGTTCGTTTTCAGTAAGGGCGATGCGAGGTGCCGCCCCTTCGCGAAACTGGCGTTCAAGACCAATGGCGCGCGCTTCTGCGATCTCGAGAAGTTCCTCATACACGGCAACTTCCTGGCCCGATGCAGCCCAGTACCAATAAGCTCTCAAAGCTTCGTGTTGAACTTTTAGTTGGACCAAAAGCACGTCCAATCGCGCTTGATCACTCGCCAAACGGGTGTCCTCGACCTTAAAGCGCCGACTGTCGATCCGGCGGTCGCGCAGGAGCGATAACAATCCGCCTATCTTAAACTCGCCCAATTGATTGGTGTTGAAGATGTTTTCGTAAATCGGGAAGGTGCCGTCAGACAGCCGGTATGTTCCGTACACCTCACCTCCAAAGGGCGCGATGGGTTGGCGCGCGCCAACTTGCGCATATCCGCCGGAGAATGTGCCGGTGACCCTGTCGTAGGCTTCCGCCTCAAAGATGAGATCAAAGGCCCCGTCCGCAGCGAGTTGGTCGGACCGGGCGGCGGCGGCTCGTTCAAAACTTTCAAGAATGCTCGGAAAGGTGAGGACCGAACTGCGCAAGACCGCCTCGGGGAGGAGCGGGCCTGTGGTCAGAGCCTCTTGGAGCGGCCGGTCCAGCGGTTCAACATCTTGTGCGGTGAGAGGCTCGCTCACAAACAGGCAAGAACCAAGAGCCACTGCGAGAAGCGCAGCAATTCGCAGGCCAGAACGCATCGTTAAGCGCCCGTTGCCGAAGGGGTTTGAAGGGCAGCGGCGGTTCCGGATGCAGGAACCTGGGGCGGGAAGTTGTTGAGTTGACGCCACAATTCGAAGCCAACCGGCACCGTTTCCAAAAGGACCCAAGCGCGCACAACTGTACCAAAGCGCGCAAAGCGTTCGTCAGGCCACTTTTGTTCAGCGCCGGAATCCTCAGCAATGACAACGCGGAATCTACCGTCAGGCTGAGCCACTTGATCAACCAAAGCGACCACGCCGGGGAATGTGCCGATTGCGACAGAGGGCCAGCCGCTGAATTGGACAGCGGGCCAACCTTCGAATTCAACCCGCGCCTCTTCACCCGGCTGGATCAAAGCAACATCGCGGCCATCGACGAAGACCTCTACCACGCGGGTTTGCGCCTCGGGAACGAAGGTTGCGAGCACTTGGCCAGCGTTCACAAAGGTGGCTGCATCGCCAGCGTTAATGCTCTGAATAAAGCCGTCACGCGGCGCTGTCACAAGCTGCTCTGATTGGCGGGCTAGATTGGTTTCAGAGCGCGCCAAAGACCCTTGTGCCACTGCCACCCGGCCGCGCATTTCCTCCACCCGGATCTGCGCTTGTTCATAATCGCGCCGCGCCGAAAGGCCTGCCTCGAACAATTCGCGCATACGTCGAAGATCGATTTCAGCGGTTGCAAGCGCGTTCTTGGACGTTTGCAATTGCACCTCGACTTGGCCCCGCTCAGCTCTTAGCCGTTCAACGAGATTGCGGTCGATATCGGCTATGCGAACGATCGGGTCGCCTTTCTCAACGCGGGCCCCATCTGCCACAAACCATTCATCAATGCGCCCATCAACCAGCGCATTGATCTCTTGTTGGCGCTCATTCGGGTTCAGCGTTGTGACCACGCCCTGGCCCGCTGTTGTCTGCACCCATGGCACATAGACAAGGAACAGCGCTGTTATCAGCATGCCGATCAGCAGGGTAAACAGCACGGTGCGAAACACCCGAGGTTTGCGCACGGCTTTGAGCGCGGTGAATTTCTCGCGCTCTTCATCAAGGTGGGGCAAGTGGATTTGGACAGCCATTACCCTTCTCCCACAAGAGAGGCACCTGAGGTGGAACTGGGTGCTGGATATAGCAGGCGGGGCCCAGAGCCAGGGCGGTTGGGATCATCGCTTTGCGCCGCCAAAAATTCATCAAGATTGGCGAAGCACCGCTGTCTGTCAGCTTCCATATAGAGGAATTCATCGAACCCAAAATCTGTGCGCCGGCCAGAGAAATAGATGACGGTAGAATAAGATTGGCTGCGAAGATCACGAATAGCCCGTGCAATGTCATGCTCTTCGACGAGGTCATAAAGCTGGCTAAGCACAAGAATTCGCGGACGCTCAAGCAGCGCATTGGCGAGCTTCAATTGCTGGAGTTCGACGGCGGACAGAGGCCATCCGGTGTGCGCAATTGGGGTGTCGAGCCCTTTGTCGAGGCTAGATATGGTTGCGATAAGCCCTACGGTCTCTAGTGCACCCATCATCCGGCTGCTCGCAGTGTCTTTGCACGATAATCCAAGGTATTCGCGGATGGTCATGCCAACAAAGCTGGGGCGTTCAAGGACATGCACGTCCTTACGCAGGTTGTAGGCAGCCAGATCGGACACATCCACGCCGCCCATGGTGATAAAGCCGCTGGAGGTGCGGGTGTGGAGCTTGATGAGATTGGTGAAAAGGCGCTGAATTCCGTGGTTGCTGGCGCGCGCCATGACTATTGAGCCGCTTGAGATTTCAAAGTTGAACTCGACCTTTTCGCCGCGCGCTGTGCCTTTCGCGCCTTTGAGCACGAGCGTGTGGTCATCACCTGGCATTTCAGCGGCTGTGCTGGGCGGTTCTTGTTCAACTTCGTAGAACAGCGAGATTTCCTCGACCGCTGCACAAAGATCATAAAAATACGTGAGATAAGTGCCCAATTGCGCAACACCAAAAAAGGCGACCGAAAGCACGAGTTCGGCTGCGACCAATTGTCCAAGGGTCAATTGCCCTTGGATCACCAGCCACCCACCAAGCCCAAGAAGTGCCGCACTGGCTCCAGCATAAAGCAACAGAAAAGCTAGGGTCTGCGAGAAATGATTGCGGAAATGGCGGCGATGCGCCTTGAGGTACTGATGCGTAAATTTGTCGCTTCGCTCGATGGCGTGGTCGATCCGGCGCTGAGATTTGAAAAAGCCGTTTGAGCCGCCAATCGTCTCGAGCCAATTGGCGGTTTCATGTTTAGCGTGGCTAAGGTCGATTCCAGTGCGCACAGCGCGCGCGCCCCACACCAGCCAAATCACCCAGATGAGCGCTGACATGACAAGCGTAAAGACAAGGAAGAGCGGATGGTAGAGCGACACAAGGACAAAGCCGACGGCCACTTGCAAAACCACTGAAAACCCGCCGATGAACAGGACGGGGACCGATTTTTGTACGATAATCACATCGAAATACCGATTGAAGAGCGCGGAGGACTTGCGGTCGGCGAAAAACGGGTCCTGCGCATAGACCGATAAAAGCGAAATCTCAGACACCATGCGCGCGTAAAAATGACGCTGGAACATTTCCATCAAATGGATGCGCAAAGCATAAAGAAGGCCGAACAAGATCAGCAGGCCAAACAAAGTCAGCGACAAAACAACGAGAGGCGCTGCCAAAGCCGTGTTGGCGACAGTATTGACCAAGAACTGAACTGAAATCGGCGTAGCGAGTGACAACAGGCTCACACCAATGCCATACACAATGGCAAGGCCGTAAAAGCTGCGCTCGGGTTTCATGATCTCAACGAAGGTCCGGAAAAAATGGACCAGTGAGATCTGGGAACCTTTACTGGGTGCCTCGAGAGCCATGATTGTCCTTCTGATCAATCAATACCAAAGCTCCGGTGTTCGAGACCGGCGCGGGGAATTGTGAAATTTTGTACTGACGAAACGCACAGAGGGGGGCTAATGTTCCTGTGCAGGTATGACGCGCCGCCAGGTTCTATATTGGCCTTCCAGATTAGGCCGCATGGTGAAACAGGAGCTTTGTCGTCAAGGCATCGCGGTATTGGCGGAAAACGCTGTGATGGAAGGCGAGAGGATCGCGGCGCCGTCATGCCGCTTGGATGAAATGGACTTGATCATCGCAGCTCTAGGCAGCGGCGCTCCTCCATGGGCGTCCAAAGGGGGTTTGGCGACAAACGCTCAAGGCTTTATCGCCGCCGATCAATATCAGCGTTCGATCTCGCACTCAAATGCCTTTGCGATTGGTGATGTCGCCCAGCGGCAAGACCGCGATGTCGCCCATTCGGGCGTTCATGCCGTAATGGCAGGGTCGGTCCATGCGCGAAACTTGCGCGCGGTTCTCAACGGGCAAAAGCCGCGCGGGGTATGCAGGCCGCGGCGTGCCAGCCTCTATCTCCTTTCGGCCGGCAATGGCAGCGCCATTTTGAGCTATGGACCGTTTGCCGCACAGGGGCGCTGGGTCGCAAAGCTGAAGGCGAGCATCGACAAGCGCAGGATTTCCCAATACGCATCGCTCTCGCGCTGAGGGCTGCGGCGCTTTAATCGCAAGAACGGCCTTGGCGAAATGGAACGCGAGGCGCGCATTTGAGCGTCCGGCAAAGGGGTTCTTGTGAAGAAAGTTTTGATACTGGCCGCTCTTGCGGCGCTGGTTGCTGCCTATTTCTTCTTCGACTTGGGTCAATATCTTACCATCGACGGGATCAAAGGCGTCGTGGCGGACGTCCAGGCCTTTTACGAAGAGAACCAGATAGTGGTGCTCGCAGTCTTCTTCGCAATTTATGTCGGGGTAACGGCCGCTTCGCTTCCAGGCGCAGCGATCATGACGTTGGCGGCGGGGGCGTTGTTCGGGCTTGTCCTGGGCACGATCCTCGTGTCGTTTGCCTCCACACTTGGAGCGACGCTCGCGTTCCTGTCGTCGCGCTTCGTGCTGCGCGATACGATTGAGGCACGCTTTGGTGATCGTCTGAAAACGATCAATCAGGGATTGGAGCGCGATGGAGCGTTCTACCTCTTTACCCTGCGTATGATCCCGGCGTTTCCGTTCTTCGTTATCAACCTCGTAATGGGTTTAACGCGGATCAAAACGTGGACCTTTGTTTGGGTGAGCCAGATCGGGATGCTGCTTGGCACGATTGTTTTCGTCAACGCCGGCACGCAATTGGCTCAGATAGAGAGCACGTCTGGGCTTTTGTCACCTGTCCTCATCGGAAGCTTTGTCCTTCTCGCTATTGTTCCGTGGATTGCAAAGGCTACCGTCGGATTTATTCAGCGCCAGAAGGTCTACAAAGGCTACACTAAGCCCAAGTCCTACGACCGCAATATGGTCATCATTGGCGCAGGCGCGGCAGGGCTAGTTTCTGCAATCATCGGCTCCACGGTGAAGGCCAAGGTCACTCTGGTCGAGAGCCACAAGATGGGAGGGGATTGTCTCAACTATGGCTGTGTGCCGTCCAAGGCGCTGATCAAAAGTGCCAAGGTCGCAAGCCAAATGCGCAATGCCGACAAATACGGGCTTGAGCCGCATGAGCCCAAGGTGCCCTTCAAGCAAACCATTGCCCGCGTCATGGAAGCGATCAAAACGATTGAGCCGATGGACAGCCCTGAGCGTTTTGAGAAGATGGGTGTCGATGTGCAATTGGGCTACGCCACGATCATTGATCCGTGGACGGTTGAAATTGCGCGCGATGATGGCAACACCATTCGCCAGACCACGCGATCAATCATCATCGCGGCAGGCGCTGCACCGTTCGTGCCTGATATTCCTGGGCTTGAGGGATCGGGTTATCTCACCTCTGACACAATGTGGGATGCTTTTGCCGAGATGGATGCGCCGCCAAAGCGGGTTGCGATACTTGGTGGTGGCCCTATCGGCTGTGAAATCTCGCAGGCCCTCGCGCGCCTTGGTTCGAGTGTCACTCAGATTGAGAGGTCCGACCGGGTCCTCGGGCGGGAAGACGCTGAGGTCTCCGATCTTGCCAAGACCGCATTGGAGGATGCTGGCGTGTCGGTTCTCACCGGCCACGAAGCGGTAAAGGTCGAGGGCGGGGCGGTACACACGAAGCATGACGGCGGCGAAGCGCAGGTGCGGTTTGAGGTCCTAATCGTCGCGGTGGGACGTGCCGCTCGGCTCACCGGCTATGGCCTCGAAGAGCTAGGCATCGACACCACCAAAACCGTCAACACCGACGAATTCCTCGCGACCAAATTCCCCAACATCTACGCTTGCGGAGACGTTGCAGGGCCGTACCAATTCACCCATGTCGCCAGCCATCAAGCCTGGTTCGCCAGTGTCAATGCGCTGTTCGGCATGTTCAAGCGGTTCAAGGCGGACTATTCGGTCATCCCGGCCGTCACCTTCCTCGACCCCGAAATTGCACGTGTTGGCATCAACGAAGCGGAGGCCAAAGAGCAGGGCATTGCGTATGATGTCACCGAATATGAAATCGGCGAACTCGACCGGGCCATTGCCGAGAATGAGCGCAAGGGCTTTGTTAAAGTGCTGACCGTGAAGGACAAAGACGCCATCCTTGGCGCGACCATCGCGGGGCATAATGCGGGCGAGATGCTGGCCGAATATACGCTTGCGATGAAGCACAAGCTGGGCCTCAATAAGATCCTTGGCACCATCCATCCCTACCCCACCATGGCCGAGGGCAACAAATTTGCCGCAGGCGAATGGAAGAAGGCAAGGAAGCCTGAAAAGCTGCTTTCATGGGTGGAGAAATACCACGATTGGCTGCGCGGTTAAGGCGCGGACGACGTGGAGTATTTCGACCATTTTCGCGGAATTCTCGGCATCGCGGTGCTGCTGCTTCTCGCATGGGGGCTGAGCGAAAACCGGGAAGGACGGCCAAGCGCTAAATGGATATTGGGCGCGCTTGGATTGCAACTCGCGCTGGCGCTGTTGATCGTCCGCGTGCCTTTCGTCTGGGATGTTATCACCCTTGCCAATGAAGGGGTGACCGCGATTGAACGAGCGACGTTGGCGGGTTCATCCTACATGTTCGGCTATCTTGGCGGGGCGGACCTGCCGTTTGAGGTCAAAGAAGGCGCGCAGCCGCCATTGGTGATTGCGTTTCAAATCCTGCCGCTTGTGATCGTGTTCTCCGCATTGGCCGCGCTGCTGTGGCATTGGGGCGTGCTGCGCTGGCTCGTAAACGGTCTTTCCTTCCTCCTTCGCCGCACCCTTGGGGTGAGCGGAGTTGTGGGCCTTTCGGGCGGTGCAAACATGTTCCTTGGCGTTGTTGAAAGCCCGCTTGCGGTGCGCGCTTACTTTGCCAAGATGAGCCGCGCGGAATTGTTCCAAGTCATGGTGCTGGCCATGGCGACGATCTCTGGCGCGATCCTCATCCTTTACGCGACCACTTTGCGCGAAACCGTGCCCGATGCAGTCGGCCATATGATTTCAGCCTCGCTCGTCTCGCTTCCCGCCGCGCTTCTGATCGCAAAGCTTATGGTGCCCGGTTCCGGCGAAGACGAAGCGACCGAAACGCAAGGAGGCGAAGAGGGGCTCAAATACGAAAGCAGCATCGACGCCGTGGTCAAAGGCACCATGGACGGGATGCAATTGTTCCTGGCCGTTATCGCCGTGATCATCGTGGTTTTCGCGCTGGTTTCGCTTACTGACCAAGTGCTCGCCCTGTTTCCGCTCGTCGGTGACGACCCCCTCACATTAAAGCGCATATTCGGCTGGATATTTGCGCCCTTTATGTGGCTCATGGGAGTTCCTTGGGGCGAGGCTCAGGCAGCTGGCGGATTGATGGGTACAAAGGCGGTTCTCAACGAATATGTCGCTTACCTTGAACTCGCCGCGCTCCCAGACGACACATTCTCCCCGCGCAGCCTGCTTATCGTCACCTATGCGCTGTGCGGTGTTGCGAATTTGGCCAGCGTTGGCCTCCTCGTCTCCACTATTGGCACTCTGTGCCCACAGCGCCGCGCGGAGGCCGCAGGGCTTGGCTTGAAAAGCTGGATCGCAGGCAATATCGCCACGGCTATGACGGGCGCTTGGATTGGTTTGGTGACGTTCTAGTGTTTGATGCAAAGCTCCGCCCGCTGATTGATCCGCCGCTCAATGCAGCAGGGCGCGCATTGGCAAGGGCCGGTGTGAGCGCCAATATGCTGACCTTTGCGGGACTTGCGATGGGGCTTTGCGGGGCGGCGGCCATAGCGTTTGGGCACATATGGGCAGGTCTTGCGCTGATCATCGCCAACCGGCTTCTCGACGGCCTTGATGGAGCAGTTGCCCGGGCGAGCGCACCCACGCCGCTCGGAGGGTATTTCGATATCGTCGCAGACTTCGCCTTTTACGTGAGCGTGCCGGTCGCGTTCGGCGTCCTAGCAAGCGCGAATACGCTGCCCGCGCTCGTGCTCGTGGCCAGTTTCGTCCTAACCGGAGTAAGCTTCCTGGCCTTCGCTGTGGTCGCCGCACAGCATGGCAAAGAAACTGAGGCGCATGGCAAGAAGAGCTTTTTCTACTCAACGGGCCTCGCCGAAGGAGGCGAGACCATAGCGGTCTTTATCGCCATGTGCGTGTTCCCTGCACACTTCGCGATCATAGCTTACGTCTATGCCGGGCTCTGCGTCCTAACCGTGTTCCAGCGCAGCGCGTTGGCAGCCGCCACGTTCAAATAACCCTCAGCGCTGACCGATTTGTTCTGCGACTTTCTCGCGAAGTTCGGCAATGCGCGCGGCATTGGCTCCAAGGTCGCTGGTGCCAACACGGCTGACAGAGCGGAAGTCGATTTCATTCTCGCCAATGCGGGCCACAACATCGTCTTTAAATCCGTACCAGAACGTGACCGCAACACCTTCGACGCGGCCGTTTTCCGCATCTCGGCGAATGGCCTCAAAGCCCATGCTATCCATCGCAGCCGCAACCGCTGCTACGGCATCCTCGCGGCCCGCTCCGCCGAGCGGCAGCGGGCGAAGATCTGCATAGGTTTCAGTGATGAATTGCGCGTGGTTCTTGATCTGAAACTCAGGTGGGCTCCCTGCGAATTTCTTAAGTTCACCAAAGGGGACTTGATAATCGTTCACTAGATTGGCCCCTTCGGCCTCGCGCTCAGCCATTACATCAGCCGAAAACGTCGGCGCAGAGCCTGTATCTGTCGCCACATCATAGATCGGATTTGCCGACGCGGTGGCCGATACCGACTGGCCGAAAAGGACGAAGCCCAAAGGAACAACCAATCCCAAAATCGCAGACGCAATTACAAGTTTGTTGCGAGGGCGCTTAACGCCGTCTGCCTTCTGCGCTTTGCGGCCTGACCAATTGATAAGGCCGACAATCAAGGAAATCAACGCAACCACAGCCACAATTCCGACCAAGAATGGCCCGGCCGTCAAAGTCATCGCATCAAGCCCTACCATCCAGCTCCACAGGCCGAATTTCGCGCCCAGGGCTGCGATCATAAAATAGAGCGGGAGGAATGCCGTGAGGGCAAGTGTGAGTTTGGTATACCATGGCAGTTTTTTCATAGCGCTGAGTATTTAGCGCCGCCATGCTCAAAGGCAATCCACCACACGCATGTTGTGCCCGCCAGTCGGCAATCGCTTGGCCCTTAACGCTGGCGCAAAAATATTGCGAAACTTTTTGGAACCAGCCCAATGGCTGCTCGTTTGTCATTTGAGTTCAACTGAGTTTTCTCTTGAGAGCTCGTTGAATTACGGCGGCAATTCCTCTAGATTGCCCCCGTGGGATACAGATAAGACGGGTTCGCCTTCCATTGCTTGAGCGGGTCTGTCTCGAATGTGAAAAGGGAATGAAGTCCTATGCGTAAGATTGTTATGAGCGCTGCCCTCGTGCCTGCTGTACTCGCACTCGCAGCGTGCGGCGGCAAAGAGCCTGAAGCTGAAGCTCCTGCCGAGGCAGAGGAAGAAGTTGCTGAAGAGGTGGCCGAAGAGCCTGCCGCTGACGTGGCGTTTGCTGACCTCACCGGCGATGCCGCTGCTGGCGAAACGGTGTTTGCTCAGTGCCGCACCTGTCACCTTGTCGAAGAAGGCAAGAACGGCGTTGGCCCATCGCTTTATGGTATCATCGGCCGCGCAGCTGGTTCGATCGAAGGCTTCAACTATTCTGATGCCAACAAAGGCTCAGGCGTCACCTGGACCCCAGAAGTGATGTTTGAGTATCTCGAAGCACCGCGGGACTTTATGCCCGGCACGCGGATGGCCTTCCCGGGTCTCAAAAACCCGCAAGACCGCGCTGACGTCATCGCATATCTTGATGCGACCGACGACTAAGCCTCACGGTTTCATCCCGGTTTGATGCTGGGTACAAAAAAGGGCTCCGCGGCGAATGTCACGGGTCCCTTTTTTTGTGTCTGCCGCCATAGGGTCAGGCTGTAAATGGGATCATGCCGCGATACGTCCGCGTGCAAGTTCGCACTGTGACCAGATTTCGCTGAGCGCCGCGATAAGCCGCGTGATATCGCCTGTATCGTGCACAGGTGACGGCGTCAGGCGCAGGCGCTCTGTTCCAACGGGCACAGTCGGATAGTTGATCGGCTGCACATAGATGCCGTGATTGTCCATCAGCCAATCGCTGATCATCTTACACTTGGCCGCATCGCCCACCATCACCGGAATGATGTGGCTGGGATTGGGCAAGTGCGGGATGTTCATCATGTCGAGCTGACGGCGCACTTCGGCAACGCGCTCCTTTTGCAGGTCGCGCTCTTTGCTGCTTTCCTTCAGGTGACGAATGCTCGCCGCAGCGCCCGCAGCGACCGCTGGGGGAAGGGCGGTTGAGAAGATAAAGCCGCTGGCAAAGCTGCGCACGAAATCCACCAGATCACGGTTGGCCGCGATATAGCCGCCCATAACACCGAACGCCTTGCCAAGCGTGCCTTCGATCACGGTGATCCGGTCCATAAGACCTTCTTGTTCCGCAACCCCGCCGCCGCGCGGGCCGTAGAGACCAACGCCGTGGACTTCGTCGATATAGCTCATTGCGCCGTGTTTCTCGCATACGTCCAATATCTCGGCGATGGGAGCAATATCGCCGTCCATCGAATAGACGCTTTCGAATGCGACCAGCTTGGGAGTGTCCGCGGGGTACTCTGAAAGAAGCCGGTCGAGGTCTTCGACATCGTTGTGCTTCCACACCTTATAGGGCGCGCGTGAATGGCGGATGCCTTCGATCATGCTTGCGTGGTTCAGCGCATCGGAGAACACAACGCAGCCCGGGATCTTATTCGCCAAAGTGCCAAGGCCTGCCCAGTTGGAGACATATCCGCTCGTGAACAAAAGCGCGGCTTCCTTGCCGTGCAAATCGGCTAGCTCGGCCTCTAGTTCGACGTGATAGTGATTGGTGCCTGAAATGTTGCGCGTGCCCCCTGCGCCCGCGCCGCATTCGTCGAGCGTTGCGTGCATCGCTTCGATCACCTTGGGGTGCTGTCCCATGCCCAGATAGTCATTTGAGCACCAGACTGTAACAGCCTGAGTCACGGTTTGCTCGGTCTTATCTTCGACAAAGCGGGTTGCGTGCGGGAATTTCCCGCAGTGCCGCTTGATATCGGTGAAGACGCGGTAGCGCCCCTCTTCGCGAACGCTGTCCAGCTGCTCGGCGAAAAATTGATCAAAATCCATGGGTATCCCCCCGTCCAGTCTTAGTCTTGTTTTGGTTATTCATTATGCAGGATCGCTCCTGCGTTTAAAGGCCCAGCCCCACAGCATCCCATCTCTGAAGGGAAGCGCAAGGAATAGATGTTCTAACCCGCCCAAAAGGCACAGCGCGGTAATGAGGCTTGCACCCACCATTTCCGGGCTTCCCGCAGGCGCGGCCATTGCAAGGCTCGCAAACCATGCAGAAATCGCGGCGATTGCAGCGATGGATGCGCCCAGCAAAAGTGTCATACGGTTGGGTCCAAAGTAGCTTTTGAGGTAGCCCAAATGCTCGGGCATCATCTCGAGCGATGAATTGGGCACGCCTACGAAGAGATTGATCTTGGAAGATAGCCTTAGGCCGAACATGACAACAAACACCGAGGCCCCGATTTGGTTGGGGGCATTCCACGAAAGCGATATCAGCATGAGCGCCGTGAGGGCGAGGGCCAATTCATGGTGCATGACCGCAGCGCTCGCCTGGGTAAAGCGTTCAACGCCGCGCGCGCCTAAGGATTGGGCCTCGCGGCGGGGGCCTGCGGCTGCCCCTGTGAGAAAGCCGATCTCATGCCAGCCCCAAACCATCAATGCGCCCACAAAGCTGAGATAGACCGCCGCAACGCTAGTGCTTGAAGAGGTAAGCATGATTGCAACGAGCCCTGCGATGCCTGCCGCGCCGCCTATCGCAACGCTGCGGCGGAAAGCCCCGCGCGCACGGCTATCGACCCCATTGCTCACCGAAAAAGCGATAAGCCCGGTTGCCATAAACCAAATGGCCAGCGTCACGATAAACGGGACAATATGACCGGTCCAGCTTACCACGCAGGATGAAGCCTGATTGTCGCTGGCAGCGCATGTGTTTTGGGCCGCTGGAAATACATCCGCGCAAAGTTGTAGCCAGCACCTGCCATGCCGCCAACACGCTTCATAAGGCCGCCGATGCCGCCTTGCGCTTTGCCATCTTCGATCCGCAGAGCTGCTTGGCGCAGCGCCTCCATCCGGGCGCGGAATTTCGGGTTGTCGATGTCGAGTTCGACCGGATAGACCTGCCGAGCAATTTTGTTGCAGATATCGAAGACTTCGTAATCATACTCGGTCGGGTCAACGCCGAGCGCCTTATGGAATACGGGCCGGTCGTGATCGCGCACATACATGGTGGCGTAGACCGACAAGAGGAAGAAACGGATCCACAATTTATTGCGGCCTTCCAATAGCTTGGGGTCAGCGCGCATCAGCATCGCGAACGCTTCGCCATGGCGGAACTCATCATTGCACCATTCTTCAAACCAATCGAAGATCGGGTGAAACTTGTTCTCCGGGTGTTTTTCGAGGTGCCGGTAGATCGTGATGTAGCGCGCATATCCAATCTTTTCAGACAGATAGACCGCGTACCAGATGAATTTCGGGCGGAAATAGGTGTACTTTTTCGTCTTTGTCAGAAAACCCAAATCAACGCCAATGCCAGCGTCCTTAAGGCTCTCATTGATAAAGCCTGCATGGCGGCTTTCGTCGCGAGCGAGCAGTTTGAAGAGCTGTTTCACGTCCGGGTTTTTGGTGCGCCGGGCAATCTCTGCATAAAGCACGCAGCCGGAAAATTCCGAAGTCATCGAGCTGACGAGGAAATCGGTGAATTCGGCGCGCAGTTCCGGCTCCATCCCCTCGATGATGCCTGCAAAATCATCCTTGTGGCGAAAGTGCGTCTTGTTGGGATCACCCACCATATCAGCGATAAGCTGGTCCCACTCCTCACGCACAAGGCTCACATCAATCGCGTCGAGCGCGTCAAAATCGGTGGTGTAGAAACGCGGCGTCAGCACAGTGTCCTGCGTCGCCAGAGCCATCGCCTCATCGCTGGTCATCATATGGCCGGGTTCAGCCTTGATCTGTGCATGAGCGTTCATTTGATCCTCCCAGCGTTAAAGCTGACTTCGTAGAGTTCGGCAAAGTCAAAGTAGGCCGCAAATTTGGTGAGCACCCGCATCACCGGCCCAGCGCGCGTCACAGTGGCGGTGCGATTGAACACTTCGCGGCTGCCGAACGGGATGGAAATCGGAGCGCCGTGGACCTGCACCTTGTCGCCTGACTCCATTGTGATGGTTTCAGGCAATTCGACATGCGCGTGAAAATGCAAAGAGCTTTGCTCCACCGTGATCGTGCAAGGCGCATCGAACACGCGTGTGCCGGGCGGGGTAAACCCGCCCATATCAGCCGATCCCTTGACTGCTATGCTCGCCATTAGCTGACTCCGTCGTTTAGAAAGTTTGCGAAAGTTTGGCGGTTGCCATCACCAAAAGAGTGAAGCTCAACGCTTTCACCCGTTGCCGGGTCGAGCAGGGTGAGCATGCCATTGTCCCACTCGATCAGCTCAAACGGCACTTCGCGTCCCAAACCCTTGATGCGGCGCTGATAGGTGAGGCTGCGCAGTGTTGTACGCACAAAGCCGCCGGTGCCTGGGCCAAAGCGTCCAACTTCTGTCCCATCGCTCGCGTCTTCGACGCGCACTGTCCCGTCCGCTTCGTCAAAGAAGTAAAGCGGGCGTTCGGATGCCTTTGCAGTTCCCGCCTCGGCGCGCGCTTCACTGGGAATGGCTTGCCGTTCGAAAAAGCCAAAGGTCACCAGTGACGTGAGGAAGAGCGATGCTGCGATCAGGCTACCCATCATGATGAGAGGTACGCGGTGGACGGTGATCTCGTCCTCTTCATATTCGCGAACAATCACGCCGGAACTCCCTCAAAGTCAGCGTGGGCGGCGCCTGTGTCCAGCGCTGAATGCTCAATCGCTGCGTGCTTGGCGGCCGCGTTGGCCAGAATACTCGCTACCTTCTGCGCATCAGGCACGCTGCGCATCATCGGCTGAGGGCTGGTAAACCTCCATGGGCGTGCGTGCGGCCAAAGAAGCGCGTAGCCAAGCAGACGCTCGCCTGCGAGCGACAGGGAAATATCGCCATGCATCTGTCCGCGCGCCCGCAAATCAGCCGATGTCACATGCTTCAGCGGCACATTCACCCGCGTCTCAATCGCCATTCCAATGCGCATAATGAGCCGTGCATCGGTCAGGATATAAAGCGTAGTGCGAGCGCTTAGCCATGCCAGTCCGTAAAGGATCGCAACCGCCAGAACGCCGAGCACAGCGCACAAAATCGCCGTGCCCATATTGCCAAGAAGCACCGAGATCACGACGAGCGCCGCAAAATACAGCCCCACTGTACGTGTATGAAAAGCCGTGCGGGCAAGGACAGCCAAATCAGGCCGTCCTTTCCACAAAACCTTCTCTTGCAGGTCCGGCGTGCCCATGGGGTCACCAAAGGCCTTTGGACCTGCTTCTTCGAGCTCTTGTGCTGCCTTGGACAGCGTACGTTCTGGCAAGTTGTTGTTTAGATCCATGGCTCTGCACGCTCCGGCAGGGCATGGATGTAGCCGCCGCCATAGTAGGCCTGGATTTTGTCTTCTTCCAGGCGGGTGATCTGACCAGGGGTTTTGATAGCAGGAACGCTATCGAACTGGTCAGCGCGGATCGCTTCGATATCGATCAGCTCTTCTTGGTCATCGGGGATCGGAATAAGCTCACCAAGCAGGCCAAGCCATCTCTTGCCCTGCAAAGCGGCAAAGGCCATTGGCGCGAGCACTTTCTGGCCCGAGTTGGTGGTGACTTCCAGATAGCGAATGAGATGCTCTGATTGGTCAACCCAAACATCGCTCACCACGCCCGCTCTCTTCTTGTCAGCTGCATAGACAGAAAGACCCACTGGATTGCGGTCCATGGCAGCGATTTCCATTGGGTGAGCAGTCGCGCCAATGGGTACAATGCGGTTGTGGCCGTCCATGGTAAGGTCCGGATAATCCTCGCGCATCGCATAGGCAGCGGTGCCAAGACCATCGGCCATTGCATCGCCAGTAGGCTCCCAAGGAGCGCCAGCGCCCATAAAGGTTTGCTTGGCTGGAATGTTCTCTACTTTGGACAGCTCATCGCGGGGTACGCCTTCGGGTGAGTATGTGCCTCGCCCATGCGGCAGAACGAAGGTCTTGTCTTTCCCGTCGGTGAGCGGTTTCGCCCAATCGATAACACCGGTTTGCTCATGCTCGAGCGGATAGCCTTCTCGGCGGCTTTCGCGGTTCAAGTAAATCACCAGCCCGATGAAAAAGAACAGAAAGAGGAAAAAGGTCAGCTCGGCTACGTCGAAAAGCCCGGCAATATATACGTTACCCATGGTACTTCCTTTGGTCGTTAATTGCGTAAGGGCTCTGCAGTTGCCCCCACGCGGCTTTTGGACCGCTCTATCCCGAGCAAGCGATCAAGTTGGGAACTCTTGCAGACCGAACGGCTGGTCTGAGTTGTTCCGTGATTGGATGGATGCCATGCGAGTGCGCCCGACAAGCGGGCCAATCGCGGCGAGACCTGCAACAAGCAGGAGAATTTCGATGATGTAGACAGCGGTGTAGCCGCTCGCGCGTGTCGCAATGGTGGCGCTGGCATCAGCGGCGGCGAACCAAGCGATGAGATCGCGAAGGAGACCGCCAGCGGCAATCCCTGCGCCCGCGCATGTCGCCTGCACCGCGCCCCAAGCGCCAAGTGCAAGGCCAGCGGTTTCCGATTTCGCGAGCGCCATCGCCTCGATCAGCGTGCCGACCGAAAAAAGGCCGAGCCCAAGTCCGATGAGCAGTGCGCCTGCATAAAGCATGGCGGCAGACTCAAATGGTCCGGCGAACAACACCAAGAGAAACGCGTTAACGCCGATCACTAGGCCGAGCCCAGCGAGGCGAAGTGGATCAGCACCAAGGCTCATCTTGCGGCCGGAATACACAAAGCCAATCAGTGCGCCCAAAGCCCATGCGCCGGTCAGCCCGGTGGTAGCGCCTACGGACAGCCCAAGAATTTCACCGCCAAACGGTTCGAGCAGAGCGTCCTGCATGGCGAAACCAGCCGCGCCAATCCCGATGGCGGTGAGGAGCCGCGCATTGCGCCCGTCGCGAACAAACGCGTTCCATAGCTCGCTAAAGCTCGGCGCATCAGGGTCTGCTTTGGTGCGTTCGGGAGCGCGTGCCTCTTGCTTCCACAAGGCGATGAGGTTGAGCACCATGGTGAGGACGGCCGAGCCTTGGATCACCTGCACAAGGCGTGTGGGCGAGAATTCGATCAAGAGCCCGCCGATCACGAATGCCGCGAGCATCATTCCGATAAGCAACATGACATAGAGAAGCGCGACCGCGCGCGGGCGTTTGTCTTCAGGCGCAAGATCTGTCGCAAGCGCCAAGCCCGCCGTTTGCGTCACGTGGAAGCCAAGCCCGGTGAGCAAGAACGCGGCAGCAGCGGCGACAAGGCCAAGCTCAAACCGGCCCTCAAGCTCAAGCAGGAGCAGGGCAAAGGGCATGATCGCCAGCCCGCCAAATTGCATCATCGTGCCAAACCAGATGTATGGCACACGCCTCCACCCTAGAGCCGAGACATGCCGATCAGACTTGTGCCCGATCAGTGCGCGAAAAGGGGCAACCAAAAGCGGCACTGCAATAAGCAAAGCAATGAGCCACGTCGGCGTACCAAGCTCCACCACCATCACGCGGTTGAGCGTTCCGCTCAGCAAAACCATCGCCATCCCCACGCTCACCTGAAACAGCGACAAGCGCAAAAGCCGCGACAAAGGCAGCTCTTTGCTCGCCGCGTCGGCAAACGGCATCAAATCCGCCATCATGCGGGCAAATTGATAGGAAGGGCGATTGGGTTGGCTCATCTGTCTTTGATCAGCTCCAAAGCCTGGCTCTTGTAGAAGCCGGAAGAGATGCGTGTCGTGCGGCCAATGCTCCACCCGCCGAGGCGCTTGAGGCGCTCGCGAAGGTCATCTTCGGCCACCGGCACAATCGCAGGCGAACGGTCGCTCTTCGGGAAGACCTTGCCCACCGAATGCATCGCGCCGAGCAAAGCGGTGTGCGGGGCGAAGGTGAAGAGGATTGATCCCGTAGCGCGGGTGGAGAGCTCCTCCAGCGCATCAACCAGATTGTCGGGCGAATAGTGAATGAGCGAGTCCATCGCCACCACATGGGCAAATTCGCCATGCGCCGGGTCAAGCATATCGCCTGCCCGCCAGCGCACTTTGCCGTGCCCGCAAAAACCGTTTGCCCTGGACTTAGCGACTTCGACGAGCCCGCCTGCCACATCGACGGCGGTAACATCCGCGCCGAGACACGCCGCTTCCATAGCGAGCGCGCCAGTTCCGCAGCCTGCATCTAGGAGGCGCGTCCGGCGAAGGTCCCTTGGAAGCCAGCTCACCAAAGTGCGCCGCATTTGCTCACGGCCAGCGCGCACGGTGGCGCGGATGCCGCTGACTTTGGCGTCGGACGTTATGTCGATCCACGCCTGCTTGGCGGTGGAATCGAAATAGGTCGCAAGCGCTTCGCGCCGGGTGTCGTAAGCTGCCGACAGGTCGGGGCGTTCGGGAGCATGTGTAGCCATCACTCAAACCCCAGAAAGTCGAAGATGTCGCGGTCTTTCATCGGCGCGGCCGTCGAAGGCTCCACACCTGCCCACAGCATGGCGGCAAGCCGCATGTATTCGTCCTGCGCCTGAATAACCTCGGGGCTTTCGGGCATTTCAAACAGGGTGCATTTCTTCAGGCGCGATTTGCGGATTTCATCGACATCGCGGAAGTGCGCGAGGCGCGGCATGCCTACAGCGTCGCAGAAACGGTCGATCTCATCTGTTTCGCGGCTGCGATTGGCGACAACGCCGGCAAGGCGCACGTCATAGTTCTTTGATTTTGCACCAATCGCCTGAACAATCCGGTTCATCGCAAAGATGCTGTCAAAGTCATTCGCAGCGACAACAACGGCGCGCTCTGCGTGTTGGAGCGGCGCGGCAAACCCGCCGCACACAACATCGCCCAGAACGTCGAAAATCACCACATCGGTGTCTTCGAGGAGGTGGTGCTGCTTCAGGAGCTTCACCGTCTGCCCCACAACATAGCCGCCGCAGCCTGTGCCCGCAGGAGGCCCGCCAGCCTCAACGCACATGACGCCGTTATAGCCCTCGAACATATAGTCCTCTGGCCGCAGCTCCTCAGAGTGGAACTCGACGGTTTCAAGCACATCAATCACCGTCGGCATCAGCTTCTTGGTGAGCGTGAACGTACTGTCGTGCTTGGGGTCGCAGCCGATCTGTAGGACTCTGTGACCAAGCTTCGAGAAAGCGGCAGACAGGTTCGACGAGGTGGTCGATTTGCCAATCCCGCCCTTGCCATAGACGGCAAAGACCTTTGCGCCCTTGATCTTGTCGGCAGGGTCCAATTGCACCTGAACCGAGCCTTCGCCATCATCGCGGCTAAAGCCTTTATTGGGTGTGTGAAGGTTCATGAATTTGTCCCATCCCTTAATTCTCGCTCACAAAGACGCCTTCGAGGCGGTCTTCGAGTTCGTCATTGGCCTCGCGAAGCGCTTCGAGTGTCGCTTCATCGGGCTCCCACAATTGCCGGTCGCACGCCTCCAAAAGGCGTCCCGCAACGCGCGCGCTCGCCTTAGGGTTCAGCTTGGCCAAACGCCGGCGCATTTCTTCGTCGAGCACAAATGTCTCGGAGATTTTCTGGTAGACCCATGGCTGGACCTGACCCGTGGTCGCGGACCAGCCGAAGGTTGAGCTCACATGACCCTCAATCGCGCGAACGCCTTCAAATCCGTGGTCGAGCATCCCCTCAAACCACTTGGGATTGAGCGTACGGGTGCGCGCTTCCAAGTCGATCTGCTCAGACAACGTGCGGACCTTCGCTGACCCGCGCGTCGCATCGAGGATGTAGACCGGCGCGTCTTTGCCTTTGGCCTTGGAAACCGAGCGGCTGACCCCGCCGAGCCCGTCGACATATTGATCAACGTCGTTGATGCCGAGCTCAACGCTTTCAAGGTTCTGATAGGTGAAATCGACGCTAGCGAGATGGCTTTGCAGCAGCTGGCGTTGCTGCACCGGTTTGCCGCCAACGCCGTAGGCAAAACCCTTGTTGACCTCAAACGCATTGGCGAGTTCGTCCGGATCAGCCCAAACCCCGCCTTCGATCATCTGATTGACGTTCGCGCCATATGCGCCCTCGGCGTTGGAGAACACCCGAAGCGCCGCCGTTTCGATATCGCACCCGTGCTGTGCTTGCTGCGCGAGAGAATGCTTGCGGACAAAGTTCTGCTCCAGCGGCTCATCTGCTTGGCTCGCCAGCAGCGCAGCCTCTGCCAGCATCCGTGTTTGCAGCGGCAGAAGGTCGCGGAAGATGCCCGATAGGGTCATCACAACATCAATGCGCGGCCGGCCCAATTCCTCCAGAGGGATCAGCTCTGCGCCAGCAAGGCGCCCGTAGGAATCGCGACGCGGCCGCGCGCCCAAAAGGGTCATTGCTTGCGCAATCTGGACCCCTTCGGTTTTCATATTATCGGTGCCCCAAAGCACCATGGCGATGCTTTCAGGGAAAGGTTCTGCGTTCGCCACATGGCGCGCGATCAGCTTCTCGGCCTGATCTGCGCCTTGCATACAAGCGTACGCGCTAGGGATGCGAAACGGGTCGAAGCCGTGGATATTGCGGCCCGTTGGCAGGACTTCTGGGTTGGCCACAATATCGCCGCCCGGCGCTGGCTGAACGTAGCCGCCATCGAGCGCGTGGATGAGCGAGCCGAGTTCATCGCACTCGTCGATTTTTGCGTTAAGCGCGGCACGGTCTCCGTCTGAGCCACCGTTTTCTGCCGCTTCCATCATTGCATCGAGCATATCTTCGCGTTGCTGCCCTTGCGGGTTGCTGCCGAGTACATGGAGGCCGTGTGGGATAAGCGTTTGCTCAAGCTCGTAGAGGCGGCCTGAAAGCTCACCGATATCGCCCATTTCGATATCGAGTGCGCCGCATTGGTCGGCAATGAGCTCGGCGAGATCCGCGCGTTCCGCCTCGTCAGATCCCATCCGCCAGCGTTCGACGCTGGCTTTGAGTTCGGCGAGGTCTTTGTAGAGCCCGGCCTGTGCGAGAGGCGGCGTCATATAGCTGATAAGCGTTGCCGCGGACCGGCGCTTTGCCAGCATCCCCTCCGACGGGTTGTTGGCGGCGTAAAGATAGAAATTGGGCAGATCGCCAATCAGGCGTTCCGGCCAGCAATGCCCGCTCATGCCCGCTTGCTTGCCCGGCATAAATTCGAGCGCCCCATGGGTGCCGAAATGCAGCACTGAATGCGCGCCGAAGTCTTCGCGGATCCAGCGGTAGAAGGCGCTGAACGCGTGGGTTGGGGCAAAACCGCCTTCGAAAAGCAGGCGCATTGGATCGCCTTCAAACCCAAACGCTGGCTGCACGCCGACGAAGACATTGCCGAAATGCGCACCATAGACATGTATGTTCGAGCCGTCCGACTGCGCTTTGCCAGGGGCGGGGCCCCAAGCGGCTTCGATCTCTGAGAGATAAGGCTCTTGGCGAACATGCGTGTCGGCGGGAATGCGTGCAGCGACGTTTGCGTCCGAACCAAAGCGGTCTGAGTTGCCCGTGAGGACCGCGTCTTGCAGGGCTTCGAGGCTTTCGGGCACTTCGACGTCGTAACCTTCGTCCGCAAGCCGTTGAAGCGCCGCGTAAAGTGATCGAAATACGCTCAGGAATGCTGCCGAGCCTGTCGCGCCAGCGTTTGGCGGAAAGTTAAACAGAACGATAGCCAGCTTCCGGCGCACGCGCTCTGCACGTCGCAGGGCGACCAATTTCACAACGCGCGCGGCCAAAGCCTCAGCGCGCTCAGGGCAGCCTTGCATGGGGCGCACTTGGTCAGACGTGGCGCGCTCGCAGTGCCTTTCACAGCCATTACAAACCTCGCCCGTCTCGCCAAATCGCCCGCCAAAAACGCTTGGCACTGTCGAGCCATCAAGCTCAGGCAGGGCCACCATCATGGTTTGCTCGAGCGGCAGGAGACCTTGCTCGCGCTTTTGCCAGTCTTCGATGGATTGGAACTCAATAGCGTGCGCCGCGAGATAGGGCACATCCATTTCGCCCAAGACTTCGCGCGCGGCTTCGTTATCGTTGTATGCGGGGCCGCCAACGAGGCTGAACCCGGTGAGGTTCACAATCGCATCAACGGTAGGCTTGCCCTTGTCGGCGAAGAACTTCTCAATCGCTGGCCGTGCATCAAGACCGCTTGCAAACACTGGTACAACTTTCAGGCCTGCCGCCTCAAACGCCGCAATCGCACCGTCATAATGCCCAGCATCGCGGCCCAGCAGATAGGAACGCAGCAGGATAAGGCCCACGGTGCCGTTCTTGCCGCCGCCGTCTTTGGCTCGCGCTTTCGGTAGGATGCGAAGGCTCTCGGAAATCCGCTGCTCAGCGCCGGGGTGATAGACACCCGTTTCGGGGTACTCGACCGGAGCCTCTGCCGCCGTTTCGCCGCGCCGGTCCTCGCGCTCGCCAGCTGCATAACGGTCGATCAGAGCGCGCACCATAGCGATGACGTTTTCGTCTGAACCCGAGAGCCAATATTGCAGCGTCAGGAAATAGGCGCGCACATCTTGCGCGGTGCCGGGAATGAACTTGAGGATTTTGGGAAGACGCCGCAGCATCTTCATCTGGCCTGCACCAGAGCTTGCGCCTTTCTTGGGCGAACCGCGCAGTTTCTTAAGCAGCGCCAAAGGCCCCTTGGCAGGCGCATCCATGCGGTAGCCGCCCATGCGCGTCAGCTTCACAATCTCGCCTGCAGACATCAGGCAGACCATGGCATCACACTGCTCTTGGCGCGCTTCCAAGGCAGGAAGGATCGCGCGCATATGATCATCGAGGAAGATCATCGTGGTAATTACGATATGCGCCTCTGCGATGGCCTCTTCGCATTTGGAAAGGTCCTCAGCACTTGCTCCCCATTCGGAGGCTGCGTGCAATGTCAGGCAGATATTGTCGCGGGCAAGCTCAGCATTGGCGCGCTCAACCGCGCCTTTGAGGTGATTGTCGAGCGTGACAATCACTACATTGACCGGCGCTCTTGCACGGGTCGTAGAGGTGGTCGCCTTACCGTGCATAATGCGCCTTGGCGTCGTAGAGCGTGTCTAAATCGATCTCCCCCCGGCCAAATTCGGCGGCGAAGGCCTCTGTGTTGCGTTTCGCTTTGCCGCGCACGAAGAACGGGATTTTCTTGAGCTCTTTGCTCGCTTCTTGGGTCCAGGCCGGGCTATCGAGTTCGGTAACTTCGGGCTCTGGGATCACTTCCTCTTCGACCACTGGCGCTTTATGCGCCGTGCTGGGCGCGTGTGCCGCGTGGTGCGACGGGCCAGCATCGTCGGAGAACTCAAAGTCCTCGCGGAACATGGTGAGGAGGTGCTCTTCCAGCCCCATCACCAGAGGGTGGACCCATGTGTCAAAGATGACATTTGCGCCCTCAAAACCCATCTGGGGTGAGTGGCGCGCTGGGAAGTCTTGCACATGGACCGGAGAGGAAATTACTGCACATGGGATGCCCAAACGCTTGGCAATGTGCCGCTCCATTTGCGTGCCCAGCACCATTTCAGGCGCAGCTTTCGCAATCGCATCCTCGACCTCGAGATGGTCGTCAGTGATAAGCGGCTCGACCCCGTGATTTTTCGCAGCTTCGCGGATGTCGCGGGCAAATTCGCGGTTGTAGCAACCAAGGCCGCAAACCTCGAAGCCAAGCTCATCACGCGCAATGCGCGCGGCGGCCACCGCATGGGTCGCATCACCGAAGATGAAGACGCGCTTACCGGTGAGGTAAGTCGAGTCCACACTGCGGCTCCACCACGGGAGCCGGGAATTGGTGTCGCCGAGGGCAGGCGTGGGATCTGCACCCGCCAGCTCGGCGACTTCGGATATGAATGCACGAGTGGCACTCACACCGAATGGGATTGAGCGGACACGTGGCTGTTTGAACGTACGTTCCAGCCAGCGGGCCGCCTCATCTGCTATTTCTGGGTAGAGGACGATGTTGAAGTCGGCATTGCCGATCGTCGTGATATCGGAAGGGCGCGCATTGAGCGGCGCCACCAAGTTCACGTTAACGTCCAATTGTTCGAGAATTTTGCGGACCTCGATAAGGTCATCGCGGTGCCGGAAACCCAATGCGGTGGGTCCGAGAATGTTGGCTCTAGCGCGGCGTCCTTCGCGAGGGCCCGGCGTGACCGATGGGTCAGCAAGATGCCGCACGATCTGGTAGAAGGTCTCAGCTGCGCCCCAGTTCTCTTTGCGCTGATAACTCGGCAGTTCCAGCGCAATAGCGGGGCAGGGCAGGTCCATCGCCTCGATAAGACCACCGGGATCATCCTGGATAAGCTCCGCCGTGCACGAGGCACCCACAATGATCGCCTCTGGGTTGAAGCGGTCAATTGCATCCAGCGCTGCGTCTTGGAAAAGCTGCGCAGTATCCTTGCCAAGGTCACGCGCTTCAAACGTAGTATACGTCACCGGCGGGCGGTGATTGCGGCGCTCAATCATGGTGAAGAGCAGGTCCGCATAAGTGTCACCCTGCGGCGCGTGGAGCACGTAATGCAGCCCCTTCATCGCGGTGGCGACACGCATGGCCCCAACATGGGGCGGGCCTTCATATGTCCAGACGGAAAGCTGCATCGCTACACCTCCAGCCTGTCGCGCCGACGCATGGGACGCGCGAAGAGTTCGGCGAGGTCACCCGCTTGGTCGAACCCGTGGATGGGGGAGAAAACGAGCTCAATCGCCCATTTGGTGGTGAAGCCTTCGGCCTCCAGCGGATTGGCCAGTGCCAAGACCGCACACAGTCAGGTCAGGCTTGTCCTCGCGCACACGGTCGAGCTGGCTGTCGACGTGTTGCCCTTCGCTGATGCGGGTGTGCTTGGGTAGGCGCTCTAGCTCACCCTCGCAGTGTTTCGCGTGGAGATAAGGCGTACCCACTTCCACCGGCTCCATGCCGAGTTCGGTGTGCAGGAAGCGCGCTAGAGGCACTTCCAATTGCGAGTCGGGCAGGAAGCTGATGCGCTTGCCTTCAAGGGCGGCTTTAGAGTGCTCAATCGCGCGGGCCGCGCGTTCACGGCCCGGTGCAATGACGCTCTCGACGTGGCGCTGATCAACGCCAAATTCGCGGCCTATGGAGCGCAGCCAGTCGCTTGTGCCCTCTACGCCGAAGGGGAAGAGCGCTTCGATGCGCGTGGCGCCGCGGTCTTCGAGAGCCATGGCTGTGTCAGACAAGAACGGCTGGGCCAGAATGTAGCGGGTGTTCGGGCCAACAGGCGGCAGATCACGGGCATTGCGTGCTGGCAATACGCCGACGTTCTCAATGCTAAGCTGACCAAAGAGGCGCAGGAATTGGTCTTCGACAATATCCGGAAGCGCGCCGACCATCAAAAGCTGCTTTGGCGCATCCGCTGCCTCTTTCGGCATTTCGGGGACGAGGCATGCGAGGCATGCATCTTCGCCCTGCGTGAAAGTCGTCTCAATCCCGCTGCCCGAATAATTCAGGATGCGAACCTTGGGCATATATTGCGCACCGAGCCGCTCAGCTGCCTTAGCGAGATCAAGTTTGATGACCTCAGAAGGGCAAGAACCCACCAGAAACAGAGTCTTGATATCCGGACGGCGTTCGAGAAGCCGCTGAACCACACGGTCAAGCTCATCCTGCGCATCGACCATGCCAGCCAAATCGCGCTCTTCCATGATGGCGGTGGCAAAGCGCGGCTCTGCAAAGATCATCACGCCAGCGGCAGATTGCAAAAGGTGCGCACAGGTGCGCGAGCCCACCACCAGGAAGAAAGCATCCTGCATCTTGCGATGAAGCCAGACTATACCGGTGAGGCCGCAGAAGACCTCGCGTTGACCGCGCTCACGCAGGACTGGACGCGGGGAGGTGCCAACCTTGGGGGTATCGCAGCCCGAGAGAGCGGTCGCTACGTTCATGCAGGCACCGCCTCAGAGTAAGAACCCTGCAAGCGAGCTTGACGTAACTTCCAGAGGAACTGCCCCGCATTGATGACATAGGCAGCGTAGGCCGCCAGCGCGACGCCAAGCCTCTGATCCACAGTGCCCAACCCGCCAAACAGCATGACAAGGTAAGCCGTGTGCAAGGCGAGCACGAGCATTGAGAAGACATCTTCCCAGAAGAAGGCGGGCACAAAGAGCCATTTGCCAAACACGACCTTCTCCCAGATCGAGCCGGTCACCATGATCGTGTACAAAATAAGGGTTTTTAGAATGATCGAGACGTCGGCAGCAAAAGCGCCTTCGCCGGTGATCAGGGCGCGCAGAACAAGGCCAAGGCTCACCATAAATACAAGGAATTGCAGCGGAGCGAGCACGCCTTGAACCGTGGTCCAGACCGATTCGTCCCGTCGCTGCCGCTCTTCTGATGAGTAGAGCGCCCCTTTTGCCCTTCGGTCATGCCGCCCCTGCGCCCCTTGCTCGATGGTCGTGCTGGGGGTTCCCTGCAGCGGGGGTGATACGGCCTGGGATGCGTGCTTGCTGCGAGTCATCCGCGCTTTGCCCTTCGTGTTGGAGATGAAGACTAGGCTCATGTGCGCACAAGTGTCAAATTAATTGGACGTAAAAGTTATTAGACAGTCCTGGCATCCCAGAACGGTGCATTGACGGGGTTGATTGCAAAATGTCTCGTTTTGGACTAATGTGTATTTTGCTAACGCTTTAAGAGTCGGAATTCATTCGACCTCGTTGGCCTCGACGCGGGTGCGCGCCAACCTCGGAGACTAGCAGCCGGGGCCTTGAGGGGCGGTCCAATGTCTTCACCAAAGACGCCAAAACAAGAAACTTCGAAGCGGTCTGCCCTGCGTGCCGCTTTCGGCAGTGCATTCAGCCGCAGCGCACCGGCAGAGGAGCGTGCCGATCGGCGCGCGGTTTCACCTGATGAAGCAAGGCAATTTTCCGAACTTCCTCTGGTCATGGAGGCCAGTGACCTCTTGAACGAGGTGGACAATTTCCTGGATCAGGGCGTTACAGTTGACGATGTTTACATAGATTTGCTCGCCCCCGCTGCTCGCCGCTTGGGGGTTTTGTGGGAACAGGATCAATGTGACTTTATTGATGTGACCATGGGTCTGTGGCGGCTGCAGGAAGTTCTGCACGAACTGTCCGCAAGAGCGCCCAACCGCCCTAAATTGCTTGAGCCTGGTGCAAAAAAAGCGCTGTTCTTGCCAATGCCGGGTGACCAGCATTTTCTAGGCCCTCAAGTTCTCGAGGACGTGTTTGCGAGAGCGGGTTGGGACACCGCCGTCATGACAAAACCTCTGCGCAGGCAGGTGCTCGCCCTGTTATCGCGCGAACACTTCGATCTCGTGGCATTGACGCTCTCTCGGGATTGCCCTAGCGCCGCACTACGAAACATTATCAGAGCAATGCGCAGTGTTTCACGCAATGAACATGTTACAATTCTCGTCGGTGGTCATATGATCAACCAAAATCCAGCAGTAGTTGCCGAAGTGGGAGCCGATGGGACCGGCGCCGACGCTCGGGCCGCCCTCGAGGTGGCAGAGTCGTTGGTCCAGTCCGCCGAGGTGCGTGCACAAACGCTAAGATAGGCTGTCCCCGCATGCTGACTCGTAAGCATTCGATCGAGGGTAAAAACCCTTTCGGCAAAGCTGCTGAACTCTTCAATTCGCTTGATGCCGATGCAGCGATGAAGCTGGCAATGGTCGCAGGCGATATAACGCTCGTTCTGGACGACACCGGGCTTATCGTTGACACCGCCTTTGACCCTAAGGACTTCCCTGGGTTCGAGGGCTGGGAAGGGACCAATTGGCTCGACACAGTCACTGTTGAGAGCCGTCCTAAAGTCATGGAAATGCTTGCCGCAGCGCGCCGCGGCGAGGTGCAGCACTGGCGTCAAGTGAACCATCCTACGAGAGACGGTGACATACCCATTCGCTATGCCGTCTTGACCGTCAATGGCGGTGAGCACCGTATTGCATTTGGCCGTGACCTTCGCGAGGCTGGCCGAATGCAGCAGCGCCTGCTTCAAGTGCAGCAGTCCTTGGAGCGTGACTATTTGAAAATGCGCCAGCTCGATGCGCGCTACCGTATGTTGTTCGAAAACGCGGGCGAGGCGATGCTTCTGGTCGAAGCGGGCTCGCTTAAGATTCGTGAAGCCAACTCGGCGGCTCGCTCACTACTGGGTGCGCGCGCAGGCAGCCTCGCAGGCAAAAAGTTGCCAGGATTCGTGGATAAATCAGCGCGCGATAACCTCCAGTCTTTGATCGGGGCGGCGCTGGCCTCTGATGCGGCATCGCCAGTTTGCGTGACCCTAAGTAAAGGGTCTCGGCAGGTAAGAGCTTTCGCCAATGGATTCATTCAAGACCGTGCGCAGCATCTGCTGATCCGGTTGTCAGGCGTGGGGGCAGGCGAAGAGGCAATTTCATCGCCGGTCTATGAATTGGTTGACGAAATGCCTGATGGCTTTGTCATAGCCGATGGCAACCTCGATGTCGTCGATGCCAATGCCGCCTTCATCGAGATGGTACAGGCCGCCAGCCTTGATCCGATCCATGGCCGCAATCTTTCCAACTGGATTGGGCGTCCGGGCATTGATCTGGAGTTGATCGAAGGCCAGGTCGATCAGCACGGAAGCGCGCGCAATGTCAGCACGGTACTGCGGGCGGGCGATAACATTGAGGGCGAGCAGATCGAGCTATCGGCTGTGCGCACAGGCGGCGAGGATGGCCACTACGCTTTCGTGATCCGCCCGATTGGCCGGCGTCTGCGCGACCTGCCACCGGGCCCGCAAGACTTGCCGCGCTCGGTTGAGCAGCTCACCGATCTGGTCGGCCGCATGTCTTTGAAAGAGATCGTTCGAGAGAGCACCGATTTGATCGAACGATTGTGCATTGAGGCCGCGCTTCAATACACCTCTGACAATCGCGCATCAGCAGCAGAAATCCTCGGCCTTTCGCGGCAGAGCCTTTATTCCAAGCTTCACCGCCATGGATTGGGCAATCTGACCGGCGAGGACTCAGAGTAAGCCTTTCTCAGAACAGCATCCGGTTGAAAAAAGCGCGAGCTGTGCCGCGCTAAAGTACGCGCGACTCGTGCCCGGAACCGTCCCGAATGGGCCTGCACAGACCATTTTGTGCGTCCAAATTGCGTATTTGGGTGTCATGCAGAAAAGAGTTTTACACCTGCAAGTCATCAAATAGCGCTTCAATCCGGCTTTTGGCTCCCAATAGTGTCCAATTAATTTGACGCATTGAACTGTCGCGCATACTCTTCAGTCTATGGAGAGGTCTGCAATCTCGGCTCAAACCAAAATCGGCGCGCGCCCGCGTGTGGGCGATATCGTCGAGTTGCTCAAACCGATCACTTGGTTTCCGCCTATGTGGGCTTTTATGTGCGGGGCGGTGTCGTCTGGTGCAGGCCTTGATGGCAGACTTTGGTTTGTAGCAGGCGGTATCCTGCTGGCAGGGCCATTGGTTTGCGGCACGAGCCAGGCTGTGAACGATTGGTTTGACCGCCATGTCGATGCAATCAACGAGCCGAACCGGCCAATCCCTTCAGGCCGGATACCAGGGCGCATGGGACTTTGGATCGCGGTGATTGCGACCTGTTTATCGGCGCTCGTGGGATGGCTGCTAGGGCCGCTTGTTTTCATCGCCGGGCTCGCGGGGCTTGCGCTCGCTTGGGGATACAGCGCGCCGCCGTTCCGTTTCAAGACCAGCGGGTGGACCGGCCCTGCGGTCGTTGGGTTCACCTATGAGGGCCTCAGCTGGTTTACCGGAGCGACCGTCATTTTGGGCGCAATGCCGCGCGCTGAGGTTCTCATTACCCTCGTGCTTTACAGCATCGGCGCGCACGGCATCATGACACTAAATGACTTCAAAGCGGTAGAAGGCGATCGGGCGACAGGCCTCAAGTCGCTGCCGGTGACATTGGGCATTGCAAACGCTGCGCGGTTGGCATGCGCTGTCATGGGCTTGGCGCAAGTTGCCGTGATTGGCCTCCTCGCTCTATGGGGTGAGACGATCTCAGCGCTGATGGTCGGCGCAGTGCTGATTGCGCAATTGGCAGCAATGCCGCGCCTGCTCAGCAATCCTAAGAAATACGCGCCTTGGTACAACGGTGTCGGTGTGACGCTTTATGTGCTGGGCATGCTAGCCGCCGCCTTGGGGCTTGGTGGGTATTTCGGGGGCTACATCTGATGCACGCACCCACCGCTCCAGCATTTGTCAAGTCCGAGGGCCTCTCGTGGTTTGCGATTATACGCATCGGCCTGGTGCAAGCCTCCATCGGCGCGATGGTGATGCTTACTACTACGGTCTTAAACCGGTTGATGGTGGTGGAATATTCTCTCGCCGCTGCTTTGCCTGCGGGCCTTGTTGGCTGGCACTATGCGGTGCAGCTTTGCCGGCCGCTCTGGGGGCATGGCAGCGATAAAGGCTCCAGCCGCGCGCTTTGGATCATGGGCGGACTTGCGGTGCTCGCTTGCGGAGCGCTTCTTGCGGTTCAGACGACTTTGATGACAGCGGATGAGTGGGCTTTGGGTCTTGCTCTGGGCGTTTTTGCCTACACGCTTATCGGGGTGGGAGTGGGCGCAAGCGGCACTTCGGCGCTTGCATTGCTCGCCTCTGGCGTTGCGCCTCACCGCCGCGCCGCCGCCGCTGCTGTGACATGGATCATGATGATCGCAGGGATCGTTGTCTCCGCCATTACGGTGAGCCAGCTCATTGATCCCTTTTCGCCTCAGCGCCTCTGGTGGGTGGCAAGCGGTCTTTTGATTGCATGCCTATTGGTCGCAAGCTTAGCCACCTTCCGCCTCGAACCGCGCGAAGCCTTCGATTTCTCTGAGACCGCCAAAGACACCGCGCCGCCGGACTTTCGCGAAGCGCTGCGGGAGATTTTTGCAGAGAAAGCCGCGCGCCGTTTCACGCTCTTTATCTTCGCCTCAATGATGGCGTTCAATATGCAGGACCTCATTCTTGAGCCCTTTGCTGGCCTCGTCTTTGGCATGACGCCGGGAGAATCCACTGGCCTTGGCGGTATGCAATCGGGCGGTGTGCTGGCCGGGATGATTGTCGCTGGCATCGGGGGAAGCGCCTTTGCGGGGCGCATGCCGGTTGAGCTTCGCCATTGGATCGTCTTCGGCTGCCTTGGCTCAGCTATGGCGCTAGGCTGCCTCGCAATTGGCGCGATGGTGGGGCCAGGCTGGCCGATCCATGTCAATGTCTTCGCTCTGGGCTTTTGCAACGGGCTTTTCGCAGTCGCCGCTATTGGCGCGATGATGGGGCTCGCTGGCTCAGGCAAACGGACCCGTGAAGGTGTGCGGATGGGCGTTTGGGGCGCAGCGCAGGCCATCGCTTTTGGCCTTGGCGGATTGGTCGGGGCGCTTGGTGTTGACTTTGCGCGCGCCGCATACGGAGCCGATGGCCCAGCATTTCAATTGATATTCGCGCTCGAAGGGGCGCTGTTTGTGTGCGCGGCGTGGCTCGCCATCCGCGCAACTGAAAAGGGGCTTACGCCTCAACGCCCCGCGGGATCAGGGCAAAACCATGATGGTATTTCAAGGGATAAGCGGCCCGGGAAACGAAGGGGAGCATTTGCATGACTGATCACATTTATGACGCAGTTGTCGTGGGCGGAGGGCCCGCTGGCGCAACCGCTGCGACCGAATTGGCGCTTGAGGGCCACTCCGTCCTCTTGATGGAGCGGGGCGGACGGATCAAACCATGCGGCGGGGCAGTGCCTCCGCGGATGCTCGATGATTTCGATATCCCGCAAAACCTGCTTGTGGCCCGCGCCCGGTGTGCCCGCATGATTGCGCCTTCGGGCCGTGCGGTCGACATGCCCGTGGGCGAGACCGGTTATGTCGGCATGGTTGACCGCGAAGACTTTGACGAATGGCTCCGCGTGCGCGCAGTCCAGAGCGGGGCTGAAAGGCTCGCTGCGACGTTTGAGAAGATCGAGCGAGATGATGAAGCGCATCCCCTTGTGACATTCCGCCGGGAACGGGGCGGCCCGATCGAGAAAGTGCGCGCGCGCATGGTTGTGGGCGCGGATGGTGCGCGCTCAGCGGTCGCCAAGCAAGCGCTTCCCAACGCCGAACGCGTCAAGTGCGTGTTTGCCTATCACGAGATAATCGCCTCGCCTGAGAGCGTAGGCGATGCCTTTGACGCGGACCGCTGCGATGTCTTCTATCAAGGCAAACTTTCGCCCGATTTCTACGCTTGGGTCTTCCCGCATGGGGACACCGCAAGTGTAGGGGTGGGAAGCGCAAACAAAGGCTTTTCCCTGAGAGGCGCCGTTGCTGAAATGCGCTCAGAGCTTGATTTGACCCGGTGTGAGACGATCCGGCGTGAGGGTGCGCCTATACCGCTCAAACCGCTCAAACGCTGGGACAATGGCGCAGATGTTATCGTTGCAGGCGATGCAGCAGGCATTGTGGCGCCGGCCTCGGGTGAGGGCATCTATTACGCCATGGTTGGCGGCCGGTATTCCGCGCAAGCTGCAAGTTTGGCGCTCAAAACCGGTGAGGCGAAGGCTCTCAAGACCGCTCGCAAGCACTTTATGAAAGATCACGGGCGGGTCTTCTGGATCTTGGGGATGATGCAATACTTCTGGTATTCATCCGACAAACGCCGCGAGCGTTTTGTCGATATGTGCGACGACAAAGACGTCCAGCAGCTCACCTGGCAGGCGTATATGCATAAGCAGCTGGTGCGCAAAAAGCCGATGGCTCACGTCAAAATCTTCCTCAAGGACACTGCGCATCTGTTGGGCCTGAGGCCAGCAAACTCAGAGGTGCGTTCGTAAAAGCGGCAGCGGCACGGGAGCTATGGAAAATGGAGAGGGATCGACCATGAATACACGCACACACTCGCATGAAGGCACGGATGAAGGCCCGCGCATAGGGCTTAGCAAGACCTGGATTTTGCCAGCGATTGTGGCCGCTATTGCCGCCATGATCGTAGCGGCCCTTGGCGCGACGATCACCGACCTTGGCCCTTGGTATCAGGCGCTTGAGAAGCCGGGCTGGAACCCGCCTGACGTGGTCTTCCCTGTTGGTTGGACGATCATCTATGCGCTCAATACAGCTGCGATTGTGAGCGCTTGGCGCGCTGCGCCCACGCCGACAGTGTCTGACACAATCGTCGGGCTGTTTGCGCTCAACGCCTTTCTCAACATCGGCTGGTCGCTCTTGTTCTTCCGCATGGAGCGGCCTGATTGGGCATTGGTAGAGGTCGCTTTCTTGATCGCCTCGATCCTCTCGCTGATCGTTTACTGCGGCCGCTATTCTAAGAACGCGGCGCTGCTGTTTATGCCTTATCTTGCATGGGTGAGCTTTGCAGGCGTCCTCAATTGGGCGATTGTCGATCTGAACGGGCCCTTTGGCTAAGCGCTTTAGGTACTGGCCCCTCTCTAATGATTGAGAGCTTCTTTTCATCCGGCCACGCAGCCGACCTTGTGCTCGCTGTGTTAGCGCTCGAGGCTGTGTGGCTGAAGATGCGCGGGTGGGGCAATCCCGAGATCATTGGCCTCGTGGGACCAGCTCTCTTTATCGTCCTTGCGTTAAGAGCCGCGCTTGTTGGCGCTGGCTGGGAATGGGTGGCGGTTCTTCTGGCGTTGTCATTCCCGCTGCATCTGATGGATTTGCGAGGGCGGTTGGGCGGCGACTGAACACATTTGAATCTTGTCTAAGCGGTGAGAACGCACCGAGGAGCAATTTGGCCGCGGTCTCATAACCGTGAAATTCATGGACGCTCACGGAGCCTCATTAAATGAGCTTTTGGCCTTCTGCGGCTAGCCCAAGCGCCGACATGGACACCATCACAGCAAGACCTATTGAACCGTGCGCGATTGAGCGGCGGACCCGCGTTATTGGATATCGGCTTTGATCCAAAGAAAAAGCCCGGCTGCACCTTAGTGAAGCCGGGCCTTTTTCGGCCTATGGAGGTTGGGCTTCGCCTGAAACCCACTCGGGCCTGAAACCCCGTTGGGACCAAAGCCCCTAGTTTGCAGGTGCGTAGTAGTGCTCCTGTGCCCACAGGTACCAATTGTCGACAACGGTGCCTGACAGCAAGATACCAATCCCGCCGGTCAGCGTCGTGAGAACCGCGAACCACCACGCCCAGCGGTGGATCGATTCCATCGTGGCGTTAAAGCCCATGGTCCAGCGCCAGAAAAGCGCGCCGCGCTCAGAGGCTGTACCGCGGTCGGTGATCTGCTCAATCTCGCGCTCACCGCCATAGCGGCCAAGGGCGAGGATCGTTGCCCCGTGCATGGCGAACAGCACTGCTGAGCCATAAAGGAAGGCGATCGAGAGACCGTGGAACGGGTTGTAGAACAGGTTCCCGTGAATGAGCGAGAAGTTGTTGGTCCAATCAAGGTGGCTAAAGATGCCGTAAGGCACAGCTTCTGACCAATCCCAAAGGAGCAGCGGGCGGATAAAGCCCAGCACCAGGAACAGCCAAATAGCGCTCGCGAAGGCCCAGGGGATATGCATCCCCATGCCAAGCGCTTTGGCCCGGTAATAGGTCCGCGCCCACCAGCACAGCACTGAAATCGTGAGGAACGCGCCGGTCATAATGAACCAGCCACCCTCATTCAGAGGCACAAACGGGCTAAAGCCGTATTCCGAGCTTGGCGGATCAAGCGAGAGCCAGAACAGCTCGCGAATGAAGGTTTGCGGGTCCCATCCGGCCTGCGCCCAGAAGTTGAGCCCAATGATCATGAACGCCGCTGTCCCAAAGGTCAGCGAAATCATGCCTAGCCAGCCAAGATAGAACGGCCCGATCTGCGCCTGTCCAATCTTACCCATCCAATAGGAATAGAAGGTATCAGGAATGCGCTCTTCGCTGCCATCGGTCAGAGGCACGCCCATTTCTGGGGCGGCCTTGACCTGGATCTGGGTGAAGATGTTTTGATAGTTTGCCATCAGATTGCCTCTCCTTGCCAGATCGGGATCGCGCGCCACCACTCCCACCATTCAACCCAGCTGCCCGTCATAAGCGTGCCAGAAATCACGATGCAGATCGCACTCCAGAACGCTGCATTGAGCGCAAGGAACAGCCCGACACGGTGAATGCCAAGGGTTCCTACAGAATAGCCGATGAAGTCGCGGAAGTAGGTGTCTTCATATTCCGGCGAGCGCACTTCATTGCCTTCGCCGACGTTGACCGCTGAAAGAACCAGACCGCCGTGGAGCGCAAGCGCCAGACAATTGGTGAAGAAGAAGGTGATCGCAATCATATGAACCGGGTTATAGTGAAAATTCACATAGTTATATCCGGTGTAGGACACCCAATCCAAGTGCGTCCAAATGCCATAGGGGAAAGCATGCCCCCATGCGCCCATCCAAAACGGGCGGATAATATTAAGCGTCACAAAGGCGAGAATAGCAAAACCAAAAGCAATCGGCACATGATAGCTCATACCCAATTTGCGAGAGATTTCTGCTTGTCTCAGCGCCCATGCGCTAAAGGCGATCGTCGCGCATAGCGTGATGATCTGGTGGTAACCCCCTTCATTCAAAGGGGCGAATGCTAATCCGGCTTCAATTGCGGGTGGCTGGATATCAATAAGCCAAGGATTAAGCGTCGGCCCGGCAGCAGCAGCAGCAAAGATCAGCATCGTGCCAAGGGCCGCGCTGATTGCCACCAATACTCCGAAGAATCCGACATAAAACGGCCCGACCCAAAAGTCGAAAAGGTCGCCGCCGATCAATGTGCCACCGCGCACGCGGTATTTCCGCTCGAAACTAAGGAGCGCCATAGGTCCATCCTTCCCGCAAGAAACGCGGGTGTTGTCGTTTGCGTCGTTCAGTTTTGTGGGAGGCAGGCAGGCGAACCTGCCCCCTCACAAGAATATGCCTGTCAGCTGATTAAAACAGCCAGCAAGCTTAGCGTTAGCTAAGCCAGCCGTATGTTTCGGTGCTGAGCAGGATGAAGTGGATCGTGAACGCGAGAACCGCGAGGCCGACATGCAGCGCTACGAGGGTCCGGCGAACATCGAAATGATGCCAAATCTTGTACATGATTAAATCCTTATTCCATTGGTCTGTAAATTAGCCTTCTGCGCCCCAAAAACGGGCGGCAAACGGCCAAATCAGGCGGTATGGATATCAGAGTGGGAGCCACGGCTTGTTGATCCACAATAAGATGTGGGCCACAACCGCGATTGCGACATAAAGACCAAAGGTGCCCATGAACGCGCCATGGATTTCCTTTGCTTCTTCGTCGGTCAGATACGTCCCCACTGAGGGGCGATCACCATCGGCCATTGTAGTATCTCCGTCTATTTACATTGGAGCGAGGACAGGATTGTCCCCAGCGGTATCCGCGCGTGATCCCCCACGTGGATTGCGGATGCCCGATACAGTCAGGCAAAACTTGTGATCCCTCAAAAGTTTTAGTGGTGCTCTGGGGAGCGGTCATACGACCTCTCCTTCGAGCGATGCCTCTTGGAGGCAATCTGTTGTCACCGTTTCAGCGCCGCGCGTGCGAGCGGTGTGCTCAGCAGCATCGCGAAGGCGCTTGGCAGCGGAAATGCGGACGAGAACGGGCTGTTTTTCAACCAGCTCATCAAGGCGTTTCTTCGCCTCGGCGTCCCATGTGACTTCGTGTGTCGGCTGGCCGTTGGAGCCTGCTTTCACCGGAACGTGTGCACCGCGTGCCAAAGTGGCCTCACCTTTATCCATTTCGGTGCCGAGCGGCAGGATATGGAAGAGCGCATCGAACAGCGCATTGCACACTTCCTGTACCAGATAGGTCGCGCCCGAATATCCCATAAACGGCGTGCCGATGTGGCGTCTGATAGCGGCGCCTGGAAAGCTTGCCGGGATAAATTGACCTGCAGGACCATGGCCTGCGCCACCCGCTGCTGCTGCCTCGGCCATATACATGCGCTCGTTGTAAGAGCCGAACATGACGAGGGGCGGGGTGGTGTGAATGCTTGCTCGAACGTCTTCGTTCTTGGGCTTCACGCCCGCTTCGCGCGAGTAGGCAAAGGCACAAGGCAGGCCCATATCGTCTTCGAGGAAGTGGCGGATACCGCGCGCGTAGGTTGCGTTTGCGACGATGCCGAAATTGGCGGTCGCAAAGAAGTCTTGTGTTACCGAGCGCCACAGGTCCCACAGCGGCTTGATCGTGGTGTGTTTCTCACGCTCAATAAACGGCTCTGGGTCGAGGCCAAGTTCTGCGCCTAATGCGCGCAGGAATTTGGTTGTGCTGGATAGGCCAACGGGCGCTTGGAAATAGGGCCGGTCCAGTGTCTCGCAAAGGTTGCGGCCAAATTCCCGGTACATGCACACATTTGCATCAGCAGTGCCGAGTTTGCGGATATCGGCAAGGTGGCAGCCAAGCGGGAAGACCACGCCAACTTCTGCCCCGATCCCCTCGACCAATCGCCTGATTTCTGCGAGGTCCGATGGCATATTGAACATGCCATAAGACGGGCCAATGATGTTGACGACTGGCTTCTCGCCCTCTTTGCGCGCCTTGATAGCAGGCATCTTCTTGGGCCCGAATTCGGTCCAAAGCCATGTCAAAGCGCGGTCTGCGCTCTCCCACTGATCCTCATCAATGGTGCGCGGCAGGAAGCGCTTGATATTGGTGCCCTCTGGCGTGACGCCGCCGCCGATCATCTCAGCGATGGAGCCGGTCACAACCACAGCGGGAAGCTCCGGATCAAGCGTTTGCCATGCGCGTTTCATCGCACCTTCGGTGCCGGTTTTGCCCAGCTCTTCCTCGCCCAGCCCCGTCACTACAATCGGCAATTCATGCGGGGGGAGGGCGTCAGTGTAGTGGAGCACGCTGGTCACGGGCAGGTTTTCGCAGCCTACTGGGCCATCAATGATGACTTGCAGGCCCTTGACCGCCGTAAAGACGTACGTTGCGCCCCAATATCCGCCGGCCCTGTCGTGATCGAGAACCAAGGTCATACCTCACCTCCCGCGCGGCAAGAGATCGCGACGAATGCAACAAAGCCGTGATCGAGGACGAGGGTCATGTCCCCACCGCCTCTGACGCTTTGCGCGCCGCTTCATTCAAGGCTGCATATTTCTTCCGGAATTTTGGGCGGTCGACGGGTGTGTCTTCCCATACGCCCGTTGCATGGCCATCGCCCACACCTTCAAAGAACTCGCGCATCGTGTCGAAGCGCTCTTTATTGCCCATCGCGGCATTGATCACCTGCGCCAAGCTGCCCGCGCCCGCAGGCCCCATTAGAGGCCGCGCGGAGATGAGGTTGGTGAAATAGAGGGACGGGATAGCCTTAGACTTGGCATGCTGAACCACCGGAGTGGTGCCGACAGCCAGATCAGGGCCAAACTCTTCAATAGCGGCGATGTCGTCCTCGAGACTCGCGCGGAAGTTGACCCGCGTGCCTTTGGCCTCAAGCCATTCGCGGTCAGCATCCGACCACTCGGTCTTGGGACAAGCGCTGCCGACATAGGGCACATCCGCGCCGCTTTCGATGAGCAGGCGGGCAACGAGAAGCTCTGAACCTTCATAGCCCGATACAGTCACGCGGCCTTTGATGGGGGAACCTGCCAAAGCGCCTTTACATGCGCCGATCATGGCGTTCTTGACCCCTGCGACTTTGTCAGCGGGAAGGCCCATCACATCGCCAAGGCTTTCCAGCCATGCAGCGGTGCCGTCAGCACCTACGGGGGCTGAACCAATGACAGGGCGGCCGGCGTGTTCAAATTCGCGAATGCTGGCGGTGTAGAAGGGGTGAATTGCCGCTGCGACCGAGCAATCGAGCGCTGCATAAAGCTCGCGCCACTCGCGCGTTGGGACAACCGGTCCCGCCGCCAAACCTAAGGGTTCCAGCATCTGGCCGATAACCACTGGATCGGCAGGGAACATTTCGCCAAGCAGCGCAACGGTTGGCCGATCAGAGCGTTTCTCAGGTGTTGCCACCGGCCCTTCCAGCGCCTCTTTGCGTGCATAGGCGAGCATTGCGCCAGCGAGCACATCTTTCGCCTCTGCGTGCGTTGGGATGCCGAAGCCGGGCACGTCAATGCCGATAATACGCACGCCGTTGATTTGATCAGGCAGCAGGCGCAAAGGCACGCCGCTTGCGGTTGGAACGCATAGGTTCGTCACCACAACCGCGTCGTAATGCTCTGGGTCTGCCAGATCCTCGACCGCTTCCTTGATGTCTTCAAACAGCTTGCCGGTGACGAGCGTTTCTGAAGAAAACGGCACATAGCCCACCGTCCGCCTTGCGCCGTAAAAATGCGAGGTGAAAGTGAGGCCGTAAACGCAGCAAGCCGAGCCTGACAGGACGGTTGCTGTGCGCTTCATGCGAAGACCAACGCGCAATGACCCGAATGCTGGGCACATGCTCTGCGGCTGATCGTGCGGCCCTTTTGCAGGGTCCACGGGGTAATCGGCCGCATACTGATCGAGAATATCAGACTTGCCCGCCGCCCGAGCCGCCTCGCGCATCGTATCCTTGCTTGAGCACGCGCCACCACTGGCTGGAGCCGCATTGAGGTCCAGCGTATCGGGGGTGCGCATCGCCGTTTCCGGAGCGTCCGAGGCAGGTGTATCAGTCAGATCAAACCTCGTCGTAAATCACTTCAAGGGACGGCTTTTCTTCAAAGATACCGCCGCGCATGTCGGCCTGGGTGGCTGGGATCAATTCGACATTTCCGCCGGTTTCTTCCGGTGAGAAAAGGTCGAGAAGGCCATCCTGGTCGAGAGGAGAGGGTTGGCGCGGCGGAGCCTCGGCGACGTTTTGCGCAAGCTCTTCGAAAAGGCTTGCCCACTCGCCGCCAGGCTTACCGATAATCTGATAGTTGGCGCTTTTCCTACGGATGTCTTCATCCGCCGGGATCGCCGTTAGCACTGGAATATCGACAGCGTCTGCAAAGGCTTGCGCTTCGCCCGTGCCATCGTCCTTGTTCACGATCATGCCGGCCACACCGACATTGCCGCCCATCTTGCGGAAATATTCGACCGCATGGCAGACATTGTTCGCGACATAGAGAGATTGGAGGTCGTTTGAGCCGACCACGATCACTTTTTGGCACATATCGCGCGCAATCGGCAGGCCGAACCCGCCGCACACAACGTCGCCAAGGAAATCGAGAAGAACGTAGTCAAAGCCCCATTCGTGAAAGCCCAATTTCTCAAGCAACTCAAAGCCGTGAATGATACCGCGGCCGCCGCAGCCCCGGCCAACCTCTGGCCCGCCAAGCTCCATGGCGAACACGCCGTCACGCTGGAAGCACACATCTTCGATGGTGACGTCTTCGCCAGCGAGCTTCTTCTTCGAAGAGGTCTCGATAATGGTGGGGCAGCTTTTGCCGCCGAACAGCAGCGACGTGGTGTCGGACTTGGGATCGCAACCGATCAGAAGCACGCGCTTGCCCTGCTGCGCCATCATGTAGCTGAGGTTGGAGAGCGCGAATGATTTGCCCGAGCCACCTTTCCCGTAAATCGCGATAACCTGCGTTTCCGAAGTCACTTCGCCTGTGTGCACGGGATCGGGCTCTTGCGAAGCTTCGTCGCGTAAAGCCTGATCTTGGGCTTCCAACATCGTCATTGCACTTCGCTCCAATCCAAAACCATTTTGAGGCAGTCAGGGTCGCTGAACGCCTTTGGGTATGCGTCGGTCGCCCGCGTCGCGGGGCTGACGTCTGTTATGAGGCCATCAAGACCCAGGGCCTCTGCCTGAATAAGCGCGATTGTTTGCGCGATATCTTTGGGCTGCCACTCAGCTGCGACACGAAGGCGCGCCTCTTTCATGAAAGCTGCCGGGAAGGCGAAGCTCACCCGTTCTTTGTAAAAACCAGCGAGCGTGATCTCACCGCCCTTTGCAAGGCGTCCCATCAAGCTATCGAGCAGGCCTGCGTCGCCGCTGGCGTCATAAATTGCTTTGTAATCGGTGCGCGTGTCGTTCTCTGGCGTAATGACTTCGTAGCCAGCTGCGCCCTCGCGGCGAGTGGAGGCGACTTCCCATACGGTGGGGGCTTTTCTGCCAAGCGCAATCGTAAGCCGCGCCAAAAGGCGGCCGAGCACGCCGTGGCCGATAATAAGATCAGGCAATTCGCCATCGTTAATCGCGTGGAGCGCGGTCGCTGCGAGTGCGCAGAGCACCCCGTTTGCGCCCAAATGCTCTGGAATGGCAAGAGCGCGCGCTGAAGGCAGCATCACCTTGCTGGCAGTGCCGCCGAACAAACCGCGTGCTCCTGCATAACAGTTGGAGCCGGGCACAAAGACCCATTCGCCAATCCGTTCCTTAGCCGCAGGGCCAGCCTCGACGATCCGGCCTATCGATTCGTAACCTGGCACTAGCGGATAGCCCATGCCGGGAAAGTCCGGCATCTGCCCTGTGAAGAGAAGTTTTTCGGTGCCAGAGCTGATCCCGCTCCACGCGATTTCAACAAGGACATCGGAGGCTGCCGCGGGGCTGAGCTCAAGCGACTGAAGCGCGACGGCTTCAGGTCTCTCAAGAATAACAGCCAAGCTTTGCATTACGCGGACTCGCTCCCCGGTTGTAGTTCCCGGCCCGGTTTCCCCGGTTTGTCCCTCCATCCGATTTGTCACACCAATGGTTCGACTCGGCGAATGTCCCAGGAAGGACTACCTCTCAGACAGTTGCTACGCTTTACACATAAAGGTGTCAACTAAAGCAGACAGTTTAAAGTGAATGCGGTTTGGACACTCACCAGCTATCGGCATTTATGCGTAAGCGACCACGATGCTGGCGTTGATAGGTTGGTCGGTGGAAATGGCCTTAGTCCGTGAAAAGCCAGCGTTTCTGGTCATTTGCGCAATCTCGCCAGCGCTGCGAGCGCGGCCAGAGCCCATGGCCCAGAGATACATCCCGAAAAACGCCTCTCCCATGCCCTCTGCGCCCGGTGAGCGCGCCATCGGCTCAGCGATGAGGAGCTGCGCGCCCGGCGCCAAGCTTTTGCGGATGTTTGTAAGGAGCTTGAGGACGGGCTCGTCATCATGATCGTGAAGGACGCGCACGAGCGATACGACATCGTAACCTTGCGGGATGGCATCCTCGAAGAAGTTACCGGGGTGTGCGGAAACGCGGGCCCCACCAAAGCGCTCCGCCAATATCTGTGCGCCTGCATTGGCGACTTCAGGAAGGTCTAAGAGCCCTAGATGCAAATCCTTGTGTGCAGCGCCCATTCGGGACAGAAATGCGCCGTGCCCGCCGCCCACATCAAGCAGGCGCGCATTCTTGGGAAAGGTATATGAGTCAAGCACTTGGTCCGCGACAAAGTGCTGCGAGGTGGCCATGAGCTGCGAATATTCGTCCGTCTCCTCGCCCCGTTCTGCCGCGCCATGGAGCGCGCCTGCATAAGACCAGAACCGGGAAAGCTGCGTCGGCTCCTTGCGGTCTCTTCGCAGCAATTCCATCGGATCGTCCAGATCGCGGTAGAGCAGCCGGTGGTGGCGGATCATCGCCTGCGCGCCTTTGTCCGCTGCCAGAACCGCGCCCGCCTCGCCTAGCATCCAGCCATCTGTGATCGGCTCTTCGGAGAGTTTCAGTGCGCGGCCTGCGCGAAGGAGGGTGAGTGCTGCCTCCCGGCTTAGCTCCAACTCGCTTGCGACATGGACATGACCCACAGGTCCGCCTTTAAGAAGGTCGAACAGTCCGCTTTCAACATAGCTGCGCAGGATCTGGCTGTAGGTGAACCCAGCCACCAGATCGAATGCCTCTCCCGCACGCGTTTTTGCGATGCGTTTTACCAAGGGCAATTTGGCACACCAGTATTGGAAGCGCGGGGAGGCGAACACCGCATTGCGGCGCGCGACCCAGCGCACTTTCAGCGAGGTTTTTGGCGATGTCTCGGTCATGAATCCCACAAAAATGACACATCATTTGTCCAAAGAAGTGGACACATGCTACAGTCAGGTCAACTCAATTGTCATATTTCTGCGGCTTGGAGAGGCCGGTTGGAGGGGAATTGCAGCCAAGAGTTGTCATTATTGGCGCAGGAATGGGCGGGCTTGCCAGCGCTGCCCGGCTGGCTGCGCGCGGGACAGCGGTTACCCTCGTAGAAAAGGCAGCTGAGGTGGGCGGAAAGGCGCGCCGGGTGGAGGTCGATGGAGCCTTGATTGATGGCGGTCCAACCGTCTTCACCATGCGCGATGTGTTCGATCAAATCTTCGAGGAAGCGGGAGCGCGACTCGAAGACTATGTGACAGTCAAAAAAGCAGAAGTGCTCGCAAGACACGCGTGGGCCAGCGAAGGAGATGACAGCGGTACGCTCGATCTGTTTGCAGATGGCGAGCGCAGTGTGGATGCGATCGGAGATTTTGCAGGGCTTGAGGCCGCACGCGGGTATCGGCGGTTTCAACAAGAAACCCGGCGAATGCACGACATCCTCGATAAACCCATGATGCGCGGGGACAATGTATCGAGCCCATTGCCGCTTTTGTGGCGGATTGGCTTAACGCGTTTCGGCGATTTTGCAGCGATGCGGCCGCATAAATCCATGTGGAAGGCGCTGCGCGATTTCTTCCCGGACCCGCGCTTGCAACAATTGCTCGGACGTTACTCAACCTATTGCGGATCATCACCATTTGAATCGCCCGCGACCCTTATGCTGATCGCCCACGTGGAGGCGATGGGTGTGTGGCAGATCAAAGGCGGAATACATGCTCTTGCCAAGGTTTTGCGCGCACTCGCTGAAGAGCAGGGCACAAGGGTGCGCACAGGCGAAAACGTCACGCAAATTCTTACGGATGCAGGCGGCACAGCGTGCGGGGTGCGGCTCTCGAGCGGTGAGGAAATCCGCGCCGATGCAGTCATCTGCAATGGCGACCCCAATGCGATCGCAACCGGTCACTTCGGAACTCCGGCGACCCGCGCCCTCAAACCCTTAGCGCCCGCCAATCGATCACTCTCCGCGCTCGTTTGGTACGCGCACGCCGAGACGAGCGGCTTCGATCTCACCCATCACAACGTGTTCTTTTCGCGCGATTACAAACGCGAATTTGACGAGATCGCGAGCGGGCGTCCGCCAAGCGAGCCCACCGCATACATCTGCGCCATCGACCGCAGCTCAGACGCTGCCGCCAGTACCGCCCCAAGCGGCCGAGAGCGCCTGCAAATCATCGTCAACGCGCCCGCCAATGGCGACACCCATTCCTACGATCCCAAGGAGACACGAGCATGCACGAGGCAAATGAGAGCGACGCTCGAGAAATGCGGCCTGACACTCGAGGAGGGTATGCCCCACAAGCTCGCAACGCCAGCGACTTGGGAAGGGCTGTTCCCGGCGACCGGGGGGCTCTATATGGCAGAGCGTCGCACGGCTCGGCGGCCTCTTTCCTGAGGCAGGGGCCGCGCACGCGGATCAAGAGACTTTACTGCGCTGGGGGCGCGACGCACCCTTCAGCCGGCGTCCCGATGGCCGCCTTATCCGGGCTGCTTGCGGCGAAAAAGGTAGAACAGGACCTCGCTTCGACGAAGACGTACCACCCGGCGGCTACACCTGGTGGTATATCGACGCGATCAGCGACGATGGGGCCCACGCCCTCACAATAATCGCCTTTATAGGCAGCGTTTTTTCGCCCTATTACAAGGCGTCGGGCAGGGGCGTACCGCACGATCATTGCTCCATGAACGTGGCGCTGTACGGGCCTCAGCACCGCTGGGTTATGCATGAACGGGCCGAAGACGATCTGCGACGCGATGCGAGCAATCTGGAGATCGGCCACAGCGCGATGCGGTGGACCGGCGATCATCTGGAGATTGAGATTGAGGAACGCGACACGCGGCTTTTCAATCCCATCCATCGCCGGGTGGCGGGCAAGGTTCGCGTCTTTCCTGAGGCGCTCAACCGGACCAGTTTCGCACTGGACCCGGCGGAAAACCACATCTGGCATTGCATGGCCCCGCGCGCCCGAATTGAGGTCGATATGGAAGAGCCTGGCCTCTCATGGTCCGGCAGCGGATATTTCGACCACAACCGGGGGAGCGAACCGCTCGAAAGCGGGTTCAACACTTGGCACTGGTCGCGCGCTCACATGAAGGAAGGCGCGGTTGTCTGTTATGAGGGCGAACGCGGCGATGGCTCGCTGTTCGCCAGCGCCATCCGTTTCGACAAGCACGCCGAGACATCCTATCTGGAGCTGCCTTCAATCGCGCCTTTGCCGCAGAGTAAGTGGCGGGTGGATCGGCGCACCCGCTCTGAAATCGGAGTGGCTGAAGTGCGCAGAACTTGGGAAGATACGCCCTTTTATGCGCGCTCTGAATTGTCTTCTAAACTCTTTGGTGAAGAGGTCGCGGCAGTGCAGGAAAGTCTTGATATGAGGCGGTTTTCGTCAAGCATAGTGCAGTTTATGCTGCCCTTCAGGATGCCTCGAAGAAAAGCCTAGCTCTCCGCAGGTCCGTCGCCCTCTTCGCTCTTTCTACGCGCTGCCTCCTCAGCTTCGCGTGTCTGCGCTTCTTTGGCCTCCCGCTCCGCGCGCATGTCAGCGACCTCGCGGCGCATCTTCCACCATTGCCAAAAGCACACGCCAATCGCGATGGAATAAAAGAACGCTATCTCCAGCCATCCGAAATTCTCGGTGATGTTCTTGCTGTAGTCTTCCATCAGGTGTCCTCTCCCAGCGTCTCCTTTGCGAAATCTACAATCCTCTCGGCGGCAATTTCCGGGGCTTCTTCATGGGCGAGATGGCCTAGGCCTTTGAGCACTTCCAGCCGCGATGTCTGGAGCCAGCTATGCGCCTCTTTTGCCCAATCAAGCGGGATGGCCGCGTCATTGTCCGAGTGGATCATGAGGACCGGGTTCGAAAGCTCATGCATTCGCGTGCGCAACTTCGGCAGGTCCCAGTTTGCCATCATCGACAGCGCACCCTTTGTGTGGCGCGGGTTTGTGATGAGAGCGGAGTAACAAGCGAGCCCCTCCTTATCGAGGCGCGAATGGGTGGAGCGATAGATGAACCGTTCAGCCTCACCCCCAAAACTCGCCATTTTGGAGAAAATGCGCGGCACAAAGGGGTTTACGAAGAGCACTTTGGCAATGGCCGGAAAAATCTCAGCTGCCGGGCCGGGGAAGGGGCGAAGCGCGGAATTGAGGCCCACGATAGGTCCGCGAAACCCATGGTCGAGCGCGCCTTGCAACGCCAAAGCAGCGCCTGCGGAATGGCCCACGATCATGTCGGGCTCGAAGCCTGTTTGTGCAAGGAGATCGCGGACCGCGCGCGCCATGCCGACAAGCGAGGTGTCCTCAGGCGCATGGCCGCTGGTGAAAGCATGTCGCGGCAGGTCGGGCGCGAGCAGCTCAAAATTCCCAGCGAGGATCGGCGCAAGCCCCCGCCATGAATGAACCGATCCCCCGGTGCCATGAAGCAACAGGATGCGCGGATTTCCAGGTTTGCCGAAGCGTTGGATGTGCCAAGTGGCGCGGCCTTGCCCGATAAACTCGCTCGCCTCGCGGTGCGGCCAAATGCGTCCTTCGCGCTCCCAATCAAGAGGCGCGCTCATGCAGGTTCTGTGGCTGCAATCGCCGCGTGCAGTGTTTTCGCATCGGCGCGGGGAAGGGCGATGTATCGGGCGTTCATAGCCACCGCGAGTTCACCACCCTCGCGGCTGGCGCGGGCGGATATGTCCACGACCAAAGTGTCTATTCCCTCGCGCGCAATGGCATTGGCCGCGAGGCTCGCGTCTTCGCCTGCCTGCTTGCGGCCCGGTTGACCCTCGGCGTCAATATTGGCGCGCCCGTCGGTGAGCACGATCAGGCTCGGCGTTCGCCCGCGCCCCTTCACCGAATGCGCGAGTTCGCGCGCGGCATTGAGGCCCATGGCAAGCGGCGTTCCGCCTCCTCCGGGAAGCTCTGCGAGCGCGCGTCGTGCTCTTGTAAGCGAGCGGGTGGGAGGCAAAAGCATTTCTGCCGCCTCGCCGCGAAAGGCGATAAGCGCGACCTCACTGCGGGTGACGTAAGCTTGGGCCAGCATCAGTTCGACCGCGCCCTTGGCCTCGGCGAGGCGGGCAGCGGCGGCAGACCCGCTGGCGTCCACCGCGAAGATCGTGACCCGAGCGGCCTTTTCCTCGAACCGCCTTACGCGCAGATCATCCTTGCGCATAATGAGCGGGGTATCTTGGTGAGCGCCAGCTTCGCGTCGTCTTACACCCTGCCACGGAACCGCCGCGCGCAAGGTGTCGATCATCGCGAGGCGAGCTCCGCCACGAGGCATTCCGCGGCGTGCTCCCAAAGGCTTGCCGCGAAGCCCGCTTTTGCGTTTTTGCCCCGAACCACTGCCCCCGGCCTGGCGCGGGGCAAGCCCCTTGGCGAGTTGCTCCAAAAGGTCTGCCGGGATCGCTGCAGTTGCCGCTTCAACCACCTTGTCTTCGAGTTTTTGCTCGGCCGATTGCTGGTTATTCTCTTCTGGTGTCTCGCCTGGTTCAGGCGGCGGCGGATCGTCCGCCTCGGGCTCTTCGGGCGGCGGCGGCAATTGCGTTGCGCGCGGTGCCAGCACAAGGCGCGCTGCTGCTTCGAGGTCGCTGTTCTGCACCGCTTCGTGACCCGAAAAGGCTGCATGCGCCCTTGCAACCTCGCTCGTATGGATCAGCGCGCGGATGGAGTGGACGCCTAACGCTGCGCCGGTGGCTGCAATCGCGTTCAATGCCGCATCGTCCAGAGGCGCTGCATCACCTAGCGCACGGTCTCCAAGCCTCGCCTTGCGCTCCCGCGAATGGGTGAGATCACATTGAAACGCGCATCTTTCCATCAGCGCTAAAGGAGGACCCTCATCTGCCTCGCGTGCATCATCAAGCAGAATCAGCGCCCCGCGCTTCTCATCGAGCGCCTGCGCCAATCGTCCAGCCAAAGCTTCATCCATGCGCTCTGCCATGGGCACGATGAGCGCGCCTCCCGCTGCTTCGCTAAGGAGCCCTTTGCTCTCAACCGGCCTGCCAGCAGCCAAGCTTGCCGCAATGTCGATCCCGCCAAGTAGGCGTTCATCGTCAACATGGGTGGGCAGGCGTCTTGTGGGAATTTTCTCGGCAATTGCCGCAACCAAAGCGTCGCGCGCAGGCGAGCTTCCACGCAGCACAATCCCGCCAAAACTTAACGGGTTTTGGGTGAAGAGAGCGGCGGCGAGCGATGCGTCGTGAAGGGGGTCTAAGGCGGCTTCGCCCGTCACCCGAAGAGCTCTTCGAGAGCGCGGGTGATACGAGCGGTTGAGCCGGTTTCATCGAGCACATCTCGGCGCAGACGGTGGCGCAGGGCCGAGGGGGCAACAGCAATCAAATGCTCGCGTTTGACTTTGCGCGCGCCTTCGAGGGCGGCAAAAGCGCGAGCGGCGCGCATTAAAGTCAGCTCTCCGCGAAGGCCGTCGGCGCCCACCGCCATGCACAAATGCGCTGCGTCTGTGAGGATGTCTTCACCCGGTTCAAGCTTGGAGAGCTTGGCTTTGCCGCGTGCGATTTGCTTGAGGATTTTCTGGTCTTCACCGGCCCATTCAGCCGCAAAGCCTTCGGGGTCGCGCTCATTGGCGGCGACAAGGCGCATGATTGCAACGCGGGTTTCGATGTCTTCGGGTGTGCGGACCTCGACTGAGAGGCCGAAACGGTCGAGCAATTGCGGGCGCAGTTCGCCTTCTTCCGGATTGCCGCTGCCGATGAGGACGAATTTTGCCGGGTGTCGCACTGAGAGGCCCTCGCGCTCCACCACATTCTCACCCGAAGCCGCAACGTCGAGCAGCAGATCCACAAGGTGATCTTCGAGCAGGTTAATCTCGTCGATGTAGAGAAAGCCCCGGTGCGCCTTAGCGAGCAATCCGGGTTCAAACCCTTTCTCGCCCGATCTCAGAGCCTTTTCCAAGTCGAGCGAGCCAATCACCCGGTCCTCGGTCGCTCCCAAAGGTAGGTCCACAAACGGCACCGGGCGCTTTCGCAACGGCCCCCCGCCGCACACGTCTGGATACGCCTCCGCATCTTCTTTCGAGCCGCCATAGGGGCAGTTTTGATGCGCGGTGATCGGGGGTAATAGCCCTGCCAAAGCGCGCGCGGCGGTGCTTTTGCCGGTGCCCCGGTCGCCAAATACCATGACCCCGCCAACGCTGGGATCGACGGCTGCGATAAGCAGCGCCTGCTTCATCTCGTCTTGTCCGACGATCGCGGAGAATGGGAATTTTGCCATTTGCCGAACACCTTGCCCGCTCAAGTAGCATTCGACAAGTCCAGTTCACACTAGGTGTGACAATCTGTCCTTACATGAGCCGATTTAGCGCTTTCCCATGCGTGTTAGCAGCAGCACGGGAAGCAGCCCCGCTGCGAGCAGCATCAGCGCTGGGATGGAGGCCTCGGTCAACCGTTCGTCGCTGGCTAGGCGGTATGTCCGGGTGGCGAGGGTCTCCAAGTTAAAAGGCCGCAGGATCAATGTCGCGGGCAGTTCGCGCACGGTGTCGATGAAAACGAGAGCGGCGGCGGCGGCAAGGCTTGGGCTCAAAAGCGGGGCGTAGATGCGGGTGAGAACCTTTGCAGGGCCAGCGCCCAATGACCGCGCGGCGGCGGCAAAAGAGGGCGGGATCTTGCTCATCCCGCCATCAATGCTGTTGTAAGCAACCGTGAGGAAGCGCACCGAAAGCGCATAGACCAGAACCGCGCCGGTCCCTGTCAGGATAAGTCCGCCCGAATAGCCAAACACATCGCGGGCAAACCGGCTGATCGCAACGTCGGCGGCCCCTAATGGTGCAAGGAGGCCCACCGCCAAAAGCGCACCGGGTAAGGCGTAGCCAAGGGTTGAGACGCGGATCGAGGCTTTGACTGCGCCGCTGTCCGAACGCGACTTGGCAAAGGCGAGCAGGAGCGCTGCAAGCACACAGACCAGTGCCGCGCCAAGCCCCAGCCAAAGACTGCCGCCCGCATAGGACCACAAATCGCCCGCCGCGCCGATGCCAGCATCACTCAGCGACAGCGAAATGAGGTGCCCGGCTGGGATCAGAAAACCGAGCAACAATGGGGTGAGGCACGCAATCACCGCAAGCACTTTGCCCAAAAGCGAAAGCTGGACCAGCGGCTCATGATCAGCGCGCGCATCTTTGCTTGCAGCGCGGCCCTGCCTTGTGCGCGCCTCCAGCACGACGAGCGCCACCACAAACAGCAGCATCATGGCCGCCAGTTTCAGAGCCGCCTGCTTGTCTCCCATGGAAAGCCAGCTGCGGAAAATCCCAGTCGAAAATGTGGGAATGGCGAAATATTGAGCGACGCCAAAGTCGGCGAGCACTTCCATGAGCACCAGTGCCAATCCGCCTGCAATCGCAGGGCGCGCGGCGGGCAGGGCGACTTGCCAAAAGGCGCGCATGGGCTTTGCGCCGAGGCTGCGCGCGGCGCGGAATTGCGAGACGCTTTGGGCAGCGAAAGCAGCGCGCGCGAGGAGGTAGACATAGGGGTAAAGGACGATGCCAAGGACGAAAGCACCGCCGGGCAGTGAGCGAATTCTGGGGAACCAATAGTCGCCCGCGCCAAGCCCGGTCGTGTCTCGCAAGAAACTCTGCACGGGCCCTGTAAAATCCAAGAGATCGGCGTAAAGATACGCGGCGATATAAGCGGGCACGGCAAGCGGTAAAACCAAAGCCCATGCGAAAACCCGCCGCCCCGGAAAACGCGCCGCGCTCACCAGCCACCCGCAGCCTGTGCCCACTACGAGCGCAATCGTGCCCGCCATGACCATAAGCGCCAAAGTGTTCGCGATATAGCTGCCCAGAACGGTGCGGGCGAGGTGTGTGATCGCCTCAAAGCCGCCACTTGGCGCGGAGATGAGGATGGCTGCAATCGGCAGGAATGCGAGTGCTGCTAGCATAAGCGCGCTGACGCTCCAGCCGTCCAAACGCAGCGCAGCGCGCACATGCCCACTTGCCGGGAGGGTGGCCGATTGCTTAAAGCTCACAGGTTGCTTAACGCTCATAGGCGCTACCTTCCTGCAACCTTGCAGCATCGGACAATTTTGTGAGTCTTGAATTTCGACATATTGCCCATGCTTACACCGGGAGAACCGGACGGGTGGAGGCGCTTTCAGATATCGCCTTTACCGCGCCTAGCGGAAAAATCACCTGCCTGCTTGGCTCTTCAGGCTCGGGCAAGTCAACCTTGCTCAATCTGGCAGCGGGGCTTTTGCCGGTGCAGTCAGGCCGTATCAGCATGGGCGGCCAAGAGATGGCGGCCCCCGGCGTAAACCCGCCGCCCGAAGCGCGGCCTGTGGGCCTTGTGTTTCAGGACGGGGCGCTGTTCCCGCATATGACAATTGCGAAAAACATTGCATTCGGGCTTCCTGGTTCTGGCGATAGCGATGTGATCGAGTCTTGGTTGAAGCGGGTAGGTCTAGCAGGATTGGGCGCGCGTTTCCCGCATGAGCTTTCCGGAGGTCAACAGCAACGCGCCTCGCTTGCCCGCGCCATGGCACCAGAGCCGCAAGTTTTGCTCATGGATGAACCTTTCGCCAGCGTCGATATTGTCCTTCGCCGAAGCCTGCGCCGCGATTGCCGCAGGCTGTTGCGGGAAGCGGGCACCACCACAATTTTGGTGACGCATGACCCTGAAGAAGCGCTCGATATTGCCGACCACATTGCCGTGATGGAGGGTGGGCGCATCATCCAATTTGGCACGCCAGAGGATTTGCACGAACGCCCTGCAACGCCTTCTGTGGGCGCGATTTTTGGCGGGGCGCAAGTGGTCAAAGCGCGGCGCGAAGGCGATGCCTTGATCACATCACTGGGCTCTTGGCCGCTTTCGTGCATTGCGGGCGATGTGCCCGGTGCTGGCGAGATGGAGCTGCTTGTGCACGCCGAAACGCTTGGGTGCGTCGCCGATGAGGGCGGTCTTGCCGTAGTCGATGTGCACCCGTTGGGTGTGGCCAGCCGGCTGCTGCTTCAAACGGCAGACGGCGATGAGATTACGGTGCAATCAACCGCGCAGGTTGAGGAGGGCGCACGCTACCGTGTGATCCCCCATGAAGGCAGCGTAAGAGCATTTGCGCAGAGATAAGGCTTGCAATGCGTGATTTACTATTGCAACGCATTCGCAACTTCTGGGGCGCAATTAGAAATGAAGGGCATTGATCCATGAAAAAACTGATTCTTGGCTGTATGGCTGCGCTGACTGTCACGGCCTGCGCCGAAGAGGCTGGCGATACTGCTGGTCAAGGGGGCGAGGTAAACATCTACTCCTCGCGTCACTACGACACCGATCTTGCGCTCTATGATGATTTTACCGCTCAGACTGGGATCAAGGTGAACCGCATTGAGGCAGAGGCCGATGCGCTGATCGAACGGATACAGACCGAGAGCGAGTTTACCCGGGCAGACCTCCTCATCACTGTGGACGCCGGCCGCCTGTGGCGTGCCGAAGAAGCGGGCGTCCTGCAACCGGTGGAATCTGACGTGCTCGCGGAGCGCCTACCCGATCACCTGCGCCACCCCGATGGCCTGTGGTTCGGCCTTTCCACACGCGCGCGTGTGATCATTTACAACAAAGAAGCAGGTGTGCCCGAGGGGCTCGACACCTATGCAGACCTCGCCGACCCGGCATGGAAAGGCGACATCTGCATTCGTTCCTCGTCCAACATCTACAACATCTCGCTCCTCTCCAGCATCATCGCCAATGAAGGTGCAGAGGCTGCAGAGGCCTGGGCAAAAGGCGTTGTAGCCAACTTCGCACGTCCTCCCGAAGGCAATGACACAGCCCAGATTGAAAGCGTTGCCGCTGGCGAGTGCCGCATTGGGGTTGTGAACTCCTATTACCTTGGCCGTTTCGCAGGCGGCGAGGGCGAAGAGCGCGCGGTCTTTGACAAACTTGGCGTGATCTTCCCCAACCAGGCAGACGGTGATCGCGGTGCGCACGTCAATGTCAGCGGCGCAGGGGTCACGGTGAACGCTGCCAACCGGGACAATGCCATTGCCTTCCTCGAGTATCTCACTAGCGAAAGTGCGCAGCGGTATTTTGCGGACGGCAACAATGAGTATCCGGCTGTCTCCGGCCTCTCAGGCAATTCCGCTTTGGAAGAGATGGGCGAGTTTCGTAGCGACACTTTGAACGCGGCCACCATTGGTTCGGGCCAGACAGAGGCGGTGCAGATTTTCGACCGCGCTGGCTGGAATTAGGGCGAAGTTTCGAGGGCGAGGTGAGAAGTCTCACTCAAAAGGCACACTTCGCCCCCCAATCGCTAATCTAACTTGAAGCGTGCGCGCAAAAGGGCCATTTGCGCCTCCGATACAGGCTGCGACTCTCTTGCGGCTGTCCAAATCTTTGAGGCCGACTTTGACCGATACAGCTGTCACATCACCCATTCCCCCCGCGATTCATTTAACGAAAGCGGCGCGGTGTCTATTGAGACGATCACCCACGTCCATCAGTGGAATGATGACCTGTTCACGCTCAAGATGACGCGGCCTGCATCTTTCCGCTTCCGTTCGGGCGAATTTGTGATGATCGGCCTTCCCAAAGAAGACGGCAAACCGCTTTTGCGCGCCTATTCGGTCGCCTCGCCATCCTATGATGAAGAGCTCGAGTTTCTCTCGATCATTGTCCAAGACGGCCCGCTGACCTCGCGGCTTCAGCACATCAAAGAAGGCGATCCCATCTACCTTGGCAAAAAGCCAACCGGCACGCTTGTGACCGATGCGCTCTTGCCGGGTAAGCGCTTGTTTATGCTTTCCACCGGCACCGGCCTTGCACCTTTCATGAGCCTTGTGCGCGATCCGGAAGTCTATGAGATGTATGACGAAGTGATCGTTGTGCATTCGGTGCGCCGCGTCTCCGACCTTGCCTACCGCGACCTGCTCGAAAGCAAACTTGAAGGCGATCCCCTGCTCGAAGATGATCAGCGTGAGCGTATGATCTATGTGCCCACAGTGACGCGCGAAGACTTCCGCACAACCGACCGCATTCAGGTGCTGATTGACGACGGCCGTCTGTTTAAGGAGAGCAAGGGCCCACAAAAATTCGATCCTGAAAGCGACCGCGTGATGCTGTGCGGTTCGATGGCAATGATTAAGGATCACGCTGCCGACTTGGAAGCACGCGGCTTTGAAGAGGGCGCAAACAACAAACCCGGTCAATTCGTGATTGAACGCGCATTTGTCGGGTAGTCCCTGACCACCCTGTCAAAATCGCGCTTTACTTGCGCCCCTCTCTCAGGTCAGTTGCCGCTCGCAACTTGAATCGCTTTGAGAGAGACACATACCCATGATCGAAACAGCGCACCGCTCTGCCTATAACGAAGACCACGAAGCGTTCCGTGACACCGTTCGCAAAGTGTTCGCAGAACACATGGTGCCCAACCTCGATAAACACGAGGAAGAGGGCATTGTCCCGCGCGAGGCGTGGAAAGCGCTGGGCGAGGCGGGCATGCTGTGCATGACAGTCGCCGAAGAAAACGGCGGGCTTGGTCTCGATTTCGGCTTCAATTGTGTGCTCGACGAAGAGCTTGCCTACATCGGTTCGTCCGCCGGCTTCACTCTGCAAAACGACATCACTGTCAATTATTTTGAGCGGCTGGGAAGCGATGAGCAGAAAGCCAAATATCTGCCTGGCATGATTTCAGGCGATATTATCGCCGCGATTGCGATGACCGAACCGGGCGCTGGCTCAGACCTCCAGGGCATTCGCACCACAGCGGCCGAGGATGGCAATCACCTCGTACTCAATGGCTCCAAAACCTACATCACCAACGGACAGCTTGCTGATGTCGTGATCGTGGTTGCCAAGACTGATCCGGCAGCGGGCGCAAAGGGCACCTCGCTGATCCTCGTCGATGCTGACACCCCCGGTTTTGCGCGCGGGCGCAACCTCGACAAGATCGGACAACATGCCGCTGACACCTCTGAGCTGTTCTTCGAAGACGTACGCGTTCCCAAAACCAACATTCTCGGCGGCGAAAACCGGGGCTTCATCCATCTGATGGAAGAGCTTCCGCAAGAGCGCCTTTCCATCGCGGTTTCGGCCATGGGCGGGGCTCAGCGTGCGTTTGACGAAGCGGTGAAGTTCACCAAAGAGCGCAAAGCCTTTGGCAGCACCGTTTTCCAGTTCCAGAACACCAAGTTCACCCTCGCAGATTTGTCGGCGAAGCTGCAAGTCGGCTGGGCGCACCTCGATTGGGCAATTGCGCGCCACCTCAAAGGCGAGCTTACCACGGGCGAGGCTTCGGCGGCGAAATTGTGGCACACCGAGATGCAGTGGGAGATGGTCGATGCCTGCCTGCAATTCCACGGCGGCGCTGGCTATATGAACGAATACCCGATTGCACGGCTATGGCGCGACGCGCGGGTTCAGCGCATTTATGGCGGCACGAGCGAGATCATGAAAGAAGTCGTCAGCCGCGAGATTTGAGCGGCGTGAGCGCTGGTTTGCTGTTATTCTCACCGTCGCCCCGTGCTTGACACGGGGCTCGGCTACTTTGCTTTCTGGTCAACGTCGAGCCATATGCCCCACAAATCATCCCAATCGGGGTTCGCCTCCTCAATCAAAGCAAACTTCCACTCGCGCCTCCATTTTTTGACGAGCTTTTCGCGGGCTATAGCGCTTTCAATCTCTTCATGGCGCTCTGCGAAGACCAAACGTGTCTTGCGGAAGTCGTGCACATGGATGGAGCCTGAGCCTTCGCGATGCTGGTGCGTCCGAGCGAGTAGATCGGCGGTAACGCCAACATACATTCCGCCTCTGAAACGGTTTGCCATGATGTATTCCCAGCCGCCCTTTGCCATCGTCTCGATCATGAGTTAGCCAAGCCCCGTGTCAAGCACGGGGCGACGTGTGAGGCTGTAATAGAGAGAGAACCACATGACTAACCCACTTGATTTCACGGGCAAAAGCGTTGTCGTCATTGGCGGCTCGTCTGGCATCGGCAATGGCATCGCGCATGAGTTTTGCAAGAACGGGGCGCAGGTGCTGGTGACGGGCACGCGGCCTGATGAAGGCGACTATCTTGAGGCTGAGGACAGCGACTTTACCGGGCTCTCCTACGCTCAGATGAATGTGAGCGACCGCGATGCAGTGGGTGCTTTGGTAGAGACGCTTGGGGCCGTGGACGTTCTTATCCAATGCCAAGGCATTGTGCGATATGGGCGCGGCGAGTTTCAGCGTGAGGGCTGGGACGATGTGATCGACGTGAACCTTAACTCGGTCATGGATGTGGCGCGCGCTTTTCACTCGCGGTTGGCAGAGGCCAGCGGCACGATGACGGTTGTGTCGTCGGTCGCAGGCTTCAAGGCCAATATCGGCAACCCCGCCTATTCCGCCTCCAAAGCGGGTGCGGTAAGCCTTGTGAAGACGCTTGGCGCGGCGTGGGCAAGGGACGGTATTCGCGTGAACGGCATCGCGCCGGGGCTGGTACCGACCAAGATAACTACTGTCACAACCGAGCACCCCGAACGCCTTGAAGGAGCGCTCCAAAGGATACCGCTGCGCCGGCTTGGCTCGCCAGAAGATATGGCGGGCGCGGCGCTTTTCCTCGCGTCTTCCATGTCGGCCTATGTGACCGGGCACACGCTGGTGGTGGATGGCGGTTTGACGCTCCAATAGGCGCGTGCTCCGGGGAAGAAAAGCGCGCTTTCTTACGCGGGCGCTGGGTTGCCAATAACAAGCCCTACATTCTGGATAAACTGACAGAGGGTCAAACTTGCCAGGTTATCTCAAAAAGCCCATGAATATCAATCTGATGGGGCTGAATGCGAGTTCGGAGTTTTTTGGCTCTTGGACAGTGTGCAAAGCGTGCCAAGTGTGCCAGACTTCCTACAAAATTGATGCCTATTAAAGGAGCGCTTTGATGAAATTTACTCGGCTTGGAAACAGCGGCCTCAGCGTCTCGCGCCTGTGTCTGGGATGCATGTCGTATGGCGACACGTCGGCTGGATGGCACGGCGATTGGCTTTTGGATGAGGAGGAAAGCCGCCCCTTCTTTCGCCAAACGCTCGAGGCCGGGATCAACTTCTTCGACACCGCCAATGCGTATGCTGGCGGCACCTCGGAGGAGATCACGGGCAAACTCCTTAAAGAAATGGCCAACCGCGATGAGATCGTGGTGGCGACGAAGGCGTTTATTCCGTGGCGGCGCGCCCCTAATGCAGGCGGCCTGTCGCGCAAGAGCTTGATGCAGGCGATTGATGATAGCCTCACGCGGCTCGGCATGCACTATGTCGACCTCTTCCAAATCCACCGGTGGGACGATGCGACCCCAATTGAGGAAACGATGGAGGCGCTGCACGACATCGTGAAGGCAGGCAAAGCGCGCTATATCGGCGCTTCCTCCATGTACGCTTGGCAGTTTGCGAAGGCGCAGGAGACCGCACGCAGCAATGGGTGGACGCGGTTCATCTCCATGCAAAACCAGCTCAATCTCCTCTACCGAGAGGAAGAGCGCGAAATGCTGCCTTTGTGCGCAGATCAGGGCGTGGGCGTGATCCCGTGGAGCCCGCTTGCGCGCGGACGACTGGCGCGGCCCTTGGGTGAGACCACTGTGCGCAGCGAAACGGACGGTGTTGGCAAGGCGCTTTATAAAGACGGCGACGCGGCGGACGCTGCGATCATTACGGCACTTGCCGAAATGGCCGAGGCGCGGGGCACCAAAATGGCAAGCCTTGGTCTTGCTTGGCACTTCACGAAGGGGGTGGCAGCGCCCATCATCGGTGCAAGCAAGCCGCATCATATCGCGGATGCAGTGGCCGCCCTGGATATCGAACTCACAAACGAAGAGGTCGGCAAGCTGGAAGCACCATACGTCCCAAAAATGCCAACGGGGCTCGCCATGCCGCTGCCGCCAATGGACCAGGTGACCATCAGATGAATAAAGCGATAGGACCACAACCATCGTCATGAACGCGTCATAGAATCGCGCCACTGCATGAGCCGAAATGCAAGATGCAGTGGTGGGCAGTTGTGAGCATGGAAGTCGTCAACATTCTCCTGACAAATTCGCTCGGTGAAGGGCTTGGGGATTTTGTCTACGACGCTCGGTGTTTCACCTTCGGCCGGATAGGGGCGGAAGGACCGCAGCAACTCGTCGATGGGCGAGCATTCGTTTTTGTCGATTGGGTTATGGATGACCTTGCTGGCCTTGAAATGTGCCGCCGCCTACGGGCCGATACGCGCACGGCCGGGGCTCATGTGACCATGGTGCTCGAAGAGGACGATCCTGAGTTTCGCAGGCGGGCGTTGAAGGCGGGAGCCGATGACTATCTGGTGGGCCCGCTTAATCGCACAATGGTGCTCGACAGGGTGCTTGCCCTGCAATTGCGCAGCTGCGAACCGCACGGCGTTCCAGCATTTGAGCGAGGCCCGTTGCGGATTGATATGACTGCGCTTCTGGCGCGATGGAATGATAAGGTGATCAATGTGCGGCCCAATGAGTTCCGGCTGCTGCGCTTTTTTGCGGAGAATGCAGGCCGGGTGATGAGCCGCGAGGAGATCATCATGGGGCTAGGCAAAACGGATCCTGTTCTTGATGAACGCACTGTCGATGTTTGGGTCGGACGCCTGCGCCGCGCGATCAAGGCAGCGGGCGGCGGCAATCCGCTGCGCACCGTGCGCTCGATCGGATACGTCTTCGACCTCTAGAGGTCTTTTCTAGGCAGTCTTAGATCGTTAGCCTTTCTCATACCCGAAAAAAAGGCCGCCCCTTCCGTTTGAAAGGGACGGCCAAGATTTATCGGCCCAATGGTGGAATGGGTAGAGAGAGGTGCCGACTAAAACTCCGCTTTGAGACCTACTGAGAAGCTGGTCCCAACGTCGAAGGTGTTGATTTCGAGGCGGCCGGTTTCGCTTTCCTGGAACTCGAAATTGTCGCGGCCAAAGATGTTGCGAACCTGGAGGGACAATTCGACGTTCTCGCCGATCTGCCCAAGATGCGTGCGAGCGACGAAATCGACGGTGAAGCCAGGATCTTCGACCACATCAGGCAGCGGGCCGCCGCGAAGGGTCACGCGCTCGCTGGCGTAATTGATCAGGATGCTGGCTTGCTGGGTCTTCTCTGTATCCTCGATACCGATGGAGAAGTTCGCGATGTGATCCGACTGACCCACAAGCGGGGCGCCATCGTCGAACAGAAGGCTCGCAAGCTGGTCGGGAGCGCCGATAATCGGCGCAACATCATCTTCGCCCACCTGGATTTCGGACTGGGTGTAGGTATAGTTCAATTGCATCAAAATCTGCTTCGTCTCGAAGAAGGTTCCACCCAGATCAAAAAGGTCGATGCCATACGTGATGTCGAATTCTGCACCGTAAAGCTCGGCGGTCGGAGCGTTGGCAAAGCCGGTGCGCACTACGCCCGATGCCGATTGGAGCGTGTTCTCAATCGGGTTGTCGATGTTCTTGTAAAAGCCTGCAAGACTGACCTTATCGGGACCGCCAAAGTAGTACTCGCCGCGCGCCTCAAAGTTGAAGAGTTCGCTGTCATCAAGAAGAGGGTTGCCGACGAACTCACGGTTGCTTTCCGGGTCGAAGTAGACCTGCTCAACAAGCTCACGGAACTGCGGGCGGGCGATGGTCTGCGACGCCGACACGCGCAATTGCAGTTCCGGCGTTGCTTCCCAAGTGATCGTGCCGCTTGGCAGGAGATAATCGTTGCCGAGGTCGGTTGCGGTCGCGCCGGCGATCGGCACGATGAACACCGATTGGTCAAGCGCAACGACTTGGGTCGCATCTTCGAAACGAAGACCGGCTTCAAACGTGAGCGTATCGGTTGGCACGAAACGCACCAGCCCGTAGCCAGCGTTGATCTCAAGCCCTGCATCAAACACAGGGAAGGGCGTCGCTTCGGTTAGAGTGACGCTGAAACCGGCAAGGGTGGCGTCATTGATAATGCTGCCCGGCTGGGCAAGGCCCAGTGCTGGCACGAGGCTATCATCCAGCACATCGCCTGAGATAAAGGGCCGGAACTCGCGGCTTTCCGAACGGCGCGAGGTGTCAGAATAGGCATAACCCGCCGTCACTTCGAGATTGTCCAGCAGCTCATAAGAAAGGTCGACGCTTGCGAACCAGAGCTCTTCGCGAAGATCATCGAAAGCGACCGTAGAAATGCCAGCGTCGGAAAGTTGGTTGAAGTAGGCAACGAACTGATCGCCAAAAGGATCACCGGGCAGGTTGGTCCTTGTGTAGCTAAAGCGAGAATTGAACGGAGCCTCGCGGTCTGTCCGGGCGTAACCGCCGCGAACGTCAACGCTGAAACGGTCAAACTCGAACTCACCGACAAGCTGAGTATCAAAAAGCTGACGTTCGAACCAAGCGGTGTGCTGATTCTGGAAATCGAAGCCGGTGACGCCGGGGAAGATGTCGAAGCCTTCCGCCAGGCGCGCGGTCTTGAGCGTGTCGCGAATGAACAGATTGGTCCAGCGGATGGTGTTGTCACCAAAATCAAGGCCAAAGCTGAGGAGACCGTTCACCAAAATGTTCTCATCGGTGATGAACGTGCGCTGCTCCTGGAAAACTTCGGTCAGATCACCGCTTCCGCTCTGGCTAAGAACAGAGCGGTTGCGCAGATTGTTGTTAATGCCGGCGGTTGCGATGATGCCGAGGAATGTGTCTTCGCCCAGATCAAACGACAAGCCGCCGGTGATAGAGCCGGACAAGTTGGCGCGCTGGCGGCTGACCCGCTGGAGCGTTACAAGATTGGTCGGGAATAGCTGGCTCGCGATGCCTTCTGAGACCGACAGGGGAACCGCCCCTATGCGCTCGCCGCTGTCGAAGAAGGCTTGCAGGTTTGAAGGAACAGCGCGGTTGCCATTGTCAAAGCCGAAGGAATCAAGGTCCGATCCAAAATAGGTGAGGCCCTCTCTGAAGGTCGTCTCATTGTCGCCGCTTGCACCGATACTAACCGTGAGAAAATCTTCGGTTGGAACAGCTTTGGTGGTGAGGTTGATCACACCGCCGCCAAATTCACCAGGGTAGTTGGCGGAGTAGGTCTTTTGCACCAGCGAGGAGGCCACAACATTGGTTGGGAAAATGTCGAGCGGGACAACCCGGCTGAGCGGCTCTGGGCTTGGTAGCGGCAAGCCGTTCAAAAGCGCAAGCGAGTAGCGATCCCCAAGACCGCGTACAAACACGCGGCCATCGCCAACCACTGAAAGGCCCGTCACTCGGGTCAAAGCGCCTGCGATATCGCCTTCTCCGGTGCGCGCGATGTCCTCTTCGGTCAGAACATTCAAAACCTGCGTCGAAGAACGGGCTGGGTCGCGGTTACGGCGGCCCGTTACGATGATACCGCCGCCGGGGACTGAAATCTCCGGTTCCTGAATATCATCTTCACCGTCTTCGGCAGCTTCAACATCTTGAGCCAATTCGTCGTCCTGTGCGCCCGCCTCATCTGCGCTCTGCGCGTGAAGAACAGACGGGAAAGTGAGCGATGATGTGAGAAGCAGCAGTCCAGCGAGGCGCGAGCCGGTCGACATGGTACTAGACCCCCTTGTAATTAGGTCTGAGAAACGAATGCGCCCCGCCAAAGGGGCACGGATAGGTAAGGAGGGGACGCTGCGTTTGACGCTGCGCCCCCTCCATTCAAAAGGAACCGGCTTAGTAAACCGGGATCGAGGTGCAATCGCCGGTCGCGCTGCCGAAGTCCTGGATGCTGGAGTTGCAAGTCCAGTCACCGAAGTCTGCGCTAAGGTCCGATTCCACGGCACCGATCACAGTGGATGAGCTGAAGAATGAGGAACGAGCCGTTGCATCAAAGACCGTCACACCGTTCTCGCTTGCGCCGTTCACCAGATTGTTGGTTGTGGAGAGCATGAAGGTGAGGTCGTTATTGGTGCCTGCATCCACTTCGGTTTGCACCTCAGCATCGCTGACACCCGAAGACCCGCGAACCGGACGGCTGACACCGTCACACACCACAGAATTAAAGCCGATGATGGCTGCAAGAGTGATCTGCTCGTCAATACGGATACAGACGCTGTCATCGGTGTTCACGTCGATTACACCATTGGTGAGACCGAGCGCTGCGCCGCCGCGTGCGCGAACCACTTGGCCAGAAGCCGAAGAGCGCTGGACGAAGGTGAAGTTGTTCACATTGAGTGTGCTCTGCGGAAGAGCGTTGCCCGGTGTGCCGTCTGCAAGATCATCCGGGGAATCGAATTCGATGATACTGTCGCCTGTGCTGCTGCGCTGAACCACAACTGCGTCTTCGATGTTCGCTTGAACGCCCGAGTCTGCGTCAATCGAATCGTCCGATGCACCGATCACAGCAAGCTGGCTCATGTTGACTGAACCGCCGAAGAACTCAACGCCGTCATCCGAGCTGTTGAAGCTCATGATGTGGTTGAAGGTTGTGCCAGAGCCGGTGCCGCCTGTGGTCAGACACTGAAGCTCGTTGCCTTGAGTAAGTTCAAAGCCGCAGAAGCGCATCTGAACAAACTCAAGCGTGCCTGAGCTGTCCGCATCGTCGCCGCCGCCAAAGAAGAAGGTTTGCGCAGCTCCTTCGAGGCGCTGTTGACATGTCGCGTTGGCGGTTGGAGCAGCGGCTGTGTTGAACACATTGTCCTGACAATCGGAAACCGGTGCGCGGCCGAGCATCACAATCCCGCCCCACTGGGCTTGGCTGCTGTCATTGTTAAGGCCAAGGACGTTGTCGCGGCTGGTGAAGACAATCGGCATCGTCTCTGTGCCGCTCGCATCAAGCGCGTTGCCGCGGTTCACGATGAGGGCAGATGCTGCCTGAGCAAAGAAGATTGCGCCGGGTTCAACCGAGAGTGTGACATCTGTGCCTGTGCTGCTGAAACCTTGGTCAGAGCCGACCGATACGGTGTCTTGGATTTGGTAGAGCAGGCCTTCGATGAAGGGGAGGTTGTCGTCGGCATCGAAAGTCGCTGGTAGAGTGCAGACACGGTACTCACCGGTAGGGCCTGTGATCGTGCCGTCATCGGTCAAGCCGCCGGTTGAAGCGATTGTTGGACAGCCCGCAGCAGGCGTCACTGTTCCCGTTGGAGGGGTCCCGGTTGGCGTGGGAGTTGGTGCCGGGGCCGGGTTGTTGATGATGATATCGCCCGATGTGCCAGGTGACACAATTTCGTCCGCTCCGCAGCCTGCAAGAGCTACGATGCTGGCGCCAAGAATGAGAGTGCGTTGAATGTTCTTCACAAGCCGAGGTCCCCTAAAAACCGAGAATCATTGAGCGCGAATCTATTTCGCGTGAGGTCCGGCTAGGGGCGGCATGTGACAAAATTTATGCGGATCGACAGTTTTTGCGACAGTTCTGTCATTTGGCTGGAATATGACGAATATGACAGTCTATTCATGTGAAATTGTGTAGGTCTGTACGCACAGGGGTGGATATCAAGATATTGATAAGTTTAATCAAAATATCAAAAAATCTCAGAAATATGACAATGTTACAGTTTTGTTGCATTAATAATTCACTTGGGTCATTCTCCATGCCTAGAGATTGAGGAGATGGGGCATGACCCGCACGCACAAAACGAAATCTGGCCTCGCGCTGATCGCCGCGATTAGCATTGGCAGCGCTGTACCTGCTACCGCGCAGCAAACGCTTTCGGGTGAGGGCGCTCTTGCTTCGGCTGCACTTGCCGATGGGCAGGCCCTCGCTGCGATTGACCTCATTAGCGCTGAGCTGAAAGAGCGGCCCGATGATCCTGCATTGCTGATTAATTTGGGCATCGCATACGCGCACATTGGCGATGAAGCGCAGGCTCGCGTTCAGTTTGAGTCCGCTCTCGCATCGCGCGATGTGGCGCAATTGGATACAGTCGACGGGCGCACCACAGACTCCCGCAAGCTAGCGCGCAAAGCCATGGCTATGTTGGAGCGGGGCGAATTGCGCGCGCTTCCACAACAAGCTGAGCGCCTCACTCTTCGCAATCGGTGACACCGCGCGCTTCAATCCCGCTGATTACCCAGTGAGAAAAGTTCAGGAGAAGGGGGCAATTGCGTCCCCTTTTTCGCGTCTTTGAGCTCGCAAATTACTATCGCACCGCTCTCGCTTAACGCATACACGGCTCGGCACATCTCTTTCGATCATCCACGGTTAAAGCCGGGGCTGTCACCTGCTTGTCAAATAAGCTAGACAATAGGGGCGTCATTGGAGGGCCCGACATGATTCTTGTGGGTGCAAGCCGAAAATTTTACGCTTCGGTCATTGCAGCGATTGCTGGCACTATGCTTGCCTCGCCCGCGTATGCGGACGTGTTGGAAGTAAGCCCCGATGGCGCGCGGTGGGTTGCAGGTGGTCCTGTGCAAAGTGCGTTGCCAGCTAGCCTGCCCCTCACCAGCGTGGCGGTGCTTGGCGAGGATAGTCTCAATATCTCCGAACAAATTGTCGCGAACACAAGAGCGCATGCCGCCGGTGTTCCAAATCAATATAGAGCAAAGATTGCGGAGCTTTCCCAAAGGTTTAATCTCAGCCCGGCGCTTTTGGAAGCGGTGGTTTGGCAAGAAAGCCGCTGGCGTGAACGCGCGGTGTCACCTGCCGGTGCCAGGGGCCTTGCGCAATTGATGCCAGGAACAGCCCGCTATCTGGGAGTTGACCCAGACGACCCCATGCAAAACCTTGAGGGCGGGGCGCGGTATTTGCGCGAACAGCTCGACCGGTTTGACGGTGATCTTGAGAAAGCGCTTGCTGCTTACAATGCCGGACCCGGACGGGTGGAACGCGCTGGCGGCATTCCCAATATCCGCGAGACAAAGAACTACGTCGCAGCCATAATCGGCCGCCTCTCCAATCATTCGCGCATAACAACTCAGGCGTCCGCACAGGCATCTGTGATACAGCTTCCGGCCATTCAGCGTCCTGCTATACAGGGGCAGCGATAGCTGATGCGGCATTGGGAAAGCTGCGCCGTCTAAATGTTTAAAGGGATATGAGAATACACATGAAATCACTCTTTCGCATGCCTGCTCGTTTGACCGCCCTTTTGGGTGTCGCAGCTCTGCCAAGTCTGGTTCTGCCAAGCTCGGCTATGGCCCAGCAAGTGGCCGGTCAGGGCGGCGATCCGATCACGAGCGCGTTGCTGTGGATGCAGGGCATTTTGCTTGGGCCGATCGCAACCGCACTTGCCGTTATGGCGGTGGCAGGGGTTGGCTTCATGATGCTGACCGGACGAATGAACTGGCGGTATGGCATGACGGTTATCATCGGTGTCTTCATCATCTTTGGCGCGCCGCGTTTGGTGGCAACCATTGCAGGCGGGGCAGGGGTCTAAAGCCCGATGAGCGACCTAATCCGCCATCCCGTGCACCGCACATTGACGCGCCCGCAGATGTTCGCAGGCGTGACCATGGTTTTTTTCGTCATCAACATGACCATGTCCATGATTGCCTATCTCGTCCTTTCGAATTTCATGACGAACATTTTGATGGTTCTGGTGTTTTTGCTCGTGCCGATCACGATCCATGTGATCGGCTACTTTGCATCGCTTCGAGAGCCGCGTATCTTTGACCTTTGGATCACGAAGGTCTCAAAATGCCCCCGCGTTGCCAATTACCGGCGTTGGAGCTGCAACAGTTATGCACCGTGATGACAAACGAATTTGAGGCCTTTCAGGAGGGCCGAGACGAATGGTGAAATGGATCGGACCTGCTGCATGGAGCGCTAAGGAAGCGCCCGCTGGTGATCGGTTGCCGTATGAGCGCTTGATCGACGAAAACACCGTGCTGCTTCGCGACGGGTCGGTGATGAGCGCCATTCAGGTGCCGGGACTCTTATTTGAAACCGAGGATTCTGACGCGCTCAATTCTCATGCGGCCACACGCGAGGTTGTGCTGCGATCAACACTGGATGCGCGTTTTGTGCTCTATCACCATGTCATCCGGCGCAGGGTGGAAGTCGAGCTGGACGCGGAATTTCCGGACGCCCTTTCCCGCCATATTGATGCCCGCTGGAAAGAGCGGCTCGCGGGCGGATCGCTTTACATCAACGACCAGTTTGTAACCTTGATCAGGCGTCCTGCTCGCGGGAAAACTGGCCTGCCTGAGAGGATTTCCAAATTCTTCTCGCGCACCGCCGCAGAACAGTTGCAAGCCGATCCCAAGGATGTGCGCAGCCTTAAGGCGGCCGTCACCGGCCTGACGGCGGCACTTTCTGCGTATGGGGCAAATGTGCTGGGCGACTACGCATCTCCCAATGGCGGCACAAATTCAGAGATGCTTGAGCTGTTGAGCGCGCTTTACAATGGCGAGATGCGCCCGGTGCGGCGACCCTCGGTCGACACCGATATAGGCCATATGCTGCCATATCGCCGCGCGAGTTTCGGGCTTGATGCGATGGAGCTTAAGGCTTCTGGGCATCCGGATTTCGCCGCAATGCTTGGTCTTAAGGAATATCCAGAGGCGACGTCCCCGGGGCTGCTTGATCCGCTGCTGCGCCTGCCGTTTGAAATGGTCGTGACGGAAAGTTATGCGCCCAACGAACGCACCACCGCGCGCGAGCGGATTGATCTTGCGCTTCGCCGGTCTCGTTCTGTTGACGAAGAAGCAGCGGCCGAGCGCGCCGATATGATGGCCGCGCGCGACGCGCTAGGCAACGGCGCTGCGGGTTTTGGTGATCATCATTTGACCGTGCTCGTTCGTGAGCGGGCGCTGGACCGTCTGGATGATGCCTGCGCTGCAGCGTCGGCTGCTTTGGCTGATACGGGCGCAATTGCTGTTCGTGAGGATACCAATTTGGAGCCGGGTTTCTGGGCGCAATTTCCCGGAAACGAGGATTATGTTGTGCGCCGCGCGCTCATTTCCAGCGCCAATATGGCAAGTTTTGGAAGCTTTCACGGCTTCGCTCTCGGGCAAGCCTCAGGCAACCATTGGGGCGATGCGGTTACGCTGCTCGAGACGACAAGCGCGACGCCGTTCTTCTTTAATTTCCATCACGGTGATCTGGGCAACTTTTCCGTCATTGGCCCGTCTGGTTCGGGCAAAACGGTGGTGATGAACTTCCTCGCCGCGCAAGCACAAAAGTTTAAACCGCGCACGATCCTGTTCGATAAAGACCGGGGCGCCGAGCTATTTATTCGCGGTATTGGTGGGCGCTATGACCGTATCAATCCGGGTGAGCCAACAGGCTTCAACCCGCTTGCTCTGCCTGATACGCCAGCGAACAAGGCGTTTTTGCGCGATTGGCTTGGCGTTCTGCTTGAGGCGCAAGGTCCTGAGGAATTTGCCACAATCAGCGCGGCGGTTGAGGCGACCTATGAAAACGATGCAAGCCTCAGGCGTTTGCGCCATTTCAAAGAGCTACTTTCGGGCGCGCGCCGGCCGCAGCCAGGCGATCTTGCAGACCGGTTGAGCGCGTGGATTGGCTCTTCGTCAGGCGAGGGCGGCGAGCACGCCTGGCTGTTTGACAATGATGCCGATGCGCTTGATCTCGACAAGCGGGTGCTGGGTTTTGACATGACGCAGCTTTTGGAAAACCCGCGCCTTCGCACGCCGACCATGATGTATCTCTTCCACCGCATTGATGAACGGCTGGACGGTGAGCCTACCATGATCCTTATTGATGAAGGGTGGAAGGCGCTTGATGATGAAGTGTTTGCCGCGCGCATTCGCGACTGGCTGAAGACGCTTCGGAAGCGCAATGCGCTCGTCGGTTTCGCTACGCAAAGCGCCAAAGATGCGCTGGAAAGCCGCATTTCGACAGCCTTGGTAGAGCAGACCGCGACCATGGTGTTTATGCCCAACAGCCGCGCGCGGCACGAGGATTACTGCGATGGCTTTGGCCTTACAGAGCACGAGCTTGCTCTGATCCGCTCGCTGCCTGCGCACTCACGCTGTTTTCTCGTGCGTCAGCCCGATGCGAGCGTTGTCGTGCGCCTTGATTTATCTGGCGCTCCTGAAGTCCTTACAATCCTCTCTGGGCGTGAGGCTGCTGTGCGCCGTCTCGACCTCCTTCGAGAGGCTGTGGGGGATGCGCCCAGCGAGTGGTATCCCGCGCTCACCGGCCATGCTTGGCCCGATGGTTCGGGCGAGGTCAATGAGGACGGGACGCCCGTCTGGCAGGCCGCAGAATGACGACTGCTTGCGATCTTGCAGCGGAAGAAATGGGTTCCGGTGTTGCCGGTGCTCTGACGGCTGTTGATTGCATCGCTAGTGAAGTCAGCCAGCAAGCGTTTGAGCGGCTCTTCGGCAGCGAAGGCCAACTCGGCACAGCTCTTACGGTGCTGCTGACCTTTTACATTGCCTTTTTTGGGATTTCTTTGCTTCTGGGGCGTTCAAACCTGTCGGTGCGCGCGCTCATCCCGAAAATGTTGACGATCGGGCTTGTGCTCACCTTTGCGACAAGTTTCGCGGCTTTCTCGACGATTTTTTACACCTTCTTCGTGACCTCCCCTGACTTTCTCGCAGGCGTGCTCACCGACAGCGATGGCTCTGCGACCGCGACCTTTGCTCTTAAGCTCGATATCGTTTTCCTCGCCATCCAAGAGGCTAGCACGGGAATTGAGGACATCAGCGCCTTTTCGCCGCCCGGCATGATGTGGATTGGGGCGATGTTGCTCCTGATTGGCACCGTGGGTCTCCTTGTGACCGCACGCATAGGCCTCGCGCTTCTTCTGGCCGTAGGCCCGATTTTCGTGGTCCTCGCGCTCTTCAATGGCACGCGCGGGCTGTTTGTTGGTTGGCTCAAGGGCCTCGTGATGCTCGCTCTGGCTCCGCTTTTCGCGGTGGTTGGCGGATCTATCATGCTTGAAATGGCGGTGCCCATTCTTGCCGCTTTGGTGGAGACACCGGGGCAAATTGATCAGCAAGCCGCCATGGCGTTTTTCCTCGTGGGGTTCGTCCACTGCATGCTTATGTTGATGGTCCTTTACGTGGGCTCCAAGATGGTCAGCGGATGGCAGGTGTTTGGTTTTGCAAAACCAGACCTTGCGACGCAGGCTAATCCAGACGCCTACCGTTCGCCCCCGGCTCAGACGCTTGCACCTTCGGGTGACCGCGCGGCTCAAGTTATTCCTGCGGCAACGACAAGCACAGGCGCGCGCCGCATAGATGTGACTCTTCCCTCAGCGCTCGCAGCCAATGATACGGCCACGTCAACAGGCACTCAGACGGTGCGTGAAACTAAGGTTTATGCGGCCGGTTCTAGCACCGCACAGGCGGCGGGCACATCCGCTGCTGCCTCGCGCACGAGAGGCATCGGCAATCGTTTTCGCTCCGCCCCTTCAACAAGCGCAAAAACCAAACTGGAGATAGGTTCATGATCCGCGAAGCTCAGAATGGGCTCATTTTATTGGCAAGCGCTTTTGCTCTTGCTGCACCGGTAAGCGCGCAAAATGCAGCGCCAGGTGCGCCTTCTGATCCGCGCCTTGTCACTCAGGTTTTTGACGAAGCACAGGTCTACACCATCAATGGCAAAGTGAAGGTTCAAACGACCATCAAATTTGCTCCCGATGAGGCGATCCAGAACGTTGCTATCGGTGATAGCAGCGCATGGCAGGTTCAGCCCAATCAGGCGCAAACTCTTCTCTTTGTGAAACCTCTTGCCGTGTCTGCGCGGACCAATATGACCGTTGTGACGAGCCGGCGGACCTATCTGTTTGACCTTGTTGCAAGCCCAAGAAACGCGCCGCTGTATGTGCTGAAATTCCGTTATCCAGAGCTTGAGAAAGCGGCGGAAGAAGCAAGGCTGGCCGCTGCCGCTCAGGCACAGGTCGAGGCCGCGAATGCGACGGAACTGGCGGCCGCTAGCGATCCCTATGCGGTCGTTGACCCCGCGCAGCTCAACTTCAAATGGGCCACTGACGGAGAGAGCGACCTGTTTCCTGCTCGGACCTATGATGATGGTGAAGCAACGTTTCTGACCTGGGCAGAAGGCACGCCCATTCCGGCGATCCTCACCACCAATGAGGACGGCGATGAGGGCCCGGTCAATTTCACAGTACGGGGCGAAACCGTGGTCCTCGACACCGTTCCAACCACAATCGTGCTGCGCTCTGGTAAAGAAAGCGCCACGCTCACCAATCTCGGGACAACCCCGACACGCGGTTATTAAAAGGGAGATGATCTGATGCGACTTGCAATGCGGCTTCCTTCGAAATCTGGCGATGGCTCTGGCGCTGATATAGATCCACGCGAAGGCGAAAGCGCCGAGATTATCGACCTTGCCAGCCGTAATGGATTTTCCGCCGTTGCCGAGCGCAAGACCAAGACCGAGGGGCTTGGGCTTGCAGCGGGTGTGGCGATCGTGTGCCTTGTTGGCGTGACGACGTTTTGGGCGATGAATGCGGCGCAATTGCCTGAACCTGAAACGGTAGGGGCCGCAGCTCCCGCTCAGGCCCCAGCACCTGTCGTGCCCGCTGGGCCGGTTGAGGTGCCGAAGCCTGCCACACCGGCTGATCCGCGCCCTAATCTGGCCCCCGCGCCAGTGCTCGCCAATGCGCCGTCGGTGGGGCCGCAGGCCAATCCTTTCGCCAGCCCATCGCTGGTGTTCGATGCAAGCGCTGCGGCGCGTCAGGCAGCACAAGCGGCTGAAACAGCGGCAACTCCGGTCGCGGACACCGCAATGAATGAGAACGGTGCTGGTGGTTCTGCCGCCGCCTTTGCCAGCCGCATCGGCGGTGTCGGAGGGGGACCTGCCGAGGCGCAGCAGATGGCGAACCCGTCGACCACTGTCACTAAAGGCACGATCATCCCCGCGATCTTGGAAACCGCGATCAACACCGACAATCCCGGTTTCGTGCGCGCAATGGTCAGTCAGGACGTGCGCAGTTTTGATGGCACCCGCGTTCTCGTCCCACGCTCCTCTCGTTTGATTGGTCAGTATCAATCGGGCGTTCAGCAGGGGCAAAAGCGCGCTTATGTCATTTGGACCGATCTCGTTCGGCCCGATGGGGTGACTGTCAACATCGCCTCGCCTGCGGTCGCATTTGACGGGACCACGGGCCTTGAAGGTAAGGTCAATAATCACTTCTTCCGCCGCTTTGGTTCCGCCATGCTTCTGTCGGTTGTCGGCGGGCTCGGTGCGATTGCTTCGGGTGGCACGTCGGTGGTCCTTGGCGGTGCAGGGCAAAGCGCTGCTTCCATCGCGGCTCAGCAAGATGGCGCGATCAGCCCAACCATTCGCGTTCAGCCGGGTGAGCCTGTGCGGGTATTCACCTCGCGCAACCTTGATTTCACTGCTGTCAGCCAGTGAGAGGCTGAGGCATGAGCGCGGACATCCACCCGATTGGCTCTGGCGCTTCCACCGGCGACCCAGAAACCGGCGAAGCTCCCATTTCGGGAGAGCGCAGTGTCTATCTTGACGCTTATCTTGCGCCCTTCAAGCAGTGGCTTGAGCGCGATACGGTCACGGAGATCATGGTCAATCAGCCCGGTGAGATATGGATTGAAGACGCCGCTGATCCGGGCATGAAGAAACTCGTGACGCCCGAAATTGACGACCGATTGGTGCAGCGCCTGGCTGAACAGGTGGCGCGGGTCAGCCACCAAGGGATCAACCGCGAACACCCGCTTTTGGGCGCAACGCTTCCAGACGGCGCGCGTATTCAGTTTTGCGGACCGCCGGCAAGTCGCAAGCACTGGGTTATGGCGATCCGTCGTCACCGCCGCCTTGACCTGCCATTGGATGCCTATGACACGGGGCCTTTGGCGGGAGAGCAAGCGGTCGCGATGCCCGATCCGACTACGCAGCCAATAGAATTCTTACGTAAAGCCATCCAAAACCGCCGCACCATCCTGATTTCAGGTGGCACCAGCACGGGTAAGACGACGTTCCTCAATGCCATGATGGGTGAAATCCCGCGCGAGGAACGTGTTGTCATGGTTGAGGACACGCCTGAGCTGAAATTTCCCGGCGAAAATTCGGTCGGACTGGTCGCAGTAAAAGGCGAGCTGGGCGAGGCGAAAGTCACGCCCAATGAGCTTTTGCAAGCGGCCCTGCGCCTGCGTCCTGACAGGATTGTTCTGGGCGAGCTTCGCGGCGCAGAAAGCGTGTCGTTTTTGCGGGCAATCAACACCGGCCACCCCGGTAGCTTTTCGACTATTCACGCAAACTCGCTTCGCGGCGCGCTGGAACAATTGTCGTTGATGGTGATGCAGACGGGGATTGGTCTCACCCGGAAGGACACGATTGAATACGCAGCGAGTGTTATCGACGTGCTCGTACAACTCGGCCGCGATGCAAACGGCAAGCGTGGGATCACAGCGATTGCGGAGAGCAAAACGCTCCTTTGACAATGGCGCAAAAATCACCATCTGGAGGCCGCGCAAGGGAGCGAAACCGTAGTTGATGAGCAATCCAGAGACATTAAATGCAGCCAATGATGAGGACGCCTCTCAGCCGCCGGTCTCTGCCGCGTCGCCTCCCTCGGTTCCTCAGGCGGTAACAGCGGCTGGCGGAGACGCCTATTTCAACCGTGAACTCTCATGGCTTGCCTTTAATGAGCGGGTCCTCGCAGAAGCAGGCAATGAGCGGTATCCGCTGCTTGAACGACTGCGCTTTTTGTCGATTTCGGGAAGCAATCTCGATGAATTTATGATGATCCGTGTGGCGGGGCTTGTCGGTCAAGCGCAGCGCGGCATCGCAAAGCCCGCTATCGACGGTCGCTCACCCAGCCAGCAATTGACGGCGATCCGGGAGAAGACCGCTTCGATCTCCGCGCGCCAGCAAACGATCTGGTCTGAGGTGCGCGATCTCCTTGCTGAAACAGACATTCACATCGCCGATGAGCAGCGCGTCAAACCGGCGGCCCATGAATGGCTTGAAGCATTTTTCCTCGAGGAGATTTTGCCGGTCATCACCCCGCAAGCGCTCGACCCCGCGCATCCTTTTCCCTTCGTCCATAACGAGGGAATGGGCCTCCTATTTACACTGACGCGTGATGAGGATCAGGAGCAGATCATGGAAATGATCCTGATCCCGACTGCACTTCCGCGTTTTGTCCGTGTTCCAGGAGATATCGCTGGCGCTGGCGAGGCCGTCTATATCTCCATCGCCTCGCTTATTCAGCGTTATGCGAAAAAGCTGTTTCCCGGGTTCACGATCGAGGGCGACGGGCTTTTCCGTGTGCTGCGCGACAGCGATATTGAGATTGAGGAAGAGGCAGAGGATCTTGTGCGTACCTTCCGCAGCGCCATTCAAAGGCGCCGCCGCGGTCAAGTGATACAGTTGGAGCTTGAGGAGGACTTCGACCTTCAAGCCGAGGAAATACTGCTCAGCCAATTGGGCGTGCATGAGGCCGCCGTTATCAAAACCGATGGCATGATCGGCATTGATGGACTGTCAGAGATAATTGAAGAAGATCGTCCTGACCTTAAATTTGATGCCTACTCCCCCGCTATCCTGAGCGCGTGCGCGAGCATGATGGTGATGTGTTTTCGGCCATTCGGGAGAAGGATATCATTGTCCATCACCCCTATGAAAGCTTTGAAGTTGTTGTCGATTTTATCCGGCAAGCGGCAGCCGACCCTGATGTGGTGGCGATCAAACAAACCCTCTACCGTGCTGGTTCTCAAAGTGCGGTCATCAATGCCCTTATCGAGGCGGCAGAAAACGGGAAATCCGTAACAGCTGTGGTTGAACTCAAGGCGCGCTTTGATGAGGAACAGAACCTCAAGTGGGCAACCAAGCTTGAGCGTGCCGGTGTGCAGGTCATCTATGGTTTTACCGATTGGAAAACCCACGCAAAAATCGCCATGGTCGTAAGGCGAGAGGGCGGGGGCTTTCGCACCTATTGCCACTTTGGCACTGGCAATTATCACCCGATTACCGCGAAAATTTACACCGATATGAGCTTCTTTACAGCGGACCCGAAACTGGGCCGGGACGCAGCGAAGATGATGAATTTTGTGACCGGATATGTGGAGCCTACAGGGCTTGAACACATCGCCATCGCCCCGCTCAATTTGCGTGAGGAGCTTTACGCACGGATTGATGCAGAAATCGCGAATGCGAAAGCAGGAAAGCCCGCAGTCATTTGGATGAAATGCAACCAGATCACCGATAGCGGCATGATCGACCGGCTCTATGCGGCGAGTGATGCAGGCGTGATGGTTGAATTGGTCGTGCGAGGCATTTGCTGTTTGAAACCGGGAGTTCCGGGTCTTTCAGAAAACATCCGCGTAAAGTCCATCATCGGCCGTTTCCTCGAGCACAGCCGGATATACGCTTTTGCCAATGGTCAGCCAATGCCCTCACCCGAGGCACGGGTTTACATATCATCAGCAGATTTGATGGGCCGAAACCTGGATCGGCGGGTGGAATCGCTCATTCCGATCCTTAACCGGACAGTGCACGATCAAATGCTGCAACAGGTGCTCTTGGCCAATATGCTTGATGCAGAGCAAAGCTGGTGGCTTCACGCAGATGGGAGTTATTCCCGTGTCGAAGGTATCGCTGACGGTGACAACAAGCCGTTTAACTGCCACAGATATTTTATGACCAATCCATCTTTGTCAGGTCGCGGCGGAGCGCTTGAGGCTGACGGTGTGCCAAAACTCTCGCTGCGCAAAGGGCGCTCTGGATGAGTTCGGCGCAGCGCCGGGGGACCGCGACGGGACATTCTCTGGCAATACGCCGGGCCGCGCCATTATTGATATTGGCTCAAACACCGTGCGCATGGTCATTTATGGCGGCACGATGCGTGCGCCCACTGTGCTGCTCAACGAGAAAGTGACCGCCAAGCTTGGCCGCGATATTGCGAGCAAAGGCGTTCTTGCCGAGGAAGCGCTCGATCTGGCGATGCGCGGGCTGAGACGGTTTGCGCTTCTCTTGCGCGATCTGAAGGTTGACGATGTTGACGTGGTCGCGACTGCCGCAGTGCGCGAGGCGAGCAATGGCAGCAAGTTCGTCAGTCAGATCCAAGGTCTTGGGTTTCGACCGAAAATCATCACCGGCGAAGAGGAGGCGTGTCTCAGCGCCAATGGCGTGATGGGGGCATTCCCTGGTGCACGCGGCACTGTCGCGGATTTGGGCGGCGGCAGTCTTGAGCTTGTGCGCCTCACGGACAAGGGCCCCAAAGACGCGGTATCACTCCCGCTTGGTACGCTGCGTCTGCCCGATTTTCGCGGGGATAGCCGCGCGGCTATGCGCAAGGCTTTGGAAAAAGCGCTCAAAAAAGGCGCTCCAAAAATTGCCAAAGGTCAGCCGCTTTACCTCGTCGGCGGGACGCTTCGCACCATGGCGGTGTATGCTATGCAGGAAGAAGGGCACCCATTGTCCGACCCCCACGGATTTGAGCTGTCGGCAAGCGAGGCAAAGCACTTCATTGGCAAAGCGCTTGCTGATGAGACAGTAGAGACACTGGCGGCGCGTGACCGCATTTCGTCAATGCGCGCTGAAAAGCTGCCCGATGCATCTGTCTTGGCAGAGGCTATGCTGAGCCGGTTTGCTCCTTCCCGCATTGTTTTTTCGTCCTGGGGCCTGCGCGAAGGGCTGCTGTACGCTTCGCTTCCTGAGCACAGCCAATCGCGCGATCCGTTATTGGCCGGTGTTTCGGCGTTCGCAGCACAGCGCGGTGCGCCTGCGACATTGGCGACGCGAATTGCTGGCTGGACCGTCGATGCGGCTCCGTCACAAAATCATGGCAGCGAACGGCTTCGGATGGCGGCGACCATGCTTGCGCTTGCCTCTATGCAGATCGAACCCAACATCCGATTGCCGCAGGCGGTAGATTGGGCGTTGCACAAGCGCTGGATTGCGATCAACGGCAAGGAACGCGCGATGTTGGCCGCTGCGATTGCTGCTAATGGCAATGCGCTTGATCTGCCAAATGAAGTGACAGCATTGGCGAGCGCAGAGGCGTTGGATGAAGCGGTTTGCTGGGGCCTTGCCCTGCGTCTTGCGCGCAGGCTCGGCGCAAGCTCTCGCCGTTCGCTGCAGGAAAGCAGGCTGACGGCGGAGAAAAATGTTCTCACCTTGCGCCTGTCCGAAGGTCAGGCGGCCTTGTTCGGCTTTTCGACTGAGAAAGACATAAAACTGCTAGCAGGACGGTTAGGGCTTGATTGGACCGTTGAGATAGTACCGGGCGACGCGCTTCAATTTGTGAAGGCGGATTAGGATTTCGTTCCGGAGAATGGCGAAAAATTGGTGTCGGTGTCGTACAGATCGACCCCTTCCGCTTTCTTAAGCTTGCCAACCACGAAATAGGTCACCGGAGTAAGCGCTGCTTCCCAAAGCACTTTCAGCAGCCAGTTTGTGATCATGACCGTAATCACCGCCTGTGTGCTCCAAATGCCGAGAAACGCGACCGGGTAGAAGATGAGGCTGTCAACGCCTTGACCTACAACCGTCGAGCCAATTGTACGGCTCCAAAGCGCCTTGCCTTTGGTCCAGACTTTCATCTTGGCCATCACATATGAGTTTACAAACTCGCCCGCCCAAAAAGCGACAATTGAGGCAACCACGATGCGCCAAGCATTACCAAACACGGCGTTGTATGTTTCTTGGCACACAGCGCCCAATGGCGCATCTGGATCGCCTGCGAGCACGATAGGGCTGGCGCCCTCGAAGCAAGACCAGCCATCAAATGGCGGGAGGCTCACCACCACATAGCTCATTGTGGTGTAGAATATCATCGCCGCAAAACCGGTCCAGATAACCCGGCGAGCGCGGGCAAAGCCATAAATTTCGGTGAGGATGTCGCCGATGACATAGCCTAGCGGAAAAAACAGTATGCCTGCGCCATAAATGAAAACGCCATCTGGTGCGGGCCACCAATCAGCCGGCCACCAGCTGACCTCGACAAAAGTGAGTTTCGCTGCACCAATGATGTTTGATAGCAAGAGGATTGCGACAAACGCCGCCATCACAAACTCATAGTATTTGAAGGTAACAGGCACTTTGCTGCCGGTTTTAACGCCTTCAGCCGGTTCAGGGGCAGTTGGAACTTTTTCCATGGGCAAGTGCGTTAGCGCGATTTGAAACTCACGCAAAGCGCGCTATGGGCCGGGACGCTGCGCGCCCTTAGCTCAGCTGGATAGAGCACGGGATTTCTAATCCTGAGGCCGCAGGTTCGAACCCTGCAGGGCGCGCCATTTTCACTTCGTTCAAATAATCACGCCCTCGTTTTAAGTGGTTCGAGCTCGCCGACTAAGTGATCTGAGCTTGCGCTCGCCGGGCGCGCTATTCTTCTGATTTGCTCGGCGATGTTCCATTCGCGCTGTTGGAGGCGTGCCGTTTGGCTCGCGAGCCCACAAATTTCGCGCCTTGCGCCAATTTCCATGTGCCAGAAATGCTAAGGCCCACACCTTCCCCCCGAAGGTGTGGGCCAGGCGCCGCAAGGAGTGCACCACTCCTTGCGCTCGGGTCGCCTTTGTTAACCCCCCGCTTGTCCTAACCGCGCTGCGTGAGTGCTCTTTAGGTACAATTGCGTGCGCGTTCTGTGATGGGCATCACGATTTTGCATCAAAGCATCAGATTGCGCTGTATGCATTGTACGAGTAGGCTTTCTTGCGGGGGTGACTTTCTTGGGGGAAAAATGAACGCAATCGAAGCAATCATCGACACGCTCGCACCAGACAGCCTGCTGCGCGCACTTTCCCATGAACAACTCGAAGCGCTGCTTGCAAAATCGACGCGGCGCGAGCTGAAGAAGGGCGATGTGCTCATCAATCAGGGCGATGAAGATGGTGACTTTGCGGTCTATCTCTTATCAGGCGCGCTCAAAATCAGCTTTGTGAGCGCCAGCGGCCGCGAGATTATTCTCAACTATTGTGCGCCCAATGAACTGGTCGGTGAAATCGCTCTTCTCGATAGCGGCCCGCGCACAGCATCGGTGACAGCAGTTGTGCCATCTGCGGTCCTGCTTTTGCCAACGCGCACGTTCCTCGAGACGGTATCGACCAACCCCGCATCAGTCGTTGGGGTCATGCGCGAGCTTGCGCGGCGGGTCAGGCAATCGAACCTTGTGGTAGAAAGCGACCGGACCTTTTCTATGGGGCCCCGCCTTGCGCGCGCGCTCGTTCGATTGATCGACCAAAGCGCCGATAATGGAAGGCTGGTCTACAGCCCGAGCCAAAACGATTTGGGCGCATTCGCCGGGCTTGCGCGCGAAAACGTGAGCCGGCTTTTGTCCGAATGGGAAAGCCAAGATATCATCGTGCGCGAAGGTCGATCGCTCAAGGTATGCGATGCTGAATACCTTGAGCTTCTGGCCGAATTTGGGGACGATGCTTAGGCCGGTTTTATTTGTTTTGCCGCCCATCAATCAAGCGCTCGACTAACGACGGATCAGCGAGCGTTGAAGTATCTCCCAAAGAGGCAAAGTCATTTTCGGCGACTTTTCTCAAAATGCGGCGCATGATTTTGCCAGAGCGCGTTTTGGGTAGACCATCGGTGAATTGCAGAAGATCCGGCGTTGCGATCGGGCCGATTTCCTTGCGCACATGCGCGCGAAGCTCGGCATAAAGCATATCGGATGCCTCCACTCCGGCATTCAGCGTGACATAGCAATAAATGCCCTGTCCTTTGATATCGTGCGGATAGCCCACAACTGCTGCCTCTGCCACGAGCGGATGAAGAACTAGCGCGCTTTCGACCTCGGCGGTGCCCATGCGGTGGCCTGAGACATTGATCACGTCATCGACGCGGCCGGTGATCCGGTAATAGCCATCTTCATCGCGCTTGCACCCGTCGCCGGTGAAGTACTTGCCTTTATAGGTGCTAAAATAGGTCTGCACAAAGCGTTCGTGATCACCGTAAACTGAACGCGCTTGGCCGGGCCAGCTGTGCGTGAGACACAAATTGCCTTCATTCGCGCCTTCCAGGACAGTGCCTTCATTGTCGACCAATTGAAGCTGCACCCCAAAGAATGGAAGGCCAGCCGACCCCGGCTTCATATCGTGCGCGCCCGGAAGGGTGGTGAGCATGCAGCCGCCTGTTTCGGTCTGCCACCATGTGTCGATAATGGGACAGCGGCCTTCACCCACAACATCAAAGTACCAGCGCCAAGCCTCCGGGTTGATGGGCTCGCCCACGCTGCCAAGCAGGCGCAGCGATGAACGCTCGCGGCTTGTCACATACTCATCGCCTTCGCGCATCAACGCGCGGATCGCGGTGGGGGCGGTGTAGATGATATTAACCTGATGCTTGTCCACCACATCCCAAAAACGGCCATGGTCGGGATAATTTGGCACGCCTTCGAAAATAACCTGTGATGCGCCGTTGATGAGCGGCCCGTAAACCACATAAGAATGGCCCGTCACCCAGCCAATGTCAGCAGTGCACCAGAACACCTCGCCCTGCCTGTAGTCAAAGATGTAAGGGAATGTGGTGGCTGTCCAAACGCCGTAGCCACCGGTTGTATGGAGCACCCCCTTGGGCTTACCGGTGGAGCCCGAGGTGTAGAGGATAAACAGCGGATCTTCTGCCGCCATCGTCTCGCAAGGCACCGGGTCATCCGAGCGAACGTCGTCAAACCAGTGATCGCGGCCCTCTTGCATGACGATATCAGTGCCCGTGTGATTGACGACAAGAACGCTTTCCACGCCTTTAGCGCCTTCGATCTGAAGCGCAGCATCGACATTCGCTTTCAGAGGGATCGGCTTCGAACCGCGCAATCCTTCGTCAGCGGTCACAACAAAGCGGGAGCCGCAATCCTCGATCCGGCCAGCCAAGGCCTCTGGCGAGAACCCTCCAAAAACCACAGAATGGACCGCGCCTATCCTTGCGCAGGCGAGCATCGCGGTCACACCTTCCACCACCATCGGCATGTAGATCGTCACCCGTTCGCCTTTGGTAACGCCGATTGTCTTAAGCGCGTTGGCCATGGCAATAACCTCGCGCTGCAATTCGGCATAGGTGAGCGTGCGCCCCTTAGCAGAAGGCTCATCAGGCTCGAAGATAAGAGCAACGCTTTCACCTTGCCCCGCATCGACGTGGCGGTCGACGGCATTATGGCACAGGTTCAATTGCCCATCTTCAAACCATTGAATTTCGACCGGATCATAGCTCCAGTTGGAGCCTTTTGTCGGTTCATTAACCCAGTCAAGACGCTTTGCCTGTTCTAGCCAAAATGCATCAGGTTCGCCAATTGAACGCGCGTACATCGCGTCATACTGGTCAGCGGTGCACAAAGTTTCGTGGGCAGTATTTGGGCGCTTGACGGTTTCGGACATGTGTCCAACTCTCCAATGGAATTGTTCTTGGCGCTATCATTAGTCGCAAGAACCCATTCAAAGGAAGACCTCAAATTTGGCGCTAGCTATCCGGCCCTGACTTCTTCCAGAAAGCTGTCGACCTGCGTGCGCAGGGTTGCTGCCTGTTGCTCGAGCGCTGTGGCACTTGAAAGCACCTGACTGGCAGCGGCACCGGTCGATGTTGAAAGCTGCTGCACTTCTTGGATGTGACCTGCGACCTGCTCTGTCCCATTCGCCGCCATATCAATGCTGCGAGCCAGATCCTGACCAGCAAAGCTTTGTTGATCCACTGCGGTGGCGATCGACACGGCAAAGCTCTCAAGTTCTGTCACCTCGCTCGCGATGGACCGCAACGCTGAGACGCTGGCGCCTGTGGTCTCCTGCATTGCGCGGATTTGCAGCGCGACTTCTTCGGTTGCCCTGCTGGTCTGCATCGCAAGCTCTTTCACCTCGCTTGCAACCACGGCAAAACCGCGCCCCGTTTCCCCGCCGCGTGCCGCCTCGATTGAGGCGTTGAGCGCTAGCAGGTTTGTACGCTGCGCAATCGTCTGGATGAGCTCAACAATGTGTCCAACCTCGCCAGCGCTTTCAGACAATTTGGCAATTGTCGCATCGGCCTCGTGGGTCGATGCGGAGGCCTTGCGGGCCAACTCAGCGGACGCTGCTGCTTGGCGGCTGACTTCACCAATGGACATGGCAAATTCGTCAGAAGCTGCGGCAGCAGCGGTAGAGCCTGCGTTCGCCTCCTGCATGAAGGTGGTGACTTCTGTTGTACGGGTTGAAGCTTGCTGAGCGCTCGCAGCCATCGCGCTAGCTGTGCTTTGCAGCTGGCTTGATGCGCTGGCGACTTTCCCGACCACATCGCCAACCTTATGCTCGAAACTGTCCGCAATTCTTCGCAAAGCGCGCTCGCGTTCGAGCCGGTCATCCTCACGTTGCTGTTGCAAACGCTCCTGCTCCTCAAGCTCCTTGCGCGCTTTTGCCGTGCGTTCCAAGCTCATGCGTTCAAGGCGAATAGCACCCTGACGAAGCACCAAAACCGCCCGCGTCATATCACCGATTTCATCCTTGCGGTCGCTTGCTTCGATTTCGAGCGAAAGTTCGCCTTGAGAAAGGCGCTGCATATGCTCCGAGAGGCGGGATAAGGCATTGCCTACATGGCGATTGAAGTATCGCTGAGCAATCAATGTCAAAACGATGAGCAAGCCAGCAAGACCAATCCAAAGCCAAATCATGTTGGTGATCATGCCATCGCTTTCGGCAGCCAGTTGGCTGGCACTTTGATCGAGTGCAACGGCCAGACCGCGTGCGCTTTCGAGCGTGCTTGTTCCTATCACAGCAGCGCTGGGCGCTTGTGATGAGGGTGAAGCGTTCTCTTCACTGTTTGACAATGCGGCTTCAAATCGGCCGCGCGCATCCTTTACGGTGCCGGAAAGCGAGGCAATTTCCTGCGAAACATTGCCCGGGTAGTCCTTTTCAATGACGCGTAGTTTCTCAAGCGAGATTAAAGCCTGGTCGATCTTCGATACCGTAGAGCTCGCGCTGGTATTCCCTCCGGTTGCCACGAAGGCTTCAGAATGGCGCTGGGCCTGAGACAGCTCAGTCAAAAGGCGTTCAGCAACAAACGCGGCCCGGTGCGCATTGGCGGTCTCTTGGGCGTAGTTGCTGATTTGAATAAAGGCCAAAATCACAGCAAACCCTGCGAATAGCGCGACCGCCAAATTTAGGCCAAAGAACAACGTGATTTGGCGCCCGATAGGATAACCATTGAGGCTCGCCCAAATAGAGCCCGGTAACCCGCCGGGTTTGCTGTCTATGCCGGGATTTTCAGCTGCGCTACCGGCAGACAAGTCGATTGCATTTTGAAGGGCGCTCATCGGGCAGCCTTCAACCTATCTATCGTATGGAGATGCTCTTTGGCTGCCATTGGTCGTTCGGGCTGAGGTGCACTTTGCTGCGCGGTTATAAGGGTGTTTACCTCCGGCGCAGGCATAGCTTTATAATAGAGCCAGCCTTGGATTTGATCGCACCCGGCGAGGCGCACCAATGCGGCCTGATCTTCGGTTTCCACCCCTTCTGCCGTGACGCCCATATCCATCGCCCGGGCGACGGTAATGCTTGAAAGCATCATGGCGCGGCTGCCTTCGTCATGGCAGGCCTGATCAATCAAGCTTCGGTCAATCTTGAGCTTTTCAAACCGAAACTGGCGCAGGAAACCGATGGAGGCATAGCCGGTTCCGAAATCGTCCAAGGAAATCTTGACGCCGAACTTGCGGATCACATCAAGGCTACGTTCTGCGACCACTGGGTCCAGCACGAGGCATGTCTCTGTGACTTCCAACTCGAGAAGATGTGGCGAAAAGCCGGTTTCTTCGAGCAGTTCGCCCATCTTGATTGCGAATTCGGGATTGCGCAATTGGGCTGCCGAGATGTTGACCGAAAGAGTGATGCCTTCCCAGCGGCAGGCTTGCACCATCGCCTCACGCATCACCCATAAGCCAATCGGATTGATCAAACCTGATTTTTCCGCAACCGGGATAAAGACATCGGGGCCAATCTCTTGGCCATCAGACCGCTTCCATCTCAGCAGCGCTTCGACCGCTACGATATGACCGGCGTTCGCATCAACCAATGGCTGATACGCCAGCGTGAACTCACCATTCTTTAGAGCGCGGCGAAGGCAGTCTTCCAGTTCGCGAACAACCTCTCGGCGCTGATCGAAGCTGTCATTGAACCATGTGCAGCGCATTCTGCCGCCGCGCTTAGACATGTACATGGCAACGTCCGCTCTGCGTAGCAATTCCGACGGAGGAAGGTGACAGGCAGGGAAGCTCTGCGAAAGACCAACGCTTGCCCCTATCGCCAATTCTCGGGGGCCGACCTCTACAGGGGCGTGAAGGCGCTGAAGAATTTTTCGGCTCAATCCCTCAAGAATAGTCCCTGCTACAGGGCCCGCTGCAACGGTCGCAAATTCATCTCCGCCGAGGCGATAGCATTTCGCTTCCTCATCGACGATCTCTTCCATCAAACGAGCGCATCGTTTGATCAATTCATCCCCTTGGGTGTGGCCGAAATGATCGTTGATTTGCTTAAACCCATCAAGGTCGAACATCGCGAGCGCGAACTCTTCATTGCCTTGCGCCAGTGTCTCAAGGTCCTGGCGAAGTGCAAGACGGTTGGGCAAGCCGCTCAGTGCGTCTTCGCGCCCCGAATTTTCCAGATCGCGAAAATCAGCAAGTGTTTTGCGGTGGAGGATGAATGGCAAAATGCCAAACGTGAGCAGGCCAGTAATGAGAAACAGGCCAGGCTGCGTAAGCGTCACGTTTTCGCGGGCAATGATCGCCAACGCGATTGCGGATACAACCAATGATACGCACGCAAGCGGAAGCAGCACCGATCCAGTTGGCGTCAAACGCATCGCTTTTTTCGGTCCAGCCACACAGCGTCCTTTGTCGGCCCGATATTGATGTATCGCGGCGGATGGTTTTCTAAATACCAATGGCTAATGACCGGTAAAATTCGGCCTCTGGCGAAGCTACAGGTGCGCTCATAAGGGTTAAGACTTAGCCGGCTCAGAGCGAGGCGAGAGCACTTGTCCGAAGGCCTTGATTTTTCGCATCATTCTGCTCGAAAATGCTTGCCAGGTCACCAGATGGGACAAAGTCTTGAGTGTGCGGCGCGGCGGTCTCTCCTGCACCCAGCATCAGATAACCGTCGCCAGCCAAAGCACTAGCCAATCGCTGAAAAGCAAGGGTGCGTTTCTCTGTATCAAAATACAGCATAACATTGCGGCACAAAATGAGATCGAACTGTGCGCGTGAGGGCGGATTGGTGAGCAGGTTATGCTGTTCAAACCTTGCAAGCTTGCGCGCTTTGTTTTTCAGCTGCCAGCCGCCATTCGCTTCATCGAAATGACACAGCATTTCGGTAACGCCAAGCCCGCGCTGAACTTCAAACTGGCTGTACAGCCCTTGCCGCGCGGTGTTGATCGCCCTGTCCGAAATATCAGTCCCAAGGATTTCAATTTGCCAACCGGCCCAAAGATCGCGTTGCTCGTCGAATAGCATCGCAAGACTATACGCCTCTTGCCCAGTTGAGCAGCCAGCACACCAGATTGAGAGACGCCGCGCATGGCAGCGGCGTTTTCTAAGCTCAGGCAGCACCTTATGAGGGATCTGGTCAAAGGTTGGTTTGTCTCGAAAGAAATATGTCTCATTGTTGAGCAGAGCCTCAACAACCTCACCGGCTAAATCGCCCAAATGCGGGTGTTTGGACGGGGCATCAAGCAGACAGACCAGTTGATCTGTGTTGGTAATGCCGTGCTCGCGAAACACACCCGACAGTGCCGAAGAAAGCCGCCATTTACGGCTGTTGGTCAGCTGTTGACCGGTGCGCGCGGCCAGCAATTCGGCGATGATTTGATATGAGGCTTCGCTGACTTCCATAGGCGATCATCACGGGGTCAACCCCTCACGCCCCCTGGATCGGTTAGCCCGCTCATAATGGCTTTGCCAAGCTCCTGTGGCGCGGTGATTAGGCTTGCCAGTCCAGCCTTTGCGACCGCTCCAGGCATTCCCCAAACAGCACAGGTGTCTGCATTTTGGGCCCAAACGCATCCGCCAGCCTCGACCACCTCACTCGCGCCTTCATAACCATCACGTCCCATGCCCGACAAAATGATCGCAAGCACGCGGCCATCACAGGCTTTGGCGAGACTGCTGAGCATCGGATCGACCGATGGCAGGCATCCGCTGGACATAGGACCGGATGCTGTTTTCACGACCAATCGGTCAGCTATGCGCCGCACGGTCATGTGGCCGTGTCCGGTCGCAATTGCGATTTCGCCCTTGCGAATTTCGGTGCCGTCCTCGGCGATATGCGTTGGGCGGCCGCTTGCGATTTCGATTTGGCGAGCGAATACGGGGATGAAATTGCTTGGCAGATGCTGTGTGATCAGGATCGGCAGAGTGAATTGCGGTGTCAGCTCATGAAGCATCAGGTTCAGCGCGTGTATCCCTCCAGTGGAGGCGCCGATTGCGACAACGTCAGGTCTCAGGACCTTCAGATCGTGGCTCGCGGATTTTGCCTGCGCAGTTTCATCCGTTGCAATGGGCTCTTCAATTTTGGATCCAGCGCCGTTGGAGTCTGGTTTGGCGTCTGTGTCTAGCGAACCCAAAGCGCGGATTTTGCGCAGGAGCTGGCTTCGATATTCTTCGTTGAAACCGCCCGGTCTTGGCTTTTGAAGGGTGTCTGCGGCCCCTTTTGAGAGCGCTTCGACCGTAGCTTCTGCGCCGTCCAGCGTAAGCGATGAGACCACTAGAACCTGTGCGGCTGGCGCGGCTTTGAGGATTTGAGGGAGCGCTGCAAGCCCGCCCATGCCTGGCATTTCGAGGTCCAGCAAAACAACGTCTGCTGGTTCAATCTTGATTTGTGCAACGGCGCGTTCGCCGCTGCCGGCTGTTCCGGAGATCGTCATATGCGGATCGCCCTCGACCATGCGACGGAAAATGGTGCGCACTGTGAGGGAATCGTCCACGATCATAACCCGGACGGCAGGTCTCCTCGCCGATGATGCAGCCGGAGTTATAGGGGCTTTCGAACGGGCCTTCGCTGAGGCTGTCGCAAGGGGCTTCGCATGCCCCCGCCCGATAGGGGAGCGAATGGGCGAATTCATGCAAAACCCACAAGCTGGAGTTTGATTTGAAGCGTTTCGTGATCGAACGGCTTCATGACATACTCATCCGCTCCAGCGCTGATGGCCTCGCGGATGTGCGACACGTCATTCTCGGTCGTGCAGAACACCACCTTGGGTTTATTCCCGCCCGGGCGCTCGCGCAAATGCGTAATGAACTCAATGCCGGTCATCACCGGCATATTCCAATCCAAGAGGATGACGTCGGGCATGCCTGCATCGCAAGCATCCAACCCCAGTTTGCCATTTTCTGCCTCATCCACAGTGAAGCCCAGGGTTTCGAGAATATGCCTCGAAACTTTGCGGATCACTTTGGAATCATCAACAACAAGGCAGGTTTTCATTCTTCGTCCTCAGCTTCGTAGCTAAATGGAGATAGAAAGATAAGGTAAGGATAGCATTAAATTACTGCCCCAAAAGCTGCGTGGCCGGCAATCAAGGAATTGAGATCAAGCAGCAAGGCAGGCCCCCCTTTTGTTTCAACTAAACCTTTGGAAACACGCGACCATCGCTCTCCGAACCCACCAGGCACGTTGTCCGGTTCACTGACGGCACCGCAGATGTCTTCGATGGCATCGACCCTTAGAGCGTAGGAATCGCCATGGTGGCTGGTGACAATGGCGCGGTGGTCGATTGGATACTGTTGTGCATCAAACCCGATCGCTAAGCGGCAATCGATCACCGTAAGCGCCTGGCTGCGCATAGCGGTGAGACCTGCGATGTAATCAGGGGAGCGCGGAATGGGAGTGATCGGCCCGACTTCGATTACTGACTGAACATCAGGTGCCAGAAATGCGCAGCGGCGCCCTGCAATCAAGGCCATAACAAGAAGCGAGTTCATCGTGCACCTCCGCCTAAAGACCGGACTTGGCGCAATGCGTCGACAAGACCTTCACGGTCGTAACGATAAATGGTTGGAGAGCCATCTGTAGCCTCAGGCGCGTCGCGCAGACACACAACGGGTGCGGCAAATTTGATGTCTAAGGCCACTGCTGCTTCATAGTCCTTGTCAAACCAGATTGCGACATCCTCCTTAATCTCAGCGGACGAGACGATGTCATAGCCTGCGCTTGTCACCAAAGGCGCAAGGATCGTGCGGGACCATTCGCCTTCAGGAAGCCGGCACAAAGGTTTGTCGGAAAGCTCTGGAACCTCGCCAAAACGTGCGAACAATTCATGCCCATCAATTATGCTGATGGTGTTTGATCCTACCAGCGTAACGGCCTCAATCAGTGGTTCGTCAGTGACGGGATTTAAACTCTCGGTGAGCTCGGCTGCTTCTTCTACCTCGCGCACAGCGTGAAGCAATTGCCCCGAACCATCACTCAAACGCAGAAGGCGAAGTTTGTCTGACTGCAAAGGCTCGCCTGGAAGACCAATGAGAGGCAAAATCACCCCGTCGATCACAGCGCGCGGCTGTGCGCCGGTGCGATCTATTGCGCTTGTCATGATTGTCTCGATGCGCTGGACCAGCTCCAACCTCACGCCAAACCGGCGGCCAGTGAAGTCAGTAAAGAGCATTGCCCGGCCGACATTCTTGGCACCGACTTCTGCGGCGTCTTCTTCAGATTGCAGGATGCGGCTGTGAAGATCTGATGCAATGTTGCTTTCTGATGCGATGTTGGTCACGTCCAGGAGGAGGACCGGCTGACCATCATCAAGCAGGGTGGAGCCTGCGTATATCCCTGTCTTCATCACTGCGGGTGCAAGCGGTTTGACGACAATATCACCATGTGAGTGAATCCCGTCGACCGCGAGTGCGAACAAGTCGCCATTGGCCAGCCTCAGCATAACCATGGTGTATTCATCTTCTGCCAGTTCGCTATGCGGCAAGCCGATCGCTTCGCTCAAAAGAAGGCACGGCACGCGGTTGCCCCGGAATGTTACAAGCGCGGTTTCGCCAACACGGGTAAAATCGAGCGCTTTGGAAGAAGAGTGGATGATCTCTTCGATATAGCTTTGCGGGATCGCAAACCTCTGCCCGCTCGCATCAACGGTAAGCCCTGCGATGATGCTGAGTGTTAGTGGCAGTTGAAGCGTGAATTGAGTTCCAACCCCATCGGTTGATTTGACCGAGATCGCGCCGCCGACGCGTTCCAGATTTTGGCGCACGACATCGAGACCAACGCCTCTGCCAGAAATACTGCTGACCTGCTCTGCGGTCGAAAAACCGGGATGAAAGATCAATTGGAGAATGGCGTCGCGGCTCATGCCCGCGCGTTCCTCTCCCGATATCAGTCCTGTGGAAACCGCTTTTTGTGCGATCTTCTTTTCTGCAAGCCCGCGTCCATCATCGCTGACCACGATAGAGATCATATTGCCGGACTGGCGTGCGGTGATGGACAGAAAACCGATCTCTCTTTTGCCGAGGTTTAGGCGCTCAGAGGGTGTTTCAATCCCGTGATCAATCGAATTGCGGATAATGTGTGTAAGCGGATCGCGGATCATCTCGATCATCTCGCGGTCCAATTCGACATCGCCGCCCTCGACATCAATCATCACCTGTTTGCCAAGATCACGCGACAGATCGCGCACAAGCCTTGGAAAGACGCTGAATAAAGCTTCGATGCGCTGCATGCGCATCCGGGTGATCGCATCACGCACATCGCTGAGGATGGCTGTCAAACGCTCAAATGGGCCATCAATTGTGGGCTGAGTGCCTGCCTGACGCAGGCGGTGGGCAAGGTCATTGCGCGCCAACACCATATCGGAAACGCCGCTCATCACCCGGTCGAGCAGATCGACGGGAAGACGAATAGATCGTTGAACGGCTGCGCGATCGGGTTTGTTAAGCTGCGCCTGTGGCTCTTGGATTTGCCGTGTTCCAGCCTCTCCGGCTGAGTCCGCCTTTGTGGCGCTATTGTTGGTGGTGTCAGATGCTTTTTGAATGGGCCCGCTGCGGTCTTCCTCAAAGGCACCTGTTTCGGGTTCTTCGGCGGGTTCCAGCGCCGCGATCAGCTCTTCATCGCCGCCTTCAGGAAATTCCTCGCCCGCCTCAATGGCATCAACCATCGCCACGATCCGGTCGATAACAGCAAGCACAGCGGTGACGAGCTCGCTATCAGTTGTGCGTCTCCCAGCACGGCAATCAGCAAGCGCGTCCTCGGCGGCGTGACTTAGCTTTGCAAGGCGCGGAAAATCGAAGAAACCACAATTGCCTTTGACGGTGTGGACGAAGCGGAAAATGGTATCGAGACGCGCGCCATCGGCTGGATTGGCCTCCCAAGCGACAATCTCGCCTGAGCTGGCCTCCAGCATTTCGCGTGTTTCTGCGACGAAGTCCGCCAGCAGGTCGTCCATATGCGCGCGCCCCTATTACACCGCTGCGAAGGTAACACTTCACGTCGAATACAATTCATTGAGGCTTATGAACGGGGATGGTTAATGAATGGCTACTTTTGTGACTGGTTGTCACGCTAATGCGAGCGTTAGGAGGATTTCTTCTCAGCGTCGGGCGCTTTGTGAGAAAGCAGCCAATAGGCAAGGGCAGCGCCTGTTAGGCCGCCGAATATATTGGCAGCCAGTTCCGCAGCAAAGACAGCCGCACTGCCCCAACTTGCAAGCAGCACCCACGCAAAAGGCAGCATCACGAGGAACACACGCAAGGCCGATTGGGTAAGCGCATAAGAGGCTTTGCCGATAGCGTTCAATATTCCGTTTGCAACGATCAGCACGCCGAAACCCGCATAACCCCATGAGGCGATTTGAATGTAGAGGACGAACTGATCAATGATCTCTGGGTCCTTGGTAAAAAATTCCGCGAACCAAGTGGCCATCGGCACAAAGGCCGCTACGAGCACACAGCCCCAAACAAGGCAAAACGCAAAGGCATAGAGCGCCGCTTGCCGGGCTCTGCCATATTCGTGTGCGCCCCAGTTTTGCCCAACGATTGCACCGATCGACCCGGATAGGGCAAGCAATGGAACCGTTGCCAGACCTTGCAAACGCCCCGCTGCACCAAAGGCTGCGACGGCGGCTTCGCCTTGGGTCGCGATGACGGCGGTCAACACGGATAGACCAATAGGGTTGATTGAATTCGAGAAGGAGGCAGGGCCTGCGACCTTTAGGATCGACATCGCCGGTTCCGCCCAGCTTCCTTCGCGAATGAGGGATAGGTCCAAGGGCAAATCGGTCCGGCGCAGCAAGGTGAAGGCCATGATAACGCCGATGCCATAGCCGATGATGGAGGCATAAGCCGCGCCTGCGATCCCGTACCCCTCGAACCCAAGTGCACCGGTGATCAAAATCGGATCGAGAACCCAATTGGCCGCCGCATAGGTGAGCGAGACATAGCTCGTCTTTTTTGCCTCGCCTTGCCCGCGCAGCACGCCGTTAAAGCCCATGATCGCAAGAACCAGCGGGAAGCCGAGCGCAAAAGGCTTCATATATTCAAGGATAAGCCCGCGTAAGTGGGCAGGGGCGTTCATGAGCGTAAACAGCGGCTCTGACAGAGCGTAAAGCAGCGCGCCGATCAGGACCCCGATCACAACCGCAAAGACGAGCCCAAAGTTCGCTCTGCGCGCGCATCGCGGGCCGTCCCCCTCGCCAAGCGATCTTGCCACAACCGAGTTGATGCCCACCATCACGCCCACGCCTATCGAGGAAAGTGCGACGGTGACGGGGAAGATAAACGCAATCGCCGCGAGCGCTTCAGGCCCAAGCTGGCCGATGAAATACGCATCCACCAGTCCAATGGACATGATGGCTGTCACCCCGATGATTGCGGGCAGAGTCTGGCCGACCAAATGACCCGTAATGCTGCCTTTGGTCAGCTTTGCGGTCATGTTCGACGGTGGGGCTGAGGGGGATTTGCTCATTGGAGGGGCGGGCTTATCCCTCTGCACGCAATCGCGCAAAGCAATTCACCTTGTGACGGGTGAAAGCGGGCTTGGCCATCGGACCAGCGCTGCCTGCGACAGATGCTTGCCCGGAGGCCTCGATTAGTGCGATAAGGACGTCAAACAGTAACCTGACGAAGGGATCCACCCATGGCAACGCAATTGAAGCCGGATAGCAGTCTTGAAGGCAAAGTGAGCAAAGAAGAATGGCAAGCGCGCCTCGATCTGGCGGCGTGTTACCGGATCTTCGATCACCTTGGCTGGGGCGAATCCATCTACAACCACATCTCGCTGAAAGTGCCGGGCGAAGAGGGAACTTTCCTTATCAATCCGTTCGGCCTCCTCTATGATGAGGTGACCGCATCGAACCTCGTGAAGATCGACGTTGACGGCAACAATGTGGGTGGCTCGCCGTATATGGTGAATAAGGCGGGCTTTACGCAGCACGCGCATTTCCACAAGCATCTGGGCGGACGCGCTGATGCGATTTGCCATGTGCACACGACAGCGACGATGGCGGTATGCAGCCATAAAGAGGGCCTTCGCCCGATCAGTTTTTACGCCTGCAACTTTCAGGATCAGATCGGTTATCACGACTTCGAAGGCGTGACGGTTCGCGCGGAAGAAGGGGACCGCCTCGTACAGAACCTTGGCAATCACACTATCTTGATGCTGCGCAATCACGGCCCGGTTGTGATGGATGGCACCATTCAGGGCATGTTCCTCAAAATGTGGGCGCTTCAACGGGCCTGTGAAATTCAGATTGCGACCTTGTCACAAGGCGAGCCAACTGTGGTCCCCCAGGAGGTGATCGACGTCCATCAGCGTGACCTTGCTGTTATGTCGAGCCAAGGCGGTGCAGGTATGTTCGATTTCGAGGCATGGAAGCGCAAGGTCGACAAAATCGACGACAGCTGGCGTTCTTAGCATTGTGCGAAGCCGCCTGCTGGCACCCCAGAAACCTTGATGGTAAATCATGCCGAGGATGACGATTAATGAGCGTCCGGTTGAGTTTGATCTCGACCCGGATATGCCGCTTCTCTTTGCGCTTCGCGAAGCGGCGAACCTTACCGGCACCAAGAACGGTGCCGGGGGGCGACCTGCGAGTGCGGGGCATGCACTGTGCTGGTCGATGGGGCAGCGCTCAGGTCCTGCCGGATCACTTTGGCGGAAGCAGAAGGGCGCTTTATCACCACGATTGAGGGACTTTCGCGAGACCGCTCCCACCCGGTGCAACAAGCGATGGTGGCAGAGCAAGCGATCCAGTGCGGTTTTTGCACGCCGGGAATTGTGATGGCTGCGGCGGCGCTTATCGACCGTAATCCCCGGCCCACTCGCGCTGAAATCGAAGAGGCGATCCCCAATGATTGCCGTTGCGGGGTCTATCCCCGATTGGTGAGCGCGGTTGAGCGGGCAGGACGCATTGTGCAGCGCCTAGAGAGCATTAGCGCAGCGCCTGCGCCAGCAATTGACGCCGAGGACGCCGCGAAAACTGTGCCTGCGTTAAGAGTTACTCCAGGCTCAGAAAAAAACGCTTCCGAGCCCGGCACTTAGGCGTTTTTAGAACCGTCCCGTGACAGTGAACTGCGCGTTGAGCGGTGCGCCGACGGTGATGTTGTTGGCAGTGTGCGCGTTCGGGAAGTACTCTTCGTCGAACAGGTTTTCGATATTCACCTGCACACGCACACTGTCCGAAACGTCATAATAGGCCGATGCGTCGAACCGGATGAAGTCCGGCAGTGTCACATTGTTGCCATTGTCGGCAAAACTTTCATCCTGATAAGTGAAGCCGCCGCCAATGCCGAAACGCTCGGTGACCTGATAGGTCGACCAAAGGTGAAACGAGTGCTCTGGCAATTCGCGCAGACGAAGGCCATTTTCTTCACCTTGCGCGATCGCAACTCCGTTCAATACGGTGTCGCCGGTCGCAACCTGATCTCCTTCGAGATAGCTGTAGCCTGCCGAAAAGAACCAGCGTTCGGTGATGTTGCCTTGCAGGGTCGCTTCAAATCCGGTGACTTCTGAATCCACAACCACCAATTCGCCAGCGTTGGTATCAATGACCAACCCGGTAACAGGATCGACGCTCGGTGAAGCTTCCTGAGGTGAGCTTTGCTGGATTTCAAAGACTGCCGCGGTAAAGCTAAGGCTGTCGAGGAAATCCCATTTCAATCCGAGTTCGAGATTTTCGAAAGTGTTGGGATCGAGCGTTTCATCGTCCGGGGTGTTGGGGTCATCAGGCAGATTGGCAAACTGCTCACCGGAACGCGGCAAGAAGCTTTGCGAGAAACTGCCATAGATCGAAATGTTCTCTTGCGGTTTGAGGATCAGGCCCAAACGCGGTGAAAAATCGGAATCCCGGCGGGAAGTGATGTCCGCCGATCCGGTATCAATGAGGGTTTCGATATTGTCGACGGTGATGTCAAAGCTGTCATAGCGCCCGCCAATGACCAGGTTTAACCAGTCTGTGACCTCGATCTCATCCTGAATGTAGATTGAGAATACTTCGACATCGGCCTCGGTGTCGTCATTGAGGTCTGAAAATGTGTTGAGCGTGGCATTGCCAGACGCGTTGACACCCACGCCGTTGACGATGTTGATAGGGCGCTGAACTGTGAAGAACTCCACATCGTCCTGCGTTTGATCGAAGAAGGCATTGAAGCGGTCATTGTTGTTGACCGTGTCGATGTACTCTGCGCCGAAAAGGATTGTGTGGTTGATGCTGCCGGTTTCAAATTCGCCGACCAGATTGCCGTAAAGAATAAGGTTCTCGCGCTGGGTTGTGTCGATGTAACCATCCAGTCCAACCACATTGGCCTCTGGGTCAAAACTGACTGGGAACAGGTTTGAATAGACCTTGTCATAGTCACCGTAAGAGACCGTGAAATTGCCTTTCACGTTCTCCGAAAAACTATGCTGGACCATTGCACGCAAAACATGCGCTTCAAAATCGAGGAAATTGTCGTCTGGATCAGCAAAAGTGATGTCGTCGAGTTGGTCAGCCGGCACACCATTTTGTGATGGGATGCCGCGATCAATGAAGCGATCGTGATTGGCATACTCATAAGACAAATCAATGATCGTGTCCGGGCCAAGTTTGGCGCGGAATGTGGGGTTGAAACCGACACGTTGGCCATCGAAGAAATCGCGGTGGTTGTTAAGGTCTTCATACGCTGCATTGATTCGCAGCGCGCTGCTTTCACTGCTGGCGATATTGAGGTCAATTTGACCGGTGAACGCACCGAAGGTGTCGACCGAACCCACATAACCGACAAATTGTTCGCCAATCACGCCTTTTTTGGTCACGCGGTTCAGCACACCGCCGGTGCCGCCTCGGCCAAAGAGCAAGGCGTTGGGGCCGCGCAGGATTTCGACCTGCTCAAGATTATAGAGCCCGCGATAATATTGCACGTCATCGCGGACACCATCTATGAAGAAATCGGCTGTCGAACGCACACCGCGAAAAACCACCGCGTCACGGTGCCCTTCGCCCTGTGACTGGGTCACGCCCGGCGTGTAAAGCACGATATCTTCGATCGCATCAAAACCCCGGCTAATGATCTGCTCTTCTGTAGTGATCGAAAGGCTTTGCGGTATGTCGATAATCGGTGTCGGGGTCTTGACCGAGTTAACCGCAGAGGATTGGAGAATGTCACCCGTGACGAGGATATCATCTCCCTGTGTCTCCATGATTGGGCCGGGTGCTGCGATCAGGTCTGATCCTTGCTCTGGAGCGCTTTCAGCTTTGTTTTCGGCAGCGGCAGGAAATGCAATTGCTGCGCAAGTGACAAGAAGCGCTGCTTTGGCGAGGTGGTTGGTCAAAATATTCCCCTAAAATCGGTGTCCGGCAGCTTCGCTATTGAAAACCATTCGCATCTGCAAGCTCTTTCTTGCGAATTATTCGCATTGTCATAGAATGTGGTATTTCGGTCTCATCTGGGTTAGAGAAAGCAGCCAGAAGAACCTTCCGTTTGGACCTGACACGAGGATTTTTAAGGCATGAAAGCGACCATCTGGCACAATCCCAAGTGCGGCACTTCGCGCAAAACCCTCGCGATCCTTGAGGAAACCGACGGTGTTGAGGTGACGGTAGTTGAGTATCTGAAAGAGCCGCCAACGCGCGAGAAGCTCGCTCAACTCTATTCTGATGCCGGGATCACCCCCAGCGAGGGTCTGCGTATTCGCGGAACCGATGCGAAAGAGCGCGGTCTTACCGGGGCTGATGCGAATACGGTGTTGGAGGCGATGGCTGCTGACCCTATCCTGATCGAACGCCCAATCGTGGAGACAAAGAAAGGCGTTGCGATCTGCCGCCCTCAGGAAAAGGTTCAAGACCTTCTTTAGCGTTTAGTCGAACGCTTCGCGGTCCGTTGTCAGCACTTCGTCTGCAACCAAATAGCGTGAACCGACAAGCGCAACGCCGATGCACAGCGCGATGATTGAGCCAAACCCGATCCAGTCGCCGACTGAATAGAGCCAAACCCCAAGGCCCGGCGCGTAGATAAAGCTTGCCCCCGCAACGCTTGCTGTGATGCCGGAGGCTTGGCCTTGCTCAGCTTTGCTCACCGCAAGCGAGGTGCCTGCGGTTGTGCCGGGGCGAAACAGGCCAAAGCCAAGAGAGGCGGTCGCATAGCCTAACGAAAGACCAACCAGCGTCTCAGCCAATCCCAAGATGGCGGCGCCAACAGCAGCGACGATTAGGCCCGATATGGTCGCTGCGCGCGGTCCAATCTTGAAGCGGGGGATGATGCCCCACTGCGCTAGCAAGGTCGCGATTGCGCCAAACACCATGACTAGGCTCACAATCTTGGCACCCTCGGTGAAATCGCTGCGAAGCCCTAACCGGTCGAGCACAAGAAACCCGACGATGCCCATCACCATAGCTTGTGCATGTCCGCCAGCAAGCGAGGCGATGACCCAGTGGCGAAGGCGCGGCTCAAACCATTTTAGGCGTTTCTGCTCGCCAATTGGCAAGCCGGCTGATCCCGCGGCTACTTCGGCCGCCGCTTGTTCGTCGTCGTCTTCTTCTTCTTCCTCGATATCATCGGTATCGTTTGCGCCAGAATGGGGGTCGCTGAACGTTTTGCCGCGCGCTGCAAACTTGGGCTCATCATTGGGCAGCCGCAATCTCAAAAGGATAAGTGTCGCAACACCAATCAGGGCAAAACACCATGCGGGTCCGGTAAGTCCAATGCCAAAGAACGGGATGATCATCAGCGGGGCCAGAACGGGGCCCACCACCGTGCCAAGTCCAAAGCTTGAAGCGACAAGGGAGAGCGCCTTTGTGCGCTCAGATCGCGAGGTGCGCGAGGCTACATAAGCCTGGACAGCAGGCGGTGCAGCGCTGCCAAATCCGCCATAGGCGCTTCTGGCGAGGGCGAAGAGGAACAGCGTGGTAAGACCCGTTATCCAACCGGCGAAGCCCATCCACAATACAAGCCCGCATAGGCCCATGCTGGCGATAAAGCCGACCAGCCCCAGAGCCATCATCGCCTTGCGCCCGCGCTTATCAGAGCGCCTCGCCCAGATCGGAGCGCACGCGACCCACAATAGCGCTGACCATGAATAAGCAAGGCTCACCCATACATCGTTGATTTCTAGAGCGGTCCCGATGGATGGCATCACCGAGTGCATCGCAGTGTTGCCCGCCGCTGTCACGAGCATGACCGTGAACAAAAGAGCCATGCGCCCATTGGATATGGCGTTAGGGGCTGTCGCTATCTGAGGGTTAGCGGATGTTTGAGAGGGCTCGGGCTTGGACATTGTCAATCCCGCTAGGCCACTCGCCTCAATCGATCAATTGGTGATTGCTCTAGGCACGCTGAGCTTTGGCCCCGGTGCCTATCCAAATGTGTCTTCAATTGCCGCGACGCTGGGCCCTGTCAGTTGGCCGTGCATTGCAGCAGCGATAGCGCATAGCACGATGCCATAAACCATCCCGGTAATGCCGCTGGCTAGCCCCAAGATAAGGGCTGCGGCGGTGCCTGTTCCGGCAATCGCTGCGACAAGGCCAAAGACACTTGTAAAGATAAGGCTGGCAACAACCATGACAACGATGATGATTAGCCAAAAGCCGGTGATCGGCCACTGCTTGGGCTTTGTGATGGCGAAGCTCTTAGTCAGAGCGGTGATTGGGTTCAGCGTGCCTTCGAGCACCATTATTGGCAGCGACATCGAAACCCGCGCCCCGAGCCATGCGACAAAAATCAGCACTGGAATAAAGCCGATGGCGCCGATGAGTGTCGATCCAGCAAGCCCGCCGAGAAGCGAAAAGGGCAGGATAATTGCAATAGCGCCAAGCATATAGATAAGAAATGAAATCAACGCGATGACGAAGAGGCTGGGCACGGTCTTGATACCGGAACTGATCGCTTGCCCTACTGTGGGGCGGGCGTCACTCATGATGCCAATCATGGATGCATTGCCTGCAAACTGCATCACGATCGAGAAGAGACCGCCGAAAATCAGCGGCCCTGCAAAGCTCGCCATTTGCGCAGCTACGACTTCGGGATCAGCGGTTGGATCAACCAAGGTCTGCATATCGGGGATGAACATGTAGAGCGCGATGTTGGGGAGCAGCAGGAAAACCGCTGCGACAATCAACAAAAGCTGGAAATTTGCTTGGATCAGCTCAACCGCGCGCGACCAGCAAGAGTTCATGTCGAAATTCATCGGTGCCCCCTTAGCGCAGATTGCTGCGCATTGTTTCTTGATTTTGATCGACATTGCCTTCACCCGGGAAGGATGGCAAGCACCGCCCAACTTTTGCCCCAAGTCTTAAGCGCATCAAGCCTCGAGTGGCAGCGTGACAGCGCGCCCGTACCATATGTGTATGCGCTGGAGACGATGGGGGCGCGCAACAATGCGATTATTGCGGGCGATGCCCGGGAACAGGTGTGGCTGCTCGAGCACCCGCCTGTCTACACCGCTGGGACGAGCGCTGACCCCGCTGAGCTCACCGATCCGCGCTTTGATGTGGTCGAGACCGGGCGCGGCGGGCGCTATACCTATCACGGGCCGGGACAGCGCGTGGGCTATCTCATGCTTGATCTCAACAAACGCGGCAAGGATGTGCGCTGCTTTGTCCATGCGATTGAGGGCTGGGTGATCGACACGCTTTCCGATTTCGGCATTGAAGCGTGGCGGGCAGAGGGACGTGTTGGCATTTGGTGCAAAGATATCGACGGGCGCGAGGCGAAAATTGGCGCGATTGGCGTGCGAGTGAGGCGCTGGGTCACGATGCACGGGTTTTCGGTGAACCTTGATCCGGACCTGTCGCACTTTGACGGAATTGTGCCATGCGGCATCGACGAATTTGGCGTGACTAGCCTGGCGCGGCTCGGCAAAAAGGTCTCGGCGGATAAATGGGATGAGGCGTTGATGGCGCGCGCTGATGGATTTTTGGGTACGCTTGAGGCGGCCCGGTTAAGGGCATGTAGAAAATGACAAGGCTTTGGGTTCCATTGATTGCAGCGCTTGTTTTGACAGCTTGCGAGGAGGAGGCCTCTGAAGCGGTCTCGGCCGAATCCGGCGGCGAAGCTGCTGGTGAAATCCTTGGCGGCACGATCAGCGATGATATGATCCCGCTTGATCAGCTTACCTCGACCTCGCCCCCTGCACGGCCCGAACCCGGTGAGCAGGAAACAGCAGGCCCATCGATGCCTCAACCTCAATCTGAAGCAGAATCAGAGCCAGAACCAGAGCCAGTGTCAGAACCTCAAACGCAAGAGGCCGAGCCTTCCGATGAAAGCCCGGCCTCTGAATAGAATGCGTTTGGCTTAGGCCGCGTTTGCAGCCGCTGCCTCTTCTTCCATCGTCGGATAGTCGATGTAGCCTTCCGGAATTGGGAAATACCAGCTTTTGGGCACGTCCTTGTTCGGGTTGAACGGGGCGCCTGCTGCGATCCGTTTTTCGAGGTCTGGGTTGGAAATATACGGGCGGCCATAGCTCACCGCGTCGCAGCGTCCGCTCGACACATCGGCATCGCCTTCCTCGGCGGTGTAGTCCGAGTTGAGGATCAGCGCGCCGGAGTAGAGCCCGCGAATAAGCTTATCCTGCTTGGGCACATCGGTCTGACCAAAGGTGCCATTGGGCCCCGGTTGGCGAAGCTCGAGATAGGCGAGGCCAAGCTCTTCAATCACCTTGGTTGCCGCGCCAAAGATGCTGGCAGGATCGCTGTCATCTGCGCCTTGAGTCTCGCCATTGGGAGAGAGGCGAATGCCAACACGGTCCGCGCCCCATACATCGATAAGGCGCTCCAAAACCTCGCGCATAAAGCGGGTGCGGTTTTCAGGCGAGCCGCCGTATTCGTCTTTGCGCAGGTTGGTGCTGTCGCGCAAGAATTGGTCGACCAGATAGCCATTCGCGCCGTGCAGTTGGACGCTGTCAAACCCGGCCTTTTTCGCGTTTTCAGCGGCGCGCTGGTAATCGTCAAGAGTGCGATTGATATCATCATGAGTCATAGCGCGCGCAACATCATATTCTTGGCGGCCCACAGGGGTGTGTGCCTCGCCAGGAGCCTTGGTTTCGCTCGCAGAGAACGGACGTTCGCCGTTCAGGAAGTAAGAAGAAACGATCCGCCCCATATGCCACATCTGCAAGGAAATAAGCCCGCCTGCTTCATGCACGCCCTCAACAATAGGCTTCCACGCCTCGGTCTGCTCGTCAGACCAGATGCCGGGGGCAGAGGGCCAGCCGAGACCTTCAGTGCTGATGCCCGTAGCCTCGGTCAGGATCATCCCTGCGCCTGCACGCTGCTTGTAATAGGTGCCCATCATTTCATTGGGCACAAACATTGGATCAGCTGCTCTGCCGCGGGTCAGTGGGGCCATGAAAATGCGGTTCTTTGCCTCCAGAGCGCCCATTTTGAGCGGCTGGAATAGAGCGGGGTGATGCGTCTCTGGCATGTGCGGAACTCCTTAGGGTCAGTTTCATTTGGCTATTCACTTGGAGATGATCGGGCTAGTGCGCAAGGATGGAAGATGCAAAAGCACCCGCTAATGGGCCAAGCGAAAGCTCGGATACTTTGCGATCAGCCATGCTTTTTAGCGCACTTTTGCTGGGCAATGTGGCGCTCGCCATGGGACCGTGGTTGGTGCGCCTTGCCGATACGGGCGAGGTAAGCTCGGCCTTCTGGCGTTTGTTTTTGGCGCTCCCGTTTCTGGTGCTGTTCGCACGAATGGCGGGGCAGCCCATGCGCGGCCTTCCCAAAAAGACCCTGATCGTGGTGGCGATTGGCTCCATCGCTTTTGCAAGCGACCTTGCCAGCTGGCACATCGGGATCGAGATGACGCGGTTGGGCAATGCGACGCTGTTCGGCAATGGCGGCTCGATCATCCTCTTGTTCTGGGGCTTTATCGTCGCCCGCATGATGCCGCGCGGGTTTGAGTGGCTCGCGATCATCTGTGCGCTGGGCGGGGCAGGGATATTGCTGGGGCGCTCTCTGGAGATTTCTGCTGAGACGTTCGTCGGCGACCTGTTCTGCATTTTGGCAGGGCTTCTTTACGCGGTGTACCTCCTCACCTTGCAAAAGGAGCGCGCGCAATATGGTTCATGGAGCCTGCTTGTCTGGGTGAGCATTTTCGCCTGTCCCTATTTGCTTGGCATAGCGCTGATGCTGGGAGAGCCGGTGTGGCCGACCGATTGGACGCCGATTATCGTGCTGTTTGTGACCAGCCAGCTCGTGGGCCAAGGTCTGATGGTCTATTCGCTAGGCCACTTCCCGCCGTTGATTATAGGCCTGACCCTTCTGACCCAGCCGGCGATTGCTGCGGTGATTGGGTATTTTGCGTTTGACGAAGTGCTGAGCGCGTTGGACGTGGCGGGGATGCTTCTTTTGGGGTCAGCGCTAGTGGTGGCGCGGGTTGCACAGGGGCGGTCCTAGCCTGCCTGTTCTAACCGTCATGCTGAACTCGTTTCAGCATCCATCTCGCAGACCTGCGCTGATTTCAAAAATGGATCCTGAAACAAGTTCAGGATGACGAATTGGGGGTGAAACCTAAAGTGGCAATGGACGTTCGGGGAGAGCGGAGAGCGGAGAGCGGTGAGTGGGCACTCCTCCATCTTGAGAAAATGCTCTCGCGTCAGCCTGTTCCTCTCATTTGATGTGAAAACCAAACGAGAACCGAGCTGGATCAAAGCCCCACGCCAACCCATGGCGGGTCCAGTGTATTGGCCAGCATAGTAGTGCTCATGAATCTGCCAGATGAAGAAGTAGTCTTCTATCTGTGTTGCTTCGTCAGATTGAAGTTTCTCTGCGTCGCCCTCTGAGACGCAGGTGATGCCCGTTACGGAAAGTGCGCCTTTCTCAACCGCATTTCGGACATGAAGCGCTGCTCCAACACAAAGGAAAAACCCCGCCAGTGTAGGAAGGGCAACCAGCCAGCTCAGAAGTTTCCAAAGCCCTCCCATGCGCCTGAGGCTTAGGGTTGGAACGCTGAACCTAGCGTGAGGAGCGCGAGTTCACCCTGTGAACTTCACAAAGCCCAAATCGCCCTGACCCACGGTTCCGCTGGCCATCTCGAGCATCCGATCAAGGCTCTTCTTCGCCTCCAAGCGCAGCTCCTCGTCCATCTCGATCCGCGGCTCTAGGTCGCGTAGAGCCGTGTACATCTTCTCCATCGTGTTCAGCGCCATGTAGGGGCAGATGTTGCAGTTGCAGTTGCCGTCGGCACCGGGCGCGCCGATGAAGGTTTTTTCAGGGAGAGCCTTTTCCATCTGGTGCATAATGTGCGGTTCGGTCGCGACGATCAGAGTGTCACCTTCGAAGCTTTGCGCGAATTTCAGAATGCCGCTGGTTGAGCCGACGTAATCGGCGTGGTCGACAATCGCTGGCGGGCATTCGGGGTGCGCAGCCACAGGCGCGCCGGGGTGTTGTTCTTTGAGCTTTAGAAGCTCGGTTTCGGAAAACGCCTCGTGCACGACGCAAACGCCCGGCCACAGCAGCATTTCGCGATTGAAGTTGCGAGAGAGCCAACCGCCCAAGTGACGGTCTGGGCCAAAGATGATCTTTTGATCTTCCGGGATTTGCGCAAGGATCGTCTCGGCGCTGGAGCTGGTGACGATAATGTCCGAGAGCGCTTTCACTTCGGTCGAGCAATTGATGTAGGTGAGCGCGATATGATCAGGGTTTGCCTCTCGGAAAGCCTTAAACTTCTCCGGCGGGCAGCTGTCTTCCAATGAGCAGCCCGCGTCCATATCGGGCAGGATCACGGTCTTTTCAGGGCTGAGGATCTTGGCGGTTTCGGCCATGAATTTGACCCCGCAGAACAGGATTACGTCCGCATCCGTCTCTGCCGCTTTGCGCGACAGCTCAAGACTATCGCCCACGAAATCGGCAATGTCCTGAATATCGGGCGTCTGGTAATAGTGCGCGAGGATCACCGCGTTGCGCTCTTCCTTAAGGCGCTTGATCTCCGCGTGGAGTTCTTCCCCGCTTGGCACTTTGGTCTCGAAACTCATGGATGCATCCCTGCTAACTTTGTTGCGCTCGATATAGGCATGATTGCGCCGTTTTGCGAGAGTTCAGTTTGCGAATGACTCTCGCGCACAGTGTGTTAGCTTTGCAGGCAGTGAGAGAGGGAAAACACGATGTACGAGCTTGATCTCAAGGAGGCTTATTGCCCGGCGCAGGCTGACACTGAGTATAAAGAGCGCACGATCGAAGGCGTGCTTCGCGAGCAAGTAGAGGCGCGGCCTGACGCGCTGGCCTTGCGTGAGCTTTTGCCCGACGGGAGCGCAGGGCGCGATTGGACCTATGCTGAGCTTTTGGCGGATAGCGAGCGGGCGGCGCGCGCGCTGGCATCGCGCCATCCGAAAGGCACGCGCATTGCGGTGATGGGCGGCAATTGCCCTGAGTGGGTGATCTTACAGATGGGCGCGGCGATGGCGGGGTTGGTGATCGTCACCGTCAACCCCAGCTTTATCGCGCGCGAGGTGCGTTATGTGCTCGAACAATCTGGTTCGGGCGCGGTGTATTATCAGCCCAATGTGCGCGGCTCTGCGCTGCGTCCCGTGGTGGATGAGGCGGCGGCCGGTCTCGCGGCGTCTGAATATGTGCTCGATATGACCGATCATGGTGAGCTGTTCGCGGGCGAGAATGACGGCGAACTGCGCGGGTCGCAGCCGCGCGATATTGTGATGATCCAATACACATCGGGCACCACGGGTTTTCCCAAGGGCGTGTTGCTGCATCAACATGGCCTCGTCCAATCGAACCGGGATATTTTTGAGCGGTGGAACATCGGTGTGGGCGACAAAGTGACCTGTCCTTTCCCGCTGTTCCACACGGCGGGCAGTGCGGTGTGCGTGCTGGGCACTTTCGCGCGCGGCGGTACATTGATGCTGGTCTCGCTGTTCGATCCGGTGGCGGTGGCCAAAGCGATTGAGCGCGAGAAACCAGAAGTGCTGGGCGGCGTTGCAACCATGCTCTTTGCCATCATAGAGGCGGCCAAAGCGACCGGCACCGATGTGTCGAGCGTGAAGACCGTGCTGTCAGGCGGGGCGATGGTGGCGCCAGAACTCAACCGGGAAGCGCAGAAGGTGTTCGGCGTGCCGATCCTGATTGTGTACGGCCAGACAGAGACCAGCCCAGCGATCACGGGCGCATGGCCAACGGACACGGGCGCGGAGTTGATGGAGACCATCGGCCAGCCGTGCAGCCATATGGAAGTCTCCATCCGCAATCCTGCCGACAACACGGTATGCGCCGTCGATGAGCAGGGCGAGATTTGCATGCGCGGCTTCAATATGATGGCGGGCTATAACGACAATCCAGGGGCCACAGCGGAGACCATCGACGAGGACGGTTGGCTGCATACAGGCGACTTGGGAAGTATTTCGGCCCGCGGTTATGTGAAGATTACAGGCCGCGTCAAAGAGATGATCATCAGAGGCGGTGAAAACCTCTTTCCCGCCGAAATCGAGGCCGCGATGATCGAGCACCCTGCGATTGCTGAGGTCGCCGTAGCCGGCGTGCCTGACGAAAAGTGGGGCGAGATTGTGGTGTGCTTTATGCGCCTGGCGGACGGTGCGCAGCGACCTACGGACGATAATCTCAAGGCCTTTGTACGCGAGCGTTTATCTCCGCAAAAGACCCCGGCGCATTGGGTTTGGATGACCGAGTTCTCGCTGACGGGTTCGGGCAAAATCCAGAAGTTCCAACTGGCTGAGGATTTTGCGAAAGTACTCGGTACATCAGCTTAGTTTTAGAGAAACGCGATGAAAATTCTGAAAGTGTTAAGCGGCACCATCCTCGGACTTGTGGTTCTTGGCGCGTGCGGCTTCTTTGTCCTTGGGCTCATGTCGCAAGGGGGAACTGCACCCGGCCTCGTTGATGGCCGTCTTTCGCCGTGCCCAGACTCGCCCAATTGCGTAAGCAGCGAGGAGGACACCCGCGCCGATGCCGCAACGCAGTCTTTCTCGCTCGCTGAGTGGGAGAAATTGCCTGCAGCTCTTGCAGCGCAGGGCGGGAGCGTGACAAACACCAGCGACAACTACATCTCTGCCGAGTTCAAATCTGCCGTCTTCGGCTTTGTCGATGATGCCGAATTCAGGCGCGGTGAGGCGAAGGTGCATGTGCGCTCTGCAAGCCGAGTGGGTTACTCCGATGCAGGAGCCAATGCGGCGCGGGTGGCTGCGCTGCGCACGGCTTTGGGCGAATAATCTATCTCAGTTCTCGTTTGTGAAACGCACTTCAATCCGCGCATCATCAAAGCCAGCAACTCCCAGCGGGACGGCAAGGTTCTGGCGCACTGCCTCGCGAGCGGCACTACGGGCAAGCGCCAGGACTTCTGGGTTCTTGGCAAACTCACTCGCCCGGCGCTCTGCCTGCTCGGAATTGTTTGAAGCGAGCTCTCGGGCCGCATCGCGTGTGACCCATACGCCTTCGGTGAAAATGCGCGCCTTGGCCTCGTCAAGGTTGGGCCGCGATGTTTGCAATTGGGGCAGAGTGACGCGCAGGGTCTGAGCCACTTCGTCCCATGCGAACGCACCTGCATCCATACCAGAGAGATCGAGCCGGTATTCGACACTTGCCGGGATGATCGCGGCCTGGCGTGTTTCGAGAAGGTCGACATTGACGCCCGCTACGCTGCGCGTGTTGACGCTTTCGGCCACCACTTCGAAGCGGCTTGAGAAGACTACGAGCGAATTTTGCTTCTCAAAGGCTAGCATGGCGCTCGCCACTGGATCGCCTTCCTCTTGATAGACGTAGGCGCGCCAGCCGAGGAAAAGCGTCGCGAGGAAGAGCACGACGGCGATCAGCGCGAGTGTCTTCTCCCCGCGCAAAGACAGCCTGCCGCCATCGGCTAGGACAGGCGGTGCCAAGGGTGCTGTTTCGGCGGCAATCGGATCGGCGGTTCTCAGATTGTCTGCCATTGCCCTGCTTTCTCGGTTACGAGCCCGCGCTTCTCAAGGTCGAGAAGGTGCGCAGTGACGCTCATCTCAGCGGCTCCGATAAGCCGCTCGTCCAGACCCTTGTACATATCGGGTATGAACTCGGCCACGGGCCGTGCGCGTTCACTTATCAGGCGCAGGATCTGGTTCTCGCGTTGGCGGCGGTGACCGATCATGCCGCGTACCAGTTGCTGCGGCTTGGTGATCGCGGCGCCGTGGGCTGAGTGGTAGACTTTGTCCTCTCGTGCCATAAGCTTCTCAAGGCTCGCCATATAATCGCCCATGTCCCCGTCGGGCGGGATGACGACGCTGGTGGACCAGCCCATGACGTGGTCGCCGGTGAAGAGTGAACCGCTTTCTTCTAATGCAAAACACAGGTGGTTGGAGGTGTGGCCCGGCGTCGCAACGGCTGTCAGGGTCCAGCCGGTCCCGCGCATTTGTTCGCCGTCTTCGAGGACACGGGTTGGTTCATAGGTCGGGTCGAACGCCTCGTCTGAGCGCGGGCCATCCACTTTGAGCACCAAGGGTGCACAGCCAACGATGGGCGCGCCGGTCTGCTGTGCCAAGGGCGCGGCGGCGGGCGAATGGTCGCGGTGGGTGTGGGTGCACATGATCGCGCTGATGGTGCGTTTTCCGACAGCCGCCAAAATCGCCTCGATATGCGGCGTTTCATTGGGCCCTGGATCAATCACCGCGCAATCTGGGCCGCTGGGGTCTCCCACCACATAAGTCTGCGTGCCGGTGTAAGTGTAGGGCGATGGATTGGGCGCAAGGACGCGCATCACAAGCGGTTCGACCGGATCAGCAAGACCTGTCGGCCAGGGCTTTGGGGGTATCTTTGCCATAGCGCTTTCATATGCCGTCATGGACGGTCTGTGTCGAGGGCAGGCCCACCCCGCTGCGACTAAGCACCGGCCAACTTCGGTAAGGTCTTGCCAAGTCTCGCTCCCCTCCCGCTTGCGGGAGGGAGTAGGGGTGGGTAAGCGGCTAAGAACCAAGGCTTGATAAGGGTTCGCCATGTCTGATTATGTTCTTGTCCTTGATGAAGGCACCACTTCCACCCGCGCTATGCTATTTGCAAGCGACGGCGTGCTTGTGGCGAGCGCTCAGGAAGAGCTGACGCAGCATTATCCGCAAGACGGCTGGGTCGAACACGAGCCGCAAGAGATTTGGGCAAAGACGTTGACGTGTGTGCAAAGTGTGATCCCTAAGGCTGGCGGCGCGGCAATGATCGCGGGGATTGGCATCACCAATCAGCGCGAGACTGTTGTTGCGTGGGATAAGGCAAGCGGTCAGCCGCTGACTAAGGCGATTGTCTGGCAGGATCGGCGCACAGCTCCATTTTGCGAGGAGCTGCGCGCTGCGGGACATGAACCTCATGTGCAGGCCAAAACCGGCCTTCTTCTGGACCCCTATTTCTCGGGCACCAAAATGCGCTGGATGCTCGACCATGTGCCTGCGGTGCGCGCGGCGGCGGATGCTGGCACTTTGGCGTTTGGCACGGTGGAAAGCTGGCTCACTTTCAAATTGTCGGGCGGGGCCTCGCATATTACCGATGCCAGCAATGCAAGCCGCACGCTATTGATGGGGCTTGCGGATGCAGGGTTCGATGAGGGCCTATGCGAATTGCTGGGAGTGCCAATGGGCGCGCTTCCCAAGGTTGTCGACATGTCAGGTGATCTGGCTCGGGCCGACGCCTCGCTATTCGGGCGCGAAATCCCGATCACAGGGCTTGCCGGAGACCAGCAGTCAGCGACTATCGGTCAGGCTTGTTTTGCTCCGGGCGAAACCAAAGCGACTTACGGAACAGGCGCATTTGTACTCACCAATCAGGGGGCAGAAATGCCCAAATCGGATAATCGCCTGCTGAGCACTGTGCTGATGCAGATCGACGGCGAGCGGACTTATGCGATCGAGGGCTCGGTCTTTGTTGCCGGCAGCCTCGTCCAATGGCTTCGCGACAGTTTGGGCATAGTGGGGGCCGCGAGCGAGACCGAGGCGCTGGCACGGTCTATTCCCGACAGCGGAGGCGTCACAATTGTTCCGGCGCTTTCCGGGCTGGGCGCGCCGCATTGGAACGCCGGCGCACGCGCTGTGATCACGGGGCTCAGCTTTGCCAGCGGTAAAGCGCAGATCGCGCGGGCGGCTCTCGAGGCGATGGCGCATCAGACGCACGATTTGGCGCAGGCCTTCGCAGCGGACGGCACAAGGTGGCAGACTTTGCGGATTGACGGCGGCATGTCGGCCAACGACTGGATGGCGCAGGACCTTGCTGACATGCTTGGCATCACGGTGGAGCGGCCCGAATTTGTCGAGACGACTGCGCTTGGCACAGCGATGTTGGCTGCGACTGGAGCAGGTCTATATCCCGATATTGGGTCCGCTGCGGATGCTATGCGCGGCGGGCTCACCACATTTGAACCCACTCTCAGCGGCGCGGTGCGTAAAGACAGGCTTGCGCGATGGAAGAAGGCGCTAAGCGCTGTTTAGGTCCCGGGCTTCATCGGAGCTGTCGAACCCTTGAGTGATTACATGGTGAGATCGCTCAAACGACGTTTAAGCCGCGAGTGGATAGCGCGGGCTGGAGACGCCATTTCGAACCCTGAACGCCATGCGTCATCAAGGCGCGAAATACGCTGGTGCAAAAGCTCGCTTTCAGCGATGAGATCGCATGTCGCAGGCTCCAAAATGGCAAGCGCTTTCTCATCGGAAGGACGGTCCGCTGGCAAAGTTCCGTGCTGGCGCACCTGCGTTTCGCTAAGCTCACCGGAAAAAAAGCTCTTTGATTGAGCAGCCATGCAAGGATATGCATCATGCGCGTGGTCGTCTTCAGGCCCTCGGTAGACAGCGCGAGGCGTGTCATCGTGTCTTCGCCGATCTCTGGCTCATGCGTGCCGCGCGCGAACACAGCTCGCACCTCATCTGCGAGCACGAGTGCTTCGGTGTAAAGCGCTTCCACAATCGGGCGCGAAAGATTCGTTGCTTGCGTCATCGCTTAATTCGCTACTCTTGCAAGGCCCTGCAATCCAGTGGCTTAAGGTTACTATCCCACTAAGATTTTCGCTTGTCTCGTTCAGGGACGATAAGCCTTCCATGCTTAGCCAATTAGGTGGTTCCTCTAGGTATTGCTACGCATAAGGAATTCGGCGTATAAATCGCCTGCGAACGCTGACGTGCGCTTAACCCGTTGCCAGTTGTTTCAAAGCTTTACGCGATGATATCGGGCAACAATGTGTCTTCGATGATCGCAATCTGATCCTTGAGGCGCAGCTTACGTTTTTTCAGGCGAGCAATCTGCAATTGATCGCTCGCTCCAGCCTCAACCAATGCCGCAATTGCTGCATCAAGGTCCCGGTGCTCTGTTTTTAAAAGCTCTAGTCGTTTCAGCAGCTCTTGCTCATTCATGACTATCTTTAGCCCGGTTCATAATTTTACAATTGTCATTCTAGTGCCTGTATGGCGCACACGGCTTCAATGAAGACTTCGTGGATGCATCGCAAGGCCTCGTTTATCATGGCTTTTGCGTAAGGGCTTTTCGCAGGTTGAAGTGGAACGGCCAGTCTTGGATAACTTTGGTGTCGTCGATTCACATCGGTGCGGGGACTTTGCAAGTCACCCAAGATGTGATTTTATCGTGACTGCTGCTCGTGCCCCAGCATCGAGTCGCCAACCGGGGGCAAACCCCCGACACCAACATAGGAGACCAAGTATATGGCAACCGCGCATTCTTCAGGCGTCTCATCCACCCATGTGGATGCTCTCCAAACCAAACACGCAGGGCTAGAAGCCCGTCTCCGCGAAGAGATGGCTCGCCCAGTTCCAGATGCGGCAGCGGTCCAGTCGATCAAAAGACAGAAACTTAAAATAAAGGAGGAGATCGCGCGCTGCTGACCGGCGGCGCATGATTTCTTTCCTTTAACGCAGGCGATGCGCGCTGAGGTCATGCATTTTGACGTGCTGCTCTGTGCGATTACCGCGCCGACTATCCTAAATCAGAGCGCTCACCTTGGCGTTTGCGCCTATGAGCGCTAAGGCCATAGCCTGTAATGACCGCCGTTGACGCAGCCCGCCAGATTCTCACGCGCCTTCACAATGTGATGGCCTCGCGCGCGCGGGCGCAGGAAAAGCTTGATCATGTGGTCGAGATCATTGGCGAAAGCCTATCGTCTGAGGTCTGCTCGATCTATCTCTTGCGCGAGGGTATGCTCGAACTCTTCGCAACCCGCGGCCTTAATAAAAGCGCGGTGCACGTTACCCGGATGGCTATCGGGGAGGGTCTTACCGGGAATATCGCGGAGAAGGCTGAAACGTTAAACCTCGCAGAGGCCAAAGCTCATCCCGACTTTCGGTATCGGCCTGAAACCGGCGAAGAGAAATTCCACTCCTTTGCAGGGGTTCCCATCGTCTACCGTGAGCGGGCGGTGGGCGTCTTATGTGTCCAGCATCTCGATCCCCGACGCTATGAGGCGGTTGAGATCGAGGCGTTGCAGACCACAGCAATGGTCTTGTCAGAGCTCATCACCAATGCGGAATTGGTTGACGAGGAAGAGGCACTGGGTCTCACCCGTGAACAGTCTGGGCCGCAGCTTATCAATGGCCTGGCCCTGGTCAAAGGTCTTGCCGCCGGGGTTGCCGCATTCCACCAACCGCGTGTGCAGATCACGCAAGTCGTGGCCGATGATATCGAGGCGGAACGGCAACGCGTCTACAATGCTTTTGACAAAATGCGTGAGCAGATTGACGGTCTTTCTGCGCAGGCCGATTTTGGTGTTGGCGGCGAGCATGAGGAGGTCCTCGCGACCTATAAAATGTTCGCCTACGATGAAGGATGGTCGCGGCGTATCAATGAGGCGATTGATTCAGGCCTGACCGCAGAAGCGGCGATCGAGCGGGTTCAGCAACACACCCGGATGCGCATGCGCGAGATTGATGATCCGCTGCTTGCTGACCGGATGCATGACCTTGAGGATCTTGCTAATAGGCTTCTTCGTATTGTCGCAGGCCAGCTTGGCACCGCCGCACAGCAGGGCCTTCGCAAGGATACTATTCTGATTGCCCGCAACCTGGGGCCTGCGGAATTGCTCGAATACGACCGCCGAAAATTGAAAGGCGTGATCCTTGAAGAAGGCTCGCTCACTGCGCACGTGGTGATAGTTGCGCGAGCCATGGGTGTGCCGGTGCTTGGCCGCGCAAACGATGGGAATGGCGGGCTTCGCGGGTGTGTGCGCGACGGCGATGAGATCCTGCTCGATGCGACCGCTGCGACGGCGACAATTCGTCCCGCAGCGCCTGTGGCCGAAGCCTTTGCCCAGCGTTTTGCCAAATCAAAAGAACGGCAGGCCGCCTATGCTGAGCTGCGCGATGTCGAGCCCTTCACCAAATGCGGCACCCGAATTCAGGTGATGATGAACGCAGGCCTTCGCGATGACATTGGATCGCTTGCTATGACGGGCGCAGACGGTGTGGGACTGTTCCGGACCGAGTTCCAATTCCTCGTCTCTGCCACTTTGCCTCAAAGAGAGCGGCAGATGAAGCTTTACCGCGATGTGATCGACGCGGCGGGTGACAAGCCAGTGATTTTTCGCACTGTTGATATCGGCGGCGACAAATCGGTCCCCTATCTTGCCTCCGATATGGCCAGCCAGGACGAAAACCCCGCGATGGGTTGGCGGGCGCTTCGCCTCGCGCTGGAACGCGAAGGTTTGATGAAAGCGCAGGCCCGCTCGCTTTTGGAAGCCGCCGCTGGACGCTCGCTTTATGTGATGTTCCCGATGGTCAGCGAAGTGTGGGAGTTTGACGCAGCAAAAGCGGTGTTTGACGAACAACTCGCCTTTCTGCGCTCAAAGAAGAAAACGGTGCCCGAGGCGATCCATTTCGGCGCAATGCTTGAGGTTCCTGCACTGGCAGAGGTGCTCGACCTCCTCTTGCCACGTCTTTCCTTCCTGTCGATCGGCACCAATGATCTGACGCAGTTTCTCTTTGCAGCTGATAGAGGCAACCCCGCGCTTGCAGAACGCTATGACTGGCTGTCGATTCCTATCTTGCGGTTTCTGCGCCGCGTTTCGCGGGAGACTGTCGGAAGCGGGGTGGATGTAGGCGTGTGCGGTGAAATGGGAGGCCGACGGCTCGAGGCATTGGCGTTGCTCGGAATTGGTTATCGCCGCCTCTCGATTACGCCAGCGGCAGTCGGACCGATCAAAGAGTTGGTGCGCAAGGTCGATCTGGCTGAAATCACCGAAGCAATGACACAGTGGCTTTTCAAACCAGAGACCAATTTGCGCAAGGAATTGAGCGCTTGGGCGGAGGCGCGAGAAATTGAAATCGACTAAAGCTGCGTTTTGAATCATCGCTATGTCTCAAACACGGCTCAGACCGCCGAAATTCGGGCGCTATTCGTCCTTGTCGCCAAAGTTTTCGCGCACCATCCCTTGACTCGCTTGCCAACGCAAAGCTTCTATGGCGCCATAACAAAACAAAACACTTGGGCGCGAATGTGAAGCGAGTTGATGGACACCGAAAACAACACGGCAGATGAAGCCGCCACCGAAGACTTAATAGATGCATCTGTTGGGAGCGCTGGTGACCGGTTGAGAAACGCGCGCGATACGCGCCGAATGGAACTGTCTCACATCGCCGCGGAAACTCGCATACCGATCCGACATCTTGAGGCGATTGAAGCAGGCGCGTACGATACGCTGCCCTCGCGCACATATGCGATCGGCTTTGCCCGCAGCTATGCAAAAACCGTTGGCCTTGATGAAAAATCGGTCGCAGATGCCGTGCGCGAGGAGCTTGCCGAAGGGGGGCTGCATCAACCAATGATGGCGGGCGGGATGGAACCGGGAGATGCCGCCAAGATACCCTCGCGTGGGCTCGCGTGGTTTGGGGCAATCGCTGCACTGCTTCTTGCTGCGGGCGTGATCGCCTTCGCCAGCACGTATTTTGGCCAGGGCGCTGAGTTACCCTCACTCATTGCGGATGCTGATGAAGCTGAAGCAGCCGTTGACGCTGGCGCGGATGAAGAGCTGGCCAGCGCTGAAACCGCAAGCGCGCCTGCAGCCGGGGGTCAGGTCGTGCTTACCATGTCAGGCGACGAGGCTTGGGTTCGTTTTTATGAGGACGGCGGTGAACGCTTGTTTGAGGGCGTCATGGTGAACGGCGATACATACGAAGTTCCGCTTGATGCAGACGACCCGCGTATCAACACAGGCCGCCCTAACTTCTTCAGCATTACAATCGGCGGACAGGCGGTTGATCCTCTGGCGACAGAAATGGTCCCGCTAAGCGATGGGCAGGTGTCAGCCGAGGCGCTTCTTGCAAGGAACGCTGAGGTGGCTAGCCAATAAGGTGCCCCGCGTCACTTCGCGCTTTTCGTTAGCTCAGTTCACCTGCTGAAACTCACAATTCCCGGTACATTCCCCGGTTTAGTGAAAGCATGGGCTCGACTTGGGGGCTGGGGTTAGGCAGGATTCGGGCCGTATTCATCTGCCCTGCGCCACACACTCCAAAGCGTTTTGGCAACAATGACCATAAGAATGATCATAAGGGAGCTACGATCTGTCATGAAACTGAGCCCGGCAATCACCCTTTTCAAAAAGGCCCCGAACAGAGCTGCGCCGGTATTGGCCGCTCTCACCGCTGCGGCAGTTACCGTGACCACCCCGATCCCTGCGATGGCGCAGGACAACACCGAGGCACGTCTGCGCAAAGCTGAAGCTGAAATACGCGCGCTGCAACGCTCTGTATTTCCAGGCGGTGATGGGCGCTTCTTCGAGCCCTCTATCTCACCCGATTCAGGCCCGTCGCCAACGCGAACCACGCCCAACACCTCCGCCCGTCCAACCACCACAGCGGTGACCGATATCTTGGCGCGGCTTGATGCAATGGAGCTTCAGCTCCAGCGGTTGACAGCAAAAACCGAGGAAAACGCCAACGCGATGTCGGCGCTCGATACGCGTATCACTGCGCTTGAAACCGGCGGCGCATCGCGCTCTGTTCCGGGCAGTGAGGGCATCACCGGGGGGGCGACAAACAGCAATCTCGATGCGATGACCGATTCTGGTTCCGATACAGGGGGCGGCACGAGCGCGGAAACCAATACTGGCACTGGCGGCACTCCGCAGGACACAGCGCCCAGCACTTCTGCCGCATCAGGTCCAAGCGCTGAGCGGGTTTCCGGCGTTCAGGCGATCACCAAACCGCAAACCGATGATGCGGGCGATGACGAATATTCGTATGGCTTTCGCCTGTGGAATGCTGGATATTTTCCCGAAGCGCGTCAGCAATTGGCGTCATTCGTAGAGAAGTACCCGAGCCATCCGCGTATCACATATGGCCGCAATTTGCTGGGCCGCGCGTTCCTTGACGATGGTAAGCCAGAAGAGGCCGCGCGCTGGTTCTTGCGCAACTATCAGGCGGACCGTACCGCCCGCCGCGCGCCTGACAGCCTGTTGTTTCTGGCCCAATCCATGATTGCAATGGACGATACGCGCCGCGCTTGTATCGCTTTGGCTGAATTCGGAGAGACCTATCCTGCGATTGCGACAGGGCGCCTCGCGAACCAGTATCAAAGCAATATCGAAAAGGTCTCTTGCGACAATTGAGCCCCGCTTGGGGCAAAAGGGGGCGCTCATTGATACCGCGATTAACCTTGAGGCAATTGACCCGGAACTGATTCAGCGTTTTGAGGACGCCCTTGCGCATCTGTGGCCGGTTGACCAACGCGAAGGGCCTCTTGGTCTCGCTGTATCGGGCGGCCCGGATAGCCTTGCCTTATTGCTCCTGGCTGCGGCCTCCATGCGTCATGAAATCACTGTCATGAGCGTAAATCACGGCCTTCGCAAAGAGGCGGGCGACGAGGTCGCTTTGGTTGCGCGCGTCTGCTCTGTTCTGAGTGTCCCTTTTACTCAAGCCACCGTCAAAGTTGCCTCAGGCAATGTGCAGGCCAAGGCGCGAGAGGCACGGTATGATGCGCTTGGTTCATGGGCGCGCGAGCATGGGGCAGGAGCGGTTGCGACGGCGCATCATATGGATGATGCCGCTGAGACTTTGTTGATGCGGCTTGCGAGGGGGAGCGGGCTTTCCGGCCTTGCCGGTGTGCGCGCGGTTGGCACTGTTCCGGGGCACGAAGATGTGACCCTTTGCCGTCCGCTTCTGGGGTTTCGCAAGGAGGAATTGGAAGCGGTTGTGGATGCTTGCGGCATCACGCCTGCAAACGACCCCTCCAACATCAACCCCGCCTTCGACAGGGTCCGTGTGCGCCAACATTTACGCGACCACGAATGGCTCGGCGCTCACGCTCTGGCAGCGAGTGCGCAGCATTTGGCAGAGAGTTGGCGCGCGCTTGAATGGTATGCGCAAATCGACTGGGAAGAGATGGTGGCGGCTGAGGAAAGCCACGATGGGCTCCCGCGATACCGTTATTTTTGCAATGTCCCTCGTGCCATTCAGGTGGAGACGCTCATGCGAATTGTCGCCGAGCTTGGCGGGCGGGTGACCCGCACCCAAGCGGGTAGGGCCGCTGACCGGTTGTGGCGCGGTGAGAATGCGTCTCTAGGCGGTGTGCTTTGCTGGTGCGACATCGAGAAAGTCGCGAAGGTCGGTGTTGAAATGCGTGTGTGGCGGTTCGCACCGGAACCGCCGAGGCGCGTGCATTAGCTAAGCAGCTTTGCACCCACGCCGACGATCTGGCCGCGTGTGATCACCACTTTGTCGCCGCGCTTTGCAATGGCAAAGAGCTTCTCGGCGAACTCATCCGGCACCCCGATGCAGCCGTGCGAGGCAAAGCCATTGGCAACGGGTGAACCGTGAATGGCAATGCCGTCCCATGTGAGACGCAGGGTCCATGGCATGGGAGCGTTGTCGTATTTCTCCGACACGTTGTCCTTCTCCTTGGTCAGGATTGGAAACGTACCAAGAGGCGTGGGGTGGCTGGTCGTGCCCAGCAAGGCGACCGCCGTACCAATTTCGTGACCATCACGGAAAACGCTGATTACGCGCGCATCAAGGTCGACGGTCATCACCAGCTTGCCCTTTGCAGGAGCGCGGCTTTCGTCCCAGAACCATTCGCCGTAACGGATGGTGCCCTCAATCGGCAGGATTGAGTTGATCACGAAAGGATCTTCGGAAGCCTTTTTCTTGGGTGCCTGAGCAATCGCAGGTGCAGGCGTAGGTGCCGAAACTGGAGGCGCAGTTGTTGGTGCGTTCTCCATCGCACGCGCCGTGATCTCAGCAGGTGCAGGCGGAAGCTCTGGTAGATCACCAGCTTGTGCTGGGATCGTGCGAGCAGCAGGCCCGCGAGGCGGGTCAATTACGCCCTCAGGCGCGTCTTGCAGCGTAGCAGGCGTCAATTCCGGTGATGCGGAAGGAAGTTCAGGAAGGCCATCGTTCGGTCCAGTGTAAGGCTCTGGCAGCGATGGGTCGATTACCAGCGAATCTCCGCCAGTTGTCGGGTCAATCGCGCGGATCACCTCTTCATTATCGAGGGCAAACCGCAGATCATCCTCGCCAACATCACCGTCAGACGGTTGTCCCACGACAAGAGTTGCCCCGCCGGTAAGCGCAACAAGCCCAATGACAGTAGCAAGGCGAAGTTTGCCGAAGGCCATAATAAGAAATCCCTTAATCATGCATCCATTATGCCGCTATTTGCCCTTAACCGCTAGTGACTAAGAAGTGACCGTCCCTTCCGGGGACGTCAATAGGCCGCAAATGTTAACATGTGCAGGCCTGATCGTGTAAAGCTTTGTGACCTTTGGCGTGCCAAAGTTCACTGCTATCCATGCGCTCCAAACTGGTTTGCGATGGCGACGGAAAGTCGCAGCATAAGGCCATAGGCACGCTCAATCGGGTCGATGTAATCGCGTGCAATCGCCCCGTATCCCCCGGTATCAGCGTCGGGATAATCGGCAGGCGCGTTCATCGCAAAATCGCTTGGCGAGGGGAACTTCACCGGGAAAGCCCGGCGCATTTGCGCCAAAGCATCGTCAATCCGGAGCGAGAACACCATTTCCAGCACATCCTCGCGGCTGATATCGTTGGCCCGGCTGAAGACCGGCACTGACACGGCACGCAGGAAGATGAACTGCATCAGTGCCAAACGCAGGGATTGGGCGGCACCGATCATGCGGCGCGTGTCCTGATTGAGTGCAACACGTTCTGCGGCTGGCAAATGGTCCAGCAGCCGGTGGAATTTGAGAGTGTCCACGCGCAGGCGAGAGGCGAGGCGGCGGTAGACACCGGTGCGGTCATCCTTCGTCAGATATTCGGCCAGGACCTCGCACGCGCCCGACAAATGCGGCTCTGTCCCTCGGTAAGGACGGCTTGCCCAATAGGCAGAGTTGAACAGCTCGCCATAGGCAGCAACGGTCTTAATGCTTCCCAATGCATTCGATGTTTGGGCGAGCCGCATGAGCTGTTGTCCGCGCTCGCTTGAGATGAGGAGCGCGGCCAATTCTTCGTAGTTTCCATCGGCTGCACTGCCGATCCCGGCGATGACGTTGACCGGGAAACCCAGCTGTTGAAGGATGGAATTGTGCGGGATCGCTCGGATTTGCCTGAGGTTCATATCGCGGTCAGCGCTAAGGTCGCTTTGACGGCGCGAGACGCGGCTGCCGGTGGAATTGAGGAGCCCCAGACCAAAGGCTGTGACGGCGCGGGAGTAAGTTTGGCTGCGCAAATGCGCACGTTGGTGGGCGCGGATAGCGCGGTAGAAATCGAGACTTAAATCGGTGCGGCTATAGAGTGGGTCGTCGCACACTTCGTCTGGCACGGGCGTATCGTTTATGATCCGGGTCAGCGTTGCGCGGGCGAGTGTAGGGTTTGCGAAAGGCAAATAGCCATCGCCCCCCTGGAAGCTTACCTCGGCCTCAAGCCCAATGCCATGACGATGAAACCGGCTGCGCGCCCACGGGCTGAGCGGCCACGTCAGCCGGTCGGCAAAAGAGGAAGGGTGGGCGCCGCGCCCCATGCTTTCGCCGTGGGTGTTGAAGATGAGCGCTGTGACATCGGTGAGCTTGTTGCGCTCCATCGCTTGGGCAAGGCGGCCTTGGAGGCGTTCGATGGCGAGACTTGCCGGGATTTGCCCGACGAACCGCCCCGCATCGGAGAAGCCTGTTTGAATGCACACACGGCCCCGCCCGCGCGCATATTCCTGATAGGCCTCTTCCTTGCACAATGCTTCGAGGAAGCGGCCACCGTGCTCCAGAGCCTCTTCGGTTTCAAACAGGGGTGAGACATCGACCTTGCCCTCAATCCCGAACAGCCTCGAGAGATAGAGTGCGGCGAGCACTGTCGAGGGTTGCTCGCACTCAGCGATAAGCATGCGGATCGGTGTGTCTGCGTCTACATGCTGCAAAATCTGAGCCATGGCGAGGAATTGCCGGGTGGCGGTCGAGCTTTCGATCGCGAGCGAGGCAAAGTTCGTGCGTTTGGGTTCCACCTGCGCAAGCATCCGGCGCAGCGTTGCAACGGCGCCTTTGCTTGCAAGGTCAAGCTCGGGACTTTCATGCAAGTGGATGCGGATCGCGTTGTGCAATTGTTTGGCGTTCACGCGGAAGTGGATATGCGCCATGCCCAAACCATCGGCGCGCATAGCAGCGGCAAGGGTGAGAAGATCGGCGGCTCTTGCGCTGTTTTCTTCGCCTCGCGCCTCTTCCTCAAGCTGCGCGATAATCCCCTCAAGGCTCGTGAGTTTAGCCGGATCATCAGCGGTCAGGCGGTTTGCGGCATCGGAGAGAGCCTCGGGCGCGGACAGGTCGCCTGCAAAGTCCTGAGCGCTCTTTGCGGCATGATCACCTGCGGTTTTGAGCCGTGCGATGAGGGCATGCCCTGAATCAATCGCGGCAAGTTCATCAGCATAGCGCGCCAGGCGCTGCGCCTTTTCGGACAATCGGAACCGGATTGAGGTGTACCATGCAATATCGGTGCGCCCGTCCATGTCATAGCCAACCCATGTGGCAAACCGGAACGGCATCGGGCGAAGCGCCTTCCACTCGCCGGGCCAGCAACCAAAAGCATGTTCATAAACCTCGCGCACGATCGCGTTGCGGGCTTCTTGCGCATGGGCAATCGCCGACATGACCTCGGCGTGTTCGTACTCAAGTGTCACTTGCGGGCGTTGCGCTCCGCTGAGCTCCGGCGAGGCGTGGATTTCTGTGCCAGTGCTTGCTGCATGGGCGACGGCGTTTGTCTGCGCAGGGGTCAGCAGGAAGGTCGGGTGCGCCGTGAAGACCGCGTGGAGGCGGGGGCTTCCCATCGTTTTTGGTAGGCCTCTAAGTCTTCGTCTGCATCACCTGCTACGAATGTCTGAGGGGCGTCGGGCTGGATCAACGAACGCAGCCTGGCGGTGCGAGCGTTGAGGCTCTTGCACTCAAGCTCTTCGACCAGAGTTTCAAGCGCATCAAGATCGAGTGAACTGCCCTCAAGCCCGCGTGATAAGTCGAGCCCAAGTTGAAACACGGGGTTGAACAAAGGGGTCTCGCGCGTGCGGGCATGGAGCTCTTGCAGGCGCTGGGAGAGATGATCGACGGTGTTCAGGGGGAGGGTCATTCGGTCTCCAAATTTGTTTGGGCAAAAGCGGCAGCCGCGCCGAGAAGGCCGGGCTGGGGATGGGTGATAAGCTTGACCGGAAGGCTCGCCATAAGCGAAGCAAAACGCCCCTTGGCACAAAAGCGATCTTCGAAGCCCGATGCAAGAAGCGTCTCGCGAATACGGTAGCCAAGCCCGCCAGCGATAACGACGCCGGATGCGCCTTGGACAAGTGCGATATCGCCTGCAACCGAACCAAGCGCGAGGCAAAAACGGTCAACGGCGGCGGCGGCGAGGGGGTCTTTGCCGCTTGTACCTGCGGTCCATATTTCAACGTCGGTCTTTTCTATGATCGCGCGGCCTTCAAGCGCAGCAAGGGCGGCGTAGATGTCGACGATGGCTGGACCTGCGACCACGCGCTCGTTTGAGACGCGGGTGTGACGCTGGCGAAGCCGTGCGAGGATGGCGTCTTCGATGCTGTCGAGCGGCGCGAAATCACCGTGGCCGCCTTCGGTTGCCTGCACGTGATAGTGGGCGGGGGAAAGCCGCTTGAAATGCGCAACGCCAAGACCTGTTCCTGGGCCAAGCACACTGATCGTGCCGGTGGCGGGCAGCGGCTCGTCGGGGCCTGCGAGATGAAGGAACTGGTCGCTGCCAGCGATTGCTGCGGCGTGAGCGACCGCCTCGAAATCGTTGATGACCACATGGTCGCCCGCGCCCAATTGCTCCGCAATCAAGGGCGGATAGATCACCCACGGGTTGTTGGTGAAGCGGATTAGGTCAGGCTTGATCTTGGCCGCCACGGCCATGGCGAGCTTGTCAGGAAGCGTGCCGCCTTGGACCTCGCGAAAACGCTCCCACGCGGTCTGAAAGCTTGCATATTCGGACGTGCGCAAGGTGGCCGGCTCGCCAAGGGTGATAGAGCCACCTGCGGCAATGTCTGCGATGGCAAAGCGGGCGTGGGTCCCGCCAACATCAGCAGTGACAATTTGTGTGCTGCCACTCACAGCCCTGCTGCCACCAGCATGGCCGATGCGCCTTTTTCTGCTTCGTCCGCTTGCAATTGCATCATGCGGAAAAGCTCGCGGCCAACACCCCATTCTTGCGGTGGGTTGGAGGCGGGGGTGCGCGTGCTGAGGTCGGCATCGGTACTTAGCGTGCCGCTTTCGGCGCACACTGTAACTACATCACCGTCCTGCAGAAGGCTCAGCGGCCCGCCGTCCATCGCCTCTGGAGAGCAGTGGATTGCAGCTGGCACCTTGCCCGAAGCTCCTGACATACGCCCATCGGTGACCAGTGCGACCTTGAAGCCTTTGTCTTGAAGCACGCCCAGTGACGGGGTGAGCCCGTGGAGTTCTGGCATTCCGTTGGAGCGCGGCCCTTGGAAGCGCACAACTACCACAACATCGCGGTCGAGCTCGCCTGCTTGAAAGGCTGCTTTCACCGCTTCTTGTGTTTGGAACACGCGGGCAGGGGCGGTGATGGTGTAGCGCTCTTTGGCGACCGCCGAGGATTTGAAACACGCGCGGCCAAGGTTGCCGGTGAGGAGCTTCATCCCGCCATCGTCTTGGAACGGGGCGGAGGCCGGGCGCAGCATGGTGTCGTCACGTGTTCCGGTGACCTGGCGATAGGCAAACCCGCGTTTTGCCACGAGATTGCTTTCGTCCTCTCCCTCGCGCGGCGCGGCGCGCTGATCTTCGACCGGCTCTTTGGTGTAGGCCTCGAACCCATCGTCCCAAACGGTGAGAATGTCCTCATGGGCAAGCCCTGCGTCGAGCAACTCGCTGATGACATAGCCCATACCGCCGGCTGCATGGAATTGATTTACATCGCCAGAGCCATTGGGATAGACACGGGCGAGCAATGGGACAGCGCTCGAAAGCTCAGCCATATCGCTCCAATCGAGCACGATGCCAGCAGCGCGCGCCATGGCGGGTAAGTGAATCGCGTGATTGGTTGAACCTCCGGTGGCCAAGAGGCCGATAACCGCGTTCACAATCGCCTTCTCATCGACGACTTGAGCAAGGGTGCGCTCCGTCGTACCCGACAATTCAGCAAGACGGTGCACCGCCGCACGGTCGAGCGCTTGGCGCAGCTTTGTGCCCGGCTGCACAAAAGCGCTGCCCGGAATGTGTAGGCCCATCATCTCCATCATCATCTGATTGGAGTTGGCGGTCCCGAAAAAGGTGCAAGTGCCCGGTGAATGGTATGACGCAAGCTCGCTTTCAAGCAGAGCATCGCGGCCCACTTCGCCGCTTGCATATTTCTGGCGCGTCGCCTGTTTCTGGCTGTTGGAAATTCCGCTGGGCATCGGGCCAGAAGGCACAAACAAGGCGGGGAGGTGCCCGAACCGTAACGCGCCCATCAAGAGCCCCGGCACGATCTTGTCGCAGATTCCAAGACACGCCACACCGTCATACATCTGGTGGGAGAGCGCAACGCCGGTCGCCATGGCGATATTGTCTCTGGAGAAGAGCGAGAGCTCCATCCCATCCTCGCCCTGTGTCACCCCGTCGCACATCGCCGGGGTTGCGCCTGCGACCTGACATGTCGCGCCCTTTTCCCGGGCGTAAATCTTCATCCTGTCGGGATAGCGGCCATAGGGTTGGTGGGCGCTGAGCATGTCATTATAGCTCGTCACAATGCCAATATTTGGGCCGCGGTTGTTCTTGAGCGCCTCTTGGTCTTCCAAAGCACCGGCAAAAGCATGGGCTAGCACCGAACACGATACGGCCGAACGCTCAGGCCGCCTGTCCGCCTCGCGCTGCATTAGCTCCAGATAAGCGCCGCGCGACGGCTTCGAGCGCTCGATAATGCGCTGCGTTACGCGTTCGATGACAGGATTGAGATTACTCATGCCAGCTTACTCCATCGCGTTCTGTCAAAGCCACCGCGCCCGAAGGCCCCCACGTGCCCGCCATATAGCCTTGCGGCTTTTTGCCGTCTTGTTCCCAGTTTGCGCGAATGCCGTCGATCCAGTTCCACTGCGCCTCCACTTCATCGCGGCGCACGAAGAGCGTTTGGTCGCCTTTGATAAGGTCGAGCAGGAGGCGCTCATACGCAATGCGCCGCTGCGCTTCGGCAAAGGCGTCGGGCATGGTGATCGCCAATGGCACTTCGCGCAGGCGCACGCCGTCTTCGTCGAGCCCCGGCACTTTGGCCATCAATGACAAAGTGATGTTCTCATCGGGCTGAATTTCGATCAGCAGCCGGTTGGGGTGGAGCGCTCCGCCACCTGTGCCCTCGAAAATCGAGTGCGGCACACTGCGAAATTGCACCAGGATTTCGGTCACCCGCTCTGGCAGGCGCTTGCCGGTGCGCATGTAGAAGGGCACACCTTTCCAGCGCCAATTGTCGACATGCGCCTTGATCGCAACGAAGGTTTCGGTGTTTGACGCCTCGCCCAGTTCTTCGTCATAGCCAGGCACCGCCGCGCCGCCGCTTGCCCCCGCACGGTATTGGCCGGTGACAGTTTCACCAGCGCTGGCCTGACGCAGCGCCCGCAGCACTTTCACCTTTTCATCGCGCACGGCGGTCGCATCGAAGGAGGTCGGCGGCTCCATCGCCACCAGCGCGAGCAATTGCAACATATGGTTCTGCACCATATCCCTCAAAGCGCCCGCATCATTATAAAAGCCAACCCGGCCTTCAAGCCCGACGGTCTCTGCCACGGTGATCTGCACATGCTCGATCACATTAGAGTTCCAAATGGGCTCAAACAGGATATTGGCAAAGCGCAGTGCAAGGAGGTTCTGCACCGTTTCCTTACCCAGATAATGGTCGATGCGGAAAATGCGCTCTTCCGGGAATGCGGCCGCCACTGCGTCATTGATCTCAGCCGAAGAATCGAGGTCCGTACCCAGCGGCTTTTCGAGGCACATGCGCACCTTCTCACCCGTCAGCCCCGCTTTTTCCAAGCCTGCGATGGTTGGCTCGAACAGTCTGGGCGCAGTGGACAGAAAAATTGCAAGGCCGCCATCAGAGGGACCCGCAGCTTCGATTTTAGCGGCCAGATCATCAAACCCGTCCAAAGTGCTCGCATCAAGCGCTTGATAGGACAGCCGGTTGAGAAATCCCGCCATTCCGCCTCGGCGCTCGGCGGGAAGGAACTCTTCCAAAGCCGCGCGCGCCATATCGCGAAAGCCTGCGTCATCAAGATCGCTTCGTGCGGTGCCGATGATTTTGAGGCCCCCAGGCAGCAACCCATCGGCATCCAGCGCGCACAGCGAAGGCAGCAATTTGCGCCGCGACAAATCGCCGGTTGCACCAAACAAAAGCAGCCGATCAGCAGCAAATTCGAATGCAGCCATGTGTTTTTCTCCTTGGAGCGGGCAATGATCTGACAAATTGCCCTACGCCCCTTAGCAGTATCTGCTAGATGTGGACCATAGATTGCATAGCTATTCAAATAGGCGCAGGCCTAAATTAAGGATGGCATTACCAACTTTCGCAAAAGGGTGCAGGCAGTGGACGATCTTCGCAGGAACGTGCGGGTCACCAGCTTTGATGTGGCAGAGCGTGCTGGCGTGAGCCAGTCAACCGTGAGCCGCGCCTTGTCTGGCTCAGCCGTCATCAGCGAAGCAACGCGCCTAAAAGTCATAAGCGCGGCCAGTGAAATGGGCTATTTTGTCGATGAACGCGCTGCTCGGCTCAGGCGCGGGCATACGGGCACTTTGGCCGTTGTGGTGATCTGCAAACTGGGCGAGCGCGCGCGCGATGTGAACCCGTTTTCTTACGCTTTGCTGGGCGGTATTTGCGCAGCGGCAGCGGACCAAGGCCTTGAAGTTTTGGTTTCGCTCCAAGCAGAAAAAGACAAGCTGTTTGGCCATTATGTCGAACGGGGCCAGGCCGAGGGGCTTATTGTTATCGGCACGACCGCCAACCGGGCGGCTTGGGATTACTTCCGAGGGGTTGGTGAAACAGCGTCAGCGACAGGCGCGCCGGTTGCTTTTTGGGGATCGCCTTTGGGCGACCTTGACCGGGTGCTATCGGATAACGAGGCGGGTGCCAAAGCTGCGGCGGATCATTTGACCCAGCAAGGGGCCAAGAAATTGGTCTGCATCGGCTCGCTGGGCAGCCCCCAGCGCCAGTTTGCCGAACGCGCTGAGGTGTTTTTGCAGCGGGCAAGAGCCAATGGGGCCCAAGCTGAGCTTGTCGAGATTGAGCCAGCAGGTGATCGGCGCGAAGAAGGGCGTTTGGCGGCCCGCAGACTCCTCTCGCAGCATGACAATTGCGACGGCGTGTTTGCTGTATGCGATGCGCTAGCGTTTGGTGTGATCGAAGAATTGCAAGCAGCGGGCAAAAGCATTCCAGACGATGTGCGGCTGGTGGGTTTTGACGGCATACCGGCAAGCGAAATGACCTCTCCAGCGCTCACGACTATCGAGCCGGACCTCGATATGGCCGGGCGAATGTTGGTCGAAGCGGTCGCGGGCGCTCTTAGCGATGGCACCAAATTGCCAAAAGTTCAGCGGGTGCCGGTGAAGATGGTGCTTCGAGCAAGCAGTTAACCTTTACGCCGGTGCCCCAATGGGGGCTAATCCGATGACCTTGTCACCTCGACCTCCAGAGAGCCGAAACGATTGGGTCCGAAGGTTGTCAGGAAACTCACATCCGCTGCATCACGGCCCACACCGATCTTCACCGCATCATACGAGGAGGCCATGCCGGTTGCATCGACCAATTGCCAGGCCCCTTTGCCCTTGCTGGCAGGGTCTGCAAGAAAAACCTCGGCGATGGCGTGGAAATCGGGAGGATTGACGCCGGGGGCGTAGCACGTGACATAGCGCGCCGGGATTGCCGAGGCGCGCGCAAGGGCTATCAGTACGTGCGCATAATCGCGGCAGACGCCCCTTCGCTGGATGAAACTGTCTGCTGCATCAGTGCCCGGATCGCTCACCCCGGCTGTGTATTCAAAATTGGCGGCAATCCAGTTGTAAATCGCACAAACTCGAGCTCCGCCCGAAGTGCCGGAGAATTCGGTATCGACAAAATTGTGAAACTGGTCGGATGAGCAATAGCGAGAATCGAACAGGTACTGCACCGCCTCTCCAGGCAATTTGTGAGGGGGAGAGCTGCAAGACCGCCCAGATCGTGCCGCGCCCGGTTCAACTCGGCGCGGGCGGTGTATTCGACATCGAAGCGGCCCTCAGCACGGACCCAGAGGCGCTCTCCAATATCATCATGCGCAGCAATGCGCGCTATATTAGCGGCCTTGCTCAATTGCGTGTCGGATCGCAGCAGCTTCTGGTCGGCAAGGACTGCGGCCTCAAACTGCAAAAGGGCGTCGGTTGGCTGGTCCAACTCGAACGAAAACCGGGTGTGAATGTCGATAAGCATTGCTCTGGCCCCGCAAACAGGTCACGCCGAAACGGCGCTAGATTATGACGCCGAAAAGATCGTGTGCATCAGCGTCTTCGATTGCAACATCCACGATGTCACCAGATGCACATGCCTCAGGCACATTGCGAAGGTAGACCGCGCCGTCGATTTCCGGAGCGTCAGCCTGAGATCGTCCGGTTGCACCAATATCGCCGTCCTCATCGGGTTCGCCCACCTCGTCGATGATGACCGGCAAAGTGCGGCCCACTTTTGCAGTGAGTTTGGCCGCGCTAATCCGCTCGGTGACTTCCATCAGCCGGGCGTAACGCTCTTCCTTAAGGCTCTCAGGCACGGGATTTGGCAGGTCGTTGGCGCGCGCGCCCTCGACAGGTTCGAAGCGGAAAGCTCCCACGCGGTCTAATTGCGCCTCTTCGAGCCATTCGAGGAGGTATTGGAAGTCCGCGTCCGTCTCCCCTGGAAAGCCGACAACGAATGAGGAGCGTATGGCAATATCAGGGCAGATGTCACGCCATGCTTTGATGCGGCCAAGCACTTTTGCCTCGTTCGCTGGACGGCGCATGGATTTAAGAATGCTAGGTGCGGCGTGCTGGAATGGGATGTCGAGATATGGGGTCAAAAGCCCCTCAGCCATCAGCGGGATGACATTGTCGACATGCGGGTAGGGGTAGACATAGTGGAGGCGAACCCACGGCGCGCGGTTGTCGGAGATGCGCAATTGGCCAAGCTCGCGGGCGAGGTCGGTCATATGAGCGCGGACCTCGCGGCCCTTCCACTCTCGTGGGTCATGCTTGGTGTCGACGCCGTAGGCGCTCGTATCTTGGCTGATCACCAACAGCTCTTTGGTGCCTGCCGCGACCAACTTCTCCGCCTCGCGCAGCACTGCGTCGATACGGCGGCTGGCTAGCTTTCCACGAAGGTCTGGGATGATGCAGAACGAACAAGAGTGATTGCAGCCTTCGGAAATCTTCAGATAGCTGTAATGGCGCGGCGTGAGTTTCACATCGGGCTGGGGGATCAGGTCCACAAACGGCCCTTGGCTGGGGGGCGCGTGTTCATGCACGGCCTCAACCACTTGCTCATATTGATGTGCGCCCGTTACCGCCAAAACCTGTGGGTGAGCGGCGCGGATCGCATCGGCCTCCTCGCCCATGCATCCTGTAACAATCACCCGCCCGTTCTCGCTGATGGCTTCACCAATCGCAGCAAGGCTCTCTTCCTTGGCGCTGTCGAGGAAGCCGCAAGTGTTGACCAGCACGACATCCGCACCCGCATAATCGGGGCTCATCGCATAGCCATCAGCGCGCAGGCGCGTAAGGATACGCTCAGAATCGACCAACGCCTTGGGGCAGCCGAGCGAGACCATGCCGACTTTCTTGGCGTCTGGGAGGGATGTGGTTGCAGAAGTCATGATTGGCGCGCCTGTACACGTCTTGTTTTCGAAGCGCCAGAGCCTCCCGCGCCCTGCGACCGGCAGAGGAAAGGGTCCGGGGGACGTTTTCCCCCGGTTGGCCTTCCACCCGGAGCATTTTCGGATACAATCCGCGTCGAAGGGTGAAGGGCGCGGGAGGCTCGGAACTGCCCCGAACGGGAGGGATCTATGGACTTATTGGACGTGAATTGGATCGGTGTGGTCGCGGCTGCGCTTTGCGGCTTTCTGGTCGGAGGCATTTGGTACGGCCCTGTAATGGGCAAAAAGTGGATGGGCGCTGTCGGCCTTACCGAAGATCAAATCAAAGAGGGCAATATGGGCCTCATCTACGGCGGGGCTTTCGCCTTTTCATTGCTCGCAAGCTGGACGCTGGCGCATACGTTTCACACCTTCGAATTCAACGGGGTGGAGCTGTCCGTGACGGTCAAGGTGGTGACGGCTTTAGGGGTAGCGGTAGGCTTCATCATCCCCGCGCTCGGCACCAACTATCTGTTCAGCCAAAAGGGTAAGGCGCTGCTTTTTATCGACGCTGGTTACTGGCTGCTTTTCTACGCGGCGATGGGTTTTGTTCATGCCTACCTGCCTTAGGCGAGCAAAGGAGGACTAATACATGAGTGATTTTGCATTGTGGCCTGTCTTGGCAGGAACAGCCGCGTTCTTTGCGGTGGGAGCACTTTGGTACGGCGTGTTATTTGGCAAAGTTTGGCAACGCGAGGCCGGCCTTACGGACAAGCAGGTGCAAGGCGGAAATCCGGCTCTCATCTTCGGGCTTTGCTTCCTGTTTGAGATGCTGATTGCCATGGTGCTTTGGCATCTGATCGCTCGCACCAATCCTGCGCCCCATGTCGTGATCATGATGTCTGTGGGCTTTGCTCTGGGTGTAATGATCCCTGCGATGGGCATCAATTATCTGTTTCAGCGCAAAAGCGGCCTTTTGTTCGCGATAGACAGCGCCCATTTTCTGATCGGCATGGCTGCGATGGGCGGTGTTTTCCTGCTCTTCCTGTGACGCGGGTTAGCTGGTCCCATTGCTGCTTTCGGAAGGCACGATTTCGACGATGACGTCTCCTGGCTGAAGGCTTTTGCATTCCTCCTCCCAAAACCCGATCGCGCGGCCATTGCGGTAGATGCGAAGACCCCTGCCGCCAGTGCTAAGTTCACCGATGGAGCACCCGCATTCGGTTTCGGTGACAACCCGCTCAACCAGTTGGACGCGGCCTGAGACAGAGGCTAGGTCGGCCAAATAATCGGCGATATGCGGACCATTGGCAGAGCCTGCGAGCAGCAGGCCGGTAAAGCGCACCGGGTTGATGACGTTATCTGCGCCCGCTTGCCTTGCCAGCAACTCGTTATCGTCAGCACGCACCACCACGCTGATCGGTACGCGCGGCGCAAGGTGGCGTACAGTCAGGACGATAAGGATCGAGGTGTCATCGCGGCCCGCCGAAACAAGCACGTTCTGAGCCGTTTGTATACGCACCGCTTTCAAAGTCTCGTCCCGGGTCGCATCCGCAGCAATCACGTTTACACCGAGCTTCTCAGCTTCTCTGAGACGGTCCTCGCTCGGATCGACGACGACGATGCTGTCCGCCTTTGTCCCGCGCTCGATCAGCTCCTCAACGCTCTGAGCACCTGAAACCCCGTAGCCAAGGACGACCACATGGTCCGAGAGCTTATCCTGGATGCGAGCCATGCGCCATTTCTCCCAGCTGCGTTTGATGATGAAATTGTAGGCGGTGCCCACGAAGATAAAGAAAACCAAAAACCGGATCGGCGTCACGATCACCGCCTCTTTGAACCGGGCGCTGTCAGAAACCGGGGCAATATCGCCAAAACCGGTCGTCGTGATTGAAATCATGGTGAAATAGACAACGTCAAGAAAGCTGACATGATTATCGACATTATCGACCAGCCCTTCGCGGTCGAACCAATGGATCATAATCACGATAAAAATAAGGAAGAACGTTGCGAAAATGCGCAGCGATATATCGGCCCAAACTGGCAGACCTACCGCGCGGCGCAGGGGCCGCATCCGCTTTTGCGCAGGGTGGCGCCCACGCTGTTTTGCAAAGAGCCGGTCTACCTCGCCTTGTGCCATTGCGTGTGTGTTTTACCCCTCGAACCGGACAGCAAGATTGTCGATGGTGGGGTAATGCGTCAAGTCAAGTTGTAGCGGCGTGACAGTGACATACCGGTCGGCAATAGCTTCAAGGTCGGTCCCGTGATCCAGTGTGTGCTCAATCGGGTGGAGGCCAAACCAGAAGTATTTGAGGCCGCGCGGGTCCGTCCCTTCGACCACGCTGCCGCGCGAATAGTCGTGAAAACCCTGACGCGTGATACGGATGCCTTGTGCGCCCACAGACGGGAAATTCACATTGAGGAAGGTGCGATTGCCGAAGGGCGCATCAAGGAGCGGCTCAATCACTTTGGGAGCCCATTCCAGCGCCTGCGCAAATTCTGCGTCGGTGCCGCGCGTCTCTGGCGCAATCACTTGGCTCAGCGCGATGGACCGAATGCCCGCAAGCGCTCCCTCCATCGCCGCCGAAGCTGTGCCTGAATAGGTGACATCATCGCCAAGGTTCGCACCCCTATTGACGCCGGACAGGATAAGGTCGGGCTGTTTGTCAGGTCCCAGCACCTCGCGAAGGCCCATGGAAACGCTGTCAGTCGGCGTTCCCGTCACGGCAAAGCGCCGCTCAGAAAACTGCTGCAACCGCACCGGGCGATTGAGCGTTAGCGAGTGTCCGGCCCCCGATTGCTCTTCGGCAGGCGCGCACACCCATACATCGTCTGAAAACTGCCTTGCGATTTTCTCAAGCACGGCAAGGCCCGGTGCATGAATACCATCGTCATTGGTAAGCAGGATACGCATTAAGACACTGGCTCAAGCTTGGTCACGCCGCCCATGTAGGAATGGAGCGCTTCTGGAACCACGACGCTTCCATCCGCCTGCTGATAGTTCTCGATCACCGCAACAAGCGTGCGGCCAACCGCAAGGCCAGAGCCGTTGAGGAGGTGGAAATACTCACTCTTCTTCGACCCTTCCGGACGATAACGTGCATTCATCCTCCGTGGTTGATAGGTCCCGCCATTTGAGCAAGAGCTGATCTCACGGTAAGCGCCTTGCCCTGGCAGCCACACCTCAAGATCATAAGTCTTCATCATTGATGCGCCCATATCGCCAGAACACAGTGCCATCACTCGGTAATGGAGGCCCAGTTTCTGCAAGAGCCCCTCGGCAATGCCAGTGATGCGCTCATGCTCCTCGGCCGCCTGATCGGGCGTTGCGGCAACGATCATCTCGACCTTTTCGAACTGATGCTGACGGATAAAACCGCGCGTGTCGCGCCCAGCTGCGCCCGCCTCAGAGCGGAAGCATGGGGTGAGCGCGGTCAGCCGCATGGGAAAATCGCTTTCAGCAAACAATTGCTCGCGGAATGAATTGCCCAGAACCATCTCAGATGTGGAAATGAGAATACGGTCGTCCTTGGTCCAGAACAGGTCTTCGCCAAACTTGGGAAGTTGCCCGGTGCCGTAGCCTGCCTGCTCATTAATCAGCAGCGGCGGATTGCATTCGGTAAAGCCATGCTCACGCGTGTTGGTATCGAGCATGAACTGCCCCAGCGCCCGGTGGAGCCGCGCCATATCTCCGCGCAGGAAAGTGAAACGCGCGCCCGAAATCTTGGCGCCTGTTTCGAAATCCATGCCGAGAGCGGGCGCCATATCGGCGTGCTCTTGGGGAGTGAAATCAAAGTCTGGCTTCTCGCCCCATTCGCGAAGGTATTGGTTGTCATCCTCGCTCTCCCCATCAGGAACAGACGGGTCGAGAAGGTTGGGTAGAGCCAGCAACACGTCTTGTAGCTTTGCACCAAGCTCACGTTCGTTTTCTTCCAGGGCAGGCATAGACTGCTTAAGCTCAGCGACCTCCGCCTTCAGGCTCTCGGCCTTTTCCTTGTCGCCTTGACCCATCGCCATGCCAATGGCTTTGGAGGCTTCATTGCGGCGCGATTGCATCTCTTGTAGTTTGGTGGCGAGAGCGCGGCGTTCCTCGTCAAGCGCAAGTATCTGCGCCGAAACAGGGTCTGCTCCGCGCCGGGCTAGAATGGCATCAAACCCTTCCGGGTCGTCTCTGATCAGGCGGATATCATGCATGGATCACGCCTATGCCCTCATCGCTTTGGTAAGGGAAGGGGCGATCAACTTGCTCCAAGTAGAACGCCTGCTGATGCGCCAGAAAGCGCGGCCTGGTTCGCATTGAGGCTCTCAGGGCGCTCGACGCTGGGGTAGGCTTCTGCCAGCAGAGCAAGTGCGCTCTCGATTGAAGCCGCAAGGCCCGCATCTTCCCCGCGGATTGCCTCTGCCGAGCGTTCAAAAGCGCTTTGAGCGGCTTTGTAGAAACCGTAGCCATCCAGATAAGGCCCGTAATTGATCTCTTGGCTGGCCTGCGCATACATGCCCACCGCGCGTTCAATCTGGTCAGCGATAACGCCAGCGGCAACTTTGCCATGCGATTTGTCTGAAGTTGGCCCTTTCGCTTCGGCATCGCGGAGGGCGGCGATGATTGTATCGGCCTCAGAGGCGATTTCCTCAGCGCTCGCCCCGCCAATCGCTGCCTCGGATGCTCCTGCGAACAGCGGTGAAAGGTCATCCACCCCTTGCGCCTGGAACACCGGTGCCATTTCAAGCAGAACCTCGGACACAGGATGCGCGAACATCTCCGCGCCCGCCTCGGTTTTGCCAGCAGCATAAGCATCGCGCGCGGCGATCACATGGGCCTCGGCCACGGCGAGTGCTGAGCCATAGATGACAGGGTCATTGCCAGCAGCCGCAATATTGACGCCGCCTTCGCCGCCCTCTCCAGCTTCGCCGCCTTCACCTTCTCCGCCTTCACCTTCTCCGGCCTCACCCACTTGCTGTGTCGCGGTGCTTTCGCCGGTTTCCCCGCCTTCACCCGCTTCTCCAGAGCATCCTGCAACAGTAAGTCCAATCGCGGTTGCAACGCCGAGCTGGGTCCACGTTTTGAGTTCGACTTTCATGATTGAGTGCTCCAAATCAGCAAGACTTCACGCCAGCCATAAGGTGGCGGCGCTTCTTTGCAAACGATTATCAAAAAGGCTGCCCATGATACTCAATATTGCCGCAATTACGGACAGCGATAAGCTTGAAGAAATCCGATCAGGGCTCGCCAAGCTCGAATGGCAGGACGGACGTGCAACGGCTGGAAAAACAGCCGGACGGGTGAAGGACAATGCCCAAGCGGTGATGAGCAATGCAGCAGGGCGCGCGATGAGCCAGATGATTATGCCGTTCATCACCCAGAACCCCATCGTGAAAGCGGCAGCGCGGCCAAGCCGGACCTCAAACTTGCTCATCAGCAAGACGCAAGATGGGGGCCATTACGGCGCGCATATCGACAATGCGCTGATGGGGAAGGGCGATGCTCAGCTGCGCACCGACATCTCATTCACGCTCTTCCTAAGCGATCCGGCGGATTACGAAGGCGGCGAATTGGTGGTGCAGACCGCCGGTATGACGCAGACGACAAAAGGCGAGGCGGGGCATTTGGTGCTTTATCCCTCATCAAGCGTGCATGAAGTGACCCCCGTGACCAAAGGCACGCGGATGGTAGCAGTGGGTTGGATTGAAAGCCACATCCGCGATGTTGGTCAGCGCGAACTATTGTTCGATCTGCAAAACACACGCGCGTCTTTGGCCGCGAAACTTCCTGCCGGTGCGCCGGAGCTTTTGATGATCGACAAGACCATCGCAAACCTTATGCGGATGTGGGCTGGCCTTTAGCGGGTTGGGCTTGGGCGGCCTTGCGGGGCTTGGTCTTGCGTTTGGCCTGAAGCGAAAACCCGATGATCAGGGCAACACCCACTGTGCTTGGCAAAGCCCAGACGAGCGGGTTGAACACATGCTCTGGAATATAGCGGATTAGCCCCACCGACATGAAAGCAGTGTAGGCAGAAATGCCCATACCGATGAGCGCCCGGAAATGCTCACCCACGTAAGAGCGCGGGGTCGGGGGTGCAGAGCGCCAGATATAAAGCTGCTGAATGCTCATCGCGGCAATGCCAAGGCACGCCACCGCCATCATAAGCGCCTCCCCGATCCCGAAACCGAACCAGAAGCAATAGGCGGCCGATAGCAAAACGGCGGCGATCACGATCTGATAGCGGCCTCCGCGCAATGCGGCACGGTCGCGAGAGTGTTTGACCACCGCAAGGCCATAATCGGCAAAGCCAATCGTGAGGATGCCAAGGTAAAGCATCATCCAGCCAAAGAGCCCCTCAAACAGAACGCGGTCCGTTACGGAGGGAAGCCGCTCTTCGGGCCCGAATAATGAGATCAATGCCATCACGACGGCAAGCGAGCCAGCACCGATAAAGCCGTAGCAACAAATGCGCCCCCAGCGGCGGTGGTTCACTGCGCCCTTTTTGGCGATGATCGGCACCCAAAAGGCGATAAGCCCGGTCGCGCCGGTGATCACATGCAAGACAATGAGAATCTCAAACAGGTGCATGACTTGCTGTGTACAGAAAACTGGACGGTTTGAAAATTGGCGAGGCTTGCCGGTCAGGTGGCTGCCTTAGTGAACCCCTCGCTGTGGCTCGCCGTCTGCGGCTGGGTGAGCAGGCTCACAATAATCAATACGGGGATATGAACCATGAGGCCGAGCATCCCTTCGTGCAGATCGTAAGGGCGCAAATCATTGCCGAAATAACCGCTGAGGAAGAAGAACGCCGCCGTTAGCGAGCCGCTTGCAAAGCCCGCGATGACGCCTGCTGTGGTGGCGCGGCTCCAATACATGGCGGCAACGATAGGAGGGGCAAGCTGGCAGATGATGCCGTACGCGGTCAGCAGCAGCACCACGAGAGAGACGCCGTCCAGCACTGCAAAGGCATAGGAAAGAGCGCCGACCACCAAGACAAGCGCTTGGATCAAACGTCGCCGGGCATTGTCCGACATCTCTTTGTAAGGCTTAATCCCATCCTCAACCGCCACCGATGCAGCGGCATGCATGAGCGAGTCCCCCGTAGACATCGACGCTGACAAAGCGCCTGCGCAAAACAGCCCCACGACAATAGCGGGCAATTCTGCGTTGAGGATCATAAACGGCAAGATGAAATCAGATGATGGTGGCGCTTTTGGATAAAGCACCCCGGCAAACCCGATTAGAAACACTGGAATAAGAAACAACTGAAAGGTCGGAAACAGCACTACGGTTTGGCGCAAAGTGTTGTCCGAGCGCGCGGTAAAGGCCTTCATAAAAAGGTGCGGCCACATCATCAGGCCCACAGCAGAGACTATGATCGCGCTCGAATACCCGCCCCAAGACCATGGCTGACCGCTCGCAGTGAGCTCGGGCATTGTGAGCAAATCAGGCCGCTCTGCCATGATCTGCGTGAACATCTCGCCTACACCGCCATAGAGCGAAATCGGCAGATACAGCCCCAGCGTCCATGCGATGGTGAGCATGAAAATGCCTTGGAACGTGTTGGTCCAGCCGACGGCTGCGACCCCTGAAAACAGGACGTAAATGAGAACGATCCCGTAAGCGACCAAAGCTCCTGCCCAAAGCGGCACATTGCCCTCTGTCACTGCCTCAATCACGATCCCTGCGCCGCGCATTTGCAAGGTGATGTACGGGATGAAAGCCGCCACCGTCAGTACCGCGATCATTACCGAGAGCGCGCGCGATGGGAAACGCCCGCAGATCAGCTGGCCCTGTGTCACATAGCCAAACTTGCGCCCCAAGGCTGCGGCCTTGGGGCCGATAAAGAAATAGGGTGCAATGCCCAGTACGCCGTAGCACAGGATATAAAACGCAGCCGCTCCCCGGCTGTAGGCCCAACCAGGGCCGCCCAAAAATGCGAAGGCGGAGAAAATCGACGCACCAAGCACGAAATACATGACCAGAAGGCCAAAATCCCGGTCTCCTGCGACATATCCAGCAACGCTTTTTGAGGCTCGGCGTCCGGACAAAAGACCGATTGCAAGGGTAAGAGCCAAATAGGCAGCGATCACAAGCGCAATAACGTGCCAGCGTTCCATCAAGTTTCAGTCCTGCGGCCGCGTTTCGCTGATGTAGAGCGCAGCCAAAAGGGAAAGCGCAACACTGATAAGCAGCGCCAAAATAAAGAGGTTAAATGGCAGTCCCAAAACCAAGGGGGTTGGCGTGTTAAAGAGGCCTGCCCCCGGCCAGGTTGTAGCTAGGAGAAAGATCAACAGATAACCCGAGGCAATCGCCCTCATTGTCGCTTTGCTCAAAGATGCGCACTCCCCTTTAGCCCGTATTTAAAGCCAGAAATATGTGTACCCGAACCTGCCCTTGCTTCAAATGGATTGTTGCAACCTGACAATACTAAGCGCCATTCCGGGGGTGTTTTTCGCGCGGTCACAACGCACTTATTTGTAATCTTTGTTGACATTCCAACCGTTAGGTATGGATAGCAATTATGGGCCTGCAATTCTCAGGGGAGAGGGGATGCACTTCACGGTAGCTTTGGTTTGGCCTGCGCTTGCGCTAGTCTTCGCTGGGGCGTTTTTCAGTCTCTGGTACGCTGATCGAAAGCGTGCTCATCTGTTTGGCTTTGGCGTGGGCTTTACCACTCTGTTTGTTGTCATGACGGCGATCATTGCGTTTCCTTGGCTGCGAGACCCATGGTTGATGTCGGCCCTTCATGGACTTTCTTGTATCAGCGTGATCGCAATCGTTTGGGGAGCGACAAGGCGCCTGAACCAGAGAACGCCTTTGATTGGGATGAGCGCAGTTACACTCATTTCGTGCGGCTTGCTCTTCATGTCGCTTCACCAAGCGGAGCATCCGGTTGCATTGCTTGTGCAGAACGGGACAAGCGGGCTCTTGTTTGGAATTGGCGCTGTCTTACTCTGGACGGCGCGCTCGACGAGTGTTCTCGACCGCGTTCTTGTCTGGACAATGGCGTTGCTTGCCGGGGTGAGCTTAGTGCGGCCACTGCTCATCCTTTATCTTCACATCGAGCTAGCGCCGCTTTTTGAGCGCACGATCGAAATTGCTGCGATCAATGTCGTAATTCTAACCGTCCTGACCGCTATATTGGGCTTGTCGCTTATCGTAATTGCGATCCAGGACGCCCTTGAAATCCGCTACGGTAAGGACCGGTCTGATCCTATCTCCGGTTTTCTGGATCAGCGTACCTTCGAGCAGGCTTGTGAGACCGCTGTTGCTAAATCACACCGCTTGAACATGCCTGTCGCATTGGCCATCCTGCAATTCGATTGGTTTGAAAATATCAAGGAGAAATGGGGCCCTGATACCAGCGATATGGTCGTGCGCGAGATTTCTGATGTGGTCAGATCGTGGCAGCGCGACAGTGATTTGATCGGCCGCGTTGGGGAAGATCAATTCGCGATCCTGTTTGTCGGCGTAGGGGCTGATTCCGCACAGAAAATCATCGGCAAGTTGCGTGCGGACGTTGATCACGTCTGCAACGAAAAGATGAGCGGCGTTCTCAAATTCACGCTCAGTTCGTCGATCAGCCGTGCACCATCAGGAATGAGTTTCAAAAATTTGTTCAGCAATACCCTCAAACCTTTGATGCAAGCACAAAGCTTGGGCGCTAATGTGAGTTTCATCAATGGCGCTGAAACAAGGACGTCCGGTCTAGGCTCGCCGCGTGATGGAACTTTCGTTACCCATGGTTAGTACGTTAGCTAAGAGGGCTGCATCTTCAATGCAGCTTGGGGTTAACAAGGCTGTAGAGAATCATGGATCCGGCACACTCGCCGAACGCTTCAAATCTCCTCGGAGAAAGGCGAACTCGCGCGGCCAGAAGGCTGTACGAGCAAAGGCGCATACGCTCTGAACATTTTCAATCCAGCGACCTTTTTGGGGAGCCGGTTTGGGATATTCTGCTTTATTTGTTTCAAGGTCACTCAAATGGCCGCGGGGTAAAGATTGAGAGCGTCGCCATCGCATCAGGATTGCCGTCGACGGCTGCCTTAAGGCGGCTGGAGTTGTTGGAGGCAAAAGGGTTGGTCTTCGCCTACCGTGGCGAGGAAAATGTGTCTCAGATTTACCTTCGCCTCTCATCCAAGGGTTTGTTAGAAATGGCGGGCTATTTGGACCGGATCGCTGAGCGCGACACAAGGTCAGTCGTGCATAATAAGAGGTAATGAGTGAGGCAAACTGGGCTGGCTGAGCAGCATGTCTTTTTCGCTAAATTCAGGACATGCCCGTTTGCCAAATGTTGGGCGCGGCAAGGATTGATCTTGCGACCCCACCTGCGTGACGGGTGTGCTCTACCACTGCGCTACGCGCCCGCCTTTGAAAGCGGTTAAGAGGCGGCTTGCATAACCGCACGATGGTTACAATCATAACGGAACAGCGATAGTGGAAAAGGGGCGCATTTATTGAGGCCTGCTCTCGTGATCAAACGCGGCCTTTGCATTGCGACTGAGCGTGGATCCTCTAGCGGGTGAGCCAAGCACCAATCATCTGACCCAATCCGGCTTTTTCTTCGGCTGAGATGGGGCGAGGGCTGGCCGGACATTCTGCGCAATAAGCCTGCACGCCTTGGGTGCCTGAAAGCATCTTTGCATCGCTTGCCAATTGGGCGATCAGCACATCGCGTTGGCGCTTGGTCATGGCAAAGATGTCTCCGCCGCGCGCCCGAACATCAGGGGCGAAAGCATTGGTCACAAGCTGGCGAATGAGCGAATCGTAATTTCCCGGCTGGCTTCCAAGATACATCGCGCTCCAATCGTCTTCTTCAAGCCCGGCTTCGTTTGCCGCCCATTGCATCGCATCATCCAGTCCGCCGAACTGATCAACAAGTCCAAGCTGGCGCGCCGTGCCGCCATCCCAAACGCGGCCCTGCGCGATGGCGTCCACCTTGTCTGTGGTCATGCCGCGTGCCTCTCCCACGATTGTCAGAAAGTCGGAATAGGTGTCTTCGACGCCGGCTTGAAGGATCGCATCCAGCTCAGGCGTAAAGCCATCGATCAAATCAGGCTGACCCGATAGCGGCGTGGTCCGAAAACCGCCAGCACTCACGCCAATTTCTTTAGCCGTCCCCTCGAATGTCGGGATCACGGCAAAGACGCCAATAGAGCCGGTGATAGTCTCAGGCTGAGCGAAGATGCGGTCGGCCTTGGTCGCGACCCAATATCCACCGCTCGCTGCGACATTGGCAAAAGAAACCGCGACCGGCACATCTTTGTCCGCACGGTAACGCTCAACCGCTTGGCGAATGTCTTCTGAAGCCATAACCGAACCGCCCGGGGAATCGACCCGAACTACGAGACCTTTGATGCTCTCATCACTCAGCGCCTTATCGAGCAGACCCACGATCCGCTCGCCGCCTGCTGTGCCGGGGCCTGCTTCGCCGTCAACAATTATGCCCGCCACTGTGACTACGGCAATTTTGTTGCTGGAAGAACCTGTGCCGGGACCAACATCGGCCAAATAGGGGGTAAAATCGCTCTTGGCATAAGTACCTGGTTTTTTGTCAAAGGCGTCTTCACCAGCGATTTCGGCAATATGTTCGCCAAACTCTACCTTCGTGCCAATTTTGTCGACAAGTCCCGCGTCAAGGGCCGCCTTGGCCAGATCGCCAGAAGATGCCTTGACCCATGCAACAGGATCGGTTGTGACGCGCTCCAGATCAAGTGCGGGACGCGCCTTCTTCACATTGGCCTGCCACTCTTCCCAAAGCGCGCCATAAAGCGCGGCCAGGTTCTCCCTGCTTGCCTCTGAGGGGCCGTCCAAAAGGTAGGGCTCTACGGCGGACTTAAACGTGCCCACCCGGTACACGCGGACATTGACTTTCAGCTTGTCCAAAAGGTCAGCGTAATAAAGGCGCGCACCGCCCGGTCCAACGATCGTCGCGCCGCCGAGAGGGTCGACCCAAACCTCGCTTGCGTGGGAGGCCAGATGCATATGATCATCGCCGTATCCAAGCGCGTATGTGAGGACAGGCTTTTCCGCTTTGCGCACCCGGTCCATGGCATCGGCAATGGACTGCATGTGCACTTGCCCGCCGCCGATGAAGGCGCTCATGTCCATGACAACGGCCTTGACGCGGTCATCGCTTGCCGCTGCATCAAGAGCTCTTACAAGATCGCGTGCACGCAGCTCGACCGGCGGGGCAGAGCCGCTCAGAAGTGTTTGCAACGGGTCAACTTCGCTTTTCTCTTCAACGATGAAGCCAGACATATCAATGAGCAGAGCGCCTTCGCGCACTTGGCCTGGATTGGGCGCTGCTGAAAGGATGCTGAAAAGCGCGATGAAGAAAAGAAGCATGAAAAGAAGGACCAAACCGTCTTTAATCCCTACAATGATTTTCCATGCCTTACCCAAAAAGCTCATTACCGATCCCTTGTCATTTAACGCTTACCGCGCATGTGCCGAACAAACGCGCTCAGTGTGGCTGCGGTTCCTTGGCCTATAACTGGGCACAGGTAAACTTCTAGGGGAAGGGGCGTATTGATGGGTTGAGCAGCGCACAGGCTTCGACTAAGGGCTTGGCTTTAATGAACACGACGCCAAATCCACGCGCGAGCACCGGTCAAGGGCAAAGCTCCAGCGACCCAATCGGCACCCCTATTGGCAATGCTATTGGCACCTCTTTTGGTTCTGGGCGCTTTCCCGAAGGCCGCAGCGCTTTTCCTCACACTGATCTCACCGGCATCAGCCAGCTTGAACGTCACGAGATCCTCTATTTGCTGGCATCCGCACAAGAATGGGTGGAGCTTAACCGGGGCGCTGCGAAACGGGTGGAGCATCTAAGCGGGCTCACGATCATCAATGCGTTTTTCGAGAATTCTACCCGCACACTGCTGAGCTTTGAGATTGCTGGCAAACGGCTTGGTGCGGATGTTGTGAATATGCACGCAGCACAATCGAGCGTCAAAAAGGGCGAGACGCTGATCGACACAGCGATCACCCTCAACGCAATGCGGGCCGATGCGATAGTCATTCGCCACGGCTCAAGCGGCGCGACGCAGCTTATCGCGGACAAGGTCGATTGCCCGGTTTTGAACGCGGGCGATGGGCAGCACGAACACCCAACACAGGCGCTGCTCGATGCGCTTGCCCTTCGCCAGGCGCTTACCGAGCGAGGCGAGGCTAGCGAAGATTTTACTGGCCGCACGGTTCTCATCTGCGGCGATATTTTGCACAGCCGGGTCGCGCGCTCCAACATTCTTTGCCTTCAGGCTATGGGTGCAAGCGTGCGGCTTTGTTCACCGCCTGCACTCATGCCGCAGGGTGTGGAGCGAATGGGGGCTAAGGCATATCACGATTTCGATGCAGCGCTTCTGGGCAGCGATGTGGTCATGATGCTGCGTCTCCAGTCTGAGCGTATGTCGGGCCAATTCATCCCTTCGGCGCGCGAATATCATCACCTTTATGGACTTACCAAAGCAAGGCTCGATAGAGCTGCGCCCGATGCGCTTGTGATGCATCCGGGGCCGATGAACCGCGGCGTGGAGATCGACAGCGAGGTGGCTGATATGCTGGACCGCTCGATTATCACCAGTCAGGTCGAAATGGGTGTCGCTATTCGGATGGCCTGCCTTGATGTGCTCACCCGAAGTGCGCGCGGCGTTGAGGGGTGGGAGGCATGAAGCAAAAGCGCCCGCTCACAATCACCGGCGGAAAACTTGTCACCGGCGGCGGTGTCATCGAAGGCGCGGTGCGGTGCGCCGATGGCCTCATCGAGGCGGCCGGCGCCGATGTGACGGCGCAAGAGGGCGATAATGTCGTCAATGCAAAGGGTAAGCTCATTGCCCCTGGCATCGTTGATCTTGGTGTTTTTGCAATCGACAAACCTGCTTTTCACTTTGGCGGGATCACACGTGCAGCTTTAATGCCGGATCAATCGCCGCCGCTCGATTATCCCAGCCGTGTCAATTACATCGCAAAAAGCGGCAAGCCTGATCTTTGGGTGCATCCGCTCGCTGCGGCGACCAAAGGGCTTGAGGGCGCCGAACTTGCGGAAATCGCGCTAATGCGGGACGCGGGCGCTCGCGGAATTGCAACGGGCCGCCAATGGATCGCGGATAGCGGCGTCATGCTGCGGCTCATGCAGTACGCGGCGATGCTTGATATGGTGGTGGTCACTCATTCGGAGGACACAGGGCTGGTTGGTTCAGCGGCGGCAACCGCTGGCGAATTTGCAACCCGGTTGGGCTTGCCCAGCGCACCTGCCGAGGCCGAAACACTCGCGTTGGCGCGCGATATTGCTTTGGCCGAACTCAGCGGTGCACATGTCCATTTCCGGCAGGTCACAACCGCCGCCGGGTTCGATCTGGTAAGAGCAGCCAAGGCGAAGGGGACAAGGATCACTTGCGGGATTACCCCTGCGCATTTCATGCTTTCAGACCTTGCGACCGCCGATTTCAGGACCTTCTCACGCCTGTCGCCCCCTTTGCGCAGCGAGGCGGACCGCAAGGCGGCTCTTGCCGCGATTGGTGATGGAACAATAGATGTGCTTTCAAGCGGCCATGACCCGCGCGGGCCAGAGGACAAACGCCTTCCGTTTGCTGATGCAGAACCGGGTATGGCCGGCGCTGAAACGCTGCTGGCACTGGTGATGGGACTGGTGCGCGACGAAGTGATCGACATGGGCAAAGCCTTCGATCTTCTGTGCGCTGCTCCGGCAAAGCTTTTGGGTCTGCCTGCGGGCACGCTTGAAGCGGGGTTTGAGGCCGACATTGCGGTAATCGACCCCGATGCGCCATGGGTCGTCGACCGGCGTAAAATGGCTGCAACCGCTGATAACACGCCGTTCGATATGCAAGGTGTGCAGGGTCGCGTGCGCGCTTTGATCAAGGGCGGTGTGGTGATCGAACACTGATATTTGCAGAGGCAAAAAATGCCCCCGATGAGCATCTAAGCTCGCCGGGGGCAGTCTCGCTGAAGCTTGAAATTTCGCTAAAGCGGGGGAACTGATTAGCGTGCAGCAACCCGCACACCGCGCTTAACAGCGCCTGCTGGCGGGCTTGATTTGGCATATGCAAAGCAGCCTCCGCCTGATGCTTTGACCGACCCGCACATGGACCGTGCGGCGCGCTCACCAAAACCAGCGGCGGCAACACGGAAGAATGTGCGGCCATTAACCTGCGCTTCGGTGATGACAACATCGCGGCCTTTGAGGGCGGGATAGCGGCGTTGGAATTCGCGCCACTTTTGCTCAGCCACTTTGCGGCTGTTGAAGGAGCCCAGTTGAACCCGGTGTGTGTCGGCTGAACCCGAAGTGTTAGCGCGCTGCGCTGGGGCACTGGCCCGGCTTGGCGCAGGACGCGCCGCGACGACAGGTGCCGGAGTTGCTGGTGCGGAAACTTTTTGCACCATTTCGTTTGAAACAAATCGCTGGGCGGCCTGTGTCACTGGGCGCGGCGCTGGGCGTGCGGCATTGCTTGGTTTGGCAGATGGCGCAGGCACCGCCTGTGCTACCCGCGGTGCGCTAGCAGAGCTCACCGTCACTTCATCATCGAAGCGGCCTGCATTGAGTGCCATGCTCTCGCTTTGACGCAGCGTTGGCGCGCCCGCGTTAGGGGCCAGAGTTGGTTCCGCTTTCGCCATTTGTGCAGCTTCTACTGCCAGTTCAGGCTGTGATGGGAAATTGGCAAGAGCGAGGTAGGATGGCTGCCCATCGTCGTTCACTGGTTTCAGGCCAAGGAGGTTGGAAACCCGCAGCATGTGATCTTCAGGACGGGCGCTTGCGGCCCAATCTGAGAGGCGAGCATCGAGCTGTGCCGGCGGCACGTCTTCTGATGCCATCACGCGGGCCGCGCGCCAGTTTCCGGCCAATGCATAAGCATAGGCAAGGTTCTGACGGGCTTTTGGCGTGCCGTTTCCGCCGCGAATAGTATCGACAAGAATTTCAACACCGCGATCCGCTTCGCCGGCAAGCGCAAGTGCAAGGCCAAGATCGGCACGCGGAACGCTGTTCTGGCGCTCTTGGAGGATGCGCACCGCTGAACGCCCGTCGCCGAGCGCAATCTTTGCAAGCGCATAGCTGAGCACAGTGCGTCCTCGGTTGTCGCCGAGTTCGATGGCATCACCAAAGGCTGTGGCAGCAGAATCGTACCGGCCAGATTCGAGGTAAGACGAGCCGAGGACTGCGCGATATTCAGGATCACGCGGCCGGGCCAAAACCGCCGTTTCGGCGTGCTCGATTGCCTGGCCTGCTTTGCCCTTTTCAAGGGCGACTTCGGCCTTACTGAAAGAAACCTGAGCAGGCGGCGCAGTTGAAGCGCAGCTCGCCAGTGCTAGGCTTGCAATTGCTGAGCCCACAATGAGGCGGGCTTTGGGGCTGCCAACGCGTGCAGCGGATGCAGTTTGAATTCTGCGAGCCATTTGTCTTTCCCCTAAATTAATCTTGTTCTTGGGCTGCTTATTTGCCCAAAGGGTTAATATTCAGTTTCGTTTCATCCGGTTGGCGAGGGCATCGAGGTCTTCGATCTCACCAAACATTGCATCAATCGCTTCAGTGACGAGCGCTTGTGCGCTGACCCCATGCATGGTTGCTGCGAGGCGGAGTTTGAGGTGGCGGTCTGTATCCAGCCGAAGCGTAAAGGCAGCGCGCCGTTTTGATTTGTCAGAGGCTTTGCTTACCGTCAGCCTTTGCTTAGATGCGGTTTTCTTCGCCGATTTGGATTTTCTGACCGGTGAGGATTTCTGCTTCTTGCGCGACGGCTTGGCGGTTTCATCGCGCACCTCGCCCATATCGTTCCATCCCAGATCCTCAAGCGCATCGGTCTCGGCCAGCGCCATATCGGGAAGCGGTGCCAATTGCGGGCGCATTGCTGGTTTCGCCCCGCCTTTGCGCGCAAGCAAAGTCGGGCCAAGTGAGGCAAAGCTTGGTTCAGACGCAGATTTTGGTTGGGCGCGGCTCATTGCGTTTAATGCGCCACGCGGCGGCCAAACCCGCCTGCTGGACGCTGCACACCATTGGGCTGGGCTTGGTGCCCGGTGCCTGGTGATGCAAACACAGTGCGGCGGAAATTCTTCTCCAGCCGGTCTGAGATATATTTCCACAAGGCGCTGATCTCTGCAGAACTGCGACCCTCTGGTTCCACTTCCATCACGGTGCGGCCATCAATCATGGATGCAGCGAAGTCCGTGCGTTGGTGAAGGGTGATCGGTGCAACGGTGCCGTGCTGTGACAAGGCAACGGCTGCTTCTGAGGTGATTTTTGCCTTTGGCGTCGCCGCGTTGACGACGAAAACAAGCGGCTTGCCTGCCCGTTCGCAAAGATCCACAGTAGCGCCCACGGCGCGCAAATCATGCGGGCTTGGGCGGGTGGGCACAACAATAAGCTCAGCAACCGAAATAACCGATTGGATAGCCATGGTGATCGCAGGCGGCGTATCAATGACCGCAAGCTTGAAACCTTGCTGGCGAAGGACCGCAAGGTCGTTGGCAAGCCGCGAGACCGTAGTTTGAGCAAAAGCTGGATATTCCGCCTCGCGCTCGTTCCACCAATCGGCAAGCGACCCTTGAGGGTCGATATCAATAAGCACCACCGGCCCAGCGCCAGCGCGCTGCGCCTGCACGGCCAGATGCCCGGACAAGGTAGTTTTACCTGATCCGCCTTTCTGCGATGCCAAAGCTAATACACGCAAAACCGGTCCCCCTAAGATGTGACCATGAAATTCACCGCCATTCGCGGCCTCTGTACAAGGGGGATCGCAGACTACCCCTAATTTCCAGTTAACACGGGGCCATGCGCGTTGACGCGCTCGCATATAAATGGGGGCCTCGGGTGATGGATTACTGGCCAGATCAAACATTTCTGGACCCTAATCGCGAACGCGGGTGCATCTACAGTCGCAGCGTCAACGGTTTGCTAACCATTATAACGCTAGGAAACCCTCGTAGAACCCGGCGGACCGGATCAATCAGGGCCCGCCGCATGGATCATAAGGAACCTAGGCGCCATGACACGAGCCACCGTTTTTACACCGAGCATCCTCCGCAGTCTTTTGGGATTAGGAGCGGTAGCCGCCGCATTTTCAGCAAGTTCAGTTGCAGCTGACGTGAAGCAAGGTGTGGATGCGTGGAGCGCAGGTGACTACACCGCAGCGGTTTCACAATGGCAGCTTCCTGCAAGCAATGGAGATGCGGATGCGCTGTTCAATCTGGCGCAGGCTTACCGTTTGGGACGAGGCGTTCCCGCTGACATTGGCCGGGCCCGCGAATTATACGCAGAGGCCGCGCAAAAAGGGCATGTGAAAGCGGCTGATAACTATGGTCTCTTGCTCTTCCAGCAAGGACAGCAAGCAAACGCCATGCCATTGATCCAGGACGCTGCCGAACGCGGTGATCCGCGTGCACGTTACGTTCTTGGTCTTGCGCATTTCAATGCTGACTACGCGCAAAAAGACTGGGTTCGCGCCTATGCGCTTGTGACTTTGTCTAATAGCGCAGGTCTGCCTCAAGCTGCAAACGCGCTTCAACAGATGGACAAGCACATTCCCATGGAACAGCGCCAAATGGCTCAGTCGGTTGCACGTGAACTTGAAGAACGCGCAGCTCAGCGGCGTAGCGCAGAACTCGCAGCGCTCGACCTTGGGTCATCAACGCGCGGTGCACCTGCGACCAATGCACCATTTCCTAAGCAACCTACGCCTGCTTTTGTGGAACGCGCGCCTCGGGGTGCTCCCGTTTCTGCCGCACCTGCGGTTAGAACTGACCCTGTGCCAACGCGGGCCTCTGTCGCTCAAACGGCGCCCCAAATGTCATCGCGAACCGGAGATTGGCGCGTCCAACTCGGCGCATTTGGTGTTAGGACCAATGCAGACCGCCTCTGGTCCAAGCTTCAATCCAACCCAGCGCTATCCGGTACACGCAAAGACCTGGTGCCGGGCGGCAATGTCACCAGATTGCAGGCTGTTGGTTTCTACAGCCGGGCCGAAGCCCAGCGCGCATGCAACAGCCTTAAGCGCGAAGGGCAGGGCTGCCTTGTCAAAAAGCCTTGAGGCATGGCATCCCCTTCATAGGACCGCTTAACCACTGACCCATCCGGGTTCCCTCTTCCCCTAAGCCTCAGCACTGCTAGTGTTGTTAGCATTCAAGGCGCAGGGGATTTCCAGATGAATGCATCAGCAAGCTCAGACCAACCTGTTGGCAGTGAGGCTGAGATGGCGGATGCAAACGCTTCTGAACCGGGTCCTGAACCGAGGCCCGTGACTGCTGGCCCGGTCGTCGCAAAAGATCGCATTGAGACCCTCGATTTCATCCGCGGAATTGCCGTTATGGGCATTCTTGCCGCCAATATTATCGTCTTCGGACAGCCGTTCAATGCGTACACTTATCCCGGCGCGTGGATAGGACCCACCGGTGATCCTGATGGCTGGCTTTGGATTGCTCAGTTTGTCGCTGTCGATGGGAAGATGCGCGGACTTTTTACACTGCTTTTTGGGGCGGGCATGTACCTGTTCATGGAGCGCGGATGGGCCCGGGGCGACACCGCGAAGCTTCAAGCTTGGCGGCTCCTGATCCTCTTCATCTTCGGCTATATCCACTTCCTGTTTATCTGGATGGGCGACATTTTGGCGATGTATGCACTGATCGGCTTGCTCGCGCTCACATGCATCGGCTGGAAAGCCAAAACACAGCTTGCCGCCGGCCTTGCTGGCTATGGTTTTGGGGCCATGGTCTACCTCTTATTCTCCTTCCCCTATTTTGTAACCAATACGGCGCTCGGCGAGGCAGAAGGTATGGAAGAGGTTCGCGAAGGGATGGCTCAAGGCGTCGAGGAGGCGCTTGCCGATGACAAGATTGTTTCAGCGTTCAAGACCTCTGGCGATTACCTTGGTCTGATCCAGCACAGACTGAGCGAAGACTGGTATTTCCCGCTTGCCAACAGCGCTTTCTTCTTCCTTGAGACCCTGCCACTCATGCTTTTGGGCATGGGCCTGTACCGGCTTGGCTTCTTCAGCGGCGCGCTCAATCGCAAGAAAATGATGATCTGGGGCTGGGTCGGTGTCTTGGCCGGTGGGGCTGCGACTTTTGGAATCGGACTGATCGCAAAAGGGGCTGGGTTTGAATATTGGGCGAGCAATGCTGCCTTTATGGCATGGAGCCCGCTTCCGCGCCTCTCTATGGTTCTGGGAATTGCTGCATTGCTGGTCGCCTATTCCCCGGCATGGACCGGGTGGTTTGCAGAGCGGGTGAGAGCTGCGGGTAGGGCGGCATTCACGAATTATCTGGGTACCTCTGTTCTCATGCTTTTTGTGTTCCACGGATGGGCATTGGGCCTTTTTGCCGAACTCAACCGGCCGCAGCTCTATCTGGTCACAGCGCTCACTTGTGCGGTTATGCTCTTGTGGTCCAAGCCTTGGTTGGAGCGCTATCGTTATGGCCCGCTGGAATGGCTGTGGCGATGCCTGACTTATCGCCGGTTGTTCCCGAACAAGCTCTGATTAACCGCGCTCTTGCATCAAACCGGTGGATAGAGGGAGGCCCGTGGCCAAAAATTGGCTTGCTATTGCGATTAATTCGCATATTGAGGTTCTGCAAACGCTTCGCAGGAGAGATTCGAGAGCTTATGTACACTTGCATTTGCAACGCTATTCGCGAAACAGACTTACGTGCAGCTGCGCTAGAGGCTGGCGGTGATGCTGAAGCGGTCTATGCAAGCCTCGGCAAAAAGCCCAATTGCGGGCAGTGCCTTGAGAAAGCTCAGAAAACTATTGAGGAAGAGCGCGCCTTTGTGGCGAGCCTCGATCCGGCGCGCAAACTTTGCGAAGCAGTCGCATTATAAGGCCCGATGTCGCAATTGCGAGTGTTTCTCAAGCCACTGATTTAAAACATAAAATTTGATCACCCCTCTTGCCGAAGCTTGGGGTGTGCTCCTATATTGATGGCCAATCAGCGTCTTAATATAGAGGATATTTACCCATGAAGGGCGACCCCAAAGTCATCGAATTTTTGAACAAGGCTCTCACTAACGAGCTTACCGCGATCAACCAATATTGGTTGCACTACCGCGTGCTCGACGACTGGGGTGTGACCAAGCTCGCCGAATATGAGCGCAAGGAATCCATCGAAGAGATGGAGCACGCCGACAAGCTAGCGGCGCGTATCCTTTTCTTGAACGGGCTTCCAAATTTTCAGGCGATCCACAACCTTCGCGTGGGTGAGACGGTAGAGGAGATCCTCAAGGCTGATATGGCGCTCGAAGAAGACGCGATTCCGCTGCTTCGAGAGGCTGCAGAATATGCCAATTCGGTGAAAGACTTCACATCAGGTCAGCTTTTCGAAAGCATCCTGGATAATGAGGAAGAGCACGTGGACTTTCTTGAGACACAATTCGATATGATCGAACGCATGGGACTCGAAAACTACGTCCAGCTCAATTCAAAAGCTGTGGGCGAGTGAGTTTGCTCAATTAGAGTTACGGAAGGGCGGGGCAGGGGTGCTCCGCCTTTTCTGTTAGAGCGCTACTTCTTCCCGCTAATTTTTCTCTCGGGGGCTGTCGGCTGCCATGAGCGATTCCCGCAAGAAATAGGCAAGCCCCGTGATCAAAAGCCCGATCGTGGTGACCCAAAGAACCGCGACGAGCACACCGATATTGGGCTTTATAAACGCAGAGACGAACAAAAGCGCGATCACAAGGCTGATCACAGCGGCGGCTGCGGTTGAGAACTTGATCGCAATACGCACGAGCCGGCGGCGCTTGGACAGCCATTCCACTTCGACTTCAAACGGTAGACGGCTCAGAAAATCGGGAGTGGGCGAAGTGGAGTTGACGCAAATGCGTTCAATGCGTCCAGCAAGCCACACGAGCCGTTGCATCATAACATTGAGAAGCCCGCCGATCCCCACCAGCAAAAACGCAGGCGCAAGGCTAAGTTCCACCGCCTCGCGCACGCGCGATGTCGATGCAGCCTGCTCTAAGACCTCGCTTGCAACCCCGCTTGCCAAGACATCCAAAATCACGATTTCTGCGTCCCGCTTGAGTAATTGCCCCCGCCTCCGCGGTTGGCGTTGTAGGGGTTCTTAGGCGACTTCAACGTCACGCGCACGGGCACGGCTTCAAAGCCCAATTTCGAGCGGATGCCGTTGATCAGATAGCGCTCATAGCTTTTTGGCAAGTCATCGAGCCGCGATCCGAACACTACAAAGCGGGGAGGGCGGGTGCCTGCCTGTGTGATGTAGCGCAGTTTAATCCGCCTGCCGCCGGGTGCTGGCGGCGGGTTGGCAGCGAGTGCGTCATCGAACCAGCGATTGAGCGCCGCAGTAGGCACGCGTTTGGACCAGCTGTCGCGCAGTGTGAATGCCGCTCCCAGCATCGTGTCGAGGCCCTTACCGGTCTTGGCGCTGACAGAGAATACCGGAAGCCCGCGAACCTGCGCGAGGCCATCGTGAAGCGCTGCTTTAATCCCGTTGAAAAGCGAGGAGGCGTTTTCGGCCACGTCCCATTTGTTGATCGCAATCATCAATGCGCGGCCCTCTTCAAGCGCGAGCGCGGCAATCTTGAGGTCTTGGTGCTCGAGCCCCTGCGTCGCATCGAGAAGCAACACCACCACTTCGGCAAAATCCACCGCGCGCCTTGCATCAGCGACCGAGAGCTTCTCAAGCTTCTCAGTCACATTGCGCTTTTTGCGCATGCCTGCGGTGTCGATCAGACGGATTTCGCGGGCCTCGCCGGTCTTGGGATCACTCCACTCCCAATCAATCGCAATCGAATCGCGGGTGATCCCTGCCTCGGGGCCGGTCAGCAGGCGGTCTTCGCCCAGCAATCGGTTGATGAGGGTCGACTTGCCCGCATTAGGGCGTCCCACAATAGCGAGCTTAAGCGGGCCAAGCGGGGCCTCTTCGTCCTCTTCCAACGGCGCATTTGCAGCAGCCTCCGCCGCATCGGCCTTTTCACCGATGATCGGCCAGAGCCCTCCGAAAAGGTCCGCGATACCCTCGCCGTGTTCAGCGGAAACCGCGAGCGGCTCGCCGAAACCAAGCTCATAACTTTCCAAAACGCCTGCCTCGCCAAGGCGCCCCTCTGCTTTGTTGGCGACCAGAACAATTGGGACGTCGTGTTCGCGCAAATACCGCGCGATCTCATTGTCGAGCGGGGTGAGCCCGGCCCGCGCGTCCACGACAAACATCGCGGCATCGGCGCCCTCCAGGCTGGCTTCTGTTTGTTTGCGCATGCGTCCGGGCAAGGTGAGCTCGTTCTCATCCTCCCAACCGGCGGTATCGACAACCGTGAATTGAAGCCCCGCGATCTCGGCATCACCCAAACGGCGGTCGCGCGTGACGCCAGGCTGGTCATCGACCAGCGCAAGCTTCTTGCCCACGAGCCGGTTAAACAGCGTGCTTTTACCCACATTGGGGCGGCCGATGATGATGACTGTTGGCTTTTGGACGGATTTCATTGAACGGGTGCCTAATGGTGTGGCCGCCAAGTGGCCTCTCGCGGGCGAATAAGCAAGTTTTGTCGCCGCCCAGCCCATAAATGTCGCGCCCCGCACATGTCACGGCCTTTCGAAAAGCGAAACGTCGTAAACTCGGTATTAACCCTTATCCAAAGGGCCATATCAAGATTACCCCATCATTAGGGGTAATTATGAATTGCCACCTTAAACCTTTCATCGCTGCCAGCATTGCTCTGGCGAGCACATCTGTCGTTCTTGCACCTGCCCCCGCTGCCGCGCAAAGTTCGAGCTACTTGCAGTGCGTCCCTTACGCCCGCGAGTTGTCTGGTATCAAGATTTACGGCGACGCGCGTACATGGTGGGATCAGGCAGACGGCAAATATGCACGTGGCAAGCGCCCGCAAAAAGGCGCCGTCATGGTGTTCAAACCGCATCGCAATATGCGCCTTGGCCATGTTGCTTATGTCAGCGAAGTAATCGATTCTCGCACCGTGCGCCTGACCCACGCCAATTGGTCAGAAATTAACGGAAAGCGCGGACAGGTTGAGCGCAATGTGCCAGCGATTGATGTGTCGCCAAACAACGACTGGAGCCAGGTGCGCGTTTGGTACGACCCGATCCAGGCACCGGGACGCACCAAATGGCCGCTTGCAGGCTTCATTTATGGCGATGCTATGTCCAGGCCGCAGCATGCAATGCCGCGCGTGCGGGGACCTGTGAAAGCGAACCCGTCACGAGAATTCCAAAACGCCTTTGCGAAATTCGGCCGCTAAGGCATTTTCGCGATACTGAAGACGATCAAAGGGGCGCTTAGCCCTTTTTCGCGACAGGTGGTTCGTCGCCAAGGTCTTCAAACCATGCCTCGACCGGGCCGTTCAGCTTGATCGTCAAAGGATTGCCTTTGCGGTCGACGGTCTTGCCCGCTTGCACCCGGACCCAGCCTTCTGAGATCGAGTATTCCTCGATGTCGGTGCGCACCCGGTCCTTGAACTTGATGCCTACGCCGCGCTGAAGCACGTCTGCGTTAAAAGCGCTGTTTCGCGGGTTGACCGAGAGGTGGTCTGGCGGAACGTCATTTGCGTTATCGGTGTTTGGTGTTTCTTCGCTCATGCAATGCGCCCATAATCACCTCTGCATCACGAAACAAGCGTGCTTCGCCGCGCTCTTTGCCGCTTGCCCTTTTGTGCATGTGCCTATAGAGGGCCCGTCTGACGCGCGCGGGGAACCTATCCGGTTTGCCGCGCGGCTTCGTCTGGGCATGCGGGCGTGGCGAAATTGGTAGACGCGCCAGATTTAGGTTCTGGTATCGCAAGATGTGGGGGTTCGAGTCCCTTCGCCCGCACCACCTTCGCCCTTGTGTGGATGCCCTTTCGAACTACGAAATTCTTGCTCGCAAAGGCTAAAAGTAACAATCTCATGGCTATCAAGCAGACCACAAACGAAGGCCTCAAACGCGCCTATCTGATCACCATCACGGCGGCTGAAATCGCTGACAAGATCGAAGCTGAGATCAAGAAGATCGCGCCGCAGGTTAAGATGCCGGGTTTCCGTCCAGGCAAGGTTCCTGCAAATCTCGTTAAAAAGATGCACGGCGAGCAGATCCACGGCCAGACCGTGAACGACATGATTCGCGAATCGGTCGACGGAATGATCGCCAAAGAAGAGCTTCGCCCTGCGATGCAGCCTTCGGTTGCTCTTGGCGAGAATTATAAAGAAGGCAAAGACGCTGAAGTCACGGTTGAGCTTGAAGTGCTCCCAGTGGTTGAAGCGCCTAGCACTGATGGCTTGAAGCTTGAAAAGCTGATCGTGCCGGTAAGCGATGAAGCGCTTGAAGAGGCGATTGCGAACATCGCAGGCTCGAACAAGAGCTATAAGGATGCAGCCAAAACTAAAAAAGCGGCTGACGGCAACCAGCTGATCATCGACTTTGTTGGTAAGCTTGACGGCGAAGAATTCGAAGGCGGCAAGGCCGAAGACGCAGCGCTGGTCATTGGATCCGGTGCATTCATCCCTGGCTTTGAAGAGCAGCTGGTGGGTGCGAAGACCGGTGATGAGAAAACCATCACCGTCACCTTCCCCGAAGATTATCAAGCCGAAAACCTCGCTGGAAAAGAAGCGACCTTCGACATCACCGTGAAGGCGGTGAAGGTCGAAACCGAGACTAAGATCGACGACGAGTTTGCTAAGAACTTAGGCCTCGACAGTCTCGACAAGCTTAGAGAGATCATGTCGGGTCAGCTTGAGCAGCAGACCGCTGGTCTCACCCGTACGCAGATGAAGCGCCAGCTTCTCGATCAACTTGCCGCCGGTCACGACTTCGAAGTGCCGAGCCAAATGGTTGACGCTGAGTTTGAGCAAATCTGGGCTCAGCTCCAGCAGGAAGCGGCTAAGGAAGAGGATCCCGAAGCAGCGATCAAAGAGATCGAAGCTGAAAAGGATGACTATAAAACAATCGCTGAGCGCCGTGTGCGTCTTGGCCTCCTGCTTTCCGAGATTGGTCAGGCGAACAATGTCGAGGTCAGCCAGCAAGAAATGCAAATGCTGATCCAGCAAGCAGCGCAGCAATACCGCGAGGAAGATCGCGAACGCTTCATGCAGTACATTCAGCAGGACCCAATGGCCGCAGCTCAGCTTCGCGCGCCGCTTTACGAAGACAAAGTCGTCGACTTCCTCTTCGATAAAGCTGACGTGACCGAGCGTGAAGTGACCGTTGAAGAGCTTCAAGCCGCGATTGAAGCGGACGAAGAAGCTGAAGCGGCTAAGGCTAAGAAGGTGCCTGCCAAGAAGAAGGCTCCGGCCAAGAAACCGGCGGCGAAGAAAGCACCTGCTAAGAAGGCACCGGCCAAAAAGGCAGCTGCTAAGGACGCTGATGAAAAGCCAGCGGCCAAGAAAGCTCCTGCTAAAAAAGCTCCGGCGAAAAAGCCTGCTGCCAAAACGGCTGAGAAAAAGCCAGCTGCGAAAAAGGCGCCCGCCAAAAAGGCTCCAGCAAAGAAGCCCGCTGCTAAGAAGTAATCTTGCGTACCAAAGGTTAGAAATTCGAAAGCCCCGCACTGGGAATAATCCAGGTGGGGCCTTTTCGTTTTAGCCTTCCGGCGACCAGCGCTTGAAGCTTGGCTCCGGCAGCTTGGCGCTGCGAGCCCGCTCATACGCCGCGCCCACTTTGAGCACATCATGATCGGCCCATTTGGCTCCAAAGAAGCTGATCCCGACCGGCAAACGCTCTACTTGGCCCATCGGCACTGTGAGGTGGGGGTAGCCTGCGATGGCAGCCGGTGAGCCAAACCCGATCGAGCCATTAAACTGATCGCCCAGTACAAGGTCGCTCATCCAGGCGGGTCCGCGCGTAGGGGCGACGAGAAAGGCAACATCGTGTTTGGCAAACAGCATGTCGAGCGTCTCTTTGCCTGCGATCCGCACAGCCGTCTCGCGCGCCTTTTCGTAAGCCTCGCGGTCGGTCGTCATTTCTGCTGCCTGAAAAAGCCCCTGATCAAACCAGCGCATTTCAGTCTCGGCATTCTCTTTGTTGAATGCGATTAGATCGGCGAGTGAACGCGGCGCAATGTCGCTATCGGTTTCGCCGGGGCCGCCTCCAATGGCTGGAATGCTCTCAAGATATTTGCCCATCTCTTCGCGCAGTTCGTACAATAGAACGGTGAAGCTGTTGCCGAACATTTCGGTGTTCACTTCGTGTTCGATATCGACCAGCACCGCGCCAGCGCGTTCAAGGTCGGCAAGAGCAGTGGCGAACACGTCTTCGACCTGATCGTTGTCACCGATTTGACCCCGCATAACGCCCATGCGCACGCCATCTAGGGGATAATCGCCGAGGCCCGCCGTGTAGTCGCTCACCCGAACTGCATTCACGGTGGCGCTGTCGCCCGCGTCTTCACCAGCAATCGCAGTAAGCAGCAAAGCAGCGTCATACACTGTCTTGGTCATCGGCCCTGCGGTATCCTGCGTGCTGGATATCGGCACCACATGGGTGCGGCTTATAATGCCAACGCTGGGTTTGAACCCGACCACTCCGTTGATGGAGGCAGGGCAGGTGATCGAACCATTGGTCTCTGTGCCGATCGCACCCCAAGCAAAGCCTGCCGCAACCGCTGCCCCGCTTCCGGACGAAGAGCCGCAGGAATTACGGTCAATGGCGTGAGGGTTACGAGTAAGCCCTCCCACAGCGCTCCACCCGCTGGTTGAGCTGTTCGAGCGGATATTCGCCCATTCTGACAAATTCGCTTTTCCCAGAACCACTCCGCCTGCCGCGCGCATATTGGCGATCAGGGGAGCATCGCGGCGGGTGAAATTGTGACGCAGAGCAAGACTTCCTGCCGTGGTCGGAAATTCCTCTGTTTCGATATTGTCCTTCACAAGCACCGTGCGCCCGCGCAAAATGCCGATATCGGACATCTCGCGCGCTTTGAAGCCGGCGGTATAGGAATAGGTGATGACCGCATTGAGCCCGTCTTCACCGTCATTGTATCTCTTGATGCGCTCAACCTGCTCGCCGACTTCCTTAACCGCGTCATATTCGGGCGCTGTATTTTTGGGCGCTGTATTTTTGGGCGCTGTGTTTTTGGGCGCTGCCTCCTGCGCATTGAGAGAAACTGGGCCAATGGCGAGCGATATCGCGAGAAGCGAGACAAGTGATTTTTTCATGGGCGCGAACCTCGCACTTTTGAAGCTTTTGCCCAAGAGCAAAGTTAACGCCCTTGAACATTGCGGCCTTGCGCCCGACATAGGCGGCCAGGCCTTCTGGCAACACTTTGGATGAGGACACAATTCGATGATCGACCTGTTTGGCAATTCCGGCGAAACTTTCGGCTCGCAAGGCCAATTTGGACATGACCCAGTGACCGGCGCTTTGGTGCCGACGGTCGTCGAGCAATCTTCACGCGGTGAGCGCGCATTCGACATCTTCTCGCGCCTTTTGCGTGAGCGGATTGTGTTCGTAACGGGTCAGGTTGAAGACAACATGGCATCGTTGATCGTTGCACAGCTGCTCTTTCTCGAGAGCGAAAACCCATCCAGGCCGATCAGCATGTATATTAACTCGCCCGGCGGCGTGGTGACCGCTGGTATGGCGATCCACGACACGATGCAATACATTAAGCCGCGTGTCTCCACCGTGTGTATCGGTCAGGCTGCGTCGATGGGCTCGTTCCTGCTGGCAGCGGGTGAGCCGGGCATGCGTGTTGCTCTGCCAAATGCGCGGATCATGGTGCACCAACCATCGGGCGGTGCGCGCGGTATGGCGTCTGATATCGAAATTCAGGCCCGCGAAATCCTGCGCATTCGCACACGTTTGAACGACCTTTATGTGAAGTACACCGGCCAGAGCCTTGATGAGGTCGAGGCCAAGATGGACCGCGATACCTTCCTTGAGGCTGAAGAGGCTAAGAAATTTGGCTTGGTTGACAAGGTCTTTGAGACACGTCCTGAGGCTGGCGATGAAACCGGCGAAGGCAGCGTTGGAACAGATGACAAGGGTTCCGGCGGCGCACCAGAATAACCGGTAACCTTAGCCCGGCTCTGCGCCCCATTGCGGGACGTGAAGGCAGCAAATGGATGCCAAACTTAATGCCATGTCCATTATTTGGGCGCTAATATCGGCATTGCGGATCAAAAATACTGCGCCATGTGTTGATTCATGTGGACAGCTAGATACACTCGCCGAATCCGTTGGCGCGTCTTTGGTGAAGGCGAGCGCGGATTCGAGGAACTTTAGGAATGACCAAATTGAGCGGATCTGACAGCAAAAGCACCCTCTACTGCAGCTTCTGTGGGAAGTCGCAGCACGAAGTGCGCAAGCTTATCGCTGGACCCACGGTGTTCATTTGCGATGAATGCGTTGAACTTTGCAACGACATCATCCGCGAAGAAACCAAAGCCGGGATCGCTGGCAAGAAAGAGGGCGAGGTTCCAACCCCGTCCGAAATCTTCGCAACGCTTAACGATTATGTGATTGGTCAGAAATCCGCCAAGCGAAATCTGTCGGTTGCGGTTCACAACCATTACAAGCGTTTGAAGCACTCCGGTAAAGCGGGCGAAGTTGAACTGGCGAAATCGAACATCCTGCTGGTTGGTCCAACCGGCACGGGTAAGACGCTGCTGGCACAAACGCTGGCACGCACCTTTGATGTACCCTTCACCATGGCCGATGCAACCACTCTGACCGAGGCGGGTTATGTTGGCGAAGATGTTGAGAACATCATCCTCAAACTGCTTCAGGCGTCCGACTACAACGTCGAAAAAGCTCAGCACGGCATCGTTTACATCGATGAGATCGATAAGATTACGCGCAAAGCCGAAAACCCGTCCATCACCCGCGACGTATCGGGTGAAGGCGTGCAGCAGGCTTTGCTGAAGCTCATGGAGGGCACCACCGCATCTGTGCCTCCACAAGGCGGGCGTAAGCACCCACAGCAGGAATTCCTGCAAGTGGACACGACCAATATCCTGTTCATCTGCGGCGGCGCGTTTGCAGGGTTAGATAAGATTATCGCCGACCGTTTACAGAAACGCTCAATCGGTTTTGGCGCGCATGTCGCCGACCCAGAAAAGCGCCGTATTGGGGAGCTTTTGGAGAAGAGCGAGCCTGAGGATCTTCTGAAATTCGGTCTGATCCCCGAATTCGTTGGCCGTCTGCCAGTGATCGCAACGCTTCACGATCTTGATGTCGATGCGCTGGTCACAATCCTTCAAGAGCCGAAGAACGCCTTGGTGAAGCAATATCGCAAGCTCTTTGAGCTCGAAGATGTGGAGCTTAGCTTCACCGACGAAGCCCTAAAAGCCATCGCGGAGCGCGCGATTAAGCGTAAGACCGGCGCTCGCGGTCTTCGCTCTATCGTTGAAGGCATCTTGCTCGATACGATGTTTGACCTTCCCGATATGGAAGGCGTGACCGAGATTGTGATCGATGAGGATGTGGTCGGCGGCAAAAAAGACCCCGTGCGCGTTCACGGCGGCGAAGAGGCGAAGGAAGAGGCGGCTTAAAGCAGCAGAGGCTGTTGTTTCACAGAAACTTTACTGCCCAGTCGTAAGTACTGGGCCATGATCTCTGATTCTGTAGTTATTGGGGCCTTCTTTGTTGTGGCCGCGCTGTTCCTTTTTTCAGCGTGGGTGCAGCTTGCATTTGCGGAGCACCCAAGAATGCCAAGTCCATTCAGTATCGATATGGACAGCGCGAAAGAGCATTCTCGCTTTTTTCATGTCTGGCTTACGCCCATGGTTGCGCTTGGGATGATGGCATTTACAGGCTATTTGCTCGGCGGCTTGCCGAAGTACGATGAGACGTACGAGACTATGCGGTCAATGCTCGATATGTGGGCCATTCTCACCATCGCTGCTTTCGCTGTATTGCACGGTTTTACACTCTGGCGACTCAATCGTTGGGCGCGCTCATAACCCTTGGATCCTATGAAAACCATCGGCGTCATCGGCGGCATGAGCTGGGAAAGCTCGGCGCAATATTATGCTTTGATCAATCGCGGTGTGCGTGACCGCGTAGCGCCCGCACATTCAGCCAAAATCCTGCTGAATAGCCTCGATTTCGGTCCCATTGCTGAACTTCAGGCTGCGGGCGAATGGGATGAGCTAGCGCAGATCATGGCGGACAGCGCGCGCTCGCTTGAGGCGAGCGGGGCAGACTGCGTGGTCCTCGCCACCAACACCATGCACAAGCTTGCGGACGCGGTTGAGGGGGCCACGGACCTGCCGTTTCTCCACATCGCTGATTGTGCAGCGGACGCGGTGTGCGATGCCGGGATCACGAAGGTTGCGCTGCTGGGCACGGCTTTCACCATGGAAGAGCCCTTCTACCGCGAGCGCTTAGAGGAATATCACGGCCTTGATGTGATCGTACCCAAGGATAACGACTGTGCCGAGGTCCACCGCGTCATCTACGAAGAACTGATTGCGGGCCATGTGCAGGATGCATCGCGTGAGGCGTACCGCGACATTATCGCTCGGCTAGTGGATGAAGGGGCAAAAGGCGTTATCCTTGGCTGCACTGAAATCGGCCTGCTGATCGACCAGAGTGACAGCGCGGTGCCACTCTTCGACACCACCAAGCTGCATGCGGATGCGGCTGTAGATTTTGCGCTAAGTTAAACTCAACAAACAGCTGCTTAGCAGCCGCAAGCGTGACTGCGCGCCCGCAGCGGGTCCGCAGCGCAGCGGAGGATGTCTAGCGAGGATGCTCGCCCGGATGGGCGAGCGTAACCACTAAAAGCGCAAAACCCCGCCTGGCTCGTGGGGAGAGCCAGGCGGGGCAGATGCAAACGTCTCTTTTCTTCGGGAGGGGGACAGGAAAGAGCCGATTGCGGGTGTTGGGGGTAATGAATTAGCCCGGGAGGAACACTCCATCGGTTACGTGGATAACGCCGTTCGAGGTGCTCACATCGGCGGTAGTGACAGCGGCCGTGCGGCCTTTCGCGTCGGTGACCACGATGTTGTCACCAGAGAGCCGCGCTTCGAGGATGCCGCCGGCAAGGGTTTGAATTCGGGCAATCCCATCGCGGCTGTCGTCGATGTATCCAAGGATCATCTCGCTCGTGATGCGGCCGCCAACGACATGGTAGGTTAGTACGCCGGTGAGGGTTTCCTTGTTTTCAGGCTTCACGAGGGAGGTTACAGTGCCATCGGGCAATTTTGCAAAAGCTGTGTCGGTTGGGGCAAAAACGGTGAAGGCGCCCGGCGTGGAGAGTGTATCCACAAGACCTGCTGCTTGAACGGCGGTCACGAGCGTGTCGTGGACGCCGGTGCTTTGTGCGGTCTGAACGATATTGGGTGTTTCAGCAGCGCGCTGCTTATGTGCGGCGAGCGGGGTTGTGCTTGCTGCAACAATACCAGTGGTCGCGGCGACCGCAGCGAGAATAACTTTGCGGAAGGTCTTGAAATTCTTGGACATAAGGGATCTCCAGTTGATGCAAGCCCTCCCAGTCTTGCACTGAAAATTACGCAAGGCTTTTGATTGCGGATGCAACAACAGAAAATTTTTTATGAAAATTTCAAGAAATGGCTGGAATTGCGAGCATTTTTCTTTTGGGTATCAGGTGATCAAACCTGTTTCAAAGCGCCCTCAGCCACAACAGGCCCTGCGTCCATGCCTTCAGGCTTGCCGCCAATAGGCTCGCGAGTGAGCACGAGGCCGACGCCGTCACCCATGTTTGCGGTGATCTCGGCGGCCAACTCTTGGCTCAGCACTTCACCCGGCACCACGACGCCCAGAGACTGAAGATCGCCGCCATTGGCAGGGACCAGCCAAAGCTCATGATCGTGCACGCCGTCAGCGGTAAGACCGATCGCTCCTACCAAAAGCCGTTCGCTTTCAGGGATATATGTCACATCAAGGCGTAGGCCGGTGTCACCGATAGGAACCTGCGCGACAAGCGGATCGGAAGCTGCCAGCACAGGATTGTCCTGCGACGGAGCAATCGTACCCGGTTCGCTTCCAGGGCTGAACACCGTGACCGCTAGCATAATTGCCGCTGCTGCCGAAGTGATCCCGGCTGTCCACTGCCAGCGCCTAAGCCGCGCGGTCAGGTCAACAACATTGGAGCCCGCCGCCTCAGCGCCGCCGGGCGGTTGCATGGCTTTCATCTGAGCATCAATCCGCGCCCAAACCGCATCGCTTGGCTCGGCGCCGGCGATTTCATCGCTCCACGGCGCGAACCAATTGTCCCACCAATCTTTGCGGGCAGCATAGATGCCTTCGTTGGCGATTTTGCCGCGCGATGTAAGCAGTTCCTCGCCCTCAAGAAGGCCAAGCGCGTGCTCGGCGGCCCGCATCGGATCATCGCGCCCAGAATCGTCGAAGGGCGCATCCTCGAAGGGCGTATCCTCGAAGGGGGGCTTGTCGGTGCTCATACCGCCTCGCTCGCCTCCAAACAGGCGCGCAGTTTCTGCAAACCGCGGCGGATCCAGCTCTTCATCGTGCCAAGCGGAACGTCTGCCCTGTCTGCAAGCTCAGCATAGGTGAAACCATCGAGAAACGCGCTGCGGATGTGCGTTTGCGTGCGCTCATCAAGCCCTTGGATGCACTTGTGAATTTGCGCAGACTGTTCAGCATCCACCAACAAGGCATCAGCCAAAGGGGCGTTGTCGGGCAAAGGCAAGGCCTCATCCACAGGCACCGCGCCGCCGCGCACTTTACCGGTGCGAAGACGGTCAATCGCCCGGTTGCGCGCGAAGGTTGCGAGCCACGAGATTGGGCTTGCTCTCTCCGGATCATACCGGTCGGCTTTCTGCCAAAGATTGATGTAAACGTCTTGCAAGGCGTCTTCTGCTTCTTTCTGATCGCCTAAGATACGCAGACAAATTCCGAAAAGCTTCACCCGTGTTGCTTCGTATATCTCCTCTAGCGCGCTGCTCTCGCCATCTGCGAGGCGTGCCATTGCGGCGCGAAGACGTTCGCGCGCGATGTTCGCTGAGGGATCGTCGCGGCCATCAGCCATGGCTATGCCCTTTGACCGCGCCATAATTAGACAATGTTGACTGACATCGCACTGTGTAAACGTTCCTCACCTGGGCTCCTTGAGCACTGGGCGTGCTGAAGGTCAATCCTTGCGTCAATTGCAATTCGCCCATGGCTTAGAAGCGGTTAGCGTTTGAAAAGGTTCCTATTCATAGACGCATGCGGCGAGACCGCCGGCTTTGATATCGCCTATATCGCGCTCGATCCGGTTACCGTGCCGGGCGAGCCAGCCGCCGGGGTTTTTGACTGAGCGTTTTTTGGGCAAGGGTAGGGCAGCAGCCATTCGGCTGGCTTCATCAGGGGAAAGCCGCGCGGCTGAGTGCCCGAAATACCGCTGTGCGCCAGCCTCTGCGCCGTATGTGCCGATCCCGGTCTCTGCGACATTAAGGTAGACTTCCATAATGCGCTCTTTGCCCCAAACCGCCTCGATCCAGAAGGTGAACCACGCCTCAAGCGCCTTTCGGAAGTAACCGCCGCCTTGCCACAGGAACACGTTCTTGGCGGTTTGCTGGCTTATGGTAGAGCCGCCTCTAATGCGGCCTCCTTTGGCGTTCTCGAGGGCGGCTTTCTCGATGGCCTCGGTGTCGAAACCCCAATGTTCGCAGAACTTTGCATCCTCTGCGGCGATAACAGCATAGACCAGATTTGGGTCGATGTTGCCGAGCGCCTCCCAGTCTTTCGTGATCGAATGCTCATCCATTACCATGGTCGCAGTCAGCGGTACTGGGATCCATTTGAACGCGATAACCAAGAGGAGGCTCACCCCCACGAACCATAAGATGATCTTGGCCAAAATGCGGGCGGTGATGGTGCCGATGCGCTTCATGGGGGCAATTTAGGAAGCTTGGGGTGAACGCGCAATTGTACGGGCCAATTTGTATAGTCGGCCTTGCACCCGGCTTGGCGGCATGCTTGATGGGAGGAAACGACAACCGGGGAAATCATCATGACGCTTATCCGCACCGCCGCCGCCGCGATTGCCCTTGCGATTGCGGGCGCTTCTGCCACCGCAATCGCTGACGATCACGCGGTTGATCATGGGGCGATTAAAACGGCGGTAGAGGCCGATTTTGACAGCTATCTCGCCCCGCTTTTCCTGCACTTCCACCGCAATCCTGAACTGTCCTTCCTCGAGAACGCGACCGCTGCACGCATGGCGCAGGAGCTGCGCGATGCCGGGGTCGAAGTGACCGAGGGCGTTGGCGGAACCGGCGTTGTGGGCATGCTGGAAAATGGCGACGGCCCGCTGATCTTGATGCGGGCTGATATGGACGGGCTCCCCGTGCTGGAGAAATCTGGCCTCGATTACGCCTCGACCGCGACGCAGGTGGGACAGGACGGCAAAGAATATCCGGTTATGCACGCCTGCGGGCACGATGTGCACATCACCTCTCTCGTCGGCACCGCGCGCAAGCTGGTGGAAATGAAAGATAAGTGGTCGGGCACGGTCATGTTTATCGTACAGCCAGCCGAAGAACGCGTGGGCGGGGCCAAGGCCATGCTGGCAGACGGGCTTTATGAACGCTTTGGCACGCCCGATTATGCTCTCGCCTTCCACGTCACCTCGGTCCTGCCGACCGGCAAAGTGTCCGCTGCAGAAGGCATCCAATATTCGAGCGCTGACAGCGTCGATATCAAGGTGCCCGGCATTGGTGCCCACGGCGCAAGCCCGCATGCTGGGCGCGATCCGGTCTATATCGCCAGCCAAATCGTCACTGCTCTGCAATCCATCGTCAGCCGCGAGGTTCAGCCGCTTCAACCTGCTGTGATCACCGTTGGATCATTTCATTCGGGCTCAAAACACAACATCATCTCAGACCTTGCCGAACTCCAGCTTACCGTTCGCGCCAATGATGAGAAAGTGCGCGCGCAATTGCTGGAGAGCATCAAGCGCATCGCGGTGAACACAGGCAAGGCGCACGGGCTTCCTGAAGATATGCCGGTGGAGGTGACCGTGAGTGAGGGAACGCCGGTAACATACAATGACGTAGCCTTGGCAAAACGCCTCAACGGCGTGATGAAGCGCGATCTTGGCGAAGACAGCTTCCTTGAGTTTCGTCAACAAGGTATGGGCGCAGAGGATTTCTCATACTTCGTTGCCGAGGACATGGGCGTGCCGGGATATTACTTCGCTGTGGGCGGAACGCCTCAGGCCGCTTTCGATGCAGCGGCCAATGGCGGCCCTGCGGTGCCAAGTCACCACTCGCCGCTGTTCAAAGTCGCCCCGCGCCCCAGCGTCACTTTGGGAACGCGGGCGATGATTGCAGCGGTGCTTGATCTAGCGCCTTCAAGCTAAGGTTTAGAAACACGCTCGGCCCACAGTTCGGCCCAGACCACGCGGCGCAAGGGGCCGGGCGTGCTGCTTCCAAAAGGATAACAGGTGGTGAGGGCAAGCAGGCCCCCATCACTAAAGGCACGCCCGTCATGCGGGTGGGTAAACTCGTCCCAGCGCAGCGTCTCCATATGGGTAACACGGTAGCGGGCGCGGCTGCCGTCGATGCGTTCAAAGGTGATTACATCGTCCTTTCGCAGATCGCGGACAAATTCGAAATGCGTGTCCCGGTGAGCGGCTAAGACGGTCAACCCCCGAGCCGGGTAATTGACCAGCGCGGTGGGCCCGAATGCCATGGCCTCGCCCGATCCGCCTGAAAGCACCACCTCGCTTGCTCCGAGGCGCGGCACGGTAATGCGGGCGATTGGGGCGGTGTCGGCCCAGCTCCAGGGTTTGACCGGGGCGCCCGTTTTGACGCTTTGGTCAAAGGCGCGGGTGAGCAGCACCTGCGCAACTTCAGCCTTCAGCGGGATGTAGAGCGCCTTTGCGGTAATCGCAGCGCCGCTCAAGAACAGCGCTGCGATGATGATGAAGGGAAGGGGGCGCGGGAAAGCTCCTTTTTGATATACGCGCCCTTCATGGGGGACAAGTTTATGGGGGTGAGCTGCCAGCATCACACGCGCGCCAGTTGGAGGGGCTGACCTTTGCCCATGCTGGCCTTCATCTCCCGCCGCCACCAGACGGCACCGCCCAAACCGGCGAGGAGAAGGGCAAGGCCAATCGCCAGAGTGAGCTGATACCCGGTGAAGGTGTTTGGGAGCTCCAAGCGCTGACGCTCTTCACGCCCATGCGAAGGCATTTCGCGCGAACCATTAGCAAACTGCACGCTAAACAGCCGGTCAAAATCCCATCCTGCTGGCAGAAGCAGCGGCAGCTCTTCACGCAACAGCGGTGCACCATCAGGGCGGCTTGGCGTTTCATCAACCGCGATCAGGCTGGTGCGGCTGGTGACGAGGTGAAAGTCCATCCCCAGCTCCTCAATCGAAGCATCAGCGCGCTCATATGAGGTCTCGCCTGAATATCGTTCAGCCTCGACCTCCGCGATCCGGCGGCGAGCCCAAAGCTTGGCGACCACCTCACTTTGCGACGCATTGGTGAGATCGACACGCTTGCTCCAGCGTTTGCCATCGGTGGTCCCGCTGACCGTTAAAGTGCCTTGAAGATGCTTGGTCCGGCCCAGCAGAACCAGCGGCTCACCTGCATAAAGGTCAGGCAAATTGCGCGGGGTAAAGACGATATTACCTCCGGAAACGCTCGCAGTTATGTTCGTGGCAACGGGTTTGCTCAGACGATCAAGAAGGCGGTGCATCTGCAGTTCCGCCTCGCCGCCGTACCCCACATTGGTGAAGGTTCCGCGCCCTGCCTCTGCCATGCGGCTCATCAAGTAATTGTTGGGCGCAGAGCCGATACCGACCATGAACACACGGGAGTTGCCGCGGTTCTGACTGATCTCGCGCATCATGTCTGCTTCGTTGGACAGCCCGCCATCGGTCATAAAGATCACTTGGCGAAGATGCGTTTTGCTTTGAACTGCGTTCAAGGCTGCTCGCAATGCCGGAAGCATCTCAGTGCCGCCCTCTGCCTCAAGTCCATGGGTAAAGCTTTTGCCCAAAGCGATATTCTCTTCGTTTGCAGGCACAGCGCCCACAAACAATTCGTCCATCGTGTGGTCGAAGCGGATGATATTAAAGCGGTCCTGCGGGCGCAGGGTTTCCAGCGCATAAAGAAGACTGCGGCGAGCAGCGGGCATGGAATCGCCAGCCATCGAGCCTGAATTGTCGATCACAAAGATCATCTCACGCGGGGGGCTGCACTGGTCACACGTTCGACACTTGGGGGAGTTATTGTCGCCATCACATAGTCGAGGCTTCCATGTTTTTGCATGAACAGGCCGAGCTGCGGAGCCTCATCGCCCGCGCTCCAGCGCAGCTCGAAATCCTTATCGGCGGGCACTGCGCCATCTTTGAGTGTGACCGTGCGCGTCTTGCCTTCCCCTGCGACATTGACGGCGTGATAGGGGCTCGAGATATCCCGAGCGGTGAAACCGGGTTCAAGGTTTACGGTGATCGAAACGGGATTGAGCCCGCTGCCAGCCCGGGCGACCATCTTGGGATCAGCCGTGGGCGCTAGGACATCGCTCGAACCTGCAAGCAGCGCAGCACGGGCCAGAGACCCACCGCGCGAGCCGCCAGCATTTCCAGTGCCAGCGATATAGCGCGGGCCCACCACCAAAGGCATCCTCAGCGAATAGTCGCCCTTGATCTGTTTGATAGGCGCTTGGAATTCGATCTGCACCAGAACCGTCTCGCCGGGACCCACATTGGCGATGGAGTTGCGAAACATATTAGGCCGGTGCTGTTCGACAAGGCCTGCCTTCTGGCCGTTTGCCTTGGCTTCCTCATAGATTTCGCGCGCCTCTTCTTTAGGCTTGATCTTACCGGAGAAAATGCGGTCGCCGACCACCATTTGAAGCGTGTCGACCGCGCCGTCTTCGGGAAGAGGATAGAGGTAGGTCGCCTCCATCCAGTCCTGCGATGTGTTGCGGAAGGCCTGTGTCACGGTCACGCGGGCGGTCTGCCCTGAAACATCCGCGACAATATCTGTGCCCAGACGCACGGCGGGGACGTTAGTTGCAACGCCTTTGGCATCGGAGCTGCGCAGCATCAGGCCGCCTTCAGAGGTGGCAGGCGTGAAATTTGCCCGTTCAGCTTGAGGCAGCGTGGGCCCGCTATTACTGGCGCTACTGTGAGGGGCGGGGGCAGCCCCGGCGCGTGAACTCAGCGACACTGCCGTCACCGCACACAGCGCAAGCGCGCCCAAAACACCCATCACCACCACGGCATCCCGGTTTGGGAACACCTCAACACCAAATGCAATTCGTCGCATGTAAGCCTCCATTCATCTCAGTTCGCTATCTCCCATATGAGCGAGCAAAGGCGCTGCGCCATGAGCAAGAAAAGCCAGTTTCCGCCCATTTGTGCGGGAGGCGCAGCGAGGATGTGAGACGATGTGAGGATTTGTCCGGTTTTGTGAGACGTAAGAGCGGTAAGCAGGAGGAAATGATGGGGTATGCGGGTGTGATTGGGGAATTTGACGACGCAGTTGTGGCAGTGCGCCTGCGCGAAGAGATTGCCCGCCAGCGAATTTCGCGCGCTGGGCTGGCGCAGTCCGCGAGGCTGTCGGTCTCGACATTGGAAAAGGCATTGTCTGGGCGCAGGCGGTTTACCTTGGCCACGATTGTGCGGCTGGAAGGAGCCTTGGGCGCATCCTTGCGAGGGAGCGCGGTAGCTGAGCCCGAAGTTATTGCCCCCACCTCCATGCTAGCGCCTGCCGAGATGGGTTCTTACGCGCGCCCTGCTGTTCGCTGGATCGAGGGTGAATATTTGACCTTGCGTGCAAGCTTTGGCGAAGAGGGCGCGGTCTACGCCTATCGCACTGACATCCGCTGGGACGATGCGCAGGGGCACCTAGTGTTCTCTGAAAGCGACCGGCTCGACCCGAACTTTGAGCAAGCGGGCTTTGTCTCCATGCCCCATCTGTCGGGCCACACCTATCTGATGACGTCCGAGGCGGGCCAATACCGTATGATCATGCTGGGCAGAGCCACGCGCGAGGCTCGCATGTTTGGCCTCCTCTCAACGCTGCAAGTGGGGCAGGGCTCGCAATTGGTGCCGGTGAGTTGCCCAGTGGCGTTTCTACCGCTGGAGCAAATGGGGGAGCCGGTGTTTGGTCTTGTGCGAGAAGGCGATGCTCAACTTGTCGAATATCGGGAAGTGCTCAATACTGCGATGGGTGATGATTTTTGCCGGTTGAGGGAGTGAATACTGTATAATTATTGCCGTTACTCACAGCTTCTCTTGACGCAGAGCTTCGGTAAGTCTTTCTCTAGACAGCGAAACCCCCGGAGGGCCAAATGGCTGTCCGGGGGCTCTATCTAGTCCGGACGGCTTTACAGCCCCGACTCTCAAAAGTGGAATGACTGTTCTATGCCAATCCGTCAAGTAAATATCACAAGTCAGGTTTCGCCGCAGTTAATCCATTCCTTGCAGCGTTCTGTATCTCCCGAACGCTGGCACACATTTGAACGAGCAGCGGGCTATGACCAGACCCGAGCTCATGCATTGTACCTTTGGAATGCCTCTGTAGGACAGAGCTTTCATTATCCTTTGCAGTCCGTTGAAGATTGCCTCAGAAATGCAATTCATAGAGCATTTACAACTATATATGGGCTTGATTGGTGTAACGATGCAATCTGTCGCGCCGCCTTTCAGCCGCGCCAAGAGCAAGAGATCGCTGAGGCCGCTCGAAGACGGTTGCGGATGTATCGGTCTGCTGCAACCACGCCTCAAATCGTTTCTTCACTTACCTTCGGCTTTTGGATTGCGATTCTTCGCAAAGAATACAATGGGATCATCTGGAACCAAAACACACAGCTGGTTTTCCCCAACCTAGGGAACGGATTGAACATAAAAGACGTTGGACGTGTTGGCAGAACGATTAAGGAACTGCGAAATCGGATCTTCCATCAAGAGCCACTAATTGGTCAGAATTTGACTGCTGAATATGGAGCGATCCTACAAATGATCAGCTGGATTTGTAGTGATACAAAAGACTGGGTTCGTCAAAATACATCGGTTCCAACTGTCATTCGGACACGTCCTTGAGGTAAACCCTCCCCGGGATCAACCGAAGAGGGCACTAACAATCTCAAAAGGTATGATCAAGCCATGCCAGGCAATAGCCGCTCACCCGCGATCCGCTGCATTGCTTTTTGCAGCTTCTCAAACGCGCGCACTTCGATTTGGCGGATACGCTCACGGCTTACGTCGTAAACCTGTGAGAGTTCCTCCAGCGTCTGCGGGCTTTCCGTCAGGCGGCGTTCGGTCAAGATGTGCTGCTCACGCTCGTTGAGCGAGTCCATCGCCTCAACCAGCATTTCGTGGCGCACAGTGGCCTCTTCAGCGTCGGCAACGGTTTCATCCTGAAGCGGTGCGTCGTCGGTCAGCCAATCCTGCCATTCGCCGGCACCCTCTTCGCCGTTCCGCATAGGTGTGTTGAGCGAACCATCGCCGCCCATCATCATCCGGCGGTTCATATTGACGACTTCTTGCTCTGGCACGCCAAGGTCTGTCGCGATTTTGGTCACGTCATCGGGGTGCAGATCAGAATCGTCGTAGGCTTCCAATTGCTTCTTCATCCGGCGAAGGTTGAAGAACAGCTTTTTCTGAGCCGCAGTGGTGCCCATTTTGACAAGGCTCCACGAGCGCAGGATGTATTCCTGCATGCTCGCCTTAATCCACCACATCGCGTATGTCGCGAGGCGGAAACCGCGGTCGGCTTCGAATTTCTTGACGCCCTGCATCAGGCCTACGTTCCCCTCTGAGATCAGATCAGAGACGGGCAGGCCGTAGCCGCGATAACCCATCGCGATCTTCGCGACGAGACGCAGGTGGCTTGATACCAATTGCGAAGCGGCTTCGGGGTCTTCGTGCTCCTCATACCGCTTGGCGAGCATGTATTCCTGCTCGGCGGTCAGCACGGGGTATTTTTTGATTTCGGACAAATAGCGATTGAGGCTTTGCTCGCCGCTAAGTGCCGGAACTTTTGCTGTAGTGCTCACGTTATTTCCAACCTTTCTTGCGTCGACCTCGATGCATCGGACCCCTGACGGGCATCCGAAGTTACGGGCCACATGGTTACATATATGCGAGTTTGCTGCGTTTTGCAGCGCATTTCATCGATTAGAACAACCAAGTTCGTCGATTAGTTCCCTCAAGTCGCCGGGTAAATCCGCGTTAAAACGTAATTCTTGCCCGAGAACTGGATGTAGGAAACCTAGCTCGGCTGCATGAAGCGCTTGGCGCGCGAACCCCAGCTCAGCCAGCAAGGGTTTTAAGGGCTTCGGTGTCTTGCCGTACAATTGATCTCCTAATAGAGCATGGCCGATTGATGCACAGTGAACGCGCACCTGATGGGTCCGGCCGGTTTCAAGTCGGCATTCGACAAGCGCGCTCGATGAAAGCCTCTGTAGAACTTTGTAATGGGTAATGGCGCGTTTTCCGCGTGAGGAATTCTTGTCCAGCACCGCCATTTTCTTTCGGTTGTGGTCAGAGCGGCCCAATTTCTCGTCAATTGTGCCTTCTGAACGCTTCGGATGACCTGCGCATATGGCCAAATACCGGCGGTGGACGGTATGCTCGGCAAATTGCGCAGCGAGCCCTTCGTGAGCAGCATCCGACTTGGCGACCACGAGGAGGCCGGATGTATCTTTGTCGATGCGGTGAACGATGCCGGGACGGGCGACGCCACCAATGCCGGATAATGAGCCCTCCCCGTTATTGGCGCAGTGATAGAGGAGTGCATTCACCAGCGTTCCATCGGGATTGCCAGCAGCCGGGTGCACGACCATGCCAGCCGGTTTGTTGACGATGATGAGGTGTTCATCCTCAAACGCCACATCGAGGGGGATGTCTTGCGGCTTGGCCTCAGCCTCGGCTGCTGCTGGTACGGTGATGCGAAACTCAGCGCCCTGTGCGACCTTTGCGCTGGGGGAGGCGGCGGGTTTGCCATCTATCTTTACGCGGCCCTCGCCGATCAGCGCCTGAACCCGTGCGCGCGACAGTTCGGTTGCGTCCGCCAATGCCTTATCCAGCCGGCCAGGGGCCGCAATGGTGCCAGTGATCGTGTCTGTAATGACTTGAAGCTCGGACATGGCTAAACCCATGAGCGATGGAAACTCAGGTGACAAGTCAAGCGCTTGCTCAAATGCGCGCGGCCACGGTAGCAGCGGGCATGCGCGAGGCTTGCGGGATATTGCTGGGTGCAGGCGGTAAAATCACCCATTTCGCGGAAACCGCTAATGTCCATCAATCCCCTGAAACCCATTTCGAGATTGACCCGCAGGCGCTCATTGATGCCTACCGCGCTCACCGTGCCGGAGGAAGCGAAGTGATCGGATACTTTCACTCGCACCCCAATGGGCCCGCGGCGCCCTCGAAGACCGATCAAGAGATGGCAGCGCGAGATGGAAAAATCTGGGTAATCGCTGGAGAGGGCGAAGTTCGCTTTTGGAGAGATGCGGCGGCCGGGTTTGAGCCGCACTCCTACCGCGTGACGGAGTATTAAGGTGCTCATTATGCGGCGGGTAACAGCCAAGTATTTGAACCACTTTGGTGGAACAATCGCATGGCGGTGTAGCAGGATGAGATTTTTCGCCTTAAACAGTATGCTAAGTGTGCCAAACTTTTGGGAAACTAGGGCTTAATGACCTCACAAACCGATCTCGCCGCGCTGTTGTGCTCGCGTCTTTGCCATGATCTTCTCTCGCCTGTGGGCGCTTTATCCAACGGGATTGAGCTGCTCGCCGACGAGACCGATCCGGAAATGCAGAAACGCTGTGTGGAGCTGCTTGAACAAAGCGCGAAGACCAGCACCGATAAACTCAAATTCTTTCGCCTCGCCTTTGGTGCAGCGGGCGGGTTTGGCGAATATGTGCCCGTCGAAGAAGCGCAAGAAGTGATCAATTCGCTTGCCACCGATGCCAAGCGTGTTGAACTCAATTGGGCAATTTCTGATGCCAAGCTGCCAAAGGCTGCGATCAAGGTGATGCTTAACCTATCGCAGATTGCACTCGATGCATTGGTGCGCGGCGGGACGCTTGATATCGGTGCAGAACGCACTGGCGGCAATGTAGAGATCGTGGCGCGCGCGACGGCGGAAAAGCTCGCCTTTGACGAAACCATTGGCCTCGCGCTTCAGGGGCAGCTTGACGCATCCGAAATATCAAGCCGCACGGCTGCTGCTCATATGATTGCATTGTTGGCGGCGGATATGGGCGGAGGATTGCAATTTGCGCTCACCGATGGCGCATTGGTACTTGGCGCGGTCTTGCCTGAACCTGAAGGCATGATCGGGTGAGCGAAATGCTCCCACCGGTTCCGCCTCTGGGCGGCATTCCGCCGGTTGAGTGGCGCGATATGGAGGTGAGCGAGCTTGTTCACCGGGTGGTGCCTTCGCCCAATTGCAATGATCGTAAGCTGCCGATCAGCATAGTGGTGATCCACTATACCGAAATGAAACCGGTCGAGACCGCGCTAGACCGTCTGACCGATGCGGATGCTGGGGTCTCTGCGCATTACCTTATCTCCGAAGAGGGCGAGGTGATCCAACTGGTGAGCGAGGCGAAGCGCGCTTGGCATGCGGGCGCATCTTACTGGCGCGGCACAAAGGATGTGAATTCGGCGAGCATCGGAATTGAGCTCGACCATCCAGGCCACGACCCAGCCAACGGAGGCTACCGCGGCTTTACGGACGCCCAGTTCGAGGCGTTGGTGCCGCTCATCGCTAGAATCGTCCAAGACTACGACATCGCGCGCTCGAATGTGGTGGGCCATTCAGATGTGGCGCCCATTCGCAAAGTGGATCCGGGCGAGCTGTTCCCATGGGAGCGTTTGTCGGAATACGGCCTGTGCCTGCCGACGCCAGCGAAGTTCGAGCAGGCTGATCCGTTCGACAACGATGGTGCATTTCTATTGGCGCTCGAACGCTTTGGTTATGACATTACTGAGGGCACGAAGGCGATTGAGGCGTTTGAGAGGCGCTGGCGGCCGGAACGGATTGAAGGCCACGTCGACGCGCAATTGGGCGCGATCTTGTGGCAACTGCTGCTAGAAAGAGATCAAGGTTTGGTGAGATAGACCCGCCAAAGGGCATCAAAAAATCTGGATTTGGGGAGAACCTTCATGAGACAATTTCCAGTGATCCTCAGCATGTGCGCGCTGTTCGCGCTCATCAGCAACACACCCCGCCAAGCGGCGTAGCAAGCAAGGCGACCGCTGACCACAACGCCGGTGAGGCGCAAGGCCTTTCGCTTGAGGATCGCGAGGACTTTGAGAACGCGTAGCGCGGACTGCTCGCTCAGATTGAGAGTGACGGTATCACGACTGCCACCGCCGGGGTTTTCGCAGCGGTCGCAACAATTGACCTGTGCGATGCCTTAGCAACGCGGTTCAACCCTGCGAAAATGACAGGTGAGCCTGCTCTTTTGCAATTCACCTTTCCAGATACAGGGGAGGCGGTCACCGTCGATATGCGAGGCTGCGTGATGTATCCGCGCTCTGGCCCGGCTATGCACCTGAGGTACCGCTCACGATTGATCGCAGCGACTTCAATCTCCTGCTCGCGCAGCAGGCCGATATTCAAGCGCTTCTGGCAAGCGTTGATGCGAGCATTGAGAGCAATCCGATGGCGCTTTGGGCGCTGTTCCAATCGCTCGACCGGCCCGATCCGCAGTTTGATATTATCGAGCCTTAAAATCGCGCTTGGTCGCAATTTTACAAATGCTCACAGAAGTCGGGGAAAAAAGATGCTTTAATAGCGCAATACAAAGAACATGAAGGAGGGATCACACATGATGAAGAAACTTGGAGCCGAGTTCATCGGTACTTTCTGGCTGGTGTTTGGCGGATGCGGATCGGCTGTGCTTGCAGCCGGTTTTCCTGAGCTCGGGATTGGATTTGTTGGCGTATCGCTCGCCTTCGGTCTGACAGTGCTCACCATGGCATACGCGGTCGGCGGCATTTCGGGCGGGCACTTCAATCCAGCCGTTTCCCTAGGCCTTGCGATTGGCAAACGCTTTTCATGGGGTGAACTTGTACCCTACTGGGGCGCGCAGCTGCTCGGGTCTTTTTGTGCTGCTGGCATCCTCTACGTCATCGCAAGCGGCGCGCCTGGCTTTGAAGCGGGCGGCTTTGCCTCCAACGGGTATGGAGAGCTTTCACCCGGGGGCTATTCGATGACCGCCGCGCTGGTGGCTGAAATTGTCCTCACGGCTGGATTTCTGATTGTGATCCTGGGCGCGACCTCAGCTAAAGCGCCAGCGGGCTTTGCGCCTATCGCAATTGGCCTTGCCTTGACGCTGATCCACCTGATCTCGATCCCAGTGACCAACACATCGGTCAATCCGGCGCGCTCGACCAGCGTTGCCTTTTATGCCGACACGGCTGCTGTACCGCAGCTTTGGCTGTTCTGGGTTGCGCCGCTTGTGGGCGCTGCGATCGGAGCGATTGTCTGGGGCCTGATCTCACCTGATCAATCACTCGAAAATATCGGCGGAACCGAAGAATAGAGTGCACATGGCGATGCAAAAATGGGGGGGCTGGCTTTCTCAAAGTCGGCACCGAACCATCGCATAACAATCAAAGGGTCAGCTTCCGATTAGCTGGCCCCCATTCATCACATAACAATCAAAGGGCCAGCTTCCGATTAGCTGGCCCCCATTCATCGCATAACAATCAAAGGGCCAGCTTCCCATTAGCTGGCCCTTTGTGTATGCGCTGCACGGATCAGGGGGCTGAGGCAACCGCGTGTGTTTTCGGATCTCGCGAGGAAAGTCCGGGCTCCACGAAACAAGGGTGGCGGGTAACGCCCGCCGAGTGTGCGTTTTCGGACGCGCATTTAGGGAAAGTGCCACAGAGAGCAAACCGCCGATGGCCCGAGATCGGGCACAGGTAAGGGTGAAAGGGTGCGGTAAAAGCGCACCGGGGGTCTGGCAACAGGCCTCGCATGGTAAACCCCACCCGGAGCAAGGCCAAATAGGGGTCTCGCGCGCGTCGTTCGCGGCGGGCAGGGGTGTTTCGCCCCAGGAAGACCCGGGTTGGCTGCTTGAGCGCGCCTGGCAACAGGCCGCCCAGATGAATGGTTGCCGCCCCGTCAGGGGAAACAGAACCCGGCTTATGACGCCCCCTGATACTTTGCGCTGCGAACGGCCTTACCATTACGGTCTTACGCCCCGTTGTAGCGTTCGGCTCCGGACCCAGTTGCTGACTTGCCCAAGGAAACGCTGCACAAAGCGAAACCTAGATAGCTGACTAAGACTTACACTTCGTTCACGACCAAATGGTAGTGAACTTCGTTGGAGGGCAGGTTTTGTTGATGAACCTTAAGAGAGCAATGCCTTGGCGGCGCTGGGGTCTCGCTCTGTTTGCGCTCGCCTGGTTTTGGCTTGTGGCGTTGCAGGTGGGCACCGGATTTCTCGACCAATATTTGGCCAGCAATGACACGCGCCGGGCGGGCATTGTCACCATCGTTGATCGCGTGGTGGACCGGTTCTTGGTTGAGCCGCTTGGGCAGCCTCTTGCGGTGGTCTGCCTATTGATAGCGGGCGTTATAGCCTTTGTATTTATGCTTAAATTTAAGAAAGAAAAATGATGAGCGATCAGGTTTGGATTAGCGCTGCCATCAGTCATGCTTCCAACATGAGGCCGTTTAGCAACGAAAGGCCAAAATATCCAGGTGATGATGAGGAAGGGCAGTGGAGTATGACCGAAGCGAATAAATTTGGTCGTCCAATATCGGCGGAGTATTTCCCAAAGAACACCTGGCTGCACGAGGGGGCTGAGGCGTCAGATGTCAATCTCCCGCTGTTTTTTGTCGCCTACAGCATTCCAATCATTCATCAATCTTGCGCTGATGTTTTGTCGCAATTCGATTTGGGTGGCGGTGGACTCTATCCTGTGGAGGTCTTCGAAAAGGATCGCAAGACGCCGATTCCTGGCCCGTGGCTTTGCATCAATGTCGGCAACACCAAGAGCGCGTTTGAGCCGGATCAATCTCCCAGGGCGAAATATCGCAATATTCGGCCCGGAGGCGTCAAGGGTTGGAGGCCTCCTGCTCCCGTGAAGGACGGTGAAATTGCAGTCAACAAAGCGGCTTTGTCCGGCCCTGATATTTGGGTTGATGAGCGCGTTAGCAATTCAATCTTTTTGAGCGGGCCGCTGGGGGCGGCACTCAAGCATGCCAAGGCTGACAAGGGCTGGATGCTCAAGAAGTGCAAGGTTGTCTGAGATGTGCGGTCCATCCAAAATGGTGGTTAAGGACGCGATCGTTACTGAACAGAACGTCAGTCCCCCCCAATAATCGGTCATTTCTGGCGCTGCGTTAGATGGGCTGCGCCCGTACGCTTGAGCTCTCTTTTTCCGCGATCTGTAGATTTTTCTAAATCCGGGCAATGCTACTCGGCAGCGCATGACTGCGCACCATTTCCTCAATCTATCAATCGCTTTAAGCGGGCGATCTTTGCGCGCCTTTTGCGAGGTTTCGCCCTTGAGACAGCGTGCCAAGTGTGTGGAACCTAAGCAAAAGGGAGCAGCAGCTGAACAGAATGCCCCTCTCCTAGTAAGTAGCCGCCCAAAGAAAAACCGGGCCCTGCCTTGTGGCAGAGCCCGGTCTTCAAAGGTCGTAGCTCTAAGTCTTGAGCTTAGAAGCGCCAGCTCAGCGATGCTTGAGCCTGGTCGTTCGAGAGAACGCCGCGGCCCATGTCTGAGGTGACGGAGACAGAAGCTGAGAAGTTGTTACCCAGCAGCATCTCTGCACCCGCATTGACGCTCATCCATTGTGGATCAAGCGCGTTGCTGATCTCAAAGGCGTTGTCTGCAGCACCGAAGAAGTGAGCGGTCACTACGTCCTCAGTGTCGGCAAGCTCACGAGCATAAGCCACAGAACCAAATGCCTTGATAGCGCTGGTCTCGCTGGTTTTGATGTCGAAGCTTGCCATTGCGCCAAACTTGGCACCCACCGAGGTGAAGGTGCGATCATCAACGCTCAGACCGAAGGTGCCAGCACCCGTCTCATCAAAGCCGCCAATGCGGTTGTTGAGATAGTCAAGGCTAGCCACTGGGCCAACTTCCATGCCTCTGCCGAGATCGAAGGCGTAACCAAGACGCACACCGCCAAAGACTTGATCACCGTCGGATTGACCGGCCGCGTTGTCATAGACTGCGGCAAACTCACCGGCGGCCTGACGGTTTGCACCCAGGCGTTGGTCAGCTGTACCAGCGTAACCATCAGCGAAGAGACCACCCTCGTTATAGGTCGCGTAGAGTGCGACCGAACGGCTGTTGTCCTCTTGCTGCGGCTGGCTACCGGCAAGCGCCAGCTGGCTGTTACGGATGTTCGAGACCGCAACACCGAAGCTGAAGCCTTCGCTCAAACGGACGTCAGCACCCACGGTGATTTCGCCAGCCTGGCTCAGAGACAGCTGTTCAAACGCATTCGCGCCAACCTCACCGGTGCTAAGGCCGTTGACACCGAGTGCGCCAAAGCCAGCGGTGCCGTTACCGATCACGCTTTGCTGTTGCTGACCGCCATTGACGTAAGCGCCAGAAGCAGTGCCGAACATGCCGACTTTGCCGATCTCCGAAGGAGCGCCGCCTGCAATCGCGTAACTCGCATTACCAGCGGCGGTGAAGCCTCCAGCAGCCCGCGAGCCATCACGCAGAGCCAAGGTGCGCTGAGCGATTTGGCCAGTGAAACGGTGCGAGAAAGAGTTCGCAGTGAACGTCTGGTTGAAGGCGTTGACTGGGCTCAGCGATGAAAGCGTTGCGCCGAGGGTGTCGAAGCTTGCGCCATCGACGACATCAAAGAGACCAGCGAACTCAGCAAAGCGTGCCGAACGCAGACCGTCGAGCGCGCTGCCGAGCGATTCCATGCTGCTACCGCGACCCAAAAGGTCTTGCAGGCTACGAGCGGTGATCTCAACGATCACTTCATTGCCTTCAACGCGGCTTTCGGCTTGAAGCGTTGCCGAGTTGCTCAGAAGCACAGTCTGATCGAATGTACCATCAACTGCACCAGCGGTCAGAGCAGTGTACTCTGTGCCAAAACGTGGACGACGATCAGTGGTGCTTACGAGGAGTGTACCGCCCAGAAGAGCAGTGCCAGTCACTTCGTAAGTATCCGAGGTGATCGTGCGACGACGACCGCGGCTATAGTCAGACAGGATAGCGCCGCCAGAGGTTTGAAGGAAATCACCGTTGATGGTCATTGTACCAAACGAACCAGCACCGCCAGCATTCACGAGGCCAGCAATGTTCAGAAGGGCATTTGTGTTGACCGTACCGCCGTCACCACCAAGCTCACCAGAGAGCAGGAAGTAGAACGGGGTGTTGATCGTGCCATCATTCTCAACAAAGCCGCCGAATTGCTCGATATCTTGGATGAGCGTCAGGCTCTGCGCGTCGGGCACGAACACTTCGGCAAGGCCGTTGTTGATGACAAGCTTGTCGATCTCAACGTCGATGTCGACCGTGGTGCGGCCCTCGTTGTTCAGGTGAACTTCGAAGTACTGCGCTGGGTTTGCGAATGCGACGCCAATGGTACCATCGGTGTTTTGCGGAACAAAACCAGTGGAACCTGGGCCAAGCAATGCTGAGCTTTCCGGAACTGTAACGTCGAAATCCTCAAAACCAGGCGTGACATCAGAGTTGTTACCAGAGATGTCGACACCAAGTACGGTGCCCACCTTAGGTCCGGTTTCCAAAATGCCAGGCTCGTTGCCGGTTGGAACACCGTTAACGATTTCGCCAGATTCATTGATGACGAAAAAGCCCGGATCGAGGTCCTGTGTCCAGTGCGTTGGATCCGACCAATTGCCATCACCAGCATTCGCCGAGACATACTTGTAAGGTGTGTTTTCAGTGATGAACTCGAAGAACGGGAACAATGGATTGTAAAAGCTTACGTCGCCGAAAGCTGAGCCCAGACCGAAGAAGTCGAAGCCGCCCGAGAGGACACCGATGGCCAGCGGGAAGTCCGCAAGCTGATCGGCGACCAGTGGTGAACCAGAGTCGCCGGGGGCTGTGCCCGCTTCAAGAGGAAGCGCGTCGCCATCGAAATAGTCGATCGCGAGCACAGCATCGAGGTCGGTACAGCTGATCGTATCGCCAGGGAATTCGCAGCCTGCTTGTTGCTCAGGTGTACGATTAGGATTGTCGAAGTCAGTCCAATAGTAAGGCTGAGATTCGAAGCCAAGGACCTGTGTTGAAGGCGCAAAGTCCGAGAAGATCGGATCAATGTAGTCGCCAAGACTACCGATCAGGCCGAGTGTATTTTCGCCAACACGACGAAGGAATCGTGAACCGGCGTTGCTGCCACCGGTCAATCCAGTGCCGTTGGTGCCGTAACCCACTTGCAGAACATGCGTGAGCTCACTCAGCGGACTCAAAAGGATTGAAAGCGATGGCACGTCTGTGATCGGCGCGTCGACAGCGATAAGCGCGACGTCAGCCCATGGGAAGCCCAAGCCCCCGTTATCAGGGTTAGCTGTTGGATGAATGATAACGTCGGTACTAGATGCAACGCCGCCTTCGTCATATCCTGCACCTGTTGGCAGGTAAGTGAAGAGGCGATCTGCGCTGCTTTGGCCAGTAGCGATAAGCAATGTGGTCTCAGCGCCAGCACCCGGCAAGCCATACGTCTCTGACGAGGTTGTTGCAATGGGTCCATCACTACCGTTCACACAGTGTGCTGCAGTCAGGATCGTGCGTGGGTTAATGACGCTGCCTGAGCAGTTGAAGAACACGCCGCCATCAGAATTGCGTTGTTGGAAGATATGAACCGCATAAGGAGCGACATTGTCAGGATCACCAAAATCTACGCCCACATCATCGCGAACGATGAGTTCTTGATCCGGACCGGTGATTGATCCGATGAACTCACTGTCAGTGCGCGAAACACGGAAGTCTCTGGAAGCATCAAAGGTAACGCTGAATGCGCCTGTATCGATTCCTGAAAAAGTATTGAGCGGTACCACCGCACTACGTGCATCATTATCATCAGCAGTTTCGGTATCTTCGGCCACTGGGCCTACGAGGTCGGCTTCGACCCCGTCATTTGCATACGCGGGAGACGCAGCAAGAGATCCGGCGAGAGCGAGACTGCCCACACCAGACATTAGAATACGATTATTCATGTAAATGCCCCTATCTAGAAATTTCCCCTGCCAAAGAAGCTACATAGGCAGGGGGGATTCCAAGGGATATTTTTACATATCTTTAACTTTTCCGGTCTCCCGAGGGGAAAGCGACCTGAATCGCAAGTGAATGTGAATTCGTACACATGGTTAACGCGAAACCTTGCGACGATTGGCTGCGTGCTGAGCTGAAAAATTGGAATAAAATTACGCGACTCGCAGCGACTCGAAAATGGGTTCAGGCCCGGCCGATGCTCGCGTAAGTAAAGCCTCGGGCGCGCACGTCATCTGGCGAATAAATGTTACGTAAATCGACGAGGACTGGAGCGTTTGCGAGGGTTTTCACCCGGTCCAAGTCCAGTGCTCTGAACGCATCCCACTCAGTCACAATAACGGTCGCGTCCGCGCCCTCGATTGCGGTGTAGGGATCGTCGCACATTTTCACATCAGGCATTAGCGGCTGCGCCAGTTCCATACCTTCTGGATCGTACGCTGACACTTCTACCCCTGCATCCGTCAGTGTTTGCGCAACCGCAATTGCGGGTGAATCTCGCATGTCGTCAGTATTGGGCTTGAAGGTCAGGCCCAAGAGGGCCGCTTTCTTGCCGCGCGCCGCGTCTGCTCCGCCAAGCGCATCAAGCACTTTTCGGCCCATCGCACGCTTGCGGCTTTCGTTGACCTTGACCACCGCTTCAACGATGCGGGTGGGGCTGTCATAGTCCTCTGCGGTCTTGAGAAGCGCGAGCGTGTCCTTGGGAAAGCACGATCCGCCGTAGCCGGGACCAGCGTGCAGGAATTTGGCTCCGATCCGGTTATCCATGCCGATCCCGCGGCTCACATCTTGGACATTTGCACCGACTTTCTCACACAGATCAGCCATTTCATTGATGAAGGTAATCTTGGTCGCAAGGAAGGCGTTGGCGGCGTATTTGATCAGTTCGCTCGTTCGGCGCGAGGTGAAGAGAATTGGCGATTCGTTGAGGAACAGCGGGCGATAAACCTCGCTCATAACTTCGCGGCCAAACTCATTTTCAGCGCCGATCACAATGCGGTCAGGGCGCTTGAAGTCGCCAATTGCCGCCCCTTCGCGCAAAAATTCAGGATTGGAGACGACGGCAAAGCGGTGCCCTGTGCCGCTGTCGGCAAGGATGCGCTCAACCTCGTCGCCAGTGCCGACTGGGACCGTTGACTTAGTGACAATAACAGCCTCATTCGAGAGGCTCTCGCCGATCTCCTTGGCGACTGCGTAAACATAAGACAGGTCTGCGTGGCCATCGCCTCGGCGGCTGGGTGTGCCAACCGCAATGAATATAGCAGCGGCGTCTTTTATCCCCTCGGCGAGCGAAGTGGTAAAGGAAAGGCGGCCCGATTTCACATTGGTTTCAACCAGAGCGCCAAGGCCGGGTTCGTAAATCGGCATAATGCCGTCATGCAGAGCATCAATCTTGCTCTGATCTTTGTCGATGCACACCACATCATGGCCAAAATCGGCAAAACACGCCCCAGATACGAGCCCAACATAGCCCGATCCCACCATAGCAATCTTCATCGTCTCAGTCCTTTGGGCTTAACGTGTTCTACTCAATCAGGCCGGGCCTATAGCCTGGCATGGTTACACGAGTGTTGAGAGCGCGTTATTGCCCTTTTTCACCGTGGAATATTTCAACCGGGGCATCGCCGGTCTGGATTGTCTGGATGATCCTGCGCTGGTCCCCTTCAAGCACGAGCGCGCTCAGCACACCTGAGCGAAAAGCGCCAGTATCAATGCCAATACGGTTGCCGCAATCCATGACCCGGTCAAAGATTGTGTGGCCGTGAACCACGACCTTATCAAGAGCGCCCTCATGGCTAAGGAACCGGTCGCGGATCCATAGCAGATCGCTGCGCTTTTGCTCTTCGATTGGCACATTGGGATCAATTCCGGCGTGAACGAACATGTAATCGCCTGCGATGATGTACTCTTCGAAGGAGGCGATATAGTCGCGCTCTGAGGCGGAGATGAGTTTGGGCAATGTTTCAAACAAATCTTCGAGGGTCATTGCGTTAAACTGTTTTTTGGTCAGCCCATAGGACATGACCGTCTCACGCCCGCCGTGTTTGAGGAAGTGCCGCAAAATCTCGGGCTTATTGAATGCATCGAGCATCATTTGCTCATGATTGCCTGCAAGCACCCGCACACTGCGCTGGGTTTGCCAATGACGGGTTAAAGACACCACGCCCGCGCTGTCAGGCCCTCTGTCGACCAAGTCGCCCAAGAGGACGACCTGCGTATCGCGCGCCGCGCGCGAGGCATCATCATCTTCAATCGCTGCGACCATTGCTTCATAAAGGTCTAGCCGCCCGTGAATATCACCAATCAGGTAGTACCGCTCGCCGTCCGGTACGGCTGGCAATGGCGTTTGGGGCCTGGGTGTGAAGAAAGAGCGGATCGCGTCGAGCATTTTGCAGTCTTTGGGCCCTTACGCAGGCTTTGGTTTCGTCCTCGTAGCTTTATTAAGCTGCAGCACAATTGGCGAGGGGCTTATTATCTAGTGCCGCGCGGCCAGAACAGCAACCAAGGGCCAGGCACTGTTCTATTATAGTGCCTTGGTGGTCACACGAAGTGATGCAAAAAGTCCACAACCATACGCTTTGAGCACATCAATGGGGGTAATCCTACAAATTCCCTTGTGCGCTGCATCATATATGTGCACGATTATGTCGCGTTCGAATGAGACTGCGTCATAAATAAGCAGCCGGCGAACGTGCAGGTGGGACGAAGCAACAACAAAGTTAAAGGAAGTTGTAATGCTCACGTCCATCCGCGGCATTTCCGCCGCAACCCTTTCTATGGGTCTGTTTCTTACAGCAGCCCCTGCTCTTGCTGAAAATGTGTCTGACGCTGACGCAGGTGAACTGACCTCGATCAGCCCTGAGCTCGTGACCGCGTCTGCTGCACTTGATGCAGAGCAAGGCCTCTCCACACAAGATCGCGCCATCGAGCCAATTGATGAAGCGGCAGCCAATAAGATGGCTGGTGACACCGGTCTGAGTTTCTCAGCCAATGTTGCCTTCACAACAGAATACCGGTTCCGCGGCGTCAATCTGTCTGATGGCGAATTCGCTATTCAAGGCGGCTTTGATGTCAGCCACTCTTCAGGCGTCTATGTTGGCACCTGGGCATCAAATATTGACGAACAGACGGTCGGCTTTGGTTCAACTGAAGTTGACCTTTACGGCGGTTGGAGCGGCGACGTCTCTGACGGCATTTCGGCCGATGTGGGAGTGATTTACTATCTCTTCCCTGACGCGCCGGGTGTGGCGGGCAATACCGACTATATCGAGTTTTATGGTTCGTTGAGCTTCTCACTCGCTTCAGTTTCGGTCACGCCGGGCATCGCCTATGCGCCTGATCAAAGCTCGCTTGGTTCAACCGACAACCTGTATCTCTACACCGACCTAAGCGTTGGTATTCCCAATACACCTGTATCGCTCAATGCGCACCTTGGATATACGGATGGCTTCTTAACCTTCACCAATGACAGCAACGCATGGGACTGGTCAGTGAGCGCAGATTATGCACTCAGCGACACCTTTACCGTGAGCGCTGCATACATCGGCGTTGAGGGCGATGCCGCTAACGATCTGATCCAGCCAGACGGCGATTTGGTCTTCACTGGTGATGCGTTCGTAGCGACACTTTCAGCAAGCTTCTAAGCTCTCGCAGAAACGACTACCCGCGCTATAAGCGGGAGGAACGAGGGGCACAGGACCATTAGGTTCTGTGCCCTTTTCTGTTTGTCAACAAACGCCCGTGCGCACACACGCCGCAGCAACAGCGCTTGGCCGGGTATAGAGAAGCGGGGCCGCCGAACAGCGCCCAGCAAAGCAAAACCCCTGCGCGAAACCTTAGGGCAAACCCTGAGGAAAGGGCCCGATAAAACGGCCTGCGCTCGCGAAGATCTGCAAACCAAACTGCGCAATCGATGCGTTACAAAACTTTTGCGTTTGCTCGGTTTAGTCGCGTTGGTCGTTCCAATCTTTATCCGGGTGCGTGGTTGTCATGCGGAGCACCAAATAACCCAGAATAGCAGAGACCGCTGATCCAGCCAGAATGCCAATCTTGGCGGCATCAATCAATTGCTGGTCTTGGAATGCGAGAAGCCCGATGAACAGGCTCATCGTAAAGCCAATTCCGCACAGGATTGAAATGCCCCAAATCTCAGCCCAGCTCGCATTTTCAGGACGGGGAGCAAACCCCGTCTTGTCTGCAATATAGACAGTCGTGAAAATGCCGAGTTGCTTACCCACAACGAGGCCAGCTGCGACCGCCAAAGGAAGAGGTGCAAGAAGTGCTTCAGGGCCCATCCCTGCAAGCGCTACCCCGGCATTTGCAAAACCAAACACCGGCACAACAAGATACGCGCTCCATGGAGCAAGCCCGTGTTCCAACTTCTCAAGCATTGAGTTACCGTCTTTGCGGTGAAGCGGGATGGTGAGCGCGGCTAGAACACCTGCGATGGTCGCGTGGATACCGGTGTTCAGAACACAGAACCAAAGGACAATGGCCAAAAGGATATAAGGCCAAAACACGCTGACTTTGCGGTGATTAAGATATGCCATCGCCCCCAAGACAGCAGCTGAAGCGCCCATCCACATCAAGAAAGCCGTGAATGAAGCGATCTCGGTATAGAAAAACGCGATCACCAAAACCGCGCCAATATCATCGACAATAGCAACCGTGAGGAGGAAAAGACGCAAGGATGCAGGCACTCGGCTGCCTAAGATGCCCAGCACGCCCATGGCAAACGCGATATCTGTGGCCGCCGGGATTGCCCAGCCGCGGGTGAATTCCCCCCACCTGAAACCAGCATAAACACGATCGCAGGGACCGCCATGCCCGCCGCCGCAGCGATCATCGGTAAGCGCCGTGCTGCGGGACTGGCAAGTTGCCCCTGTATCATCTCGCGTTTTACTTCCAAGCCTACAACAAAGAAGAACACAGCCATAAGGCCGTCATTCACAATATAATGTAGAGAACTCAATTTGGCGTGTGGATACCAAGCAAACTTGCCGTTGATGAGCGTGTCATATTCATTGGCAAAGGTAGAGTTTGCCGCGAGCATTGCAGCAGCAGCAACTAATATTAGTAAGATACCAGCTGAAGCATCACCAACAAATAAAGCGCGTACCGGCGCAAAAACGCGGCGTAATGGGTTGGAAGTATTGTTGTTATTTTGAGACATCAATTAAAATCCATTTTGGACATATTTGAATAAGTTGCCTTACCCTTAGGGCAGTGTTAATCAGTTAGTAGTTCAAGGAAGCCGGAGGCCTTGGCTTATATGGCATCTGATGTTTGGCAATTCTTAGTTTTGATGCAATATGAACTGCTTCTGTTCGCAGGGGTGTTCTTTCTTATTGGCGCTCTCGATGACTTCGCTGTGGATCTTGCGTGGCTATGGCTGAAACTGACCGGACGGGCAAGGACTGCGAGAGTGGATCGCAGCGAACTGCAATCTCGACTGTTTAGCGATCCTGTGGCGGTGTTCATTCCCGCATGGCAAGAAGCCGAGGTGATCGGCGATACGATCCGCCATCTGCTTGATGTCTGGCCACAGAGTACGCTGCGCCTTTATATTGGGCTTTATCGAAATGACCCCCGCACGTTAGCCGCAGCTGTCGCTGCGGCGGGCGGTGACGCGCGGCTTCGTTTGGTCATTCATGACCGCGATGGCCCCAGTACAAAAGCGGACTGTCTCAACCGCCTTTACGAAGCAATGAGCGATGATGAGCACCGCTCCTCGATCCGCTTTTCCTGCGTCATTTTTCACGATGCAGAGGACATGGTGGACCCGGCGGGGCTGGGCCTTCTCGAATGGGCGATCAAAGAGGGGGCTGAATTTGCGCAACTGCCCGTCGAACCTCTGCCTCAGACCTCGCGCAATTGGCTTGGTAGCCATTACTGCGAAGAATTTGCCGAGGCGCATGGCAAGGCGATGGTCGTGCGAAGCGCAGTCGGCGCAGCTCTTCCAGCTGCAGGGGTGGGGTGCGCGATGTCGCGCGGCTCGCTTGACGGCCTGGCCGCCGCGAAAAGTGAGGGCGTGCCGTTTGATCCTGCCTCTTTGACCGAAGATTACGAATTGGGCCTTGCGATTGCTGAGCAAGGTGGCCGGTGCCGGTTTGTTCGAGCGCGCGGAGAGGATGGTAAGCTTATCGCGACGCGCGCCTTTTTCCCATCAACGCTGAACCAAATCGTCCGGCAAAAAACACGCTGGGTTCACGGCATCGCATTGCAAGGCTGGGATCGCACTGGGTGGAGCGGCGGAATTGCCGAGACATGGATGCGGGTGAGAGATCGCCGCGGGCCGCTTACGGCATTGGTCCTAGCGCTTGGATATTTGCTTTTGATCGTGACGTTGATTGTCTCGCTTGCTGGTGCATTCAACGTGTCAGCGCCGATTGCTGTCTCGCCTTTTGTGTATGCGCTTATCATCGCAAATCTCGGATTTTTCGCTTGGCGCTTGGTGTGGCGCTTCCTGTTTACAGCGCGCAATTACGGTGTGGCAGAGGGGATTTATGCAGTCTTACGAATGCCAGTCACAAATATCATCGCGATCATGGCCGGGCGCCGGGCTGTCATGGCCTACTGGCGCAGTTATTTGGGGCATGGCATTGAGTGGGATAAAACCGCGCACTCTCATCACCCCGCTCGCTCCAATCTGCCTTCGACCTGCGCGCCGTCAGAGGCGCAGCTGCCAAGTCAGCGTTCTGTCATAGTTAAAGGTGCTGTGCCTATACGAGGTAATATGAGATGACGCTGCGGGGGGCTCAATCGCAAGACGGGGTACACCGCTGGTGGTCCTGGCGGTTCTTGTCACAGGCTGGGCTGCGGTTCGCGCTGCGACCTGGGAAAATCCGCTTTCCTATACTGCCATGGCACAAACTCCTGCGGGCACGGCGCAGATCCTGCAAACCTCGCATGACGGCGAAGGGCTTTCCGCTTATTCGGCCTGGCCTGCTCCCCAGTCTCAGGCCTACGCTCAGTATCCGTCCTATTTGCCGTCTGCTTCCTATCCCTATCCGCCATACCCTCCTCCCGGGTATAGAATTGTTCCTGCCGGAGGGTATCATCCTGACCCTTCGGTTCCCGTGACCGGGCACAGGCGCATTCAACACCAAGCCGAGGTCTCCTTTGGCCCGGGCGGCTATCCTCAACCGGGCACTGCGCGCCGCCGCGCTTCACCGTACCCATTGGCGCCCGATCTTGTACCCATAGAGAGCCGACATCTGACCGAGAGCCTTTCATTAAACCGGCCCGCAGATGGGGCTCGGGCCGGCGCGCCAGCTGCCCTAGAATTTTCAGGCAAGCGTTACCGCACCCGTCAACAGGCTCGTCCGCCATTGGGCGCGCAGCCATTGCCCGCTCGCCCACCAGCGACAGATCGGTGGTTTCTGGATGCCTATGGCTTTTATCGGCAGGGATCGAGCGCCTTGTCGGTTACGCAAGGGCGCCGACCCATCTACGGGGCGAGCCAGCTTGCCGCCAATTTGCAGTGGCGGGCAAAACCATCCTCGCGCCATGATCCGCGCGTTTATGCAAGAGCTTATCACGCTCTGGTTCCCGGCGGCGAAAGCGAACTTGCCGCAGGTGCCTCCGCGCGGCCCATAGGGAAAGTTCCAGTTCGTCTTTTTGGGGAAGTACGCGCCGCGCGCAATCCAGCGATCACTGATGAGGGCGTATCGGCGCAAACAAGCTTTCGTCCTGCCGCTTTTGCCGCGACCGAAATTCCACCGTTTTCATTGCCCCTTGGGCTTGCTTTAGAGGCATATGGTGCAGGCGGCTATGTGGGCGGAAACGCCAGCACCTATTTCCTCGATGGACAAGCGATAGTCGCGCGTGATTTGGCGCGGATCGGAAGGCCTGGCATCGGTTCGGCCAATATCAGCGTCGGCGGCGGCGTTTGGGGCGGGGCTCAGGAAGGGGTGCACCGCGTCGATATCGGTCCAACTTTGCGATTTGACTTTGACCTTGGAAAGGTGCCCGCGCGCGTTTCGGTTGATTACCGCGAGCAGGTGGCAGGCGATGCTGAACCCGGTTCGGGGGTTGCTGCGACGGTTTCGACACGCTTTTGAGATAACATCAAAGAAGGGTGCAAACCTTCCTTCCCTCGCTAAGCGCGCTGAGGTAGTCGCTTAGGGATGGACGTTTATCTTCCCATTGCGAGATCTTTCAGTGAACGGTCTGTTCATTGTGTTTCTGGGCGTCCTGACCGGCATCTTGTCCGGGCTGTTTGGCGTTGGCGGCGGATTTCTCACGACGCCGCTGCTTATTTTCTACGGCATCCCGCCCACGGTCGCTGCGGCATCTGCCGCGACACAGGTTACAGGCGCGAGCATTTCGGGTGTGATCGCGCATGGGAGGCGCAGCGGTGTCGATTACCGAATGGGGTCCGTAATGGTCGCAGGCGGGGTGGTCGGCGCGCTCTTCGGCGCTGCTTTATTCCGCCTCTTCCAAGCACTTGGCCAAATTGATGTGGTTATCAGCATCCTATATGTCGTGATGCTTGGTTCCATCGGTTCACTCATGATGCGAGAGGCATTTGAGGCGCTTTCAGCCGGTAAAGATCAGAAAGACGCCTCACCGCGCAAAAGACGGCACCATCCGCTTGTCGCGGGGCTCCCCTTCCGCACGCGGTTTTATGCCTCGGGGCTATATATTTCGCCGATTGCACCGCTGGTCCTTGGTGTGATTGTAGGCGTCCTCACGATGCTCATGGGCGTTGGCGGCGGATTTATTCTGGTGCCCGCGATGCTCTATATTCTCGGCATGAGCGGGAACGTGGTGGTCGGCACATCGCTTTTTCAGATACTGTTTGTGACTATGGTGACAACTATGACCCATGCGCTGACGACAAAGGCGGTGGATATAATTCTGGCAGGCTTGCTGCTTTTGGGTTCGGTTATGGGGGCACAATTCGGAACCCAGATCGCGATCAAAGCGCGGCCTGAAATCTTGCGCTTTGTGCTGGCTGCAATCGTGATCGCAGTGGCACTTCGTATGCTTTACGGTCTCGGCGTTCAGCCCGATGAAATTTACACGGTAAGCCCCCTCTGATGGCGAAAGCGCGCTCTTTATTGTCGGCGCTGTGCCTGCTGATGGCCGCTCCTTTTTTGATGGGACAGGCAGAACCTATACTTGTCCCTGAGGTCAGCCAATCGCGGATTGAAGTGCGGCAAGGATTTACAGGCGCAAACCTCCTTCTTTACGGCGCTGTGATTGACCCATCTGGCTCCGGTGATGGACGTGATTTTGATATTGCTGTGGTCTTGAAAGGCCCCGCTGAACCCATCCGGTTGAGGGAAAAAGAGCGGATTGCCGGAGTTTGGATGAATTCAGGATCGAGCGATTTTCGCTCCGTCCCCTCTTTCTTTGCTGTCGCATCCTCTCGTCCGGTCACCGATATTGTTGATGAGAGAACGGCGGCCATCTATGAACTGGGGACAAAGTTCATCCAGCTTAGCCCAAGTGGTCAGATCGAACCCGAGGAGCAGACCCGTTTTGCAAGCGGGCTCGTGGAAATGCGCCAGCGTCTTGGCCTTTACCAAGAGGACCCGCAAGGCGTGAGGATCAGCGAGGGGGTCCTTTACCAAGCGCGGATTGCTCTGCCCTCCAATGTTACCACAGGCCAATACACCGCAGAAACCTTCGCAATTTCTGACGGGCGTGTGCTTGCCAGTGCGACCGCTGAGATCACGGTGGTAAAAGTAGGCCTTGAGGGAACCGTCGTCTACGCCTCGCAGCGATGGTCGCTTTTCTATGGGCTGGGCGCGATCTTCTTGTCGCTGGGTATGGGCTGGATCGCAGGGCAGGCCTTCGCCAAGCTTTAGGCTCAGTAAACCGTTTGCGCAGGCGCGAGCTACGAAGGTCTCCAGCGCAGCGTCGTTGACGTGATCTTAACTCTGATACCGCATTCTTTAAAGCTACGGTGGAAACCGAAAGCAGAAGCGCGCCAAAGGGTCAGGTGCGGTGCTTAAGCTTATGCAAGGAAACCCGCATGAACGCGATGGGGCAACAAGGTTTTGAGGCTGAGGGACACGCTCAAGGAAACGGGGCACCCTCGCCCGGCGGCGCAGACACACCTCAAAGCAACGGTGATCTTCCCATCGGCGTCGTGCTTGAAATTTCAGGCGCCGGATCACAGATCGCTCTCGACTTGCAGCGCCTCAATGAATGCATGGAAGACGCTGACCGCTCTGTCGCGCTTGCCGGGCAAGTGGGAAGCCAGATTAAAATCCGCGTGGGCGATGCTTGGCTCCTTGCCAACGTGCGTGACCAGCGCAAGGACCGGCGCGCGCAAAACGGCATTATCGCGCATATCGACTTTCTGGGTGAGGGCGCTGAAGAAAAGCTCACGGGGCGCATTCACGCCTTTAAACGCGGTGTGACGCGCTATCCTGTGCCGGGTGCGCTGGTCTACCCCGCGACCACCAGGGACCTTGAACAAATCTACGCCAGCGATGGCCGCGCCAATATCACAATTGGAACGGTTTTCCCGACTAAGGATATTCGCGCCGGGCTTTATATCGACGCGATGCTGGGCAAGCACTTCGCGCTGCTTGGTTCGACCGGTACGGGTAAGTCAACGAGCGCCGCGCTCATCCTCCACCGGATTTGCGAACATGCGCCAGAGGGCCACATCGTCATGGTTGACCCTCACGGCGAGTACTCTGCAGCTTTCCGCCAGACGGGCAAAATCCTCGACGTTTCCAACCTGCAAATGCCTTATTGGCTGATGAACTTTGAAGAGCATTGCGAAGTGCTCCTCACCAGTGACGGCAATGAACGCCAGGTCGATATGGATATTCTCGCCAAGTGTTTGCTGCACGCGCGTTCGAAAAACCGCTTGGCTGAGACGATGGGCAAAATCACTGTTGATAGCCCGATACCGTATCTGCTTTCGGATCTCTCCAACAAGATCCAGGATGAGATGGGTAAGCTGGATAAAGCAACCTCATCTGCGCCTTACATGCGGATCAAAGGCAAGCTCGAAGAACTCAAGGCCGATCCGCGTTACCAGTTTATGTTCTCTGGCATGCTTGTTGGCGACACGATGACCGACTTCATCTCCAAGGTGTTCCGCATGCCGGGCGAGGGTAAGCCGATCTCGATTATCGACGTCTCTGGCGTGCCTTCGGACATAACTTCCACCGTTGTCGCTGTGCTTTCGCGGCTGGTGTTTGACTTTGCCATTTGGGGCCGGGAAGAGAACACGCGGCCTATTTTGCTCGTGTGCGAAGAGGCCCACCGTTATGTTCCAAGCGAGAAGAACTCGGATGGCTCCTCGGTCGGTTCAATCCTTAGCCGGATTGCCAAAGAGGGCCGTAAGTACGGGATCAGCCTAGGCCTTATCACCCAGCGTCCCTCTGACCTTGCAGAAGGCGTGCTCTCCCAATGCGGGACGATCATCTCGATGCGTCTCAACAACGACCGCGACCAAGCGTTTGTGCGCTCTGCCATGCCGGAGGGTTCGCGCGGTTTCCTCGATTCGATCCCAGCGCTTCGCAACCGCGAGTGTATCATCTGCGGCGAGGGTGTCGCCATTCCCATCCGCGTGAACTTTGACAATCTTGAAGAGCACAAGCGTCCGGCGTCTGAAGATCCCAGCTTCTCCGAACTGTGGAACCGGGGTGGGGGCGAGGAAGAGCTTGTCGAACGCACCGTCCTTCGTTGGCGCTCACAGGGATAAAATTCCCGGTCTACTGCATGAGCGAACCCAAATTGCCCACCTCGCGCCAACGATCGCTCGATGGGTCATAGCTGACGTTGTAGAAGCGTTGCAGTCCGCCTGCATCGCCGGTGTTCTGTCCGGTGGAGTTGAAGAAGATGCGGCCCGTGACGCCGTTAAAGCTCCTTGAGCGCAGCACGGCGACCAATGCCTCAGCGGTGATCTCGCCTTCAATTTCGCTTGCGGCCTGTTTGACGATAACACCTGAATCGAACGCAACCGCTTCAAGCCGCCAGCGCGGGGAAATGGGACCGAAGAGGCTTTCAAACTGTGCGATCTCCTCCGGTTCATCGCCTGCGAACGAAGCGCTTTCAAACACGTCGGTCATGTCGATCAATCGGCCCGTTTGCAGCGCCGTCATCTCTGTCAACGCCTGTACATGGTGGCTGTTGTTCCAGCTTGCCAATATCGCTTTGCGCTCTGGTTGATCAGCGCGGAACTGGCCGCGCGCCAGGTCTTTGAAATCGCCGCTGAGGCCCATGATTACGATTAGCCTGTTCTGATCGAGGATTGCCTGCCCTTCAGCGGTGGCAAAGGCGTCATTGATTGCTCCGCGAGTGAAATTGCGCGTTTTTACCCGTCCGTCAGCTTTCAAATTTGCAAGGCGGGTCTCACCCAATTCCTCCGACACCCGCTTGAAAAACAGCTCGCCATAGGTCTTTGAATTTTCGTCGCTTCCTTCAACGGTTTCCACCATGAAGGTGATGCCAATCCCTTGACTGATTGCGCGCTCGGCAAGCACTTTGAACTGTGCTGCGCGCTCATCGACCCCGGATCCCACTCTGAAAATCGGCAGGTCGCTGTCCTGCCAGCCAAGGTCGGCACGGCTCCCCGCAGTGGTCAGCACAATTGCCGGACGCTGACCGCTCTCTTCAATCACTTTGAGTACTTGCGGAGTAAATTCGGTGATGGATGGGCCGACGATTGCAACCACATTGCGCTGTTCCAAGAACGCACGCAAATCTCTGATGACCTTAGGCGCATCACGGCCTTTCATGGCGTCAATCGGCGCATCGAGATCTTGCACCATAAGCGCAGGAAACCCATCGAGCGAGGCTTTGAGCCCATTGCTCTGCTGGATGCCAAAGCCTTCATTTGGATAGATGCCCAGCACGATCGCTTTGTCTTCTGGGACCCCGGCCAGCCTCCCGCTGTTACCGCCGCCAAGAACTCCGCTGAATTGGAGCGCGAGCATTCCAGCAATGAGAACGGTCAAAGCCGCCGCAGCCATTCCAATCGGACGCTTCCAGAAAGGCACATGATCCGCGCCGCTGTTTGCGATTTGCGCGCCTGTATCTGCTGGCTGCTGTATGCCAAATTTGGCCATCTCAGCAGCGCCAGCTTCCGCTCCCTGGCCTTCACCAGCGATGCTGCGAATGCTTGAGAGGAAGACTGGCCAATTCTTGCTTTGGGTAGGATTTGCTTTCGCATCCTGAAGCTCAGCGGCCTGAATCCGCCTAAAGCCTCGCGGGATGATCACCTCGTCGACAAGCGCCGGAACCAGCTTGTTGTCGAGAACGCCGTCTTCGGCCTCTTCCTTGACCCAATTGCTGTTAATTGAGGTGTCGGACCACACCACCACAATCACTTTGGATTCTTTGATGTGCCTGTCGATGACATTGTCGAACTCTTCGCCTGCGCGAAGGTCGCGGTCCCACCAGACCGAATAGCCCTCGGCTTCCAAAGCTCTGGCCATGAAATTGACGCGGTCACGGTCTCGCCGCGAATAGGAAATGAAGATATCCAACGCTTTTACCCCCGAGCCTTTATCCTAGGTCCCTCGCGTATCGCCGTAAAGGTGGATGTGCATTCGATCACTCATCCGATACCCCTTTTCAAGACACAGCGGAGCAAGCCATTGCTGGCGGCTACTTAATGTATTGGAATCAGTGCCTTCTGGCATCAGAAAGAGCCGGTCTTTTGGTATGCGGTATTGTTTTTGCAGTGCGTCAACCTCCTCCACATCGGAAGGGTCAGCGATCACGAATTTAAAAAAGGCGCGGCTGTCGCTTGCATAAAAGTCGAATCGCTCCTCGATTAGTGCGAGTTCCGGTGCGTTCCCCGAGTGGGCAAGCTTGGGGCTCACATTGTATTGATCCACGCGGATGTCGATGTGAGCAGCCGGGCGCACAGTGCCATTGGTCTCCAGCTCGACTTCGATATCGGGCAGGTGGCTGAGCATATCTGCCAAGGCGCCGCCCTGCATCAGAGGTTCCCCGCCAGTGATCACCACGCGTTTTTGCCCGAGGCCCTCAATCCGCTGCGCTGCTTCGATGGGCGAGAGCTTCACCTGATTGGCTTTTCGCTCAAAGTGCACGCTGTCGCGGTGTGGCCGCTTATCTCCCTCAAAACGCCAGGTGTATGCGGTGTCGCACCATGTGCAGGCAAGATTGCAGCGCGAGAGGCGGATAAAGGCGACCGGCATCCCCATGCTTGGACCCTCACCCTGAAGCGAGGCGAAAATCTCCGGTCCGCCGTCGTCATTGGTTGCAAGGACAAGGTCAGTCATCAGCGCTTCCTGCGCGGCCCACCATGCGTATGGGGCGTTTGGCGCACTTGGCAAACTGTTCGAGCGGCGAGACCCAACCGGTCACAGGTGTACGCATCAATCGGCTGAGGCGATTGAAAGCTGAGGGCAGGGTGCAGAACATATGCGCCCCATGGCACGAATTTGAGTTTTAGGACAATACCGAGGGTTAGACGCGCTTAGCCCCAAGCCGCCGGATCAAGCGCCAGAAGCTCAGCAAACTGCGCATAGAGTGCAGGTTCCTCGCGTCGAAGCTCATGCGGCCTTTCGAAGAACGTCACGATGCCTTCTGCAAAGAACTCTTGGTGATTGGTCGCACCATACGGGTCGATCAGTGTATGTTCGCCGCGCTCAACCCGGCTCAAATGGTCGTTATAGGCATCCAGCATAGCCCTCTCCCACCCCGCATAGGCCTGGCCTTTGCGAAGGACAGGGATGCCATTGGTGTGTCCTGAGAGGCTGTCCAATTGGTGGGCAAATTCGTGGATCACCACGTTTTCGCCGTCATGCGCACGAAGCCCGCCGTGAAGCGCGTGATCCCATGAGAGGATAACCGGCCCCCGGTCCCAGCTTTCGCCCAGCGTCCCGTGTCGATGCTCGTGAATAAGCCCCTCGTCATGGCTGCCGCGGCCTGTGTCAAAGACGCTAGGGTAGAGCAACACGTTGCGGAGCGTTTCGTACCACGCGGCGGTGTTGACGATGAGGAGGCAGGCCTGCGCTGCGATGGAAAGCTCCATCGCCTCGGTGACTTCGACGCCGTTCTTGCCCCTGAAGGTGACCTGATCGAGGAAGAGATTGATCTTGCCTTCGTGAGCCGCACGCAGATCCTTTGGCAGGAGTGTGACCAGTGGCACAAGCTGCTCGATCGTTTGGCGTTGCTCGGGGGTGAGGGGTGTCGCAAGCAGCTGCGCACGCCTGTTTCGCTTCGCCATATGGCGATAGATGAAGAACGCGGCGACGAGCAGCGGGACAAGAAGGAGAAGCCAGGGCGTCACTCTCTTAAGGTGGGGTCGCAAATGCCAGTTTTGAAGTGAGCGAAGGCTGCAATCCGAAAGAAGGCGTGCGGTTGCCGGCCCAGTTGCGGGCGTTGATAGAGCAAAATTTTATTCAATTCTAAATGTCGCGGGCCTCGGCAAGCCAATCAGCCCAACCGTTCGCCCATTGATCGAGTGGCAGCAGCAATTCAGACAAAGAAATCCCATGTTCGGTAAGCTGGTATCCTTGGGAAGTGTGCTCAACGAGCCCGAGTTCTCGAAGCTCCTTAAGGCGCTGGTTAAGGGATGTGGGCGACACCTCTTCGCATCTACCTTGCAAAGCCCGGAAAGTGCAGGGACTTTCTTTATAGAGCTCCCATATCATCCGGAGAGCCCAGCGCTTGCCGAGAGCGTCTAGCAACACCATCACAGGACGACCGTTCGCTGAACTCCTCATTGGCTGACCAGGAAGTTTGACCATACAAGACCCCTTGACGCTACACAAATAGTAACACATGACTGCTACATTCTTTGTAGCAAAAAGGTAAGATATGTCTACGCCGCTTGTACCGCTTGACCCACCATTCTCCGATGACGTCGCAGCTATCCTTGCGAATTACCCTCAGCAAGACGGCCACATCTTGTCTCTTTTCCGAACCTTCGCGAACAGTCCTCGCTTCCTAGCCAAAGCTGTGCCCAATCTCCTGGACAAAGATAGTCCTCTCAACCTCCGAACCCGCGAGATCGTTATTCTCAGAACGACAGCGAACCGCAATTGTGAATACGAATGGGGTGTTCATGTCGCCATCTTCGCCAAGGCAGCAGAGCTGACCAAAGAACAGGTGAATGCAACGGTCATCGACCATGCGGGATGCTGGTCTCCAATAGAACTTCGGCTGATAGAAATCGTAGATCAGCTTTGCGAACAAGCTACCCTTGAAGACAGGCTCTCAGCGCTATTCATAAAGGACTGGGATGCAAAGGCGCAGCTTGAAATTTTGGCGTTGGTTGGAACTTATACAACCGTCAGTCTTGTCGCCAATGTTGCGAGCTTGCCTTTGGAGCCATTTGCGGCACATTTCCCAACAACAGAATAGAGGTGAGCGAAAGTCCGCCCCCACCCCAAAAATTGACGTTCGCGCTCATGTGATTTGCGCTACCAACAGCCGCGATACAGGCTCACCCCAAACGCTCAAGCGCCGCTGTCAGCCGTTCGACCTCGCCTTGATGGTGGGCGAAATCGGCCTTGGCTTTCTCCACCGCTTCGGGCTTTGCGCGGAGGACGAAGTTCTCGTTGGAGAGCCTGCCTTCGAGCGATTTCGCTTCCTTTTGGCTTGCCGCGAGGGCCTTTTCGAGGCGGGCTTTCTCTTCCGCTATATCGATGATGCCTTGGAGCGGGATCACGACGATATCGCCCATCGCCGTCACCTGCATTGCGGGGCCAGCGGGGACTTCGCCACTGGATCACCGGGGTGAGGCGCGCGAGGCGTTCAATCGCCGCGCTGCTGCGGTCGATGGTGCTTGATGCGACCGCCGACGGTGCAGGGACATAGGCCGCCAACTTCGCGCCCTGTGAAATGCCAAGCTCGTTCTTGGCGCTGCGCACATTGGTGGTGAGGTCGATCACCCAGTCGATCGCTTGCGTCGCCTCTTTGGAAACCTCAGCGCGCGGGCTTGGCCATTTGGCGGTGATGAGGTCGTAGCTGCGCTCACCTTGTGCGTGCCAAAGTTCTTCGGTGATGAAGGGCATGAAGGGGTGGAGCATGACCAAGATCTGGTCGAGCGCCCACCCGGCGACCTCGCGGGTCTCGACGGCTGGCATGGCCTCTGGGTCAGCCCCTTCGGCGAAAACTGGCTTGATCAGCTCAAGATACCAATCGCAGAACTTGCTCCAAGTAAACTGATAGATCGCATTGGCGGCCGCATCGAAGCGCAGGTCTTCCATGGCGCTCTCGATTTCCGCACAGACCGCTTGGACTTCGCCGATGATCCATTGGTTGGCGGCAAGACGCGCTTGCGGTGCCTTTACGGTCGTTGATTTGCCGATGCCGTTCGACTGGCAAAAACGCGTTGCGTTCCAGAGCTTTGTTGCGAAGTTGCGGTATCCCTCGACGCGGCGTTCATCCATTTTGATGTCGCGGCCCTGGCTCTCCATCGCGGCCATGAAGAAGCGCAGCGCATCCGCGCCATATTGGTCGATGAGGCCAAGCGGATCGACGACGTTGCCCTTGGACTTGGACATTTTCGCGCCATCAGCGGCGCGAACAAGGCCGTGGAGATAGAGCTTAGGCCATGGGGCCTCACCCATATTGTAGTTCCCCATCATCATCATCCGCGCATCCCAGAAGAACAGGATGTCGAAGCCGGAGATGAGAAGCGAATTGGGGAAGTGTTTTTCGAGCAGCGGCTGGCCGTCCTCAGGCCAACCGAGTGTGGCGAAAGGCCAAAGCGCAGAGGAGAACCATGTGTCGAGAACGTCTTCGTCGCGTGTAAGGGCTACGCCTTCGCCTGCTTTCGCCTGAGCCTCTTCCTCGGACATGGCGACATAGACGCCGCCGTCGGCATCGAACCAAGCCGGAATGCGGTGTCCCCACCATAGCTGGCGCGAAACACACCAAGGCTGGATGTTCTCCATCCAGTTGAAAAAGTCTTCTCCCAAGACTTGGGCACGATTTCCACGGTACCATCGCGCACCTGTTTGATCGGAGCCTCGGCCAGTTTCGCTGCATCGACGTACCATTGATCGGTCAGCCAAGGCTCGATCACCACGCCGCCGCGGTCGCCGAAGGGGGTTGCGATCTGGCGTGGCTCGGCGTCCGAGATGACCTCCTCGCCTTTCTTGTTCTTGCTGACATGCGGGATGAGGAAGCCGTCGGCTTTGAGCCGTTCCACCACAGCCTCTCGCGCACCATCAACTTTGTCGCGGCGGAAGCGGTGGAGGCCGATAAATTCGTCTGGCACGAGGCCATCGCTCGTCTGGCAAACGTCGCCATTGCCATCGAGCATATTGAGCATTTCGCCCGCTTCGATCCCGGCGCGCTTACCCACGTCAAAGTCGTTGAAGTCATGCCCTGGCGTGATCTTCACCGCGCCCGAGCCAAGCTCTGGATCGGCGTGTTCGTCCGCGACAATCGGAATGCGCCGCCCGGTGATCGGGAGCACCACGTGCTTGCCCACGACGCTTTTGTAGCGCTCATCATCAGGGTGCACCGCCACCGCCATATCGGCGAGCATCGTCTCAGGCCGTGTGGTCGCAACTTCGATGTAATCGCGCCCATCCGCCAAGGTCACACCATCGGCGAGCGGGTATTTGAAGTGCCAGAAACTCCCCGGAATCGTCTGCGTCTCTACTTCAAGGTCGCTGATCGCGGTTTTGAGCTTAGGGTCCCAGTTGACCAGCCGCTTGTCACGGTAGATCAGGCCGTCATTGTAGAGGTCAACAAAGGTCTTGAGCACCGCCTTGGTGAAGTGCTCGTCCATGGTGAACTGCTCGCGTGACCAATCCATGGAGCAACCCAGACGCCGCAATTGTGTGGTTATGGTCCCGCCAGACTCGGCTTTCCATTCCCACACCTTATCAACGAATTCCTCACGGCTGTAATTGGTGCGTTTGTCCTGCCGCTCTTCCATCTGCCGCTCGACCACCATCTGCGTGGCGATCCCGGCGTGGTCGGTGCCCACTACCCACAAAGCGTCCTTGCCGCGCAGCCGCTCATAACGGATCACGATATCCTGAAGCGTATTATCGAGCGCGTGGCCGATGTGGAGCGAACCGGTCACATTGGGCGGCGGGTTCACGATGGTGAAGGCTTCCGCATCTGGGCGCTCAGGGCGAAAACCGCCCGTGCTTTCCCAATGGCTGTACCATCGCTGCTCAATATCGGCTGGGTTGAAAGTTGTTGGTAGGCTCATGTTTCTAGCTCGCTAGCGCCTTTGGAACAGGCGCGAAAATCTGTCGTTCATTGATCCCATGCCAAGCCATGGGTTGCAGTGCAACAACTCAGACAGGATCAGCTTAAAAGTGCGCCGATTTCCGCATTGGCATGAGCGCGCAACTGCCGCTTACAATCGAGGAAATGTTCGATCTTCTCTCCCACACAGGCCCCCATCAATGCGGCTCTTATGGCACCCGAACTGTGCAAGGGTTTAAGCCGAAGCTTGTGAACCAACCAATTTGAACGCATACCGTTTCTCGCAATGCTAGGGTTCGTCACCTACTCTTTGGAAGACAGCGAAGCGGGGTCCGCGCGGCTGGTGCTGTCTGGGCAAATGCTGGTCTCGTCAATCGGTGCGTTCGAAGCCGAGTTTGACGACCAGTCCCACGAATTTTCAGAAATCGACATCAGCGGCGTCGATGAAATGGATACCACCGGCGCGTGGGTGGTCTCGCGTCTGGCCTCGCACCATTCCTGTGCAATCATCGGTGCAAGCGAGACAGCAAGACATTTGCTTCAAGCTGTTGAAGTCGCGGGCGGCGACGGCGATCTGTCCCCGCCCGTGGTTCCTGTTTGGGAACGCGTCTCTTTGGCGCTGGGCGAGCAGGTTTACGCAGCGCGCGGCGGTGTCATGGGCGTCGTCAGCTTCCTTGGCGCGATCATCATGGGTTTTGGCACGATGATCCGTCGGCCTTCCAAAATCCCGTTTCGTGCAGTCGTGCGCCAGATGGAGACGGTGGGGGTCTCCGCTCTTCCTATCATCGGTCTGATGAGTTTTCTCATCGGGATTGTTATTGCACAACAAGGTGCCGCACAGCTTAAACAGTTTGGTGCAGAGACGCTGACAGTGAACCTCGTTGGCCGTATCACCTTGCGCGAATTGGGCGTCTTGATGACCGCAATTATGGTCGCAGGCAGGTCGGGCAGTGCGTTTGCTGCACAAATTGGGACGATGAAACTGACCGAAGAGGTGGATGCGATGCGCACCATCGGGATATCTCCGATTGAGCAATTGGTTATCCCGCGCATTGTCGCTTGCACCTTTATGATGGTGCTTTTGGGTTTTTACAGCAGCGTCCTTGGTATCGTTGGCGGAGCGGTGATCGGGCAGGTCGCCTTAGGCATCCCGTTCTTTACCTTCCTTGAGCGCATCCAAGAGGTCGTGCCGATCCACGATGTGTGGGTAGGCCTAGTCAAGGCGCCAGTGTTCGGGTTGATCGTGGCACTGGCAGGCTGTTACCACGGGATGCAGGTCCAGGGGAACTCCGAGGAGGTAGGTCTTCGCACCACCATGGCCGTTGTCTCTGCGATCTTCGCTGTGATCGTGCTGGATGCATTTTTCGCCGTGTTCTTTTCCGAAGTGGGTTGGGGGTAACGCGCATGGCATATGTTGAACCTGAAGCACCCCACGGGCGATTTTCGTCTGAGCCGCCGATCGTGGTCTCTGGCCTGGTCAATAAGTTTGGCGATCAGACCGTTCATGATGGGCTCGACCTAGAAGTTCGCCGCGGCGAGATTATTGGCGTGGTCGGTGGGTCTGGCACGGGCAAGTCGGTGCTGATGCGCTCGGTTATTGGCCTCCAAAAGCCAGCGAGCGGCGACATTGATGTGCTGGGACGGCGCATCACCGATACCGACCTTGATCAAAGGGTCGGGGTGCGGCGGCGCTGGGGTGTGCTTTTCCAAGGCGGGGCGCTGTTCTCAACGCTCACTGTGGGAGAGAACGTCGAGGTGCCGCTCAAAGAGTTTTACCCTGATATCAGCCCCAAATTGCGCCGAGAAATTGCACGCTACAAAGTGCTGCTTTCCGGACTTCCCGAAGAGGCGGTCTTGAAATATCCGAGCGAGCTTTCTGGGGGCATGAAGAAGCGCGCTGGGCTTGCACGCGCATTGTCGCTCGACCCTGAGCTTTTGTTTTTGGATGAGCCGACCGCTGGCCTCGATCCTATTGGAGCAGCGGAGTTCGACCGGCAAACGCGTGATCTGAAAGAAACGCTTGGGCTCACAGTCTTCCTGATTACCCACGACCTCGATACGCTTTACGAGATTTGCGACCGGGTGGCGGTTCTGGCGGACAAGCGCGTTATCGCGGTAGGCACGATCCCGGAGCTGATGGGAACTGGTCATCCGTGGATCGAGGAATATTTCAATGGCCCGCGTGGGCGCTCAGCTTTGGCGGCAAAACATGCGTGAAGCGTATAGACAGCCCTGCTGAAAGCCGCGCATAAGGAGGCGCAATGGAAACGAGAGCAAATCATCTTTGGGTGGGCGCGATAACGCTGGGGCTTTTGATCGCCCTGGCCGCTTTTATCGTCTGGATTGCGCGGCTTAATCAGGGCGCATCGAACGAATATGACATCTTTTATAAACAGTCCGTGGCGGGCCTCGCGAATGGCTCTCAGGTTTCGTACGCCGGTGTCCCTGTGGGCCAAGTGCGTGAGATTGCCCTGTCGAGCGAAGACCCTGAATTTGTGCGCGTGCGCGTGCGCATCCGCGATTCTGTCCCAATCTTGGTGGGTACAGAGGCAACCATCCAGGGGAGCTTCACAGGCGTATCCACAATTCTGCTTGACGGCGCTCGTAAGGATGCACCTTCGATCACTTGCGAAACCACCGCCTGTCCCGAGGGGCGTCCGGTCATTCCTCCCGGGCGCGGCGGTTTTGGTGAGCTTGTCGCCAACGCGCCGCTTTTGCTGGAGCGATTGGCAACGCTGACCGAACAGTTGAGCGTCATATTCGGGCCAGAGAATCAGGAGCAAATCTCCGGTATTCTTTCAAACACCAACCGCCTGACCGGCGAGCTTGCTGATGCATCGCCTCAGTTGGAAGGGACGATGGAGGAACTCAAGATTACGATCAAAGAAGCCGGTGAGGCGCTCGATGCTTTCGAAAAAGTCTCACTCACTACCGATGAGTTGCTGAACGCTGAAGGCCCGCGCCTGGCCGATGAGCTGAGCAACACGCTAGCATCTGCCAATCAGGCGGCGACATCACTTTCTGCAATGCTGGAAGATGCACGGCCCGCGACGCGCGCTTTGTCTGAGACCACTTTGCCAACGGTGGAGGCAACCTTACAGGACCTTCGCTCTACCAGCCGCTCTTTGCGTGCAATCACTGACAGGCTTGAGGCTGAGGGTGCTGGATCGCTGCTAGGCGGACGGCCGTTACCGGAGTATGAGCCATGAGAACTACTCGTATCGCTTTGGTGGCTGCGGCCAGCCTGATATTGACCGGTTGCGTCAGCTTTGGCGGCGGCGGTGATCCTCCCGAGAGCTTGTTCACCCTGACGCCTGCGACAAGTGCGCCTGCGGGCTCTGGGGTGGTCTCAGGGATCGAGGGAAGTGCGGCCTCTATCGCGGTACTGACGCCCGAAGTGCCAGCAAAACTTGATGTGGTGCGGGTTCCGGTCAACATATCGGACAGCGAAGTCGTCTATTTGCAGAACGCGGTCTGGATCCAGAAACCCGCGCGCTTGTTTCGCCGTCTGCTTGGTGAAACTTTACGCACGGCCTCTGGCGATCCGCAAACGCTTCTCGTACTCGACACATCGGACACGCCGCTTCGCCCGACCCAGACGCTGCGAGGTACGCTGATTGATATGGGGTACGATCCGGCAACCTCGTCTGTGGTCGTCCGCTTTGAGGCGGTGCACACCCTCGACGACGGCAGGGTGCTGTCACGCCGGTTCGAAGCGCGCGAAGAGGGCGTTCTGGCCGAAGCGGCCAGCGTTGGCCCGGCGCTTAACGAGGCGGCGAACACCGTTGCAAAAGACGTCGCAGCCTGGGTGATGAGCGCCGAATAAGGTTAGGGAGCAAGCGGGTTTATCCGCGCGCCAATTCCCAAAACTCGCGCGCTTTGAGGAAATCGCCCGTGCGCTTGTCGCGCCGTTCCTGCGCCTCTTCATCGCGGCCCCATTGTTCGATTTGCCAATCTTCTTCGAGATTCGCCGCATCCCAAAGTGCAGATGCATCGGCATCCTCCCGGGCGGCGCTAAGTCCGGTGATGAGCGAGGCGGCAAGATGGGTCATCATCTCGATCGCGGCGAGGGTAAAGGGACTTTGACAGGAGAGCTCTGCGTGCAATTTGGCAAGTGTTTCATCGCTTTGGGGGCGGTGAATAATGCCTGAAATGCGCACGAATTGCACGCCAATCCGCGCCTCCATGTCCTGCACAATCGGCTCCCACACCTCTTGCTGACGAGCGTAAAGCGCCTCATCGGGATCAGCGCGGTAAAGGAGGGTGTCTGTATCGCCATAAGCGACGGTCTTATCAATGAGCGCGGCAGGATCGGGCGCGGCCATATCAATCGCATAATCTGCCATATCGCGAAGCGGCATGGACTTCGGGTCGATCTTCTCGCCCTGTCCGTCCCATTCCGCCGCAAGCGCGTTTGCCAGAGCTTGTGTGGGCACAATTTGCGCCGCGCCTTGCACCGTTTTGATAGCGCGCCCATCGAGCGCAACCTGCCATCCGCCTTGAACAGCGCTGACAGACACCTTTTTGTAGAACCGCTTCATGATCCCCTGCGCTCATGTTCCTCGGCGCTGATTTTCGCCCGGTCACCCGCTTTCCAGCGCTTTGCCAGAAGCGGCGGGAGGAAGAAGAATGCCAAAAGCCCTGCGCCTGCTAGGGCAACGCTTAAGATGTAAGGCAGGCCCAGCATCCCCTGCGCGCCGCCAATTCCGGCCAAGACCGCGGCGATCCCGCCAATGCGCACCAGGTTCATCGCGGTGTAACGCTTTGCAGCAAGCACTTCTTCAGGGGTAGGGGGCGCAGTATCGGTCATGCAAACCGGTCCAATTCCTCGCGCAGCTCGCTCATGGTGCGCGCCACAAAATCCGCGCCATTTGCTGTTAGATCCTCTGCGCTGTGATAGCCCCATGCAACGCCGATCGCACGGACCCGGCCCGCGGCGGCCATCTGCATGTCAAAACTGGTGTCGCCGATCATAACCGCTTGCGCAGGGAGCGCCCCCGCCTCGAAAAGTGCGGCCTCTAACATCGCCGGGTGCGGTTTTGAGGGGTGGCGATCAGCGGTTTGAAGGGAGACAAACAGGTCGGTCAGGCCATGTCCTGCGAGGCACGCGGTAAGGCCCCTGTCGGATTTTCCAGTAGCAACCGCCAAGCTCCATCCATCATCATGAAGTCCATGCAAAAGTTCGGCCATGCCCTCATAGAGCGGCTCTTGCAAAAGTCCCTCTTCGCGCCTGGTGCGAAAGGCGGTTTTGTAGTTCTCGACCACCTCTTGCTGCTGGCGTTGTTCAGCGCTGGGTGCCAGTTCGCGCAAAACAACAGGCAGGCTTAGCCCGACGACGCGGCGGACCTGATTGGGGTCGGGTGAGGGCAGGCCTGCAAGCTCAAACGCGCGGGCCATCGCCCAGATGATGTCCGCCTGACTATCAACCAGCGTTCCATCGCAATCGAAAACGGCGAGCTTGGTCATTTGGAAAGCTCGCGCATTGTACGGGCTAGCGCCTCATTTCCGCAATGCTCAAGGCCTGCAGCAATTCGTGCGCGTTCTTTGGCGCTTTTCTTTTGCGAAAGTTTGATTGTGGGGCGGCGTTCCTCAACCTTGAGGGAAAAGCCTGCGATACCTTTGAAAAGGCTAGCCCAGACTTTCTCGCTAGATTCAGACGCTAGCCAAGGGTCGCCTTCGATCCGGCCTTCAAAAGTCGTGATCACATCGTGCAAAAGCGTTTCCAGATTGTCGTCCGAAAGGCGCTCAACAGAGCCTTCCATTTCCACGGCGACATAATCCCAAGTCGGCACGGTATTTCGGTTGTCATACCAACGCGGCGAAACATAGCCATCGGGGCCGTTGACGGTAACAAGAGCGCGTGCGCCATCCAGATGCTTCGTAAGCGCATTGCTACGAGCCAAATGGAACCGAATGTCGCCTGAGCCATAGGCAAGCAGCGGTACATGCGCCGCGCGCGGGCCGTCTGGTGTGGTCAGGAATATGGTTCCAAACGCGACATCGGCGACAAGCTTATCCAGCGCCGCCTGATCATCGCTGCGGAAGAGGGGATTTGGATGCATTACCCCCTACCTTTTGGTTTTCCGCCGCCACTGCGTTTTGGCGCTTTGCCCTTGGATTTCGCCGCTGCCTTCGCAGCCTTTTTCGTCGTGTGCGCGGATGTAGTCCGCCCGCGCCGCTCACCTCGGCGGTCTTTGCGATATTGTTTCGCATGGCGGCGGGCCGCCTGTTTCTTTTCCGCTGGTGTGCGCTCGGGTGCTTCATCGCGCACGGGCGAGGCATCGCTTTGGCTTTCTTCAAAGCCCAGCGCTTCCAAGCTGGCGGCAAAGTGTTCAGGCAGAGGAGCGGTCACATCAAGCTTGCCGCCACCGGTATTGGCGCCGGCCTTGTCACCGGCGGCCTTACGCTCCGGCGTGCCGATAATCAGGCGGCGCGCGTGGAGGTGCATTTTGCGGCTGATTGAGCCTGTGAGGAAGGCGTCTTGCCCTCCGTATTTCCCATCGCCCACAATCGGGTGGCCAATCGCGGCCATATGGACGCGCAATTGGTGGGTACGGCCCGTCAGCGGCTCCAACTCGACCCAAGACGCCCGAGTGCCAGCGCGTTCGACCACGCGGTAACGGGTCTTAGCCATTTGGCCCGCTTCTTCATCGACGTGCATTTTCTCGCCGCCTGTGCCCGGCTGCTTGGCGAGCGGTGCGTCAATTGTGCCCTCGCGCACATCCGGCACGCCAACGACCAGCGCCCAATAGACTTTGCGCGCGCTGCGCCCAGAGAACCGCTTTGAGTAGGCGGCGGCACTTCCCGGAGTGCGCGCGATCAGAAGAACGCCCGAGGTGTCTTTATCCAGCCGGTGCACAAGGCGCGGGCGGGGCTGATCTTCGCCTTCAACAAAGGCATCGAGCAGGCCGTCAACATGTTTGGTCGTCTTGCTTCCGCCCTGTGTCGCAAGGCCGGGAGGTTTGTTCAATACAATCGCGCTGGGGATCTCGCGGATCACCATATCGCGCGCTTGTGAGATTTCTTCCTCGGTCAGCGGTTTGCGAACCTTAGGCCCCTTGTGCCGTGCCTCGCCTCCGGGCGGTACACGCATGACCTGTCCCGTCTCCAAACGATCTTCGGGCTTAACCCGCCCGCCATCGACCCGGATTTGACCGGTGCGCGACCAACGTGAAACTGTTGCAAATGGGATTTCGGGAAGATTGCGTTTGAACCAGCGGTCCACACGAATACCGTTGTCATCATCATTGATGGTGAACTGGCGCACTTGCGCTTTGGGTTTATCAGAAGGAAGGGTCATGGCGCTGTTTGCACTCCCATCTGAACGGCGACAAGGCCGATGAGGAACACCGCCATCCCTCCAATTACCGAGACCGCGGCATAGAGCAGCGCGGTTGTCATATCTCCCCGGTGCAGCATGGTGACCATCTCTGCGCTAAAGGCGCTGAAGGTGGTAAAACCGCCCATAAGTCCTGCGATCAGGAACAAGCGCAGGTTCTCGCTATCCGCGCCGCCTTTCGCAAACCAGCCGAGGAGCGCTCCCATAATAAGGCTGCCCAAAATGTTGACGCTGAGCGTGCCCCAAGGAAATTGCGAGTGCGGTCCTGCAAGGCGTAGCATCAGGTTCCCGACCTGAAAACGCATCGCAGCGCCAACCGCGCCGCCAAGCGCCACAGCAAGGGTGGGCATGAGTGATGTGAGGTATGGTGAAGACATTTCGAGGGCTCTTTAGCCGCGCCCATGAAGATGCGCCACAGTTAAAGGCCACAGTTAAAGGCAAGTGTCATCTCAGTGCCTCCCTGCCTGGGCTCACAGCTTTGCGTGCTTGCCATTTTGCGTGTCTTTGGCTAGTGGCCCCTTCGTAGCCGCGCGCTCCATAAGGATTCGCGCCACTTTTAGCGTCAGTTTATAACGCACTCCCGCACAGAAACCGGCGGGCTCAGGCGTATTTGAAAACGAGGTAGTTGCCGTTTATGCAAATCATGGTTCGCGATAACAATGTCGATCAGGCCCTTCGAGCTTTGAAGAAAAAGCTTCAGCGTGAAGGTGTGTATCGCGAAATGAAATTGCGCCGGCACTATGAAAAGCCAAGCGAAAAGCGCGCCCGCGAAAAGGCAGCAGCCGTTCGCCGTGCACGCAAGCTTGAGCGTAAGCGCATGGAGCGCGACGGCATCAAGTAAGAGCTGAAGCGCGGTCGTTGCCGTGCATCGCTTTGAACAAAGTCGGGTACCGCAGGCCGTAGTGCTTGAAAGTCCCGCAATGATCAGCCATCAGGGCGCGGGAAATACCTCGCGCCCTTTTTGCTGAGCGCGCGATTTGAATGACGGGATAATTCATGACTGAAGTCACTCGCGTACCGATCCAGCCCATCGCAAAGGGCTCTTTGACAAAAATATGGCTTGGTGTGGTGATCGCCATCTTAATCGGTGCGGGGCTCGCGTGGGCAGCCGTTCCAAAAGGCTTTAGCATCGACACTATTGTCGCTGGCGAAGGGGCAACGCCGCAAGAGGGCGATATGGTCTTCGTGAAATACAAAGGCTCGCTCGCATCAAACGGCGAAGTGTTTGACGAATCGCAAGATATCCCGCTCCCCGTCGAAGGGATATTCCCTGAAGGAAGCCCGTTCCCAATCGAGGAAGGGCAAACAATTGAAGGCTTTTACAAAGGTCTCCAGCAGATGCAGAAGGGGGGCAAATACGAGCTCTATATTCCTTCTGATCTTGCTTACGGCGCAGAGCCGCCGCAGGGCGCGCCAATCCCGCCGAACGCTGACTTGATCTTCGAGATTGAAGTTGTCGATTTTATGGACCGTGAGACCTTTGATCGCAATCTGGGCATTCTACAGCAAGCGATGCAATCGGGTCTTGGTGCACCCGGCGGCCCCGAAGGCTCTCCACAAGCTCCTGGGCAAGCGCCTCCGGCGGGCCCTCCTCCAGGTGCTGCGCCCGGTCAATAGGGGTAAGTAAAAGTCTGCACTGCTTTCATCAGCGGTTCAACTGAGCTAGATGATCTGCCTTGTTCAGGAGGGATCAAATGGCCGAAAATCAAAGCATTGAGCATGAGCCTTTCGCTGCACAGGAGTGGCGAGAGCGTCCGTGGGTGCTCGCCGCAGTGCTCGGTCTTGCAGGGCTAATCGTTCACATTGCGACCGAAGATTATGGCGATGAGCCATGGCAAGCTGCGATTGCAGCGGCCTTCATTTTTGGTCCTCTTGCTGCTGCTTTCACCCTGAACCGCGATGATTGGCGCCCACCTGTCGTTTTCTCGATCGTTGTGGGGTTGGTCATGGCGGGCATCGCATGGCGCGCTACCTCGGCCGGAGATCGTTACTCTGACGAGGCGTTCTGGATCGCCTCTGGAGTGCTAGCGTGCACTTTGGCTTTGCCGCTGTTCCAAGCGGGCATTCACAAATTGCGCTGGCAAACGAGCTATAAAACCGCGCATTTTCACGTCTGGACCGATGCAATTACCGGGGCAGGGGCACTTGCGTTCGTTGGGCTATCTTGGGCTCTCATTATGGTCCTATCTGAGCTCTTCTCTGCAATCCAGATCGACTTGCTGCAACAGCTGGTGCGCGAGGACTGGTTCGCGCTTATGTTCTCAGGTGCATCCTTTGGTGCGGCACTTGGCGTTCTGCGCAATCAGCTCAAGATCATCGGAACGCTGCAAAATGTCGTGTTGCTGGTGCTTTCTATTCTGGCGGTCCCGCTTGCCATTGCTTTAGCCTTGTTTCTTCTTGCGGTGCTCGTCTCGGGTATTGATGTCTTGTGGGAGGCCACCAAGAGCGCAACACCGTTGCTTCTCGCCATTGCGGTGGGGTGTTTTGTGCTCGCCAATGCGGTGGTGCGCGATGATGATACTGACGCCAGCAATTCCCGCGTTCTTCGCATTGCAGGCTTTGCGCTTGCGCTTGGCATATTGCCGCTTTCCGTCATGGCAGCGGTGTCTATGGGAACCCGCATTGCGCAGCATGGGCTAAGCCCCGAACGGCTTTGGGCGCTGGTGGCGATTGCTCTGGCCGTGGCATTCGGGGTTGCCTATTTTGTCTCCGTTATTCGCGGGCGCAGAGAGGGGTGGCGCGGGTTTCTGCGGCAATCCAATCTCCATTTGGCAGTGATGACGACTGGTCTTGCTTTCCTTTTGGCGATGCCGATCCTGAATTTTGGTTCGATTTCCGCTTCCAACCAGCTCGCCCGCCTGCAATCGGGCGCAGTCAGCGTCGAGGATTTCGATTATGCTGCGCTTCGCTGGGATTTTGGCGATCCGGGCCGGGAAGCGCTTGAGGAGCTAGCGCAAAGCGAAAACCCCAAGATCGCGGAACTCGCACTGGCGGTACAGAAAGCGGAAAGCGCCTATGATTTTCGCCGCCGCAATGAACCCAAAGCCGTAGCGATCAACAGTGCGCCGATCGAAGTGGAAAACGATGCGGTGCGTTTGGCGGTGAGGACATTCCTGCAGTCGAGCCCATTCCGCTGCTCTGATGAGTGCCGCGTGATTGAGGTGGGTGTTCAGGACAGCATGCCGCTTATGGCGCTCCTTTCGAAAGGCCGTGACCCAGAACTGCTGATCTATGATGAGGCTGAAGAAAAGGTCTCTATTGCCATCATCAGACACGCACAGCTGAGGGATCAGAGCGTCTACGAAGTCCTCGAATTTGGCGAAGATTCTGTGGTCGAACTCCGCCCATTCACAGGGCAGCGGCTTTACATCGACGGCAAGCCGGCGAGCGGAGCGTTCGAATAGTGGCCGTTTACGCGTAACTCGTGCTTGAAGCGCTCCTTCCTGAGCGCTAAGCGGCAAGCATGTCTGTAGATAAACAAACAGTAGCGAAAATCGCTAGCTTGTCGCGCATCAAGATGGGCGATGATGAGCTGACACGCATGGTGCCAGAGCTTAACAACATCCTTGATTGGGTGGAGCAGCTTGGCGAGGTTGATGTGTCGGGCGTCGAACCGATGACGGCGGTTATTCCCAACACGCTTCGCCTGCGCGACGATGTGGTCGATGCCGACCCACTGACAGGCGGCGGAAAGCGCGATGCGGTGATCGCCAATGCACCTGCTGCTGAGCACGGCTTCTTTGGTGTGCCCAAGGTGATTGAGTGATTTTGAGCGTTCTATTTGTGCGTTCTCGCAAAGGCGGGAACCTCCATCAACTTAGCGATGCGCGTGCGGCAACAGGTCCCCGCCTTCGCGAGGACTCACGAAACATATGACTGACCTTACAAACCTAGGCGTAAAAGCGATCCGCGACGGTGTGGCAGGCGGCGACTTTACCGCTCGCGAGGTGGCGGAGGCGTTTAACACAGCTGTCGAGCAAGCGGCCTCGCTCAACGCCTTTATCGTGACCACTCCCGAAGCCGCATTAGAAGCAGCGGACAAGACTGATGCCAAACGCGCGAGCGGCGAGGAACTGGGCGCAATGGGCGGCGTGCCGATTGGCATGAAGGACCTGTTTGCATCGCACGGCGTTCAGACCACCGCGGCTTCCAACATCCTTGGCGGGTTTAAGCCTCAATACGAAAGCACCGTTTCGCAGAACCTGTGGAACGCGGGCGCAGGGATGCTGGGTAAGCTTAACCTCGACCAATTTGCGATGGGCTCCTCGAACGAGACGAGCGCTTTTGGTGATGTGAGTTCCCCTTGGCGCAAAGAGGGCAGCAATGCCGCGATGTCGCCCGGTGGTTCCTCGGGTGGTTCATCCTCCGCTGTGGCAGCACGCATTGCGCCAGCCGCGACCGGCACCGACACGGGCGGTTCGATCCGTCAGCCTGCCGCCTTCACTGGCATTTGCGGGATTAAGCCGACTTATGGGCGTTGCTCGCGTTGGGGCGTGGTGGCCTTTGCCTCCTCGCTCGACCAAGCCGGCCCGATGGCACGCTCGGTCGAAGACTGCGCGATTATGCTCGGCGCAATGGCTGGGTTCGATCCGAAGGATGCGACATCTCTGCAAATGGATGTGCCCGATTGGGAAGCGGCCTTGTCTTCGGACCTCAGCGGCAAAAAAGTTGGCATCCCCACCGAATACTGCATGGACGGCACCGACAAGGCGATCATGGACTCATGGGAGCAGGGCAAGGCATGGCTTAAGGATGCAGGCGCTGAGATCGTCGATATCTCTTTGCCGCATACCAAATATGCGCTCCCCGCTTACTACATCATCGCCCCTGCCGAGGCGTCGTCCAACCTCGCCCGTTATGACGGCGTGCGCTATGGTCTGCGCGATCTGCCGGAGGGTGCTGGCCTGCAAGATATGTATGCCGAGACCCGCGCGGCGGGCTTTGGCGACGAGGTCAAACGCCGCATTCTGATTGGCACCTATGTGCTCTCCGCAGGCTTTTACGATGCCTATTATACGCAGGCTCAAAAAGTGCGCGCTCTGGTTTCCAAAGATTTCGAGAAGGCTTGGGAGAAGTGTGACCTAATCCTCGCGCCGACAACGCCGACAGCAAGCTTTCCATTGGGCTCGCTCAATGAAGATCCGCTGACGATGTATTTGAACGATGTGTTCGCCGTGCCAGCCTCGCTTGCAGGGCTCCCGGCGATGAGCGTTCCTGCGGGCCTCAACCCCGACGGCTTGCCGCTGGGTCTGCAACTCGTGGGCAAGGCGTTTGATGAGCAATTGGTTCTGAACGCAGGTTTCGCCATCCAAGAGCGCGCCGGGTTTGACCACGCGCCGGAGCGTTGGTGGTGACCCCGTTTGAGGCGGCTATAGTCGCGATCCTCGCGCTGGGTTTTGTGATCCCGGCTTGGGTGTTCGCTTTCTCCTTTCGCGACCGCGCGAAGTCTGCGCCTGCTGAGGAACCCAACAAGCGGTTCTTCGCATACGCAGCACTGCTCCAGGGCCTCCATAACCAGCTCGATCCCAAATCGCAGCAGGTGCGCAACGGGCCGCTGTTCGCCGCGACTGTGCGCGAACTGGCAAACTATCCTGAGTATCGCAGCTTCAGCGTGCTTTTCCTCGAAGAGATCAACATCACTGGCACGCGCAAATTCGACAATGTCGTGCGCGCCGAACTCAAAGCCGTGGAAGCGAAGCTGTTGGAGGCGGAGGAACCTGCATGAGCTTCACCGCTTTCTTCGTGATGATCTTCCTCATCGCTTTCGCCATCCTTGGCGGGGTGGTGATGTTCCTCAGCAAAACCATCGACCACGGCGAAGCGCGCTTTGACCCTGATGGCAACGTCATTGAGGACAAAGAAAACAAGAACCAACCATCACCCTAGTGCTCGCTAGGGTCTATGGCGGCAAACGAATACGCAATTGGCTTGAGATCCCAGCTTTCTCTGGGATGACGAGGATAGAAATATGAGTGACTACCGTATCCAAGGGCAGACAGGTGAATGGGAGGTTGTAATCGGCCTCGAAGTCCATGCGCAGGTGACGTCCAAGTCGAAGCTGTTTTCGGGCGCGAATACGGAATTTGGCGCGGAGCCGAACAGCCAAGTGAGCCTCGTCGATGCGGCTATGCCCGGAATGCTGCCCGTGCCTAATCAAGAGTGCATCCGCCAAGCGGTGCGCACCGGCATGGCGATTGAGGCGCAGATCAACGCATGGAGCCGGTTTGACCGTAAGAACTATTTCTACGCTGATTTGCCCCAAGGCTATCAGATCAGCCAGCTTTACCACCCCATCGTGGGCGAGGGTCAGCTGCTCATCGAAGCCGATGAAAAACACGGCATTCCCGAAGACAAAGTGATCGGGATTGAGCGGATTCACGTCGAGCAGGATGCAGGCAAACTGATGCATGATCAGCACCCAACAATGTCCTATGTCGATCTCAACCGTTCGGGCGTTGCCTTGATGGAAATCGTCTCCAAGCCCGATATGCAATCGCCTGCCGAGGCGGGCGCTTATGTGCGCAAATTGCGCTCGATCCTGCGTTATGTGGGCTCTTGCGACGGCAATATGGAAGAAGGCTCCATGCGCGCTGACGTCAATGTCTCGGTCCGCAAAGCGGGCGATGAATTGGGCACGCGCACTGAGACCAAGAACGTGAACTCGGTCCGTTTTGTCATGCAAGTGATTGAATATGAGGCGAACCGTCAGGTCGATGTGCTCGAAAGCGGCGGCACCGTGGATCAGGAAACGCGCCTGTTTGACGTCGCCACCGGCACCACGCGCACCATGCGTTCGAAAGAAGACGCGCACGATTACCGCTACTTCCCCGATCCTGATCTGCTTCCTGTTGTGCTCGAAGATGATTTCCTCGAAGAATGCCGCGCGAGCCTTCCCGAATTGCCCGATGCAAAGCGGGTGCGGTACGAAACCGAGCTTGGCCTGACGCCTTACAATGCGCGTGAACTCACGCATGAGGTGGAAACCTTTGCGCGCTTTGAAACGCTGCTTTCGGCGGCTGCGAGCGCTATCGGCAAGTCCGAGGCCAAAGTCGCAACGCAGGTCGCCAACTGGGCGCTTTCGGTTGCTCCCGGTGTGATCAAATCGCTGGGTGATGAGGCCGATGCCTCTCATGCGACTGCTGAACGTCAGGCCGCGATCCTTGCGATGCAGGGAAAAAGCGAGATCAGCGGCTCACAAGCAAAGGAAATTTTCGAGATCGTCCTCAAAACTGGGCGTGAACCCGACGAGATCGCCGACACCGAAGGCCTCAAACAGGTCTCCGACACCGGCGCGATTGAGGCCGCCATCGACGATATCCTCGCCAACAACCAAGACAAGGTCGAGCAATATAAAGGCGGCAAAGACAAGCTCTTCGGCTTCTTTGTGGGTCAGACCATGAAGGCGATGCAGGGCAAGGCGAACCCGCAAGTGGTGAACCAGATCCTCAAGGACAAGCTCGCCTAGGACATGGTATTGCGGGTCGCTCTCTGGGGTCCGCTCCTTGTCGCTGTGCTGCTTGTTGGCGGGTATATCTACCTGCACGATCCCTTCGCGCGGGACGGGAAAGAGCTGTTGCAGGTGCCGCTGTCTGAGGATGACCCGACGCTCGACCGGGTGGGGGACCTCCAATACCTCGGCGGGCTCGATATCCCGCGCATGGGGCAGAATATTGGCGGGCTTTCCGGGCTTGAATGGGATGATAAAGCCGGTACGCTTCTTGCGATCACCGACGATGCGCGCTGGATCGTGTTTAACCTAAGGGAAGAAAATGATCGCCTCACAGGAATAACCAATCATACGATCGGGCCGCTCCTGGCCCCTGATGGAAAGCCGCTCGAAGGCAAAGAAAACGGCGATAGCGAGAGCCTCGCGCGCGAGAACAACGGCAATGTTCTTGTCGCATTCGAGCGCGACCATAGATTGCTGAGCTACGACCAAGGGCTTTCGCGAGGGACGGCGTATCGCGCTAAAATTGATCCTGAAGAATTCCTTGGCCCACTGGGTGAAAACAACGGCCTTGAAGCTGTTGCGGTTGCTAAAAGGGGCGCGTTGTTATGCGCTGAGCGCCTTACATCGCGCGACAAAGGCAACTGCCTCTTTCTCGATCATCGCGAGCTTAGTCTGTCCGAGTTTCGCGCCGACCCACCCGAAGCTTTGGCCGAATTTGGCGCTGTGCCAACAGGCGCCGACGCGCTCGCGGATGGCACATTTCTTATCCTCTTCCGCAGCTATTCGCCCGCGCAAGGCAACACTGCTGCTATTGTTGCCTATGCGCCCGATGGCACACGCCGCGAGATCGCAACCTTCCTGCCTCCTTTAACCCTCGACAACTTCGAAGGACTAACAGTGCGCGAAGAGGAGGGCCGCACCTTCCTCTACATCGTCAGCGACGACAATTTTTCTGGCGCACAGCGAACGCTGCTTATGAAGTTTGAACTCTTGGCTAACTGATCCCCGCGCAAACCGGTTTTTGCGGCCAAAAGCGCATGACCCGCGCAGCGCGTTACAATTTTTGCATTTACTAGAGACCGCAGCGCGTTAGTATTTCGCACGGGTGTAATACAAAAACGAGAGATCCACTATGAGGGGACTAACCAAAGCGCTGATTGGCGCTGGGGCTGCTTCGCTGCTTGCCGTAGGCACGCACTATGCAAGCGGCGCCGAAACTATCGACATAATCGAGGCTGATGCGAGCGCGGCTTTGGCCGATGCGAACGTACGCGGTGTGACGCTGTCCATGGCGCGCGATCCGCTGTCTCGCGGGGTGACGCTATCGGGGATTAGCGATCCTGACGAACGCGCGCGGATTGAAGGCATTTTGCGCGAAGCTGCGAATGTGGGCTCAATCACTTGGGAAGGTGAGCTTGATCTGTTTGATGAGGCGGCTCTTGCCACAGGCATTGAAGACCCCGCCGCTGTGACCGGTGCAAGCGCTGAGCAGATCGCTGCGTGTCAGGAGGCGCTGGATATCTTCAAAGAGGGCAAGACCATTCAGTTTGAGACGGGCTCGGCCGATTTGTCGGAAACCTCGCTCGACATGATCAACTCGCTCGCGCGGCGCATGAATGTGTGCACGGGGATGCGGATCAATGTGGGTGGTCACACCGATGCTACCGGCACGGATGAGGTGAATTTGGCGCTGAGCCAAGCGCGCGCCGATGCGGTGGCAGCGGAACTTGCCAATCGCAGCGTTGCCGATGTTCGGATCGTGCCAACCGGTTATGGCTCAAGCCAGCCGCTGGTCGACGATGCGGGCGAAAATGCGGCCAATCGCCGCATTGAGTTTACGCTGGATGATGCCGCAGCTGATCTGGATGACACGACGGTATCGGAAGAGGAGGGAGCATAACATGCCACTTTTGCTTGAAAGCTGGATCGGCTTGATGATCCTTTTCACCATTGGTCTTGGAATTGGCTGGCTCATTTGGGGCCGCAGTTAAGCGCTAGGAGAGACGATATGATTGATTTGTTGATCGCACATCCCATCCGCGCGCTTATTGCCGTGGCTCTTGGACTTGCCACCGCGTGGTGGATTTGGGGGCGTCTGGGCGAGATGGTAGCGGACACCGCTGGCAAAGCAGGTGATGCGGCCAAAGGCGCAGCGGATACCGCCGGAAGCGCTGCTTCTGGTGCTGCTGGTATGGCGAAGAGTGCCGCCAGCGCTGCGGGCGATGCGGCGTCGGACGCGGTGGATACCGCTAAAGATGCCGGCAAGGCTGCCGCAGATAGTGCCACTGTGGCAGCAGCTGGCGCTACGGCGGCGGTTGGTGCTGCGACGGATAAGACCAAAGACACCGTTCAAGGCATTGTTCAAGATGAAGCCGATAAGCCCAAGATTGAAGCTGCCGTGGGCGAGCCTGATGATCTCACAAAGATCAAAGGCGTGGGGCCGAAACTCAACGAGACCTGTCAATCGCTCGGCGTCTCACGCTTTGACCAGATTTCTCAATGGACCGATGCCGATATTGCCGAGGTGGATCAGTACCTCAAATTCAAAGGCCGCATTACCCGCGACAATTGGGTCGAACAGGCAAAATATCTGGCAGCTGGCGATACAGAGGGCCACAAGGCCAAATTCGGCTAAAGCCAAGACCAAGTTCGGCTAAAGCGCTAAATCACAAACTAGAAAGGGCCGCCCCAGCACTTTGCCGGGGCGGCCCAATTCTTTTGCCTCAAAATACTCAACGCTTAAGCGCGTACACCCGAAAGCGGCATTGCGCCGAAAGCGCCTGCATTGACGTTGCCGGTGATGGCATCGCCATCAATGGTCGCTTCGCAATCGAGGGTCATTGGCATAGGAACGGTCATGTTCATCGACCATTTGATTGTGTTGCCGTCAACAGTACCTTCCTCGATGTCCATCGAGCCCATGCCGCCAGACATGTTGCCTTTGAACGTGCCATCGCCATTGTCTTCAATGGTGAGCTTGCCGGATTGGTCGCCCATCGGGCTTTTCACTGTGGTGTCGAATGAACCTGATACAGACATTTATCGTCTCCTTGGACAGTGCGCCAAAGCTTGGGGCGCTTGTGATAATTTCAAAGAGCCAAAATCCTGTCGGGGCCCTTGGCTTGGCGCTGAGTTGTACACGTCGAACACGCGCTTTCAATACCTAACGTAGCGTCAATTAAGACGAAAAAGGAAGCGGGCGAGACCGCAGTGGCCTCGCCCGCAATTCTGTGTGACATCTTCCCACGCCGTGCCGTAACGTCGCGGTGGCAAGGGTGGGGCCCATAGTGGGGGCTTCCGCGATGGATTAGCCGCCCAATTGAGCGCCTTCCATTTCGCGCACTTCGACCGGAAGACCGAGCTGTTCAAGCTGCGGTGCGACTTTCTCCGCATCGCCAACGACCACCCAAAGGAAATCGTCGACGTTAAGAGCACTGCGTGCCGCTGCATTGAGGCTGTCAGTGGTCTGCGCTTCGTATTTGCCCACGAGTTCTTCGTAGTAATTGTCTGGCCGGCCATAGAGGGCGATTTGCTGCATCGCACCGAGGACCGCGCGCGATGTTTCAAAACGCCCTGGCAGGAGCCCAACCGAGTTTGCAACATTGCGAGTAAGCTCATCCTCAGTCACGCCGCTGGTGGTGAGGAATGCGCTGGTCTCGCGGATCATCTCCGCGATAGAATCGCCGGTACGGTCCGCCTGAACGCCGCCGCCGATCGCGTATACAACGGTCTCCTCGCGCGGCTGCGGTGCGCCGCGTATGCCGTAGCTCCAGCCTTTCGTCTCACGCAGGTTCATGTTGAGACGCGCGAGGAAGTTGCCGCCAAGCGAGTTGTTGGCGTTCTCAAAGTCCACATAGGCCGGGTCGCTCGCATCAAGCGGGGTGATTTGCCCGCCGAAAATGAAGCTTTGCGGTGAGTTCGGACGGTTGATGAGCACGATGCGCCCGCCGTCAGCCGCCTTTGGCATGGAAGAGAAATCTTTCTCACCCCTCGGGGTCGCCGGAGATTGCCAATCACCAAACGCTTCGTTCAATTGGGCGACAATGGTGTCGAGAGGCAGGCTAGAGATCACAAAGACCTCGCCATTGTCTGGACGGATCCATGTGTCTTTGAATGCCACCAAATCGTCGCGGGTGATGCTCTCAACACTCTCAAGCGTTTCGACACCTCCGTAAGGGCTGTCTGCGCCGAACAATTCGACACCAATCGCGCGGCGCGCAATTCCTTGCGGCGAACGCATTTGCTGACGAATACCAGTGATGGTCTGCGCCTTGACGCGGGCAAGGTCGCTTTCGTTGAAGGCAGGGTTCTGAATGATGTCGCCAAACAGTGTCAGCGATTCAGACAGGTTCGACGACAGCGCGGAAAGCGTGAAGCTTGACCGGTCATCGCCGCCGCCCTGGCCAATGGTGACGCCCAGCTTCTCGCGCTCTTCAGCGATCTGCTGGCTGCTGAGAGTGGCGGTGCCTTCGTCGAAGAGGCCCAACGCGAGGTTTTCGACGCCGCGCTTGTCTGCGCTGTCCGAAGCCGAGCCCGCGTTGAACGACATCGTCACATAGGTCGCAGGGACCGCATCACGCTTGGCGTAAGTGACCTGCATTCCGTTAGCCAGGGTTGCACGCTCGACGTCAGGGAAGTCGAGTGATGGCACCGAGGCGATCTCTGGTGCTGGACGCTCAAGCGACACTGAGATCGTATCAAGGTCGGCTTCACGGTCACGCACGGTCGCTGCACCGCCTGCGGTGACGCTGGAGGCCTCTTGATAAGTCGCATCACGCTCACCCGGTTCAAGAACCAAAGTGAAGGCAGGCTTTGTCATCCATTTCTGCATGGCCGCCTTGATCGTCTCAGGCGTAATCGAGGCAAGCAATTCCAATTGCTGTTTGGCAAAGCCGGGATCGCCAGCAAGAACTTCGCCGCGGGCAAGAGCCACAGCCTTGCCGCCAAAGCCGCCAACCTGCTCAAGCCCGCGAATGGTGCCAGCCAAATTGCTGGTCGCTGCACGGTCTACCTCAGCCTGTGTGGGCCCGGTTTCCACATACCAATCGACAAGCTGCTTCAACCGCGCTTCGAGTTGGCGTGCATCCACACCGTCTTTAAGAGTGGCACTGACATTGATGATGCCGACGCGTTGGAAGTCGAAATTGCCAGCCGAAACACCGACCGCCAATTGCTCATCGCGAACAAGGATCTGGTCAAGCCGGCTTGAAAGCAGACCACCAAAGATCTGTGTACCCATGTTAAGGGCCGCCAAATCTTCAGAGGTGATGCCAGGAGCTGGCCAATACATGCTGATGGAGGTCGCGGCGACCTGGTCTTTCATGACTGTGCGAATTGGTTCTTCGAGGTTAGGGATCGCCGCCGCCGCTGGTGTGTTCACAGCGCCGCGCGGAATTGCGCCAAACCATTTCTCCACCAGAGGGCGCGCCTCGTCAGCGGAGATATCGCCGGCAAGCACGATCGTCGCGTTGTTCGGGCCGTATTTTTCGCGGAACCAATCTTTCACATCGTCAAGCGTTGCCGCCTCGATGTCAGCCATCGAGCCAATGACAGAGTGCTGATAAGGGTGGGCATCAGGGAAGATGGTTTCAAGAATTTCATAGAACACAAGGCCGCCGGGACGGTTATCGTTTTGGCGCTTTTCGTTTTGGACAACGCCGATTTGGTTGTCGAGCTTGCCCTGTGTGACCGCTCCCAGAAGGTATCCCATGCGGTCGCTTTCAAGCCACAATGCTCGATCAAGAGCTGGGCGAGGGACTGTTTGGAAGTAGTTGGTGCGGTCGAAATTGGTCGTGCCGTTGAAATCGGTCGCGCCCATTTCCTGAAGGTATTGGAAGTAATCGTTCGGCGCGTTTTCTGAGCCATTGAACATCAGGTGTTCAAACAGGTGAGCAAAGCCGGTGAGGCCCTTAGGCTCATCCTTGGAGCCGACGTTGTACCAAACAGCCACCCCGACGATTGGCGCTTTGCGGTCTTCGTGAACGATAACGGTGAGGCCGTTTTCAAGTTCAAACTTCTCAAACGGGACCTGAACTTGAGCCACAAGCTCTTGGAGGTCGTTCTTAGGTTCAGCGCTCGCCGCGCTTGTATGGTCATCGGCCAGAACCGGGGTCATTGGGGTTGCAATTGCAACACTGAGCGCAGCGAGACTCGCTGCGGCGTGACGGAGTTTCATATTTTCAGTCCCTTCATATTATCAATGCGCAAAAGATCATGTCTGGTGAGAGCTCATGTTGAGAGCAGCCTGAACAAAGGCAAAAACATGTATTGGCCCCGAAAACCAGATTACTTTGCGTTTGTGATGACCCTCGTGCTTTGCGCATTAGCGCGTACGTCCTCTTCGAAAAAGTGTACAGGCTTCAATTCGTGATCGACGTAGAGCTGCATTTGATCGGTGAAATGCTTTGAATTTGGGCGAGTTGTGGCAGCGCCGAAAGGTTGGACCGAACGAGACGTCACCTTCCCTCCGTCCGCTGGCCATTCGACCCATTGAATAAAGCTGTCGCCGTGTACGAGGCTGAGGCGTCCATCATCGTCCACCCGCCAGATGGTGGAGGCTCGCAAGGTGTCTGAACCGCCATCAAGGGGCAGATCCACATCGCCCTGACGAAGGCGCAACAGCTCACTCATTGGCGGGTCGAGCCGCCCGAAATGCTCCATCAAATGGTCAAAGGCCTCTTGCAGTTTCTCTGCCACATCGGGCACCGGCGTATTGTTGTATTCCGCGCCCATGTAGCTGATGATCATGAGGAGGGCGATGGAATCTGCGGGGCCGTTATTATCAGCGGTAAAGTCCCATTGCAGCATGAGATCGCGCGCTTTGGCGACGTCGCCTTCCGCTTCTAATGCTTCCAACGCATCGTAGAGCAGATCCACATAATCGAGCCGCTCGTAAGCGGTGTCATATTTGATCCGCTCCAAGGTCGCGCGGTCCAGCACTTCCGCCTCGCTCATCAGTTTGTACGCGCGGTGCGAACGGTTGGTCTGTTTGCGCTCTACACCCATCGCCGCAGAGAAGTCGTCCGGCGACAAATCGCTGCCCTCGCCAGCAGCAGTGAAAGGCTCATTGTTTGAGTTGTAGAGCCAGCCAGACGCTGGATTGACGAGCTTGGGAATACGTTCATACTCGACGCTGCCCTCCCAGATCAGATCAGAGCGTGACCCATCCAAAACGCCGCGCCAGTTTGCCCCCACATCCTCGGGCCGGTTCGGGATCGCCGCATTGTAAACATAGGCGATATTACCCTCGCGGTCGGCATAAATGAAATTGGTCGAAGGAATAGCCATTCGCGCAATCTGCGTTTGCCATTGCTCGAAGGTGTCCGCCTTGTTGAGGCGGTAATAGGCGTCTAGCTGTTCTGCCTTTTCCATGCCGCCATACCGGACCGCGAAAAAGCCGTTGTCGTTCTTGATCACTGGACCGTGATGCTGGCTGCGATAGACCGTTCGGCTGATAGGCAGGGTTACCGGCCCCATTTTAACGGGGAGAATAACGTTCTTCTCTTCAAGGTAATACCATTCATCGTCGAGCTTATAACTGTCGCCCGCTGCGTTCATTTCCAGCTTGTAGACATCGGTCATATCCGGGCGATTGACCGTGTTGGTCCAGCCAAGGTTTTCATTGTGACCAAGAAAGGCGAAGGGCGATCCGGGGAAATTTGCGCCGGTAAAGTGCCAGCCTTCGCCCGATTGCACGCCCAGCTCATACCAAGCGACCCCGCCGCGCAGGGGCTGGTGCGAATTGGAAATGAGCGTGGTTGGCCCGCCTGTCTTTTCGGGGCGAACCGCCCAGGCGTTAGAGCCCAGATGGTCTGCATGCTGGCCTGTGGGCAGAACAAGGTTCGGGTGCTCTTTTGCGTCAGCCAAATCTTCGCGCATTTGTTCCGCTGGCGAATTGGGGCGGGGGAAACCGGGAATATCGGGGCCAAACTCTTTGCGTAAAGGTTCGCCCGCCACCAGCGGACCGATAACATTGCCAAGGCCGTAGAAGAACGGCTGGCGCAGCACAAAGCCCGCTGCAATATCCTCGCCGTTCACCGGGAATAGATTGCCAAGCTTCACCTCATCCGCATTCTCTTTAGCGTATTGATTAAGGCCTGCTGCGTAGCCTTCAAGAAGAGCGCGGGTGTCGGCTGGAAGCTTCTGAAATTCGCGGGCTGCGGTCTCGCGTGCGCCGATCAAATGGTAGACGTAATCGACCTGCGCCCCGTCTTGCCCAGCGATCGCGCCATAGCGCCCTTTGGACATGGCAACCACGTCTTGCAGTGTGAAGAAGTCATCTTCTGCATGCGCAATCGCGACCCCGTAAGCGACGTCTGCATCAGTCTTGCCGTAGATCATCGGTACGCCGTATTCGCTGCGGACGATCTCGGCTGAATACTCACGGTATTCAGGCGCTGCACTTTGACGCGCTGCAAAGGGCTCCCATGTGGCCAAGAATACAAATGTCGTGAGCAAAAGTGCGATCACACCGAAGGCGCCGCGCTTGATCCATTTCATGAACTGTATTTTCCCTCTTCTCTCAGGATCGGACAATTGCTGGCGGTTTACAGTTGGTCAAGCGCGCTTGTGGGTCTGAGCGAAAAAACGGGGGCTTGCAAAGATTGGAACAGTCACCCACCTACTCATGTAACACACCTGTGAGCAAATCACTTTAGGGACCTGACATGAACCTCGATAAATTCACTGACCGCGCGAAAGGCTTTCTCCAAAGCGCTCAAACGGTTGCCATTCGTATGAATCATCAACGGATCACGCCGCTGCATCTATTGAAGGCACTCCTCGAAGATGAGGAGGGCATGGCAGCAGGGCTTATTCAGCGTGCTGGAGGAGATGGAAAGCAAGCGGTGAGCGGGGTGGATATTGCGCTGTCCAAAATCCCGATGGTAACGGGATCTGGCGCGCAATCGACGCCCGGGATGGACAATGACCTTGTGCGCGTTCTGGACGCCTCTGAAACCTTGGCGGATAAGGCTGGTGACAGCTTCGTGACGGTGGAACGCATGCTTACCGCGCTCGCCGCGCAGCCAGAGGCGACGGCCAAAGCGATGAAAGCGGCCGGCGTCACTGCGCAGGGCCTCAACACCGCAATTGAAGACCTTCGCGGCGGGAAAAAGGCTGACAGCGCAAACGCTGAGAGCACATATGATGCGATGGATAAGTTCGCCCGCGACCTCACCAAAGCGGCGCGGGACGGTAAGCTTGATCCTGTTATCGGGCGCGATGAGGAAATCCGCCGCACGATCCAAATTTTGGCCCGCCGGACCAAGAATAACCCCGCGATTATTGGTGAACCCGGCACAGGTAAAACCGCGATAGCCGAAGGTTTGGCGCTGCGCATCGCCAATGGTGATGTGCCCGATAGCCTCAAGGGCCGCACGCTGATGAGCCTGGATATGGGCGCGCTTATTGCGGGCGCAAAATATCGCGGCGAATTTGAGGAGCGCCTCAAATCCATCCTTGACGAAGTGCGCCATGCAGATGGGAATATCATCCTCTTCATCGACGAGATGCACACGCTGATCGGGGCAGGGGCCTCGGAAGGGTCGATGGATGCCTCAAACCTCTTGAAGCCTGCTCTGTCGCGCGGCGAGCTCCATTGTATTGGTGCAACCACGCTCGATGAATATCAAAAGTACGTCGAGAAAGACCCCGCGCTCCAGCGCCGGTTCCAACCGGTCTATATCGAAGAGCCCACGGTCGAAGACACCGTGTCGATCCTTCGCGGGATCAAAGACAAATATGAGCTCCACCACGGCGTGCGCATCACCGATGGCGCCATTGTCGCCTCGGCCAAGCTTTCGGACCGCTACATCCAGAACCGCTTCCTTCCCGACAAGGCTATCGACCTTATGGATGAGGCCGCATCGCGCATAAGGATGGAGGTTGAGTCCAAGCCCGAAGAGATTGAGACCCTCGACCGGCGGATTATTCAGCTTAAGATCGAAGAGAGCGCGCTTGCCAAAGAGGATGACAATGCCTCCATAGAGCGGCTTGAGAACCTCCTCAAAGAACTGGCGGAACTGGAGCAGGAGTCTTCCGAGCTCACAACCCGCTGGCAGAATGAACGCGATAAAATCGAGGCAGAAGGCCGCGTGAAAGAAGAGCTCGATGCAGCACGCCTTGAACTGGAACAGGCGGAGCGTTCCGGAGACCTCGCCAAAGCGGGTGAGCTTTCCTACGGAACCATCCCGGCGCTCGAAAAGCAGCTAGCCGAAGCCGGTGACCTCACCGAAAACGCGCTCCTGCGCGAAGAAGTGACCGAAGAGGATATCGCATCCATCGTCAGCCGCTGGACCGGCATTCCTATCGACAAAATGATGGAGGGCGAGCGCGAAAAGCTGCTCGAAATGGAGAGCATCCTTGGCAAGCGTGTGATCGGTCAGGTGCCCGCCATCGAAGCGGTCTCCAAAGCCGTTCGCCGCGCGCGCGCCGGATTACAGGATCCGGGGCGGCCCTTGGGCTCGTTCCTGTTCCTCGGCCCAACCGGTGTGGGTAAAACCGAGCTCACCAAGGCGCTGGCGGAATTCCTTTTCGATGATGATCAAGCGCTGGTCCGCATCGATATGTCAGAGTTTATGGAGAAGCACTCGGTCGCCCGTCTGATCGGCGCGCCTCCGGGCTATGTTGGCTATGATGAGGGCGGGGTGCTCACCGAGGCGGTGCGACGCAGGCCATATCAAGTGGTCCTGTTCGACGAGGTCGAGAAGGCGCACACCGATGTCTTCAACGTGCTCCTGCAAGTGCTCGACGATGGGCACCTGACAGATGGGCAGGGGCGCAAGGTCGATTTCTCGAACACACTCATTATCCTGACCTCGAACCTGGGCTCGCAGCACCTTGCGAACCTGCCCGACGACGGCAAAGTCGCCGATGTTGAGGAGAAGGTGATGGACGTGGTGCGCGGGCACTTCCGGCCGGAGTTCATCAACCGCCTCGATGAGATCATCCTCTTCCACCGCCTTGCGATGGAGCACATGGCGCCCATCGTCAAAATCCAAGTCAAGCGCGTGCAGAAGCTGCTGGATGATCGCAAGATCACCCTTGATTTGAGTGAGGCGGCGCTTCGGTGGCTTGGCCGGGTGGGCTACGATCCCGTTTACGGCGCGAGGCCATTGAAGCGAGCGGTGCAAAAGTACCTGCAAGACCCGCTGGCTGAAATGCTGATCGAGGGCAAAGTCTCAGACGGCGTGACACTCAAGATTGATGAGGGCGACGGTGAGCTTAAGATGGAGGCTGTCTAAGGCTTTCGGCAGCAAGCGTTGGACCTTGCTGCAAATTTCCTAGCGCCAACAAAAAAGGGCCCCGGTCTCCCGGGGCCCTTTCTTTATCGCTATCTAACCTTGTTAGATTAGAATGATTTGGTGACGCTCGCAGAGAAGGTCCGACCGAATGCATCGTTGATGCTTCCGGGATAGCAGAACCCTTGGAAACGCTGACACTGACGGTCGAATGCGTTGGTAACAACAAAGTTGAAACGGAAGTCATCTTGCGTTTCAAAGAACACGTTGAAATCAACAGTCACGAAATCGTCCAGTTCATCGATGAAGCGGACATCAATGCCCTGCTCCTGACGGTCGAAGAATGCCTCGCCGACATAGTTGATGACACTACCGAGACCCCAATTGCCGTTCGTGTACTGAGCACTGAACTGTCCAACCCAGGTTTCGTCGCCAATTTCACCGTCACTGCGTTGCGGAGCAACACCGGTGATGTCGACGACGCGGTCGAGAACAACCTGCAAACTACCCCGGGTCGCCAGGCTACCCGGCAGACCAAGGCCATCAAGCGAAGTGCTGTAGAGCATTTCGGCCTGGATGCCTTCGAAGCTGATGGACTGACCGTTTACGAAGCCGGTTGTCACGCCTGGATTTTCCGGATCTGCGATAACTTCACCGTTCGCGTCACGTTGGATCAGCGAGCAGAAAGAGTTGCCGTTCGCAGGATCGCTTGCGTCAAACACAGGGTTATCGAAGCACGATGCGTTAATCGTCGCAGCAGTCAGGTTCGCGATAGGCGACGAAATTTCGATATTCACGTAGTCAACCGTGAGCGAAAGACCTGGGACGAAGCGTGGACGCAAAATTCCGCCGATGCTGTAGCTTTCCGCAGTCTCGTTGTCGAGGTTCGGGTTACCACCGGTTAGGATCGGAATTGTAGCAATCGCAGCCTGCTGTGGTTCCGAAATGTTCGGGAATGCAGCATCGAATGCAGCGCAGTTTGCTGTCCGGATTGCCGGATCCGGCGCACCTTCGGCATCGCCCGGCTCGCACAAGTCGGCGATCGCTGCGAACGCGTTCCCCTGTGGGGAGAACAGTTCAGTGATCGCAGGTGCACGGAACGAGCGTGTGAAGTTACCGCGGAATTCGATGTCTTCGATAGGAGCGAAGCTACCGCCAGCTGCCCAGGAGAAGAAACCGCCGTTCACAGTGTTATCGACGTAACGACCACGGCCATACACGTTGGCAGAGTGGAAGATGAAGTCGTTTTCAGGAGTAATCAGCGGAACGAAGAGTTCGCCGAAGACTTCGTCGACGTTGAACGACCCTTCAACAACAGGAATTGCAACAGCGCGGCCACGGCCAAGCTGTTCAAATTCCGATGGGAAGAACCCGCCCGATTCATCACGGTGCTCGTACCCGACGTTAATGCCAACATCGTTACCGAACAGTTCGAACAGAACACCGCCGACGTTAGCGTTGAACACTACTTGCTCCAGCGTCGAGCGAGTTGCGTTTTCTTCGATCACGTAAGCGATGGCCTCAGGTGAAGCCTGGAGCCCAAAGAAGTTGAACGGTACACACTGCGCATCCGCAATCGGATTGACAGGGCTACCAGGTTGGACGGGGTTCTCTACGTCGCCCAGGTTGGCCGCGCATACGATGTTGCCTCCACCATCGACAGCAACGTTCGTTGCGTTCACAAAGTTTTGCTGATTGATGTCCTGACGGTTATCGGTGACTTCCGTCTGGCCATAGGTGAACGATGCTTCCCAGTTCCAGCCGTTGCCGAGCAGTTCGAAGTCGCCTTTCGCGCCAAAAACGCCGCGAAGCAACTCGGTTTCAGCAAAGCCGGTAAGGTCGGCAAAGCCAACGTTCGCACGCGAAATTGTGAACGAGTCAACGCCAGCTCCTTCGAGGACACCGCGAGCCTGATCGTTCAGGAACGGGTTGTCGATCGAGAAGGTAAGCGCGCTTGAACCACCACCAAAGAACGGCGAGTTGAAGGTTGGCTGCTGAACGAGTTCATCAGCCCGTGCATCATAATACTGCAATTCGGTGAAGAGGTTGATGTTCTCGGTAATGTCGTAGTTTGCGAAGATATTCGCACCGAAACGACGCAGATCCGATGTCAGCTGACCAAAGTCCACAAACTGGAAGCCGTCACCGCCAAAGGCACGGACACCTGATGTACCGCCAGCCAGTGTGAGCGGACGTTCACCGACCAGGAACGGCACAAGGTCGCCGCTAGGGGCAAATTCAAACGCCTGAGTGCCGCTTGGTGAACCAAAGCCAACACCGATTGGACCACCGAAGATTACGCCGCCATTGGAGAGCGGGAACAGGTTTGTCCCGAAGAACGGAACCTGCGGTGCAACACCGTCATCGCCGCCTGTGTCGAGAGGAGCGCCCGCAGGCTGGATGCGGAAAACGCTGTCGATCGTGTTTGGTTCAAGTTCCACATTGTCGCGGAAGAACTGACGCTGGTTCTGAAGAATACCGTCAGTTTCGGTGTAGAACGACGAAAGCTGAATGTGACCGCGGCCATCGGCAAAGCTTGTACCGTACACGCCTTCAAGACGGTAGGAGAAGCCATCACCCTCTTCAGTGATTGTAGATGTACCGGTCAGTTCAAGGCCTTCATACTCAGAATCGAGCACAAGGTTGACGGTGCCGGCAATCGCGTCCGAACCGTACACAGGAGCACCGGCGGTCGAAGCGATGTCTACGCGCTTAACCAGTGCAGCAGGGATGACGTTAAGGTCGACCTGCAGACCCGGGGCTGCTGGACCGAAAATCGTTGGCGTGTTGGATGAGACCACGCGGCGACCATTAACAAGCGTCAGCGACCGGTTTGTACCGAGACCGAAGATGTTGATGAAGTTCACGCCCTGACCAAAGCCAGCTTGAGCCCCGTCCGGGGTAACAGAACCGCGAATGATTGGGAGATCGTTCAGTGCATCGGCAACGTTGATGAAGTTACGCTGCTCAATGAATTCGTTGGTGATCGTAACGGTTGGCTCAGTCGCCTCAAGGTTCGGCAGACGAATTCGCGAACCGGTAACGGTGATGGCGCCTTGACTTTCAGCTGCCTCGTCAGTGGTGACAATGGCCTCATCGTCGTTGTCCTGAGCGAATGCCGGCGAAGCGGCCAGCGCAAATCCGACCGCAAGTGACCCTGCGCTCAGACGGAGTTTTGTCGAGATTTTCATTTAATGCTTACCCTTAATCAAAGCATACAGACGCAGACGCGCCAGTATCATTTCGCCGATCGAGGTTGGCTTTTGCCGATGTAGGCGAGCATCGCCCCGATCACTCTGACGGGCGTACTGCCAACGGATCGAACGATCCGTTCATAGAATCGTTCGCCACGCGCTAGCCAGTCAGTCCCTGAACTTGGGGTTAAGCTAAGCACAGGGATTTGGAAGGGGAGCGCAAAGTCCGCGCGCAATAAATGCAAAGACGTGTCACTAGAATGCAACAGTGAAATTCACGTCAATGCCGCCACTTTTGACAGGGATTTTGCGGCGGCTTGGGGAAGCCGATCGCCGCGAGAAGGCGGCGTGCGTGTAGGCTTTGTCTGTTTTTCAAAGACAAAAGAAAAACGGCGGGCGTTTTCACACCCGCCGTTCTCAATTTTGGATATCCGCTTTTCTTTACAGTTCAGCGCTGAAGCCGAAGAAGAAGAAGCGGCCGGTGTCGTACACACCTGGGTAGGTGTTGCCGTTACCGTTGGTAGCCGGACCAGCTGAGATCGACACTGGGAAGTTGTCTTCGAACAGGTTGTTGACGCCTGCGCGTGCAACAATGCCGTCGAACACTTCATACCGGACCGCAAGGTCGAAGTAGTTCACAGCGTCGAGCGAAAGCTCAACCGGTGATGGCGTTGCTGAGTCGTTGTCAACACCGCCGAAGTGACGCCACGTTACGTTAGCAGTCAGACCTTCGAGCGGGGTTTCCCAACCCATCAGGACACGGTGACGATATGTCGCCGTTGGCTGACCACATTGCCCTGCAAACTCACCTTCACACTCAATGACATCCGCGCCGGGGAACGGCGTGAAGTCAGATGAGAAGAGGTAGGTTGATGCGTAGTTGATGTCGACAGAGCCGGCACTACCGATGTCGAACCCGTAGTTGACTTGGAAGTCGAGACCATCGGTTGCGATCGATGCAGCGTTGACGTTGGTCAGCGTGAAGCCGATGCCAGGGCCACTTGGGTTAAGTGAACCTGCTGCGTCGCGCTGAATCAGATCACAGAATGTATCTGCGCCAGTTCCAAGGCAGTTGTCGAGGATTGTTTGCGCACCAAGACCAGCAACGATTGCGTCTTCGATATCGATGTCGAAATAGTCAACCGATGCATTGAAGCCAGGCAGGAACGCTGGTTGGAACACAGCACCAACGGTGAACGTGTCCGAGCTTTCCGGATCAAGCTGCGGGTTACCACCGAAGAGACCTTGGGTTTGACCCGAGATCACGTCTGGAACGGAACCGAACTGAGCAGCGGTGACGCCGGTGTTGGCACATGCTGCAGCTGACGCCACAGGCACTGCACCAGAGCACGGATCGAAGATACCGTTACCGTTTACGTCGGTACCGGCTTGAGCAAGGTCAGGAAGACCAGTGCTTTGACCGGTGAACAGCTCAACCACGTTTGGTGCACGAACTGCGCGCTGGAACTGACCGCGGAACGAGAAGTCCGGTGTCGGTGCCCAGGTCAGTTGGAAACCATAGGTGTCGGTTGAGAAGCTGTTCGAGGTGCCGTTACCATCAACCGAGTAGTCAGAGTAACGATACTGCGTGCTGAAGACGAGCTCTTCGAAGAAGGGCTTGCCAGTGACCAGTGGAAGCTGAAGCTCGGCAAAGAACTCGGTGACTTCGACTGCACCAGAGACCGGAAGGGTCGGACCACCAACGCCGGTGAAACCGCCGTCTGGTTGCTGGCTGATTTGGTCAGGTGTCGCGTTCAGAGTGTCTTCGCGGTATTCAACACCAACGAGGAAACCAACGCCAGCATCTTCCGCCCATGGCGATTGAATGCCGAATTCGCTGAGGTCTGTCTGCACAGTTCCGCCAACAACCAGCTGATCGGTTTCACCAGTGGTGATACCGATGCCTTGGATGAAGTCGAGCGACTCTTGAGTCACAAGGCTTTCACCGGCCGGGCCGCGCTGGAAGATGTTGTAAGGCACACAGCCGCCTGATGGATCGATACAAACAGCGTTGCCATCTGCGTCGGTCGTCACACGCAGAGCCTGGTCAAGGTTAGCGATGATGAAGTCGTTGGTTGATGTGTCTTCATCACGAGTTGCTGAGTACTGACCGAAGACTTCGTAGTCGAAGAATTCTGCAAAAGTACCACGAGCACCGCCAACAATACGGAACGCACGGTTTTCAAGACGTGAGTTACGCTCGCCGCCTTCGACGTTACGGTGGGTTGCAGTGATGCCGCTGATGATCTCGTCGTCAGCGATCTGCTGAGCAGAACACTGAAGAACTTCAGTCGCGAACGAACCACCGTTAGCAAACAGCGGATCTTGGATCAGCGGGTTGCCGCAGTTTACGCTACGCTGGAAGAAGCCGAACGAGGCGGTTGGTGCGATTTGCGCATCCGAAACAACGTCGGTGTAGCTCACGTCACCAAACAGTTCGAGACCCTCAGTAACTTCATAAGTCGCTTTGGTGTAGAACTGGAACTTCTCAGAAGGACGCTGGAAGAAGTTTTGCGGGCCAAAGTTAAAGGTCTCTGGCGGGCCACCTTGGAACGGTGTGAACTCACCGGTTTCCTGTTGGAAAACGTCGGTTCCACCGAAATCTGCGACGTTATTAAAGCGGCGGAAGTTCGACGAACCGATACAGCCAAAGCCGTTTGCCGAGAATGCACCGGTTGATGCACCAAGCGCACAGCCCGAAGCGGTACGATCGCCTTGGCTGATTTCATTACGGTTTTGGTAAGCAAAGAAGCCGGTTACGTTACCGCGGCCATCAGCAAGGTTGGCACCGAAGGTGACAGATGCGCTGATTTCTTCGCCGTCGGTTACAGAACCTGGGATCGGTTGCTGTGCAGCTGCGAGGACTTGCTCGAACAGATCACGGCCGTTGCCAGACTGAGCAAAACCGTACTGAGCGTCGATTGCAACGCCTTCGAAGTCGTCTTTAAGGACGAAGTTTACAACACCTGCAACAGCGTCAGAGCCGTAAACAGCCGACGAACCACCGGTGAGAACTTCGACGCGCTCAACCAATTGGGTCGGAACGAGGTCAAGGTTAACCGCGATCGAAGCTGAATCGCCGTATGGCAGGCGGCGGCCATCGATGAGGGTCAAAGTACGCTGTGCACCAAGACCACGAAGGTCAAGCTGTGAAGTACCAGTTGCACCGTTCGACTGGTCAGCGGTTTGAGCTGCAGAAACCTGCGGCAAAGTGTTGGTCAAGTCTTCGATGTCGACCACACCGCGAACGGTAATCTCTTCGGCATCAACAGCCAAAACCGGGCTAACCGATTGAAGGTTAGGATTGACGTTCAGACGTGAACCCGTGACGAGGATTTGATTTTCCTCTTCAGCAGAATCATCTGTCGTCACGTCTGCGTCCTGCGCGAACGCAGGTGACGCAGCCAAAGCAAGACCGATAGCAACGCTACCGGCGCTCAGACGTAGTTGCGTAGATTTTTTCATTTGGTTTTCTACCCCTAATGACAGCCTGTGTCGCTGCTCTTCCAATGAAAGCAACGAACCAGTCCAACACTGACTGAATATGACCCATCATGTTCTTGTTGATTGAGGCATACTCTGTCTTACTTAAGACGGATAATGCATGCGTTAGAGACGGATTTCCCCGTTCACAGCTAAGCTGCCTAGCGTATAACATTACCGTCCCTGAGGCGGATTTGGCTCATACGCAGGCAGAATAAAAGGGTTGTGCCTGCCTGCGCTCAACAAAACATAGCTGTGTAGCGTGATTGCAACACACCATTTTACAAGTCGGCGATGACACGAGTTTCCGGCGCGCTGAGCTGTGAAATGCGAGCGTTCCGGCAACTTTGAATGCACCGCTATGATATGAGCGATCATCTAAGATGTGATCACGCGGGCCGGGAGCTTATGCGGCAAGGCTGGCAAAAACGCTAAGAATGCTTGCTTGATTCCCTGAATGCCCACTGCAATAGACGCGTTGCAAAATACAACGTTTACGTAAACGGGAAGGATACTCTGATCATGGCCACCGCATATATCGTCGATGCCGTTCGCACCGCTGGAGGCCGCCGGGGTGGCCGTCTTGCAGGGGTTCACCCAGTGGACCTGCTGGCCAAAAGCCTTGATGCTGTCGTTGGCCGCAGCGGAATTGACCCGAGCGCAGTCGATGACGTGGTCACAGGCTGTGTCAGTCAAGCTGGCGAGCAGGCTGGTCAAGTGGGCCGCATGGGCGTGCTTGCCTCCAAACTGCTTCCTGAATCGACCCCTGCCGTTTCGATCGACCGTCAGTGCGGCTCTTCACAACAAGCGATCCAGTTCGCTGCTCAAGCGGTCATGTCGGGCACACAAGACGTTGTCATCGCCAGCGGCGTTGAGAGCATGACCCGCGTGCCCATGGGCACGAATATGACGCTCCATATGAAAGAGGGTCTGGGCAATTACATGTCCGACGGCGTGAAGGACAAATATCCGAACGTCCAGTTCAGCCAGTTCATGGGCGCTGAAATGATCGCCAAAAAACACGGCATGACTAAGGAAGAGCTCGACGCGTTCTCTTATAATAGCCACCTCAAAGCCAAAGCAGCCGTAGAGGCAGAGGCCTTTGCCAGTGAAATCGTGCCCGTCGAAATCGAGACGCCAGAAGGCACCGAAATGCACACGGTGGACGAAGGCATCCGCTTTGATGCAACGCTCGAAGGCATTGCAGGCGTCAAGCTGATCGACCCTAACGGCATGGTGACTGCGGCCAGCGCAAGTCAGATTTGCGACGGCTCATCGGCGGTTCTGGTTGTTTCGGAAGAAGCTCTTAAGCGCTACGACCTCACGCCGATGGCGCGCATTCACAACCTGACCGTGACCGCTGGCGATCCGGTGATCATGCTTGAAGAGCCGCTGTTTGCGACCGATAAGGCGCTGGAGCGCGCCGGCCTCAAGATCGACGATATTGACCTTTACGAAGTGAACGAGGCGTTTGCCCCTGTCCCAATGGCTTGGCTTAAGCACACGGGCGCTGATCCTGAGAAACTCAACGTCCACGGCGGCGCGATTGCTTTGGGTCACCCGCTGGGCGCATCGGGCACGAAGCTGATGGCGACGCTGGTCCACGGGCTTAAGCGCCACGGCAAGAAATACGGTCTTCAAACGATGTGTGAAGGCGGCGGCGTTGCCAACGTCACCATCATCGAATCTGTTTAACTTGGATCCCCTAAGAGAGGAATACTAATGGAAGTTTCAGCCAACACTCCCGCCGTCGTCACCGGCGGTGCATCAGGCCTTGGTGCAGCAACCGCCCGCGCGCTCGCTGCTAAAGGCGCAAAAGTCGCCATCTTCGACATGAACGAAGAAAAGGGCGAGGCCATGGCTGCCGAAATCGGCGGCGTGTTCTGCAAGGTCAATGTGACCAGCGACGAAGACGTGGACGCAGGTTTTGCAAAGGCACGCGAAGCCCACGGCCAAGAGCGCATCCTTGTGAACTGCGCAGGCATCGGCAATGCGATCAAAACCGCCAAACGTTCACGCGAAGACGGCTCGATCAAAGAGTTCCCGACAAGCGCTTTTGACTTCGTGATCCAAGTGAACCTCGTCGGCACCTTCCGCTGCATTGTTAAGTCCGCTGCTGGCATGCTGACCCTCGACCCAATGAGCGAGAACGGCGACCGCGGCGCAATCGTCAACACCGCCTCTGTTGCTGGCGAGGACGGCCAAATCGGTCAGGCTGCCTACTCAGCATCGAAAGCGGGCGTGATCGGCATGACTTTGCCAATCGCCCGCGATCTGATGAACGAAGGCGTTCGTGTGAACACGATCCTTCCTGGCATCTTCGACACGCCGCTTCTTGCAGCAGCACCGCAGAATGTGCGCGATGCTCTGGCAGCATCTGTGCCGTTCCCTAAGCGTCTGGGCCTTCCTGACGAGTACGCAAAGCTTGCAATGACCATGATCGAAACAGGGTACTTCAACGGCGAAGACGTGCGTCTCGACGGCGGTATCCGTATGGCACCGCGTTAAGCGTCAAAAGAATTGCTCAAACGAGCTATTGCAAGAGAATGGGCTCCGTGACTACCATGTCACGGGGCCCTTTTTCTTAGGAGCGATTTGATATGCGTTTGCCGGTTCTTGGCCTTTTGGTGGGTTCTGCTTGTTTAACTTTGGGATCGCCAAGCTTTGCAAACAAAGAACCTGTTATCCTCGAACCCTCTTCCAATTGGAATGTGGACTTTGGCGCAACGAGATGCCGTCTGTCGCGCACATTTGGCGAAGGGGACAATATGCATATCCTCTTCATTGATCAGCATTATCCCGTAGCCCAGGCCGGTGTGACAATTGCAGGCCCAGCACTCCGCCGGTTCCGGAATAGGCAAGAGACACTGCTAACCTTTTCCGACGAAATCGAACCGCGCTCCACCGAACCGTTCACTGGAGATTTGAGTTCTATTGGCCCTGCACTTATCTATTCGAATCTTGCTTTCCACGACACTCCGCTTGTGGTTGTGAATGCGGAAGAGTTGCAAACGGCATCGCCCGAGGAGCGAGCGTCCCTGTTGCAGGAGGCTGCGCGGGAAGACCAAAGGAGCGCTCAACTTGACATTGCATTTGGCGCAAAGATCGAATTTATCTCATTCCAACAAAGAAGCCGTAAAGTCAGGTTCCAGACCGGATCGTTGGAGGAGGCGTTTAAGGTGCTGAACACCTGCACTCAGGATATGATCCGCGAATGGGGTTTTGACCTTGAGGAGCAATTGACCGCGACTAAGCGCCCAGTGTTCAACAACGTTGCGAAGGTCGTACAGCGCATTCAGGCCGCGTATCCCCGCAAGGCGCTGCGCAAAGGGGAGAGCGCGATTTTGCGCTTGCGCGTAACGGTCGATGAGGCCGGACAGGTGACGCAGTGCGTGCTGGACGAGGCCACTCAGACCACTTCTCTCGATTCGTCCGCGTGCCGGGAGATGAAGCGCGCTGAGTTTGAACCGGCGTTGGATGCAAGCGGCCAGCCCATGCGTTCGTTTTACGCGACGACGATAACCTACCGAATCAATTAGGCTTTCTATTTGCTCCACCTCGGCATAGGTTCTCTTGCAAAGAGATGCGGGAGAGTGCTGTATGAGCGATCCAATTTTGCGCCAAGATTTTGAGGGCTGGACAAAGCTTACGCTGAACCGGCCCGATAAACTGAATTCGCTCAATGTGGAAATGTTCGCGCTCCTTCGCAGCCATATCGAGAACCTTGCGCAATCGACCGGCATCGGCTGCGTTGTCATCCAAGGGGCGGGTAAGTGCTTTTCGGCTGGCCATGACCTTGGCGGGATTTCCGAAGGCGAAAGCCCGCCGTCCAAAGGCTGGCATTCCGAAACGCTGCGGATGCTTGAAAAGCTGCCCATTCCCGTCGTCGCGGCGGTCCATGGCCATTGCTACACAGGCGCGCTCGAAGTCGCTCTCGCCGCGGATTTCATCATCGCCAGCGACACCGCGCGTTTTGGCGACACCCATGCGAAATTTGCGCTCACCCCGGTGTGGGGCATGAGCGTTAGGTTGCCGCGCAGGGTGGGGATTGCGACCGCAAAACGGCTCATGTTTACAGCCGAAATGTTCGGGGCTGAAGAAGCCGTGCGCATTGGTCTGGCGGAATACTCCGTGCCGCAAGAGGGCTTCGATGCGGAAGTCGAACGGCTGGCTACACAAATCGCGGCACAAAGCCATTTCTCCCACGCCGCCAACAAGCGCCTGCTCGACCGCGCCGACGGCAAGGCCGCTGATGAAGCTCTCATCCGCGAATGGATGGAAGGCGAAGGACGCGGCCCTGATACGGATGATCGGATCAAGGCAGTGATGGGCAAATAGGCCCGTTTCCACTTTGCCAGCCTATCCCGCATCCGCCATTCAAGTTGCGTCCAGCAAAGCAACATTATAACAGCCCCGCAGCTAAATAGTGCGCAGCGACATCTTGCAGCGCGCTTACTGCCTAAATCATAGGCCAAATAACAGAGAGGTCGCCCTATCATGTCGCGCACATTCGCTTCGCTTGCCGTTTCCGTTTCTACCTTTGCTCTGGCCGCCTGCGCGACCACGGGACAAGACGGCGGGGGCTACACCGCCACCATCGCTGATGCGAAACCCATTCCGCATTCGGCACCAGCTGTCGTTATTCCCGAAGGCACCGGGTATTTCGCCTCTGACAGCACGCTGCCATTCCTCGCGCCCGATTTCACCAAGATCAGCGAAGATGATTACGTGCCCTCATTTGAGCAGGGCATGGCGATCCAAGCAGCCGAAGTTCAGGCGATTGTGGAAAATCCGGCAGAGCCAACCTTTGAGAACACTATCGTCGCGCTTGAGAAATCGGGCGAGATGCTGGGCCGTGTGGCACGCGTGTTCTTCCAACTCACCGGAACCAACACCAATGACCGCCTCGATGCGATCAACACTGAGATCAGCCCCAAGCTGACCGCGCACGGTGATAGTATCACTTTGAACCCACAGCTGTTTGCCCGCGTTAAAACGGTTTACGACCAGCGCGCATCGCTTGGCCTCGACCGTGAAGACAGCAAGCTTCTGGAAAGCACCTATGATGGCATGGTTCAGGCAGGTGCGCTTTTGACCAATGCACAGGTGGAAGAAGTCAAAGCGATCAATTCGCAGCTCTCCACGCTGACCACCGAATTTGGCCAAGAAGCGCGCGGCGCCATGGCAGACCAGCCGGTGATCTTTGACAGCGCCGATGACCTTGCAGGGCTTTCGGAAGGCGATATCCGTTCAGCTGCCGATTTTGCAAAGAGCCTTGGCCACGAAGGCAAATATGCAATCGCGCTTCAAAACACGACGCAGCAACCGCTTATCCCGGCGCTCGACAACCGCGCCAGCCGCAAAAAGCTGTTCGAGGCAAGCTATCACCGCGCCGATGGCAACACTGAGATCGACACCCGCCTGTTGATCGCTCGCATCGCAGAGCTGCGCGCCCGGAAAGCTGAAATTTTCGGACAGCCTGATTGGGCAACCTACACCATGTGGGACCGCATGGCTGAAAAGCCCAGCACAGCGCTTGGCTTTATGGAGCAGATGGTGCCCGCCCTTGCTGCAACACAGCGCCGCGAGGCAGCGTTGCTCAATGAGGCAATCAAAGCGGATGGCGGCGATTATGAGGTAAAGCCATGGGACTGGTATCGTTATGCGAACCAGATCAAGGCTGAACAGTTTGACCTCGATGAAGACGCGGTCATGGAATATTTCGTCCTTGATAAAGTGCTCGAAGACGGCGTGTTCTACATGGCTGAGGAGCTTTACGGCCTGACCTTTAAGCGCCGCACCGACCTGCCCGTCTATCACGAAGATGTGTGGGTCTACACCGTGTTCGAAGCCGATGGCTCGGAGCTTGGCCTGTTCTATTTTGACCCGTTCCAGCGCCCATCCAAACGCGGCGGTGCGTGGATGAGCAATTTTGTGCCGCAAAGCTATATGCAAGGCACAAAGCCGGTCATCTACAATGTGCTCAACATCCCCAAAGCGCCCGAGGGCGAACCGCAACTGGTCAGCTTTTATTGGGTGAACACCGCTTTCCACGAATTCGGTCACGCGCTGCATGGGTTTTTCGCCGATCAGAAGTATGTGAGCCTTTCAGGCACGGCGACCGCGCGCGATTTTGTGGAGTATCCAAGCCAGGTCCACGAGATGTGGATGACCTGGCCAGAAGTGCTCCAGAATTACGCGAAGCACTATGAAACAGGCGAGACCATTCCCACCGAGATGGTTGAGAAGATCGAAGCTGCGTCCAAATTCAACCAAGGCTATGACTTTGGCGAAGTGGTGACGTCGGCACTGCTTGATATGAAGTGGGCTGCGCTTTCCAAAGAAGAGGCAGCCGCCCTTGATACGCCGGAGAAGGTGACCGCGTTTGAGCGTTCATCGCTAGAGGAATTGGGGCTGGAGATTGATCTGGTGCCGCCGCGTTATCGCAGCACATATTTCAACCACATCTTCTCATCTCCTGCGGGTTATTCGGCTGGTTACTACAGCTATCTGTGGACCCAGATGCTCGATCACGACAGCCGCAGCTGGTTCCGCGCAAATGGCGGTCTTTCGCGCGAGGCGGGCGATCATTATCGCAAAACCGTGCTCAGCCGCGGCGGCACGATGGATTACTTTGAGATGTATCAGAATTTTGCAGGCCGTAAGCCTGACGTGAAATACATGCTCGAGGCGCTTGGCCTGACGGGTGGCGATGAAGCCACTGCCAAGGCGCAAGGCGAAAGTGCAGTGGGCGGCAATTAAGTCACCGCAATTCGAACCAGAAAAGACCCCGCCTGTGACCGTCACGGCGCGGGGTTTTTTGTGCCCGTCCTACATAGCGCCGGGCGAAATGGTGGCCTAAGCTGTCCCCTCCCATTTTTGCCAGTTTTGCCCTTCCACCGGGGCTCAAATCTTTTCTCCCCCTGAACAGTGTGCCAAGTGTGCCAAACAGGAGAGATTTCTATGAGCGAATACACGCAAATTCTGGTTGATAAGGCCGACGGCATTGCGACCATCACCTTGAACCGGCCGGAGAAAATGAACGCCTTCACCGGCACAATGGGTTCTGAGATCATCGCGGCGATGGATGACATTGATGATGATGATGATGTGCGTGCGGTGATCTTCACAGGAGCAGGCGACCGCGCGTTTTGCGCAGGCGCGGATCTGACACCTGAGGGGGAGGGCAGGTCTTCTCCGACGGGGCAGAGGTTGATAGCCTTTCCGATGAGCGAGTGCGCGATGGTGGGGGATTGGTCACCTTGCGCCTGTTTGACAGTAAGAAGCCGCTCATCAGCGCCTGCAACGGTGTGGCTGTGGGGATCGGCGTGACCATGCAGCTGGCAATGGATATCCGGCTTGCAGCAGACAGTGCGCGCTATGGCTTTGTGTTTGCACGCCGGGGCATCGTGCCAGAGGCAGCATCAAGCTGGTTCCTGCCGCGTCTCGTCGGCATCAGCCAAGCTCTCGAATGGTGCTATTCGGGCCGCGTGTTCGGCGCAGACGAAGCCAAAGCAGGCGGGCTTGTGCGCTCGGTCCATGCGCAAGGTGACCTCATGGGCGAAGCGCGCGCTATTGCCCGCGAGATTGCCGACAACACTTCTGCTGTATCGGTCTCGATGACGCGCGCGATGATGTGGCGCAATATGAACACCGATCATCCAATGGAGGCGCATAAGATCGACAGCCGCGCGATTTACCGCCTGTCTCGCGGAAAGGATGCGAAGGAAGGCATTGCAAGCTTCCTTGAGAAACGCGCACCTAATTATCCGGGCAAGGTCAGCGAGGACATGCCCGACTTCTACCCATGGTGGGAAGACCGTGCGTACGAGTAATCGCGAAAAACCGGCGGCTTGCACGCGGTTTGGTTTCATGAGAAACCGCATAGCATGACAACGGCCACCGACTTTCAGCTTTCAGACTTTCTGCCCTATCAGCTTTCCATCGCGTCCAATGCAGTGAGCGAGCTGATATCAGAGCGCTATCGCTCGCGCTTTGGATTGAAGGTAACCGAATGGCGGGTGATGGCGGTGCTTGGCGACACCTCAACCCATAGAGGCCAGCTGACCCAGCGCGATCTGACCGAGGCGACCTTGATGGATAAGGTGGCGGTTAATCGCGCCTGCAAGGTGCTCGAAGAACGCGGTCTGATTGCAAGAGTGGCCAATAAGAGCGACGGGCGCTCGCATCTGCTGGCATTGACCGCTGAGGGCAATGCGATCCATAGCGAGGTCATGCCAACGGCGCGCGCCGCTGAGCGGGAGCTTTTCGAAGGCTTTGATGAGGCCGAAGAGGCAGCCTTGCGCACCATGCTGGCAAAGCTGCGCGCACGGGCGGGGCATTTGGCGGATCACTCAGGCGATTAAGATCAAAAAGGCCGGCACGCCCGAAGGCTGCCGGCCCCTTTTGATGGTTGATGAAGGCTTTGGTCTTAGCCGCCTTCTTGCTGCGGTGTGATGAGAGCATCGGTGATCGAACAGGCCGCAGGGCCAAGGATCACGATGAAGAGCACAGGCAGAATAAACATGATCAGCGGAATGGTCATGATCGCAGGAAGACGCGCGGCCTTCTCTTCGGCGCGCATCATGCGTTCGTTGCGGAATTCCGCTGAAAGAACACGCAGAGCCGAGGCAAGCGGCGTACCGTAGCGTTCGGTTTGCACCATCGTCGTGACGACGCCTTTGACCGCCTCGAGATCGACTCTGTAAGCGAGGTTATCGAAAGCAATCTTACGCTCGTTCAAGAAGGAAAGCTCGATCGCGGTGAGTGCAAACTCATCGCCCAGCTCGGAATAAGCGCGGCCCAGTTCTTTCGCGACCCGGTTGAAAGCGGCGTCCACGGTCAGGCCAGCCTCAGCACAGATAACGAGCAAGTCGAGCGCGTCCGGCAGACCTTTCTGGATTTCAGTCGTCCGTTTTTTGGCGAGGTTCGAGAGGTAAATCTCGGGACCCTTATAGCCAATGAAGACGAAGGCTGCGAAGCCGAAGAGGTTTTTCAGCGAGCCTTCACCGAACTCGAAATAGTCGAGCCAATAGAAAAGAACAAAGCCGATGCCGCCAAACACGATCGGCAGGATCATCCTCAGGCCGATGACGATAACCGCCAATTCCTTGTTGCGTATGCCGGCATGGGCCAGCTTCTGCTGAACCGCCTCGATCTGGCTCTGCTCGAGGACGTTCATCTTGCCAAGGCTGTCTTTGACCTTGTCAGTCGTGTCAGTCCGGCGAACGAGGCTGGCGCGTTTGCGCGATCCACCGGTGACAATCCCGGCTTTCAACTCATCGCGGCGTTCTTCAAGCGATTTGACCCGCTTGGCCATGGGGTCCTTGATGGTAACGGCAGCATAAATCGCCATGACAACAGCGAATGCGGCCAGTCCAGCGAGGATGCTACCCACAAGGATAACATCGAAGCCAAGAAGCGTTGGTCCGGCTGGTTGATTAAGCATTGTTCAAACCCTCCCGGATCAAATTTCGAAGCTGACCATTTTGGCCATGATAAAGGCACCGATGCTCATCCAGATGAGCCCGCCGAGCCCTGCGATGATCAAACGGTCATCGACGAAGAACTGGCCCAGATAATCGGGGTTGATCGAATAGATGAGACCAAAGACGATGAAGGGAAGCGAGCCCACAATGTAGGCAGAAGCCTTTGATTCAGAGCTCATCGCCTTAATCTTGAGCTTCATCTGCGACCGTTTGCGCAGCACGTCGGCAAGGTTTGAGAGCGTCTCTGCCAAGTTTCCGCCGGTTTCGCGCTGAATGGCAAGGGTGATGGTGAAGAAGTTGAACTCCGGGATACCAAGTTTATCGCCGGCTTCCTGAAGCGAATCTTCCATCGTTTTACCGATTTTGATGCGCTCTACGACGCTCTTGAATTCGATACCGACAGGACCGGGAACTTCTTCTGCGACAACCTGCAAGGTTTCGGCCACCGGGAGACCTGAACGAAGGCCCCTAACCAGCAATTCGATCCCGTCGGGAAATTTCGTCACGAAAGCGTTGGTGCGCTTCTTGATCATAAAGCCCACCACCATATGCGGCAGACCCAGTCCAAAGACCGCGCCGACGCCAAGGGCGAGGGGAGCAGAGCCGCTTTGCAAAAAGAGGAGAACAGCAACGATCAGCGTCAAGCCAAGCGATGCGTAGATATATTGCGTTAAGTTCCAGCCTTTGCCGGTTCGCTCCAGCCGCATTTCAAGCGCTTCAATGCGCGAGGCAGAACCTGCGACGCGGTGCGACTTGGGTTTGCGGGCTGCGATGGCTTTCTTAAGCTGCGATTCCATTTTGGCATCGGCGCTGTCAGAGTGGCGAAAGCGCAGCGATTCAAGGCGCCGTTTCTGCGCCTTGCCAACGTTCGGCCCGGAAAGCAGAAAATAGCCCCCAACGATCGTCAGAAAGATCACTACTGTGATCAACAGGGTTTGCACTATGTCCATCTTGGTCCTGTCCTGCCCGTACTCGTTGCCATGCTTTAAGCTTGGTGGTTCAGCCTATGTGGCGGTGCGAAAGGGCAACCCTCTCACCGGCAAAAAAGGCGAATTGATTACTCTGCTGCCTCAGCTGCGACTTGCTTCTTGTCTTTTTTCGCAAGCAGCGATTTGAGATCAAAACCGCCAAGCAGCGATTTTTTCTCTTCGGTGATCGCAGCCAGATCTTCCTCACTTGCGCCCATAATGCGCTCAGCGATTTGATTGATCGTTGCGGTCGCCTTTGAGGTCTTATTGGCTTCTGTGAAGACCTGTCCCAGCTTTGCAGCGTTCGATGCCGCTTTGATGTCATAGGGAATTGCAAAGTCGATCTTGCGCTCAATAGAAGCTTCAAAATCGGACCTGCTGATCTCTGCGACGCCGGCTTGATATTTGTTGACCACCACCATTGGGTGAGCGTGCGCAGCATTGGTTTTCAGCCATGACAGAACGCGAATGGTGTCGCGGGCAGATGCAAGGGTGAGCTCGCATGTCAACACAACCAAATTCACATCTGCGAGCAGATGCGGAAAGTTGATCAGCATATTGCGCGGCAGATCAATCACCGTCATTTCAAAGGCTTGGCGGAACTCTTCCTCAAGCTGAACGAAGGCAGCGCCATCGGTCATCAGCGGCTGGCTGATCGGTGCTTCGGCTGAAAGGATCGACAGATTGTCATTGGCGCGGATCATGGCGCGTTCGATGAACAGACCGTCAATCCGGCTTGGATTGTCGATAGCATCGGTCAGACCGCGGCCTGGCTCCAGATCAAGCGCTAACGCGCCTGTGCCAAAGTGCACGTCGAGATCAAATAGAGCGGTTGGGGCCTTGTGGTGCTCGCTGAACAACCATGAAAGCGAGGTTGCAAGCGTCGATGAGCCTACACCGCCGCGGGTGCCGACAACTGCGGTTGATATGTGACGCTTCACACCTTCGACATCGCCTGCTTTTGGCGATGTGAAGACTGCGAGCGCACCGTTAAGTGCATCATGCACAGCTTGAGCGTTGAGCGGCTTCAAGAGGTAGTCATGAATGCCGCTTGCCAGCAGGTCGCGGTAGAGGCGCACGTCATTGACTTGGCCAATTGCGATCACAACCGTACCTGGCTCGCAAACTTCGGCCAACGCATTGATATCATTAAGCGGATCGCCGCTTTCTGAAAGGTCAACGAGAAGGATCGCAGGGCTTGCGCTTACGGAAAGCGATTGGATTGCGTTGCGCAGGCCGCCTTTGTTGCACTTTTCTGGCGGCCAGCCCATTTCGATTACGACAGGGCGCAGCACGTCGAGCGCTGCATCGTCGCAGATATATGCTGCGAAAGGATCGCGGTTGCCGGGAAGTCCCGATTTCCAAGGAGCGTTCATTGCTTAGTTTCCTCCGCCTTGGCCTTGAGCCTGTTGAAGACCGCCCGCGCCGGTTGGTTCAGCCTCGCGGAAGGTGGCAATGGCTTTGGTGCCGGTTGCGATCACGGTCTCACCAGTGCCGGATTGGCCTTCGAGAAGATCGTTGGGATCGGCGACCATCGCTGCCAAATTGCTGTTAATTGCGCAGCCGTAATTCTTGCTCGTTTCATTCTTGAAATTGCTGTCAGACTTGCCGTCCCAATTCGGGCAGTTTGGCACTGATGCGGTTGAGCGGGTGATAACGACGCGGGCTTGACCTGCGCCTAGCAGACCCGTTGTCGTTGGCGCTACGCCTTCCACAATAAGGCCATATCGGCCGGCAAGCTGATTGACCGCGTCTATCACAGCAGGGTTCGATGAGGGATCTTCCACCACAACACGGTCGCCGTAGCGAAGGTCCATCGTCTCAAACCAGCCATTGAGGCGCTGTTGTTCGGTGATCGGCAGGCCTGAGCGGCTTGTGTCGATATCAAGCGTGAAATTGGTGCGATCAACCACCGGCTGATTGACGGAATTCAGCGAGGTGTTTGTCTCGGTGAGCGGACCAGAGCTGCAACCTGCAAGACCAACGCCGAGTGCGAGGGTCACTGCGCCCATCAGCTTGTTTTTGTGTGTCATTTTCATCACGATAACCTTTTTGCTGAGGGCTTAGAGGCTGAAGCCGGGTGCGGGTGCATCGCTGCTGCCGCGCTTTCGATTGCTTTCGGCTCGGCGATCTTTCTTGCTGCCTTGGCGCGAGGGCACGATGGCCGCAGGATCGACGGTGCTGATTTCTGGGTTGGGTGCATCAGGTTCTGATGCCGTTGGGCCGGGACGACGCTCGCCGCTGACACCGCCGCTTTCCTTGTAGAGGAGCAATTGCTCCAGTTCAGTCGATGCGCGGAACCCGTCGGTTGGATAGCTGATGTCGCGTTCGTTCACCGGTTTGACGAGATACGGCGTCACAACGATCACCAACTCTGTTTCACCGCGGCGGAACGAGCGTGAACGGAACAAATTGCCAAGGATGGGCACATCGCCAAGACCCGGAGCCTTATCGAGCGAGTTTTGCGCGTTGTTGCTGAGCAGGCCAGCGATCATGAAGCTTTCGCCTGACCCGAGCTCAACCGTCGTCTCCGTGCGGCGGATGGTAAGGGCAGGGACCTGAAAGCCGTTCAATGTCACAGCGCCTTGCGATGAAAGTTCGGAAACTTCCGGACGCACGCGAATTGAGATGCGACCATTGGAAAGAACGGTCGGAGTGTAGGCAAGGCTCACACCAAAATCACGGTATTCAATCGCGACGTTGCCAAGCCCTTGCGAAATAGGAATGGGGAATTCGCCGCCTGCTAGAAAGGTTGCGGTTTCACCTGAAAGCGCGGTGAGATTTGGCTGCGAAATCGTGGTGATAAGGCCAAGACGTTCTGAAAGGTCCATCGCGCCAAGAACGTCGAGACCAAAGAGTTGGGCAAGGCCGCCGATTGTTGTACCAGCGCCAGCATTGGTGCCAATAGCGCTTCCAAGAACTTCTGCGAGCTGCGGAACGCCCTGCTCATCGACAACAATGTTGCCTGCAATATCACGGACAAATCGCTGTCCAGAAACTGTGCCTGCACCAGGGCCGACGCTCAATGGACCGCCGGTGTTAAACCCTGATTCGCCGGTGAGATCCCGGCCTGTACCAACGCCGCCACGAAAACCGCCCTGGGCGCCATCAATCGTTGTGACGTTGCCGCCAATTTCACGAACCAAGCTGCGGCTGACCTCGGCAAACTTAACCTGCAGGTTGACCTGAAGCGGCGTCGCCGTTTTGAGGCGGGTGATCACGTTCGTGTCCTCGCCGAGGAAGGCCGCCACGAGACGCTCTGCTTCCGCTGCGTCTTCGGGTGCGTTTACCGTGCCTGTCAAAAGCACAGTGTTGGTGCCCATCGTGGCCACGTTGACCTTGGCCTGTGGCATGGCGAGGGCAAGCATCTGGTCGATGCTGCCGATGTTGTTGCCTACACGAATGTTCGCAGAAAAGATTACATCGCCGCGTGCATTGCTTGCGTAGATCGTAGTCTCGCCGCCTGCACGGCCAAATACATAAAGCTGGCGCTGGGATTTGATCTGCACATCAGCGATCTGATCGTTTGCGACGAACACATCGGTCATGGTGCCAGGCACCGCGATCAATTCACCGCGACCAATTGAAAGCACGATCTCAGAATTTGGACTGACAACTTGCTGGGCTGTTGCTGTTCCGGTTGGCACAGCTGCCAGTGGCAGCGTGGCAATCCCGGCAAGCAGTGCTTTGCTAAGAAACTTGGCTTTCATCTTAGGGGCCCCTCTGGATTTCCCTGTGATCCCGGCAACCGAATTGGTACTGGGTGTGTTTGTGATGGTGTCGGCTCGCATGGCGTTTTCCTTCTTCGAGCGCGTTACCGGATCGTACTAAGCGCGGATGGAACGGTCTGACCGGCCTGGCCAACGCCATTGGTCACAGCGCCGTTGAACTGGCCTGATGCGCCAGCGACTGAACCGGCTACAGGCACCTCGTTGGTCGCTTTGCCGCGGGTCACGCGGACCGATGGTCCTTTGTGAACTGGCGCACCGTTGACCTTTGCTGCAACGCCTGGCGCTGCCGGTGTGCGTGCTGGTGCACGGTTGCGGCCGCCATCGTTCTGCGGCGGGATCGTCTTGCGCTGAAAGCGTGAAACGTCGCCGCCGGTTTGGAACGTCGATTTGCCTTCCACAGGGCGGCCCATCGCGGTGCGAAGAAAGCGCTCTTCTTCCTCAGGTGTCGCATCGGCTGGGATTTCAAGCTCGCCAGAGGCAATCGCACGCTCAAGTTCGGCCTGATTGTCCGAAATTGAACGCAGCACCAAAGTGAGTTCGCCGATGGTTTGAGCAACAGCCACTTTCTCAGCGATCTTCGGTGTCACCTCAAGAGTGACTGTACGAAAGGCGCGAACAACCGTTTTGCCTTCTGGGTCAGTGACTTGTTCGGTGGTCTGGTCGGTTGCAAGAACGCGAAGGTTACGAAGCACAGTTTCTGCTGCACGCAGGTCACGGCCTTCGCCGTCAACGCTTTGGGTAAGGACCATATCCACCCGGTCGCCCGGGAAGACGAAGCCAGCAACACCGGTCTTTGCAGAAACAGGAACCGTCACAGCGCGCATGCCTGGGCCAAGCGCGGCTGCTAGGAAACCGCGATCGCCGGGTCGTACAAGCGAACCTTGCGTGACCGGTTGACCAGCGGTGACAGGAAAACGCACGACTGTGCCAAGCAGTTGGCTCATGTCCGAATTGCCTTCAATGAAGTAGGCATCTTGAACGAGTTCTTCTGGCCATTGCTGATAGCCCATGGCGTCAGCCGTAATAATGGTGCCAGCAGGCAATGCGCGGTTTGCAACAAGGACTTTGTGTCCTGTGGGTTCAACCTGCGCTTCGGCGACGGGCGCTGCGTCACCGGCAAACATACTACGTGCAAGAAAGGCGCTGCCGATTGCGACAACCAATGCACCAAGCAGCAGAACCAGTTTCTTCCTATCCATGGCTAATTAGCCCCCTTCGTGAGCCCGTGACATAACGGGCGGGTATGATTGGAGTTCGTACGATCAAAGTAGTTAAGATCGGGTTTCCAGCCCTCACTCACCCGTGAGTTTATGCAAATGCCGGGATCTGGCTGAGGCGCGGAAACAACACCCAAAAGGCCCCGAATGCGATTGCGACGCCGTAGGGGATCGCTAGTTTCTCTTTTTGCTTACGGGCGGCATGATAAATCGCCATTCCAACCGTTAGCGCACCGCCAGCCAGCGCCATGACGACAAGCAGTTGTACAAAGGCGCCCGGCTCAATCCACAAGGCGAGCGCTGTCAGCAGCTTTACATCGCCGCCGCCCATCATCCCGAGAGCGAAAAGACCTGCGAAAAGAGCAAAGGCGGCAAGTGCAACGCCAAGCTGCATCGCGACGCCGGGCCAAAGCGTAAGGCCGCTTGCCCACCAGAATGCAGGTGCGCTCAGCGCAATCGCAAGGTTCAGCCAATTGGCGATAGTGCGCGACCGGATATCAGTGAAAGCGGCGTAAAGGAGCGCAATTGCCAAGGCAATCAGCAGTCCATATTGGACAGTGGTCATCAACATCTAAAGCCCCTTGAAATGGCCGTCACAAATTAGCGGGCAAGGCGTACAGACCTTGCGTCTTTGAAGAGGGTGTTACAGATGAGTGCTTACCAAATAGTAACCACGTTCAACGGCCTGGGACCGTCGCTTGCACCTCATGAACCAAGAAACAACTGAGCCAATCCTTGGTCCAATCAACAGGCGTGTCATCCCGCCAACTGCACGCGAGAGCACTTGGCTCCTTGGTGATGGTCACGAGCTGCGGCGGATCGACTGGCCGGGGGCAGCCCTAGAGGCCGCTGCGAGCAAGCGCGGTTCAATTCTGTTTTTGCCGGGGCGCGGTGATTGCTATGAAAAATATCTCGAGACGCTCGAAGAATGGCACCGCGGCGGGTGGCGGGTCACAGCGTCAGATTGGAGAGGGCAGGCTGGGTCAGGCCGTTTGGGCAAGGACGCCTACACTGGCCATATCGAAGACTTTTCGGTTTGGACCGACGATCTTGGCCATCTGTGGCAGCGATGGGTCGACGAAGTCCCCGGGCCGCATATCATCGCCGGGCATTCGATGGGCGGGCATCTTATCATGCGCGCTTTGGTAGACGGCAAGCTTCAGCGCGGTGTTTCGCCTGCCGCCGCTATCTTAAGCGCGCCAATGTTAGGCATGAAGGGACCGCCGGTGCCATTTTCGGTGCAAGCTCTCGCTGCCAAAATCATGACATGGGTTGGCGATCCGATGCGTCAGGCGTGGAAATGGAGCGAGAAACCCGGCCAATTGCCCGCTGACCGAATAAATCTGCTGACCCATGATCTTGAAAGGTATGCCGATGAACAATTCTGGCGGGACACTCGCCCGGAGCTGGTCATGGGTCCTGCCAGTTGGCGCTGGGTTGAGCGGGCTTATGCCTCGTGCCGGGTGCTGAACAGTGCAGGTGCAATGGAAGCGGTCAAAGTGCCTGTCTTTATTGCCTCAACCAGCCATGACCGATTGGTCAGCCATGCGGCCAATGTCCGCGCCGCGCAGCGCCTTGCGAACGGCCGACTGTTTGAACTTGGCGCAAATGCCCGCCACGAGGTGCTGCGCGAGACAGATGAAGTGCGCGCGAGCGTAATGAACGCAATTAGCGAATTCCTCGATGAGGTAGCTCCGCCTCAATGAACGAGACCCTCTACGACTTTGCGATCATCGGGGCAGGGATGGCGGGCGCAAGCCTTGCCCACGAGCTTGGCCCTTATGCCAAAGTGCTTGTCCTCGAAGCTGAAGATGTACCGGGGTATCACACCACAGGCCGGTCGGCGGCTTTTTGGGAAGAGTGTTATGGCGGGCCCGGCATCGTGCCGCTTACCTTGGCCTCGAAGGCCTACTTGCAGTCCGGCGGCTTCTTGCACAAGCGAGGCGCGATTTACGTCGGACGCTCGCAGGACAAATTGCAGCTTGATGACTTTGAAAAGCGTTTTGCTGGCACCGGGGTCTCTATCGAGCGGATAGGCCGCGAGCGCATTGCGCCGCGCGCTCCAGCGCTGCGCCCAGAATGGTGCGATGCCATATATGAGGAGGCCTGCGCAGATATTGATGTGGCCGCTCTTCACCAGCACTTTCTAAAAGGGAGCGGCTCGCGGCACGTTACTTATCAATACCGGGCCCGGGTTGGCGGGATCCAAAACGAAGCGGGCGGTTGGAGGATTGCAACAGAGGCAGGCGCGGTTCACCGCGCGGCGAAAATAATCAACGCTGCGGGTGCATGGGCTGATACCATCGCCAATCTTGCGAGCGTGCAGCCCTTAGGCATTACGCCCCTGCGCAGAACAGTGGCGCAGCTAAGAACCAGGCCGGCTGTGCCCAGCGATATGCCGTTGATTCTCGATATATCGGGCAATTTCTATTTCAAACCGGACAACGGGCGAATTTGGCTTAGCCCTCATGATGAAACCCCCAGTGATCCGTGCGATGCAGCGCCTGAGGAGCTCGACGTCGCGTGTGCAATTGATGCATTCGAGCAGGCGACCGATTGGAAAATTGAGGCCGTTGAACGCAAGTGGGCAGGCTTAAGGAGCTTTGCGCCGGACCGCCTGCCTGTCTACGGGCCTGACCCGGAAGTGCCGAACTTCCTCTGGTTCGCAGGACAAGGCGGGTTTGGCATTCAAACCGCGCCCGCCGCAGCGCGCATTATGGCGCGAGATATCGTCCTCGGGCTTGAAAGAGACGCGGCCTTGGGCACGGTTGATCCAAAAGTTTACGATCCCGCCCGGTTTTACGAGCGAAAAGCCGCGAGCGCACTCTAGCCAGATTAAATCCGATCTGTATGTTGGCGCATCTGAATTCAAAATCACATGAGAGGGCAATCAAACCATGGCTCACAAGTTTGAAATCTATAAAGACAAAGCGGGCGAGTTCCGCGTGCGCTTCAGCTACAACAGCGAAGTGATGTTCTCAACTCAGGGTTATTCGAGCAAGTCATCGGCGCAAAACGCGATCGACTCGATCAAGAAAAACGGCCCTAACGCACCGACTGAAGACAACAGCTAAGCTGCGGCCTCATTCACTTGATAAACGGGCGTGCCGGATAACGGTGCGCCCGTTTTCGTATCTGACTTAAGGATTGCCGCCCGCAGCAATCTTTTCTGCTGCATCGCTTGCCAGTTGGTCGACACGCTCATTTTCGGCATGGCCCGAATGGCCTTTGACCCAGTTCCAAGAGACCTCATGGCGCGCGCTTGCTTCGATTAATTCATGCCAAAGATCCGCATTGCGGACAGGTTTCTTGCTCGCATTGACCCAGCCGCGCTTTTTCCAGCCGTGGACCCATTTTGTGATCCCGTCGATCACATATTTGCTATCGGAATAAAGCTCGATAAAACACGGTTCGGTCAAGGCATTGAGACCCTTGATAACAGCCTGCATTTCCATGCGGTTGTTGGTGGTGTCCTCTTCGCCGCCTGAAAGCTCTTTTTCGTGAGCGCCCATGCGCAGCAGCGTGCCCCAGCCGCCCGGCCCCGGATTGCCTTTACAGGCACCATCGGTGAAGATTTCGACGCGTTTAGATGGCTTTCCCATGACGTGCTTTTACTGTCTGATGGTTAATTTTCAGGTAAATATATCGGCTGCATGTTCGCTATAGAAGCGCCAGCGAGCGACAAATTGCATCGGATCCTTGCAGGTGACAAGCGCATCGGCGGGTGTGTCGAGCCAATCCTCCGCTCGGCTTGCGACAAAGCGAATGGCCGCTCCCTTCGCAATTTCAGGGAAGGCGCTGCGTTCATCCGCGGTCAGTGGACGCATGGATTCGTAGCCTGAGAGCAAAGCCTGCCCTAACTCGGGCAAATAGCTGCCGTCCTCGTCAAAACACCAAGCCGCATGGGTTATCGCAAGGTCCAATGCCATGGCACCTGAACAGGCAAAGTAGAAGTCGATTAGCCCGGTAACCTTGCACCCCAGCATCAAGGTGTTGTCAGGGAACAGGTCTGCGTGAATTTGCGCATGAGGCAGGCCTGATAAATCCAGCCCCGCCGCGCGCCGCGCAGGCTTCAAAATAGCGGGAAGCTGCGGATGGATATTTTCGAGGTTTTCAATTCCGCATTTCGCGAGGCATTCGAGGTTTTGAGCAAACCCCATCGTATTCTCGCGCGATAGGACGAAGTCCCTGCTTGCTGCGTGCAGATTCGCTAACGTTTCGCCGACCGCATAGCTTTGACCGGCCTCGGGCTTTGTCGGGGAGACGCCGGGAAGAAACTCGATCAGCGCCACAGCTTTGTTATCCAGCATTCGGAACGCGGCGCCGTCATGATCGTGAATGGTGCGCGGAACCGGGCAACCTTTTGCAGAAAGATGGTCGAGCAGCCCGAGGAAATACGGCAAATCCTCAAGCTCAATGCGCCGCTCATACATCGTCAGTATGAACCGGGCACCTTCGCCGTCCGCTCCGGCGGTGTCGATCAGCCAATTGGAATTGGAGACGCCTTCTGCAATCCCCTTGGCCGACAATAATTCGCCAACCGGGTAATGGCTGATAAGCTCAGCCAATTCTTCAGCGCCAAGGTGTGTGTAAACGGCCAAGGGATTGCTAGTTATTCGGTGAGTTGGCGAGGCAGTTTGAAGACCATTTTCTCTTCGGTGTGCTTAATTTCGCGCTCAGCAATGGGGCGCAGCTTGGCAAGCGCGTCGACGACCTCGCGCACCAGAACTTCAGGAGCCGATGCGCCAGCGGTCAAACCAATTGTTCCCACACCCTCCAGCCAAGCCGGGTCGATTTCATCAGCCCGCTGGATCAATTTGCCAGGCGTGCCAAGGCGCTCAGCCACTTCGACCAAACGAAGCGAATTGGACGAATTGGGCGCGCCGACAACAAGCACGAGGTCACAGTCGTGCGCCAGCTCTTTCACCGCTGCCTGACGGTTCGATGTGGCGTAGCAAATGTCTTCCGCTTTGGGTCCGCTGATATTGGGATAGCGCCATTCAAGCGCGTTGATCACCTCGCGTGTGTCATCAACCGACAGCGTGGTTTGCGTAAGGTAGGCAAGCGGCTGATCACTATCGAAGGGAAGCTTGTCGACGTCCTCGATATTCTCCACCAGTGTCATCTGGCCGGGCTCCACCTGGCCCATCGTGCCAATCACCTCCGGATGGCCTTCGTGACCCACAAAAATGATGTGCCGGCCTTTTTCGAGCTGTCGTTCAGCCTGACGATGGACTTTTGAAACCAGCGGGCAAGTCGCATCGACATAGATCATATTGCGCCGCTCAGCTTCGGCGGGCACAGCTTTTGGGACGCCGTGCGCGCTGAAAACGACGGGCGCATCTGTCGGCACCTCGTCCAGTTCCTTAACGAAAATTGCGCCTTTGGCCTTCAAGCCTTCGACGACATATTTGTTGTGAACGATTTCATGGCGAACGTAGACCGGCGCGCCGTACCGCTCGAGCGCTTTCTCAACGATTTCAATGGCGCGGTCGACACCTGCGCAAAAACCGCGCGGCGCAGCAATCAGCAGATTGAGCGGTTCAGCTGACAATTGGCCGCCGCCATTTGCAGCGTCATGAGTTATGGGCGCATTCATATAGGACCCTCTAGCGCTTTGCTGCGTGGCTCGCTAGGGGCATAAATGCGTTAGGACAAATGGCGCTCTGAGCGCTGAATATGATTTTCAAGGGATCACGGTTAAAAATGACTCATCGCAAAACCGCAATTACCGCGCTTGTAGGCGCAGCCGCGCTCGCTGGTTGTGCTGGCGAAGGTGATCTTGTGATTGATCAAGGGGTGGGGGTGACTTCGGTTTTGTCATCATGCCCTGATATTGGCATCCCTGATTTTACCGGTGATGTGACCGTTTTCCGCACTGAAGGCGACAAAACGCAAAGCAATCTTGATGTCACCGCCGCGATGACCAACCTTCGCACCACTTGCGATGATACAGGTGCCAAAGTGTACTCAGAAGCGAGCTTCGATGTGCTCGCGCGGCGGACCGATGCGCGGGGCAGCCGCACTGTGACGCTCCCTTATTTTGTGACCGTATTGCAAGGTAGCAGCGCGGTTGTGACCAAACGAATTGGCGAGGTCTCGGTGACTTTCGCTGACGGTCAAGACCGCGCGCGGGCATCGGCGAAAGCGGGTTCGTTTATTGACCGCGCGGCGGCGACCTTGCCTGAGGACATTCGTGAACGCATCACTCGTAGGCGGCGAGCAGGGGACGCAGATGCGGCGCTTGATCCGCTCTCGGCACCGGAAGTGAAGGCCGCTATCGAGCGCTCACGATTTGAGATGCTGGTCGGCTTCCAGCTTACCGAATCGCAGCTGGCCTACAACGCGACGCGTTAGTTTTCATTTTTGCCCGTCCGGGCGAACACCTGGCCAGACGCCCTTCGCATCGTTGCGGATTGGCTGCGAGCGGCCCACTGCCTTTGCGACACCTTTGCGACACCTTTACTCCGTCTCTGGGAACCTTGGGGCACAGTGACCCTTTCCCTTTGCCCTTGCTCCCCTTTGCGCTAATTGCGCGTTCGAGATGACTGATATGCAAACTTTGTACACGGCCTTTGGCGGCACGGTTGAAACTGCCCTGAACGCTCTCGTCGCAGAGGGCACGCTTCCCGCAGGCACTGCGTTCAACAACGTGACGCTAGAGCCGCCGCGCGATCCTGCGCACGGCGATCTTGCGACCAATGCGGCGATGGTCCTTGCCAAACCTGCCAAAACAAACCCGCGCGCATTGGCCCAATTGCTGGCCGCCAAGCTTGAAACGGCCAAGGGCATCACCAGCGCAGAGATCGCGGGACCTGGATTTATCAATCTGAGGCTCGATCCCGAAGTGTGGATTGCAGAATTGCAGGCGATCACAAGTTTGGCCGACACCTATGGGCGTTCCGCAATGGGCGAAGGCACGCGGGTCAACGTCGAATATGTGAGCGCGAACCCCACTGGCCCAATGCATATGGGACACTGTAGGGGCGCTGTGGTGGGTGATGCGCTGTCAAGCTTGCTCGAATTTGCAGGCCACGATGTTACCCGCGAATATTACATCAATGATGCAGGCGGGCAGGTCGATACGCTCGCGAAGTCTGCGCATCTGCGCTACCGCGAGGCGCTGGGTGATACGATCACCATTCCGGAAGGGCTTTATCCCGGCGACTATTTGATACCTGTAGGTCAAGCGCTCGCAAAAGAGCTGGGCGATGTCTACAGGGATGCGCCGGAGGAAGACTGGCTCCCATTGTTCCGCGAGCGCGCAGCCGAGCAAATGATGCTGCTCATTAAATCGGACCTGGCGCTTCTTGGTATCCACCACGATGTCTTTGCATCAGAGGCCGAATTGCACGCCACTGGTAAGCCGGATCAGGCAGAGAAATGGCTGCGCGAACAGGGTCTTGTCTATGATGGTGTGCTAGAGGCGCCTAAAGGCAAGGCTCCGCCTGAAGATTGGGAGCCGGTCGAGCTGCCGCTTTTTCGCTCCACCAAATTTGGCGATGATCAAGACCGGCCGATCAAGAAATCGGACGGCAAATGGACATATTTCGGCGCTGACCTTGCCTATCACATGCAGAAGGCGGAGGGCGCTGATGAACTGATTGACATCTGGGGGGCGGACCACGCCGGGACGGTTAAGCGGATCAAAGCAGCCGTTGCCGCACTCTCGGCAGGCAAGGGCAAGACCACCCCATTTGACGTCAAATTGGTTCAGATGGTTCAGCTTATGCGCGGCGGTGAACCTGTAAAAATGTCAAAGCGTTCGGGCAATTTCATCACTATCGCCGACATGATCGGCGAGGTGGGCAGGGACGTGGTGCGCTTCACCATGCTCACCCGCAAACCCGAGGCGCAGATGGAATTTGACTTCGCCAAGGTGGTCGAAGCATCCAAAGACAATCCTGTCTGGTACGTGCAATACGCTCATGCACGGATCAAATCGACTTTACGCAAAGCATTGAAAGAAGAGGGTTTTACACCTTCACCCGACGATTTATCGGGGCTTGGTGATGAGGAAATCGCGCTTGTCAAACGCGCCGCGCAATTCCCGCGCGAGGTGGAGGCTGCGGCCAAAGCGCGTGAACCGCACCGCATCGCTTTTTACCTCTATGACTTGGCAACTGACCTTAATGCCTTCTATTCTTTGGGTAACACCGATACGAAAAAGCGGTTCATTGTGAAACACGATGCTGCTTTGTCGCAGGGCCGCCTTTTCCTTGGGGAAGCTATCGGGCAGGTTATTCGCAATGGTCTGCGCGTGCTTGGCGTGGAGGCAGTGGACAAAATGTAACGGAACCGGCGGAAGAATATGCTGGTAGTCCGGGGGTAATGGGCCTGAGATGATCAACGCTGAATATAACGAAGTTGAAGGTGCTGACGCAGAATTGGACCTGTCTGCGGACGACAGCCTGCCATGGCTTGAAGCGGATGATGAAGACGATGGCACTGGCGGGGTCGACCATACGCAGATCATCGTTCTTGCCATCATCCTGCTCGGATTGCTCGCGGTCGCTGTCGCAACAGTTTTGCTGGCCGGCGGTAAAACGTCAGGCGACGCCGAGGTTGCTGATGGCAGCGTGATCGAAGCTCCCGAAGGCCCCATTAAAGAGCGCCCCGATGATCCCGGCGGCAAAGAATTCGCAGGCACTGGCAATGTTGCGCCTGTCGTTGGCGAAGGCGGAACGCCCGCTGGCGTCATGAACACCGATGGCAATACGGGCGCTGGCGGAGGATCAGGTGCTGGGTCAGCAGGCTCCGCGGCTACTGCCAGTTCAGCGGCCAAAGGGAGCGCGTCGGATTCTGGTGCGGGCGGCAACGAGGCCTCTGGCGCTGCTGCACCGCGCGGCGGGATTGGTGTGCAACTCGCCGCCTATTCATCGCGCGCCCGCGCTGAGCAAGGGTGGAATGAGATCAGACGCCGCACTAGCGCGCTTTCAGGCATGCGTTACCGCATCGAAGAGGGTGTGGTTGATATTGGCACCGTTTACCGCCTGCAAGCGGTTGCAAGCGACGTCGCATCGGCTAACAAATTGTGCGCGAGCCTCAAATCCGATGGCATTGATTGTCAGGTGAAACGCTGATCTTCGTGGTCCGATTTGGGGCAAGAATGCGGTTTCCCACCGTGTTTCCCCCTGAAAAGGCCACAATGGAGCGTTCGGATGCTTGCCTCAGGGGCCGCTCGCTGCAAATCTAAGCCCTATGGTTCCAGCGATATTCGGATGTTCAGGTACGGCACTCACAGCAGAAGAGCGCGCGTTCTTCCTCGACGCTGATCCGGCGGGATATATCCTGTTCGGGCGCAATTGTGAGACGCCGGAGAAATTGCGTGCCCTCACCAATGAGCTTCGAGCGTTGCACGGGCGCGATGATCTGCTCATCTCGATCGACCAAGAGGGCGGCCGCGTAGCACGCCTTCGCCCGCCGCATTGGGCCGCCTACCCATCGGGCGAAGCGTTTGACCAGCTGTATCAAGTGGCGCCTGCGAGCGCGATTGAGGCTGCAAGAGCAGGCGCAAAGGCGATGGCGCTTGAGCTTTCCGCCATGGGGATCACGGTCACCTATCACCCGCCGCTTGACGTGCGTCAGCCGGGTGCCACCGACGCCATTGGCGACCGTTCGCTTGGAGGTGAACCAATGCAAGTGGCAGCCATTGGCCGTGCGATCCTTGATGGGCTTGGCTCTGGCGGCGTGACCGGCTGCATCAAGCATATGCCGGGGCACGGGCGGGCGCTGGTGGATTCGCACAAGGAGATGCCGCGCGTTGATGCAAGTGCTGAGGAACTGGAGGTCGATCTGGCTCCGTTTCGGTCGCTGGGTTCCGCGAGGCTGGGTATGACCGCGCATTTGTTGTTCCCGGTCTGGGACGACGCGCTCCCCGCAACACTGTCGCCGACGATCATCCGAGATGTAATTCGTGGGAACATCGGGTTCGATGGCCTGCTTTTGACCGACGATATCGACATGGAAGCGCTGGATGGCACCGTGCCGGAGCGCGCCGAACGAGCCATTGCCGCTGGCTGCGACATCGTGCTCAATTGCTGGGCCAACATGGGCGATATGCAAGGTATCTGCGAGCGCGTACCCGGCATGAGCGAAGCGGCGGAAGGGCGATTGGACCGCGCTCTTGAAGGTACAATTGTGGCAGACACGATTGCTGAGGAAGCAGCCGAGCTTCTGGCCAAGCGCGATGAGCTGCTGGCTCTCACGGGAGAGGCTGCATGAGCCCTCCTATAACGACCGAGAACGAAGAGGGCTTCATGCTCACCGGTGGCAGCATGAATGCCGTGGAACCCGGTGCTATTATGCCCGATGGCTGGGATGATGATCCTGCCAAACAGGGCGCGAAGCCGGGCGAGGAGGCGCTTTATCTGGAGCTTGATGGGTGGGAGGGACCGTTAGACCTCTTGCTTGACCTTGCAAGGCGGCAAAAGGTTGATCTCAAACAAATCTCGATCCTCGCGCTGGTTGATCAATATCTTGCCTATATCGAGCGTGCGCAGGACTTGAGGCTGGAATTGGCCGCCGACTATCTGGTGATGGCCGCATGGCTTGCCTTTCTTAAGTCCTCGATGCTTTTGCCCAAAGACGAGCAGGAAGATCCCAGCCCCGAAGAGCTAGCGCTGCGTCTCCAACTGCGCCTTCAGCGTCTGGGTGCGATGCGCGAGGCGGCAGCGCGCCTTATGGGCCGTGACCGGATCGGCCGAGATATATTTGTCCGCGGCGCGCCAGAGGGGCTGCGCACAGATCGCAAGGTGCTGTGGAAGTCCGATGCGTTTTCGCTAATCCAAGCATATGGCCAGGTCAAAGCGCGCACTGCGCCGCGCATTTATCACGTCTCGGACCGTCCGGTGATGACGCTCGACAGCGCGCTTGACCGGGTATCGGCGATGCTTGGTGTAACGCTCGACTGGATGGATATTCGCGATTTTCTCCCCAAACACGCAGAACCGGCACTGCGTAAATCGGCGCTGGCTTCCAGCTTTGTGGCAGCGCTTGAATTGACACGTTTGGGCAAGGCGGAGCTTGAACAGGAAGGCGCGTTCGAGCCACTGCGCATTCGCCGTCTTAAAGAGACAGCTGACGCATGATGTTCGAGGAAGCGGATGAACCCGATGAAATCGAACGCGGCCTTGAGGCGACCCTTTTTGCTGCCGAAGAACCCCTCAGCGTCGATCAACTCTCGGCGCATTTGGGGGACTGCGACAAGGATGTCGTGCGCGACGGCCTAAAGGCTCTTGCGCACCATTACGAAAAGCGCGGTGTCCATCTGGTGGAGCGAGGCAAGCGGTGGCATTTTGAAACCGCGGCTGACATGGCGCACCTGCTCAGGCGCGAGAAAGAGCAAGTCCGACGCCTCAGCCGCGCGGCGACCGAAGTGCTCGCAATCATCGCTTATCACGAACCGGTGAGCCGCGCCGAAATTGAATCGATCCGGGGCGTTCAGACCAGTTCTGGTACGCTTGATGTGTTGATGGAGGCAGGCTGGATCAAACTTGCAGGACGGCGCGAGGTGCCCGGACGCCCGGTGATCTACGCAACAACGGCTGCATTCCTCGATCACTTTGGCTTGTCTTCACGGCGCGATTTGCCGGGAATAGATGAGCTTCGCGCGTCGGGACTGCTTGACCCGGTCGATGAAGCTTTTGAAGACGCCATGTCAAAGGATGACGATGTCGATGCCTCTGAGCACGATCCACAAACGCAGAATTCGGAAAAGACCACACCCGCATCGCCGGACAGCGTTACTCGCGGGCCTGAAGAGCCTTCTGGACCTGAGGATAGCTGAAATGAGGGCCTGAATCGCGCTCTGAATCGCGGTCTGACTGGCGCGATGGCTCGCTTGCTCCTATATCGGTTGCATAAACCTCCCTTGCAAAGGGCAATTAAGAGAGAAGTCTTATGTTTGGCCAAATCGGTATCTGGCAAATCCTCATCGTCGCTCTGGTCATCTTGGTCCTGTTTGGGCGCGGACGTATTTCCGAAATGATGGGTGACTTTGGCAAAGGGATCAGCAGCTTCAAGAAGGGAATGACCGAAACCGAAGAGGCCGCCGAAGAGACCAAAGGCCAGATCGAAGCACCTGCAAAGGACGTGAAAGACGCCAAGACCAGCGAAAAGAGCGAAACCTCCAGCTAATTCAAACGCGCAAGTTTAGCGCATTTAAGAGCCCCCTTTCATGTTTGACATCGGCGCAGCAGAGCTTTTGGTGGTTATCATCGTCGCGGTCCTTGTGATCGGGCCGAAAGATATGCCCCTAGCCATGCGTCAGGCAGGCCGCTGGATCGGCAAGGTTCGCCGCGTTTCCTCTCATTTCCGCACAGGCGTCGATGCCATGGTTCGCGAAGCCGAGCTTGAGGATATGGAGAAGAAGTGGAAGGCGCAGAACGAGGCGATCATGAAGCAGTCTGCCGCTGATGTGGAAGCGGCTAAGGGCGAGCCTGTTATGACGGGGCCTCCGCCTGTTGCAGACACGCCGGTTCCTGATGCTGAAAGCGCAGCCAAAGACACCGCGAAAACCGTTGCGCAGGCACCGACACCCCAAAAACCAGCCGCGACCGATAAACCGGCAAAGCCTGAAGGATAGGCTGCGGTTATGGCTTTTGAGATCGACGATATTGACGAAACCAGAGCGCCGCTGCTCGATCATTTAATTGAGCTGCGCAGCCGTTTGGTGCGCGCAATTTTTGCGCTGCTCATCGGCTTTGGTGTGTGCTTTTATTTTGCGGACCCTATTCTGGGCTTTCTCGTTCAGCCACTCAAAGATGCTTTCCCCGATGGGGAGGGGCAATTGATCTTCACCAAGCTGCCCGAAATCTTCTTTGTCGAGCTCAAAATTGGCCTGTTTGCAGGGTTTATGGTGAGCTTCCCCATAATCGCCAATCAGCTTTGGGCATTTGTTGCCCCCGGTCTTTACGCGCAGGAAAAGAAGGCGTTTTTGCCGTTCCTTATCGCGACGCCGGTGCTGTTTATCGGCGGTGCGGCGCTCGCTTATTATGTGGTCATGCCGCTTGCCTTCCTGTTCTTCTTAGGCTTTGGCGGGGAGGCAGGCGGCTTGCAGGTTCAGGCGCTGCCCTCAGCGGGTGAATACCTTGGCCTTGTGATGCAATTTATCCTCGCATTCGGGCTGACGTTCTTACTGCCCGTTTTGCTCATGCTGCTGCACCGCGCCGGAATTGTGACGCGCGCGCAATTGGTTGCCGCAAGGCGCTATGTGATTGTTGGGATCGTGGCATTAGCGGCGCTTGTCACACCGCCTGATCCCGGCACTCAGGTCATTCTCGCCGTGCCCCTGTTGGTGCTGTTCGAAGGGTCGCTTTTGCTGATGCTGTTGCAGGATCGTTCTAAGGGCAAAGAAAGCCCCGAGGATGAAAGCGAGCAGACCGGCGAAGACAGCGAGCAGCCTGCGCAATAGGCAGAGCCCTAGGGGCTATTTGGCGAACACACGCTTGCCTGCAAGGTAGACCTCGCGCACTTCGGTTTCCCTTATCTGCGTTGGAGATGAGAACATCGGGTCGCGGTCCACGAACAGGAAATCTGCACGCTCACCAGGCACCAGCCGCCCAAAACGCCCATCGGCAAAGCCGGCATAGGCAGCATCTGCAGTGAAAGCGGCGAGGGCCTGTTCGCGGCTCACGGCTTCATGCGCGCGCCAGCCGCCAAACGGATTGCCGTTCTCGTCTGTGCGGCTGATGGCGACGGCTATCCCTGCGAATACATCGGCGGGCTCAACCGGCGCGTCTGATCCAAAAGCGATCTGGCCGCCCGCCTCGATAATGCTCTTCCAGGCGTAAGCGCCGCCCAGGCGGTCTTCACCAAGCCGCGCCTCTGCCATAAACATGTCACTCGTCTGGTGAAGCGGCTGCATCGAGGCGATGGTGCCATGGTCGCCAAAGCGGGGAAGGTCAGCCGGATCGACGATTTGAGCGTGTTCAATACGCCAGCGGCGGTCGCCCTCGTAGCTTGTCGAAAGCTCAGCAATCGCCAGGAGCACATCGGAATTGGCCGCATCGCCGATGGCGTGCACGGCGGTCTGGAAATTATCGAGCGCTGCGCGGCTCATCCGGTTGCGCAATTGGGCAGGAGAGGTGATCGCGATGCCGCGCGTTTCGGGCTCATCATGATAGGGCTCTTTGAGTGTTGCCCCGCGCGATCCCAGCGCGCCGTCGACATAAAGTTTAATGCCGTTGAGGCGCAGCTTATCATCGTAAAGCCAGGGTGTGGGACCGGGCCCTCCGATAAGCTCCATCGCCTCTGGGCTATTGGCGTAAGACATGATGCGAATGTTGAGCTCGCCATTGTCTGCGGCTCTGCGGAACGTCATCCAATCGACCACCGGCGTGCCCATGTCCGCGACTGCCGTAATCCCATTGGCGAGCAGCCGCGCCTGCGCCATGGCAAAGGCGGCATCGCGGTCTTCGGGGCGGGGCGGCGGCACGCTTTCACCGACCAGAGACTTCGCTGCGTCAACAAATACGCCTGTTGGTTTCCCACTGGCGTCGCGGATGATCCGCCCGCCCTCGGGGCTCTTTGATGCAGAAGTGACGCCGGCCTTTTCCATCGCTGCGCTGTTCGCCCAATTGGCGTGATTGTCCGCGCGCTCCAGCCAAACGGGGCGGTCAGACACTACGGCGTCGAGCTCAGCAGCGGTTGGAAAGCGGCCAAGGCCCCATTTCTCCTGGTTCCAACCGCGCCCCAAAATCCAAGGGCGACCCGGATTGGCCTCAGCAAATGCAGCCACTTTGGCCAGCGCTTCTTCGAGGCTGTTTGTGCCGGATAGGTCGAGCGTAAGGGCGGCGAACCCGATATCCATCACATGGACGTGGGCATCAATCATGCCCGGAAGCATCACCTGACCCTCACCATCCATCGCAAAGTCGATGTCTTCGGGCCGCTCTTCTCCGCGCGTGAGAACGTGGGTGATTATGCCGTCATCGTTGAATACAATCTCGGTAAAGCGTTTGACCTCGCCCTCTTCATCAATGGTAACGCCATCTATATTATAAATCAATGTGTTAGCTTCGGCCGGAGAGGCGCTGAGGGCCAGGCTTGCGGCAAAAAAGAGGGAAGTTGCAGGTAGGAGTGCAGGGAGGTATTTCATCAACTTACTGCCTTGGGAAGACGGGTGATCAGGGCGCTTGTGTCGCGGCGATTGCCGCCTGAGTTTTGGACCTCAGCATAGAATTGATCGACCAAAGCGGTGATGGGGGATGACAGGCCGAGGCGTTTTGCCTCATCAAGGGCGTAGCCCAAATCCTTGCGCATCCAGTCAATGGCAAAGCCGAAGTCAAATTCGTCTTTGGTCATGGTCGCCCAGCGGTTGTCCATCTGCCAACTTTGCGCAGCGCCACCGCAAATGGCTTCATAGGTTTTGTCGAGGTCGAGCCCAGCGCCTTGTGCAAGCCGAATTGCTTCGGATAACCCGCCCAAGACCCCGGCAATGCACATCTGGTTCGCCATCTTGGCGGTTTGGCCAGCGCCGGTTGGGCCGACATGGACAATCGACTTTGCATAGGGCTCCATCACGCGGTTAGCGCGGGCCATCGCGTCATCTGATCCGCCGCACATTATCGCAAGCTGACCGTTTTCGGCGCCCGCCTGGCCGCCGCTTACCGGGGCATCGACAAAATCAATTCCCTTAGCAGCGCTAGTCTCGCCCAGTGTACGGGCGATATCAGCTGAGGTCGTGGTGTGGTCGATGAGAAGCGAGCCTTTGTTCATCGTTTCCAAGACGCCGTTCGGGCCGGTGGTGACGCCGATCAGATCATCATCAGTGCCAACGCATGTGCAAACGACATCGGCGTCTTTTGCTGCGGATGCAGGCGTGTCTGCAAAGTCTATATCGAGCCCTTCGGCTGCCCAAACCTTGCGCCAATTCTCGGCTCGCTCAGAGGAACGATTATAGGCGGTGACGTCAAGTCCGGCGCGCGCCAAATGGCCCGCCATTGGCCCGCCCATAACACCAAGGCCAATAAAGGCGATTTTCATGCTCTTACTCATGGGGTTCACGCCTAATAGCTTTGCTACACAATTGCCAAGGCAATCACGGTTGCTCATGTGAAAGCGAAGGCTTAGTGGCGATTGCGATATGAATGCACCAAACGCAAGCCTCACCGCAGGGCCTACGCCTGCTGATCTGACCCTTGAAGACATCCGTGCAGCAGCTGTGCGGATTGATGGGGCGGTGGTCAAAACGCCGATGATGCATTCAATTACCCTGTCTGAGATTACGGGGGCTGAGGTTTGGCTGAAGTTTGAAAACTTGCAGTTCACCGCAGCTTATAAAGAGCGCGGTGCGCTGAATGCGCTTTTGCAGCTTACCGATGAGCAGAAAAAGCGCGGCGTGATCGCCGCATCTGCTGGCAATCACAGCCAGGGTCTTTCTTATCACGGGACACGCCTTGGTGTGCCGGTGACGATTGTGATGCCGCGCACCACACCCACGGTGAAAGTGATGCAAACGGAAAGCGTCGGGGGCAATGTTGTGCTCGAAGGGGAGACCTATGACGATGCCTATGCCCGTGCGTGTGAGCTGAAGGACGAGCGCGGTCTGACATTTGTGCATCCGTTCGATGACCCGCATGTGGCCGCGGGCGCGGGCACTGTTGCGCTTGAGATGCTGGACGCCAAGCCTGATCTGGATTGCCTGGTAACGCCTATTGGCGGCGGCGGTTTGATCTCGGGCATGTCAACGGCAGCCAAAGCCCTTTCACCCGATTTGGAGGTCGTAGGGGTTCAGGCCGGACTGTTTCCGAGCATGTTTGCAAAGCTCAAAGGCGAAGACCGTGCTTGTGGCGGGGACACCTTGGCCGAAGGGATTGCGGTGAAACAGCCCGGCGAGTTTACGAGCCAAGTAATAAAAGATCGGGTCGATGATATCCTGCTTGTGGGCGAACCCGTCCTCGAAAAGGCGGTCGCTTTGCTGCTCCAGATAGAGAAGACTGTGGTGGAAGGCGCAGGCGCAGCAGGGCTCGCTGCCGTTTTGGACAATCCTGAGCGGTTCGCAGGCAAGAAGGTTGGCCTTGTCCTGTGCGGCGGCAATATTGATACGCGGCTTCTTGCCAACGTCCTTCTGCGTGATCTCGCCCGCCAAGGCCGCCTTGCACGCCTAAGGGTCACTTTGCAGGATCGCCCCGGGGCGCTGTTCAAGGTGATGCGCCTGTTTGATGAGCATAATGTCAACATCATCGAAATCTATCACCAGCGCATTTTCACCACGCTGCCTGCCAAAGGGCTGATCACTGATATCGAATGCGAAGCGCGCGATGCACAGCAGGTTGAGCGATTGGTGCAATCGCTTCGCGGGGCCAAATATCACGTTGATGTTGTCGAACTGAACTGATTCGCAAGCACTTTTGAGAACGTGGTGGCGGTATCAAGACGGGCAGTGCAAACCGTCCCACTACGCTACGTGTCCGATTGCGGTTCTGTAACATCGCTCCGAAGTGGTGTCTAATTACGTTCAGTCATGTGCAAATTAAGACAAAATCCACCATGATTTTTGGTTAAAGGTCTTTTACCGGCCAGCGCAAATAGGCATAAGAATATCTTAACGGCGTAATTGCCGATTCCACTTTTCGCTAAGAGGACGAAGCCAGACCTGTGACGGCCCCTATCCGCTTCCCCCGTTTCTTTGTGACCAGCCCTGCGCCATGCCCTTATCTGCCCGGGCGTAATGAGCGTAAGGTTTTCACAGAGCTTAAGGGCGCGCATGCGGATCAGCTTAATGAAGCGCTTGGCCGGATCGGTTTTCGCCGCAGCCAGACAGTGGCCTATCGCCCAAGCTGTCTTGATTGTCAGGCCTGCGTGTCCGTGCGCGTTGTGGCCAATGAGTTTAAGCCATCGAGCACTCAAAAGCGCGAGCTTCGGCGCAACCGCGATCTTATCGTGACCGAGTGCCGTCCTTGGGCGACTGATGAACAATTCGAACTGCTGACCAAATATCTCAGTGTGCGTCACCCCGATGGCGGTATGTCGACCATGGATGAGATGGACTATGCCGACATGGTCGAGCACACCCCTGTCTCAAGCTCTCTTGTGGAATACCGCGAGCCTACCGAAACTGGTGAACCCGGCCGCCTCGTCGGGGCTTGCCTGACGGATCGTCAAGGCGATGGCCTTTCGATGATCTACTCCTTCTATGACCCTGATCAAAGCGAGCGTGTGGGTCTGGGTAACTACATAATTCTCGACCACATACAGCGTGCGGCGCAAACCGGGCTTCCCTATGTTTACCTTGGTTATTGGGTCGATGGTTCGCCGCGCATGCAGTATAAAGTCCGCTACCGTCCGCTCGAACAACTGACCCGTGATGGGTGGCGCCGGATGGGCGAGGAGGAGCAGACCCGGCTAATCGCCGCAGCCACCGCTCCGCGCGGCGAAAAAGTTGGAACAATGTCGGGTGCCAGAGGTAAAGACGGTCAGCCTGTCAAATTCTCTGCGAGCTGAACGATAATTGCGAAATCTCAGAGTGAAACTGGTCCTTAAGTTGGGCCTCTGTGCCGCGTTGCTTGCATCTGGCTCTGGAGCAGCCGGACAGGAAAACGCGTCTGCGCAAAATACCGCATCAAACCGCGACCCCAAAGTCAATGCGCAAACTCTCGACGATCTCATCCCGCAAAGCGCGCAGGATAATGCAGAGGATTGGGCGTCATCCAGTGATGTCCTGCAGGGTACAAATGAGCCTTCAGAACCGGAGCCTCTCATCCCGGCCCCTGAGGAACAGCCTCTCGATGGTTCTGCGGACACTTTCGACGTCGATGCCGCGCTGGCCGAGGCTGAGCTTCCCGAACCTGAGAGACTGTCAGTCGACCCCGAGCGTCCATCGTTTGCTGATATTGATGCTCCAACCCTGGTCGATCTGCCCGATTTAGCGCAGGTCGATATCAGCGATCAGCTGATGCTTGCCTTTCCCGCGCAAGCGGATCTTTTCCCCGAAGAGAGCGAATTCATAGCCCGCTTCCGTGCGTTATCAGCGATTGAAATGCTGGGCACAGGGGAAGATACGGTTCCTCAACTGGCAGCAAGAGCGCGCTCTGATGAAGAGCTGCTCAATTCACTGCTGCGCAATTATGGCTATTACGATGGCGAGGTGATCCGCCAGCTTTCGGGGGAAGGCGCGGGTTTGCCGATCAATCCCAGAGCAATAACGAACCGGCCGTTGACCGTGATCCCCGTGTGCGCTTCGATGTGCTTCCGGGGCCGCGTTATACCTATGGTGCGGTTGATCTTGGACCTCTTGGCCGGCTTGATGATGCTGAAAAAGCGCCTTTGCTTGGCGCCTTTGGCATAAGCCCGGGTGATCCTGTTTATGCCGATGCCATTGTCGCCGGGGAAGCCCGCCTGCGTTACGCGCTGGGGGAAAGCGGCTATCCGTTTGGCATTCTTAGCCCGCCTGAGCTTCTCATTGATCATTCCAGAGATCAGGGCGATCTAACCTTGCCGGTGGATCCGGGCGGACGTTTTGCGTTTGGCGAAGTGATCAGCGACGACCCGGAATTTCTCTCAGGACGCCACCTTGGGCGGATTGCCCGCTTTGATCCAGGAGAGCTTTACCAAACTAGCCTTCAATCAGATTTGCGCAGAGCCATCTTGGCAACCGGGCTCGTATCGTCCGTTGTGATAACCCCCCGCGCGGTCTCTGCGCCTACGGATGGGGCCGATGGTGAAGTGGCTCTGGATGTTGCAATCGAACGGGCTCCTTTGCGCACCATTTCCGGCGCTATTGGCTTTGGTACGCAGGACGGGTTTAAGCTGGAGGCGGGGTGGGAGCATCGCAATTTGTTTCCTCCTGAGGGCGCGCTGCGATTGCGCGGAATTGTGGGCACACGCGAGCAATTGGCGAGCGTCACCTTCAGGCGCAGTAATTTTCGTGACCGTGATCAAATCTTGACCGTCGATGCTTTTGCCAGTGCGATTGAAACAGAGGCAGTGGATGCACGAACTGTTGCGTTTCAAACCTCGTTTGAGCGCATCTCTAACCTTTTGTTCCAAAAGCCTCTGAGTTGGCAGCTTGGGGCGGAGGTGTTGTATTCCGATGAACGCAACCGGGTAACGGATGGTATAGAGCTGCCTCGTCAAGAATATCTGATCGGCGGTGTGTTTGGCCGCGCTACTCTTGATGGGAGCGATGATCTGCTCGACCCGCGCGAAGGGTACCGCCTCACGTTTTTCGCAGAGCCCGAGGTGTCGCGTACGCTCGGCGAAGTTTCACCCTACCTGCGCGCGCGCTTTGATGCGAGCTACTACCAACCGGTGGGCTCTACGGTGATCGCGGGGCGAGTTGCCGCTGCAACTGTGGTGGGGGCTGACCTGCTTGATGTTGCGCCCTCACGGCGTCTTTATTCAGGGGGCGGCGGATCGGTGCGCGGGTTTGGCTTTCAGGCCATCGGTCCGCTCAACGAATTTGATGAGCCTGAAGGCGGGCGCTCGCTGGTCGAGGCGGCTATCGAGGCACGTATCGCGACCGGCTTTCTCGATGGCGCTCTTGAGGTCGTCCCGTTTTTCGATCTGGGTACGATCTCGAGCGAGGCTCGCCCTGACTTCGATGTTGTAAGGGCCGGGGCAGGAATTGGCGTGCGTTATAAAACCAGCTTTGGTCCAATCAGGGTCGATGTTGGCGTACCGTTGAATCCAGCGCCAACAGATGCGCCGGTGGTGGTTTATGTAAGCCTGGGGCAAGCTTTCTGATGGTGCAGAGCAGCGATACCAACGAGACTGAACCTGCGGCCAGCGCGCCTTCTTCGAGGAGGCGTTGGGCCAAACGCTTTGGCTGGGCGATCGCGATTATTCTTGCGCCTTTGGTTTTGGGGGCTCTTTTCCTTTCATCCCCGATTGGAAAGCGGTTTGTGGCTGATCAGATCGCGGCGGCTGCGCCTGCCTCTGGCCTGCGTATGGAAGTCGGCCGGATCGAAGGGGATATCTTCGCCCAGGCCGTGCTTCACGATGTCGTGCTCAAAGACCCCAAGGGGACGTTTCTGACGATCCCGGAAGTTGAGATTGATTGGCGGCCTCTCGCATGGCTGTGGAGCGGCGTTGATATTCGCGAATTGTCCGCGCGCCGGGGCCGAATGGAGCGATTGCCTGAACTTTTGCCCGGCGATCCAGACGCGCCGCTCTTGCCTGATTTCAATATTCGGATCGACAACCTTGTTGCCGAGAACTTCAAATTAGCGCCCGGACTTGCAGGCGACGAAGAGCAGCAGGCCAATATCGCTGCGCAGGTCGATATCCGCACAGGGCGCGTTCTTGTGGATGCCAGTGGCACCTTTGGGCCTGAGGACCGCATTGCCCTCCTGCTTGATTCAGAACCCGGCGGTGACCGATTCGATCTATCGCTCGATTATCAGGCCGCAAGCGATGGACCGATCGCCACGATTGCGGGCCTTGATCAAGCCTATGATGCGCGCATCAAGGGGGAGGGCGGCTGGCAAAACTGGTTAGGTCATGCGCTGGTAAGGCGTGTCCCTGGAGGTTCCGAAGACGATGAAAAGCCTCAATTGTCCTCACGCGTTGCGGCGTTTGAGCTGACCAATTCAGGGGGCCAATTTGGTCTTTTGGGGATGCTCACGCCGGAACTGGTGGAAGGCTCGGCATTGGCCCGAACTCTTGCCGGCGGCACCGCCATAGCTGCTAATGGCACCCTAGAAGAGAGCGTTTTTGACGGGCAGCTGACAGCAATCAGCAATACGCTTGATTTGCGCGGACGCGGCGGAATTGATTTTGCGGGTAACCGGGCGAATGAGTTTGGGGTTAGCGTTTTTCTGCGAGATCCCAATTGGTTTGCCCCGGCCGTCACCCTTGAAGGCGCGCGGCTGACAGCGACGCTCGATGGTCCGTTTGCGGATTTGGAGTTTGAGCATGCGTTGGATATTCAAACTCTCGTAGCAGGCGAAACGATCACCATTTCGCGCCTCGCGCAAAACGCGACCGGCAGTTTTGATGGCGAAACCTTCCGGCTGCCGCTCAATGTGCGAGCTGAGCGCGCCAAGACCGGCAATTCGGCGCTCGATGCCCGGCTGATTGGCGGAAGTCTTAGCGGGATGTTGACGCTGGTCGGGGGCGAGCTTGCCGCTGACAACACCCGCATCGCATTTCCCGGTTTGGCAGGCGACCTAACCCTTCGCGGTGATCTTACAGAAGGCGTTTTCGCGCTCGCTGGACCAATACAAGCTCGCAATCTTGCGCTTGAAAATGTTGGAACAGTGACCGCAAATGCAAAGCTCCTGGCAAAATTCGGCAGCGCGCTCCCATGGAGCGTGCGCGCCAATATAGCGGGGGTTGCAAGCCGGTTCGATAATGCGTCGATTGCCAATATCGCAGGCGAAACCTTGCGTTTTAAAGGCAGCTTTGGCGCGGGGGCGGCCTCTCCTATTGTGGTTCGAGATGTATCCTTGGACAGTGACCGCCTGAATGCACAGCTCGACACGCGGATTGCTGGAGGGCGAACAAGCCTGGCGGGGACCGGCGCCCATACACAATATGGTCCGTTCACTTTCGATGCGTCGCTGAGCTCGGATGACCTGCGCGCGGACCTCACCCTTGCCGATCCTTATCCAGCGGCAGGGCTGAGTGACGTGAGGCTCGGCATTGCGCCAAGCGATGACGGTTTTTCTATTGATGTAGCAGGCGGATCACTGCTTGGTCCGTTTGAAGGCGCGCTGGCTCTTCAATTGCCTGAAGGCGGGCCAACCCGTGTGGCGACCCAAAACTTGCAGAATCTTCAAGAGCGAGGTTGACGGCGCTCTCACGATAGGCGGGCAAGGTATCACTGGCGATCTTTCGATCAGTGGCGGCGGCCTAAGCGGCAATGTCTCTCTTGCACCGAGCTCTAGCGGCGCACAAACATTTGACGTTGCGCTCAATTCTAAAGGTGCCGTTTTTGGCGGCGATTTGCCTTTAAGATTGGAGCTGGCAGATGTGAATGTGACCGGGTTGATCGACGGCAACACCAGCCGCATCGAGGGTCAAGTGTCAGGCAGAGGCTTTGAATATGGAGCGCTGAAACTCCACGCTTTTGATGCAAGAGCGAATATTGTCGATGGGCGCGGGGATGTGCAGGCGTCCATCGCTGGACGGCGCTCTGACCGGTTTCAGCTGAAGCTCGATGGCGATTTCTCGCCTGATCAAATCGCTCTTATCGCGCAAGGACAATACGGCGGCCGCGCAATTACAATGCCGCGCCGGGCTGTGCTCACCGCGCTGGATGAGGGGGGATATGCGCTTGGGCTCACACAAATTGGCTTTGCTCGGGGCTTTACCTTGCTGGAAGGACAATTGGGCGGAGACAGCACCCGGATTGACGCGCAATTTGCCCGCATGCCGCTGCGCCTTGCCGACCTTGTCGGGGCGGACTTTGGTTTTGGAGGTCTCCTTTCAGGGACGGCGACATACACCCAGAACCGGAGTGCGCCCGCGAGCGGCAATGCGCGGCTAAAGATTGACGGATTCACCCGCTCGGGCCTTGTCTTATCCTCTCGTCCAATCGACGTTTTTGCGGTTGCCAATCTGTCGCCGAGCGCATTGTCGCTCGGCGCCCGCCTGACAGAAGGAGGAGAACGGCTCGGCCGGATCGACGCGCGCATCGCCAATCTGGAAGGTGGCAGAGCGCGGGGCCAGCCTTTGGGCGGCCAGATCATGAACGGAAGGCTTGATGCAAAGCTTGGGTATGACGGCGCCGCACAGGCGCTTTGGAGACTTCTTGCGATTGAGGTGTTTGACCTTACCGGTCCATTAAGCGCCGAGGCGCGCGCTTCAGGCACCTTGAGCAGTCCCCGTATAACAGGCGAACTTTCAAGCGATAATTTACGGCTTCAAAGCGCGGTATCAGGTACAGATATCAGCAATGTCTCCGCCAAAGGCAGGTTCGATGGCTCGCGCCTCGAGTTGACGGGAATATCGGGGGAGACCAGCAACGGCGGGACAGTGACCGGCAGCGGAACGGTCGACCTTGCCGATATCTCCAGCGCGCGGGGCCCAAAGATCGACATTAAGGCGGCGGCAAATTCTGCACGGTTGCTCAATGCCAATGGGCTTGAGGCCACTATCACTGGTCCTTTGCGCATTGTTTCAGACGGCGTTGGCGGAGCGATTGCGGGCAGGGTTACGATTGACCGCGCCAGCTGGGCCCTTGGCGTGGCAGCAGAAGATATGCGCTTACCAAACATCAACACGCGCGAGATCGGCAAGGACGAGTTTGGCAACGCTGCCGTCTCTTCCGGCAATGCGAGCTGGCGTTATCTGGTCGATGCCAAAGCGCCATCACGTGTTGCGGTCGATGGGCTTGGGCTCGATAGCGAGTGGGGCATAGACATCGCTCTTCGCGGCACGGTTGATGATCCGCGCATAGGCGGCGAGGCCCGCTTAGTGCGGGGCGACTACCGCTTTGCAGGTACGCGCTTTGAACTTACGGAAGGGCGAATTGACTTCGACGCAAACCGCCCAATTGACCCGCGCCTTGATATCGAAGCCCAGGCCAGCGCCGATAACGCCGATGTCACGATTGACATAACCGGCAACGCGCAGACCCCGGAGATTACCTTCTCCTCTGTGCCAGCATTGCCTGAAGAAGAAATCCTCGCAAGGCTGTTATTTGGAGGCTCGGTTACATCCTTGTCAGCAACAGACGCGATCCAATTGGGCGCAGCGCTCGCGGCTCTACAAGGCGGCGGAAGCGGGCTCGATCCCATCGGAACCTTGCGCCGCTCCATCGGCCTTGATCAGCTTCGTATCGTTAGCGCAGATCCCGCGCTTGGACGCGGCACGGGTGTTGCGCTTGGCAAGAACCTTGGCCGGCGCGTTTATGTCGAACTGGTCACTGACGGGCAGGGGTACAGTGCGACGCAGGTGGAATACCGAATAACCAGCTGGCTCGCTCTTTTGGGAAGTGTCACGACAATAGGCCGCGATAGCGTCCTGGCTGAAATCAGCCGCGACTATTAGCGAGACAAAGCGGGGCCTGTGGGCTCATAGTTTGGCTTAAGTTTTCAGCTTAGGGTTTTGCATAAAGTTTGGCCTCCTCTCGCCTTCTGTTGACGAGACCTTTCAGCACTCTGCCACCCGCTTTGTTCCAGCGCGCGAATTCAGCCGCTGCGCCGGAGAAATTACCCGCCTTGTGCTTGCGTGTAAGGGTGGCTCTGCTGATGGCGCCTGTGTTGTAATGGAAGCTTACCATTGCATCGAACTGGTTTTGCGTGGTTGGCACGGTCCCAATTGCACGCGCCACCTCTGCTGCATAAAGCGCTAGATCGTCGGCGAGGCGTGTGTCGCACTGAGCCTGTGTCCAGACTGTTTCCGGGCCAATGCGTTCATCGGTTTCAAAACCCTTGCCGGTGGCTCCCCAACCGATGGTCCATGGCTCTGCGCCTGTCCCGGGGTCGGGATAGGCCTCGACCATGCCGTCGCGCCGTAAATTTGCGCAGCCTTCAAACCGTTTAATAAGCGAAATACCTTGGGGGCCGATTGTCTTTGTGGAAGCTGTCAAAGGCTCAGAGGTGCGGGGCAAATTTGCATCGAGTGCGTCGTCGAGGTCCACCACCTCGGATTGACGAAATTTGCGACCCATGAGTTTGCGCACAAGGTCAAAGATCGGTTTTCGGGTCGGGATTTCAGAGGAAACATCAGACATAACAACTACCTCGCAGGGGGATTTGTGAACAACGAGGTAAAGTTATTAGGCACAAAAAGTCGCAGTAGGAAAATAGTCATTTCCCAATTTGCATAAACGCCTGCTCAGTAATTCTCCTTAGAAAGAAAACGGTCACTCCTACGATAAATCAACTCTGCCTCTTCTAGATACGTTATCGGGGATCAAAGAAAGAAGAGAGCTTCCTCGAAATATCATGAGCTTTTCTCTGTCTGAAATTGAAGAAGAACGCTTGGCTTCGCTCCACAGCCTGCAACTGTTGGATACCCCTCCTGCGGCAATGTTTGATCGCATAACCAATTTGGCCTCGGTCATTTTCGATAGCGAGATCGCGGTAGTCTCTCTGATAGATGCAGACCGACAGTGGTTCTTGTCTCGCCGCGGATTGCAAGTGTCGCAGACGCCCAGAACCCATGCATTCTGCAATGTTACTATTGCGCAAGGATGCGAATTGAACGTGCCGGATGCCTGCAGAGACAGGCGCTTTGCAAAAAACCCCTTAGTCACCGGCGCGCCCCAAATTCGCTCATATTTGGGGCAACCCGTGCGCAGTCCTGAAGGCTATCTTATCGGTACACTTGCGGTGATAGATTCATCGCGTGACAAGTTCGCCAATGCGGCTCGCAAGAAGCTCGCTGTTCTTGCAGGGATCGTCGAAGATCTGATGCGAGCGCACAAGCAGACCATCGAAATGACTGAAATGGCGGAGCGCGAGAGGGCAAAGCATGATGCTCTAGAGAAAGCCAATCGGATATTTGTCACCGCTGAAAAGGCAGCTAGAATTGGGTCGTGGGAAATAGATCTGACGACTATGGAGCTCACGTGGTCCGAAGGCGTCTATGAAATGTACGGCATCCCCAAGGGGCAGAAAGTCACAGTCGATGATGCTGTCACTGCCTATGCGCATGAAGACCGTGAGCACGTAGCCGCATTGGTCGATGCTGCGGTGACCAAAGGGGAGCCGTTTGAGTTTGAGGCCGGCCTACTGGACCGCGGTCATCTTGTTCGGCGAGTGCAGTCTCGCGGAGAGTGCATCAAGGGCGATTCAGACAATCCAGATCGTCTCGTCGGTGTGATCCACGATATCACTGAAAGTCACCACGACAAAACGGCTCTACAACGCGCGGCCGATTATGACCGTCTGACCGATTTGCTCAACCGCAACGCATTTGACCGGATTTTGGGCGAAAAGATCAAGGAGCAGGGCGCAACGGGCAAATGTCTGGCTGTGCTCTTGCTCGATTTGGACGGCTTCAAGGCGATCAATGACACTTTTGGTCATCTGGTTGGCGACATGGTGCTCGAAGAAATCAGCAGTCGGCTGCGCAGGTCAATCCCAGACGATGTTGTGATCGCCAGATGGGGAGGAGACGAATTCGTGTTCATTCCCCCCTTGGGCTCGGGCCGGGCGGAGATAACAGCGCTTTGGGATGTGCTGTCAAAGACCATTCACAAACCCTTCGAGATATCCGGCCGCCAGCTGGTTCTCCACGGAACGGCTGGCGTGGAAATTTGCGATGAGGTTGTGGGAGGCCGCGAAATCGTGCGCCGGGCCGATCTTGCCATGTATTCCGGCAAGAAACGCGCAAGCGGCACTTTATGCTTCTATGATTCAGCGCATGCCCAGCGGCACACTGCCAAAATTCAGGCCGTCACCGAAGTTCGCGAGGCGATTGAGGGACGCAGGATGTTCGCCGCCTATCAGCCCATTGTCGATCTTCTGACAGATGAGATGGTTGGCCTTGAAGCGCTGATGAGGGTTCGCACGCGAAAAGGAGATGTGCTCACAGCTGGCAATTTGATGCCAGCAATTATTGACCCTCATGTCTCGCGCGAGATCGGTGAGGCGATGGTGGCTAACATCTGCTGCGAGCACCAGAAAATATGCACTAAAATGGGCAGGCTCAGCTACATCAGTCTGAACGCGAGTGAGGCAGACCTGCTCAGCCAAAACTATGTTCCCAACCTTTTAAGCCAGCTCTCCAAGACCGGGCTTGATCCTGCCTCAATGACCCTCGAAGTCACTGAGACGATGCTTATGGTGAATGATGACGACGCAGCGCGAAAGGTTCTCACGGACCTCAAAGACGTGGGAATGCAGATCGCGCTGGATGATTTTGGGACCGGGTTTTCATCACTCACCCACTTACGCGATTTTCCCATTGATATCGTCAAAATTGATCGCAGCTTCGTGCGCGTCATAGGTTCTGATCACCAGTCCCGCCTTATTGTTCAGGCGATGATTGCGATGGCGCAAAGCCTTGAAATTCAAGTAGTGGCAGAGGGTATCGAAACTCAAAGACAGCGTGATCTTCTAGCCTTCATGGGATGCCGCTATGGGCAAGGCTATCTGCTAGGGCGCCCGCAACCCTTTTCCCGGTTAATGCCTCGGGTGCCGCAGAAACCAAAGTTGAAGAACCCGACAGGGCCCAAGGTGACTGACCTTACGCGGGGTGCTGCCTAAGTGCGCTTGGGTGACAAGAACTCTTGACTGACAAGAGCTCTTTACAGTAAAGACCTCTTTACAGGCACGAATCGCCGTAGGGAGCTCTAGGGTTGGAAAACCGCGTCAAAGATCACCGTGAAAAGCACAGCTGGAGCCAGGGCGAACTCGCTCGCCGGCTGGGTGTTTCGCGTCAAACGATCAACGCCGTTGAAACCGACAAATACGACCCCTCATTGCCGCTTGCCCTTCGTATGGCAAAGCTGTTCGGCGTTTGTGTGCCCGATCTGTTTGTTGATCATTGGGAGCCGAGTGATGATGAGTGAAGCCAAAGACGCGCCGAAAAAGAGCACGCTTAAGAAGATCATCTTACCGGCCGGGGTGGGGGCAGTCACCGGCTTTGCGGTCGTTTTTGGCGTAACGCGGTTTAGCGATGATATCAGCGAGACGGGCCTTTCCACTTCCGCCGAAATCGCGGTTCTAATTGGCGCACTTTACCTAATGTTCGCACTATTCGTAGGGGCAGGGACGCTTAGTCCCAATGCTGGTGCTAAACTCCTCAACGTCGAAGATGCCGATGAACTCAAAGAACAGCGCTCACTGCTACTCTTATCTAGCTATGCGATGGGCCTTTGGGGGCTTGCGCTGGTCGTTTTGTCGTTGAGCGGCGCAGGTGCGCCAATCCCATCCGGCGTAGCATTGCTCATTGCTGGCGCGTTTTATGCGCTTGGGCTGGTGTTTGCGATACGCTCATATGCTTTTTCTGATGAGCTTATGATGGCGGTCAATCGCGAGGCGGCCGTTTGGTCTTATGGTCTTGTTTTCGCCCTGCTTGGCGGGTGGAGTGCCATTGCTCACGCAGGCTATGTGCAAGGACCGGGGCCTTTGGATGTGCTTAGCGCGTTCTATGCCATGGTGCTGCTTGCGGCATTCATTGCTGCGGGCCGGCGCGGAATGCTAAATGTTCGATAGCAACACGCACTCTGACGTCCCACCGCATGCCGGTCGCCCCGCTTGCAAGTTGTTGGCGCTCCTCTAGTCTCATACGCTTACGGGAGGCGCACAATGACGAGCGTAGACAAACAATTGGAAACCATGCTGGCCAATCTGCCTGAGAAGACGGGTAAGTCGCTTAACGATTGGCTTGATCTAATTGCGAGGGAAGGGCCCGAAAAACACGGCCAGATCGTGGCATTCCTGAAAGGAGATCACGGTGTCACTCACGGTTTCGCCAATTTGATCGCGGCAAAGGCGCTCGAAGGTGATGCGCCTCAAGATTTCGTGGCTGAGCAATATTCTGGCGCGAAGCGAGGTCTAATGCCAATCCACGATGCTTTGGTAGATTATGCGAAGAGCCTAGGGGACGATGTCGAGATAGCGCCTAAGAAAGCGAGCGTTAGCCTGCGCCGGAAAAAGCAGTTCGCGCTGATCACACCGGCGACCAAATCCCGTGTTGATTTGGGCCTTGCGCTGAAGGGGGATGAACCGGGCGGACGACTTGAGACGTACAACGCAATGTGCTCGCACCGTGTCCGGCTTGAGAGCTTGGATGACCTTGATGCAGAGGTACGCGGCTGGATTGCAGAGGCATATGAGCGCGCTGGTTGAATACCCGCGCCACCCGAAAGAAAAAAAGCCGCCCGGATTTCTCCGAGCGGCCTTTTTTGTGCGAACTGCCGAAGCGGTTATGAGCTGTAGTACATGTCGTACTCAACTGGGCATGGGGTTGTTTCCATGCGCATAACTTCTTCCCACTTAAGCTCTGCATAGGCTTCAATCTGGTCTTTCGAGAAGACGTCGCCTTTGAGAAGGAAGTCGTGATCGGCTTCAAGAGCCTCAAGCGCCTCGCGAAGCGAACCGCACACTGTTGGAACTTGTGCAAGCTCAGCAGGCGGAAGGTCGTAGAGGTTCTTGTCCATCGCATCGCCCGGGTGGATCTTGTTTTCGATCCCGTCGAGGCCCGCCATCAGCAATGCTGAGAAGGCAAGGTATGGGTTGGCAAGAGCATCCGGGAAACGGAACTCAACACGTTTGGCTTTCTCGCCAGCACCGTAAGGAATACGGCACGATGCCGAACGGTTGCGCGCAGAGTAAGCGAGAAGCACTGGCGCTTCAAAACCCGGGACCAGACGCTTGTAGCTGTTGGTGGTTGGGTTGGTGAAAGCGTTCAATGCCTTCGCGTGCTTGATCACGCCGCCGATGTAATAAAGGCAGGTTTCGGAAAGGCCCGCATACTCATCGCCAGCAAATGTTGGCTTGCCGTCTTTCCAGATCGACATGTGGCTGTGCATGCCTGAACCGTTATCGTCTTTGATCGGCTTTGGCATGAAGGTCGCGGTTTTGCCGTAAGCGTGCGCAACTTGCTGCGTCACATATTTGTACACCTGTACGTGGTCAGCTGATTTGGTCAGCGTCTCATAAGTTATGCCAAGCTCGTGCTGAGCGGCGGCCACTTCGTGGTGGTGCTTGTCCATGGAAAGGCCGATTTCCTGCATGGTCGAAACCATTTCGGCACGGATGTCCATAGCGCTGTCAACGGGTGCCACTGGGAAGTAGCCGCCGGTTGCGCGTGGGCGGTGGCCCATATTGCCCATGTCGTATTCTTTGCCGGTGTTGGTTGGCAGCTCCACATCGTCGATTGCAAAGCCTGAACCTGCATAACCGTCCTCAAAACGCACATCGTCGAACATGAAGAACTCTGGCTCTGGACCCACATAGATGGTGTCACCGATGCCGGTTGATTTAAGATAAGCCTCGGCGCGGGTCGCGGTTGAGCGCGGGTCGCGGTTGTAAAGCTGACCATCGTTAGGCTCAACGATGTTGCAGAAGATACTGATCATCGGGGTCGCGCTGAACGGGTCAACATAGACCGCGTCGAGATCGGGCTTAAGGATCATGTCAGACTCGTTGATGTCTTTCCAACCTGCGATGGAAGACCCATCGAACATAAGGCCATCTTCAAGAGCATCTTCGTCCATGACGACTGCCGACATGGAAAGGTGCTGCCACTTACCCTTTGGGTCGGTGAAGCGAAGATCAACCCATTCGATCTCCTCGTCTTTGATACGTTTTACGATGTCTTTAGCGCTCGCCATTTTCGCATACTCCAGCATTTGTAGTTATTGTTGTGAGAGGTGCGCCGTCCCCCATTGGCGTTAGGCGCAGGTGATTTGGGTTAGTTCTTAAATCGCGTCATCATTGGTCTCGCCAGTGCGGATGCGCAGGGCGGTTGCAATATCGCTGACGAAAATCTTGCCATCGCCGATCCGGCCCGTTTGCGCAGCCGCTGCAACAGCCTCGACCACACGCTCTGCCTGATCATCGGCGACAACGACTTCAAGTTTCACTTTAGGAAGGAAATCGACGACATATTCCGCGCCGCGGTAAAGCTCAGTGTGACCCTTCTGACGGCCAAAGCCGCGTGCCTCAGTGACGGTAATGCCTGAGACGCCAATTTCATGGAGCGCCTCTTTCACCTCGTCGAGCTTAAAGGGTTTGATGATCGCTTCGATCTTTTTCACGTAAGAAGTTCCGTTCTCGCCTGTCGGTGTGCTTATCCATACATGATCAAGAATCATGCCAAGGGCTTGTCACACTTCGGTAGCCGATCCTACGGCCTGCGCAAGGATCATTCCATAGAGCTTCGTTAAACGCAGCATCTTACCAAAGGGCGCACTGTGTGCCCAATGGAAAGGCTGCCATGCCCATAAAACAGGCAGGTGGGTTAAGCGGTTATACGCGGTTAAAGTCGCAGGCCGTTGGTTTCAGGCAGGCCGCACATGATGTTTAGATTTTGAACCGCCGCGCCGCTCGCGCCCTTGGCGAGATTATCAAGCCGGGCAAGCAGTCGCACTTGAGAGCCATCACCGCTCGATGTGACAATCAACTCCATTCCTTCCCAGCTTTGCTCCCCGTCTAACAGCAGCAGTTCAGATGGATTGTCTCCGAACGCTGCAACCGTCATGAGCGGACTGCCAGAATATGTTGCTGATAAATGCTCATGCAACGCTCTTGCCTCAACAGCGTCGGCCATCGCAGCAAGGTTTAGCGGCACATCTATCATCATGCCGCGGTGAGCATTGACAACTGATGGCGAAAAAACGGGTGGATGAGCAAGGTGGGCGTACCGTTGCATTTCAGGCAAATGTTTGTGGGCAAGGTCAAGACCATATGTGCGAAATGCGATGTTGCCCTCGGTCTGGAATCGCTCAATCATGCCATTGCCGCCGCCCGAATATCCGCTGACGGCATTAACGGTATAAGGCCAATCGGCCGGTAGCAGCCCCTCATCGGTAAGCGGAGCAACCAGCGCCAAAAACCCCGAAGGATAGCACCCCGGATTGCTGACGAACTGGGCATTCGCGATCTTGCCGTGTCCAATCAGCTCAGGAAAGCCATACGTCCATCCATCGGCCACCCGGTGCGCAGACGATGCATCAATGATCCGTGTGTCCGATCCTTCCGCCAGTTTGACCGCCTCACGCGCGGCATCATCGGGCAAGCAAAGAATCGCGACATCCGCCTCTTGCAGAGCCTCTCGGCGCGATGACACATCCTTGCGGGCAGCATCGTCGAGAACGATGAGTTCGAACTCATCGCGTCCCGCCAAACGGTCGCGAATTTCTAGGCCGGTGGTTCCGGCGGCTCCATCAATGAAGATGCGGTATGTCATAGCGGACGTGCGCTTAGGCCTCTTGGGCCGCGCATGCAATGGAGAGTGCAAGCGGGCGTGCAATCTGCAGCTGTTTTAGCTGGCAGTGAGGGCGCTTGCCTTCATATAGCCGCTTGGCCCCTCCGGCCCGAGGCAGCCCCAAATCCAGTCGCCAGAGATGTCGATCACTTCGACCTTTGTGCCTGCCTCGAAACGGGTCACAACCGGGCTATCGTCGCGTGTGGTCTCCATCACATCAACGCCTGTCTCGCCCACGGTCCAGATATGCGGGATAACATAATGGGCAGCCAAATGGGTCCCCGCCAATGCGATATGCGCCAAGTCTCCGCGCAAGGGCAAGGTTCCAGGCGCAGGTCGCTTGACCGGGCCTTTTAGACCCAGATCGCCGCTCGGCACGGTATACCTATTTTCGTGGCGGGTCTCACCGCTCATTCAAAATCGCTCTCATTGAAGCCCCGATTGACGAAGCGCTTAGACACACAGACGCTTTGGAGCAAGTTTAGCTCCCAAAGCGCTCTTTGAGCATGTGCCATGAAGCGCGCAGGCCGTAAGCGGTGCCGCCCTTTGAACGGCCCGGTTTGGGGAAGGGACGCCATGCGAAAGTGTCGAAGTGCACCCAATCGAGACCCTCTTCGACAAATCGGTCGAGGAACAGCCCTGCCACGCTTGCGCCTGCGTAAGGGTTCGAATGCGCATTCACCAAATCGGCAATGTCGGAGTTCAAATACTCGCGGTACGCATCGGGCAAGGGCAAGCGCCAAGGTTCATCATCGACCTTGCGGCCTGCTTTGATAAGGCTGTCTGCGGTCTCATCGCGCCGCGCCATCATAGCGGCATAATCCGGGCCAAGCGCCACTCTGGCCGCTCCCGTCAACGTCGCAAAGTCGATCACAAGCTCTGGCTCTTCCTCCGATGCGCGCGTCAAAGCATCGCCAAGGATCAGGCGTCCTTCGGCATCGGTGTTGTGGATCTCGACCGTCAGCCCCTTGCGGCTGGGGAGCACGTCTCCTGGCCGGAATGCAGGACCCGAAATCGCATTTTCAACCGCAGGCACCAGCAGGTGAAGCCGCACTTTGAGGTCTGCACCCATCACGAGCCCTGCAAGAGCAATCGCATGCGCTGCGCCGCCCATGTCTTTTTTCATCAGCCGCATACCGGCAGCCGGCTTGATATCAAGCCCGCCGGAATCGAAACACACGCCCTTGCCGATGATCGCCAAAACCGGCGCATCCTTGTCGCCCCATTCAAGGTGTATTATGCGCGGATCATGCTTGCGAGCCGCCGCGCGGCCCACGGCGTGCACCATGGGATAGCCTTGCTCAAGCTCGTCACCGCGCGTTACCTTGAGGTCTGCGCCGTGCTCTTTGGCCAGCTTCTTGATCTCGGCCTCAAGCGCGGCTGGCCCCATGTCTTCAGCGGGAGTGTTGACCAGATCGCGCACCAGCATCTCAGCAGCGGACTCAGCGATATATCCGGGCAAGCGACCCACTTGCTCAGTCAGCAGAATGCGGGGGCCGGCCGCGTTGTCATCGGTCTTGTAACGAGTGAAGCGGTAATGCGCAGTAAGCCAGCCAAAGGCAGCGGCTCCCGGCTGCGCGCCCACCAAACGGTAAGTGCCCTCTGGAAGCTTGCTTGCCAAAGCGGCGAGGCAATAGCTTCCCAAATTCTCAAGGTCGGCAACACCGCCAACTGCGAAAAACCCTTCGCCATCAGGAACAATTCCGACACTGCCCGCTCCGCCTTCGAATTTCTGTCCCGAAAGACTCGCCCTTTGACCAGTCGTGAGACCCTTGGCAAAATCATCAAATCCCGCCTTGGTGGTTAGGTGGATGGGGGTCGCGTCTTGCCCGCGGTCGGGCTGGATCAGATCATTGATGTCAGTCATATTTCTCTATTGGTGTTGCCGGTGGCGCTTGTCACGCGCTTTTGCTCGCAATTGCGCAGAGGCAGCGCTATATTAGCGCAATGACTGAATACCAACTCGTGACAAGCAGCGACACCGTCTATCGGGACGGAACGATCAAACTTCACAATGAGGAAGGCTTTGAAGGCATGCGCGCCGCTGGCCGTCTTGCTGCGACCATCCTTGATGAAGTCGCCGATATGGTGGAGCCGGGGATCACTACGGCCAGCATTGATGACCGTGTGCGCGAGATGACTTTGGATGCAGGCGCTGTGCCTGCGACGTTGGGGTATCGCGGTTATGCGCACTCGTGCTGTATTTCGATCAATCATGTGATTTGTCACGGCATTCCGGGCTCTAAAGTTCTCAAAGAGGGCGATATTTTGAACGTGGATGTCACCCCGCTGCTTGACGGCTGGCACGGTGATACTTCGCGTATGTTCTTCGCTGGCGAACCTTCGATTAAGGCCAAGCGGCTGGTCGATGTGACCTATGAATGCCTGATGCTGGGCATTGAGGCAGCGGGTAAGCCGGGCGCGCGGTTAGGCGATATTGGTGCAGCGATTGAAGCGCATGCAAAACAGTTTCGCTACGGTGTGGTCCGCGAATTTTGCGGGCACGGCCTTGGCCGCCTGTTCCATGACGCGCCAGAGGTTGTTCACGCTGCAAAAGCGGGCACCGGGCCAGAACTGAAACCCGGCATGTTCTTCACCATCGAACCGATGATCAACCTTGGCAAACCGTGGGCAAAGGTGCTGGGCGACGGCTGGACCGCTGTCACCCGCGACAAGAGCTTGTCCGCTCAGTTCGAGCACTCCTTGGCGATCACCGAAGAGGGCACTGAGATTTTCACCAAGAGCCCGACGGGTCGGGATAAGCCGCCTTATTAGACCTCCCGAGCAGCCTTAATCGCAGCGCCTGCGGCAAATGGCGCCATCGCCACCAAGCCCAAACTAATCGCCGCGACAAACCCCAAGCTTGCGCCGTCCTGCCTTGCCAAAGCGCCTGCTCCGAAAATTAGGATCGGGAGGGCCAGTGGCACCAACAATAATCCCGATAACGCAGCACCTGCTCGCAAACTTGCGGTGAGGGCCGCTATCATCAGGCCAATCGCGGCCAACCCCGGTGTCCCTGCGAGGAGCCCCAGCAGCAGCAAGTGCAATGTCGGCCCGTCGATCGCGAGCAGGGCCGCCGCAGGTAATGTCGCCAGGATAAGCGGCGGGCCAAAGCTTAGCCAATGTGCGATCAGTCGCACCGCCATCATCATTTCCTCGGTCATCCCCCGCAGTCGCAGTTGGTCGAAGAAACCCAGTTCAATATCGCTCGCCACCAACTTCTCCAACGGCAAGATCGCGGCGAGCAGAGCGGCGATCCAAACAACCCCTCCCCCGGTGCGTGAGAGGATGTTGACGTCAGGCCCCACAGCAAACGGGTAGAGCATCGCGACCGCGATGAAGAACATCACAGGCAGGCTCGCCCCACCTCCAGCGAAGGGGAAGAACTTCGCCAGATCGCGCTTGAGGAGCGAGCCGATCATGCTTCATCCTCCAATGCGGGCTCCAATGCGGGTGTGGGCATGAAATCACCCAACTCCAGCGTTCGAAGCCCGCCGATATCAAGGGTTTGGTGCGAGGCAATCAAGGCAAGCCCGCCGTTTTGTATATGGGCTTCAATGAGCCGAGTCACCGTTCCAATCGCGCTTACATCAAGGCCCGACAATGGCTCATCCAAGAGCCAGATCGGAACGCCGCGTCCCATTAATGCAGCGAGGCCTGCACGCTTTCTTTGGCCTGTTGAAAGGTAGCGCACAGGCACCTCAAGCAGGCCGCGCAGTCCCAGAGCGTTTTGCGCGCGCTCAGGATCGGCGCATCCATCAACCGCATTCCAAAACCTAAGAGCTGTTCCCAAAGGTTGATCAAGATCAAGGGCGGGACGCTCATCAAGCAGGCCAAGATCTCCCTCGCGCTTAACTTCGCCTGCAAATGGCGATGTCAGGCCAGCGAGGCACCGCATCAATGTGGTCTTGCCTGTACCATTAGCGCCCGTGATATGGAGCGCCTCACCGCTGCGCATTTGCAAGCTGAACTTGCGAAACAGCAATCTGTCGCCGCGCCGGCAGGCAAGGTTCGAGGCGGTCAAGGAAGAAGAGGGCAGTTGCGCTTGCATCAAAGCCAGCGTTAGGCAAAAGCTTAGGCACTCACAACATCATACAAAGGTTCCTCCCCGATGGCGCATGTTCCTGAACTGTCTTCAGACGAAGTATCGCAGCTCCTTCTGGATCACCCCAAATGGGAGCTGGTCCGCGATGGGAAGGCCATTCAGCGCAATCTTCAATTCAACGACTTCAATGAAGCCTGGGGGTTCATGAACCGCGTCGCTCTTATCGCTGAAACCCATGATCATCATCCAGAATGGTTCAATGTATACGCGAAGGTCGAGATCACTTTGACCACACATGACGCCGGTTCAAGCGGCGGCGGGCTATCCATTCGCGACGCCAAAATGGCAGCCGCAATTGATCGGATTTGCGACACATAGGAGAGCATGGCCCGCTAAGCAGCGATAAATAGCGGCGCTCAGTCTGCCTGCTCGCCGACCTTCCTTGACCCGCAATAAAACAACAAAATCGGATATTTCTGAGAATTGTCAACGCGGTCCTGCGCATTCTTACGTATTGATGGCCGACCAATTCGGACGGATTTAACCCCCGGATCGGACAGGTATTTGCGCCAAGGATCTTAATCGGCCTGGTAACGTGAGGAAGGCAATGTGAGGAAGAGCAGCGAACTTGAAGGCTTGTCAGTCTTGATCGTTGAAGATCAGATGATGGTGGCGTTGGGGCTCAAGAAAACTTTCACCGGGGCCGGTGCGCACGACGTCACAATCGCTAGCTCGATTGAGGATGCATGGGATGCAGTCTCAAGCAATCGCTTTGATTTTGCATTGCTCGATATTCGGTTGCCCGACGGTTTGTCCTTCCCGCTTGCGATCGACCTCTATTCAAAGGGAATGCCTGTGGCGATGCACTCGGCTCATGCAGAAATCTATCATTCCGCGCGCCTTCCAGGCATTGTCTTTTGCCCGAAACCGGCGACGGCATCAGAGATCATCCACACAGCGCTCAAAGCTATTCATGTAACGAGCTATGCACCGGTGGCGCATCTACAAGAGACGCTGCATTAGCGGCGCCGGAACAGTGTGAGCTAATTGCCGCCCAGAAGGCTTGCACCATCGCGCTGCTGTTTGCGCACGCGGCCCGGTAACCAGCGCTTTGCGAAATTGAGCTTTTTGGCTGTCTTGCCCACCAGATAATGCAAATCATCGCCGTGAACGGCATCCCAGACGGTTTTGGCCACTTCCACAACAGGAGTGATCTCAAGCCCTGCTTCGAGCACGCGGGTGCGCACTTGCTCGTTTTCGCCGCGGTGGCCGGTGCCATCCAAAAGCGGGGTTTCGATAAAACTGGGGCAGATGGAAGAAACCTTGATCCCGTGTTCAGCCCATTCTGCATCCAGACTTTCAGCGATCCCGCGCACGGCGAATTTGGTGGCGGAATAAACGCTCATACCCGTGCCGCCGGTAATGCCAGCTGCGCTTGCGGTGTTGACCAAAGCAGAGCCTGGCGCGGTTTTGACAAGGTGCGGATAAGCCGCCTGTGCGCCGTACAAAACCCCGCGCAAATTTATGTCGAGACACGCGTCGATTTCATCTTTTTCAAGCTCGGCTAAGGGGCCGCCAGTGCCAATCCCGGCATTGTTGAACATGACGTCTATCCGGCCGCCTGCCGCGCTCGAGGCGGCCTCCAGCGCCGCATCCCACGCAGCGCGGTCACGCACATCCAGGGTGTGAGCGTATTTCGCATCACTGGCGATCAGGCCAAGCGTCTCTTCGAGCCCCGCCACGTTAACGTCGGTGACAGTTACAAACCATCCACGCTCGGCAAAGTAGAGCGCAGCAGCGCGGCCGATGCCCGATGCACCGCCGGTGATGAAAATATGGCGTTTTGCACCTGACGCCGAAGGTGATCCAGAATTCACGTTTTCTCTCTCCCCAAAAGAAATCGCCCCGAGGGTTAGCTCGGGGCGATCTGTTTGTCAGCAGCTTAACGCAAAAGACGCGGGACATTATCCGCCAAGCGCGTCCTGAAGGCCGTTTACGTGCTGTGCGCCTTCGACGATCTCTGCGGTTGACGGGGCAAGCACATCGCCAAGCGGCTCTGAGCGCCCGCCGATGCACTCGGACAGGAAGTTTTCCGCGACCGCAAAGAAAGAGATTGAGTTGGTGGGTTTGGCAAAACCGTGGCCTTCATCAGGGTACAGCACATAGGTCACAGGAATGCCCGCTTCTTTCATCGCGCCCACAATCTGATCGCTTTCTGCCTGCTTTACGCGCGGATCATTCGCGCCTTGAGCAATCAGCAACGGCTTGGTGATCTGATCCGCTTTGTAAAGCGGGCTTGCCGCTTTCAGCAGTGCCAAGCCTTCCTCGGTGTTGGGATCGCCCATGCGGGTGTGGAACATCTTCACAAGCGGCGCCCAGTACGGCGGAATTGTCTCAAGCAATGTTTCCAGATTTGATGGGCCCACGATGTCGACCCCGCAGGCAAATTTGTCAGGCGTGAACGTCAGGCCCGCCAGTGTTGCATAACCGCCGTAAGAGCCGCCCATGATCGCGACTTTCTCTGGCACAGCAACGCCTTCCTTGATCGCCCAATCGGTCGCATCAATGAGGTCGTTGTGCATCTTGAGGCCCCATTCAAGATTGCCTGCATTGAGGAAGTCTTTGCCAAATCCGGTCGAGCCGCGAAAGTTCACAGACAGCACGCCGTAGCCGCGATTAGCCAGCATTTGGTGGAGCGAGTTGAACCCGTAATTGTCGCGCGCCCAAGGGCCGCCATGGACGAGGAGGACCATCGGCACCGCCTCATCGGGTTTGCCATCGCCATCGCTGTCACTGCCCGGTGGCAAGGTCAGATACGAGGGCAGGGTAAGCCCGTCGCGGCTGGTAATCTCGCGGGTATGCATGGGCTGCAAAGGCGCATCTTCAAGTTCTGGCCGTGTGGTGTAGAACGGGGCGAGCATTTCCGCATCGCGATCATAGATATAGGTCGCTGTGGGAGCGGTCAGCGGGTCGTTCCATACGATCCAAGTCCGGTCATCATCGGTGCGGCTGGAGATGCCGTAATCGCCCTCCAGCTGAGTGCCGAGCCAATCGAGCGCCGCGCCCAGATCATCATCAATCGCGGTCCATTTGTTTTGTAGATAATTGACCGAATAGGCCTCAACCACGCCGGTTTTGGGGTCGCGAATGGTCCCGCCAAGATCGGCTTTATCATCCTGTGCAATAAGCGTCTTTTCGCCCGTCGCGGTGTCTTGCGCATAAAGAGCTGCTGTGTTGCGGCCGCGGCTGTCGATCCAATAGAGGATTGACCCATCGGTGGTGTAGCCAGCAGGCGAGGTCGTCAGCGAATCTTCCATTTGGGTCGTCTCAAACGGCTCGGCCGCGACCTCATTGTTTGCAACATTAAAGTAGTCCGTGCCGCCTTCCGCATTCTGGCGCATCGCCATGCGCAATGTCAGCGTGTCATCGGCCATAAAGCCCGCATAGCCATTGTTCTCATAAACAAGGGTCAGCTCGCCCGTGCTGATGTCGAGCATATGAACATCATGGAACTGCGGGTTCCGGTTGTTAACGCCGAGCAGGACCTTGTCCTTGATCGTTTCAGATGCACCCACGACCTGAATGCGGGTGTTCTCAAACGGTGTCAGTGTCTTCTCTTCGAGTGTGTCCAAGTCGATCTGATAAAGGAGGAAGTTTTCATCCCCGCCTTTGTCCTGAACGTACATGATGCTCTTGCCGTCCGGGGCCCAGAAATACTGACGGATCGGGCGGTCGGTTGAACTGGTGATGACTGTGCCAGCGTTGGGCGTCTCGCGCGGAGCGACATAGATGTTGAGGACGCCGTCTTTGGGAGCAAGCCAGCTGAGCATCGACCCATCCGGGCTGATCTGACCGCCCGCGCGCGTCGGGTTCCCAAACAGCGCATCGCGCGGGATTAAAGGCGTGGCTTCTGCGGTGGTTGTCATATGTGTTCCATCATGTGCGGCTTGTCCATCGGCGCTTGGCGCGCTCGCAGTGGTTATAGCCGGAAGTGTAAGCAGAGCCGCCGCCGCCGTAGTGGCCAACAGTTTTGCCGATTTCGAGAGTGCAGACATGATAAGCCCTCCATCAAGTTTCAAGATTTTCGCAAATGGTCCCCCAAATGGACCCCAGTTGTAATGCGGAGGATGCTACACGCGAAGGGGGTGGGGGCAAGTGCGCTTGGTCGAACGCGGTGGGCGGTTTGTCGGGCCTTAGGGGGACCGGGTTTCCACGCCCGGTTGCGGCTCACCGAGGGTCAGGGTGAATTCCTGGGTCCATTGGCCAAGCGTGGGTTCACCATTTGGATTGGTCGCTGGGGCGAAGCGGGCATAGCGCTCTGTCCCGCGGCAGGCCCATTGGTCGATGATCTTGCTGCCGCTTGTGCGTTCGATTTGGCATTGAACCGCGCGGCCTTGGCTTGTCACGAGCACGTTGATTTTCGCGGCCCCGGAGACATCTTGCCGAAGTATGGGGATCGGATAGTTCTCGGTGATTTTCTGACCAAACTGCTCCGCATTCACAAGGGTCGCCTCAGGCAATTCAGCGCGTTCCAAATGCGACAAAGAAGGCAGCTCTTCCGGCACATTGGCGCAAAGCAGAGCAACCACAGGGATAAGCGCCAGCCTCATAGCGCCGGATTGGCGTAATAGTGCCAGGTGAACAGCGCCACGCTTGATCGGTGCGGGGCCCAGCGCTCGCCGAGTTCGCGGCATTCTTTTTCCTTGGGGCGCTCGTCCAACCCTAAAAGCCGCTTCACGCCCTCTTGCACAGCAAGGTCACCGGCTGGCCAAATGTCAGTGCGCCCTTCTGCAAACATCAGATAAATCTCAGCAGACCACCGTCCGATCCCTTTAACCAAGGTAAGCTCCGCAATCGCCTCTTCATCGCCACTTGGAAGCGCGTCAAAATCGACAGCGCCCGCCTCAACCAGTTCGCTCAGGCTGCGGGCATAGCCCTGTTTCTGGCGCGAGAGGCCGCAGGCACGCAGCGTGTCGAAATCGCGTTCTAGTAAGCAAGACGTTGTAAAATCCTCCCCCAATTCCGCCTCAAGCTTGCCCCACATCGAAGCGGCGGCGGCAACGGACACCTGCTGGCCCACGATAGTGCGCAGCATCGTTTTGTACCCGCGCGCCCGAACGCGCGGTTCGGGATAGCCAATACGCGCAAGCTCTTCTGCAACCACCGCATCTTTTGCGGCAACCGCGTCCAGCTCAGCTTGCAAAATTTGCGCAGTCAGTCCCACTCTCACATCCTCTAGCTTGCGTTCCGCACCTTGCGTTTGGAAAGGGAAACTCTTAGCTGAACCCCGACAAGAACCAAGAGCGCATTCTTGCGCCCAAAGCCACGAATAAGGACAACCAACCCATGCCAAAGCTCATCGTCACCAACCGCGACGGCGAAACAAGCGAGATCGAAGTTGAAGACGGCCTCACCGTAATGGAAGCGGTGCGCGACAATGGCTTTGACGAATTGCTGGCGCTGTGCGGTGGGTGCTGTTCGTGCGCGACGTGCCATGTCTATGTCGATGAGGCCGCCGGCGAAGTTGCTGAAATGAGCGAAGATGAAGACGATCTTTTGGAAAGCTCAGACCACCGCAAGGAAACCTCGCGCCTCTCTTGCCAGATCGCATTTACGCCGGTCCTTGACGGTATGAAAATCACCATCGCGCCTGAAGATTGATTGCGCTTTTGACTGTGCTCGCATCCGCGCGCACTTCTGGGTGCAGTTTTTCCGCCCGGCCTAGCGCCCATGTTGCGGGCCTCTGCGGGCGGGCGCCAAATTTCTCTGGCGCCCTTCCGGCGGGTGACCAGCCGAAAGCCCATGTTCAGCAGTCAAAAACCAATCTTCATTGCGGGCCAGCGCGGCTGCGCCTATTTCGGCTTCCATGAACATCACTCAACCTATCGGCGACACGCTTTCGCTCATTGGCAACACTCCGCTCGTGCGTCTCAAAGGGGCCAGCGATGCGGCAGGCTGTGACATTTGGGGCAAATGCGAATTTGCCAACCCCGGCTCCAGCGTCAAAGACCGCGCCGCGCTCTACATGATCCGCGATGCCGAGGCGCGCGGCGACTTGAAACCCGGCGGCACAGTGATCGAAGGGACGGCGGGCAACACCGGCATTGGCATTGCTCTGGTCGCTAACGCACTGGGCTATAAAACAATTATTGTCATGCCTGACAATCAATCGAAAGAGAAAATGGACACACTGCGCGCTTTGGGCGCTCAGCTCGTCCTTGTCCCGCCGACAAAATACGCCGACCAAAACCACTTCCAACACGTCTCGCGCCGCATGGCTGAGGAAACCGAGGGGGCGGTTTGGGCAGGGCAGTTCGACAATGTCGCCAACCGCCGCGCGCATATTGAGACCACAGCCCCTGAACTCTGGGAACAAACAGGCGGCACAATTACCGGTTTCACCTGCGCTGCGGGAACGGGCGGGACGATTGCTGGCGTTGGCATGGGGCTCAAGGAGAAAAACCCCGACATCCGTATCGCTTTAACCGATCCGCATGGCGCGGCGCTCTACAGCTATTTTGCGCATGGAGAGCTCAAATCCGAAGGCTCTTCAGTGGCAGAGGGCATTGGGCAAGGGCGCATTACCGCAAATCTTGAAGGCGCGAGCGTCGATACGCAGTTCCGCATTTCAGATGAGGAAGGCCTCAAATGGGTCAAGCAAATGCTTCGCGAAGAGGGTCTATGCCTGGGGCTATCGAGCGGAATCAACGTGGCAGGGGCAATTGCGCTTGGCCAGCAATTGGTCGCCGAAGGTCAAACAAACCCTCAGGTTGCAACCATCCTGTGCGATACAGGATTTCGCTATCTTTCGACCCTCTACAACGCGAAGTGGCTGTCTGAAAAAGGTCTGCCCGTGTTTGATTGGTTGGAGCAATAGCCAGCTTTTGACGGGCAATGCGCTAGCTTTGCGCGGCGGGCTGAGCTCCATCGCAATCGACAGGCGGTGCATTGAACGCTAGACTGACAAGGCTATGAAATCTGGAAAACTCCAAGCCCATATTGATCCAGCGAGCGGCGATGCAGACGCGGCCCCTGAGGCTGCCCCTCTCGGCGGCTCCAAGGCGGAGGCTACGCAGCGCCTGCAAATCGGGCTGTTTGGTTTGGGCTCCATGGTGCTTCTAATCGGGCTTGCCACCATCATCGGCAATCAGGCGGATCTGACACAGGAAAGCTCCGTCCCAGAAGCCGCGCCAACCACCGAACCTTCCGACACCGCCCCCCAGCGCGATCCACTGGCCGATGCAGGGATTGTCCCTGATATTCCCGCTGAACCAGAGCCAGAGGCAACCGAGGGCATTGTCGAAGATATGCTGCTTGAGGATGTCGTGACGGAAGAGGGGGCGACTTCTGACAATGGTGCGTCTGAAGAATAAAACCATCATCGCGCTTGTTTTCGGCCTGCTGGTTACTGCTTGCGGGGTCGAGCCGGACCGCAGCGACACCGATCGAGCCAACCCTGACAGGTCGTTTGCGAAACTTGGTCTCATGACCAGCCTTCCGCTCTATTGGCCGCTTGGCGCCGATATAGGGGAGTTTGCGTCGGGCGAGGCCCAGGTGCCTTGGCAAAGAGAGGCGCTGGAAGAGGCATATACAGTTGTGCCGTTAGACACTTTGTCGCCGATTGCCGCGATAGATCCGGAGGCAGAGCCGCTTGACCCGCTAACGGGCCTAGACCGGTTGGCAGTGATCCAGCCGCGCGTTCTGACCCCTGCTGACAATGTTGCGCTCGATAATTGGGTGCGGGCCGGGGGGCATTTGCTGCTGGTGCTCGATCCTGCTTTGATGGGGCATTACCCCTTGCCTTTGGGAGACCCGCGCAGGCCTGTCCAAGCTGCGCTTATCCCGCCGGTGGTGCAGCGATGGGGGTTGGAGCTGCAATTCGACGAAACGCAGAAAACGCTCCGAGAGGTGGTGATCGCTGAGAGCGCGCTGCCGGTGACGCTGTCAGGCACCTGGCGGGAAACCGCGGGAGGCGCAGCGGATTGCCGCATATCGGGCGAAGGCGTCTTGGCGAGTTGCTCGATTGGCAAAGGGCAGGTTGCCCTTTTTGCAGATGCGCAGGTCTTTCAGGGCGGGCATTTGCGTGAACACCACTCTCATGACGCCGGACACGGTCCCGGGCACGAAGAGGGCCAAAACAAAAGCGCCGAAGCGACCGAAAGAAACGCTGCAATACAAACACTTGTAAAATTTGCTTTCGAGAATGGGTGAGCTCTGCGTATAGCAGGGAAACCGCGGGATAACCGCTCATCCGACGCCAAAACCATGGGGAATCGACGGTATAAGGGCCGAAAATTCGAGTGAAAATGCGGGAATTGAGGGGAATATACGGTCTCATGATAGATTTTTCCTCGATTATGGTCCATTAAAATATATTATTAATCAATTGCTTACCATTTAATCCCGTGAAATCCCTAGAAAAGCCCTTCCCAGAGGCTTTCTTCCCCGATATGTCTGGGTTCCATCAAACATGCCGAAATGTCCTGCGTCGCCGATTGCGGTGGCGTGTTGCTTCCGTCCGCGCGGTGGCGGCGATGGGTAAGTCGTGACTGATCGGTGTGTTTGTGCGGCGCTGCGTGACAGCAAGCGTGACTTAGGGCGTGACCAAAGGCGTGACTGGGGGCTGGGTGGCTTTCTTCACGTGACATAGAGGGAGAGGGACAAGGCCGTGGCAAGCCTGCACAGATATAACGGACAAGCCTATTCGCCAGCCGGCGATAAGGGTCGTTATGTCCTGCCGCCTGCCTTCCGTAAGGCGGTGAAGGAGAGCTCCGGCGGCTCCAAGACGCTGTGTCTTGCGGTCCATGATCGCTACAATTGCCTTGTTGGCTTTGGTCTTAGCCGCGTCGATGAATTCGACGAGCAGCTCGAAAAAGAAGAGAGCCGCGCCATTGCCATGAACAACACCGACTTCGATCCAGACGCCCGCGCTGGACAGCTCTATGGCTTTGAGCAAGTGCCGTTTGATGACAGCGGGCGCTTTGTCATGCCCGAGCAATTCCGCGATCTCGATCTGGCGGGTGATGGGCTGTATTTCCACGGCTCGGGCAAGTTCTTCATGATCTGGAAGCCTGAAGAGCTTGAGCAGATGGGCAATGATTTTCGCGGCGCGAAGGCTGCGTGCAAATCGCAAATGGCCAAAGTCGCTGCGAAAGGGGGTAAGAAATGACCGCTCCCCACATCCCGGTACTGCTTGACGAAGTCGTTGCAGCAATTGCGCCTGCGCAAGGCATGTCGATCATCGATGCGACCTTTGGCGCGGGCGGCTATTCGCGTGCACTGCTTGAAAAGGGCGCGCGCGTTTACGGCTTTGACCGCGACCCCAATGCGATCCGCGACGGCGCAGCGTTGGTAAGCCAATTCGGCGGCAGGCTCTCCCTGCACCCCGAACGCTTTTCTCAAATGCGCGAGGAAATGGAGCGCATTGGCGTGCCTCAAGTCGATGCCGTGGTCATGGACATCGGCGTGTCCTCCATGCAGCTTGATCAGCGGGAGCGCGGCTTTGCCTTTAGCAGCGACGGACCGCTCGATATGCGCATGAGCCAAGACGGTGAAAGCGCAGCCGACTTCCTTAATCATGCAGATGAAGGTGCAATAGCTGACGTCCTCTACCAGTATGGAGAAGAGCGTCAGTCGCGCCGCGTTGCCAGAGCAATTGTGGCTGCCCGCCCGCTTGAGACGACGGGTGAACTCGCCCGCATCGTCCGGCGCGCGCTGGGCCACAAGCCGCACGATAAGAAAGACCCTGCAACCCGCAGTTTCCAAGCGGTTCGCATCCATGTGAACGATGAACTGGGCGAACTTCGTGCAGGGCTCCAAGCGGCGGAATTGCTCCTCAAGGAAGGCGGCGCTCTGGCTGTGGTCAGTTTTCACAGTCTCGAAGACCGTCTGGTCAAACGCTTCTTCAAAGAGGCATCGGGCGCAGGCAAAGCCGTCTCGCGCCATCTTCCCGGAGAAGTTCCCGGTCCCGCGCCGACCTTTACGCAGGTCTCCAAAGCCATTCGTCCAGGCGAAGCTGAGATCTCCCGCAACCCGCGTGCTCGCTCGTCAATTCTCCGTTACGGCACGCGCACTTCTGCTCCCGCTCACGAAAGGACAGCGCAATGATCCCGGTTGGCTCGCGCATTCGTCAAATCGGCTGGGCAGCGGCGCTTGCTGCCTGCATCGTAGCCTTTGCGCTGCTTAGCCTACAGGTGCAGACCGTGAAAAGCGAAGTGCTGCTTGCGGAACGCGAAATCATTTCGCTCGAGCGCGATGTGCTCATGCTCGAAACCGAATTTCAAACGCGCGCTAGCCAGCGTCAGCTCGCAGAGTGGAATACCATCGAGCTTGGGCTTAAAGCGCCGCGCGCCGACCAATATCTTGATAGCAACCGCCAGCTTGCTCAATTGGGTCAAGATGTCTCGCCGAACGCACCTGCGCCTATTCGCGTGGCCCGCGCCGAGCTTGATGTTGAAGATATGGGGGCGGCGAATATGGTTTCTCCTGTAACAGGAACTCCGGTGACGCTCGCCTCTGCCAATACCGGCGAAGATGCAGGTGCCTTGTTCGCTGATGCTTTTGGCGAATTTCTGACCGAGGCCTCGCCCATCGCGGCGGCGAACGCGCAAAATCCGTCGGCGCCCGAAGTGCAGACCGCGGCCTTGCTGAATGAGGTACGCGAATGAGCTCGTTTGCCCTTCCAGGAGGGGCCCAAGCAGCGGGTCTGGGGGCTGGACTGCGCGGGTCTACACTTGAGGGACCTACGCTCAAGGGGGCCGCACTTGAAGGAAGCGCGCAAAGGGTCACTCCTCGCGGTGCAACCGCCCTTCCGCCCGGACGTGTTTACGCAAGCTATCGCCGCTCGCACTTTCTTGTGACAGCCCGCTCCAGGTTGTTGCTGTTGGTGGGGTGTTTCGTGCTGGTCGCAGCAATCGCTTTGCTGCGCGTGGGTTATCTCGGCCTTGTGGGGTCTGCTCCTTCGCAGCCAAGCCTTACCGAGGCGCTATTGCCCCCGCGGGGCGAAATTACAGATCGCAACGGCACTCCCTTAGCCCGCAATTTTCCTGCCTACGCTTTATGGTTCAACCCAAAGGCGATGGGCGATGACGGCGCGCCTCTGGTGAAGGACCCGGCCGAAGTCGCAGCGCAGCTCAAGGCCATCTTCCCCGATATGGATGCCGCTCGCACGATCCGCGTTTTGTCCTCAAAGCGAGGCGGATATGTGCTGCGCCGGATCCTCCCTGAGGACGCGAACCGCGTGATGGAACTGGGTGAGATCGCTCTTGAAGTCCCGCGCGAATTTGACCGCCACTATCCGCAAGGGGCTCTGGGTTCGCACATTCTGGGCTTCGTCCGCGAGAATGATAAGGGCCAGAATGAGGGCGCTTTCGGGATGGAGCAGGTGCTAGACAAGCGCCTTTCCTCCGCTGAACTGCGCGGTGAACCTGTGCCGCTTTCCATTGACCTGCGCGTACAGGGCGCGCTTGAGGACGAGCTTGGCAAGGGCATGCTGGCCACCGATGCCAAGGGCGCAGCGGGTATTGTGCTTGATGTGGATACAGGCGAGGTTCTGGCGATGGCGTCATTGCCCGCGTTTGACCCCAATCTGTCAGATGCGCACCGTAGTCCTCATATCTACAACCGCGTGACCAACGGCGTTTATGAGCTGGGCTCGACCTTTAAACCGATCACTATTGCTGCGGCGATTGACGGCGGGGTTGTGCGCAATCTGCGTAAGGAATGGAGTGCGAGCAATGTGGAGATTGCTGGGCGCAAAATCCGCGACCTTCACCCCAAGGGCGCGACGCTCAATGTACCGGAAAGCCTCGTCTATTCTTCAAACACAGTCACAGCGCGCGTTGCCGATGCGCTGGGCGAGGAAACCATGCGCAAGGTCATGCTCGATCTTAAAATGAATGAGCGTCCGCAAATTGAACTCCAAGCCAAGGGGCGACCGCTGTGGCCTGAAGAATTGCCCAATGGCAAATGGTCGCGCCTCACCAATATGACGGTCAGCTATGGGCACGGCATCGCAGTGACACCGCTGCATTTGGCCAATGCATATGCCGCGATGGTCAATGGCGGAATCTGGCGTCCGGCGACTTTGCGCAAAATCGAAGCTGGCGAAGCGCCCAAGGGCAACCGCGTGTTCAAGGCCTCGACCTCTTCGCGCATGCGCCAGATGTTGCGGATGATCGCGCTGTACGGCACGGGCCGGAATGCCGATGCGCCGGGTTACCGTGTTGGCGGTAAGACGGGTTCAGCCGAAAAAGCAGGGCGGGGCGGGTATCGCCAGACCTCGCTGATCACTTCCTTCGCCGCTGCCTTTCCGATGGACCGCCCGCGCTATGTGGTGGTGACTGTTCTGGACGAACCGCGCGGCACGATTGCGGCGAGCGCTCAGCGGACCGCGGCTTTCAATGCAGCGCCCATCGTGAAGAGGCTGGTGCCCCGGATTGGTCCGATGCTGGGCGTTCGGCCTGACGCGAACCGCGACGTCGATATCTCCGACCTTCGCTACCTGGTGAAGGGGCGCTGATGAGGTTGAGGGCACTTCTTAAGCAGGCGGCGCTTTATCATGAAGCCGGTGCGGAGATTTCCGTCACCGGCTTTGCCATTGATCATCGCAAAGTCGCGCCGGGCACTGTGTTCGGCGCGTTTTGCGGTGCAAAATTTAACGCCGAAGACTTCATTCCGGCTGCCGTCGAAGCGGGCGCAGTGGCAGTTATAGCATCGCCCGAGGCCAAGGTCGAAGGCGCGCTCCATATCGCCAGCGATGAGCCGCGGCAGACTTTTGCGCAGATGGCGGCGGGCTTCTTTTCGCCTGTGCCCGAAACCGTTGTCGCTGTGACAGGGACCAATGGCAAAACCAGTGTCTCAGAGATGACCCGCCAAATCTGGCGCATGTGCGGCGAGCGCGCGGCCAGCATCGGCACTTTGGGTGTGACCACACCTGACGGCAGTGTCTCAACTGGGCTCACCACGCCCGATATCGTGACGTTCCTATCCAATATGAGCGGCCTTGCACGCGAAGGCGTCACGCACGTCGCATATGAAGCCTCTAGCCACGGTCTTTCGCAATTCCGCAATGAGGGCCTGCGGGTCAAGGCAGGGGCTTTCACGAATTTAAGCCGTGATCATCTCGATTATCATGGCACGATGGAAAACTATTTTGCGGCTAAGATGCGGCTGTTTGCGGAAGTCGTCGAAGAGGGCGGCCATGCGGTGATCTGGATTGGCTCTGATAACAGCGAATGGGCGGTAAGTGCTGTTCAAAGCGCAAAGGAGCGGGGCCTGAAGGTCGCGGCAGTCGGCGAGAACGGCGATTTTCTCCGCCTTATCAGCCGGGAGACGACGCAGCTTGGACAAGTGCTTGAAATCGAGCACGGCGGTGAGAGCCGCTCGGTCAAACTCCCGCTGATCGGTGCCTATCAGGCAGCAAACGCCCTTGTCTCAGCAGGCCTTGCCATGGTGAGCGGCGCGGATCCGGCTCAGGTCTTTGACGCCGTTTCGCGCCTTCAACCGGTGCGCGGACGTTTGGAGCGGGCTTGCATCACAGCCTCTGGTGCGCCTGCCTATGTCGACTATGCACATACGCCCGATGCGCTTGAAGCAGCGATTGCAGCGCTTCGGCCGCATGTTGGCGCACAAGGCCGTTTGATCACCGTATTTGGAGCAGGCGGCGACCGCGACACTGGCAAGCGTGCGCCAATGGGCGAAGTGGCCGCGAAGAATGCTGACGTCGTCATTGTGACCGACGACAATCCGCGCGGTGAGACCCCTGCGGATATTCGCAGCGAAGTGCTTGCGGGCGCGGGAGGGGCGAGCCATGTGCGCGCTATCGCTGACCGGCGCGAGGCCATTGCTGAGGCGATTGCCGAAGCGGGCGCAAATGACATTATTCTCATCGCTGGAAAAGGCCATGAGCAAGGACAGATTATCGGGTCTGGAGAGACAATGCGAGTTTTGCCGTTCGACGATGTGGAAGTGGCGCGTGAATGCGCGGCAGCGGAGGTTTCGGCATGAGCGCGCGTCATGCACTACACCATGCTCTTTTGCGCCAATGGCCCGCCGATCCGCGTGATGGGTTGCCAGTGGCGCTTTGGGATGCTGCTTCAATTGAGGCGGCGACAGGCGGCAAGGCTAGCCATCAATTCCAAGCATCGGGTGTTGAGATGGACAGCCGAGATGTGCGTCCCGGTGATCTTTTCATCGCGCTCAAAGGCGAGGCGATGGACGGGCACAAGTTCATCCCCGCAGCCTTCACCAAGGGCGCAGCCGCAGCGATTGTGGACCGGCCCGTCGATTATCCGCATGTGCTCGTGGAAGACACGACCGAGGCGCTTCATGCGCTGGCTCATGCAGCGCGTGATCGCGGCGAGGCGGTGCGCATTGGCGTCACAGGTTCGGTCGGAAAAACCGGCGTCAAAGAAGCGATTTTCGCATCGCTCGAGCGCTCCAGCAGAGGCGCAGCCCACCGGTCGGTGCGCAGCTATAACAACCATGTCGGCGTACCGCTGAGCCTTGCGCGGATGCCCGCACGCTCCAAATACGGGGTGTTCGAAATGGGCATGAACCACACAGGCGAGATTGCACCTTTGTCGGCCCATGTTCGCCCGCATGTGGCGCTGATCACGACGATTGCGCCTGCTCACATTGAAAACTTGGGCTCGATGGAGGCGATTGCTGATGAGAAAAGCCAAATTTTCTCAGGGCTGATGCCCGGCGGCACCGCGATTATTCCAGCGGATAGCGATTATACCGAACGCATGGTCGCCAATGCGAAGGGGATGGGCGTTGATGCCGTGACCTTTGGCCGCAGCGCTACCGCCGATGTGCGCCTCATTGATGCAATCCCGAGCCCCAATGGCGGCTCGCTCGTCACAGCTCAGTTTGGCTCAGGCGAGAAGGCCAAGCGCGTTTGTTTTACAATCGCAGAACCTGGCGAACACTGGGTGTCTAACGCGCTCGGCGTGATCGCAGCTGTACGGGCGGCAGGAGGCGACTTGGGCGCATCGGGTCTTGCGCTGGGCGAGATGGGCGGGCTCAAAGGGCGCGGCGCGCGGCACAATATCGACGTGCCCGGCGGCACCGCGCTCTTGATTGATGAAAGTTATAACGCGAACCCTGCTTCCATGCGCGCAACGCTCAAAGCGCTCGGTCAAACGCATGCGCTTCGCCGGGTCGCCGTTCTGGCGACAATGGGGGAACTGGGAGAGTTTTTTGACCGTTTCCATGAGCAGTTGGCTGACCCTGTTATGGAAGCACAGGTCGACCATGCCATTCTGATTGGCGAGGGAATGAATAAGCTGGCGACCGAACTAGGGAGAAGACGCGCCAATTCGCTTGGTTTTGTTCCAAATTTCGCCCATTGCGCCGACACAAATGAAGCCATCACCATGCTTGGTGAATTCGGCCTCACGAATGGTGATGTTGTATTGGTCAAAGGATCAAACTTCATGGGCCTTGGCAAACTTGTCACACACTACACAAATAAGACCCTGTAAAACGGGGCAAGAGGGACTTTAATGCTCTATTGGATCGCAGAATGGTTGGGATTTGAGGGTTTTCTGAACCTCATCCGATATCAGACCTTCCGCTCAGGCGCGGCGCTGATGACGGCGCTGATCCTTGGCATGATCATAGGCCCCAAAATGATCAATATGCTGCGTGTCCGTCAGGGTAAGGGCCAGCCAATCCGCGAAGACGGTCCGCAAAGCCATCTTGCCAAGCGCGGTACGCCGACCATGGGCGGTTTGCTGATCCTTGTCTCGCTCTCGGTTTCGCTGCTCTTGTGGATGGACCTCAGCAATCCGTTTGTTTGGGCCTGCCTTGCGGTGACTTTGGGCTTTGGCGTGATTGGCTTTGTCGATGACTATGACAAGGTCACAAAGAACAGCCACGCAGGGCTTTCGGGGCGTGTCCGACTGCTGTTGGAATTCGCTGTAGCCGGCATTGCGAGTTATATCATCGTGAGCCAGATCAATACCAATCTCTACATTCCTTTTTTCTCCGACGTCGAAATTCCTCTGGGACCAGCGTATTACGTGTTTGCCGCCTTCGTAATGGTGGGCGCGGGCAATGCGGTTAACCTTACCGATGGGCTCGATGGGCTTGCGATCATGCCTGTAATCATTGCCAGCGGCACCTTTGCGATCATCGCCTATCTTGTGGGGCGTCCTGATTTCAGCGAATATCTCGGCATCCCTCACGTTGCCGGCGCTGGTGAACTCGCCATATTCTGCGCAGCAATCATGGGAGGGGGGCTTGCCTTTCTCTGGTTCAACGCGCCGCCTGCGGCAGTGTTTATGGGCGACACGGGAAGCCTTGCACTTGGCGGGGCATTGGGAGCGATTGCGGTCGCCTCCCACCACGAGGTTGTGCTCGCCATTGTGGGCGGCCTGTTCGTGCTCGAAGCGGTCTCAGTGATCGTTCAGGTGTTCTGGTTCAAACGCACTGGCAAGCGGGTGTTCCGCATGGCCCCAATCCACCACCATTTTGAACAACTCGGCTGGTCGGAAAGCAAGGTTGTGATCCGTTTCTGGATCATCGCAATTGTGCTCGCGCTGATCGGTCTTTCCACTCTCAAGCTAAGGTAGCGGCCTCCAAAGTGATTACGTCTACAGCCTTCGCCAACAAGCGCTACGCGGTCCTCGGGCTCGCGCGTTCGGGTGCGGCTGCGGCGGAGGCTTTGCTTGCAAGCGGGGCGAAGGTCGCGGTGTGGGACCGGCAGGACGTTGCGCGTGCGCCGTTCGAGGGACGCTGCGAGATTGCTGACCCGCTAGAAATAGATTTGGCCGGGCTTGATGGGCTTGTGGTCTCGCCCGGAGTGCCGCTTAACACCCATCCAATCACCGCGCATGCTGCCAAATTTGGCGTGCCAGTGATCGGCGATATCGAACTGTTTGCGCTTGCCCGCCCTGAGCTGCCGCCTCACCGCATTGTTGGTGTGACCGGCACCAATGGCAAATCAACGACCGTTGCTCTCACCCATCACATTCTTTCCATGGCCGGGCTGCCTGCATTGCTCGGCGGAAATATTGGCGAGCCTATCATGGGGCAGGAACCTCTTGAGCCGAATGAGACCGGTAGCGGGGTCTATGTCCTCGAATTGTCGAGCTATCAGATTGACCTCACCCTGCGCCTCGATTGCGAAGTAGCGGCGCTCACCAACATCACGCCCGATCACCTCGACCGCTATGACGGTTTTGCCGCCTATGCCGCATCGAAAGCACGGTTGTTCGAGATGCAAAGCGCGGGCGGTTTAGCCGTGTTCGGCTCGCTTAAAGAGCCTGCCGATGCGATAATGGAGCGCGAGCGTAATCGCCGCCCTGAGGGCCGCGCTGTCACAGCCGATATGGAAGCCATCGCTGACCTTCAGCACGAATGGCCAAGCCTACAAGGGCCCCACAATCTCGAGAATGCTGCCATGGCTGTTGCTATCGCAGAGGAGCTTGGCGTCACCAAAGCGCAGTGGCGGCACGCCCTTAAACGCTTCCGTAGCCTCCCGCACCGGATGGAGTTTGTGTGCGAGGAACACGGCGTGACCTTTGTGAACGACAGCAAGGCCACCAACACCGCCTCTTCTGCGCCTGCACTTGCAGCTTACCCGCCAAACGCAAGCATTCGCAGCGGCGCGCGGCGGGTTCATTGGATCGTGGGCGGATTGGCCAAAGAGGACGGTCTTGGTGCCTGCGAAGAGATGCTTCCCAACATTGCGGCAGCATACACAATTGGCGAGGCGGGCCCTCGCTTTGCCGAATTGCTCCAGGGCAAGGTTCCGCAGGTCGAGCCTTGCGAACTGGTGTGCGAAGCGGTTGCCCGCGCGCGTGATGCCGCTGAGCCTGGTGATGTGGTCCTATTCTCGCCTGCTTGTGCCAGTTTCGATCAATTTCGCGATTATGAAAACCGGGGCGACCATTTCCGCAAACTGGTGGGCGTTATTGCTGAAAAAGGGGACTGCGAACCTGCCGCCTTCCCCAACACCGATGAAGATTACATCAAGGGAGAGATAGCGTGAGCCTCTCTTACAACACGTCTGGTAGACCCTCCGTTAGGGGCGATGCGCGCTTCCATGCGCCTGTTGCAGTGCAGCGCGGTTTTGCTGACCGTGTGCTTATTTGGTGGCGCGAAATGGACAAGTGGCTGCTTGGCCTTGTTGTCCTTCTTATGGCGCTTGGCACGGTTGCTGTGGCAGCGGCATCGCCTGCGGGCGGCAAGCAATATGGCGTAGACGAATTCGCCTTTTTGCAGCGACACATCGTCTTTCAAGTCATGGGCCTTGGCGTCATGATTGGAGCCTCGTTCCTAAAGCGGGAAGACGCTCGCAGAGCTGGCATTCTTCTTGCCGTGGTCATGGTTTTCTTACTCCTTCTCGTGCCTTTGATCGGGGTGGAGAAAAACGGTGCGCGGCGCTGGCTTAATGTCGGCATGTCCTTGCAGCCTTCTGAGTTTTTGAAACCCGGATTTGCGATCCTGCTGGCATGGGTGCTTTCGTGGCGCATGCGCGATGAGCGCTTGCCAGTGGTCGCCTATGCGACGCTTGCGATGGCATTGGTCGCGGCGCTTCTGATGCTCCAACCCAACCTTGGTGCTACCATCTTGTTTGGCGGCGTATGGTTTGTGCTTGTGGTCCTCTCGGGCGTGTCGCTCGCCCGGATCGGGGCGTTGATGGGAACGATTATCGCAGGCCTGACGGCGGCCTATTTCCTTTATGACAATGCGCGTTACCGGATCGACAGCTTCCTCGGCGGGGGCACGGCCTATGACCAGGTGTATCTCGCCGAACGCACCCTGACCTCGGGCGGTTGGACCGGCAGCGGGTTGTGGCTGGGCACGCGCAAGATGCAATTGCCTGAGGCGCATACCGATTACATCTTTTCCGTCATTGGCGAAGAGTTTGGTTTGTTCGCCTGTGCGGTTATCCTTTTGCTCTATGTTGCGATCATCACCCGCGCTCTTGTCCGGCTGGTGAACGAGGAAAACCTCTTCGCTTTGCTCGCCGCTGCTGGCCTTGCCACATTGATCGGGGGGCAAGCCTTCATCAACATGGCGGTCAATCTGCAATTGTTCCCATCCAAAGGCATGACCTTGCCGCTGGTAAGTTACGGGGGATCATCGACGCTGGCGATTTGCCTAACCTTCGGACTGCTCTTAGCGATTACGCGTCGTAATCCTTTTCTGGAGCGGGAGAAGCCGGGCATCAAAGACCTGCTTGGGCGTTCTGGGAAATTGAGCAATCCTAAGGTGCAACAATGAGCAGCGAGACACCAACCGGGGCGAGCCGCCATTTCGTTTTGGCCGCCGGGGGCACTGGGGGACATTTGATCCCCGCCTTTGCCTTAGCAGACGAACTGCACGCGCGCGGTCACCATACGGCGTTAATCACTGATGAGCGCGGCGCAAATATTCCCGGTAAGCCTGAGTTTTTAACGGCCCATGTGCTGCCTGCGGGACGCTTTGGTAAGAACCCGCTGAAATGGGTGAGCGGCATTCGCGCCGTACTTGAAGGGCGCAATATGGCGCTGCGCTTGTTTGAGACCATCCAGCCTTCCGCCATCGTTGGCTTCGGCGGCTATCCGGCTTTTCCAGCACTGCTCGCCGCTAATGCTGCAAAACTGCCAAGCGCTGTGCATGAACAAAACGCGGTATTGGGCCGCGTGAACCGCCTGCTTGCCCGCAGCGTGGATGCGATTGCGACCTCTTATCCGCAAGTGGAACGGCTTAAGGCGAAATACTCGGGTAAGGTCCATCTGGTCGGCAACCCGGTGCGCGAAGAGGTCTTGGCGCTTAGGGATGAGGATTTTCCGGCACTAACCGACGAGGGCCTTCTTCGAGTTTTGGTCACGGGCGGATCGCAAGGGGCAAGCGTCCTTTCCGACGTGGTTCCCGATGGTCTCGCGATGTTGCCCCCGGCGCTTCGCTCGCGCCTGCAAGTGACGCAGCAATGCCGTCCTGAAGATTTGGACAGAGTGCGTGAGCGTTATACCAATCACGATATTCCCGCAGAGCTGGGCACGTACTTTGAGGATATGCATGAGCGGCTTGCAGACACGCATTTGTTTATCGGGCGCGCGGGCGCATCGACCATTGCAGAGCTAACGGCGGTGGGCCGTCCTGCGATTTTGATCCCGTTGCCAATTGCAACAGATGATCATCAGGCTGTAAACACGGCGGAAATCGTGAAAGCAGGCGGGGCGCGGATGATCCGGCAGGATGCTTTCACGCCTAAGGAACTGGCCAAGCAGATACAGGCGCTCGCGCAGAACCCGTCGAGCCTATCCAACGCAGCGCATGGCGCGTGGAATTGTGGCAGGCCCAAGGCTGCCAAGGAACTTGCGGACCTTGTCGAAAGCATGGGCGGCATCGACCTGATGGATGTGATCCGCGTGGGGGAAAGCGCACCTAAAGCAGCCGCCGATCAAACCAAGCCGCAAGCCGCCAACTGTGAGAGCAATGAGGATGCTGCTGCATGAAAGGTGTCGGCACCGATATTGGCACAATCCACTTCGTCGGCATCGGCGGGATTGGCATGTCCGGTATCGCAGAGGTGATGCACAATCTGGGCTATAGCGTCCAAGGCAGCGACCTTGCCGAGGGACCAAGCGTTGAGCGCCTTCGAGGGCGCGGCATCACAGTGCATATCGGACACGCCAAACAAAATGTAGAAGGCGCAGCAGTGGTTGTGACGTCCACCGCCGTTCGCCGCACGAACCCTGAGGTGGCTCACGCATTGGAAAACCGCATCCCCGTGGTACGCCGCGCTGAAATGCTGGCCGAACTGATGCGGCTCAAATCCACCGTCGCGGTGGCGGGCACCCACGGCAAAACGACCACGACTTCGATGATCGCAAGCCTGCTGGACAAGGGCCAAGTAGACCCCACCGTCATCAATGGCGGAATTATCGAGCAATATGGCTCCAATGCTCGGCTCGGTGATAGCGACTGGATGGTGGTTGAGGCCGATGAGAGCGATGGCAGTTTCCTGAGGCTCGACGGCACCATTGCGGTCGTCACCAATATCGACCCTGAGCACCTTGACCATTATGGCGATTTTGACGGGGTCAAACGCGCTTTTGTCGAGTTCATTCACAACGTCCCCTTCTATGGCGCTGCGATCCTCTGCGTGGATCACCCAGAGGTTCAGGCGGTCATTGGCGAAGTGCGCGACCGCAAGGTTGTGACCTATGGCTTTTCGCTTCAGGCCGACATTTGCGGGGTCAATGTGCACCCCTCTGATGGCGGCAACACCTTCGATGTGATCGTGCGCCAGCGCGGAGAAGAAGACCGCCGGATTGAAGGCGTGCACCTGCCTATGCCTGGGCGTCACAATGTGCAGAACGCTTTGGCCGCGATTGCGGTGGCGATTGAGATGGGATGCGCTGACGAGGTTATCCGCGAAGGCTTCGGCTCTTTCGGAGGCGTGCGCCGCCGGTTCACCAAAGTGGGCAGCATTGACGTCGAAGGCGGCTCGGTCAGCGTGATCGACGACTACGCTCACCACCCGGTTGAGATCAAAGCCGTCCTCGAAGCGGCGCGCGAAGCCGTTGCGTCAAATGATAATGGAGGCCGCGTCATCGCCGTCGCACAGCCCCACCGTTACACGCGTCTGCGGGATCTGATGGATGATTTCCAAAGCTGCTTTAACGAGGCAGATACGGTCTTTGTCACTCCTGTCTATGAAGCGGGCGAGGACCCGATAAGGGGCGTTGATGCAGAGGCGCTTGCCGCAGGACTCAGGTCACGCGGGCACCGCTCGGCGCAAACGACCGCCAGCCAAAGCGACCTTGCAGCAACACTTGCGACACAAATCGTACCTGGAGACATCATCGTATGCCTTGGCGCCGGGGATATCACTAAGTGGGCCGCTACCCTTGCGCCAGCTGTTTCAGCGATAAGCAAGACATGAGCTCCCAGATGAATAGCAACCAGCCCCATATCCAACCCGGCGATTGGAATGACAGGGACGATGGCCGCGCGCCGACTTGCACGGTCGAGGGAAGTGCGGGCGCGCCCATTCCTATCGAAAGCGTGCGGGGTAAAATTACGCCGGACGCGCCGCTGGCCAAACATGTCTGGTTCAAGAGCGGGGGCCATGCCGATTGGCTGTTTGAGCCAGCGGACTTGGACGACCTGAAAACCTTTCTCCAAGCGCTCGACCCGAGCGTCCCGGTAATGCCTTTGGGTGTGGGCTCCAATATGATCATCCGTGACGGCGGAGTGCCGGGCGTGGTGATTAAACTTGGCGTGCCCTTTGCTGAGGTCAAAGTGACCGGTGAGACTACGATTGAAGCGGGCGCTTTTGCTCCTGTTAGTGTGGTCGCACGCCGCGCGGCGAAGGCTGGCATTGATGGCCTGCGATTCTTTATCGGTATTCCCGGATCGGTGGGCGGCGTCACAAAGATGAACGGCGGATGTTATGGCCGCGAGACCTGCGATGTGCTGACCTCCTGCGATGTGATCCTGCCCGGCGGTGAGTTCGTGACGCTCACCAATGCGGACCTGGGTTATTCCTATCGCCACTCGGCCCTGCCCGAAGGCGCGGTGGTCGTCGCGGTGCGCTTTGAAGGCTTTCCCGGTGACGCAGATGAGATCAAGGCCGACATGGCGCGCATCTCCAACGCTCGCAAAGAGAGCCAGCCCATCGGTTCGATGACCGGTGGCTCGACTTTCAAAAACCCTGAGGGGCATTCGAGCTGGAAACTGATTGATGATGCTGGCCTTCGCGGCTTCACCCACGGCGGGGCACAGGTCAGCGAAAAGCACTGCAATTTCCTCATAAACACAGGCACCGCCACCTCGACCGAAATCGAGGAACTGGGCGAGCTGGTGCGCGAGAAAGTCTACGCCAATTCAGACATTCAACTGGAGTGGGAAATCCGCCGGGTGGGGCGGGTATGACGCCCCCCGCAAACCCCCTTCACATCGTCGTCCTTATGGGCGGCTGGGCGAATGAGCGGGAGGTCTCTCTCATGTCAGGCGCAGGGATTGCCGATGCGCTTGAGATGAATGGGCACCGCGTCACGCAAATCGACATGGACCGCGATGTGGCGGCCAAGATCGCTGCGGCCAATCCCGACGTTGTGTTCAACGCGCTCCACGGCGTTCCGGGTGAAGATGGGAGCGTCCAAGGGATGCTCGACCTTATGGGGATTGCTTACACCCACTCTGGCCTCGCGACCTCTGTCATCGCCATCGACAAGCAGCTGACCAAGCAGGCGCTCACCCCGCATGGCATCCCGATGCCGGGCGGTCGGATTGTGCCTTGCGAGGAGCTTTACGAGCGCGATCCCTTGCCGCGCCCTTACGTGCTCAAGCCCGTCAATGAAGGGTCGTCAGTGGGCGTTGCGATCATCACTGAGGACTCCAACGTCGGCAATCCGATTGCACGCGATGCGAAAGGCCCTTGGCAGGAGTTTTCAGAACTGCTCGCCGAACCCTTCATCAAGGGCCGCGAACTTACCACCGCTGTCATCGACGGGCCGGCGGGGCCACGCGCGCTCGGCGTCACGGAACTGATCGTCGATAATGGGTTCTACGACTACGAAAACAAATACACCGAGGGGCGCACGCAGCATGTGTGCCCTGCCAAAATCCCGGCTGAGATCGCAGCACTCTGCGAAGAATACGCCGTTAAGGCGCATCAAATTCTGGGCTGCCACGGCACCAGCCGCACGGACTATCGCTGGGATGAGGAATTGGGCGAAGAGGGCGTGTTCGTCCTCGAAACCAACACGCAGCCGGGCATGACCCCGCTAAGCCTCGTCCCTGAACAGGCGCGCCACGCGGACATTGGCTATGCCGAACTGGTTGAACTGATCGTGATGGAAGCGATCAGAGTGCATCAAGACAAGATCAAACGAGTGGAGGGCGCAAATGGCTAGAATTACGCGTTCAGGCACCAAGGGCGTCCGCCGCGCTGCCAAATCACAAAGCCGTGCGGCCACCGCGCGCCGCGCGAAGGCGAAGACTGGCGGTGTTCTCGACACAATCATGGGCTGGCTGCCGTTCACCGAAGAGCAGTGGAGTACGATCTGGCTCACTCTCATCATCGGCGGCGCTGTCGGTATCGCCTTCGTGATCGCCAACCTTGCCGGTGTTCCCGCCATGGCTAAGGCTCAGGTCGCAGTGCTCGCGTCGGATGCCGGGTTTGAGGTGAAACACGTCCGCGTCACCGGCACGTCGCGCATGGATGAACAGCAAATCTATGCCCGTGCTCTTGCGCAAAAAGACCGGCCAATGCCCGCGGTGGAGCTTGAGGCGCTGCGCGAGGAATTGCGCGAGCTTCCATGGGTCAAAGACGCGCGTATCTCGGTACAACTGCCCTCAACGCTCGTCATCGACATTGTTGAACGCACTCCTCACGCAGTGCTTGAAAAGCCCGACCGCATGATGCTGATTGACGCAGAAGGCGTCGAATTGGAACCGGTTGCCAGGGACAAAATCGGCGACGAAATGATCATCTCTGGTCCGGGTTCAAACATGCAGGTTGCACCGCTTGAGGCCTTGCTGGCCTCTGCGCCTGCCTTGGGTCCCCAAGTCGAAGCTGCTGAATGGGTCGGAAATCGCCGCTGGAACATTTCGTTCAAAAGCGGACAAGTGCTCGCCCTTCCAGAAGGCGCAGAGCCTTCCGCCACAGCTCTGGTCAAATTTGCACGCATGGATGGACAAAACCGATTGATCGGAGGGCAAGTCGCAACATTCGATATGCGCAGCCCCCCTCGCATTTACATGCGTGTGCCTGGCCGCGCCGACGCAGTTGAAATGACGGGGTCGTAAATAGGAAAAACAATGGCTCGCACTAAATCCGCTCCCAAACCCGCTCCTTCGAAAGCGCGCGCCGCACAGGCCAGATTGGCTAAAGTCTTTGGCGCAGTCAATGTGGGCTCATTCCGCATTTCGGCGATGATCATGGGCGAGACCGAGACGGGCGATCTTGTGGTTCTGGGCTCTGGTCACAGAGCAAGCAACGGCGTCAAGCGCGGTTATGTCACCGATATGAAGGCTGCGACATATGCCATTCGCGATGCGGTGGAGCGTGCGGAGAAGAACGCGGGCACCAATGTACAAAGCGTTTGGATCGCGTGCGCAGGTGCCGGGCTCAAAAGCACGATTTCCAAGGTCGAGATTGATATTGGCGGACGCAGGATTGAGGAAGAGGACATCGAACACCTCCTTCTTGAAGCGCGCGATATGATCCACCCTGATGGACGCAGCGTCCTTCACGCAATACCAGCGCATTACACTTTGGACGGCGCGCACGGGGTCGCAAACCCGCGCGGCCTTCATGCCGAACGCTTAGGCGTCGATATCCATGTAATGCTCGCGGACGGGGCGCCCGTGCGCAATCTTATGGAGGCGGTGCAAAACGCTCATCTTGAGGTCGAAGCCGTCGTCGCGGCGCCGCTCGCCTCGGGTTATTCCTGTCTGACCGATGAGGAACGCGATCTGGGAGTGGCTTTGGTCGAGATCGGCTCTGATGTGACCAATGTATCGGTGTTTGCGGCGGGAATGCTGCTTGGCCTCAAGTCCATTCCTCTGGGTTCCGGCGATATCACAGACGCCGTTGCGAGCGCTTTTGGCATCCGGCGTTTCCAAGCAGAGCGGCTCAAATGTGTATCGGGTTCAGCCATCGCTAGCCCAAGCGATCACCGCGAGATGATCCCCGTCCATGGCCCCAATGAGACAGAGGGTGTTGCTGGCACTTCGAATGCGCGCGGGGCCGATGACAAAAACCGGATAGCGCGCGCTGACCTCATATCGGTCATCACCCAGAGCCAATCGCAACTGATGGGAGAGATCGGCACGGCGCTCAAAGAATTGGGCTTTGCCGGTGTTCGCGGCGGTCAAGTTGTTCTCACAGGTGGCGGGGCAGAGCTCGCCGGGCTTGCCGACTTTGCACAAAGCGCGCTAGCGATGCCCGTGCGGATTGGCCGGGCACCGGCACTCACCGGTATGCCAGAGGCGCACGCGACGCCAGGCTTCTCAGGGCTTGCAGGACTGTGCCTCTATGCCGCTGTTGATCCGGTGGATATTCGCGCTGTCGGAAGCCGTTATGCTGAAGCGCACAATTTCGGCGGATCGGTTAGCCTGTTCACAGGCGTGTCGAGGTTGTGGCGGGCGCTAAAGGAAAACTTCTAAATTTAACCAAAATTACAATTGCTTGGTCGAAAAACGCATGCAAATCCAGCGCGCTATGGTTAAATACACTCTGTGGATAAGGAAGTGTTAAGTATAACAGACACATGATGAATGTGTCACAGAAGTCATACCTTAGGGCACGCGTGCATACTTAGCCCTAAAGGTCTGGAGGATTAAGGCCATGAGCATCAATATCGGACCAGCTGCAACTGACGATCTCCGCCCCCGTATAACGGTTGTCGGGATTGGCGGCGCTGGCGGCAATGCGATCACCAATATGATTGAGTCCGAGATCGAGGGCGTAGAGTTTATCGCCGCGAATACGGACGCGCAGGCGCTGAATTCCTCGCCTGCCGAAACTCGCATTCAGCTAGGCCCGGATATCACCGGCGGCCTTGGTGCAGGTGCGCGGCCCGAAGTGGGCAAAGCGGCTGCAGAAGAGACCGTTGAGCAGATCGAAGAGGCACTTGAAGGCGTCAACATGGTCTTCATAGCCGCTGGCATGGGTGGAGGCACCGGTACGGGCGCAGCGCCTGTGATCGCGGAGGCTGCGCGGCGCAAAGGTGTTCTCACCGTCGGCGTTGTGACCAAACCATTCCTGTTCGAAGGCACGCGCCGTATGCGCGCGGCCGAAGCGGGGATTGCTGAACTTCAGGAGCATGTCGACACTCTGATCGTGATCCCGAACCAGAACCTGTTCCTTGTCGCCAAGCCTGAGACGACCTTCAAACAGGCCTTCCAGCTGGCCGACGAAGTGCTCCAGCAAGGCGTACGCTCGATCACTGATCTGATCGTCAATCCGGGCCTTATCAACCTCGATTTTGCGGATATCCGCGCCGTGATGAGCGAGATGGGCAAGGCGATGATGGGTACAGGTGAGGGCGAGGGTGAAAACCGCGCGCTCAACGCTGCTGAACAGGCGATCGCAAACCCGCTTCTTGATGGCGTGTCCATGCAAGGTGCGCGCGGCGTGATCATCTCGATCATCGGCGGCGAAGACATGACGCTGATGGAGCTCGATGAAGCGGCCAACTACATCCGCGATCTGGTGGACGAGGACGCCAACATCATCTGGGGCAGCGCGTTTAATCCCGATATGGATAACAAAATTCGTATCTCCGTGGTTGCGACCGGCATAGAACAGATCGCTGGAGCTGAAGCACCGCGCGCTGCGCCGCAAAGCTTTGCAACATCGCGCACGCCGAAGCGGCCAGTGCTCGACCTTGCCGCGCAAACAGAGACGCAGCAGGAAGCCAAAGCCGAAGAGACGATAAGTGAGCCGGAACCCGAGGCTGATGCGCTCGGGGCTGCGCCCCGGATCCCGGTAATTCCGAATTCCGTTAATGATTCCCCCGAGGGCGAAGTGGAGGCGGGCGAGGCGGAGCCTGAAGCTGACACGGCCACGGACCTCATTGCCAAGAAAGGTCCAGCAGAGCCCTTCGATCTCTCCGGCATGCAGGCTGGCGACGACATGGGCGACGGGGACGATGATGTTGACGAGATCATTGACCCTCTCGCAGGGCTTCGCGGTGCAGACGATGATGATGCAGGTCATGGAGAAGAGGCGCTAGATCTCGGGGCTGAGTTCCAAGAAAGCGCTGCGGACGAATCGACCTCTGTGCAATGGGCTGCCGCGCAAGATGCCTCGACACATGACGGCGATGGCGATCTGCTGGCTGATGCTGATCGTTTGGCTGAGCGTAATGAGCAGGTTGAATCGCGCGGCGGATCTGGTTCTGACAGTAGCGCTGCTTCAGGCGGCGAATCTTCCGGCGATCCTGGCGATGGTTCTGACCGCAGCGGCTCTGCATCTGGTGGCTCAGCATCTGGCGGTTCTGCATCTGGTGGCAGTGCATCTGGCGGTTCTGCATCCGGCGGAGGGGCCACCCTGTTTGAGCGAATGGCCAATCTGTCTCGTTCTTCCGCAGGCGCTGATGATGAGGACGGCGAGGAGGACGAGGACGGCGATGATGATGCACCAGCGCTATCGATTCCCCGTTTCCTTGGACGTCAAAACAACCAATAACCGATTGCAAATAACATTGCCCGGTTCACCTCTCGGGCAGTGCCATTTGTCTTAAACGATGGGCCCTTGATGAATTGGGGGCTTTTCGCGGGTTGGTTAATGCTGTTACCTTCTGGTCTGTGAAACCTATTTATCTCGCTGCTTTTGGAAGCGCTCTTGCCGCTGGCTGTGCCATCTTTGGGGCGTCAGCGCTTCAGGCGCAGCAATCAACCGCCCGTGAGGTGGTGCAGCCTCTCCCCTCTCAGCAGGTGCAGCGTCTGAACCGCGCTTTGCTTGAATTGGCGCGCCGTCCGCGCAGCACTGCCGCGCTCCTTGAAGCAGGAGATGCCTCTGTTGCGGTTGACGATCTTGATGCAGCCATTGGCTTTTACGCGAGCGCAGCCGAGGCGTTCGCCCAATGACCCGCGCATCAAATTGGGCCTGGCAAGGGTGTATTTGCGCTCAGGCCGCCCCGTGGAAGCGCTCCCTTTGCTGGACGAGGCGCAAAACGCGGGCGCTGTACAGCGCGATGTGCTTGGTCCGCGCGCTTTGGCATTCGATCTGCTGGGAGATCAAGAAGCCGCTCAAGAGGTCTATGCATCTGCGATTGATCTATCACCTCAAGATGATGAGCTTCGTAGGCGCCTTGCGATCAGTCAGGCAATTTCAGGAGACGCGGGAGGGTTTCAGGAGACACTCGCTCCCTTGCTCGAAGCGCGAGATGTGGCTGCGTTTCGGGCGCGTGCATTCGGCTTGGCAATTCTGGGGGAACAAGAGCGGGCTGAGGGGATAGTCAATTCGGTTATGCCCCCCGATCTTGCAGCGCGTATCAATCCCTATCTTGCCTATATGCCGCGCCTCACCCCGGCTCAGCAGGCGGCTGCCGCGAACTTGGGCATTTTCCCAAAGGCGGCCGATATCGGACGCGAAGACCCGCGCATTGCTCGATTTGTTGCGGAGAGCGAGAGTGGTGCACTGCTTGAACCTCAAGGTGAACCTTTAGGGTCCCCGGCAAGGCCAGATACAGCGGCTGTAGTGGAAGGGGTTGCAAGCTCGTCAAGCATACCATCACCCGATCCTGAACCGGCCATGGTCGAAAGCGATGGGAGCCCAGGTCTTCCGCGTATCGCCATAAGAGAGGTTGAGACTTCTCTCCGGCCTGCAACGCGGCAGATTGAAGGTAGCACTCAGCCGGAACCTGCACCTGTTGCCCCTGGACCTGTTGCCCCTGCACCTGTCGCCCCTGCCGCAGTTGTGCCCGCCGCTATCGCAGATGCTCCTGTTGTTTCTGACCCAGTCCCAGCCCCAGAGCCTGTCCCAGATCCAGGCCCTGTCCCAGCCGATGTTCCCGCCAGTGTGGCGGATGCATTTGCTGATTTCGGCATAGCCGATACATCCCAGACCCAGCGGCAGGCCGATGCTGTTGATATCGCCGCAATCGAAGTACCACGTGAGGTCGTGCCTGCAGCTGAGGTAGCGCAGCCAGAGCATCCGCGCCGGGTCTGGGTGCAACTTGCAACGGGCCGGGATGTGCAGGCGCTCAAGTTTGATTGGCGGCGGTTTTCACGCAAAGCGGCCGATTTGCTTGGTGAATATGAGCCTCATGTTACCCCTTGGGGCAGGGCCAATCGCTTGCTTGCCGGGCCGATTGAAAACAACAACGAGGCGCGGCGTCTGATAAATGCCTTAGGTGAGAAGGGGATCGAAACCTTCGCCTATACAAGCCCTGAAGGCACTGAGATCAAAGAGCTTAAGTAGGTTTTTACATTCTTCCCCGGCTTTCTGTGCACAGGGTTTGAACAAGCCAAGAGACTTCTCCCCAAGACTTGGGGCTGCGGCGGATTGCCAAACGGCAAGATCAAGGTGCATCTCAGAAGCCGATGCAAAAGAGCCCAAAATCCCGGATCACTTTGGTCCAGATCTTACCTGCGAGCGATAGCACGCGAGGTGAAGCATGAGACCGCGCGAGCAGGAATACCCTTCCGACGATGATGCAGCGCCGATCGAGATGCTCGCTGCGCTGTTTGAAGCGCGCGGTTGGAGCAGCGAGATTGTCTCTGACGACGAGCTGGTAGGCGAGGTTCAGGGGAGCTGGACGAAGTACCAGCTGCGTGCGATCTGGCGCGCTCAGGACAATGTGCTTCAGTTCCTGTGTCTTCCAGATATTCGGGTAACGTCGGAAAAGAAGCCAAGCGCATATGAGCTTTTGAGCCTCGTGAATGAGCAGGTGTGGCTGGGTCATTTTGATATTTGGTCACAAGGCGATGTTTTGATTTACCGGCACGGTGCGCTTTTGGGGGATGATGGAATGCTCTCGATTACGCAGGCTCAGGCACTGGTCGAGAACGCGATTGACGAGTGCGACCGGTTCTACCCCGCGTTCCAATTCGTGCTGTGGGGAGACAAATCCCCGCGCGCCGCACTTGACGCTGCTATGGTTGACGCAGCAGGCGAGGCGTAACCATCGGCGGTGAAGCGATTGGCAGACTGTGAAGGGCATAGGCTTGGGTGGATTCAATGGCGCAGATCAAAAAACTTCTCATCATCGGCTGCGGCAATATGGCCGGGGCCATGCTGGCCGGCTGGTTTGCCGCTGGTTTTGAACGGTCGCGGTTCTCGATCCTAAGCAAATCGCTTGAGGAAGCCCCTGAAGGTGTCCCTCTTTACCGTGACGTGTCAGAGGCCATTGCAGTCGGTGACCATGATGCAGTGATGCTCGGTTTCAAACCCCAGCAACTCGGCGAGCGTTCGCCGGAAATTCAGGCGCTTACCGGGGAAGGTGTGGCGGTTTACTCCTTGCTCGCGGGGATCACCTTGGAGCAGCTTAAAGGAGCATATCCGGACGCCTCATCGCACATACGCGTGATGCCAAACCTTGCGAGCCGGGTGAACAAGTCTCCGATCATTCTTGCACAGGACGGGATGGACGAAGGTGAGCGCGAGGGTGCTCACGCGTTTTTCGATCCGCTCGGCACGGCGCTGTGGCTTGAGGATGAAGTAAAATTTGATCTTGTGACGGCGCTTGCCGGATCGGGGCCGGGCTTTGTCTACCGCTTTATTGATGCCTTGGCCGAAGCTGCGACCACTCTCGGCCTTGAAAAGACGCAGGCGACCGCGCTGGCTTTGACGATGGTTGAGGGCGCTTCTGCGCTTGCCGCGCGGTCAGAGGTGTCACCGGGAAAGCTGGCGGATCAAGTTGCAAGCCCGGGAGGCATGACCCGACAGGGTTTGAACGTACTCGATGCGGAAAAAGCACTCGTTGAGCTTCTCACCAAAACGCTCGATGCGACGGCCAAACGCGGCTCTGAGCTGTCTGCGAGTGTTGGTTGAAACGCTTCGTTAATTATATTTCGCTCTTATATGAATGACATTCGTCGAAACTCAACCGGTTTTGCTTGAAAACCGCGCGCAAAATGCCAATATTGGCCACATACGGCACGTATTCTCGTGTCATCATTGGAGACAAAGGGATCCAAAATGTCTGATTGGAAAGAGTCGCAACAATTTGGTTCTGTGCCCCGCGCGGGCGGAGATGTCGCCGGACGTGAGACCTATGATGAAGGTCTGCGTTCCTACATGCTTTCGATTTACAACTATATGGGTTCAGCGGTTCTGCTGACAGGCATTGTCGCAGCGGGCGCTGCGGCAACCGGTCTTGCATATGTTTTTGCAAACGGTCCGCTTATGTGGATCGTTGCTCTTGCACCGCTTGGATTTATCCTTGCGATGAATTTTGGCCTTCACAAAATGAGCCAAGGCACGCTCCAGATTGTGTTTTGGTCATTTGCAACCGTGATGGGTCTGTCCATGTCGACGATCTTCCTCATCTACACCGGCGAGTCTATCGCAGTGACTTTCTTCGCGACCGCCGCGGCCTTCGCAGGACTTTCGCTCTTCGGCTATACGACAAAGAAAGACCTGTCGGGCATGGGTTCGTTCCTGATTATGGGCGTAATCGGCCTGATCGTGGCTAGCATCGCCAACATGTTCATCGGCTCTGGCCCGCTTGCATTCGTGATCAGCGGCCTTGGCGTTCTGATTTTCGCAGGCCTCACCGCTTACGACACACAGCGCCTCAAGAACGATTATCAGTACCTGCGCGGGACTGATTTCATGGGCAAAGCTGTGATCATGGGTGCGGTTAGCCTGTATCTCGACTTTGTGAATATGTTCATGTTTCTGCTGAATTTTCTCGGTAGCCGCGAATAGTTAGCCTGCCTGTAGCAAGGCTCTGTCAGAACTACGAAAAGTCCGGGGCCTTACGAAAAGGTCTCGGACTTTTTCTTTTGTCAGGTGACATTCATGTCACCGGCAAGACAAAGCGAGCTTTGTGTAAGGTGCCTTTCACCAGACGCCATTGCACATCAAGCGTGTTCATATCATGGTGCAGCCCCGCAGGTTTGAGCGGGCAAGGGATAATAAAATGACAAGAGATCGCGGCAATTCAAAGATGTTTGCAAAACCAGATGCGCCTTTGAAAAGTACCCCAATTAAGATTGTGGGAGCAGCTCTTGCGGTCTCACTTGTTTCTGCATGTGCAACGCCTGCCCCGCCGCCGCCTCCACCGCCGCCGCCGCCACCAGCAGCCGAGCGCATCCCTTTCAGACCGCTGCCTCCGGGCGGGGCCTCCTATGTGATGACCATGCCGGGCAAGGATGCGAGCGGACAAAGGGAGACGATCAACACCGGAAGATCAGAGGATGAGGATATTTGGCACTTCCGCTCTGCTTGGAATGTTGCAGCGCTCAATTGCACGGCGGCTCAGTATCAGCCAATCCTGACCGGCTACAGCGCCTATATCAAAAAGCATGCGCGCGCGCTTAAGAAGGTGAATGACCGGATTGACCGGACGTATCGCCAGGAAAACGGCGGACGGCGTGCTGGTATCCTCGCGCGCGAGGCGCATATGACCTCGGTTTATAACTATTTCGCACTTCCACCTGCACGCGCTGGGTTCTGCCGCGCGGCGCTGGATGTCTCGAACCGCTATTTAGCAGCCCCTCCAAGCGATCCTTCAGTGTTTGCAAAAGCAAATTTTGCCGGACTTCGAACGCCATTCGAAACCTTCTTTAGCGACTATGAACGCTACCAGCGCGAGTCTGCGCAGTGGGACGCACAATATGGTGAGCGCTATGGAGCCTCGCAGCCGGGCTGGGTCGCAGTGCAGGAAGCGCAGGCCAACGGTATGGAAGTGCCAAGTGCCCAGAGTAACCCATCTTCGACCTTGGCCACGCCGACAACGGCTGCGGGGGCAGTCACGGATCAGCAAACCGGCGCTGATGTTCCGGTGGTGCCCGTTCAAGAGAATGTCGTCTCTCAGCCTGTGACTCAGCCGGTCACAAGTGACAGCGAAAGGGCTGGCTCAAGCTGACGCTGCGCTTGCGGTTGTTATGCGGGAGCTTTAGAGGCGACCAGACGTCCAACGCCAGACGGTTACATCGGTGACCGCGAGTGTGCCAAGACGTTTTTGGGCGTGCGCCCGCAGCCGAGCCTTAGGCCTTAATTGATTTGGGCAAAGGGGAAGGCGAGGAAAGCCTAAGGGGGCGAGGTCCCCGCCGGCGCTTAAGGCTAAAAAAATGCACTTTCTGGATCAAGCCAAAATCTATCTTCAATCGGGTGCCGGCGGCCCCGGTGCGGTTTCGTTCCGGCGCGAGAAATACATCGAATATGGCGGCCCCGATGGCGGCAATGGCGGCAAGGGCGGCGACATCGTGCTCGAAGCCGTTCAAGGTCTCAACACGCTCATCGACTTTCGCTATTCGCAGCACTTCAAAGCCAAGCGCGGCGCGCACGGACAGGGCAAAGACAAAACTGGGGCAAGCGCCAAGGACCTTGTGATCCAAGTGCCTGTGGGTACGCAGGTACTGTCTGAGGATAAAGAGGAAGTACTTGCCGACTTCACAGAAGTGGGGCAGCGCGAGGTCTTCCTTGAGGGCGGCATGGGCGGACGCGGGAATGCCTCTTACAAAAGCTCCACCAACCGCGCGCCAAGGCAGCACCAACCGGGTGAACCATCCGAAGAAATGTGGGTGTGGCTGCGCCTTAAATTGCTCGCCGATGTGGGGCTTTTGGGCCTTCCCAATGCGGGCAAATCGACTTTCATCAATGCGGTTTCGAATGCTCAGGCCAAAGTCGGACACTATGCCTTTACGACCCTCATCCCCAAACTTGGGGTTGTGCGTCACCGGCAGCGCGAGTTTGTGCTCGCCGACATTCCGGGCCTGATCGAGGGTGCAGCGGATGGCGCTGGCATTGGCGACCGGTTTCTGGGCCATATTGAGCGCTGCCGTGTGCTGATCCATTTGATCGACATTGCAGGCGATGATCCCGCACAGGCCATGGGCGTCGTGCGCGATGAGCTTGCCGCTTATGGCGCGGGCCTTGAGGATAAGCCGCAGCTGATTGCATTGAACAAGCTCGATTTGGCCGATGCGGAATTGGCCGAGGCGTTTTCTAAGGAGTTAGTCGAAGCGGGCGCGGACAAGGTCTTTACTGTGTCCGGTGCAAGCGGCGAGGGTATCGAGCAATTGCTCGACGCTGTGCTTTCCTATCTGCCTGACCGGACCTCTACTGAGACCAAGACGGTTGAGGTTGAAGACGAAGCTGAGGGCGAAGGCGAATGGTCGCCGATCTAAAGCCCATGGCGGTTACAAGCCTTAAGGATATTGCCGAGGCGCGGCGCATCGTTGTCAAAGTTGGCAGCGCGCTGCTTGTCCGCGATGGCGAGCCTGATACTGCGCTTATCCGCTCGCTTGCAAAAGACCTGGCGACCCTTCGCGAGAATGGTGCTCAGATAATTGTTGTCAGCTCCGGGGCGATTGCGCTGGGTGCCTCGCGTCTTGGCTTGCCCAAAGGCGGGCGGGCGAGCCTTTCTGATGCGCAGGCCGCAGCCTCTGTTGGCCAGGTGGCTCTTGCGCAGCTGTGGGCGGATGTTCTGGGTGCTCACGATATTGTGGCCGCCCAAATGTTGGTCACACTGGACGATCTTGAGGATCGCCGCCGTTACCTCAATGCTGCTGCGACGCTCGACCGCTTGCTTGAGGCGGGCGCGATGCCAGTGGTCAATGAAAACGACAGCGTTGCGACCGAGGAAATCCGTTTTGGTGACAATGACCGGCTTGCCGCGCGCGTGGCGCAGGCGGGCAATGCCGATGCGGTGCTGCTCTTGTCCGATGTAGACGGCCTTTATGACAAGCCGCCAAGCGAAGAGGGCGCGGCGCTGATTGAGCGGGTGGAGGGCGTGACGCCTGAAGTCATCGCAATGGCGACGGGCGAAAGCTCATCGGGCATGGGGTCAGGCGGAATGCTATCCAAGCTTCAAGCCGCCCGTATTGCAGAGCGCGCAGGGATCGCGCTTGCTATCATTAACGGCACGCAAAGCTCCGCGATCACTAAGGCGGTCGAGGCTGGTCGGGGCACGATCTTTCTGCCGGTGCGAAGCGACAATGCGCGCAAAAGCTGGCTTGGCGGGAGGCTAGCGCTCGAAGGCGTGCTGAGCGTGGACGAAGGCTGTGTGAGCGCGCTTCTGGCCGGGGCGAGCCTGCTTGCTGCGGGCCTTACCGAGGTCGAAGGCGAGTTTGCGCGCGGCGCTCTGGTGTCTTTGCACGGTCCCAAGGGGGAACGGCTGGGACAGGGCCTCGTCGAATATTCAAGCGAGGAATGCCGCGCGATCCTTGGCCTGTCTGGCGGAGAACAAGAGGCAAAGCTCGGTTATGCCCCGCGCGCAGCCGTCGTGCACCGCGATCATATGGTGCATGAATGAGACCTAAGGCATGACGAGAATTGCGATCACGGGAGCCACCGGCTTTGTGGGTAAGGCAACGCTTGATGCGGCCTTGCACAAGGCGATCAAGGTGCGCGCATTGACACGGCAGGCCTCGGTCCCGCGCGAAGGCGTTGAGTGGGTTTCCGGCACTCTCGACAACACCGCGTCCTTGGACGAGTTGGTGCAAGGCTGTGATGCGGTAATCCATATTGCGGGGCTCACAAACACGCCCAATCCGGGCCGGTTCGAGGCGGCCAATGTCACCGGGACCGCCAATATGATTGCGGCGGTGAAGGCAGCCGGGATAGAACGCTTCGTATTCGTATCCTCGCTTTCGGCGCGCGAACCGGACCTATCGGCTTACGGCGCATCCAAGGCGCGCGCAGAGAAGCTCGTGGAAGACAGCGGCCTTAACTGGACCATCGTGCGTCCTCCAGGCGTCTATGGCCCGGGCGACAAGGATTACCTCGACCTTTTTAAAGCGGCCAAATTAGGCATTGTTCCCGTGCCGCCAGAAGGAGCAAGCTCGCTTATCCATGTCGAGGATTTGGCGCGGTTATTGTTGGCGCTTGTGCCGCTTAACCCCAAAACCAAGGGCCAAATGTACGAGCCATGGGACGACAATGCTTATGGCTATACGCATAAGGATCTCGCCAAGATGATCGGCGAGGCGGTGGGCAATCCCAATGCGATTGCCGCGCCGCTCCCGCCTCAAATCATGCAATGGGGCGCAAAGCTCGACGGGTTGATCCGCGGCGGAAAAGCCAAGCTAACCGAGGATAGGGTTGGCTATATGCTCCATAAGGATTGGGTAAGCGACCTGCGCCGCGCGCCGCCGATTTCGATCTGGCAAGCGGTATGGGACGGCGAGGCTGGCCTCAAAATGACCGCCGAATGGTACAAGGACAAGGGCTGGCTCTGACGCGCTTGGGCCTACCGCGATTGGCCTACAGAAACGGTTCCTCGCCCGGCTTATGGATGCCGCATTCGGTTTTGTCCCAGCCTTTCCACCGGCCTGAACGCGGGTCTTCGCCCGGAGCCACCTTGTGGGTGCAAGGCTCACAGCCAATGCTCGGGAAACCGCGCGCGACCAGCGGGTGGCGGGGAAGGCCGTGTTCCTCGAGATATGCGGCGATGTCTTCAGCCGACCAGTCGATCAGCGGGTTAATTTTTAAACGGCCTGCCGCATCCGAAGTGTCCACTTCGAAGCGGGGCAAATTGGCCCGTGTGGCCGATTGAAAACTCTTGCGGCCAGTGAAGCTTGCATCAAAGCGGTCGAGCGCCTTCTCCAGCGGCTTTACTTTGCGAATTTCGCAGCAACCATCGGGATCATAAGACCAGCGCAGGCCCGTTTCGTCTTTCTTCGCCAAGTCCGCCTCGTCAGGCGTCAGGATTTGCAGATTGGTAAGGCCGAGCCGCTCAACCACCGCATCGCGGTATTCGATTGTCTCGGCAAAATGCTTGCCGGTATCGAGGAAGATTACGGGAATATTGCGATCAACTTCGGCCAAGAGATGAAGCAGAACAATGCTTTCTGCACCAAAACTAGAGACGGTCGCGACATCGCCTGCAAGCGATCCCTCGATCACGGCTTTAAGCATTTCCCGCGTCGAAGAGCCACGGAACATACGGTTAAGGCGCACAGCGTCATGCTCGGTGAAACGCGGTGACACATCGAGGGTGTCGACTTTGCGTTCTTCCATTGCAGCGGGGGACTCTGGCTTGGTCATGTCAACCTCCGTGCCGGATTTGTGGAATTGTCCGGCGGCCATCTCCGGTGGCCTGATATACGTTTTCCCACGTCGCAAAGGCGCGAGTCGCGTCTTCCTCGTTGAGAGGCTTTTGCGGGGCAAAGGCGTCAAAGCCGCAGCGGCGCATGTGGCTGAGTTGGTCAATGCCCACATCGCCCACCGCGCGCAGTTCTCCGGTGAAACCCGCTTCGCGCAAGATGCGGGCAGAGGAATATCCGCGCCCGTCGCCAAACGCGGGGAAGTTGACCTCGATCAGAGCCAAACGGCCGAGGAAGGGCAGCAGCACGCGCGCATCATCGCCCGGTTCGATCCGGACAGCGGTGGCATTCGTTTGGTCGCAGCATGCATCGACTTTGACAGCTGCGTGGTCGACGACTTCGTCATCGCGAAAGCGGAATTGCACTTCGTCGGGGGACGTGCCGAGTGGATTATCCATAAAGCGCCTCCTTGAACGGAGCCATGCCGATACGGCGATAGGTGTCGAGGAAACGCTCGCCTTCTTCGCGGTTGGCGAGATAGACATCGGTGACGGTGTCGACCGCTTCGATCACGCCGTCTTCGGTAAAGCCGGGGCCGGTGATTTTGGCGAGGCTGGTGTCCTCCGCCTCAGATCCGCCGAGCGAAAGTTGGTAGTTCTCAAGGCCCTTTTTATCGACACCAAGGATGCCGATGTGGCCTGCGTGGTGGTGCCCGCAGGCGTTAATGCAGCCGGAGATTTTAAGCTTCAATTCGCCCAGTTTCTCGGTTTTACCAGAGGCATCGAAACGCTCTGAGATGCGCTGTGCAAGCGGGATCGAACGCGCATTGGCGAGTGCGCAATAATCGAGGCCTGGGCATGCGATCATGTCCTCAATTGTGTCGAGGTTAGGCGCGCCGAGATCAGCGGTCTCAAGCGCAGTCCAGAGCGCGTGTAAATCGCCAATCTTCACATGCGGCAGCACGACATTTTGCGTGTGCATGATACGCAATTCGTCAAAGCTGTACTGCTTGGCGAGCTTGGCCATCAGGCGCATTTGGTCGCCGGTTGCATCGCCGGGGATGCCGCCAACGGGCTTCAGCGAAATCACCGCTGAGACATAGCTATCGTGCTTGTGACGATTGGTGTTGCGGTCCACCCAAAGGGCAAAGTCAGGATCGGAGCGATCCACCTGCTTGGACCCTTCTTCAAACGCAGGATCAGCAAAGAACGGCTTGATCCGCTCCAATTCCTCACGCGGCGGCTCAACGCCTTGTTCGAGCATATGCGCGAACTCGTCTTCGACCTGGCGAACATACTCGTCGCGGCCCAGCTCATGGACGAGAATCTTGATGCGCGCCTTGTACTTATTGTCGCGGCGGCCATAGCGGTTGTAGACGCGAAGGCACGCCTCGGCATAGGTGATCAACTGATCGAGCGGCACAAAGTTGCGGATCATGGGCGCGATCATGGGAGTGCGGCCCATGCCGCCGCCTGCAAAAAAGCGCGCGCCGATTTCGCCATCATCGTTCTTGACAATCTGCACGCCGATATCGTGCAGGCGCATCGCAGCACGGTCTTTCTCGGACGCAATCACGCAAATTTTGAACTTGCGCGGCAGGTAGGTGAACTCCGGGTGGAAGCTCGACCATTGGCGCATCAGCTCAGCATAAGGACGCGGGTCGACCAGCTCGTCATGGCTCGCGCCTGCGAAGTGGTCGGACGAGATATTGCGGATGCAATTGCCCGAGGTTTGGATGGCATGCATTTCGACCTTGGCAAGGTCTGCCAAAATGTCGGCTGTGTCTTCCAGTTTGATCCAATTGTACTGGAGGTTCTGCCGCGTGGTGAAGTGACCATATCCGCGGTCATATTTGTCCGCGATATCGCCCAGCACCGTCATCTGCTCGCTGTTGAGCGTGCCATAGGGAATGGCCACACGCAGCATATAGGCGTGAAGTTGCAGATAGAGCCCGTTCATCAAGCGCAGCGGCTTGAACTCGTCTTCTGAGAGCGAACCTTCAAGGCGGCGGCGGGCCTGATCGCGGAATTCTTCGACACGGGCATCGACCATCGCTTGGTCATATTGGTCATACTTATACATTAAGGCATGTCCTCAAGGTTAAATCTCGCCGAGACGGAGCCAAAAGGCCTTGGTTTTGAGGCGTGAGGAGTGAGCGATGCCACAGCATCGTGATTGACGAACAACGCTGAAATCGGGGCCTTTTGGCCCGCCGCCAAAGCGGTCAAACTCTCAAGCAAACTGGAGGGCGTCGCCGCTCTTGTCCGGGCAACCAGCCCGGCCCGCGTGCCGCTCCTTCCCAGAGTACTTGAGAGTTTGATCTCGGTGATATTAAACCTTGAGGACATGCCTATATTACCCAATCAATCGCTTCGGGGTCTTTGGGTTTGAGCGTCAAATCCTGACGCACGGTGGGTCCAAGGGCGCGGATGCGGTCCTTGATGTGGGCAGGGCGCACGCTGCCGTCGTCCTCGCGGCTCGCCTCAATCACGTATGGCACGTTGACGCGAAGGGCCGCCTCCTCGGCAGCGAGCACTTGCTCAGCCCGTTCGCTAGCGTCCACAGCATCATCAACATGGCGCGACCAGCCTTCGCCTGTCCACCAGATCACATCGCCTGTCTTCAGGTCATTTCCAGTGAGAACTTTCATTGAAGTGCCTTTGTTCATTGGTGCGTTTCCACGGCGATCTGCGCGAGATACCCATCCTCGCGCGCAGTCACATCGCCGATGACGATGAGCGCAGGGGATATGATCTTGTGGCTTTTTACAAGGTCCGGAAGCTCCGCCAAAGGCCCGCGCACAACGCGCATATCGGCGCGTGCGGCATTTTCGACCACAGCGACGGGCACATCAGGCGTAAGGCCGTCCGCCATCAGCTTTTCAGCGATCTGGGCCGAGGTTTTGACGCCCATGTAGATCACGAGAGTTCGGCCCTTTCCTGCAAGCCCGGACCAGTCCTGATCCGACAAACCTTTGCATTGGCCTGCGACAAAACTGACAATGCTAGCATGATCGCGGTGGGTGAGGGGGATTTGGGTTGCCGCTGCCATTCCATTGGCAGCCGAGATACCCGGCACGATTTCGACTTTCATACCGTGCGCTTTTGCAAGTTCGGCCTCTTCCCCGCCGCGGCCAAAGATCAGCGGATCGCCGCCTTTCAGCCGCACGACATCGTGACCTTGCTGGGCCAGACGGACAAGCAGCAGGTTGATATCGTCTTGCGGCATAGTGTGGCGCGCACGTTTTTTTGCGACCGAGATAAGCCGCGCATCATCGCGTGCCATGGCCATGATCTCAGAGCTCACCAGCCCGTCGTGCACAATCACTTCGGCGGCCTCGATCAGCCGCGCTGCGCGAAGCGTCAGGAGGTCGGGGTTGCCCGGTCCTGCGCCCACAAGATATATAGTGCCGGTATCCATGAAGCCCAAATGGCGAGCGCGCGGCTATCAATCCAGTGAGAATGGATTGGGGGAAGCGAAGGAAAGCTTTTGCGGCCGCATTGGCAGCGGCGTGAAACTTTATCCGGCAGCTTAATTATCGCCGTTCATAAGCTCCACGAGGGTGTCCAATTGCTTGGAAGGGCGCAGATGCAGATCGCGCTGAGGATAAGGGATTTCGATATCGTTTTCTTTGAACAACTTCCAGATGCGCATGTACACGTCTGACCGGATGTTCGCGATGCCGCCTTCGGGATCCTGAATCCAGAAACGCAATTCAAAATTCACCGAATTGTCGCCAAATTCCATAACATTGACGCGCGGCTTAGGAATGCTGCTCACCCGGTCAACATCTTCAGCCGCTTTGTAAAGAAGCTCGGTGACAAGCTCCAAATCGCTGTCGTAAGAAACACCAACCGGAGCCTTAACCCGCACATCTTTTGAGCTGTAGGACCAGTTTACCACCTGGTTGGTCATGAGCAGCTCATTGGGGATCAAATACTCGGTTTGATCGCGGGTGATGACGGAAATCGCGCGAATGCCGATCTTGCGGATTTGCCCTACCGCCTCGCTGCCAGACTGATCGGTCACCGAAATCACATCGCCAGGCTTTATCGACTTATCGAGCAATAAGAGAATGCCCGAGATGAGGTTACCGAAGGTTTTTTGCAGACCAAAACCAATCGCCAGACCAAACGCACCGCCGAAAATTGCCAGAGCGGTTAAGTCGATGCCGATGAGGTCGATTGTGACGAAAAAGGCCACCGTCCAGATAATGATTGTTGCAAGCTTCTCAGCCAGCAATTTCTGACTGCCATCAAATGCGGAGACGCGCCCGATTAGGTTGCGCACGAGCCTTGTGATGGTCCATGCTGCGGTAAGGACAAGTCCGATTGTGGCGAACAAAAACACCACATCAAACAGCGAAACACGCACGTCGCCGACCACAAGCGCCCAGTCGTCGAGCGTGTTGATCACCGCGCCAAGGGTGTCGCTTTGTGCGGCCAAACCTTCCTTTGCGCCTTCGGCAACGCTGACGACTTCCTCTTCCGCAGTCACTTCTTCGGCGAGGTCCCATGCCTGGCTTGGCGCGGCTTCCCCATTGGAAGCAGTCTCTTCGGCTGCGGGTGTTTGGGGCGTGGTTGCTGTCATTAATTGTCCAATGTTCCAAGTCCCTGCGCCAGATCGGCGATCAGGTCTTGCGGGTCTTCAAGGCCGATGGATAGGCGAACTGCTGGCCTATTACCACCCGGCGCGCCATCTTGTGCGATCCCTTTCATCACAGCTCTGTGTTTGCCGGGATAGATCGGCAAAACAAGGCTTTCAAACCCGCCCCAGCTGTAACCGATGCCGAACAGGTCAAGCGCGTCTGCAAGCTTGCCGCTCGCCTCTGGATCATCGGTTTTCAAAGCGAAGCTGAAGAGCCCGCATCCTCCGGTAAAATCGCGGCTCCAAAGCTCATGACCCGGCGCGCCGGGGAGTAAAGGGCACAAAACTTGCTCGACTTGAGGTTGCCGGTGCAGCCATTCAGCGATTGCAAGAGCGCTTGCGGTGCCTTGCTCAAGGCGCACTTTCATTGTGCGAAGCCCGCGCGCAGCCAATGCGGCGTCGTCGGGGGAGACGACTTGGCCAAGCTCATGCGAGGTGCGCCGCAGCGCCTTATACCAGCGCTCACCTGCGCTCGCCGATCCCATTATGAGGTCAGAGTGTCCGCCCACGTGCTTGGACAGACTCTGCATCACGATATCACAGCCATGCGTCAAAGCGGCAAACCCAAGCGCGCTCGCCCAAGTGTTGTCGATCAGGGTGACGGCCTTCGCCGCGCGCGCTATTGCAGCCAGCGCAGGCACATCGCACACCTCCATGGTGAGCGAGCCGGGGCTTTCAAACCACACGGCGCGCGGGGATGTTTCTTCCACCAACGCGGCAAATCCATCCACATCGAGAGGATCAAAGAAGCTGTGCGTGATCCCCATTCGTTCGAGCAGGCCCATGGCCATACTGCGGGTGGGGTCATAGGCATTGTCGCTCATCAGCAAGTGATCGCCGGGGCGGAGGACCGCTAATAAGCAGCCCGCGATGGCAGCGACACCGCTGGGGTAAAGCACGGTGCCAAATGCACCCGGTTCAATCTGGGTTAGCGCCTCGGCGAGCGCCCACTGCGTCGGCGCGCCGCGCCGCCCGTAAAAAAATTGGCCATCGGTCTGCGCGCCGCCAGCTGCCTTTCGCTGCGCTTCGTTTTCGTAAAGGTGGGTCGAGGCGCGCCAAACGGGCGGGTTCACCACTCGGCCCGTCCATTCAGGACGCCTTCCAGCATGGGTTAGCCGTGTGCTTTTGCCCAGCGGGCTTTCGTCGTCAGAAGTGCTCATAGCGGACCTTGCTGTTTGGGAGTGATTGGATCGGCTTCCCACTCCTGCCAGCTTCCATCGTAAAGCATAACATCATGTTTGCCAGCCAGATGCGCTGCAAAAAATAGAACACAGGCCGTGATCCCGCTCCCGCAGGTGGTCACCAATGGCCGCTTCCAATCCGCACCGGATGCTTCAAACAATTCGCGCAGTTCTTCGGGGGTTTTGTAAGAGCCATCTTCGCCGAATACTTTCGTGAAGGGCAAGTTTAGTGAGGAGGGGATACGTCCGTTTTGACCGCCGTGAACCGGATCAATGCCAGTGCCAAATACGCGCTCAGCGGCTCTCGCATCCACTATTTGGGTGCCGCCTGATTGGCAGTTCGCAATCATATCGGCTTTGGCTGCTATTCTTGTGGGTGTGCGCACGATAGGAGGTTCGCTCGGCTGGATCTGCGCGGCGCCAAGCTGCAAAGGTCGATCCTCGCGTCTCCACTTTGCAAGTCCGCCGTCCAAGACTGCCACATCGGCGATCCCGCACTCGTACAAAGCGAACCACGCACGGGCCGACGTCTTCACCGCGCTATCATCGTAAAGAACAATCGTGGTTCCTTGTGATGCCCCTAACTTAGCGAGCCGAGCTGCCACTTGACCCGGTGAGGGGAGCGCTGCTGGAACGCTTGAGGATGTGTCAGTCAAACTTGCCAGATCAAGAAAGCGCGCCCCCGGAATATGACCTGCTGCAAATTCTGCACGCGCGTCACGCTTCGCGCCCGGCAGATGGTGCGAGGCATCAAGAATGAGCACATCAGGCTCATTGGCCGCCGCATCAATCTGACCAGCCAGCCATTGGGTCGATACCAGGCTCACAGTTTCTCCAGTCATACTTCGGTTGTGCTAGCGGCGCTGGACGCGCTAGCCAAGCACGATTGGGTCAAGTTTGTTTGATGAGCTGTGCGCGCAAAGGGGTCAGCGAACCGGGAGGGCCCTGAAAAATCAGCGGGTGCACTCTGGTCACACTCGATGAGCTTGGCGTTCCCAAAACAAATGAGCGTTTTATGGCGTGCTGATTGGCTGTTCCGACCCGGAAATGCATGAGCGGAATAACCACCGGCTTCCCATTTTGCCTGATGGTGGATACTTCGCCAATGGGCAGCTGCAATGTGCCGGTTACCCTTCGGCTTTGTCCCGGCGCAATCCGCTCAATCGACGCGATGTTTTGCGTTTTGTCGATGGGGGCAATGCCATTTGCACCCTCTTTTACAGATGCCAGTTCACCGGCAATGTTCACATCCTTAACCGGATTATCCGACCGGTTGGAAACCTCCAGAGTGAATTCAACCGACATACGCATAAAGCTGCGGGTTGCACCGACAATATCGAGCGAAAGATCAAGCTTCAGTGGCTGCGCAGCGGCTGTCGCCGCAGAGGGGACCGGCGGCGTCCAATCTGGCTTTTCTGCCGCCGTGCTGGTTTGAACGGGCGCGCGTGCAGGTGCCGCGTCGGGCTCAGTTGCTGTTTCAGGCTCAGGCTGAGTGTCACGCGCGGGTTCACCTGGCGTCTCCTTTGCGTGCGCGAGCGGCGATGAAGCTGCGCTGGTATCGCTAGCAGCGCTTTTAGCGCTCGCTTCCTCTTTCATCGACGCGCGAACTCCGGCGGTCAGAACTGTGGCAGTGCCAGCAAGAATGCTTTCCGCTTCCCGCTTGCGCTTCAAATACACCCAGCCAAGGATTGCTGCGAGAAGTGCCATCAGGCCAAGCAGAGCTGCCACAGTCGAGGATTGCGCGCTCAATCTGTCGAGAAGGGAGCTGCTGTTTTGCGGCGCAGACTGGGGCTGGCCTTGTTTAGGTGCTCCATTGGCGTCCGCAGCGGCGCTGCCCTGCGCCTCATCATCGACACTGTACCATCCGTCAGCGCTGCGAGTGACCTTGTCTTCCAAGGGCTCATCCAGAGCATCAAATCCGGGACCAGCGGGTCCATCAAAGACGATTTCCGCACCGTCTGCCTCGGCATTGCGCACCGCTGGCGCAGGAGTTGGCGCAGAAGTTGGCGCAGGAGTTGGCGCAGAGGATGGTGCAGAGGTTCGCGCAGCCGGGCGCGGGCTTTGGCGTGCGCCCGGCTGAGATGGCGCGGGTGAGCGAGAGGTTGCTGTGGCCGCCGTTGTGGGTGAAGGTGTGGGAGAGGGGGGAAGTGGGAGAAGGTTCGGCGTCTTGCCCTTGATCAATGACCCTTGGTGCGATTGGCACGCCCACGCGTTCATCATCTGGCCCTTGCGGCGCAGGCGTTGGGGTTGGCGACGCGGAGGGAAGCGAAAATGTCTCAGCCGACTGATCTTGCGCTGCCATCACGGGAGACGCAGCCAATGCGCATAGCGCAATCAGGCAAGCGCTGTTCTCAAGCGCTGTGCGCTGGCGGGCCTTCATGCCTTGTTGCGAGTGCATATTATCGTCCGGACGCATCATACTACGATCTTCTGCTTTAAAGCTGCTCCATTCGACCTGACTGCGAGCTTAAGCATACCCCGTCGCTCTTTGCCCATTTCAGCACGTGGGCCCTGCACATAAGCCGCATTGCGGCACGGTCCAGATAGCGGCTTGCAAGTCGCTGCCTTTCGCGGCAACAGCGCGGCATGGATACCACACCTGAAAATACATCCGGCGCTCCTGCATATCTGGGCAAACAGACGCGGCTGCCTGACTCTCCGGACGATGCGGTGCTCGACTATGTCCCCAACCCGCGTGCGGGCACGATGTATCTGGTGCGCTTTGTGTCGCCAGAATTCACCTCGCTTTGCCCGGTCACGAACCAGCCCGACTTTGCGCATTTGGTGATTGATTATGCGCCGGGTGAAACGATTGTAGAATCGAAAAGCCTCAAGCTGTTCCTCGGCTCTTTCCGCAATCACAACGGCTTTCATGAAGATGTGACCGTCGGAATTGGCCAGCGGCTGGCTGAAGAGATGAAACCCAAATGGCTGCGGATTGGCGGATATTGGTATCCGCGCGGCGGCATTCCGATTGATGTGTTCTGGCAGACAGGCACACCGCCAGAGGGTCTATGGCTGCCAGATCAAGGGGTTGCCCCATATCGCGGGCGCGGCTGACTTTTGAGGCAGGTCCGCGTTTAACCCGCGCGCAGTTCGTCAGCGAGCATTTTGAAATCCGCCTTGCGCGGGGAATTTTTGCGCCAGACAAGCGCAATCTCTCGTTTCGCCATACCGCTTTCCATAGGGCGGGCGACGACCTCAGTGCCGCTTAGTATTCCCGCATCCAGCGCCATTTCAGGCAGCAGCGTCAGCCCCAGATCATTGTCGACCATCTGAACCAGCGTGTGCAGCGATGTGCCAATCATCCCGGCGCTTGCCCGAAGTTCCGAACGGTTGCAGGCGGCCAGCGAATGATTGCGCAGGCAGTGGCCGTCCTCAAGCAAAAGCAGACTGCCGTGGTCGAGCAAATCCGGGTCAACGCTGGCGGGCGGCATGCGCGGATCGTCTTTCGGAAAAGCGACATAGAGCTGGTCATCGGAGATTTTCGCGCTCTCTACCTCGCCTGTATCAAACGGCAGCGCCAAGAGAACACAATCAACCCTGCCATGTTGCAGAGATTCAATCGCATCCTGGCTGACTTCTTCGCGCAGCATCAGTTGAAGGTCCGGACGCTCTTTTTTGAGGCGCGGCAAAATCCGGGGGATCATAAACGGCGCGATCGTTGGGATCACCGACATGCGCAATTGCCCCGAAAGCGGTTTGCCTGCCGCCTGAACCAGATCGGCAAGCTCTTCTGCCTCGCGAAGGATTTTCCCTGCCTTTTCGAAAACCTGCTCGCCAAGAGAGGTGAATCGCACGACCCGGCGCGATCGCTCCACCAAAGTGACGCCCAAGAGCGATTCCAGCTCGCGTATCCCCGCTGAAAGCGTAGACTGCGAGACAAAGCTTGCATCTGCTGCCCGGCCAAAATGCCCGGCTTCATGAAGAGCGACCAGATATTGCAGCTGTTTGATGGTTGGAAGGTAGGTGCTCATGAGGGCGCTTCTTCAGCCGCCAGAGCGCCGTCTGGATCCGAAGCGTCTTCTGCCGCTGCGTCCCCTTCCGCATCCAGGGCTTCTTCCATGCTCGCTTGCATTTCGTCGATATGGGTCATCACAAGCTTGGTGTTCTTCACAGCAAACGCCAACCTGCCTTCGACCAATTCGAGCGCGTCTTTGCCGAAGACATCATAGCGCCAGCCTTGAAGGACTTTAAGATCGCGCACACCGGCGGCCAATGCCTCCATCTCGTCCGCACGGGTCAATAAGCGGGCAGCCACGTCGATCTCACGTGCACGAATTTTCAATAGTAATTTCAAGAGGTCAGCTACAAGAGCGCCCTCTTTGCCAAGCGGAGCGCCGCGTTTCATCTTTTCGGGCATTTCCGATTTTGGCAGGGGCTCGGCCTCAGCAATAACCTTCATCAATCGCTTGCCAATATCATTATCGCGCCAAGCACTCGAAAGTCCGCGCACTTTAGCAAGGTCACTTTGTTTCTTCGGCGGATGCGAGGCGATATCTGCCAGTGTTTCATCGCGCATGATGCGCCCGCGCGGGATATTCTTATGCTGCGCCTCGCCTTCGCGCCATCCGGCGAGATCTTTGAGGCGCCCCAATACCTGAGGATTGCGGCCCGGTTGGCGAATTTTCTTCCATGAGGTGCCGGGGTCGGTGATGTAATTGGAGGCGTCAGCGAGCTTTTCCATCTCCGCATCAAGCCAATTGCCGCGGCCCGTTTTGATGAGCTTTTTGAGGATCTTGGGGAAGATCTTCGACAAATGAGTCACATCGCCAATCGCATATTCGATCTGGCGTTCGGTCAAAGGTCTGCGGCTCCAATCGGTAAAGCGCGCGCCTTTGTCGATCTGTATACCCAGCCAATGATCGACGAGGTTGGCATAGCCGATCTGTTCAGATTGGCTGATTGCCATCATGGCGATCTGTGTATCGAATACCGGCTGAGGTGTTTTGCCGGTCAGATTGACGATGATCTCGACGTCCTGCCCGCCTGCGTGGAAGACTTTGAGCACTTCCTCATTGTTTGTCAGCAGATCGAGCAGCGGGGAGAGGTCTATGCCATCTGCCAAGGGGTCGACTGCCGCTGCCTCTTCGGTGTTGGCGATTTGCACCAGACACAGTTCAGGCCAATAGGTGTTTTCGCGCATGAATTCGGTGTCGACGGCGACGAATTCGCTTTGAGAGAGGCGCGCACAAAGGTCTGCAAGAGCGTCAGAAGTTGTGATGAGTTCGTGTATTTGCATTTGCATCTTTTCTTGTGTTTTGAGCGGAGTGCCGCTCTCGGCCCCAAACGGAGCCAGTCATCAAAGGTCTCACGCGACTTGACAAAGCGTGTGCCTTCCCCTGTTAGCGCGCCCATATCACAGCGTTTGTTGCGCGCTGTTTCAATAGCATTGCGCCCTTAGCGCCATACACGCAAATAGGACAAGAAATTAGATGCACGCCTATCGTACTCACAATTGCGCACAGCTTTCTGCTCAAGACGTTGGCGAAACCGTTCGTCTTTCGGGCTGGGTCCACCGCAAACGCGACTTTGGCGGCGTGCTGTTCGTCGATTTGCGCGATCACTTCGGGATTACGCAGATTGTGGCTGATGAAGATTCGCCCGCGCTTGCCGTGCTCGACAAGCTGCGCGCTGAATCGGTGGTGACGATTGATGGTGAAGTGAAGGCGCGTTCGGCTGACACTGTGAACCCCAAGCTTGCGACGGGTGAGATTGAAGTGTTTGCGCGCGCGATCAAGGTGCAATCGGCTGCGGAAGAACTGCCGCTTCCGGTGGCCGATGAGCTTGAGTACCCAGAGCACATTCGCCTGAAGTACCGCTTTCTCGACCTTCGCCGCGAAACCATGCACCGCAATATCATGCTGCGCTCACAGGTGATCACATCGCTGCGTAAACGTATGACGGATCAGGGCTTTACTGAGTTCCAAACTCCCATTCTGACGGCCTCCTCACCAGAGGGCGCGCGTGACTTTCTCGTGCCAAGCCGGATGCATCCCAACAACTTCTACGCGCTTCCTCAAGCGCCGCAGATGTTCAAGCAAATGCTTATGGTGTCGGGCTTTGACCGGTACTTCCAAATCGCGCCATGCTTCCGCGATGAAGACCTTCGCGCTGACCGGTCACTCGAATTCTACCAGCTCGATTTCGAAATGAGCTTTGTGACGCAGGAAGATGTGTTCCAAGCGTTGGAGCCTGTGCTTGCTGGCACTTTCGAGGAATTTTCAGGCGGCTTCAGCGTGACCCCATCAGGTGAGTTCCCGCGGATCCCATATGCCGAAGCGATGGCGAAATACGGCACGGATAAGCCTGACCTTCGTAACCCCCTAATCATTTCGGATGTCACCAGTCACTTTGAAAAATCGGGTTTTGGTCTGTTTGAAAAGATTGTCGGCGGCGGCGGCGTTGTGCGCGTGGTGCCTGCGCCAAACACGGCTGACAAAAGCCGCAAGTTCTTTGATGATATGAACAATTGGGCGCGCAGCGAAGGGTTCGCTGGCCTTGGCTATGTCACCCGCAAGGGCGGCGAATTTGGCGGTCCCATCGCCAAAAACCATGGGCCAGAGCGTATGGAAGAGCTTTACAACGAGCTTGGCCTTGGTCCGGATGATGGCCTGTTCTTTGCCGCTGGTAAGGAAAAGGACGCTGCCAAACTCGCAGGCGCAGCGCGAACGCAGGTCGGCGAGCAATTGGAGCTTATTGAGCAAAATTGCTTCAAATTCTGCTGGATCGTTGATTTCCCGATGTTTGAATATGACGATGAGGCGAAGAAAATCGACTTCTCGCACAACCCATTTTCCATGCCGCAAGGCGAGATGCAAGCATTGGAGACGATGGACCCGCTCGACATCAAGGCGTGGCAATATGACATCGTCTGCAACGGCTATGAGCTGTCATCGGGTGCCATTCGGAACCACCGCCCGGACATCATGTACAAGGCGTTTGAGCTTGCTGGTTACGACAATGCCGCCGTCGACGAAGAGTTCGGCGGTATGATCGAGGCGTTCAAACTGGGCGCACCGCCACACGGCGGGTCTGCACCGGGTATCGACCGCATCGTGATGCTGCTCGCGGGCGAAGAAGCCATCCGCGAGGTTATCGCATTCCCGATGAACCAAAGGGGTGAAGACCTGATGATGGGCGCGCCATCCAAGGCAACCCCTGCGCAATTGCGCGAGCTCGCTTTGCGGGTGATCGAGCAGCCCAAAAAAGAAGGTGGCCAATAAAAAGGCGCGCGATCCCAGATAGGGAACCACGCGCCAAGGTTTATTGGAGATTATCGTTTGAAATGGCGGGCGGAGCGCCTCTCAACTTGCGCTAGTCAGGCTGCGCGGCAGCGATCCTATGCCAAGGAGTGCACTCAACGCTCGTATCGCAATTCCCCAATTGCGATTCATTCCCGGTTTAAGCGTATTGCTTTTCGAGCATATCGCTCAAGCGTTCGCCCTGTGCGATTTCGTTGTACGCGTCCTGGATCAACGAGCGTGATGCTGCGTCAAAATTCTTGTCTTCCAGCGCTTCGCGGAACTGTTCGGCGATATAATCTTCGCCCTCTTCCACGCGTTTCGCGGCCGCTTCATCGCCATCCGAGAAGGCGTCGCTGATGCTGGTGAACAGTTGGTGCGCTTCGCCGCTCATGCTTGTCGAGGTAATGCGTTCTTCGCCCTGGTTCTCAAGCAAGCTGTTCAGCTTGCTGAGTGTCTGTTGACGCGAGGTGAGACGGCGATCGAGCGCGGTCCTCAGCGCGGGGCTCTCGGCTTTCTGCATGGCTGATTTGTAGCCTTCTACCGAGTCAAAAGTTGTCTGTGTAAGCGATTGGATTGTTTCAATGTTATTCATGGGTCTCCTTGAGAGAGTTGGTGTGGCTCGGCACGGGCACCTCATGTGCCGTGCTTCCACCTCTCTTATGGATTGGGAGGGGTGATCGTTCCATCACCTCGCTCAAGCGTTCGTTAGCTGCGATGGTTCGTGGTGGGCTGGTCTAGCCTTTTAGCCCCTCAAGGAAAGCGTCCACATTGCTTCCTAAAGCCTCGATATTATAGCCGCCTTCCATCACCGTTACAGCAGGCAAGGCGAGTGCTGAAATGCGCTCGCCAATCCGTCGCATATCGCCTGTTGTAAGCTTCAAATGCGAGATGGGGTCGGCCTCGTAAGTGTCTGCGCCATAGCTAATGACGAGAAACTTCGCTCCGAAGCCCGCGATCCGTTCAAGCGCGCGGTCCAAGGCCGGGCCGTAGCTTTCCCATGTGGTGCCTCGGGGCAAGGGCTGATTGAAGGTTGCACCTTCACCGGCCCCTTCGCCCACCTCGTCGGCGTGACCCCAGAAAAAGGGGTAGTCCATTTTGGGATCAGCGTGGATCGAGGCGAAGAGCACATCGCTGCGATCATAGAAGATGTCCTGAGTGCCATTGCCGTGGTGGTAATCCACGTCGAGGATCGCGGCGGGGCCAAGATTTTGATCGACAGCGGCCTGTGCAACAATGGCGGCGTTGTTAAGGAAGCAGTAGCCTCCGAAGTAGTCGCGGCCCGCATGGTGTCCGGGTGGCCGGCATAAAGCGAAGGCCTGGGCTTTGCCCTTTGCCGCATCATCAAAGGCGCTCAGAGCCGTTTGCGCGCCCCAATAGGCGGCCTCCCAGGTGCCGCAGGCTATCGGTGTGGCGGCGTCGAAACCGTAAGCCCCAAGCTTGCCGTCAATTCGTGTGAGATCGAGTTTCCGGCGGCGAACGACAGGAAATGTATAACCGATCGCATCACCCTCGCGCCCCGCTGCGAGCCAATCGGCGTGCGCATTTCGCAGAAATTCGGTGTAATCGGCATCGTGTACGGCAAGAATGGGCTCCATCCCGTGGTCTTTTGGAGCCTCAACTGGCCCGAGGACACTGAGCATTGAGGCAACCCGCGCGGGGCTTTCGGCAAAATCCATCCATTCGCCATTGTTAAGCTCGCGCACCGGGGCATGGAGGATCTGTTGATCGGAAAAGAAGCGCTTCATGGTTAGAGCAGTAACAACTATGCATAGGCAACCGAAAGAGAAATTATGACCCTGAGCCGCCGATCCTTTGTCGCTACAAGCCTCATCGCCGCAATAGCTTCGCCTATGGTGCTGGGGTGTTCAGCCATGGCCGATGATGGGCCGCCGAAGACCCGGCTCTATGTGATGGGGGTCATCCACTCGAATCACCGGGCAAGCGAAACCTATTCGCTGGACGTGCTTGAGGCCGCGATCCGCAAAGCTGCGCCCGATGTGATCATCGCCGAAATTCCTCCTGACCGCATTGGGAAAGCGATCTCAAGCTTTCGCGAAACCGGCGAGGTGGATGAGCCGCGCACGCAGGTGTTTCCCGAATATACCGACGTTGTTTTCCCGCTCAGCCGCGAACTGGGCTTCGAAATCCGTGCTGGCGCGGGCTGGACGCGTAAGATTGCTCGTGACCGGGCAGAGGCATTGGACCGTATCCAAAATGACCCCTCAAGAGCCGGTGAATGGGCTCAGCACCGCGCGGCAATTCGGGAATATGTCCGCAAGCTAGCAGGACGCGGGGATGACCCTGAGTTCATTCACACGCCCCGGTTCGATGCACTGGTTCGGGACTCGCGCGAGCCTTATCAGAAGTATTTTGACGCAGACTTGGGCGCTGGCGGATGGACGCAGATAAATCGCGCCCACACTGATCTGATTAATGCCGAGCTTGATAAGGTCAGCGGGCAAGGGCTTACGGCGCTTGTTACCTTCGGAAATGCCCACAAATACAAGATATTGGAAAGCGTTGAGGGCCGCGATGATATTGAGCTTGCCGACACACAGGCGCTCTTCCGCTAATATTGCAAGACAGATTACATCTTGACTTGCGCTCATTACAACCGACCTCTAGGGGCAATTGAGAAGTTTCAAACCCCACAGTTTAAGAGGGATACACATGAGCGATACTGCAACCCGCGTGCAGAAAATTGTCGTCGAACATCTCGGCGTCGAAGGTGACAAAGTTACTCAGGAAGCGAGCTTCATTGATGATCTGGGCGCAGACAGCCTTGATATCGTCGAGCTGGTAATGGCTTTCGAAGAAGAGTTTGGTGTGGAAATTCCCGATGATGCGGCTGAAAAGATCGCAACCGTCGGCGATGCGACCAAGTTCATCGAAGAAACACAAGCCTAATTTATTCGAGGCTAAGCCCTAGGGCTTATCGCCTTCAGTGCGTCCATTTCTCGGACGTCTGACCGACAGGCCCGGGCCCTTTCACAAGGGCCGCCGGGCCTGTAGTGTATTGGGATTAAACGGATCTGCTCCCTCAATTGGAATTATGGAGAGTTGAATGCGCCGTGTTGTTGTCACCGGTCTGGGTCTAGTCACACCGCTTGGTGGAGATGTGGAGACCTCATGGACTAACCTTATCGCTGGCGAAAGCGGGGCTGGCCCGATTACGAGCTTTGATCCTGAGGGGCAGAAATGCACCATCGCTTGCGAGGTAAAGGGCAAGGACCACCCATGGGGCTTTGACGCGGACAAACGCGTTGATGGCAAGACCCAGCGTCAGGTCGATCCCTTTATCGTTTACGGCATTGATGCAGCAGGTCAGGCCTTGGAGGATGCTGGTCTCACCGAACTTAGTGACGAACAAAAAGAACGCGTTGGCTGTTCTATTGGTGCCGGCATTGGCGGTCTTCCGGGAATTGAGAAGGAAAGCGTCAATCTGCATGAGCGCGGTCCCGGCCGGGTTTCCCCGCACTTTGTGCACGGGCGCCTCATCAATCTGGTTACCGGGCAAGTGCAGATCAAATACGGGTTTATGGGCCCCAACCACGCGGTTGTGACGGCGTGCTCGACCGGCGCGCACTCCATCGGTGATGCCGCGCGCATGATTGCGATGGATGATGCCGATATCATGCTGGCAGGCGGCGCAGAGAGCACGGTAAACCCCTTGGGCATCGCTGGCTTTGCACAGGCGCGCGCATTGAACACCAGTTTTAACGACCGCCCGACCGAGGCGAGTCGCCCTTATGACAAAGACCGTGAGGGGTTTGTGATGGGTGAAGGCGCAGGCGTACTCGTGCTTGAAGAATACGAGCATGCCAAAGCGCGCGGCGCGAAAATCTACGCCGAAGTCACAGGCTATGGCCTCTCTGGCGACGCCTACCACGTCACCGCCCCCCATCCCGAAGGCAAGGGCGCAGAGCTAGCGATGAAGATGGCGCTTAAGAAGGCTGGTCTTGGTCCGGGTGATATCGACTATGTGAACGCCCATGGCACATCGACCATGGCAGACACTATCGAACTCGCAGCGGTGAAGCGCGTGCTTGGTGATGGGCTTAGCGGGGCTTCGATGAGTTCCACCAAAAGCGCCATCGGCCACCTCCTAGGCGGCGCTGGCGCGGTTGAGGCGGTGTTCTGCATTCTGGCGATGCGCGACCAGATCGTGCCGCCAACGCTCAATCTTCATAATCCAGACGAGGGCACTGAAGGCATCGACCTTGTGCCTTTGAAGGCGAAGAAACGCGAAGTTAAAGCGGTGCTCAACAACAGCTTTGGCTTTGGCGGAACCAACGCCTCTATCGTCATGCAGAAGGTCGATTAAGCGTATGCGCAAGCTCGGCATCATCGTCGGGCTGGGTCTTGCGGCGTTTGTCGCAGGAGCTGTTATGCTCGTGAGCTTCATGGGGGAGGCCAAGATTGAGGCGCGAACGCCTTTCCTCATCCCGGCTGGCTCTTCCTTGGCGTCTGCGGCCCAAAACCTTGAGACGGCAGGGCACATCACGTCTGCCGACGGTTTCCTGCTCCACGCGCGCATTTTCGGATCATCTGACCCCATTCAAGCAGGCGAGTTTGAGCTCAAACCCGATATGACCCAAGGCGATATCCTCGCCATGTTCCAATCGGGCGACGTTATCCGCCGCTTTATCACCATCCCCGAAGGCATGCCGAGCATTTTGGTATGGGAGCGGGTGATGGCCGAAGAGTTGCTGACAGGCGAGGTTGATGTGCCTCTTGAAGGCTCAATCCTGCCAGACACTTATTCCTATGAACGCGGCCAGTCGCGCGCGAGCCTGATCGAGCAGATGCAGGGCGCGATGGACCTTTTTCTCGCCGAGGCTTGGGCTAAGCGCAGCGAGAACGCAGCGGTGGATACCATCAGGGATGCTCTCATCCTTGCAAGCGTTGTGGAAAAAGAGGTCGGCACTGCTGCCGAACGCGGCACTGTCGCTGGCCTCTATTCTAACAGAGTGCGCGCAGGCATGCTTCTGCAAGCTGATCCCACTATCATCTACCCCATCACCAAGGGTAAACCGCTTGGCCGCCGCATTCGCCAGTCTGAAATCGCTGCGGTGAACGGCTATAACACCTACACGCGCGTTGGATTGCCGGTCGGGCCGATCACCAATCCCGGGCGCGAAACCATTACTGCGGTTCTAAGCCCAGAGGATCACAATTACCTCTTCATGGTGGCAGATGGCACCGGGGGACACGAGTTTAACGAGACGCTGAATGGTCATAACGAGGCTGTTGGGCGCTGGTTTGAACTTCGCAGGCAGCGCGGCGAAATGGACTGACGCGCCGTGGGCCGACCGTTCATTGTGACCGCTGCATTGCCGCCCGATATTCAGAGGTGGGCAGATGCACTGCGCTGCGAACATTACCCGGCGACGCGCAATCACCTTCACGCCCACGTGACCATGTTTCATTCCTTTGCCCCCTCGCTGTTCGAAGAGCTGAAGGATTTCCTACCTCAAGTCGCGCGTGAATTTGCGCCGCCGGAAGGATATGTCTCAGGCATCATGGATCTGGGCAAGGGCACCGCTATAGCGCTGCAAAGCGGGCCGCTGCTTGCCTTGCGCGACCTCATCGCGGAACATTTCCACGGAAGCCTTACCGCCCAAGACCTTTACGAGCCGCGCCCTCATATCACGGTCCAAAACAAGGTCACAAAATCCGAGGCCCGCGCTCTCCAAGCGGCTCTTGCTCCGTCAATAGAAGAGCGTCATTTCATGTTCCCAGCGCTCGAACTGCACCTTTATCAAGACGGCCCGTGGCAACATATCAAAACATGTGCCTTTCGTGGGCGCGAGCGTTTGGTGTAAGGGGTTTGGAATGGATCGCTGGGCCGGTTTATGTGGTTCAGCGAGATTAGGGGAATTACTATCGAACTGAATGCAGCCATTGGCCTGATCGCTGGGATCGCTTTGATCCTTGCCGTGATCCCTCACCAGGTACGCGATATGCGGCTGCTTCTCCTCATCAGCGGTGCCGGCGGTGTGCTCTATTTCGTACTTCATGGCGCGCTGGGCGGGGGTTTCGTGATCGCCCTTTTGTTCTTGGCCGTAAACGCTGCGAGGCTGTTCCAAATGTGGAGCCGTGCGCGGGCCGGTTCGATGACGCGGGAGGAACAAGAACTCTTTGATCACGTCATGCGGATCGAGGACCCTGCCAAACAAAACCGTCTGCGTGACCTTATGCAATGGCACGACGTCGATGTTGGCCACGTTTTGATTGAGCAAAACCAGATTGATCCGCCGCTTATCTACATCGCCACTGGCCGCGCCTCGATTATGCGCGATGGGCAGCTTGTAAACGAATGCGGTGCAGGCGAATTTGTAGGCGAGATCAGCCACATTTCGGGCGAGGGCGCAAGCGCGACTGTGACTGTTGTTTTGCCGATGCGCATGGCGCAGCTTGACCGCGATGCTTTGGCACAGCTCACGCAAAGCCTGCCGGAAATTGGGCGCGCGGTGGACAGCGCGTTTAACCGCAGTTTGGCGGTCAAAGTTATCCGGATGAACGAGGCGGTCGAACGAGCACAAAACTAAGGTTGACCAAGGCAAGCGCCCGCCCTAAGTGGCGCGCTCGCTCAACGTGCAGTTTGATGCGGTGCGGCCCTGAGAGGCTGTGTGTGGCGGAGTAGCTCAGGTGGTTAGAGCAGCGGAATCATAATCCGCGTGTCGGGGGTTCAAGTCCCTCCTCCGCTACCATTCAATCCCTTTATATAATTGATATATATATATATATGGATAAACATGGGGATCTGAAAAATCGATACCGCAGATGATCCCACATTTTATATGGGTTTTGATGGGTAGGGATAGGCGGCACAGGGAAGCGTGCTCTTAACTTTTGACGCTGGCAAGGTATCGACGGCATTAGTCACCTAAGGCGTCCTAACCGCGCTCCTTTCGCGCTAAAGCGCTCGAATTATTCGTTAAACACCATATTTACCGGCGAAAACCGGGGCGAGGTTTTCTCTGCTTGGATTTCGTCTCGCATAGTATTGCCCGTACCGCTTGACGTGCAGAGCCTTCTGTAAGCCCCGCGGCAAGATTCTATGAAGTGCGGCGAAATACCAGCGCCCTCGATCGTCAGCTTCCAATCGCGGAACAGAAGGGAGGTTGCGTCCACTTCTGGGGGTGAAAGCGGACATCTATTTGGCAATTTTTGCCAGGTCCTCTTTAGTATTGATATTGAAGAATGGATCCTGCCTCGTTGCATCCAAGGGAAGTTCTTTCACAGTCGCCGAACAATGCTCAGCCCAGGCGTGTGCGGAACGCGGCCCAGACTCAACGAGGGCTTCAAGTTGGCCAGCCAATTCAACTGGCCAATACCCAATTAGCGGATGCCAGCGACCTGCACTGGAACAAATTGATGTTCCGTGACCCCAGCCAATTGTGCGAGCGTATTGGTCGGCAGAAACGGTACGTCGATAGTGCAGGTTGCTACGTGATAGAAACCGGATGCGCCTGCCCAGACCATTGCGGCATGCACGCCCGCTAACGGGCCGATTTCATCCAGGCTGTCAGCAATGATCGGCATGTCAAGCTTAGCATAGGGCCAACAGTGTTTCCATTGATTACGATTGGACCAGAAGTCTGATCTCGCAATCGATTGATCACAGCATCTATCAATCGCTCGCCGTTAAGATTGGCCAGGCCCTTGGGTGAGCCAAACCGCCGCGCTGACCCACCAGCCGAGATGCGCACGGGAATATCGACAAGCTTTGTCATTGAATGATTGTGCAGGTCAGCGGGTGCAGCGCAAGTACTAAGCCAAACTGTCAGTCAATTCTGCAATTGCTTGGGCGCGGGCTGGTGCACGTTCTGCGCTGCATCGCATAGCCTCTCCGATCAGGATGATCGCCGGGCCATCGCCCAGCGCTGATGTTGCCGCGATGGGCAGCATATCGAGCCGCGTGTGAAATTCACTTGCGCTCGGCAGGCTGACGTTTTCGATAAGCACCACGGGCGTATCGGGCGCTATTCCTGCATTCATAAGACCGCTGGATATGTGCGGAGCGGCGGCCTTGCCCATGTAAACCGCAATAGTTGCCTGCGGGTCAGCAAGGGCTGCCCAATCGAGATCAGGAACAGCACCGTTCTTTGTATGCGCGGTCACGAATGTGAGCCGGCGGGCGAGCCCGCGTGTGGTGAGGGACGTGGCAAGCGATGCTGCCGCTGCGCTCGCGGTAGTAACACCGGCGCAGACTTGGATCGGTATGCCCGCATCATGGCAGGCGTCAATTTCTTCATTGGCTCTGCCAAAGATGGATGGATCGCCGCCTTTTAACCGGACCACGCGTTTGCCGGACAAGGCCGCTTTGACGATGTAATCGCAGATCATGGGTTGTGGGACAGAATGCCTGCCAGAGCGCTTACCAACCGAGTGCTGCGGTATCTGATTTGGGATGAGAGCGCGTATCCCGTCACTCACCAGAGCATCGTAAAAAACGACATCTGCGTGTTGCAGCAGACGCTCTGCCTTACGCGTCAGCAGTTCTGGGTCGCCTGGCCCGGCCCCGACCAGCCAGACGCTTCCTTCGGGAAAGTCAGTCATGGTCATATTGCTCATTGCGCAGCTTCCTTGATTGCGAGCTGGACCTGTCCCAGCATGCGGGCAAGTTCCGGGCGGCATGAACCACAATTGGTGCCAGCATTCGTGCAGCTGCCAATGTCCGAGACACTGCGCGCGCCGTCATCAATCGCGGCCAGGATATGTTGCTCACCTATGCCGTGACACACGCAAACAATCGGTCCTGTCGGCGGAAGTGGTTTGGCTGGCCGTGCAGCCAACAGTTCTACCAGCGCACCGTCGCTTTGGCCCAATTGTGCGGCGACCCAGTCCCGCTCGGGCAGCTCGCCGGAACGCGTGAGATACACAGCGGCCAGTAATCGGCCATCCCTGTCACATGCCGCAACACGCCGCATGCCGCGGGCCATGTCAGACACTTCTGAGCGTTCTCCGGCTGGCAATAAACCCTCCAGATCAATTGATCCGGTGCCCGCCAATTCAGTGAGATAGCCGCCTTTAACGGCGCTGGTGGTCCAGTATTCACACTCTGGCGCAGCCGCATCTTTGCTAACGAGAAATGCCCGCCATTCAGGTTCGAATAAAGCGAGCGTTGCCGGCGTATCCTTAAACCCCGGTTGGCTGGAGTATGGATCGCATTCTGGCTTCGCAAGATAACCAGTCCGTCCCGCAGCCGAAAAGATATCCGTCCAATGCATCGGTGTGAAGATCGAGCCGGGTGTCTGCGCGTCCGTGATCTGAACACGGAAAAGTGACACGCCATTAGGCGTTTTGACTTTAGCCAATCCTTTATCCGTCAGCGCAAATTTCTGGGCATCCTCGGGGTGAACTTCGACCAGCGGTTCACGGCGATGAAGGGAGAGCGTCGGGCTAAGCGCAGTGCGCGTCATTGTATGCCATTGATCGCGGTAGCGCCCTGTGTTGAGCCGGAGCGGGAAATCAGGGTCGATCTGGCGCGGTACAGGTGGGCTAACGGCAAGCAGCTGGGCCTTGCCGCTGGGTGTGGAATAGCGCGAGCTGAACGGGTGCTTACCGCCCCATCGGAAAGGCTCCATCGCATCGTATTTCGTATTGGAACACTGCGCCCATGCCGTGAGATCCAGCTTGCGGCTGTGCTGCCTGGCGAGGGCGGTCATGGCCGCATATTCGCGGAAAACATCGGCATTGGTCGGGAAATCGAATGCGACTGCGTGACCCATCGCGCTCGCCACATCGCATATGATCTGCCAATCGGCGCGCGCCTCACCCGGCGGCGCGAAGAGGGCGCGCTGACGGCTCACCATCCGCTCTGAATTGGTCACAGTGCCATCTTTCTCGCCCCACGCGAGAGCTGGCAGATTGATATCTGCAAGCCGGCCCGTATCCGTATCGGCCATCACATCGGATACGACCACCGTCGGACATTTCGCCAACGCCTCTCGCACACGGCCAGCATTGGGCATGGAAACCGCCGGATTGGTGGCCATGACCCAGATGAACTTCACATCACCGCGATGCACTGCCTCAAACAAGTCGACTGCCTTCAGGCCCGGGCCACTGCATAATTGATCAGTCTGCCAAAACTCGGCGACACCGCCGCGCTCAGGGGCCGAAAAGCCAAGATGGCATGCCAGCATATTGGCGAGCCCGCCCACTTCACGTCCGCCCATCGCATTGGGCTGTCCCGTTATGCTGAACGGTCCCATGCCAGGCGCGTTGATCCGCCCAGTGGCAAGGTGGAGATTGATAATCGCATTGCCTTTATCCGTCCCGCAAACGGATTGATTGGCGCCCTGACTGAACAGGGTAATCATGCGCGGATGCGCGGCAATGAGATCAACCAGTTGTGCGAATAATGCGGGGTCAATCCCTGGGTCGCATGCCAGATCGTCCCAAAAATTGCCGGGCGTTTCGCACGTTTGCTTAAGCGCCGCTTGGTCGATCAGTCCGCGATCATGCAGCGCCGCTAGCAGACCATTAAATAATGCAATATCGCCATCTGGAGCAACGGGTACATGCAGGTCAGCCCGTTCAGCGGTCTCGGTGCGGCGCGGGTCTATAACAACCAGCTTTGTCCCGCGCTCGTCCCTCGCTTTCTCCAACCTCTGCCAGATGACGGGGTGACACCATGCGGTATTCGACCCGACCAGTAGGACCAGATCCGCCGCATCCAGATCGTCATACGTGCAAGGAACCACGTCCTCACCAAAGGCGCGGTTATGCGCAGCGACCGCGCTGGCCATGCAAAGCCGGGAATTGGTGTCGATATTAGCGCTACCAACAAATCCCTTCATCAGCTTGTTAGCGACGTAATAGTCTTCGGTGAGCAATTGCCCAGAGACATAGAACGCGACGCTGTCGGGGCCGTGTTCGTCAATGCAGGCCTGCATACGAGCGGCGACTTCGGCGGTTGCCGTGTCCCAAGAGGCGCGCTCACCATTGATCATGGGGTGCAATAAGCGCCCGTCCAGCCCGACCGTTTCGCCCAGATGCGTGCCCTTTGAGCACAGCGAACCGCGATTGGCGGGGTGCGCCTTGTCGCCTTCTATCGTGACCGACCGTTCCCCTGTCACCTTGGCGCGGATGCCGCATCCGACACCGCAATAGGCACATGTGGTTTTGATCGCTCCCATCGGCTGTAACTCAGGCCCCTTGCCGAGCCATAATCGCCGCCCGGTCGAGCCAAATCAGCTCGTCCTCAACCTTCAGCGGAATGGTTGGTGTACAGCCTTCATCATCCCCAAGCGCCTCGCCCGATTTGAGCGAAATGCGCCAATTGTGAAGCGGGCACGAAACGCTGTCGCCATGGACAATGCCTTGGCTGAGCGGACCGCCTTTATGCGGACAGGAATTGACGAGCGCGTAAAAATCGCCGCCGATGGTGTGGAAGACCGCAATTTCTGGCCCGCCATCAACCGGAACAGTGCCAGCCATGCCGGGCTCGATAGCGCTGCTGGCACAAACGCTTACCCAATCTGGCGCGCTCATTCTGCTGGCTCCACTTGCTTGATCGCGCCATCGGTGGGCGGGCCTGCGCTGATAGAACCAACATGGCTGTGCAGGTCAGCGCGATCACCAGAGGCACGCTGCGCCCAAGGATCATCTTGGCTAAAGCTTTGCGAATAGCGGAAACGTTTGGCCAGTGCGGGAACCGTCGCAGAATCGTCAAATAGCTGCGATTTCACCCATTCCAGACCTTTGCGCTCCACCCAAGGCGCCGTGCGTTCCAGATACCAAGCATCTTCTCGGTAAAGCTGGATAAAGGCAGCGGAGAACTCCAGCGCTTCCTCTTCGGTTTCGACACGTCCGATCAGGTCGGTGACGCGCACTTTGATCCCGCCATTGCCGCCAATATGGATTTCGTAGCCAGAATCGACGCAGATCACGCCAAAGTCTTTGATCGTCGCCTCGGCGCAATTGCGCGGGCAGCCAGAGACAGCCATCTTGAACTTATGCGGCATCCAACTGCCCCAGCTCATCTGTTCCAGCTTGATACCAAGCCCGGTGGAATGCTGCGTTCCAAAGCGGCACCATTCGGACCCTACGCAGGTTTTTACCGTGCGAAGCGACTTGCCGTAAGCGTGGCCTGACACCATGCCAGCGGCATTGAGATCCGCCCAAACGGCAGGCAGGTCTTCCTTCTTGATGCCAAAGATGTCGAGCCGCTGACCTCCGGTGACTTTCACCATGCGGGCATTGTATTTCTCGGTCACGTCAGCGATCGCGCGCAGCTCTCGCGGATTGGTGACACCGCCCCACATGCGCGGGACAACCGAATAGGTGCCGTCCTTTTGAATATTGGCGTGCAGGCGCTCATTGACGAAACGGCTTTTCTGATCGTCAATATACTCGCCCGGCCATGCGCACAGCAGATAGTAATTGAGCGCTGGGCGGCATTTGGAGCAGCCATCTGGCGTCGACCAATGCAGTTCCTGCATGACTTCTGGGATAGACTTAAATGCACGCTCGACAATGGATTGTCTCACATGGTCATGACCAAACGAAGTACAGCCGCACATCGTGTTGGCGCTTTCCTCAACCTCGTCACCCAATGTCAGTGCCAGCAGACTCTCGACCAGATCGGTGCACGACCCGCAGCTGGCAGACGCCTTGCAGGTGGAGCGCACCGCATCGACGCTGTTCGCGCCATCATTGATACATCCGACGACCTGAGCTTTTGATACGCCGTTGCAGCCGCAGATTTCTGCGTCGTCGGACAATGCTGCAACGGCGGCTTCAGGGTCCAGCGATGCTCCGCCTGATGCAAACGCCTGACCAAAGATCAGCGCCTCGCGGATATCGGAGACATCTTCCTCTTTCTTGAGGAGATCAAAATACCAATTGCCATCTTGCGTATCACCGTAAAGGACGGCGCCGATAACCTTGTTGTCCTTGACGACAACACGTTTGTAAATCCCGCGAGAGGCATCGCGCATCACGATGTCTTCGCAGTCTTCACCGCCAGAAAAGTCACCTGCCGAGAACAGGTCAACGCCTGAGACTTTGAGCTTGGTGGAGGTAACGGAACCCTCATAACCCTTTGGCTGCTCAGCCAGTCCGGCCGCCAGCGAACGGCACATATCCCAAAGCGGCGCGACGAGGCCGTAACAGGCGCCGCGATGCTGAACGCATTCGCCCACGGCGAGCACATTGGGGTCCGATGTGACCATATGGTCATCGACCACAATGCCGCGCTCGACGTCGATCCCAGATGCCTTTGCCAGGGTTCCATTGGGACGGATGCCAACCGCCATAACGACCAGATCAGCCTCAATCTCACTGCCGTCTTTGAGTTTGACGCCAGCGACCTTGCCATCCGCTTCGACGATTTCACCTGTGTCAGCGCCGGTAAGGATGGTCATGCCCCGGCCTTCCAGCTCGGACTTGAGCAAGAAACCTGCCGCTTCATCTAGCTGCCGCTCCATGAGCGTCGGCATCAGGTGCAAAACGGTCACTTCCATGCCGCGCAATGAGAGCCCGTGCGCCGCCTCTAGGCCCAGCAGACCTCCGCCGATCACGACGGCTTTGGTGCTGGTTTTGGCGGCGGCCAGCATTGTCTCAACATCATCAAGATCGCGGAAAGTGACGACACCGTCCAAATCCTTGCCCGGCACTGGAATGACAAAAGGATCGGAGCCGGTGGCGATCAACAGCTTGTCAAAACTCTCGATCACTCCGCCGCGCGATACGACTTGCTGCGCCTCCCGGTTGATATGGACCACGGGATCGCCTGCAATCAGCTTGATCGCGTTTTCAGCGTACCATTCTTCGGTGTTGATGACGATTTCATCAAAAGTCTTCTCGCCAGCCAGAACCGGAGAGAGCATGATGCGATTGTAGTTGACCCGAGGCTCTGCGCCGAAGATCGTAATGGCATAGCGATCCGGGCACGCGGCAAGGATTTCCTCCACCGCGCGGCAGCCCGCCATACCATTGCCGATCACGACCAGACGTTCGCGGCCTTCCAAACCTGCGCCGCTTTCAAAGCTTGTTTGCGCGTTCACTTTGCTCTCTCCGTTTGCTTGATTGCGTGTGAATGAGGATCAAAAACTGATGCCGGCCTGCAGCGTGAAGCGGTCGGTATCGACGGCGAAGCTATCGGCGTTGTAGCTGCCATATTTGGCAAGGATGCCGAACGGCCCGGCTTTGAAACTCACGACCGCATCAAATTCCGTACCGTAGTCGATACCGCCAAAATCGCTGTCGAACTCGTGATAGGTCACGGCCGCTGTGAAAGTGGTGAGCCCTGGGATGGTGAACTTCTTGGCCAGGCGCACATTGCTATCGCGCAGGCCCGTGGCAGGCGTCACAAGAAACAGGTCCGCAAAGCCGTTAAACTTGTGCGCGGTGGCCAGCGGGGTTTGGAACGCGGCGATCCCATTATCACTGCCAAGCTCTTCATATTGCAGGCGCAGGGTAAAGCCTGCGAATTGTGCGCTCGCTTCGCCGACGAGGTATCCCGCATCATAAGCGATAGGATTTCCGCCGATGTCCGACTGTGTTGCTGCTCCTGCGCGAAGACCGATTTTGAGCGGGCCAGCCGGAATACTCGTGGAGACCACGCCGCCAAAGGTCTGGCTGGAGAACGCCAGCCGCGTGTCGTAATCAATGGTGTAGGAATATGCGGTTGCCTTCGCCACGCCGAGGTCAAGATTTCCGTTCAGGAAAACGAAGTCGCCGTCAAAATTGCTGTTCGGGCTTTCGCTGCCAAAGATCGTGTTTTGTTGAATGGCATAGGTTGCATCGAGCGAAACCGGGCCGAATTTCGCGGTCCCGCGCACGGCATCGAACGTCTGCTCATTCTGACGCCAGCCGACATTACCGACAAAGCGCGCATCCCCAAGGATGATCCGCTGGCGACCGGCGGTGACGCCGAAATTGTCGCCCTTATAGGCCACTTGCAGCCTGTTTAGGTCGAAACTGTCCGGGTCCGCGATGACTGGAAATGGCTCAATCCCATTACCCGGGATCGTATCGTTGTAATTGTCATCGAGCGCGACTGTCCCCTCCGCTTCGGCGAGGAAAGAGAACCCTCCACTGGCAATCTGAGCGCCTGCCCGTGCGCGAACGGTGACTGAACTTGCGTTGTCTGGAAAAGTTGGTTGATCGGCCGTTTCAATCCGAAACCGCACATCGAGGATCGGATCAAGCGTCACGCCCTCACCAATCTCGATGGGATCTCCAGCATTAGCCAAGGCTGGAGCGGCGAACATTGTTGACGTGAGCAGTGCAGCGATTCCTAGAGTCTTACGCATGAATACCTTCCTTTAGTGGTTCGGACGCGAGCGTCCCTTGCTTAAGAGTTGGAAGGCGAGCGCCTCTGCCCGCGAAGCACGACCCGGTTAGGAGCCGCAAATTTAGACAGGACTGTATGGAACAGCGCCATTGCTATCCCGCCCTGCAAATGGGTTGTGATCAGGCCACTTTTGCAGCCGGACCGTGATCATATTCAGCGAGGAAATGCAGCACTTCCTGCCGGTATTGATAGAATTTGGGATGCTCGAGCAGTGCCTTGCGATCACGTGGCCGAGGCAAATCTACGTCGAGTATCTTTCCAATTGTGGCGCGCGGGCCATTGGTCATCATCACGACCTTGTCGGCGAGCAAAATCGCCTCATCGACATCATGCGTAACCATGATTGCCGTCACCTTGGTCCTGTTCCAGACATCCACCAGCACATCCTGCAAGTCCCAGCGCGTGAGACTGTCTAGCATGCCAAACGGCTCATCAAGCAAGAGCAGGCGCGGCGACAAAGCAAATGCGCGGGCAATGCCGACCCGTTGACGCATGCCGTTCGACATTTCCGCCGCCATTTTGTCCATTGCGTCGCCCAAACCTACCCGTTCGAGGTAATATTCGACGATATCGCGTCGTTCCGACTTTTCAGTATGCGGGTAGACGCGCTCGACGCCAAGCTCGACATTCTGACGTGCGGTCAGCCATGGCATCAGGCTGGGCGCCTGAAACACCACGGCCTTGTCCGGCCCGGCGGCGCTAATCTCACGGTTGTCCAGCACAATGCCGCCGCCAGTAATTTCATTCAGGCCTGCCGCCATCGTGAGCACGGTCGATTTACCGCAACCCGAATGGCCAATCAGCGAGATGAATTCGCCTCTATCCATCAACAGGTTGAAGTTCTCGACCACTTTGAGCGGCCCCTTCGGTGTCGGATAGACCTTGTCGAGCTTGTAAAACTCCAGATAGCGTTTTTCGACGGGACTGAATGCCGCCTCGCGGTACGCTTGCGGTGGCGGCGCGAGATCCAGTGGAGTTACATTTGGCAAGTCAATGCTGGTCTCGCCGGCCGCGCCTGCATCTGAGTTCAACGCGCTTAGATAGCCGACAATTTCCTTGCGCAGCGATTGATATTGCAGGTCATCATTGACCGCTTCACGCTCGCGTGGCCGCGCCACATCAACATCGAACATCTTGCCGATCTTTGCCGCTGGAGCAGGCGTTAGGACTGCGATGCGATCTGCTAGCAGCAGCGCCTCGTCCACGTCATTAGTGACCAGAACAATCGTCCGCCCTTCTTCCTTGCGGATACGCTCAATTTCGTCCTGAAGCTTCGCGCGGGTCAGCGCATCGAGCGCAGAGAGCGGCTCGTCCAGCAAGAGAATTTCCGGTTCCATAGCGAGCGCTCTGCGCTACCGCCACACGTTGACGCATGCCGCCGGAAAGCTGGGCAGGTTTGCGATCCATCGCGTGATCAAGCCCGACCAGCTCGACTTTCTGCTTAATCAGAGCCTCACGATCCGCCTTGCTGCGATCCTTATGCACCGCTTCTACAGCCAGGGCGACGTTCTGTTTGACTGACAGCCAAGGGAACAGAGAATAGGACTGAAACACCAGCCCGCGTTCTCGGTCAGGGCCATTGATCGGTTTGCCGCGCAGCGTGATTGATCCACCATCAGGCTCAATCAGACCCGCGACGCTGGAAATCAACGTGGTTTTGCCGGCGCCCGAGAAGCCCAGAATGGCGATGAACTCCCCTTCACGGACATCCAGGTCGATGCCGGCAAGGACATCAGTCGTTTCACCGTTCTTACCCTTGTAAGACTTGGTCACCCCGGTGAGAGAAAGAAATGCAGTATCGCTCATCACAATTCCTCTCAGACTGTACGGTTCTTGGAAACGAGTGATTGCAGGCTCATCATTGTCCGGTCGAGCATGAAGCCAATGAGGCCAATTACGACCACTGCGAACATGATCCGCGCAAGGCTTTGCGAGCTTCCGTTTTGGAATTCATCCCAGACGAATTTCCCAAGACCGGGATTCTGCGCCAGCATTTCGGCGGCGATCAGAACCATCCAGCCAACACCCAGCGACAACCGCATTCCGGTGAAGATGTAGGGTAGGGACGCTGGCAAAACGAGCCGCGTGAGCTTTGCAAACCAGCCAAGCCGCAGCACTTTACCTACATTGAGTAAGTCTTTGTCGATCGAGCTCGTGCCAACGGCTGTGTTGATGAGTGTTGGCCAGAGCGAACACAGCATCACCACGAGCGCCGAGATAACAAAGGCTTTGGGTAAAAGCGGGTCTGCGCTCGTGATCATCGCTGAGATCACCATTGTCACAATCGGCAGCCACGCGAGCGGGCTCACCGGCTTCATGATCTGAATGAGCGGGTTGATCGCCGCGTTAAAACGCGTCGAAAGCCCGGCCAACAGACCAATCGGTACTGCAAAGACCGTCGCCAGGACAAAGCCCAAGGCAACCGTTTGCAGCGAAGTCACAATCTGATCGAGGAAGGTGGGCGGACCTGCATATTCAAAGTCGCGCACTGCGCCTGAATTTCCGGCAGCAATAGCGGCTTCATTGCGCGCATCCTGATCGGAATAGAACTGAGCCTCTGCATCTTTGGCAGCTGAGTACTCATCATAAAGTGCAATGCCTTGCTCACCCACCTCCACTGGACCTGGCAATGTACCAAGCGAGGTGTCTACTTGCGGTGCCAACACAGCCCACAGTGCCAGAAACCCGAAGATCCCGATTGTTGGCCAGAGCAGGGATTTGACAAAATCAGCGACCTTCGCCGCAATTGGATTGGGGCTTGCCGCAGCCTCTGCGTTTTTCTCAGCGGCATCTGACGCTGCGCTAGATGTCGTTGAGCTGTCGGCTGGCGGGGTTACTTCTGATCCCGCTGCCGCCTCTCCGTCTACATATGCAGTTGCCATTTGGCTTCTCCAATCGCTCTGATTATTTGCTCGACACGCCAGAGGCGGTGACGGTTTGGCCTTGCTTCAGACCGATCGAAAATTTGGCAAGGTAGTCATTCGGCTTTTTGCCATCATAGGTGATGCCATCGATGAAACCTTCTTGTTCACCCTTGAAGCCATCTGTTTCCGGCACGCTTGCAGCGGGGATCACGCCATCGTCGACCAGCTTGTTGGCAGCGGCGAGATAGAGGTCTGGGCGATAGACTGACTCAGCGGTTTCGAAATACCAGTCGTCGCTCTTGTCCTGAGAGATCTGCCCCCAGCGACGCATTTGAGTGAGGTACCAAATGGCGTCCGAGTAATAGGGGTAACCCGCGAACTTTTCGAAGAAGATGTTGAACCCTTCGGCCTCACGTGTGTCGCCCGGCTCGAATGTAAACACACCTGTCATTGATGCAGCGATCACTTCCGCATCAGCGCCAACATAATTTGGGCGAGACAGGATCTCGACGGCCTCTTTGCGATTGGCACCGCCATCGGCATCAAGCCATTGCTGCGCCTTGATAATCGCGCGCAGCATTGCTGCTGTCGTTGCCGGATATTGCTCGGCAAAATCCTCGCGCAGGCCAAAGACTTTCTCGGGGTTGTCATTCCAGATCTGATCATCAGTGATAACCGGCACACCGATCTTCTTAAATACGGCCGCTTGGTTCCATGGCTCGCCGACGCAATACCCTTCGATTGTGCCAGCTTCGAGCGTTGCCGGCATTTGCGGCGGCGGGGTAACGGACAGTTTGACGTCCGCATCAATCACACCTTGCACATCGCCATCGGCATAATATCCTGGCTTCAATCCGCCCGCAGCCAACCAATAGCGAAGCTCGTAATTGTGTGTGCTGACCGGGAAGACCATTCCCATGTTGAACGGCTTGCCCTGCTCCTCAAAAGCAGCGACCACTGGCTTAAGGTGTTCAGCAGAGATCGGGTGCTGCGGCTTGCCATCTGCGCGCTTGGGCAGATCAGCCTTAATCATGTCCCACACCCTGTTCGACAGCGTGATGGCGTTGCCATTGAGATCGAGGCTAAGCGGTGCGATCAAATCCGCCTTTGTGCCATAGCCGATGGTTGCCGCCAGCGGTTGACCGGCCAGCATGTGCGCGCCGTCAAGTTGTCCGCCAATCACTCCATCAAGCAGAACTTTCCAGTTTGCCTGCGGTTCAAGCGTAACATTGAGTCCTTCTTCAGCAAAAAACCCTTTTTCTTTGGCAATGGCGAGAGGGGCCATGTCGGTGAGTTTGATGAATCCAAATTTCAGATTGGGTTTTTCAATCTCTCCATCGAGTGCGGCGGCGGTTACATTCTCTCCTGTCCCCTCGCTTGGCGAACCACCACAGCCCGCCAAAGCGACGCTGGCCAAAACAGCTGCTAAAACCCCACGTCGGTTAAACTTGAACCCCGCCATCACCGCCATTGCTCGTTCCCTTTAATGATGCGGACAACGCAAAAAAGCCGCCACGAACAGACTGGAAAGCCTGAATTCGGGCGGCACCGTTGCCACGCATGTTGAAATAAGAATTACGAGGTTTTCTGTAAGCTTCACATCATTGGAAGCTCGCCTCGACCACGAATCAAGTACTGCACATTGCCATCAAAGGTAAAGCGTTTTTTGCAGTGCAGCATCACTTTTGCCCAGCAATATACGCTTCAATCTTATCTGGATCAAAACTTTCTCCGTCAAAAAAGCTATTATTTGTCAGTGTAATAGACCCTTGCTGTGCGGTCGTCGCAAGGGGTGAGGTTACGCTTCCTTCAACCTTGGAACTGGCCCCGGGCAAAGAGTCTCCGGTTCCCTTTTGCGCTTCGCGATAAACATTTGGCCTGAAAACCCGGGCAGCCGCCGCAGCGTCTTCGGCGCTGTATTTCAGCCCGTCCCATCGGACCATTTGCGTGTAAAGCCATTCTGCCTGGCTAACCCAGGGAAAGTTCGCTGCCTCGCGGTGCTGGAACATAAAATCAGGATACTGAGTGGGCTCCCCGCCTTGTCGCAGAACCAATCGATCAGAAATGGCCCTCAGGACCAAATCGGACGGCGAATCACAATATTCAGGGCGTGAGAGAATAGCGGCGTTTGTTTGCCAGTTGGCCGGGTCGACAAAATGCGCGCCTGCCTGCCGCATGGCCCGGATCAGAGCTTTCACCTCTTCGCGTTTTTCATCGAGATGATCGGCGCGCATCGCGAGCACTTTTTCAACGCCGCGGCGCCAGATTTGCGCCGTCGCCAAGACGATCTGGCCCGCGCCGCGATCGACTGCAATGCTGTTCCAAGGCTCGCCCACGCAGGATCCGTCGATCTCACCAGCTTCTAGCGCATCTGCACTGAACGGCGGCGCCACGGTCACAATCTCCACCTCTTCATCAGGGGCAATGTCGCAAGCAGCCAGCCAGTATCGCAGCATGTAATTATGGCTCGAATAGCGATGTACGACGCCGAAGCGCAGCTTTTTACCCGCCGCTTTGGCTTTGATCGCTTCGGTCTTGAGCTTCGCGCCAACTTCCTTCGGGTCGCCAAGTGAACCACCGCTTCCAATCGCCTCTGCAAGCCCGTTCGAGAGCGTAATAGCATTGCCGTTTAGGCCAAGCACGAATGGCGCTGCGAGCTGCTGAGCTGGCCGGCCGCGCCCCAGCGTCGTTGCGATCGCCAATGGCGCCAGCATATGGGCGGCATCGGTATGCCCATACAGCAATCGATCCAGCACAGTCGCCCACGACATGTCGCGCACGAACGTGAGCTCGAGCCCTTGCTCCTGCGCAAACCCATGTTCATGGGCCAGAATTGGGAGGCACGCATCGACCAGCGGCAGGAAACCAATGGAAAGGCGCTGTGTCATGGGGTGTCCTTCATCATTTCATGCGCCGTGACGAGCGCGTCCGCAATCTCGACAATTCGCCGGTTGGAAGACATGGCTTTACGCCTCAGTTCGCGGTAGGCATCAGGCTCGCTCACCCCTTTGCTATCCATCAAAATACGCTTCGCTTTGTCCACGGTTTCGCGTTCTGCCAACTTGCCTTTTGCTTCCGCTAGATCCGCTTCGAGCCTCGCAAAAGCATTAAAGCGCCGCATGGTCAGATCGAGGAGCGGGCGGATGCGGTTGGCAGCGAGACCATCAACCACATAGGCAGAGACGCCTGCATCAATTGATGCAGCGATGGAAACGTCGTCGCTCTCATCAACAAACATGGCGATCGGTCGGTCCAGAGCCCGGCTAACCGCGAAGTATTCCTCGAGCATATCGCGTGAAGGGTTGCCTAGATCCATAAGTACAACGTCCGGCGCAATCTGCGCGATCCGGGAGAGCAAACCTTCGCGAGAGGTGACGGTAAAAATCTCGCACTGGTCGAGCGTCGCCAAACCTTCCTCAATTATGGTGGCGCGCGCAGCGCTTTCGTCGACAATAGCGATCCGCATTGACCTATTGTGCAACGCAGCAAGGGTATTGTGCAAGTGCTAATTGCAGGCTCGTAACGCACTCTTTGGGAATGGTGACGGCACGCTTATTCGCCATTTCAGCTAATGTCTGCAATTGGGTCGTTATCAGAATGGCAAGAAAGATGTCTGCAAAGCGTAAAGCGGACGCATTAAGGCGAAATTTCTATTGAGCAACTGACCGATCGTTCCTTCTTGCGCGCCTTCTCCTTGCAACGATCCAGCACCCCTCGGTTCGCGTTCAGTGTGCTGTGCGTCACCATCAACTCCTCCCATGCTTCGGGATTTTGTGTTCGGATAAGCCGCATTCCCGCCTCAACAATGGTCGGCTCTCCAACAGCCTTGCGGGCCATCCATTCTGGCCAATGCCAGCTTCCAGGCATAGCGCGCGCATTGGTGCCGGGCAGGATCGACCAAAGCAGCATACCGGCAAGGACGCCCAGGCCTCCAAAGCGCCAGGCTTGCCGCTTCTGCTCGGCCTCGGTGCGGACACGCCCGACAATCGCAGCGAGCCGACCGGTTGCATTGTCGAGGTCTTTGCGTCCCTGCCGGAAAAGGTGGCTGCTGTCGCGCAGCATGTCGAGTGAGGCACGCTTGATCTGAACGGCAATGGCTTCGGGCGTCAGCTCGAAAGCAGGCTTGTTGCCGATTGTGCTCAAAGTCTTTGAGACCTGCGCCAGCTGATCGGCCATTTGGCCGAGCGTTGGCTTTGGAACGTGTGTAATCGTATCGATAGTATCGACAAAGAGCATACCACATACATTCAGAAACGCGGAGGGCTGTGATACCACCCAGATAGGGTTAGCGACGCAGATCTTCCGCTGGGTTACGACCGAAGCGTAACGCCGAAAATCGTCTTCAGTAACGAGCGCGTTGGGAGTGCGCATTTTTGGCGTGACCCAAATTTGCTGCGCCAATACCTTTTTTGCTCTGCTGTCGCCGGCAACGCCCTACTCTTTGAAGCATCTACAGGTCTCGGGCTGCCCGAGATGGAGAGCGTGTAATGGCGTTCAACGGCTCCACCAACAATTTAGAACGCCCACAAGGCCTTCGCATTCTTCACTTGAGTATCGTCAGCGCCATCAGGTTCGGTTCCCTATCAGGGAATTTTCGGGTCATTATTGTCCCTAATCGGTCCCACATTCGTGCCCACGTTTTGACGTGGTTTCGGACAAATCAGGGCGACCGAGTGCGAACTTTTTATCCGATAAATAATCCATTTTACAGTATACTTAGGGACGCTCTGAAATCGCCTGAGACGAAAGTTAAAGTCCCTCGTCCGCTACCAGATTTCCAGTATTGGGAGGGCTTGCGGGTGTTCGCATGGGACCGGAGTTTTCTTTGACAATCAATGGCTACCACGACTGAAGTGCTGCCGCGCCGGTTCGTTTCTGTCCGAAAGTGTCTGCGTGTGTTCGCCTGAAGCCGGGGTCCATGTCGGTGAACTTTGTCGGTACTTGAGGGCGGAAAGCGGAGTTACTCACAAATGCGACGGTCTTCTCGCAGCGAAGGCAAATGGTGGTTTTCGGTCTCCAAACGCATAATCCACTCGGCTGACATTGCATATTGAAGTTGAGTGGGCCGGGTTTATGCAACGGGTATGTCGGCGTCTTTGTTTTTTGCGCTGGATGACCAAGGTTAGCGATTGACATACAACCCCCTCAAGGGCAAATTTGTCCGGACAACTTTTGAGGTAGACGAATGGCTTCCGATCTCCCCCCGCCGTACACCGCGTTGACGCGCCATCCTATGATGCCGCGCACCAACCATGATGAGGCGGCCCGGTTCAACTTCCTGACCCATTTCAATCGGTATCTTTCCGGCGAGGTCGGAGCTGGCAATAAGCTTGCTTATGAGAAAGAGGTACTGCCTGCCTTCCGCGCCGAGCACGGCCGCGATCCCGAGCATCGCTATGAAATCCGCGGTGGCATGATTGAGAACGACTGGCACCGCATGTGGTCGGCATTGAAGCGCAATTCTATGGAGATGCGCCAGCATAATGGGCGCCAAGCGGTGCTTCGCCAACTTGATGAGCTTGATGCAATGGTGGCTCAGTTTAACGAGCACTCCGGACTGCTCGAACTCGATCCATCGGTGGGGCAGCCGCACTATCAAACGGCGGTAGACATCCACTGTCAGCCGGGCGGCTACCACACCGAAGAACGGCCCGGTGATGTGACGGTTGGCGCGAACTACGACATTGGCCTTTTCGCAACGACCGGCGGCGCGCTCGGCGGGCTTAACGATGGCGGCGGGCAGGCTGTGGTCGAATGGGCGAAGAAAGAGCGGCCCGATTGGCAGCCCAAACGCATTCTCGATATCGGCTGCACCGTAGGTCACAACGCTTTGCCGATTGCGCAAGCTTATCCTGATGCTGAGGTGATCGCGATTGATACCGCAGGCGCTTCGCTTCGTTATGGTGCAGCGCGCGCGGCGGCGATGGGGGTCACAAATATCAAGTTCGTGCAGGCTTCGGGCGAGGACCTCTCGCGCTGGGCTGATGGCGAGTTTGACTGGGTGCAGACCACCATGTTCCTGCACGAGCTGTCATCCAAAGCGATGCCCAAACTGCTGGCGGAGGCCAACCGCGTTCTCGCCCCAGGCGGGCTCGTCCTGCATATTGAGCAGCCGCAATACTCGGATGAAATGCCTTTGTTTGAACAGTTTATGCGCGATTGGGATGCGTTCAATAACAACGAGCCATTTTGGTCGGCGATGCATGGTCAGGACTTAAAACAAGTTATGGCCGATGCGGGCTTTGCCCGTGAAAACCAGTTTGTCGCAGGGGTGAGAGCCGTGGTTGACCCCGAAATTTTCCCGCCGTCCCCTGATGAAGGTGAAGAAGATTTTGGCCGCGCGGCGATCTGGAACGCTTACGGCGCCTGGAAGCCGATGGCTCAGGAGGCCGCTGCATGAGTGACCCTATCGACTGGGTCTCGCTCTCCGGCAAACGGGCCAAGGGCAAGCGGCCCGAATATTTTGAGGATCCAGCGCTTGATCGCCTATATTCGACCGTTTTTGCCCTCGCCGCAGAAGTTTCTGCCTTGCGCGAGCGGCAGGACACGGTGGAGCGCCTGCTCGACCAGAACGGCGTTGTAAGGCGCGAGGACATCGAGAATTACGAGCCTGATCGCGAAGCGGGCGAGCAACGCGGGCTTCAAACCCGCGCCTATGTTTCGCGGATCATGCGCGGGTTTCAGCAGCATGTCGAAGCGATGGAAGCACAAGACCCGCCCATCATGGACGTGGTGGAGAGACTATCGCGCGAATAGGCTGAGTGACTGAATGCGGGGGCAGGGAGGCTCTTGCAGTTTGAGGGGAGGGGACATGGCCGCTAGCAACACCGACGGATTGAACCGCCGCGCTCTGCTGGGAGCAGGCGCAGGCGTCGCGGCGGCGACGGCCATTGATTGGGCCGCTTTCGCCTCGCCCGCTGTAGCAGCGACTGGCAAACCGGGTGATCCGGTGCAAATGCGCTCAGATGGCAGCTACGCCGCTGCGCCGCTCAAAAAAGATCTCGATCTCGGTCGCCGTCGCGCAAACCCGCGTGGTGCCGGTTGAGCTTGGCAATATTGCTCAGACCCGCCGCGCCAATGTTCAACATATGTGCGACGTTATCGACATCGCGAACGGCTTCTCAGGCTCGAAGGACCTAATCGCGTTCCACGAGTTTCCGATCACCGGCTATCGCCACGTCTGGGACCTCAATGACGCGCGCAAGATCGCAATCGAGCTGCCCGGTGAAGAGAGCGAGATGCTCAGCGCAAAGGCGCGCGAATATGGCTGCTACATTAGCTTTGGTTCCTACGTGCGCGACCCTGATTGGCCAACGCGGCTTTTGTCGATCACCACAATCCTAAATGACAAGGGCGAGATCATCGCCAAGGACTGGAAAGCTCGTAATCTCAAAGGGTTCTTTCCTGGCGGGCGCGAGCTCTTTACCACCACAATCTATGACGTGCTCGACGAATATGTTGAGCGCTATGGCTGGGATGCGGTGATACCAGTGATCCAAACCCCGCTTGGCAATTTCTACACCAGTTCGTCGCAATTGGAGCCCGAACTGTTTCGGGCAGCGGCGATGAAGGGTGCAGAGATCATGCTTCGCACCGCGACCGGCAATTACAACGAAACCGATATCCGCGCGGTCTCGATGTACAACCGTGTCTATTCAACCATCGCGAACAATTCGGCCTCGCCTGAAAACAAATATTACCTCGCCGATTCCAACCCTGGATACGCCGGAATGGTGGGGCCTGATGGCGAGTTTATTGAGCGTTCTGAGACCGATGATGAAACGCTGATCTATGGCCGCATTCCGATTGGAAGTTTCCGCGCGCGCCACCGCCAGCCGATTGTGCATAGCGAACTCGTGATGCCGATTTTTGAGCAATATCGCAGTCCTTATGGGCCCAATTTGCTTGAAGATTATCAGCCAACCGACACGCGAGATGCGGGCCGGTATTTGCGGGCGAAAACGCGGTGGTAGGGCGCTGGATTGCTCTTTTCGCGGCAGCCGCGCTCCCGCAGGCTGCTCTGGCTGAGCCTGTAGAGGCCGTGCCGGACCGGGCAGCTAAGGTGGAGGTTCGCGACCTTATTGCCAAGATCATGGGCAATTACGCCACTCCGCTCGAGAATACACAGACCACAATTATTGATCGCCGATTTGGCGGTTTTGAGATGGAAGATCAGCCCGGCATCTGGTTCTACAGCCAGTTGAACACAGGCGCCGATCAAAAGCTCTATCGTCAACGCCTGCATCAGATGCTCGTTTCCGAAGATCGCAGTGCGATCACACAGGTAAGCTTCGTGTTTAAAGAGCCTGAGCGCTTTGTCGATGTCTGGAGAAATCCAGAAATCGTGCACAAGATCACGATGGAAGACCTTGAGCCAGCTCTGCCTGACGGTTGCGCTCAAAATTGGTATCAGGACGGCGAGGACATTTGGCGCGGTAAGGTCGATCCTGAGACCTGCATGATTGTCTCCCAGCGCCGCAAAGCCAATATCCGCATTGGTGCAGACGGCTACTATGGTCAAGGCATCTACGCGGCGTCAGAGCGCGGATTTGATGAAGAGATGAACCCGATCTGGGGCTCGAAACCGGGCGAATACATCATCCATGAGCGCTGCAAGTCCGAATACTGCGCAGATGAAGCCGAAGCTCTCGCCGCGCGACCAAAATAGCTTAAAGGTAAGGAAATCAAATGCCAGCCTATATGATTGTCACCGCCAAAATCGCCGACCGCGATGCGTTTATCTCAGGCTACGGCGCTGCCGCTGGCGCTCTGGTTGCAAAGTTCGGTGGTCGCTACATTTTGCGCGGGCCGGGTGCGGAATTGCTCGAGGGCGATTTCGGCGGGGGCGCGTCAATGGTGATCTCCGAATGGCCTGACAAAGAGGCAGCCAAAGCGTTCTGGAATAGTCCTGAATATTGCGAGGCTAAAAAACTGCGCGAAGGGATCGCTGATTGTCAGGTTCTGCTGATTGAGGCCCCGAGCATTGCGGAGGTGCTAGGTGGCTGAGGGAGCTGGTATCGACGTCATCAAGCGCACCACCGTCATGGTGCGCGATGCAGAAAAAGCGGCGCAGTGGTACGAGAGTGTACTCGGCATGACCCGCTGGATGGATACGCCTTTCACGCTTTCCGGCAATCAATTGGCATCGGGCAAGAAAGGCGATCAAACGCGGCTCATAATCATGCAGGCCGAGCATGATGAGATAGGGATGATTGGCCTTCTTCAATGGGTCGACCCGGCGCGCGGTGATATTCCCGCCAAGCTGCCGGCTGAGATACCTTTTGGAACGCCGATCTTCGTAGTTGCCTCCAAGGATACCAAATCCACCGTCGAGCGCGCCCGCGCCGCAGGATCGCGTATTCACGCAGAGCCTTTGGAATGGACCGTGACGGGTGCTGATGGCCGCCGGAAAGACATGATGGGGGCAAGCTTCTGGGATTTGGATGGCAATTTCTTCGAGGTCAATCAGGTACTTCGGGTCCACGAGGGGTGAGCTTGCCCAACGCCCTCTCGGCATTTGAGGTGCATCTGGCGCAAGGGTTTAGCGAGGATGTAAACTACCAATGGCGCGTCGCGCGCAGGCCTGATGGCAATGTGAGGCCCGGCGATTTCGAGTGGCATACGGAACCCATACCGGAGCCTGGCGATGGCGAGGTGCTCCTGCGAACACACTACCTCGGTCTCGCTCCGGTGATGCGCATGTACATGGCGGGTACGGCTCGCACGGGCGACGCTACTCTAAACATCGGCGATGTGATCCATGGACGCGGAGTTGCCCAAATTGTGAAGTCGCGCCACCCCGATTGGCGCGAGGGTGAAATGGTGCAAGGGCAAATGGGCTGGCAAACCTACAAAGTCAGCCGCATGACCGCCCAAGAGAAGTTCTTCCGGATGCCAAACAACGGGCTTCCGGCAGCGCTTGGAGCAGGAGTGCTTGGCATGACTGGCCTTTCTGCGCACGCCGGGCTCTTCGCTTGCGGTGACCCAAAAGAGAGCGATCGCATGGTCCTGTCAGGAGCTGCGGGCGGAGTGGGCTCCATGGTCAGCCAAATGGCGGCCAACGTGGTGGGCTGCGAAGTGGTCGGCATTGCTGGCGGCGAAGAGAAGTGCGCCTTTATCCGCGAGCACGGATGCAGCGCATCAATTGACTACAAGTCGGACGATATCGAGGCGATGCTCGACGAATTGCGCCCCGATGGCATCGACCTCTACTTCGACAATGTCGGCGGGGAGACGCTGGAAGCCTGTCTTGAGCGCCTCAAGATGCACGCGCGCGTGGTCTTGTGCGGCTCGATCAGCGAGTACACGCGCGAGGAACCGTTTAAGCTTTCCAACTACACACGGCTGAGAGCAACCGACAGCGCCATGCGCGGCTTCTTCGTCTACAACCACCTGGACCGCTGGGAGGAGGTGATGGAGGACATCGCAGGCTGGATTTCCGATGGGCGCCTTAAACCTGTCCAAGATATCGAAGAGGGCTTTGCGGCCATGCCTCGCGCCCTCGCAAACCTATATTACGGCGCCAATGTCGGCGTGCAATGCTGCTCAGTGCGTGGAGAACCCGAAGAATGGCTGTGAGTGATGAAGCCCCCGTCCGCTTTCAAAGAGCGAACTTTATCGTGGCCGACTTGGACCGGGCACTGACCTTTTACGAGGGCGTTTTGGGGTTCGAGATCGAATATCGCCTGGGCGACAACCCGAACAGCTACTCGCGGCCCGTGTTCGACATTCCGGATGCAGCCGAGCTTGGTTTCGTCACGCTCAATTTGCCGGGACAGCGCCGGGTGATGGCGCTTACCGAGATCGGCAAAGTTGCGCTGGACCCCGCCCCGCACCCTCGTCGAAGCGCGATTGTGCTGGAGACCCATGACCCCGACGCGGTGATGGCTGGCGCGCGCGAACTTGGCCTTATCGTCTATGAGGAAGAGGTGCTTAAGACCCCTGATGGCAGGGTCGGGCGCGAGATCGGAATTGCCGATTTCGATGACAATCTGATCGTCATCTACAACTTCCCGGTGGATCAGCAATGAGCTCTGAAAGTAACCTTGAGCCAAAGGCTTACCCCAGTGCAGTCGCGGGCTGGGCGCTCGTGGTTCTGCTCACGCTCGCCTATATCTTCAGCTTCGTAGACCGCTATATTCTCGGGCTTTTGATCGAGCCGATTAAGGCCGAGTTCGGTCTGTCGGACCGGGCAATCGGTTGGCTTTTGTCGGCCTTCACATGGGTTTACGGCTTTGTCGGCATATTCATGGGCTGGCTGATCGACCTGGGACGGCGGACCTGGATTGTCGCTATCGGTATGGCGCTATGGTCGGCGGCGACTGTTGCGACCGGCATGGCCAAGAGCTTCGTCCAACTCTTCACCGCGCGCATGGGTGTGGGGGTGGGCGAAGCAACGTTGAGCCCCGCGACTTTCTCCATGATCGGCGACAGCTTCCCACCTGAAAAACGCGGCAAACCCATCGCTTTCTACTCCAGCGCTCTGCCTATCGGGGCTGGCCTTGCCTCGCTCTTGTCGGGCGCGGTGATCGCTTGGACCGCGGCGAGCGGCAACCAGAGCCTGCCGCTCTTCGGAGAGCTTGAACCCTGGCGCTTCACGCTGATCGTGGTTGGTCTGCCGGGGCTCCTGTTCGCAGCGCTCTTCTTGTTCGTCCGGGAGCCTGCTCGAAGGCCTGCTCAAACCAGCGATGAAGTGATCGGCGGCAATGGGATCGGCGATGCGTTCAAATATATCTGGAACAATTTCGCGCTCTATTTTGGCTTCGTGATGGTCGTATGCTGCATGACCGCCATCGCTTATAGTCAGGGTTTTTTGGCTCCGGTGTTTGAGCGCACATGGGGTTGGTCGCCGCAGACTTATGCGACCGTCAACGGCATCTCGCTGCTTATCATTGGCCCGCTCAATATGATGTTGATGGGCACGATCTCTGACAAGTGGACCTCCAAGGGCGTGCCGGATGCGGCGCTGAGGCTTATGTATATCGGCTTCTTCATTATGGTGCCGACAGCTGCGCTTCCGATGTTTATGCCCAACGCCTGGGCCGCGTTCGCAGTGCTTTGCGTGAACACCATAGGGATTGGCATTGTCTCGGCCATTGGCGTCACCGCGCTTTTGGTCATCACACCTGCCCAAGTGCGTGGTCAGATCGTCGCGCTCTATTATCTCGCGATCAGCTGGTTCGGGTCGCTCGGGCCTATCGTCGTGGGCGAGCTGTCTAGCCAGGTGTTTGGCGAAGATGATCTGCGGTTTGCCGTTGCCGCCGTGCCGTTCATTTTTGCGCTTATCCCGCTCGCGATGATGCCGATGACGCGGCGGCGCTACCTTGCACAGGTGCAGCGCATTGAGGGCAGCGGTTCGTGAATGCGATAACCAAGGGGTATTCCAACGGCCCGTTCGGTCAGGTGCATTGGCGAGAGTGCGGAGAGGCGGGGTCAGAGCCGGAACTCCTTTGCCTACATCCTGCCCCCTTTAGCGGCCTCGCCTTCACCACCATCATGCCGCATCTCGCGCAAGACCGCCGCGTGATCGCGCCAGACTTTCCGGGGCATGGCGGGTCTGATCCCCACCGCCTCGACGCGAGTGTTGAGGACTATGCGAAGGCCATGGAGAGCATCATCGCAGACCTCTCGCCAGAGCGCCCGGTTGATCTGCTCGGCTTCCACGCCGGCTGCCTGGTCGCTTGCGAATTGGCGCTCAGCGGTGCCACCAGAGTGCGCAAAATCATCCTCATCGACGTGCCCGCCTTCGATGCCGAGATCAGAGCCTCCCAGCTCGCTGAAAGCACCAAGCCTCCCGGTTTCACCCCCGACCTCTCCAGCCTCGCGGCCGCTTGGGAGCGGGGCATCACGCGCCGGGTCGAGAGCCAAGGCATGGAGCGCAGTTTCGCAATGTTCGTCGAGCATTTGCGCCATGGGGAGGCGATGAACGCTGGCTTCCACGCTGGCTTCACCTACCCGCTCGAAGAGCGCCTTGCAACGGTCCAGCATCCCACCACCATCATCGCCACCCAGTCGATGCTGCTCGAGGCCACTCGCCGCGCCGCCTCGTTGATCCCGGGCGCTACGCTCATCGAACGGCTTGACATCAAACGGGCCGTACTTGATGAAGCCGCTGGCACTATCGCGCCTGAGGTTCTGGCAGCCCTCGATAGCTAGGTTTCGCCGACCGAACCTGCCCCTATCAACGCCTCAATTCGCGTCTTATCATAGCCAAGTGCCTGCAACACCTCGCGCGTATCAGCGCCTGCTTGCGGCAGTTGCTGCGGAGCGCCAATCCGCTGCCCGTCCATCTCCAGCGGGATGGTGGGAAGGCGAACCTGTGTCCCATCATCCAGCGTCACATCTTCGAGCCCGCCCTCGTTGAGGTGCGGGTCGTCGAACATATCTTCGGGCTTGCCAATGGGCGCGAAGGGCAGGCCAGAGCCATCGAGCTTCGCGATCACTTCTGCGGCTGTCATCGTACCGATCAAAGCGCGAATTTGCGGGATGATTTCGTCGCGCGCCATCACGCGCGCATTGTTCTCGCGCCACGCCTCGTTGGCCCATAGGTCATCGAGGCCGAACAGCTTGCAGAACTTCTCCCACAGCGCGTCGGTGACAACGCCGATAAACACCGGTTCATCGCGGGTCTCGAACACGTCATAGACCGCCCATGCCGATACGCGCGCGGGCATGGGAGCAGCAGGCGTGCCGGTCACCGCATATTGCGCCATGTGCTGTCCGACGAGGTAGATCGTTGTCTCGAACAGGCTCGCGGTGATCTTCTGACCCTTGCCGGTGCGATGGCGTTCTTCAAGCGCGGCCAGGATACCGATCACGCCGAACATCCCTCCGGTGACGTCAATGACGCTAGCGCCGGCGCGCGTCGGCTTGCCCGGTTGCCCGGTCATATAGGCGAGCCCGCCCATCATCTGCGCGACCTCATCCAAGGCCGTGCGCTTTTCATAGGGGCCGGGGAGGAAGCCTTTTTCCGAGGCATAGATCAGCCCCGGATTGCCCTTTGAGCAGCTTTCATAATCGAGCCCTAGGCGGTCGAGCGCGCCGGGACGGAAGTTCTCAACCAGCACATCTGCGCCTGCGATCAGGTCCTTCGCGACGCCGAGGCCTTCGGGGTCTTTGAGGTTGAGGCAGATTGACTGCTTGCCCCTATTGTACATCGGGAAATAGCCGGAGCCTGACCCCAGCAAACGCCGCGTGCGGTCGCCGCCGATGGGTTCAATGCGCACGATCTGCGCGCCAAGCCCTGCAAGAATGTGACCCACCGTCGGCCCCATCACCATGTGAGTGAATTCGACCACTTTGATGCCGGCAAGTGGGGTCGGACCAGAAGGTTCAGAAACGCTCATGCTACGATCCTTTGCTTGTAGTCCAGCATCGGCCCTGCGTCCGGCGTGAAGCCATAGAGCGGTTCGCCGGGAAGAGCCTCTTCGACGATGTTGCGCACTTGCAGCAGTTTCTCAAGATCAATCCCGGTCTTGCAGCCCATCGAATTGAGCATCAGCACAAGGTCTTCGGTGACCAGATTGCCGCTTGCGCCGGGGGCAAAGGGACATCCGCCAAGCCCGCCAAGCGAGGCATCGAAGGTGGTTATCCCTTCCTCGAGCCCCGCGACCACATTGGCGAGCCCAAGCCCGCGCGTGTTGTGGAGGTGGAGGGTGGTGAGCATGTCATCGCCCACGGCTGCCTTGACCTTGCGGGTAAGGCGGCGGACTTGCGCGGGGTCGGCGTATCCGGTGGTGTCGGATAGGCTGAATTCTCGAGCGCCTGCCTCAGCGGCTTTCTCGGCGAGGCGGACGACTTGGCCCTCGCTCACCGCGCCCTCCATGGTGCAGCCAAAGGCGGTGGAGAGGCCGACTGCGAAGTGTATGCCCGCGTCCTTGGCAATGCTCGCTGCCTTGGCGATCTCCTCGAGCATGGCCGGGTGGTCTTTGCGCACGTTCTTGATCGAGTGCGTTTCGCTCATCGAGAAGGGGATGCTCATGCCGTCAACGCCCGCTGCTGCTGCGAGCTCTGCACCCTTTGCGTTGGGGACGAGGGTAACGACCGTCAGCCCATTTATGCCCTTGGCAAAGGCTACCAATTCGGCGGTGTCGGCCATTTGCGGCAGGAGCTTCGGCGGCACAAAGCTCCCTACTTCGATCTCACGCACGCCAGCAGCCGCTTCGGCGACGATCCACGCCTTCTTGGCCTCCAGCGGCATCACCCGGTCAATCGACTGCAAACCATCGCGCGGTCCCACTTCGGAGATGAGGATATCGGTCATTGTGAGTGCTCCAAATAAACCCACGGCCGCAAAAGCCTGTCGCCTGCGAGCCAGTTTTGAATGACGCCAGACTGTTTGAGGGTGAGATCAATGGCATCATGCCCGTGTGCGAGCATTTGCTTTGCTTCCGGTTCGATTTCAAAGGAGTGCGCTGCGCTGGCGCTGCTCACCGTTTGGCCTTCAAGGTCGATGCTTACCTCCGCGCCTGCCAGCGTTTCAATTACGCTGCGTGGAAGCGTGATCGGCAGGATGAAATTGCGGATGCAATTGCTCTGAAAGATCGGAGCAAAGCTTTCAGCGATGATCGCGCGGATACCCCATTCCGCGAGCGCCCAGACCGCGTGCTCGCGGCTTGATCCGCAGCCAAAATTTGCGCCTGCGACAAGCAGTTTTGCATCGCGATATTTCGGCTGGTTGAGGACAAACTCCGGGTTTTCTGCCCGCGTGTCAGCATCAGTGTAGCGCCACGGCGCAAACATCCCATCCGCCAATCCATCGCGGCCAGTCGAGCGCATTTCGCGGCTGGGTATGATGGTGTCAGTGTCGACATTATCGCGCAGCAAGGGCGCGGCGGTGGCGGTAAAGGGCTGGGGAAAGGCGGTCATACTCGCACTCCCTCTCTTCCATCGTCATCCTGAACTTGTTTCAGGATCCATCGCGAGAACGAACGCTGTTTTCTGGCATTGCTTGGCGACTGTGCGCCCAAAGCCTTAAAGGCCTGAGCAGGTCTGTGACATGGACCCTGAAACAAGTTCAGGGTGACGAAGAGAGGGGCAAGCATCACGCCTCCTCCATCGCAAACGCGCGCGGGTCGGCAATCGCGCCTGCAATCGCGCTTGCCGCTACCGTTTCGGGTGAGGCGATGTGGGTCCGGATGCCAGGGCCCTGGCGGCCTCCGAAATTTCGGTTGGTGCTGCTGATAACGCGTGATCCCTCAGGAAAGCCCTCGCCGCCAGCGTAGAAGCACAAGGAGCACCCGCTCATCCGCCATTCAAACCCGGCAGCCTCGAAAATCTTGTCGAGGCCTTCTGCCTCGGCCTGTCGTTTGACCGCGAGAGAGCCGGGCACGACGAGGGCTTTCTTGATCGAAGGCGCGATCCTGCGGCCGCGCACGATAGAGGCAGCGAGGCGAAGGTCGGATATGCGCGAATTGGTGCAACTGCCGATGAAGGCGGCGTCCAGAGATGTGCCTGCAAGGGTCTGGCCCGCAGGTAGCCCCATATATTCGTGTGCGCGCCTCGGTCCTATGGGAACTCTGCCATCCACGGCGACCGCGTGTTCGGGGCTTGTGCCCCAACTCACCATGGGGGCGATTTGAGCCGCGTCGATGGTAATTTCGCGGTCAAAGTTTGCACCCTTGTCGCTTACCAGCCGCGCCCAATACGGATCATCGAAGTTGCCCGGTGCAAAGGGACGCCCCGCAAGATACTCAAATGTCTTGCTATCTGGCGCAATAATGCCGGTCATGGCGCTAAACTCAGTCGCCATGTTGCACAGCGTCATGCGTGCTTCCATGTCGAGCGCCTCGATCGCTCGCCCAGCAAATTCAAGCACATGGCCGGCGCCTCCGCCTGCGCCATGCTGAGCGATCAGCGTCAGGATCATGTCCTTGGCCGTCACGCCAAAGGACAGCTCACCTTCAAAGCGCACGCGCATGGTCTTGGGCCGTTCCAGTCGCAAGGTGCCTGTCACCATCGCGTGTTCAGCTTCCGAGGAGCCTATGCCCCAGTGCAAGCGCGCCGAACGCGCCTTGGGTGCAAGTGTGGCTATCGGGCGCGACCAGAGTGAGGCCGGGCAGGACAATGCCTTGCTCAGGCGAGATCACATGGACGATGCCTTGGTCGCGGTCATTGACATCGAACAGCTTAATACCGGCCTCGCGGCACGCGGCTCTGGTCTCAGTGATAAAGCCGCTGCCTCCCGGCATCAGCGTGCCGTCGCCGCGTCCGGGCCGCGTATCGACGATATGGTCCATCACCGCAAAGACGCGCGCAGGATCAAGAACTTTGCGCTCCATCTCAGCCATGCGGTTGAGAGCCGCTGCCCCGGTGCGCTCGTGCAAAAACACCCGGTCGATGGCGATCAGGGACGAGCCACCACCGCTGCTTGCAACGGCATGCTGATCCCAGATTTTATCGAACAGGGTGTTAGCCATAAGCGCTCAGGTGCAGATTATCCGCCGAACCCTGGGCCACCGCCAAATTCGACCATTTCGCCTTTTTCGGCGGCCGCTTCCATCTCGGCGTCGATAGCGTTCCAGTCTTTGGTCACAAATTTCTCCTGAATGGCGGTGCGGGTTTCCAGCATGCCATTGCGAATCCAATGCCATGTCCGGCAGCGGTTCTGGCCGTCATCAGAGATCTGGATTTGCTCGTAAAGATAAAGCGATGGGTCGCCCGTCCGCTGCCAGTAGAGCATCATCGTGCGGTTGTATTTATCGAGCGGAACCTCGGCGGCCCAACCCTGGATCAGATCATTGTCCCACCAGATGCGGCCATCGCGATACTCTGCAGGAAAGTCGCGAATTTCGGTCTTTCCATCGGGCCAGCGATAGTGATTGGTTTGGTGGTACGGCACATCGTCCTTGCCGGTCATACGGCACAAAAGGCGGCTCGCATGTTGGTCCACCATTTCATCCTTCGCGTTGAAATAGGTGTAGGCGCCGTCCCAAACACCCTCGTGGCGGGCGAGCAGAGGCATGCGTTCAGCAAATTCAGCGTAGGTTGTCATCGTCTAGTCTCCCTTGAGAGTAAGAAGTGTTTCGTGCCAGCTTTGTGCGGCATCGCCTGCCCTGATGCGGGCAATTGCGCGGGCGTGTAATTGATGTGGATCAAGCGCTTGCGGGTCGAGCGGGATCGCGTGAGTTGCGCTTGCCTCATACCAAGGCTCGAAGAAGGCTTGCGCCCGCGCCGCTGCCCAGGCGCGCTGAAGGTGCCCGCCAAAGCGGCCGGGCGTCATATCGGGATAGAGCTTTGCGGGGTCGCCTGGGGGGGCTCCGGCCAGACGATTTGGCTCGCGCCTAGGGCTGCCGCGGCCACTCTTATTGCGACGCCAATGTCTTTAAACTCGTCCGATTGCCCGTGTCCCGGCACATCAATAGCAATTTCACCGGGGGCGGGCTTTGCCATCTCAGCAGCGGGTGGGTGGAGCACAAGTTTTCCGCTGCGCTCGCCCTTCCAATGGATCAGCCCGCCATCAATCGAAAGCCAGCCTTCATTGGCATCCTCTGCAAGCTCTGGGGCAGGGGAGCTGTCCGAATGTGCAAGCAGAAACGCCAGCGATTCTGCTTGATGGTCAGCAGGCGCCGCGACTTTCTTCGCGGCCCACCCTCGCGGCATCTCTCCCAAGCGGTCGATATGTTCTTGCAGTGGATCGCCATCATAGGCGGTGATCAGGCAGGGCGGCACATGTGCCCCCGCATCCGGAATATCGCGCGGCGCTCTCAGAACAGCGCCGTATCCTGCGCGGTAGTGGTTCCCGGCATCGAGCATCTCAGAGACCGCCTGATTGACGCGGGCCACATCGGCATGAGCGACCGACAACCGGGCTTCCTGACGCGTGTCGAACCACGGAAAGACCCAGCTTTGTTCCAGCATCCGGTTCCACAGCCATGTGAGATGCTCGCCGTAAGCGCTGGGATGAAATTCGGGGAGATAGCTTTCGCCGAAGATGCGCATCTCCTCCGCGTTCCAGATCGCATAGCCGCCGACCGCAAGGCATTCGAAACGCTCGGGGTGCCGCTTTAGCGCGGTGACAAGAATTAGGCCGCCCGAGTGAAAGCCATATGCGGGGCAGCTTTCGACCCCGAGCGCATCGAGAACTTCGCACAGTGCATCGGCAAAGTCATTGATATCAGGCTCGCCAGGCCCAGAAACGGAAAGCGGATCGCTTTGACCAAATCCTGGGGTATCAGGCGCTATGCAGGTAAAGTGCGCGCTCCATTTGCGCATCAACGCCTCATACTCCGCAGAGGAGCGAGGGCTTTGATGCACCATCAGCAGAACCGGCCCACTCCCACTGCGCCGATAATGCACGCGCCGCCCCGTAGCCGGGATTGTCAGCATGTGGCGGGTGATGGTGCTCTTCACTGCTTCCTCAAATTTGTCCGGACAAATTCCACTCGACAAGCTTCTTAGGGCGATTATTGTTCCCGTCAAACAGAATCGAAAGGGGCCTCAATGAGCGAGCTTATTGGCACGAAAATGATCGAAGAGGGCAAGACCGCGCGCGAACTGTTTGAGGCGGTGATGGCCAATCCAGCGCGCAAGAAGTTCGGCTTTGGCGAGAAACTAGCAATCTTGAATGTGGATGTGCAGCAAGCCTACACGCGCACTGATTTGTTCAAAACCGCTTATGAGACCGACCCCAATCAGATCGACTATATCAACCAAGTCAGCGGCTTGGCGCGCGCCAAGGGCATGCCGGTGATCTGGAGCCGGGTAGCGTATAAGGAGGACGCCGCCGATGCGGGCGTCTGGGGGACACGCACCGATACTGAGGACTCCTTGCAGAACATCAAATACGGCTCCGAACGCCACAAGTTTGATCCTCGCTGTGAGATTGATCCTGACGATCTGCAATTTACCAAGCGCATGCCGAGCGTGTTTTTTGAGACCCAGCTCGCGAGTTATTTGACCTTTCACAGGGTGGATACGGTGGTGGTGACGGGCGGCTCGACCAGCGGATGTGTTCGGGCAACGGCGGTGGATGCGCTGTCCTATGGCTATCGCACTATCGTCCCGATTGAGACCTGCGCGGACAAGCATGAGAGCTATCACTTCGCAAACCTCACCGACCTTCAATTGAAGTACGCTGATGTCGAGCCGGTGCGGGCAGTGATCGACTGGCTGGAGGCGCGAGCATGACTTTCCGTCGTTGCGAGGAGCGAAGCGACGCGGCAATCCAGAGCGGTTTCGCGCTTTGCTCTGGATTGCTTCGCTACGCTCGCAATGACGAGGGGAGAGGCAATGATTGAAGGCGCACCCGATCCCGGACTCTACGATTATCACCCCTACAAAGCCCGCCCGAAACTGGCCTGGCCTGAGGGAAAAACCTGCGCTGTATGGATTGCGCCCAATCTCGAATATTACGAGATTGACCCGCCCGCGAACCCGCAGCGCAAACCTTGGCCCAAGGCGCATCCAGACGTCGTTGGCTATTCCTACCGCGACCACTCCAACCGCGTGAGCCACTGGCGCATGGCCGATGTGATGAGCCGCCATGGTTTTCCCGGCTCGGTCAGCCTCTCGGTCGCGCTTTGCGATCACCACCCCGAAGTCGTCGCCGACGGGGCGGCGCGCGGGTGGGAGTTTTTCAGCCACGGTATTTACAACACGCGCTATTCCTACGGCATGTCCGAGGCGCAGGAGCGGGCGATCATCGAAGACTCGATCTCGCTCGGTCGAGGGGGCGACCGGTCAGCGAATACGCGGCTGGCTCGCCCCCGCATTAACCCACACGCCGCGCACGCTCGACCTCTTGGCGGAGTACGATTTCACCTACACCTGCGACCTCTATCACGACGATCAGGTTCAAGAGGTGAAAGTGGCCTCTGGCAAGCTTGCCTCGATTCCCTACAGCCTTGAGGTGAACGACCACTACGGTTTCAATGTCTACGGCATGTCGGGCCGCGAATATGCCGATTGCCTGATCCGCCAGTTTGAGCGGCTCGCCGAAGAGGGCGAGCGCACGGGCTCTGGCACAGTGATGTGTATTCCCTTGCACGCCTATCTCATCGGCCAGCCTCACCGCATCGGCCCGTTTGAAGAGGCGCTTGCTCACATCGCCGCGGACCCAAGGTGTTGGAAGGCTAGGGCAGGGGAAATAGTCGACCATTGGAGAGCAGCCCAATGACACTCCCCGACAACTACACCACTTATCCTCACCGCCGCGAGGGTTATGACCACCAGTTCTACGAGTGGTCGAACATGCACGAGCGCGCGCCCGTCCAATGGCCCGAGTGGAAATCGGTCGCGGTTTGGCTTTGCGTGAACCTTGAGTGGTTCCCGATAACGCCTGAGGACAAACCCTTCCGCGCGCCGGGGCATATGGTCACGCCCTATCCCGACTATCGCCATTACACCGTGCGCGATTACGGCAACCGAGTGGGCGTATGGCGCATGCTGGAGGCGTTTAAGGCGGAAGGCGTACGAGCGAGTTTTGCGGTCAATGCTGCGGTGGCAGAGCGCTATCCCGAGCTGATCGAAGCGGTGCTGGAAGGTGACCATGAGATCATCGCTCACTCCACCGATATGAACGGCACGATCACTTCGGACCTCCCAGAGGACGAGGAGCGTGCTTTGATTACCGACAGCCTTGCCCGGTTGGAAGCAGCGTGCGGCGTGAAGCCCAAGGGGTGGCACTCGATTGCTCGCTCGCAAAGCTGGCGAACGGCCGATATCCTCGCTGAATATGGCCTCCAATACACCTGCGATTGGGTCAACGATGAGTTGCCCTATCGCTTCAAAAACGGCCTTATCAACCTGCCTTTGAACACCGAGCTTTCCGACCGCATGATTATCGCGGCGCAGCAGCATTCCGCTGAAGGCTGGGCGCAGATGATGCGCGATAGCTTCGATTGGCTCGCCGCTGAGGCCAAGGGCACGGCTTACACCAAGGGAGGGGGCCGGATGCTGCCGGTCCACCTTACGCCCTATATCATCGGTCAGCCCTACCGGATCAGCGCGCTTGAGGAACTGCTCGCAGACCTCACCGGCCGCGCCGAGGCTTGGATTGCTTGCGGAGAAGACATCGTCGCCGAATGGGACACACAACAATGAAGGCTCTAAACCCGCGCACTGGCGAGGCTGACTACGAATTTGCAGCAAGTTCGCGCGAGGCAATCGCCGCCGAGGCCGCCCGCCTGAGGCAAGCGCAACCTGCATGGGAAGCGCTGGGCCCTGAGGGGCGCGCCAAGGTGATGCTCACATTCGCCGATGCAGTGGACGCTGCTGCTCCGCGCATTGCAGAGGCGCTCGCCATCGACACAGGCCGCCATGCGGTTTCGTGGATCGAGGTCGATGGGCTCTCGCGCAGTATCCGCCGCTGGGCTGAGCGTGGGCCGGCGCTGATCGCGGGATTGGATCGCGAAGGGAAACCGTCGGCCACACCGGGGTTTGAGATCACTTCCGACTACTCCGCCTATCCGCTGTTCGGCGCGATTGCTCCGTGGAATTTCCCGGTGATCCTCACCCATATCGACGCGGTGCCTGCCCTGATGGCGGGATGCGCGGCGCTGGTGAAACCGTCCGAAGTCACCCCGCGCTTTGCAGAGCCCTTGCGCGAGGTGCTCGCGGCGGTGCCCGAACTGCCGCTCGCCTATGTAATGGGCGGGGCTGAGGTGGGACAGGCACTGATCGAAGAGGTGGACTATGTCTGCTTTACAGGCTCAACCGCGACGGGCCGCAAGGTTGCCGAGGCGGCTGCGCGCCAGCTGATCCCAGCCAATTTGGAGCTTGGCGGGAAAGACCCGATGATCATCACCGCCAGCGCTGACCCTGAGTGGGCCGCGCAGGTCGCCTTGCGCAGTTCGATTGTCGCCACCGGACAGGCTTGCCAATCCATCGAACGGATCTTCGTTGCGCGTGAGATTGCCGAGCCGTTCCTCGCCGCCTTGGTGAGTGCAGCAGAGAAGGTCGAAATCACCCACCCTGACCCCAAGCAAGGCCATATCGGCCCCTTCATCTTCCCCGACCAAGCCGGTAAAGTGCAGGCGCAGATCGACGATGCGGTGGCGAAAGGCGCGCGGGTTCTTTCGGGCGGCAAAGTCGAGCATTTGGGCGGCGGCAATTACCTGCGCCCCACCATCCTTGCCGATGTCACCCCCGATATGGCGGTGATGAGCGACGAGACGTTCGGCCCTGTGCTCCCGGTCATAATTTGCGAGACGCTGGATGAGGCTATCGCCCACGCCAATGACACCGCCTACGGCCTCGCTGCCGCTGTGCTCGCAGGGTCGTTGGAAGAAGCCGCGCAAGTCGGCGCGCATCTCGAGGCGGGCGCGATCAGCCTTCAGGACGGCGCGCTGACCAGCATGGTCTCGGATGCAACCAACCACTCGCGCAAAGCCTCTGGCCTTGGCCCTAGCCGCATGGGCGATGAGGGTCTCCTGAGGTTCCTCCGCCGCAGAGCCATGATCGCGCAGACCGGCCAAGCGCTCCCGATTGACGCTTACCGCGAAGGGCAAGGCTGATGGGCAACCGCGCGCAATTGGAAACCACCATGCCTGCCATGCTCCTCCACGATGGATATTGGGACGGTTGGTATCGCGACTTTGATTTAGGCGGCCAATTGCTCGACGAACGCCGCGTCAAAACGCATTGCGAATTTCCGGACAATGGCGAGTGGCACTATATCCAGCACAATTGGATCAGCTGGGCCGATGGACGCAAAGCTACGTACGAATTCGGCGGCACGCTCGATGGTCAACGGCTGATTTGGGACACCGACCGCTTTTCGGGCTACGGCTGGCAGACCCATGAGCACACGATCATGCTGAGGCTTGACCGGTTGGATGTGCCGGGTGCGTGTTATGTGGAAATGATAGGCCTCTTCCCCGGAGCGCAGACCCGCGCGCGCACTTGGCAGTGGTTCAAGGACGATGAGCCGTGGAAGCGGACATTGTGCGATGAGAAGAGGATTGAGGGATGAGGAATTTGGCCGTTGTTGCAGGGGCCGCGCTGTTGTTGGCGTCGCCTGCGCTGGCTCAGGAAACCGAGCGTGCTGGACCACCACCCCAAGCGACCTGCGACCAACCCGTCGTGATGGTCGTCACCGGCCTCACCCTCGACCGCGCACGCATGGGCCAATACGCCCGCGCTATCGCTGAGAGCAAAATCTATGAGGAACTGGGCGGATATTATCTCAATATCCCGCGCACTTTGGAGATATTTGAAGGCACTGAGGACACACGCCATACGACGCTAAACGTGCGCTTCCCCTGCATCGAAAACGCCCGCGCTTTTTGGTACAGCAAGACCTATCAGGAAACGATCCTGCCGCTGCGCCAGAACCCGAGCGCAGGCGATTACAGCGTCCGGGTTTATCCAGAGGCACCGCTTCGCGAAGATATGGTCGGCAAAGTCGGCAACAACACCTTTATCGCCGAATTTCCAGCGGACGGGATAGAGCAAATCGAACGCTAACTCAGCGCTCTAATTCAACCAATTCATACCGGTTCATCATATAGCCGTCGATGGAGCCGTAAACGAGGATCGAGTCCTCATCGGCCGTCGCCCACATATCGAAATCGGGGTGCCGCGTACCGCCCATGCCTTCTTCGCTGTCATCGACATAACGGTAGTGGCGGCATTGGAATGTGCCCGCTTCGACCGTCTTTTCCTCGAGGCCCACATATTCCATCGTCATTTCGAGACAGGCGATTTGCGGAGCCGTCGCGCCTCTGTGATCGGGGGAGGGGAGGTAGAATTTGAGCCGCCGTTTGTGCGGGCCCTTCGAGACGTCCATGAGCCGAGTGGTGAAGCCATCACCGACAACTGGGTGCGTGCCGAAAGCGTCAAACTCGCCTGCTGTGCGGGTCTCTGAGTTGCGACCAATGCCGGGGCCGTAGCTCTCGCACAGGATCTGGTCGGAGGCCTGGTCATATCGCATCCAGCCTGAGCCCAAAAACTCATCGCCCAAGGTCAAATGCACGAGCAAATTCTGTGGCTTGCGATCTGGCCCAATGTGGCAGGTGATATTGCGCAGGACCGTGGGATCAGGCTCCTCAATTTCGCACTGAGCGCTCATAATGACCGAACCATCCGCGTGGTGCGAGAAGTTGAACCACTCGCGCCCGCGCTCCTTCCCCTCCATACCCGGCTTCATCGAGGAATAGCGGATTTTCCCTCGGACGTTTCTGTGTCTCATCAAATAATGCCAGCCTTACCCAATCGCTCGATCACCTCGGCTTGAGCGCGGCGGAAATAGTCGCGGTCGGGGATGGCGGGAGTGCCACCTTCGCTCATCCCATTGGGGCCGCGAAAGGGCTGTGCGGCTGCGGCATAGGCTTCGGCGAAGAGAGCAGGGCGTTGCCGGGCAAGGTAGTTGGTCATTGCCGGGGTGCAGCGGGCCTCGCGAAGAGCGCTAAGGTCGACGGTGGAGAAGGCGGTGAAGGTTTCCCCATCGCCAGATTGCGCCACGACGCGGCCTTTCCAATCGACCACCTGGCTGTTCCCCTCCGCGCTCGAAAGCGGCATCGCGGTCCCTGAAATCCCAGCGGTGTTGGAAGAGACGACATAGGCAAGGTTCTCAAACGCGCGTGCCTGTTTGGCGATGTCTTTATTGGTGGCGATGGGGGACCCGACTTCGCTGGAGGAATGGCAGAACACCTCTGCGCCGCGTAAGGCAAGTGCCCGCGCGATCTCAGGATAGAGGATTTCTTCCGATGCAATCGCGGCAAGGTTTCCGATCTCGGTTTTGGCGACCGGGAAGACCCCTTCAAGTCCATATTTGTCGAGATATGCGTCCCACACATCGTGGGGGCTGGGGGCGAACATTGACAGAAGGCGGCGGTATCGTAGCACCACATCACCCGAAGGCGCGACGATGAAACAGGTCTGAAAATAGAAGCCGGGGAAGGCCTCATCGGTCTCATAGGCGTTACCCGCAAGGAACATGCCCAAGCGCTGCGCCACACCGCCGAGCGCTTCATACTCGGGGCCATCCGCTGCCCAGCCCACCCGCGCGGCGAAGTCCTCGATGGAGATGCGTCCCGGATAGGAGGTGAAGAGATATTCGGGCAGCACCGCCAGCTTTACGGGCTTTCCCGAATATTGCGCGACAAAGATCGAGCTGGTGCGGATTTGCCCTTCGATTGCGGCAATATGCTCGAGCATTGCCGCCCGGGCCGCGTCCGCATCCGGCAAACGCTCAAGCGAGCGCGCGGTCAGCTGCATCGCCATGGCTGAATAGGTTGAGGTGTCGCTCATAGTTTCGCCTTTTGGCTTTCCCCTGTTTTCCTGGCCCCTTGCAGCTGCAATCGGAGCTGCGCTTGCCATCGCAGCCAGAAGACCACTTGCCAATGCCCGCCTGCGATCAAGCTCTAGTGGCACTTACAACCCAAGTGATCCCGGGTTCATCAGCCCCTTTGGATCAAGCTCTGCCTTCGCCGCCTTGAGCAGCCGATCCGCACGCGGATGAAGATGATCGCGGTAGCGATAGGTCCGCCCGATCTGGAAGTGCGCGGCGTCGTGATCAAAGAAAATATCGACAATCGCCGATTTGAGTTTTTGTGTTAGCGTCCAAGCATCAGCGTTCGCCTTGTGCTTGGGCAGTTTCTTGAGGTGCGCGGCCTCGATCGTGTCCTCAATCACCGGATTACGCGCATCGGGCCAGTAGAGGCACGGCTCGATAATCATGCCAGCCCCGCCGACCGCTGCGACGAGAGTGCCGTAGTGGACACCGAGCCGCGCCATCTCTTCGCAATGCTTTGCAAACAGCGCCTCGAATGCAGCAAAGCAGGCAGCAGATTTGCCGTGTGAGACGAGCCCGTGGATCGGGGCCCAGCGCTCGCCTTCGGGGCCGAGGACGGAGTTCAGCGGCCCAAATGGATTGGCGCGAATGATCTTGGGGATGGTGTTCTCAACCTCGCGCCCGCCCTGCTGCTGGACGATTTGGCGCGCGATCTCAACATCTGCATCGGCGGCGGCTTGAATGCGCCCTTCGGCAAGCACATGGAGCGAGAAATTGGCATCTTTGAGAAAATCGCGCCCTGCTGCGACGACCTTTGCGCCCTCTTTGAGCGCTTTCATAACGCCGCCCCCAGTCGAGGCCTGCTTCTTCATCATGCCGACGAGTTGCTTGGCGTCGCTGGTGAGGCTGTCGCGTTTCATGCGGATGGCGTTAAGGTAGGGGTCAAAGCCGAAACATTCGGTCGCAATACCCTGCCGTTCGATAGCGCTGGCGGCGGCGAACCACCCTTTCGCATCGTCAAAGGCGAAGCTGGCGTAGGCGTGGAAGTCGGTCTCTGGAATGAGCCTCAGCGTGACCGTCGCTTTGATACCCAAAGCCCCGGTGTCGCCCAGGAAAAGCCCGGTGAGGTCCGGGCCATAGGGCCGCGTGTGCTTCTTGCCGGTGTTGAGCAGGGTTCCGTCCGCAAGCACGACCTCAAGCGAATTGCAGCTTTGCACCGCTGAGCCATGCCGCCCGGTGCCCCAGAAGATGCCATTCTGGCTCATCCCGCCGCCAATGGTCGCCTTAAGCCCCGACAGCGTGCCCCACATGGGCGTGCGTAAATGGCGCTCGGCGAGGTGTTCTTTAATAGCGGCCCATGTGCAACCCGCCTCGACCGTCACGGTCATTGAGACCTCGTCGACTTCGAGCACGCGGTTCATTTGAGCGAGGTCGAAAAGGACTGCACCCGCTTGGCCCTGGGTATAGCCACCGGTGTAGCTCATCCCCCGCCGCGCGGGGCAACGGGGTGACCTGCATCGGTGGCGGCCTGCACGGCTTTTGAGAGTTGATTTTTGTCCTTGGGCCGCACGATCGCGGCAAGGTCCGCTCCGCGATCGTATATGTCGTAGGCGTAGAAATCGAGGCTCGCCGGGTCATCAAGAACCTCAGCGCCGGTTGCTTTGAGATCGGCAACGAGGCTGTTGGAAGTGGAGGCTAGGGTGGCCATCAGGCAGGCTCCAATTCAGGGGAAGGGGAGGGTGCAGGAGTGCCCGATTCGGGCAGCGCTTCCGGGTATTTGCCAAGGAACAGCAGCAATGCGCCGCCAATGACAAAGGCGAAAAGTGCGAGTTGCAGGATCGGGTCATAGCTCCCGGTCGTGTCGCGTACATAGGCGTAAATGATCGGTGATAATGCGCTGAACAGGCCAAAGGGCATGTAGAGCATGCCGTAGATTTTGCCGTAATGCGCCATGCCGAAATAGCGGCCCGTGAGATAGGCGATAAGATCGCTTTCCGCGCCTGCTGCGAAGCCAAGCAAAAACCCTGCGAGCCCTGCCATCGCAAAGGTGACGTCACCGCTGAGCAGGATGAAGCACGAGATTGCAGGCAAGCACAGCAGCGGGAAGGCGACGAACCCTTGCCAGAAGCGGTCGAGCAAGGCTCCAGTGGCGATCCTGCCTGTCAGGATACCGATGCCAAGGATGCCCATAACGCTTGCCGCGTCCCCTTGGCTGATGCCACGGTCGCCGAGCATGGTTGGCATATTGATAAACGCCCCGCCAAACGCGGTCGCAATGATCGCGATGGAGAGCCAGATCAGCCAGAAGCGGTAGTCTTTGAGCGCGGTCTTGAGCTCGACCCCGGTGAGGTTGCCGCTCGCGCTTTCGATGGCTTTGGGGCGCTCTTCGGGGCGCGGTTCGCGGAAGAGGAAGAAGGCGGCAGGCAGGGCGATCAGCAGCGGGAGCAAGGCGACAATGCCGAACATTGATCGCCAACCTTGGGTCTCAATCGCCCAAACAGCGAGCCTCGGGACCACGATGGCAGCAAGGCTTGTGCCGAGAAGAAGAATACCGAGCGCAAGGCCGCGATGTTTGAAGAACCACAGATTGACCGCGCGGCTCCAAGTGACCGGGGTTGAGCCAATCCCGACAAGTCCCACCAGCACCCAGAGCGCATAATAGGTATAAAGCGTCGAGGTCGCCGCAGCGGTTGGTGTCAAGCTGATCGCGCCGAAGGAAAGGCCAAAGGCGACCAGCGACCAGAGAGCCACTTTGCGCACGCCGTGGGTGTCCGCGAGTGATCCGAAGAAGGGGGCAAGCAGGCTTGCGATCACGCCAAAAATGGTGATCGGGAAGAGGATTTGCGTGCGGCTCCACCCAAATTCTTCGATCATAGGGTCAACAGTAAAGCCGATGACGTTGAAGGGGATGGGTGAGGCACCGCAGGCAACGCCGAGCACGCCTGCAATGAGGATGGTCCACCCTTTGGAAAACTCGCCTCGGTCAGCGGCTGGGTCACTCGCCTGCACTATAGAACTCCGTCAGATTTCCGTCTGGATCGCGCACTGCGAAAAGGTCGACTGTGCCAACGCCAGCGATGACAACATCCTGCGCTTCGCGCGCAAAGGCAATGCCCTTTGCTTCGAGTGCGGCTTTGTAGGCTGCAAAGTCGCGCACCGGATAACGCACCGAGATAATGCCGAGATTAGGGAGCGAGGCCTTGGCCGAATGGTCGTGGCCGGTGAAGCCGGTGATCTGCATCACTTCGACCCGCCCCGTTTCTCCGGGCAATTCAGGCTGGAGCGCAGCGGCGGCTCGCACGATCTGGGGCGTGTAATTGAGCGGAATGCTGAAATTTGAGAAGGCGGGTTCGGTCGGCTCGCGGTCGCTATCGAACAGCATATCGAAGCCGAGCATCTCGCGGTAGAAATCGCGTGCGAGCGGCCGGTCGCGGACCATGCGCATGGAGTTGAACGCCTGGCTGATTCTGCCGACTGGGAAGGCGGTGAAGTCGGGTGTGATCCGTTCATACACCGCAACATGAATTCCGTGCGGACCTGTTAGCACCACATTGCGAAGGTCCGATGCGCCGAATTGAAAGCGGATGGGAGGGCTTTCTGCCCACCACCCTAGTTCCAGTGCTTGATCATAAAGCGCAGGCACATTGTCGCTTCTGACCATGATAGAGTAGATCCCGCCCGTGTCCCAAGCCCGTGCGGCGGGGCGGATGGGTTCTTGCTCGGTGCCTGAAATTCGAATGAAGCGTATGCAGCCGGTGTCGGCCTCAGGCGCGCACCAAAGTTCAAACGCGCCGGACGCCTCTTCGGCGAGTTGCCAATAAGCAAGCTCACTCTTGTCCATCTCCCCCGACTGGACCAGCCGCCACCCGCCAGCATGGCGGAAAAGCCGGGTCGCGGGCTCAAATTCGGATACCGAAACAACCTTCTCGCTCCATGGCGCGACACCCGCCTCAGCAGCGGTCCCTGCAAATGCAGGAACCGCCGCTGAAAGGAGTATGCCGAACCCTGCAAGCAGAGTTCGGCATCTGGAGAGGAGGTTCAATCCCATTTTAGTCGAAGGTGAAGCCCACATCCACGCCGACGGTCAGGGGCGGAGCGGCAAACACCTGGTTTTGGCCAGTCGGTGCATTGAAAGTGTTGGCCCGGAAATACTCACGGTCGGTGAGGTTTTTGCCCCAGACCGTCACGCGCCAGCGATCAGTGCGATACCCTATCCGTGCATTAAGCCGGAAGCCAGGTTCCTGTTCGGTTCCTGGTACGTTTGCGACCAGACCGAATGTGTCATCTTCCCATGCGCCATCGCCGCCGAGAAAAACCTCACCGTTCCCGACAGGTATTTCGTAGTTAAACCCGACCAGCGCTTTGAAATCTGGAGCGTTCTTAAGGTCAAGGCCAAGAGCACAATCAATGATGCCCTGATCGGTCGCCGGAGTTCCCGCCGCGCAGGCTGGCCCCAAACCGGTCACAGCGCCTGTTGCTGGATCTATCGAACTCGCGGTCAAGAGGCCTGCTTGGTCCACGTTGAGCTCTTCATACTCAGCATCGAGAAAGCTTGCGTTGCCGTAGATTGTGAGGCCATCGACGGGTTCGATCTGGGCTTCAACTTCGACGCCTTGAATGCCCGCTTCACCTGCGTTGATCCGGGTGAAGCCGCCTGTTGGCAGCGTGCCGCTGATCTGGAGATCCTGATAGTCGTTGTAGAAATAGGTCGCGTTGAAGGTCACACGGCCGTCCCAGAATTTTGTGCGGATCCCGCCTTCGATGCTGTCGAGTTCTTCCTCGTCCACGGCCCGGAAACAGGCGAACGGGCTAAAGCAATCAGGCGAGAAGCCAGGAGACTTGAAGCCTGTCGCATAGGACGCATAGAACAAGATGTCGTCGGTTAAGGAATAGTCGACCTTGGCCGTCCAGGTGACGTTATCTGTATCCGCTTCGCCGGTGATGTTGGAACCAAATCCTGCAAGCGGACCGCCCGCATTACCGACAAATTCGCGGTCTTCAGTGGTCCAACGCAAGCCCCCTGTCAGCGTGAGCGCATCGGTTATGTCAAAGGTCGCCTGACTGAACAGTGAGAAGCTCTCGGTTTCCACATCGTTCTCAAACGGGAAGACGAAGATATAGTCGAGATCGACCGTCTCATTGTAATAGAAGGCACCGGCGGTGAAATTGAACGGACCGTCAAAATCGGTGTTCACGAGCACTTCTTGGCTAAATTGATCTTGGTCGGTTTGCTGGAAAAACGGGAAGCTGATGAAGCTCGACAAATCGTCCTGCAAGGCCCGCAATGCGGTGATCGAGGTGACTGTAAAGGTGTCATATTCACCTGTCAGCTGGAGCGAGGCCCCAAAGGCTTCGACTTCGCTGTCGAAGTTTGTGACACATCCAATCGGCTGGAAGTTGACCGGTGTTGCCGCTGAGCAGGTGACGCCAGCGGCTGGTTCGACGGTGAAAATATCCTGATCAACGTCTGTGGTGATGGCTGGATTGGTGCTGCTGTCGGCTAGCGAGCTTGGCACCGGATCGCTTTCATCGCGAGTGTAATCGAAAATTGCGAGCACGCTCCAATTTTCATTCATCTCGCCGTAAAGGCTACCGCGAAAAGCGAAGACTTGCTCGTCGCCAGCTTCGGTTCCTGCTTGAGCGGCAAAATCACCATTGGGGTTGAGAGTGTGGAAGCCGTCGCGTTCTTTGTAGAGCCCAGTAAGGCGCACTGCGAGCGAGTCGGCAAGACCCAGGTTCACGGTGCCGCGCCCTTGGATCCGGTCGAAATTGCCTACGCCGAAGTCAGCTGAAACCGAGTTTTCGCCGAGCTGCGGGCGAACCGAAGTAAACTTGATCGCGCCGCCATTGGTGTTGCGGCCATAAAGCGTTCCTTGGGGGCCGCGTAAGACTTCGACCTGCTCTATGTCTAATAAATCGACCAGCGAGCCCACGGTCCGCCCCAGATATACATTATCAATGTAAATGCCGACAGCAGGGTCGATTGCACCGCGCGATTCGTCCTCGCCAACACCTCTGAAGAAGATGCGCGCTGATGAGGACGTACCCGTTCCAGTTGTGATAACCACACCGGGGATCTGCGAAGTCAGATCGTTCGCATCAGCGATCTGCCGAGCTTCGAGTTGAGCGCCGTTCAGAGCGGACACTGAAGCGGGAACGTCTTGAAGGTTCTCTGCCCTGCGCTGCGCGGTGACGACGATGACATTGTCGTCTTCTAATGAAGCTTCTTCGCTGTCTGCATCTTGGGCGAGGGCCCCCGATGGAATGGCAGCTATAGCAATGGCTGAGGTAAAGCTGGCGAGTACAAGCTTGTATGAATTGCGCGAAATCATCCTATGTATTCCTCCCTTAGATGGAGTGCTGACGGCAGGCGGCAGATGTTATTTCCCGCCCTTCTGATGCAAAGTTGTCCGGACAACCTCTTGCTTGTCAAGAAGGGAAGTGCAATTTGTCCGGACAAATTGTTAGATTCGATCTTAAGCTGCGCCTTTGAGGCAACAGTTTTGCGAATGAGGAAATGTGCCGATGCCTGATTTTGCCTATCCGACTCTTGTTTATGCGCACCTGCTGCTGTTTGTTTTATGGCTGGGTGCGGATGTGGGTGTGTTTGTGCTGGGTCAGCATTTCCGCAGGCGCGCGGATTACACCCTCGATCAGCGGATTGCGCTGCTTAAGCTGCTGGTGGAGATCGACATGGTGCCGCGCAGCGCCTGGGCCTTGATGGTCCCATTGTCGCTAAGCGTCGTGGACTTGGGCAATTGGTGGGATGTTCCTGCGCCGCTCTTGTGGGGAGCTTGGGCTGTGGGTCTCTTCTGGCTGTGGTTAGTGTGGGATTCGCACCGCCACGACCAAACCCCGCGGGCCGCTCGTAACCGCAGTATCGAAGGGTGGCTGCGCTGGATTGTTGGCGGCTTTTACCTTTGGCTTGGCGGGCAAAGCTTGTGGTTTGATGCACCGCTTGATCCCGATTGGCTGGCTCTCAAAGCGTTCATGTTCGGTCTCATCTTTGTGGCAGCTATCATGATTGATGTGACCTTCAAGCCTGTGGGTGCGCAGCTTACCGCCGTGATCGAACAAGGATCAAGCGACGAAACCGAAATCCCGCTCCGCCGCACTATGGACCGGACACGGATATGGGTTTGGGCGGTCTACATCTTGCTGCTCATCACAGCCTTTTTGGGCAACGCCAAGCCGATGCTCTGACGCCGCACCATAGCAAGCAATGCACATCTTTTTGAAAATTTGTCTGGACAAATTTGCGCGGCTGGGCAGAAATAGCGGCCTGGGACGACGTATGCGGCGCAACGGGAACTGGCCGCATCAAAGGGAGGGATACTATGAGAACGCTCATTCGCAGCGCATTGCTCGCGGCTACTGTTATGACTCCAGGCGCATTGCTTGCGCAGGATGAAGGGACCACTCCCGACGCCGAGGTAACCGAAGAACAAGACGGCAATGTGATCATCGTCACTGCGCGTAAGACGGAAGAGAGCATTCAAGAAGTTCCGATTGCCATCACTGCTTTCACCTCTGAGGACCTGTTCGAACAGGGCATCCAGAACATCGAAGACCTCTCTCGCCGCACGCCGGGGTTCGTTTTTGACACACCATTTGGACGGCAGTTTGATCGTCCGATTATCCGCGGTCAGGCCAATATCCTAGGCGATTCCGGGGTGTCGGTCTTCATCGACAATGTGAACGTCACCCAGTCAATCAGAAGCCTAAACTTTGGCGACATCGACACGATTGAGATCATTAAGGGACCTCAAAGCGCGCTCTTTGGCCGGAACACCTACTCTGGTGCGATCAACATCACCACGCGCCAGCCGACCAATGATTTTGGCGGCGAGTTAAGTGTCGAAGTGGGCGAGGATGACCTGTACGAAATCCTCGGCAATATACGCGGTCCAATCATTGAGGACAAAGTCTTCTTCTCGATCGCTGCGCGTTTCTACGATTTCCAGAGCGAGTTCGACATTCCAACCAATGCAAACCCTTCGGTTGGCAATGAATCGTCAGTCAGCATCGGAGGAACGCTGGAAATCCGTCCAACCCCAACCTGGACCAGCAAGATCCGCGTCGCTTATAATGAAGACGACGACGGCCATTTCCCCATCGGGCTGCTGGGGTTTGAGGACCTCAACGTCAATGTACCGGGCGGGATAGACCTTGGCGGCGTTCAGCCGTTCTTCCAGGGCGTCGTGCCGACCATGGCTCCAAACCCAAGCGGTGCGCCGCAGATCCCGGATGTGATCGGAGCTGGCGGCGGTCTTGAGCGGGAAGAGTTGTTTGTCTCTTTAAACAATGAGTTTGAGCTCGGCGAATACACGCTTGTTTCGACCGTGGGATACACGCGCGAGCGGTTCCGCGATCTGCTCGACAGCGATGGCCAACCTGAGAGTTTTGGTATTGCGCGGATTTTTGGTCCGTTCCCAGCGGGCCCGGTGGCGGTTGGAGTGGGGCTAATCCCATTTGATTTCACCACCAACGACGATGATTTGCAGCAGACCTATGTTGCAGAAGTGCGGCTCGACTCTCCGCAGGACCGCGCGTTTCGTTGGCGCGTTGGCGGCTACTATTTCCGCAATGAGCAGGACGATGATGTCTTGCTCGATGCCTTCACGCCTGAACGCGAAGCAGCGCTTCTCGCGAACGAAGCGGCGGCTTTGCAGGAAGTTGCGGCCGCGTTCGGCGGCTTCTTTGGGTTCAACGCGGCCGGTCCGCTTGATCTTGGACCAACTGATCCGGAGGAGTTGATCGTTGAGAACTTCTCTGCCTTTGGGTCGGTTGCATTTGATTTGTCCGACCAGCTGACCGCGACGGCTGAGCTGAGATACGCGGACGAAAACTTGCGCCTGCGCGTGTTTGATCGTGCAAACGGCGGCCTTGCAACGCTTGGGGACGGCAGTCCTTTCGACGTTAGCGAATCCTTCGGTGCGTTGACGCCGCGCTTCATCGTTGATTACGATATTACGCCGGACAATCTGCTCTACGCCAGCGCTTCCCGCGGCACGAAGCCAGGCGGTTTTAACGGCGCACAAGGGTTTGAGTTCGGTTTTGGCACGTTTGATGAGGAATCGGTGTGGCAGTTTGAGCTTGGCTCGAAGAACATCTTTATGGATGGTCAATGGGTCTTCAACGCCGCTGCCTTCTATTCCGCATTGGAGGACTATCAGCTGACGCAGAACCTCGCGGCTCTTGGTGCCAACAGTACGACGGGTTCGGTCACAGCCAACCTTGGTGATGTCGACATTTTCGGCCTCGAGTTTGATACAGTGTTCTCTCCCGACAGCCTTCCCGGCTTCTCGGTTGGCGGCACCTATGCCTGGACCGACACCAATTTCACCTCGGGCGAAGAGGCGACGCAAGGGTTGGTGTTTGGTGACGATTCCCTGATTGGTCAGGAATTGCCCCGCCAGGCGCGTCATCAGGCATCGTTCTTTGCCGACTATGAAGCGCAGTTCAGCGACAACTTTTCCACGCTCTTCTCGATAAATGGCAATTATCTCTCAAGCCGTTTTGCGCAGGTGCAGAACCTCGCCGAAAGTGGCAGTTCCTTTGAGCTCGATGCGCGGGTCACCTTCAACTTTGGCGACCATGTGAGCCTCGCGGTCTATGGTAAGAACCTGACCAATGAAGATGCGCCGCTCGGTGTGCTTCGCTTCATTGATCCGTCGAATGGAAACGGCAGCTTTGCGGTCAATGGAATTGTTATTCAGAATGCATTCGAGCTTGCCGGGGCAGGCCAGTCGCGCGGCTTCCAGTACAACAACCGTCTGAGCCGCCGGTTCGGCGCGATCCTGAGGATCCAATACTGACTGGGAATTTGGGGCGCTCTCTGGGCGCTGGCCCGGAAAGCCAAACCCGTTGAAAATGGGGCTGCAGGCGAGAGTTTGCGGCCCCTTTTTCTTAAGCGGTGAGCTCTACCACGCGCATGGCTGTGCGTTCGCCGCTTTCGAGCGCACCTTCCATGCCGCTGCTTTCGATCGCGAGATGTTCGCCGGCGAAGTGAAGGCGCGAGCCCTGCCATTGCGCGGTCGCTGCAAGATCGGCTGCCATGCCGGTGCCGATGTGATGATAGACACCGCGCGCATAGGGTGATCTTTGCCAGCTGAAGAATTGCAGCACTTCAAGCTGTCCGCGTGCCGAGGGCCGGATGCGTTCTATGCGCTCGACTATGGCCTTGGCAGCGATATCCTCTCGCATTCGATCCAGTCTGTCCGCCCCGCCACCTGTGGTCCACAATTTGAGCATCGGCGGATTGGAACCGAGGACAAAGACACGTCCTATCAGCGGATCATCGCTCCAAATGGTGTCAGGATACTCATCTTCCTGCCAAAACGCGCTCTTCGCCGAAATGTAGGCAAAGCTTGCTTTGGTGTAGGGAAGGTCGGCGACCATCCGTGCGGCAGGCACAGGCAATTGAGCGCGAAGGGAAAGATGACGCATGGCGGCAAAAGGTACGGTGCAGATCACATGACGCGCCTGAACTGCGCCTCGTGCAGTCTTGAGGGTTATGGCCCCTCTCTCTTCGAGAAGGGCGACGACAGGATGCCTTAACCGAATGTCGGATTGCAGGTTGGCAGCCATCGCTGCGGGCAAGCGCTGCGCGCCGTCATCGAAGGTCGAAACCGGTCCTGCACCAGCGCGGAAAATTGCGAAGCTTCGCGCAAGATGAAGCTGTGACATCGAGCTTAGCGAATTGCCATTGAAGTTTGCTTCGATGAGGCGAAGCGCCTCTGGGCTGGCCCCGGCTTGTGCAAGGGCCATTTTGACAGAGATGTCCGATTGGGGCTCGGCGGTGAGCCAATCGGTTGGCCTTTCAAACCGCGTTAGCCCGCTTGTAAACTTGCGCAAGAGCCGCGCAGGTTCAGCGGTAAACGCCGGGTTGACCAAAGAAGTCTCCCCTTGTGCGGTCCACCCTTCCGCTGTGTAGCGTTTGCCATCAATCCAATAGAGATTGCCCGGCTTGTGCACCTGCCCGTCGCCTGCGCCGCTGTCACTGGAAAGGCCAACGCCAAGCTTGCCTGCAATTGCGTGCAGCCGCTTGTAACTTGCGCCGACCTGGATACCGCCGGCCTCGGGCTTTCCGGGTAAGTCATCGAGAGTGTGGAGCCGCCCGCCAACTCGGTTTTCGGCTTCCAGAATAACGGTCCTGAGCCCCGCCTCCTCACAAATACGCGCCGCGTTCAGTCCCGCAATTCCAGCACCGATAATCGCGACGTCAACCTGTGTCTGGCCCCATGCGGGACGCGGAGCTGCCCCAGCGATGATGGAAGCGCTGGAGCCAGCCAGAAAGGCACGCCGAGTGGGCATTATGCCCACCGGTTTAGTGACCTGAGTGCTCGGAAGCCTTTTCCCCATCCGCTGCCGCTGCCGCTGACCGCGCCTGATCGGTCAGAAGCTTGAATTTGGTCCAAGTGGTCTCGTTCGGCCGCGTGTCATCTTTCGGCGGGGCCTGCTCATAGATCGGATAATTCTCGCGAATCTCGTTCTTGAGCACATCGGGCAGCTCCTCAAAGCCGCCGGGGAGTTTTTGTCCCATTGCGTTGAAAACCATCTGTCCCGGACGCCCGCCCATTTCCATCCAAGGAGCCCATGGCGAAATGCGCACCCAACTGATCATCGGATAGGCGGTTGGTTTTGATGCATCATAAAGATCGCTTTTCAGCGCCGCGAAGTCGAAGATTTCCATCGCGTGATACATATTGCCGACAAACTGCTGATATTCGCCAGCAAGCGGGTTGGGGTAAAACAGCGGCACTTCAAACGGCATAAAGACGTATGGCCCACTTTCCCTCAGGGTAGAGAGCCGAAACGGTGATCCGTCAGCGCCGCGCGGAAAGTTGGGTCGACCGTTCACCGGATCATTGTGGATTTGCATCACATTCACGGTCTTGCCGGTGTAAGGATTTTCCCAAGTGTCAGCGACTTCGCCGGTCTCTGGATCGAGCATCAGCATTATCTCGCGGCTGATCATACGCCAACCAGTCCCACGCTCGGGGTCGGTGATTTCTACACAGCGGCGAATATTCATGCCTTCGCCTTTAAAAAGGAGCTTGTCGCGTTCCCCCGGCGTGCGGCCATAAATATTGCCTGACCAGTGATAAACCGCTGGTTCGTCTTCAGAAACACCGCACTGCAAACGCTTGGAAATCTCGACAGCGTCTTCGGGGACTGAAGGATCGAGAGTTTGTGCCTGCGACACCCCGGTTGCTAGAAGAGAGCCGGTGGCCAGAGCGGCGGCAACAATAAGGGACTTGATTGGCTTCATTCGATCTCTCCGATTTTTTTTACGCCTTGGCCGAATTTGTCCGGACATTTGAGCATTTCGGTCTTGACTTTATATTTGTCCGGACAAATTGTGAAGTCTGAGTTTTGGCCGGTACACGGCTTTCGAGACAGGATGATCGACTAGCCTTTATGTTCGCAGCTGCCAGCCTTTTGTTTGTTCCCGGATCGCGCCCTGATCGCTTTGATAAAGCGAAAGTGGCTGGTGCCGGGCTTACTGTGATTGATCTTGAGGACGCTGTTGCTGCCGGTGACAAGGCGACTGCGCGAGAGGCGGCTCTTGCGCATGTTTCAAAGATGCCAGAGGGTTGGGGCATTCGCATCAACGCTGTCACCACTCTGGCGGGCGTGCGCGATCTTGCGGCCATGGGTGAGGCCGAAGTGCTACCATCTGTTCTCATGGTGCCGATGGTTGAGACGGCGGCTGAGCTTGATGTCGTCGCTGGCGTCTTGGGTGATCGTTGCCCTGATCTGGTGCCGCTTGTTGAAACCCCGCGCGGCCTTCGCCACGCGCTCGAAATAGTCAGTCACGCTAAGGTATCGGCGCTTATGCTTGGCGGGGCTGACTTTTCGAGCGAGCTTGGCGTTGAACTCGCATGGGACCCGCTTTTGGGTGCGCGCCATGCGATGGTTTTGGCCTGCGCGGAAGCGGGTAAGCCAGCAATCGACGTGCCTTACATTCACCTTGATGATGAAGAGGGCTTTGCTGCCGAATGCGAACGCGCCGCCGCGCTTGGTTTCCTGTGTAAGGCTGTGATCCACCCGCGTCAGGTTCCGCACGCCAACGCCGCTTTCGCGCCCAGTGATGCAGAAATCGCCGAGGCCCGCGAGGCGCTTGAGGCCTATAAAGCAGGCGGCGAACGCGCGATCCGGTTCAAGGGCAAAATGCTCGAAGCGCCGTTTGTAAAGAAATACAAGGCCGTGCTCGCACGCGCTGGAAGCTAGAGGAGACGCATCCAAATGCGTGATGGAGTTATTGAAGTTGCACCGGGTCGGTTCCGCGAAGTGCAAGGACGCTATTTCGAGGATTTCGTCGAGGGCCATGTCTATGAACATCGCCCCGGGCGCACGATCACCGATGCGGACAATGTGTGGTTCACCCTTCTCACCATGAACACGCACCCAGCGCACTTTGATTACGAGCTTTCCAAGGACACCGAATTTGGCAAGCCGCTCGTGGTTAGCCCATTCACGATCGCGCTTATGACGGGCATGAGCGTTTCCGATACCAGCGGAAAAGCGATTGCCAATCTCGGCTGGGACGAGGTGCGCATGACCAAGCCTTTGTTTGTGGGCGATACGCTCTATTGTGAGAGCGAAGTCTTGGAAAAACGCGAGAGCAAGAGCCGTCCGGAGCAAGGCATCGTAACTTTCAAGACCATCGCCAAAAACCAGCATGGCGAAATGGTCAGCCACTATAAGCGCACCGTCCTTGTCTGGCGGCGTGGGCATGGCGGGCTCGACGAATAACCTCCTCTTAAATCACATGAAATTCACGCCTAAGGGATAAGCATTATGGCAACCGCAGCAGTTCTCGACGATCAGATCAGGACGATCTCACCTGAAGACGAGCAGGCGTTTATGGACACCATCGACAGGTGGCTTGAACGCGACGTTATTCCTGTGATTAAAGAGCACGACCACGGCGATATCTGGCCAGAGAAATTGGTGCATCAGATGGCCGAGATGGGCCTGTTTGGCGCGACGATTGGTGAGGAATATGGCGGCCTTGGCCTGCCAGCGACGACCTATGCCAAGATTGTGATGCGCATCTCCAGCTATTGGATGGCGATCACCGGCATTTTTAACTCGCACCTCATCATGGCAGCGGCCGTTGAGCGGTTTGGCACGCCTGAGCAAAAAATGCGCTGGCTTCCCAAGCTTGCGAGCGGTGAGCTTCGCGGCGGGCTTGCATTGACCGAGCCTAATGCGGGCACCGACCTGCAAGCGATCCGCACCGTTGCGACGAAGAACGAGAACGGTGATTACGTTCTCAACGGCACCAAGACGTGGATTTCCAACGCGCTTAACGGTGATTGCTTTGCCATGCTGGTGAAGACCGATCCCGATGCTGACCCGCGCTATAAGGGCATGAGCCTGTTTATCGCTGACAAGCGTGAGGGTCTTTCTACGGGTAAGAAGTTCGACAAACTCGGCTACAAGTCCATCGACAGCGCTGAGCTCATCATGGAAGATTGTGTCATTCCCGCTGACCAGCTTATCGGCGGCGTGGAGGGGCAAGGCTTCTTCCAAGCTACCGGCGGTCTAGAACTTGGCCGCATCAACGTCGCCGCGCGCGGTGTGGGCCTTGCCGAAGGCTCGCTGCGCCTTGCGACCGAATATGCACAGCAACGCGAGACTATGGGAAAACCCATCGCCCAGCATCAGGCGATCCAGTTGAAGCTTGGCGAAATGGTAACCAAAGCGCGCGCCGCGCGGCTTCTCACACTGGATGCCTCGGTTGCTTATGACAAGGGCGAGCGCTGCGACAAAGAGGCAGGTATTGCGAAATACTACGCCTCTGAAGCAGCGGTCGAAAACAGCCAGGAGGCTATGCGGATTTACGGCGGATACTCCTACTCCAAAGAGTACGATATTGAGCGTTATTACCGCGACTCCATGCTGATGTGCATCGGCGAGGGCACCAATGAAATGCAGCGGATGATCATCGCAAAGCAGCACCTCAAAGAAAACCAGATCTAAGGCTCGCCGCAAACGTGACCCATCTTCCTCTAAAAGGCTACCGTATCATCAGCGCCGAACAATACGGTGCCGGGCCTTATGGCACGATGTTCCTCGCGCAAATGGGCGCTGAGGTCATCAAGATTGAGCCTCCGGGGAAGATTGGCGAAGACGGCAAGAGGCGCGGCGGCGGTGACACGGCGCGGATGGTGGGGCCGCATTATTTGCGCCCAGGTGAGAGCACCTATTTCAACGCGTTCAACCTCAACAAACGTTCGCTCACCCTCGATCTGAACAGCGATGAGGGGCAGACGATCCTGCACAAGCTGGCCGCGACGTGCCATGTCGTCGCCAACAATATGCGCGGCGATTTGCCTGCGCGGTTGGGGCTGGATTACGCGTCCCTTAAAGACACCAACCCCGCGCTCGTGTGTGCGCATTTGTCCGCCTATGGCCGCGACAATGAACGCGCGAAATGGCCGGGTTATGACTACCTCATGCAGGCCGAGGCAGGCTATTGCGCGGTGACGGGAGAGCCGGGCGGCGATCCTCAGCGCATGGGGCTTTCCATGGTCGATTTCATTACGGGCACGATCTTTTGCATCGGGCTTTTGGGCGCGCTGTTGGACGCTGAACGCACGGGTAAGGGCCGCGATGTGGACACTGATTTGCTCTCCGCTGCGGTGCATCAGACGAGCTATCCGGCGCTGTGGTATATGAACCATCAGGACGAGACCGAGCGCACCCCGCGCGGCGCTCATCCGACTGCCACCCCCAGCCAGATGTTCAAAGCCAAGGACGGCTGGATGTTTGTGATGTGCCAGCTGCCCAAGTTCTGGGACGTGCTGACTACGAAGCTGGGCCGAGAAGATTTGCGCGAAGACCCGCGCTTTACGACCAATCCTGACCGTTTGGCCAATCGCGATGCGCTCACCGCAGTGCTCGATCAAGAGTTCGGCAAAGAGCCTATGGCGCACTGGCAGGAGCTGCTCGGCGGCTTTATGCCGGTTGCACCCGTGCACACATTGGGCGACGCGCTCGACAATCCTTGGCTTGAAACTATCGGCATGCGCGACACCGTTGAGCACCCGGACAATCCGGAGCTTAATGTGCTAGCCAATCCGCTGAAATTTGATGGCGAGCGCCTGCCGAACCGTGCGGCACCCTTTCTGGGTGCAGACAGCGATGCGCTTCTTGAAGAGCTTGGCTATGATGAGGCCGCGATTAGTGATTTGCGCAAAAGCGGCGTGATTTAAGTCACCACAAGGTTAGGGGAATTCGAGAGGTTATGGGAAAGCTTTCCGGCATTCGTGTTGTCGATCTTTCGCAATTTTTGCCGGGACCCATGATGAGCGTCATGATGGCCGATCAAGGTGCAGACGTTATCAAAGTCGAGCCCGCCAACGGCGACCCGGCGCGCGGCCAAGCCCCCTTCGACACCTACGGCGGCGAAGAGCACTCGGTGTGGTTTGCGAACCTCAACCGGGGCAAGGAAAGCGTTGTCCTCGATCTCAAATCCGAAGATGGCAAAGCGGCATTGCGAGAATTGATCGAGACCGCTGACGTCTTTGTCGAAGGCTTCCGTCCCGGCGTGATGAAGCGCCTCGGCTTCGACTATGACAGCGTCAAAGCGATCAAATCCGACATCGTCTATTGCTCTATCTCCGCTTTCGGGCAGGACGGCGCGCTCGCCCATCATCCTGCCCACGATATGGCGGTGCAGGCGCTCGCAGGCTTCCTCGCAGTCAACGATGGCCCCGATGGAACGCCGGTTGTGCCAGGGGCTCCCAGCGCTGACCTCGCCGCAGGCCTCACCGCATTGTCAGCCGTGCTGATGGCGCTGATCGGGCGCGGCCGGACGGGCGAGGGCGCTTATATCGACTGCGCGATGTTTGACAGCTTAGTCCCGTGGTGCGCGCACACTGCTGGCAGCGCGATTGCGGGCGGCGCGAGCCCTGTATCGCAATCCCAGCGCTCGCTTGGCGGGGCTGGGTTCTATCAGATTTATACGACCTCTGACGGCAAGCACGTTGCGCTTGGCGGGCGTGAGATAAAGTTTGCGAAAAATCTTCTGGCTGCGCTGGGCCGCCTGGACCTGCTACCTCTTGCTGAGGCGCCTGCAGGCGAGCAGGGCGAGCTTATCGCTTTCTTGCGCGAAACCTTTGCCAACAAGACCCGCGATGAGTGGTCGGAGTGGTTCGCCGACGCTAACAATGTGGGGGACGTCGCCTTCTCCCCAGTTCTCGACTTTCGTGAAGCCTTCGACGAACCGCACATCGCCGAACGCGGGCTTATCGTGGAAGCCGAAGGCGGCGGCAAACACATAGCCCCGGCGATCCGTTTCGCGGGCGAGGAATGGACCCCCGGTGCGCCCCCGGAGCTCAAAAGATGACGGCGTCAGCTATCCAGGTCGATGTGCATCGCGTAGACGAAGCGGTCCCCGGGATGGTGGCTGACCGAGATTTCGTAGACCTTGCCAGCCGGGTCGAGATAACACCGGATGATCCGCAGCACGGGCGAGCTTTGCTCTATGCCCAAGGCCTGGGAGGTTTCGGCGTCGGCGGCGGCCGCTTGGATGTCCTGGGTGACACGGCCAATGGTGACGCCGGCCAATTGCTCGATCTGGCTGAACAAAGTTCCAGCCGAGAGGTCGAGCTCATCGACGGCACCTCCGAGGCTTTCGTGAAAGTACGCATCTGTGACTGCAATGGGCGGCGCATCGGTGGTTTGCCTGCGCGTGCCGCGAAAGCTGCGCCAACTGCCCTTGGTGTCCTCGCCGATTTGCTCGGCGACTTCAGCGGGAAGTGCGCCTCCAGAGGTTTCTTCGTATACAACCTCGCTATTGCGGGCATATTGAAGAAGCTCGCCGACGTTCGACAATGGTTGGTGAAGTGCACCGCCGCGTGCGGCGGCACGTTGCACCGTGGTGCCGGACCCGCGCCTTCTCGCAATCAGGTCTTCGGCTTCCAAACGCTTCAAGGCCTCGCGAACCGTGAAGCGGCTTACATCATATTCCCGGCACAGCGCGGTTTCGGTCGGGAAGGGCTTGCCGTTTTCAAAGCGTCCACCAAGGATCGCTTCGCGCAATTCGCCAGCCACCCGCATGTAGCGCGGCGTTTTCTTAGATTTCAATGGCGCGGCGGCGTCAGCCAACTCAAACTCCAATTTGTACTACTAAAGCGGAGAACCGCTGTATGAGCGAACCGCTGCTCTCGCAACTCTCTCAACACCTAGCGTGTAGCGTGGGCGAAAGCGAGAAGTCACGTGCACGAATGCACTTGCTTGATTGGCTGGCCTGCGTTGCAGGGGCAAGACAGTCGCACGCGGCAAAGTCTGCGAGAGAACTTTTCGTGTCTGGCTGGGAGCGGGCGAGCTATCTTGGCAATGTGCTTGAGATGGATGATGTTCATCGCACTGCGCTGCTTCATCCCGGGCCTGTTGTATGGCCTGCGGCGATGAGCCAATCTGATGCTTCGATGGACGAGCGGCTCGAATCTGGCGTTCGCGGATATCAGGCCATGATCGCGGTCGGTTCGGCGCTCGATGCGCATCATTATGCGCATTGGCATCCCACTGCCACGGCTGGCGTGTTTGGGGCAGCGGCTGTTTCAGGTTCACTGCTCGGTCTGAGTGGGGTCAACATGACCCATGCGCTGGGCAATGCAGGCTCGGTTGCAGGCGGGCTTTGGCATATGCGGCACGATGATGTGCTGACCAAGCAGTGGCACGTTTATCACGCGATGCGCACCGGGATTGATGCCGCGCGTCATGCCGATGCTGGGGTGACCGGTCCGGCAGCGTTGCTAGAGGGCCCGCAAGGGCTCTTTGCTGCTATGACCGAGGAAGCGGGCGCGCTTGCGGGTGATCCCAAGGGGTGGCTGATCCACGAGGTGAGCTTCAAGCCTTTTGCCGCCTGTCGTCATGCGCACCCGGCAATTGATGCAGCGCTTGAGCTTCGCGCGGTTGGCAAGCTTACCGCGCCATTTACGGTCGAGACCTACCGCGACGCCTTGACCTTTTGCGATCGGCCCGAACCTAACACAGAATTGGAGGCCAAGTTCTCCTTGCAGCACGCTGTGGCGGTTGTGGCGGACGGAAGGGACGCCAAGCCAGAGGACTTTACCGAAACGGCGATTGCCGAGCTTGCCGATTTGCGGGCGCAGGTTTCGTTGGCCGAAGACCCCGAGATCACGGCGAGCTACCCTGCGCATTTCGGAGCGCGGGTGAATGGTTTTGAGCTGACCGACACACTTGGCGATCCGGAGCGGCCCGTCTCCAAAGGTCACATCATGGACAAGATGCACACGCTTGGTCAGTGGGGTGGTCTTGCGGAAGCGGAGGCAGACCGGGCGACCCAATTGGCTCTCCAAGGCGATGACGCCCAAGCCATTGATGCGATGCTGCTGGAGTGGCTGTCATGAGCCCGACCAAGCAAATCCTCGCCTTTGCCGGGGCTGAGCATTCGCTGTCAGAGGGCGTACGCCATGACGCAATCCGCTTGCTCGGCGATACACTCGCCATCGGAGCCGCAGCGGTGGCCGCGCCGGGGGAAGCAGCTATCCTGCAAACCGCGCGCACGTTTGGTTCAGGTGAGGATGCCAGACTTCTCGGCACATCAGAACGGCTCCCCGCCGCCTCTGCCGCCTTCGTCAACGGCTACCGCGTGCACTGTCTTGAGTGGGACGCCGTCCACGAACCTGCGGTCGTCCACGCGATGAGCGTTGTGACAGCAGCCCTTGGAGCAGCGATTGACCGGCGCGGAGGATGCGACCGGGAAGAGGCGCTGGTGGCACTCTCTATCGGCGTTGATGTTGCCTCAGGCCTTGGCCTTTGTGCCGATAGCGCAATGCGTTTCTTTCGCCCAGGCATTTGCGGCGTGATGGGAGCAGCGCTTGCAGTGGCGCGCATTGACGGCGCACCGCTCGATGATGCGCTCGGCCTTGCGTATTCGAGCGCGGCTGGCACGATGCAGGCCCATGTTGAGGGCAGCGAAACATTGCCGTTTCAAATCGCCAACGCCGCGCGCGCTGCGGTCGCGGCGAGCGATCTTGCGAAGGCTGGTTTTGGTGCTCCCAGAGACCCGCTCGAAGGGCCATTTGGGTATCTCCAACTGTTCGAGACAGGCGACCTTTCCCGCTACACCGACGGTCTCGGCTCCGTCTGGAGGATCGCGGAGGTCAGCACAAAGCCGTTCCCCTCGGGCCGCGCAAGCCATGCGGCTCTTGGCAAACTCGCCGAACTGGCGCTCAACCCTGCCGAGTTGGCTGGGATTAAACTTGCCTGCCCTCCGCTTATTCGCCGCCTTGTCGACCGCGCCTATTCGCCTGATATGTCGCCAGCATGGGCGCGGCTGTGCATGCCCTATTTGAGCGCTCTGATGCTCACAGATGGCCGCATTGATCCGCGCCGCTTTACGCCGTCGGACATTGCTGACCCGGGGCTTGCCGCAATCGCTGCGAAAGTGCGCCTCACCGATGATGGCAACACCGACGGCAACGCGCTCTTCCCGCAAAGCCTGACCTTGACCAAAACCGATGGGAGCAGCGTCACTCACCCGGTTGAGCACACCCTCGGCAGTCCCGAAAACCCGCTTTCGCCCAAGCAAACCCAAGCCAAGCTGAACCTCGCACGCGAGCTGGCACCCACCGACGCCGACCCTCGCATTTTCGACGACCCTCTTGCCTATTTTACGGATCCCCAATGACCTTTCCCACCTACTTTGAAGCGCTCGATCATAAGCAAATGCTCACCGATTATCCGGTCGGAGAGGAGTTTGTCTCCCGCTACAAATCCATGAGCCGCGATGAGTTGTTCGCGGTCCAGGACGCGCAGTTCAAACGGCTGATGGTCAAGGGGTGGCAGGTGCCGTTCTACCAACGACTTTGGGGCGCAAAGGGCATTGAACCGGGCGACATCACAGGCCTTGCAGACATCACCAAGCTGCCCGTTTACGACAAGTCCGACCTGATGGCCTCGATTGCCGAGCACCCCCCATATGGCGACTTTCACGGGATGGGAGACCCCGCCACACGCGAACCTGTTGTCTTCCACACCACCAGCGGCACCACAGGCAAACCTCAGGTTTTGATGTTCGGACCTAAAGGCCGGGAAGTCGGCAACCTTCTTGTCGGGCGCATGTACCGTTGGATGGGGCTTGAGAGCGACGATGTGGTCCATTCAGTCTATGGCCACGGCATGATAAATGGTGGTCATTACATCCGCGAGGCCGTCACCAAATTCACCAATTCGATCTTCCTGTCGGCTGGCACAGGCATCGAAACCCGCAGCGCCAATCAGGTGCAATTGATGGCCGATTTTGGCGTTACGGCGGTGGTCGGTTTCGTCGATTACGTGCGCAAGCTGGCCGGCACAGCAGAGGACCTAGGCCTGTTCGACAAGATCGACATTCGCATGATTATCGGGCATCTTGGCACCGAAGACCGGCAAGCCACCGAAGACGCTTGGCACGGCGCGAAAGCCTATGACTGGTACGGGGTCGGCGACACCGGCTCTATCGCAGGCGAAGGCCCGGAGCGCGACGGCATGTATGTGTGGGAAGATGCGCAATATCTCGAACTGCTCGATATCGACAGCGGCGCTCCGGTCGCGCATGGTGAGACCGGAGATATGGTGGTCACGTGTCTCTATAAAGACGACATTGCGCCCTGCATCCGCTTCAACACCCACGACATCACCCATGAACTCGGCGGACGCGGCGAGATTGCCTTCAAGCGTATTGCCGGCTTCCGCGGGCGCAGCGACAATATGGTCAAGCTGCGCGGAATCAATGTCTTCCCCCATGCAATTGGCGCGATCATTGAGAACCGGCCCGACCTCACCGGCGAATATGTCTGTCATTTGAGCCGCGATGCGAGCGGGCGCGACGGAATGCGGGTGACGCTTGAGAGCAATGGCGGGACAGACGCAGGCGCGCTTGCCGAGACGCTGAAACAAGGGCTTGGCGTTGAGGTCGAGGTGCAGCTTTGTGAGCCCGGCGGTACGGCGGCGGTGACAGAGATCGACAAGCGCCAAAAACCGCTGCGCCTGATCGACGAGCGAGGGGTTTGATGGACTCGCATCTTTCTTCTACTCCCCTCCCGCTTGCGGGAGGGGTTGGGGTGGGCCCACCCCGCTGCGACTAGCGAGCAAGCTCGCAAGTCTCACTGCCCCTCCCGCAGGCGGGAAGGGAGACACATGATCGACCGCTACAACGCCTTTCTCTACCGCGATGAGGCCGCCTCTGGCGGGGAAGGCGCGCTCGCTGGCCTCACCGTTGGCGTAAAGGCGAATATCGCGGTCAAAGGCATGCCGTTCCACGCGGGGATCGGCGCGTGGGAAGATCGGGTTGCCGAGGCTGATGCCGAGGTCGTGAGGCGACTTCGCGCAGAAGGTGCAATCATCTCCGGCATTCTCAACATGGAAGAAGGTGCGCTTGGTGCAAAAACCGACAATCCCCACTTTGGTCCTGTCCAAAACCCGCACCGTGAAGGCTATTCCCCCGGCGGCTCATCGGGCGGCAGCGGGGCTGCGGTAGCTGGGGGTCTTTGCGACGTGGCGCTTGGCACCGACACCATGGGCTCGGTTCGTATTCCCGCAGCGCATTGCGGGGTTTACGGGTTTAAGCCTGCGACTGAAGCGGTGAGCCAGGATGGGCTAATCCCCGCAGACCCGAACCTTGATGCGATTGGTCCCTTGGCGCGCGACCTCGATTCGCTTGAACGCGCCGCACGGGTTATCAGCGACTTTGGCGAGGGAGAGGTTTCAGGCGAAGGCGCGATGCTGACCGACCACGGCGTCAATGTGCACGCCGACGTGGTCATGGCATTCACAAGCACACTGGGAACCTTGGATACCAAGCCATCGCCCGTTGCGCTTTCACACAAACAAAGCCGCATCCGTTTTGCCGGGTTTATCGAGACATCGAAATTCATGGCGGAGGATTTGGAGGGTGTTGCGGTCACCGACCACCTCGCCAAGCTCCTCACCTACGGCCCGCGCCGCACCCACGAGGATTGGGAAGAGGATCAGGCGATTTTGGCGTCTGTCCGAGTGGCAGTGCGCAGCATCATCGAGGCGCACGGGTTCCTCATCATGCCCACCGTCCCCAATCCCGCTTTTCCGCACGCCGAACCCGAACCCGCCGCACAGGCCGACTTCACCTGTCTTGCCAATATCGCTGGCCTACCTGCGATCAGCATCCCTGCAGGCTGGACAGGGGACGGCCTGCCCATCGGCGTTCAAATCGTCGGCGCGGCTGGCGCAGAGGCAAGCCTGTTCCGCCTTGCACGACATATTGATACCAAACTTAGCGCCTATCGCGCCCCGAAATCTATTAGGCCGCAATCTATGGGAGAGACTTCATGAGAATTATCGTACCCTTTAACTTGAAGCCCGGCACCGATGTTGCCGAATACGAAGAATGGGCCAAAACCAAGGACGTGCCGACCGCAAGCGCGCTTCCCTCGGTCAACAGTTTCACCATCCACAAGGCGACAGGCCTCTTCGGAGATCCCGATACACCGCCGCCCTATGCCTATTTCGAAATTCTCGACATCACCGATATGGACGCCTTTATCGCGGATGTGTCGGACCCTGAGTTTCAGGCCAAAGCCGCGCCATTTCAGGACTATGCCGATGCGCCGCAGTTTGTCTTGACTGAGGATCTGTAATCGTGGGAAAGTTTACCGGCAAAACCGTCGTCGTCACCGGCTCGGGCAAGCAGAAGGGGCTGGGGCAGGGCATCTTACAGGCCTTCGCCGATGAAGGTGCGAATTGCGTCGTCTCAGACCTTGCGATTGATAGCGAGGCTGAGGCAGTTGCTGAGGAGCTTCGCGGGCGCGGGGCCGAGGTTGCGACTTTTGCTTGTGATGTCTCGAAGGTGGATCAATGCGCGAAGCTGGTTCAGCAGACGCTTGAGGCGTTTGGCGGCGTTGATGTGTTCGTGAACAACGCTGGGATCGGCTTTAAGATGAAGCCGCTGCTCGAAGTTGATACTGTTAGCGAATGGGATCAAGTGCTTAGCGTCAATCTTTCAGGTGCATTCTATTCCACACAGGCGGCGGCCCGTGCCATGGTGGAAAAAGGGCAAGGCGGGCGCATTATCAACATCGCCAGCCAAGCGGCCAAGACAGGCTTTCCGCATCTGCCCGCTTACGTGTCATCCAAGCACGGCATGGTGGGCCTTACACGGGCCTCGGCCGTCGAGCTTGGTGCGCACGGGATCACAGTCAACGCGGTGTGCCCGAACCACGTCACAACGGGCCTCGGCGCAAAACAAAATGAGTATTTCTCTAAGCTCTTGGGCTTTGAAACGGTCGAGGCCTACCGTGCCAATATGAGCGCCAAGAACCCTATGGGCCGGCCCGGCCTGCCAAGTGATACCGCTGCTGCGTGTCTATGGCTTGCCAGCGATGAGGCGTTTTATGTCACCGGAGAAGCGCTGAACGTCAGCGGCGGTGAGGAGATGCACTGATGCCTTTAGTCGAAGAACGCATGGATTGGCCGGAGGGGGCAAAGCTTGCCCTTAGCGTTGTCGTGAACGTCGAAGAAGGCTCCGAAATGACCATCGCGCGCGGTGATCGCGGGATGGAGCCAGTGGATGAGCTCGGCGTCTTCGTAAAATCGAAGATGCGCAATTACTCCAATGAATCCAACTATCTCTACGGCATCAAGGCGGGCGCGCCTCGGATCGTCAAACTGCTCAAGCGCTATGACATCATGGCAAGTTGGACCGTGGCGGCACTGTCCCTTGAAAATCACCCTGAGATTGCTGAGGCTATCGTTGAGCTTGGCCATGAACCGGTGAGCCACGGCTGGCGCTGGGTGCATCAGTTCAAGATGGATGAGAACCAAGAGCGCGAATTTATCCAAAAGGCTGTGACGAGCATCGAGAAAACCTGCGGGGTGCGGCCCTATGGCTGGCTTTCGCGCTATTTGCTGACGGATAACACGCGCAGGCTGCTCCAAGAGGAGGGCTTCACCTATCATATGGACGATTACTCCGGTGACGTACCCTTCTGGGACCGCGACACGACTGGCAAGCCGATGTGCATCGTCCCCTATCAGCTTGATAACAACGATATGAAGATGTGGACCGATCCCGCGCTTACCCCGCACCAATGGCTTGATTATGCGAAGGCCAATTTCGATCAGGCGTATCGCGAGGGCGAGGAGGGCAATCCGAAGATGATGAGCCTTGGGCTGCATTTGCGTATCATCGGTCGTCCGGGACGGATCTGGGCGCTGGAAGAGTTTTTCAAGCACGTCCGCGCGCACGAAGGCGTCTGGGTGACAACGCGTAAAAGCATCGCTGACCACTTTATGTCGGGGAATCCCGCGTGAGCCCCAATACCGACAATCTGCGCTTAGAAATTGACGGGCCGGTCGCCAATCTGCTGATAGACCGAGCGGATAAGCGCAATGCGTTCAATATGGCCATGTGGGAGGCGATGCCTGCTCTGCTTGCCAAGGCGAGCGAGACCGAGGGCGTGCGGGTGCTGTTGCTGCGTTCGGCCAAGCCCGGTGGTGCGTTTTGCGCAGGCGCAGACATCTCTGAATTGCTGGCGAACAAGGACGATGCCGACTGGCGCGCGCGCAATCAGGCGGCGATCAACCGGGTGCAGTATGAGCTGGCGCGGCTTCCCTTGCCGACGGTTGCCGTGGTCGAAGGGGACTGCATCGGCGGCGGATGCGGACTGGCTTTGGCCTGCGATCTTCGCGTTGCGGCAAATGCGAGGGCGCGTTTCGGGATTACGCCTGCCAAGCTTGGCCTCGTATACCCCTTGCATGATGTAAAGCTGCTCACCGATCTGGTCGGGCCGGGGCACGCAAAGCGGATGCTCTATACCGGGATGCTGCTTGATGCCGAAGAGGCGAGGCGTATTGGCCTGATCGAAGAGATTACCGATACGCCAGAGACGGTGATCGACGCGCTGCTAACTGCAAGCCCGCATTCGATCCGCGAGACCAAGGGCTTTGTCCGAAGGGTTCTGGACGGTCAGACTGCTGACGATGCGGACACGCTACGGATTTTCGGCGAGGCCTTCACTGGCTCCGATTTCCTTGAGGGCACCACCGCCTTTGTCGAGAAGCGCAAACCGGAATTTGGCAAATGAGCATCGCGCACGGGACAATCCTTGGCGGCCTTTCGACCGTTCCCGATCTCGAAGCGGCCTTGCGAGGCTATGGCGATTGCCTTGGGCTCGAATTGGTGGAGAAGGGCGCACTGCCCGGTGATCTTGCAGCAAGCTGGGGGTGCGAGGGCAACGCTGGATCATCGTATGCTGTGCTGCGGCCCAAAAGCGGCGAACCCTGCTGGTTCCGGCTCGTCGAACAAAAGGACCACCCCGAATTTCTCCCCACGCGCAGCTTCGGCTGGGCAGCGTTTGAATGCACCGTCGAAGACGTCTGGCATTGGCCTGAAGTTGTCGAAGAAGCGGGTTTCACCATCGTCGGCCCGCCGAAAAAGCTCGAGAACATTGAGCCTGCCTTCATCCCAATGCAGGTGCTGGGTTCGGGCTGCGAGATGGTCTATTTGAACCAGGTCTTGAACGATATGCCGGGGACTGATCTGCCGCGCGCGAACTCTGCAGTGGACCGGATTTTCATCGTCGTTCTCGCCACCCCCGACCGCAATGCGAGCGTCCAATGGTATAGCGACAAGGTAGGGCTCACGCGCGGCGCGGATTACACTTTGCCCTATTCGATGATCAACAATGCCTTTCACCTTCCCGCCGACACGCAGACCACCATCACCATGGTCCAGCACGGGCGCATGCCAATCGTTGAGGTCGATGACTATCCGGATGAGACCACGATAAGGCCTCGCCATCCTGGCCATCTGCCACCCGGAAATGCTCTGGTGACGCTAGCGGTGAGCAACCTTGATGCTTGCGATGTCGAGTGGATTACTCCGCCTGCCACTCGCGAAGGCGCGCTTTATGAGGGACGCCGGACAGCGACCACGATTGGGGCAGGCGGTGAGATGTTGGAATTGGTTGAGGTTGGCTGAATGATAGTCCGCTCGATCATGACGCTAATCGCGGCTTTTGCCCTTGGCGCGATTCCGGTGAATGCCGAGGCGCTTCTTACCCCAAGTGAGGTCGTTGAACGCGGACTTACAGCGCATGGGGGCGACACCTTTATCGACCCTCAGACCCTCCAACTTACAGGCACCGCCACCTTCTTCGACCCCGCCACCGGAACAGTCCGCTCCACAGCTGACAACTACCGTATGTGGCGCGAGTTTGAACGTGGGCGCACTGTCGCTCACGGCGCGGACGGCAAGGTGCGGATTGTCGCCAAGAGCAGCGAACGCACGCTGTTCGAGGTCGGCTATGATGGCGAGACCACCTGGACGCAGAACGGCATCATGCCCAAACCCCAAGCCGACGCCTACTGGGCCAACAATTTCGGCTTTGGCATCATCCGTTCAGCGCTCGACGAAGGCTTTACGCTCAGCTTTGCACCTCCGCGCAACCTTCAGGGGCACGAGATCACTCTAGTGCGTATCACCGACCCCGGCGGCCAAGAAACCCTCTTTGGATTTGACGCCGAAAGCAGCTTTATCCGCTACATGGCGTTCGACAGCCCGCGCGGGTTTCACGAACGCATTTATGATGACTTTGTGCGTCTGCCCGAAAGCGGCTGGGTACAGGCGCGGTCGGTCTCGCTCTTGTACGACGGCGTAATGAGCAATAGGGTTCTTTGGGAAACAGTCACCATCGGCGAGCCGATCGAGCCATCGGTATTCGAGCCGCCCCAGGTGTTGCCGCAGGAGAGCCCGCAATGACTTTGTTCGCGTTTCTATGCCGGGACGGCGTCAATGGCGAGAGCCTGCGCGAGCGGCTTTTGGCTGACCACCTTGCCCATGTCGAGACCGTGATGGATAAGATTGCAGTGGCAGGGCCTCTTAAGGAGGACGGCAAGACCATCGGTTCGCTGCTTATCATCAAGGCTGAAACCGAAGCCGAAGCGCGCCAAACCTTTGAAGCTGATCCCTACTTTGCCGCTGGCGTCTGGGATGAGGTCGAGGTCGACCACTTTCTTGGCGTCGCAGGCGATTGGGTCGGCGGAGCGGCCTGGAAGAACTAACTGTGTTTGTGCCGGCCGGGCTCCCACACATCTTCTGAATACGTCTCGGTCGCAAAGCCCAAAGGCTTATCCTCAAGTTCGGTCGCAAGCGTATCGTTCCAACGGTTGAGAAAGCCAAACAGACCGATAACGCCCATAATCTCCATGATCTGCTGCTTTGAGAAGTGCTTCTCCAGGGCGCGGAAATGACCGTCGCTCGCGGCATTAGGCTGCGTTCCGGCGGCAAGCGCGAGGTCCAAGGCCGCCCGTTCTGCTTCCGAAAATGCAGGGTCGCTCGCGTATTCCCAAACTCGCGCGACCTTCTCCTGATCCGCGCCTGCCATCTCCACTGCGCCGTGAGCGGTGTGCGCTTGGCAATAGCGGCATCCCGCAGCGCCGCTGGTGATTGTCGCAATCAGGCGTTTCAGGACCGGGTCCAAGGCGCCGGGCTTATAGATCACCTGCACCAGTCGCTCCATCGCTTCGAGCAACTCGGGCCAATGCGCCATCGTCAGCACATCGTTGGGCGCAAACCCCATGATCTCTTGCGCATAGGTCAGCGCTTCACGGGTCTTGGGCGGCAAGTCCTCGACCGCCATCGGCGCAATCCGGCTCATGGCAGGAGAACGGTCGAGCCGGTGGTCTTGCCCGCTTGAAGGTCGCGGTGAGCCTGTGCTGCGTCGGTCAAAGCGTAGGTCTGTCCGATGGTCACCGACAAAGCGCCCTTGTCAAACAAGTCCCACACCCGCGCAGCCCCTGCGGCGCGCTCTACGGGATCTTCGTAATAGTGAAACAGCATGGGGCGCGTGTTGAAAAGCGAGCCTTTGAGCGCCAGCACGCCGACATCAACCTCGCCCACCGGCGCATCGGCATTGCCATAATTGATGATGAGCCCGCGCTGACCCGTGGCATCGAGCGAGGTCTCCCAAGTCGAGCGGCCGATCCCGTCGAAAGTGACGCGAACGCCCTTGCCGCCGGTGATTTCGCGGGTTCGGGCGGCGGTGTCCTCTTGCCTATAAAAGATCACGTGGTCAGCCCCCGCCGCGCGGGCAGCTTCGGCCTTCGCCTCGGTTGAAACCGTACCGATGACCTCTGCGCCAATGTGGTGGAGCCATTGCACAAGGAGGAGGCCGGTCGCCCCGGCGGCTGCGTGAACGAGCACGGGCCATCCGGCTTCGACCTTTCCGCATCGCTCGACGAGGAATTCGGTGGTGCAGGCTTTCAGGATCGCCGCTGCCGCCGTCTGGTCGTCGATAAAATCGGGGAGGCGGAAAAGGTGTTCAGCGCCGATATTTCGGTGGGTCGCGTAGGCACCTAGGAGCGGGCCAAAGGTCGCCACCCGGTCGCCCTCCTTGAAGCCCTCAACGCCTTCACCCACGGCGACGATCTGGCCCGCAGCTTCCAGCCCCATTCCGCTTGGCAAGGGAGCAGGATAGATGCCGCGCCGGTGATAGGTGTCGATATAATTGAGGCCGACCGCGCCGTGCTCAATGGTGACTTCACCCGGAGCAGGGGCAGGGTGGTCTTCGGTCACCCATTCGATGACTTCAGGGCCTCCGGTTTCCTTAAAGAATGCGCGTGTTGATTGCATGGCTTAGCTTTCCTCTCGGCTGCAACTGGCTTGGACCCAGCGCAGGTTTACGCCGATCAAATTGGCATCTGGCGCGGCCCAGGAATAACTTTCTGCGCGCACCGGATCGTCTTTGTGAATGTAGAGCACGAGCGAGGGCTTGTTCCGGCTGCCCTTTGCCCAGGTCACATTGCGCACGCGGATGGTAACATCGGGCGCAATGCCATCGCCAGCGACCGCCACGCGCCCGCCCTGGTCGAAGATTTTGAGTGTATTGGCAAAGGTCCAGTCGGCATCGCCATTGGGCTTTCCAGCGAACTTTTTGACCGAGACCCAGCACGACATTGCGCGCGCTTTGCGAAGCTCGCTCGCACCGATTTGCCAGCCACCTTCTTCGCGGGCTGAGAGGCCGGGAATGGGGGCGGCGGACCAGTTTCCATTGGCAGCGCCGAAGGCATCAATCATGCGCCATTGGTGATTTTCATCAACTTCGATCCCAACCCAGTCGGCCTCTTCGCGTCCTTCTTCCTCGGCGAAGTAGGCATCTTCGGTGTTCGTCCAGATCCCAGCGGGAAGTGTGTCATCGGCCATGGACGGCGTGGCCAGCATTGCGGCCCCGGCTGCAATAAATTTTAAGAGCGTTTGCATAGGCGTAAACATACCCGCCTCTTTGCCGATTGAAAAGAGTTGTCCGGACAAATGCTTCGCCCAAGCGGTGCCGCGCGCCAATAGCTTGAGCTGATAGCCCATAGCCCCGCCAATTCGGTAAGCTGCGTCAATCCGGCTTATCGCGGGACGGTGAAGATCAGGCCTCGCGTGCCTTCGCAAAGCCAACGAACCGCGCCTTATTTCCAAACACAAAGCGGTTGGTGAAAAGCGACACGGCGATGGATGAGAAAAGCACGAAGACCATTACATCAATATAGTGCAGCCAATCGAGCCCAAGGTAGCGGTAGTAGGTCATGCCGCCCCACATCTCTTGATCGGTGTAGAGGAAGAAGGTGTGGAAGGCGTAGATGCCAACGCCGTAAACCAGCCCTGCAACCGCGGCCCGTGCATCCATATTGCGGAACAAAAGCGCTGCTGCGAAGGCTGAGAGGATCGGCATTGAAAGAAGGCCGTTCAATTGCTGGAGCAGGTCAATGATGCTTTCAGCTGTTGCGTAGATAGGCACGAGCAGAACCGACACCACCATTGCGCCGATACCAACCTTGCGGTTGAGCTTGATCACATCGACATCCTTGTTGATGAACTTGCGGTGGAAGTCGACCGACCACAAGGTGATGGTCGCGTTCATAACGGCTGAATAGGTGGTCAGCACGGCTGCTGCGATCATTGCGGCGAACAGGCCGCTCATCCAACCGGGCAGGACTTGGTCAACGAGCAATCCGTAAGCCTTATCGCCCACTCCGCCGAACAATTCGTAAGCGACAACCCCTGGGATCACGACAATTGGCGGCACGATGAGCACGCGCACGATCGCCGCAGCCATAATGCCCTTCTGGGCCTCTTTGACGTTTGGCGCAGCGAGCGCTTTTTGCGTGATGTTTTGATTGGTGGACCAATAGAATATCTGGATGAAGATCATGCCGGTGAACAGGGTGTGGAACGGGATTTGGGAATCGTTATCGCCGACCATCGACATGCGCTCAGCAGGCACGCCTGAAAAGTCGAAGCCAATCGCTTGAAGCGCCAAGAACACCACAATGAGCGCCAGGCCAAGAATGCCGATGCCGCTGTAAGTGTCGAGCACCGCCACGGCGCGAAGGCCGCCCAATATAGCGTAAGCCGCGCCAACAACCGCGAAAATTGAAGCGATGATGAGCAGACTGAAGTCCTGTGCGTCCACCACGCCCGCATCGGTGATTACTACTTCTTGCACGCCAAACCCGAACAGCGATTGAATGAAGAGCGAGCCGGAATAGATCACCGCTGGCAGATAGATGAAGACGTTTCCGGCCAGAAACAGTCCGGAAATGACGGTGCGAATGCTGCCGCCATTGTATTTCTTTTCGAGCAGCTCCGTGACGGTGGTGCACTTCTCGCGGTAGTAAATTGGCACAAACACAAAGGCGAGCAGCATCAGCCCGATGAACCCTGCGATCTCCCACCAAGCCAGCAGAAACATCTGCGCCCCGTTCATGCCCACCAGTTGGTCGGTTGAAAGATTGGTCAGAGTGATCGCGCCTGCGACAAAAAACCAGCTGAGGCCCCCGCCTGCCAGAAAGATTTCCTTATCCGCCGACGCGTTGCTCGCGGCCTGCGCAGCGGAAACTTTCGCCCATGTGAAATAGGCAAGGGCTACCATGAGCCCAAAGAACACGGCGATCTGTAAAACGTCCATTGCGGCTTTCTCCCTGGCGGCCCGCACAGCTTTTCTGTTGTGCTGGATGCGGCCGCACTCTTTCAACTTGCAAGCAGCTCAGCAAGCCCCGGTTTTCCGCTTTTGGGCAATTGGGGTTCATGCCCCGTGTTTGTCCCAAGAAAAAGCGGCGGGTACCGCTGGTAATGGAGCGAGCATCCACACGCGTGTACTCAAACACCTGGTTTTGGAGGCGGGAGAAACCGCAAGTGTTTTCAACGAGGATGTTGAGACCTTCAATGAACGCTTGGAACTGGCCGGTCAGCGCATCGCTAACCGGGAGGCCGACCTGAGTTCTGCGTCCACCCCGGCGTTCTTCTCTTCCCACAGGCCTCCGCGTTTTGACCTGAAACTTTCGCTGGAAACACCGAAAAATTGGGGCGCACCCAAAACACCACTTTCGCCCGTGCCAAATTTCAAGCAAGTTGCGCATGCCAGCAAGCATCGAACACCAAACTGAGTTCGGCTGCGGTCCTTATGGATAGGTTGAATGGGTGAAGATGCGAAATCAAAGCAGCGGCATAAAGAAGGCCTCAGCCCTTGTGATGCTCAAATTTCGGCGATGGAGAAAGAGCACGGGGACCTTAAGCTCGATTTATCGGCGCAAAGTTGCGTGAGCGTGGACGAAGGGATCGTGACACTTAGCGGCGGCGGTGTGCGCATCGTTGTTGAGGCGCAGAATCAAGAACGCCCCAAGGTTCTGTACTGCGGGCCTGACTTGGGCGCGTTTGACCCTGCGCAGCTCAAAACCATGGCGGCATGGCAATACGTTGATGGCACCGCATCTCAAGAACGGGCGCTGACCTTGTCAAATGAGCTTGGGACGGGAACGCTGTCCCCTCCGGGGCTTGTCGCCAGCCGTGGCGGTGCGGATTGGGCACTTGATCTGAGGGTGGAGACCGTCCGGGTTCTGGATCAGGGGGCGTGCAAATACGCTGTATCGACCCAAATGCGAGGGTCGCAGCGGCCTACATGCTGACCCTCGACCAAGACACAGGCGTTCTCACCTCCAGCACCGAGATTGAGAACCTTGGGGCAGAGGCGCTCACCGTCGATTGGTGCGCGGGATTGTGCCTGCCGCTTGACCCGCGCTTGTCCGAGATCATGTCGTTTTCTGGCCGCTGGTCGGGCGAATTTCAAACCGAACACATTGGCGCTTTTCAAGGCAGCTTTGTGCGTGAAAACCGGGCGGGGCGAACCAGCCATGAGTGCTTTCCGGGCCTGATCCTAACCGAAGCATCGGCTAATGAAACGCGCGGGCTCGCCTGCGGATTTCACCTCGCTTGGAGCGGCAATCACCGCTCACAGGTAGACCGCTTGCCCGATGGACGCTCGCTTATTCAAATGGGTGAGCTTTTGTGGCCGGGCGAAGTGCAGCTTGGCACAGGTGAGAGCTATCGCACGCCAGACCTGCTCAGCGTTTGGTCGAATGCGGGTGTGGGCGCGGTATCGCGCGCTTTTCATTCGCATTTGACAAGCAGCATCCTCGACGCCCGCACCCGCGCAAAGCCGCGGCCTGTGCACTTTAATACCTGGGAAGCGGTCTATTTCTTCCATCAGGAAGACCGGCTGATCGAGCTTGCCGAAATGGCCGCATCTGTTGGCGCTGAACGCTTTGTGCTCGACGATGGCTGGTTTGGCTCGCGGCGCAGCGACGCAAGCGGGCTGGGCGATTGGTGGGTGTCGCCTGAGGTCTATCCGCAAGGGCTTCATTCTATCGTGAACAAGGTGCGCGGGCTCGGCATGGAGTTTGGCCTTTGGTTTGAACCCGAAATGGTCAATCCCGACAGCGATCTGTACCGCGCGCATCCCGATTGGGTGCTGGGCGCAAAAGGCTTGGACCAGATAGCGTTTCGCAATCAGTTCACTCTTAATGTGAGCAAGCCTGAGGTTGCAGACTATCTTTATGAGAAGATCGCGATGCTCGTGAGCGAGTACAAAATCGACTATATCAAATGGGATATGAACCGCGATTGCCACCATCCCGGTGGTAGCGATGGTCGCGCGGCGATGAGCAAGCAGACGCTTGCCGTCTATGCGCTTATCGACCGGCTTCGAGCAGCCTTCCCAAGCCTTGAAATCGAAAGCTGTGCTTCAGGCGGCGCGCGCACCGATTTTGCGATTTTGCGGCGCACAGACCGGCTATGGACATCGGACAACAATGACGCGCGCGACCGGCAGCACATCCAGAAAGGCGCATCCTATTTCTTCCCTTTGAGCGTGCTGGGCAGCCATGTTGGCCCTAAGAAATGCCATATCACCGGACGCCGCTTTTCGATGGAATTCCGGGTGGCGAGCGCTATCTTCGGGCATATGGGGCTTGAGCTTGACCTAGGCCTTGAACGCGAAGCGGACCGCGCGGTTCTCGCAAAAGGCATCGCGGTTTATAAGCAGCACCGCGAGCTTCTTCACACAGGACAATTCCACCGGGTGCAAAGCGCGCCGCACGCAAACATCGTCGGCGTGGTCTCAAAGGCGCGCGATGAGGCTTTGTTCAGCTATGCTTTGCTCAGCTCAAAGCCTCGCACCGCGCCTGATCGCCTGTTCTTCACCGGGCTTAATCGGGCCAGGAATTACCGCCTGCGCATCGTTTGGCCGATCACTGATCCTTCGATTAAGTCACCCTCGATCGTAAGTGAGGCGGATTTGCTAGGAGAGGGCTGTGTTTTTGCGGGCGCTGCGTTAATGGAGTTCGGCATGCAAACACCGCCCGTTCACCCTGACAGCGCGGTCATCTATCACCTTCACGAGGTCTAATGCCTGACAATTCTCCATATGATCTGCTGATTATCGGCGGAGGCATCAATGGCGCCGGGATCGCCCGCGATGCGGCGGGGAGGGGCCTCAATGTCCTGTTGGTGGAGAAGGATGACCTCGCCTCGCACACATCGAGCGCGTCGACCAAGCTGATCCATGGCGGGCTTCGTTATCTGGAGCATATGGAATTTCGCCTCGTTCGCGAAAGCCTGATTGAGCGTGAGCGGATTTTGAAGATTGCGCCGCATATTGTGTGGCCGATGCGGTTTGTGCTGCCTCACGACAAGGGACTGCGCCCCAAGTGGATGCTGCGCTTGGGGCTGTTCCTCTACGACAATCTGGGTGGGCGCAAATTGCTGCCTCCGACAAAGACGGTGAGCCTTCGCGAAGGCGGGCATGCAGCGGCGCTGGAAGACCGTCTGACGAGCGGGTTTGAATATTCGGATTGCTGGGTTGAGGACGCGCGGCTCGTTGTGCTCAATTGCATGGATGCAGCAGAGCGCGGGGCGGTCATTCGCACGCGGACTGAGTGTACGGGGCTTGCCAGTGAAGGCGGCATCTGGACCGCGACCCTCAAAACCGAAACGGGCGAGGAGGCTGTGCAGGCCAAAACGGTTGTCAACGCGGCGGGCCCATGGGTGGACGCTGTGCTAGGTAAGGCCAATAACGGCAAGGTGCAGCAAAATGTGCGGATGGTGCAGGGAAGCCATTTGATCTTCCCCAAGCTGTTTGACCATGATGAGGCGTATATCTTCCAGAACAAGGATGACCGCATCATCTTCGCGATACCCTATGAGCGCGACTATACGCTGGTGGGTACAACCGATGTATTGTGGGAAAAAGACCCTGCGAAGGTGGCGATTTCAGATGCGGAGAAGCAGTATATTTGCGATGCCGCAAACGAATATCTGCGCACCGATGTGTCTCCCGATCAGGCGGTCTGGGACTATTCCGGCGTGCGCCCGCTTTATGACGATCACTCTTCGGACAACTCGACGGTGACGCGCGATTATGTGTTCGATCTGGAGCAGCGCGGCGGCGCGCAGATTCTCTCGATCTTTGGCGGTAAGATCACAACCTATCGCAAGCTTGCCGAGCATGCTCTTGAAAAGCTTGAAGTTGGCGGCGAGGGTTGGACTGCTGATAAGGCGCTGCCGGGAGGGGATTTTGATCCTTTGGGCTTTGACCAATTGGTTGAGGGTTTTGCGCGGGAATACCCTTGGGCGGACAAGGCGATGCTGCGACGCTTCGCCCGTGCTTACGGCACGCGCACGCGCAAACTTCTCGGCGGTGTGACCAGTGCCAATGGCCTTGGCGAGCATTTGGGCGGGGATCTTTATGCACGAGAGCTTGAATATCTTTGCGATGCAGAATTCGTGACCGGCGCGGATGATGCTTTGTGGCGCCGCAGTAAGCTTGGCCTGCATCTGGATGAGGCGGCAAAGGCGAAGGTTGCGGGCTGGTTCGCAGCGCGAGAGACTGCGTGATGGCCAAAGCCAGTGCTCTAACGCGCACGGTTGGCAGCGCGCCCGTATACTGCCGAGAGCACCAAAAGGCAGATGGCCGGATGCTGCGGCTTTATGGTCGCGCGCCCCACGATTTGGCCCCTGCTAGCGAAAGCGCAGACGAAATCGCGCCCGAAATCTCTCTGGGCGGGGAGGTCCGTTATCACCCGCTTCGTAGCGAATGGAACGTCTATGCCGCGCACCGCCAGAACCGTACATTCAAACCTTCCGCAGCGGATGATCCGCTCGCGCCAACGCTGCCGGGCGGGGTCGAAACCGAGATACCGTTTGGCGATTTCGAGCTGGCGATTTTCGAGAACAAATTTGCCGCTTTCCACCATTCTGCCTCTGATGCCGCAGACCTAGCGGGGATATCATCTGAGCCGGCCAAGGGTGCGTGCGATGTCGTGGTCTATGCGCCGGACGCCAGCGGGAGCCTCCACACTATCGGGCAGGATCGGCGCGAGGTTCTAATTGCTGCGCTGATTGATCGTTATCAGGCGCTGTTTGCGGCGGGATGCAATTATGTGCTGCCGTTTGAAAATCGCGGAGACGAAGTGGGCGTCACGCTCCACCATCCGCACGGGCAGATTTATGGCTTTGAGCGCACGCCCGTCATACAGCAGCGCGCGGTTGATGCCTTTGCTGGCGGGTATGATCTGAGCGCGGAGATTGCGCTGGCAATGCCGGACTACGGGCTGGGTGAGAAGGGCGGGATCGCCGCCTTTGTGCCGCGTTTTGCGCGCTTTCCCTATGAGGTGTGGCTTGCCCCCAAGATGCGCCGCGAAGGCCCTTGGGATTGCACCGATGAGGAACTTGGCGCTCTGGCCTATTGGCTGGGCGAAATGACGCGGCGCTATGACGTGTTGTTTGAGCAGCCAGCGGCAACCATGATGGCGTTTCATGCCGCACCGCGCGGCGGGTCAGACGGCTATCACTTCACCGTGCAGTTTTACCCGCTTTTGCGTGCCAAAGGCCGGGTGAAATACCTCGCATCGGTGGAGCAACACACAGGGACTTTCACCGTCGATGTGATGCCCGAAAGCGCTGCGGACGCTTTGCGGAGCACCGCATGACCGGTCATGGGAGCGCTCCAGGCCGTGTGAACCTTATCGGCGAACATATTGATTACAATGGAGGAACGGTCCTGCCAGCAGCGTTGGCGGTGGGCGTCACGGTTGAGCTGGAACCGCGCTCTGATACCAGCATCCACATAACCGCAGACCAATATGATGCGCCCGCCGAGCGCAAACTTGGCGAAGACGCGCGCGGCGATTGGTCGGACCCCAGTGTCGGCGCTTTGCGCGAAGCCAAGGCGCTCGGGCTGATCAAAGGCGGGGCAAACCTCTCCATCATGTCAGACATTCCCCAAGGCGCAGGGCTATCTTCTTCCGCTGCGCTCACGGTTGCGATCCTCAAAGCTGCGCGTGATGCGGCCGGGATGAGCAAACCTTCAGATGCTGACCTGGCAGTCGCCGCGCGCCGGGTTGAAAATGAATATCTCGGTGTCCCCTGCGGCATTATGGATCAATTTGCAGTGGCAATCGCAAAGCCCGGTATGGCGATGGCGCTGGATACCGAAAAGCTCGAATATGAGCTTGTGGACCTGCCGCAAGACCACACCTTTGTGGTCATTCACTCCGGCGTCTCGCGTAAGCTCACCGATGGGCGGTACAAAGAGCGCAAGATTGAGTGCGACCGCGCAAAAGCTTTCTTTGCAGCGGACGATTTGTGTGCAATCGAGCCTCAGGAAATTGCAGGCTCGCAATTGGAAGAACCGATGCGCAAACGCGCGCTGCACTGCGCAACCGAACACCGCAGGGTTCTTGCAACCTTGGACGCACTGAAAGCGGGTGATCTGGAAACGGTCGGCGCGATGATGAACGAAAGTCATGCCTCAATGCGCGATGACTTCGAAATGTCGATCAAACCCATCGACGCGCTTGTCACATCCGCCGTCACATTAGGCGCGCTCGGTGCCCGGCTGACCGGCGGCGGCTTTGGCGGCTGCATCGTGGCTCTGGTCGCCAATGACGCGAAAGAAGAGTGGCAATCCTCCCTTCTTTCACGCCATCCCCAGGCGCACTTTATCTGCGAGGCTTAGGCGAGGAAGTCCTCGATCACGCGGATCAGCGCGCCATTCTTGGCCGTATCCAAAGCGTCCGGGTGAGGCTGCGCAAAGGTCTTGCGGTCGTTGTCGTAATACCGGCCAGTGGCGTCTGCGAACTCATCACTCGTGGCCGCGCGCCTCAAAATATCGGCGCCGATGGCAAGGTCATGACCTTGCTGGCCATATGCTTCCTTGACCATCTTGCTGCCCAGGAAAGACGCTGGGTTCACTGCAACAACAACCGGGCCATCGGGGCCAAGCCGGCGCGCCAGTTCTGCTGACCACATGGTGATCGCAAGCTTGCTTTGCGCATAGGCATCGCTGTCCGAAAACGGTTCCTTGGCAAGAAATGCGCCGAAATTGACGGGAGCTTGCGCAGCTGAGGAGAGGTTCACCACTCTTGCGGTGTTGTCCATGATCGCGAGTAAGGATTGGGTGAGCTGATAGGGCGCAATTGAATTCACAACAAAGCGCGCGTCATAGCCATCCTCGGTGAGCGGCTCAGACATTTTGAACACGCCCGCATTGTTGATGAGCACATCGAGTGATTGAAAATCGGCCTTGATCGCCTCGCCTAGGTCCTCAACCTCGGAGAGGAGCGACAAATCAGCGCGGTAAGTCGTCACTTCACCTGCGCCCGCCACGCCCGCCACGGCCTTGGCAGTTGCGGCAAGTTTATCTGCGCTGCGGCCGTGGAGGAGCAAGGTGTGCCCATCAGCGGCGAGCATTTTGGCGGTTTCAAATCCGATGCCGTCGGTAGCTCCGGTGATTGCGATAGTCTTGGTCATATTCTGTGGTCCCTTTAGTTGAGGGTGAAATGGTTAGAATGGGGCTGAGCCGTCTGAGGGGATGGTGGGCACGCTCCAACGCTTCTGCGCCGATACCGGCTGGACATTGCCCCCGTGCTGATACGGGATCTGGCCATGCTCCCCGTAGAGCCAGAGCACAAAGTTGTGCCGCTCGCCCTTCTTGATGAGTTTGGAGGCATGCATCGCGCTGCCGTGGTGGATGAGCGCCACGCCCGGCTCAAACGTCAGATCGGCCATTTGCTTTGTGAAAGGGTCCATAAAGCGCACCGCTGACCCCTCATAGTCCTCGCCGGGGAGGTTGAGGTTGATGTTCAAGGTGACGCTCGAGGCATCGGTATGCGCGCGAAGATCCTTGTCGCCGCCCTCCTGCCATTGGATCGAAAAACCAAAGGTCTGGCTGTCATAGCCATAGACATCGGGGAACAGCAGCCGTGCTATGGGACGCATAAAATGGTCCATCAGGTCGCGGTAGAACGCTTGGAATGTGGGCGCTGCCAAGTACCCTTCCGAGCGCGGGTCAAGCATGCCGCCCCCTTTGTTGAGGACAATACCGTAAGGCGGGCGCATGGGTATGCCTGCATCGGCCACGCGCGCCATATACTCGCGCAGCTCGCCCAGTTTTTCCGGGTTGAAGAACTGCGCTTTGTAGACGCCGGGGAAGACCTCTTCAAACAGGTCAGCAACAGCAAGCTCCTTGCTGGGATCGTCCCATGCTGCCTCGACCGCCTTCAAAAGCTCAGGCGAATAGAGCGAGCGGTCAAGGGTGATGCCGTTGTGGCCATTTTCGGCCTCCCACTGAGCCCAAGCGTCCTCAAAGGTGCGCTTATTGGTGTTCCAAAAGTGGTGTACGCTAGGGGCGCGTGCGAGCATTTCTTCGCGGCTGGGGCGAAGGACAGTGCGGGCCTTTTCAAGCGCGCTATCTAGTTTCGTGGCTGTAGACATATCGTGTGCCTTTCATTTCTCAGGAATAACGCACAAGTGTGCGGCTCTCGATGCTTTTGCGGGGGGCGGTGGCTTGCGCATCGCCGGGTAGGTCGAGCGCGCTGTGAGCAAGCTGCGGGCGGCCCTGGTTGTCGTAGATATTGAACACGGCAATCTCGTCCGGCGTCATGGCGGATTGATAGAACCACTCGTGGTCGTCATTCGCCGCAACGCCCAGAATCTGGCCAAAGCGGTCGGGGTAGACGAGGCCAATATCCATCCAGTCACCCGGCTTCACCGATGAGGGGCGGATGAAGCCAAGGGGCGATGTAGTGATCACCCGTTCTACCGGACGCCACACATTCACAAAGCCATATCCGGCCGTATGAAACTCTTCTGTGCGGGCCTCACCCACAAGGTCGATGAGACGTTCTTCAGCGCCAGCTTGGCTGTAGTCATTGTGAACATTGCGCGCTGGACGGCGGGGGGCGGCGGGGTCGTCGATCCGAACCGTGTGGTCAAAAACAATGACCTCTTTGGCGCCGATTTCTATGGTGAGGAGTTCTTGGAGCTCTGCATCATAGACCTCGCGCCATGCGTCATCGCGTTCAAAGTCTTGCACCACCGAAGGCCGTTTCAAAAAAGCGAGCCCGTCGCGGGCAAACTCGGGCTGAAACGCGGAAGAACGCACGTCAGAGACCTTTACCGGCGTTTTCGCCAGCTCTGGCGAAACCAGATTGCCGATGATCCCGTCAACATCGAACTCGAAGTTCTGAGGCTCGGTTTTTTTCACGTGATAGTTCACGCTTGCATCAATCATCGCTTGGCTAATGGTGGCCGGGCTTTGCATCGTGTGTCTCCAATTCAGCTGCGAGTTCCGCTCGTCGCTGTTATGGGCTTAATATAATGCTCTTGTGGTGATATAAATGGGCTAGAATTATAATCAGTTTTTAGATATTCTATATAATATGGACACCGATGCTCTGCGTCTCTTTGTGATCGCCGCTGACCTTCTCAACATCAGTGCAGCTGGTCGCCAATTGGGTTTAGCCCCTGCTGTGGCGGGCGCACGGCTTGCGAAATTGGAGCGGGAGGTGGGCGCAGATCTGCTTCACCGCTCGACACGCAAGGTGTCTGTGTCGCTGGAGGGTGAGGAGTTTTTGCCCTTCGCCAAAGAGATCCTTGCACAAGAGGATGCAGGCCTCGCGGCATTGGGTAAGGGAAGCGCCGAGGTTTCAGGCACCTTGCGCTTTGCTTGTTCCAGCACCTTTGCGCAAGAATACATCGTGCCGCTGCTGCCAGAGTTTCTGGCGGCCTATCCCAAGATCGACCTTGATCTGCGTTTGTCAGACGCCCGCATTGATCTCATTGAGGGGGGTATGACCTCGCGCTGCGCAATCTCGCGATTGAAGACAGCTCGCTGATGGGCCGCAAGCTTGCCGATGATACGCGGGTGCTGTGTGCATCGCCTGCGTATTTGAAACAGCGCGGAACGCCCCAAACGCCAGAGGATTTGGGGGACCACCGCCTGATCGCCTTTGGCAATGAGGCGCGTTCTTTGACCGCTACGGGGGAAAGGCAGTGCGAGTTTCCGCCTGCTTTTGCACGCGGTATAATCAAATGCGATGATGGGACAAGCATGCGGCTTGCAACACTGGAAGGGGTGGGCATTTCGATGAACTCGCTGTGGAGCGTGCATGAAGAGCTGCGCGATGGCAGTCTCATTCGCGTCCTTCCCGATTATGAGGTGAAGGATGGGTCGGCCGTGTGGCTAGTCTACCCCAAATCCAATGTACTAACCGCCAAAGTGCGCACCATGATCGACTTTCTGACCGAACGCGTCGGCTCGCCGCCTGTTTGGGAGCGCTGAATTACACTTGGGTGAGCCCGCTCAGCATCTCCTCAGCCTTTTCCATGTCGCCGGGTGTGTTGATGTTCCAGAACGGGTCCAATCCCCCGGCGCCCTGACCGAAACTGACAAGGCAAGCATCGCACTGCTCGGCCCAGCCATGCGCGGACCTTTTGCCAGAGCGCAAATAGGTATCCAGACCAGCCTGCTGATCAACATGCCAGAACCCGTTTACAGGGTGCCAATGATCCTCGCTTGCGGCGATTGCTGGCGGGCTATTGGCGGTCAGTTTCTCGGCGAAGTCGCAAGGCACAAACGGCAGATCGACTGCGATTGTGATGACGGTATCGAACCCGCATTGCCGGGCCCATATCAGGGCCGCAAAAATCCCGGCGAGAGGTCCAGCGCCGGTCCAATGTTCATCTGGGATGAGGGGCACGCTGTACTGCGAAAACATATCGGCCTGTCCGGTGTTGATCGCAATCGGAGCGCAGGTCTGCGCACGAAGCCTTGCCAGAATATGCTCAGCCAAAGGCTTGCCAGCCAATTGGGCGTGGGCCTTGTCGCTGCCAAAGCGCTCGGACGTACCGCCAGCGAGGATACACACTGGAATATTGGGGATACCGTGTCTTGCAGCCATCGTCACCTCGTAACTCCGGTGCGCTCTCTTGCATAGGGCGGCTCTTTCAAACAAGGTCTCGCGCGCCGGCTGATGCAAGAGGACCGTTATGCACTCCCCCCAATATGACTTTGTAATTTTTGGCGCGACCAGTTTTGTGGGCGCTATCACAGCGCGTTACGTTTTGAGCGAATATGGCGCATCGGGCAGCTACCGCTGGGCCATTGCGGGTCGATCTGAGGCGAAGCTGGCGAAGCTCAAAGAGGAGCTTGGCGAAGCGGCGAAGGACTTGGATGTTGTGATCGCCGATGCGGCGGACCAGGAGGCGCTTACGGCGATGTGCAAGCGGTCCCGCTTGGTGATTTCGACCGTCGGACCTTACGCCTTGTACGGCGATACGCTGGTTAAAGTGTGCGCGCAGACGGGCACACATTACTGCGATCTGACAGGCGAGACGCAGTGGATCGCAGCGATGCAAGAGGCCAATGAGGCGGCGGCAAAACAGAGCGGCGCCTTGATAGTCCACTCATGCGGTTTCGATTCTATTCCTTCTGACATGGGCGTGCATTACCTTCAGGAGCAAGTCGAAGCCGAGTTTGGCACGGCAACCCCGCAAATCGAGATGGGCGTCGAGGCGGCCAAAGGCGGCTTTAGCGGCGGGACGATCGCTAGCCTGATCAACGTATTAAAAGAGGCACAGGCCGATCCATCGCTGCAAAAGAGGCTTGCCGATCACTATCTGCTGTGCCCGCAAGATCACGGATACACAGCCCCCCAGGAAGAGCGCGTCCGCTACTATTCCAAAGCATTAGGCAGTTGGTGTGCCCCGTTCGTTATGGCCGGTATCAACACCCGTAATGTGCACCGCTCCAATGCGCTGCAACACAGCCGGTACGGCAGCGATTTCCGCTACAGTGAATACACCATGACGGGTGATGGAGTGAAAGGCAGCCTCGCCTCGCTTGCGATGACGGCAGGCATGGGCGGCTTCATGGGATTGTTATACTTTGGTCCAACGCGCGCCTTGGCGGAGAAGTTTCTGCTTCCAAAGCCGGGTGAGGGGCCTTCGCCCGAAGCGCAGGAAAGCGGTTTCTACAAGCTTTTGTTCGCAGCAACTTTGCCCAGCGGAGAGGTGCGCCGCGCCCGCGTTACGGGGGACAGGGATCCGGGCTATGGCTCAACCGCAAAAATGCTCACGCAGGCCGGTCTGAGCATTCTGGATGTTGCAGGCAAAGGCGAATGCGAAGGGGGCTTTTGGACACCGGCGTCTTTGATGGGAGCGACTTTGCGCGAACGGCTCATCAAATATGCCGGTTTGACGTTCGATTCTGTTCATTCTTGATAGGCAAACCGGCTTACACGGCTAACCGCCGCATATGGCCAACCTCCGGTCTCGCACTGATTTGACTAACGCATGATGGATGCGCACACTTTCTCTTGCGCGGGTCATGGTGCACAGAGGGAGAAGTGATTTGACCGATCACGCTGGCTTACAGCTGCAAGAATGGTCTGACCTCGAAAACGAGGTAGAAACAAACCCATCGGGTGAATTTGAAAATCAAGCTAAAGAACGTCCGAACAATAGAACTGCGCTCGCCGCTGTCTCGACGCTTGCTCTGGCGACCGCTGCGTGCGGGGGCGGCGGCGGTTCGGGGAGCGGTGGAGCCGCGGCGCCGCCTACGGGAGGGGGAACACCTGCTCCCACGATTTTAACCCCGGCCAGCGATCAGGAAGCGGCGCGTTTCGCATTGCGCGCTGGTTTGTCGGTTTCGGTGGGAGATATCACCGAGATGCGTTCAGAAGGGTATGAACGCTGGCTTGATAACGAGATCAACCAGTCCATCGAACGCACCGCGCAGCAATTCCTGACCGACACTGGGTTTGAGGATATCAACGCGGACCAGTGGTTCTTCCGAAATGATCCTGGCGATTATATGATCTGGAACCAGCTTCTCTCAGGCCGCAATTCGGTGCGCAAGCGGGTGGCGCTGGCGCTGAGTGAATTTTTCGTTGTCTCGATGAACAACATCCAGTTCTGGCCGAGCACTTCGATAGGAGCCTATTGGGATATACTGAAAGCAGAGGCCTTTGGGAATTTCCGCGATGTTTTGGAACAGGTCACGCTGAATGCGGCGATGGGCGTGTTTCTCAATACGCTTGGCAATCAGAAAGCCGATCCTGCCTCTGGCCGGGTTCCTGATGAGAATTTTGGCCGCGAGGTTATGCAGCTGTTCTCGATTGGCCTGTTCGAACTCAACACTGACGGCACAGAGCGGCTCGATGGATCGGGCAATCCGATAGAGACCTATGACAATGACGATGTGACCGGCATCGCGAAGGTCTTTACAGGATACAATTACAGCTACGAAGGCGAGATCTCTGTCCAGTCACCTCCTGACAGGCCCAATCTGGAAATCCCTGAAGCGCGGCTTTTGCGCAATCCGATGACCGCTGACAATGAGCTTCATATCCCCAACCGGGGGGATCAACACTCGCTGGAAGAAAAGAGCTTTCTGGGCGTGACCATCGCCCAAGGGACAGGAGCTGAGGAATCTCTGCAAATCGCAATGGACACGCTGTTTGAACACCCCAATGTGGGGCCGTTTTTTGGCAAGCAGATGATCCAGCGATTGGTCACAAGCAATCCGTCGCCTGCCTATGTGCAGCGGGTGGCAGAAACCTTCAACGACAATGGATCGGGCGTTCGCGGTGACCTTCGCGCGGTGTTCAAGGCAATCCTTCTCGACGAAGAGGCTCTTTCGCAAGACACCCTCGCAGACCCCGCGTTTGGCAAATTGCGTGAGCCTATTCTGCGCTTTGCCCAGTGGGGCCGCACGTTCGGGGCTCAATCGGAGACGTCCGCGTGGTTGATGCGTGATTTATCGGATCGCTCACGGTTTCTGAGCCAATCGCCTTTGCGCTCCCCTTCGGTGTTCAACTTCTTCAGGCCAGGGTTCATCCCCGCAAACAGCCAGGCCGGCGAACGCGATTTGGTCGCACCGGAATTTCAGCTGGTGAACGAGACAACCGCTGCTTCATATGTGAATTTCATGGAGCGTTCGATCGACGGCACAGGCTTCTGGATGTCCGATGTAAAGGCGGCCTACACCGATGAGATCGCAGTCGCAGACGACGTAAACGCGCTCCTTGACCGGCTGAACTTATTGCTCACGGCAGGACAGCTTTCAGAGGAAACGCAAACGACGATTGCCGATGCGTTGGGCACTGAAACGATCACGGCCGACAGCAGCGAAGAGGACAAGCTTGCAAGGGTGCATCAAGCGGTGCTGCTTGTGATGGTGTCCAACGACTATTTGGTCCAGCGGTAAGGGAGGGCGAGACATGTTTAACATTGGCAAAGCAAATGAAATTTCGCGCCGCACCTTTATGCACCGCACAAGCCAGCTCGCGGTCATGGGCGCAGCATCTGGCTATGCGATGGGGCTTGCAGGCTTAAGCGATGCGGCGGCCTTCGACAACTCTGGCGGGTATAAGGCGCTTGTGTGTGTCTTTCTGCTTGGCGGCAATGATCACGCAAACACTCTGATTCCGTTCGATGCGGCGAACTACAATCGCTACGCTCAGATCAGAGATGCGATTGCGATTGGGCGAGACGGGCTTGCAGGACAGGTGCTTAATCCGCTGCAAGAGCAGACGCTGACCGATGATATGCGGTTGGCGCTTGCCCCCACAATGCCGCGTTTGAAAGCGCGCTTTGATCAAGGCGTGATGGCGCCTTTGCTCAATGTGGGACCGCTCATCGCTCCCATTACCCGCCAGCAGTTCGACAGCGATGACATCGCCCGTTTCCCGCGGCCGGCAAAGCTGTTTTCCCACAATGACCAGCAATCGACCTGGCAATCGGGTTCGCCCGAGGGTTCGGTTTCAGGTTGGGGCGGGCGGATTGGCGATCTGGCGGCAAGCAGCAACACAAATTCCATGTTCACTGCGATCAATGCGACCGGAAATGCAGTGTTCTTGTCGGGCGACCAGATCCAGCCGTACGGCATATCCAACAACGGCGCGATAACTGTCCGGGCTCTTGATCGCAGGCTTTACGGGTCACAAGCGGCAAGTGAGGCCTTAAGAACGCTCCTCACCGCAGGAAATGGCCATGTGTTCGGCAATGACTATGCCATGGCGAACGCGCGCTCGATCGAATTTTCGGGCTTCATCGACGATGCCGTCACCAATGTCAGTCTCAACACAGATTTTGGCGAAGGCAGCCTTGCAAGCCAGCTTGAGATCGTTGCGCAATTGATTGCCGCGCGTCAATCGCTGGGCGTCACGCGTCAGGTCTTTCTGGTCGCGACCGGCGGGTTTGATAATCACGATGGGCTGATAGGCACGCATGAGGGCCTGCTTTCAGGCGTCGATAGCGCGCTTGATGCATTTTACCGGGCGATGGAGGAGGTGGGCGCTGCCGATCAGGTGACGGCTTTCACCGCCTCTGACTTTGGGCGCACGCTGGTATCGAATGGCGATGGTTCGGATCACGGATGGGGCGGGCACCACCTTATCCTTGGCGGCGCGGTGAATGGCGGCCAATTCTACGGGACCGCTCCGACAATCTCGGTCGAAGACGATAATCAAGTGGGACGCGGACGGCTTTTGCCGACCACTTCGGTTGATGAGTACTCGGCGACCTTGGCGCGTTGGCTTGGCGTTGAACCGGGCGAAATTCCTATCATCTCGCCCAATATTGGCAATTTCAATTCGCCTGATCTTGGCTTTATGCGCCTTGGCGGTGATGCGTAATTAATTCGTCGAAACAGAGGGTTATTTGGTTGCAGCCCTCGTTTTCAGGCGATGCCGACCATAGAAAAATCACTTAGGTGACTTTTTACACATCTCCGCTTCGGACCTATGCCTATCACACTAGACATGGGCCAAGAGTTCCTGGCCCAAGCGACCCGAAGCCTTAGCTCCCCGATTTTCGGGGAGCTTTTTTTGGGCCACTTACATTCCAGATTACTGGCTTGATAGGCAGCTTCGCTCAAACCTCTTCGCATTGATCCATGAGCCCGTTGATATCGGGAATAACCAGGCTTCTGCCTTGTTTTTTCAGAAGTCCAAGGCTCGTCAGCTCGCTGATCGCGCGGGTGATCGTCTCGCGCTGTCCTCCCACTGTTGCTGCCCATTCGGCATGGGTTGGCGGATTGCGAAGCACGATTTCATCGGCGTCGCTGCCTTGCGCCATGGCAGTGCGGATGAGCTCGGTGTAGAACCGCATTTTCACAGAGCTTGCGGTTGTTTCATAAATCCTGTCGGACAGATCGCGGATCCGGCCAGAAAGATCGCGCAAAAGCGCACTCGTCACGCTTGGCACATTCAACATAATCTCGCGAAAGGCTGGACCGCTGATGCGGCCCATAACCACCTCTGACAAGGCAACGATATTGACCGAACGCGGCTGCCCGTCAAACACGGCAAGCTCGCCCACATACGAAAACGCTGGCAATCGGCGATAGCTGATCTCGCGCCCCGCCAGCGAAAACCGGTTTGCCAATGCCTGCCCTTCGAGCAGCAAAAACACGTCGGTATCGCGCGCCTCGTGGGCAATAATGGTCTCCCCGCGTTCGAATCGCACAACCGAGATCTTAGCGACTACAGTTTGCAGTTCTTCATCGCTCAGTTCTTCGAATATGTTAAATCTGCGCAGTTTATCTTCAAGATTATTGTCTGCGTTCATTGTTGAGCCCCTCATTCCTTGGCCGATCCCTTGCCATAGGCCTGTCATCTATGGAAAGATGCAGGTGGGTGTTAAAAGAGGGGGGCTAAGTGTCCAATGTTGCTGGAAAAGCCTATGGGATGATCGTGATCACCCCATTGGCAAAGCGTTTGGGGTGGGCCAACAAATGGGTGTTCCGGTTCGGGCGCAGCTTCCCCGGAATTTTGGCCGGATTGATCGGTCTTAAATTCATTCACTTTGCGCGCTGGGTGATCATTCCAAAAGATGCATGGCCCACACTTTGTGAAGATATCGAGAAGCTTGACCGGGACACCATGCTGTTTCTGTCGAATTTTAACGGGACGTGGGACCAATATATTGATGCATTTTCAGATGGCATTCCGACAGGGCTCGACCTTTTCTGGTACAAAAACGCACGCTATCCCGGCTCTGTCCCGATAACGCCCTTCAAAAGCTACATCCGCGCCAATCAAATCAATTGCGATTTCTACTACAATGCGACGCCCGGTGCTGCTTACCGCGATGTGGTCTCGGCATTGCGCGTCCGGACCGCGCTGATTGAGCTGGAGGAGCTTTACAATGATCCGGGCACTGCGCCGGAAGAATTCGCGCGCGCCTATCGCACCAAGCTCAAGCGCATCCAGAACGATCTGACCACGCAAGGCTTCTCGCCTGTTGCCTCAACCTCGACCGATCAGGCCGAAGAGCACCGCCAGCAGTTCAACGCTCTCCAGAACAAGTTCAACGAGGCTTGGCAAAAAGAGTTCACAAGCCCGGAGGATAACAATGCCTAGTATTGATGGCGGATATTATTTCCTCACCGTTTTGGCGCCGGTAAGACGTGCGTGGACGGTTGGCGAAGAAGAGGGGCGTGCAGCGCCTATTATCGAACTGCGCAAGACGCTCGCTCAATTGCCCACCGCTATGCAAACCCCGCATAGCCACAACAGCGGCGAGATCAGCGCTTTCTCAAAATCGACCCGGACCCATTTTGCCCGTTTCGCTGTGATCGACCGGCTGGGGTATAATGGCTATGAGGCGGCTGACCCGGTGCTGGATACCGTCGGCTTTGCCAAGGCCAGCGTCGCGCGCACCGAGCTTGAAAGCCCCTACCTCCTGTTCGCTGCCGAATTTGATGCGCCAAGCGGGTCGCGCAATTACGATCTTGCGGTGTATTTACGCGAATTGTGGGATGTGATGGAGGAGGATCTGGTTGAGATTTTCTCCAACTGTGCCGCCTTTGACAGGGATGAGATCACAACCGCTGCTGACTTTATCGACTACATCAAACGGTGCGAGATTGAGACGACGATGCCGTTCAATTTCTATTGGTCTGAGCCGCCAAAGAACCTTCCAACTCTCACCTTTAAAGGCCTCGGGATTGGCGGGGTTTTGACAGGCGCTTTGATGGCGGCATTCTTTGGTTTTCTGTTCAGCCTGTTCGTTGGATGGTGGGCTATCATCCCCGGCGTTGTCGCCTTTTTCGGCGGGCTTATCGGCTTTGTTGCCCATAGGCTCAAAACCTACGGCGACAGACCGTTTCCATCACCGCCTGATGCCGACCTTATTTCAGTCCTCAAGGGGCTGCATCTTCAAAGCACATTTGGGAAGTTCGTGATCGAAAACCAAGGGGGCGAGGCAGCCCAGCTCCACGAAGCGTTCGGCGCGTATCTTGAACACAACAAGCCCAAAAATCAGAACCCCGCCATCCAGCAGGGGAGGTGTACCGATGACCAAAGTAGGTAGTGACGAGCGCATCGCGCTCAGGCTTGCGGATATCCAGGGTAACATCCTGACCGCTTACGGCAAACAGGGTTTTCCCAAGGGCCGCGCGATCTTTTTGCATGTGAAAGATGGTCAAAAGGGCCGCGCGTTTCTTGAGAAATTCTACGACCGGGTGACAACGGCGGTGCGCTGGAAAAGCGACAATCCTTATGCACCCAGCACCGACATAGAGCCGCCCGAGCGCCCTCCTGTGACATTGAATTTTGCATTCACATTCAACGGTCTGGCAGCGCTCGGTGTGCCGATCAAAACGCTCTCCATGATGCCTGCGGAATTCCTTCAGGGTATGCGGGCAAGAGCGCCCATCTTGGGCGACACCTCGCCGCGGGGCGCGCTCGACAATTGGGACGATATTTGGAAGTCGGAGGATCTGGCAGGAGGTAAGGAGGCTGTGCACATCATGGCGCTCCTCAATTCCAGAATGAACCCGGTTACGGGCAACCCGGTGCCAGAAATGGATGAGCTTACCGAGCTTATCCGAAGCGAATGCAACGCCAAGGGCGGTGTGCGCATCCTTCAAGGGCACGGAGTTGGCGCGCGGAACTATCAGGACATGAGTGCGCGCCTGATGCAGGACCCTGAGACGGGGCAATATAAGCCGGTCCCGCTTGAGCATTTTGGCTATGTCGACGGGATCAGCGATCCGGTCTTCGAGGGCCAGTTCCCGCTGGCCGATGAGGAGGTTCGAAAAGTCGGAAATGGCAAATTCACCGGTGTTCTGAAAACGCAGGAAGCGGTTGAAGACAAAGACAATTGGGAGCCTCTTGCAGCAGGCGAATTCCTGCTGGGATACGCAGACGAGGCCAAGGAAATGCCGCCAGCCGCGCGGCCAAACCTGTTCAGCACCAACGGAACTTTCATGGCTTACCGTAAGCTTGAAGAGAAGGTGGAGTTGTTCGAGGAATATATCGACACAACCGTGCCTGAATTTGCGCGCGTTTACGGGATTGCGGACCATGACGAGGCGCGTGCGACACTGTTTGCGAAGTTTTCAGGGCGCTGGCAGGACGGCGTGCCTTTGGTTCTTGCGCCCACTTACGCTGATTGGATCGCTTTCAATGAGCGGTATCAGGATGATGTGACGAAGCGGGCAAAGCTGTCGCGCTTTATCTATGCCGGTGATGAGCACGGAGCAGCCTGTCCGGCAAGCTCGCACATTCGCCGGGTCCACCCGCGCGATATGTTGGGGCCGACCGATGGCGGGGGCACGATGCTCGTCAACCGACGGCGCATATTGCGCCGGGGCCTGCCCTATGACGCATCCAATGACGCAGGTGAGCGCGAGCGGGGCATTATCATGCTGATCTGTTGTTCAAGCCTTGAGCGGCAGTTTGAATTCGTCCAGCAGCAGTGGATCAATTACGGCATGGATTCCAACGCAGGCAACGACACATGCCCGCTGCTGGGTGTTCGGCCCGTGGATGATCTCAAATTTGTGATCCCGAAGGACCCGGAAAGCGATGACGAGGGCGCGCCTTACATCGCATCAAAGATGCCGCAATTCGTGGAGACAAAGGGCGGGGCGTATTTCTTTGTGCCCAGCATGACCGCTTTGAGGATGATTGCGATTGGCGTGATTGATCCGACGTAATATCAGCTTAATCGTAAAGCACCCACAGGCTTTCAGGGAAGGGACCAAAGGTGGTCATTTTTCCGTCCTTGCCCGGTGCGCGGCGCACGTTGTCACGTTCCAACAAGGCTTTGAACGTCTGTGTGATCTGCGCATAGGCAAGCGGCGCACCGATGCACCAGTGGAGCCCAAAGCCCATCAGCATGTAATCGGTTTGATCGCGGCCGGGGTCGAAGGTATCGGGGTTTTTGACCCGGCGCGGATCGTGCATTGCTGACTGGGTCGCAACAAGAATTTTGGTGCCCTTTTTGATCAGCTTCTCGCGCCGCGTGCCCGCTGCAATCACCACATCCTCGCCCGCCACACGAAACGGTCCGGGGTTGAGCGGCCAGAACCGCATGGCTTCAAAAAGACAGCGCTTAAGAAGGTCATCATCGCCTGCACACGCCGCCTCGCGCGCTTGGCGCATCCAGTCGGATTTGCTCAGCAAAAGGTCGAGCATATGCCCTGATGCCATCGTGTTGGTGGGCACAAAGCCCGCCACCATCCCGATCACAATGGCGCGGATAATGCTGTCAGGCATTGCGGCTGGGTCTTCTTTTTGCCGCTGGACAAGCCGCGCGACAATGGTGTCGCCTGCGGGACCTGCCTGCGCCCGGTCAATCGCCTCATCCACAATAGGACGCACAAGCGCCGCGGCGGCAAAGGCGGCCTCTTCGAGTGCTGGATCATCACCGGGATTGCCGAACATGTAGCTGCTCATCGCGATGGTCCAGCGCGCGAAGCCCTCTTTGTCTTCGATGCGAAGACCGTAATATTCCTCGCAAATCCGAATAGGCACTAAAGTCAAAAGCCCGCGAACGGCGTCAATGCGTCCCTCACCCTCGTTCAAGACACGATGCGCCTCTTGATAAGCAAGCGGGCCGATAATTTTTTCATTGTCCCCACGCGGGAAGACCCGCACCGTTTCTGCGTGCAATCCCTGATACGCGGGACCATCCTCCATGCCGAGGACGAAATTGGGCCCGGCGTTCAGCGCCTTGATCTTGTCGCCAAACGGAACGGAGACGGCCTTGTCGTTTTGAAGCGCCTCTGCAACATCGTCATAGCGGGTGATGACAGCCCAATTGCCGATCTTCAAAATGGGCACATAGCGGCGAAGAAACGCCATGATCTTGTAAGGGTTGCGGACCAAGCGTTCAACAAGGTGCGCGGTGAAACCATCGGATTGTAGCAGTGTCGGGTCAAACCCATTGTCTTTGTGATTGTCAGCCTTTGCAGCAGACCCTGCTTGCCGTTTAACGCGCCCGAACGTGGCCACATTGCCCATAATGATCCCCCCAAATCTCCGCAAATTCATGCGGCTGCACATTTATGCAGTAAGCATATTCGAAAACTCGTGTTTTTCCCAGAGCGTGCTGATTAGTTTTTCAGAAAGGGCAGCGCTTTGTTCATCGGCCCACTGCTTGGACAACTTGGCAGCTGCAAGTGCATCAGATGGTCTATGTTGCTTATGCTCAAGAACAGCTTTGAGCCCGTAGTATTCAGCCATCATATGGTTCATGCTATATTTGTGCCCGGTCTCAATCGCCCATTCATTGGCAACATGCGCTTTTTCAAGATCGCCTTGCGCTAACCAGGCGAGCCCCTCCCAATGTTTATAGGTCGGCTGATAGACGATGCTGCCTGTCTGGCGGTATCCCTCAATGGCTTGGTGGAGTTGCTGGGCACCATCGGTTGCGCCTTGCAGCGCGCGAGAATGCGCCAGATGCACCTGTTCTGTTAAAAGAAAATAGTAAAGTTCATACTCTTGGCACAGAGCGATGCATTCCTCGAGATCGTCTTCAAGTCCATCGAAATCGCCGAGCATTTGCCGGCAGTAATTGCGGCCCACCAGGGCAAAAGCGCGTGTGTAAGGCTGTTTGATCTTGGCAGCACGCTCGCATGCTGCCTCGAAAAGTTCCTGCCCGCGCTGGGTCTTCCCGAGATATATCTGCCCCCACGAGGCATAGATTTGCATCGCCGCGAGCAGGTCATCCGCCACAAATTCGCGCGCAAATCCGGCACCGGTTCGCTGAAGCAGGTCAATTCCCGCCTCCAGATCATCAGCGCATTGCTGATAATCCCCAAGCGGGAAACTTGCGATCCCGCGGCTGCGATATCCGATCAGGCGCCACGCATCGTCATCAAAGGTCCGGGCGAGGCGGAGCATCTCATCGCCGCGCTCCTGCGTGGCTTGAATTCGGCTGAGTTGCAGGTCGTAGGCTTGCAGACCGTGCATAGAGGCCAGCAATTTTGCGCGATCTCCGCAATTTTCCGCAAGGGATTTGGCCCGCTCAAATATTTCGCCGGTTTCAGGATTGGCATGGCCCACCTGAGACAACAACACTTTGCCCAGCGCCAACAGCAGATCGAGTTCAAGCCTGGAACGCTCGCTCGGATCACCGACCTGATTGATAAGCTCGCGGCCCCGGCGCAGCCTTGCCTCTGCCTCCTTCATAGCAAAGGCCGAGAGCGCATCTTGCCCTGCCAGTGTCCAATAATGGACCGCGCGTGCGGGTAGATCAGCTTCGAACGCATATTGCGCCCAGCGTTCAGCATCTATCGGCGCGCTCTCATTATCATCCTGCTCGAGCGCTTCGAGAATCCGCGCATTGTATTCACGGCGCTCGCCTCTGACGAGCGTGGAGTAGGCGATTTCCTGGATGAGAACATGGCGGAATTGGTACTGTTCCGCGTCCTCTGACAGGAGGACCGTGAGCCCGGAGCCGAGCAAAGTTGCGCAACCCCGCTCAATCAAGGGGGCAAGGTCTGGCGCTACTTTTGCAAGGTCATCTCTTGAAAATTCGCGCCCGACAACAGAGGCGATTTGGGCAATGCGCTTGGCCTCTCCAAGTTGGTCGAGCCGTGCGAGAAGCGAATCTTGCAGTGTTTCAGGCAATGCGAATGTGGATTGCAACTCAAACCCATCGGCGATTTCATCTTTGATATGCGCCTCGGATTCGAGGATGGTCTTGGTCAATTCCTCCACGAACAGAGCAATGCCGCCTGCGCGCTCGGTGATCGCATCGACCATGGAGGAGGAGGCCTGCGCACCCAGCACTTGATTGATCAACGCCCGCGTTTCTGATGCTGAAAGCGGGGGCAGATCAAGGGTGGGTATCGTTTTCGCCGCATCCCAGCTGTCATATATATCCGGCCGGCTTGTGATAATCACCATCACCCGGCCAAGATCAGCGCTTGCAAGCTTTTGCTCGACCAGATCACGGGTACTGGGATCAGCCCAGTGCATATCTTCCAGAAGAACAACTACAGGTTGATTTTCGGCCAGCAGATCAATTTGGCGAACGATCGTGTGAATTGTTGCCGTGCGAAGCTGGTTCGAAGTCATCGCCAGAGCTTCGTCGGGTGCCTCGCTTTCAAGGCCGATCAATTGGCAGATCAGATACCGGTCGAGCGCGCTTGTGTCGGGCGCGAGGCGTGTATCCAAAATTTCAGCGGACGGCGCTGGGTTTTGACCCTCCGCGCCTGCAATGCTTCTGAACCGGGTTATGAAAGGCCTAAGCGCTGCTTGTCTTGTGTGCGGCGCGCAAAAGCACGGGATGAACGTGAGGTTTGCATGGTCGAGCGAATTGATGAAATCGGCGACCACCCGCGATTTTCCGACACCGGCCTCGCCCACGACCATGCAGGTCTGGCCATTGCCCTTTAACGTCTCATCCCATTTTCTTTGGAGCTGCGATGTTTGCGTCTCGCGGCCAATAAGCGATGATCCTGCACCGCTTCGCAAGGCCCGAAAACGGTCACGCTCGCTGCGCGCCACAACGCCAAACGCATGCACATCCTCGGCAAATCCCTTGGCCTCGATAACGCCCAGATCATCCAGTTCAAACAAACCGCCCACAAGCCGGCGGGTGGCCTCTGAGATCACGCATTGATTTGCGCCCGCATGGGATTGCAAGCGGGCAGCAAGGCTCGTGACCCTGCCAGCAGCGCTGTTGCCCGTGTCTCCATCCTCAATGCGTCCAACGATGCTTGTGCCGGTCGCAATGCCGACCCTGGCCGCGGCCTTCTCGCCAGTGGGCAGGGTGATTTTTGAGACCACTTCGATCAGTGCAAGACCAGACAGGATCGCGCATTCGGCGGCATCCTCGCGGGCCACGGGATACCCGAAATATATAATACCCCCATCACCCACATGCGCGCCAACGAACGCGTCAAATGGGCGCACTGCCTCCGACGCGACTTCGTGAAAATTGGCGATTGCCTCTCGGAAATCCTCAGGTTCAACGCTGGTCGAAAGCTCGGTTGATCCCACGAGATCATAGAAAAGAACGGTCAGTTGGCGGCGCTCTGTCTCTGGTTTTGCGATGGCTTGGGGCGCGGCTGCAAGCTTTGTCCCGCAATTGCTGCAGAACTTATGCCCCTTCAGGCGTTCATTTTGGCATTCTGCGCAACCCATCTCCCTTGAATAACCAGCAATGCCTCGGTTCAAAAGCGCTTTTTCGAAAACAATTGCATATGCGGCTCGCAGCGGATGTATCTGAAATTCAACCGCGCTTGAAATAGAGCTTTTTCGACCGATCCAGAGATGCGACCGTGAAGCTTATGCGAGACCAGTTTGGGGCCAGTTTGGGACCAAGTTGGGTATGGCTGCGTTTGTTCCTCAGCGGCGGTGTCGGGACACGCGTGACTGATCAAACTCAAGCGGAAAATGGTGCCGGCTGCACGATTCGAACGCGCGGCCTGATGATTACAAATCAACTGCTCTACCAACTGAGCTAAGCCGGCCCATTTTGTAACGCGAATATGCCAGCGATTCACTGTCATCATGCGCGAGAAGGCCCGCTAGCCGCAAAGCCCCCTCCTGTCCACCCACTTTTGCGTTGAATTGGCAGAACGCTGTTTGCCATTCATCGAAGAGGCGCTTCAATTGGGTTCCGGCTGCTTGTCATTCTGGACGCTACGATACATCGTAAGCCCAACTCTGGGACTGGGCCAATGAACGACCAAACGCACAAACAAATCGTATTTGAACAAAATGAAAAGTCGAAAGGGACCGCCTATCTCCTTTGGCTTTTGTTCGGCTGGCTGGGTGTGCACCGCTTTTATGCTGGCAAGACAGGCTCTGGACTTGCGCAATTGCTCCTGTCGCTTTCCGTCGTTGGTTTTGTGGTCACATTTTTCTGGTGGCTGATTGATGCGTTTTTGATCCCTGAGATGATCAATGAACACAATCTCAAGACGATTGATATGATCTATGGGACCGAGCCGCCCAAGTCCGGGCCGCAAGAAGCACCGCGCGAGCTGCTCAGCGAAACAGATAGCCGGCGCCAAGCGATGCTCGATGATCTGAAGCAGACCGGCTACCGCAAAGAGCGCCGCGATCCGCTTTCGAAGCTGTATCGGTAAGCCAAACCTAGATCGGGCGCGCAAGCGCTCGCAAGGGTGACCACCCGTCCGCAGCGGGGGCAGCTTGTCTGCCCGTCTAGCGAGGAGGTGCCCGCGGATGCGGGTGCCCAAACTAAAACGCCCCGAACGTCCAGCCCTCTGTCCACGCGATCTCTGCGGTGAGCGCTCGCGGTTCCCAGCGTCTTTCCTCGCTCGCAGCCTTGCGCAGCCATGCGGCGGTGAGGAGCGCATCGGACGAGTGGTCGTCGATCTCGCCTACTTCATCCACTGGCGGGCAGCCAAGCGCCTCAAGCGCTGCGTTGAGGTCGGCGTACGTCAGCAATTTGGTGCGCGATCCGCTTTTTGCCGCCGCCTCACGCGAGGCGAGGCCGGTGTAAATTTCGCACAGCATAGAGCCGCCTTTGTGCACCCGCTTCTCGGGAACCTTGTCCATCGGCCACACCGGCAAATGTCCGCGCAATTGGTGCAGCATACGCATGCCAGTGAGCGAACTTTTGCCCACTTGCGCTGCGCCCACGAGGTTGAAATTGCTCACCGGACGGCATTTCTGGCGCCACTGCGCAATCTCGGCTTCGCGAAATCGTCCCTGCTTGCTGATGGCATCGGGGAGGTGGAAGTGCTCGCCTTCATCGTTCTTGCCGTGGCGGAAATATTTGCGCGCATCAGGGTGAGTGACAAAGCTGTTTGCGCCCAAATGCGGCTCGGCATCGCAGACCGCGTCGATCATCGCCCAGAGTTTCTTGGCGTGGCTGGGGCTGCGGTCCCAACCGGGGAAGAACGCGCCGCAATCGTTGAAGGGCAGCGAGATCCCCAGATCAATTCCCACAAGCGTGTTGACCGGCAGATCATCGCGCAAGATTTCCAATACGTCTTGCCGCGAAAATCCGCCTTTTGGGGGCTCGACCAGCACCGGCGCTTCACCGGCCTTGGTCGCCAGCGCTAAGGCAATGCCCTTGTGGCGATTACCCTTGGCACCTGACCAATCAATGGCGAGGAAGTGATCCCATTCCCTCATGCGTCTTTGCGTCCTACCGCTTCGCTATTTGAGGACGAGCGCTCCTCGCGAAGCCTGTTCCAATAGTCGATGCGCTCTTTCACCTTGCGTTCAAAGCCGCGCTCCACCGGTTCGTAGAAGGTTTGCGGAGGCAGTTCGTCCGGCCAATAATTGTCGCCGGAAAAGCCGTCTTCCGCCTCGTGATCGTAGGAATACCCTTTACCGTATCCAATATCTTTCATCAGCGCGGTCGGCGCGTTGAGGATATTGGCAGGCGGCATCAAGCTTCCCGTCTCGCGTGCAGCTTTGAAGGCAGATTTTTGCGCGGCATAGGCAGCGTTCGATTTGGGAGCGGTGGCGCAGTAGAGGCAGGCTTGCACAATGGCGAGTTCGCCTTCGGGGCTGCCCAGGAATTGGTAGGCGTCTTTTGCAGCGAGGCACTGCGTGAGCGCCCCCGGGTCAGCGAGGCCAATATCTTCGCTCGCAAAACGCACTAGACGGCGCAGCACATAGAGCGGCTCTTCCCCAGCGGTCAGCATACGCGCCATGTAATAGAGCGAGGCCTGCGGATCGGACCCGCGCAGCGCTTTGTGCAGCGCGCTGATCAAATTGTAATGCCCGTCGCGGTCTTTGTCATAGACGGCGACGCGGCGTTGGAGGAAGGTGCTGAGAGCTTTAGGATCAAGCGCATCGGGAAGCTTGGCATTATAGAGCGTTTCTGCCTGCCCCAGAAGAAAGCGCCCGTCGCCGTCTGCGCTTGCGATCAAAGCGGCGCGTGCGTCATCGGTGAGGGGGAGGGGCCTTCCAAGCCTTCCGCTCTGGTAAGCAGCGCGCCCAAGGCCTCATGCCCCAAACGCTCAAGGATGAGCACCTGCGCGCGGCTTAGAAGCGCAGCGTTCAATGCAAAGCTGGGGTTTTCTGTGGTCGCGCCCACCAATGTGACGGTCCCGCGTTCCACGAATGGCAGAAACCCATCTTGCTGCGCGCGGTTGAAGCGGTGGATTTCGTCCACGAACAGCAGTGTCTTCTGGCCAGCGCTCGCCATCTTGTCTGCTTCGGCAAAGGCTTTCTTGAGGTCAGCGACACCTGAAAACACAGCGCTTATCGACTGGAACCGCATGCCAACACTGGCAGCGAGCAATCTCGCAATGCTGGTTTTGCCGGTGCCAGGCGGTCCCCAAAGGATCATGCTCGCAAGCTTGCCCGCCGCCACCATTCGTCCAATCGCGCCCTCAGGGCCGGTAAGGTGTTCCTGTCCGATAACCTCGGCAAGCATGCGCGGGCGCAGACGGTCGGCAAGAGGGGCATCGCCGTGCACGCTCTTATCCGGCTCCGCGCCAGTCTCGCCAGCAACACCTTGCGGCAGGTCGTCTTCAAACAAATCAGCCATTCGCAGACCCGCATAAGGCGTTCGTCGGGAAATGCCACTTTGATAGCGGGTCCTTCTTGAAGTGATAGATCAAAGATATATCTTAAGTCATGTAAGAAATATCTGGAGAAGAGAAATGTCTTGGAACTCTGAGCGCGGCGGCTGGGAAAAGTTTGGTCCTATGCTCGCGATGATGGCGGCATCTGCGACCGCCGATTGGCAAAATGGGGAGCGCCGTGCGCGCCGCGAATCCAATCGTCAGGCCAATCGACGAGCCAAAGAAAGCGCGAATGATTGGCATGATGGTCCCAAACGCCGCCAGCGCCGGGGCCGGATGTTCGGCACGGGCGAACTGCGTCTCGCATTGCTGGCACTGATCGCACGCGAACCGCGTCACGGATATGAGCTTATCCGCGCTATCGAAGATATGACCGGCGGCAGCTATGCGCCGTCACCGGGCGCCGTATACCCGACGCTGCAAATGCTCGAAGAAGAGGGCATGATTAAGCCTGCAAAGGCCAAGGCCAGCGGTGAAGATGGCGGCAGTAAGAAGCCTTTCAAAGCCACTAAGCATGGCAAGGCGGAGCTGGAAAGCCGCGCGGATGAAGTCGCCGATTTGATGGAGCGCCTTGGCGAACACGGCGAGCGGACCGAGAAGATCAAGGAGAAATCACCCGATCTTTTCCGCGCGATGAGCAATCTTGGCACGGTCCTCAAAAACCGGGCGAAAGCGGGTAAGCTCAATCAGACCGTCATGAATGAAATCGTCGATATCATTGATGAGGTCGCCAAGCGTATTGAGCGCATGTGATCCGGCGATGTTGCTGAAGCCATTTGCCGGCCTGCCGCCCGTGCTGTTTGTCTTCGCACGGCGTCAGGAGGCGAGGGGCGCGCTCAGATAATTACGCCTTTGCAAGGGCTACGGCCTCTGCCTCCTGCAGCGCGCGGCGCTCCTCGACAAGCCTGATGTAGGTGTCGGCGACAATGCTGTTGATTGCCTCCCAGCTGTATTCAAGGCTGCGTTTTTCGCCCGCGGCCCCGTGGGCAAGGCGCAAAGCTTCATCTGTGCAATAGGGCGCGATCGCTTCGGCCAATGATTCGCTGCACGGCGTTTGTGAACCTTTTTTGCCTATGAGCGGGACAAGCCGTCCGGTCTGTCCATCGGTGACAAGGCTGGAGGCACCGGTTGCGCCTGCCGCCACAACGGGGAGCCCTGAGGCCATGGCTTCCAATGTCACATTGCCAAAGGTTTCGGTGACGCTGGGGTTGAAGAAAATGTCACCGCTTGCAAGCGCCTGGCCAAGGTCTGCGCCTGTTTTGAACCCTGCAAATATGCCTCCGGGAAGCGCGCCTTCGAACCATTCGCGCGCGGGGCCATCGCCGATCACAAGGACTTTGTGGGGCACTTGGCGTTTGCGCAAATTGATGATGGTATCGGCAAAAACGTCGAGCCCTTTTTCCATCACAAGCCGGCCAAGGTAGACAATCGCCACGTCATCGTCCGCGAGTCCGATAGAGCGCCGCCATTCCATATCGCGTTTCTCAGATGCAAACACCGTGCGGTCGACGCCGCGCGTCCACAAGCTGATATCGTTGTGCATTCCCATCGCCAGAAGCTCGTCAATCATGCTTTGCGAAGGGGCCACAAGAGCATCGCAGCTGTTGTAGAACCGCTTGAGCATTCTGATGATAAACGGCTCAAGGAAAGCCAGATTATAATAGCGCGGGTAGGTCTCAAACCTTGTGTGGACAGAAGATATCACCGGAATATCGTATTCCTGCGCCCACCTAAGCGCGGCGTGGCCTGCCGGGTCCGGCGAGGCGATGTGCACGATGTTGGGCTCAAACCTTACCAGATCGCGTTTGACTTTGCTCCCCAGCCACAGCGGCAATCGGTATTCCCCGCGCCCTTTCACAGGCATTCGCACATTGGGCACATGGATAAGATCGCCCGTGGGGGCAAAGTCTGGCTCGGTCACAGTCGGCGCATAGGCGCGCACCTTCGCACCCTTGCCAAGCAAGGTTGCCACCAGGCGATTAAGCGCCTGATTCGCCCCGTCGCGGGTGTAATTGTAGTTGCCGCTGAAAAGGGCAATTCGGAGATCAGAAGGTTGCATGGGAAACTTTATGTAAGCGATTCATCGGCGCGTTACCACATTCCACCATTTGCGCACTAATGTTCATTGACTTGTTTTGCGGTGTCTCTAAATGCAGCTCCGGGCCACGCGGTCCCAACGCCGCGCGAGCTCTCTGTAAGGAGAGAATACATGACTGACTACGCACGTGGGCTCTTGCACGAGCCGCCGCTCAAACCTGAGCGTCCACAATTTTCCTCCGGTCCTACGGTTAAATTCCTAGGCTGGTCCCTCGACAAACTGAAAACAGATTCGCTCGGTCGCTCGCACCGTTCAGCGCTTGCCAAAGGCCGCCTGAAATATGCGATTGATCTGACGCGCGAACTGCTTGGCGTGCCGGATGATTACCTCATCGGCATCATGCCAGCATCCGACACGGGCGCTTTGGAAGCGGCCATGTGGAATATGCTTGATCCTGCGCGCCCGGCATCGGTCGCTGCGTGGGAAAGCTTTGGCAATGTCTGGATTCAGGATGCTGTAAAGCAGCTCAAACTGCCAAACCTGCAAACGCTTACCGCCGATTATGGTGAGATCCCCGATCTTGCCACCATTCCGCAGGACAATGACGTTGTCTTCACCTGGAACGGCACCACATCAGGCGCAATGATCCCTGACACCGATTGGTTGGAGCCGGGCCGTAAGGGCATCACGATTAATGATGCGACCTCTGCCATCTTCGCGATGGAAATGGATTGGGCCAAGCTCGATGCCACAACCTTCTCTTGGCAGAAGGTTATGGGTTCAGAGGCTCAGCACGGCATGCTCATCCTCTCGCCCAAGGCGGTTGAGCGGATTGAGGGCTATGACCCTGATTGGCCGCTGCCTAAACTCTTCCGCTTGAAAAAAGGTGACAAGATCAACAAGGGCATCTTCGAAGGTGCGACGATCAACACGCCGTCACTGCTGGCGACTGAGGATTATATCGCGGCGCTGGAGTGGGCGAAGTCCATCGGCGGGCGCGAGGCTCTGTTTGAACGGGCGAACACCAACGCTGACATCGTCAAGAACTGGATCGAAGCCAAACCGTGGCTGAAAAACATGGTCGCAGACCCTGCCAAGCGCACCAATACCGGCGTTTGTATGCAATTCACTGGTGATTGGTACGAGGGTCTGTCTGCTGAAGATCAGGCAGCGGTGCCCAAGAAAATCGTCAAGATGCTCGAGGAGCGTCACGTTGGCTATGATTTTAATGGCTACCGTGATGCACCTCCCAGCCTGCGGATCTGGTGCGGCGGCACGCTTGAAGCAGAAGACATCTCGCGTCTGCTGCCATGGATCGAGTGGGCTTTTGAGGCCGTCAAGAACGGTTGAATGCTCCCGGCACCGTCATCCTGAACTCGTTTCAGGATAACCCTTCATTCTAGGCGCTCAGCCGCCAGTGTTATGCTGAAACAAGTTCAGCATGACGATGATTTGATTGGATTTTCCAATGACAAAACCCAAAGTACTTATTTCCGACAAGATGGACCCGAACGCAGCCCGCATTTTTGAAGAGCGCGGCTGTGACGTGGACGTGATCACGGGCGAGAGCCCCGACGAGCTGAAAGCGCGCATTGGCGAATATCACGGCCTTGCGATCCGTTCTTCAACTACGGTGACCAAGGAAATCCTTGATGCTGCAACCAATCTCAAAGTGATTGGCCGCGCAGGGATCGGCGTTGACAATGTTGATATCCCGTATGCTTCTGGCCGGGGCGTCGTCGTGATGAACACGCCTTTTGGCAACTCGATCACCACGGCTGAGCACGCGATTGCGATGATGATGGCGCTTGCCCGTCAAATTCCGGCAGCAAACACTGGTACGCAGGCGGGCACATGGCCCAAGAAGGACTTCATGGGCGTTGAGGTCACCGGCAAGACCTTTGGCCTGATCGGCGCTGGCAATATCGGTTCGATCGCCGCCAGCCGTGCACAAGGTCTCAAGATGAAAGTGATCGCATATGATCCCTTCCTCACCGAAGACCGCGCGGTTGAACTCGGCATTGAGAAGGTCGATCTCGATACGCTTTTGCAACGGGCTGATTTCGTGTCACTTCACACCCCGCTCACCGATGAGACCCGCAACATCCTCAGCCGTGAACGCCTCGAAGGCGCGCGTCCTGGTATCCGCATCATCAACTGTGCACGCGGCGGCCTCATCGACGAGGCGGCTCTTAAAGACTGCCTCGAAAGCGGCCATGTTGCTGGCGCTGCGCTGGACGTTTTTGCGCAAGAACCGGCGAAGGAAAACCCGCTGTTCGGTGCGCCAAACTTCATTTGTACGCCTCACCTCGGGGCCTCGACCACCGAGGCGCAGGTCAATGTTGCGCTGCAAGTGGCAGAGCAGCTTAGCGACTACCTCGTCAATGGCGGCGTCACCAATGCGCTCAACATGCCTTCTCTCAGCGCCGAGGAAGCGCCCAAGCTCAAGCCTTACATGGCTCTTGCCGAGAAGCTGGGGTCGCTCGTAGGGCAGCTCGCCCACGGCAATCTGACCAAGATCAGTATCGAACGCGAAGGGGCAGCCGCGGAGCTGAATGGCAAACCGATCACCGGCGCGGTTCTCGCAGGCTTCATGCGCCGCTATTCCGATACGGTGAACATGGTCAATGCGCCATACCTTGCCAAAGAGCGCGGGCTCGAAGTCAGCGAAATCCGCCAGAACCGTGACGGCGCGTTTAACACACTCATCCGCGTTTCGGTTGAGACCGACCAGGGCACGCGTTCGGTTGCAGGCACGCTGTTCGGCAATGAAGCGCCGCGTCTGGTCGAGATTTTCGGGATCGGTATCGAGGCAGAACTGAGCGGCCACATGCTCTATGTCGTCAATGACGATAAGCCGGGCTTCATCGGCCGGATCGGTTCGCTTCTGGGAGATCATGGCATTAACATCGGCACCTTTAACCTTGGCAGGCGCGATGCTGGCGATGAAGCGGTGCTGCTGCTCAGCCTTGATGAGGCGCTCGCGCCGCAACTCGTTGCAGAGGCCGAAGGCCTTGAAGGCGTGAAGCTGGTCAAGGGTCTATCCTTCTAACCAAGCCACTGAACCGTTCGTGCTGAGCCCTTCGGCGGGCTCAGGGGAGCCTTGTCGAAGGGCCGCACTTCTTTTAGCAGGCGCAATTGTCGGGCAGGCGCTTCGACAGGCTCAGCACGAACGGAAATTTTGAACCAGTGACCAAAAACACAGACCTCCTGCCCGAAGGCCTCGAAGATCACCTGCCGCAAAGCGCTGGGCAGATTACCACTGCGATGCGTGCCTGTTTGGATGCGCTGGATGCTCATGGGTATGACCGGGTTCGCCCGCCTTTGCTGGAGTTTCAAAGCTCGCTTGCCAGCCGGATGGAGGGTGTTCGAACGCGCAAAATGTTCCGGATGATTGACCCGGTAAGCCTGCGCACACTCGCCCTTCGCAGTGACATCACCCCGCAAATCGGACGCATCGCTGCGACCAGCATGAAAGACGCCCCGCGCCCGCTGCGGCTTGCCTATTGCGGTGATACAGCGCTGATCAAGGCGAGCCAGCTCAACCCCGCGCGCGGGCGGCTGCAATTGGGCGCAGAGCTGATCGGGGCAGACACCGCAGAGGCAGCAGCCGAGAGCGTTCTGACCGCAATCGCCGCGCTTCAGGCCGCTGGCATTTCCGGCATTTCGGTCGACTTTACGATGCCCGATTTGGTTACGACTTTGGCGCAGGGCGATGCTTCCCTTGATGCCGAGACCACTGATGCCATTCGGCGTGAACTTGATACCAAGGATGCAGGCGGTCTGAAGGCCGTTGGCGGAGAAGCGTTTCTCCCGCTTCTTTATGCAGCAGGCCCGGTTGATAAGGCGCTGGATGCCTTGCGCGAATTTGATCGGGAGGGCGCGTTGACCTCCCGTCTTGAAGGGCTTGCCGCGATTGCCGAGCGCGCCGGCACGCACGCGCGCATCACGCTTGATCCGACAGAGCGGCACGGGTTTGAATACCAAAGCTGGTTTGGCTTTACCTTATATGCCGAAGGGCCTGGTGAAGCATCGGGTGGAGCATCGGGTCGAGCATCGGGCGGAGCTATTGGACGGGGCGGGACGTACCAAATTGGCGGCACCGATGAACCTGCCTGTGGCTTTACGCTGTATCTGAATGCGCTTGCGCAAATCGCGCCTCAGCCTGAGCCTGCGCGTATGGTCTTCCTTCCCTTTGGCTATGACCCGGCGATTGCCGCGCGTCTGCGCCAAGACGGATGGCGCACCAAAGCGCAGCTGAGTGAAAGTGATGATCCTGAAGCGCTGGGCTGCACCGATATCCTTGAAATCGGGAAGCCGGCGCCTCTTTAAGGCTGCGCAAACACGGATTTCAGAAACACATCGACCGCCTCGGTTTGAGCAGCGCCGGAGGGCGTGCCCATTTCCCTCTTCATCCGGCTGTGATCAGTGCCGGGGACCGCGGCCGCCTCTGCACTGGCACCTTGCGCATTCAGAGCATTGGCAAGAGCCTGCGACTGCTGAGTGCTTGCACCGCGCTCGGCCACATGCAGGACGAGCCAATTGGGCGCATCCTGGCCTCCCACATGCGTCAAGGGGGAAAGGGCCGCTTGTCGTTGGGGGTCAACTCCAAACGCCTGATTATAGATTTGCCAGCGCCTTGGATCGGCTGCGTCCATAGACGCCGCCACATCATATCCCGCACCATCCAGCAAAATGACGCCTTTAACTGCGGTGAACGCATCGCCTGCATATTGCGGGTCAGTGCCAACAAGGGCCGCAAGGTGCGCGCCCGCGCTGTGCCCCATCAAGACAACACGTTTCGGATCAATGCCAAGTGCGCTGGCTTGGCCAACAAGCGCCTGAAGCGCTGCGCCGATATCGGAGGCTTGTTCCTCGACGGTCGCGTTTGGCACCAGACGATAGCCTGTTGAGGCAAATATATAGTCTGATGCGGTGAAATGGGCCGGTTTTGACTGAACAGAACGGCTGTCTCCCATCGTCCAGCCGCCTCCGTGCACGAACAGGATTACAGGCAGGTCATCCACGGCGTGCGCCGGGGCATAGATGTCGATCTTTTGCCGCGGATGCTCACCAAAGATGACAGAGCCGGTTGTGCGAGCAGGGGGTTGATAGGCGGTTTGAGAGCCTTCGCGGCCTTTCCTCTGATTGCCGCGCCGTTCGTCTACCCTTGCGCGCAATTGCTCAGCGCATTTATCCGAAAGCTCGCTGAACCGTTCGCGCAGGCATTCGCGCGTCTGGCTTCGATCCCGGCTACCGCGATCATCGGAACAAAGTTTGCGCACTTCTTGGCGACATTCGCGCGGCAGGCGATTTTGCTGCTCAGCCAGAATCGGGACTGAGGCGAAACCTGCGATCAGTCCTGCGGCCACAATGCGCCCCATAAGCTTAGATCGGCTCGATGCGAAAACGTCAGGCATGATGTGCTCCTTAAGTGGGGGAATAGGGCAGTGGGTGCGAACCGAAACGGGGGTGAGCCAGTTGTAGCGCGTCTTTGCGCAAATGCAGGTCGCAAATTGTATCAGATTGCAAGGCTGTGTCGCATTATCCATGCTCTCGGCCCATCAAACCAGCAGCGCGGCGATCAAGCTGTCATTCAGTCACAAACTTAGATATACCGTTTGTCTTTGGTAATAGTTTTGCGTGCACGGTGGAATTTATGGTCACTCTTCGAGCATCCCTGATGGCTTCATTGGCGATAATTGCTGTTTCTGCAAATCCCGCTCATGCTGCCGTTGATGAATATTCGATAGAGCCCTCTCAGCGCATGCAGATCAATCTTGATGTCTGTTCGCTTGAAAGCCAGCTGGCGGTGCGGGGGGATAGCGGCACGGACCTTGATTTCGAAGTGACCGCGCCGGGAGGCGAGAACCTGTATTCTGACGATGGCATTGACGATTATATCAGCCTTGTTCTCCAGAACGACAGCGGTGAGTGCGTGCAATTTGCGCTTTCCGTGTCCAATCTGGGTGATCAAAAGAACGATTTTACTGTGATGCTCGAACCGGTTGTATCCAGCACAACGCGCGTGAAGAAATACCTTGTTCAGGGCAACACCACCGAGAAATATGAATTCAAAGCCTGCGGTACGGCTGCAAGAGTAAGCGCGCGCGGCGATGGTGATACCGACCTCGACTTCGTCATCCGCAATTCGGACGGCGGGATCGTTCATGAGGATGATGGCACCACCGATACGATGGTGGCCGAGCTCGCAGGGCTGCTGGCCGATTGCGAGACCTTCGAACTTGAAGTCACCAATTTGGGCAGCATTTACAACGCAATGATGCTTGTGGTGAAGCCTGAGGGGGCTGATCCTGCTGAGTTCGCAGGAACCGCACCCACCACAAGTTTGGCGTCAACGTCTGCGACGACTGATGCTGGCGATAGCCCGCGCACTGTGGCAGCGGAGGAAAGCGGGCCGGGTCAATACACTGCGGCTGCCAAGACCCAGCTTGTGGTCGATCTTCCCGTGTGCGGCGTGCGCCGTCTTGAAGTGCGCGGGAATGGCGCAAGCGATCTGGACTTCGCCGTTTTTGATGCGGGCGGGGATGAAGTGCATGTGGATGCGGATCTTTCTGATGTGACGTTCAAAACGCTCGAGCCCAGCGGCGATTGCGAGACCTACAACCTCACCGTCAATAATATCGGCCATACGGACAATGCGTTTGAAATCGCTCTGATTGATCCGGCAACACGCATCGGCGATATTGGCGAAGGCGAATATTGGATTGATGCCGGTTCATTGACCAAGGTCGCGCTTCAGGTCTGCGCGCCCACCTATATCCGCGCGGCTGGAGGCGGGGGCACGGACCTTGATTTTGACGTAACCGATGCCTCGGGAACGTCGGTCCACTCCAACAACGACCTTACCGACAAAACACAATTCGCCATCGACCCACAGGGCAAATGCAAGGACTACCAAATCAGCGTCAGCAATCTTGGTGAAGACAAGAATATGCTGACGATCAATTTTGCGAATGACGGCTCTGACGGCGACCCCAGGAAACGCGCGGGGCCGCTTGTCGCAGGCCCGGTGGGACCGACTTCTGGTATCGCGCGCCCCGGCGACGTGGCAGGTTTTCGCAAAGGGATGGGGGGCGAGAATGCTGACCCGAACCGCAATATTTCGCTTTTGAACAACACAGGCGAGGCGCTGACCAGCCTGTATTGGTCCAATTCGGCGACCATGGGCTGGGGCGATAATAAACTTGGCGATGCAGCCTTGGCCCGCAATCAGCAGTGGAACATCGAAGTGACCGATGGCTCGAACGCTTGCCTCTTTGATTTCCGCGCGATCACCGCGAGCGAGCGCGAGATTGAGGTGGGGCAAGTGAATGTGTGCGATCAAAGCGCGGTTGCCTTCGAATAAAGGCGGCATTGGACGCGACTGCGCGCTTGCCCTTGCGGCGCTGAGCGCTTAGTGCCGCGCGCGAAAAAGACCGAATTTCCCACTAAAGAAAGCTTGAAAGTTCATGGCCAACGTCACCGTGATTGGCGCCCAGTGGGGCGATGAGGGCAAAGGCAAAATCGTCGATTGGCTTGCAAGCCGAGCGGATGCCGTTGTGCGCTTTCAGGGTGGGCATAACGCTGGCCACACGCTGGTCATTGATGGCGAAGTTTATAAACTTTCGCTGCTTCCCTCCGGCATCGTTTCAGGCACGATGAGTATGATCGGAAACGGGGTTGTGTTGGACCCATGGGCGCTTCGCGATGAGATTGCAAAGCTTGAAAGCCAGGGGGTTGAGATCACCGCTGACAACCTTGCGGTGGCTGACAATTGCCCGCTGATCTTGCCGCTTCACCGAGACCTTGATGGCTTGCGCGAAACGGCTGCGGGTCAGGGCAAGATTGGCACCACCGGACGCGGCATTGGCCCTGCTTATGAAGACAAGGTGGGAAGGCGCGCGATCCGCGTATGTGACCTGGCGCATCTTGATGCTCTTGAGCCGCAACTGGACCGCCTTTGCGCCCACCACGACGCGCTTCGTGCTGGCTTTGATCAGCCGCCCGTTGACCGGGCAGCACTGTTGGAGGAATTGCGCGAGGTTGCGCCATTTGTGCTTCGCTTTGCACAGCCGGTTTGGAAGCGCCTCAAAAAGGTCCGCAAGGCAGGCGCGAAGATCCTGTTCGAAGGCGCGCAAGGGGTGCTTCTTGATGTGGATCACGGCACCTATCCCTTCGTCACCAGCTCCAACACCGTTAGCGGCACAGCGGCGAGCGGAAGCGGGCTTGGTCCCAATTCAACCGGCTTCGTGCTCGGCATCGTTAAAGCCTACACCACGCGCGTGGGCAGCGGACCTTTCCCCACTGAGCTTGGTGATGAAATCGGGCAGGGCATTGGCGAGCGCGGCCATGAGTTTGGCACAGTCACAGGGCGTCAGCGGCGCGTGGGGTGGTTTGATGCCGTTCTCGTGCGGCAAACCTGCTCGGTATCGGGTGTGACCGGCATTGCGCTTACCAAGATCGACGTGCTCGACGGGCTGGAGACGGTCAAGATTTGCACCGGCTATCGCTTGCACGGCAATGTCTACGACTACTTGCCAAGCCACGCCGCCGATCAGGCCGCGGTTGAACCCATTTATGAAGAGATGGAAGGCTGGAGCGAAAGCACCGTTGGTGCGCGCTCCTATGCCGATCTGCCTGCCAATGCGATCAAATATATTCAGCGCGTTCAAGAGCTGATCGAGTGCCCTGTGGCGCTTGTCTCAACCAGCCCTGAGCGCGACGATACGATCCTCATGCGCGATCCATTTGAGGACTAGGCTTGGAGACTAGGCCTAAGGACTAACTTGAGGGCGGGCAAACCTCACAAGTAAAAGAGTCCTTAGCTGGGACATGCGCTAACGACCCCAATTGCGGCGTTCTTCGATGCAGCATACACTGCTCGCATCATGAAACGGATACTCGCTCTCTTTTTGACCTTGCTGTTGGCCTCGTGCGCCGGTTCTGACCGAAGCGGAGCGGCAGGCTCTGCTGCCAGAGCTGACGATCCCGGCGCGCGCGGCTATGAAACCACCACGCCGCGCGCCTCGGGCCGTTCCGCATCACGGTCAATCCCCCGCTCAAACCGGTCCTCTTATGGTCCAATCGCCGACTATCTGATCGTCGACAAGTCAGAACGGCTTTTGGTCGCCTATGAAGATGGCAAGCCCATTCGCGCCTATCGCGGGCTTCAGTTTGGCGATGCGCCGATGGGACACAAACGCTTTCAGGGTGATGAGCGGACACCAGAAGGCGTCTACCGCATTGATTGGCGTAACCCGCAAAGTTCCTATCATCTCTCGCTGCGCATCTCTTATCCCAACCAAAACGACCGCGCATTCGCCTCGCAATATGGGCGCTCGCCGGGCGGAGATATCTTCATCCATGGACAGCCCAATGGCTTGCAACGAGGACGCATGCCCGGGGATTGGACCGATGGGTGCATCGCGCTCTCCAATGAAGAGATCGCAGAACTCTGGCGCATTGTGCCTGATGGCACACCCATCGAAATCCGGCCCTAATCCTCGCGCGTTCTTTCTTCAGACAAAAGCGCAACCTGCACCTGCAAGCGTTTAATTTCGCGCAAGATTGTCAGCATATTCATACGCGCAAACATCCATTCCTTGGCAAAACCCATAAGCACGATGAGTGTCAGCCCGCCAATCGCCCACAGAGCATGCACAAGGGGATTTTCGGTTGAGTGCGCCACCTGATAGAGCACGAACAAAAGCACCATTCCCAGCGCAAAGGTAAAGCCAAAAATCAGCTTGGCCCATCCGCCCATTGGTCCCTGCCAGCTATCGCCAATCTGCTGGAACATCCCGCGATCACCTTCCAGCTTGGTCAAGAACGCATAATCGTCCTCGTCTAATGCCTCAGTGATCTTGTCATCTATATCGGCCATGGTTTTCTCCTTTTAGAAACGGTCGTCGGGTTAAGGGGTCAGTATGCGTTTGAGCTGTTGCCGGGCGTGGAAAATACGGCTTTTGGCGGTGCCGTGCGGAATGCCTTGGACCTCGGCGATTTCGCGCAATGTGAGCCCTTCGACAAAGTGCAGATGTGCCGCCACGCGGTGCTCTGGCGTCAGCCTTTCAAAGGCTTGAGCGATGGCAGCGCGCTCACTTACACTTTCCGCAGCAGCGCTCTGCGCTTCGCTATGATGCTGCTCTAAAGCGCTGCGTTCGCGCAAGGTTTTGCGAATGTGATCGGACCCGCGCCGATGCAGAACAGCAAAGGCATATGCACGAAACCGCCTCGGGTCTTTGAGCCGCGAAAGGCCTTTGAAAATTGCCAGCCAGCACTCCTGCGCCAAATCGAGCGCCGCCTCATCGCTCATCCCATAACGTCGCGCGGCGCGGGCCAGTTTGGGGGCCCAGCGACGGTACAACCGCTCCACAGCGCGCCGCTCGCCCGCCTTCGCCATCATGACCAGCCATTCGTCATACAGCGCGGCGGCGGTTGCCGAGTCGTTCTGGGGAGAAGGAGGGGCGGTTTTCATTACTGGAGTAGTCGCCTGGAACTGCCAATTTGTTCAAACTTTGTCTGAAAAAACTGGTGCATAGCGAGTAATCTTGACTTGATCACTATTTGTTCTAATCTTGTTCCACTCCAACTTGACGCCAATAGGGGGGCTAGTCGATGTTCTGTTCTGACGAAACTACCGAAGACTTTTCTTATGATTGCGCGCACGACGCCTCGGGCTTGCCCGCGCGCGTTGCGATTTACGCCGACCGGGCCAGCATGCGCAGTGAGATTGAGGAGGATTTGTCCGGTGCGGGGTTTCGCGCGATTGAGGCGGGCGCGCTGACTGATCTGCTTGATGGGCCGATAAGGCTGCTGGGTGATGTGGTGATGGTGGACTGCCCGCAGGTGGAGCCTGCAACGCTCGCAGCGCTCATGCGGCTTGATATGCGCATCGCGCGGGCAGGGGCGCATCTGATTGTCACAACGTCGCTGGAGGCGTTGGAAAGCGTGTTCAGCGCGCTTGATCAATCGCACCCGCAAATCCTGGTTGGGCCAAGCCGCGCCGAACGCTTGGTGGCGGTGGGAAGAACACTTTCGCAGATCGGCAATTCGCGGGTGCGCGAAATGACTGAAGAAGACCGGCTAAGCCTGCTGTATCTCTCGCGTCAGGTGGATGCGATTGCGCATGAACTTGACAAGCTGTCGGGGCCTCATGGGCAGTCAGCGTCTGCGGCTGCATTGCAAGGTGCGGCGGACCGGGCCGCTGAATTGACCGTTCTGTCCAATGCGCCTGTGGGCGAGGATTGCATCGGTTATGCGCTTCCGGACCCAAAAACGGTGCGCGGATTGATTGCAAGACGCCAAGCAAGGGCCAAGTATTTCGAAGGAGAGCTGTTTGCTGATCCTGCGTGGGATATGCTCCTCGACCTGACCGCTGCCGAGGCGGAGAAACAGCGGGTTTCGGTGACGAGCCTGTGTATTGCCGCCATGGTTCCTGCCACCACTGCGCTGCGCTGGATCAAACAGCTTGTCGATAGCGGCGTGTTTGAACGCAGGGCCGACCCCAGCGACAAGCGGCGCGCGTTTATTGCGCTTACCGATCAATCGCGTCAGGCGATGGCGCGCTATTTCGCCCAAGTTGAAACGCCGTTGCAGCAGGCTGCTTGAGGCGGGGTGACCTGATTAAAGTACACATTAAGCCTTCCCTCGGTGCGAGCCCAATCCATCCCCAACCTGCGGGCTCGCACCAAACCTTTTGATACAGCTCGGCTAATGGCCTGATACTTACGGCTTACGGCTTACGACTTATGGCTCACGACTTATGGCTTAAAGCTGGGGCGAACGAAGCGTTACGGTCAGCCCCTGATGTTTGTCCTCGATTGCGGCAAGGGGACAATCGCCCGTCCGGCATTTTGCACTGTTCTCGCAACTTATCCGAACCGCATCGGCGCGTGCCCGGGCAAGGATGTTGGGAGAGATATCCGGATCAGCGCACACCGCATCAGCCTCGCCCAGCAGCCGGGCCTGCCTCAAGGTGAGGTCTTCGGGGTCATTGCTGATGAGAGTGAAAGTGACCTTTTGCGCAGCTGCCGCCTTAGCATCGCCCTCCAGCCATGTGCCGACGTTCCTCGCCGAGGCATCGTCCAATGGATCAAGAGCTCCGCCTTGACCCAGCGCATCATCCAGCGCGCGCCGCCTCATGGAGGCATCTGGAAATGCCTTTCGCAAAGAAGGCCGCGCTGCATAGAGCGCTTTGGCGAGATCCCCGAGGCTTTGCGGCAAAAGCCGCTCCAATCTCAGGCGCACATGTTTGGCGAGCCCCGCCGATGCGCCGCCGGTGCCAACCGCCACAAGAACAGGGTTGCGGTCAAGAATGCTGGGCGTTGTAAAATCACAAAGCTCCGGGCGGTCAACCACATTCACGATCATCCCTGCACAGCGCAGATTGATCGCGGCCACCTCGCACGCCTTCGCGTCTTCAAAAGCGACAAACGCGATCCGCACACCTTCATCAATAGCGCGCTGCTGGTCTTCTTCGATGATCCCGCCAGCGCGCTCGACCAATCGCCGCTTGGGCTCTGCCGCCGCTCCGTCTCCCAGAACAAGCACGCGCTGCCCCTCAATGTTGTGAAACAGGGGGAGGCTTTGAAGCTCGCTCATATCAGGGGTTCACGCGAGCCAATCTGGGACGCGCTCTGCGTCCATGATTGAGCCTGCATCAATGCGGTCGGCGACAACGGCAAACTTGTCCCCGTCCACCAATACCTCAGCGACGAACCCGCGCGAATTGTAGGAGGAGGCCATGGTCGCGCCGTATGCGCCAGCTGTCCGGAACACCGCTAGATCGCCTGCTTCAAGCTTGTCGCACAGCCGCCCCATCGCGAAAGTGTCGCCAGTCTCACAAATGGGGCCGACGATGTTGGCGGTCATATCCGTGCCGGCCGGCTCCACTGCGGTGAAATCGTGATAGGCGCCGTAAAGGGCTGGGCGGGCAAGGTCATTCATCGCCGCATCGACAATGACAAACGGGTCTTTGATCCCGCGTTTCACCCGAATGACGCGGGTTAAAAGCACGCCCGCATTTCCCGCAATAACGCGGCCCGGTTCAAAGATGAGCTTCACGCCCCAATCCTTGGTCAATCGGGCGACCATTGCGCCATATTCGGCCGGGCTGGGTAACACCTCGCCCTGTTTGTAAGGCACGCCAAGTCCGCCGCCCAGATCGACATGGGTGATCGTATGGCCTGCCCCGCGCAGGGATTTGATGAGTTCGCCAAGCTTCGCAAATGCGTTTTCCAGCGGGGTCAGATCTCCCAGCTGGCTGCCGATATGCACCGCCACCCCTCGAAGCTCTACGCCTTGTTCGCCTGCAAGCTTGCCAAATATCTGGCCCGCCTCGCTGATCGGTACGCCGAATTTATTGTCGGCCTTGCCCGTTGAAATCTTGTCATGCGTGCCCGCATCCACGTCCGGGTTGATCCGAAGCGTGCAGCGCGCCTCCATCCCAAGTTCGCGTGCCACCTCGGCAAGCTCAAGGCCTTCTTCTTCGCTCTCGATGTTGAATTGGCCAATACCCGCCTCAAGTCCGGCCATGAGCTCAGCGCGCGTCTTGCCTACGCCGGAAAACACAATGTCCTCAGGAGCAATCCCTGCCGCCAAGGCCCGGCGCATTTCGCCCACCGACACCACATCTGCGCCGTATCCCTGACGCTGCAACACTTTGAGCACTGCCAAATTCGGATTGGCCTTCACCGCGAAGGCAATCAGCTTGTCGGGCACACCGCCCAATGCCTCGCGAAACACCTTTGCATGGCGCTCCAATGTGGCACGCGAATAGACATAGACGGGCGTGCCGACTTCCTCAGCAATCTGAGGCAGGGCGACGTTTTCGGCGTGCATAACGCCGTCTTGAATTGCGAAATGGTCCATGGGTCCGTCAGACTTTCAGGGGGTTGTCAGCTTCCGTCAGGGGGAAGGTCGAAAGGATCATCTTCGCGCTCTTCTGAGCGGCGACGAAGTTCTACGCTGCGCTCAGGCGCGGCTAGGGTGGGAAGCTCAAGCAATTGCTCAGCATCGGGCCGTTCGGCCTCGCCATATGGCGTGGGCGGCAAGTCATTGCCCGCAAGCGGCTCGAGCGGAGCGCGCGCACCGCAAGCGGCAAGCGCTATACACAGGCCGATTATGACGGCAGGTTTAGACAGCTTGATCATGATGCCTCCATCCCGAGCGCACCGCGCGCCCGCTTGATTTGCACACGTACCTGTTCCGGCGCGGTTCCGCCATAGCTTGATCGTGCCGCGACCGAGGCATCGACGCTAAGCGCACTGAATACGCTTTCCTCGATCCGTTCATCAATCGCTTGGAGGTCAGCCAGCGGCAGCGCGTCCAAAGAAACACCGCGCGTCTCCGCAAGCTTTACCGCCGCGCCGGTGATATGGTGCGCCTCGCGAAAAGGAATGTCAGCTTCGGTCACGAGCCAATCGGCAAGATCGGTTGCGGTCGCATAGCCAAGTTCTGCTGCCTCGCGCATGCGGCCTGCGTGGAACGTGCTGTCTGCGACCATTCCGGTCATCGCGGCGATGCAAAGGTCGAGCAAACTTGCTGCTTCAAACACGGGCGGTTTGTCGTTTTGCATATCCTTCGAATAGGCGAGCGGCAGGCCCTTCATCGCAATCATCAGCGAGGTCACACAGCCCACAATCCGTCCCGCGTGGCCGCGCACCAATTCGGCCGCATCGGGGTTCTTTTTCTGGGGCATGATCGAGCTGCCGGTGGACAGCGTGTCGGGCATGCGCACAAAGCCATAGGGCTGGCTCGCCCAGATGATCAGCTCTTCGGCGAGCCGCGAGAGGTGCAGCGAGCACTGGCTTGCCGCCATGAGGTAATCGAGCGCAAAGTCGCGGTCGGACACGGCATCAAGGCTGTTGTGGGTCGGGCCGTCAAACCCAAGCGCGCTTGCCGTCATTTCGCGGTCAATGGGAAAGCCTGTGCCGGCCAAGGCCGCGCTTCCCAAGGGGCACAATGCAAGGCGGCGGCGCGCATCGGCAAAGCGGTCGCGGTCGCGGCTGATCATCTCGTAATAGGCCATAAGGTGGTGGCCGAGTGTCACGGGCTGCGCGGTTTGAAGGTGGGTGAAGCCGGGCATGATAGATGCCGCATTTTCATCCGCGCGGGTGACAAGCGCCACTTGCAGTGCCTTGAGACCCGCATCTGCCCGGTCAATCGCATCGCGCACCCACAGCTTGAAATCGGTCGCAACCTGATCATTGCGGCTGCGGGCGGTGTGGAGGCGCCCGGCCACTGTCCCCACGATCTCGGCGAGCCGCGCCTCGGTTGTCATGTGAATGTCTTCAAGGTCCCAGTCCTCGGGCACCCCATTGGCTTCGTATTCAGCCGCCACTTTATCGAGGCCATCGGCGATGGTCGCGGCGTCTTCACCGGTCACAATGTCCTGCGCGGCGAGCATCGCGACATGGGCCTTTGACGCGGCGATATCCTGCCGCCAAAGCGCCTTGTCGAAGGGAATAGAAGCATTGATTTCGCGCATAATCGCGCTAGGTCCATCAGCGAAACGCCCGCCCCACATCGCGTTTGATTGGGAGTTATCTTTGGAGTTGCTCATGGTCCGCTCAATTGCCTGTTTAAGTCTTGCTGCACTTGCTCTTGCAGGGTGCGATAGTGGTGCGGGGACGCCTTCGCAAGAAAGCGCTGCTTCACAAGAGACAAATGGCGCTCCGCCGCCTCCACCGCAACTGCCGGGGCAGCTTGTACGCGCCTTTGCCGGGACCGAACTGCCAGAGCTGCAATTCAGCGATCCAGATGGCAAGACGCTCAACCTTGGCGAACTGGATCAGCCGGTTCTGGTGAACCTATGGGCGACGTGGTGCGTGCCGTGTGTGGTCGAAATGCCTGCGCTTGACCGGCTCGCCGCCGAGATGGAGGGCGAGGTCAAAGTGCTCACTATCAGCCAAGACAATCGCGGGGCAGATGTTGTGGTGCCCTTCTTCGCGAGCCGCGATTTTCAATATCTGGAACAGTGGCTTGATCCGCAAAACGATCTGGCCGTCCAGTTCTCGGATGGGGGATTGCTGCCAGTGACGGTCTTGTTTGATGCAGAAGGCAAGGAGCTTTTGCGTGTTGCTGGCGGATACGAATGGGACAGCGAGGAGGCTATTGCTCAAGTGCGCGAGGCGCTGGATCAGGGTGAAGCGTTGCATCAGAGGGAGTGCGGCGCTTAACTGAGGGGCACCGCTCTCTTACGGCCGCGAGTAATCTGGCCGAAATCATGCCCCGCATGATTTTGCGTTACAGATTACTGGTGGGCGATGACAGGCTCGAACTGCCGACCCTCTCGGTGTAAACGAGATGCTCTACCAACTGAGCTAATCGCCCCAACCAGTGTTCTGTAATCAGCGTTTCAGCTGATCAGAGCGCGCCCACTACGTCGCAACCGCGCTCTGGTCAAGCCTATAAAGTGGACCTGTTAACGAACCACATCCATTTCCTCGATAAGGTTCTGCGCACCGTCGATTTTCTCCATCACCCACAGCATGTAACGCGAGATCGACATGGATCGAACGCGTGGTGCGCGGGTCAAAGTCCCAGTCTGAGTTGACACTCTCAAACGTGCCATCGAACAGGAGGCCCACCAGTTCGCCCTGCGCGTTCAATGTGGCTGAGCCGCTGTTACCGCCTGTCACGTCGAGATCGGACATGAAATTGACGGGAACAGACCCGATTGAGGCCAGATCATAGCCGCCGTAATCCTTGGCAGCGATTGCGTCCAATTGGCTTTGCGGCGAATTAAAGGGCTCCTCGCCTGTGTCTTTTTGAGTGATCCCTTCAAGCGTGGTGAAGGGCATATAGGCCATGCCGTCGAAGGGTGATCCGCCCATGACATTGCCGAAAGTGATCCGCAAAGTGGAGTTCGCATCGGGGTAGGGCAGGCCGCCTTCCTCGCGCTGCCATGCGGTGATTGCTTCCATGTATTGGGGCCGCAAAGCAAGCGCGCGTCCACTGCGTTCTTCTGAGGCGTCCTCAAGGCCGCGTTCGTATTCATACAGCGCCACTGCGAGTTTGATAAAGGGGTCTTCGCTTGCCTCAAACGCGGCGGCATCGGCGTCCATCATGGCGAGACGGGTTTCACCATCATCCAGCATGGTGCCTTCGTAAAGCGGCGCGATAAGAGGCAGGATATCTCCCGCCTTTGTCTCTTCGGTGATACCCAAAGCATCGTCGAACACGGCCACTCGTTCTTCGGCTGGCTGTGCAAGATACCCGCCTAGGAACAGTTCCCACTCAGCCCTGTCAACGCTCGCATCATAGCGCCGGTCGAGAGCTTGCAGGCCTTGGCGGAAGAAGCGCATGTCGCGTTCCTGATAGCCGGGTTCGCGCTCGGCGTTGGGAAGCTCGCGTTCCTTTGAAAGACGGTAGAGGCGCTGCGCTGCGGAGAGCAGGGCGGGGCGGGTTGCGTTATTGTACCAGAAATTGGTGCGGGCCGCTGTGGCGCTTTCTTTCGACAATTCGGTGAGCGCATCAATCGCGGGCGCATAATCTGCGCGCGCTTCATCGGCTGCGATCCATTCGGCAAGGCCAGCTTCGCGCTCCTTACGGCGGTCCACAAGGCCGACGCGGCGCGCTCCGTCGATTTGGCCGCGCAGGTTCTTCTCAAAATTGTTGAGGCCCGCAAGGCGGCTTTCATACTTGACCCGCGCGTCTGAACCCTCAGGCGCTGCCTCTTCGATGGTGGTGATCCAATCGGTGAGGAGGCCCTGAAATGTGGGGTAAGTCCAGCCAAAGGTGTTTTCGACCTCAGCAAGCAGCGTGTAGCGATTGGTCGAACCCGGATAGCCAGCGACCATCACAAAATCGCCGTCGTCAAGTCCGCCATTCTCAGCGCTGGCCGCGTTCACTTTCAGGTGATGCTCCGGCGCGTAAGGCACATTGTCTTCGCTAAAGTCCGCAGCAGACCCGTCGGGCGCAACATAGGCGCGGTAAAAGGCGAAGTCGCCTGTGTGACGCGGCCACTGCCAATTGTCGATATCGCCGCCATATTTGCCGATGCTGTCAGCGGGCGCGTAAACGAGGCGCACATCGCGCACTTCGAGGCGCTTGATCAGCGTGTATTCCGCCCCGCCGTAAAAGCTTGCGACAAGGCAGCGAAAACCGGGTTCAGATTCGCACTCAGCAGTGATGTCTTTGCGGCGCTGTTCGATCGCTGCGTAGCGGTCTGTTGGTGACATTTCGAGCGTACCCTCACGCACGCTGTCTGTCACATCAGTCAGTTCGGTGGTCACATAGATGCGGCTACCGGGGGCGGCTGGGAGCTCATCGCTTTTGGTGCCCGCAAGAAAGCCGTTTTCGAGGTAGTTGTTCTCAGCCGTCGAGTTGAACTGCACCGACCCGCGCGCGCAGTGGTGGTTGGTGACAACAAGTCCTTGTGGCGACACAAAACTTGCCGAACATCCGCCGAGGGAGACCACCGCGCCCATGGGAAAACCGGTGAGGTCGGTCAGCGTATCGGGATCAAGCTCGAGCCCTGCTTCTTCGAGCTGGTCAGCAATGTCGGGCAGCTGTCCAGGGGTGAACATGCCTTCTTTGGCAGAGGCGGGAGCGGCTGCGAATGGGGCAAGCGCGCTGCCTACGAGAAGCGCTGCGGCGAAAAGTCTGGTGGCTTTCATGAAGTTTCCTCGCGTGGAAATTAAATTGCTCTCTAACGTGCTAAGCGCAAACAAGCGCGGTTGCAATCCGAGCGCGGTTGACTGTTCTCTTTGGTTAAAGTGCAGCTTTAGGCGAGAGCCTAGGAAATACGATTTCGCTTAAGCGGCCCAAGGCCCTGTTACCGCGAGCGTCCGTGTGGGCGCATAGGCGTTCACGAACATTGTCTTGCCGTCAGGGGAGAAACATGCGCCCGCAGGCTCTGTCTGCATTGTCAGGCGGGCGAGTGTGTAAGGGCGTCCATCAGGCGTGATCCCGCGCAGGTGGTTGTCGACCACCTCGGTGTATTGGTCTTCGCACACCACCAGATGGCCATTCGGCGCAACGCACAGATTATCGCCGTAATTGAACTGGTCTTCGCTTTCGCTTTCGAAGAACAATTCGAACTGGTCAGGCGCGCCGCCTTTACCTGGTATAAGACGGAAAATCTGCCCCAGTTTCTTCGCCCCGCCGCTGGTGGAGCACAGATACATCTCACCGTCACCCATATGCAGGCCTTCGCCGCGCGCAATCACGGCCGCACCCGCCGCGCTTGCACGGGTGCGAAGATCATCCTTAGGCGATTCCACATCATCAAGGTCGATCCAGCGCACAGCGAAACGTGTGCCTAAAGGCATGGTGGCTGCATCCCAATTGCGGGTGTCCGCCGGGCCATTGTCGATGACCATCGCCTGCAGCTTTCCACCTTCGGACAGCTTGCCGGGAACATTGGGGATGAAGCGGTAGAAAACCGAATCGTTCTTGTCCTCGCTTTGGTAGACATAGCCCGTTTCAGGGTCCACGCATGCCGCCTCGTGGTTGAAGCGGCCCATGGCTTTCAAGGGGACCGGGTCCACAAGACCTGCGGCATCGCCGGGAACCTCAAAGGTCCAACCGTGGTTGACTGCAAGGCCGTCACCATAACGCTGACCGGGGCCGGTGGGCGCTTCTTCACAGGTCAGCCACGAGCCCCAAGGCGTCACCCCGCCAGAGCAATTGCGGATCGTCCCGCCCAGCGTGCGAAATTGGCGTTTGACCGCGAGCGTTTCAGCATCGAGCACGATATTGGTGGTGCCGCCGGGAACGATCTTGTCGTTCCATGTGCCGTACCCCTTGGCGATTTCGCCGCCTGCATCATCAATCGGGATCAGCTCATGATTGCGCACCAGAGCAATCTCTCCCTCCCATCTGCTCCAACGCCAATATCAAGGCATCCCATGCCGTCCGCTTTGTTAGGAACCGTGCCGCCGTCATCCATCGCATCGCCAAGGCTGGATAGCACGCGGTAGGAAAACCCTTCCGGCAGATCGAGCATGCCATTGGGGTCTTTGACCAAAGCGCCATAGCCTGAAAATCCGGAGGTCGGACCCGTGCCTGCCGAGGCGAGTGATGCGCCTCTGGTTGAACATCCACTTGCCACGAGAGCGGCAAACGCGCTGCTGGTGGCGGCAAGGAATTGGCGGCGATTGCTGTTGTTGATCAGCGTGTTTTTCATGGTGTTGTTCATCCCCGAGTTACGCGCGCTATATGAGCGCGGATGACTACATTTGCACGACAATTTGCGAGAATTTCCAGGCCGCCTACGCAGGCCGTGAATCCCACAGGCGGTAGAACACCCCGCTTTCGTCATAGCCCGTCAGTTCAAGCACCCCGCTCACGGTGATCACATTGCTCCGATCGGTATCAAACGGCGTGCTGGCCATGACCTCGATGAATTGCATGGGGGCTGCGTGAAAGTGAAACGGGCAACCGGGCGGATAGCCCAGCAACACGAAGCGCTTCTGCTGCGAGCCCACTTGCAGCGGGTCCATCCAGCCTGACACTTTTATGCGTTTGCCCTCAAGCTGGCGCTGTTCGCGGGTGAAGAGCGGGTAAGAGATAAGATAGCCGTTTTTGTCCGTGCGCGTGACTTCTTTGGCTGCCTCGAGAAGCGACCACGAAGTGCCGCCAGGCGGTGTGGCGGCCGGCTTCCAGATGTCCTTGATATCCGCGCCTTCCTTTGGATCAGGCGCGCCGGTTTGCGCGCGGGCGTCGCTAAAGACTAAGCTGCGCTTTGCAATACTCTTGCCGCTATTCTCTGGCGCGCTGGAGGTGTGGGCGTAAATTTGCACGCCAATCAGACCAACCGCCGCCAATGCAGCAAGGCGCCATGTGAGCGTTTTGAGCTTCCCCGGACTTTTCATTCTCAATGTCTCGCCAATTTTCAATGCCTTGCCAATATGCGTGCAGGATCGAGTTTATAAACGGCCAGCGCCGGGATCAAGGCAGCGAGCGCGCCGATGGCGATGACTGCCAGGATGAGCAGCGCTTCTGACGATACCGGTGCCCATGCGGTCAGGCCAAGATCCGCAAGGGTTGCAAACTGGCTTTTGGCAACCGCGATAAGAGCGTGAGCGCCAATCCAACCCGCGCCTGCGCCAATAGCAGCCGTGATCACCCCTTCCAGAATGACCGTTGCGCAGACCTGAACGGGGGAGGCTCCCATAACCCGAAGCAGCGCAAGATCACCCTCGCGGCTGCGCGCCATATTAAGAAGGGCTACAAATATGGCGAGCCCTCCTGTGAACGCGAGCATCCATGCAAAGATGCGGATGCCGTCAAGGCTAGCGCCTAGCAATTCAAGAAGCCTAGCCGTTTCAACCGCTGGAACCGCTGCTTGCAGTTCGGTTTGGCGATTGATCATGGCAGGCACCCGGATCGCGGCGGAAGCATTGCGATAGGTGACAAGAATGGCAGTGAGGTCGGGCGCGAGGCCTGATTTCGGGCCGGATTTGAGGCTCGACTTAGGGCCGGGAGCTTGCATGTTCTCGGCCTTGGGCTCGCCTGAATGATCGTGGCCTTCATGCGCCCCGCGCGCTTCCTCAAGGTGATCATGCGCGATGCCGTGAACGTCCCACACGCTTTCAACCGAGGTCAGGATCAGGCGGTCGGCGGCAGTGCCGCTTGGCGCGAGAATGCCAACGGTTTCAAACGGAGCGTGATCGTGGCCCTGAGCATCTCCGTCGCCATCCCCATCCCCGTCTGTGCTTGCAAAGCCGTGATTGCCGATGAATTCCTGACCAAGAGTAGCGCCCGTCGCCTCTGCGACAGATGACCCGATGACCACCTGCATCGCGCCGCCCGGCTTGCCCCCTTGTGCAAGCTCTAGCCCGTAAAGCTCGTAAAAGCTTTCATCCGTGCCCACGATCCGGAAACCGCGAAAATTGTCGCCAAGCGCCAGCGGAACCGCGCGCGCGATGGCGGGGTTTGTCCGCAGGCTCTGAAGGTTGGACGCCGGGATATTGCCGGTCGGCTCATCGACGTGAAAAATGCTGGATAGGATGAGCTGCAAGGGCGATCCCTTTGCGCCCACCACAAGGTCCACCCCGGCACCGTCACGCTCAAAACGCTCGCGCGCTTGCTCACCAAACTGCAAGAGCAAAACAAGCATAGCCACCGAAATCGCTAGCAAAAGCACGTTCAATGCGGCGGTGAGCGGGCGATCGCGCAAATAGGCAAAGGCGAGTGAGATCATAGCGCCACCTTGCCTTTTGAAACCTTGCCTTTTGAAAGGTGCAAAGTCCGATTGAATTGAGAAGTCAGGCGGGCATCATGGGTGGCAATCAAAAGACCCGCGCCTGCGTCCTTGGCCGCGTCAATCAGCAGCCTTGCCACTTTCTCAGTATTGGCGGCGTCCAGCGCAGAGGTCGGCTCATCCGCGATCAAGAGCTTTGGCGAGGTCACGAGCGCGCGCGCAATGGCCGCCCTTTGCGCCTCACCCTGGCTCAGTTCATGCGGGCGAGCATCAGCGCGGTGCACAATCCCCAATTGGTCAAGGATAGCCTCAACCCGCTTCGCATCTGTTGCGCCGCAGGAGAGTTTTTGCGCAAGCAGCAAGTTGCCCTTCACATTGAGAGCAGAAACCAGCCGCAGAGTTTGAAAGACAACGCCCATATGACGCCTGCGAACCGCGTCGTTCACAGCCTCGCCGCCCAAGGTGACGCTGCCCCTGTCCGCAGTTTGCAAGGCGCAGATGATGTTGAGAAGGCTCGATTTACCGCAGCCCGATGGACCAAGCAGAAGCGCGTGTTCGCCTTCCTCAAGGGTAAAGCTTGCACCGTCCAGAATTGCTCCCGCCGCCGCAACGCTTCTGGATGTGCTGGCATTTGAGCCGCCATAGGAGAGGCAGATATTGTCTACAGCCAAGCGCATGAGGCAAGAGGTACAGGCCCGGTGATGCAGGGTCAAAGGCATAGTGTGTAGCGCGCCCGCCGATGAGTGATCCCAATTGAACGCTTGGGCTGGCAATTCTTTGCGCCTTGCTTCAAGGGGAGCGCCATTGGCGATTGACGCTGCGGTTTATGGCTCATAGAGACGCATCGTCTTTCACTTGGATGATACAACATATCATGGAGCTTACAGTCAAGAGCGACCGCGCCGCTACTGCGCTTAGCGCCCTGTGCATCGTGCACTGCCTTGCCATCCCTGTGTTGGCGAGCGTGTTGCCATTTTTGACGGTGGTGGCCGAGGCGGAATGGATCCATTGGCTGTTTGCAGGGCTCGCTATCGTGATTTCAGCGAGCGTGCCTGTGCGCGATGTGACCGCACGAAATGTGCAGTTCTTGGTGCCAGCCGGGCTTGGTATTGCATTTTTGATCGGCGGCCTTTTTGCAGACACTTTGGGCACGGATGAGACGATCTTGACCGTGATCGGCGGCGTTCTGCTGGCCTTTGCTCATATCCGCCGCGTGGTGCAGGAGCGTTGAGCGAGCAATTGGGCGGGCGGGCTCCAAGGCTCCTTGTACTTGGCACTGGCGGCACGATTGCCGGAAACGCGGCGAGCGCAACCGGCGCGTCCTATGCGGCGGGCGAGGTAAGGCTAGAGGCTATGCTGGGCGATATCGCCGGGCTTGGCCTTGGGGCTGATCTCATTGCCAAACCCATCGCACAAATCGGTTCGCAGGATATGGGCTGGCCGGTGTGGAACGCGCTTTATCGTGAGATTGTCACTGCTCAAGACGACCCTGCGATTGACGGCATTCTCATCACTCATGGGACCGATACAGCCGAAGAGACCGCCTACCTGCTCGACCTGACACTTGCGGCGGAAAAGCCAGTGGTTTTGGTCGGCGCGATGCGTCCTGCTGGCGCTGTTGGGGCCGATGGGATGCGCAATTTCGCCAATGCGGTGCGGGTGGCCAGCGACCCCGATGCCGGGGGACGCGGGCCGCTGCTGGTGATGGGCGACACCGTGTTTGCCGCCAAGGATGTGCGCAAAAGCGCAACCTCGGCAATAGACGCGTTCAAAGGCTATCCAAGGGGCCCGGTTGCTCGGGTGACGCCCTCGAGCCTCGATTGGTTTGGCGGGGCGACCCGCGTGGGTGAGCCTGCGCGTTATGCTTGGCCAGACGCATTGCCCAGAGTGGCGATCTTGACTGCTGGTGCTGGAATGGATGCAAAGCCGGTTGAGGCGCTTCTCAGCATTGGGTGCAAGGGCATTGTGCTTGCCGGAATGGGGCAGGGCAATGCGCCGCGCTGTGTGCTGGATGCGCTTGGGCAGGCAATCAAAAGCGGCGTGCCCGTGGTTCGCTCAGCCCGCGTTGATGAGGGGCTGGTGGACCGCAATGTTGAGGTCGATGACGGGGCCTATGGCTTTGTTGCGGGCCGGGCGCTTGGGCCTGCAAAGGCGAGGGTTTTGCTGATGGTGCTGATTGCCAACGGCATCACCGATGCGGGCGCTATTCAGGCGGCGTTTGATCGGGGATGATCGTGCCAAACTGCCCACCCCGCTGCGACGAAGCCTCACCCCAAAACGAGTTTGGGCTTCGGCAAGTCTACTCCCCTCCCGCAAGCGGGAGGGGCAATGAAGCTTAGCGAGCCGCTAGGCGAGCTTAGCTGCAATGGGGTGGGCTTGCTAGAGCGCTACCTCAACCCCAAGGTGTGACGAGATATTTCTCACCTGTTTTCATCTGGCGATAGTCGAGGATCGCTTCTTTCGTGAGCATGCCCTCAAGGTCGACTTTCGCCTTGTAGTTCGACGCAAATGTCGTGCCGAGATTTTGCTGCACACGGGTGCGCATCCGCACAACCGTCTCCATTCCAGCCTTCGCAAGGAACGGCGTCAGGAGCCAACCGGCGACACACCATTGCAGGCCATAAGACGGAGTCAAAATGGTCGGGTTCTGGAGGTCCAGACGGCCATATTGATACATCTTCTTGTCTTGGTTCGAGCCATAGCGTGAGAATTCGCTCATCTGCGAGCTTGCAACCTGCTCCATCGCTTTGAGCACATAGTCAGTGCTTTGACCCCCGCCAATCGGATCAAAGCCGAGGAATGCACCCGTCTGTGTGATCGCGGCGCGCAATTGCTTCATGTAATCGTCGTCCGATGAGTTCACGACGTGCGCCGCGCCTTGCGATTTGAGGAGGTCAACGTGTTCCTGACGGCGCACGATGTTGACGAGTTTCATGCCGTCTTCCTGGCAGATTTTGTTGAGCATTTGGCCTAGGTTCGACGCAGCGGCCAAGTGGATGATCGCATCGTGGCCTTCCATCTTAGCGGTTTCAACAAAGCCCAGCGCGGTCATGGGGTTCACAAAGCTGGACGCGCCCGCTTCGCTCGAATGATCACCCAATGGCAGGCACATCATCGCATCGGCAATGGCGTATTGGCTGAACGCATGGCCTGGTACGCATGCGACGCGCGCGCCCATAAGGGCTTTGGCCATATCGCTGTCACCGGTGGCGACAACCGTGCCAGCACCTTCGTTACCGGCTTCGAGGCGCTGACCATGACGGCCGCGCTGACCCGAAAGGAAAGGCTCAGGCATGTCAGCGACGACTTTGCCGCTTGAGTATTCGGCGTTTTCAAAGTCAGCCGCGCTCGTCAGAATGGCAAGGTCCGATGGGTTGATTGGGGCTGCCTCCATCTTGACCAGAACCTGATTGCCCTTGGGCTCCGGGAAGGTTTCTTCGCTGACCTCCAGTGTGAGTTTGCCTTCTGCTGAAAGCGTCGTGAATAGCTGTTTGCCGGTGGTCATGAATTTCTCTCCAATATTGAATTATTCGGTTGGGGTAGCGGCGGGACGTTCTCTGGGTGACAACTCAAGCAGTGTCGCCATGACCGCCCATATCGCTAGCGTGGGTTGCAGTTTGGGAACTTTTGTCAGTGAGAACCACTCCTCAGCCAAGTCAGGCAAGAGGTAGATCGAAAGCGCGGTGACTATCACGCTGAATAAGGTGTACTCGCTAAGCGCGATGGACTGGATCATCATCACCACCAGCGCGCTGATCGCGAGCAAAGCCACGAAGTCGAAAATCGGGAGATTTTCCCCGCCGACAAGGACAAAACCAAGCACGGCGCCAAACACGATATTGAGGGCATTCAGACCAGCGCGGTAATCGCCGTCTTTCATCTTTGATGCGGTTGGTATCTTGTACCAATTCGACATTCTCACAGACCCTCATCCGGATAAATTGCTTCCACAAAGTAGAGCCCTTGTGGCGGCGCGTTAAGTCCTAATTTGGCTCTGTCTTTTGCCGCTAGGGCATGGCCGATTTGTGCCTCGTCCCATGTCCCTTGGCCGACCAGTTTTAGGCATCCGACCATGGATCGAACCTGATGATGGAGGAAGCTGCGGGCGTCGGCATAGATTCGAATTTCATTATCTTCTCGCTCCACATCGAGGCGGTCCAGCGTCTTCACCGGGTCTTTCGACTGGCATTGAACGGAGCGGAAGGTGGTGAAGTCATGACGCCCGACCAGCGACTGCGCAGCCCGGTGCATCGCCTCGTGGTCGAGCGGCTGTGCGACATGCCAAACCTGGTTCTTGGCAAAGGTCAGCGGCGCACGCCGATTGCAGATGCGGTAGACATATCGCCGCTCCACACAGCTAAAGCGCGCGTGCCAATCATCGGGCACAATCTGGCAATCGAGAATGGCGATAGGGTCCGGGCGAAGATGCGCATTGATCGCCTCGGACAGGCGGAACGGGTCGATGTCTTTCTCAAGATCAACGTGGGAGCGCATCCCCAAAGCATGAACGCCAGCATCGGTGCGCCCGGCGCTGTGCAGCACCGCGTCCTCACCCGTTATCCGGTGAAGCGCATCCTCGACCGACTGCTGAACCGAAGGCCCATGCTTTTGCCGCTGGAGCCCGTGGAAAGGCGTCCCGTCGAATTCGATGGTGAGGGCGTATCTGGTTTTTGGGCGGGTCACTTAAGCACGGTCCCCGCCGCAATCGGCCTTCCGCGCAAAAAGTCCTCGCGGTTCATCGCGGGTTTGCCTGCGCGCTGGAGCTTGAGCGGACGGATCGCGCCTTCGCCGCAAGCGATGGTGAATTGATCGTCAAGTACTTCGCCTGATTGTGAGCTCCCGCGCAGGCGGGAGCCTCCATCGGATGGCAGGAGGTCCCCGCCTTCGCGAGGACTCTCAATCTCCTCAGCCAGAAGCAGCTTCACCCGCTCATCTCCCCCATCGTTTTGTAATTCAAACCACGCGCCGGGGAAGGGCGCTAATCCTGCCACATGGCGCACCAATTCATGCGCAGGCCGCGACCAGTCAATCCGTGCCTCGGCCTTGTCGATCTTGGCTGCATGGGTGGTGAGGGCATCATCTTGGGCGATAGGCGGATAGGCCTCAAGGTCAGCCAAAACCTCCACCATCACACTCGCGCCCATTTCCCCAAGTTCACCGAACAGCTCGCCCGTTGTCTTGGCCCCAATCGGCGTCCTCACGATATGCCGCATGGGCCCAGTATCGAGCCCCGCTTCCATCTGCATGATGGTCACGCCCGTCTCTTCATCCCCCGCCATAATCGCGCGGTGAATAGGCGCGGCCCCCTCCAGCGCGGCAGGATCGAGGCGTGGATATTAAGACAGCCATGCGCTGGCGCATCGAGCACGGCCTGGGGTAAGATCAGCCCATATGCGGCCACCACGGCAATATCAGCCTCTAACGCCGCAAACTCAGCTTTAGCCTCCTCGCCGCGCAAAGATTTGGGATGACGCACCTCAAACCCCATCTCCTCCGCCTTCGCCTGAACAGGGGAAGGGCGCAGCTTTTTACCACGGCCCGAACGGCTAGGCGGCTGGGTGTAGACGCAGGCGATTTCGTGGCCCGCCTCGTGCAGGGCCGCCAAGGCAGGCACCGCAAAATCGGGCGTTCCCATAAAAACTATGCGCATAAGGGGCACTCGAAACCTTTGTGAATTGAACCAAGCGCCCTATCTCTCCCCACATGGCATCGCAAGAGATCGAAGCTTTATCCAGCGCATTGGCGCGTTTGCCGGGTCTGGGCCCGCGCAGCGCGCGGCGGGCTGTGCTGTGGTTGGTCAAGAACCGCGAGCGCGCTTTGCCGGACTTGCTCGAGGCACTCGACGCGATTTCGCAAACGCTGGTCGAGTGCGAAACCTGCGGCAATGTCGATACCGTGAACCCCTGCGGCATCTGCGCTGACCCGCGCCGCGATGCGAAATCGCTGTGTGTGGTCGAGGATGTGGCGGACGTTTGGGCACTGGACCGCGCGCGATTGTTCCAAGGGCGCTACCATGTGCTGGGCGGAAAGCTCTCAGCCCTCGACGGCATCGGCCCCGAAGACCTCAACATCGCCTCGCTCATAGAGCGCGTGTCGGAAGGCGAGGTGGATGAAGTGGTCCTCGCCATGAACGCCAACCTCGAAGGGCAAACCACCGCCCACTACCTCGCCGAGCGGCTGGAGGAGCACAAAGTGCGCATCACGCAGCTCGCACACGGCCTTCCAGTGGGCGGGGAGCTCGATTACCTCGACGAAGGCACTTTGGCACAGGCGCTGCGGGCGAGAAGGCCTGTGGGTTAGGCGGCCTGTGGGATAGGCCCACCCCATTGCAGCTAAGCTCACCTGCGGTTCACTAAGCTTCATTGCCCCTCCCGCTTGCGGGAGGGGAGTAACCGAGCGCCAAACAACCCCCTCCCGCCTGCGCGAGGGGCAGTGAGACTTGCCAGCTTGCTGGCCTAGTCGCAGCGGGGTGGGCATCCCACGAAACCCCCGATCACCCTGATCGAAGTGTTCCGCTTGCAGAACCTACCCAGCCGCCCTAAATCGAGCTCATGGCTATCCGCGAAATCATCGAAGTGCCGGACCCCCGGCTCAAACAAGTCTCTGTGCCCGTCGAACCCCATGAGTTTGGCGACGAGCTTAAACAGCTCGCCGACGACATGCTCGAGACCATGTACGACGCCCCCGGCATTGGCCTTGCCGCCATCCAGATCGCCATCCCCAAGCGCTTGCTCGTCATCGACCTGCAAGAACCCGATGAGGACGCAGAGCCTGAGGTTGACGAGGACGGCAACGAGCATCTGCCCATCAAAAAAGCCCCGCGCGTTTTCGTAAACCCGGTGATTACGCCCGAGCCGCAAGAAATGAGCACCTTCCAGGAAGGCTGCCTGTCTTTGCCAGAGGTTTTCGCCGATGTGGACCGTCCCGCGTCCTGTATGGTCGAGTACCAAGACCTCGATGGCGATCACCACAAAGAGCACATGACCGGCATGTGGGCGACAGTGATCCAGCACGAGATGGATCACCTCGAAGGCATCGTCTTCATCGACCACCTCTCGCGCCTCAAGCGCAATATGATGCTGAAGAAGCTCAAAAAACTGCGCGCTGCGTAGTTTGCTTTGCGAAGGCGCATCCGCGCCTTCATCCTCGCTAGACGGGCAGGCAAGCTGCCCCCGCTGCGGGTGCACGGTCGTGCTTGCGACGCTTCGCGCCGTTCTTGCGCTTCCCTCTCCCTCTTCGTCATCCCGGACTTGATCCGGGATCCATTTATCGGTTCGGATCAGTTTTCAGAAGTGCACGGATTTCGCTTGCAACTGTCCCCGACACTATTCAGGGGATATCCAACAAAGCGCTAGTGTTCCGTTTATGTTCCATGCTATAAGCAGGCATGGAAAATGCGATTCTTCTTATCATCACTTTGGTCATTGGCTTGGCGCTTGGCGGCGGGGCGGGGTGGTTCTTTGCCTCGCGGCCTATCGCCGATTTGCGCGAAAGGCTTACCGCGAGCGAGGGGCAATCGCGCGGACTTGAGGCGGGCCTTGGCGAGGCTAACGCAAAGCTTGCTGCCGCTGAGGTGAGGGCGGCGCAGGCCGCGACCTTTGAGCAAGAGCGCAATGATGAACGCACCAAACGCATGGCCTTGTCAGAGCGGTTGACGCAGATCGAAACCACTGCGTCCGAACGCGAAAAAGCGCATGAGGAGCAAAAGCGTGCGCTGGTTGATGCACGCACCGCCATGCTTTCAGAGTTTAAGGCGACCGGCGCAGAAGTTCTCAAGGCGAACCAAGACGACTTCCTGAAACGCGCCGAACAACGCTTCCGCCAGTCGGAAGAGGCGGGCGAGGCTAAGATCAAGGCGCTGCTTAATCCGGTGGGCGAAAAGCTTGCCAATTACGAAAAGCAGGTGAGCGAGCTAGAGGCCAAGCGCACCGATGCGTTCGGCCAGCTCCACGGCCTCATCCAATCCATGCGTGAGGGCCAAGAAGAAGTCCGGCGCGAGGCACAGCGTCTGGGCAATTCGCTCACCAACGCGCCCAAAGCGCGCGGGCGCTGGGGGAGCGAGCCTTGCAAAACCTGCTCGAGCAATGCGGGCTGGCGGAGCACACCGATTTTCAGATGGAGCAGTCCATCGACACCGAGGAGGGCCGCCTTCGCCCCGATGCGATTGTGCGTATTCCCGGCGGCAAAATGCTGGTGATCGACAGTAAGGTTTCGTTGAATGCCTACCAAGAAGCGTTTGAGGCCGAAACCGACGAGGCGCGTGATGCGGCGCTGGCGAACCACGTGCGCTCGATGCGCGGTCATGTGAGCACTCTGGGGGCTAAGAGTTACCAGTCGCAATTCGAAGAATCGCCCGATTATGTGGTGATGTTTGTGCCGGGTGAGCACTTTGTAGCCGCCGCCCTCGAAGCCGACCCGGACCTTTGGAACTTCGCCTTCGACAAGCGCGTGCTTCTCGCAACGCCGACCAATTTGGTAGCGATCGCACGCACGGTCGCGCAGGTTTGGCGGCAAGACGGCCTTGCCCAAGAGGCTCAGGAAATCGGGCGAATGGGCGCAGAACTTTACACCCGCCTCGAAACCGCAGCCTCGCATCTCAAGCGGGTTGGCGGAGGCCTCGAAACAGCGGTCAACAATTACAACAAATTCGTCGGCAGCTTTGAACGCAACGTCCTCTCCTCCGGCAAGCGTCTCGCAGAAAAAGGCGTCGAAATCGGCAAGCGCGAGATCGAGGAAGTGCCGCTGGTGGAAAACACCCCGCGCTACAATGCGGCAGATGCCGCCGGTGTTAGCGACGAAAGCGAAGCGGCGAGCGCATTGCCTGCTCTTGATGGCGAGCTTGAAGCGGGCGAATAGCCGGGGTTAAAATGGGGCTCGAACCGGCCTCAAATACGGTCAGTTTCCTACCCCCGGCCTATGGGGTAAGGCTTTTGTCAGCCCAAATCCGAAAGCCCCGCTCATAAGGAAATCCGGTACCGCCCTGTTTCTAACTGTCCCTTATTCTCCAACATGAAAATTGAGGGAATACAATAGGTAAGCGGGTATTCAGTAGGGATTTAAGGCACAGCGGTGTTCCTTAAGTCCAACAAGGCGCTGCTCAAACGGCCTCGAGCACCTCATACGCCAAAACCGCCCCCGCAACGGCCGCATTGAGCGAATCCGCGCGGCCTTTCATTGGCATGGTGACGCGAAGGTCGCATTCGGCTTCGTAAGCTTCGGGAAGGCCCTGAGATTCGTTGCCCACGAGAATGAAACAAGGAGATTGATACGCAGCACCGCGGTAAGGCACCGCATCGCGCAAACTCGCCGCCACCAGCTGGCCCGCGCCCGAACGCAGCCAAGGCACAAACTCATCCCACCGCGCCCGCGCCAGCCCTTGGGTGAACACCGCGCCCATGCTCGCCCGAACAGCTTCGGCGCTGAACGGGTCAGCGCAATCGTCGATAAGGATGAGCCCGCCAGCGCCCACCGCATCGCCTGTGCGCAGCATGGTGCCAAGGTTGCCCGGATCGCGCAGGTCTTGCGCCGCCAGCCAGATGTTGGAGGCGCCCCGGTCTAGACCAGAAAGTGAGGTATCGAATTCATCAAACACGCCAACAACGCTTTGCGCATTGGACTTGCCCGTGATCTTCGACAGGATGTCAGGGGGTGATAATCACCTCGCCGCCTGCGGCTTCGATCTCGTTTTCGAGCCGCTCGATAAGCGGATGGGTATCGCGCCCCTCGGCCATCACAAGAGTGGTAGGAACAAATCCGCTGGAGCGTGCGTCCTCGAGCAGCCGCAGCCCCTCAACCAGAAATTGCCCGGCGCGTTTGCGCAGCTTTTCGCGCAGCGAGCGCAGATATTTAACCGCCGGATTGGAGAAACCAGAGATATGCTTGCGCATTACGGGGCTAACTCAGTCTTCGCCAAAGCCGTCTTCAACGAGCGCCACCAGCTCGGCAAGGACGGTATCAGCGCCCGTACCATCCACGATAAGCTCAATATCGCTGCCCTTAGCAGCGCCCAGCATCATCAGGCCGAGAATAGATCCGCCCGCCGCCTCGTTGCCGTCCTTGGCAACCTTGACCATCGCCCCTTCAGGCAATGCCGCAACAGCGCCGACAAATTTCGCGCTCGCCCGGGCATGAAGCCCGCGTTGGTTTACGATGGTGACGGTCTGTCGAAGCTCCCCCATTGCCCCGGCCTAACTCCCGCCGCTGGCAGCGCGAGCAGGCTTGGACTGGGTTCGGCCTTCTGGTCCCGCATCTGCGCCCAGAAGTTCGCTGGCGATAGTGATGTAATTGCGGCCTGCGATCTGACCTGCCTCAACGGCCTCGACAACGCTCAAATTCTTGCGCGCTCCGGCCAGACGGATGAGCATGGGCAGGTTGATGCCAGCGATCACCTCAACCCGGCCAGCATCCAGCAGGCTGATCGCCAAATTCGATGGAGTGCCGCCAAACAAATCGGTGAGAATTATGACGCCGCGCCCCATATCGACGTTACCGATCGCTGCGGCAATGTCATTGCGGCGCTGTTCCATATCGTCATTGGGGCCGATGCAAACGGTTTCGACAGCAGACTGCTCGCCGACAACGTGTTCCATTGCTTCGACAAAGTGGTCGGCCAAGCGACCATGCGTTACGAGGATCAAGCCGATCATTCTTCGAAATTCGTCCGTTCGTACCAAGGCGTGTTTCGTTTGTACCAAGGCGTGTTTGCTAAACCCAGCCGGGGCCTAACACCAACCTGAGGCCATGATGCAAGTCCTTAATGCAATCCTTGGCACTAATTTTCATAGGTGCCCTCAAGCGTATCAGCCACCCGTGACTTTAAATTGCGATGCTGAACTGTGGGTGAAAAGCCAGCCTCGCGCAAGGCTGCGGCCATGCTTTGGGCGGTGAAAACCGAGCGATGTCTCCCCCGGTACAGCCAAAAGCGATATGGACATAGGCTTTGCCTTGCGCCTGATATCTGGGCAAAACCGTGAGCAGCAGCGATTTTATTTGCCCGAAAACCTCGCCAAATGCCGGGTCTGTTTTGATGTGGGAGCCGACCTCCGGATCGAGCCCTGTTTTCTCGCGCAGTCCATCAACCCAGTGCGGATTGTCGAGGAAACGCATGTCAAACACGAGATCGGCAAGCGGGGGCATGCCGCGGGCAAAACCGAAACTGGAAACCGTGATGCTGGGCTCGGCCTGATGCTCTTTGCTGAAAAGTTCGCGAACGCGCGATTGGAGATCGTGGGCGGTTTGTTCGCTGGTGTCGATCACCACTTCAGCCCAGCGCCGCAGCGGATCAAGCAGCTCGCGTTCTGCGGCGATGGCGTCTTGTACGGTGCGTTCCTGAGCCATCGGGTGCCTGCGCCGGGTTTCGTTATAGCGCCGCTCAAGCTCGCTCGTTTTGCAGTCGATGAACATAAAGGTGAGCGCCAGATCGCTGCGCTGCGCCATCTGCTTAATCAGAGCGATGATTTCACCGGGTACAAATCCGCGTGTTCTGGAATCGAAACCAATTGCCAGCGGTGCGCGGGTTCCTTGATCGCTGGAGGCGCTGTGCTCATTCGGCTCTCCGATCAGACGTTCGAGCATGCGGATGGGAAAATTATCAATGGTCTCCCATCCCAAATCTTCAAGCACATCAAGCGCGGTCGATTTACCAGCCCCGGCGAGGCCGGTCACCAAGAGCAATTGTTGGCTCTGATCAGAGGAGATGGGAATGGCGGCCATGCGTGCTTACCTCTTTCGCCTTGTCAAAATCGGAGCCCGTGTTTCGACAGAGCCATTTCTGCTCTGAGTGCCGGGGTTATTGAGCCGGGATGGAACGGTATGCAAGGCACTTCTAGCCCGAGAAGCGACCTTTGCGGTATAGCCTCAGGCAGTCGTTCGTCCTGCGCACCGAGGGATAAGATGAGAGATAGGGGGCGGGGCGGGGATAAAGGAAAGCTGAAAAGCCCGACCCCTCGCAGTTCCAAGAGACCCTCGATATTGGGCGGCGGGCTTGCGAGCAGATGGCTGGTTGCCCGCGTCAAACGGACCGCATCATCGCCGATCAGCAACGCGCCCCGGTCGATCAGGGCGAGGGCGAGCGAGGATTTGCCGCTACCCGGCGGCCCTTCGAAGGCTAGCGCTAACTCGCCGATGGCGACCACGCTTGCGTTGAACACTGTACCGGCGTTTTCAGTCAACCTGTCCCTCACTCATGCATGCCATCACATCACATCACATTACTCAGCCAGCGGGAGCTGCAACTTCAAGCAAGCGCCCTCAGCGCCGCCCGGCCTGCCTTGGGCGATGAGCGATCCCTCGTGAGCCTCTGCAATAGCCCGGGCAATGGCAAGCCCGAGGCCGGAGTGATTACCAAAGTCTTCACTGTCAGGCCGCACGGAATGGAAACGCTGAAAAACCTTTTCGCGCGCTTCTTCTGGAATGCCGGGACCAGCATCGCAAACGGTGATCGTCACACAGTTTCCATCATTGTCGATCATGACCTCGATCGGTGCATCAGCAGGAGAGAACGAGACCGCATTGTCGAGCAGGTTTTCTATGACCCGCTCAAGCCTCGCGCCAACGCCCAAAACCTCAGCCTTGAACCCGCGTGTTTCAAGTTCAATCCTGTGATCGTGATTTTCAGAGCGGTTTTCACGGCTTCCAATGATGGCATTGATGAGATCGGTCATATCAATGCGTTCAAGTGTCGCCCGGCTCATCTCCGCATCAATCCGGCTGGCATCGGAGATTTCGCTGACCAGCCGGTCTATGCGCCGAACGTCATGGGTGGCGATCTGTTCAAGCTCGCGCCTGGTGTCCGCGTCTTTGACCATGGGCAGCGATTCAACCGCGCTTCGCAGAGAGGCCAGCGGGTTCTTGATTTCGTGCGCCACGTCCGCGGCAAAACTATCGACTGCATCAATTCTCTGGCGCAGGGCACGGGTCATATCAGATACCGAGCGGGCAAGCTGTCCGATTTCGTCCTTGCGTTCCGGCAGGCGGGGCACTTCGACATCGCGCTCGCGCCCCAAGCGCACTCTTTGTGTTGATCCTGCGAGCAATTGGAGCGGCGAGACTATGGTTCGGGCCAAATATAGCGAAAGTGCTGCAGATGCGCCGAGGACCAACAGAACGGCAGTGATCAAAGCTGTACGGGCCGCGCGAACGCTTTCTGTGATATCGGAGGCATTGCGAACGGTCAGAAGGGTTGCGCCTCTGAGCCCCACGGGAGCTGCCGCGGTAATGACCGGGGTGCCATCAAGCCAGCGGTATAGGCGGATCTGGCTAAGCCCCTTCTCGCGCGCTTCGACAAGCTCAGGCCAAGCGTCCGCCGTCTGGCCCTCGGGCTCAAGAAAGTCGGGCACAGCCTCAGCGCTCACAATCGCATCCACGGTCCGGTCGAGCCAGCGCGCGAGTTCCTGTTCCCACGTGTCGTTGGTGATGTTGTGCAGCTCAAAAGCCGGATCCGCGAGGGCAAAGCTGTCTGCCCATAATCGCCCTTCGGCATCGAACATCCGCATGCGCATGCCTTGTTCAAGGCCAATTTGAACGAGCAGCGCCTCTTGCCGCTCCTTGGTTGCTCCTGCCAATGCCTCGGCGGTGATTTGCGCTTCGATCCGGGCGAGCTTGAAACGTTCATCAATCAGCTGAGTGCGATAGGTGTCGAGGTAAAACAGTCCTCCGGAAAGCAGCGCGAGCGGAAGGATGTTCACCACCAGGATGCGCCCGGTGAGAGAAAAGCGCGTAAAAAAGCTGGGCCTTTCAGCGGCGTGCCCAACCGGCTGAAGAGACGGTTCGGCTGCGTCTGTGTTATTGGCGCTGTTAGCCATCGGTGTAGCTGTAACCTGCGCCATAAAGGGTATCAATTGCGCCGAAGGTCGGGTCAACCTGGCGGAATTTGCGGCGCATGCGTTTGATGTGGCTGTCGACGGTGCGGTCGTCGACGAAGACATCATCGGGATAGGCTGCGTCCATCAATTGATTGCGGCTTTTGATGACGCCGGGCCGCGCGGCGAGCGCTTCTAGGATCAGAAATTCGGTTACGGTCAGGCTCACAGGCCGATCGTCCCATTTTACGTGGTGGCGCGCGGGGTCCATGTACAGGCGGCCGCTGTTGATCCCCGCCGGTATCGTCTCGTGTGCTGGCGCATTGGCCCCAAACGCTCTTTCCGGCTCAGCGCGGCGCAAAATCGCTCTGATCCGCGCGGTCAGGAGCCGCAGGCTGAAGGGTTTCGCGATGTAATCATCCGCGCCAAGTTCAAGGCCCACCTCTTCGTCGGCCTCGTCGTCTTTGCTGGTCAGGAAAATGACGGGGAGGGCAGAATGCGCGCGTACCCGGCGCAGCAATTCAAGTCCGTCCATCTTCGGCATCTTAATGTCGAAAACGGCCAGATCCGGCGGGTTTTCAATGAGCGCCTTTAGAGCGGTCTCGCCATCAGAATAGAGCCGCGTCACGAACCCCTCGGCCTGAAGGGCGATGGATACAGTGGTCAGGATGTTACGGTCATCGTCAACCAGAGCGATCTCTACGGCCTCATCGGATGTATCACTTCCTTCGGCGGATTGCTCATTGTCCTGCAACTCGCCGTTCACCGTTCCGCCAGTTACCGTGTCGCCAGTTACCGTATCACCTGTCATTGTGGGCCGTCCTCATGCGCGCGTCATGGTCAGACTAGCGGCAAGATCGGTGGGAAACAATCTTACCGGTATACGCTCAACACCTAGGGCGAAGAATTTTGTGCGAAGGCAATAACGCCGACGCTCGGCAGGAGCCAGGTAAGTGAGGCTTATATTTGCGCGGTTTGGTGCAGGTGCGAGATAAATGTGTAAGCGAATGCTGCGATGCGGCGATAACCGAGGAGGGTTTGACGCCGCTTTATGTGGGCGATATGCGACTAGCTGCCTCTTGGGATCAGGTGATTTCGTGCGAATCGAAAGCGTCTTTATGCGCGGTCGCCGCTCTTTCTTTGGTCCCTGAATGCATACGTATGCGCACATTCGCAAAGCGCGCTTGGGCAAACTTGCAAAGCGCGCCTGCGCGAACCGAAGACGTCTTAGGAGAATACACGTTGACCCCCGCCGCAACCCCTCTAGCTCAGTCGCTATCTTCACATGGTATTGAAACGGCTGCCACTATCCATCCAAACCTTGGCACCTCTGCTTTGGTTGAGGCCGCTGTTGCCGCAGGCGAAGGTAAGCTTTCCAAACATGGAGCGTTGGTGGTGAAGACGGGCGCGAAAACGGGGCGCAGCGCGAAAGACAAGTTTATCGTGCGCGACGAAACGACCGAGGACACCGTGTGGTGGGGCAAGGTCAATGCCAGCATGACGCCTGAACACTTTGCCAACCTCAAGGAAGATTTCCTCACAGCGGTTACGGGCAAAGACACGCTTTATGTCGCAGACCTGTTCGGCGGCTCTCAGCCAGAGCACCGTGTGAATGTGCGCGTCATTAACGAGCTTGCCTGGCACAACCTTTTCATCCGCACGATGCTGGTGCGTCCCACGGCCGAAGAACTGGGTGACATTGCACCTGAGTACACCATCATTGACCTCCCGACCTTTAAGGCAGACCCCGAGCGCCACGGCACCAATTCGGAAACCGTGATCGCGGTGAACCTAACTGAGAAACTTATCCTGATCGGCGGCACACGTTACGCAGGCGAGATGAAGAAGTCAGTTTTCGGTATCCTCAACTACCTGCTTCCCACCAAAGGCGTCATGCCGATGCACTGTTCGGCCAATATCAGCGCTGATGGCAAGACGGCGGTGTTCTTTGGCCTCTCGGGCACAGGCAAGACGACGCTTTCCGCAGATGCCTCGCGTACGCTCATCGGTGATGACGAGCACGGCTGGTCAGACACAGCAGTCTTCAACTTTGAGGGCGGCTGCTATGCGAAGATGATCCGCCTCAGCGAAGAAGCAGAGCCGGAGATCTACGCCACCACCAAAATGTTCGGCACAGTGCTTGAGAACGTCGTGATGGACGAGCAAACTCGCGAGCTTGATCTCGACGACAACACGCTCGCCGAAAACACGCGCGGGGCGTACCCCATTCACTTTATTCCGAACACGAGCGAGAAGAACCTCGGTCCTGCGCCGAGTAATGTGGTGATGCTCACCGCTGATGCGTTTGGCGTTTTGCCTCCGATTGCCCGTCTGACCCCTGACCAGGCGATGTATCACTTCCTCTCAGGCTACACCGCGAAAGTTGCTGGTACAGAGATCGGTGTGACCGAGCCGGAGGCCACCTTCTCGACCTGTTTCGGCGCCCCATTCATGCCGCGTCACCCAAGCGTTTACGGCAATCTTCTAAAAGAGCGTATCGCCAAGGGCGGCGTTCAGTGCTGGCTGCTGAATACTGGCTGGACCGGCGGCAAATACGGTGTCGGTAACCGAATGCCGATCAAGGCGACGCGTGCACTTCTGAACGCTGCGCTTGATGGCAATCTTGAAGGTGTTGAATTTCGCAAGGATGCAAACTTCGGGTTCGACGTGCCTGTGCATGTGCCCGTGCTCGCCGAGGCTGGGATTGACCAGACAATCCTCGATCCGCGCAGCACCTGGGATGACAAAGCGGGCTACGATGCGGCGGCTGAGAAACTCGTACGTCTCTTCATCGACAACTTTGCTGAGTTCGAAGCGCACGTAGACGAGGGTGTACGCCAAGCCGCGCCCGCAGGTGCAGTCGCTGCCTAAAGCAAAATCCTAATTCCGAGCTGGAGAGGGAAGCCTCGCATGGCGCGCCCGTTACATGAAGGTGTAACATGGTGCATCATGCGGGGCTTTTGCTTTTATTGCACCTATGTTTGAGAGCCGCTTTAGGGCAATATCATTTCGCGGCCCGTGATGGGCGACGATTCGAAATTGGAGAGAAATCATGAGTATGCTCGACGGAATATTGCAACAGGTTGCCGGTTCGCCCGATACTGTGGCAAGCCTTGCTGATAAGGTTGGCCTTGATCCTGGCATGGTCGAAAAAGCAGTCGCCGCTCTTGGTGCAGCACAGCCTCAGGATGGCGACACCGTCCAGCTCGCTGCGCAGAAAACGGACCTTGATGCGGGCCAGCTGTCTCAGATCGTCACTCAGCTTGGCGGCGAAGATGCGCTCAACGACCTGGCAGGAAAAATCGGCGGGGACTCAAAGCTCTCTGGCATCATGAGCATGCTCGACCGAGACGGTGACGGCAATCCGCTCGACGATATCGCAGGCATGGCCAGCAGTTTCTTCGGCAAGAAGTAATACGCACAGACTAAGCTAGGAGAGAAGCTATGAGCTTAGCGGCAATGCTGCAACAATCAGGTGCGATTTCATCAATGGCGCGCGAGCTTGGAATTGATGAGGGTACAGCCAAGACGGCGGCAGGCGCGCTTTTGCCGGCGATCGTGGCTGGCATGGGGCGCAGCGCTACAGGCGGCAACTCAACCCCTGATCCTCTGGGCGGCCTTGGCGGTCTCGCAGGCGCTCTTCTGGGCGGCGGCAATTCTCAAGGTGCGGGCGGCGGATTGGGCGGAATGATTGGCGGAGGGCTGCTTGATGCGGTGCTCGGCTCCAGTCCAACGCCGACCCAGCCAGGCAATGATATCCTCGGCAATATTTTCGGCACGAAAGACGTCAGCCGCTCGGTTGCCGGCGAAGTTGCCGGGGTCACTGGCCTTGATGAGGGGCTTCTTAAAAAGATGCTCCCGATCCTCGCGATGGCGGTCGCTGGTTATATGGCGAAACAGGCTGGTTCGAGCGGTGGCCAAGGTGGCGGTAATCAGGGCGGCGGCGCTCTAGGCGGCATCCTTGGTTCTATCGTTGGCGGAATGATGCAGCGTTAAACACAGTAAACGGACAAACAAAAACGCCGCGTGGGCCGTTGGGCGCACGCGGCGTTTTTTTGCGGCTTCAACTTAGCCTGGTTTATCAGCCCTTGAGGTGCGGCGGGACAATACCGCCCGCTGACGCCATTTGATTGAGCACAGCTTTGTGAAGCGCAATGTTGTCTTCTGCGCTGCCAGAATAATCGGTGTTACCCATCTCAGCTGCGAGCGCCTTGCGGTTGTCATAACTCGGGTCAATCCGGACCAGCTTCATCAGATCAACAATCGAATTCTGCCAGTTGAGCTTATCAGAGCCCGGAATAGCAGCAATGCGTCGCTCGACCTCTTCGGTGCTGATCGCAGCGCGCTTTTCCTCGGCGGGTGCTGCTGCAGGAGCCGGCGCGGCCGCTTTCGTCTCTTCCGCTTCGTCCGAGCCGAAAATTGCATTTGAAATCGAACTGAAAATTCCCATTCTTGCCTCCTTGGATGGTAGCGCGCGAAACTAGCGGTCATGTGGGTGCATGGCCAGCCCATTTACAAGGGGCGAGCCAAAGTCATATGGGGACCTGATGACAGACCTGATCTTTTCGATCGTGATGCTTGCCGCGTTCCTGCTTTTGGCGGGCGCATATGTGTATTGGAAGCGCACTGGCGAGGTGAAACAGCCAGCTCTTATGGTGATCTTGGCCATGATTGCGATTGGCAATGTGCTGATTTGGACCATCCCGACAGCTGATGGGACCTCACCAGCCGAACAAATCGGTGCAGCCGAGGCGCAATAGCGCCCCGGCCAAAAAGCGGCGATCAATCAGGGATTTGCCAATTAACGCTACTGGAATAACTGCCTGCGGCAGCAGCCCCCCGCGCGTCCTTTGCCGGGTCAAATTTGGCACGCTCCTGCAACAATTGGCACGTCGCTTTGTCGAGGACATCGTGCCCAGTGGAGCCTGTGATCGTGCAAGAGCTGACGCGGCCTCTTTCATCAATGCCAAGGGTAAAGCGCGCCGTGCCGGTCAGCTCGCGCCTGATCCAGGAGCTGCGATAGTCATTTGTCGTGATCCAGCCTCCCGGATTGCCCCTTGGTGAGGCTTTCACCGGATCAGCTAAGGGGGCGGGGTTTACGTCCGGAAAGCCTGCGCCGAGCGGTCCAAGCTCGCCGCCCCAATCATCATTCAAGCCGCTTCCAAAGGTGATGGGAGCGTCTCCAGCCAGGTTGACATCGGGTGATGGCATTGGCCGCGGTGCTGGATTGTCGAGCGGGCTTTGGACTGGGTTGGTCTCTGGAGTTTTCGGGGTCACGTCGGGTGGAGGTACGGGGTCGACTTCGGGCTTTACGGGCACAAAAACACCCGTTGGATTTGGCTTTGGAATGGGGATCGTCCCATTCACAGCCAGCCCGATTACAAGAATTGCACCGAAGCTGGCAGGGACGCCCAATGCGCCAAAAGCGGCGAGGGGGTTAGGGCGCCTTGCGGTAGTCGCATAGGTCATGAATTCTCTCCTCACATGATTAGCGATGGAGAGAAGGTCTCACGAGTTTTTGCGAATGACAAGCAATATCGAGTTGCAAACGGCGACCCATCGCAAAGCGCAACCCGTTGCTAAATAGAACTAATCTGCGAATATATTGGGCGGCTGACTGAGTGTAAGCCGCCCAATTCTATCACTTAATTGGACAATCCGGCGAGAGGCGGAAATTGAGATAATTGTCCACGCTGCCCATCATGTCTTCCATTTCGTTCTCGAAAAAATGGTTGGCGCGCGGGATTTCGTCGTGGTGGATGGTGATGTGTTTTTGCGTGCGCAGCTTGTCGACAAGCTTCTGCACAGCGCTTGGCTGGACTACAGTGTCGGCGGCGCCTTGAACGAAAATCCCGCTGGCTGGGCAGGGCGCAAGGAATGAAAAATCATACATGTTGGCAGGCGGTGCAACAGAGATGAACCCGCGCACCTCGGGGCGGCGCATCAGCAATTGCATGCCGATAAGGGCACCGAATGAGTAGCCTGCGACCCATGTTTGCTGCGCCTCGGGGTGGATGGACTGCACCCAATCGAGCGCGGAGGCGGCATCGGACAGTTCGCCAACGCCATTGTCGAAGGAACCTTGCGAGCGTCCCACGCCGCGAAAGTTGAAGCGAAGCGTTGCAAAGCCGCGGTCTGTGAAAGTCTTATAAAGACGCTGAACGATCCGGTCGTTCATGGTCCCGCCGCCTTCGGGGTGAGGATGGAGGATCATGGCGACAGGCGCGCGCGGGCGTGGTGGGGGCGAAAAACGACCTTCGAGACGGCCCTCTGGGCCGGGAAAGATGACGGATGGCATCAAATACCCTTTATGAAATGAGTTGCGCTGAAAACTATGGCGTAACACCGGCTGGTGCCAGCGGTTGAGGGCTCTATATAAGCATTTGTACAAGAGTGCAATTTTTTAAGAATCGATCGCAATAAGGCTCAACTTTGACCAACCGAGTGTATCTCGACCACGCCGCGACCACGCCGCTGCGCCCAGAGGCTAGGCTAGCTATGGAGGAGGGTTTTGCGCTCTGGGCAAACCCATCAAGCCCGCACGGCGAGGGGCGCAAGGCCAAGAACGCGCTTGAGGATGCAAGGGCGCGGATCAAGGCGGCGTGCAAATGGGACCACGAAGTGATTTTCACCAGCGGGGCGAGCGAGGCGCTGTGGATTGCGCTCAATCGTTCGAAGGCTTCGCGGCGAGTTGTCAGCGCGGTAGAGCACGACGCGGTTTTTCGGGCAGCGCCAGATGCTGAGATTTCGTCCGATGAGAGCGTGTTTGACCCCGAAACGCTTTTGGCTGTGCAGCACGTCAATTCAGAAACCGGCGTGATCAATCCGGTCTCCCAAATGCGCGAGGCGATAGAGCCCACCGGTGCGCGGCTGCTTGCCGATTGCGCGCAATCTGCCGGTAAGCTCGGCCTGCCAGATGCTGATATGGCCGTCGTGTCTGCGCACAAACTTGGCGGACCGATTGGCATCGGGGCGCTTCTGGTGCGTGATTATGCGCCGCTTGAGCCTATGGGAGGGCACGAGCGCGGCTATCGTCAAGGTACAGAGAATATGCCGGCAGCGATGGGATTTGCTGCTGCGCTTGAGGCGGGCGATTGGGCGACCACGGCGGCTGAACGAGCGGGCTTTGCAGGCGAGCTTGGCGATGAATTGCTGACCTTTGGCGAGCAGACCGATTATATCTTTGCGCTTTCGCATCCGAGCATGAGTGCGCAGGCTCTCCTGATCCGCTTGGATGCAATGGGGATTGCGGTATCAGCGGGGAGCGCGTGTTCTTCGGGTACGCTTAAGAAAAGCCGTGTGCTTGATGCCTTTGACGTCAGCGACGAAGTGGCCGCGCGCACCATTCGGGTGAGCCTTGGCTGGAACACCACCACAGCGGAGTTAGACCGCTTCTTGGAGGCTTGGCGTAGCCTCAAGTGACCCACCCGTCATCCTGAACTCGTTTCAGGATAACCCTATAAACTACGCGCCAAGCTTCGATGGTTATCCTGAAACGAGTTCAGGATGACGTTGAATTGCGTTAGAGGGTGCGAGCAATGATTTATCTCGACAACCAAGCCACCACGCCGTTGGCCCCAGAAGCGCGTGATGCGATGATCCGTTATCTTGATGGCCCGGACGGCACGGGTTTCGGTAATCCGCATTCGCCTCACCGCATGGGCCGTCAGGCAGCCGCTGCAATCGAAGCGGCGCGTGACAAGGTTGCGGCGCTCTTCCCGCCCGGCGGCAAAGTGATCTTCACCAGCGGCGCAACCGAAGCGCTCAACCTCGCCATTCGCGGGACGCATGGGATCGACGGGAAAGGCGGAAAGGGCAGCGCTGTCTTCTCGGCAATCGAGCACTCAGCCGTTGGCGACACCGCGCGAGGTGCAGGGCTCTCCAAAATGCTGGAGGTGGACGGCGACGGGTTTTGCGATCCTGCTCAGGACATTGGGAAAAACGCGCGTCTGATCGCGGTGATGCAGGTCAACAATGAGATCGGCACTATCCAGCCGACCCTCGATTGGCACCGCCGCGCAAAGGCTGAAAACGCCCTGTTTCTGGTCGATGCGGTGCAAGCATACGGGAAAATTGCTGTCGCTGGCGCTGATATGCTCGCGGTATCAGCGCATAAGCTCAACGGACCCAAAGGCGTCGGCGCGCTTTGGGTGCGCGACGGGGTGGAACTTGAGCAGGTGCAAACGGGCGGCGGGCAGGAACACGGCCTTCGTTCCGGCACACTCTCGCCTGCGCTTGTCGCTGGGTTCGGTGCAGCAGCGGCGCTTGCCAATGAACGCATGAATGAGGACGCGGCGCACGTCGAAGCCCTATGGCACCGCGCGCGCGAGCACTTTGACGGCTGGACGCTCAATGGCAGCGATAAGGCCCGGTGGTATGGCAATATTAACATCCGTCGCGACGGGCTCGATGTGGCCCGCCTTATGTCAGATTGCCGCAATATCATGTTCTCCGCCGGAAGCGCGTGTGCCAGCGGTTCGGGCAGGCCCAGCCATGTGCTCAAAGCGATTGGGCTAAGCGATGCAGAGGCGAAAAGCTCTATTCGTTTGGGCTGGGGGCGTTACACGAGCAAGGATGATATAGATGAAGCGGCCAAAGCCATTTTGGCGGCCCAAAAGGAGCAGGAATTGTGGGGCTGAAAGTCACCTTTATTGATCCCAAGGGCGCCCGCGCGGAATGCGAGGGCGAGGTGGGGGACAATCTGCTCAAGCTTGGTCAAGGCGCTGGCCTGCCCCTTGAAGGAACGTGCGAAGGGCAGATGGCCTGCTCAACCTGCCATGTGATCGTCGCAGCCGAATGGTTTGAGAAGCTGGCCGAGGCGTCCGAAGAAGAAGAGGACATGCTCGATTTCGCAGCTGGGGCTAGGCGGACGTCGCGATTGTCGTGTCAGATTGATCTTACCGCCGAGATGGACGGCCTCACCGTAAGCGTGCCGGGCGAGAGCCATGATGCACGAGGATTGTAGGGCCGAAACGGGCAAGGGCCCCAAACCAAAGTCCTAAACAAAAATTCAAAAAAACCCGGCCGCATTGTACAAACGCGGCTGGGTTTTCGATGTCAGCAGGCCAAAACGCGGCCCGGTGTAGTTAGGCGTTTTCCAGGACTTCCTCGCTGGAAATGGCAACCGCGTCCATCAACGCTTCGGTGAAGGCGGGAATATCGTCCGGATTGCGGCTAGTGATAATATTGCCATCCACTGCCACTTTGCGGTCCACCACATCACCGCCTGCATTGGCAAGGTCGGTGCGCACGGAAGGCCAGCCGGTCACAACTTTTTCTTCGACGATATCCGCTTCAATCAGCAGCCACGGTGCGTGACAAATCGCAGCAATCGGCTTGTCTGCGTCGTCGAACGCTTTGATGAGGTCAATGACCGTTTCATTCATCCGCAGGATATCAGGGTTCATTTGCCCGCCGGGCAAAAGGAGGCCATCAAACTCATCGACATCCACCTCATCGACTGCCTTATCGACCGCAACACTGCTGCCCCAGTCGCCATCTTCCCAGCCCTTGATCTCGCCTGTTTCCAAACTTGCGATGACCGTTTGCGCTCCTGCTTCTTCAAGCAGCTGCTTGGGTTGTTCCAGTTCTGACTGTTCAAATCCATTGGTTGCAATGATGAGAATGTTTTTCATAGCTCGGTGTCTCCTTAATCGTTGGTCCACCTTACTTATGGGTGAGGTTTATGGTCGTTCCATATTCGCCGATTGCGCATGGCGGCACCGAGATATCCAGTGCACCATAAATGAGCCTTTACCTGCGATCCCATTTCTTGGGAAAATGAACCAATGTTCAGGATTGCCCTCTGTGCCGCATTCTTAGAATAGGCACGAAAACCCCAGAATTCCGCCGTTTTTCAAGTTTGGCACAGGGTCTGCAAAGTAGTTGGCATACAGCGGAGGCACTCTTCGCAACCACGAAAACACTGGAGACCAACAATGACCAACACAATGAATTCTTTCGCCGCAGCCGCTCTTTCAATCATCGTTTCAATCAGCCTGCTCGCTTACGCAATCGTGCCAGCAAGCCCAGCGATGTTCGCCTAATTCACCTCTCAACCCCAAGACTCATTTCAAAGGAATTTCAACCATGACACTTTCACAAGACAACTTCTTTGCAGCAGCTCTCTCGGTCCTCGTGTCGGCCAGCCTGTTTGCTTATGCCATCATCCCCGCCAGCCCGCTCGGCCTAGTCTAAGCGCTGCCGGGGCCCGGCAGCCACCCAGATCCCCGAAGATCAGCCCCCAAAGATCAATCCTGCCAGACCGGAGACCCTAAAATGCCCCGCAACAACTCCCTTTTCGCCGCCGCCCTATCGGTCCTCTCAACCGCCGCAGTTTTTGCCTCAGCCATTGCCTTGAGCAACCCCAGCATCCTCGCTTAGGCGGTCTGCGCTTTCCCCCGCCTAGTCCCTCCCGCGTCCAGTCCCTCCCGCGCCCAGTCCCTCCCGCGTCCAGTCCCTCCGCGCGCAATTCCCCATGCGCCAGTCCCCAAGGGCGCACCGGCTTCTCTCCCCTAAGAGCCGGCGCGCCCTTTTTCGCGAATGACGCACTCACCTTAAGTAGATTGCTCTTTTGTTTCATCGAGCGGTGGGTTTCCGGCCGCCTTCTTCGCCTTAGTCTTGACCCAACGCCAAGATTTAAACACGCCAAACCCGGCAAGGCCAATCGGCAAAAGAACGGTGAAAGCCATCATCAAAAAGGCGATGACACTACCCAAAATAGAGCCGAGTGAGTTCCATGCATCGCGAATAGGTTCGCTAAAGCTGCCAGAGGCGCGGCTGCCGGATTCGTAACTGATCGTCATCTGGCTGAATGCAACACGTCCGCGCATCTCATTGAGCCAGCTTTGCGCTTGGTCAATTTCCTGGTTCACCTGAGCCACGCCGCGTTCAGCCTCGACCAGTTCGGCCACTGTGCCGCTGCGATTGCGAAGAATGTCCATCAGGCGATCACGCAGCACTGTGCGAGCGCGCAATTTGGCTTGCGTATCGACAATTTGTTTGGAGAGGTCTTCGCCGGTTATGGATGATGAGACGAGCGTACCGTCAACTGACCCCGAACTGGCCTCGAGTTCCTTTGAAAACTTGCGTGCGATGTCTGCTGCCACTGCAATTTGGAGATTGCCGTAAGCATAGTCGCCGTCCGAGTCCGTCTGATCCATCGAGATAATGCGACATTGCGATGGCCCACGTGCTTCGCAAAGGTCTGCATGGCGCTCCTGCAAAGGCTTGATCCCGTCCGCAGGCAGGCGAAAACCGAGTGCATAGCGGTAGGCAATTTGGGGTGCTGCTACTGTGTCACCGGGTTGCGTGGAGCTCTCAGTCGAGGAAGCGTCGCCCTCAAGTGAAGCTTCATCCTCGCGTGCCTCCATCGAGGCCCGCATCGGCGCCTCTGCGAGATCGGCGGTGGCCACGCCCTCGGCTTCCATATCGCTGGCCTGGCTGCACGCCGTCAGAGCGAAAGCGAGCGCTCCCAATGAAATAAATGACTTACGCATATGACTCTCCCTTCAAGGAATTCCGGTTTTGAAGAACAGGGTATCCTTAGCCGTCGCCTTATTCTTGCCACATTCTCACCATGGTTCAAGGCTGCGCGAGATTTATGTAATAGGCGGACTAGGTCTAGCGGCGACGATCGGCCGGCAAGGATCCTTTCTCTGTGGAAACTGCTCTCCCCGTGGACGCTGCGCCTTGCTAAGCGTGGGCCATGGCTGACCCCACAACTCAAGACGACACCGATCCATTCGACGCAATTGTCGATGCGCCTTTTGATGCCGCATTGTCGGAGCGCTACCTTGTTTATGCGCTTTCGACGATCACTGCGCGTTCGCTTCCGGACCTGCGCGACGGATTGAAGCCTGTGCACAGGCGCCTGCTTTGGACCATGCGCCAACTAAAACTTTCGCCCGACAGCACGTATAAGAAATCCGCCCGCGTCGTGGGTGAGGTGATTGGTAAATATCACCCGCACGGCGACACTGCTGCCTATGATGCCATGGTGCGCCTCGCTCAGGATTTCTCGCTGCGCTATCCGCTGGTTCAGGGTCAAGGGAACTTTGGCAATATCGACGGCGATAATGCCGCCGCATACCGGTACACCGAAGCGCGCCTGACCAAGACCGCGATCCAGCTTATGGAAGGGCTGGATGCAGGCACCGTTGACTTCATTCCGACCTATAACGGTGAGGAGGAAGAGCCTGAGCTTATGCCGGGCCTTTTCCCGAACCTTCTTGCGAATGGGGCCAGCGGGATTGCGGTTGGCATGGCGACCAACATTCCCTCGCACAATGCCGCTGAGGTGATTGATGCGACGCTTGAGCTGATCGACAATCCCCATGCCGAGCATGAGCGTTTGATGGAGCTGATGCAGGGGCCGGATTTTGCGACTGGCGGGCAATTGGTGGATAGCGCGCAAGTGATCTCAGAAGCCTATCGGACGGGCCGCGGATCATTCCGTTTGCGCGGTGTGTTTAACGCGCCCGAGGCCGAGAATACCGAGGACCAAGCAGCGGGCATTGAGCGGCTGGGCGGCGGGCAATGGCAGCTTGTCATCACCGAAATTCCGTATCAGGTGCAAAAGGGCAAGCTGATTGAACAGATCGCTCAGGCGATTGCCGATAAGAAGTTGCCGATCCTCGACGATGTACGCGACGAATCCGATGAGAGCATTCGCATTGTGCTCGTACCGCGCACCCGCAACGTTGATCCCGACCTTTTGAAAGAGAGTATTTTCAAGCTCACCGATATGGAGACCCGCTTTGGTCTCAATATGAACGTGCTGGATGCGACCCGTACACCGATGGTGATGGGGCTGAAAGAGCTGCTTCAGAACTGGACTGCGGCGCAGATCGAAATCCTGCAGCGCCGGACCCAGCACCGCCTTGACCAAATCGCTCGGCGATTGGAGCTGGTTGAAGGCTATATCACCGCATTCCTCAACCTTGACCGGGTGATCGAGATCATCCGTTATGAGGATGAGCCAAAGCAAGTGATGATGGCTGAGTTTGGCCTCACCGATCGTCAGGCTGAAGCCATCCTCAACATGCGCTTGCGGAGCCTTCGCAAGCTTGAAGAGATGGAACTGCGCACGGAGAAGGATACTCTTCTCAAAGAACAAGATGAGCTGAACAAGCTTCTCGAAAGCCCGGCGCGCCAACGCACGAGGCTTAAGAAAGACCTGCGCGCTATCCGCAAGGATTATGCCGAGGACACAGCCCTTGGTGCACGCCGCACGCGGATTGAAGAAGCCGCGCCTGCGGTTGAATTCTCGATGGACGCCATGATTGAGAAAGAGCCCGTGACGGTGATCTTGTCGCAGAAAGGCTGGATCAGAGGCGCGAAGGGTCACGTGGATTTGGCTCAGGAATTCAAATATAAAGAAGGCGATGCGCTTGCCTTTATCCTTCACGCGCAGACCACCGATAAGATCTTGATCGCAGGGTCCGACGGGCGGTTCTACACGCTTGGCTGTGACAAACTTCCCGGCGCGCGCGGTTTTGGTGAGCCGGTGCGCAATATGATCGACTTGCCTGCTGAAACCAGCATAGCCACAATGCTCGTGCACAAGCCCGAAGGCCGTCTGCTGCTTGCCTCTTCCAATGGCAAAGGCTTTATCGCTGAGACGAAAGAGCTGATCGCGGAGACCAAAAAGGGCAAGCAGGTGGTGAACCTCAAAGGCACCGCCAAGCTGAGGGTCATCCGCGAAATCCCCCAGGGCCACGATCATGTCGCGGCAGTGGGCGACAATCGCAAGCTGATCGTCTTCAACATGGAAGAAATGCCCGTGATGGCGCGCGGGCAAGGCGTGATGCTCCAGCGCTACCGCGACGGCGGGCTTTCTGATGCGACCACCTTCACGCTTGAAGAAGGGCTTAGCTGGCAAATGGGCGGTTCGGGTGACCGGACTCGCACTGAAAACGACATTTGGCAGTGGAAGGTGGCTCGCGGTGCTGCTGGCCGCATGCCGCCGCAGGGCTTTCCGAAGAACAACCGGTTCTAGGCCTGCCCACCCCCAACGATGCGTGGGAATCGCAATAAGAACTTGAGAATACCCCTCCCGCAAGCGGGAGGGGAGCGAGACTTGCGAGCTTGCTCGTTAGTCGCAGCGGGGTGGGCCTTCGCAGGCCTAAGTGGACAGAACTTCCGTCAAGATCGCCTCTACCCGCGCCTCATCAGGAAACCCTTCCGCGACCCATTGACGTTCAACCGTCTGCAAGACCCGCGCAACCTCTGGCCCTGCAGCCACTCCGCGTGCGACAATTGCGCCGCCTTTGAGCGGAAAAGTGGGCGGCTCCCAAGTGGCTAGTGCCTGTGCATCAGCACCAAGCAGGAGCAGCCGGTCCACGGCAAAGGGCACGGTGATCGTATAGCCAAGCGCCCGCGGGTTCTCAGCATCGCTCGCCAATCGCTCAGACGCAGAAACGAGCCGCGCACGCTGAGCCTTGGAAAGACGCAACCGAGCGGCCACCCCTTCGGCGATATCGGGCGAGGGGGAGAAGCGCGGCCAAGCGGCGAACCGCATCAGCCGGGATATTTTGCGCGACTTCATGGAAGATGAGCGTGCGCAGCGCCTTCACATGCGGCTTGCAAGTCTCAGGCAGCACAACGCCCAGAACGCCGCGATCAAACATGCGCTCCACCGCCGCACCGGGAGCGGGTAGGGCGAGGAGGCGCAGGATTTCATCGGCCACCCGTTCGCGGCTCAGCCCTTTGAGAGTGGCGGCAAGCTCAGCGCAGGCCTTTTCCGCTTTATCATCCAGCTCAGCGCCAAAGCGGGCCTGAAACCGGTAATAGCGAAGGATGCGCAAATGGTCCTCAGCGATACGTTCGCGGGCGTCCCCGATAAAGCGCACACGGCGCGCCTCAAGGTCGGCAAGGCCGCCGAAGTAGTCTGAAATCTCTAGGCTTTCAGGATGAGCATAGAGCGCGTTGATGGTGAAATCGCGGCGCGCTGCATCGTCCTTCCATTCGGTTGCAAAGGCGACCGTTGCGCGCCTGCCATCGGTGGCGACATCCAGGCGAAGCGTTGTGATCTCGGCCGTTCCATCGTCAAGGATCGCGGTGACTGTACCGTGATCAATCCCGGTTGGGACAGTGCGTATCCCTGCCGCAGCGCATCGGTCGATGACCGTGTCCGGCGTCAGCGTGGTGGCGCAGTCAATGTCGTGCACCTCAGCGCCGAGCAATGTGTCGCGCACTGCGCCGCCCACCCAGCGGATATTGTCCGCCCCCAATGTCTGGGCAAGCAGTTTGAGGCCGTCGCGGCGGGGCCAATCAGCGTTTGCAAGTGTAGGTTTCACGGTAGATAGAGCGCTAAACAGAATTGCGCTGTTGGAGCAAGTTTAGACTATTTCGAGCGGGTCCAATCAGTGAGCCCAATCAGCGCGTCCATTCAATACGGCGCGAAAGGTTGGCAATGATCGCAGCGGTCACGCCCCAAATTCGAAATCCTTCGTAATCCATCTCAAGATAACCGCGCATTTGCCCTTTCCAGAACACCTCCTGCCTGTTCCACGCGGCAGGGTCGAGCAGGAGAGAGAGCGGGGGTTCAAACCAGGCCTCAACCTCGCCGGGGTTGGGCATGAGGGGCAGGTCTGGCGGCACAACAGCAACCACCGGGGTCACATCAAAGCCGGTGCCGGTTGTGTAGAGGTCGCTGGTGCCGATCACGCGCACTTGGTCGCGGGGGAGGGCCAGCTCCTCCTCTGCCTCGCGCAGGGCTGCCGCCACTGGGTCTTCTCCCGGCTCGCACTTGCCGCCCGGAAACGCGACTTGGCCGGGATGATCGCGCATATCGCGAGGGCGCTGGGTCAGAATGACACCGGGCTCTGGGCGGTCAGTGACCGCGATCAACACCGCCGCAGCGGTCTTGCGATCACCGCTAGCCAGATTGGCATCGGTCAAGAGGTCGCAGATGGTCTGCGCATGGCCCTGATCGTAAAGCCGGCTGAGTTTTTGGAAGAGGTCCACCCTCAGCCTTGAAGCGAAAAGAGCGCGCCTTGGCTAGAGACGATCCAATCATCTCCCCCGGTTTCCAGCGCGATTTCAGCAAGCTGGGCGTAAGTGGAACGATTGAGCCGTGCCTCAAGCCCGCGCCGGACATGCAAATAAATCGCGGGAGTGTCGTGATCGCCTGCAATGCGCAATTGGTTGTCAGGGCCAGCAACAACCAGATCATCAGTGCTCAGGCGAAATGCGAGATCACCGCTTTTGGCCACGCAGTCCACCGCAATGAAGGCCGCATCATCGACCTCGATTGTGAGCTTTTCAAACGGCGTCACCAACCAATGCTGACCCGCATCATCGCGAGTGAGAAGCCCTGAGAAGGCGCGGACCATTGCAGGGCGGCGTATGGGGCCGCCTTCGTGATACCAAGTCCCATCGCCCGCGATACGCATAAAACTATCACCCAGCTTTTGGGGCTGCCAGCTCTCGACCGGGGGCAGTTTGCGCGCCTCAACCTGGGCTGCAATTTCGGCAAGGCTGAGCTCAGCCAAATAAGGAGGCGGTTGGTAAGGCATGTTGGATGGCTCGATGGCAGAGTGTGGGGGCGTAGGAAAGTGCATTTGCGCACTAATGGGCAAATCTTAGGGGTTTAGGCCGCTCCAAGGTCCAAGCATTCCCTCCTTGGGCATATGAGGGATCGCGGCACCGCGTGCCAAAAGCCGCTCCTTTTCATAAGGGCCAGGGCACTTCCAACCTCCTGTTGATCCCGCGTTAAAGCCCCAGCGCCCGTAATACTCTTCATCACCGATAAGCACTTGCGGGAACACCGGAGAGCCACCGGTTGCCATGCGGGCCTCCGCATCGAGCATTGCCATCATGAGCCCCACGCCAAAACCTTCGCCCTGGCGTTCCGGCACCACAGCCACCGGTCCAACCATCACCAGAGGTACGCGCGCGCCGTCTTTGGATTGGAGGCCCACAGGATAGCACTGGATCGTACCCACCAGCATTTCGTCTGCGTCAAGCGCTGCAAAGGACAATGCCTCCAGCCACTCCATCCCGGCGCGAATGCGGTAAGCGGTGCGTGCGTGGCGATCATCACCGAACACACGGTCGAGCAATTCCTCGATCATGGCAGACGGAACCGCGGAAAGCGGGACGAGAGTGGCGGTATCGGACATGGGGCGCGGGCGCTAAGGCCTTTGCGAGCTTTTGCCAAGCTTACAATGCGGCCTATTGGGAGAGACGCAAGACGCTGCCTTCATCCGTCGCTACCCAAATGCTGCCATCTGCCGCCGTATCAATCGAGCGCACGCGGCCCTCAATCGGGTAACGCGCCGCCTCTGTTGCGTTCTCACCGTCGATTTCGACGCGGACAATTGCGCGGCTGGAAAGGCCAGCGATCAGAGCATCGCCCTGCCAATCTTTGAACATGTCGCCGGAATAAAACTGCATATCCCCCGGCGCGATTACAGGGGTCCACCAGATTGCAGGCTTGGCAAAACCATCGTCTTCGGAGTGATCTGCGATCGGGTCGCCATTGTAATGCTCGCCGAAAGAGCGGGTAGGCCAGCCATAGTTGGAGGCCCTTTGCACCAGGTTCAGCTCGTCGCCGCCAGCAGGGCCATGCTCCACATCCCAAAGCCGCCCTTGGGCATCCCAATCCATGCCCAGAATATTGCGGTGACCGTATGACCAGATTTGCGCTGTCACGCCGCCTTTCTCCGCAAATGGATTGCCGTCTGCTGGCGTCCCGTCAAGATTGAGGCGAACAATTGTGCCGATGGTGTTTGCATTGTCTTGTGCAGGAGCCATTTTTTGGCGGTCACCGCTGGCGATATACATGTGGCTTTCGTCTGGGGAAAAAGTGATGCGGTGCGAATAATGGCCGCGGCCTGACACCTTGGGCGCTTGGCGCCAGATGACCTCGAGCCCTTCAACCGCGCAAGCCTCCATCGAGGCGCAGGCGAGCGTCCCTTTGCCCACGACTGCGCCTCTGACTTTGCTATCTTCGCCGAACTCCGCCCAGCTGAGATAGATTGTGCGGCCATCGACATCTGAGCCTGCCTCGCTTGGCAGGAAGGCAATATCGCCAAAGCCGCCTTGCCCACCAAAGGCCACATCAGGCGCTCCCGCGACTATTGCGGTTGTGCCGGTGGCGGTGTCCATTACTTTCAGCACACCTTCTTTCTCGGTCACGAAAAGCATATCGGTCCCAGGGGCAAATTCGATCGCCCATGGCTTTTCAAATTCGCCCATTTGAGCGACGGTCAAACCGGCGCTTGCCAAACTTTCCCCGGCTTCTGCGGTTGCGCAGCTTGCGAGTGCGAGCGCGGGGAGGAAGGATAGGGAGGTCGTTTTCGAAAGAGTGTTCATGACTGAGGGAACTCCTGAACTAAAAATTGGTGCCGGCTCCATTATCATAGGGGTCGATGAAGCTGGACGAGGACCTTTAGCAGGACCAGTCGTGGCCGCTGCTGTGGTGTTGTCAGATCAGATACCGGCCGGCGTCACAGATTCCAAGAAATTATCCGCCGCACGCCGGGGTAAATTCGACAAAGAGCTTCGTGCAAACTGCCGCTGGGCTGTTTCAGTGGTTGGCCCAGAGGAGATCGACGCGATCAACATCTTCCAAGCGACCATGGAGGCGATGACGCGCTGTGTGCGCGATTTGGTGGCCAGCCTCAATGCAGAACCAGAGATCGTCCTTATTGATGGAAATCAAACGCCCCGCAATCGGTCGAGCCAATGGCGCTGGAATGCGCGCGCGATAGTGGGCGGTGATGGCAAAGAAGCAGCCATTAGCGCTGCATCCATCATCGCAAAGGAATGGCGCGACAGACTGATGATTGATGCCGCCAAAGCTCACCCCCAATATGGTTGGGAGCGCAATAAAGGATATGGGACGAGGGAGCATATGGAAGCATTGCAGGAGCACGGGCCCACGCTTTTGCACCGCCAGAGTTTTGCGCCCGTCGCGCAGGCGCGCTTGCTTTAAGCGCGCAAGGCTTTAGGCGCGTGTTCCATGTTGCAGGCAATCCTCTTAAGTCTGGCGGGCCTTGTCGGCCTTGCTATTGGCGGTGAACTCCTTGTGCGCGGAGCGGTTGGAATTGCTCAGAAACTTGGCGTCTCCACGCTCTTTACAGGCCTCGTGATTGTCGGTTTTGCGACCTCGATGCCGGAGATGGTGGCGAGCGTTCAGGCAAGCCTTGCAGGTTCTCCGCAGATTGCATGGGGCAATATCGTCGGGTCGAACCTTGCCAACACTTTGCTTATCCTCGGTGTTTCAGCCTTGGTTGCGCCAATCGTGCTTTCACAAAGCGGTAGACGCGATGCCCTCATCGCGCTTGCGGCTACGCTTATGCTTTGGGGCCTTGTCCTTTCAGGATACGGTGCACGCTGGATTGGGTTTGCGCTGCTGCTTGCGATCGTTGTCTATATCGTTTGGAGCTACCGCAATCCAAGCGCTTCTGCGGATGAGGAGGAAAGTGACGGAAGAGCGCAAAGCGGAGCCGTTGCCGGCGTTTTGTTTGCGGTGGGCCTCGCGATCTTGGTGGCGGGAGGCGATGCGTTGGTGACTGGAGCAATCGAACTGGCAACCATCTTTAACGTGCCCGAAACAGTGATCGGCTTGACGGTCGTTGCTGTGGGAACAAGCCTGCCCGAGCTCGCAGCATCAATCGCAGCCGCTTTGCGGGGAAAATCAGCATTGGCGCTTGGCAATGTTGTGGGATCAAACATCTACAACATTCTGCTTATCGGCGGGGCCACCATGAGTATCGCGCCATTTGCGCTTCCCGCCGAACTTGGAGGTCTGCAAATGGCCTTGCTGACAGCAAGCGCCGCCGCACTGCTTGCCCTTTTGTGGCTTGCCAAGCGCATTGGCCGCGCGCTGGGCGGTGTTCTCCTCGCAGCCTTCGTAGCAAACGTCGTGCTGGTGTTCGCGTAGGGTGTGCTTGCGTCATGCGTTTTCGTTGGTTCTGATCAGCTAGAAAACAGCTCTAGCTTCTGGTCCGATGCTCTTGGGAGGATCAGTCTTCGTTAGCCAGCCTGTAAAGCTCGCGCGCAGCGTCAACCGGCTTTGTCTCGCCGCCGTTCTCATAATACCAAAAGGTCCATCCATTGCAGCTTGGCGCGCCTTGAAGCTCTTTACCAAGGCCATGGATTGATCCGACCTGGCCTTTGCAATCCAGCGAGCCATCCGCACGCACGGTCGCAAACCAACGGCGCTTTTTGTCGAAAATCTGTGATCCAGGCGGAATAAGGCCGCTTTCCACCACTGCGCCAAATGCGACGCGCGGGGCGCTCTTTTTGGATTGCATCGTGGTCAGCGCGCTTTCATCCAAGGGTAGCTCCTTTTCGATACGCCTGTAAGCGGCGCTGCGATAGGTGGCCTCACGCTCGCAGCCGATCCATTCACGGCCGAGACGCTTGGCAACGGCGCCTGTGGTCCCGGTGCCAAAAAACGGGTCTAGAACAACATCACCGCGCTCGGTCGTTGCAAGGAGCACGCGGTAAAGGAGGCTTTCAGGCTTCTGCGTGGGGTGAACCTTGGAGCCGTTCTCTTTCAACCGCTCATTGCCTGAACAAATCGGCAGCACCCAGTCAGAGCGCATTTGCAGCTCATCATTCAGTGTCTTCATCGCGCGGTAGTTGAATTGATAGCGCGCCTTTTCTCCCTGACTTGCCCAGATCAAAGTCTCATGGGCATTGGTAAAGCGGGTGCCTTTGAAATTGGGCATTGGGTTGGTTTTGCGCCAGACAACATCGTTGAGAATCCAAAAACCGATGTCCTGAAGGATCGCGCCGACGCGAAAGATATTGTGGTAGGAGCCGATCACCCAGAGCGAGCCATCAGGCTTAAGAACACGTCTCGCCTCTAGCATCCAAGCTTTTGTAAATTCGTCATAAGCGCGGAAGCTGTCAAATTGGTCCCAATGGTCTGTGACCGCGTCAACTTCTGACCCATCGGGCCGATTAAGATCGCCGCCGAGCTGCAAGTTGTAGGGAGGGTCAGCAAAGATGCAATCGACCGAATTGTCTGGCAAAGAGCACATCGCCTCGATGCAGTCACCGCCGAGGATTTGGCCCAATGGAAGGAGCGCGCGCACGTCACCCACGGCGGCTTTGGCGCCTCGTTTGGTCCGCTGTTTTGTTGTTTCAATCACGCCCATAATTTGCCCCAGAAGTAGGTCCTGCCAAAGTTATCCACAGGGGATGAGTCCCTTTGGACCCTGCGTCAAGCGCTTAGTTTCTGGGCTCTTATGGTTAATGCTTAGTAAACACCCGTAAGGGTCATGCGGAACAAAACAGGCCCACACTAGATGTTGAGTCCTCACCCTTGTCACGGACTCCAGATGCGGGGGGTGTTGCATCGAGGACTCAGCGAACCGCTTTGCGGCGAGGTGCGCCTTCACTGGCCAGCCAGAATACTTTCCAAAGCCTTCGACAAGGTCCCCTCGTCGATTGGCTTTGTTAAAAGAGGGATGCGGGAGAGGTTGTTCGGCACGTCGATTTTGGACCCGTAACCGGTCACAAACACAAACGGGATGCCGCGCTGGTCAAGCGCGTGCGCCACATCGAACACAACCTTGCCCCGCAGGTTCATGTCCAGAACGCCGAAATCAAAATCATTGTTCTCCAATAATCCCAATGCTGCCTCAATTGTGCCAGCATCTTTCACCGTCTCAGCGCCAAGCCTGCGCACGCTGGCAATCATATCCATAGCAAGGACGATGTTGTCTTCGAGTACCAGAGCATGTTTGCCGGTCGCCGCCTTTTTGAAGGGCTGCTCTTTCACTTTCGGAAGCGGCACAGATTCCTCAGACATTTCAACCAGATTGCTTGGCGGCAGGGTGAAGTTGAATTGCAACCCGCCCGGGTCAAATATCAATTCAGCGGTCCCATCGAATTCATAAGGAATGGCCCGCTCGATAAGTGATCGACCAAATCCGTGACGATTGGGGACATTGACAGTAGGGCCGCCAAGCTCGCGCCAGGCAAATAGGAGGCCCTCTGTCTTATCAACCGACCAGCGCGCCTGTACCAGACCGTCTTTGGTACTCAGAGCGCCATATTTCACAGCGTTGCTAATCACTTCGTGAAAGACGAGCGCGATCATCGGCGCAACGTCCGCGCGAAGGCCCACCACTGGCCCTGCTAGAACGGCCTGCGACATCTCTTCTTGAAGGTATGGCTCAAGCTCGGTTTTCAAAATGCTGCGTATTGATACCCCGCGCATGGAATCCGACACAGCAAGGTCGTGCGCTGCGGCTAGCGCGGAGATCCTTTGCTCGAGCGCGTGGGCATAGCTTTCCAGCGAACCAGAAGATTCCTGTGCCTGCCGTGATAACGAACGAATAAGTGCAAGGATGTTCTTCACCCTGTGATTAAGCTCAGCAATCATCAGGTCCTGTTGCCGTTGATGGCTGACTAGGTCTTTGTTTCGTACAGCTTCTTGCCGGTCTGCTTTCTGCGCGATCTGGGCCAAGAGCACCTGGATTTCATTAGCAGAGACCATATCGAAATCTGACCACGGCTCGCACCGGCCAGATTGCTCTTCGAGATAGGCCTCAAATGACCCTCGCGGCGTTATGCGCTCCCCAAGCGGGCCTTCTTCGTATTTCTTCTCCGGCTTGCCTGCCCACTGAACAGTGCAGGCGATTTCATCGCGAAAGAACATCACCTGCAGCGGTGCAGCGGCAGCAGACTGAATGAGCAAACACCCGGCTGTGTCATTCAAGGTTTTGGCCATAGATTTGGGCAAATTGGCGATGAATTTCGATTGGGCAAGGTGTTCGGTTGCCTCAATAAACCCTTCTTCATCAGGGACGAATTCGGAAATCTGGCGAATGATTTTGCTGCCCGGTGTAGAGCCGCTCGTCTGGAGTTTTCCATCTCTCAATATCGCAATACCGTCGCACGGCATTAGCTCGCATAGGCTGGTCGAGATCGTCTCGAAACTGCGCAGCAGATCGGTGGTCGCATCGGTTTCGGCAAGCAGCTTTTGACGTATGCTAGCGGCCCTGTTTCGGGCATCTGATTGCATGAGGCTAAAGCGGTCTTTGATCAACAAGGAGATGATCTGCGCAAACAATTCAGCCGCAATTCGCACATCCGACGAGATCACCCGGTCGCTTCGGTGATGGCATGAAAACATACCCCACAATTCGCCGTCCACCACAATACCGAGGCTCAACGTCGCGCCGACCTTCATGTTCTTGAGATATTCAATGTGAATAGGGGAGACGCCCCTTAAATTGGCGAAAGACAAATCGAGCGGTGGAAGGTCGGGACTTTGCGCAAGGATGGGGATCGGGACTTGATCTACATCACTCAAGATCCTCAGCGGGCAAACGGTTTGCAGCGCTCTTGCCTGTTTGGGAATGTCCCAAGCCGGATATCTCAGGCCAAGAAAGCTTGGTACGCCGGAGGCCAGCGATTCTGCAACAACCTCGCCGCTCCAATCGGCGGCAAAGCGGTAGGCTTTGACCCTGTCGTACCCGGTAAGATCCCGCAAAGCGCCGCAGCAATAATCCAGCAATTCAAGCAGGTTATCAAAGGATGATGCCTGGGCCAGATATTGCCTTGTTTTGTGAATTGGATCACTGAGAACAGACGCTACGCCTTCTGCGAATTTCTCGATCTCGATGATGGCAAGATCGTCCACGTTGCGGTGAACGAACAACTCGCATTCCTGACCGTCAAACTCGGCGCGGCCCACCCGGCTTCGCTGATTGGTGGCGATATTGATGGCAAGCGTATTGCCAATTGCGTGAATGGTGTCCCTGTTTAATAAGATATCGACCCTTTCGCCCAAGACATTCGTTGGAAGGTCGGGGAAGAATTCGATCAGGTTCGCAGCGACATATTTGATTTGCGTCAGATGAATATCGCACGCAATCAGCGTTCCAAATGGTTGAATTACGGAAGGGATATGTATGGGTTCCCGGTCGCAGTTGTTTAAGTCGATCTGTTCATTGCTCGAAAGCCATTTCATGAATTCAATCCTTCGCCGCACCTTTTTACGGCAGTCAGAAGAAAGAGGTTTAATCTATTCTTCATGGAAAGTCGCACGCGAATAGTGAAGCCTGATCTTAGTTCCTCAACATTCATTCGGCGATTACACATTGCGTTGAATAATAATTTTCCGACATCATTACGCAAGAAAGGGCCGCTTCAATACTGTCTTACATTCCCCCTAGCGGTTAGCGACCGTCAATGGGATCTTGTTCGCACCATTTTGGCGCTTCTTTATGCTGATGATGAAAGGAGAGGTTTTCGGCACTTGGACAGTGTGCCATGTATGCCAGATCAACTTTGATTTTGAGCGGATATGACAGCTAAGATTTATCTCCAACCCGTCGGCTTATCCTTAAGCCCGCAATCTGAAAGCACTGGCGATGGGCCGGGGGCGGTTCGCTTGGCTGGGACCATGACATACGCCAGCCGTTTCGCCTTGATGGTCCGCGAGGAGGGCCGCGTCACGCACCGCCGGCTCTTTGGTGTGAGCGATGCGCCCGATGCTTTGGCAGAGGTGGGAGGGACGCTTTCAAGGGACGCTGAGGAGCAATGGGCAAACTTGCAAAAGGTTCATCCTCCATTGCAATTGGGAGCGCGCACAATTCGCCTCGACCAGCCCCAGATTATGGGGGTTCTCAACGTAACGCCTGACAGCTTTAGCGACGGCGGGGAATGGCTCGAAAATCCCGACGCAGGGCGCGCGCATGCAGCTGCCATGCTAGAGGCGGGGGCATCCATCATCGACATCGGCGGGGAGAGTACCCGGCCCGGCAGTCAGGCGACTTTCGAAGGTGATGAGATCGAGCGGGTGGTCCCTGCAATCGAATATTGTGCATCAATGGGAGCAGCGATCAGCGTCGATACAAGGCGCGCTGGCGTGCTTGAAGCAGCGCTTTCGAAGGGCGCGCATATGGCAAACGATGTGTCGGCGCTGCGCTATGATCCGCGTATGCTGGAGTTGGCGGCGAGTTCGCGCTGTCCAATTGTCTTGATGCACGCCCCGGGAACGGGTGAGGATTTGCATTCCCTCGATGGGCTAAGCGGCGGCGAATATACAGACGTTGTGAGCGATGTGTTTGACACCCTCCAGCATCAGCGTGCCAAGGCTATCGCGGGCGGTATTGCCGAGGACCGGATCATGATTGATCCGGGCATTGGTTTTGGCAAGACGCTGGCCGAAAACCTGTCGCTGATTAATGCTTTGCCCCTGTTCCATGCACTGGGAAGTCCGCTGCTCGTGGGGATGAGCCGCAAGCGGATGATTGGTGCGCTCAGCAATGAGGAAGCGGCACATGACAGGCTTGGCGGATCAATTGCTTTGGCAACAACCGCGATGAACGCTGGCGCGCATATGCTGCGCGTGCATGATGTAGCCGAAACGGTGCAGGCGAGGAATGTTTGGCGCGGTTTGCGCGATGCAGCGCTGACCGATTTCAGCGGGTTGCCGATGTAGGCTTTTTAAAGCGTAAACCCGCCATCGCTCACCAAAACATGGCCGGTGATGTTCGATGCCGCATCGCTGAGCATGTAAAGCATGGTTGCAGCCATCTCTTCAGAGCTTGCGAAACGGCCATTGGGTGTGGTCTTGGCCATGCGCTTCATCGTTTCCTCGCGGCCAATGGCCTCGACTGATCGCTTGAAGTCCTCGCCGCTCTCCCAAATGGCAGTGTCGACACCGCCGGGCGCAATGGCGTTGACGCGGATGTTGGCAGCGGCGTTCTCCATCGCCGCAATGCGCGCCATGTGCGCGACCGCCGCTTTGGAAGTGCCATAAGGGCCAACGCCGGGCACCGGCTTCACGCCTGTCGAAGAGGAGGTGATCATGATGCTGCCACCCGAACCGCCCCTGGCAATAGCGCGGAGCGATGCGCGAAGGGTCAGAAAAGCCCCGTCGAGATTCACATCCATCACCCTGCGCCATTCGCTAAAGGTGAGATCGGCAATAGGCCCGCCAGCGCCAATTCCAGCATTGACCACGGCGTGATCAAGGCCTTCAAGCTTGGGCTCAACCGCGTCCCACAGGCTTTCATCAGCGACGCTTCCCGTAATGGTCTCCACTTCGCAATCAAGGCCGAGCGCTGCCATTCCAGCGGCGTCCACATCGACAAGTATGAGCTTTGCCGCGCCGCGCTGAGCAAGGAGGCAGGCGCATGCAGCGCCAATGCCAGAGGCTGCCCCGGTTATCAAAGCAGTGCGGCCTGCGAAGTCATTGAGAATAGTCATGAAGAGCGCGCTAAAGCGGCAGCTGCGATTGTTCAAGCGCCCGGTCTTCTGCTCTGCCTTGGGGCCATTTCTAAACGAAAGAAATTGCTGGCAAAAACGGCTCATCGCAAAGGCAAAAAAAGATGTAACCAACCTTAAAAAGGGGCCGAACACTAACGCGAAACGCGCGCGAGAACGGTGTGTTTCGATAGTCCCCCCGAACGTTCTCAGGAGCTTGTACATGACCTTTACCCCTCTGCACCGTCTCACCCTTACCCTTGCTACAGGAGCAGGCGCGATCGCTTTGCCAATGACCTCCGCAGCCGCACAGGAAGTGGACGGTGGTGTGTATGTCCGTGGCGGAGTGGGCATCACGCTACCGAGCGATTTTGACCTTGATGGGGTTCAAGCCCCCGAAGGACTGTCGCCCGGAGTTGCTGGTGCTCCGGCCAATGTGGAAACGGACCTCGATAGCGACGTCACGCTTGTGGCAGCGGTCGGCTACCAGTTCCCAACCCTGATATTTGGCGTTTTCCAGCCTAGCCTCGAACTGGAATATTCCTACGCAAGCCCCACAGTTGACGGAGGAAGCTTCAACGGCGGCGATCAGACTTTCGGCGGCGAGGTTGATGTCCAGACTTTCACGATCAATTATCAGTCCGACATTATCTACTCAGATAAACAGCGAGTGACCCCATTCTTTGGCGGCGGGATCGGCATTGCCGATGTTGATAGCGAAGTGTCGTACTTCCCTGCGACCGCAACGGCAGCGACGTTTGGAGTGGAGGGCGATGACACAGCTTTCGTCTACCACAGCAACATTGGAGTGCGCTTTGACATCACCGATGCGATCGCGCTGGACGCACGGGCTCGGTATGAGCGGGTTGAAGGTGTCGATCTTGAACGGCGATTTATCGCAAACGGTGGCGGCGACTTTAACGCTAATATCTCAGGCGATTATGAAACGGTGAGCCTGATCGCTGGTATCCGCTACAACTTCTAGGCGGTGCGCGGCTGTCTAGGCCGCATTGTCGATGCCGAGGTCGCTCAGCTTGCGATAGAGTGTGGAACGCCCAATCCCAAGTCGCCGGGCGACCTCGGTCATCCGACCACGATAGTGGCCGATGGCCAAGCGGATCACATCGGCCTCAATCTCTTCGAGAGGGCGCAAATTGCCGTCTTCGGTGTAGAGCATGACGCCGACACCTTCGTGCTGCGGGGACTGAGTGGTGTTATCAAGCTCACCAATCATTTCAGAAAGCTGCGGGAAGCTTTCCGCCGTCAGCGTATCGCCTTCGCAATACACAGCCGAACGAAAGAGCACCGACTGCAATTGGCGCACATTGCCCGGCCAATCATAGGCTGCAAGCAGGCCGAGCGCGCTGTCGGCAATCGAGAGATGGGTGAGGCCAGGCTGCTCACCAATGCGGGTGAGGAAATGCCGGGTGAGGGCAGGAATATCGCCAGTGCGCTCGCGTAGCGGTGGTAATTGCACGCGGGTTGCGCTCAGCTTTTGAGCAAGGCCTGCATTGAACACTCCGCCTTCGACAAGCGGGGCGAGGCTCATATTGCTGGCCGACAAGATACGAATATCAATGCGGAAACCGTGCGCCGCGCCAAGCGGGCGAACAATGCCCGTCTCAAGCGCATCGTTGAGCCGGTCTTGGACAGCAAGGCTGAGCCTGTCAATTTCATCGAGCACCAAAGTGCCGCCATCGCAATGTTGAAGCGCGCCGATCTGGCGGTCGAATGCGCCTGGAAATGCGTTGGGCTCATGACCAAACAAGACCGATTCAACAGAATTCGGCGGCACGCTGGCGATGTTGATAATGCGCAGCGCCTCTTTCGAACGAGGGCTCGCCCCGTGCATTGCGCGCATCAGCATCTCTTTGCCGGTCCCGCTTTCGCCTTCGATGAGCGAGTGGTTGTGCCCGCGCGCAGCCTTAGCAGCCTGAGCAAGCGCGGTGCGAAACGGCGGCGCTGTGCCGATCATTGCGTCGAAATCGAGGCTTGCCGACATCTTCTCGGTCAGCGGCGCAAGCTCATCGCGCGGCGCTTCCTGAGTGGTGACAGCGCGAAGGGCGTCCATCAGGCGGTCGGGTGAAATGGGTTTAACTAGGTAGTCGCTGGCACCTGCACGCATCGCTTCAACTGCAAGCAGCGGAGAGGCGCTGGTGGTCAGCATCAAGATCGGCAGGGCTGGGCGGCGCTCTTTAAGCTCAGCAATTAGCGAACAGGCGTCATCGCCCGGTACCCATTGATCAAGCAAGATCGCAGACAGCTGCATACCCTCGTGCGTGCCAAGCATGGCAATTGCGGTTTCAGCGTCGCTTGCCACAACCGTGCGCCAACCATCGCGCGCGGCAATCGCAGAAATGAGACGGCTTTGCGCAGGCTCATCATCAATCAGCATGACGATGCGGGCGTCTTCTTCTGATTCGTCGAGACCGCCTACATCGAGGTCAAAATCCTCGCCTGCCACAGAATCGGACGTAATCTCAGCGTGTTCGTCGCTTTGCGCCATAGAGTTTCGGCCCGCATTCCTAACATCCCCGGCAACCGCCCCGGGGTGAGACGTCAGGTGGGCTTAAAGTAGCCGGGTAAAGACAGAATTAAGGCTGTTGCGATGAGGTGTGTGTCCTGCAATTGGAACCAGCCCCCAACCGCTCGGGAACCGCATTAGCCTTTGATGGGTTGAGCTTGGACAAACCCTTCGATAGTGGGTTCGGGGACTAAACAATTGGCAGACGCAGCGATGTGCGCAACATAATGCGCACTCAGGTGCGTTTGCGGGAAATAATGCTGAAGGGACTTTAACGATGTCAGCCAATGATATGGACCACGCCCGCTCCACCTATGATGGATTTATGGGTGCGCTCAAATGGGCAATTCCGCTGATCGCGATCATCACATTTTTTGTTGTGGCTCTGATCGCTCCATAAGGGCGTAAATTGATGAAAATTGCTGTTCTAAAAGAGCGGGCCCCCGGCGAAACGCGGGTGGCTGCAACTCCTGAAACGGTCAAAAAGTTCATTGCCCTTGGTAATGAATTTGCCGTTGAGAAGGGCGCAGGTCTTGCCGCCTCGATCCCTGATGAGGCTTATGCGGACGCTGGCGCAACTGTGGGGGCGGCGGGCGCCACTGTGAAGGGCGCGGATATTGTGCTTGGCATTCAGGCGCCTGACGTTGCGAAGCTTAAAGGCGCATCACCGGGTGCATGGGTTGCAGCCTTGTTTGATCCTTTCCAGAACGGTGATCTTCTTTCGGCCTACGCAAAAGCAGGGTTTGAGGCATTGAGCATGGAATTCATGCCGCGCATCACCCGTGCGCAGTCCATGGATGTGCTCTCCTCTCAGTCGAACCTTGCAGGATATAAGGCCGTGCTCGCCGCAGCGGACACATACGGCCGTGCATTTCCGATGATGATGACGGCAGCTGGCACAGTTCAGGCCGCGCGCTGCTTTATCATGGGTGTGGGTGTCGCGGGACTTCAAGCGATTGCGACCGCACGGCGTTTGGGCGCGCAGGTTTCGGCAACCGATGTGCGCTCCGCGACGAAAGAACAGATCGAAAGCCTTGGCGCTAAGGCGATCTTCGTCACCGAAGTCGAAGGCATCGAGGGCGAAGGTTCTGGCGGTTATGCGACCGAGATGAGCGATGAGTATAAGGCAGCGCAGGCCAAGCTTGTCAGCGAACACATCGCGAAACAGGACATAGTCATCACCACCGCGTTGATCCCCGGACGCGCGGCTCCAGTTCTGATCACCGATGAGCAGATCAAGACGATGAAGACGGGCAGCGTGATTTATGACCTAGCTGTCGCGCAAGGCGGCAACGTCGAAGGCTCTGAGGCTGACAAAGTGGTTGAGAAGCACGGCGTCAAGATCATCGGTTATGCCAATACGCCAGCGGCATTGGCAGCAGACGCCTCGGCACTGTTCGCGCGCAACCACTTCAACTTCCTCTCAGCCTTTTGGGACAAGGAGGCGGGCAAGCCGGAACTCGACGAAGAAATCGGCGACGCGATCCGTCTTACCCAAGGCGGTGCGGTTGTGAATGCGCGATTGAAGGGAAGCTAGTCATGGGAATTTTGAACGCTACCACTGCGAGCGTTGAAGGCTTCATGAAGGGTCATGGCCATTGCCTTGTGGGCGATGAGCAGGTGCTTGTCGCTTTCAAAACCGTGCGTGACTGGATAGTCTTCACCGACTGGCGAGTAATCCACGTTAACATTCAGGGCCTTACAGGCTCGAAAAAGGAATACAAAACGGTCCCTTATCGTTCAATCAACGCCTATTCGATTGAAAGCGCTGGTACGTTTGATCTGGACGGTGAGATAAAGCTCTTTGTGTCTGGACTTGGCATGATTGAGTTCAAGATCGGTCGCGATAGCGATGTCACTGGTCTGCAAGTGCTCATGGCGCAAAAGCTGCAACGTTGAGCCGGACGATACCCTTTCTTGATCGAGCGCCGGTAAGCCTGCGAGCGGGCGCGGCAGTTCTTGCGTTTCTGGCTTCGTCTGCGGCTTTGGCGCATGATGACCGCGAGCCAGCGACTTACACTCTTGATGACGTGGCGGCCGGAGCGCAATTGCGCGCAGAGGTTGGGGCAACGCTCACCTTCCTTCATAACCCGTGCATTCGAACCGACGCTGCGGCAGCTGCGTTGGAACGTTTCGCCAGCATGCGCGATGGCCAAAACTCGCACGCTCGCCGGATGGATTTTGCAATCGCGCGTGCAGATTATGACTACGGAATGAGCTTGGTCGACATCGCGTGCCCTGAACTTACTGAGCAAGAGCAACGCGAAGCTGATGAGTTTGAAGCGTCTGTCGCAAATTCTGTGATGGATCGTATCGAAAATGTGCTCGAAGAGCTGGCCGAGAGAGGCAAATAATGGACTTTATTTCAATCCTATCCATCTTCGTGCTGGCGTGTTTCGTCGGCTATTATGTGGTCTGGTCGGTGACGCCTGCGCTGCACACGCCGCTTATGGCTGTGACCAATGCGATTTCCAGCGTCATTATCGTGGGTGCACTTATTGCAGCAGCAGAGGCGACGAGCCCGCTTGCCAAATGGCTTGGCCTTGCGGGCGTCGTGATGGCCTCGATCAATATCTTTGGCGGCTTTGCCGTGACCGAGCGTATGCTCGCCATGTATAAGAAGAAGGAGAAGTAGATATGGGTACGCTAACTTCTCTCGTCACCCCGGCGCAGGCCGGGGTCCAGCTTGCTTCGGCGGTGCGCTCAATTGGTAGAAGCTGGATTCCTGCCTTCGCGGGAATGACGGCCTTGTTCGCAGCACCAGCCCACGCCGCAACAGGCGAGGGCACCCCCGCTTGGGCTATGCTCGCCTACCTTGCAGCGGGCGTCTTCTTCATCCTCGCGCTTCGTGGGCTTTCCTCACCTGCCTCAAGCCGCGCGGGTAACCGCAATGGCATGATCGGCATGGCCATCGCCCTCATCACGACGCTGGTCACACATGACATCGCCAATATCGTCGAGATCGCCATCGCGATCTTCATTGGCGGCATCATCGGTGTCACTATTGCGCGCAAAATCGCGATGACCGCTATGCCGGAACTGGTGGCGGGTTTCCACAGCCTCGTGGGTCTTGCAGCCGTTGTTGTAGGCCTTGCCGCGTGGCTGAACCCCGGCGCATTCGGCATTCTGGATGCGGCGGGCCAAGTGCTTGTTGTCAGCCGTATTGAGCTGGGCCTTGGCATCGCGATTGGTGCGATCACATTCTCTGGTTCGGTTATCGCCTTCTTGAAGCTTTCGGGCCGGATGAGCGGGTCTCCGATCCTCTTGCCTATGCGCCACTTCATCAATCTGGGCACTTTGGCCGCTATCCTTGGCTTGATTGCCGCTTATGCGATGAGCGGTGCTGGCGGTCCGGGCGAAGGGCAGCTGATCATCTGGGTGACGGTGCTCGCCTTCATCATCGGTTTCCTCCTCATCATCCCAATCGGCGGGGCGGATATGCCGGTCGTGGTGTCGATGCTGAACTCCTATTCCGGTTGGGCAGCAGCCGCGATGGGCTTCACCCTTGGCAACTCGGCGATGATTATCACCGGCGCGCTGGTGGGCTCTTCAGGCGCGATCCTTTCTTACATCATGTGTAAGGCCATGAACCGCAGTTTCATCAGCGTGATCGCAGGCGGCTTTGGCGCGGAAGACGGCGCTGGCGGCGGCAGCGGGGAACCGCGTGAACAGCGCCCTTACAAACAAGGCTCTGCTGACGATGCGGCGTTTATGCTTGAACAGGCCGAGAGCGTTATCATCATCCCGGGCTACGGCATGGCGGTCGCGCAGGCTCAGCACGTGCTGCGCGAAATGGCCGATGCGCTCAAAGAAAAGGGCGTCGAGGTAAAATATGCGATCCACCCGGTCGCAGGGCGTATGCCGGGGCACATGAACGTGCTTCTGGCCGAGGCGAATGTGCCTTACGATGAGGTCTTCGAGCTTGAGGACATCAACAGCGAGTTTGCGCAGGCCGATGTTGCCTTCATCATCGGCGCAAACGACGTTGTGAACCCGGCGGCCAAGACCGATAAGAGCTCGCCCATTTACGGCATGCCCGTGTTCGATGTGGACAAGGCCAAGCAGGTCTTCTTCATCAAGCGTTCGATGGGCGGCGTTGGCTATGCCGGCGTTGACAATGACGTGTTCTACATGCCGCAAACGGTCATGCTTTTGTCTGATGCGAAGAAAATGGTCGAAGGCATTGTGAAGGCGCTGGACTAGGCGCTTCATGCGGTTTCTGCTGGTATTCCTTGTGCTCCTATTGGGCCTTGGCGCGTTCTGGGTGCTTGGCGGAGAGAAGCTGCTTGAGAAGGTGACCGAGGCCCGCGTGGAGCAAGCTTTGCTCGACAATGGCGCGCCTGAGCCACTGGCCCAATGCATGGCGGAGAGGCTCGTCGATACGCTCACGATTGAGCAATTGCTCAAGCTTGAAAAACTTGCGCCTGAAGAGGGGGAAGGGCGTCTTCCGGCTTCTGCGAGAGAGGCCATCGCGCGTTTGGGCCGCGTCGATGATCCCGAAGCGGTGCGCGCGCTGGCTGCGACAGGAGCGACCTGTAGCGTGGGCTTGATCGGCGAGGCATTTAAAGACCGCTTCTGACTTGCCAAATCTCCCCATTGTGCGCCACTATGCGCAGCGGATTGGGAGACACATCATATGATCAGAATTGCACTGGCAGCATGCGCTTTAGCAAGCGCCGCACCCGCATGGGCTGAGACCCACACAATCAGCCCCGGCGAAGGCGCGCAGGAGCGGTTGCAAGAAGCGCTGATACTTGCTGAGCCGGGTGATGAAATCATCCTCGAAGCCGGGCGTTACACGATCACTGATGGGCTTTCGCTGGATGTGGACGGTGTGACAGTGCGCGGCGCGGGCATGGATGGGACCGTGCTGGATTTTACCGCGCAGGCAGGGTCAGGCGAGGGGCTGTTGGTCACTTCCGACAATGTCACTTTGCGCGATTTCGCTCTCGAAAACCCAAAAGGTGACGGGATCAAATCCAAGGGCGCGGACCAGATTGTCTACCACCGCATTCGCGTGACGTGGACCAATGGCCCTGACCCCGATAACGGCGCCTATGGCATTTATCCGGTTGAAAGCACCGGCGTGCTGGTCGACGGGGTAAAAGTCACCGGAGCTTCTGATGCTGGCATTTATGTCGGTCAATCCAATCAGATCACCGTGCGCAATTCTATTGCCGAAGCAAATGTTGCCGGGATCGAGATTGAAAACAGCCGCAACGCGATTGTTGAGCACAATATCGCAACGCGCAACACGGGCGGTATCCTTGTGTTCGATCTGCCGGGACTGCCAGTGATGAACGGCGGCAATGTGATTGTTGAAAACAACCTTGTGGTCGCCAACGATACCGCCAACTTTGCCCCTCCCGGCAATATTGTCGCTGGGGTCAGGCGGGGCACCGGGATCATGGTGATGGCCAATGAAAAGGTCCTTATCCAAGACAATATCATCGACGAAAACCCAACCGCGCCAATCATGGTGATCGCCTATATCCAAAGCTTTGACGATGACCGCTACAACCCCTTCGCGCGTGACGTGGTGGTGGGCAATAATATCTATGGCCGGGGCGGAGATGACCCTCAGTTTGAGGGCGCAGAGATGCTCCTTGCTGCGTTCGGCGGGGCGTTGCCTCCGGTCCTGTGGGATGGGCAAGGCAGCCTTACTGCGGTTGAAGGCACCAAAGGCTGGTCGCTCAACCTTACGCAGCAGGGTAAGGGCCTGGCGGACGCGGCCCCATCCCCATTGGTTGTGCCTAAACCCGAAGGTGAGTTTGACCGCACCGGCATCGGCGCTCCGGCTGAACTGGACGCGCGAATCTAGTGCGGGGGAATTGGTTCTTCCTGGCTGCGTTGGCAGCTCTTGGTCTGTCTGTTGCGGGGCAGTCGAAGGGCATTCCAAAACCGGTCGTCAATGACGCGGCTGTGACGGGCAAAGGCTTTGCGCGCACCCTTGGAGAATACGGTTTTTTCCAAGATTACGGCGCGCGCGAGCCTTCTGAGCGTGTTCAGGCTTATACGCTCAACACCGCCCTTTGGTCAGATGGAGCCGATAAGCTGCGCTACATCTATCTGCCGGAAGGCACCGCGCTTGAGGCGGATGGGGACGGCTTGCTCAATTTCCCTATTGGCAGCGCTATCATCAAGACGTTCGCTTTTGGCGAGGGGAAGGACCAGCGCTACATCGAAACCCGCGTGCTCCTCCACCGCGCGGATGGGTGGCTTGCATTGCCTTACCGCTGGAATGAGCAGCAGACAGAGGCACGGCTCGCGCTGGCGGGCGGCCGCACCGCGATCACCGCGCCTTCGGGGGAGGAAATCAGCTACCGCATCCCCAACAAAAACCAGTGCAAAACGTGTCACTCAGTCGAAGGAGAGGTCATTCCCATCGGCCCGAAAGCGCGCAATCTCTCAAACGAATGGCTAGGCAAGATGCATGCAGGCGGCATGCTCAATGCGGTTCCGGACGGTGCTGACACGCTGCCGCTGTGGACAGAGACCAACGCCAGCACTGATGCACGTGCACGCGCCTATCTCGATGTGAACTGTGCGCATTGCCACCAGCCTGGAGGCGGGGCGTCCAATTCTGGCCTCGACTTAAGCTGGGACCAGACCGATGCCTTTGCCATCGGCGTCAAGAAACCGCCCGTGGCCGCAGGACGCGGGGCAGGGGGGCTCCTCGTTTCAATCGAACCGGGAGCGCCTGAGAAATCCATCCTCGTGCACCGGATGAACTCTGACGAGCCGGGTGTTGCGATGCCCGAACTTGGCCGGTCTACCACCGATAAAGAAGCGGTCGCGCTTATGCGCAAATGGATTGCAGAGATGCCGCAATGAAATGGACTTTGCGCATCGTTGGAGTGCTGATCGGGCTGCTAGTGGCCGCTTTTCTTGTGTTTCGCGTGCCCGATACCGACCCTGAAATGATGCGCGCTCGCTGGGGCGCAGAGCCGTCGCAATTTGTCGAGATCGGTGATGGGGTGACTGTGCATCTTCGCGACGAGGGACAAGGCGAGGGCCCGCCCATTATCCTCCTTCACGGCTCTAACGCTGACCTGCACACTTGGGAGCCTTGGGTAGAAGGCCTAAAAGATACTCACCGCGTCATCCGCTTTGACCAGGTTGGCCACGGGCTCACTGGGGCAGACCCTAACGGTGACTACAGCCGTGCCAATTACGCGGGCGACGTCATTGAGGTGGCAGACGCGCTGGGGATTGATACGTTCATCCTTGGCGGCAACTCCATGGGCGGCAAACACGCGCTTGCTGTCGCCAGCCTTTATCCTGCCCGCGTCTCCGGCCTCATCCTTGTCGATGCTAGCGGCGCACCGCGCGATGAGGTTGAAGCGATGATGGACCCCGTTGAACTTGAAAAAGAGGATGGCGGGAACATTGGGTTTACCATTGCGCGCATGCCCGGTGTGAACCTGATAGCAGAGCACATTACGCCGCGGTCACTTATCAAGCAGAGCCTCGAGCAAAGTGTTTCCAACAAGGCGGTCGTTACCAAAGAGGCGGTTGATCGCTATTGGCAGTTGCTGCGATATCCTGGCAACCGCGCCGCAACCATGGCGCGCTTTTCGGCCGAATATGCGCCGCTTACGCCTGAGGAAATAAGCGCGATCACTGCGCCGTCTCTCATTATCTGGGGCGATGAAGATGGCCTCATCCCAGTGGAAGCTGGGCAGTGGCTCGATCAAACCCTCCCGGCGAGCGAGTTAAAGGTCTACCCCCAAATCGGCCATTTGCCGCATGAAGAAGCAGCTGAGGCGACTTTGAGGGATGTGAAGGAATGGCTTGCCCGTCAGGAATTTGCTCCATCTGAGGCAGGCGACCAACAGCACACACCTTAATCCTGCCCCGCTTCCCTATGGCTATGGACGGCGGGGTGTAAGGCTGGCACGATCCTTTTTGCAGTGCCGTGCATTGCTCACAAGATTCGAGGGACACGACTTTTGCGAAAACTGGGAATGATTGGGGGGATGAGCTGGGTCTCTACCCGTATCTATTATGATCGGATCAACCGGATAGTGCAGCGCCGGGCTGCGCCGATGGCCTCTGCACCGCTTCTTATCGAGAGCGTTGATTTTGCGCAGCTTTATGCGCTGCGCGACGACAAGGAATGGGAGGACGCTGCGCAAATCCTCTCCGAAAGCGCGAAACGGCTTGAGGGGGCAGGGGCCGAGGCGCTGATCATCAACGCCAATTCCATGCACAAGGTCTATGACGCGGTCGCTGGCGCAGTTGATGTGCCGGTCATCCACATTGCGGATTGTGTGGGCAGGGCTTTGAAAGCCTCTGGATGCAAAAGTGCTGCGATTTTGGGCACGCGCAATGTCATGACAGAGAGCTTTTATCGCAAGCGTCTTGTCGCGCAGGGGATTGATTTGCTGCCCCCCAACATGACCAATGTCGAGATTATGGACCGCATCATTTATGATGAACTGATGGTTGGCAAAGTCACCCGCGATGCGGAGCGTCAAATGAAAACGATCATCACCAATAAATCCCAAGAAGGGGCCGAAGCTGTTGTGCTTGCCTGCACTGAATTCGACCTTGTGGTTGATGTGGATGCGAATGTGCTTCCGGTATTCGATTCCACCCGAATTCATTGCGAGGCGGCCGCAAATTGGATTTTGGAACAGGAAACCGTGAGTTAGATCCCGGCTCAACGCTCTTGAAGAACGCTTTGCCGCATCCCTTTCGAGGGCGGGGTGTAAGTTTAATTTCAAGGCTTTACGCCGGAATAAAGCTTGTCATCAATAACAATCAGATGAGCTTGTGGGTCTTCGGGTCGCGCCGATGACCCGAGAGCTGAAAGGCTCTTGGGGCCGCTTACCACCCCCCATTGCACCCGGTAAGCGGCCCTTTTTTTCAAATTTTGGTACGCCTGCCTCGCATGCTGTTCTGCGCTATTTCGGGCTGTCCACCAATTTCATGGACTGTTGCTGATCTGTTCCCGTTGAGGCGGATGCTGCGCTGACTTAAGCGATAGAGCCGTGACCAACCGAGCTCCCTTTGCCGCCGACCCTAACGCACATGGTGGACGCGAATTTGATGTGGGCAGGCCGGCCGGTTCAGAAACCGCGCTGCCACCAGGAGAGCGACGCGGACCGCGCAGCGATTTTCAGCGTGACCGCGACCGGATCATCCACTCGATGAGCTTCAGGCGGCTTAAATCCAAAACACAGGTGTTTATTGCGCCTGATGGCGATCACTATCGCACCCGCCTAACCCACACGATTGAGGTCGCGCAAATTGGGCGAGTTCTGGCGCGGGCTCTCAGGGTGGACGAGGATCTCACAGAGGCGCTGTGCCTTGCCCATGATCTTGGCCACCCGCCGTTTGGGCATGCGGGAGAAGAGGCCTTGTCTAGTGCGATGACGGCGCATGGCGGATTTTGTCACAATGCGCAGACCCTTCGCACCGTCATGCGGCTTGAAAGCCCTTATCCGCTGCATGACGGGTTGAACCTGACATGGGACCTTCTCGAAGGGCTTGCCAAACACAATGGGCCGGTCACTGACCCGGGCTGGGCTTTGGTCGAACTCGACAAGGCGTTCCCACTAGACCTTCGAACCTGGCCGTCAATCGAGGCGCAGATCGCGGCCATTGCTGACGATATTGCTTACGACAATCACGATATCGACGATGGGCTTCGCGCAGGGTTTCTCAGTCTTGACGAACTCATGGAACTGGATTTCCTCGCGGACCAGTGGCGAGCCGTCGAAAAGCGCTTTCCAAATGCTGCTAGAGACCGGCTACTGCGTGAGCTTATCCGCGATCAAATCGGGCTTATGGTGAATGATGTGTTGGAATATACGCAGGGAATGACAAAAGGCATGGAAAGTGTCGCAGACATCCGCAGCGCTGGCCGCAAATTGGCGGGCTTTTCGCCTGACATGGCAAAGCAAGAACGCGAACTGAAATCCTTTATGTACAAGAAGCTGTATTACCACCCTGAGCAGGTGTCTGCCGCCCAGAAGGCGTGCGATGTGGTGACCAAACTTTTTGCCGCTTACTGCGACGATCCCCTGCTCATGCCCGCCGAATGGCAGGCGCGATTGCCCGAGCAAGAACCGCAACGCTCGCGTCTTATAGCAGACTTTATCGCCGGGATGAGTGATCGCTTTGCAATGCAAGCTTGCGCAAAACTTTATGGGGAAGCGCCGGAGGGGCTCATCAATGTCTGACCAAATCGGCACGCTTCATTCGCCCGTCCGGGTAGGGCTTGTGGGAGCAACAGGCCTCATTGGCCGGCGCCTTATCGAGATTTCGAGCGCGGGCGATGATATGCGGATGGTCGGCATCGCCCGGCGCGAGCAGCCATTGCCGAAAGGCGCCAAGGTCGAGATGTTTGTCGCAGATGTCGAAAAATGGGGTGAGGTGCTCGGGGCAATTCGCCCACGCGCCTTGATCTGCGCGCTTGGCACCACCTGGCGCAAAGCCGGGCGCGATGAAGCCGCCTTTCGCGCGGTCGATTATGACTTGATCGTCGGAACAGCCAAAGCGGCTCAAAAGGCCGGTGTCTCGAACTTCGTCATGATCAGTTCGTCGGGAGCAGACCCTCGCGCAAAGAGCTTCTATATGCGCATCAAAGGCGAGACCGAGGAAGCTGTCTCAAAAATTGGCCTCCACCGGGTTGATATTCTGCGCCCGGGCCTTTTGAAAGGGGCCCGCAAAGACGACCTTCGCCCGCTAGAGGCCATTGCCCAGATCGCCAGTCCGGTGCTTGACCCGTTGTTGCCGCAAAAGTGGCGAGGCTACCGTTCAATCAACGCTGATCTTGTATGCGAGGCGGCCATGGGGCTGGCTTTGCGCAAGGCGGCTGGACGCTTCACCCACGACAATGGGGCAATTAAACGTGCCGCGCGTGATTGGCGGACGAAACACTCTCACCGCGAGCCATAAGGAAGCAGCCACATGGATTGGTCCCTCGTTTTCAATGCGGTAAATTTGCTCGCACTTACCGCGTGGACCGCGCTTATTATGCTGCCACGCTGGCCGTTCTTGCTGGCTTGTGTGCTCTATCTAGGCGTCGGTTTTCTGTGCTTTATCTATGCAGCCTTGATGGGCTCTCTTCTGGCTGGATTTATATCACCCGGCGCAGATGGTGCAGACTTCACGACCATCGAAGGCGTGCGCTCAATCTTCGCAACCGATGTGGGCGTCACGATTGGGTGGACCCATTATTTGGCGTTTGACCTTTTTGTAGGCCTTTGGATCGCCCGTGACGGGGATGCCAAATTCATCTCACGCTTTGTGCAAGCACCCATCTTGCTTCTTACTTTCGTTGCTGGCCCGGCTGGTCTTTTCTTGTGGCTGATTGTGCGGGAACCGGCAGCACGCGCAAAAGGGCGCTGGTCGTAAACTTACGCATTATGTCAAATAGGTTAGTTGCCGTGTGTGAAAATATGGACGAAAGCCCAGACAATCGCTTAACATTACAAAAAGCGAAGTTTGCGGAGAGATGAAATATGGCTGGAGAGGCCCGAGACAATTGTCTGTCATTTGATGATTTCCTGACCCAATGGGCAAAGGCTCGCCCTGATCAGGTTGCGCTAGAGATGGGTGACCGCGCCACAACCTACGCTGAGGTGGAGGTCTTGACCCGGCGCCTTATCGCATTGCTTGCCGACAAAGGTGTGGGCAAAGGCGACCGGATCGCCTGGCTCGGCAAAAACTCCGATCGCTATTTTCTGCTGCTTTACGCCGTTGCCCGCATTGGCGCTGTCATGGCGCCGATCGGCTGGCGATTGGCACCGCCTGAGATCACCTATATCTTGCAAGATACCGGCACAAAGGTCCTGTTCGTCGAAGAAAGTTTCTTGGATACAGCGGTTCAAGTGACAGAGGCGATGGAAAGCGCCCCTGCGGTGCTTGAGGTGGAAACGGCGTTTCGTGCTGCTCAGACATTTGATCCAGCTCAGATCGTGCCAGCGGGTCCAGACGATACTATCCTGCAACTTTATACCTCTGGCACGACCGGAAATCCCAAAGGCGTTGGCCTGTCCAATCGCAATATGTTCGCGCTTCGCAAACCTGCTGAGGACGCATCGCTCCCTTGGCAGCAATATGAAGAGAGCGATTGCATCCTTGCAGCCATGCCATGTGCGCATATTGGCGGAACAGGCCTTGCCGCGATTGCGACTTCAGCGGGCATTCGCGCGCAAGTTCTTGCTGAGTTCACCCCGGACGGCGTCCTGAACGCGATCCAGAACGGGGCGACCCATATGTTCCTTGTTCCTGCTGCCATCCAATTTGTGATCCAGCATCCTCTCGCCAAAGAGACCGATTTCTCAGGGCTTCGCTACCTTATGTATGGCGCAGCGCCCATGCCGTTGGAGCTGCTCAAACAAACCGTGGCCACCATGCCAGGTGCCGGCCTATTGCAAGTGTACGGAATGACAGAGACCTGCGGGACGGTCACGATGCTTCCGCCCGATGATCACGTCTTAGAGGGCAATGAACGGATGCGCTCAGCGGGCAAGGCTGTGCCCGGCGTGAGGATTGAGATCCGCGGCGAAGACAATACCGAACTGCCCCGCGGTGATATCGGAGAGATTTGCATACACTCGCCTTCCAACACCGCTGGATATTGGAAACTGCCGGAAGCGACAACGAAAACCATTGATGCCGACGGCTGGCTCCACACAGGCGATGCCGGGATTATGGATGATGACGGCTATGTCTACATTCAGGACCGGATCAAAGACATGATCATTTCCGGGGGCGAAAACGTCTATCCCGCAGAGGTCGAAAGCGCGATTTATGGCCACCCGGCCATTGCCGAGGTCGCTGTTATTGGCATTCCCTCTGAGCAATGGGGCGAAGAGGTCAAAGCGTGCTGTGTGCCCAAGCCTGGAATGGAGATTGAGGCGGGCGATGTGATCGCCTACGCCCGCGAACGGATCGCGGCTTTCAAGGCACCAAAGAGCGTGGATGTAATCCCTGAAATGCCGCGCAACGCCTCAGGCAAAATCCTGCGCCGCCAATTGCGCGATCCCTATTGGGAAGGGCAGGACCGGCAGGTTTCTTAAAGAAAACCGGTCTTTCATGAAACGTCATGCCCCTGCCACTTTGCGCAACCGCGAGGCGATTGCACGTGTTTTATCCGAGGAGCTCCCGATAGAAGGGCCGGACAAAACAACCGTACTTGAAGTCGCGAGCGGTTCTGGGGAACACGCAGTTTTCTTTGCTGAGCGGTTTCCTGACCTTTACTGGCAGCCCAGCGATGCTGATCCTGCTGCTATCGCCTCGATAAGGGAATTCACTCAGGAATATTCCGGGAAAAACCTAGGTTTTCCGGTGGTTATTGATGCGCAGATGCCTAACGTATGGGCAATACCGCCCGATATTGCCGCCACCTTGTGCATCAACATGATCCACATATCTGCCTACGCTTCGTGCATTGGCCTGTTCGAAGGGACCGCGCGATTGGCAAAATCGGCCGCTTCTGCCCGCGCCTTAGGCAATCGCGGATTCCCCCTAATTTTGTATGGCCCTTTCTTTGAGCAGGGGCGCGAGCCATCTGCATCAAACCTTGCCTTTGATGCGAGCTTGAAAGCTCGCAATCCGAATTGGGGTATTCGCGATGCCGATAAAATAGACACGACTGCGCGCGAGCACGCCTTTAAACGCACCGCGCGGTATGAAATGCCAGCCAACAATCTGATGCTGGTCTATCGCTTTAAGGGAAGGGCCCAATAATCGGGCAGAGCGGCTAAGCCCTTAAGTCACTCATCATTAATGACTTCTTCGCCCTCGCGGCCCACAGATTCGATGTCTTGGCCCAGTCCCTGGACGGTGTTGCATGCAGCGGCCGATATGGTCAAAGTGCCAAGAACGGCTGCGAGAATAACTTTACGGGTCATATTAGGTCTCCCTCGGGGGCGGCGATGCCGGAGTGTTGACAGCATCCTGCCGCAGCTTTGCCAGTTTGCGCTCGCGCCATGCGATCAAAAGCCCTGCACCTACGATCAACGGTGCACCCAGCCACAATGTTGTCGAGGGTGCCCGGTCGAATATGGCGTAACCATACCACGTTGCCCAAAGCAGCGATGTGTAGTCAATCAGCAAGATCACACCGGCCGACCCGAAACGCAGCGAGCTTGTCAGTAGAATCTGGGCCAAAGCCCCGCACACAGCCATTGCGACAATAATCACCCAAGTTTCCTCGCTGTGCCAGCTTGCAAAGAAGGGCATGAGGATCAGGAATGCCGGCATCGAAATCGCGGTGAACCAGAAGATGATGCTCCACGGGCTTTCGGTTTTGTTGAGGTCCTGAATTTGGAAGCTAATCAGCGCGACCATCGCGGCCGCAAGAAGCGCGACGAAGACGCCCAACGCGGTAATTTCATCGCCCATACTGCCGGGTTGCATAATCACAAGAACGCCGCAGAAGCCGACCAGAACCGCAGCAGAGCGATACCGGCCAACCTTCTCACCAAACATCGTGACAGCGATCCCAACGGCAAAGAACGGCGCTGTATAAGAAAGCGTCGTCGCCTCTGCGAGAGGCAGCAGCAGCACAGCGCCATAGACAAAGAACATGCAAAGCCCGCCAAGGGCCGCGCGCGCTGCGTGGCTTTTGATCCTTCTGGTTCGCACAGTGGCGAGCTTTCCAAACAGGGCCAAGCCGCCAGCGATCAGCGCGAAGGTTATGAATTGGCGCCAGAAAAGCATCTCAACCAGATGCACGCCGCGCTCTCCGCCAAGCTTCACCAGCATCCCCATGGTGGCAAACACCACGGCTGTGATGAGGCGCAGTCCAATGGCAAGCATTGGGCGAGGGCGGGCGACTGAACCATCCATTGCCTTGGTGCTTTAGGGACACGGTGTGATTGCGCAATGCTTAGCTGCGAGTTGGGCTTGTGCCCAAGCGAGACACGCCTAAATGAGCGCCGACATGGAGTTCATAAACCCTCTCACCTTTGCGAGCGATGCCGCGCTCTTGGCCTTGGTTGGCATTGCCTGCTGGGTCCTGGCGGCGTTATGCCTGCTGATGGACAAACAGCGCGCAAAACGCCGCTCGGTTGACCGGTTAGAACGCGTCGGGTTTGTGCCGTGGACAGGATTGTTTCTGGGGCTTGCGATTATCGGCGGTGGGTGTTTGGCAATGAGCTTGCCGGTTGTGTTGGGGAATTTGTGAGATACACTCACACTATGCGGATTTTGGGTGTCGTCCTCTCCTTGCTCGCTTTGGCCCTTGGTTTCGCGGCCAAAGCTCAGGCTTGCACAATTGCAGTTGAGAAAAACTACGACGAAATGTTGACCGCCGATGGTATTTTCGTCGGCGAGATGATCGCTTACGAGCCGACCGGGTTTAACGAAAACGGCAATGCGTCGCAGGCTCTAGTCACCTACCGAGTGGACGAAATCCTTAAAGGTCAAGCTGCGGACCAGATTGAGGTTTACTTCCCGCCGATCAACTATCGGGTGCCGGATAGCCGGGCACCTCAGGGGCCAGAGATCGTGAGCTTCTGGCGGCATCGCTACGAAGACAATGCCGGAGCAACATTGTTCGCCAATATGGTCGTTGGTGGCCCATGCGTTGGACTCTACGTCTTGGACGGGAGACGGCAAAACGTCTCTGCCGTTAAGGGATGGATTGTCGATGGCGTGGCGCGCCCGTCGCAACTGTACTCTGAAGAAGCCGAGTATGTCGCGCGAAAGCGGGCAGAAGCGGAAGCGCGCGCAGCTGAAAGGCGGGCCGCGCGCGGTTTGCCGCCCCAAGAATCGCAATCGAGTGTTGTAGCTTCAGAGGAGAACTCGCCCACAACGCAGGAGCAGACGCCGTGGTACACTTACGCTTGGATCTTCCTGCTTGGGCTTGGGGCTTTTGCCGCAGCTTGGTATCTTTGGAGATATTCTAGGCCAGAGGACTAGAGACACGCTTCCAAATACGCCTGATCAAACCCGAACTGACGCGCTTTCTCCAGCGTATAGGGACGCAGACCGCTCGAGCGGAATTCGCCCATGATCTTGCCGTCTTCGCTCTCGTCGAGATATTCGAACTTGAACAGGTTCTGCGTCACGATCACATCGCCTTCCATCCCGATCACCTCGGTAATGTCAGTTGTACGGCGTGAACCATCGCGCAGACGTTTCACCTGAACAATCAGGTCAACAGATTCTGCGATCTGGCGCGAAATGGCTTCTTTAGGGATCTTGATGTCGCCCATCAGGATCATGTTTTCCATACGGCCAAGACACTCACGCGGGGAGTTGGCGTGAAGCGTACACATCGAGCCATCGTGGCCCGTGTTCATCGCTGCAAGAAGGTCGAAACACTCAGAGCCACGAATCTCACCCAGGATAATCCGGTCAGGACGCATACGCAGAGCGTTTTTCACAAGGTCGCCAATGGTAATCGCGCCTTGCCCCTCAAGGTTTGGCGGACGGGTTTCCAGTGGCAGCCAGTGGGGTTGTTGCAGGCGAAGTTCTGCCGCGTCCTCGATCGTCAGAACGCGCTCGCCCGGGTCAATCATTTTTGACAGAGCGTTGAGCATGGTCGTTTTACCAGAACCCGTACCCCCTGAAATCACGATGTTAAACCGGCACGCGCCCGCAATTTTGAGGGCGGTGCACATCTTCTCCGACATCGAGCCGAATTCCTTGAGCATGTCCAAGGTGATGGGTTTCTCAGAGAACTTACGAATGGAGATTGCAGTGCCGCGCAGAGACAGCGGCGGAACGATGACGTTCACACGCGAGCCGTCTTTCAAACGGGCATCGGCAAGCGGCGTGGTTTGGTCAACACGGCGGCCAACCTGGTTCACGATACGCTGCGCGATCTGGAAAAGGTGTTGTTCATCGCGGAACCGGATGGGCGCGATAATGAGCTTACCCTTTTTCTCGATATAGGTCTGATCAGGGCCGTTCACCATGATATCGGACACGTCCGGGTCGTTGAGAAGCTCTTCCAATGGACCAAAGCCCAAAAGCTCGTCGATCAGAACCTTCTCAAGAGCAAATTGCTCACGGCGGTTCAGTGTAACTTTAAGCTCGGCCAGCACTTCCATGATGATCGGGCGAAATTCTTCCGACAGCTCTTCTTTGGTGAGAGTGGCTGCCGCTTCAGGGTCAACGCGCTCAAGAAGGCGCGGGAGAACCTGTTCTTTAATCTTGTGAACGCTGGCCTCAAAACCGCCGGCCTCTGCTTCGGCGGCATGGGTTGCGTTCATGCGCTCGGTCAGGCGATCCATCGCATCTGCTGTAGATGCTGGCTTGGAGGATTTGGGCGGAGGAGGTGCGCTGGATTTGGCAGGCTCTGAGCTGCCCCCGCCTTCAGGAAGGGGAGGGAATTGCTCGCCGCCTTTGGCAGGGTCAGAGTTTGAGCCCCCACCTTTCATTGGCCGTGCAACGCCGAAGGCAGGTTTCGCACCCGGTTTCATGCCGCCTGCGCCACCTTTTTTGCCAAATGCGCTCATTAACTTAGCCCCCAGGCTCAATATATATTTTTCAGCACTCTCGCGAGTTATCGCAAAGAGCTCGTGTCGAAATGTGGTGAATAATTTGGAAACCTTAATTTTTTGCCAAGGCGCTGGTTAAGTTGTGGGGCAATGATGTGCCAAAGACTTGAACGCGCGTTTCCCGGGCAAATCGAAAGGTATCCTATCGCTCTTTTAATGTATCTTGGGTTAAGGATAGTTTGCTAGGATAGATGCCGGACCGCGCGGTCATACGCAGCTTGGCAGATGGCAATGAAGGGTGGCCCCAATCCCATGAAAGCGCTGCTTGGTGCATGGAGCAAACTGGTGAGCGGCAATGCGGCCAATGGCGTCTTGCAATTGGCGATCTTTGCAGTTGCCGCGCAAGCGTTGGATCTGACCGCCCTTGGCCTTCTTATCATTGTCCAATCCTATGTCCGATTTGTCGATGGAATCTGCAATTTTCAGTCCGTCAACGTGCTCACCAATTTTATGGCAAGCGCTCGGGAGAAGAGTGACGCGGCGCGGCTAAGGGGCCTTGTGAAAGCCGGTCTTCTGGTCGATTTTGGCACCGCAATTTTGGCGACGGTGATCGCAATCGCTGCGCTCCCGCTTGTGGCAGGCTGGCTTGGTCTCTCAGCCGATTGGATGTGGCTTGCGGGCGTTTATGCTCTGGTGATTGCAACGCGAGTGTTTGGCGCGATTGAGGCGGCACTGCGCTGCTTTGACCGTTTCGGCGCGATCAGTGTGCGCCCGGTTTCTGCATCCCTAGTGATCCTTGCAGGGTCTTTGGCGGCTTGGGCTGTAGGTGCGTCGGCGCAAACCTTCTTGCTCATCTGGCTCATGGGAGAGGTATTTGCAAACGTCGCCTATCTCATCTGGTCGCTGATACTCTTGCGCCGCGAGGGTATGACCCAACTGAGCCGCGCCAATGCGCAAGATGCGATTTCAGGCTCGCCGAACTTCTGGCCCATGATGTGGCAAACCAATGCAACATTCGGCATCCGTATGCTGAGCCAAGAGGCAGATGTGCTGTTGGCGGGCGCCGTACTTGGACCGGTGGCAGCAGGCTTGTTACGCGCGGCCAAGAACCTCGCTAATCTGGTCGGACAATTGGGACGGCCTTTGCAACAAGTCGCAAGCGCACCCATAGCGCGGGCTTGCGAGGCAGGGGATAAGGGCGGTGCTTTTGGCTATGCCACCAAAATCGCCGGTGCCGCTTGTGTAGTGGGGTTAGTGCTCACAGGCGCCGTGTATTTCTTTGCAGAGCCCATTCTGGTGCTCGGCTTTGGTGCAGAGTTCGCGGCAGCTGCCACGATCACCGTGATCCTGTTTGCCGCGCGTGGGCTATACTTATCGGGCGTGACGCTGATGCCTTTGCTGCTCGCCTTCGGGCGCAGCGGGCGGTTTTTGGGCTCGGTGATCGCTGGGACGTTTGCGTATTTCGCAGTGCTGATATGGACGATCGGATCGCTTGGTCTTGTCGGAATAGGCCTTGCCCATATCGCCTTTGAGCTGGTGTGGTCCGCCTATGGCTGGTGGGTTGCAAGGACCGCTGCGAAGGGCGCCTAATCAGCCTCGCTAGTCAAGCTCGCCCGAAGACCTGCTTAAGCTTCCGGCCCATGGCACGAACGGGCTGAGCGGCCTCGGCGTGAAGATATTGATCCGGGTGTACCAGGTCGAGCATTTGCGGCGCGCCAAAGCCTTGTGCCTGAAGCTTCGCCTCGGCCTTTGAGCCCTGCTTGGCAAACATCAGCATATTCTGACGATACCAAAAGGCAATGTCTGAATTCTGCCAGATCAGCGGGCGTACCGGATCGAACGCGGTGTAGCCATGGGCGGCGAAGTGCTCTGCCCAATAGCTTTGCCATTGCTCGTTCACATGGCCCGTTCCCCCTTGCATCGGGATGGCAGCGGAAAACAGCACGCAGTCGCCAAGCTCGCACAGATCGCCTACAAAGCTTGCCGCGCGCGGGGGGCTAGGTGTTCGGCAACTTCCAGCGAAATAACGAGATCGAAGCGATCATCGGCGCTGACTTGCTCTTCAAGATTCGTAAAGCTGACATGCGATTCATCGAGTACCAGATTGGCGGTTTTCGCCCATGGCCCCTCGAAGCCGCGCACTTTCTGGATGCCAAGTTCCTCTGCTACCGAAAGCCAAGTGCCAACGCCGCACCCCACGTCTGCCGCGCTCTTTGGAGCAATCCAGCGCTGGACATGCCCTAGAATTAGTCTCGCAGCCGCACGCGTGCGCGCATCGCGATCGGCGTGAAAGCTGCTGTCGTAGAGGCTATCTGGGGCTGGAGCTGCGCTGGCCATTCATGTGCTCTTAAATGTGCGCCGATGAAGGCGGCTTGGGAAAAATTGTGGTGCGCAGCAGAGCGCGCTTTCGAAAATGTGCCTAAGAGGTAAGAAATCTTAGTAACTGTCAGGTTAATACCGGTGCCATGAGTCGCAAAATTGTCTCCTCCATCGCGATGGCCGTGCCGAGACCGGTGCGCCGGGCATTGAAAACGCAAGTTTTACCGCCCGTCTTGCGGACGCTGCGCAATGTTCAGGGCCGCGTACCTGCCGAACTTAGTGCGCGCGAGTACCGCGTGCCGGGGTGTGAGACCTTTGCCGGCTATTATGAGATTCAACCCGTGTCCACCGATGGCGGCGCGGTTTTAGCTCATGCCTGTAATGTGGCGCGCCGGGCGCTCACGGGAACTGAAACGGCTCAAGTGGGCTGGTTTGATTTTGCCTCTGGTGATTGGCATCGCGTTGCCGAGACGCAGCTATGGTGCTGGCAGATGGGCGCGCGGCTTCGTTGGTGGGACAGCGCTGGTCCACGCACTTTGGCTTTCAATGCGGTAGTGGACGGTAGGCCTGCGCATTGTTTGGCAGAGGAGGGGAGCGCTCTTCGCAAGCAATGCGGCGTGCCGCTCTTCGATGCAAATGAGAAGGCTGGAGTTGGTCTCAGCCTGAATTTCGCACGGCTTGCTAGGTGTCGTCCCGGCTACGGCTACCCGCTGCTTGAAGACCCGTTTGCGGCTGAAAATTTGCCCGATGGTGACGGAGTGACGCTGGTGGACCTAGCAAGCAGCAAGTCTGAGCTTGCCTATTCCATGCCGCAATTTGCGGCGCTTGTTCCGGGGGCGGCGCGCCATGAGTATCACTACCTCAACGCTGCCCTTTTGAGCCCCAAGGCGAACCGTTTCACAGTACTGTACAAGCGCCTACCCAACCCTGAAGATGTGCACGGTTGGACGGTCGATGCGGTGATTGGAAAGTGCGACGGATCGGGCCTCACACATGTGCCTTTGCCAGGGCGCGCTTCGCACTATTGGTGGCTTGATGACGACCGCATCGTCTACACCTCGAATGCAGGGATTAACTCGCAATATCTTGTATTTGACTGCCGCGACGGGTCGCTTGCGCCGTTATCGCAAGCAACACCCGATGTCGATGGTCATCCTAGCCAGAACGGTGCGAATGGCGCTTGGGTTACGGACACTTACCCTGATCTTTACAGTGAACAGACGCTCTTTGTTATCAGCAATGATGTGGGTGGGCGGCGAGAGCTTGGACGGCTATTGGCGGACAAGCGCTATCAGGACGAATGGCGCTGCGACCTCCACCCGCGCTGGTCGCGTGATGGCACGAGGATTCTTGTGGACTCGACCCATGATGGCTACCGCGCAATTTATCTCGTGGAAGCGGGCTAATTATGCCTGCGGTCACGGTGTTGATGGGGGCGCACAATGGTGAGCGGTTCTTGGGTGAGACTCTTGCAAGCGTCGCTGCGCAAGATTTTGAAGCTTATGAGTTCCTGATCGTTAACGATGCGTCGAGCGATGGGACGGCTGCGATGTTGGCGAAGGCGGCGGCGAGTGATCCGCGGATTCGGGTGCTGACCAATGAAAGCAACATGGGTCTCACTCGCTCGCTCAATCGCGGACTGGCAGAAGCGCGGGGTGAGTTTATCGCGCGTATTGATGCTGATGATGTTTGCTTGCCGAACCGGCTGAGCGTGCAATACGCGCATATGGCGGCGAACCCGCAAGATGTTGGTGTTGTTGCTGGCTTTGAGATGATTGATGCCGAGGGAAGGGTGCTGAGCCGGAAGTCTGAGGCGCTTGATGAATGGCAGGTGGGCTGGCTGCTTGGCTGGAATCCGCCTGCGCCCCATCCTACCTTTTGCTTCCGCCGCTGCCCCGATGGCAAGACACCGATCCTTTATGATGAGAGCTACAAAACCGCGCAGGATTTTGACCTATGGGGAAGGCTAGCGGTGATGGGGCCGACCCGGCGCTTGGCCCAGCCGCTTATACAATACCGCCGTCATGAGGGCGCGATTACACATGCTAAGCGGCTTGAGCAGGCGCAAAACTGCGCCGCGATTGGGAGGCGGCATTTGGCTGCGCGACTGCCTGCGGAAATTGTGGCGGGGTTAGAGCCGCTGATTGCTCTGTTTTCCTACAATGCTAGCGCTACGCCTGAGGTGATTGTTAAGGCAATCGCGGGTGCCGATGCAATGGTGGTGCATGATTGTAGGGAGGCTCCGACGAAAGCGCACGCTCGCTGGATGCGGCGGATGACGGCTGGGTTGCTGGCCGATGCGATTTTATCGCGGGGCAAGGGGCTTTCTTCGCCTGCGTCGGTTGCGGCATTTGTCTGGCATGGAAAAGCGCATTTGCCTCATCTGACGCGCGCGGTGCTCTGCGATCCGGGGACTGCGCTTAAGAGCCTGCGCAATCGGGGGCGTTAACTTGCGTAGACCTGGGCGGTCTCTTGCGCGACCCTATCCCAGGCATAGTGGCTTTGCGCGATCTTTTGCGAATGCGCGATAAACTCGCCGCGTGTCTCAGCATCCCAGCCCAGCACTTCTCTAATCTTCGCGGCCCATTGCTGCGCATTTCCTGCTTCGACTAAGAACCCGGTTTGGCCATCGCGGACCGCATCGGTTAGGCCGCCGCTAGCGCTTGCAAGGACGAGCCCGCCCGCGCTGGCGGCTTCGGGTGCGATCAGGCCAAAACCTTCATATTCGCCATTGTCAGGCTCTATATTGGGCACGATGACGCACGCGGCTTTGGCAAAGCGTTTGGCTAAGGTTGGCTGGTCCATTCCGCCCAAAAAATCGACCTGAGTGTGCTCCAATGCGCTGTCTTCGCCTGTGTCCCACCGGGTTCCGATGACGGTTAGGCGCACCTCTTTGGGCAGATGCGGTAAAACCTCGCGGACGAACCAGCTAAGGCCTTTGCGCTTCACCAATCGGCCTGCGAACAGGAGCTCATTCGGATTGAATTCGGCTTCTAAGTCGGCGCGCAGGTCTGTGGCGAGCGGAACCACCGCGTCGCAATTCCAGCCAATGTCTTCAAGGCGGGCTTTCGTCGCATGCGAATTTGCGATCACTTTCGCGGATTTGAACAGTGATGAGCCGGCGCGTAGATAAGCGTTGTAGAGACCTCCCTTAAGGCCGCCTCTTGCTCCATAAGCAACATCTGTGCCGTGCGCGGATAGGACAAGCCTCGCTTGCGGTACAAAGGCGAGGGAAAGGGCCGCCAAGGGCCAGATCGACATATCGCCGAGATGCACGATGCTGGGTTTTACTTTGAGGCCAAGCAGACGGCGCAAAACAATGAACGGGAACAGCAAGAGCGCCACTGCACCGGGTGGTTGACCGTTTGGCCTGCCTTTCAAAGCAATCACGTCGACGTCAGTGAGCTTTGCAAGTTCCTCGGTCAAACGCTCGCAATAGGTCTCCATTCCGCCGATCGCAGGTCCCCATTTGCGGGTGATGAAAAGGACGCGTGGTCCTTTAGCCGAGGCCTTGGTCCGCGCAGGAGGCACGGCGGCGTCCATCAAAACCCGCCCCAATAATCGCTTGGGGCAGTGGATTGCGGAGGCTTTAGGTTGTCGCCCCATGTCAGGGTGGCTGGAGCGTTTGCGGTGTTTGCGATTGTCACAATGCCACGTGAAAGCTGTACAGTTTGCCCAGCCTCAACCACTTCGCCATCGACCATCAGCGCGCGGGACGCTGTGTAGGTTCCGGGCACCAGCACCCTCCAAGTGAGAGTTTCGCCTGCCGCCAACTTACGCCCAGCCAAATACAGATCGCCCCAGAAATGGCGGTATGTGCCGCGAAGGGCATTCGCATCTTCCGGGTGGAAGAAGGTCTCCCCTTCGCTTTCAAAGAGGGGTGCGAACATTTGCTCATTATCGAGCAGGAGCGGGACGGCTTGGGCTTCCATTTTATCGGCAAATGTCGAGGCACCTGCTTTGCGGTAGCTCTCAATCCCCCACGGTGTCATAAAGCCATTGGCCTTGGTGAAGCGCCCGATCATGCCGCAGCAATCGAAGTATGTGACGGGCTCTTGGAAGGTCTCATCAATCGCGGTGAGCAAAGCTTGCTGGCGGTCGGTCACGGGCTCCTCATTGCTGAACCAAGCGAGCATCGCAAAGGCCGCGACAGCGCCTGCGATCAGCGCGTTGCCGTACCGCTTGGCGATAAAGGCGAAGGAAATTGACGCGGCCATCGCCACCGGCGGCAGGATGAAAACGTAAAAATAGGGCGCGCTGTTGTGGTAGAATAGCGGAGTCAACACCGGGAACCATAGGAGCATAAGCCCAATGCGCCGGGCGAGGCTATGTTGGCCTTTGAAAATCAGCGCCGGGGCAAGGAACGCGGCGAGAGCCAGAGGTGCTGCGCCAAGGGCTGCGTGCCGCGTCAAATAGAGATAGGGCGAGTGGAACAGGCCAAACATCTTGCTCGCCGCGCCGCCTGCGTATTTCGCGGTGCCGATGGTGGTCTCGCCTGCCAGTGCAGCCCCGGAATGCCAGATGTAAAGGAGCGCGCCGAAACCGACGGCTACCGCTCCAGCTGCGACCCAACGAGCGAGATAGCGCCAGTTAAAACCTTCCTCTTCCCAGCGCCACAAAGCGACACCGAGAAAAGCTGGAAACCACAGCACGAACTTAATCGTCACTAGCGCAGAGACAGCGATCAGTGCCCCCAGCGCTAAGATCGCTGGTGTGCGCACTTTGGAGCGCATGGCAATCGCAAGAGCAAGCCCAAGCGTTGCAGCCGCTATCCCATCCACGCGAAATGATGTCGCGTGGTTGAGTACAAATCCGCCGCCCAGATATGCTGCTGCGGCAAGATATCCTGCGGTGCGGCCTGATACGCGCTCGGCGACCAGATAGATCGACCATGCGGCGAAGCCAGCAAACCCAAGCATAGCCCAGCGCGCGGCGAGGATCTGCTCCACCGCTGTCCCACCAAGTTGCGGGAGCCACCAGGCGAACATCTGTGTGTGCAGGGTTTGGAGCGGCTGGAAGGTACGCCCTTGCGCGAGCGCTTCGACCTGCGAGTAGAACCAGAACTCATCCCAGTTGATCGAGCGGGTGACGCCCAAATGCACATGCAGCGCTGCCATAAAAATGAGCAACGCAGCAGGCCAAGACCTTGATAGTGTCTGTGAAAGAGCGCCCATCGCCCCGCTGGGCTCTTGCTGGCGCTCTAAGATTGCCGCTGTCATGCGCGCCGCCTTACCTGACGCCTGTCTGGAGTGCTCACTGGCAGGTCTTCGGGCTCCGTTTCGCCGCGATCAAGCCGCTCTTCGATGCGCCTGAGCTTGAGCATATTGGCCTCAAGCAGCTTGCGGTTGGTCGCGATCAGATCGGCCAGTATGCCGAGCGTTGCCACCAGCACACCCACGGTCAGCAAAGCGCCGCCGATCACGAGCGACTGGATGTGGCCGTCGCCGTCACCCGTCACAAAGAACCACAGGAAACGGCCAATCGGGACCAGCCCAATCAGCGTCGCCAGCATGCCCAGACCCACAAACACGCGCAGTGAATTGAATGTGGTATAAGCGCGCAGGATCGTGACGCCGGTTTGCTGAATGAACTTTGGAATAGACTTGAAAAGGCGCGAGGGGCGGGTGGTTGCATGGGTCCGGATCGGCACACTGGTAATCGCCAGCCGCTTGCGCCCTGCCTGTATCAGCATGTCGGTCGTATAGCTGAAGTCTGTAGTGATATTGATACGCTGGGCCGCATCGCGGCTGATCGCGCGAAAACCGCTGACGGCGTCGGTGATATCTGTCGCAGACAGCGTGCGCACCACATAAGAGCCGAGCCGCTGAAGCAGCCGCTTGCCAGCACCAAAATGCGCATTGCTGCCAACCGACCGATCTCCGATGCAGATATCAGCCTCGCCTGCGACAACAGGCGCGACAATCTTGGCGATATCCGCGCCCTCGTATTGCCCATCAGCATCAGTGTTGACGATAATGTCCGCGCCTTCAGCCAAGCATTTGTCCATGCCGCTGCGGAAGGCTTCGGCAAGGCCGCGATTGCGGCGGTGACGAACGATATGGTGCGCGCCCCATCGCCTTGCGACGCCGCTCGTGTCATCGCGGCTGCCATCATCAATGATGCAATATTCGATGCAATCGACACCGGGCAGCGAGCGCGGCAATTTCGCAAGCGTCTCAGGCAGCACTTCTGCCTCGTTAAGGCACGGTATCTGAATGATGAGCTTCATGTTTTGTGTTGCCCCTTAAAGACAGCGCGGTTTGGCCATCCTTTTGCCGTGCTAGCGGGGTGTGCTTAAGCAATCGTAAACCATGATGAGTGACAGGCGCACGCGGATGCTGCTCATCTTCGGGACAGCGGCTGAAAGTTTGCGCTTTTGCTTCAAGTCTTGTTCAAGCTTTGCAAGTAGTGCACCGGAACACAAACGGCTAACCACCGGTAACACTACCTCAAAGGAATACAGCGAAATATGTGCGGCATCATCGGGATCGTCAGTTCAGACCCTGTGGCAGACCGGTTGGTCGATGGCCTGAGGCGGATGGAATACCGCGGGTATGACAGCGCCGGTGTGTGCACCCTCGATGGCGGCCAACTTGTCAGGCGGCGCGCTGAAGGCAAATTGCTCAACCTAGAAAAAGTATTGCAAAGCGAGCCAGCCCCCGGGACGACCGGCATTGCGCACACCCGCTGGGCGACACACGGTGCACCCACTGCTTCCAATGCGCACCCGCATGCGACCGGTGAAGTTGCGATTGTGCACAATGGCATCATTGAAAACTATAAGGAACTTCGAGCGGAACTGGCTGCGGCTGGGCGCTCTTTCGAAAGCGAAACGGATAGCGAAGTTGTCGCGCATTTGGTGTCTGAGCAGATCGAGGCGGGCCTCGCGCCTGAAGCGGCAGTGCGCGCTGTTCTGCCAAGGCTGCGCGGCGCTTTTGCGCTGGCGATCACCTTCCGCGAGCATCCCGGCCTTTTGATAGGTGCAAGGCTCGGCTCCCCCTTGGTCGTTGGATACGGCGAGGGCGAGATGTTTCTGGGCTCAGATGCGCTGGCCCTGGCCCCGCTCACACAGCGAATTACATATCTTGAAGAGGGCGACTGGGTCGTGGTTCGCAAGGACAGCGTGCAGGTCTTTGACGAAGTCGGCAACGCTGCCGAACGCGCGGTCCAGGCCTCAGGTGCTTCGGCGGCGGCGGTTGAGAAGGGCAATTACCGCCACTTCATGCAAAAAGAGATTTTTGAACAGCCCACCGTGGTTGCGCAAACCTTGAGCTCTTACTTGCGGCGCGAGGATGTCTCAGTTGCGCTTCCGCAATTTGATTTTGACCTCTCCGCCATTCGGCGCCTTACGATTGTTGCTTGCGGCACCTCATATTATGCCGGTCTGGTTGCCAAATATTGGTTCGAGCAATTTGCCCGTGTGCCGGTCGATATCGACGTTGCAAGCGAGTTTCGTTACCGCGATCCCGTGCTGGAGGAGGGCGGACTTGCGCTCTTTATTTCGCAAAGCGGAGAGACCGCAGATACTCTGGCAGCGCTTCGCCATTGTAAAGCGGAAGGCCAGGTCATCGCCGTGGTCGTCAATGTCCCGACCAGTTCGATGGCGCGCGAGGCTGATCTGCTGCTTCCCACTCACGCTGGCCCTGAGATTGGTGTGGCTTCAACAAAGGCTTTCACTTGCCAGCTTGCTGTTTTGGCGGCGCTAGCGGCGCACATGGCCGTGAAGAAGGGCCGCCTGTCGCGGGATGAAGAACGCGAGGTGGTGGAGCATTTGCTGGAAGCCCCCGCAGCGCTGAATGCTGCGCTTGCCCATGATGATGATATTGCCGAAATGGCGCCTTTGTTCTCGCAAACCCGCGATGTGCTTTATCTTGGACGTGGTCAGGATTATCCGCTGGCGCTTGAAGGCGCGTTAAAGCTCAAAGAGATCAGTTATATCCACGCTGAAGGATATGCATCAGGTGAGATGAAGCATGGCCCTATCGCACTCATTGATGACGACGTGCCAGTTGTTGTTATTGCGCCTTCTGGCCCGCTTTTCGAGAAGACAGTCTCCAATATGGAAGAGGTGCGTGCGCGCGGCGGCAAGGTTGTCTTGATCTCGGATGCGGCGGGAATTGAGGAGGCTGGCGATGGTTGTCTGGCGACGATTGAGATGCCTGTTGTGCACCCTTTGATTGCGCCATTGGTGTACGCTATACCCGTACAGCTACTGGCATATCACGTGGCAGTCGTTAAAGGCACAGACGTTGATCAGCCGCGCAATCTGGCCAAGTCTGTTACGGTCGAATAGCCGCAGAATTCCGGGGTTTTTGAGGCCGCGAATTTCTTCGTGCGGGGCAGGCGCTTTTACCACCTTATAACCTTTCGAGATTAACCAAGCGGGTGTGAGCGAGCAGATAAACATAACAGCGCCGTCAATTGAGCGGGAATTGCCGATGTCAGCTGTCCTTGGCCTTTCTGAGAAAGGTCACGCCGACTGGCCGCGTCTTCGGGGGCTTGAAGAGCACGATCTTAGCCGTTTGACATTCCACCGCGCATACGCCCATGCGCTTTTGGGCCTGTTTGTGGCGCAGCTTTATTTAAGCTCAGTTGGGCTTTTGTGGGTCGGGTTATGGTTTGGCGCTCTTGCTTGTTTGCAAGTCTACGGAACCTGGGCAGATCGCCGCCGCCGCTCGCATACCAGCAAGGGTGCACATATTTTGCGGGGGCGGGTTCATTCATTCATGGCTATCGCATCGGCGGTTGTTTGGCTGGTCCCGCCAATTGTGTTTGCGCCTTACGGCTCTCAGGCTAGCGCGGTGACATTGCTCGTACTGATCGGGCTTTTGATGGCAGCGCGCGTCTATTTCTACACCACCACCCCGTTCAACATGGTCGTTGCCACCGCAATCAACGGCGTGGCGGCTTCTTTCCCGTTCCTCATCAATGGGGACTGGAGCGTTGTGGGCGGTATCATTCTCTTCACAATCTGCACCACGCTAGGCGCGGTCGAGGTGGGCCGCGCCCATATCAGCGCACGCATTGCAGAGAGCATGATCGCGGAAAAAGAAGAGGTCGTCTCGCTCCTTTTGCGCGAATTTGAGGAGAATGAAGCAGACTGGCTTTGGGAAATTGATACCCGCCGCCGGTTGCAATCGGTCAGCCCCCGCTTCGCTTTTGCGCTGAATGCTTCAGACACAGAGGTGGAGGGCAAACCACTCCTAGCGCTTATTGCTGGCGATAAATGGGAAAGCGGTGATTTCCCGCCCAGCCTTCATGAGCTTGCCGAAAAGCTGCGAAACAGGGAGAATTTTGCTAACCTGTTCGTGCAGGTCTCAATCAAAGGCGTGAAGCGTTGGTGGGAGCTATCAGGCACACCCATCCGCGATGAGCGCGGCAAGTTCACCGGTTTCAGAGGCGTTGGCTCTGATGTTACAGAGCAGCGGCAATCATCGGAAAAGATTGAGTATCTAGCGCGTTACGACACGCTCACCTCGCTACCCAATCGTTTGATGCTGACAGAGGCATTGGGCGATGCGCTTGAATATGCTGAACATTGGCGCACGCGCTGCGCGATGATGATGATCGACCTTGATCGCTTCAAGGCTGTGAACGATTCGCTCGGACACATGACCGGCGACAAGCTTTTGGCGCAAGTATCCGCGCGACTTGAATCGCTGATGGGCGATAACGCTATCGTTGGCCGGCTCGGCGGGGATGAATTCGCTGTGGTCATACGCGATGCGAGCGATCTGGAATACCTGCGCAGCCTCGCCAAGCGGGTAATCACCACCCTTTCTGAGCCCTACCAAGTCGATAACCACATGCTTTACGTGGGCGCAAGCGTAGGCTCAGCTGTCGGTCCGCGCGATGGCCGCACTGTCGAAGAACTGATGCGAAATGCAGATTTGGCGCTCTACCGTGCTAAGGACGCAGGCGGCGGCGAACATTGTCGTTTTGAGCAAAACCTGCACGCATCCGCTGAAGAACGGCGCCAGCTTGAAGCGTCTTTGCGCAAAGCTCTCAGCCTTAACGAGTTTGTGCTGCACTATCAGCCCGTAGTCGATGCCAGAAGCGAGAATATTGTGAGCTTCGAGGCTCTGGTGCGCTGGAACAGTTCAGAGCATGGCTTTGTCAGCCCAGGCAAATTTATTCCGCTCGCCGAAGACACCCGCTTGATCGTCCCGATTGGAACATGGGTCTTGCGTCAGGCTTGTCTTGAAGCGCGCAATTGGCCCGGTCATGTGAAGGTCAATGTCAATGTGTCGCCGGAACAATTGCTGGAACCTGATTTCCACCAAGAGGTGATCGACGCGCTCTCTGCCAGCGGCCTTCGCCCTGAGCGCCTCGAGATCGAGGTCACAGAGAGTATCTTCCTGCGCGATGCGAGTATCGCTCGCAATGCGTTGGAGCAGGTCATGGCGCTTGGCTGTTCGATTGCTCTTGATGATTTTGGCACAGGCTATTCCTCGCTTGGCTATTTGCGCAAGCTGCGGTTCTCAACCATCAAGGTTGACCGAAGCTTTGTGCAAGGCGCTTCGCAAGGGGCAAATGAAAGCCTTGCGATTATCAACGCAGTTGTTGCGATGGCGAAAAGCCTCGAAATGACTACAACTGCAGAAGGCGTTGAAAGCGCTGAAGAGGCTGACCTCCTTCGCAACCTTGGATGCGATAAGATCCAAGGGTTCTATTTTGGACGGCCCATGCCAAGCGGTGACGCAAAGGCACTGTTTGATGACAATTGGAAGCGGGCAAAGCACGCCTAACCCTAAGCCGGTCTCGTTACGCGGCGATCAGGCTTTCGATCACATTTTGAAACAGTACTCGCCCATCTGCCCCGCCAAGTGAGGGGTGTGCGGCCTGTTCCATTGCGCGTTCCGGGTGGGGCATCATACCAAGGATGCGGCCATTGGCGCTAAGAACGCCTGCTATATCACGCTGCGATCCGTTCACAGGCGAGCGATAGCGGAAGGCCACGCGGTCCTCGCCCTCGAGTGTATCAAGTGTGGCTTGGTCTGCGAAATAATTGCCGTCATGGTGCGCGACCGGAATGCGCAAGGTCTGGCCTTGCTCTAGGCTTTGCGTGAACAGCGATGTGGTGTTGGCAACTTCAAGATCGACCGTGCGGCACACAAATGTCTGCCCCGCATTGCGCATCAAAGCGCCGGGAAGAAGCCCGCTTTCGGTGAGAACCTGAAAGCCATTGCATACGCCCAGGACCGGCACACCGCGGTTCGCTGCTTCGACAACGGCGCGCAGCACCGGGCTGCGCGCTGCCATCGCGCCAGAGCGCAAATAGTCGCCATAAGAAAATCCGCCGGGTAGAGCGATAAAGTCGAGGCCAGCGGGAAGGTCAGCATCGCCGTGCCAGATCCGGACTGCCGGTTCCCCCGATACCATTTTCAAAGCGACAGCCATATCGCGGTCGCAATTGGAGCCGGGAAAGGTGATGACGCCGCCTTTGAAGGCCATTATGCGGGCTCCTTCACGCCGCCAAGCCGCTCGATCGCGTAGTTTTCGATCACCATATTGGCAAGCAGCTGCTCGCACATTTTTGTCAGCGTTTCGTCGGTTGTGCCGTCGGCCACATCCATTTCAATCATACGCCCGATACGCACGTCTTCGACGACATCAAAGCCAAGTCCATCAAGCGAATGATGCACCGCGCGTCCTTGAGGATCGAGCACGCCCGGCTTTAGCGACACAAGAATGCGAACTTTCATGGGACCGATTCCTCAGCTTGAATGTGGTGTTTGTGCATGCGCGTATAACGTCTCGTCGCGCGCGTGCAATGCGGGGCATCATGACAATCACCCGCGCGTATGGCCAAGGCGGTTCAGATGGTGGGCGCTTTTGTAAACAGGGCTTGGTAATTTGCGCGCTTTCGGTTAGCGGCAATAGCTCAGGGTGCCTATCAAGATACCCTAAGGAAGGCTGGCAGGAGGCGACCTGTCAGCCTTTCTTATTTGACGCTCCAGAGGCCGCAGCGTTTTCCCCCGCCTCAGGCGCTTCTTTCGGCAGCACGATAAATTCCACCGCATTTTCAGGTACTAGGAATTCCTTAGCAGTGGCGCTCAATTCCTCAGGCGTGATCGCGCGCAAAGTGTCGGGCCCCTCAAACCATCGCTCCAGCCTCTCTGCCTCGCTTTGGGCACGGTCGGCAAGCTGCATCCATCCCCCAAGCGATTTGAGAGCATTGTCATACGCCTCAAGCAATGGCTGCCGGGCGCGCTGAATAAGGTCGGGCTCAATCGGCTTTTCGCGAAAATCCGTGATCATCGCAGCGATGGCTTTGCGCGCCTCTTCGACTTCAGCCACATCAAGCGAGGCTGTGAGTGTGAAGGTGCCGTAGCCGGGGTAGATCTTGCTCATCGAACTGGAAGCGTTGGGGGAATAGGCCTGACCCAATTCCTCTCGCAGACGGTCGGTCAGCTCAATCCGGACCGTTCGTGCCAAAAGCGAAAGACGCAATTCCTGCGCAAAATCGCTGTCATCATCGGTTGGCCATACCATACGGACAAGCGCTTGATCGGTTTCCCCGTCATGGCTGAGGGTGTGCTGGAGGCGTTCTTTTGTAAAACGGCGTGTGCGCGCCTCGTTGCGGGGGCGAAATTCAGCTTCACGAGCAGGCAAGGCGCCGAGTGTGGCTGCAACGCTTGCGATTGCTGCGTTCTCATCAAAATCCCCGACAAGGGCGAGTTCAATCGCGCCGCTTTCCAGCCGGTCTCCAATAGCGCCTGCCAATTTGGCGTAATCGAGCGCAAAGAAGGCCTCTTTGGGCTGGAGGCTGAAACGCGGGTCTCCTTCTGAAAGGATCGCGCCTGCCGCATTGCCGTAGGCTCTGAAGGGGGTGGAATTGAGCGTTGCAAAGAAATTGTCGATACCGCGCTTAAATTGCTCAATACCTTCAGCGCGGTAGCCGGGATCTGTAAGACCTGCTGTGAGCAGTTGCATCTGCAAATTAAGGTCGCGCGGTGTCGTGCCGCCCGTGAAACTGAATGCTTCTGCGCTGTTGGATGCGCTGAAACCAACGCTGCGTCCTGCCAAAATAGTCTGCAATTCATCACGGCTGTGCTTGCCAAGCCCGCCTGCCGAAAGCGCTCCGATGAGATAGGTGCGCAGCGGATCTTCGGGCGTGTTCATAAGCGCACCGCCATCCAAAAGCAGCCGGTACGCCACGCGGTCTTCGCGAATGTCTGTCGTCTTGAGGGTCAGACGCACATTGTTGGCAAAGGTGATATAGCGAAAGCCCAGCCGCTCATCGCGTGTGTCGAGGACGACCTCTCCGGGAGTTCCAAAATCGCTGTAGGCAAACGCCTTTGCGCTTACCTCTTCGGGCGCGCTGATCGGCAACGCCATGGCCTCGGTAAAGGCCGTGCGCAGAGCATCTTCACCGCCTTCTGGCCGGATGCGGCCCTGAAAGCGGATCAAAGGATCGCCAAAGGGAATAAGGCGCTCGCGAAAGGCTGCGGCCACGCTTTCAGGCGTCACCGCGCTCGCGATGCGCTCGAACAAAGCCAGTGCGAACTTTGGCTCTGTTGGGACCGTCTCGCTCGCGACAAGGTTGAGTGCGCCTCTTGCATAGGCACCATTAGACCGCGTCACCGCGCCTGCCACTTGGTTTTCAAGCGTCGTGCGGATATTGGCGAGTTGTTCCGCGACCTCCGCTTTGGTGAAGCCGTGAACGGCGGCTTCGTGGACGATTTGAACAGCCGCCTGCATCGCCTCGCGCCATTTTCCATCCTCGCTTGCGATGGTCAAAGTGTTGGTGCGTGCGTCCTCGAAGATAGAGCCCTGCGAGAACCGGGCAGCGCGAAAGGGTGGCTGCGCCGAGCGGGCAGCACGCGATATGCGCCGCCGGATGATCCCATAAGCGATCCCTCGCAAAATTGATTGCTCGCGCGCTGTGACCGTGTCCGGCTCGTCGATATACGGCGCCAGCATGGTCAGCGTCAGGCTTTCGGAAAGCGCCGGATCGAGGAAAATATCGCTCTCACCCTTCCGGCTCACATCAACTGGTCCGGTCAACGGTTCTGCTGGCACAGGTGCAGGCGCCCAATCGGAAAACCGCGAGCGGATCGCCTGTTCCATTACCTCAATCGGAAAATCGCCGACAATGACAAGCACTGTGTTCGAAGGTGTGTAGGTCCGCTCGTAAAGCCCGCGAAGGTCAGCTGCGCTCGCATTTTCAATGACTTCCAGCGTTCCAATTGGCAGGCGCTGTGTGTAGCGCGCGCCGGGGGAGATAAATTCAAACCCATCTTCGCGCGCACGCTGGGAATAGCCGCGCCGATCGCGGCGTTCGGCTAAGATCACGCCGCGTTCCCGATCAACGGCGTCAGGTGCGATGGTAAGCTCGCTTGCAGTTTCGCGCATGAGCATCATTGCTGTTTCAAGCAGCGCCTCATCATTGCGCGGCAGATCAAGCATGTAGGTAATCGCCTCGAACCCGGTCGCCGCGTTGGTATCAGCGCCAAAGGCGAGCCCCTCACGCTCTAGCAAGGGGATCATCTCACCTTCGGGAATATTGGTCGAACCATTGAAGGCCATGTGCTCCAAGAAATGAGAGAGGCCGCGTTCGTTCTCGTTCTCAGCGAGCGATCCAGAACCGATGCGCATTCGAACAATTGCGGTGCCTTCAGGCGTTGCATTCTCCCGCAGGATATAGCGCATTCCATTGGGCAGGGTGCCGAAAACATACGCCGGATCAACGGGGACGTCGCTGGCCTCATAGGCCCATGTGGGCTCCGCTTCGCTGCTGCTTGCAGCGCTTGTTTGGTCCTGTTGCTGCGCTGCGAGCGGCGCAAACAGGGCGAGCTGCGATAGGGCGAAGGTCCCTGCGACAAAGGCGCAGGCAGCAAATTTCATCAATGCTTCTAGTCTTTCATCTCTTTGAGATGCTGAGACTAACCACTCTTTGATGTATGTCAGCTTATTTCTTTGAAGGAGGTGTCCCGCGCAGGCGCGAACGGTGGCTGGATAGGTCGAGGACCTCGCCCGGCCCTGTGTCCTCATTCTGCAACAAGCCGAGGCGGCGCGCAACCTCGCGGTAAGCCTCTTCCTCACCGCCCATATCGCGGCGAAAGCGGTCCTTGTCGAGTTTTTCACCGCTCGCCATATCCCACAGGCGGCACCCGTCGGGGCTGATCTCATCGGCGAGGATCACGCGGCTGAAGTCGCCGTCGAAAAGCCGGCCAAACTCGAGTTTGAAATCGACAAGCCGGATGTCGATTGCGGCAAACAGTCCGCTCAGAAAATCATTGATGCGGATCGCCATGGACGAGATATCCTGCATCTCTTCCTGACTGGCCCAATTGAAACAGGCGATGTGCTCTTCTGCGATCAATGGGTCGCCCAGCGCATCGTCCTTGTAGTAATATTCGATCAGTGTGTGGGGGAGGGGCTCGCCCTCTTCCAATCCCAAGCGCTTGCAAATCGAACCCGCAGCAACATTCCTCAAAACCACCTCAATCGGGATGATCTCAACCTGACGCACCAATTGTTCGCGCATATTGAGGCGGCGAATGAAGTGGGTGGGAATGCCGATGTGCGAAAGGCGGGTGAAGACATGCTCGCTAATGCGATTGTTGATCACGCCTTTGCCGTTGATTGTGCCCTTTTTTTCCGCGTTAAATGCGGTTGCATCATCCTTGAAATATTGGATCAGCGTGCCGGGTTCTGGACCCTCATATAGGATCTTGGCTTTGCCTTCGTAGAGTTTGGAGCGGCGGGACATTTTTCAAGAGTTCCCTTATATTCAGCGTGGTGCCCGGGGGCGGAATCGAACCACCGACACGCGGATTTTCAATCCGCTGCTCTACCCCTGAGCTACCCGGGCATTCGCTGCGGCGACGAGGCTTGAAAAAGCGCCCCGGCGAGCAAATGAAGCGGCGCTATGGCGCGGCTTGGGCAACTTGGCAAGAGAGAAATGGGCCGCAATTCGCCTTTTATGCCTAATCTCGGTTTTCCCACTCGCTTTGGACGAATTGTTCAGGATCGGCAGGCTCACCGGGGACGGAGTATCCATCGCCAAACCACCGCGCCAGATCGCGGTCCTTGCAGCGCTGTGAGCAGAAGGGCGTAAATTCCTCGGTGCGGGCGCGCTTGCAGATAGGGCAGAGTTTGGCGGTGTGGTTCATTGCGCTATAATCTGGGCTTGGGGCGCTTCGAGTGCAAGGGCAGGATTTGTCTCTATCCGCACCTCGCGGCCTGTGCGGCGGCGAAGTTCGTCCAGCCATTCGGATTTGAGTTTTGCCTTAAGGGCAGGGTGAACGGTGAGGAGCAGCACAGGGCCGGTGCCTTCTGCGCGCTCAGCGACCCGCAACGCATACCGGACGCACATGCCGGTGCGCGAAGTGGCAAACCTGTGCAGCAGCGAGGGCCCTTCAAGGCGCGCAATGATCTGGACAAAGCCAAAACCGTTCATGGCAGTGCGCTCATGCGGCCAATCGTTGAGCGCATAGCCCAATGCCTCGTCCACCGCGCGGCGATCGGCTTTGGCCTCAAGCGTTGGAAAGTCGATCCCGATGTTGCCGCCCATATCAAACCAGCGCAGCGCCTTTGCGATGGCAGGGACGGCCGCGAGGGCGAGTTCGCGGGGTGGGAGCGCGCCGTCCACGTCGATCACCGTCATGCCCGGCGTCACCGCGCACAGGATTTCGCCGCCAGAAAAGGCTATGCGGCCCGAAGATGCCGCGTGCCAAACCTCTTCCCATGCGCCCGCTTCAAAGCGGTGAGTGGGCGTGCCGCGGCCTGAGGGCGGGGCAGGGCAGCCTTCCACCCAGCGTGCCTGCGGCAGTTTAAACCGGCCTCGTTCTGCAATAGGCCCGCGCGCTATGCGCACATGTCCGCAAAGTCCTTCGGTGGCCTCTTTGGGCAGGTGGTCAACCAACGTCTCTTGCCCGTTCTTAAGGGTGACTGTCCCGCGCCTTGCGCCGCTTGCCTTGTGGGTGAGCTGAGCCGAATGGATCGACCCTGCGGTGAGTTCGCCGGGCCATTGGAGGCGGCTCGCGATGACCTCGCCATTTTCAATGAGAAGCTTGCGGGTCTCACCGATGCCGTGTTCGATGAGCCACGTCACAGGCCCACCCCGCTGCGACTAAGCTCGCCTTCGGCTCGCCAAGTCTCGCTCCCCTCCCGCATGCGGGAGGGGTTGGGGGTGGGCAAATCCTGACGTTTATCCAATCTCAAACCCTGCAGCCTTCAAAAGCGCCCGCGTTTCATAAAGCGGCAATCCCATGACGCCCGAGTGCGAGCCTTTCATCCACTGGATAAGAGCCTCAGCTTGTCCCTGGATCGCATAGCCGCCTGCTTTCCCGCGCCATTCCCCGCCCGAGATATATGTGTCGACCTCCTCGGTGGAGAGGTTTTTGAAGCGCACGACATTTTCGTTGAGCCGCTCGCGCACGCTCCCATCAGGCGCTCGCAAAACCACACTGGTGAGGACAACATGCCGCCGACCTGAGAGAAGCTTCAAGCAATCGCGCGCCTCACTCTCTTCCTCGGTCTTAGGCAAAATTCGGCGTCCCGCGGCAACCACTGTATCGCCTGCCAGAACAAAGCCATCCGCCGAAACCGCAAGCGCTTTTTCCCGCCCCATGCGCAGTGCATAGTCGCGCGGGCGCTCTGCCGAGGCAGGCGTTTCATCAATATCGGCCGGCGTCACGGCGTCAGGCGTTACCCCGAGGCGCGCCAATAGGTCTCGCCGCCGGGGCGATGCAGACGCAAGGGTAAGGTGAAGCGCGCTCATCGGCGCACAGGCTTATTGTGGTCCGGGACCGCCGCGGCCCGGCATAAAGCGATAGGTGATGCGCGCCTTGGTAAGGTCGTAGGGCGTAAGTTCGCAGAGCACTTCGTCACCCACCAGCACGCGGATGCGGTTCTTGCGCATTTTGCCAGCGGTGTGTCCAAGCACTTCGTGACCGTTTTCAAGCTCTACCCGGAACATCGCGTTTGGGAGCAGCTCGACGACGCGCCCGCGCATTTCGAGTAGTTCTTCTTTGGCCATGGGTTTCCTATATCTCGTTTCTTTACCGGGGCAGACTGAATGCCGCCCGTAATGTGGTGGGTGTTAGTCGTATCTTGCGGGCCGTTTAGCGATGGTGAGAACAAAAGGGAAGCCTCGTGCGTTATTGACAAAATTCGGAGCGAAACGAGTGCTGTGTTGCATCAAATCCTGTGCCGTACCCGTTTGTTCTGATGCAAAGTGATACAAAGCATCGCTGTAATTGGCGGCGTTAACAGCTCAATAGGCCCTGAATGACCCTCTTCCGCTTTCCCCGAGCCGCCCTTCTTGCGGGCGCTTCAGTCTGTGCAATTATGGCTCATCCTGCGATCGCGCAGGAAAGCGAGCCTCTTGTTGAGCAATCTCCGGAACCTATTGAAGATGAAGCAGGAGTTGGCAGCATCGTCGTTCAAGGCAGGCGGCTTCGCGGCCAGCTTGATGTCGAGCAGGCTCCCATTCTTGAACTGAATGAAGAGGAGATTGCCGCTGAAGGTGTCGCCTCGATTGCCGACCTGGTAACGCAGATCACGGCGCAATCCGGCTCATCGCGTGGGCGAGGGGGCGGCGGAAGGCCGGTCATCCTCGTGAACGGTATTCGCCCCGGTTCCTTCCGTGAGCTTTTCCAATACCCGCCCGAGGCACTCGAAAAAGTTGAGGTCTTCCCAGAGGAAGTTGCCCAGCGTTTCGGTTTTGCCCCTGATCGGCGCGTGATCAACCTTATCCTTAAAGACAATTACCGCAACGCGGAGGTTGAGTTTGAATTTGAAGGCCCGTCGCGCGGCGGATATTACCAGCGCGAACAAGAGCTTGGGTTTTTGCAAATCGCCAATGGCGCACGGATCAATGTCAATCTGGAAGCAAACGACACCTCACTCCTGACCGAAGATGAGCGCGACATTATGCAAACGGATGGGTCAATTTCCGATGTGCAGGGCGATCCTGATCAAGCGCCGTTTCGCTCGCTCATCGCTGACAGCCGGTCACTCGAAGGCAATGTAAGCTGGGCCAAAGCGTTTGTTGACAGCGGAATATCTGTGTCGGCCAATGCCAATTATGAGCGCACCGACAGCCTGTCTTTGCAAGGTCTCAATATAGTGACTTTGACAGATGGCGCAGGCAACAGTGCAATTCGCACATTCGGCGAGGAAACGCCGCTGGAAAGCCGCAGATCGCAGGATTTGGTGAACGCCTCAGGTTCGTTCACCAGCCCCATCAACGCCTTCCGCTTGACCAGCACGATTGATGCCGGTTTTTCTGAGACCACCCAGCGCATCGACAGCCGGTTCGACACGTCCGAATTGCAGGCCCAAGCGCTTGCGGGCGCGTTGGCGCTGGACGCTGCGCTGCCCGCCAGCGTTGAAATCACCACCGACACGGCATTTTCGCGCAGTATCACGACAAGTTCGCTCACCACATTGCGCGGCCCGCTGGCGTATCTGCCAGGGGGAGGGGTCATTGCGACTTTTGATGTCGGCTATGATTGGCAGCGTCTTGAGAGCGACGACACGCGCACCAATCTGCCTGTGCGCCTAAACCGGGGCGACCTGTCGACAGGCGCCAACTTTGTCATCCCGATCACCAGCCGCCGCGAGGGGTTTGCTGATGCGCTGGGCAGCTTCACCCTCAATGCGCAAGTGGGTCTGCAAGAGCTGTCGGACTTTGGCACTTTGGGGGACTACACCCTTGGGCTCAGCTGGTCTCCGTTTGGAAATCTCGATTTATCGGCAAACTACATTGTTCGCGATGTTGCGCCGGGGATCAGCGCGCTTGGCGCGCCGCTGGTTGAAACTTTGAATGTGCCCGTGTTCGATTTCGTCAACGGCGAAACGGTTCTTGCAACGGTGACAACAGGCGGCAACCCTGACCTCGTCGCAGAGACCCAGCGCGACTGGAAATTTGCCGCCAATTGGGAGCTTCCCTTTTGGGAAGGCGCGCGGTTTCAGGTCGAGTATATTCGCAACCGGTCCGATGATGTGGTGAGCGCGTTTCCGCAAGTGACCTCGGAGATCGAAGCCGCCTTTCCTGACCGAATTACGCGCGATGCAGGCGGGACCTTGATCGCGCTTGACCGCCGCCAAGTGACCTTTGCCGAAACACGCGCGGATAGGCTTAGCTTCAGCCTGAATTTGCGCGGGAGGATTGGTGGGAGCGAGCGCGGAGGCCCTTCCGGTCCTGCTCGCGGTGGTCGCCTAGGTGGCCGCGGCGGACCGAATGCAGGCGCAGAACGCCCAGCAATCGCTTCGGCGGCGGCTGGACCTCCTCCGGGCGCAGCAGGCCCTCCTGGAAACGGCACACCAGCAGCAGGCGGCGCTCCAGCAGCAGGCGGCGGACGGCGCGCCGCGTTTTTGCAACTGCGGGAGCGGATCTGCGCCGATGATGGTCTGGAGGTGCTTACCCGCCTCGCCAATGCAATCGCGAATGGAGAAGATGTTACGGCAATCATTCCGGGAGGCGGCTCCCCGCGCTTGATGCGCATGGTAGAGCGGATGAAGGACGCAGATGGTCAGATTGACCCGGAACGCCTCGCCGCGGCGCGCACCCGCATCTGTAGCATGGACCCAACCGCCATGAGAGGGCCGCGCGGTGGTCCTGCGGGCGGCCCTCCAGGCGGTCCCCCCGGTGGGTCTTTCGATGGTCCTCCTACCAATGGCCGCCCCGCTGGACGTCCAGCCGGGCCAATGGGTGAAAGCTTTGCAGCCTTCCGTTCACTGGTGTGCGCTGAGGATGGCGAGACGAAGCTGCGCAATCTCGTTGCGCGTATTGAGCGCGGCGAGGATGTGTCAGACGCCATTCCCGGCTTTGATCCCAATATGGCCGGCTTTATGATCGACCGGCTGCGCGGTGAGGACGGCACGCTTTCCTCTGAGCGGATTGCGGGTCTTCGTGCACGCTTCTGCGAGGCAGAATCTGGCGGCGCATCCGGCGGCGCATCTGGCGGTGCATCCGGCGGTTCTGGCAGTGGTAACTCCAATACCCAACGCGGCGGTCCGCCCGCTGGCTTTAACCCGCTTGCACGGCGCAATGCCCCAGGTTTTCGCTATTTCCTCTCGCTCAACCACACAATTGAGCTTGAAAATGAGATTCTGATCGCGCCTGGCCTCGCGCCGCTTGACCAGCTTGATGGACAATCCACCAACGCCTTTGGCCAGCCGCGTCACAACACGCGCCTTGAAGCCGGGCTGTTTGGGCAAGGTATGGGTATGCGCCTCTCGGGACGTTACACTGGCCCCACGCGGCTCGACGGATCGGGCCTCCCCGGATCGAGCACGATCTTCTTCAATGATATCGCGCGATTTGATCTCAGGCTGTTTGCCAATATCGACCAGCTGACCGGCAGCCAAAGCCCAATTTTGAAGAATGTGCGCGTCTCATTGCGCGCCGACAATATTTTTGATGCACAGCTCAATGTCGTAGACGAGAATGGCGACACACCGCTGAACTTCCAACCGCTTCTGATTGATCCAGTTGGCCGTTTCGTCGGCATTGATATTCGCAAATTGTTCTAGGGTCTGGGTTTAGCCTCAGGCTGTTTCTAGCTTGGGGAACATCCAGCTTTGATGGATGGGGGCTCGGAATGGAGCCCATTCACCTTCAGCCTGCGCAAGGCGGTCTGCAATGGCGATCATCACGCTGGGATTCACGCCAAGCCCGAGATGGCTTGCAAAAACGCGGATGTTTTCCGTTGGAGCGCCGCTCGCTTTGTCCGGGTCCTGAACGCTGCCGCGCCAATGAACCACACCGTCGGTTTTGGTGAGAACCGAGGTTGTGGGTACAGGCGGTGCCACATCAAGCCCGCGGAACTGACCATCGCGGATTTCTTCAGGCTCATTGCCGTTGAAAAACTCAAAAAGACGCGAGGCATTGGTATGCGCGCGGTCATCGGTGATCGGGCTACCAAGGCTCATCACAAGACGGATTTTCTCAGGGCGAAGCTTTGCCAGCTCGCGCGCCAGCACTCCGCCAAGGCTCCATCCAATCAGCGAGATTTTGCGGCCACTTTCCTCAAACAAACGGTCAATCTGCGCCTCGAGCTTTGAAACAAGCTCTTCGTTGACGCGGACATTGCGGCCAGAATCCCAGCCATGGGCGTCATAGCCAAGGCTTTTTAACAGCCCGCGCAAAGGCACGGTTGAGCTGTTGGTGGCCATGAAACCGGGAAGCGTCATCACGCTATGCCCGTCACCTTTTGGCAGGGTGGAAAGGTAGGCTCTGGAGGCGAAAAATGCGCCAAATTCAAACACGGCGCGCCCCTCAGACAAGGCCCAGAATGGGTGCGGTGCGCGCGGTTCGACCGGCACTTTGCCGCGTGTTTTGGTGTCATCGACAACGATGCTGCCGGGCAGGGGAGGGAGTTTGCGCAATGTGGGAAGGGTGGCCATTATTTGCTTTCCTCGGCAATACGCGCTGCCGAGGCTTTGGCAGGCTTGCGTTTGGCTGGTCTTTTGGCCGCAGTTTTTTTGCCTGCGGATTTCGTGGCTGCAGGTTTCGTGGCTGCGGGTTTCTGGGCCGCGGACCTCTTGGCTGGAGCTTTACGCGGGGCTGCCTTTTTCGCAACCGGCTTCTGGGTCGGTGCCGGAGCTTTTTGCGCTGCTTTGGCCGCCGCGAGCATCTCATCAAAGCTTTTCTTGAGACACTCAGAATAGAACTCAGGATCAGGCATAAGGTCGCGGCAGGCGGTGAAGCTGATATAGGCCTCGTCGCAGTAGGATTGCACAACGTGCGCGAGGCCCAGACCATCAGAAAGACAGATCAGCGACAAAGCCATGCTTTCCATCTTCGCACCCGCCGAATAGATCGGAACGGGCGGCCCCGGCACGTTCGTCACCACCGTATTGAACGGCATAGCGACGCGGTGGGCGATGCTGACACGGCTGAACAATTGCGCACCCAGAGCCATATAGAGCAGCGGATTGACCTTCGAGACCTCGGTCATCGTGCGTGCGCCCATGGCATTGGTCATTGCTTTGGAATTGCTGGTGCGGCCAAAGACGTATCTGAGGCGCTCCGCCGGGTCAGCAATATGGGTGCCCAAAGGAGCGATCATGGCTGCGACCTCATTGCCCATGTCGCCCTTTTTATCGCTTGAGCGCACCGAAATCGGCGCCATGGCGGTCATGGTTGCTTTGGGCAGATCGTCTTTTGCCGTCAGATATTTGTGCAGCGCCCCGCCGATAATGGTGAGCGCGACATCGTTGACCTTGGTTATGAGGTCAGGCGCAAGCGCGCGGATCGTTTTGATATCTGCAAGCGCGAAGCGTTGACCTTCCACCACGCGGTGGGGCGAGATGGATTTGTTGAAGCGCGTGCGCGGCGGCACATAGTCGCTGGTGAGTTTAAATTCGCTCGTGATGAGGCCCTTGATCGCATTCGCTACGCCCGGCACCGCCTGGGCTGCGACCTTTGCTTGTTTGAGCGGATTAATCAGACCGTTGATGTAAGACTTCCCTAGAAGTTCGACCGGACCAGGGATTTTCTCAGGCTTCCACTCATCGGGCTTGTTTGGCGGCGGCGCGTGCGGGGCGAGCGTGTGGATCGCCTCCATCAGGTCAATCCCGCTCATCCCGTCGATGGCCGCGTGGTGAACCTTTGTCACAAAGGCGAAGCACCCGGGAGGATAGCCCGGCACATTGTCCAAGCCCTCAACCACGGTGAACTCCCATGGGGGACGGTTGAGGTCCAGGGGCCGCGCGTGAATACGCGCGGTTTGGATGCACAATTGCCGCCAATCACCCGGCTTGGGCAGAGCCACATGGCGAAGGTGATATTCGAGGTCGAAATCCGGGTCTTCAATCCAATAAGGATAATCGAGGTCAAACGGCACGCGCACGAGGCGCTGACGCATGGTTTTGGAAAGCTGCAAGCGGCTGCGGAAGAATTCAAGGATGTCTTTGAAACGCACAAATCCGCCGGGGGCTGTTGCCGGATTGTAGATCAGCAGATTGCCAATGTGCATTGGAGAATTGGGCGATTCCATCGCCACAAATGATGAATCCATGCCCTGCAGTTGCTGCAAAAGTGCTCTCCTACGATTATCCCTACCGGCCGTGTTTCCCGGTCCCTGTTGCAAGAGGTAGCACTTCTTTGAAACGTGACAAGCTGACGCCCACGTTATGCTTGGCCAGTCAGGTGGAGCTCAAAGCATCACCGCAAGCAACGCCGCTCGCCCAGGCCCATTGGAAATTGTAGCCGCCAAGCCAGCCCGTCACATCCACTGCCTCTCCGATAACGTAAAGCCCGGGGATGCTCTTGGCTTCCATCGTCTTGCTGGACAGCTCGCTGGTGGCGATACCGCCGATGGTGACTTCGGCCTTGGCGAAACCTTCCGAACCGCTGGGGCAGAAGCGCCAGTTGGCAAGCTTTTCTCCAGCGTCTTTCAATGCCTTGTCGGACACATTGCCCAGTTCGCTGTCGATGCCAAGTTTCTCTGCAAGCGCATCAGCGAGACGGTCAGGCAGGTGTTCTCGCAAAGCTGACTTGATGCGAGCACGCGGGCGGTCGCGTTTGAGCTCTAACAGCCAATCGGTATCGGCTTGGGGAAGGAAGGTGATCCCCACTTCCTCTCCGGGGCGCCAGTAGGAGGAGATTTGCAGGATTGCGGGGCCTGAAAGCCCTTTGTGTGTGAAAAGCGCCGCCTCATCGAAGCTTGCCCTATAGCGTCCGGGGCGTTTCTTTGTTCCAGCGGTCGCGCGCACCGGGGCCGACACCCCGGAAAGCTCGCGAAACAGAACGTCATCTCCGCCAAGCGTCAGCGGCACGAGGGCAGGGCGCGGTTCGACCACTTTGAGGCCGAACTGCCGCGCAAGGTCATAGGCAAAGCCGGTTGCGCCCATTTTCGGAATGGAGGGCCCTCCAGTGGCGATCACGAGGTTGGGGGCGGCGAAGGTCTGTCCGCTGGCTGAGACTGCGAACATGTCGCCATCTTTTACAACCGCACTGATAAACGCATCGCACAGGACGTCCACGCTCTCCCCGCATTCATCGAGGAGCATCTGCACAATCTGTTTGGCGGACCCATCGCAAAACAGCTGGCCCAGCGTCTTTTCATGCCAAGCAATGCCGTGTTTATCGACGAGTTCTATGAAATCGCGAGGGGTATAACGGGCCAGCGCTGACTTCGCGAAATGCGGGTTGTCGGAAAGGTAATTCGCAGGCCCCGCATCCACATTGGTGAAATTGCAGCGCCCACCGCCAGAAATCAGGATTTTCTTCCCCGGCTGCTCCGCCTTTTCCAGCACCACGACGCGAAGGCCGCGCTTGCCAGCTTGCGCAGCGCACATAAGGCCAGCAGCGCCGCCGCCGAGGATTATCGCGTCATAATGCTCCATTTTGTAGCCGATAGAGGCTCGCCCGCTCATTGCCAATGGACGGGTGTGCGTCCTATCTATGCCGCATGCCCAATGCGCCGAAGAAAGATGGAACGGGACGCCCCTATAATCCCGATGGTGCTGAGCGCTTCAATGAAGCTCAGGCGGCCACCACCGTTGCGCGCGCCACACCCAATTTAGAGGTCGGCGTCGCCGCCATTCGCGAGGTTGTAAACACGCTCAAACCCATTCCGGGCGTCTACCGGATGCTCGATGCGCGCGGCGATGTGCTGTATGTTGGCAAGGCGCGCAGCTTAAAGGCGCGGGTGGTCAATTACACAGCTGTCAATCAGCTTACGAACCGGCTCCAGCGTATGGTCTCGCAGTGCCGCTCGATGGAGATTGTCACCACCAACTCAGAGGCTGAGGCGCTGCTCCTCGAAGCGCAGCTGATCAAAAGATACCGCCCGCCTTTCAACGTGTTGCTGCGCGATGATAAGAGCTTTCCTTTCATCCTTTTGCGCGCCGATCACGAATTCCCGCGCATCCACAAACATCGAGGGGCACGGCGGGCGAAGGGCAATTATTATGGACCGTTCGCCAGCGCTGGATCAGTCAACACGACGCTTAATGCGCTGGAGAAACTATTCCTCCTAAGGTCTTGCACAGACAGCTTTTTTAACAATCGCGATAGGCCATGCCTGCTCTATCAGATCAAGCGGTGTTCTGCGCCGTGTGTGGGCCGGGTAAGCGAGCCTGACTATGCCGCGCTGGTCGCTCAAGCGAAGGATTTCCTCGCAGGCAAATCGGGCAAGGTGCAGGCCGATCTTGAAAAGCAGATGGCCAAGGCTGCCGAAGACTTGGATTTTGAGACAGCCGCGATCCTTCGCGACCGACTGCGCGCGGCGACCTTTATCCAAGGCTCGCAGGCTATCAACGCCAAGAATGTGGGCGATGCGGACGTCTTCGCGATTGCGGCAAAGGGCGGGCAGATGTGCGTCCAAGCTTTCTTTATCCGTGGCGGGCAAAACTGGGGCCACCGCGCCTTTTTCCCCAGCCACATCAAGGATGTCGAAGAAGCGCAAGTCCTCGCCAACGTCATGCTGCAATTTTACGAGGAAGTGCCGCCGCCGCCGAGCGTTCTGGTGGACCGCGAACTGCCCGAGGAGGAGCTGATAGAGGCCGCTCTTACCGAGCTTGCCGATAAGAAAGTCACCATCTCGATCCCTCAGCGCGGCGACCGGCGCAAGTTGATGGCGCAGGCCGAGCGAAACGCTGTGGAGGCGCTTGATCGCAGGCTCGCCGAGAGCGGGACCAAGGCTAAAGTTCAGCGCGAGTTGGCTGAATTTCTGGAGCTCGACGAGCCGCCGCAGCGCATCGAGGTGTACGACAACTCCCACATCCAAGGCGCAAAGGCCGTGGGCGCGATGGTGGTCGCATCGCCCGAAGGCTTTGAAAAGTCGCAATATCGCAAGTTCAACATCAAGTCCGCGCAGACCAATGACGACTTTGCGATGATGCGCGAGGTGATGGAACGCCGCTTTCGTAAGTTTGCGGAAACCACCAACGGCGAAGGCCCACCCCAACCCCTCCCGCAAGCGGGAGGGGAGCCAAAGGCCACAAGTCCATCCTACCCGACCTACTGCTGATCGACGGCGGGAAAGGCCAATTGTCCTCAGTGATGAGCGTGCTCGAAGAATACGGCCTAGCCGATGCGTTCGCAGTCATCGGCATCGCCAAAGGCCCCCACCACGGGCGCGAGGGGCGCGAGGTGTTCCATTTTCCTGACGGACGCGAAAAGATGCTACCGACCAATTCGCCCGTGCTTTATTACGCCCAGAACCTGCGCGATGAAGTCCACCGCTACGTCATCGGCGCGCACCGTGCGAAACGCTCCAAAGCGATCACCGCGAGCCCTTTGGACGAAATCCCCGGCATTGGCCCGGCCCGCAAACGTGCGCTGCTTCTCCATTTCGGCACCGCCTCAAAGGTCCGCGCCGCCTCGCTGCAAGACCTCCAACGAGCCCCTGGTGTTAGCGATGCGGTGGCGAGGACGGTGTACGATTTCTACCATGCGGGTGGGTGAAGAGACTTGGCAGACTTTTCTACCGAGCCAACGGAACGCTCTTGAGCCCCAGCACGCCTTCATCATTATTCCTTGAAAGGCTGCCGCATGCCGAACTCAAGTTGGATGACATCGGCGCAAGTTCGGGCATGCCGTCAATCGCTGCCAGAACGATGGTTCTCGTGTCACTGTCATTAAAGCCTGCATGATGAAAAGCATTGCCGATGCGGCGACAAAATCCGAGCAAGCTTGTCCTGCGAGCAGCGGTGTCCGCAGATTGGTCCGGGCGATTTTTAAAGTCGTCAGAAACAAGAAAATCCTTGTACCATTGCTGATCGCTCAAAAATTGCTGGACGGTCTTATTGGCCGCCATTTCAAAGTTTAAAATGGTGCCGGTAGACGGATTGGCTTGATGACCGTTATCGCACAAATCCTTTGTTTCAAACATAGATTTGCGCGGGCATGCGAGGGCGAGCCAATAGGAAAGATAGATGGATTCTTTGCTCGAACGTCTGCGATTTGTAGAGCCAATTCTTCGGTTGCGCTCGTGTGATGTGATTTCAAACGGCAGTTGAACGATAACCAAAACCCGCTTTTTCTCGTGCCAAGCCTCGATGCTGAAGCCGTCTTCCACCGTTTCATCGAAGCTTTTGTCAAACAACGAACTCCCGACCTCATTGATGGCATTCGAGGTTTTGGTGAGTTGATCGTTATTGATCGAGGTAAGCAAAGTGGAAGTAGGAGCGACCAGCTTCACGGCGTCTTGAACAGCATTGAGCACTTCGACGGCACCAGAATAGCTTGTGCGGAAAGAATGTTGAGCGCGGGCTGTGACATCCAGTGTCGTGTTGGAGTTCACCTTGAAATAAGTCTGATCGAATGCATGGTTTCGGAGGCTTGTCGTGAATTCGACCCCGTTTTCACCTTCCTCGTTATATTTGAAGGTGGAAAGGGGGATGGGAAACTGGACGGTGGGTGCAGCCATCTCAATTTGCAGCGAATGCGAGGTTTCGATGACACGGTCCGAAAACAGTTTGGCAAGCCAGCCTCTGCCTTCGAATGAATAGACGCGTTGTCCATCATATTGAAACACGGGCCCAGGCTTGACGACCCAGCGCGTATAATTGCCTGCCAATGGTCGGCCAACGCTATCTTCTTCAGGTTCACAAGCGATCATGGAAATGTAGCCAGTGGCGCGAAAACCATCTTGAATGACTTCCAAGTCAGCTGTGTTGGCATCGCTTGACGAGCTTGCATTGCATATCGTTGTTGCGTCTACATCTGCCCCGATACTGCCGTTCTCACTCTCTTGCGCCGAAGCTGCAAATGAAAACGATGAAAGCGCAAATGACGATATAATAATCCTTGTGTATAAAAGTTTCATATTTCCACCCCCTATGCAAAGCAGACATCTGCTTTAGCTAGTAAGGGTATGCGGATTAGTGGCGAACTTGTAAAGTCGTTCGCATTCTCTTCTCTGAAGATAGACCTGAGTTCAAATCAAAATAAAGCCCGGCGCCGCAATTGATGCGGGCCGGGCCTTTTTTCGACTATGTGCGAGGTTTACTTTGGATAGACCCAAGTGCTGCCACGCTCGAGGTTTTCGCTCGCGAAAGCCCAGTTGAGTTTACCGTCAACAACCGCGTCAAGATACGCAGGGCGCGCATTGCGGTGGTCGATGTAATAGGCGTGCTCCCACACGTCGATTGTCAGAAGCGGATTAAAGTCGCTGTCTGCAAGCGTGTCGCCGTCGTGGGTTTCTTGGATGGAGAGTGTGCCGTCTTTTTCGGCAAGCCATACCCAGCCGCTGGCAAAGTGGCCTGCGCCGCGCGATTTGAGCTGCGACTTGAGTTCATCAATCGAGCCAAACGCGGTTTCAATCTTCGCTTTGAGTTCGTCTGAAGGTGCGGTTTCTTCACCGGCGAGCGAATGCCAGTAGAACGCATGGTTCCATGTTTGCGCGGCGTTGTTGAACAGGCCAGCGTTCGATGCGCGGGCATCGGCAACAACGGCCTCAAGAGCTGCATCATCGTGCGCTGTGCCCTCGATGGCTGCGTTCATTTTGTCCACATATGCCTTGTGGTGCTTGCCATGGTGGAATGACAAGGTTTCCGATGAGATCGCTGGTGCGAGCGCGTCGTCGCCGTAGGGTAGGTCGATGAGATCAAAAGCCATCTTAGAAAGTCTCCTGGGTTGGAATTGGGTGTCCATTAGCCAATGCTTGGACTGGAGAAAAGTTGCAATTTTACTGTTTCAGATCGCGGCGCCTCCAAGAAGCTGGATCACGAATTTGTAAAAAGGCGTCTTTGGGGACTTGGCACAAACCTGGTACTTAGCTTACCAGTTCAGCGCATGATCGGTTATCGGGTCGCCGTGGTTAAAGACAAAAGCATGGAACCGCGACTGCCAAAAGGCAGCGTGGTCCTCTTTAAGTCTAAAATACGTCCAAAGCGGGGAGACACCGTTTTGGCGCTCCATCCAGATATTGGCAAAATCGTCCAAAAGGTCACCGCTGTGGGCCGCAAAGGCGGTGTCCATTTGAGCGCAGAGCGCAAAGGCGGGTCTGAAGTGCAATCGGCGGGCCGCGTAGCACCAGAAGATGTACTGGGCGTAATGGTTCGCCGTTTGGTATAGAAGGCGCGCTTAAGCGGCAGCCGTCTGGGCGCGGAGAGCGGCGTCTTTGCGCAATTGGGAATGCTCGACCCAGGCTGCGTGCACACCGCTTGAGATTTTGTGCGGAAGCCGGGCGCGCGCGACCGGGCCTTTGGTGATGTCGCTTGCATCGAGGATGGCCAGCTCAGAGGCGGCGGTGTTCTCGTCGATGAGAAATGTGACAAGATATCCGTCGTCTTCGCTAACCGCCTGTTTGCGCGGCACCATCGGGCTCTCACTCGCGTAAACCCCTTGAGGCAGCGCAAAGACCTGTTCCTCACCCGTCTGCGTGTCGTGGCGGACATATCCGTTAAACAAAAACCACCCGGGCCGCGTCGTTGTGGACCAGATGTAGCGGCTTTTCCGCATGAGATAGGCGGGGTTGATCGTTCCAAATTCGGTGATCCTGTCGCACAGACGCTCTTCGGCTGTCTCGCCCGTTTTCAGGTTAAAGCGCCAACGGTGCAAGCGGCTTTGGAAGCTGTGCTCATCCACATAGGCCATCATATGACTGTATTCGCCCGCTTCTTCGAGAGGGTCGGGCATGGGTTTGTCCTGATAATACCCCTCCAGAACAACTTCGTCGCCTTCCTCCCAGGCATTCGTCCAGTGCAGGACATAGGTAGGAGACGCTTCAAACCAGCGGATATCCTCTGGCTGACCATAGCGCGGGATGAGGGCGAACCGCGTAGGAATGCCGTCATGAATGCGCGCCGCATGAATTTTACGATCCAGCAGGTTTTCGTCCCAAAACAGCGGCATATCGTTGAGGATCGACCAATTCTTGGTGATCGCCATATCATGGGGCAGGCGCGGGCCGGGGAGGGGAATGGGTATATAATGCGCCAGTTTGCCCATCCGGTCGACCACACCGTAATGCATGAAGGGCGCATATTTGGAGTAATTGAAGAACATCAGCTCGCCTGTTTCTTCATCGACCTTGGGGTGAGCGGAAACTCCATCAACCGGGCCCCATGACGCTTTGCCAAGGTTTTCGAGCGTTACCGGGTCCATCTGCCAAGCTTCCCCGCATTGATAAAGCGTCGCGAGCGCGGTGCCTGCGTGCACGATGATATCGGTGGAGCCTGTATCTTTCAGCCCCTCATGCGCGCCAAAACCGGGGCGTTTTGACGTGCCATGCGGGTCCATCAATCCGCCCCACAATGCGCCGCCTGCGATCTGTTCCTGTTTAAAGCAATGGGTGCGGATGAAGCGGTTGCGGTAGCTTGCCTTGCCGCCCGAAATGTTTACCTGATGCACCATACCATCGCCGTCAAATGGGTGATGACGGCCCAGCGGCTGGTGCACTGGATTCTCGGTGTTGCGCAGATAAACACCGTCAATATCCGCCGGGATTTCGCCTTCAATCAGCTCAAGCTCCTCCGCATCCAATTCTTCATGAACCGGCGTCCATGGTCCGCTCAAATAGGGGTGGTTCGAAGGCTCAAGCGTGGTTTTGACAGGTGGCCGGCGTGTGATCTGCATGTGTCTCTCCAGAGGGGCATGGTAGCCAAGAAGCGCGGCAAAACAAAGGCTACCTCAGCCCATGATGATATGCGGCAAGAACCTTGCAAGATCGCGCGTAATTGGGCTCGCGTCTTCGCGGATCGACATGCCCGCAGGGTCATCGCCAACGACCCAGCTTCCGATCACTGCATGATTGTCGCCAGAACGGGCAATCGGCGCATAGCCTTGCACAATATGCCCTTCCGCGCCGTACCCTTCGGCGGGCCCCACATGACTGGCCTCTCCGTCGAACAGCGCAATATCTGCGCCCTCGCGGCTAAAGAACGGCTTTTTGACATGCGCCTGCGTCTCCAACTCGCGGGCGCCGTCAGTGCCTGTAAAGAAGGCGGGCACGAGATTGCGGTGCCCCTGATGTCGCTGCCACAAAAGGGGCATGATCGCTTTGTTCGAAAGGATCGCCTTCCAAAGCGGCTCGATAAAATTGCACGAGGCTCCGGCGAGCTGGGCGGCGCTCTCTTCGAGGATCATATCCTCCCACGGATAAAGTTTGAACATGGCGCCAATCCGGTAGCCTTCCGGGTCCATAAATTCGCCTTCTTCGTCGATCCCGATTTTCTCGATATCGACAAAGCGCGTCTCCAATCCCGCCTGCCCTGCCACGTCCTCAAAGTAAGCGACGGTTGCGCGGTCCTCAACATGCGCTTCGACAGCGGAGAAATGGCACAAGGAGCCTGGTGTCAGTATTTGGGCAAAGCGTTCAACAAGCGCTTCATGCAATCGGTTGAATTGGTCAGTGCTTTGCGGAAGCTCTCCGAGCTCAATCATGTCTTCGAGCCATTTCCACTGGAAGAAAGCGGTCTCGTAAACGCTTGTCGGGGTATCGGCGTTGAACTCTAAAAGTTTGGCGGGCCCATCTCCGGTGTAAGCAAAGTCAAACCGGCCATAAAGCGAGCAATCCCCGCGCTTCCAAGAATTCGCAATCGGGTCCCACATATCTCGCGGGATCGCCAGAGCTTCCATCATCTGTTGGTCATGGCATACATCATCCACGAGGCTTAGACACATGGCATAAAGCTCGGTCGTAGGGTCTTCGATCTCGTCTTCGACCTCGCGCAGCGTGAACTGCCAGCAGGCGCGTTCATCCCAGTAAATTTCGCCGTCAACATGATGAAAAACAAACCCATTTGCCTGTGCCACATCTTGCCAATTGGGTCTTTCGGGAAGCGATTTGCGCAGCATTCTTGAGCCTTTCTTCAGGGCTTTTAATCAAAATCCACCTTACGATAACCTTTTTGCGATAGCCCGAAACGCTCAGACCGGAAGTCTTACGGGGAAAACGTGAAAATGGCCGCAAATAGATCGAAGCGTTCGTCCAATGTTCGCCTGACAACGATGGCAGCACTCAGCTCTGGCGTCATGCTCAGCGCATGCGGCGGCGATCCTGCACCAGCAGCCAAGGCATTGACCCCAGGGGAAAAGATGGACGTCGAAGTCGAAGTTTTTGAGAATGTCTTCGCCTGCGCCAAAGCGACCGGGAAATCGAACGAAGAATGCGAGAACATGCGTCAGGAGGCGGCCCAAATCGCTAAGAAGGACGCACCGCGTTTCGAGGCGAAAGAAGACTGCGAAGCTATGTATGGTCCGGGCCAATGCGTTCAGGACACCCCGCCTGAAGAAGAGCAGACGTCTGGCCGCCGCTCTCACTATTCCGGATTTATTGTTGCTTGGTTCTCAAGCAAAAAAGACGGCAAAACCGGCCCGCTCTATAAAAGCACAGCCGGCGGCTATCAGACCGCCAATGGCTCGCGCCTTGGATATGGCGGTGCGCCGGGCAAATATCTCGCCTCTAATCGGTCAATGGAGCGCGCCAAGAGCGTGCCCAAAACCAAGCCTGCCTCGCAAATGGCTCGCAAGGCCGGTTTTGGTACGCCGGGTTACGGCAAAAAGGATTCTGATTTCGGCAAGACCCGTATGGCAGGCGGTGCAGGCGGCGGCCTGTTTGGCAAGACAAGCGCGCCTGCTGGCAATGCTGCACGCAGCAAGGGCGGTTGATCGCTCGGCGTTGAATTTTCCTACATTCCTATGACGCGCTAGCCTCCGCAAGCTTCGGTTTCGCGGGGGCTTTTGCATTTAGGGGATAGTGGACATCAAAGTTGACACATAAATTGCGGGAAATCATCAAAAATGCCGCAGACTCAAGGCTTTGGGGGAGTCTTGCAATTTCTTCCGAGCGCAGTGACTGTCCCAGATCACCCGCTCTTTCGCTTCCTTATCATGCCTTCCTGGGCGACGCTGGCGATCAAAACCCCCTCGCGGTTGAAGATGCGGCCCCGGTTGAACCCGCGCCCCGCACCAGACCACGGGCTGTCGGTTGCATAAAGGAGCCATTCGTCCGCCTTTGCCTCTTGGTGAAACCAAAGCGTGTGATCAAGGCTGGCCCCGACCAACTCGCCGCGCATCCATGACAGGCCGTGGGGAAGGGCGGAGGTGCCGAGCAATGTGTAGTCGCTGGCATAGGCGATGATGGCGCGGTGGAGCGCGGGGTCATCGGGCAGAGCGCTGGCCGCTTTGAACCAACTGTGGGCGCGCGGGTCTTTGGGCTCTGCGTTCATCCAGTGAAGCTTGTCGGTGGTGCGCATTTCGATAGGACGCGGGCGAAGCGCTATGGAGCGCTGGGCCTCGGTCACGCGGTCGCCCATCGCGTCGATCATGGAGCGGCGGACCTCCATATCGGGTCTGAGCGTATCGGGATCTTCAACCTTGGGCATAGGGGCATCGAGGTGTTCCAGACCCTCTTCAGCGGTCTGGAAAGAGGCTGTAAGGTTGAGGATGGGCGTGGCGGTGCCGTCCTCATTCTCCTGGGATGCGACAACCCGGCGATTGGAGAAGCTGCGCCCGTCGAAATCGCGTTCGATCCGGTACTCGATGGGAAGCCCCTCGCGTCCTCCACGAAGGAAATAGGCGTGCAGGCTGTGCGCAGATTTGACCTCAGGCACGCTGGCTTGGGCCGCTTGCAGGCCTTGCGCAATCACTTGCCCGCCAAAGACCCTTCCCACGCCGCCCTTCTGCGCCGAGCCGACGTAGACATCGGCGGCAACGCGCTCAACGGTGAGAAGTTTGATGAGGCCTGCAACGAGCTTTGCGTAGTCGGGTGTATCACTCATGGGGCGTTCCTTGAGCGCAGCGGGCGGCGCGCGTCAAGCGGGAGTGAGACCGACCTTGCGGATCGCGCGGTACGCGAGCGATTTTGCGCGGTTCGTGTGCGGCCAACGCTGAGGCGCTCTGGGATCAAGACCAAACCTGCGAAGCACACCGTTGAAAGCGCGGGCTTCGCTTTCATTGTAGCTCCACTGGGAGCGCCATGTGATGGAGAGCGAAACGCTGGAGTGCGGGCCGTTGCGCACGAAATGCGGCGCCATAACGGGCACATAAACTGCATCTCCCGGGCCCAGCGCAAACTCGGCTGCACCGTCCATGAAGCTATAATCCCATTCAAGCTCGCGGGGGCCCCCTGTGTGATAACTTTCATGCACGCTGTCGCTTGCAAACCGCGGATTTCCTGCGGGAAACTGGGTCATCACCTTGGTCCCGCGCACCTGCAGCAGGATGTTATGCTCTGGATCAAAGTGGTAAGGCGTGACAGCGCCGGGGCTCGAGATAAAGATGTACCCTTGCGGGGTGAGCAGCTCGCCCGTTTTGCTTTCGATCTCCTCGCGGACTTCACTGAGAAGGTCGCTCAGCAGTGCCTTGTAAGTTGCTGTTTGCTCCACGTTCTTGAGCACCGCCCAACTGTTGCTTTGCGTCACTTCGCGGATCGTCTCACCGATCGAAAGTCCGTTTGATGCAGGCTTGCTATCGACACCAATCGGCACATTTCCGCGGTTGTATTCAACGCTTTCTTCTGGAAGCCCCTCAGCGAGATGGGCGAGGGCATCCAGCTCAAGCAGAGGATGCTGGCCAAGAGAGTGCCGCAAAACATGCGGGCCTTCAGGATAGTGTTTTGCAAAGGTCTGACGCATTGTGAGATCAAAGGTCTCCAGACCCGATACTGCCTTGAGCGAAGGAGACTGCGCGTTCACCCGACTTAGCCTCGATCGCGCGTTTCGTAGGCCATAAGGGCGCGCGCAGTCAGGCGGCGCAGCGACCCGCCAACGGCGATATTGCGGCTCACAAAATGCCGCTTCTCGCGCCAGATCCGCTCTATCATTAAATGCCCTTGCGAGGCGCAGCTATCCGTCCAGGCGATGCCTTTGCGGTTCAGAATATCGAGATTCTCGAGCTGCAAAAGCAGTCCCGGCGAGAAACGCGAATATTCTTCGTCGAACGCGGTCTTGAAACTGTAAGCGCCCGGAGCCGTGAGGAAATTGGTGAGCATCGCGATGGGCTTGCCGTCCAAACGCAGCGCCAAGCGCTCAAGCTTTCCTGTCTGGGCGCACGCGTACATTGTGTCAGCGAAAAACGCATAGGAGGCCGCACTGTCTTTGAGCGCAGAGCCCGCATCACCCTTCCAACCTGCCGCCTCAAGCGTTAGGAATTGTTCGATCCAGGGTTCAAGGCACTCGGTCCCTTCAAGACGCTCGAAGGTCAGCTTGCCCAGTTCAGACAAGCGTTTGTGCTGACGTCGGAGTTCCTTGCGTTTTTTCGCACTCATCGCCTTCGCAAGGTAATCCTCAGGGCCATGGATTGATGAGAGCATCGCGCGCTCTTTGCGCTCTACGATGGCAGCCGGGCGGCGCATATTGCGAAGGACGCGGTCAAGCGCGTGATTGAGCACACCGTGCTCTGGCAGCGCGGGCAGGTGAAGGAAAAGCGCAGGTCCCGGTGTGTTGTCGAGATGCTCAAACAGGGCGCGCCAAAAGCCTCCCTCTGATCCCTTCGCAACAAGGGGGGCACCGTTGAATGCGTTGTCGTGCAGCCAACTGCTCATATGGGGCAGAGTGTGGCCATAGTAGTTGTTAGAGCGCACCAGTGGAAGCACACCGGAAAGCACTCCGCGGCTCCAAAAAGCGGCAATCGCGTAATCTTCTCCGATAGCGAACTGTTCTAGGGAGGGCCCTGCAAACCAATGCTCGAAAAACGGATTGGGTTCGGCAGCGCGGTCCGCGAGCGCCTTCCACGCTTCAACGAAATCTCGCGACATAGCGGTCTGCACATTCAGAAGGCGCAGCTCTCCTTCAAGGCTACTGATCGGCTTTGTATTGCCGGGAAGGGTCGGAGTGCTCGCTTGCATAATCGCGCAACAGATAGGGGAAATCCCTGCGTCAGCGCTATAAACTTGCGTAAAGACATTTTGGTTGCGTCACAGCGGGACACTTAATGCCGCAAATGCAAAGAGCCCCGCCGCGGCTGGACCGGGCGGGGCTCTTCAATGGCGGGTTGAAGGTGCTTAGTGAGCGCCGCCAGCCAATGCCGCGAGCAGAAGCAGCGCAACGATATTGGTGATCTTGATCATCGGGTTCACAGCAGGGCCTGCAGTGTCCTTGTACGGATCGCCAACAGTGTCGCCGGTCACAGCCGCTTTGTGAGCTTCAGAGCCCTTGCCGCCGTGATTGCCGTCTTCGATGTACTTTTTCGCATTGTCCCATGCACCGCCGCCAGCGGTCATGGAAAGCGCGACGAACAGACCGCCGACGATCACACCAAGAAGCAGTGCGCCAAGCGCTGCGAAGGCGTTGTCTTGACCTGCAAGGAAGTAGATCACGAAGTAGGTCACAATCGGTGCCAGCACTGGAAGCAGTGAGGGCACGATCATTTCCTTAATCGCAGCCTTAGTCACGAGGTCCACGGTCCGGGCATAGTTTGGACGGCTGGTGCCTTCCATAATGCCTGGATCGTTTGCGAACTGATCACGCACATCGACAACCACATCGCCAGCAGCCCTGCCCACAGCGGTCATGCCCATCGCACCAAACAGGTACGGGAGGAGCGCGCCAAGCAGAAGCCCGACGATGACATATGGATTTTCAAGGCTAAAGTTGACGTTCGCATCTGGGAAGAAGAGGCGAAGGTCGGCGGTGTAAGCGGCAAACAGCACGAGTGCTGCGAGCCCTGCTGAACCAATGGCATAGCCTTTGGTCACAGCCTTGGTGGTGTTGCCCACAGCATCGAGAAGGTCGGTCTTTTCACGAACACTCGCGTCAAGCTCAGCCATCTCAGCGATACCGCCAGCGTTATCGGTCACCGGACCATATGCATCGAGCGCCACAACCATCCCAGCAAGTGCGAGCATCGCGGTTGCACCAAAGGCGAGACCGATAAGGCCTGCGAGTTGGTACGCACCGATGATCGCTGCGATGATGACGATGGTGGGAAGGGCGGTCGATTCAAGGCTGATCGCAAGACCTTGGATCACGTTCGTGCCGTGGCCCGTTTCCGAAGCCTTGGCGATTGAGCGCACGGGACGATAGTTCGTGCCGGTGTAGTACTCAGTGATCCAGATGATGATGCCGGTCAGAGCCAAGCCAATGAGCGAACAATAGAACAATGCCCGGCCAGTGAACTCGATACCGCTTGGGCCTGCGCCCAATACCGTGTTCATATCTGCGCCAACCGTGCCAAGAGCATGCGCTGTGGCAAACCAAATCAGTGGGATTGCCAGAACGGCTGTGACGATGAAGCCTTTGTACATCGCGCCCATGACATTGGTGCCATTGCCGAGACGGACAAAGTAAGTGCCGATGATCGAGGTAACGATACACGCGCCGCCGATCAGAAGCGGCAATGCCATCATTGGCAAAAGCATCTCGCCCAATTGCTCAGCGAAGAGCAGAGCGGTCAAAACCATGGTTGCGCCAACGGTCACAACGTAAGTCTCGAACAAGTCAGCGGCCATACCAGCGCAGTCGCCCACATTGTCGCCCACGTTATCGGCGATTGTTGCAGGGTTACGGGGGTCATCCTCCGGAATAGAGGCTTCCACCTTACCCACGAGGTCAGCGCCAACGTCGGCGGCCTTGGTAAAGATACCGCCGCCCAAACGCGCAAAGATCGAGATGAGCGATGCGCCGAAGGCAAGGCCAACAAGGCCGTCAATGACGATCCGGTCATTCGGCGCAAGCGCCATCGGGCCGACAAGCACATAGAAGAAGACCGCAATCGCCAGAAGCGCGAGACCTGCCACCAGCATGCCTGTGATCGCGCCAGCGCGAAACGCGATGGTGAGGCCCTCTTGAAGGCCTTTTTCAGCCGCAGCTGCCGTGCGCACGTTGGAGCGCACCGAGATGTTCATCCCGATATAGCCCGCAACGCCTGAAAGCACCGCACCAATGACAAAGCCCACCGCTGGGATCGGCCCAAGAGCCACTCCAACGATAATCGCGGCGACCACGCCGACTATGCCAATCGCTGTGTATTGACGGTTGAGGTAAGCTTGAGCGCCTTCTTGAATAGCGCCCGCAATCTCTTGCATTTTGGCATTACCAGCGCTGGCACCCAGCACTTGGCGGCTGGTCACGATACCGTACACAACGGCAAGCAGTCCCAGCCCAATTGATATAAGAATTAAGTCCACGAAGAATCCCCTCTCCAAAGCGTGGAAAACCATGCGCATGGAAGGGACCGGACGTTATTATCTCTCATTCGCCGATCCCATGCGCCGAGGCGCGCCAACTTATCGGGAGAATGCGCTTACACAAGGGCGAATGCGTGTGCGCGGTGGGAAACTTCGCATTTTTGCAACCAAGTTTGCAATTTTAGCTGTGTTCGAAGCCCAAACCTTCTCCGTTTACGAGCGGATGACCGTCAAGGAAGAGCGGCGCGAACCCGGCAGGCCCGACCGTTCCAATGCGCTCTGCATTTATCGTGGGCTGCATTCCGGCGGGCAGGGTGAAGAGCAATTCGTAATCATCACCCCAGCGCAAAGCATCTTCGCGGCGCTCAGGCGATGCAACCGGCACCGCTTCGCTCTCGAGCGCGATGGAGACCCCGCTTGCTTCGGATAGCCGGAAAGCATCAAGCAAAAGCCCGTCCGATACATCCATCATGGCGCTGACGAGCGGTGCGAGCGCGCGGCCTTCGGCAAGGCGAGGGGTGGGGCGGTTGAAGACGGCAAGATGTTCCGCGTCGCCCTCAAAGCCCAGCATTGCGCGGCCCAAGATGCCGGTCACATAAACTTCATCGCCGATATTTGCGCCCGCGCGGGAGGGAACGGGGGTGTAAGTCGCCCTACCGATCGCGGTGAGGCCCAGCACATTTGCGCCCGCCGTTTTGACGGTGTCCCCGCCAAGCAGTGGCGTGTTGAAAGCGTTGAGGGCTTCTGCAAGGCCGCTCAGGAACCGATCATCCTCTTGGCCAAGGCAGTGCCCAAGCAGCACTCCGATAGGCTCCGCGCCCTTGGCCGCTAAGTCCGAAAGATTGCTGGCGACGAGCTTCCACGCAACGTCTGCCATATCCGCATCCGACCGGAAATGAGTGCCCTCAGCCATGATGTCATGGTTGAAGATCAGCGTCTCGCTGCCGAATTTGAGCACTGCGCAGTCATCTTCAAACCCGCGCGCTCCACTGTGTAGAGGAAGGCCGCGCAAGGCGGTGATGAAATCCGCCTCGTTTATGGCCGAACCTCTTTGGCCACCGCATCAAGCAAGCCGTTCACAAACTTCGCCTCGCGGTCATCGAAGAAGGCTTTGGCGACCTCAACATATTCGTTGATCGCAGCCGCTGCTGGAACATCGGCGCGGGCCAAAAGCTCATAGGCGCCAGCGCGCAGGATCTGAACCATGGTCTTATCAAGCCGCGTCAGCGTCCAGCCATCGGAGAGCTTGGCCGTGAGCACCGCGTCAATTTCATCGCGGCGCGCATCGACGCCGCGCACCAGATCGTTGAAGAAATCGACCTCGACCGCTGCCAGTTCCTGACCGCCGCCGCTGTCCTCGTCATCAAGGCGCTCGCCAAGACGGTGGCGGTGAAATTCAACGAGAAGTTCGTCGACCTTAGTGCCCTCCATCTGGTGCTGATAGAGCGCTTGCACACAAGCAAGGCGCGCAGTCGAGCGGGCTTGAGATTTGGGATTGGTGTTCATTTGAGGCGCAATTCTACTGATTTGGCGTGGGCAGGAAGCCCTTCTGCATGGGCAAGGGTCGCAGCTGCAGGGCCAATCGCGCCAAAGGATGCGTCGTCCAACTCGATAAAGCTGGTGCGCTTCATAAAGTCGAGCACCGACAGTCCGCTGGAGAACCGCGCGCGCCTGCCGGTGGGCAGAACGTGATTGGGCCCCGCGACATAATCGCCCACAGCCTCAGGCGTCATGCGGCCAAGGAAGATGCTGCCTGCATGGCGAACCTTGCCCATCATCGCCTCGGGATCATCAATGGCAAGCTCCAAGTGCTCAGCGGCCAGAGCGTTGATCAAATCGGGCGCTTCAGTCTCCATGTCATTCACAAGAATGATCACCCCGTGATCTTCCCAGCTTGCCTTCGCGGTCTTGGCCGTATCGAGCATGCTGATCTGCACATCGACACAATCGGCGACCATAGCGGCAAAGCCGGCGTCATCGGTGATCAGGATGGATTGCGAAGTGGGATCGTGTTCGGCCTGACTGAGCAGGTCAGCAGCGATCCAGTCGGGGTCATTCTTACCGTCTGCTACGACCAGAATTTCGGACGGCCCTGCGACCATATCAATGCCGACAACGCCGTACAGCTGACGCTTGGCCTCTGCGACGTATGCATTGCCTGGGCCAACGATCACATCGACCGGTTTAATCCTCTCAGTGCCGTAAGCGAGCGCGCCGATTGCCTGCGCTCCGCCAACGCGCCAGATTTCGTCAATCCCTGCAATATGGGCGGCCGCCAGCACAAGTGGGTTCGAATTGCCCCTGGGCGTGGGAGTGACAACGACAACGCGGTCCACTCCGGCAACGCGGGCAGGGATCGCATTCATCAAGAGCGACGAAGGATAAGCCGCCCGGCCGCCAGGAACGTAAAGCCCCGCTGCATCCACTGGACGCCAAATCGCGCCAAGCCGGGCCCCGCTTTCGTCTTTGAAATCGCGGTTTCTGGGTAGCTGGGCTTCATGATAGGCGCGGATACGGTCTGCGGCCATTTGAAGCGCATCGCGCTGTTCGGTCTCTATTTGGCCGTAAGCCTCTTCGCAGCGTTCCGCTGTTACCACCCAGTCCGCATCGTCGATCAACGAATAGCCGTCGAAACGCTGCGTGTACTGAATTAGCGCGTTGTCTTTGCCTGTACGCACTGTGCGAAGAATGTCCTGCACGGTGCCTGCAACATCGCTGTCTGTATCGCGGCGCGCTTCGACCACGCGGGTAAAGTCGCGCGCAAAATTCGGGTCAGTGGCGACGAGCTTTTGCATCAGGCGGCATCCTTTTCCGCACGGGTCTCGGCGTCTTTGCGAAACGCATCGACCAGCTCTGCGACGCGGCGGTCAGTTTTATAAGCTGCGCGGTTGACGATCAGCCGCGCGGTGATGTCGATTATCCGCTGCGTTTCAACCAGGCCGTTCTGCTTAAGCGTTGCGCCCGATGAAACAAGGTCCACAATCTGCCGAGCAAGGCCCAGAGACGGCGCCAATTCCATCGCGCCGTTAAGCTTTACACATTCCGCCTGAATCCCGCGCGCTTCAAAGTGTCTTGCGGTAAGGCCTGGATATTTGGTCGCAACCCTGAGGTGACTAGCGACCGCGTCATCATCGGTATCGCCCGCTAGCCTTGCGATAGACAAACGGCAGTGGCCGATGTCGAGGTCTACGGGTGCATACAGATCATCGTAGTTGAACTCTTCGATCACATCAGAGCCAACGATCCCGATTTGCGCCGCGCCGTGAGCAACAAAGGTCGCCACATCGAATGCCCGCACCCGGATTAGACGCATGTCTTTTCTTGATGTATCGAATGACAAGGATCGGTTTTTCTTATTATGAAAACCGTCATCAGGCACAATTCCTGCGCGCTCCATCAAGGGGAGCGCTTCGTCCAGAATACGCCCCTTCGGCACCGCGAAGGTGAGCTGGCTCCTAGATTGGTCGGCGCGGGTCGAGGATAGATCATGTGTCATGAGCCCCGCGCACTTAAGGTGTCGCCACCCAAAGGGCAACAAGAAGAGCTACAACAACAATAACTGGAGGCAGCAGGAAATATGAGCGATGCAGCTAAGGGGCAGGCGGGGATCATGGCGATCGAGGAGTTTGATGCGGCGACCGCGTGGCAAGCGGATCACGCTGAGATCAATCACGCGCCGTGCACTGCTCGCATTATTCGTGCGCTTACCAAGGTCATCGAGGGCGATACGGCGTGCGCCCGGCGGATGTCCTCGTGGCAGGGTCTGACCTTAAAGGACGCGATGCCGCTGCGCATTGCGGGCGGGTTGCACCATCTTGTGCTGTCCGGCGTGGATGACCGGCTCGCGCAGGTTTATTCGGGCCACATCACCGATCAGGGCGAGGTCGACCGGCTCGTCTGCGCGCTGTTTGAGGCTTACGACAGTCTGCTTCTTCCGTGGTTTGATGGCCCACCGCAAACCAACGAGGCAGGGCGCTCTGCCAGCATTATGGCTGGGCTGTTGTGGCTCTCACACCGCGTTCATCCGCGTTTTGAACTCTTCGAACTGGGGGCAAGTGCCGGGGTGAACACAATGCTTGATCGCTATCATTTCCGGCTTGGAGAAACTCAGATCGGTCCTGCAAATTCGCCGATGCAGATTGTGCCCGAGTGGAGAGGAGAGCGCGGTTCGCCGCCTGCGCCCGCCGGTCAGTTTGAGATCCAATCGGTGCACGCCTGCGATGTCTCTCCTATCGACCTAACTGACGAGAATTGCGCATTGATGTTAAAATCTTACGTATGGCCAGATGCACCGGGAAGATTGGCGCGGATTGATGCAGCGGTTTCATTGGCGAATGAAAAGCCGCCAAGCCTTGTCCAAATGGATGCGGCGGACTTTGTGGAGGAGCGCCTTGCCGCCCCGCAGGAGCCGGGCACGACGAAGGCGATGTTCCACTCCATCATGTGGCAATATATGCCTGAGGCCTCTCAGAATGCGATCACCGAAAGGTTCAAAGCAGCGGGAGGTAAGGCGACACCTGAAACCCCGCTGGCTTGGGCGGCGCTGGAGACCGATCCGGCGACCTTCCGCCATGAGCTGAAGGTCCGCTATTGGAACGGCTCCGCGGAAGATGGCAAGTCGTGGACGCTTGCCTTTGCTCATCCGCATGGCGCCTGGGTGGAATGGCTCGGAGCCTAGTTCGGCCCCTCACCAAATTCCCGGTTTAGCTGCAGCTAGTGCAGCCACAATCGCAGCAGCCGCTGCCCGATTTGCAATCGGTGCAGCCGCAATCGCAATTGGCCGGCACCGTGTCTGCTTGGATATGATATACCATATTAAAACTCCTTATCTTTTAGAGACTTACGTGAATATCACGGGTTTGTCAATCAAAGGGGTGGTGCATTCACATTGGTAGAAATTCTTCCATCGCGTCGATTACTTTGTCAGGCGCTTCCCACGGCACGAAGTGCCCGCAATCGGGAACCTTGACGAGGGTGAGCGGCGAGATGATGTCCTCCATCCCGTCGAGATTCTCGGGCGGCAGGGCGATGTCATCCATGGCCCAGATCACCAAAGTGGGAATGGTTAAATGGGGCACTTGCGGCGCGGCGTAATCGGCTGGCAGCTCAAACGGCTCGTCCATGCTCGGGACCACCATAGGCGTTGCGCGGTAGTAATTGAGCATCCCGAAAGCTGCATCACGGTCTTCGTAATCGCGCATCAGGATCGCACGTTCTTCTGGGTCAGAGGTGGAGGGGTTGTCCCACTCCGCCGCCGTTTCAAGCAGCGCTGAAAGCCCGCCTTCGCGGATCAATGCATCATTCGCCGTGTCACGAAACGCTCTTATATATTGCGAGGCGCTGCGCTGATTGTGGGATGTGAACAGCAGCTTTTGAAAGATTGCAGGATGCGGTGCATTGGCAATGATCGCGCGGGTCACACGGGCGTGCTGCCCGCCCAGAGCCACACCCCATGCGATTGCGCCGCCCCAATCATGGCCAACGATAGTGAATTTCTCGATGCCTAAGGCGTCTGCCAGAAGGAATACATCGCCGATAATCTGATCCGGCGTGTAGGCCTCCACTTCCTTAGGCTTTGATGACCCACGATAGCCGCGCTGATCGGGCGCGATGCAGCGGTATCCCTTCGCCGAGAAATGTGCGATCTGGTGACGCCAGGAGCGGTGATTTTCGGGAAAGCCATGCAGGAAGATCATCGGATCACCGCGGTGCGATCCGTCTTTGGGGCCTTCATCGACCACATCGAGCTCAATCCCGTTGGCCAAGGTGACGCGGTTCTGCTCAAGCGTGATCATTGGGTCTCTGCCTCCATGCGCTCCATATAACCAGCGGCCACCATGTTAGCGACTTGGTCAAGCAGCGCATCGGGTGTGCGCCGCGCCTCGCCCATTTGCAGTTCCATCCCCCGCGCAACGATGATCTCGCGCTCGCCAGCTGCAATCCCATCTAGCATGGTTTTAGCAGCATCTGCGGCCGGAATGCCTTCGTCGATGACCTTGTCCGACACGCCGCGCTTCGTGCCATCGGCGGTCATGGCATTGCGCGAAACATCAGTGGCGACAGAGCCGGGATAAATCATGTGCACGCTGATCCCTGATTGCGAGAGTTCGGCCCTCAGCGCGTCGCCATATCCAGCAAGGCCAAACTTCACAGCGGAATAAGCGGTGCGCATGGGCACGCCGACTTTACCGGCGATGGAGGAGAGAAATCCAAGAGCGCCTGAGCCGCGCTCTGCCATGTGACCGATGAGGCCTTGGCTAAACGCGATTTGCGCGGTGAGGTCGATGTCGATGATATCGCGGTAGACTTGCATATCGGTTTTGAGCGCGCGGGAACGCTGAGACACGCCGGCATTGGCCACCGCCAAATCAACGCCGCCCCTCCAAGCGATCGCTTTGGCCGTCGCATCTGCCAAGCCCGCATCATCGCGCACATCGAAGGGCAGGATCAGCGTTTCGCCGCAATCCGCCGCGACCCGCGACAACCGCGCTTCATCGCGGCCCGACAAGATGACATGCGCCCCCCGGCTCGCCAGATCGCGCACCAATGCAGCCCCAATTCCCGAAGATGCGCCGGTGATCCAAGCGACTTTGCCGGTGTAATCCATCATTCTCTCCCTCGATTATGTGTGGGGGAGGTGCTCGCAATTGTGACAGCCAGGGGCAAGCAAATTGTTTCTACCAAATTGTTTGCGGCAAATTGTTTGCGGCAAATTGTTTGTGGTCAGGTTCCGCAGGGTGTCCGGTCCGCTCCGGCGATGATGTGCGCAAGGTTCTCAGGAAAGATCGATTCGTCCCAAGTGGCCAGTTCAGCCAATGCAAACCAGCGGTGCTGGGTCATGACTTGGCGTTCAAGCTCGGTATGGCCGCTCGTCTCGATTGTGGGATCAGAGATCCGCACAAGAAAGTAGCGCTCATCGGCTTGGATGGGCTCACCTTCGACTGTTACGAATTCAGGCGTGGTCCGCGCGATTTGAGCGCCAGGGTCTGCTTGAATGCCTGTCTCTTCGAGTAACTCGCGGGTCGCTGCCTCTTCGAAGCTCTCATGAGGCTCGCATTCTCCCCCGCTGTGACCCAGAACGGCGGGCGGTCAGACACATCGAAACGGAACAGCAAAACGCGGTCTTGCGCGTCGAGGACGATGATCCGCGCCGCGCGCCGAATGCGTTTTGAATTGCCGAATTCGTTCATGGATATGCGCGATCGCTTAGGCGGGCACGCTCGCCTTGATCGCAACAGCATGCACACGCTGACCGACAATATCGCCCAGCGCCGCGATCACCGCGCGCTGGCGGGCGAGGCGGGTCATGCTCGCAAATTCAGCCGCTTCGATCACCACGGTAAAATGGGATTCGCCCGATCCATCATCGCCAGAATGCCCGGCGTGTTGGTGGCTGTCATTGATGATCTCGAGCGAGCTTGGAGCAAAGGCCTCGGTCAAAAGCTCCTGCATTTCTTGTGCAACAGTGCCGCTCATTTTTGCTCATCCCCTAGTTCTCGTGATTTCACGCCTTGGAATTTGGCGTCTTAATCGCCATTCTCAAGCACTTTATGGCAAATTCACGATTTCACGGCCGCTATGAAGGCGAGGGAAGGGTGTGCGAACACCCCACTTGCCGTGAGGCGGGCGAATTTCGTGCGCCCGGATACCGGGCCAGCGGATTTGACGGGCCGGGCGAATATCGCTGGTTTTGCTTGGACCATGTGCGCGAATTTAACGCAGGCTACGATTGGTTCGAGGGGATGAGTGCAGAAGAAATCCTCAACGCACAAAGCCCGGTGAACGGGTGGCGGCGCGAAAGCCCGACCTTTGGCCCGCGTGCAGGGGTCGATGGAATGCCGCGTTGGAACGATTTCGACGATCCCCTGGACGCGATTTCGGCGCGCGCCAATGGCATCAAAAGCCGCGCTCAACGTCAGGCTGCCCATCAAATGTCGGGGCGATGGAGCAAGCCAGAGGCCGAAGCGCTTGAGGTTATGGGGCTGGGTTCTGATACCGATAAAGCCAAACTGCGCCGCCGGTATTCAGAGCTCGTGCGGCGCTATCACCCTGACCGCAATGGCGGGGATCGCAGCTATGAGACGCGGCTCACCAAGGTGGTGGATGCCTATCAACTGCTGCGCAAGGCGGCGGCGATTGTTTGATGCAGCCTAGGCCTCGATGTCGCAAATGACCTCGAAGCTGCCAAAGATCATGCGGGCGCCGTCAAAAGGCATCGGATATTTTTCAGGGTCCAGCCTTTCGTCTTTGTCTTCGCCGCTTTCCATTTTGGTCATTGCGGCATCGCGGGTCGCCTTATCAGGCCATTCGACCCAGCTAAATCCCACTGTCTCACCCTCTTTCGCAGCCACCGCGCGCCGCATGTCGGTGGTTTTGCCTTCTGGCACATCAACGCCCCAGCCATCCACCACGCGCAGCGCCCCGTTGTCGGTGAACCATGTGTTCACGGCTCTGCTGTGCGCAATATATGCCTCGCGGTTTTCGCTGGGTGTTGGTGTCAAAAATCCGTCAATGTAGGTCATTGTTTCACTCCCGGCCGTTCGGTTTGGCGCCTAATCTTTGCGGTGGCTGCCATTTTGTTTGAAGGCCCACCGCAAAGTTTTGCCTATGCCCCAAGTGGCGGCTCTTGCGGGCAGGGCAGTGAGCACGGGCCTTTGAAGTTTGAGCATATCGCGGGCAAAAGACGGCAGCATAGCAACGGCCTCTGCGCCGATTATCGTCTGCACCGCAACGGGCGTGCCCTTGGGCCGCTGGCTCAGGACCAGTTGCGCGACCTCGCGCGCTTCGGGCGATGCTTTCAAGTCGCCGCGCATCTCGCGGAAAATCGCATCAGCCTCGCGCCGGGTTTCGGGCACAGGATCAGCGCCAAGCGCGCGCGCAATCACAGCGATTTGGGCGTAATATTCATCCTGTTTACGCCCAGGCATATCCGGCCGCACATGGCGAAGGTATCCAGCAAGAAAGCTCTGCGCTTCGGTAACATGGACCCAAGCCAGCGTGCGCGGATTGGTCGCCTCATAACGGCTGCCATCGGGCAGCGTCCCGCCCACACGCGCATGAATGCGGTTCACCCGGTCAATCGCCTTCATTGCCTCATCGCGGTGGCCAAAAGTCGTAACCGCGATAAAACGCGCCGTGCGCTGGAGACGCCCGTGCATATCCTCGCGAAAATTGGAGTGGTCGAGCACCCCTTGCAGCGCATGGGGGTGGAGCATTTGGAGCATCAAAGCGCGCACTCCGCCGGTCATCATCCCTACCAGGTCTGCATGGACGAGACGGATCGGCGTGTCCTTTTCGAACAGGGCCTCATCCGAAGGGGGAACGGGCTTTTGCTTTGCCGCTTGGTCGTTAAACGTCGCGCGGACTTGGTCCACGAGCTTGAGCCTTATGGTTTCAACCGGGGAGGACATGGTGAGAACGGTATCACAGTGATCGCATTTTTTGGAGTTTTCTTCTCTTTGATTTTCCATCTGATGCTCGCATCATGGGATCATGGAAATAAACGCAGATTTCGCCCAGTGCGCGCTCATCCGAACCCAAACGCTCGACTGGACACCGTCACCAATGGACGGGGTGACCCGCCGTATGCTCGACCGGATTGGCGGAGAGGTAGCGCGGGCGACCTCTATCGTGCGATATGCGCAAGGCAGTTCTTTTCCTGAGCACACCCATTCCGGCGGTGAGGAATTTATCGTCCTCGAAGGTGTTTTTCAGGATGAGCACGGCGACTATCCGGCGGGCACATATGTGCGCAATCCGGTTGGCACACACCACGTTCCAGCCTCTGCGCCCGGGTGCACGATTTTCGTGAAACTCTGGCAATTTGACCTTGAAGATCAGGAGCAAATGGCCGTCGATATGAACGCAGCCCTCCTCACTCCTGATCCAAACAGTCCAGGAGTAAGCCGCCATGTGCTCGCCGCGCGCGATTATGAACATGTGTCGCTTGAGGTTTGGGAGGCAGGGACAAGGCAAAAGCTCATTCATAACGGCGGGGTGGAAGTGCTTGTTTTGCATGGGGCGGTCACTTTGGACTGTGTCACATATGGCGCGCAGGATTGGCTGCGCATCCCAGCAGATGAAGTGGCCAGTATGACCGCAGGCGATTTGGGCGCACGCTTGTGGATCAAACGCGGTCATTTGGGTGAAATCCGCGTTCCTGATCAAGTTGCTTAAACGGGCTCTTGCAGGGGCGCGCTGAGCCCACTAACGACCGTATTGAAATGAACACGCACACTTCAGATGAATTCACAGGCGCTGCGGCGCTTCCTACCGAGCCTGATACTACGCTTGATGTCCGAGATACATTTGGCGTCGATGTCGATTGGCAGGTTCCCGCTTTCAGCACGCCATCAGAGCATGTACCAGAGCTTGACCCTTCTTACGTGTTCGATCCCGACACGACGCTCGCGATCCTTGCAGGTTTTGCGCACAACCGCCGGGTGATGGTTCAAGGCTATCACGGCACGGGTAAATCCACCCACATCGAACAGGTCGCAGCGCGCCTTAACTGGCCGAGCATCCGGGTCAATCTAGACGCGCACATCAGCCGGATCGACCTTGTGGGCCGTGATGCAATCGTTCTCAAAGATGGCCTCCAAGTCACTGAGTTCAAAGAAGGCATTCTTCCATGGGCGCTTCAACACCCGGTGGCATTGACCTTTGACGAATATGACGCAGGGCGCCCTGACGTTATGTTCGTGATCCAGCGCATTTTGGAATTTGATGGCCGCCTGACGCTGCTTGATCAAAACCGCGTGATAACACCCAACCCGCACTTCCGCCTGTTTGCGACCACCAACACGGTCGGCCTTGGCGACACCAGCGGGCTGTATCACGGCACGCAGGCGATTAACCAAGCGCAGATGGACCGCTGGAACGTGGTGTGCGCACTGAACTATCTGCCCGCCGAAACCGAAGAGCAGATTGTCGCCTCGAAGACCGACGAGACTTCGCCTGAGGTTATCGCTGACATGGTCAAGGTCGCAGACCTCACGCGCCAAGGGTTTATGAACGGGGATATCTCCACCGTAATGAGCCCGCGTACGGTCATCACCTGGGCGCAAAATGCCAGCATCTTCAATTCGGTCGGCTTTGCCTTCCGCCTGTCATTCCTCAACAAATGCGACGAAGCAGAGCGCACATTGGTGAGCGAATATTACCAGCGTGTGTTTGGTGAAGATTTGCCTGAGAGTGCGGCATAAAGGGCGAAGGGTTATTCGCCCACTTGCCCATTGCCGTGTTACTCTGCTAATACACTGCGGCAATGGCGCTGTTTGAACGATTCTGGAAACGCTCGAGCCGTGAGGATTCTCGCGATGAAGAGCGCGGCTATTACGCCCTTTATGAATCGCAGCGACCACTTGATCCTGACGAAGGGTCATCCACTGTTTATCGCTCACCGGGTTCCACCGACTTTTCGCGCTGGGATGCTGGACTTTCGCAGTTGGATGCAGGCGGCGGAGCGGCCACGGGAACGGGCTCAGGCGCGCTTGTTCCCAAGGATCGCGGGTCGTTTTGGAAACGCGCGTTTTGGCTGGGGCGGCGCAAACGCTGGTGGGTGGTTCGCATTGTTGCGGCAATTATCATGCTGTTTATCGTGCTTGTGGCGTGGCTTGCGATCACCGCGCCGCTTTCCAAAAGCCTCGAACCTATTGCCGCGCCCCAAGTCACATTGCTTGCCAGCGACGGGACGCCGATAGCTCGCAGCGGAGCTGTGGTGGCTGCGCCTGTCAAAATCGCAGACCTGCCAGATCACGTGACTCAGCCCTTCATCGCGATTGAGGACCGGCGGTTTTATTCGCATTGGGGCGTGGACCCGCGCGGAATTGCGCGCGCGGCATGGAGCGGCCGGGGCGGGGGCTCTACCATCACACAGCAGCTTGCGAAATTCACCTGGCTCACCCCCGAACGCAGCCTCACGCGCAAAGCGCAAGAAGCGATGATCGCGTTTTGGATAGAGAGCTGGCTGACCAAGGATGAGATCCTCGAGCGCTATCTTTCGAATGCCTATTTCGGCGACAATCAATATGGGCTGCGCGCCGCCTCGCTTCATTATTTCTATCGCAAACCAGAGAACTTGAAGCCCGAGCAGGCAGCGATGCTGGCAGGGCTTTTGCAAGCGCCATCGCGCTATAACCCGACCAAGCATTACGACCGCGCCAAGAACCGTATGGACTTGGTCGTGGGCGCGATGGTGGATGTGGGATATATGACGCAAGCCGAGGCGGATGCACTGCCCAGACCCAAGATTGACGTGCGCGCCCGCAATGACCTGCCCACAGGCACCTATTTTGCCGATTGGGCGCTTCCCTTGGCGCGCGAGAGATTGGAGGCGGGATATGAGAAACTGGTGGTGGAAACCACGCTCAATGCTCAGCTCCAGGCACTCGCGAACAGGGTTGTGGGCAGAGCAGGGCTGGGCGATGCTCAAGTGGGCCTTGTCGCAATGCGGCCCAGCGGCGAAGTTGTCGCCATGGTGGGCGGTAAATCCTATGCAAACAGCCCCTTCAACCGGGTGACACAGGCGCGCAGGCAGCCAGGCTCGACGTTCAAACTGTTCGTCTATCTTGCCGCGCTCGAAGCGGGATGGGACCCTGAGGACACCATCTCGAACCAGCCGATTGAAACGGGCAGTTATCGCCCCAAAAATTCACGTGAGCGTTATTCAGAAACGATCACGTTAGAAGACGCCTTTGCCTCCTCCAGTAATGTCGCTGCAGTGCGGCTTTTCGATGAAGTGGGCAGCGAGGCTGTGATCCGCACGGCGCGTTCCTTAGGGGTGCGGTCCGATCTGCCGAAGGGGGATCCAAGCGTGGCGCTGGGCTCATCCAGCATGACATTGCTCGAGCTTACCTCTGCTTATGCAGGCGTTGCGGCGAATGAATATCCGGTGCGTCCCTATGCCTTCCCGCAAGAGGAGGAAAGCTGGTGGGAGTGGCTGACTTCGAGCGAGGATAGCACCTCTGGCCGGGTCCATGACGATATGGAGCAGATGCTGCGCGCGGCGATTAATCGCGGGACGGGGAAGGCGGCGGAACTGCCGATTGCAAACTTTGGCAAGACCGGCACCACGCAGAACAACCGCGATGCGCTGTTCGTGGGATATGCGGGCGATCTGGTGGTGGGCGTATGGGTTGGCAATGACGACAATTCATCGCTTGGCGGCGTAACCGGCGGCGGGCTTCCAGCTCGCATTTGGAAGGACTTTATGCGCGGCGCTCTCGACCTGCCAGCGCCCAAACCCAAGGCCTCACCCGATCCGCAAGGACCGGTGGAACCTTTCGATATTGATATAGAGGAAGGCGAGGAAATCCCGCTGGGCGAAGATGGCACTTCCTTGCGTTTTGAAGAGAATGGGGTCGTGCTATCCCAAGACGGTGTGCCTGTCGAACTGCGCCTTTCCGAAGATGGGTTAGAGCTTGACGAGACCGGTAACTAAGCCATCAGAATATTCAAAATTGCGCTCGCAATCGGCTTGCTGCGATCGGATTGCCATGCCTCAACACTGATATTGGCATTGCGCCGTCCCATGCGGGTGATGCGCGCTTTGGCATAGCTGGTGAGCGGTTTGCCAGCGGACAGATATTGCACAGTTATGTTTACCGGTTTCAGCCTAGCCTCCCGGCCCTGTTCGGCCAAAGCGCTGCGCAAAGCGGCAAAGGCGGCGTTTTCCAAAAGGCCCCCAATTGCGCCGCCGTGGTAGTGACCGGGACGCCCTTCGACATCCGAACTGAAATCGACGGTGAGGATTGGAATACTGTCCTCAATCTCGTGGACTGTAATGCCAAGCGCCTGAGCATAGGCGGGAAGTGTCGCAGCATCAGCCATTGCCGGTCTCCTTCATTTTCGCCTCTGCCTGCGCCTTGACCTGCCGTCCGATAGCCTTGGGATCGGCCGAAAGCGTCATAAAGACGCCCGCCATGGTCGCCACGGTATCTTCCGGGTCGCCATCATGCGCAATGCCGCGCACAAAAGCGGCGGACTTGGTGATCCGGTAGCATTCCACCCGCGCCCAAACCGCGCCTCGCTCTTTGGCAGGGCGCTGATAGTCGACCCTCAGATCGAGTGTGGCCACTGGTGAGAAAGTGCCCTTCTTGCACCATATGCACATGCCGCTTGCCATATCGAGCAGGCTGACGATGGGCCCCGAGGCCAGCACGGGACGGTCCGGTTCGCCCAGTAGTTTTTCGTTCCAAGGAAGCTTCAGCTCCACCCAGTCATCGCCGTGCCCCGAATACTCCAGGCCAAGCCAGCCGGGATGGGCGCGCGACATAAAGAACTTGCTGACCTGCGCGGGGTCGAAGCTTTCCATGGAGGGCTGATCATTGCTCATAATTGCCACTTCATTGCAGCGGACAAGCGCATATGACAACGCCTAAAGCATCCGGCCTCTGAGAGTTTCTGCCTCCAGCGCGCCCCTAAAGGGCGCGCTCAAAGCACACCGCCTGCCATGCGGTCGATTGCGCCTTGCAAAATCACCGCAGCGGCGTGGGCGTCGATGGCCTTTGCCCGCTTGGCTCGGCTCATATCCTGTCCGATCATCGCCGCTTCCGCTTCCTGTGTAGACCAGCGTTCATCCCAAAGGAGCAGGGGAAGCGCAAAGGCTTCTTCCAAATTGCGAGCAAAGGCGCGGGAGCTTTGTGCGCGCGGGCCTTCGGTGCCGTCCATATTGCGCGGGAGGCCAAGGACGAGGCCTTTGACCTCGCGCTCCTTGATAAACGCCTCCAGCTTCGAGCGGTCCTTGCCCCATTTGCTCCGGCCTATGACGGTGCCATTGGTAGCAAAGCGCCAGCCCGCATCGCATGTCGCAGTGCCGATAGTTTTGCTGCCAAGGTCAAGCCCTAGAAGCACGCCTCCATCGGGCAATGCCTCGCTAAAATCAGGGGCGGACTCGGTGATCAATCAGTCTTCGCCTTCTTGCCCGCCGTTAAAGGCGCTTACCCGGCGCGCGACATCAGCCTGCGTATTTGCCCAAAAAAGCGGGATGTCATAGACGTGGTAATTGTTCCCCGGCAGCACGTAAGAACCCATTTCTGGCGGGTCACCTATCATCAACAGGCCGCGTTCATCGCACCTTGCTGGCACAGCCTGGGGGACAAGCTCGCCGCTGGTCATGCTGTCATCGGGCACCAATGTCCCGAGGTTTGCCTCCTTGTCAGCCGCAGCGCCGAATGTACCGGTCAGTGGGTTTGTGCAAAGGATCTGGCTGTCACCGCGCGGGGCTCCATCAAAACCGATAGAGGCCGAATAAGCGTCAAACACCGAAGAGGGATCAGCTGGCTGGGCAAAGCTCGACCATGAGAGAAGGCACCCGGTCTGCTCAGCCGTTGCGCATGCAGGGACGCCCAGTGCTGGCAAGTCATGCTCAACTGAAATAGGCCAGCCAATGGCGTAATATGCGGCGATACGGTCTGAGAGGCCCTTTTCCGCGACCTCTTCGCGCAGCAGCCGCAGCAAATGCACCGATCCTTGCGAATGCCCGGCAAGCACAATCGGCATATCTGTATCGAGAGAATCGACGAAGAAACGGAAGGCTTCAACTACGTCATCATAGGCGGCATCAAGCGCTTGCTGAGCCTCTGGCGCGTCGGTCAGAAACGCACCCAAAGTTGCCTGCCTGTAACGCGGCGCCCAGATCTCGTCGGCTGCGTTGAACGGGCTCGCCATACCCCGGATATAGATACGGGCGATCCGTTCGGCTTCTTCATGGCCGATGGGCGCGTTCCAACTGTCCGTGTCGCGGTAACTTGTGGGGTGGATAAAGAAGACGGCAAAGTCAGGCGTGCCGTCACCTGCAGGCGCGGGCGGGCCGGCGCGCTCATTCGCATAGGCTGGTTGCCAGCGGGCAGGGTCTTTGACACCGATGCCGGGGCGCGAATACCACAGGGCCGGGTCTTGATAGGCGCTCGCCTCAAGCGGTTCCTGCTCGGCGAATTCCACATCGGGCACGAACACAAAAGCGGTGAGTTCTTGCGACCACACGCGCAGAATTATGAGCGCTGCAAATATCAAAACGATGATGATTGCTATTAAATAGAGGAACTTGCGGGCCATCAAATAAGCCTTTCTGGAGCGCTACTCAGCCGCCTCTTCTTCTTCCGAAAGGGCCGGACGCAGCGTTGTCCAGGCTCTATCACCGCGCATCGCTGAGAACCATGAGAGCGGGTTCCAAGTGGCTGAGCCATCAAGGCTGAAGGTGATAAATTCTGCTCGCCCGCCAATGTTTTCCATTGGGATGCCGCCGCCAAGCCCGCTTAGTTCAGCGGCAGCGCGGCTGTCCGCGCTTTCGTCGCGGTTATCGCCCATCGCAAAAACCTGGCCTTCGGGAACGGTGTATGGGCCAAAATTGTCGAGCGGTTGGTTTTCGTGGTCGATGATCAGATAGCTTGCCCCATTAGGCAAAGTCTCGCGGTAGGTGGGCGGTTCGAAATAAACAGAGCCATCCGCATCGCGCACTCTGAAGGGATCGAAGGCAGAAAGGCATGGGGAGCCATTGCAAAGCAGTTCAGGCTCAAACGGAATGCGCACCGGAGGTACGACCTCACGCTTTACCGGCGTACCGTTCAAGATGATCCGCCCGTCGCTTACCTCGATGCTATCACCGGGCAGCGCGACAACGCGCTTGATGTAGTCTTCGTTGCGCGAAGGATGCACGGGGATCACCACATCGCCATATACTGGTGTCGAGCCACGCACGCGCCATTCCCCGCGCGGCAGCAAGTGGAAGCTCGCCGAGGCCCATGACCAACCATAAGGATATTTACTCACAATAAGGCGGTCGCCTACATGAAGACCGGGCATCATCGAGGTTGAGGGGATATAGAACGGTTTTGCCACAAGACTGTGGAACATCAGCACTCCGAACAGCATCAAAGCCAGCCCGCGTATTTCCGCGAACCAGTTGATTTTTTCTTCCTCACCGTCGCCCTTCTTGAGCTGCTGGCGCAGTTCGTCGTGTGGGTGCGGCTCAGTGCCGGTCGTGGGTGTATTGCTTTGGCTCAAGATTTGTCTTCGTTTCTTATTCAGTACCGGTCAAATCACATCTTTTGAAGCGGCGTTTGGTATCGCCTCGATGATAACAAAGGCCTGCGCCCATGGGTGATCGTCGGTGAGTGTTAGATGAATATTGGCCTCATGGCCTTCTGGGATCATTTCTTCAAGCCGTTTGGCCGCACCGCCTGTGAGCGAAAGGGTGGGTGCGCCCGATGGTTTGTTCACGACGCCGATGTCTTTCATAAAGACGCCGCGCCGAAATCCGGTGCCGACCGCCTTGCTGAATGCCTCTTTGGCAGCGAAGCGTTTGGCGTAGGTTCCTGCGATGGTGAAAGGGCGCCGCTGCGCCTTCGCGCGCTCCAATTCGGTGAACACGCGGTTCTCAAACCGCTCACCAAAGCGGTTCAATGAGTTCTGGATACGCTCGATATTGCACAGGTCTGAGCCAGTTCCGATGATCATGAAAACGCCCTTATGATGACGACAATGAGGAGGGTGGCTGCCATGACATGCAGCATGATCTGGCTCTTAAACAAGGGATGCGCGAAATCGCCTTTGGCCATTTTGATCGCGCCGACATAGCCGAATATCTGCAAAGCCACCCAGCCAATCGCAAAGGGCCGCATGATGCCGGTGTTAAGCGAAAACCCGAGGAAGCCAATGCTCGTGAGAAACAAGCATGCGGCTGCCAATGCCCAGCGCTTTTGAGCAGGTTCAAGGGGAGGGGCATCTTGCGGCTGGCTCACCTGGTAATCCTCATCCCCGCGCTTCATCCATCAAATCGCGCATCCGGCGGATGGCTGGCTCTAACCCAGAGAAAATTGCCTCGCCAATAAGATAGTGCCCGATGTTAAGCTCGGCCAATTGAGGAATGGCGGCGATGGGTTGGACATTGTCAAAGGTGAGGCCGTGGCCTGCGTGCGGCTCAATTCCGTTTTTTGCGGCAAGGGCGCTCATATCGGCGATTCGGCGCAGCTCGCTTGCCACCCGCTCTCTGTCACCATCAAGGATTGCGTGCGCATATTCGCCTGTGTGAAACTCCACCACAGGCGCGCCTAAGCGATTGGCTGCGTCCAATTGCGCCTCGCTTGCCTCGATAAAGAGCGATACGCGGATGCCTGCCTCGCGCAATTGATCGACGATCGGCACCAAAGTGTTGTGCAAGCCTGCTGCATCCAATCCGCCCTCGGTTGTGCGCTCCTCGCGTTTTTCAGGGACGATGCAGGCCGCGTGCGGTTTGTGACGCAGCGCAATCTCAAGCATTTCCTGAGTCGCCGCCATTTCAAGGTTGAGCGGCAGATCGGTCGCATCTTGAATGCGCTGCAAATCCTCATCGCGGATATGGCGGCGGTCTTCGCGAAGGTGCGCAGTGATCCCGTCCCCGCCAACAGCTGCCACGATTTCTGCTGCGCGCACAGGATCGGGGTGGTCGCCGCCTCGCGCGTTGCGGATAGTGGCGACGTGATCAATGTTGACGCCTAATCGAAGTTTGTCGGGGATCATCCGGCTTTTATTCCTTCCGGCTTCCGGGTTTGGTCACAGCTACGGCGGCGAGCTCTGGCGGGATGTTATCTTCGTCATAGGTGGCAAAATCAAAAGCGGCGAGCGGGAAGAATGGCACGCCCAAATCGACCGTCCCCATAGAACGGTCGATGAGTGAGCATTCTGCGATCACTTCGCCGCCCTCTTTGGCAACGGCGGCAATGGCTTCGCGGCTGGAAAGACCAGTTGTGACCACGTCCTCGACCATGAGCACCTTTGCCTCTGGTTCAAGCGCGAATCCGCGGCGCAGGTGAAAGACGCCGTCCGGGCGCTCCAAGAACATTGCGTCCTTGTTCAAAACCCGGGCAACTTCTTGGCCGATGATAATCCCGCCCATCGCAGGTGAGACAACCACATCGACCTGTGCGAGGATTTCCTCAGGTATAGCCTTCACAACGCCCTGAGCCAGCCGTCCGGCCCGCGCCGGGTTCATCAACACGCGTGCGCATTGTAGATAGTGACCCGAATGCTTGCCAGACGACAGTTTGAAATGCCCCTCAAGAAGCGCGCCGCTTTCCCGAAATTCGGCAAGCACGTCATTAACGGTTGTGGGGATAGATTCGCCTGTGGCGGAGTTGGTGACTGAAGCTGGCATAATTAGGTAACAATCCGCTGTAATCTGGGGTTGTGATATGAATTCTCGAGTGCCAATTGCGTGCGCAACATGGCGACTTGCATAATTTTCTCCCTAGAAGCGCTTGAGGCCATGAGCAAGCGCGGCTAAGGGGGCTGGAATTGTGGCAGACATGTCGTGATAAGCGAGTGAGACTTGAGGCCTTTTGGCCGCGTCGGTCGTAGCTCGTGGTGGGATAACAATTTAAAAAACCGATTAGGCTGGAAAATATGCGTCAGGCTGTTGACCGTTTTCACTTGGGAATTCTTGCGCTCGTAGCAGCGCTCTTGGCGCTTGCTGTGCCGCAGACCGCCACCGCGCAGGATGCCGCTGAGGTGGCATCCGAAGAGGTTGCTGCTCCTGCTGAGACCGCCGGCGGATATGTTCCAATGGCTCCAACACCGGGCAAGGGCATGCCGACCTCTTACGAGGATGATCCGCTTGCGAGCATGACATTCCAGGATCAATACAGCCAAGACGGTCTTTATGCCTTGTGGATGCACGATGTGATCCTGCTTCCCGTGATCACTTTGATCAGCCTTTTTGTGCTTGGCCTGCTGCTTTACGTAGTTGTGAAGTTCAACCGCCGATCCAACCCAAACCCATCGCGCACGACGCACAACACTTTGATCGAAGTGGTCTGGACGGTTGTTCCGGTCATCATCCTCGTGCTCATCGCTGTTCCGTCGATCACGCTGCTCGCCAGCCAGTATGAAGAGCCGCCAGAAGATGCGATTACAGTGAAGGCTGTTGGGTATCAGTGGTACTGGGGTTACGAATATCCCGATCACGGTGTTGAGGTTATCTCCAATATGCTGACCGAAGAAGAGGCGATCGCTTCTGGCGAAGGCGAGCAATTCCAAATGGCGGTTGATAACCGCATGGTTGTGCCCGCTGGTGTTCCGATCCGGTTGCAGACAACGGCGGCTGATGTGATCCATGCGTTCGCGGTTCCATCGCTTTGGTTCAAGCAGGATGCGGTTCCGGGCAGGCTGAACGAGAGAATGCTCGTGATTGATGAGCCCGGCGTTTATTACGGCCAATGTTCAGAGCTTTGCGGCGCGCTTCATGGCTATATGCCGATCACCGTTGAGGCGCTTCCGATGGAACAATTTGAGGCATGGGTTGCTGAACAAGGCGGCACTATCCCCGGCGCAGAAGTCGCTGTGGAAGCAGAAGTAGAAGCAGAAGCAACCGAAGAGGCGGCAGCTGCGTAACTCGCAGAACAGCCCGACAAGATTAGAATACACGCGAGAGAGCTAATAATTATGGCAACCACCGCAGACAATTTCGCACCGGCAACAGGCGGCACAACTGGGGTCACAACAGGGGGGCCTGTTGACGATCATCACGATCATAAACCCGGCTTCTTTTCCCGTTGGTTCATGTCAACCAACCACAAGGATATCGGTTCGCTCTATCTGATCTTCGCGATTGTTGCGGGGATCATTGGCGGCGCTATGTCCGGTGTGATGCGTATGGAGCTGATGGAGCCGGGTATTCAGTATCTCTGGTGGTTCGCTGGTTCTTCGCCTGAAGATCTTTCGGCTGCGGGTCACATGTGGAACGTGTTTATCACAGGTCACGGTCTTATCATGGTCTTCTTCATGGTGATGCCAGCCATGATCGGCGGCTTTGGTAACTGGTTCGTGCCGCTGATGATCGGCGCGCCGGATATGGCGTTCCCGCGCATGAACAATATCAGCTTCTGGCTGACGGTTGTTGGCTTCTTGTCGCTGTTGTTTTCGTTGTTCGTGCCCGGCAACTCCATCGGTAACGGTGCAGGCGTTGGCTGGACGGTTTATGCGCCGCTTTCGACGACGGGCGCGCCTGGCCCAGCGGTCGATTTTGCGATCTTCTCGTTGCACCTGGCGGGCGCTGGTTCGATCCTCGGGGCAACCAACTTCATCACCACCATCTTCAACATGCGCGCGCCGGGCATGACCCTGCACAAGATGCCACTGTTCGTATGGTCGGTGCTTGTTACAGCATTCCTGCTTCTGCTCGCGCTTCCTGTGCTTGCAGCGGCGATCACCATGCTTCTCACAGACCGCAACTTCGGGACGACCTTCTTCGACCCCGCGGGCGGCGGTGACCCAATCCTTTACCAGCATTTGTTCTGGTTCTTTGGGCACCCAGAGGTCTACATCATGATCCTGCCGGGCTTCGGTATGATCTCACAAATCATCGCGACCTTCAGCCGTAAGCCAGTGTTCGGTTACCTCGGCATGGCCTATGCGATGGTCGCAATCGGCGTCGTCGGCTTCATCGTGTGGGCGCACCACATGTATACCGTCGGCCTCGACGTAAACACGAAGATGTACTTCACCGCGGCAACCATGGTTATTGCGGTGCCTACGGGCGTTAAAATCTTCAGCTGGATCGCGACGATGTGGGGCGGCTCTATGGAGTTCAAGTCACCGATGGTTTGGGCGCTGGGCTTCATCTTCCTCTTCACCGTTGGCGGTGTGACCGGTGTGGTCCTCGCAAACGGCGGGATTGATGATAACCTTCACGACACATATTACGTCGTGGCTCACTTCCACTACGTTCTGTCGATGGGCGCTGTGTTCTCGCTCTTCGCCGGGTTCTACTACTGGTTCCCGAAGATGAGCGGCCGGATGCACTCAGAGCTTTTGTCGCACCTGCACTTTTGGGTGTTCTTCATCGGCGTGAACGTGATCTTCTTCCCGCAGCACTTCCTCGGCATGAACGGCATGCCGCGCCGCTATCCTGACTATCCAGAGGCCTTCGCGTTCTGGAACTACGTCAGCTCAATCGGCTACGTCATCATGGCAGCATCAATGCTCATCTTCTTTGTGAACCTCGCTTACGCGTTCCTCGCAGGCAAGAAAGCGGCGAACAATCCATGGGGCGAAGGCGCAACCACCCTGGAGTGGACGCTGACCTCGCCTCCGCCGTTCCACCAGTTTGAAACGCTGCCAGTGATCGAGGATCACCACGATTATCACGATCACCGTCCGGCAACTGCTTGAAGCCGGTAGCCTTGACCAAAGCCGGGGCACCAAGACTAAATAAGGGGGAGGGCGCGCCGTTTAGGAGTGCCCTCTTCGCACAAAAGGAAAGGGCCGTAGGGCCGCGCCATTGAGATGACCGCAACGACCACGACAACAGCGATGCCGACCGAGTGGCGCGATTTCTTCGCGCTGACGAAGCCGCGCGTTATGACGCTGGTTGTGTTCACGGCGATCTGCGGTCTCTTGGCGGCTCCTGGCTCTATTCATCCGGTTCTCGGCTTCACCGCTGTCCTTGCCATTGCGATGGGGGCTGGTGGGTCTGCTGTTCTCAACCAATGGTGGGAAGCTGATCTTGATGCCGGAATGAAGCGCACCAAGGATCGCCCGCTCCCCGGTGGCCGCATGAACCGCGATGATGCGCGCGACTTTGGGATGTTCTTGTCAGGCGTTTCAGTCATGCTGATGGGCGTGGCAATAGGCTGGCTCGCAGCGGCACTGCTCTTCGCGGCGATCATTTATTACGCCGTCATCTACACAATGTGGCTCAAGCCGCGCACGCCTCAGAACATCGTAATCGGCGGCGGTGCGGGCGCGTTTCCCCCGCTGATTGGCTGGGTGGCAGTGACCGGTGAGCTTACCGCTATGCCGGTCTTGCTGTTCGCAATCATCTTCATGTGGACCCCGCCGCACTTTTGGGCGCTCGCTTTGTTTGTGAAGACCGATTACGCGAACGTTGGCATTCCGATGATGCCAGTGGTGAAGGGCGAGAAATCAACCCGCCACCAAATCCTTGCCTACACGGTGCTGCTTGCGCCTGTCGCGGTTGCGCCGTGGCTGATTGGTGGGACGAGCTGGGTTTATGGCTCTGTATCGGTAGTGCTCTCTGTCCTGTTCTTTGCGCTCGCATGGCCTGTTGGCCTTCGCACCCGCGCTGAGAGCGATCCGATGAAACAGGAAGTGCTCCTGTTTAAATTCAGCATCGCCTATCTCTTCGTGCTGTTCGCAGCATTGGTCGCTGACCGCGTGCTGTTTGCACACGGTCTCATCGGGGGAGGCATGTTGTCATGACACCCGACGATAAGGACGAATTCAAGCGCCGCCAGAATGCGCGCAATTGGGTTGTCGGCGGTTCGCTCTTGTTCTTTGCTTGCCTCTTTTATGCCATCACCATGGTCCGGATTGGGGATCTGTAGAGTTGAGCGTTTACACCGGCCTTGAAGACGACGTTGCGCGCAGGAATGTGCAGACCGGGATCATTGCCGGTATCGGCGCGCTGGCGATGCTGGGCATGGGCTATGCAGCGGTTCCGCTTTACGACCTATTTTGCCGGGTGACAGGCTTTGGCGGCACCACTCAGGTCGCAACCGAAGCGCAGGCGAACGCTGCGGCGCTCGTAAGCAACGGTCGCCAAATCTCCATCCGCTTTGATGCGTCTCTTGCGCGCGATATGCCTTGGGAATTCACCCCGACACAAAGCACTGACACCGTGCGCATCGGCCAGCGCGATATTGCGACCTATGTGGCGAAGAACAACACGGGTAAGCCGATCACCGGCACCGCGACGTTTAATGTCGAACCGTGGCAGGCGGGTGCGTATTTTAACAAGATCCAGTGTTTTTGCTTTACTGAGCAGACACTTCAGCCGGGCGAGGAAGTCACCATGCCTGTGCTCTACTATGTCGATCCGGCGATCCTCGAAGACGACACCATCGCCGATGTTGAGCAAATCACACTTTCGTATACTTTCCACCGCGCGAAAGACGCTGTAGCAGCAGCACCGACGCGCAAAACACCATCTGATGCATCCTAAGGGACGGGAACTCGAACCATGGCTGGCAATGTAAACCACGACTATCACATTCTGGAGCCCGATATCTGGCCGCTCGTCGGCTCGTTTTCGGCGCTGACGTTCACCAGCGGCATGGTGCTGAGCTTTTACCCAGACCTGTTTGGCGCTGCATCGAACATCGTCATCTGGGCAGGCCTTGCTGGCCTTATCGCGACTTTCTTCATGTGGTTCCGCAACGTCACTATTGAGGCGCAGCAAGGCGACCATACGCCAGTGGTTCAGCTCCACATGCGTTACGGCATGATCCTCTTTATCGCCTCTGAGGTGATGTTCTTTGTCGGGTGGTTCTGGAGCTTTTTCGACTTCGCGCTCTTCCCCGATCCGCTCGCCTATGACGCGGCGGCTGGGAGCACTGAGGCGCTGAATGTGCTGGTTGGCGGCACTGAGACCCCGAAGGGAACCTTCGTTCCGCAAGGTATGGAAGTGCTCGACCCGTTCAGCCTGCCCCTTCTTAACACGCTGATCCTGCTGTGTTCAGGCACCACGGTCACCTGGGCGCACCACGCGCTGATCCACGGTGATCGTGAGGGACTGAAGCAAGGGCTGTGGGCGACCATCGGCCTTGGCGTTTTGTTCAGCGGCATCCAAGCTTACGAGTATGGCATTGCTCCGTTCACCTTTGGCGGCAACACGTACTCAAGCGCCTTCTACATGGCGACCGGCTTCCACGGCTTCCACGTTTTGATCGGCACGATCTTCCTCGCCGTGTGCCTTTACCGTGCCTACATCGGCCACTTCACCTCGCGCCAACACTTCGGTTTCGAAGCGGCGGCTTGGTACTGGCACTTTGTTGATGTCGTGTGGCTGTTCCTCTTCGTTGCAGTTTACGTTTGGGGCGGCTGGGGCGCTGTTTACCACTGATGAGCGGGCCTTCTGGTCCTGACACATCTAAAGGGCAGTCCGGTATCTTCCGGGCTGCCCTTTTGGGTTTATGCCCGCAGTGCACCGAGCCGACTTTATTTGAGGCACCTGCAAGGGTGGCGATGGAGTGTTCGGGTTGCGGCTTGGACCTCACCAAATATGAGCGCGGCGGACGGGTGAGCGGATTGTTCACTGTGCTCATTGCGATTGTGCTGATCCTGATCGCACTTGGGATTGAGAGTGCCTTTCGCCCGCCCTTGTGGTTGCAGGCAGCGGTTTGGGCTCCCGTGACGGTGGGAACGGTGACTTATTCGCTTCGGCTGTTTAAGACTGTACTGCTTTACGCCGCTTATGAGAATGCCAAGGACGCCTCCGAATGATCCGCCAATTGCCTTTGATCCCGACGGTGCTCGTGGTGGTGGCTGCGGCCACGATGGTGTGGCTGGGCTTTTGGCAGTTGGGCCGGGCTGAGGAGAAGGCGGCATTGATTGCGCAATATGCCGATGCGGGCGTCCAGTCGGTGGACTTCCCTTATGCTGGCTCAGGCGAAGATATCTGGTTTCGCCGCAGCTCTGTTGATTGCAGTGAAATTCTCAGCCGTGATCCAGTTTCAGGGACCGCTGCGAACGGGGCCAAGGGCTGGGCGATGCGCGTAGTGTGCAAAGCTAAGGACGGGAGCGGCGATGCCGGATTGACTGTTGATCTTGGTTTCACCCGCGACCTCAATGGTTTTGAATGGGAAGGCGGAATGGTGGAAGGGATCATTGCGCCAGGACCCCGCCTTGTAGCCGATCCGCCGGCCGCCGACCTTTATCCTTTGGCCAAACCCGATCCCAATGACCTTCCCAACAACCATCTTGCTTATGCTGGGCAATGGTTCTTCTTCGCGCTGACGGCCTTGGTGATCTATTTCTTTGCAGTGCGTTCAAAGCTGCCGAAACGGGATTAGCCCTCAACCGTCATCCTGAACTTGTTTCGGGATAACAAACCCCGCCCACGGTTATCCTGAAACAAGTTCAGGATGACGAGTGTATAGAGCTTTACTTGCCCCTAAACCCACACGGCGCTAACCGCACCTGCAATATGCAATACATATCGACCAGAGGCAGCGCACCGGCGCTCGATTTTGAAGGCGCAACGCTTGCAGGGCTCGCCGGCGATGGCGGGCTCTATCTGCCAGCGCAGTGGCCGCGTTTCAGCGAAGACGACATTCGCGACATGCGCGGGCTTCCATACCCGGAACTCGCCGCGCGCATTATGGCACCCTTCGTCGCGGGCTCGCTCACCGATGATGAGCTCGGCGGCTTGTGCGAAAAGGTCTATGGCGACTTTGGCCACTCGGCGGTCACGCCTCTGGTCCAGCTCAACGAACAACACTGGCTGCTCGAACTCTTCCACGGGCCAACGCTCGCGTTCAAAGACGTAGCGCTGCAAATGCTGGGCCGCTTGTTTGAGACATTCCTTGAACGCCGGGGCGAGCAGCTCACCATCGTTGGCGCGACGAGCGGTGATACAGGCTCTGCCGCCATCCGCGCGGTTGCGGGCCTTGAGCGGGTTGAGATTTTCATGCTCCACCCCTCGGGCAAAGTCTCCGACGTACAGCGCCGCCAGATGACCACCGTTCGCGCGCCCAATGTGCACAATCTGGCGATTGCAGGCAGCTTTGACGATGCGCAGGCCCATGTGAAGGCGATGTTTGCTGATGAGAGCGTCACAAACACGCTCAACCTTGGAGCGGTCAATTCGATCAACTGGGCGCGATTGATGGCGCAAGTTGTGTATTACTTCTACGCCGGGCTCCAACTGGGCGCACCGGACCGCGCGGCGGCCTACAGCGTGCCCACAGGCAATTTCGGCGATATCTTCGCAGGCTATGTCGCCAGCAAAATGGGCCTTCCCATTGAGCAGCTGATCGTTGCCACGAACGTCAACGACATTCTCCACCGGGCGCTGACCGATGGCGACTATTCCACCGGCACAACCACGCCCACTATCACTCCTTCGATGGACATTCAGGTGAGCTCAAACTTCGAGCGCCTCCTGTTCGATGTCGGCGGGCGCGATGGTCATGCGATGGCTGAGCAAATGCGCAGCTTTGAAAGATCCAAAGCGATGCAGCTTACCAACAGCCAGCGCGAAGGGGCCTCTGCGCTCTTCTCCAGTGGGCGTGCTGATCAGGAAGAGACCACCCGCGCTCTCCAATGGGCCTATCGCCACTGCGCGCAAGTGATCGACCCGCACACGGGCGTTGGCCTTCATGCGGCGCAAATCTCCGAATTGAGCGCAGATGTGCCAATTGTGACCTTGGCAACAGCCCATCCAGCTAAATTCCCAGACGCAGTCGAGCGCGCCACAGGCACTCGCCCCGCGCTTCCCGCACGCGTGGGCGATCTGTTTGGCCGCGAGGAAGCTATGACGGAAATTGGCGGCGATTACGCCGCCGCGCGCGATTTCGTGCTCTCCAACGCAGGCGCAAATGGCTAAGCTCATCCAGCAGCCGCTGGTGATGGAGTGCGCTGGTTGGCCAGATAACAGCTCGTATCGGCTCCTCGACAGCGGCGGAGGGCGCAAATTTGAGGCCTTCGGCCCCCACGCCTTTATCCGCCCCGAGCCTCAAGCCATGTGGCAGCCGCGCTTGCCTGAATGGGATGCGGCGGGCGAATTTGTGCCGGGCTCTGATGAAGATGGCGGAGGACGCTGGAATCTCTCGCCCGAAGTTCCCGATGGCTGGGAGCTAGCATGGAACGAGGTGCGTTTTACCGCGCAGCCGACGCCGTTCCGGCACCTTCAGTTCTTTCCTGATATGGCCCCCGTTTGGCACTGGATGAGAGAGCAATTAGGCGCGCGCAAGGATGCCGAGACGCTCAACATGTTCGGCTACACCGGACTTGGCTCTTTGGCGCTGTCCGACCATGGCCGAGTGACGCACGTTGATGCGTCAAAGAAATCCGTCGCACAGGCCCGCGAAAACGCCGCGCTTTCCAAAATGGAGGATCGCCCGATCCGCTGGCTTGTGGATGATGCGGCTAAGTTCACCGCGCGCGAGGTTCGCCGAGAGCGCCGCTATGACGGCATCATCCTTGATCCCCCCAAATTCGGACGCGGTCCGAAACAGGAAACCTGGCGTATTGAAGAGGGGCTTCCCGGCCTTATCCGCGACTGCGCAAAGCTGCTCGATGACAAAAGCGCCTTCCTCTTTCTCACGGTCTACGCTGTGCGCATGAGCAGCCTCTCCATCGCTGGTCTGCTTGAAGAGACGCTTCAGAACCTTCCCGGTCAAATCGAACACGGCGATCTTGCCTTGCGCGAGGAAGGCCCCGATGGCCGCCTCCTTCCAACAGCGATCTTCGCACGCTGGTCCAATCCCGGCTAAAGGCTTTGGCATAATGACCCAAACCGATTCGCTCATTCTCGAAGTTGCCGACCTCGAAGTCGATGTCCTCACCGGCATCTATTCCGAGGAGACCGGCAAGCCGCAGCCCCTACGCATCACCATTCAGGTGCGCTATGATGTGGCGGATCGTTATGATCCTGATACGCCGCTGGATGCGTCGAAGAATTATATGGACCTGAAATTTGCAGCGTCCGAAGGGCTTCCCAAGGGTGTGCATTTCAAGCTGATTGAGGCGGTGGGAGACCACATTTGCGAAACGCTGTTTGTCCAAGACGTGCGGGTTCAGGCGGTGAGCGTGAAGATCGTGAAGCTCGCTATCGCGGAAGCCAATGAGAAGATCGGCATCACCCTCCACCGCGAGCGGCCCGCGTAACCGCTTATGGCGCAGGCGCAGTATCACGTTAGCGATCTGCCGAAGGGCGCGCTTGAAGCTAGCACCGCATTCTATGCCGAGCATTTGCCGGCCGCGCGCGCAGCTATTGCCGAGATTGGTGGGAACGGTGATCTGGTAATCATCCTGCCATCAGCGCCATATGACCACAAAGATTGGCGACAAGCTTTGGCCCGCGATCTGGCCCGCGAGTGTGCGCCTGCCCGCATCAATGTGATTGCCGCCGGTGATGAAGCGCGAAAATCGACGCTGCTTGCCTATTTGGCAGGTGCAAAGGGCGTGACGGGACACTACGCTGAAACGCATGACTGAGGTGACCTCCCGCCAGCGCGACGTTTTGAGCCTTGGCGGCAAGGGTGCGCCTTTGATCGACACTTTTGGTCGCGCGATCAGCTACCTGCGACTTTCGGTCACCGACCGCTGCGACCTGCGCTGCACCTATTGCATGCCGGAGCGCATGACATTTCTTCCTAAGCGTGAAGTTCTCTCGCTCGAGGAGCTTTATGACCTTGCAACCGGCTTCATCGCGCGCGGGGTTACCAAGCTGCGTATCACCGGGGGCGAGCCTTTGGTGCGCCGTGATATTATCGACCTGTTCACAGCGCTTGGGCGGCATTTGAATGCCAACCACTCGGACAAGGGCAGGCTGCAAGAGCTGACCCTGACGACCAATGCGACGCAGCTTTCGGGCCATGCAGAGGCGCTTTACAAGGCGGGCGTGCGGCGGGTGAATATCTCATTGGATACGCTTGAGCGGGATAAGTTTGCTGAGCTCACAAGGCGCGATGCTTTGCCGCAGGTGCTAGATGGGATCAGGGCGGCCAAAGAGGCAGGCTTACGCGTTAAGCTCAACGCCGTTGCGCTTAAGGGTGTGAACGAGGATGAGCTTCCCGACCTTATCGCTTGGGCACATGGGCAAGGCCATGAGGTGACGCTTATCGAAGTGATGCCGCTGGGCGATGTGGAAGAAGAGCGCCTCGACCAATATCTGCCTTTGAGCGATGTTAGGACGCGTTTGGAAAAACTCTGGACGCTTACCGACAATGCGCACCAATCAGGTGGTCCGGCCCGCTATGTCGATGTGGCAGAGACCGGCGGTAGGCTCGGGCTAATAACACCGCATACGAACAATTTCTGCGATGGCTGCAACCGTTTGCGGGTGACGGCAACAGGCCAGCTTTACCCTTGCCTTGGCGGGGGAGAGCGGGTGGATTTGCGCGCCGCGCTTCGTTCAGATGACCCGCAAGGGCAATTGGCAGCGGCGCTCAATAAAGCATTGCAGATCAAGCCGGAGCGCCATCATTTCCGCATGGATGAACGCGGGTCAGAGCCGCACTTGCCGCGCCACATGTCTATGACGGGAGGCTGATCACCATGGCTGTCAAAATCGTCTTTTTGGGACCGCTTGCCGATATGGCTGGACGCCCGAGCATGGACGCCGAAGCGCCGCTTGATTGGGCAGGGCTGCTTGGCGTGGTCGGCGCAGAGGTCGCTGGACAGCTCCGAGAAGAGCGCGTCAATATAGCCTGCGGTGGCAGGGTGCTCGCGAACAAAACCGAACTTAATGCCAAGGACGGCGATGAAGTTGCGTTACTGCCACCGGTAAGCGGGGGCTAAGGACGGGTGAAGGATGTCCGCCTCCTCTTTGATCCATTCATACCCGGCGCGCTGGTGGGCCCGTTTACGCAAAGCCATCCCGGCCTTGGCGCGGTGTGCACGTTCGTCGGAGAGGTTCGGGGCGGAGAAGGACAGGATATGGGCGTCGAGGCCCTAGAACTTTCTCATTACGAACCGCTCACGCTTCCCACGATGGAGGCCCTCGCGGATCAAGCCATCGAGCGCTTCGACCTAATCGGCCTGCTTATGCTTCACCGCGTAGGCAAAATGCGCGTAGGCGAACCCATCGTGCTCGTCTCCGCTGCCGCCCGCCACCGCCGGGGCGCGATTGATGCGGTTGATTTTTGTATGGACCATTTAAAAGCCGCAGCCTGGTTCTGGAAGCGAGAGAAGCGCGAAGACGGTTGGCACTGGATCGAACCGCGCGCCGCCGACTATGCCGATTTGGCGCGCTGGAACTAAAGAAGAGCGACGACAAAAGGCCTGATTTGATTTGAACCGATGTGGAACTGATGCGGGACCGATGTGGGCGCGCATAGCGCCTGTTTCATTCCCTTAGCGCCGCATTGAGCGAATCAAGCGTCGCATTCTGGTCAGCGATCATCCTGAGAATTTCCGCCTGAAATTGCCGAATTTCCTGGGTCCGCTGAAATCCGGTCGCCGCTTTGACTCCGATAAGATCGAGGTCGGACAAAGCCAGCGCCGTTTGCCCCCTCAACGAGGTAAGCTCAGCCACACCGGCAAGCGCGCGGGACCTTATGTCGCTTTCTGGGCCGACGCCGCGTGCTGAATAAACGAGGCGGCCTACGCCGCCTTGCAATGCCGTAAAGCGCGAGTGCGCTTCCTCTGCGCGGCCCACCGGCGCCATGAGTGCATCCAGATCGCTGATGCCGACCCCGGAGGGCCCGGCCAGCTCGGCAGATTCAAGATTTCCTTCAGCCCGTTCGGCATCGCGCACTGCAAGCGAGGGATAGCGCCCATCAGCCGACGCGCAGCCCGCAAGGGTGGCGGTGAGGGTGACGCCCAAAACGATGCAATAGCCGGTGTGCCGATGGATGCTTTTCATAAAACCCGTTTAATCCTATCTCGCGTTCCAGACCAAATAAATATGCGCCGAGTTTCTATCTGAGTGCAGATTCTCATCAAACTGGCGTTGACTTAAATGCCCCTTTCCCTTACCGGCACGCTTCCTTCAGGCGCGGCTTTGTGGCTGCGCTTCCCAAACTTAAGCGTTTGGGTGGTCCGGTGGGCTTGGATATTCCAAGGTCAATCGGACAGTCAAAGAAACGAGAGTATTTAGCCATGTTCGCGATAGTGCGCACTGGCGGCAAACAGTACCGGGTTGCCGCTGGAGACAAAATTGCCGTTGAAAAGCTCGCCGGAGAAGCCGGCGACACGATCACTTTGGGCGACGTTTTGCTCGCTGGCGAAGGCGAGACGATCGCTGACGCATCGAAAGTGAGCGTCTCGGCTGAGATTATCGCTCAAGCAAAGAGCGAGAAGGTCGTCGTTTTCAAAAAGCGTCGCCGCCACAACTACCGCCGTAAAGCAGGGCACCGTCAGCAGATGACGCTCCTGCGCATCACTGATGTGGGTGCTGGCGCGAAAAAGGCTCCTGCAAAGAAAGCGGCCGCTCCTAAAAAGGAAGCAGCGCCTAAGGCAGAAACCGAAACGAAAGCAGCGGCTGCTAAGAAGCCAGCTGCGAAAAAGCCAGCTGCCAAAAAGGCACCGGCTAAGAAAGCACCAGCTAAAACAGCGGCCCCTAAGGCTGATAAAGAATAAGGATGGTATTGAACCATGGCACATAAGAAAGCAGGCGGTTCATCACGTAACGGTCGCGATTCAGTCGGTCGCCGCCTTGGTGTGAAGAAATTTGGTAGCGAAGCTGTCGTTGCTGGCAACATCATCGTGCGTCAGCGCGGAACCAAGTTCTATCCGGGCAACAATGTGGGCATGGGCAAAGACCATACCCTATTTGCGCTCGAGCATGGCGTGGTCCGATTTCACACAGGCAAGCAATCGCGCAAATATGTCTCTGTAGACGTTATGGCGGAAGCAGCCGAATAAACGGACGATCTCAACCGGATCGTCCACCCGAAAGGGAACTGGGACGGTCCTAACCGATGAAACATTCGGCACTCAGAGGGAGAAGGGCCACCCCAGTTTAGGGGAGCCCGACTCCCTTTTGTCGTTTTTCCCTCGCAATTTTCCGACTCCTGCTCGGCTGTAGTGCAAACGTCATGCACTTCCGGTAAAAGCCGAAGGGAAGAGAGATAGGAGAGGTTCCTTGTTCCATCGCAGCGACCGTTTACTGCTAAGACCGATTTGGCCCGAAGATTGGCAAGCCGTCTATGGCGGCATTGCGGATGAAGGCGTGGTGCGCAATTTGGCCCGTGCGCCGTGGCCATACTCCAAGCAAGACGCGCGCGAGTTCGCTTCGCGAGTGCCTGCGCCGTCTGAGCCGCGTTTCCTCATCACCACTGCGCGCGATGCTCAAGTTGTTGGTTGCATAGGCCTCGACGCTCAGGGCCCGGAATACCCCGGCGCGGTCGAGATAGGCTATTGGATCACCCGGCAGCACTGGGGCAAGGGCTATGCCACCGAAGCTGGCCGCGCAGTGCTGAGTATTGCACGGGCGCTTGGATATCCGAGGATCTTCGGATCGCACTTCCTCGACAATCCCGCTTCGGGCGCAGTGCTAGCGAAGCTTGGCTTTGAACCCACGGGCCGCATGATTGAGCGTCACTCGTGCGCACGCGGAGAAGCAGCGATGAGCGCTGAATTTGCACTGAACCTCTACCGCACGTCACAACCTGTCCAATCGCAGTTGAGGGCGTCACAGCCTGTACTAACGCAGTTGAGCGCGGCTTGAGCCTTCGGAGCAAATCCCCTAGCAACCGCCTTAATGACTGTTCGCAAAAGACTAAGCCCCGAAGAATCGCGCAAATTCGCCCTTGAGGCGGCGCGCGCGCTGCTCATTGAGACGGGTCCGCAATCGGTGACGCTCAAAGCTGTGGCAGCGCGCATTGGGCGTACACATGCCAATTTGCTCCACCATTTTGGTTCAGCCTCAGGCTTGCAAAAGGCTCTGGCTGAGCATTTGGCAAAAACCGTGTGTGAAACCATTATCGAGGCAGTCCGGGCAAGCCGTGCGGGGCTGGGTTCGGCCCGTGAGGTTGTGGATCTGGCATTCGATGCTTTCGACCGCGAAGGGGCAGGCGCGCTGACCTCTTGGATGCTGCTTACGGGCAATGAGGATGCGCTCAACCCGATTATCGGCACCATTCATGAACTGGTCGATGAAATTGCCCCCGAAGAGGCTCTGGATCATTCAGACGACCCGATGCACGTTCACAAAGACACACTCAGCTTGGTCCTGCTGGCATTGGGCGATGCGCTCATCGGGGCGGCTCTGGCAAAATCGCTGGGCTTGCCGCGCGATGCAGCGCGCGACCGCGCGGCGGCCAATCTGGAATCCTCCATGGCCGTGCATTACGGCGAGAAGGCTATTCGTTAATCCCCGCCGCCTGCCAATCGGGCAAGGTCACTGGATCGAGATCAGTCACGCGCAAATGATCCACCGCTAGACCAATTTCCGGGTATGCTGCACGTTGCCGTTTTTCTTGTGATTGCGCCAGAGGCACCACCACAAGCCGCCGGTTGACCTTTTGCCGCCAGTTCATACGTGCGGTGTTTTCCTGCCCAATATAGCACCCTTTTTCGAAACTTACGCCCGATAGCTCAACCGCGTTGGTCTCTAGCCACAAGATGTCGCCAAGTTCGCTTTGTCCTTCGGGAACTCCGAGCGACAGGCGGTGGGCGAGGTAATCTGCGTCTGCTGATGCGCCCTTCGCGTCACCCAGCCAGCGGTATCCCAATTCGGCCAAGCGGGGGTCGGAACCTGCGCCTTCGACCGCCTCGCGTGACCAGTGCACTCCTTGGGTGTCATCGCGCGCAATCGTGATTTTGCAGCGCAAGCGATACAGCGAGAGGCGCTTTATCAGGTCGTCTGTGACAGACCCCTCGCAGTCGAGCAGCACATCATCTCCGCTGGCCCACACGAAAAAGTCGAACATCGCCTTTCCTTGAGCCGACAACAGCCCGGCATAGACAGGCAGATCGCCGCTTACATCGTTGGTCACAAGGCCTTGGAGAAACCCGCGAACGTCTTCGCCCTGTTCATCGGCATGCATGCGGATAATTGCTCTGCTTTTGAGATAGGTAGCGCTCATAATTCCAGTTCTTTCGCGATGGCATAGGCGAAATTCTCACCCATTTGCGGCCCTTGTTTAGGATAGAGATAAGGTTCGATGAGTTCTGCTTCCATAAGCATCAGCGCGCCGTCATCCCCTTCAAGCATGTCGATCCGCGCATAAAGCGGTGCGCTAAAGGGAAGAGCGTCTATGATCGCACGGGCCCGTGCCTGCTCTTCGGCGCTTGGCTCATATGTCAATTCCGTCCCGCCATAGAGCGATTGGACGCGATAGTCGCCCACTGCGGGCATTTTGCGTACACAGTGGCTGTACTTGCCGCCGAAGAACAAGAAACTAAGCTCACCTTTTTTCGCGATTGCTGAAAGATACGGTTGGACCATTGCCGGATGATCGAAGCGCCAATCATCGGGCACCCGTCCGCGTTTGAGCAAGTCCTGCCCTTCGGCTCCTGCGCCAATCTGGCGTTTGACGACCAGCTTCTCGCATCCCAGTTCATCCATCGCAGCCTCCGCCCCATCAGCATCCAGGCTGTCGGCCCAAAGCGTGGGGATTGTGCGCACGCCGCTCTCGCCCAGCTCTTTGAGATAGGTCTTGGAGATGTTCCAGCGCACTACATTTGCCGGATTGCAGACCTTGATACCTCGTTCTTCAAGCGCCTCAATCTTGGCGAGAAATGCCCCGGCCTTGTCCGCATAGTTCCAAGCGGTGCCCAGTACGACAAGATCGGCGTCTTCAAAGCGTTCCAATGGCGCTTCCCAGTCAAGCACACTCAGAGCCCAGTTTCTTGCCTTTAACGCGGGGGTGATCGCTGCAATCATATTGTCGTGTTCGAAGGCATCCTCGCGCCGGGTTTGAGAGCCGGGAAGAGTTGTCTCGCAGGCGAGAAATACGATGTGGGCCATAGTCTCACGCCAATAGTCTGCGGATTGAGGGGTGGAAACCCCCGCGCGCGCCGTTATGCGCCGGTGTATGACAGACAGGATCACCATCCGCCGCCCCGATGATTGGCACCTCCATTTCCGCGACGGCGACGTGATGCGCGGCGTCGTGCCATACACCGCTCGCCAATTTGGCCGGGCGATTGTGATGCCAAACCTAACCCCGCCTGTGACAACCGCCGAGATGGCAGCGGATTACCGCGACCGGATCATTGCCGCCGTCCCAGAGGGCATGGAATTCGAGCCACTGATGGTGTGTTACCTCACGGATGATACGGATGCTGATGACCTTGTGCGAGGCGCGCACGGCGGTGTGTTCACCGCTGCCAAGCTCTATCCGGCCAATGCGACCACCAACTCGGCCCACGGCGTCACCGATGTGCGCAAAATATATCCCGTGCTTCAGCGGATGAGCGATGAGGGCATCGTATTTTGCATCCACGGAGAAGTGACCAGCCCTGATATCGACGTCTTCGACCGCGAGGCGGAATTTATTGAGCGGTATTTGCGCGATATCGTTGCAAATTTCCCTGACCTTAAAATTGTGTTCGAGCATATCACGACAAGCGATGCGGTGGATTTTGTGCTGCAGTGCGGGCCCAATGTGGGCGCGACGATCACCCCGCAGCACCTCCATATCAACCGCAACGCCATGCTGGTGGGAGGTATTCAGCCGCACAACTATTGCCTTCCCGTGGCCAAGCGAGAGACACACCGCCAGGCGCTGCGCAAAGCGGCGACATCGGGGAGCCTTAAGTTTTTCCTTGGCACCGATTCAGCACCCCATTTTAGAGGCGACAAAGAGAGCGCATGCGGATGTGCGGGGATTTTCGGTGCGCCTTATGCGCTCGAGAGTTATCTTACCGTGTTCGACGAAGAGGGCGCGCTGGACAAATTTGAAGGCTTTGCCTCGCGCAATGGCCCAGCGTTTTACGGCCTGCCGGTCCACGAAGACACGGTTACGCTGGAGCGGGTGCCTGTTGAGGTGCCAGAAGAATTGGCGCTGGCGGGCTCGGCCATTGTACCGTGGCATGGCGGCCAGACGATCGGCTGGAAATTTGCTGGCTAGGCGTTGACGGCGCTTGCTTTGCGGGTCCGCCACCAAAGGTCTGCAACAAAGATCGCAATCGCTGTCCAGATTAACAGGAAGCTTGCAAGCTGCACCGTCCGCAATTGCTGACCGAAGACAAAAAGGCCAAGCACGAATACAATTGTGGGCGCAAGATATTGGATGAAGCCGAGCGTCGAGTACGCCATGCGCCGCGCGGCAATGGCGAAGAGCAGAAGCGGGATTGCTGTGACGACGCCTGACAGCACCAGCAAAAGGCTAAGCTCGGTTGTTCTGCCAAAGGTTGAGCCATCGGGGCTTGCCGCATAGTAAAGCGCGATAAGCGCTGATACGGGCATGAGTATCATGGTTTCGATGGCGAGACCCGGCAAAGCGCCCACATCCACCTGCTTTCGCACGATGCCGTAAAGGCCAAAACTGAAGGCGAGGCTGAGGCTGATCCACAAGGTCGTGAGCGCGCCTGACGAAAGCATAGCGACTGCACAAGCGGCAATCGCGACCGCGAGCCATTGCAGCTTGCTTAGCCGTTCCCCCAAGAGGAGCGTGCCAAGCAGCACATTAAGCAGCGGATTGAGATAATAACCAAGGCTGGTCGCATAGACCTGATTTTCCATAATCGCCCAGGTGTAGATAAACCAGTTCGCAGCGATAAGCGCAGCGCTGGCAAGGAGCGCGAGCACGGTTTTAAGTGAGCCAAGTGCGCGTTTGATCTCTCCAAACTGACGGCGAAACGCGACAATGATAAGGCACAAAGGCAGCGTCCAAATGATCCGCCAGCCGACAAACTCAAACGGCGGCACGCTAGAGACCAGCAGGATGTAGAGCGGCATGAACCCCCAGATCGTATAGGCAGCAAGCGCTGCGGGGAGGCCAGAGGGAGAGGCTGCCGCCTTATTGTTGGTGGAGGGTTCGTTGTTCATCGGAGCCTTGCGCCCTTAGGCGCGCGAATGTGGGCACGCAAGCTTAGCCCTCGGGGTAAATCCGCAGTGTCAGCAAAACACCGATTTAGATGAACGCGTGCTAACGACCGGCTCTCGAAGTGTTCATATAACATAGTCTAAACCTGAACAGACATTGAGGGGCGCGCAATTTCCTTTGTTGAGCGTCTCTCCTCCTCCTTGGGCCAAATCCACCACCGGCCCGGGCGCGGCAACCACCAGCCGTGGAAGACGTCTCCATGTTCCTTAGGAGTGTGGGGGCGTTTTCACGTTCGGGCTGCGGCGTAACGATGATTGAGGTAAACTTGCGTATGTGGGACTCTAATCGGGTCATACTTAGCAAAAATTAACCATTTGACGGGAAGGTGTGCATCATGACGCACCGCCTTTCATTTAGCATCGCCCCTTTGTTCGTTCTGGTCGGCCTCAGCGCTTGCAGCGATGCAGCTGTTGAGCAGCCTTATGCTAGTGCGGCTTTGGCAAAAGATCCCATTCTGGCGCGCGCTCTTAACGATCCGCTGATGACCGACCCCGATCTCGCCTCGCGCAATCAGTCGAATGCAGTGATCGCATTTCATGACAGCCAGCCGCTGCCCCCAATGGGTGCGAATGAGGACGCGGCAGTGCGCGCGAGAGAAGCCTCGCGCCTTGAGCTGCTTAATGGCGGACAGATCGAAAACCTGCCCTTGCCAGGTGATGATGACACAGCCGTTTCGCTTGCCGCATTTACCAACGCAGGCGACATAATCGAGGCTGTAGGCGGTCGCATGGACTGTGTTGAGAGCATGGATGCAGGCCTTTTGTGGTCTACCCAAATGCCAGCGACATCAGCGGTCATGCCGCATGGGATGGTGCAGGAGGCCGCCGGTGTCGACACCGCCAGATGTGTGGTTCGGATCGTACGCTATCACACCCCTGTCAGTGTAAACGACGCGCTCGAATATCATTTCAACAAGGCCAAGCGCGAGGGCTTTGATGTGGAACATTTTGCAGCGCCCGAAGCGCAGCTGCGCGGGGAATGGCGCAACGAAGAGCTTGCCGTGCACAGCCGTAAAGGGCCGCGCGGGCTCACAGAAGTCGATGTGGTTCACTGGATCCGCTAGGATCAAATTCCCGCGCTGCTATTCTTTTACGCCAATCGCGATGTTTGCGCGCGGTTGATCCATTTCCGTGCTCGCAACTGGGTAGGCGCAATAGTCGGCTGCATAATAGGCGGACGGACGGTGGTTGCCTGAAAGGCCAATCCCGCCAAAGGGCTGCGACGAGGAGGCACCGTTGGTGGGCCGGTTCCAATTGATGATACCAGCGCGCGTGTTCGCCCAAAACCGGCCATAGTCTTCGGGCGATCCTCCAATCAGCGAAGCGGACAGGCCAAAGCGTGTGTTGTTCGCCTCTGCTATACCAGCGTCCAGATCGGGCACGCGGATCACTTGCAAAAGCGGTCCAAACAGTTCGATATCCGGCCGATCGGGAATATCGGTTGTGTCGATGATCCCGGGCGTCACAAATGGCTGCTGCGGTTTTATCCGGCGCATCGGGAGCAGCGGCTTGCCGCCTCCTGTCATCAGAGCGACAAAGCTCTCCGTAATCCCCTCTGCCGCCGCATTGTCAATCACCGGACCCATAAAGGGCTGCGGATCAGCGAAAGGTTCATCCACTACCAATTTGCGCGCCAGAGGGATGAGCTCAGCCATGAGCGGCTCGAACATGCTTTCCGTCACGATCAACCGGCGCGCGGCAGTGCACCGCTGGCCCGCGGTGGCGAATGCGCTTTGGATGATGAGAGCGCAGGCATCCGAAATAAGCGGCGTATCGGTGACTACAATCGGGTTGTTGCCGCCCATTTCCAGCGCAACTATTTTGCCGGGGTTTGCGGCAAGCTTGCGATTGATGGCGATGCCTGCCTGCGCAGAGCCGGTGAACAGGACGCCATCCACACCCGGATGCGCAACCAGAGCTTTACCTGCTTCAGGGCCGCCAACCACCATTTGCACCACATCTTCCGGCATACCGCAGCGCGCCCAACATTCCATCAATGCAGCCGCCACGCCCGGCGTTTTCTCAGACGGTTTTAGAATGACCGCATTTCCGGCGATCAAAGCGGGAACCATATGGCCATTGGGCAGGTGTGCGGGGAAGTTGTAGGGCCCAAGCACTGACATAACGCCGTGGGGTTTGTGCCGAAGCGCTGATGTGCCTTGCAGAGCGCTGTCGCGTTTTTTGCGCCCTGTGCGTTCGGCGTAGGCATTGACTGAAATATCGACTTTGTCGACCACCGCATCGACTTCGGTCTGCGCTTCCCACAAGGGTTTGCCCGTTTCGTTCGCGATCAAATTGGCAAGATCAGCAGCAGCGGTTCGCACTTCATTGGCAAAGCGGCGGGTGAGTTCGATGCGCTGGCTTTGCGATTTGGCTGCCCACGCGGGCCAAGCGCGGCGTGCACGGCTGACTGCATCATCGACATTGCCAACCGGCCCGCGCCAGACTTCTTCGCCCGATGCCGGAGCGTAGGAAACCAGCTCTGTGTCTGTCTCAGCCATAGCCTGTCTTTACCTGCTGAATTCCTGCGGCCGTCCATGTTCAAGAACGCCAGCTCGAATCGTGTCGTTAGTGGCTTTGCGGTGCAATTAGAATGAAAAAGCGCTCATGGTTAATACGTGGCCTATGGATTATGCCCCGATGGAACTGGAATGTTACCATGTGCCTCTCCCATTCGCCGGAGCGCAGCAACCTTGTCATGCAGAGGCTTCCAATCGTCGCGCTCCTCGATCGCGGACCAGATTTCCTCCATTTCGTCGATGACCATGGATTGGGGGACGTCGTCTGTCCAGTATTCATGCGAGCTATCGAGAAGCGAGTAGCCTGCAAGTGCTTCGCCCAGTTCTCCATCCAAAAAGTTCGCGGCATCGCCGCCGAGACCGCAAAGCGCGCGGCGTAAGCCGAAGAAGAACGCATCGGGCTGCGCTTTGCTCTCCCGCATGGCCTTCTCGCAAAGCGCAACCACTTGCGCGTCTTGCTCAGCTCCTTTTTGCCCAATACCAATGCGCCAGCACCAGCGCCGGGCAACCGCCTGCTGGTATAGCGGTCCATATCGCTCAAGCGCTGCGACCAGCGGCCCGCTTTCGGCGAGCATTCGCAACGCGACACCCAATTGCCCGCAATTCCAATGCAGCGCCTCGGGTTGACGGCCAAAGGCGTAAAGCCCGGCGTAATCGAAATAGGCGGCGGTAAAGCCCGGCTCCCACTCGGGCAGCCAGCGCCAGGGGCCATAATCGAAACTTTCGCCGGTGATATTCATATTGTCGGTGTTGAGGACGCCGTGAACGAACCCTGCGACCATATAGCTGGCGGCAAGGTCTGCTAGGCGTTCAACCACATTGTGCATCAAAACGACGGCGGGATTGTCTCGGTCAGGCGCATCCAAGGGCACCTTTTGTCCGGGAAAATGATCAAGACAATAGGCGATGAGTGCCTCCATCTTTTCTTGCTCTTCCATCGCATAAAGCCGCTGGAATGTGCCGATCCGGATGTGGGAGTGCGACAGGCGCACCATTACGGCAGCGCGCGCAGGCGAGGGTTCATCTTCGCGCCACAGTTTCTCACCCGTTTCGATAATCGAGAAGGTCTTTGAGGTGTTGACGCCAAGCGCCTCTAGCATTTCGGTGGCAAGAATTTCGCGCACGCCGCCCTTCAATGTCAGTCGCCCATCACCGGCACGAGAGAAAGGCGTCGTGCCAGACCCCTTGGTGCCAAGGTCCATAAGCCTCCCATCAACCCCACGCATCTGCGCGAACAGAAATCCGCGCCCATCGCCGATATCAGGGTTGTAAACGCGGAATTGGTGTCCGTGATACTTAAGAGCAAGCGGGCTAGGAAGGTTGCCCTCAAGCGGTTGGAAACGCCCGAAATGCTGGGCCCATTCGTCATCGCTTAAGCCCCCTAAGCCGACGCTGGCCGCTGCCCGGTCATTGCGGAACCGCACGTTCGTTTCAGGAAAATTTGCTGCTTCAACCTCAGAGCCAAGCCAATCGGCAAGCGTCTCAATGGCGGGGTCAGGGGTATAGATGGCTGCTTGCGTCAAATCGCTCATGACGCGATAGTGGGGGTGAAAGCACTGCGGCGCAAGCGCTGGATAAATGACGGGAAACAAAGCCTCTTATGGGCCACTCATATCAAGACAAGAACTGGATAAGCGCTGACGGGCTTTCCTTATATTTCCGCGATTATGCGGGGCCAGAAGGATATGAGGGGCCGCCTGTTCTTTGCATGCACGGCCTCACCCGCAACTCGCGTGATTTTGCCGAACTTGCCGAGCATATTGCAAGCTCTCGCCGCGTGATCGTCCCTGAAATGCGCGGGCGGGGGCTTAGCGATTATGCGACTGACAGTTCCACTTACAATCCAAAGCAATACGTGGCCGATGTTGAAAGACTGCTGGCCCAAGAAGGCATTGAACGCTTCATTTGTGTGGGCACGTCGATGGGCGGGCTCATGACCATGTTGCTTGCCGCTGCAAAGCCCGGGCGGATCGAGGCCGCTGTGATGAACGACATAGGCCCTCAGATTGAACCATCCGGCCTGGCGCGCATCGGCGGATATGTAGGGCAGGGGCGCAGCTATCCCACTTGGCTTCATGCGGCCCGCTCTATGGCATCGGTGCATTCGGCCGCCTTTCCCGGTTACGATCTTGAGGCATGGATCGAGATGGCCAAGCGCACCATGGTGGTGAGCCAGAACGGGCGGATCAGCTATGATTATGACATGGCGATCGCTGAGCCTTTCAAGCAGCCGGGCAATGCCGCTCCTGCTGACCTGTGGCCTGCATTTGATGCCTTAAAAGATGTACCCATGGTGCTCGTGCGCGGAGAGCTTTCAGACCTTCTTTCGCCTGAAACGGTCGCTGAAATGGGGCGGCGCAATCCGGCTATGACCAGTGTGACGGTGCCAACCGTTGGCCATGCGCCTATGCTGAGCGAGCCTGAGGCGCTTGGCGCTATTGATGCACTTCTGGCAAAAGTGTGACGCGCGGCGGGATGATGGAAAAGACCGCGCCCAAGATATTGCACCTGCACTCGACCTTTGCCGCCGGGGGCAAAGAGGTGCGGGCGGTTCGCCTCATGAACGCCTTTGGCGATGCTGCCCAGCACACAATAGTGTCTGGCCAGCCTGAGCAGATGGCGGCAAGAGATCTCATTAATGCGTCAGTTGCTGCGGAATTTCCCGAGGCCTTTCCCCCGCTTACCGGAAAGCCTGCGCCTTGGCGGCTTTGGAAGCTGGCAAAGGCGATGCAGGGCTTTGACCTGGTGCTCACCTACAATTGGGGCGCGATGGACGGCGTTCTTGCACACCGGCTTTTCGCATCAACTCTTAAACTTGCGCCGCTGATCCATCATGAGGATGGCTTTAACGAAGATGAGGCCCGCGGCCTCAAACCTGCCCGCAATTGGATGCGCAGATTGGCATTGCAAAAAGCTTACAGGCTGGTCGTGCCAAGCATGGTTCTTGAAAATATCGCTCTATCTGTGTGGCGCCGCCCGAAAAAACAGGTTGTGCGCATCCCCAATGGGATCGACACGAAAGCCTTTGCCGCTGCGCCTGACCCTTCCATTTTGCCGATTGCAAAAGAGAAAGGGGAGGTGTGGATTGGGACCCTTGCAGGCCTTCGCCCGGTGAAACAGCTTTCCCTGCTGGTAGAGGCGTGTGCAAAACTCACCCAGGATTGGCGGCTGGTCATCCTTGGTGAGGGGCCAGAGCGCGCGGCCATTGAGGAGACAGCGCATCGCCTTGGAGTGGAATCGCGTGTGCATTTGCTCGGCGCGTTTCAGGACCCTGCCAAAGTCATCGGGTTGTTCGACATTTTCGCGCTGTCATCAAAAAGCGAGCAATTCCCTCTGAGCGTTGCAGAGGCCATGGCCGCCGGACTGCCGATTGCCGCGCCTGATGTGGGCGATGTCAAGGCGATGGTGTCGGATGCAAACCGGCCCTTTATCGTGGCTACTGGAGGGGCTGGGCCGCTTGCGGAAAGGCTTGCCGAATTCGCAAACGATGAGGCCTTGCGGCGCGCGATTGGGGAGGCAAACCGGCAAAAGGTGCAAAGTCAATTTGATAGCGCAGCGATGACGAAAACTTACCGCGAACTCTATTGGGGAGCGATGAAGCAGGCGTAATCAAAACAAGCCTTGCTTCACGTGCCGTTCAATTTGCGCGCTTCATTTGGGGGTTCATCTTTGCAACCAGCGTGTGAGGCATTGCACGTTAGGCGCGCGGTCCTTAAAGAGCGCCGCTAACGACACGATAACAGTAACGAGGAACCTCCGCCCCGTGGCGCGTACTCCGACACAAACTCCCGGCGAACAACCCGGCGCCCCTGGTGAGAACCCATCGCGTGAAGACGAGATTCTTATGCGCGAGATTGATGAGGCCGTCCGTCAGGACGACACGCTTCAATTCTTCCAAAAATACGGCGTGGCACTTGGGTCCGGGATTGCGCTGATCCTTGTTGGAATGCTCGGCTATTGGTGGTGGGACAGCACCTCTGAGGCCGCGCTTGAGGCGCAATCAGAGACTATTGTGAGCGCGCTCGATTCCGTTGAGGCTCGCAATTTTGATAACGATTGCTCTGACGCACCCGAAGATAGCGGATGCGCTGAAGGGGCCGTGCAAAAGGTTGATGGGCTGATTGATGACGGCTCAATTGGTTCAAGGACCATCGCCCGCTTCTTGCAGGCAGGCGCGGCTCTTGAACAAGGTGAGAGCGTCAAGGCGGTCGAGCTTTACGCAGCTGTGGCCGCTGACAGTGATGCGCCTCAACCGCTGCGCGATCTCGCTTTGATCCGCGAGGTTTCGACCAATTTTGATGACCGCGATCCTCAAGATGTGATCACCAAGCTCGAAGGGCTTGCCGTGCCGGGAAATCCCTATTTCGGAAGCGCGGGCGAGCTTGTCGCAATTGCGCATTTGGAAGCGGGCAATAGAGCAGAGGCAGGCGCATTGTTTTCAGCCATCTCACAGGCTGAGGAAGTTCCTGACACTTTACGCAATCGCTCGCGCCAGATGGCCGGGCTATTGGGCGTCGATGCAATTGAAGACGTTGAAGAATTGCTTGAAACTCAATTGCCAAGCGGACGAAATTAGAAAGGCTTTACGCGGTTGGAACACGCGTTTGGTTCGTCATTGGCTTTGGCGTTTGGGGACAGTCCAAAGACCATATATTAATACGAAGGTTTGAGACGGGAATGAAAATGCTAAACGGTAAGTTCGGAGTGAAGGGTGCGGTTGCAGCCGGGGCTCTTGCAATGGTGCTGACTGGGACTTTGGCTGGCTGCGGCGGTAAAGAGCGGACCACTCCGACGATCGGCAATCGCACACCGATCCTCTCACGCATTGAGAGCGGCGCGGCTGTTGATCCTTCTCTTGCCGGTGTTTCCGTGGTTCTTCCCCCCAAGCCGTGAACAGCGAATGGGCGCAGGTCGGCGGCTCCGCGAGCAAATCATATGGGCACCTCGCGCTGGATGAAAACCCGACCAAGGTGTGGACCAAACGCATCGCCGGATCGAGCAATTCCGAGCGTCTTGCTGCATCGCCAGTGATTGGAGCGGGCAAGCTCTTCGTTGTGGACACTGACAGCGTGATTTATGCCTTCGATAAGCAGACAGGCGCTGAAATCTGGCGCACTGATGACAGCGAAATGAGCTCCGATATGCGCCCATCGGCCTTTGGCGGAGGGGTAAGCTTTGAAAATGGTATCGTGTACGCAACCAACGGCGCAGGCGATGTCAAAGCGCTGAATTCAGAGACGGGCGAGGAGATTTGGAAGGTTCATCCAGCAGGGCCGCTGCGCGGATCACCGACAATTGCCTTTGGCCAGATTTATGTGATGACACAGGATAATCAGGTCCTCGCTTTGAACGCCGCTGACGGGTCGCTTGCTTGGAACGAATCCGGTTCGACCACGCAATCCGGCGTATTTGGCGTGGCAGCACCTGCAGCAGGCCAGGGCACCATCATCGCGGGGTATTCCTCAGGCGAGCTTTCCGCTTACCGCTACGAGAATGGCCGCACGCTTTGGGCCGATGCTCTGGCGCGCACCAATATCTCAACCAAGGTAAGCTCGGTGACTGATATTGATGCCGATCCGATTATCGATTCAGGCCGTGTCTACGCGCTTGGTCAAGGCGGCCGTATGGCGGCCTATGAGCTTGTCACCGGACAGCGGATTTGGGAATTGAACCTTGCGGGCATTTCTACCCCAGCGATTGCGGGAGAGTGGATTTTCACCCTGACCGATGATGCGCGCCTTCTTGCGATTGCGCGTTCAACAGGCCGGGTGCGCTGGATCACTCAGCTTCAAACACACCGCAATGTTAAGAAGAAAAAGGACCCGATTTTCTGGACGGGCCCTGTTCTGGCGGGCGGCCAACTTTGGGTTGCAAGTTCGCGCGGCGAAGTGTGGAAAGTGAGCGCTGGTGAGGGGTCTGCACAGCTGTTCGCTGACATTGATCAACCGGTGAGCTTGGCGCCTGTGGTGTCGGACAAGATGCTCTATATTCTGGACGATTCAGGTACAGTCCACGCTTGGCAATAGGCCGCCACCAAACGGCCCATTTCTTCAAGCTTTGAGCCCGAGGAGCGTCGAGGGGATATTAACCCTTTTGCCTTAAGGGCAAGAGGGTCATGACCACAGCCGCCGACCAAACCGCTTCGTCAAGCATGCCTGCTACGTTACCGGAGAGCGATGTATCCTCCGGTGTGGGCTTCGCTGGGTTGCTTGGCCTGCTGGTGTGGGTTTTGTTCTGCCGCAGCTTTCCTCTGATGGCGGACCTGATTGGCCTTGAAGGCGAATACGGCGTGCTCTCAGGGCCTTACGCCTCTCTCACCGCCATGCTTTTTACCGCAGGGCCGATGGCCATTTGGTCACTCCTTGTCGATAAAGTGCATTTGCGCGCATCAACCGGGCTCGATTGGAGCCTCAAGCGGCCCCTGCAAGAGACCATTGCGATCTCTTCAGTCAAGATCATCGGGCTCTGGGCAACTTGGGCGGTATTGGCTGCGCTCTATGCGCTGTGCCGGTGGTATTGGGGCGGGGATTACCTCTTTGCGATGCAAGTGCTGTGCACAGCCATCCTGCCGATGATTGTGCTGTCTGTGCCCTATGTCATGTGGCTTGATCGTCATATGGTCGATCTCAAAGACGCGACCTGGCACTTTGGCGCTTTGATCGCGACCAATCCTGCCGATAATGCACGGCGCGACATTGATATGGAAGCGGTCAAGAAACACTGGCGCGCGTGGATTATCAAAGGGTTCTTCGGGGCCTTTATGATCTCAATCTTGCCGGGCGGGTTTGCTTATATCGTGGAGGCTCAACCACAAAATATCCTCGGCAATCCGTTTGAAGTCGGGGTTTTCCTTATAGCATTGCTGTTTCTTGTTGATGTGCAAATCGGAACAGTGGGTTATCTTTTTACACTGCGTCCGCTTGATGCGCACATTCGTTCAGGCAATCCCTTTGTGAGCGGCTGGCTGGCTGCGCTTCTTTGTTATCCTCCATTTGTCTGGGGCATCATCGGCAACGATGGCCAAATCCTGAGCTACGAGGGCGCGACTGCTGGTTGGGGGCATTGGCTCGCAGGACAGCCGGGGCTTCTTTGGATCTGGGCCGCTTGGCTGGTGTTTCTCACAGCGATCTACGCTTGGGCGACCGTTGTATTCGGCATTCGCTTCTCCAACCTCACATATCGCGGCGTGCTCACCAATGGACCGTATCGCTATACACGGCACCCCGCCTATCTGTCGAAGAACCTGTTCTGGTGGTGTTCGGTTTTGCCGTTTCTTGTCACCAACGGCTCGACCACGGATATGATCCGCAATTGCTTCTTCCTCGCCGTCGTCAACGCCATCTACTATTGGCGCGCAAAGACCGAAGAGGCGCATCTGCTCGCCGAAGATCCCAAGTACCGCGAATATTATGATTGGATGGAAGAGAACGGATTAGTCACCGCGAAGCTCGCAAAATTAAAGCGCTGGGCTTTCGGCCGCTTTCTTGGAGCCCCGGCAGGGCGCCAATCGTCACAAGCAGCATCCCAAGCAGCATCGCAAGCCAAGCTCGATCCTGAGCAGGAGCCGGCTGAATAAAAGCTGTTGTTAAAGGCTCAAAAATGGAAGCCTTCATCCTTGGTATCATAGCCTGTAAGCTCGCGCTCGCTGATCGCAAGCGCAGAGCATTGAGCCCGCCATTCCGCGATATGTACAGTGCGCAAATGCGCTTCCAATGCGTCGCGGTCGCGCCATTTTTCAAGAACACGCACAAGGCCGTAATCGAGACAATCAAGCGCGTAGGAATATTCGACACACCCCTCTTCGGCCCGGCTAGAGATAACCATATCCTCCATCGCCGGGCGCAACACTTCGATGATGCTAGGGGGAAAGCGGAAACTACCGACCACGACGATCATGACGTTTGCGTCCTTTCTATCAGGAAAGCGGAGAGCCCTCGTCGGCCTGAAACTTCTTGAGCTGCGTTATAGTGATATCGAGCCCAGCTAGCGCCTTTTGAAATGCGGCCATGTGCGGGGCCGCGAAATGATCGGCGAGCGCTGCATCATCCACCCATTTCTCGACAATCAAAAGCGTGTTCGGGTCAAGCACATCCACCGCGTAAGAATAGGCGATGCAGCCTTCTTCTGCACGCGATGCTTCAACCATAGCCGTGAGTGCGGCGCGGCCTTCATCAAGCGCGCCGTTGCCCAATGTGGCCTCTGCCAACACGATTAGCATGTTCGAAATCCCCCAAACGCTGTGACTAGTATCGTATTTTACGCGATATTGTAGCCTTTCATATCATCCATTTGGTAAAAGTCGCTGGTGAAAAATGTGCCGTGTCCGGTCGCCTCATTTAGGACCGTCGCGTTGAAATTGCCGTAAAGGTAATCGAACTGCCCCCATTCGCGGTTGTCTCGCAAGTTCATAAGGGCGCCCGCTTTACTGGTCTGGAAATTGAAAACACGGTAGTAAGGGCCATAAAAGAATAGCGCATGGCTTTTGTCTTTAGACACGATAGCGGCGTCGATACCCTCCTTCAGCCCGGCCCATCCTGTCTTGCCGATCGTGCGAACATTATCGTGGTCAACGCCTTCGCCAAATTTATACCGCCAATAGCGATTACCCTTGAAAAAATAGGCTTTGCCGTTTTTCGGGTGAAGAATGGCCGCATCAAGATTGTGGGGAACACCGGCCCAGCCGTCGACGCCAATTTTGGCACTGGCTTTGTCGACTTGATGAATAGCTGGGTCATAGCGCCAATAGCGGTCCCCCTTGAAAAAATAGTATTTGCCGTTCGGGTGATGGACAGCGGCGTCAACATTGGCTGGTACACCGGTCCATTGAAGAGCGGGCGTCGTCCCGGCTTTCTGCATCCGGATAAAGCTACTTGTCTTCTGCCTGATCCGCTCACGATAAAGGAGGAACTGTTCGACATTTTCCGCACTCTTCGCAGCCCTGAGTGGATCAGATGCGGCAAAGGCCAACGCTCGCGCTTCACCGTAAACCTTGTTTCCGGAGGCATCGTTCAAGTCCACAGTCCCAAGTCCGCCAATAGCATGGCACAATTCATGTGCAATTACCGAGGCTTGGTAGTATTTTTTGTCGAGTTTCAACGCGTGTGTGTCTGATTGATACTTTTTGTTGAACCATTTGGGGCATAGATGAAAACGTCGCGGCCTGGCAGAGCCAGCCGTTTGAAACGCTATGATACCCTCGTCGCATTTGCGCGAACGGCGGCCTGTAGCTGGACGACATCGCACGGTTAGCCCCTTGTCTATTCTCTGAATGATTTCGTTAAAGCGCAATTCCAACCGTTTCAGCGCGCGGTCCGGGTCTTTTTCATACCAGCCGAACCAGATTGGAAAGCTTCGTCCTTCGCTCTTGAAGTAGGCTTCTTTGACCTTATCCATACCTTCGCCGACCCCGCCGCCGGCAAGGCGGATATCGCTAATTTCGTCGCTCGCGCTGGCGCACATTTCGCGGCAAGTGCGGATCGCCTCTTCCACCACGGCAACTGGGTTGCTCACATCAATATGTGCGTCTGCTTGACGGATGAGTTTGATTTTGTGGTCTGACATGTTTCCCTCTAATTCATGGATAAGACTGAGGGAGTGTCTGAATAGTTTCTTAGAGAATTGATGTGTTGGCCAACACACCATGAAAAGATTTCATCCTTTTGCAAAGGTTTTCGAAGGCGAATTAACCTCTATTAGAACGAATGCTTGTAGACTTGGCTCACATCCTCGCCCCAGTCCATGTGATAGGCGTCGAGCAAACGCTGCGCGGGGACTTTGCCGCTGGAGACGATTTCGTCGAGCTCTTCGAGAAAGCCGGTTTCATTGTCTCCCGCGACGTTGAGCCGGGCGCGGGCAGACAGACCCCCGCGTGCGATTTCAAGGACTTCGCGGCCCAGATCCTGCATAGTGCCGCCAGAACTATTGGCGCCGGGCAAGGGAGCCTGAAGGCCAAGTTTGGGCGCATCATTGCGCAGTTTCTCGCGCTCTTCCATCGACCAGCCTTTGACCCTGTCCCACGCGGCATCGAGCGCGCCTTGATCGTAAAGAAGACCGACCCACAGCGCAGGAAGCGCGCAAATGCGGCTCCAAGGACCGCCGTCTGCACCGCGCATCTCGAGGAAACTTTTAAGGCGTACTTCGGGGAAGGCGGTGGAAAGGTGGTCCCACCAATCGCTGGCCGTGGGGCGTTCGCCGGGAAGAACTGACAGCTTCCCGTCGATAAAGTCGCGGAACGATAGGCCCGCTGCATCAATGTATTTCCCATCGCGAAAGACAAAATACATTGGCACATCAAGCATATAGTCCGCCCAGCGCTCGTACCCAAAACCGTCTTCAAAAACGAAAGGCAGCATGCCGGTGCGGTGCGGATCGGTGTCTGACCAAATGTGGCTGCGGTAGGAGAGATAGCCGTTCGGTTTGCCCTCGGTGAAGGGTGAATTGGCGAACAGCGCGGTTGCCAGCGGTTGGAGCGCTAGCCCCACGCGGAACTTCTTCACCATGTCGGCTTCGGAAGAGTAATCGAGATTGACCTGAATTGTGCAGGTGCGCAGCATCATGTCGAGACCCAAATCACCCACTTTGGGCATATGGTCCATCATGATCTTGTACCGACCCTTGGGCATCACCGGCAGCTCTTCGCGGGTCTTATCGGGCCACATGCCAAGGCCGAGGTAGCCCACACCGCATTTCTCGCCGATTTCCTTGACCTGCGCGAGGTGACGTCCGGTTTCGTTGCAGGTCTCATGCAACGTCTCCAGCGGCGCGCCAGAAAGCTCCAATTGCCCCGCAGGCTCAAGGCTCACCGCGCCATCTTTGCCTTTAAGAGCGATGACATGACCGTTCTCCTCGATGGGTTCCCACCCAAATTTGCGAAGACCCATAAGCAGATCGCGAATACCGCATTGCTCATCATAAGAGGGCGCGCGGCGATCTCCGCCTGCATCCAATCGCTTGTAAACGAGCTTCTCGTGCTCTGTCCCAATGCGCCAATCCGCTTTCGGCTTTTCGCCGCGGCGCATGGGCGCGGTGAGGTCGTCCATCCCCTCGATGATCGGTTCGTTGGCGTCAGAGGCTTCGCGGGTGCTCATGTATATTGGGATCCTCTCTCAGGCACAGCCGCTTTAGAAAACGAAGATGAGATGGGGAAGTGCAAACTGGCTTTTGTCGCGCCAAGTCATTCTTTGTTGGACGAGCTGACTTCTTTCCAATCACCCGCGCTGGCCATCCAGACCGAGAGCGCGGCAATCGCGGCAGTCTCTCCGCGCAGGATCCGCGGGCCAAGGGTAATCGCGCGCGCTTGGGGAAGGGCGCGGATGGCCCCGCGTTCTGCGTTGTCAAAACCACCCTCTGGGCCGACAAGGATAGCGGCTGGTCCATTGTTCGCAGCGAAGGTTTCAGCGGCCAGCGCGCCGCCCTCCTCGTCGGCAAAGTAAAGCGTGCGGTTCGCTGGCCAGCCCTTAAGCAGCGCATCAAGCTTCACCGGCTCTGCAAGCTCAATGAGCGCTGTGCGCGCGCATTGTTCGGCGGCTTCGGTCGTGATGGTGCGGGCGCGTTCAGCATTGAGTTTGTCAGCGACACACCGGCGCGTGACGACCGGCTGAATGCGTGCAGCGCCCAATTCTGTCGCTTTTTCAAGCACAAGGTCGAACCTGTCTTTCTTAAGCAGAGCCGGACACAGCCACAGGTCGGGCACGTTCTCTCGGGGACGCAGGCGTTCGGCCACGATTAAATCGACCCGGCGTTTTTCGACCTGACCCACGCGTGCGGCCCATTCACCGGTTTGGTCATCGCACAGGATCACCGTGTCATCAGTCTGCACCCGCATGACCTTGGCAAGGTAGTGCGCATAGTTTCCATCAAGAGTAATAATGCGCCCTTCGCCTAGCTCATCCTCGACGAATAGACGCGGTGCGCTTTTGGGCGGCCAGGATGGTGTGGCAGGCATGGCTTTTCCCTAAGCGTTTGAACGGCTAGGGGGAAGGGATGATAGAGCGCTTTTTCAAGATTTGGACTGCTGTTGGGGTTCTGCGCCGGATTGGTAGGCAGGCCAAAAACAAAGGTGGCAAGGGCGAAGGGAGTATAGTGCGTCTGTGACTGATACGAGCGCTCCCGATATCGTCCCCGACAGCGAACACCGCGGCCTCATCGCGCGCCTTCCGCAATTGCCGCGCGATTTGGCGCAGCTTGCCCGCTTTGACCGCCCGATTGGGTGGTGGCTCCTCTTTTGGCCGTGCGTTTTCGGCGTCTGGCTAGCGGGGGCGGGGCCGCAGTTCGCGCTGCTCGGCTGGCTTTTGCTGGGCGCGATTGCGATGCGCGGGGCAGGGTGCGTCTATAACGATATCGTCGATGCGAAGCTGGATGCGAGCGTTGCGCGCACCGCTTTGCGGCCTGTTGCCAGCGGGCGCGTGTCGAAAAAGCTCGCTTGGGGGTGGCTTATTGCGCTGTGCCTGATTGGACTGGTGGTGCTGCTAAAACTGCGCCTCAGCGCGCAACTTGTGGCTCTGGCCAGTCTCGCCTTGGTCGCTGCCTATCCTTTTATGAAGCGCATCACTTGGTGGCCTCAGGCCTGGCTTGGTATGGTGTTCAATTGGGGGCTGCTTGTTGGCTGGACTGAGCTGAGGTTCGACAATTGGGATGCGCTGGGGGCGCTTTATGCAGGGTGCATTTGCTGGGTGATCGGGTTCGACACGATCTATGCGCTGCAAGATCGCGAAGATGATGCGCTGGTCGGAATTAAGTCGAGCGCTCTGAGGATGGGGAGCCAAGTGCATGCTGGGGTCGCTGCATTCTACGCTGCGACAATTGGCCTATGGGGGCTGGGTATCTGGCTGTACCGGCCCGATTCCATCGCCCTGCTTGCGCTTCTCCCTGTGGCCGGGCATCTTTTGTGGCAAGTCTCCACCCTTGATCCAAGCGATCCTGAAAACCCGCTCGAACGCTTCCGTTCCAATCGGTGGGCTGGAGCCTTGATGGGAGCGGCGTGTTTTGTGGTTGGGAATGCGGGGGCTTAATTGCCTTAGTTATAGGATTAGCAGGCTCGAACGAAGGAATTGCCAATGGCTCTAAGCATAACAGCCAAGTTTCTCGAACTTACTGGTCTTGATGGCGGCCGGGTTGTCGTGATGAAAGATGCGATCGTAGCGTTTGAAGAAGCTGGGCAAGGCACTTTTGTTTACTTACGAGGCGCGGCTCGGCTCGAGGTCAGAGAGACTATCGCTAAAGTCTTTGACCAGATGGAAGCGGGATGAGAGCGTAAAGTCAGTCTATCAGACCATGTGCAACCTATACCGCATGACCAAATCGCAGGATGAAATCGCGCAGCTCTTTGACGCTGTGGACTCTGGCCCGCCTGCCAATTTCGGCGAGGAGGTTTACCCCGGCTATCCCGGTCTGGTTGTTGCTAGCGGAGCAAATGGTGAGGCCCAATTGGGCACGATGAGCTGGGGTTTCCCTCTCGTGATGAAGGGCAAGAACGGGCAAGCCTTAAAGCCCAAACCGGTGAACAACGCGCGCGCGGATAAGCTCGATGGGTTCTTCTGGCGCTCCTCTTTTGAGCGGCGGCGGTGCCTGATACCTGTCTCCGCATGGGCAGAGGCGCAAGGGGCAAAGGGGGAAAAGACCCGCACATGGCTCTCGCTCCCGGATGCGGAGACCTTTGCTTGCGCCGGGGTTTGGCGCAAAAGCGAAGAATTCGGCATGTGTTACTCCATGGTGATGACGACAAGCGCCGGCTCAGATGTGGAGAGCGTCCACGCCCGCATGCCGGTGCTGCTTGCGCCGGAGGACTACGGCCTTTGGATGCGCGGACCTTCCGATGAGGCAAAGAGCCTTTGCAAGCCTTGGGATGCGGCGATTGCGATAAAAGCGACTGATGAGCCTTGGACGCGGCGTTGAGATCTGCCAAGGGCATTGCGGGTTTTCTTCTTGGGCGGGTCAGCAAAGCCATTCGCGCCTCACTTGATGCTCGTATCGCAGCGCTGAAACGCACGCGTGACACGCTCGAGGGATGCATTGGATGCGGCTGCCTCAGCCTTGAGAAATGCGCGAACTATAACCCGGACGATAAGCTCGGCGCAGATGGGCCGGGTCCGCGGCAGATTTTGACTGAGGCTTTAGAAACAGGTCTAACGGCGGGTGAATAGGTTTACGCGCCCGGAGCCAGCTCTGGGTCCAGATCGCGCGGGCGTTTGAAGTGCACCAGCGTGCCTGTGAACTTCTTGAGATCAGCCCAGCTGTCGATATCGCATTCAATAATCGCAAATGATCCGGTCGGAAATTTGATGATCAATTCCTTGAAGAGATCATTCTCATTCGAAGGTGAAACCAGCTCAAGCACGGTTTCATAAAGCCCCGGATTGTGACCAGAGATCAGGACCGCATCGCCATCACCGCCATGCTCTTGGACCACCTCGAAAATAGTATCGGGGCTTGCCAGATAGAGGCGCTCGTCAAAGGTAAGCTCTACCTCAGGAAGGCCAACGTCGAAGGTCGCTTTGACCCGCTCGGCTGGGCTGGCGATGACTTTGTCCCACACTTGCCCATCTTCGCGGATATGGTCGCCCATGACCACCGCGCCACGGTGCCCGCGCTCGTTCAAACCGCGGTCAAAATCGCGTTTCGCGCCGTCGCTCCAGTCGGATTTCGCGTGGCGCAGTATTCCCAATAATTTTGCCAAGCTTGCAGGCTCCATTGATCGAAACGACGTGACGGCGACTCCATGGCATGACTTGATACAAATTGAAATGCGGCAGTCTTGCAAGAGTGTCCTTCGGACATGTTGCCGCTAGGGATGGGCGCTTCATACAAGACTGCCGGTTGCAAGGTTCAGAGCGGAGAAGCACCCCGAACCTTGCTGGAAAAAGCAAGCGGTCAGATAAGACTCGGGTCGGCCGCGATGAGCCAGCCATGCACAGTGGTCGCACCTGCAAGCAGAGCAGCGAGCATGATGCTTACGCTTTCCGCCTTGGTCCGGGCCAACTGGGGTAGACGCTTGCCTCCGAACAATGGCTTCGCATTTTTGCGGAATTCTTCGGCATAACGCGGGTGCTCAGTGCCCATCATGCGGTCCCAAAAGGTGAAGTAGAATCCGTAATTGTGGCCAGAGGAATGGTGCAGATCATGGTGCGTGGTGGTGCTGATCCAGCTGGTAAGGGGATTGTCGACCCAGCCTGCTGGGAACAATTCGCTGCCTGCATGCGCCATCACATTGCGGATGATCATGTGCCACAGGAAAAGGAGCAGTGCGAAGCCTGCATATTGTAAACCCAGCACGCTGGTTGCGATCAAGAACAGCGGCATAAAGGCTGCCTCAACCACGGCCTCAATCGTTGCAAAGCTATAGGCTGTCCATGGGGTTGGGGTGCGCGATTTGTGGTGGTGGAGATGCGCGATCTTGAACAAAGCCTTGGTGTGCATCGCCCGGTGGATCCAATAGAAATAAGCGTCATGCACCAGCACGATCAGCGCAAACTGCCATGCGACGGTGAGCAACGGCGCGCTGTCCAGTGTGAGTTCGATGACGCCAATTTCGCGGCCCACCAGCGTCACTAAGGTGACAAAGGCAAACACCAGAACGGTGCGGAAAGATGAGAGCACCTCGCGTACATAGTCTTTGCCCGAGGCTTTGCGCTTTCGCTGAATGCGTCTCGCATCGGACCAGCTGCGAAACACAAGCAGGAAAAGCGTAAGCGCCCCTGCTGCAATCACATAGCGGCCAAGATCGAAGTAGAGCACATTGGCAAAGTGATCGGAGACCCGGGTGACGGCGTATTCAAGTGTGGGGGTGTCGGACATCGAAAGGCTCCCATTGGATTGGTTGCCCTGATGTCTGGCCGCAGCCCCGCCGAAAGTCTCAGCAGCTTTGAAAAATTCCGCTCAATTTCGAAATCGAGCGCTCTTTTTCAGTTTTGATCAGCTTCAATCAGCGCCGGTTCCACTGGCTCTTCAACGAAGGCCCGCTTGCGAAATTCGCTGGGAGATGAGGCTGTTAATTCGCGAAATGCACGGTTGAAAGGGGGAAGGGAGTTGTAACCCAAATCCATCGCAATCGTGAGGATCGGTAGATCGATATGCTCGCTTGAAGACAGCAATCGCTGCGCCTCTGCAATGCGGTAGCGGTTCAAAAAGGCGCTGAAATTGCGGTGGCCCAGCTGCCTGTTGATGAGCGCGCGCAGTCGGTGTTCCGGTGTGTCCAACTGATCTGCAAGCGTTGCAATGGTAAGCCCCGGCGCGGTGTAAGCGCCTTCATCCATCGCGCTTGTTAGCTTGTCGTGGAGTACTTTTTCGGAAGGCGATAGATCGAGTTCGGGAACCAGTTCTTCTTCCGGATTGGCGCTTTGTTCCTCAATCTGTTTGGGCAAGAGGTCGCGATTGGTTCGGAAAAGGGTAAGGCTCGCAAAAAGCAAGATCACAAGAATAATGGCAGAGTTGAAGAGCGACACGGCGGGATACCGGCTGTCGAGAACAGAAACCAGTTCGAGCACTTCGAAAAACAAAATCTGCCCGGCCTGAACCGCGACTAATAAGGGAAGCCACAGCCTTACAATCCGGCGCTCTTCCACAAGGTCATCATCGCGCTCGAAAATACCGACCCGAACAAGGTCCGCCACAAGGGCAAGCGCAACGATATGGAGCAAGAGAAAGCCCGTTCGCCAGGTCAATTCGGCCAAGAAATTCTGGAGGAACCAACCGAGCACCATGATGGCGGCAGCGGCCAACATGATGCGCTGCTGAGGCTCGCGTTCAAAAAGTCTGCGCCCGAACAGCCAAATCCAAAACGGCGTTGAGAGCGAGACAAGATCAACCCACGGATCAAGCGGACTGTTGGAAGACATAAGCGGCGTTGAGTTGAGCAGATAGCCCACTACGCCCACCACCATGCCTATAAGAGGCACTCGGATGGAGAGGCGCACCTCGCTTGCCACCACCATCGCGATGAGCGTTATGGCGCTGCCGATAGAGAGCAGCCGGATCAGGTAATCCATTTGGTCGATCATGCGCCTTGTCCCATCACATGATGCTATCTGGGATATCATCGTCCAAGATTCCAGTCTCTTGAACGGTTTTGGGTGCGTCTTCGCCGATTAAGCCGCCTTTGACCCTCTCCAATGCCTCATCCAGCGTCACGCGGCGCACCACGGTGCCTTCGGGGAAGGCTGTGAGCAGGCGCGAGGGGAAGGCGGAGGACAGCACGACGAAGTGGCCTGCGTCATCCTTATTGCGTATAAGACGGCCAAATGCTTGGGCAAGCTTTGCGCGGATGATGCGATCATCGTGCTTGCTGCCACCATTTGCCGCGCGGCGGGCCTTGTGGAGGATATCGGGGCGGGGCCATGGGACGGCTTCGAGGACAACGCAGCGCAGCGAGCGTCCCGGTACGTCCACTCCGTCACGCAGAGCATCGGTGCCGAGCAGGCTGGCTTTCGGGTCATCGCGGAATATGTCGACCAAAGTGCCCGTGTCGATCGGGTCTACATGCTGCGCATAGATGGGCAGGCCCTCGCGCGCCAAACGGTCGGCGATCCGGCCATGGACCGCGCGCATTCGGCGGATCGCTGTGAACAGGCCAAGGACGCCGCCTTCGCTTGCTTCAATAAGGCGGGCGTATGCTCCTGCTAAACCGGGCAGGTCGCCCTTCTTCACATCGGTAACGATCAAGACTTCGGCGCGTTTGGCATAGTCGAAGGGGCTGGACGCTTGGGTGAGGAGCGGCTGGCTTTCGATGTGGGCAGCGCCTGAGCGGGCAATGGCGCTCTCCCATTGTGCGCCTTGCGTGTCTCCGGCCTCTGAACCGATCCTGTCGGTCAATGTGGCGCTGGTTAGCATCACGCCGTGGGCGGGCTCCAGTACCACTTTAGCAAAGGGTTTCATCGGGTCGAGCCAGCGGCGGTGGATCGCGACATCAAACTCGCGCGCGTCCGAGCGGTCAACTGCCAGCCAATCGACAAATTCAGGATCAGCCGGACCACCAAGACGCGCCAGCAGCGATTCCCAAGCGGTGAGCAAATCTGCGCGCCAGCTCAGCGAAAACCGCGCGCCTTCTATCCGCGCTCTGCCTTGACCATCGAGCCAATCGGGCGGGTCGGTCATAATCGCCTCAAGCCGGGCGCCCAGCTTCATCAATGGGCTGCGAATACTGGCGAGAGCTTCGGCAGCGGTGCCCGCTGCTTCGATGACTTCGCCGGGGAGGCCGGATGCTTCGGTTTCGATGCCGTATCCTGCCTCCTGCCCGGTTTCATCGCGGGCATAGGTGGCCGTGCGCACGGCTGATAAAAGCGCCTCTACTGAGCCAAACGGCTCGTTTTCACTGAGGCGCTGGAGCCAGCCTTCACCGGGCAGGGCGGAGGCGTTTTCGCAGGCCTGATCAATCGCCTCGCCGCCTTCTTCGTCATACGATGCGACGTCCGCAAGCCGGGCGGCAAGGCCCCGTCTACGGCCCCGATTTTTGCGTTCGGGCCCGATGATCCAGCGGCGAAGTTCAATCGCCTCTTGGCCAGAGATTGTTGCAGCAAAGGTGCTGTCGGCTGCTTCGAAAACGTGGTGGCCCTCATCGAAGATGATACGGGTGGGTCGCTGTGCGTGGTCGCGGCCTCTTGCTGCGTTCACCATAACCAAAGCGTGATTGGCAATCACCAGGTCGGCCTGCGCGCTGTCACGGCTGGCGCGTTCGATAAAGCACTTTCGGTAATGCGGGCAGCCGGCATAGATGCACTCGCCGCGTTGATCGGTCAGCGCTGCAATCCCGCGTTTGCGGAACAACGTGCCAAGCCATCCGGGAAGGTCGCCCCCGATCATATCGCCGTCGCGGGTAAAGCTCGCCCAGCGCGCGACCAAATGCGCTAGGATCGCAGGCCGCCCCGCAAAACCGCCTTGCAGCGCATCTTCCAAGTTTAGCAGGCACAGGTAATTTTCACGCCCCTTTCTCACCACCACAGGCGGCGTCCCATCGTGTCGTTTCATCGGCCAAGCGCGGCGCGATTCTGTCCGCAATTGCCGCTGAAGGTTCTTTGTGAAGGTGGATACCCAAACCGTCCCGCCAGACTGCGCCGCCCAAAGCGAGGAGGGCGCTAAATAGCCCAGCGTCTTGCCAATACCCGTGCCCGCCTGCGCGAGCGCCAAATGCGGCAATTCCCGCGTATCGCGCGGTGCGAATATCTTGGAGGCATCGGAGGCGTAATTGCGCTGCCCTTCGCGCTTTTCGGCGGCCTGCCCGGTGAGCTCATCAAGCTTTGCCAGCACATCAGCAGGTGCCAAATTAACTTGGCGGGGTGCGCCGCGCTCGCCTGCTTCCTCCCACTCGGGGAGCGCCGAAAACAGCCATTTCTCCGCTTTGTCAGGCCGGGCAATATGCGGCTTTATCACTTGCGCCCAAGGCCAACGCAGGCGTTCTAAGGATTGCAAAGAGGACCACGCACCGGCGCGCTCAAACCACTCTGCGTCCTCGCATGCCTCCACCAACGCACCTGCCGCCCTCTGCAAGAACTCCGGTACTGCCTCGCCGCCTGTAGGTTCTGCCATGCCGAGCGCGCTTGCCAGTCCGCGCGGCGTGGGAACGCAAAAGCGGGCAGGGTGCACAAAGGCGAACAGCTCCAACAAATCGAGCCCCGACAAATCTGGATAACCCAGCCGGTTAGCAACCAATGGCGCATTGAGCAGAAGGACCGGCGTATCGGCAGCCGCCATAATCGCATCGCCCTTGGACGCTGCCTCAGTCGCGCCATTAGCTGCCCGCAGCCAATTGCCCGAATGGCTGGCATGTAAAGCAGGGAGAGGAAGAGGGCTAGGATCACTCACGGGGCAATAATGATGGCGCTGCGGGCAAACCTTGTAAACGGATGATGGCGATACTTCTGTGGCTTGATCGAAATTGTTTGCGCAGACTTGGAAAAAATTGGGGCAATTGACACATCAACGCAGACCTTGGCCCAGTATCGAGCACCGGCCGAGCAGATTGCACGGTTATTAAAGCACAAGAATATCATCACCACCGGGCCGCTATATACTCAGCAATATAGGGGGAAAGAATGTCTCGAGTTACCTTTGAAATTGTCTCTTATAGGATTGAAGTGGGAGCTGATGGCAGGAATATTTAGAACGAAAACTTCAACTTGCATTTTGAGCTGAAGGTTGTGCCTGAAAAATCGGACACTTCAACAGGGTTTTACCGCGTCTGGTCAAAACGCACCAAATTGTGGCTCAGCTTTATCCATTTTGAGGACCCTCAAAAGAACAAATCTCACGTGAGTGTGAGGTGGAACCCGCACTATACCGAGCTCGACGGTGTTCCTTCCTCGCGTTCGCGTCGCAGTGAAGATGCTCTCAACGCAAGTATGCCCAAGGAAATGTATGAGAACATGCTCGCCAGTCTCCAAGCGGCGCCTTCAATGGAAATCGCGATGCATCCTCACGATTGGAATGGCAGTGGCCATTTTCATGGGGAGTACGCCTTTATGACCTTTATCTCAGGACCCATCGGTTTTTCCTGATCTGAAGCGCGATTATGGTGAGCTGCGCCGCTTCCGAATTCGCATTCGCGGTGCGGCCAGCTTGCCGATCACGTCACGAAAAGGGGCGACCCGACATCACAGTCCCCATGATAGGATGCCGAGCCGCCCCCCGGTTGCGACCCTACGAGTCTTGCCAGCGTAATAGGTGAGAACGCCGAGCAGAGACTCGCATATGTGTTTCGGGTTTGCTGCTCGCATTGTTACAGTTTTGTTTCCAAAAATAGCGGGCGCACAACGTCTCGATAGCTTACCGAACCTTTTCGCGCGTGCACAAATGTGCTTCACACACGCGCGCCATGCCGATATGCGCGCATCCTATGACAGACACTGCCCTTATCGACGCTGCACGTTCATCCAAGGCTTGGCCCTTTCAAGAGGCTCAGCGCCTGCACAAACGCCTGCACGGCAAGGGCGGCAAGGGTAAACCCAGCGGTGAGCCGGTGCTGTTTGAGACCGGTTATGGCCCCTCGGGTTTGCCGCATATCGGCACGTTCCAAGAGGTGCTGCGTACAACTTTTGTGCGCCGCGCCTATGAGGCGTTGACGGGTGAGGCCACGCGTCTCGTCGCATTCAGCGATGATATGGATGGCTTTCGCAAGGTGCCTGGAAACCTGCCCAATCAGGCAATGTTGGCCGAGCACCTCGGAAAGCCTCTGAGCCGAATTCCTGATCCATTTGAAAAGTATGAGAGTTTCAGCGCTCACAACAACGCCATGCTGCGCGAGTTTCTCGACCGGTTTGGGTTTGATTATGAGTTTATCGCTAGCTCCACACAGTATAACTCGGGTGCGTTTGACGATGCGCTGAAGAATGTCCTTCGCCAAAACCAGGCGATACTCGACATCATGCTCCCGACATTACGGGCAGAGCGTGCGGCGACATATTCTCCGATCATGCCGATCTCACCCAAAACGGGTGTGGTGCTGCAAGTACCGGTTGAAGTGGTTGACGCTGAGAGCGGCGTCATCCGCTTTACCGATGAGGACGGGGAGGTAATCGAGCAAAGCGCGCTGGGCGGTCAGTCCAAGCTGCAATGGAAGGTGGACTTCGCCATGCGCTGGGTCGCGCTGGGCGTTGACTATGAGATGTATGGCAAGGATTTGACCGACACCGGCGTTCAATCGGGTAAAATTGCGCGGGTGCTGGGCGGCAATAAGCCTGAGGGTCTCATCTATGAGCTCTTCCTTGATGAGAAGGGCGAGAAAATCTCCAAATCGAAAGGCAATGGCCTGACGATTGAACAGTGGTTGGAATATGGGACGGAAGAGAGCCTCGGCTTTTACATCTTCCCGAACCCCAAGAGCGCAAAGCAGCTGCACACCGGCGTGATCCCGCGCGCGGTTGATGATTATTGGCAATTCCGGGAGCGGCTCGCCGAACAACCGCTCGACAAGCAATTGGGCAATCCTGTGTGGCACTTGCTGCGCGCGAACCATTCATTGGCAACGCCTGAGGCGCCTGGGGCTGGTGATACGGTTCCGGTTAGCTTTGGCTTGCTGCTGAACTTGGCAAGCGTTTTGGGCGCAGAGGCGACGGCGGAGAACCTTGCAAGCTATGTTGCGAGCTATTTGGGCGAGACGGAGCAGAACGCTGATCTTGACCGTATGATCGAGGCGGCGGTTGCCTACACGCGCGACTTTATCGTGCCGACACTCAAGAAACGCGCGCCCCAAGGCGGCGAGGTGGAGGCCTTACGCGAACTCGATGCTAGGCTTGCTGAAGCAGCGGCTGATGCGAGCGCAGAAGACCTTCAAACCATGGTCTATGAGATTGGCAAGAATGAGACGCATGGTTTTGAAAACTTGCGAGATTGGTTCCGAGCTTTGTACGAAACGCTGCTTGGATCAGAGCAAGGGCCGCGCATGGGCAGCTTCATCGCACTTTATGGTGTGGAGCCGACGAAGAAGCTGATCGCGGAAGCTTTGGCGAAGGCCTAGACGCCTTTCTCCTACTTCCAAGGCCTCGTGCGGTACCATTTGGTGATGATGTATTTCGTGCCCTTGATGACAGGGGTGCCAGCGTGAATGGTGCCTTCGTTCGGGCTGCCATCTTCTAGCGCATTGTTCCATGCGAGCAGCACCCCTTGTTTAGGCTCAATCTTTATGCCGATATCGGTGAAGTGGGTTTCTCCGCCTTCTTCGACATCGTTCAGGAAAACCATGGTTGTCCAGCTGCGCTGTCCGCCGCGTTTGCGCTCGCTCTTCCAATAGTTCTCCGTGGTGTAGAACCAATCGTTGTGCGGCTTGAATTCTTGACCCGGCATATAGCGCTGACCCTGAATCGCCTCGCCGACGACGGCTTTCACACCAAGAAGGCGGTCGATCCGTTGGCTGATGGTTTTGACGAAGGCATCGTGCGGGTCCAGATCTCCGGAAAAAGAGGTGCGAAACCCGCTGTCATAGCCAAGCTCATGCAGTGATGAGGGCCTGGCGGTCGCCTCCACCATAAGGCATAATCGCTGGCATTCGTCAGAGGTCAGGAAATCACCCACAGCAAAGAGGTCTGCTTTGTCAGTATCGACCTTGTAAACCTTCGGATCAGCTTCCAGCCGCTCGCGGATATTTTTGCCCATACGCCTTAGTGCGTCTTGATCAGGAACGGTCTTCGTATTGCTCATGTTTGAGGGTTTAGCATTGGCATTTGGGCAAAGAAAACCCCCGAAGGATTGGCTCCTTCGAGGGTTCTCTTCCCACTTGCACCCAGTGGGTATTAGCCTGCGAGTGATCGCAGATTACCAGAAGAAATCGTGGATCACATCGACCACTTCGCCAGTGTAAACATCGACCAGCACAACATCGTCATAATAGCGCACCCAGCGATAGGGGCCGTAGACAGGCGGCAGGCGATAGGAATACGGATCATTGATCCAATACCTTTGGCCAAAGAACAGGTTGTCGAGGTAAAAGCCCACACTCAGCCGGTTATAGCGATGGCCATAAAACGGTGCGAAATACCGGCCCAGGCGGAAGATGCTGCGGTTGCTCCCGCGGAAGTTCCTCCAACCAAAGCGCCGGTCGTTGCGCCATCCGCGCCGGTTCCAGCGGCGGAAATCACTTCGAGCATCGCTGTAACCCCGGCCATATGCGAACCTACGGTCACGCCATCCGCGATCATTGCGGTAGAAGCCGCGATTATTGCGCGCCCGGCGATCACTCCGGCGGTCAGCGCGGCGTTCAGAACGGACGCCATCACGAAATCCCCTGCTTTCTGCCCGGTCGATGCGCCGATTATCGCGGCGGTTTACTCTACCGTCCCTAACCCGGCCATTGCGAACCCGGTCAGCCCGGCGATCACCGCGCTGCTCTATGCGGTCAGCTCTCCGGTCACCGCGGCTCTCGACACGGCCCGCGCGGCGTTCGCTGCGGCGGTCCACCCGGTCAGCTGCGCGGTTGTTGCCGCGCTGATTTAGGCGATCAGCACGCCGGTCACCACGGTTTTCAACCCGATCAGCCCGGCGTTCACTTCGATTGTCTACGCGGTTAGCCCGGCGTTCACTGCGATTGTCGACCCGGTTAGCGCGGTTATTGCGTGCCGCATTTTGGCGGGCGCGATCTCCTCGGTTGACCCAAGTGTCGGCCCGTTCGCGTGTCTGAGAACTGCGCTGCACACGCTGTTCAGACCGATTTTCCTGACGGCTTGCTCGTCGTTCTGTGCGTTGCTGCGAGCGGCGCTCAGAGCGGTTTGCACGGCGTTCCCCGCGGTTAGCGCTGCGGTTGGTCCTGCGCTCGCTGCGGCGCTGTGAGCGATCGCGCCGATCAGGTTGAACCTCGGTGCCCGAAAACTCTGCTACGGTTGCTGAAATGCTGAGCACTTCTGCCTGAGCTTCTTCAGTTGGAGCAACGAAGGCGAGCGTTATGGCCAAGACCGATAAGGCGCTTCCTTTCAAGAAATGTGAAATGTCCATAATGTGCCTTTCAGTGTTGCCGCCCCACCACTCACGGCCATTTATGTCCCGAGCCTGTGTCGTCTCGATGTAGGCTTTTTTAGCCCTGAGTCGCTGAGCGGAAGCTTAACCGGATGTTTAGGCTTACGTTCATGTTGAAGGCATTTTTTATGAACATCTTGCGCAGGCCATGTCAAAGCGTCATTGCGGCCTGTCTATGTTCGAAACACTAGAAGATGTCGCAGCTGATCTCAAACAGCGCCTTGTGCATGCGGCCAAAGATCGGCGCTCGCCCATGCATGTGCCAGCTGTCGTCACAAGCGACGTTGATGCGCGGGGTATGGTGCTGCGGGAGTTTCATTCGGCTGAGTGGTATTTGCGTTTTCACACTGACACCCGCGCGCCGAAAGTTGCAGCGATTGCGGCCGATCCGCGCATGGCGGTATTGTTTTACGACAAAGGGGCAAAGCTCCAAATCCGGGTGCGCGGCAAGGGTGTAATATTGCGCGATGATCCCATCACTCAAACCGCTTGGGACAATGGCTCCAATTTTGCGCGGCGCTGTTATCTGGGAAACGGTCCGGGCGCATCAAGCGATGTGCCCACGTCAGGCCTACCCCTTGAGTTTGAGGGACATGAGCCTAGCGATGAGCAATTGATCCCAGCCCGCGAGAACTTTGCCGTTTTGCGCGTCGATCTTGACGAACTTGATTGGCTTTATCTTGCGCACACGGGGCATGTGCGGGCAAAATTTGCGCGCGATAATGCCGGCGAATGGCAGGGCCGCTGGGTGTCTCCCTAGTTTGCGCGACGCTGAGGCGGCTTTCGCCCCAAGACTGGCGACCGGCACTAACCTGCGTATCGTTCGCTATCGGGCGTCAAATCTTCGGTAAGGCTGACTGTATGCGCCTGCGTTGCCCCATGTGATGTTCCCTCAATTGGCAACGGTTCATCTGCCGATACCTGCGGTTCGGCTGCCTGAGAGATGTCACTGGCACGGCTTACACAATTGCGGCCCGATTGCTTTGATGCGTAAAGCGCACCGTCGGCACGGGCGAACAAGGCCCGGTAGCCTTCGGTATGCAATTGCTGCGCCACGCCAAAGCTTGCCGTCAAGCGCACATCCAAACCTGCGCCCACCTCAAGGGTGCTCGTGCGCACACGCAGACGTTCGGCCAGCCCAGCTGCGATATCCTCATTCGCATTCCAGACCAGAATACAAAACTCTTCGCCTCCAACCCTGCCTGCAATGTCGCATTCGCGGATCATGTCGCCGGCCATTTTGCCAAAGCCTGTAATAGCGCTGTCGCCCGCCTGATGGCCCCAAATGTCATTGACCTGCTTAAAGTGGTCGATGTCACCGATCACAAGCGCCGTTTCCACGCCTTGCGCATTGGATTTTTTCAGGGCCGCTTCAACCTGTGCTTCGAATTCGCGCCTGACCAGCAGGCCAGAAAGCGCATCGCGCGATGTTTTGCGGTGAAGCGCTGCCACCTGATCTTTTACTGACCCTGCAATCTGGGCAAGGCCAAAGAGCACGGAGCCGAAGGCGAACACCCAGTTCAGCGCGAAGTAGTATGTGCTGTGCCGGTAGGCTTCTGCAGGGATGGGCCCATCGAACAAAAGTGAGACAATCGGACGAATGAAGAACTGGGCAGCTGACAGGATCAACATCACGAGCAGGAACCGTTCTACCGGATCACGGCTGGAAGAATATGCAAACAGCTGAGCGGTCATCACAAAGATTGCGCCGCATGTGAGATTGGTGACAAACAGATCAGCCAGGATGGAGTTGCCCACATTTTGCACCAGCATCATTGTGGCAAACCCTGTGAAAGCGATCCATAAATGCGCAGCCAACGGCGGCTTCACGCCAAGCCGGGTGAGTACGCCCCAAGAGATTGCCACTGCGGCCAGAGTATGCGGCACATGGGTAATTGCCGGTATCGCGCGGCCCCAGTGGTCAGGGCTAAGAAGTGAAATCGAAAAGCCTGACGTCATCAAGATCCAGCCGATGCTCAGTCCCAAATTTTCCAGTCGCCCTCGATCACGGCTCCAGATGATCAGAAACGCGGTCGCAAATATAAGCGTCAACAATGGTGTTGAGAATAAGAGCAGCAACTCGCGCAAAATCGTCAATCCCCCAAGAAATCGAGGCTCTTCGCTAGCGTGCTAGGGTTAATTTGGGGTTAGGGGCTATTGCGCGTTCGCGCTTTTGGTTTTTACGGTTTCTTATTGGCAAGCCGTGCAATGTGCATAAGTCATCCGCTTAGGCGAGATGGCATGGTATAGGCATCAAGTCTTAGCTAAATTTCCCCCTTGAGATTAAGGAGATTGTCAATGGACCAAGGACCGGGGTCTTCGTGTGTTCACGAGGGCTGGGATCAAGACCGGGCTGACGCGCGTTTGTCGGAGCTGCGACGGCTTGATGCGAGCTTGTCTTCGGCGCTTGGCCTCAACTCTTGCTTGAAGCCAGAGGCAGCGTTGATGCTGGAGCTTTACGAAGCCCACCGCGCAGGCCGCGCAATGACGGTATCGGTGATGGGACTGGTAGACCGCATCGCTCCGACAACGACGCTGAGGTATCTGGAAGCGCTGCAAAGCAAAGGCGCAGTGCGCCGCGTAGCGCATGAGAGCGACAACCGGATCACCTATGTGGAGCTGACCGAGAGCGCGCGGGCGGCGATTGATGAGGCGTTGGGGCTGGGGTGAGCGCCGAAGGCCTCGCGTCAGCGTGAGGCCGAGACGCATTGCGAGCCTGAGGGGCCGGGTAATCGGGTCATGACCCGGTGGTTAGTTGATGAAATGCAGCCGTAGCGCAGGATCAACAAACTTGGCAGTTGGTGGCGGATAGCGTTGGGGGTTTAAGGTGCGCCAGCGATGAAGCTAACAGGCGTCTGCGATGTAGGAAAGCGGGTGGGTTTGGGACGTTCCGACCCCCTAACCGTCATCCCGGCCCCCGAGCCGGGATTTGGCTTCTTTTCGTTTGGCGTTGAGAGGAAGAAGCTGGACCCCGGATCAAGTCCGGGGTGACGAAGCTAGTTCAACCTTCGTTTGAAGTGTTCAGCTAGTGCACCAACAATCAAGCCGCCGGTCAGAAGGTTTCGAAGTGCTGCGAGTTGCTCCTCAGAAAGCCAATTCCATTCGACTGGCACCACTAAGTGATACAGCCATGCCAATCCAACGACAAATAGAGCCAAGGCAACAGACCAAAGCGCAAAGATAGCAATGTTCTCGAAATTGCTTTTAAAACGTTGATCTCGATCATGCTCGTTCTCTCGAGCTTTTGCGGCAAGTTCCTTTTCTGATTTGCCGCTTGCAAGTGATGCTGCTTCTGCTTCGGCTAAAGCATCAGCATCAGGATCCTGTTGACCACTTGTCGGGCCCGCTGCGATCGCTGCTTCTTTAGCTGATACGCGAACGCTTCGGGATGGACTAAGCGGCGTTTGCGGATTCTGATCCTGAGTCATCATCTGGCTCCGCTAGTTGACGGTAGTGCTCTTCGATTAGGTCAGTTGGAATAACTTGGCCGAAGCTGCCGGGGGTATAAGTAAGCTGCCAAGGTGTTCCTTTCGCATGCGTGATGCGAGAGAGCTGCATACCTGTATAGTCTCCATAAGCTTCGTAAACTTGATCCACGATGTCGACTTGATCATTATCGAGCGGACGAGCAGAAAACAGGGTCGGCATGCGGCCAGTAACAGGCGCACCACGAAAATCCCGCAAATGCCGATATAATTCGGGCACCACAGGACCATATTGCCACGCTTCGACGTCCTCATTGATTAGCGGTCGTCCGCGAATACCGAGCATCCACCCGTGAGCTATGTACACGAGCTTCAACAGCTGCATCGGAGTCAATGCATCGCCGCTTGTTTCCGCTAACTCAAGGAAGCGATTGGCTACTGTATTAGAACTTGCCATTACTCACCTCAAAGAACATATAAGGAACAAATTGAATTTGGTCAACATATATCGGTCTGTTTAACGAAATTCCTCACCGCAGCAAATAAATCACCTAGTCAGCTTCTTATAAGCCAACCTTGTAGGCCGATCCGCCGCATCACCCAAACGGCGGCGCTTATCTTCCTCGTAAGCCTCAAAGTTCCCCTCAAACCACTCGACGTGTGAGTTCCCCTCAAACGCCAGAATGTGCGTCGCCAAGCGGTCCAGGAAGAAGCGGTCGTGCGAGATGACCACGGCGCAGCCGGCGAAGTTCTCGATTGCATCCTCAAGCGCGCCTAGGGTCTCCACGTCGAGGTCGTTGGTCGGCTCGTCCAGCAGGAGCACGTTGCCGCCTTGTTTGAGCATTTTGGCCATGTGAACGCGGTTGCGTTCACCGCCTGACAGTTTGCCGACGTTCTTTTGCTGGTCTGCGCCTTTGAAGTTGAACGCGCCCACATAGGCCCGCGTTGAGGCGTCGTGGCCGTTGACTTGCATGTAGTCGAGCCCGTCGGAGATTTCCTCCCAGACGTTGTTCGTTGGCGTCAGGTCATCGCGTGACTGGTCGACATAGCCAAGGTGCACCGTGTCACCGATTTCGATTGTCCCGCTGTCGGGCGTCTCTTGGCCCGTAATCATGCGGAACAGGGTCGATTTACCTGCACCATTGGGGCCAATTACACCGACAATGCCGCCGGGTGGCAGCATGAAAGAGAGGTTTTCAAACAAAAGCTTATCACCGTAAGCTTTGGAGATGTTCTTGGCCTCGATCACCTTACCGCCAAGGCGCTCTGGCACTTGGATAACGATTTGTGCCTTGCCAGGCGCGCGGCCTGATTGGGCGTCTTGCAGCTCTTCAAACTTGCGAACGCGGGCCTTTGACTTGGTCTGGCGAGCAGCAGGCGTTTGCCTGATCCATTCAAGTTCGCGTGCGAGCGCTTTCTGCTTGCCGGATTCCTCGCGGCTTTCCTGCTCAAGACGTTTGGCCTTCTTCTCGAGATAGGTCGAGTAGTTGCCTTCGTATGGGTAATATGTGCCGCGGTCCAATTCGAGGATCCATTCCACCACATTATCAAGGAAGTAGCGATCGTGGGTGATCATCAGGACAGCGCCAGCGTATTCCTTGAGGTGGTTTTCCAGCCACTCAACGCTTTCCGCATCCAAGTGGTTGGTGGGCTCGTCGAGCAGCAGGATTGAAGGTTTCTGGATCAGCAGCCGGGTGAGGGCGACACGGCGCTTTTCACCGCCGGAAAGGTTGTCAACCGGGCTGTCCGAAGGCGGGCAGCGCAGCGCTTCCATCGCGATTTCGAGTTGGTTGTCGAGCGTCCACCCATCGACCGCGTCAATCTTACCCTGAAGATCGGCCATCTTGTCGCCAAGCGCGTCGAAATCCGCGTCAGGCTCTGCCATTTGGGCTGATACTGCATTGAACTCTTCGACCAGATCAGCGGTCGCACGCGCGCCGTCTTTGACGTTTTCGAGCACGGTTTTGGTTGGATCAAGTTCAGGCTCCTGCGCAAGATAGCCAACGGTGATATTCTCACCTGCCCACGCCTCGCCCGAGAAGTCTTTGTCGATCCCGGCCATGATTTTCATCAGGGTCGATTTGCCCGCACCATTGGGGCCCACAATGCCGATTTTCGCGCCTTGATAGAATTGCAAATTGATGTCTGAAAGCACAGGCTTTTGAGCGCCGGGGAAGCTCTTGGTCATGCCTTTCATTACGAAAGCGTATTGCGCGGCCATGGGGGCAGGTCCTTTGGATCGAATTTTTCAAAATGTTGGCTGTTCGGCAGTCAGATAGGCATGTGGGCGCGCTTGAGCAAGAAGGCATATCGACCGAAAATTGGTCGATGATGCGCGAATTCGCCCAAAATTGTGCGCAAAGCGCAAATGTAACACATCAGGGTTTTCCCTAAGGCTCCTGTTAACCTTATTGACCTAGCTCTGAGCGGAGGGGGAGTTGCAGCCATGCAGACACAGCTCTTAGGAATGCTGACACCATTAATGGCGCTGCTGTTTGCGGTAACCTTCGTCTTGTTCTGAACACTCGGGCGGATGAAACGCCATGTGCTTGGGTTTGCGATTGGCTACACGTTCTTTGCGGCCGGGTATCTGGTCACCCACTTCCTTCCTTCTGACGCATTCTATCTGTTTCATGCCACACAGGCGCTCTATAGTATTGCGGTAATCGTGATGATCTCCTCCATCTGTGAGCGGATGGGCAAGCCGATCAATCTTGCAATATTGGTGGGCATCTACATCATCAGCGCTTCGGTTTTGGCACTGGCCGCGAGCGTGACCAACGATGTCGCTCCTCGTTTGATTATCGTCAATACGGGTTACGGTGCGATGTATGTTGCCTGTCTGACCACCGTGTTGATGGCTCCCAAGCGGGGGCTTGTCGGCTATACGATCATCGCCATGGTCGGGCTTTGGGCAACCGATTTTCTCGTGCGGCCAAATCTTACATTAATGTATCAAAATTCTATACCAGATGCCTCTTACCGGGACTCATTTTATTACTCACTCATCGGGCTTGTTCTCGGTGTGAAATCTGTGTTTGGTGCGATGGTCCTTATGGGTGCCACTGTCGCAGAGTTGACAACATCGCTGCGCGAAAGCAGCGAGCAAGATCCGCTTACCGGTCTTCGCAACCGTGCCGCATTCGAAGAATCGATGAGCGAGATACTGACAAGGGCTCATAGCGAGAAACGTCCGGTCAGCCTCGTTGTGGCGGATATCGACCACTTTAAGCAGGTGAACGATATCTGGGGCCATCAGTCAGGTGACAGGGCGATTGCAAGCTTTGGTAAGCTCATCAGTGAAATGGTCTGGGAATGTGATACGGCTGGCCGGGTCGGCGGTGAAGAGTTCTGTATTGCTGTGTGGAATTGTCCGAATGAGCCAGCTGAACGGCTTGCTGAGCGTATCAGAAAGACTTTTGCCAAGCTCGATCATCACAGCCTCAATGAAGACATCCGCTTAACGGCGAGTTTTGGTGTTGCTACGGCGAAAAGCGGTGAAAGCTACAAGCGTCTTTTTGCCCGTGCTGATGCAGCGCTCTATAATGCAAAATCTGCCGGACGAGACCGGGTGGAGAACGCAGAGCGCAAAGCGCCGCTCAATGACCGGGCAGCTGCGGTCAAGGTTGATGATACGCCGCCGGTTGAAGAGAATCCGGCCGGGCCTGAGGACAAAACGCGGTCTGGCCCCGTCGCTGCTTAAGGTTGAATGCTCAGCGCGCAGCAACCGTGATCACCGCTTGCATTGCCGGGTAACAAACTCGTTTTCATTCCGGTTCGAAACGGAGGTTCGCGAACTTCTCCTGAGCTTGGATTGAGCTTGCCCTTAACCATTGCCTGCGATTGCAGACGGATTGGTTTAGGGCACGATGCAGACAGCGATCCTCACTTTTATCCTTCCGATCATTTCGTTGATGTTCACCTGCGTTTTTCTAGCGTTTTGGTGGCATGATCGAAAGCAGTGGCCTGTGCTTGCGTTTGCCGCATGTTTCGGATCGCTCGCTCTTGGTGTTGTGATAAATATACGGCTTATCGAACACGTTGATGCGGCTGGTGCGGTGGCCTACCATCTGGTTTCTACGAGCGGTCTAATTGCTTTAATGTGGGGCGTCTCCAAGCGGGCTGAGATAAAGGCTCCCATCCTTTTTTGCACTGCTAGTGTGCTGGTTGTTTGCGTCGTTTTGTGGATCGCAATGCAGCTGGGACAGCCCGACGCAATGAGGCTTGCTCAAAATACCAATTCTGCTGTTGTGTCAGGCTGCGCTGCTGGATGCCTTTGGTACGGAATCAAACGCAATTGGGCCGACCATGCGTTGATGTGGGTGCTTGTGGCTCTTTCTGGCCTAGGCTTCATCAGGCCGGTTTTGACCATTCTCTTCAGGGCAATTCCTGGCGATGAGGGCTCGGGGGCTCTCATCCTTAATTCAATCCATATCGTAGTGATTGCGACCCTGCTCACGATGATCGCTTTATGTCTGATCACGTCTATCGTTTTCGGCACAATGGAAATAGAGCGTGAACAGGCGACCACCGATCCATTGACCGGGCTTTCCAATCGCGGTGCGTTTGAGGAAAACGTGAATCACCTGTTTGAGCAGGCCAACCAGGACAATATTCCTATAAGCTTGCTCGTTGCTGACATAGACAATTTCAAAGCCGTCAATGACACTTGGGGTCATAGCGCAGGTGACAAAGTCATCTCATCATTTGGCTCATTGATCACTTCACAGGTCCGCCCAAAGGATATTGCGGGGCGAGTGGGCGGCGAAGAATTTTGCCTTGTGATCTGGAATTGTTCAGAGACCGCAGCGGTTTCTCTCGCAAACAGACTGCGGGAGGCCTTTGCCAATTCTCAAATCTCAGGTTTCTCCTCCGATCAGCGCTTCACTGTAAGTTTTGGTGTGGCTCATTGGCAAAATGGGGAAGGGTATGAGCAGGTCTTTGCGCGTGCAGACCGGGCTCTTTACGCGGCCAAGAGAGCGGGCCGTAACAGAGTTGAAGCGTCATCGAGCACGCCCAAGGGCGAAGCCCGCCCGGGGTTTGTTCAAGGCCATAACTTTGACCCGGCGCTTCCTTTGAACGAGAGCGGTGAAATTGTTCCTTTTGCGAAAATCAAGACCAGCAAAAGCCGGGGCTGATGCTGCACACTTTGGGTCTTGCCGCTGCTGCTAAACTGTAGAGATGGCCGGTTCGGGAGTCTAACTGAGGCCCTTACCGCTTAGAACGACTGCCCGACCCTTAAATTGAAAAGCGGCGCTGCGCTGTCGCTGTCACGGCGTTCACCGCTCAGCGGCACAGCAACTTCCATATCGACGTCGAGATCGCGCGTAAGGCTCATTCTCAAACCGCTTCCGGCAGATGCGAGCGAACCGCTCCCAAAGCCATCTTCAAGATTTGAGACGATACCAGCGTCTGCGAAGATATAAGCCTGTGCGCGCGGCAACCAGAAGCCTCTTCCTCGCCAATTATAGCGTAGCTCGCCATAGCCCATGATCCCGCTGTCGCCGGACCGTTCGTTAAAGTCATATCCGCGCAGAAACGATGTGCCACCAATACCGATGTCTTCGGTCGCAAGAACCGGGTCAAACGCAAGCTGTCCGCGTGCGCCAAGAGAGACGCTGAACGATTTTGCGAGCGAACGGCTCCAAACAAAATAGCCATAGAGGCTGGTAAAGCGAGCCGATGCGTCATCGCGTGAGGCAAGCGGATCACCTGGCCCGGTTGCACCGAGAATGTCGAGCCCACGCGAGGCCGTCAGACGGCCAGCAAACCGGCCGCCTGCCAGCTTCCCGCGTGAATAAATGCCGGCGCGCAGCGCAGGCACTCGGTCCCTTCGCGCCTGCACTCCTTCACGATCTTGTTTGAGGTCAGTGACTTCAAATTCGCCAACAACCCAGATGCTCAAATCGCGGCTTCGGCGCAGCGGATAACGCGCGCTTACGCCTGCTCTTAAGAAACGCCCCTCAATCTCACGCTCTGATAGAAAATCGCCCGGCTCTGTCATCGAATAGGAAAGGTGAGTTCCCAGTTCTAAGCCGCTTGCATCGACCACGATCTTATACGACCCGCGAGCGAATTGCAGTTCGCTGGGTTGGAGCGGCGTGGTACCAAGGCTTATGCCAACCTCGTCTGCCGATGAGAGGAGACCATTGTAATCGAAATCAATACGTGCCCTCAACGGGCCGACTTGCCGTGAACCGCTATTGCGGACTTCGGCGTAAGCGGATGCATCTGAGCGCCGGGTCTTCACGATCAAAACACCGCGGGAGCCTTCTTTTGCATATTCTGTGTCAAGAATGCGGACCCCGGAAATATCATCTGCAAGAAGCAGGCGCCGCTCGAGCTCGCTCCTCGTGACGGCGTTGCCAGAGGCGAGGGGGGCCAGTTGCCGGGCAATCGCAGCGTCTTTTGCCCCTTCAAGACGGACCTCGTCGATGGTGCCTTCATCAAGCTGTATGCGCAAAATCCCCAGATTGAGATCTTGGCTCGGGACTGTCGCAGAGGCAAAGATGTACCCTTCGAACTGCGCCCTTACGGCAATTCTTGTCGCGAGGGTGCTGAGGTCATCTTGGGAAAGAGGACGCGATGTGTATTCCTCGATGAGGTCCACAAATTCGGTGTCTGGCAAGGCTTTGTTGCCAGAGATAATGATCGAGTTGATCACGAATTCTTCGCCGGGATTGGTCGCGAGAGGAACATTGCCCAATTGCGGCTCTGCACGGCGCACAGCTTGGGCCGGCACCTCGCTCATTGCAAGACGCGGCATATCGTAACCGATGCGCGCTTGGCTTTGATCCCTTACGTCCAGCGACGATTGCGCGGCCAACGCAGGACAGATCAGTGCACCAAGTAACGGGAGGCTAACAAGCCACCTGCTCATTATGAGAATCCTTCTAAGCCATAGGGGCGCGATTAACCCGCAAGCTCCTAAGAATTCGTCAAAGCGGTAATTTGTTAAGCCTCCTTGGTTACGAAATGGACGGGGTAGCCGTCCTATGGAACGCTGACCAAGGAGTTTAACATGTTACATCCGAAGCGTACCGTTCGTACGATCTTGCCAATTTCCCTTCTGCTTTCGAGCACCAGTGTATTTGCTCAATCCGGCCCATGGACCGTGAGCGAAGTAAAGGGCCCGGTTCTTGTTCGCGGTGCGTCTGGTGAACGCCCTGCTCAGCGCGGCACCCGGGTGTCCGCAGGCGAGCAGGTCGTTACGCGGCGCAATGGCAATGCAGTATTGGTGCGCGGCAAAGAGTTCGTGACCGTGCGTCCCAACACACAAATTACAATCGCTCCGGAAAACCGTGACCGGAGCGTTGTCCAGATGATCCAGGATTTCGGCAGCGCGATCTTCAATATTGGAAAGCAGCCCGATCCCCATTTTGGGGTCGATACACCTTATCTTGCTGCTGTGGTGAAGGGTACGACCTTCTCTATAACCGTGACAGAAAGCGGTGCGGCCATGCAGGTGACGGAAGGTGCGGTTGAGGCGTCGACTTTGGATGGAGGGGCGGCGGACCTTATCCTGCCCGGCGAAGTCGCGATGATTGCCGCTGATGACCGGTTTCGGTTGAGCATTGAGGGTGATGTTACAAGGCAGATCGACTCCCCTGAGCGCGGAGTGACGACGCAGGTTCCTACGCCTGCTCCTGCTCCTGCTCCTGCATCCGCGCAGTCCTCTGCGCCCGCCAATGTGCCGCCAAGCGGCGTTTCACCTGCGGCAACATTCACCTCTGTGAATGCGCGCCCGTCCATTCAGCCAGCTGCCATCATCACCACAGCGATCACAAGCAGCAACTCCAATTTGGGTGAACTGACAGGCGGCCTGGTTTCAAGCGCGGTTGAAGATGATGCGGGCACCAGCACAGAAACGGCGGCAAGTTCTGGCTCATCGCGCCCAATTTCAAATGCGGAAAGCTCAAGCGGTTCTGACAGCGAATACGTTTCCGCTAGTGACGACCTTATCGACAGGGAAACCACAGATTTTGCAGGCGCCGAGGAGGGTTTGCGAGAGGCGGAAGAAGATACCATCGCTGATGATGCGGACGAAGGTTCGGTTTCGGACGCGGATACTGGTTCTAGTGCGAATGCAGGATCCGATGAGATGGACGATGCAGGCAATGACAGCATCGATGACGCTGCGAATGAGGCTGTCGAAGATGAGGCTGTCGAAGATGAGGCTGTCGAAGATGAGGCTGTCGAAGATGAGGCTGTCGAAGATGAGGCTGTCGAAGATGAGGCTGTCGAAGATGAGGCTGTCGAGGATGAGGCTGTCGAAGATGAGGTCGTCGAGGATGATGCCGTCGACGACACCGATTCTGGGGACGTGGCGGACGACAGCGCAGACGTCGATGCCGACGCTGAAGAGGACGTTGATGCTGATGCCAATGCGGATGATAGTTCTGACGAAGCCGGTGCGGATGCCGATGATAGCTCCGATGAAGACGAAGCCGAAGAAAGTGATGACGGCGACGATAACGACAGCGGCGGCGTAGACGTTGGTGTCGATATCGGTGCGGGAAGTGGTGATGATGACGCCAATGACGAGGATGATGAAGCCGCTGAAAGCGATGAGGGTGATGAGGGTGATCCCGGCAATGGCAACGGTAACGGAAATGGCCTCGCACTTGGCCTTAATGTTGGCGACGACGATGACGACGACGATGAAGATAATGATAATGACGACGACGACGATGACAGCAACGGCAACGGAAATGGCCTCGCACTTGGCCTAAATGTTGGCGACGATGACGATGACGATGATGATGACGATGACGATGACGATGACGATGATGGCGACGACGACGATGACGACGATCGGAGCAGCAGCTCAGGCGTGACCGACGATGCCGCAAATGACCAGAACCCTGTTGGTTTTGCGAGCGCCGAAGAAGAGGCCTCAGACGACGCCATGGATGAGGAAGTTGAAGAAGCCATGGAAGAGGAATCGGATGACCGTGATCGGCGTGGTCGGCGTGGTCGTTTCCGGCGTGTCTTAGATAGAATTCGTGAACGCATCGAGGAATATGGCGAAAGCCAAGGTGGCTGACGGCACAGAGTGGAGTTTGATAATCAAAACACGATGGGCCTGAGGACTGGGACACAATGACCAAACCGATCTCAAAGACTGCGAAAAGCTGGGCGATCATTTTTGTCAGTCTGCTAATCGCTATAGGTGCTGCTCAGACAGGCGGTCTTCGGCTAATCGAGGATGAGCAGCGCGCCGCAATCGCTAACCTTGCAGCCAAACCCGCTTCCGGTAATCTGCATCTTGTCGAACTTGACGCGATCAGCCTCGAACAGTCCCAGGCTTGGCCCTGGCCGCGCGACAAATATGCACGTCTTGTCCGTCAGCTTGATGATGCTGGTGCGCGCTCAGTCGTCTTTGATATCAATTTTTCATCCCCTTCGATCCCCGAAAACGATGCCGCTTTTGCAAAAGCAATTGCGGAAACCGATATCTCGGTTGTCCTAGCAACCTTTGCCCAGCGCGCCTCGGAAACCGCCGACTGGAAAGAAGAAGCGCTTCCCATCCCAGAACTGCGCGAGAGCACAAGTCTTGCGTCGGTTTCCGTCCGGCCAGATTCTGATGCGCGCGTTCGCCAGATGGTCTATGGCACTGTAACCGACGGAACGCCTCGCCCCTCTCTATCGGCTTTGCTGGCGGGTCTTTCGGGGGCAGTCGGCGAAGAGTTTTCAATCGACTTCAGCATTGATCCATCGTCAATCCCGCGCCACAGCTTCATCGACATTGAACGCGGCGACTTTGACAAGTCTCAGCTTGCCGGAAAGGACGTGATCGTCGGAGCGACAGCGATCGACCTTGGTGATCGCTACGGTGTGCCGATTTATGGTGTGATCCCGGGGGTGACGATCCACGTTCTCGCAGCTGAGACGCTGATGGCGGGCCCCATGCTCGAGTACGGCCCTGTTCCATTATTAGCCTTGGCCCTCCTGCTTACTTTGCTGGTCATTCGCGCTCCCACCTATTTGCAGGTGACCTTTCGCTGCTTCGGCGCGCTTGTCTTCCTTCTTATTGCTGAGGCCTTAGCGTATCACGGTGCACGCACTCTGCTGGAATTCGTTCCTGCTGCGATATTGGTGGTACTATCGGCTGTGTTCCAAACCGCTTGGATTGTGCGCCAAAACCTTCGCAAGGAGGCGCTTGTCGACAGTGAAACCGGGATGCCAAATGCTCTGGCATTCAACACAGGGCAGCATCAGGGGGCTGAATTTACTGTCACAGCGTTTGTCAAACAGTTCGACTCGATCCGCGCCGTCCTGGGTCAGGAGCTTACTGGCAAATTCATCGACCGATTGGTCGACCGGATGCGCGCTGTTCATCCCATCGAAAAAGCATACCGCGCTGACACAAGGATGATCGCCTGGGTCCACACTGGCGATTACCAGGAGCTTATCGACGCGTGCGAGAAAATCAGCGAAGCGATGGAAAAGTCTCTCGAGGTGGGTGGGCGCAAGATTGACATCCACATGGCCTTTGGCATCGCATCAGGGGCGGACCTTGATGCAGCCAGCCGTGCGGCGAGCCATGCGGCTGATGGAGACAAATTATGGCACGCTCACGAAGATGCAGAAGCGGCCATCATTGAGCAGCGCGTCTCGCTTATGGGCGAGCTTGATGAGGCGATTGATGCAGAGCAGCTCAAAGTTGTGTACCAGCCAAAGCTGCGGCTTGAGACCGATCGTATTGAAAGCGTCGAGGCGCTTTTGCGATGGCAGCACCCCACACGCGGCTATATGCGGCCTGACCTGTTCATTCCGCTGGCCGAGGAAACCAACCGGATTGACCGCTTGACGTTATTTGTCTTGCGCCGCGCCATTTCTGATCTGCTCGAATGGTGCCAGAACGGCATAGTGGTTTCGGCTGCGGTCAACATTTCTGCCAATCTCATCACCTCCGAGCGTTTCGTATCAGCCGCCGAACACGTGCTTCAAGAAATGCGGGTTCCCAACGAGCGGCTCATTTTTGAAGTCACCGAAAGCGCAGCCATGCTCGACCCGGAGGTGGCTGCCCGCAATCTTGAGCGATTCCGCGATCTTGGTGTGCTCATCTCAATTGATGATTATGGCACGGGTCAATCCACGCTCAGCTATTTGCAGCAATTGCCGCTCAAAGAGCTTAAGATTGACCGCGCCTTTGTTCAAAACTGTCACAAGAACCGCAGTGATGGACTAATGGTCCGCTCAACGATTGATCTGGCGCACTCGCTGGATCTGCGTGTCGTGTGTGAAGGGATTGAGGAGCAGGAATGTCTCGATTTTCTGCGAGAGATCGGCTGCGATTATGCACAAGGGTATTTGATCTCCAAACCGGTGCCACCAGCAGAGCTTGCGCCACTTTTGGAAGAACGCAGGACAGAAACATCACCAGCTTTTGCTGAGCTGGCGATCACAGGCTGAATGCACAGAACGAGCGGCTCCCAAGCCTGACCCGTTTTCGTTCGTTTTTAGAAAATTGATGAAATGGTCGGGGAGAGAGGATTCGAACCTCCGACCCCCTGTACCCAAAACAGGTGCGCTACCTGGCTGCGCCACTCCCCGACATTTCATCTGAGCGAGCGGTCAATCCGCTGCACTCGGTTCGCCTTTTTTTGCCCATTAGAGCAGACGCTCAAACTTGGTGGGCCCGGCAGGATTCGAACCCGCGACCTAGCCGTTATGAGCGGCCAGCTCTAACCGCTGAGCTACAGGCCCTATAAGGGTTCGTTGGGCTAAACCCAAGGTCGAACTGGCGGTGCCTCTACAGCCCTACTGCACAAATCACAAGCGGGTGTTTGAGGTATTTTCAAAAGATGCGGGCAAGTTGCAAAAAATCATGCACCCACAGCCTCAATTACCTGCGTAACGCTTGCGGATTTCAACCCGGATTGCGCCAATCGCCCATATATTTGTGCAAACCAGTCATACAGCGCGTCGACATCGTTTTGACTGCGCGTGTAGGGTGTGAAGCCGGGCATTAATGAGGGGCTGTGGAACGATAACACGGTGAGCGGTGTCTTGGCCTTCAAAGACAATTCCAGCGCGCGCAATGCCTCCTGGGTGGAAACACCCTCCGGGGTAAGCGCGATCCGCTCCAGCACGCCTGTGCGCGCCAATACGCCCATAAATGAAGGGATATGATTGCCTGTGCGTTGGAGCGCTGAGCCAAACTGCCGCATCGCGCCCCAGTGAACGACTGTCATAGGCACCTCAAGAAGACTGCGCTCTTCATCGGCCCAATAAGGCGAGGAAGGGTGATTTGAAAAGTCAGGCCCTTCCTCAGCGCTGTAATCGAACAATGGCCGCACCGAGGTGTCGATTTTAATGCCGCCTTGTTTCAAAATCTCCGCGCTGTTTGGGCCAAGCCCATATCGCCCAGCCCGGTAGATTAGCGGTGCTGTCCCAAATGCTTCTTCGATCCGGCCGCGCAGCGCCATAAACTTTGCTCGTTCCAATTCGCGCGGCAGATTGCCAGCAAACGAATTGCGCAAGGTCAACGGCTCATCAAACGGAGGGTTCACCCAGGGGTGAAGCTGGGCACCGATATCAGCGGCGCCGCGTTTGACCGCATCGCCAATAATCTCAACAGCGGCGGCATCATTGGCAACCGGCCAATCCACCAGATAAATAGGGTGTGCACCAATCTTCTCGCAGAACTCTTGAAACCGAGGGATCGCTGAGATGTGGCTGAGCCCGTGCTTGTCCCTAGTGAACGGGCCGTTCCAATCAAACTCTTCTTCAGTGTCGACTGTAAGCAGCATGCGCTGGCCAAAATCGGCGTGAAATTGGGGCTTGGCAAAAACGCCGGGGGTATGCGCCATCGAAAGAGGAAGCACCTCTTGGGGTCGAAGACCCACGGCCTGCTCGTCGGCAGATTTGATCCTTGCCCATTTCATCATCAAGGTCATAGCATAGCAGAGTTTAGCGATGCCTTACCGTGTTGCTCGAACTTCGTTAAGGCACAGGTTTAAAGGCAGGAAATACTACTGCGCGGCACATTCAGTGCCAGATTCTTCTTGGCGCTTACTTGCTTTTGGTAGCGTAAGGGCAATTGTCTCTCGCAAACGCACAAGATCACCGCCGCGTGCCCGAGCCTCAGCCCGCGCCAGCCGAAGCGCAAATCCTGAGCCAAAAATACCCGGATTTATCGCGGTTCCCGAAGGACGCGCATCAGCAGCGAACAGGTCATCTTCGCCCAGCAATTGCATAGGCAAATCGCATGAGAGCCGAATGTGCTCACCATCAATCTCGAACTTTGCCTTCAGGGTCTCGCCCGCCGCACACGCGCCGCCAATGCTGGCAAGAAGCCGCCACAAGAGGCTCTCAGCACTTTCGGTGTCGATTGCGGCAAATAGGGCTGCCTCGCTTTCTTCTTTGAGCTCTATCCCCGCCATTCTCGCATCGAGCACCTGAGCCAATTGGCGAATGATGCGGTTTGCCAGTGGGGAGATATCGGTCCGCCCTCCGTCCGGCTCGGTCATTCCGGTTTCGAGCCTTGCCAGCCGGTCAAGCTCTTCAAATCCCGAAAGGATACGGGCCGCATCCGAGGCGATAGCAGCTGCAAGCGCGCGGTATTCGTGCGGCGCAGAGCCAAACAATTGCTGCTGAATCACCTCTGAATAACCTTGCACCGCCGTTACAGGTGTGCGCAGTTCATGGAGCAATTGGCGGATCCGATCCGCTTCTTTTTGGGCAGGACTGGGACCGGTTTTCGCCGGTTCAAGCGGCCTGCGCATCCGCCCAACATAGCCCGCAAACCCGCCAATCTGACTAAAGCGCGGCTGTGCATCGACAACCCAGTCTCCGGCGATGGCAGGGGCCCCGCTAAACACAAAGGGCGCAGCTTTTATCGGCTGGCGCTGGTTGAATGCGGATGTGAGAGGGTCTTGGATCGGAGCCGACCGGGTCCGGCTTGATGCGATCAACCGCGTGCCCACTACCATCGGTGCGATATCCTCCTGAGCCCATTCGATCCGCCCGCCTGCATCAGCTGCAAAGCCAAAGCCGCGAACAATCCGGAGGCGCGCGTCGTCCTCCTCCCCAAGCGGTAAGCGCGGCATGAGCCCATTGTTACCGTTGATGTTTTCATCGAATCGATCATCCACACGCGGCGCGGTTTCGCGGGAGCGTTGAAAATTGGAAATGCGCTCGACCAGCGCTGAAATTTCGCTCCGGCCCTCGGTCCAGGGTGGAACTCCGGCAAGCGGTGCCAGCTCCTCGAGGCCGGGAGCCGGTGCTTCATCCTCTAAGGTGTATGCCTCGTTGTTTGGGTGTGGTGCTTCGATACCTTGAGCCGCAGTATCTTGCGTATCGGTATTTGGTTCGGCCTCGGTCTCATCCGCAGCCTCATCAGCAGCCTCATCAATCCCAAGAGGCTCTTCGGCTATTTCCCTCAGCTCTTCGATGGTGAAGGGATCGGGGGTAAATCCTTGCTCTTCGATAGGATCGGCAGTGTTTTGATCCGGTCTCTCGTTCTTCGTTCTGTTTTTTGGGAAAAATATCGGGCGACTGCGGTTTGAGCTGTCTGTGTCCGTAGGCTCTTTGAGCGGACCGGCGGGCGGCAATATCGGAGGCACCGAAAAGGGTTCGCTCGGCAAATCTTCGACCGGAATGTTCGATCCGGGCAGCTCGTCATTCGGTGATAGGCCGAGCGGCGCGGTAACGGGCTCGGAAGTGCCCTGAGCCGTGGTGGACACTTGAGCGACTGCCGCATCAGGAACCTGCGCATCACCGTGTGTATCAGGGTTTGGAAGACCGCGATCGTGAATGCCAAGCTGTTCAAGCATCGTCTCAACATCCTCAGGCAAATCACGTTGAAGCCGCAAAAATCCGCGTGCCCGAACAGGCAGGCGCGGGACGAGTGTGATCCAGTCCTCGCTCCGCAGTTGCGCACGGCTTATGGCAGCGGACGCCACGTCCGGTTCAAAGTCGGCAAGGTGTGCGACCAATTCTGGATTGCGCAGCCGCCAGCCGGGCTCATTGATCAGCTTGGCGCGGTCCTTGGCCGGAATGGTCTCTGCCAGCGTGTTCATCCGCATCCATGCGGCGGCCACAAGGCTCGGGTCACGTGCGGCATGGCGTGCTCCGCTGGCCTGAGACCCCAAGAGGTCAAGCAATTGCCGATATTGCGTCCGGCGCATCGCGTCGCTCTGAGCTTTTTGTCTCAAAACTGTTGCAAGGCGATCATCAAAGAACATGCAGGCTCCACAAACGCACTATCGCGCACAAGACGAAAGCCGATCTTGGCTAGTGCAGTCGATAGCATCAAGCGAAAGGAGCGATAGACCGGCATTGGAGTGCGTTGCAAAGCGGGACAATTGCTGGCACACATAATTTTATTAGTTTCAAAACCGATGAATCGGGTAGATTCTTTCAGGCGGCTTTTGTCCCGTTAGCTTCGTCCCGTCAGCTTCGTCCCGCTAAAGGGCCGGCCCGAATCGAGTGGCGAAAGTAATCAGGCAAAATATTGAGGGCAGGGGTGTAACACGCCGCCTTTGGAGGAGAGAACAGGGACCATGACAAACTTAGACGAGATTGATCGTCGGTTGTTGAGTGAGCTTCAGTCAGAAGGGCGTGTCACAAATGTTGAGCTTGCTCAGCGTGTCGGGTTGACCGCCCCTCCGTGCCTGCGCCGAGTGCGCGGACTTGAAGAAGATGGCGTTATCCGGGGCTATCACGCGGATCTTGACCCTTCAAAACTCGGCTTCGCGATCACTGTGTTTGCAATGGTCAGTTTGAAAAGCCAGGCCGAGGCAGACCTGCGCGAATTTGAGGAGCATATGGCCCACCTTCCCGAGGTGCGTGAATGTCACATGCTTAATGGCGAGATCGACTTCATTTTGAAGATTGTGAGCCAGGATTTGCAGAGCTTTCAAGAGTTTCTGACCAGCAAGCTCACCCCTGCACCCAATGTGGCGAGCGTCAAAACCTCGCTCACAATTCGCACAGCCAAATACGAGCCTGGTGTACCGCTCTGACAGGACATTTAGCGCGGAGGGATGATAATGAGTGACCCTGCCAAGCATTTAGCGCATCCAATAAGCGGGTCTTGCCTGTGCGGTTCTGTTACAGTCACGCTCGGCAAAGCGCACCGCGAGGTTGATGTGTGCCATTGCACCATGTGCCAGACATGGGGCGGCTCAATGTATGCAGGGATTGAGGCGGATGATTTTTCCATCGCAGGCGAAGAGTATATCACCCGCTATCCCTCCAGCGATTGGGCAGAGCGCGCCTTCTGCTCCAAATGCGGGAGCCATCTTTGGTACAAATTCGTGCCGACAGGAAACCGCACTTTCCTTGCCGGCATGTTCGAATTGCCCAAAGGGATGTCGATCAAGTACCAGATTTTTATTGATGAAAAACAAGACTGGTATGACTTGGCGCAGGACACTCCAAAGAAGACCGGTTCTGAGATAATTGCCGAAGCCGAGGCAGCGGGATTTTCGTTTGATTAGAGCGGATTGGTGCAAGAGGTGGATAGGTGAGTAGGAGCCTTCATGCTGGACGAACCAGTTGTGACGCCTATTGAACTGGCGGATCCCATTGAGGAATCAACGCCGCCTCTTCAGCCCCATTTGCCGACCGAAACCCGCGAGGATGGGACTGTGGTCATTGATCTTTCGGGTCTCGCGCCTGCGCCTCTCCGAAAATACAGAAGCGCAAGCCAATGTCATCAAAAAGGGCGTCGGCGGCTGGAATGCGGATGGGATAGAAGCGAAGGTGAAACTCGAGTTCTAGCGCGTCAGTGCAACTTCAGTTTTGGCCGAACAATGCGGTTCACCCGGCCGATAACCATCAGGCCAAGACCCTTCATCCAGCCGTGGATGCCGATCAAATGCATCCGGTAAAGCGAGGTGTAGATGAACCTTGCAATCTGACCCTCGACCGCCATCGCACCGCCGACAAGATTGCCCATCAGGCTTCCCACGGTGGAAAACCGGCTTAGCGAAATCAGCGAGCCATTGTCTGTGTAGGTAAAGGTTTGGAGAGGCCGTCCACGCTCGCGGAGACGAATGTTGTGGTATACGGTTTCCGCCATCTGATGCGCAGCTTGCGCGCGGGGAGGAATTTGCGGGCCGCCTTCTTCGGGTACGAACGCGCAGCAATCCCCCATGGCGAAAATGTCCTGGTCGGTCACAGTCTGCAAGGTGGGCTTGACCACGATCTGATTGCGCGGTGTCACCTCAAGGCCAAGCGTGCTGAGGAAATCCGCCCCTTTCACGCCTGCTGCCCACACCATAAGATCCGCGTGCAGCGTCTCACCCTCTTTCGTGATGAGCGCTTTGCCGGATGCCTTCACGATCTGGACGCCTTCACGCACCTTGACGCCAAGCGCTTCCAATTCGCCCCGCGCCGAATTGGATAAGCGTTCGGGAAGTGCCGGGAGAATGCGCGGGCCTGCTTCGAGCAAGGTAACCTCCAGACGGCTTTCATCAAACACTTCAAGACCATAGTGTTTTAGGCCAGCCGCAGCATTGTAGAGCTCTGCGGCAAGTTCCACGCCCGTCGCACCGCCGCCGACAATCGCCACTTTGACCCGCTCATCGGCGGTTGGGTCAGTGAGCATGGCCCGGCTTACTCGGAGACAGTGGTTGAGAAGCTTGGTCCGAAACCGATCGGCCTGCGCGCGGCTGTCGAGGTAAAGGCAGTGCTCTTTCACGCCCGGCACACCAAAGTCGTTCGACACGGATCCTATGGCAAGGACCAGCATATCATAGCGGATAGTGTGGGCACCGATGATCTCTCTGCCCTCGTCGTCGAGCACCGGAGCCAGGCGAATAGTGCGGTCACTCCGGTCGATGCTTTCAAGAGTTCCCTGAAAGAACCGGTAACCCCAGCGGGCGCAGTGACCTCGGTATCCGACTTCGTCCATATTGGCATCGAGTGAGCCTGCTGCAACCTCGTGCAAGAGCGGCTTCCAAATGTGTGAAAGGTTTTGATCTACAAGAATAATATCGTGATTGCGCCGCCCGTATTTTGCGCCCAGCTTGCGTGCAAGCTCAAGGCCGCCAGCGCCTCCGCCGACAACCACGATCTGCGTCTTGCGCGCGCCTTTCCGGATGCGTGCATAAGGGGGAGAGGGAAGGGGTTTGCTCTTCTGCGGGGTGATCGTGTGATGTTCCATAAACAAGGCGTCCATTATCATCCCCGATCCCGCGAGGGTTGCTGCCCGGTGTACGGGCTTAGTGGTGCAACACACGAACCTGCGTTTTGTGCCCGAAAGTCAAAGTGTCAGCTGTCCTGCAACAAAAAACCCGGCAGCATTGCTACCGGGTTTCTGTGATGGGTTTGGAGTGGGCGACTTCACCCCTCGCGCTTCTCTAACCATTCCTCTAGCCACTTGATCGAATAATCACCGTGAAGCACGTCTGTTTGACGCAGTAGCTCTTGATGAAGCGGAATGTTCGTTTTCACACCCTCAACCACCATCTCTTCAAGCGCGCGGCGCAGGCGCATAATGCACCCCTCACGGTCGCGGCCGTAAACGATGAGCTTGGCGATCATGGAATCGTAATAGGGCGGGATTGAGTATCCTGCGTAAAGCCCTGAATCGACACGCACATGCATGCCGCCAGCCGGGTGATAGGAATGCACTTTCCCGGGCGAGGGCGCAAAGGTGAACGGGTCCTCTGCATTGATCCGGCACTCGATTGCATGGCCCCGGAATTCGAGGTCTTCCTGCGCCACAGATAGCGGTTTGCCAGCAGCAATGCGGATCTGTTCGCGCACAAGATCGACGCCAGTGATGGCTTCAGTCACAGGGTGTTCAACCTGAAGACGGGTGTTCATTTCGATGAAGTAAAACTCGCCATTTTCCCAAAGAAATTCGATCGTGCCAGCGCCGCGATACGCCATATCGCGCATCGCCTTGGAGCACACCTCACCCATATGCATCCGCATCTCGTGGTCGATTACGGGGGAGGGGGCCTCTTCGAGAACCTTTTGGTGGCGGCGTTGAAGCGAGCAGTCGCGCTCACCCAGATGGATCGCATTGCCTTTGCCATCGCCAAACACCTGAAATTCGATGTGGCGCGGATTGCCGAGGTATTTCTCGATATAGACGGTTGCATCGCCAAACGCGGCTTTTGCCTCGGAGCCCGCTTGCTGCATGAGCGTCGCAAGCTGATCTTCGCTCTCGCACACTTTCATGCCGCGGCCGCCGCCGCCAGATGCGGCCTTGATGATTACCGGATAGCCAACCTCGGCGGCGATTTTCTTGGCCTCCTCAGGATCAGAAACCGCACCATCAGAGCCCGGAACCAGCGGCAAGCCCAGATCACCAGCGGTTTTCTTGGCCTGAACCTTGTCGCCCATTGTCACGATATGCTCAGGCTTTGGCCCGATCCATGCGATATCGTGCGCTTCAACAATCTCAGCGAATTTCGCGTTTTCCGACAGGAAGCCATATCCTGGGTGGATAGCATCGCACCCGGCGACCTCGGCGGCGGATATGATCGCTGCGTGGTTAAGATAACTGTCAGTGGCCGCAGGCGGTCCAATACACACCGCATGGTCAGCCAGCCGCACATGCATCGCCTCGGCATCAGCGGTGGAGTGCACCGCGACCGTCTCGATCCCCATTTCATGAGCCGCACGGTGAATGCGCAGAGCAATTTCGCCGCGATTAGCGATCAAGATGCGTTTAATTGCCATCGTCTAGTTACCCAATAACGACGAGAGGTTGGTCAAACTCAACCGGCTGAGCATTTTCCACAAGGATCGCTTTGATCGTGCCGGCTTTGTCAGCGGTGATTGGGTTCATAACCTTCATGGCCTCGACGATCAGCAATGTGTCGCCCTCGGCAACGCTGTCGCCGACTTTGATAAAGTTTGCAGCGCCCGGTTCAGCCGCAAGATAGACGGTGCCAACCATAGGCGATTTGAACGCGCCTTCATGGTCGTCAGCCGCCGGAGCCGCAGGTGCGGGCGCAGCGGCAGGTGCCGCCGTGGGCGCAGCATGTGCCGCTGCCACGGGAGCAGCCGCAAAAGTTCCAACCGCTGAGCCGCGAGCAACGCGGATTTTGCGGTCGTCATCTTCGACTTCGATTTCGGTGAGCCCGGTCTCGTTCAAGAGCTCTGCAAGCTCGCGGACCAAAGCGGTATCGACATTCATGCCGGACTTGCCAGCGTTCGGCTTTTTGTCAGCCATTCGTTCCTCTGATGTGACCCCTGGGAAAGATTATTGAGCGTGCCTATTCACCCCAATTGTGGCTGGCAAGTGGCAATTTCCGGGAAATGTGAAAGTTTCTTTGCAATCGCTAGACTTGGTCTGACATTACGATGTCTAAAGCAATGCGGTAAGAATCTGCACCATGCCCCTCTACCGTTTTGGCCGCTCCAAGTCCCACGTAGGAAATGTGCCGAAACTCCTCGCGCGTTTTAGGGTCTGATAAATGCACCTCGATCACAGGCGTCGTGATCGCTTTGATGGCGTCGAGCAGCGCGATAGAGGTATGGGTGTAAGCCGCCGCATTCAGCAGGACCGCCTTGACGCCTTCGGCCTGCGCCTCATGGAGCCAGTCAACCAGCATCCCCTCGTGATTGGTCTGACGCATATCAATGCTCAACCCATGTTCGCGCGCCTGATCTTCAAGCATGCCTGCGATTTCATCGAGGGTTGTCGAACCATAGATTTCAGGCTCGCGAAGACCGAGAAGGTTGAGGTTCGGACCGTTGAGAACATAGACAAGATTGGACATGCTCGCAGTCCTAGCGCGTCAGACCTTTACCGCAAAGCGATCCGTGCTAACCCGCAAGCGCAAGACCCAGAAATTTCTCGGCAGCCAGTTTAATCTTTGCAGGCGCCGCGTTAAGTTCGGGCATTATATCAATGGGCAGAGTGTCGTTTTCGGCCAGTTTAATCCGCTTCATCCGCCAGTTCGGGAAAGAGCGCTCGAGGATGCGCGAGTGGTACGCAATCTTGATCGCGTGATGGCGCGGGTCCGTTTTTAGCGTGTTGATGAGGATGTCGACACTCGAAACCGGCCCCTCAATGACCTGAAAAAAGCGCCCATTGGCATATATCAAAAAGCCGGTCAGATCAGCGCTCGCATTGTTCTTCGCTGATTTTTCAACGATCTTAAAAACGTCGCCGGAACCCAAAGTTTCTGACGCGGTGCTGGTGTATACAAGCTGGATCATTTCTTGAGGGATAAATCCAATTTATTGTCCGGGGGTTAACGCCGCGATCTGAAACGCAATCTGAGACTCTCCAATTGCCTCTTGCATTTAATAAGGTATCAAACTAAATCCGTGATGATTAGATATCTAATTAAAAGGAGGCGGTAATGCAAAGACGGCACGTATTGGCGGCAGGCGGAGGTGCTTTAGGATTGATCGCGGCTGGCGGGGTTTGGCGTGTCACTTGCTCCCCAGACAGCGCATTCGAGCCCTGGGTCGCTGCCCAAACTGTGCACGATGATGTGCGGCTTGATGCCTTTAGCCATGCGATCCTTGCGCCCAACCCGCACAATCGGCAGCCGTGGCTGATCGAAATGCGGGGTGAGAAAGAAGCAATTCTGTCTTGCGATCTCGATAAGCGTCTTCCGGTCACAGATCCATTTGACCGGCAGATAACGATCGGGTTTGGAGCTTTCCTCGAGGTGGCGCGGATTGCTGCGGCTCAGCGCGGTGTCGCTATGCAGGCCGAGCTGTTTCCAAACGCAGAAGAAACAGCGCGACTGACTTCGGATCCTGTTGCGCTTCTGAAGTTCGAAGACACTGGCAGCGCCAGTCCCGATCCGCTGTTCGATGCAATTGTCCATCGAAGGTCAAACAAAGAGGCCTATGATAGCTCGCGAATTGTCTCTGAGGCCGAACTCAGCCAAGTGCTTGCCTCGGGCGGGGAGGGCACAGCGGACCCGGCAAAAATCGCAGCACTTCGCGGGGAAATTATTGAGGCAATCAAAACAGAAATGACCACGCATGACGCTCATATGGAGAGCGTTGATTTGATGCGAATAGGCTATCAAGAAGTGGCAGCAGCTCCCGATGGGATTGACCTGTCAGGCCCAATGATTGAGGCAGGCATTGTGACCGGTCAGATTAACCGTGAATTGCTCGCCGACATGGATAGCAGCGCATTTCAACTGGGCGTTGATCAGATGCAGGAAACCTATGGTTCTGTGCCGTCGCTTATCTGGATAAAAACCCCATCCAATTCGCGGATTGATCAGATAGAAGCGGGAAGGCAATATGTTCGGGCAAACCTTCGTGCGACACAGCTCGGCCTTGCGATGCATCCTATGAGCCAGACCTTGCAGGAATATGACGAGGTTTCAGCCAATTACCGGCGCGTCCACGATGTTTTGGGAGCTAAGGGAGAGGAGCGAGTTCAAATGCTCGCCCGGCTTGGCTATGGTCCGAAGACCGGTCCGGCACCGCGTTGGCCGCTTGAGAAATTTGTGAGTTAGGGCTTCGCCTGAAAATGAAACAGCGCTCCGAATTGTTCGCCCTTTTCAATGAGATTGGGATCATAAACCAATTGTCGAACGCGGCCTTAGCCGCAGTGCTGCCTGACGGCATGACAATCGCCCAATTTGGTATCCTCAACCATTTCGTGAGGCTTGAGCAAGGGCCAAAAGCGCCCAAAGACCTTGCCAGCGCCTTTCAGGTGACCCGCGCCACAATGACCAGCACGCTGGCCCGGATGGAGCGGTCAGAATTGGTTGAGATCGCCAAAAACCCTTCGGATGGACGCGGCAAATTGGTTGCCATTACGCCAAAGGGGCGAGCGATGCGCGAGCGCTGTCTAGAGCTGATGGATAAACCCATCGGCGAAGCCCAAAGCGTGCTTAGCGATGAGGAAGTGAGCGCGCTCTTGCCTTTGCTCGCCGGTGTTCGCGCAAGTTTGGACAAATTGCGCGATTAGCAAAACAGATGCGCTTCGTCCGGCAACGGGGAGCCCCTATTTGTCGACACCCTTGATTTTGCCCCATTGGCGCGCCGCTGTATAACCAAGATACCCCGTACCAAACAGCGCATAGAGCGGCTCAGGAAGACCGCCAAGATAGGCGTTCATTCCGCCTGCGATATCTCTGGCAATGCCTGGATTGAATGCGCTGAGTAAGCCCATGGGCAGGGCGGTGAGGATCAGCACATACATGACGTAAAGAAAGCTCGGCCGGGCTCTGCTGGTCCATGGGTCATTGGAGTTCGCCTCTGCAACGATGGCCTGAAGACGCGCCTCGATTAGGTCCATCTCCTGCGAGCCTTCTAGCCGAATAAGTTCAAGCTGCGCTTTGGCGCGCGCTTCCTTGTCTGGGATGATCTTGTCGAGCAGCTTGGTGAGTGGTCCAATAAGCGTGTTGAGCAATCCCATATGCGAGCTCTCCTTTACATGAGTCGCTCTCGAAATAACCAAATGGGTTCGTGTAGGAAAATAGAATTACCTAGATTTATTCCTATTCGCCAGCTTCTGCCAGCAACCTTTGCGCCAAGGCAAGGTGTGGGCGGTCGATCATATTGCCGTTTAGTTGCAGCGCGCCAGCGGCGGGGTTTTGGGCAAAGGCTTCGACAATATCGCGGGCATGGGCGAGCTCATCATCACTCGGGGTAAAGGCAGCGTTTATGGGGGCAATTTGGGCGGGGTGAATGGCCAGCATACCGCGAAACCCTTGCGAGCGCACCCGGCGAGCGCGCGTTTCAAGCGCGTTGAGGTCGCGAAATTCGGGTTGCACCGTTTCGATGGGCAAAACGCCCGCCTTTATCGCGCCGAGCAGGCACAAGGACCGCGCCATTTCAAAGACATGGGTGTACTCGCCGCCGGGGCCACGCTGCTCGCTCGCGCCCAATTCGCTTGAAAGATCCTCTGCGCCCCAGCTCATGGCGGTAAGGCGCGGTGCGGCGTCATAGGTGCCGGTGGTGAACATCGCGGCCGCGGTTTCTGTGACGAGTGCAGCGATCTTGGTTGTTCCTTCTGCAATTCCCGCCGCATTTTCGCGTGAGGTGATCATTGTATCGAGGGTTGCGACATCATGGCCGCCCTCGGATTTGGGCAGAAAGATGCCTCCGGGTCCTGCGGCAATGACAGCATCAAGGTCGGCCTCAGTCCACTCTCCAGAAAGGGGATTGACCCGCACCCAGATGCGGCGTTTATCGGGGGCGTTTGCAATAGCGTCTGCCACCATTTGGCGCGCCTCTGCCTTGCTGTCTGGAACGACGGAGTCTTCAAGGTCGAAAAGCGCAATATCGGCATCGCTCGCAATGGCTTTGCCCATTTTCTTCTCGCTATCACCCGGCGCAAACAGCCAGCTGCGCATTTTGATGGTCGGGGCGGTGATCATGGAAAATCCTCTTCATCTTGCTGAATAAAGCGCTCAGAAGGTTCCTTCAATCTCCAGCGTGAAGATTTGTCCGAAGCTGCGATCCCGGTCCTCGCGAAAATCGACTATGCCAGCGGCGCGGTCGAGGAAAACGGTACGGTCGATCTTGTTTGTTCGGTCGAGGATATTGTTAATCGCCAGGCGGACGACTGCACCCTTAACGTCCTTGTTCTCAATGTAGTAACCCGCAAATCCGAAGGTTTCTCGCTGCAGGGAAATTTGGTCTAGGCGCACATCGGCCGCCCTGTCGTTCCAAAACGCTGTCACGCCGGTTGCCCAATCAGAGGAGGCGAAATCGTGGCGCAGTTCAAAATCGACCTGCGCGGTCTCGAAGCCAGAAAGATTGCGCGAATTGCCTAACAAGGGATCACGTACAGAGCTGTTCGCAAGACGAAAGCCTGCATCAAAGCGTGTGCCCTGCCATCCCAAGCCATCAGAGAGTAGCGTTATATCGCCTTCAACACCAAAGCGGCTCGCCGAAGGGATATTGCCCGGCGCCTGGCCTCCGCCATCAATCGGGATGAGATCGACAATATCAGAGACGTCTTCGTAAAACGGGCGCAAGGCCAGCGTTCCCACAGCGCCAAGGCCAATATTGCCTTCAAGCTCGATGCGCCAAAGCTGTGGCGGGACAAGTTCGACATTCGACACATTGGCATTGCCGAAATCCAAATCAACTGAAGCGATAAAATCGAAGAAGTTGAGCTGGCCGACTTCGCGTTCGATACGGCCAGATATGTTGACGGTGTCGCTTGCTTTCCAATCGAGCGCAGCAAACCCCTTTGGCCGGAAAAATGTCCTCGTGAGCCCTGTTGGCCCGTCCTGACTGATGCGCGAATATTCTGCGCCAAGGCTCGTTTGCAGTTGCAGGTTAGCAGCAAGCGGGCGGCTGTAAGTGACACTCGCCTCTGCGCGGTCTTCGTCAACGCGGCTGTTTGCCCCTGTAAGGACAACCGGTTGCAAAACCCCCTGATCATCGCGTGCCTCGAGAGAAGCTTCGATATCGAGGAAGTTTTTGACCCCCTCAAGCGCCAGCACCACGTCCCCGCCAGCCGCACCAAAGGTAAATTCGCCGCGTGCGATTGTCTCGGCTTCGTCGGCGTCTCGGGTGAAGAGGGACCCTTCTTCAGCGCTCCCATCGGCAAACTGCGTCAAGACGGAGTTAGTGGTCGGGCTGTCCTCGAACCGGTGGTAGCCGATCAATTTCAGCCGCCCGCCAGCAATCACAAAATCATAGTCTGCGCCGACCTCGAAATTGAACTCGTCCTCTGTGCCGCGTAACGTGCGAAGACGGTCAACCGGATCAATGGTGCCAGAGCGTTCCGAAATCTCGCTGTTGCGCCGGATAAACCCGTTCACTTCGCCTGTCAGGTTGAGAACATTTCCGTTGCCAGCGACGCGCGAATAGGAACCTGCAAGACTGATCGTATCGAAGGCAAAGTTGGCTTGCTCATCGCGTGTGTCGATCAGAGTGTCATTGCCGTCGAAGACAAATTCGACCCCGTCATCGCCGCGCCTGTTTGAATCGTTTTCAAGCGCGAGGGTCCACTCATCCTTTTGCCCGCCACCTGCAAAAGAAACCCGTCCTTCGAGTAAGCGTGGCGGCGTGCCTCGTGTGCGAATCTGCGGCGCGTAACGGAACGTGCCGGTGATCCCGCCGCTTCTTGCTGTCATGACGTTCAAGACCTGTCCGGTGAGCCCTCCGATATCGAGGCTTGCGCCGTCGACAAGCTCCAGCCGGACAACCTCTTCCACCGGAATACGTCCGAGCGCTTCAACAGGACCGTTGGATTTGCCGGATATGCGGCGTCCATTGATCAGGACATTGGTATCGGCTGCACCAAGACCGCGCGCTCCTTCACCTTCGCGGATGGAAAAACCTGGGACCTGGCGGGCCATGTCCGCAGCGCTACGCGGGGCGAAGCGGGAAAAGTCCTCAGGCATAAACACCGCGCGCGTTCCAGAATCTTGTTTTGCCTCATCAGATGTTTCTTCGGGCGGGTCTACTTGTTCGCGGGCCTCGTCTTGCGCATGGATCGGCGCGGATGCGAGCGCGATTTGAGCTACACCTGCCAACGACACTATTCGAAAAAATGATAAGGGAGCAGGCTTGGCGATCATGAAATTTCCTTGCGCGCGCCTGAAATCAAAATTCGAGTCATTTGAACAGTGTCAAAGGACGAAAGGGTCACCATTCCCGACGAAGAGCCTTCGATCAATAGCTTTTGGCTGAGCGGATTTGAATGATCACTCCACTGGTCGGGAAGACAGGATTCGAACCTGCGACCCCCACACCCCCAGTGTGATGCGCTACCAGGCTGCGCTACTTCCCGAACCGGTGGAGTGGCGCGCCTATAAGCCGACCTTGTAACGCTGGCAAGCGCCGATCCTGCGGTGTTCGCAACCTATGATCATGCACTGCTCGATTGAGCGGGCCAATTGCGGGGCGCTTGCAATGCTGCTAACCGCGCCCACTTAAGCCCGAGAACGAATGTGTTCAGGAGAGGGATCGTAAGCAAACTACGGGGCAGCAAATGTTGCTTATGGTTTTTTGCGACAATGCCGCTCACGGACTTATCTTGAGAATTTACATAGGTTTTTAAAAGATATGCTCGAACTTCTTACCGCAGCCGCAGCCGCCGGTGATGCGCCTCCTGCATGGATCAACTGGCTGCCAATCGTTGGGATGGTGGTGATCTTCTGGTTCCTGATCATCCGCCCTCAGATGAAGCGGCAGAAAGAGCATCAGGCACGTGTTTCCGGCCTTAAGAAAGGCGATGAGGTCGTAACGCAGGGAGGGCTCGTGGGCAAAGTCATCAAAACTGACGACACCTACGCCGAGATTGAGCTTGCCAAAGACGTGCGGGTCAAAGCGGTCAAACACACAATCGCCGATCTGATTGAGCCCGGCTCAAAGCCCGCAGCGAACGATTAAGCGCCCTGTTCATCTTTGGCTCTCTGGCCATCCTAAATACATCTCAATAGGATCAATGCGCTCTCATGCTTGATACCCCCTCTGGAAGAAAATATCGCTTTGGGCCTTGACCCTCGCATTGATCGCGGCGGCGATGCCGTCCTTGCTGTCATCGACTGGTATCGACCTTGGCGAGGATGCGCCTGAGGTCAATTTGGGGCTCGATTTGGCGGGCGGCTCGCACCTTTTGCTCGAGGCTGATCCGGATGATGTGGCGGCTGAGCGGCTGGAAAATATGGAAGAAGCAGTAGAAGCGGCGCTGCGCCAGGCGAATCCTCGCATCCGTTTCGGCGATACCTCGCGCGGCAATGGGCGCTTGTCGCTCTTGCTGGAATCGGCGTCTGATATCGACCGGGCTCGCAGCTTGCTTGAACCGATGATGATGGGCACTGACGGTTCGCTGCGCCAAGAGTGGGAACTGGAGGTTGTCGATACGCAGCGTCTGGTTCTGGTACCAACGGACAGCGGGCTCAATGTTGCGGTCAACAACGCCATGGAAAGCGCGATCGAGGTCGTCCGCCGCCGGATCGACGAACTGGGCACTCGCGAGCCCACGATTGTAAGGCAGGGCCCGACGCGGATTGTGGTGCAGGTTCCAGGTTTGCAAGACCCGCAGGCATTGAAGGACCTTCTGGGAAAAACCGCTCAGCTCGAATTTAAACTGGTCGACCAACAGGCGCTGCCGAGCAACACTGAGGCCGGTGTTGCCAATCCAGGCAGCCAGATTTTCCCTTACGCCGGCGATTCCCAATTCGCGGGCAGTTTTGAAGCGGTGAAGCGATTGGGCGGCATTCGCGGCGATACCCTAACCGGCGCACAGGCCGGGGTAGATCCGCAGTCCAATCAAAACGTCGTCAACATCCAGTTCAATTCGCAAGGCGGGCAAAAGTTCGCTCAGCTTTCAACCGAAAATGTTGGGCAGCGTTTTGCCATTGTGCTCGACGGGGAAGTGATCTCGGCTCCTGTTTTCAACGAGCCTATCCTTGGCGGGGCGGCGCAGATCTCGGGCAGTTTCACCCCCGACAGTGCCAACCAACTGGCAATCCAGCTGCGTTCAGGGGCCTTGCCGGTGCCGTTGACAGTGATCGAAGAGCGAACCGTGTCGGCAGAATTGGGTGAACAGTCCATCCGTTCGGGTATGATCACGATGTTGATCGGAAGCATCGCGGTGATTGCTTTGATGATTGCAACCTACGGCCGCTTTGGCATTTACGCGACCGGGGCGCTTGTTATCAACGTGCTCATCCTGCTTGGCCTAATGGCGATCGGGAACTTCACTTTGACGTTGCCGGGGATTGCCGGTTTCGTTCTCACAGTGGGCGCGGCGGTGGATGCGAACGTGCTCATCAATGAACGCATTCGGGAAGAACGAAAGCGCGGGCGAAAAGTGATTACTGCGGTCGAAAACGGCTATAAAGAAGCCTCTAGAGCCATTTACGATGCGAACATCACCAACTTTATCGCAGGCGCTTTGCTGTTCTGGTTTGGCTCAGGCCCTGTGAGGGGCTTTGCAGTGGTTTTGGTGATCGGGCTTATCACCTCAGTCTTCACCGCATTAACGCTCACTCGCATGTGGGTCGCGGGCTATCTTGCCTCGAACCGTCCTAAAGACATCAACATTTAAGAGGCAGGCGAGAGCATATGAAACTTCTCAAACTCGTCCCCCAAGACACCAACATCCGCTTTCTGCGCCTGCGCTTACCGTTCTTTATTGCCAGCCTTGTTCTGATGGCTGCAAGCTGGGGCCTCGTGGCGGTCAATGGTCTTAACCTTGGTATTGATTTTGCAGGCGGCCAAAAGGTCGAGCTTGTGTTCGAAGAGCGAGACGACGCCCCCGTTGGCGAATTGCGCGAACTGGTCGAGGGGCTTGGATACGGCACGCCTGTGGTTCAAGAATTCGGGCAGGCGAACCGCGTGTCGGTCCGGGTGCCTTTACCTGAAAATATCGAAGAACAAGGTGAGGGCGCGGCCAACGCCATCGGTGACAATGTCGTCGCTGCTATTCAGGCCGAGTTCGACAATGTGAGACCTGATGGGAACGACACGGTGTCAGGTAAGGTCGCCGAAGAATTCAGCCGCGATGCCGCGCTTGCATTGCTGTTTGCTCTGGTTGCTGTTGCGCTTTACATCTGGATCCGGTTTGAATGGCAGTTTGGGGTCGGCGCTCTGTTCGCGCTGTTCCATGATGTCTCGCTCACTCTGGGTATGTTTGCGCTTTTCCAGCTTGAGTTTAGCCTTCAGATTATTGCGGCCATCCTCGCGATCATCGGCTATTCTTTGAATGACACCATCGTTGTTTACGACCGTGTTCGAGAGAACCTCAAAAAGTACCGCAAGATGCCGCTGCCTGAGCTTCTTGATTTGTCGATCAACGAAACTTTGGCGCGGACTGTGATGACCTCGCTCACCTTACTTGTGGCGCTTTTGCCGCTGCTGGTTGCTGGCCCCTCGAGCCTGTTTGGACTTGTGGTTGCGATCACTGCGGGTCTGTTTATCGGGACCTATTCCAGTGTCTATCTGGCATCGCCCATTCTCATCTGGCTGGGCGTCACCTCGGACAGCTTTGTTCCCAAAGAGACAGAGGCTGATATCCAAGAGAAGAAGGTTTTGGGCGAAATTTGATTGCTCGACTAAGGCGCGTTCGCGCTTTTGTCCTCTGCGAGCAGGTTCCTCAAATATGCGACCGAGCACCTGCGATCCTGCAGGCCGTTCAGTCCGCAGCCTATTGCTGCGCAATCAGACCATCGTAATAGGCGGCAAGCTCAATCGCATTGGTTTGCCAGCTGAACTTTTCCGCTAACGCAGCAACGGCCCGGCGCATTGGCGGGTCGTTAAGCACTTTTGCGATGCCCTGAGCGACCGCCTCGGGGGTGCGTTCGACCAGCCGTCCTGCGGTGGAATTTGTGATGATCTCGCGCGCTCCGCCCACATCACACGTGACCACAGGCGTACCGCAAGCAAGCGCCTCCACCCACGCATTGGCAAGACCTTCGTTGTTCGTTGGGAGCACCATGACATCGGCAGCTGAGAGAATAAGCGGGAGCGTGTCGTGATCGAGCGAGCCTGCAAAATGCACTCGCTCGCCAACGCCCAGATCACGCGCCAACTCGCGCAGATGCGCCTCGTCATCGCCCTTGCCAACAAGCACCAGCCGCGCGCCCGGTGTCTGCGCCAGAGCGGCGATTGCAATGTCTTGACCCTTGCGCTCAATCAATGCGCCAACGCACACCAAAAGAGGCGCGTTGTCAGGTATTTGGAAACCCAACTCTAAACTCAGCTGCGGGCGCAATTGGGTATGGGTGAGAGGCCGAAAACGGTCGCGATCAAGGCCGGTATAGTGAACTTGGATTTTCTCTAGCGGCATGCCAATTGCGGCCATTTCTTGCTTCAATGAGCCGCTCACCGCCAGAAGACCGTTCGCTCGGCTCGCTGCGTCGATCATCTGGTCGCGGGCAAAGTCAAACGTGCCCCAGTAGGTGATGTCTGACCCGCGCGCTTTGAGCGACAAGGGAAGGCCCATCTTCCGGGCGACCCATGCGGCTGCGGGGCCATCAGGAAAGAAGAATTGCGCATCAATCAGATCAATCGGCGTCTCAGCATGAATGCGCTCAACCACTGGCAGGGCCGCTTTCGCAATCGCAGAGGCATTGCGCCGCGCGCCAACCGCCGGGATCAGGGTGAAGTGCGGACGGTGCACGCTCACATCGTCTTCTTCACTTTGCTCAGGCAGTTTGGATAAAGCCCGGTACCTTCCAAGGGCCACCGGGGGCAGGCCGATGGGATTGACCACGCTCACCTTCCAACTTCCCCGCTCTGCCAAGGCTTCCATTGAGCGTGCAACAAACGTCCCAAATCGCGGGTTCACCGCATTGGGATACAGAGTGCTGATTGACAAAACATGCTTCACTGGGGTGTGTCTCCGCTAGGGGGAGGCTGTGTTAGCGCTCTTATCTTAACGAACTTCATGGCCGGTCTGCGGCCTAAAGCGGGCGCACAAGCATCACCGCAACTGCAATCCAATCGGGGTTGTCGATAACTTGCTGTTTTTGACCTGCCTGTGCAGGCAAGATGCCAACCAGAGGCCCTTTTTTGTCAATCAAACGCCCAAAGGCAAATCGTCCACCAGGCCTAGGGACAAGGCAATCACGGTTCATGGCTGCCAGAAAGTCCTGATCTTTCGTGGCCCACGCATCCATTTGACGAAGCCATACGGTATCGCCTGTGCGGTATTCGCCAATTGGTGCCGTCACTTCGAGCACGAGCATAGGCTCATCATCCTGACCGGTGGACATTTCGCTTGGCAGAACGGCATCACGCGGTGACTTCAGCGCCTCGGGATCATTCGTCCCGATCTCAGCGATTACTTTTGCCCGTGGGCTTTCGCTAGAGCGCACCAGAACTTCAGGATTAACATCAAGCGCAATCGCAATCCGCTCCATCCATTTGGTGGAAAGGGTGCGCATGCCTGTTTCGAGGCGGCCAATGGTTTGAGCCGTCGTCGGGGGATGACAAGCGGCTCCAAGATCCGCCAAAGTCATTCCTCTCGCCTTTCGAATTTCGCGAATTCGATTGATCATGAACTTCTGAGCCCCCTGCGAATGCGGTGTCATATGTAACCAAATCGGCAATAAGACCTTTCCTACATCGCTAGTGGGATTGCAAGTCTGTTCTAACCCAATTGGTGAAAAGGAGTGTGATCGTGCGCAGGCTGGTTGAACGAGAATTGACATCTGAGGGACCAAAGAGGGCGAGCAGTGCGCAAGGCAAGCGCCGCAGCGTGACTGTCAATCTGGGAGAGTCTCCAATTGCGTGGCTTCATTCGCGCGGGCATTTGTCCGATCGTTTGTTTGATGCTGGTGAAGCTCTGCGGGGTGATTATGAGCGGGCACAACTCTCACCCAATATGACGATGCGGTGGGACCCGGTGCGGATCAAAACGGGGAATAGAGGAGGCGCGGAAGCCGGTCTCACTCCGAGCGAGCGGCAAGTGGCAGCCAAACAGCGCTTTGACGGTGCGATAGCCGCCGCGGGCAAGGGGCTGGAGGATGTTTTATGGCGGGTGGTGTGTGCTGGTGAGGGGCTACCACAGGCGGAAAAAGCGCTGGGTTGGCCGGCAAGAAGCGGAAAATTGGTGTTGCAACTGGCGCTTGAGCGGGTGGCTGACTTTTACCGCATTAGGTGAGGCGGTTTTTTGGCTTCGGCCCATGTGCCAAATGTGCCAATTGTGCCAAATGGGTTGAGCCCAAGCATGCTGCCCCGGTGAAACTACGCCAAAGCCTCTGCGACACGGCGGCGTATATCAGGAAGCGTCTGCGTTTCATACCATTCGTTCTTGGCCATCCACATCCGCACCCTCCAGGAGGGGTGGGGAAGAGGAATAACGGGGCCGATGGCGTCGCTGACTTGCTCGCCGTCATGAACTGTTTGAGTGAGGGTCTGACGACGCAGCTGCGGCAGGTAACGCTTCACTGCGTAGGTGCCGATAAGCAATGTGAGGCGCTTTTTGGGAAGCACAGCGAGGATACGGTCGTGCCAGAGGGGAGCGCATTCCGGGCGAGGCGGAGCGTCGCCGCTTTGCCCCTTTCCTGGGTAGCAAAATCCCGACGGCATAATGGCCACGCAGTCAGGATCGTAAAACACCGGCTTTTCAAGGCCAAGCCAGTCGCGCAGTCGCTCTCCACTGTCGTCGTTCCATGGGAGGCCGGTTTTGTGGACCTTTGTGCCGGGGGCCTGACTGATGATCAAAATGCGCGAGGCCGGCGAAAATTGAACGACAGGGCGGGGGCCGAGTGGCAGGTGCTGGGCGCACACGGTGCAGGCTTTGATCTCCCTGTAAAGAGTTTCGGCCTGCGCTGCACCGCTCATCCCTCAACCCGCTCAGCCAGTTCCAGCCAGCGTTCTTCTGCTGCGTCTTTTTCGGTGCGGGCGTTCTCCAAGCCTTTGGAGATACTGGCGAAACGCTTGGGGTCTTGAGCAAAGAGGTCGGGGTCTGCCAGGATCATCTCCCCCTTGTTGATGGCTGCTTCGAGCTCATCAATACGGGCGGGTAAGAGTTCGTAATCGCGTCGGTCTTTGTAGGAGAGCTTCGCGGAGGTGGGGGCAGGTGCCGGTGCGGGTCCTTCGGCCGGCTCAGGACGAACCGCTTTGGGTTTGGATGCGATGGGCTTGCGGCGCTTGGCCTCCCAATCTTCATATCCGCCTGCAACGATATCGACCCGGCCTGTACCATCAAGACCCAGCGTTACGGTCACAGTCTTGTCGAGGAAGTCGCGGTCGTGGCTGACGATGAGGACAGTGCCATCAAAGTCTGCGATTACCTCTTGAAGCAGATCGAGTGTTTCGAGGTCGAGGTCATTGGTGGGCTCGTCCAGAACAAGGAGGTTGGCGGTGCGCGCAAATTCGCGCGCCAAAAGAAGCCGTGAGCGCTCACCGCCGGACAAAATGCCGACCTTGGTATCGACAATCTTGGGGTCGAACAGAAAGTCCTTAAGGTATGCTTGGACGTGTTTGCGCGCGCCCCGCACATCAATCCAATCGCCTCCTTCCGCAAGAATATCGCGTACAGTCGAACCCGGTTCCAAAAGCTTGCGCTGTTGGTCGATCATGACCCCGCTCAATGTGCGCGCGTGGGTAATAGTGCCGCTGTCAGGCTCAAGCTCCTTGGTGAGCATTTTGAGCAGCGTCGTCTTGCCCGCTCCATTGCCCCCAACAATACCGATGCGGTCACCATTTTGGATGCGAAGGGTGAAGGGTTTGATGACCGCGCGGCCGTCATAGGACTTGGATATGCCTTCAGCGACGATAACCGATTTGGATTTAAACTCCTCGTCGTTGGCGAGCTTGAGTTTGGCGGAACCGGTATCGGAGATCATCGCCGCTCGGGCCGCGCGCATTTGGTGCAGTTTTTCAAGGCGGCCTTGGTTGCGTTTGCGCCGCGCAGTGACGCCGCGCTCCAACCAATGCGCCTCAATTTTGAGCTTTGCGTCCATGCGTTCGGCAGCGCGCGCTTCTTCGGCGTAAACTTGCTCTTCCCACGCCTCATAGCCGCCAAAGCCCACTTCTTTGCGGCGCAGTGTTCCCCGGTCGAGCCACAAGGTTGCCCGCGTCAGGCGCTTCAAGAACGTCCGGTCGTGGCTGATCGTAATAAACGCGCCTTTATAGCGGTTTAGCCAGTCTTCCAGCCAATCAATCGCGCTCAGATCCAAATGGTTCGTCGGCTCATCCAGCAGCAGCAAATCGGGGTCTTGAGCAAGCGCGCGGGCAATGGCGGCGCGGCGTTTCTCGCCTCCGCTAGCCGTTGCCGCATCCGTGCCCATGTCAATGCCAAGCTGGCCCGCGATCGCCTCAACCTCGTAAGCGGCAGGAGCGTTCTCTCCTGCCAACGCAAAATCCATAAGCGTGTCAAAAGCACTAAAATCAGGCTCTTGCTCAAGAAAGACAATGCGCGTGCCCGGCTTAACCCGCCGCGTTCCTCGATCTGCCTCGATCCGGTCTTCAATGAGTTTCAGAAGCGTGGTTTTGCCAGCACCGTTCCTGCCAATGAGCGCCAAACGATCTCCTGGCAAGATATGCAGGTCAATAGGTTCAGCGCCTTCTCCGGCCCGTGGCCCGCCGAAAAGCCAGCGCGCGCCTTGTTGCAGGGAAAGGCCTTCCCATGAGAGGATTGGAGGTTGTGCCATTGCTAAGTGCGCCGTTACGCTCTTGTACCCAGACTGCCAAGTCCTCACAAACCAAGTCATCACTAAGTCATCACAAGGCGGTGCCGGTTCACTGCACGCTCAGGCAAAATCGGGTACTAGGCCACAAATACTAGGAGGTATATTCGATGATCCGTCAAACATTTGCGCTCGGCGCTGCTGCTGCTCTTTTCGTAAGTCCCATTGCGGCTATGGCCCAGCAAGTGGAGATTGAGGCCAATGGCCCGGTGATAGAGTTATCCGTCTTTGAAAGTGTGACGGCTGAACCAGACCTTGTGACGATTGGTGCAGGTGTCACGAGCCAAGCGAAAACAGCAGTTGAGGCCATGCGCATGAATGCGCGCCAGATGCAAAGCGTCGTTGATCGTATCAAGGCGCTTGGCGTGCCGGAGAAAGACATTCAAACGACCGGCATCAATCTCAATGCGCAATATGACTATGACCGACCAAATCAGCGGCAGGTCTTTCGCGGCTATCAAGTCTCTAACCGCGTCAGTGTGAAACTGCGCGATGTGCAAGAGACGGGCGCTGCGCTTGATGCGTTGGTTGTCGCGGGCGCGACCGATCTTTCCGGACCCAGTTTTAGCATTGAAGACGACACCGAGGCAAAGGCGCTTGCTCGCAAACGTGCGATTGAACGTGCGCAGGAGCGAGCGCAAAGCTATGCTGAGATGTTTGGTTATGATGGCATCGAAGTGCTGTCGGTAAGCGAAAGCATTCAAGGTAGGGGGCAGGTCAGTGCACCGGTCATGCGCTCTGTTGCCGAAGCCGACTTGGCAGCGGCACCTGTCCTTCCGGGCCAAGTTTCGACCGGGGTGAGCCTGTCGATCAAATATGAAATGGTGCGCGGGGCTGGCCGATAGGAGCGGCCAGCAAGGGTGTCTTGCAAAGGCTGGCGTAAAGATGCGTGACAAGGGCTTACGTGCCTGAACGCAATGTAATATGCGCATTCAGTACTTGTTCAATGCAACTGGGCTAGGCATGAAGCCACGATGACAAACCGCCGTTTTCTTTTGGCCGCTATGGGCGGCGCCGCATTGACGGTGATGCTGGGCGCGGGCTCTGCAACTTCTGTTGTGGCGGCCGGCGTCGCGGTTCAAGATCAAACCCGCACCGACCAAGGTACAGCGCGCCGCGAAATGCGGGCTGGCAACCAGCTTTCTTTACGTGAAATCGAAAAGCGCGTGCTTCCCGGTATGCGCGGAGCTGAATATTTGGGGCCTTCCTATGACAGCACCGCGCGCGCTTACCGGCTTAAGTTTATTCGCGATGGCCGTGTGACCTATGTTGACGTTGATGCGCGCACTGGCCGCATTATCAATCGCAGCAGGTAGGGGCCAAGGCATCGCATTTATGAATTGTCCGGGGACTAAGGCACGTTTCAGCGCCTACGTTTGCTTGACGCGCTCGCCGCAAAGGCTCACGTCTCATCGGGTAAACGCACAAAAAGATGGTGGAATATGCGCATCCTAATTGTCGAAGATGAACCAACTCTCGGCCAACAACTTAAGTCAACCCTTGAGCAAAATGGCTATGCCGTAGACCTTTCGACCGACGGCGAAGACGGGCACTTCCTTGGAAGCACTGAGGATTACGACGCCTGTATCCTTGATTTGGGCCTGCCTGAAATTGACGGACTTTCGGTTCTTGGCATGTGGCGTAAAGAGGGACGCACTTTCCCGGTTCTGGTGCTTACGGCGCGGGATTCTTGGTCCGACAAGGTGGCCGGGCTTGATGCGGGCGCGGATGATTACCTCGCCAAACCCTTCCAAACCGAAGAACTCATCGCCCGCCTTCGCGCGCTTATCCGCCGTGCCTCGGGCAACACCTCATCTGAGCTCACCGCTGGTCAAGTCCGGCTGGATACACGATCTGGCAGAGTGACGCTGGACGGCGAGCCGGTGAAGCTGACGGCGCAGGAGTATAAGCTGCTCTCCTACCTCATGCACCACAAGGGTAAGGTGGTGAGCCGCACAGAGCTTATCGAGCATATTTACGATCAAGATTTTGACCGCGATTCCAATACGATTGAGGTCTTTGTCACCCGCATCCGCAAGAAACTTGGCAGTGAGGTAATCACAACCATCCGTGGCCTCGGTTACAGCCTCGACGACCCAGCAGAGCCCCCAAGAGCCTCATAAGGCGGTTGGTGATCTGAGCGAGGTCCCTATTAAGGACGGTGCTGAGGCGCCGGCCTTGACGGTGCCAGCGGAAATCGAGAGGTCAAAACCTCGCGCCAGCCTTGCGAGGCGGATGGGGCTGATCGCAGCGGGGTGGATTATAATCCTGCTGCTTGGCGGCGGGATCGCGCTCGAGCGTACACTGACACGGCAAGTGGTCGCCAATTTCGATGAGCAGCTTGAGTATCAGCTGACCTCAATGATTGCCTCGGCCGAAATCGACAGTTTCGGCGAGGTCTGGTTTTACCGCACACTTGGCGATCAAAGGTTCTTGGAGCCGGGAAGCGGGCTATATTGGCAAATCAGCGGGGAGGGTTATGAGCCTTACCCCTCGCGTTCGCTTTGGGACCGGACGCTTATGCTTGAGGTGCAGGGACGCATTTCCAATGCCGAGGCCGAAGACTTCGACAGTCAAGTCAGCATTTACAATTCTGCGCAGTTCGAGGGCGAGCCGCTGCGGATTGCGGAGCGTACCGTTTTGCTGCCGGGGAGCGAAACGCGTTGGACTTTCGCCGTAGCGAGCGCGACCAAGCAAATCGACAATCAAATCCAGCAGGTCCGATTAATACTGACCTGGAGCTTTGCGGTCTTGGGCCTTGGCCTTATCGTTATGGCTCTGCTTCAAATCCGCTATGGCTTGTCCCCGCTTCGCCGGGTGAGGGCGGCGATCCAGAAACTGCGCACCACTGGTGAAAACCGTATTACAGAGCCGCTTCCCGCAGAGGTTGAGCCGCTTGTCGATGAGGTGAACGCGCTGCTCGATCATACTGAACGCCAAGCCGAAGAGGCGCGAACCCATGCTGGCAATCTTGCGCATGCGTTGAAGACGCCGCTGACGGTGCTCACCAATGCTGCAACCGCGCGCGATCCGAACCTCAACGAAGCGGTCTTCCGCGAAACGCGTACGATGCAGCGCCATGTGGACCACCATTTGGCGAGGGCCCGTGCTGTAGGCAGGCGCGCTGTGGGTCAGGCTCGCAGTGACCTTCGAGGAAGCGCCGAAGCTGTGCGCCGCGCGGTCGAGCGCCTCTATCCGCAAGGCCGCCTGGATATAGCCGGTGGCAAAGGCGCCGTGGTCTCTATCGAGAGGCAGGACCTGGATGAAATCCTCGGAAACCTCATAGAAAACGCGGCGAAATACGGCGGGGGAAGCGTGTTTGTGACCCTCGACAATGAGCCTGATGCGCAGCAATGCGTGATCTGGGTCGAGGACGACGGCACCGGCATACCAGAATCAGAGCGCAAGCGCATATTCGACCGCGGAGCGCGGCTGGATACGGGCAAGCCGGGCACGGGTCTGGGCCTGGCAATTGTGCGCGATGTTGCGGAGATATACGGCGGGTCGGTGACGCTTGGTGAAAGCGAGGATTTGGGCGGCCTGCTGGTGGAGTTGCGGTTACCGCGAGCGTAGTTCAATTGGGATTAACCTGTGACGGTCCACACCTAAGAGGCTTGGAGATGTCAATGAGATATGTGAATTCTTGCCTGATAATCGCCGCCGGTCTGGCTCTCACAGGCTGTGCAAACTATGATAAAGGTGTCGGCCTATCCGGCGAGCGCACAGTCTTTCATAATCCCTATGTGGCGCCGGAGCTGGTAAACGGTCCAGTTGGGCCCGAACAATGCGGCGAGCTTTGCTTCGGCAATCGGTATTTACCAGGACTGATCTATCCGGGCGGAGGAAGCTACGCGTATGATCGGGAAGGCAACCGCGTCAAGCTTTCACGCGCCGGACGCCGCGCGTTGCAAGAACGTAGTCGCGCAATTGCGGAGGCTATTCGCGCCGAACGCAAGCTGCATTCTGATCAGCGGGCGGTCACCCCGCCGCTGGAGCCGCAGTCGGCAGTCGACACGTCAAGCACACAATGAATAAGTTAACCGCCGCGCGCTTTCTCATGGTGGCGGATGACTTCCTCGATTATGAACCGCAGGAATTTCTCGCTGAACTCCGGGTCAAGGTCCGCCTCTTCTGAAAGCTTGCGAAGCCGCGCGATCTGACGCTCCTCACGCGCTGGATCGGCAGGCGGCAGGGTTACCTTCGCTTTATACTCTCCCACAGCCTGCGTGATGCGAAACCGTTCGGCCAGCATGTGAATGATCGCGGCATCAATATTGTCGATGCTTTTGCGAAACTTGGTGAGTTGTGGGTCGTGGGACATATGGTGCGCAGTACGCATCAATTCTGCGCTTGCCAAGCCACGCGCGCACCTCCTAAGGCTCTATCCATGACTGCGGACGTTATCCCTCTTCCCCGCAAACAGCCGACGATCGAGCCCATGTTGTCTTTGACAGCAAACGGCATGAACTCGGTAAACACAGTGATTCTGGAACGGATGCAGAGCGAAATTCCGCTCATCCCGCGCCTTGCCGGGCATCTTATTTCTGGCGGCGGAAAACGCCTGCGCCCGATGCTGACGCTGGCTGGTGCTGAGCTGGTGGGATATCAAGGTACGCGCCACCACAAGCTCGCAGCGGCTGTGGAATTCATTCACACCGCGACGCTTCTCCACGATGATGTGGTGGATGGAAGCGAGCTTCGCCGCGGCAAGGCGGCCGCGAATATTATCTTCGGCAATCCCGCGACGGTTTTGGTTGGTGATTTCCTTTTTAGCCGCGCTTTTGAACTTATGACTGAGGATGGGAGCCTTAAGGTTCTCAAAATTCTCAGCAATGCCTCTGCCGTAATCGCAGAAGGCGAGGTCGCGCAATTGTCTTCCCAGCGCCAGATCGAAACCAGCGAAGAGCGCTATCTCCATATCATCGGCGCGAAAACGGCGGCTTTGTTCGCAGCTGCCAGCCAAATCAGTGCGGTGGTCGCAGAATGCAGCGAAGAGCAAGAGCGCGCACTTGAAGATTATGGTCGGAACCTTGGTGTGGCTTTCCAATTGGTCGATGATGCGATCGACTACGATTCAGACGCGGCTGAAATGGGCAAAGACCAAGGTGATGATTTCCGCGAAGGCAAAATGACGCTTCCGGTAATCCTCGCCCATGCAAGGGGCGATGCGGACGAGCGCAAGTTCTGGAAAGATGCAATCCTTGGGCACAGGTCATCGGATGAAGATTTGGCGCATGCGATTGGGTTGATCGAAAAACACAACGCACTCGAAGACACCCGCGAAAAGGCACGCCATTTTGCGCAGCGCGCGATTGATGCGATCTCAATTTTCCCCGACAGCAAGGCCCGCGCCGCCATGGGCGAAGCGGCGCAGTTTGCGGTCGCGCGGGGTTATTGAGCCCTCCCACTACGCATATCCGTTCGCCCTGAGCTTGTCGAAGGGCAGCCTAAGGGTTAGCGCCGTAATCCGAAGTTGAAGCGATGCTTCGACAGGCTCAGCACGAACGGCATTCTTTGGATTCAACTCTCCCCATCTATGAGGTGCTTTCCGATGTTCGGGAAGCCTTGGCGCGCGAAGGTGCGGCGGTTCTGATAGCGCCTCCGGGGGCGGGTAAGACAACCGCTGTCGCGCCGGATCTTCTCGGCGAGGCTTGGTGCACAGGCCAAATCATCCTCACGAGCCCGCGCCGTGTCGCCGCACGCGCGGCTGCGGAACGCATGGCACAAATGCTAGGCGAAAAACCGGGTGAGACGGTGGGGTATATGACCCGGCTCGATTCCAAAACCAGCACCAAAACCCGCGTGCTGGTGGTGACAGAGGCGATCCTCGCGAACCGTCTTGTCGAAGACCCTGAGCTTAGCGGCGTCTCTGCCCTACTCTTCGATGAAGCGCATGAGAGGCATTTGGACAGCGATCTCGGCCTCGCGCTTGCTCTCGAAACGCGCGAAGTCTTGCGCGATGACCTGCGTGTGCTGGTTATGTCGGCGACAATTGATGGAGAGCGGTTTGCAGGTCTCCTCGGCGAAAATGCGTCTGTGGTCGAAAGCGAAGGGCGCAGCTTTCCTTTGGAAATCAAATGGCTTGGATCTGATCCATCCGCGCGTATCGAGGATCAGGTCGCGAATGGCGTGATGGCCGCGTGGCGCGATAGTGCGGGCATCGAAAGCGGAGACATTCTTGCCTTCCTCCCCGGTGTCGGAGAGATCGAACGCACCCGCGAGCGGCTAGAGGCTAAGCTGCCGGGCACACCCATACTGCCCTTGCATGGCCAAATTGAACCCGCTGCCCAGCGCGCGGCAATCCGGCGGGACGCGCAAGGGCGCAGGCGCATTGTGCTCGCGACCGCGATTGCAGAAACATCGCTCACCCTTGACGGTGTCAGCGCGGTGGTGGACGGCGGATTTGCGCGTATGGCCGAATATGACCGTGCGGCAGGCACCACCCATTTGGTGACGCGGCGCGCTTCCCAAGCTGCCGCTGCACAACGGGCAGGGCGCGCGGCGCGGCAAGGGCCGGGCGTCGCCTATCGCCTATGGGAAGAAGGAGGACATCTGGGCCGTCCTGAATTTGCGCCGCCTGAGATCGAAACCGCTGATCTCAGCGCGCTCGTACTGAAACTCGCCAAATGGGGCTCAAGCGATCCTGCGGATTTGCGCTGGATTGACCCGCCGCCCGCAGCATCGGTTGCAGCGGCCAAGCGCGCGCTCACGGCTCTAAGGGCGCTTGATGAAGACGGGCGCATTACCCCTTGGGGCGAGGCAATTGCGGCAATGCCGATGGTGCCTGACCATGCCGCTTGTGTCCTCAGCGGCGCGCGGGCTGGATGCGGGGAAGAGGCTGCCCGCCTCATCATGCTCCTACAGGAACGCGGACTTGGCGGGCGCAGTGAAGATTTGACGCAGCGCCTGTCGCGGTGGAACGGTGATCGTGGAAAGCGGGCAGGGAGCGCGGCGCGTATCGCCTCAGGCTGGGCGAAGACCGCAGCCAAGCTGACCTCGTCGGACACGCGCCTCGATGTCGATGCAGCAGAATGCCTTGCCCTTGCGCGGCCCGATTTCGTAGCGCGCAGGCGCGATCCGTCCGGCGAAAACTGGCTGAGCGCTGGTGGGCGGGGTTTTCAGCTTGATCCTGCTTCACCTTTGGCCCGCGCAGATTGGATCGTGATCGGCGATGCACAGGGACAGGCGAAGGGCGCACGAATTACGGCAGCGGCTGAACTTTCGGGCGCCAGTGTTGAGCGGATATTTGCCGATGAACTCGAAGAGCGCACAATAGCGCGCTGGAATTCTGACAAAAAACGCGCTGAGACCAAGCGCGAAAGACGGCTGGGCGCGATTGTTCTTTCAAGTGGGCCTGATCCTGATCCAGATCCCCAAGTGATTGTGGACATCCTTGTGGAGAAGGCTCTGGATGGTCTGGGGGCAATATTGCCGGCGGGATTTCTCGCGCGGGGTCAATTCGCGGGCGTCGCTGGCCTCTCTGGCGAAAACCTCAGAGCCGAGGCCGCCATGTGGCTCGCTCCCTTGCTCGAAGGGCGGCGCGATCTGAACATGCCAGCGGGCCGCTTTGCCGATGCAGCGCTTGGTCTGCTCGATTGGAACGAGCGCCAAAGGCTCGACACTGAGGCGCCCATGAAGTTCACCTCCCCTGCAAACACGAGCCACGCGGTCGATTACGCAGGCGATGAGGCGCCCAGTGTGGAAGTGCGGGTGCAAGCTCTATTCGGGCTCGACGTGCACCCTATGATCGGCACCACACCGCTGCTCCTAAAGCTCACAAGCCCTGCTGGCCGCCCGATCCAATCGACCCGCGATTTGCCCGGATTTTGGCGCGGGTCATGGGCGGAGGTCGCGAAAGACATGAAGGGCCGCTATCCCAAACATCGCTGGCCCGAAGAACCTTGGAAGGAAATACCCAGCCTTCGGACCAAAAACGCCTTCAATCGTAAGTGATATTGGATTATGGGCCTGCCTCGTAAAGGGATCGAAACGGGCCGCGACAGCGGACCGCAAGGGCGACGGCCCGCCCGCAGCGGTGCGAACTTTGATCGCAATAAGCGAGGATAACCAAAGAATGACAGCGACTATTTATCAGCAACCCAAAAGCGCAATGCAATCAGGCAAAGCCAAGGTTGATGATTGGGTGCTTGAATTCGCGCCCAGCGAAGCGCGCCGCGCGGACCCGCTGATGGGCTGGACCGGAAGCGGCGATACGCAGGTTCAGGTGAAGCTGAAATTTCCAAGCAAAGAAGCAGCGAAAGATTACGCTGAGAAACAAGGGATTGTCGCCCGCGTTCGCGCGACGCCGCCGAAGTCACTTAAGATACAGGCCTACGCCGATAATTTCCGGTAGGGTGCTTTGCCCACCCCGCTGCGACTAAGCCTCACCTTCGGTTCAGCAAGTCTCGCTCCCCTCCCGCAGGCGGGAGGGGTTGAGGGTGGGCCAACAACGCTTGAAATCTCAATCAACCCCCGCCATATGCCTCACCGGGAGTCGGGTGGACGTTTGCGTTCGCTCACCGGGTCAGGACCGGAAGGTAGCAGCCCAGGTGAATTGCGGCGGGTCGCTCGGCTCCTTTTTCTCACAACTTGCCCACACTTCGCGATGACAAGCGGCCTGCAAACGCCTAGCTTGCATGTGTGATTAGTGATTCCGACCCAGACCTGCCCGAGAGCCCAGAAGAAGAGGCTCCAAGCGCTGCCGAATTAGAGGCGGCGGGGCAGAACTCTATGTTTGGGGGCGGCGATATGGGCGCACCGGCTTCAGCACTGGAGCCAACGCCTACACCTGCGCCAGCATCAGCGCCCGCACCGGCTCCTACCGACACCAACCAACCTTACCGCGTACTTGCGCGCAAATACCGGCCTCAGACCTTCTCCGAACTCATCGGGCAAGAACCCATGGTGCGAACGCTTGGCAATGCGATTGAGCGCGACCGGCTCGCGCATGCCTTCTTGATGACCGGGGTGAGGGGGTCGGCAAAACCTCCACGGCGCGCCTTATTGCGAAAGCGCTCAATTGTGTGGGCGAAGACGGGCAGGGCGGCCCAACAATCGACCCTTGCGGCAAATGCGAATATTGCACCGCTATCGCAGAAGGTCGCCACATCGACGTGATCGAAATGGACGCAGCGTCCCATACCGGTGTCGATGATGTGCGCGAGATCATCGAGCAGGTGCGCTATGCTGCGGTCTCTGCGCGCTACAAAATCTACATCATCGACGAAGTGCACATGCTTTCGCGCAACGCCTTCAACGCTCTGCTGAAAACGCTCGAAGAGCCGCCCGCACATGTCAAATTCCTGTTCGCGACAACCGAAGTTGAGAAATTGCCAGTTACGGTACTGAGCCGGACGCAGAGGTTTGACCTGCGCCGCATTCCCGCTGAAATGCTGGCTGAGCACTTTGCCAAAGTCTGCTCGCTTGAAGGTGTGAAGGCAGAAGAAGAAGCGCTCAACATCATCGCCGCTGCTGCGGAAGGATCTGTGCGCGACGGCCTCTCCATCCTCGATCAAGCGATTGCGCACGCGGATATGGACGCCGATATGGGTTCTGGTGGCGGGGTGAGCGCGGAGCGGGTTCGCGATATGCTCGGCCTTGCTGATAAGGGCGCGCAGCGGCGTTTGCTCGGTCACATCCTTGAAGGGGACGCCAAGGCGCTTCTCGCCGGCGTTGATGAGCAATATGCGCTTGGTGTTGAACCGCTGGCTTTGATGCGCACGCTAATGGATCTGGTGCACCGGATCACCGTCGCGCAGGTCTCAGGCGGCGAACCCGATGCACCCAGCGAAGAAGAGCGCAGCGCATTGGCGGAATTTGCGGCAAGGCTGGGAGCGGGAGAGCTTCACCGATTGTGGCAATTGATGCTGAAGGGTCATGACGAGGTCCGCCAAGCGCCCGATCCGCTGGTGGCTTTGCAAATGGCGCTTTTGCGCGTGCTGCACGCAGCCGAACTGCCTGACCCGGGCAAACTCGCCAAACGCATTGAGGAAATCGCGGCCAGCGGTATTGCACCCGCCGCAGCTCCGGCGGGCGAGGGCTCACCAGCACCTGTTGCCAGTGCGCCGAGCCAATCGCTCGATTGGGCGCAACTGGTCGAGCAAGTCGATCAAGGCGGCCAATTGCGCGTGGCTCAGATTATGCGCGACCGGGTCCGTGTGATTGAGCTTTCAGATGGAAAACTGATCTTCGAGCAGGCCGACAGCTATCCTGATGATCCCATCCCCGATATCCGAGATAGCCTGTTCAAACTAACGGGAAAGCGATGGCTGGTTGAGCGTGGCAGCGGCGAGGCGCAGCGATCTTTGCGCGAGGCGCATGAGGCCGCGGCCAAGGCCACAAAAGATCGCATCCGCGCTCACCCGCTGGTAGAAGCGGCTCTCGAGGCCTTTCCCGATAGCGAATTAATTGACCCCGATGAAACTGTAGCCCGCACCGCAAGCGGTGGGCGCAGTTGGAACTAAGAAAAAGGATTACCCCATGAAAAGCATGGAAGAAATGATGCAGGCAGCGCAGCAGGCTGCGGAAACAATCCAAAAACAAATGGGCGATATGCAGGTGAAGCTCGACGCGATTGAGGTCGAAGGTGCGGCAGGCGGCGGCCTTGTCAAAGTGCGCGCATCAGCCAAGGGCCGCATTCTGGGCGTGAGCATCGACGACAGCCTAATGAAGCTGGAAGAAAAGAACATCGTCGAAGACCTCGTGACCGCAGCCTTCAACGATGCGCGTGACAAGGCGGACCGCGTGTCAGAAGAGCAGATGAAAGAGATGCAGAGCGGGATGGGCCTGCCGCCGGGATTTAATCTACCGGGTATGGGGTGAATGCGATGAAACAGAGACTTCGCCAGTGCTTTAGCTTGTCCCTATCAGCAGCGCTTTTTGTAGGGGGCGCCTTGGCCACAGCGAATGTGTCGCAAGAGAGTGAGGGGGCGCAGAAGGGCAATAACACTGTTTCAACCAGCATGGGTGTAATTTGCTGGGCTGCGATTGTAGAGGCCGGTTACCAAGTCGCTTTGAGGTGCGATCTGGGTGATCGTTTTGCATCGCAAGAGACCGTAGCTGCCTACGAACGCTCGCGAAGTGATTTGTCTGAGAGATTTAAAGAGTTTGGCTGGAGCCAGGAAAGGCTGAACGCGTTTCGCTCTCAGCAGGGCAATGCCGACGTGTCTACTGAAGAGTTGTGCACCCTTGATGCGCTGGAAAGCGATACGGACAGGTTTTTGATAGGGCTTGCCCAGGCCAATCCCAGTTCGATTGAAGCGACGACCAAGGCGGTCTTAGCACAGCCCGGTGAACCGACGTGGGGAACCTGCCTTTAGCATCCACAGCTTCGTAACAGCCCCCATTGCGCAGGTAAGTAAGCCTTCCCATATTCCAACAAACGGCGCGCCGCTCGCTTTTGAGTGGGACCGTCTTGGACTGAACAATATGACACACAGCTACCCTCTTCTACCCCTTCGCGACATCGTCGTCTTCCCCGGCATGGTCGTGCCCCTTTTTGTTGGGCGCGATAAGTCGGTGGCCGCGCTAGAAGCCGCGATGGAGGCATCGAAAGATATCTTCCTCCTCGCGCAGCTCGATCCAGCCTGCGATGATCCGGTGAGCGATGACCTTTACGATGTGGGCGTGGTGGCGCAGGTGCTGCAGATGCTCAAGCTGCCTGATGGCACTGTGCGTGTTTTGGTCGAGGGTGCAGACCGGGCCAAGCTCAGCTCTTTGCGCGACGACGACGGCTATGAGCTCGCCATTGTGGAGATGCTTGAGCCTGAGACAGTGGCAGGCACGGAAGTCACAGCTCTCATGCGGCAGGTCACTGACCAATTTGGCGAATACGCAAAGCTCAACAAGAAGATGGGCGAAGAGAACAATGTCGACCTGTCTGAAATAGACGATGCAGGAGAGCTTGCAGACACGATTGCTGCAGCGTTGAGCGCCAAGGTTTCGGATAAACAATCGCTCCTCACCGAAGCCAGCCCATTTAAGCGCCTTGAGCTGGTCATGGCCTTTATGGAAGGCGAGCTTTCTGTTCTCCAGGTTGAGCGCAAAATCCGTGGCCGCGTAAAGCGCCAGATGGAGAAAACGCAGCGCGAATATTACCTCAATGAACAATTGAAAGCGATCCAGTCAGAACTGGGCGGGTCCGATGATGGCGAGGGCGGCGATGAAATCGCTGAGCTTACCAAGAAAATCGAAGAGACCAAGCTTTCCAAAGAGGCCAACGCCAAGGCAAAGGCAGAGCTGAAAAAGCTGCGAGGCATGCAGCCGATGAGCGCAGAGGCGACGGTTGTGCGCAATTATCTTGACGTGCTGCTTGGGCTGCCATGGGGCAAGAAGAGCCGCGTGAAAAAGGACATCGCCAAGGCGCAGGACATTCTCGATGCGGACCACTATGGTCTTGAGAAGGTCAAGGATCGCATCATCGAATATCTCGCGGTTCAGGCCCGCACCAATAAGCTTAAAGGCCCGATCCTGTGCCTCGTTGGCCCTCCCGGTGTGGGTAAAACCTCGCTTGGTAAATCCATCGCCAAGGCAACCGGCCGTGAGTTCGTGCGCCAGTCGCTGGGCGGCGTGCGCGATGAGGCAGAAATCCGCGGGCACAGGCGTACTTACATCGGCTCGATGCCGGGTAAGATCGTCAACAACCTCAAGAAGGCTGGCACCAGCAATCCGCTGTTCTTGCTCGATGAAATCGACAAGCTTGGCCAAGACTTCCGCGGCGATCCCGCGAGCGCGCTTCTCGAAGTGCTCGATCCAGAGCAGAACGACAAATTTCAAGACCATTATCTCGAGCTCGATCTGAACCTGTCGGACATCATGTTCGTGACCACCGCAAACAGCCTCGATCTGCCTCAACCCCTGCTCGACCGGATGGAAATCATTCGGCTTGAGGGCTACACTGAGGATGAGAAGGTCGAGATCGCGACTCGCCACCTGATCGGCAAACAGGTGAAGGACCACGGCCTTAAGAAGGGCGAGTTTGAGCTCACCGAAGAGGGACTTCGCGACCTCATCCGTTATTATACTCGTGAAGCTGGCGTTCGCACCCTTGAGCGTGAAATTGCACGGCTTGCGCGCAAAACCTTGCGCAAAATCTTGGAAAAAGAGGCGACCAGCGTCACCATCACGCCTGAAAATCTCGGGGAATTTGCAGGCGTTCGTAAATTCAAACACGGCATGAGCGAAGACGAGGCGCAAGTGGGCGCTGTGACGGGGTTGGCTTGGACGAGTGTTGGCGGCGAGCTTCTCACGATCGAGAGCGTTACGACGCCGGGCAAAGGCGAGGTGAAAACCACTGGTAAGCTGGGTGACGTGATGCAGGAAAGCGTTGCGGCTGCTTTTTCCTTCGTGAAATCGCGCAGCCCGCACTACGGCATCAAACCATCGCTTTATCACCGCAAGAACATCCACATCCACCTGCCCGAAGGCGCGGTGCCCAAGGATGGGCCGAGTGCTGGCATCGGGATGGTGACGTCAATCGTCTCAACGCTCACAGGTGCTAAAGTGAACCCGGATGTCGCGATGACGGGCGAGGTGACTTTGCGAGGCCGTGTGCTTGCTATTGGCGGGCTCAAAGAAAAGCTCCTCGCCGCGCTTCGGGGCGGGATCACCAAAGTTCTGATCCCGGAGGAGAATGTTAAAGATCTGGCAGAGATTCCTGCAAATGTGAAAGAGGGCCTTGAAATTATTCCCGTATCGCATGTTGATGAGGTGCTAGAGCATGCGCTTATCGACCGGGCATCACCGATTGAATGGACCGAGGCGGATGATCTCGCCATGCAACCTGGTGCTCAGCAATTGCCCGGTGGGGGAACTGCGACAGCGCACTAAACGTTGCGGCGTGATTGTAGCGGTGAGCGGCATGGGCACGGCCGGTCTGGATTGATGGCCCACTAGTTGCAATAAATGCAACTGGTGCCTGCTTTCACAATCTGACCCCCGAGCTCTGTTTTATCGACTTCGGTTGATCGCAAAAGCGCGGATTTGGGTGTTATTATTGGCCCAATCGCCGGAATTGTCTTTGACAGCTTGGGAAAAAACGTCCTAATTCGCCCCTTAGCCGGGGCGATTCACTCTAACCACTTCGAAAAGAATGAGGGGCAGTAGGTAATGAACAAAAACGATCTGATCGGTGCAGTCGCTGAGACTAGCGGACTTTCTAAAAGCGATGCAGCAAATGCGGTGGAAGGTGTGTTTGATGCAATTCAGAAAGCTCTTGCGGATGGTGACGAAGTGCGACTGGTCGGGTTTGGCACATTTGCAGTGGCAAAACGCAAGGCGTCTATGGGCCGCAATCCTCGCACCGGGGAGCCGATGCCGATCAAAGCTTCTAACCAGCCCAAGTTTAAAGCGGGCAAAGGACTTAAGGACGCTGTTAATTAAGCGTGCGCTGCGCTCACAGTCTCTTTGAGCGTGGGCGCAATTAATCAGGCAATAGGGTTAGATTGAATTTAGAATGGCCCCGCCCAGCATATGGCTGGCGGGGCCTTTTCTATTGTTGCTATCATTACGTTGAGAGGTCGATCAAAGCGGTTGGGGCTGCGCGAGTTCGCGGTGAAATCTCCCAAGTGAGCTTTTCGCCGTTCTGGGTCGCGATTGCGCCTTCATCTGTATTGTTTGCCTTAATCGCACCATCGGTCACTATGGTGAAAGAGCCTTCGATAAGGGGTGTGATGGGGGCCTGCTCGCCCGCGCCTGGGCCTGCATTTGGGCCATCAGAAGGCCCAACAGCTTCGCCCGTGCTCCCACTGGCGGCCAGAGTGCCAATTCCCCCCATTCCCGCCAACATTCCTGCCATCATACCGCCCATGGGATCGGCTCCGTTCTGGACTGCAAAACCCGGCGCATTGACCCGCACGGTATTGCCATCGCGCATAATTATCTGAACGAACGGATTTGCGCTGGGAAAACCCTCGATGACTGGGAACATGAAGTCATGGCTGAGCTCACCTTCGATCGTGTAGAGGACATCGAATACGCCGTCGCCTTTGTCGGTGACCCGCTCCCATCCTTTTTGACGTGAAAGAAGCTCGACAAGGTTCGCAGTGGCCTCCGGGTCAGTGGGATCAATGCCGCCCATAAAAGCGCTCATCTGCTTTGCCTGCTCTTGCGCTTTTGCAACGCGCAATGGAGCATTCATCTCCCATACCACCAATTGTTCGGCGAGCTCACTATCGGTGCATTCGCGAAGCTCGTAGCCGTCCTCGCTATAACATTCCTCTGCTTCGAATTCTTCGCCCGCTGCGCCCATTTCTGCGATGCTCGATAGGCCGAGGAAAAATATCTCACCTTCATATGTAAAGGTGAAACGGTTCTCTTTGGTGAGTACGAGTTCAGATGTGAACTTCCCCGGCGTGATGAAACAGCCGGTGAGCAGCAAGGAGAAGCCCGCGATCAGTGCGGTTGCAAAGGCACGCTTTGGTGTGCGGATCTGTGTTTGAACGGTCATTTGGTTTCCCCAGTAAATTAGCCTGTTCCAAAAAGCTGGGAGCGGACCCTTAAGAGCGGGTGGCAACAGCATATAATGCAATAGCTGCTGCATTCGAAACATTAAGACTTTCGATATCCGACGAAATTGGCAGCTTGGCCGTAGTGTCGCAGTGCCCGGCGATGTTGTGCCGCATCCCTTCGCCTTCAGCGCCAAGAACAATCGCGAGCGGGCCGCTTGAAAGGCTTTCGGCAAGGGTCGCCTCGGCCTCTCCGGCAAGTCCAATGCGCCAATATCCAGCCTCGGCCAGTTCATCGAGCGCGCGGGCCAGATTGACGACGCGCACCCACGGCACCGTTTCCAACGCGCCAGAGGCAGATTTGGCGAGCACTCCGCCTTCGGGCGGGGCATGGCGATCCTGTGTGACGATGCATGCAGCGCCGAATGCAGCTGACGAGCGCAAAATTGCGCCCACATTGTGCGGATCGGTAACCTGGTCGAGGATGACCACAGGGCGTGCAGGGTCGCCTGTTGCTGCCTCGTCGAGAAAAACATCGGGCAGTGGCTCGCATTCAAGCACAAGGCCCTGATGAGGGGCATCCTTGGCGACAAGGCGCGCAAGATCGCTGACATCGGCGTATTCAACAGGGAAATCCGCAGGCAGCTCGCCGTCGAGAGTTTCGATCCCCTCGCGCGTTGCCCAAAGCTTGCGGTGTTCGCGTGCCGGATTTTTGAGAGCGGCTTCAACCGGATGGCGGCCCCAAAGACGCACGTAGCCCGCAGTACCCTTGCCCGATCCGCGGCCACCCTTCATCCGTCCAGCGCGGCCTCTTAAAGCCCGTTTGCGATCACCTTTTGCCATAAAATCTCAACTTAAATTGTGCCTTGGCCCATATCTTGTGTGGCCCTTTGCCAGTAGCCCCATTGACAGGCAAGCACAGCTTCGCCAAAGGGGCGCCTCTCGGCAGCAAAGCCTCTGGCTTAGCTTTATGAACAGGCATCCTCGCTGATGCCAAATTCAGGCCCATGTGTGGACAGGTGGCCGAGTGGTTAAAGGCAGCAGACTGTAAATCTGCCCGCGCGAGCGTACGCTGGTTCGAATCCAGCCCTGTCCACCACCGGCACCCACCACCGGCGCCTACCTTTATCGCGGCTTCCGCGGACAGTAACCGGCGCAGCGCCCGTGACCTTGGTTGATGTCGAACATGGCATTTGGGCTGCCAAGTGCCGTTGAAAAGCGTCCCATTCATTGGCCCAGAAATGACTATATGTCAGTGTGTGAGCATCGTGTTCGGGCGTGATATTGGTCGATCAAATGATTACTTGAGGGCAGCTCACCACTCCTACTTTGGGTGTCGCATTTAATCCTACGCGGCAAAGCTACGCATTGCCAAGATTGAAATGCTTTAGCGAGAGTGTCTAATGCCATTCAGATATTTAGCCCCTGAAATTGCCTTTCTTTCATAAATTCGAGTTGTGTATGGCACCTTTATTGACTTGATTGGTTATGGTTTCTGTGCGGACCATTCTAAATGGGCGGCGATTACTACATTTTAATCGCTCAAACCTGCCGACAAGTGATTGAAGTCAATATTGCACCTCGATATAGTACGGGAATGAGGGATCTAAACGTATGACAGATCAAGAAGTTGAAGCTTCTGAAAGCGAATCTCAGCTTGATTTTCCAGTGGTTGGTATCGGTGCGTCGGCTGGCGGGTTAGAGGCCGTTACAGAAATGTTCCGGGAGGTTGATCGCGGACTTGGCATGGCCTTCGTGTTGGTGATGCACTTGGACCCGGACCATGAAAGCATGATGGCAGAGCTACTGTCGAGCAAGACCCAGATCAGGGTTCGCCAGATTTCTGAAAATGACCATGTGGAGATTGATTGTCTGCACATCATCCCCCCGGGCGCGAGCTTGAAGATCGTAGATGGCAAGTTCCGGCTTGAACCATTCCCTCAACCGCGCGGCGTCAGGCGTCCGATTGATGAGTTCCTGACATCGCTTGCCTATTCGCAAGGTCATAATGCGGCCGCGGTGATCTTGTCGGGCACTGGCGGTGATGGGACTGCCGGCGTGCAAATCGTTAAGCAGTTTGGCGGAATTTCGCTGGTTCAAAACCCGGAAGAGGCACGCTATGATGGAATGCCTCATTCAGCGCTTGCCACAAAGGCTGTCGATTTTACCGCCAGTGCGGGCGAGATTGTTCCCCGTATCGCCGGTTATTTTGACGGCGCGTCCAACCAGCTTTTGCCCGGCGATGATGAAGAGGCACAACGGGCGCTTGAGACAATTTGCGATATCCTGCTTGAGGAAGAAGGGTACGACTTTTCCGGCTATAAAAAAGCAACTTTGCTGCGGAGATTGAACCGAAGGATGCAGCTTGTCGCGAGTGCAGATGCAGATGCCTATATCGAATATCTCGCTCAGAGCCGGGATGAACAGCGCGCTCTTGTCAATGACTTCCTGATCAACGTCACGAGTTTCTTTCGCGATCGTGAGAAGTTTGAGCTTTTGCGCAAAGCGATCCTTATCCCGCTCGTCAACAGCAAAGAAATCAATGAACCCTTGCGCGTGTGGATACCGGGCTGCTCAAGCGGGCAAGAGGCCTACACCATCGCCATGATGCTTGAGGAGACCTGCACAGAGCTGAATAAGCGGCCTCTGATCCAGATATTTGCCACCGACCTTGATAAAGAGATGATCAAGACCGCTCGGCAGGGCAGCTATCCAATTTCTTCTTTGCATGAAATCCCGGACAGGTTTCACGAGACCTGTCTGGTCGGGATTGATGACCGTTTTGAAGTGCACAAAAAGATTAGAGAGATGGTGCGTTTCTCCGTCCATGATCTGATCCAAGATCCACCGTTTTCAAAGATCGACCTCATCTCATGCCGCAATTTGATGATCTATCTGTCAAACACCTTGCAGGTCCAGGTTTTCCCGCTGCTACATTTCAGTCTGCGGGAAGGCGGCCATTTGTTCCTTGGCACGTCTGAAAGCGCGTCGCGGGCCGGCGATTTGTTCTTTGAACTCGACAAAGCCTCGCGGATTTACCGCCGTAATGCGAATGCGAAACGCGGCTCGCTCAATCTGCCCTTATCGCTCACGTCTCAAACGCGCAGCGCAAGCAAGATCGGGCGGCGTATGGCGGAGGAACTTGATTTTCCTCGTCACAGCAGTTTCGACAGCTCAAACAAGGCCGTTTTCGAACGCTACGGGCCGCCTTTTATCAGGCTTTCGAGCGACGGGCGTATTGTCGATAGTTCGGGCGATTTGGCGCTCTTTTTAAAGTCCATTCCGGGTGCGGAAAGCCGCCTCGACCAATTGGCCCGCGAGGGGCTTGCCGAAGTGGGCGGGGCGCTGGTTGCGGATGCTTTCGCCTCATCAAGCCGGCGCGCGCTTAAGGACGTCGACATCTCCTCGCCTTTCGGCGTCCAGCGGGTCGATATTATCGCTGATCCGATGGGCGATGACACTGTCTTGTTGATCTTCAACCTCAAACAGCGCCTTCAACCGATTGTCGATGAATATGCGATCGACCCGCCTTCGCAAGACGAGCGTTTTCACGCAGTGCAGGATGAAAATCGCCTGCTGCGCCGTCAGATCAAGGAAAAGGTCGAGGAGATCGAGACCGCCAATGAGGAGCTGAAAAGTTCCAACGAAGAAATGATGTCGATGAATGAGGAGCTTCAGTCATCGAACGAGGAATTGACCACTGCCAATGAAGAGCTCAAAAACAAGATTGATGAGCTCAAATTTGCCAACTCTGACCTAGACAACCTCCTGCAATCGCCGGATTTGGCAATGGTGGTGCTCGACCGGCATATGCGCATTCGTCACTTGAGCGAGGCGGCGCGCAAATTGCTCCCGCTTATGCGCAAGGATGAAGGCCGGTTGATTTCAGAATTCGACCTTCGCCTTGGCAATCTTCCCTTGGAGCGCCGAGTGCGAGAGGTGATCGACACCGGGACCGCCGCTTATGAAACGGTCGATTCCGAAGGCTGGGATCAAAGCTATCTTTTGCGCATCACTCCGTATGTTTATGCAGGAGGCAAAGTAGACGGGGTGACGCTCTCCTTTGTTGATATCACCAAAGAAGTAGAGCTGCGCCGCGAACTTGCAATTGAGACCAAAAAGCTGCGCCTTGCTATGCGTTCATCGAAGGTGGGATCATGGGATTCGGATATCGAGAACAAGACAGCGGCCATCGACGAAGTGGCCGCTGAGCTTTTGGGCCTCAATGGAGCCGGTGTCTTCGCTGAAGAAGTGCTGTTGCACAATGTTAGCGAGGATGAGCGCGAGAGAAACGAAGAACTGAAGCGTTCGGCTATTCCCACTGGCAATGGATATGAGCAAATCGTCGAGGTTGCCGGGGCGGGCGGTGAAAACCGGCGTCTCAAGATCTCCGCAGCGCCCTTTACCGCGCATGATGGCCGCAAAATGATCGCCGGCGTGTGCTTTGAGCTGCCCGGCTCAGGGCCTGACATAGTGGCGCCAAGCGAATGGCATGCCCCTTACAAAGCAGCCATGGGCGGCGCCCAGATGGGTCTTGCGACCCTCGATCTGGATGCGGGATATGCCGATGTAGATGAGACGCTGGCAAGGCAATTGGAACTGGCGGGGGCAGGGCGGGTTTCCCTCGAAGAGCTCACCGCAAACCTGGTTGCGAAAGATGTGCCTCTCATCGCTCAGAACCTGGCAACCGCCAGAGAAGGCGGCGGAAGATCGGTTTTTGATTTTAACGTCAAGTCCAAAGGTAAGAAACAAAGAAAACTTCGAGCAAATATTACCGCCATTGGATCAGACAGCGAAACCACAAGAGCAATCCTTGGGCCAACGATCGAAGTCACTGAAGACTAAATCCTTGTGATTTGTGTCACAAGGAACCAGGCAAATTATGCTCAGTTATTACTGCAAGTGTCTTATGCGCCTCGTTCATTGGCCCGATTAAGGTGGCGACGCATGTGTTTGACACTCTAATGATAGAAATTACTAAGTGACTTTTGGGAGGCAAGCCTCGATGAATGAGCATGACAGTTTGGACGCCGATACACCGAAAAAGGTGTTGGTGCTCGAAGACGATGCCGATTTCGGTATTTTGCTGCTCGGTTCTCTAAAGGAGGCGGGCTATGATGTGGCACTGTTCAGCAATGTGATTGATGCTCTCAGACACATCGAAACTCAGCCTGTCGACTTGGTCATTTCAGATCTCCTCATCGAAGAGAGGCAAGGTAAACTTGCCACTCACGGCGGGATCACATTCATCTCCAAGCTGAAGCAAATCCTTGGTCATCCCGCGCCGGTCATCGCGATTTCTGGCTCCTTTTCGGGAGACCAATTTCAGGCGATTTCCTCTGCAAAATCTGTCGGTGCGGACCGGACGATTGCCAAGCCAATTGACCCCGATGATTTGCTCGATACCGTCAAACGGCTGCTTGCGCCCGGGGGTTTGAACCAGACGAGGCGCTAGTAACGCACATCTTTGGGCGAGCCGAAGGTTATATTTGACGTGATGCCCGCAGCCTGCGGCAACATTCCCAGCAAAGCGGCGTGGAAGGATTTCTCTCGCTATAGCCTGCCGACTTCTCCTGGTGGGAAGTACTCACCTGAGGCTGTGACATTGCGGCATTCGCTGACCTCTTCAGCGCGCAGGCAAGGACTTGCAGGCTGCCATAAGCAGTTAGACACACTCAGCTAGCGACACCCAGCTAGCGTCCGGGGGAGACATCGTTCATGCGATATTTGAAAAAATCCGGCGAGACGAAAGGGAACTTTACCCAGGTTCTTTTTGCGAGACTTTCTTGGCAGGCGTGTCAAACTCGCCGAGCTGTTCGAGATCATCTTGCCCCATGATTTGAGCCATTTGTTCGCGCAAAAGCGGGTCCCATTCGCTTCGGAGTTTCTTGACCAGTTCGATCATCTCTTTGTTCTCCCAAGGAGGCGTATCGAAATCAAATGCCTCGGCCATGGGCTCCATGGTGCTGCGGTCCATCTCTTCAAATTTTTGCGTCATGGCGTCCGCGCGGGCATCTGATACGCCTAGCGCTTGATACGCAGATCGGCCCATTCGAAGCGAGCTGTCGTAAGTCTCTCGGATAATATCGCGGCAGCCAAGCGACCAGAGTTGGAACACGTGGCTGCGATCATAGGCCCGTGCTATAACGTGCACCTTAGGGTGGTTCTGACTGACATAGGTGACAAGGCGGTTTGTGGCTTCTTTATCGTCGATTGCAATGATCAGGAGCTTTGCCCGCTCAATTCCGGCAGAGTGCAAGAGGTCTGGCCGCGAGGCATCGCCAAAATAGGTGCGTATGCCAAATCTGCTCAGCCGGTCGATCTGAGCCGAGGAATAATCTATCACCGTCGTATTGTAGCCGGCGGTTTCCAGCATCCGGTCGACAATCCCGCCAACCCGGCCGCGCCCTGCAAGGATGATGTCGGAAGGCTCGTTGATGTCATCAAAAGCGCGCTCGCGGCCCTGTTGGTACTGGCGCAAGATAACCTTGTCGTAGAAGATGAAAAGGAGCGGCGTGATAAGCATCGACATCGCCACAATCAGCAGCAATTGATCGGCAAGCGCTTGCGGGACGACATATGCGCCAACCGCAAAGCTTAAAAGCACAAAACCAAACTCTCCTGCCTGCGCAAGACCGAGCGAGAACAGCCAGCGGTCCTGGCCTTTGATGCCAAAGAATGTGCCCAGTGCGTACAGCACCGCAACCTTTGTCACGACCAGAACCGCGGTCCAACCAAGCACGCTGGCATAGCTTTCGAACAGGAGAGCGAAGTTGATGCCAGCGCCCACGGTAATGAAGAAGAGCCCTAAAAGGAGCCCCTTGAACGGCTCGATATCGGTCTCAAGCTCGTGGCGGTATTCGCTATTGGCGAGGACGACACCGGCGAGGAACGTGCCAAGGGCAGGGGAGAGACCCACCACAGTCATCAAAAGCGCGATCCCTACCACAAACAACAAAGCGGTCGCAGTGAACAATTCGCGGAGACCCGCTGATGCGATGTATCGGAACAAGGGGCGCGTGAGATAATTTCCAGCAAGCACCACGAACGCGATGGCTCCCAAGGTAATGAGGCCAGCCATCCACGCTGGTAAGCCTTCCAGAATGTTGATCGAATGGCTGTAATCCTCACCGCCAGAACCTGCCGCTGCCCCTGCAAGCTCTGGCAGGGCGAGAAGCGGTATGATCGCCAACATTGGGATCACTGCGATGTCTTGGAAGAGCAGGACTGAAAAGGACGATTGACCACCTTCTGTTTTCATCAGGCCTTTTTCATCCAGCGTTTGCAAGATGATAGCCGTGGAGGAGAGCGCTAGGATCATCCCCACCGCCAATGCGGTCTGCCACTGGCTGCCGACAAAAAGCGCATAGCCTGCCATGAGCCCCATGGTGATGAGCACCTGCCCCCCTCCAAGGCCAAGCAGCCGCACACGCAGCTCCCACAATTTCCGAGGTTCGAGCTCCAGGCCGATGAGGAACAGCATCATCACCACGCCAAATTCGGCAAAATGCTGAAGCGCGATCACATCGACGCCAAGAGCGCCGAGCAAAGGGCTGATCGCCATCCCTGCTATGAGGTATCCAAGGACCGAGCCCAAGCCCAGCCTTGTGGCGATGGGAACAGCGGCGACACCAACGGCGAGAAGGATGGTGGCAAGAAGAAGAAATTCGGTCATGGCCAAAGGAGCTATGCCCGATGTGATCTGTTCACAAGGTCTAACCGTGGGAGGCGCTAACCGAAGGACGGCGCTTTTGACCTTTGCGGCCTTGAACTGTGATTTCTTGTTACATCATCGCTTGCAGCGCTTCCTAGGCGGGCCTATTCGTGCACCCATGCAGGACACTATAACAAACAAAACCACTTCGGGAAAAAGCGCGGTGCTCACCGGACGCCCCGTAATCTCATCGACCGGGCTGTTTACCCCGGCAGATTCCATCACCAATGAGGAACTGGTCGCCAGCTTCAATGAATATGTTGACCGCTTCAACGCTGCCAATGCCGACGCGATCGAGGCGGGCGAGACCGAAAGGCTGATCTATTCCTCCGTCGGTTTTATCGAGAAGGCAAGCGGGATCAAAGCACGCCATGTTCTGAGCAAAGAGCCTATCCTCGATCCAGAGATCATGTCGCCGCGCTGGGAAGAGCGCACCAATGATGAGCACTCGATGATGTGCGAGATTGGGGTGAAGGCAGCGCTCCAAGCTCTTGAGCGGGCCGGGCGCAAAGCTGAGGACGTCGATGCCGTGCTGTGCGCAGCCTCCAATATGGAGCGTGCCTATCCGGCGATGGCGATTGAGATCCAGCAGGCGCTGGGTATCGACGGCTTTGGCTTTGATATGAATGTTGCGTGTTCATCCGCGACCTTCGGTATTCAAACGGCAGCCGACTATGTGCGCGCTGGCAATGCGAAAAGCGTTCTGGTGGTGAGCCCTGAGATCACCTCAGGCCACCTCAACTGGCGCGACCGGGACAGTCACTTCATATTTGGCGATGTGGCGACGGCGGTGCTGGTCGAGGATGAAGCGATCGCGCCCAAAGAACATTGGGAAATCCTCAGCACCAAGCTGAAGACGGTTTTTTCGAACAATATTCGCAACAATTTTGGCTTCCTCAACCGCGCGGCACCGCAGAACGCGGGCAATGCGGACAAGCTTTTCGTCCAAGAGGGCCGCAAGGTTTTCAAAGAGGTGGTGCCGATGGTCGCGCAGATGATCATTGATGAGGCGGAGAAGCTTCAAATGGACCCAGCAACCTTGCGCCGCCTGTGGCTCCACCAAGCCAATGCAGGGATGAACCGCCTGATTTCGCAGCGGGTTCTGGGGCATGAGGCGAATGATGACGAAAGCCCGACAGTGCTCGACACTTACGGCAATACCTCCTCAGCGGGTTCCATCATCGCCTTCCACAGACATAGCGAGGATTTGAGCGCTGGAGACACCGGGCTGATTTGCAGTTTTGGTGCGGGATATTCGGCTGGCACGGTGTTCGTTCGCAAGATCGGCCCAACAGCTTAAAGACGCGCCTTTGAATTGAGGGATCGGGCTGCTTGCTTGCCGTTCAGGTGTGCAGTCCCTAAATGGATGATGTATGGCAGGTGAAATTCTCGACAATCAGGGCCGCGGCGATGCAAGTTGGGGGTGGCCCGCAATCCATCCCGAAGGGCGCAAATATGGGGTGATCGCAGCGGCGATAGCTTTGGTGCCCTTGGTCTTCGGCTGGCAGATCATTGGCTGGCCGCTCTTGCTGTTGTCTCTGGGCGTGTTCGCATTTTTCCGCGATCCAGAGCGCGTTGTGCCTCAGGATGACAAATCGATTGTCGCACCTGCCGATGGGCTTGTGACGCTGATCCAGCAGATGGGGCCGCCCGCTGAAATGCTCGGCAATGACGGCTCAGGCGTGCCGGGCCTGCCGCCAGGGCCGGTTACGCGCGTGTCCATTTTTATGAGCGTTTTCGACGTTCATATAAACCGGGCACCCATCGCCGGCACGGTTCAGCGCGTGGTCTACATACCCGGAAAATTTGTGAACGCTGACCTTGATAAGGCATCTGAGGAAAACGAACGCCAGCTCGTCCTGATTGAGCGCACTGACGGGCTGATGATCGGCTTTACACAAATCGCGGGACTGGTGGCGCGGCGGATTGTTCCATTTGTGAAGCCCGGTGATACGGTCGCCAAGGGACAGCGCGTGGGGCTCATCCGTTTTGGCAGCCGCGTGGATGTTTATCTACCCGCAGGCACACAGCCCCGCGTTTTGATGGGTCAACGCATTGTGGCGGGCGAGACCATTCTTGCCGATGTTGGTGCGACTGCACTTCTTGAAGGGATAGCGCAATAACGCAGCGTAGAGGCCTGTCATGAGCGATCCGTCCTCGCCGCACGAAGGCAGCGGCATATCCGCACCGCGCGTGGGGCCCAAGGCCGCCGAACACGAGAGTTCTGATCTGGCTGAGCCCATCGTGGATGGGGCGGAGATTGCAGATGAACGCACAGGTCTATCGCTGCGGGCGATGCTTCCCAATGCGGTGACGGCGGCGGCTTTATGTTCCGGTCTTACCGCCATTCGCTTCGCTGTTGATGAGAATTGGTCCTTCGCTGTCCTCGCGATTCTGCTTGCAGGAATATTGGACGGTATGGATGGGCGTATTGCGCGGATGCTAAACGCTCAATCACGTTTTGGCGCGGAGCTCGATAGCCTCGCCGACTGCGTTTCCTTTGGTATTGCGCCGGCGCTGGTCTTGTTCATGTGGTCACTGAAGACACTCCCCAGTTTTGGCTGGTTTGCAGCGCTTGGCTTCGCGATTTGCATGGCCCTGCGCCTTGCGCGCTTCAATGCGTTGATTGATGTCGAAGATCAGCCGCATAAATTGGCGGGCTTTTTGACAGGCGTTCCAGCGCCTGTCGGAGGAGGGCTTGCACTGACACCATTGGTCCTGTGGATCGAGATTGGCGAACCTATCCTTCGCGAACCGGTGTTTTTGGCGATCTGGGTGTCGGTCATCGCTGCCCTGCTGATCTCCAACATGGCAACGCTCAGCTGGACGGCGATCCGGCCCCAGCGCGATGTGCGCATTTGGATAATCGCGCTGGTCGGGCTTGCGTTTGCAGGAGTGCTGTTAGAGCCGTGGTGGACCTTAAGCGCAATAAGCGCTGCCTACCTTGCCCTTATGCCCTATGCGCTCATCAAATACGGCAAGATCAAACGCGAGAGCGCGCGCACCCTGATTTAGATTAGCCCTGTGCCTGCGCGGCGCCCAGGTTAGAACGGCGCGCACCGCCGAAACCACTTTTGCGAACACGCGCCGGTGAAGTGCGCGGGGCAGACCGATGTAAAGGTTGGCGCAGGCGCGTCTCGCTTGCCTCGACCTGGGGGACAAAGCCCGCATCGAGCAACTGCTGCTCACGAAAAACGCTCCAAAACGCAGCGCGCGCCTGGAGCCATGTGTCGAGCAGGGTGAGCGTTGCAGCCAATGCCGCAATGACAAGAAGGCAGGCTATGGTCATTGCAATCATCATATCGTTTCCTTTTTTCCGGCCCGCTATTAACTGTACGTTTCATACAGCGTAAAAGTTACACCGGGTCGTATGTTCGACATTTGTTCTGATGCTTTGTTCGCTAAGTGTTCCAACTTAGTCAAGCATTTTGTTCCACTTGTGTTCCTTCCCTTAAAGAACGCACTAGATTTTGTGTGTAACCCCGACTATGTGCGCGGCACTCGCCTCGATGGGGTCTGCGAATCATCGCGAACCGCGCGGGGCGAAATTCACATGGGCAAGCGCACATACCGGTGCCGAAGCGGGATTTCCGCTCAAGGTCACACAGGCTTGCTCAGAGGACTAACCGGAAAGGAACTATCCTATGGCGACCACTACCGTCACCATGCAGCAATTGATTGAGGCCGGCGCACACTTCGGCCACCAGACCCACCGTTGGAACCCGCGTATGAAGCCGTATATCTTCGGCGCACGCAACGGCGTTCACATTCTCGACCTGTCACAAACCGTTCCGCTTTTTGCGCGCGCTCTGGACTTTGTTGAAAGCACCGTTCGCGCTGGCGGCAAGGTTCTGTTTGTTGGCACCAAGCGTCAGGCGCAGGAGCCTATCGCTGAGATGGCGCGCCAGTCGGGTCAGCATTTTGTGAACCACCGCTGGCTGGGCGGCATGCTCACCAACTGGAAAACCATCAGCGGTTCGATCAAGCGTCTCAAAACCCTTGAAGAGCAGCTTTCAGGCGACACCAGCGGCTTCACTAAGAAAGAAGTGCTGCAACTCACCCGTGAGCGTGATAAGCTTGAGCTGTCGCTTGGCGGCATCCGCGATATGGGCGGCGTTCCGGACGTGATGTTCGTGATCGACGCAAACAAAGAAGAGCTTGCCATCAAAGAAGCGGCTGTTCTGGGTATCCCAGTGATCTGTGTGCTCGACACCAACACCGACCCGACCGGCATCGCTTTTCCAGTGCCCGGTAATGACGATGCGAGCCGCGCTGTGCGTCTTTATTGTCAGGCTATCGGTGATGCAGCGAATGCTGGCCGCGGTCAGGCTGTTGAAACGTCTGGCGAAGACTTCGGCGCAATGGACACGCCTCCTGCTGAGGCTGCCGCTCAAGAGGCACCTGCTGCTGAGGCGTAAACAACGCGTCACAATTCCATTCTAGCGCGCCGGGCAGCCTCCCTAAGGGCCACCCGGCGCCCTCACACAAATAAAGGAAATCACCATGGCTGCTTTTACCGCTGCTGATGTGAAGAAACTGCGCGAATTGTCTGGCGCAGGCATGATGGATGCAAAGAAAGCCCTCACCGAAGCCGATGGCGACATTGACGCTGCGGTTGACGCTCTGCGCGCAAAAGGCCTTGCAACCGCACAAAAGAAATCCAGCCGCACCGCTGCTGAAGGCCTCGTTGGCGTTGCCGTCGAAGGCACACGCGGCGTTGCTGTTGAAGTCAACTCTGAGACGGACTTTGTTGCCAAAAACGACCAGTTCCAAGACTTCGTTCGCAGCACAACCGCTGCAGCGCTTGGCGTGGACGGCGACGATGTCGAAGCTCTCAAAGCTGCTGGCTATCCCGGCGGCGGAACAGTCGCTGACAAGCTCACCGACAACATCGCCACCATCGGCGAGAACCAGCAGGTTCGCCGCATGAAAACTGTTGCTGTGGAAAGCGGCGCGGTTGTTTCATACGTCCACAATGCGGCCGCTGAAGGCCTCGGTAAAATCGGCGTTCTCGTTGCTCTTGAAAGCGACATTGCTGCGGGCACCCTTGAGCCATTTGGCAAGCAGCTCGCGATGCACATCGCCTCGATGTTCCCGCAGGCGCTGAATGCCGACGGCCTCGACGCAGACGTGATCGAGCGTGAGCGGGCGATTGCACAGGAAAAGGCAGCCGAAAGCGGCAAGCCTGAGAACGTGCAAGAGAAAATGGTCGAAGGCGCAATTCGGAAGTTTGCCAAAGAGAACGCTCTGCTGAGCCAGATGTTCGTGATGGACAATAAAACCAGCGTCGAAGACACCGTGGCCAAGTTCGGTAAGGACAATGGCGGTTCGGTCGTCCTCAAAGACTACGTCCGCTTCCAACTCGGCGAAGGCATCGAGAAAGAAGAAAGCGACTTTGCAGCGGAAGTTGCGGCTGCCGTTGGCGGGTAAGCCAGCGCTCTAGCCCGGTGCGCATCCCCGCGAAGGCGGGGATCTCCCGCTTTGGTGCACAAGGTTCCCGCCTTCGCGGGGACTCGCAATGAAATGAAAAGGCCGCTCGCAGGGGAAACCTCGCGGGCGGCCTTTTTCTTTTGCGTTTCTCTCGGCTGCCTGAGCGGCGGCGCCTTCTACCGCAGGTGGGCGGGTGCCTCTAATGGCCTCAGCCATATAAAGACAAGCAACCCCGTTATCAGTCCAGCAACCGAAAACACGACGTCATAAGGATCATAGATCTGCGCTCCGCCAAGATGGTGCAGCCCCATTTCCTGGCTAATCACATAAATTCCTGAGACAAGAAGCGCGAAGATAATGAGCCTGGGCAGGGGCAAAACAGCGGACACACGCTCTGAACGCCAAGACACCATGGTGAGTATCATCGTGACCATCAGATAGCCGAACAATCCTTCCGCGAAATTGGGGAAGGAGTAGAGGAAGATCTCAAAAGCCTCGTTCGGATGCCATTGAGCCAGTTCGGTGCGAAATCGTTTGAGTAAGGCGAACACCATTAAAGTGACGAATTGAACCGCAAAGATCGGACGAAAATCGCGCATTGGGATCGTTTAGCTTCGTCGAGGCATGAACAGAAGCGAAAGCTTGGGAAGCAGGATGCTGAGCTTTTGGCCGCCTTCCGGCCCAGTCCCCTTCGTCACCGCCGAAATCGCCGAAACGGTAGTTTCCAAAACACCCCTGTTCATTGTCTCAAAACTGGTGGCATTGCACACGGCCCCTCTTGGCACAGCCCCGCCTTGCCGATAGGGCCTAGCGCTAAACACATACCGCCACGAAAGAGCCCCGAGCCCCATGACACTCCCCCCGATAAAGCGCGTCCTTCTGAAGCTCTCAGGCGAAGTGCTGATGGGGAACCAGGAGTATGGCATTGATCCTGAATACGTCGCGCGGCTGGCAGAAGAGGTGAAGGCGGCCAAGGATAGCGGCATTGAGGTCTGCCTTGTCATTGGCGGCGGCAATATCTTTCGGGGAATCTCTGCGGCGGCCAAGGGGCTTGACCGGACCACCGGCGATTACATGGGTATGCTCGCGACCGTGATGAATGCGCTGGCGATGCAGAATGCGCTGGAGCAGCTGGGCGTGCAAACCCGGGTCCAGTCGGCGATCCCGATGTCATCTGTGTGTGAGCCGTACATCCGGAGGCGCGCTGAACGCCACCTTGAGAAGGGCAGGATTGTGATCTTTGCCGCTGGCACCGGCAATCCGTTCTTTACGACCGATACGGGCGCGGCCCTTCGCGCGGCTGAAATGAACTGCGATGCGTTGCTTAAAGGGACGAGCGTTGACGGCGTCTATGACAGCGATCCCAAGCATAACCCGGACGCCGCCCGCTTCGACACGATCACTTACGATCAAGTGCTCGCGGATAATCTTAAAGTTATGGATGCAACCGCTGTTGCGCTTTGCCGTGAGAACGCCATTCCGCTAGTGGTTTTCTCAATCCGTGAAAAAGGCAATGTTGCCAAAGTGCTCTCGGGCGAGGGCATTCAGACAATTGTCCAGAAAGACTAAAGAGTTAAGTCATGCCTACATACGACAAATCTGACATCGAACGCCGCATGAACGGCGCTGTTGAATCGCTTAAGGGCGACCTTTCGGGCCTTCGCACAGGGCGCGCAAACACCGCGCTGCTCGATCCGGTGGTGGCCGAGGTTTACGGCGCGATGATGCCGCTTAGCCAGGTGGCAACCGTCTCCGCGCCAGAGCCGCGCATGCTGGCCGTGCAAGTGTGGGACAAAACCAATGTGAGTGCGGTCGAGAAGGGCATTTCCAAGGCGAACCTTGGTTTGAACCCCATGACCGATGGTCAAACGATCCGCCTTCCAATGCCTGATCTTACCGAGGACCGGCGCAAGGACCTCGCAAAACTTGCCGGCGAATACGGCGAGAAAGCCAAGGTTGCCGCCCGCAATGTTCGCCGCGACGGGATGGAGAGCCTCAAGGCCGACGAAAAGGCCAAGGAGATATCAGAGGATGAGCGCAAGCGCTTTGAAGATGAGGTGCAGAAGCTGACTGACAAATATGTCGCGGAAATCGACGCGGCGATTGAGAAGAAGGTTCAGGAAATCCTGACCCAATAGAGGGTTAGCAGTCGCTGGGAGCTAGGGGCACGGTTTGGAGAACGGCAGCGTCAATACCGGTGCTAGGCACGTTGCCATCATTATGGATGGCAACGGCCGCTGGGCTAAGAAGCGCAGCCTGCCGCGCGCCGTAGGGCATCAGCGCGGGGTTGAGGCGGTGCGGCGTCTGGTGCGCGCGCTGGAGCCGATGAACCTTGATTGCCTTACGCTCTATGCGTTCAGTTCGGAGAATTGGAAGCGTTCTGAGGATGAGGTGGGCGACCTCATGAACCTCATGCGCAAGTTCATCAAATCGGACTTGGCTGAGTTCGTTGCGAACGATGTGAAACTCAAGATCATCGGCGATTGGCGCGGGCTTGCGCCTGACATTGTTGCCATGCTCGAAGATGCTTTGGCGCAGACGGCCGGCGGCACGCAGACGCTGGCCGTGGCTCTGAACTATGGCTCTCAACATGAAATCGCTCGGGCGGCGGCGAAAGCGTCAGAGGCGGGGGAGATTACGCCCGAGAGCATAGCTGCGCATCTCGATACAGCTGATTTGCCGCCGCTTGATCTGCTGATCCGCACCAGCGGTGAGATCCGGCTTAGCAACTTTCTGTTATGGCAGTCAGCCTATGCCGAAATGCTCTTTGTGGACACGCTTTGGCCCGACTTTAAGCCTGAGCATTTAGCCGGGGCGCTTGAGGATTTTGCGCAAAGGGAGAGGCGCTATGGCGGCAGATAATGGGGCGGATAACAGCAGCAAGGCTGCGGGCGGGGCGACCGGCGGGGCGACGGGCACCGCAGATTTAGCGGTCCGCTTTGTCTCGGCTGTTGCGATGATTGGCGCGGTTGTTATCGCGCTTTGGCTGGGCGGCTGGTTCTGGATTGGATTTGTGATCCTTCTTGCAGGGCTTGTCCTGTGGGAGTGGAACCTGCTTGCCCGCGGGTTTGGCGTCTCGCCTGTTGCCGAAGTTCTTTGGCAGTTCTTTGGCGCGATTTACGTCGGCGGCGCAGCGCTTGCGATGATTGCGGTCAGAAACGGTTGGGGCTTTCTGTTCGGAGAGGGTGCCTCACTTGGCTATGATATGTGGTCGGTGCTCTTTGCGTTCTTCGTCCCGATTATTGCGGTCGATGTGGGGGCCTATTTCTCTGGCCGTTTGATCGGCGGGCCTAAGATTGCGCCGTCGATCAGTCCTTCAAAAACCTGGGCTGGATTTATTGGAGGAGCTGCGGCTGCAGCGTTTGTGGCGCTCGGCGTTGAAGCAGCGGACTTTGGGCCAGCTTCGGCTATGCCGGGCTTTTCTATTGGAAGCCTCTTAGGCGCGGTTCTCGCAGGTGTTCTGATCGCGGTTATCGCCCAGGCCGGAGACTTCTTCGAAAGCTGGATGAAAAGGCGGGCACGGGTGAAGGACTCGAGCAATCTTATTCCGGGTCACGGCGGCGTCTTTGACCGGCTTGATGGATTTATCTCTGTGTTCTTTGTGCTCTTCCTTCTTGCCTTTGTGCCAGCTCTGGTTGGCTATTGATGGCACGCACGATCACCGTTCTGGGCGCGACGGGGTCGATTGGAGCGTCAACGCTCGACCTTGTTCGGCGCAATCCTAATGAGTGGCAAGTTAAGGCTCTGACGGCCCATTCAAGCGCGCAGGAGCTGGCTGTGCTCGCCCGTGAATTCGGAGCAAGGCTTGCAGTTGTAAGCGATGAAACCGCTCTACCCGCTCTTCGCGAAGCCTTGGCCGGAAGCGATGTCGAGGCGGCTGGCGGTGCGCAGGCGCTGTGTGATGCGGCAAAGCATCCGGTTGATATGACGGTTGCAGCGATTGTTGGCTGCGCTGGGCTTGCTCCCACGATGGCGGCGGTAGAACGTGGCGGCACGATTGCCCTTGCGAACAAAGAGGCGCTGGTTTCAGCAGGCGAAGTCATGACCGGCGCGGTCGCCAAGCACGGCGCGACGCTGCTTCCCACTGACAGCGAGCATAACGCGATTTTCCAGTGCCTTGCGGGCGGTAAGATAGAGGATGTCGCAAGGATAACTCTCACCGCGAGCGGCGGCCCTTTTCGCACTTGGGATGCCGCTGCGATCCATGCTGCGACCCCTGAGCAAGCCGTGGCACACCCCAATTGGTCCATGGGCGCAAAGATCAGCGTCGACAGCGCAACGATGATGAACAAGGGCCTTGAATTTATCGAGGCGCATCACCTGTTCCCCGTGGGGCTCGAGCGGCTGAAGATCGTGGTTCATCCGCAAAGCGTCATTCACTCGATGGTCGAGTACCGTGACCGCTCGACGCTGGCGCAATTGGGGCCATCGGATATGCGTGTGCCGATTGCCTCGTGCTTGGCCTATCCCGACCGGATGGAGACGCCCTTGGAGCCGCTCGACTTGGCAGCGATTGGCGCGCTTACTTTCCAGGCGCCCAATGAAGAGCTTTTCCCAGCCACCCGCATCGCGCGCGAGGCGATAGAGGCGGGCGGGGCGGCTCCGGCGATCCTCAACGCTGCCAATGAGATTGCAGTGGAGGCGTTCCTTGCCGGTCACATTGGGTTCAGCCGCATTACTTCAGTGGCGGAAAAGACATTAGAGCGCTATCAGGCGCCAGCGCCGCGCATGCTGGAAGATGTGCTGGCGATAGATAGCGAGGCGCGAATTTGCGCAGCTAAGGCTTTGGAGCACATACCTCTTGTTTGAGCAGCCCCCTTTTTGGATGTACTTTATCGGCTTTCTGGCATTGCTGGGACCGCTTGTGACGGTGCATGAACTTGGCCATTATCTTGTTGGCCGCTGGTTTGGTGTGAAGGCAGAGGCTTTCTCTATCGGTTTTGGGCCTGAGATCGCTGGCTGGAACGATAAGCATGGGACGCGCTGGAAGCTCTCTTGGCTGCCGCTTGGCGGCTATGTTCAGTTCAAGGGCGATATGAACCCGGCGAGCATTCCAGACCCCAGTGCGCCCCCTCCCGAAGAGGTGAACGACGGCAGTTTTCAGAATGCCAGCTTGTGGAAGCGGGCGCTGATTGTTGCTGCGGGGCCGGTTACGAACCTTATCGTCGCGATTGGGATTTTTGCGGCGTTCTTCACGATCTATGGCAATCCAACCATCGTGGGCGCGGAAGATTCTCGGACGGTTGGTGAGTTCTCTGAAGAATCGGTTGCCCGCGATGCTGGTATGCAAATCGGTGATACAATCACCAAAATCGATGGCGAAACCGTCGAGGATTTTGAAGAGATCCGCACGCAGATACTGCTTTATCCTGACAAGGACATGGTCCTCACTGTTCTTCGTGACAGCGAGACAATTGATATTGCGCTGACCACTGCGCGGGTCGAAGACACTGATGCGTTCGGCAATGTGAGCGTGCTCGGCCGAATTGGCGTGGGCCCGTCGGGCGGCCGCTATGAGTTTGAGGAGGTTGGCGTTCTTGCCTCGATCCCGCTTGCCGCAGAGCGGTGCTGGGAGATCACAGGCATGATGGTCACCGGCATCAAGCAGATATTCACAGGCGAGCGCTCAATCAAGGAATTGGGCGGCCCTGTGAAGATCGCGAAATACTCAGGCGAGCAAATGAGCCTTGGCTTTCTCGCCTTCGTGAATTTCGCTGCCCTCATCTCGCTTAATTTGGCATTCATCAACTTCTTGCCAATCCCTGCGCTCGATGGTGGTCACCTGGCTTTCTACGCAGCTGAGGCGATCCGCCGCAAACCTGTCGGACCGCAGGCCACCGAATGGGCCTACCGCGCAGGGATTGCGGCCGTTCTGTTGTTCATGGTGGTGGTCACTGTGAATGACGTAACCTCGCTTCTGCCGTTTGGCGGTTAGGCGAGAGGTCAAGAAATGGGGCCTTGCACCAATCGGGCGCTCCTTTAGAGGGGCGGTCTGAGGCAGTAAGGAAACGGGCAGTGGTCGCATTGCCCGGTCATAGTGCGCTTAGCCTGCTTGACCCGCGCGCCGCGCATCAGGCAAAGGCGACAGCGTTTAGGGTCGGCAAGGCCAGAAGGCTGAGCCATTACGCGTTTGGGGCAGGCGCATTAATGTGGGTAGGACGGGATATTTCATCCATGAATTTTCGTGAGCAAGCAGGCACTGTGTCTGCGACTTGTAAGTATGCCAGTAGAAAATCGTCAGTCGGCCGGTTTGGTGTTGCACTGACTGGCGCGACCATGTTGGCAGGTGTTCCGGTGAGCGCGATTGCGCAGGAAACCGCACCTGTCTCCCAGCCTGCAACCACACCAGCACCTGCACCAGCACCTGCGCCTTCGGCCAACACAATCCGCTCAATCAATGTGATCGGGGCTGAGCGTCTGGAGCCGACCACAATCCTTTCGTATATCCGTTTGCGTGTGGGCCAGGAATACACATCAGCCGGAGCCGACGAGGCCCTCAAGGACCTTGGCGCAACCGAGCTGTTTGCAGACTTCTCGATCCGTAATGAAGCCGGCAATGTAGTCATCAATGTGACGGAAAACCCGGTGATCAACCGCATCGTGCTCGAAGGCAACGATCGGATTGATAACGATAAAATTATCCCAGAGATCCGGCTCGCCCCGCGTCAGATATTCACCCGTTCGAAAGTGCGCGCGGATGTTGCCCGCATTATCGAGCTTTACAAACGACAAGGCCGGTTTGCAGCGACAGTCGAGCCGCAAATGGTCTCGCTCCCGCAGAACCGGGTGGATATCGTCTTCGAGATCACCGAAGGGCCCAAATCCAAGGTTCGCCAGATCAACATTATCGGGAACGAGAAATTCTCCGATGGCGAACTGCGAAGCGAGATGGTGACCAAGCAATCACGCTTCTTCCGCTTCTTCAGTTCCAACACCAGCTATGACCCTGACCGTCTGGCATTCGACCAACAAAAGCTGCGTCAGTTTTACTTGACTGAAGGCTATGCTGACTTCCGCGTTGTCTCAGCGGTGGCAGAGCTTACCCCGGATCAACAAGACTTCATCATCACTTATGTGGTCGAGGAAGGCGAGCGGTATAACTTTGGCGATGTCGAAGTGGACAGCCAAATTCGCGACTTCGACAGCGATTCTCTGGCGTCAGGCCTCGGCATTCAGTCGGGCGAATTCTATAACGCAAAGACCGTTGAAGATACTGTCGAGTCCCTAACGGAGCTCGCAGGCCGGTTCGGTTACGCCTTTGCGGACGTGCAGCCGCGCTTTGATCGCAATCCTGAAGATCTGACGATGGATATCACCTTTATCCTTCGTCAGGCGCCGCGTGTGTATGTCGAGCGCGTGGATGTGAACGGCAACACGCTCAGCCAGGACAAGGTGATCCGCCGCGAGTTTCGTATCTCAGAAGGCGATGCGTTTAACTCGCTCGGCGTCCAGCGGACTACGGCACGGATCAACTCGCTTGGCTATTTTCAAGAAAACTTTGAGGTCACTCAGGTCGAAGGTTCTGCGCCTGATCGCATCGTTCTTGAGGCTAATATCGAGGAGCGACCAACAGGCGAGCTGCAATTCTCAGCCGGTTTCTCTTCGATTGAGCGGTTTATTCTTGCCGGCTCCATACGGCAACGTAACTTCCGCGGACGCGGGCAGACCATTGGGCTTTCAGTCAACTTCTCGCAATTCTCCCGTTCGGCGCAGATCAGCTTTGCCGAGCCCTATCTGTTCGATCGCAATATCTCGGCGGGCGTTGATATCTTTCGAAGAGACTTCAACAGCTTTAACCAATTCCAACAGGATCGCGAAAACACTTTTGAACAGTCGACAACAGGCGGTGCCTTCAGGGTTGGTGTGCCTTTAACTGAGTTTTCCTCGCTCGTGGCTAGCTACACGCTTAACTATGATCAGGTGAGTCTCAACGATCCCGCATTTTTCAGCGATATTGACGGTGATGGGATTGAGGAATGTGACCCTATCATTGCCGGCCGCTTCCTTTGCGATCAGCTCGGCGATCGATTGAGTTCAATTGTTGGTTTGAGTCTCAATTACAACACTCTCAACTCCGGTTTCCGGCCTACTCGAGGGCGGCTGATCTCGCTCAGTTCTGAGTTTGCGGGTCTTGGCGGCGATGTTCGCTACTTGCGTTTCCGAGGGAAGGCTCAGCAGTTCTGGGATGTGTTCAATTCCGGCTTCATCTTCTCTCTCTCATTAGAAGGTGGAACAATTTTCGCGCTGAGCGAGCGCGAAGGAGCCGGTGTCGATGATATCTTCCTTACAGATCGCTTCTTCCTTGGTGAGCCGCAGTTCCGCGGGTTTGACATTCGTGGTGTTGGCCCCAGTGGTCCTCAGACAATTCCCTCTGATTGACCCTAATAGCCCTGGCAACGTGCTGCTCGATGACAACGGCAATGTCGTATTCAATTTGGACCGTGATGAGCAACGCGACGATGCGCTTGGCGGCCGAAATTACTACCTTGGCCGGGCTGAGCTTGAAATCCCGCTGGGGACAGGCGCGCGTGAACTGGGGTTAAGGCCATCTATCTGGCTAGACGTTGGTGCTTTGTGGCAATTGACACAGCCACTCCTGCAAGACGCGCCCGTTTTTCAAGAGATCATCACGAACCCTGACGGTACTCCGGGCACCATCGAGACGACAAATCCGATTGCAGCCGACGGGGTTACTCGAAACACCATCCTTCCCGGACAGGGCTTCCGCGAGGTCTTTGTTGGCGATTCGCCTAGCCCCCGCATCACCGCAGGGATCGGTGTAAACTGGAACTCACCCTTTGGTCCCTTCCGCATCGACTTCGCTCAGACCATTAGAAAGGTCGCGGGCGATGACGACAAAACACTCACGTTCAACGTAGGAACACAATTCTAATGACACGTTTTTCAAAGACTGTTTGCGCAGCCGGCTTTGCTGCTAGCGCCCTTATCGCTGCTGTTTCAACCCCTGCTGCGGCGCAAGTCGAGGGGCGGATTGCAACCGCCGACATCACCCGTGCGATTATCGGCACGAACGCGCTGCAAACCGCTTATTCCCAGATCGGCACAACCTATTCGGCTCAGATCGAACAGCGCAATACAAAGCAAGAGCAGCTTTCTCAGCTCCTTCAGCCGTTTGACACCAACAGCAATGGTCAGCTTGATGATGGTGAACTGGCAGGTGTTCAAAGCTCACCAAACTTCACGCAGATTCAAACGCTTGAACAGGAGGTTGCGCAGTTTAACGGACAGATCAACACAGCCCGTGCGTACGCGGTTGAGCAAATCTTTGCGCAATATCCAGCGGCGCTCGGTGAGGTGGCTCAGCAGCAGCAGATCGTTGCTGTTTTGGCGCCAGGATCGCTGCAATATGCGGGCGAGGGCGCGGATATCACGTCATTGATCACAACGGCGCTCAACACAAAAGTCCCATCGGCTCAGATTGTGCCGCCGCAAAATTACCGCCCCAACCCCAATGCAGCGCAGGTCTTCCAAGATATTCAGCAAACGTTGGTCAGAGCGCAGCTGATTCAACAACAGCAGGCCGCGCAGCAAGGCCAACAGCCAGCACCTGCACCTGCACCTGCGGGCCGGTAATTCACGCTAAATTACTCGGGGGGCGAGAATGAGCGAAGATACGAAATCGGCGGCGCCGATTACCGACTACGACATTCATAAAGTTTTGAAGGCCTTACCTCACCGCTATCCGCTGCTTTTGGTGGACCGGGTGCGCGAAATTCATCTGAATGAGCGCATCCACGCGGTGAAGGCCGTCAGCATAAATGAGGAGTTTTTTCAGGGGCATTTCCCTGGAGCTCCCATCATGCCGGGCGTTCTGCAGATCGAAGCGTTGGCTCAGGCGGCGGCGATCCTTGGGATTGAAACGCTTGAGCTGGCGGGTACGGGTAAGCTGGTTTTGTTTATGGGCATTGACAGTGCGAAGTTCCGCGCGCCTGTGACACCTGGCTGTTTGCTCGACCTTGAGGTGGAGTTCCTTCAACAACGCCGCACGATCTACAAGTTCAAGGGCAAGGCCAGCGTCGAGGGCAAAGTTACGTGTCAGTGCGAGTTCACAGCGATGATCGCGGACCCGCCTGAGAACTGATTTAGTCGATACCCAGACGACACTGGGCTTGCAATTTTCAGGGGCAGCGTTATGTGCGCCGCTTCTTACCAGTTTTATAGCAACTCCGGTCGGAACCGGGGCACGCTTACGAGGATAAAGACGATGAAAGCCGAAGGGCACCCACAATATCATATGATCACGGTCAAAATGACCGATGGTACTGAGTTTCAAACGCGTTCCACTTGGGGCAAAGAGGGCGACACTCTCGCACTCGACATCGACCCAACGAGCCACCCTGCATGGACCGGCGGCAACCGCCAGATCCAGGAAGGCGGCCGAGTGGCAGCGTTCAACAAGCGCTTTGGCGGTCTTACTCTCAAAAAGTAATCGGCTTCCGATTGGAATTGAAAGAGGGCGGTCCTTGATGGGCCGCCTTTTTCTTTGTGGGCTTTGCGAGTAGGCTTGGGCGCATGAACGCATGGATATTCTTAGGCCTCGCTATAGTCTTTGAAGTGAGCGGCACGTTGATGCTCAAGCTCTCATCGGGCTTTGAGAGATGGCAATGGGGCATGGCCTCGCTTGCCGCCTATTCGGTGAGCTTTTGGATGCTCGCGCCCGCTGTAAAGGTCATCCCGGTAGGGGTTGCCTATGCGATTTGGTCGGGCTGCGGGATTGTTGCGATCAGCGTGATTGGCATCTTTGCTTTCGAAGAACGTTTAAGCGCGCTGCAATTTGGGTTTATCGGGATGATTTTGATCGGTGCGGTGGGGCTGAATTTGAGTGTGCAACACGGTTAAACACGTTCGAGCGGGATATGCGGTCCGTTGGGTGGTTCGAACGTGATGCGGTCTCCTGCGCGCACCAATCCGCTGGCAGTTGCGGTGCACATGATGCCCGCCTTGCGCACGATGCCTTGGGGCGTTTTCACAGCCAGCTGTTTAAGCAGGCCAGGCGCGAACTTATCGATCTGAGCGCAAGGATTGCGAAGGCCCGTCACGCGCAGCATCGCTTCATCCCCGACACGCAAAATAGTGTCTCGCCCCAAAGCAAGAAGATCGAGGCCAGATGTGGTGATATTCTCACCAAGGTCTCCGGGGCGCACCGTAAATCCTTTTTGCGCCACCTCGTCAAACAGCTCGCTATGGATCAGATGGACCTGTCGTAAATTGGGCTGGGTGGGGTCGGCGCGCACTCGGCTGAGGTGCTGTACGCGGTCGCCAGCATGAGCATCGCCTTCGACGCCCTGTCCGGCAACAATGCGAATTGACGGCGCGGGTTGCTTTGAGAAAGCATGCTCAGCGCTCATTTGCACATCGGAGACGGCGCCCTGTGCCCTCACCAGGGCCATTCCCGCTCGCGATACCATTTGGTGATCACATATTTTACGCCTTTCCTCACCTTCATCCCGTGATGAAGCGTATTGGGGTTTAGCTCACCATCGGGGCGTTTGTTGTTCCAGCATAGCAGCTTGCCAATTTCGGGCTGAAAGGTCTTACCCACCACCTTGAACCGCGTCGCGCCGCCGGCTTCGACATTGTTGAGGTAGATCATAAAGGTCCATGTGCGCTGGCCTGCCTCGCTGCAAAACTTCTCAAAATCGGCTGTGCCGGGTGTGAAATAATCGGTGTGCGGCTTGAATTCCTGTCCGACATCATATCGCTGGCCTTGGACGGGTTCACCAAGGGCCGGGTTTATCCCGTTTAAATCGTGCAGCAGCAAATCGAGCTTTTGGACCACCGGGTCTGAGCGAGCCAGGTCGCAGGTTTCACTCGTGCGAAAATATGCATCGCCATTGGCATCGGCAATTGTGCTTGGCCTGCGGTCTTTGTCGATCATCGCGACCAATTGCTCGCAGTGCCCAGGCGTTAGGAAATTCTTCGCTTGAAAAAGCTCAATCCTCGAGTGCGGGACACGCTGAAGGCCATCGCGGCGGGCAAGATGGTCGAGTACAGAATCGGTGAGCGGATTCATGATACTGGCATTGTTAAGTGCTTGGCCCGTCTAGGCAAGATCACCGGTGTGCGAAACTTTATTGCGCGAATGCGTTTGCATGGCAGTTTTCGCTTCCCTTACCGCGCGCATTGTGCAACACGCTCGCGCCCGCCTTAAGCGGTCTTGACCTTGGCAATTCTTCGAGCAATGGCGCTCTAAATAGCGCGGCTTGGCGAAGGACCTTGTGTTCACCGATAAGGAGCGGGGTATGTGGCGATCGTAGCTCAGTTGGTTAGAGCGCCGGTTTGTGGTACCGGAGGTCGGGGGTTCGAGACCCCTCGATCGCCCCATTTTTCCCTCTTTAGACTGACCACGATGGTCTATGCTTTTAGACGCGCGCAGACGATGCGCCGACCGCGCTGGGGGCTTTGATATATGACTGCTTTTTGGACCGAAGCCGATTTTGACGACCACGAGTTCGTGCATGTTGTGCGTGAGCCAAACTCGGGCCTGACAGCCATTATCGCGGTGCATTCGGCCCACCTTGGACCGGGCGCTGGCGGTACGCGGTTTTGGCATTATCCCAATCCCAAAGATGGGCTTCGCGATGCTCTGCGTTTATCGCGCGGGATGAGCTATAAAAACGCCATGGCGGGCCTTCCGATGGGAGGCGGCAAAGCTGTGATCCTCGCCGACGAGGCGCGCACCAAGACACCCGAAATGCTCGCTGCTTTTGCCGATGCGGTGAACGATCTGGCGGGCCGTTATGTAACTGCTGCCGATGTTGGCATCAGCGAGGCGGATATGGCAGCGGTTTCGCAAAGGACCGAATTCGTCTCCGGGCTGCCCGTGTCAGGCGGGGATAGCGCTGGCGGTGATCCGGGCCCCTACACCGCTTACGGCATCTATCTCGGTATCAAAGCGGCGGTGAAGCACCGGCTCAAAACCGACAGCATGAAAGACGTGCATGTGGCCGTTCAGGGCACGGGAAGCGTGGGCGGAGGTGTCGCAAGGCTGCTTGCGAAGGACGGCGCGAGGCTGACCTTGGCCGATATCCACGAGGACGGTGTCAAAGCCCTTGCGGAGGAATTGGGGGCACAGGTTGTGGCTCCCGGTGCAATTCTCACGACCAAATGCGACGTTCTCAGTCCCAATGCGCTCGGCGCGATCTTGGATGATGAGAGCATAGCGAAGCTCGACACGCAGATCGTTGCGGGCGGCGCCAACAATCAGCTCGCTCGCGCGCATCACGGACAGGATTTGTTTGAGCAGGGCGCGCTCTATGCGCCTGACTATGTGATCAACGCTGGCGGGATCATCTCGGTCGCGACGGAATATCTGGCTCGCCGGGAAGGGCGTCATGCCTCACGCGATGAGGTGAATGCGCTAATCGAAAAGATCCCAGCGCGCCTTGAGCAGATTTGGCAGGCAAGCGAGACGGGCGCGGTTTCGCCTAATGTCGTTGCGGATTCCATGGCTCAGGAACTGATTGGCCGAGCATAGATAAATATCCCTAGGCCGCCGCTATTCACTGTTGCATGCTTTGCGCTCTTGCAGGGGCCGCTGAGGGCTTTATGACGGGCGCTACGAGGTATTGATCCGTTGCATATTTACGCGAACCCGAAACGATTTTTATCACTCGCCAGTTGGCTCACACCTCTTCTTTTTTGGAGCGGGCTTGCGCTTAGCGTGGGCCCGGTATTGTGGGGCTTGTTCATCGTCTCGCCTGACCGGTTGATGGGCGAAACGGTTCGCATCTTGTTTATTCATGTTCCCGCTGCATGGCTTGGCATGGGAGGCTGGACGGGAATTGCGGTTTCGTCTGCGGCTTTGCTTATTTGGAAACACCCGTTGGCGGGAATATCAGCGCGTGCAATCGCGGTGCCGGGTATGGTTTTTTGCGCCATTTGCCTCGCGACTGGCTCGATTTGGGGTCGGCCCACTTGGGGTACATGGTGGGAATGGGACGGACGGCTGACGAGCATGCTTGTGCTGCTGTTCCTTTATGGCGGTTATATCGCTCTTTCACAGGCGACCGCACGCGAAGGTGGTTCACCCAAAATTCCGGCAATTCTTGGCATTGTGGGGGCGATCATCGTACCGATTATCAATCGCTCGGTGGTCTGGTGGAATTCGCTGCACCAACCCCCCAGCCTCACTGCGGGGAAGAGTTCGATTGATGCCGAATATCTCTGGCCATTGCTTACCGCCACCGTTGGCTTTTCGCTTTTGTTTGGGGCGATCGTCCTGATGCGCATGCGCGCGCTCATCGCAGAACAACAGGTCGAGGCACGGCTTCGCAGGCGGGCGCTTGATGATGATATGACCTCCGAGGATGTGGCCCCAGAAGATGTGACGGGCGTCACAACAAGCGGAATGGAGACAGCGTAATGCGTGAGGCATTGGACCATTGGCCCTTTGTGATTGGCGCATATGTTATCGGCACGCTTGCGCTTGGGGCGCTTATTGCCTGGAGCTATGCGACCATGCGCAAAGCTGAAAAACGCCGCGAGGAGATGAAGCGCAAATGAAGGCTAAACATCAACGCATGACGCTTGTGATACTTGCGCTGCTTGCGGTGGTGGCCGCCGGGCTGATCGCGGCGTGGGCGCTGCGCAGTCAGGCGAACTATTTCTATTTGCCCGAACAAATGGTGCAAGAACCCCCGCAAGTTGGCCAAGCAGTCCGGCTTGGCGGGATGGTAGCGCCCGGTTCTATCCAGACACTTGAAGATGGGATTACGGTCAATTTCACCGTTACTGGCAACACAGCGGACACCGTTCCTGTCGCCTATAGCGGCATTTTGCCGGACCTGTTTGTCGAAGGGTCCGGCGTCGTTGCTGAAGGTTCGTTGCAGTCCGATGGGACGTTCCTGGCGACCAATCTTTTGGCAAAGCACGACGAAAACTACGTGCCGCGCGAACTTGAGGGGCTGGAAGGTCACCAAAAGTCTGACGACTACGCCGAAACCGTGGCGGGATTGAAATAGACCGATATGATCGCTGAACTTGGACATGCAGCCCTCTGGCTCGCAACAGCGCTTGCCATTTTGCAGATGGCAGCCGGAGCGCTTGGCCTTCGTCAAGGCAATGACAGCATAGCGGCCCTTGCAAGGCCGGCCGCCGTGGTGCAGGCATTTCTTGCAACGCTTTCGTTCTTCTTACTGCTCTATGCGTTCGCGATTACCGATCTGTCGATCAAACTGGTCGCGACCAATTCGCATTCGGTGAAACCGTTTGTGTATAAGCTCACCGGAACCTGGGCCAATCATGAAGGCTCGATGCTGCTCTGGGTGATGATCCTGGCGATCTCAGGCGGGCTGTTGGCAGGGCTAGAACGGCGTCTGCCTGAAAAGACGATGTCGGCGAGTTTGAGCGTTCAGGGTTTCGTCGCGCTTGGGTTTTACAGCTTTCTGCTGCTTTCCTCCAACCCGTTCGAACGTCTTCCCGTACCGGTGCCGGAGGGGGCAGGTCTGAACCCGCTCCTTCAGGATTTCGGCCTCGTGATCCACCCGCCCACGCTATATCTTGGCTATGTCGGCATGTCGGTCGCGTTTAGCCTTGCGATGGGTGCACTCATCACCAAACAGGTCAATCCTGATTTTGCCAAAGTCATGCGGCCATGGGTTTTGGGGGCATGGGTGTTCCTGACCCTTGGAATTATCGCCGGATCGTGGTGGGCGTATTACGAGCTTGGCTGGGGCGGCTGGTGGTTCTGGGACCCAGTGGAAAACGCCTCGCTTATGCCTTGGCTTGCTGCGACTGCTCTTTTGCATTCGGTCAGCGTCCTTGCAGCCCGCGATGCCTTGCGTACGTGGACGATTATGCTGGGCGTGCTTGCATTCTCCATGTCGATGCTAGGCACATTTCTTGTGCGTTCAGGCGTTCTGACCAGCGTTCATGCCTTTGCGGTTGATCCTGAGCGCGGAAGCTTCATTCTGGCGCTTCTTGGCATCTATATCGGTGGAAGCCTGCTTATCTTTGCTCTTCGGGCGAACAGTATTTCGGAAGGCAAACGCTTCACCGCGACAAGCCGCGAAGGCGCGCTCGTTTTCAACAATGTGATGCTTTCAGCCATCCTTGCGATTGTCCTTTTGGGCACGCTCTATCCGCTTCTTACTGAAGCGTTCGATGTACGGGTCAGCGTGGGGCCTCCCTATTTCAATCCGGCGAGCGCGATCTTTGCCATCCCGATGTTTGTGGTGATGGCAATAGGACCGATCCTGCGCTGGAAAGAGGACAAGCCTGCGCGTATCCAATTTGAAATGTCGCTCCTTGCTGCGATCCTTATCGCTGCGATTGCCTTAATTGCGTTTTTCGGCGACTATTCGGTGCTTTCAGTCCTTGGTTTGGCGTTCGCCATCGCTTTGGCTGTGGCGGCATTCCTGCCTTTGCGCGGCCGTAAGCTGTCCCGCGTGCCAGCGGCGACATGGGGCATGGTCATGGCGCATTTCGGCGTCGCGGTGTCACTGTTTGGCATGGCAAGCGAGACGGCATTCACATCTGAAAAACTCGCAGCCGTGTCCGTAGGCGGGCAAGATGAGGTTGCTGGTTGGACCTTTGAACTGCAAAGCGTTGACCCTGTAGCAGGGCCAAATTGGACCGCTGTAGAGGCCCGCATTCTTGTTTCAGATGGCAATGGAGACGGGGTTCTCCTCACTCCGCAAGCCCGCAGTTTCTGGGCTCCCACACAGGCGACCAGTGAAAGCGCGCAACTCACAAAATGGAACGGCCAACTTTATGCAGTGATCGGGGATCAGGCCGGCGTCGATGAGGACGGCAATCCCCGCTGGCAGTTGCGCGTTTGGTGGAAGCCGTTTGTCACATTCATCTGGTACGGCGGGTTGTTGATGGCATTTGGCGGCATCCTTTCGATAATTGGACGCCTCAAAGTCGATCTTAAGCGGCGCACCGCAGTAAAGCGCGGCCAGGAACGACGCGATGACGTTAAAGCGCTGGGTGATGATATTGCGCCGGAGCCTGCTGAATAATGCGCCTGCTATATCTCATCCCGCTGGGGCTGTTCCTGTTCTTTGCAGGGGTGGCTGGCTACATGCTGACCCAGCCCAAGCAGAATACGATCCCCTCGCAAATGGTTGAGCAGGAATTGCCTGAGTTCAGTCTCGCGCCTGCGCTAGACGGTATGCCGGGGGCCTCGCGTGCTGATTTTATCGGGGGCAAACCCAAGCTTCTTAACATTTGGGCGAGCTGGTGCGTTCCGTGCATCGCCGAAGCCCCGCATTTGGAGCGTCTCAAGCAAGAGGGGGTCGAGATCATCGGCATTGCCGTGCGCGACCGGCCAGAGGCGGTTGCTGGTTTCCTTTCTCGCTATGGCAATCCGTACACGCGCATCGGAGCTGACGATATTTCTGAGCTTATGCTCAAGATTGGCGCCTCGGGTGTTCCAGAGACCTATGTGATTGATGGTAAAGGTAATATCCGTTACCAGCATATAGGGGACGTTCGCGAGAACCATGTTGAATTGCTCCTTGAAAAATTGGAGGAAGCGGCATGATGCGGCTTATCATTGCACTCATCGCTCTTTTGGCCGCGCCGCTTGCAGCGCAATCGGGCATGCCGCCTGCACCATACGCCTACACCCAGCTTGAAGACCCGGCGCTAGAGGCAGAGGCCACTGCGCTCATGCAAACGCTCAGATGTCTCAAATGTCAGTCGCAGAGCATTGCCGACAGCGATGCGCCCATGGCGGGCGATATGCGCCATCAGGTCCGCTCGCGTCTGCTTGCTGGCGAAAGTCCTGATCAAGTGCGGGACTGGCTGACGGCGCGTTACGGCGACTATGTGAGCTATGAGCCGACTGTGAGCAGCACGACTTGGCCGCTGTTTGTCATTCCTTTGCTACTTCTTGGTGTGGTTGGTTTGATATTGCTTCGCAGACTGGGCAAACCCGGCTCTGACGGGGATACTGCGGCGTGATTGGGACTTGGTTTGCTATTCTCGCCCTTACGCTGGCGAGCTTTGCTTTTGCAGCATTTCTGCTGCGGATGCCGCGTCAGGGTTTTGCGGTGTTTGGCGCGAGCCTTTTGCTGGGTCTTGTCGGCTACAGCTGGATGGGTTCGCCAGGCCAGTCGGCAAGTCCTAAACAGCCTCAGCCAAAGATAGAGCAGCAAACCGGCGAGGCAATGGTCGATGCCCGGCGAGCGCTTTTCGATCCCGCACAGGTGAAACCGGATTATTTGACCTTGTCAGACGCATTTGCCCGGCGCGGCAAGTTTGATGATGCAGCAGGCCTTCTGCGCAAAGGTCTTCGAGAGAACCCCGATCACCTCGAAGGGTGGCTCGCGCTGGCTATGTCTCTGACAGGACATGCCGACGGATTTGTTACGCCAGCTGCCAACTATGCATTTGGAAAGGCCCGGGAAATTGATCCCACCAATCCGGGGCCTGACTTCTTTTGGGGACATCCCTATTGCAGTCAGGTCAGATTTTGGCAGCGCGCGATATCTGGGGCCGGCTGCTGGAGAACTCGCCCGATGATGCGCCTTGGAAGACGGAAATCGAGGCCCGCGTTGCTCGTCTCGATGAGATGATCGCCAATGCGCCCATGTTGCAATAAAGACTTAGGCCGAGCCGGATGTTGCAGGCTCATTAGCTGGGTGGTAGAGGGCGCGACCTTGAGCGGGCTCGGCATGTTCTGAGTCTGGCAGATGGGCCGGTAGACGGGATAGTCGCACACGATGAGTGAGACCTCAGCACAGCAACCCGGCCATTCGGGCGGTCAGGGCCATGCATCGGGCCATAAGGGCTCGAAGGCCGCCCTTGCTGTGGGCGCGATTGGTATCGTCTTTGGCGATATTGGCACCAGCCCGCTTTACGCTTTCCGTGAGACCTTCGCTGGCACCGCTAATGTCGCGATTGACCGTATGCATGTGCTCGGCGTGGTCAGCCTTATTTTCTGGTCGATGCTGCTTGTGGTGGCGATCCAGTATGTGACGATCCTCATGCGCGCTGATAACAAGGGGCAGGGCGGTTCGCTCGCTTTGGTGGCTCTGTTGTCGCGGCATATGGGCAAGTCCTCCTATGGCTGGCTTGTGGTTCTCCTCGGCGTATTTGCGACCTCGCTATTCTATGGCGATTCCATGATTACGCCTGCGATCTCGGTTCTTTCAGCGGTAGAAGGCCTCACCGTGGTCGACGCAGGGTTACAGCAATATGTGATCCCGATTGCGCTTGGCCTCCTAGTGTTTCTCTTCATGCTTCAAGCGAGGGGAACAGCGAAGGTCGGGGCGCTGTTCGCCCCTGTTATGATCGTCTGGTTCGCCGTTCTGGCTGGGCTTGGCGGATGGCAAATCATCCAAAACCCGGACATCTTGTGGGCGCTCAATCCCTATTACGCGGTCCTGTTTTTCGTAACAGATGGGTTTGTCGCTTTCTTGGCACTAGGCGCGGTTGTGCTGGCGGTTACAGGGTCTGAGGCACTCTATTCCGACATGGGGCATTTTGGCCGGGGGCCCATGCGATTGTCGTGGTTTGGCTTTGTTATGCCGTGTCTGCTTCTAAATTATTTTGGCCAAGGAGCCATGATTGCAGGGCTTCCCGCTGAAGAGGCCGCCGTGGTGGTCCAGAACCCGTTCTTCTTGTTGGCGAGCGAGGAATGGCGTTTGCCGCTTGTTTTCCTCGCCACTGTCGCGACATTTATCGCCAGCCAAGCCGTGATCTCAGGCGCGTTTTCAATTACCCACCAAGCGGTGCAGATGGGCTTCATGCCGCGCCTCTCGATCCTCCACACGTCTGAGACCGAGGGCGGCCAGATTTACATTCCGATCGTGAATTGGGCGCTGATGGTGGCGGTGATCCTGCTGGTGCTGACCTTCCAAAGCTCATCGAACCTTGCGTCTGCATACGGCATTGCTGTGACAGGGGCGGTGACCATCGACACGCTTTTGATGGCGCTGTTGCTGGTCAGCGTGTGGAAGTGGAAGTGGTGGTACGCAGCGCCCGTTGTGCTGCTCTTCCTCATCGTTGACGGAGCCTATTTTGCCGCCAACCTGACCAAAGTGCCGGATGGCGGCTGGTTCCCTCTGGCCGTCGGCTTCATCGCCTTTACGCTTCTCACCACCTGGTCGCGGGGCCGAAAACTGATGCGCGCCCGGATGAGCGAGGGCTCACTCCCAATGGAGATATTCGCCAAGTCTGCGAAGAACTCCGCGCTGCGTGTCCCGGGAACCGCGATCTTTATGGCGAGCAGCCAGGCCGGTGTCCCCTCAGCGCTGCTCCACAATATCAAGCACAATAAGATCCTGCACGAACGCGTCGTGATCCTTACCGTAGACATCCAGGATGTGCCCTACGTCGATCCGGAAACGCGGTGCGAATACACCGATATGGGCGATGGGTTTTACCGCGCCGTGCTGCGCTATGGGTTTATGGAAGAGACCAATGTGCCTGAGGGCCTGAAAGGTATGGGCATTTATTGCGGTGGGCATTTCGATATGATGCACACCAGCTTTTTCTTGTCCCGGCAGACTTTGCTGGCTTCTGATAAGCCGGGAATGCCAATCTGGCGCGAGAAGATTTTCGCGTGGATGCTAAGGAACTCAGCGAGCGCGATGGACTTCTTCAAACTGCCCACAAACCGCGTGGTGGAATTGGGAAGCCAGATCGAGATTTAGAGCCCAGAGGCTCGCAAATGGGAGCCAAAAGTGCCCACTAAAGTCGATTTCAAACGCATGGTTCGCGATCATGCCAAGCTTGAGGGCGAGGCAGCGGTCAGCATTGGAACCACCACCTTCACCGGCGACGGCGACCGGCTCTTTTTAAACTTCAAGGATGTGGGGCTGCTCTTTTCTCACGAGGATGCGCAAGACTTTCTCAAAGCGGCCATGGCGGCGTATTTGCGGCTTGGATATGGCGGCGATTCTGGCAGTTCTGGGTAAGCTTGTGTTGGAACCTAAGGGACACCGGTGTCCCTTAGGTTCCAACACGAAATGGGATAAGCTCCTGAAAAATAGCGCCTTGAAGGCAAATGCTATGGGACACTTTGGCGCGGAGAGTGCGAAGATGGCGATTCACTTGTGAAAGAGCAGGCGGCAATATCGCGGCTCTTTTCCAAGTAGGAAAGCGCCGCAAACCGAGGCTCGCTTATTCGCCTGCGGCGCTGTCTCTTTTATCGCCTTTCTCATCCTCATTCTGCCCCACATCGAGCCCGTGTTTGAGCAGCATCGGCAATTGCGTGAAGGTGAAAAGGAAAGTGAGCGGCAAGAACACCCAGAGTTTCGCCCAGAGCCAGCCTTCGAAGTCCATATAGCTGCGAAGGCCTTCATTGAGGGCTGCGAGCATCAAGAAGAACACGCCCCAATTGCGCGAGAGTTTAAGCCAGCCTTCTTCCGAAAGCCCTTCAAACGCTGCTTCGAGCAGGATTTTGAGGAGTGCGCGGCCAGTAAAAAACCCGGCGAGCAATGCCACTCCGAAGAAGGAGTAGATGATCGTGGGTTTAAGTTGCACGAACACCGGGTCGCCAAAGAAGATGGTGAGCGCGCCAAAACTTACGATCAAAGCCGTGGAGAGCCACAGCATCGGGCTGACTTTGCCGAGCTTGAATTTGGAAAACAGCAGGGCAGCGACAGCCGCGACCATGAAGGCGCCCGTTCCGTAAATGATGGCGAGGAGTTCGCCAGCGGCATTGGGCTCAGCCGGCGCGTTGAAACGGTAAACGCCGAGGAACACGAGCAGCGGGCCGTAATCGACCGCGACATTGAGCCAGCCTGAGCCTTTGGGTTTGGCCTGCTCCGAGGATTCTTGGTCAGCCATCAGGCCACTCCTGCAATCACGCGCGCAACCAGATCGGGGTCGAACGGGCGCAGGTCTTCCATTTTCTCACCCACACCGATCGCATGGATGGGCAGGCCGTATTGCTCAGCTGCGGCGACCAAAACCCCGCCGCGCGCGGTGCCGTCGAGCTTGGTCATGATGAGGCCGGTGACCCCTGCGACCTCTTTGAACACGTCGATCTGAGACAGCGCGTTCTGACCATTGGTTGCATCCAGCACGAGGACCACGTCATGCGGTGCCTCCTCATTAAGCTTGCCCAGAACCCGCCTGATTTTGGAGAGCTCTTCCATAAGCTCTTTCTTGTTTTGCAGCCGTCCGGCGGTGTCCACCACCAGCGCGTCGATCCCGGTGTCGGTTGCCTGTTTCACTGCATCGAACACTATGGAGGCCGGGTCTCCGCCCTCTGGTCCGCGTACAATGTCGACGCCTGCGCGCTCTGCCCAAGTGGCAAGCTGACCGATAGCGGCGGCGCGGAAGGTGTCGCCAGCAGCCAAAAGCACACCGTAATCGTCTTCAGTGAAGAGGTGGGCGAGCTTTGCGATGGTGGTGGTTTTGCCCGATCCATTGACCCCGATCACAAGGATCACTTGCGGGCGCGGGAATGCGGTAATTTCTAGCGGCTTTGCCACAGGACGAAGGATCTCTGCGATTTCCTCGGCGACGCTCTCTTTCAGTTCGGCTTGCGTGATCTCAAGGCCAAAGCTTTTGTCCGACAGCTTCTGGCGAATGCGCGCAGCCGCTGCTGGGCCGAGGTCAGAGACGATCAGAGCATCTTCGACATCATCCAGCGTCGCATCATCAAGCCGGGTCGCAACGCCTGTAAGGTTGCTGCTGATGCGCTCAGAAGTTTTGCGAAAGCCGCTAAAGAGCCGCTCGCTCCAACTTTGCGTCATATGAGCATGCCTCCTTCAAGGCTTTGTGGGGTAAGGGCGATGATGGTGCCCGGTGTTGCATCGGCTGGGCAGGAGACCCGCGCGTAATTGGGAGCATAGCCTGTGCCATCGCGTTCGACGAGGACGGATAGCGTTTCGCCCACAAGCGTGTCCAGCCAGGCGGCGCGGCGCTGTTTAACCGCCTCGCGCAATGCGGCAGCGCGCGCTTTCACGGCGGCGCGGTCCAATTGCGGCATTCGGGCGGCGGGCGTGCCGGGGCGGGGCGAATAGGGGAAGATATGGCCGTGGACGATATCGAGCTCTTTGATGATCGAAAGGTTCGCCGCATGGTGCTCATCGGTCTCGGTCGGGAAGCCTGCGATGAGGTCTGCGCCAATGGCGAGGTCCGGGCGGCGTTCCTTAAGGCGCCGCACCAAATCCACCGCATCACCGCGAAGGTGACGGCGTTTCATGCGTTTGAGGATCAGATCATGACCATGCTGCATTGAAAGGTGGAGGTGCGGCATGAGGCGCTCTTCTGTGGCGAAGAGTTCGAACAGTTGGTCGTCGATTTCGATGCCATCAAGGGAAGACATGCGTAGGCGTTTGAGTTTCGGGAAGCGGGTAAGCACCGCTTCCACCAGAGCGCCCAGAGGCGGGGTATCTGCTAGGTCATGTCCCCAACTGGTCACATCGACGCCGGTGAGCACGACTTCTTTTGCGCCCAGCTCCACATGATGACCGACTTCGCGCACAACCTCAGCAATGGTCATCGAGCGGCTTTTGCCGCGCCCTTGCGGGATGACGCAGAAGGTGCAGGCGTGGTCGCAGCCGTTCTGCACGGCGATAAAGGCGCGCGTGCGCGTTGGCGGAGGAGGGGCTTCGGGCCGCATTGGATCGTGGGGCACATTCCAGCTACGTGGATCAAGCTTGCGCTCGTTGGCGATAAGGCCGTCGACCTCAGGCATATCGGCAATCTGGTCGCGCTCAATATCGGCGGCGCACCCTGTCACCATAAGGCGCGCATCGGGGCGCTCGCGGCGGGCCTTGCGGATGGCTTGGCGGGTTTGGCGCACGGCTTCGGAAGTGACGGCGCACGAGTTGATCACCACCACATCGCCGCTATCTGCCAGCATCGCTTTCATGCGCTCGCTTTCAGCGATGTTGAGGCGGCAGCCCAATGATATGACTTGCGCGCCTGTGTTGGGGGAGGGGCTCATGCGAAATCGTCCCACTCGAACTCACCGCGAAAGCTTTCTGCCGCAGGGCCGGTCATGCGGATGGTGGAACCCTCACTCCACTCAATCACCAGATCGCCGCCGGGAAGGGTCACAGTGACCTTATCGCCCACCAGCTTGCAGCGGATCGCAGCAACGGCTGCTGCGCACGCGCCTGTTCCGCAAGCTCGGGTAAGCCCAGCGCCGCGTTCCCATACGTGGAGCTTCAAATGATCAGGCCCCATAACGCTCGCCACATTGACATTTATGCGCTCGGGAAACACCGGGTCATGCTCAATCTCAGGGCCGAGCGCTGCAAGGTCCACAGCATCCGCATCAGCGACAAAAAAGATCACATGCGGATTGCCAACATTGACCGCAGACGGGTGCTGCAATTCGCCCCAGCCGACGGGCATCACCAGCGTGTCCATCGGATAGTCCAGCGGTATCTGATCCCAGCCGAACCGGGGCAGTCCCATATCCACCATTGCGCCGCCCTCTGAAGGCTCCAACGCTAAGACACCGCCAGCGGTCTCAATCGCCGCGTTCTCGCCATGCAATAAAGCCACCGCGCGCGTCGCATTGCCGCACGATTCAACTTCGCCGCCATCATGGTTGAATATCCGCATGCGAAAGGCGTGAGATTCACTTGGCTCAAGAACGATCAGCTGATCACAGCCAACCCCGGTGTGACGGTCAGAAATAGCCCGTGCCGCAGCCTCAGTTACCGCGCCGGGCAGGGCTGTTTCTCGCGCGTCAAGCACGACAAAGTCATTGCCCAGGCCATGCATTTTTATGAAAGGGACGCGCATCTTGGGAGGGCATGTATTCACGCTTGCCTCATGCGTCCAGCCCTAGCGTTTTGTTCGCGCTAGGCGTGCTTTGAAAATGCCCGTTCAATATCGTCTTGTGTGAGAGGCCGGTTTTGGCCAATGTCGCCGTTGGCGGTGCCGCTAAGCTTGCCGCATTTGGCGAGCCGTTCGCGAACTTCCTGGCCGCTCTCAGGACGGCCATAGAGATAGCCTTGACCCTTTAACTTGCCCATCTGTTTGAGCGATTTGAGGATCTCTTCATCCTCGATGCCCTCGACTGTCATCGGCAGATCCAACCCGCGACCAAGCGAGACGATCGCATCAACGATCGGAGACCTGGATTGCGGAGACGATAGCTCGCCAACGAATGAGCGATCAATCTTGAGGCGGTCAAACGGCAATGTGCGAAGCTGCTCAAGGGATGAGTAACCAGTGCCAAAGTCGTCAAGGCTTACTTGAACGCCTTGATTGCGAAGCGACATGATCATTCCGCGGACCATATCTATATTGTCGTGCAAACAGCTTTCAGTGATTTCCACCTCAAGCCGCTTTGCTGGGAAATTGTGCTTCACCAGCATTTTCAAAAGCTTTTGTGCAAACCACGGATCGCGCAATTGCACAGGAGAGATGTTGATCGAAAGCGTTAAGCTATCAGCCCACTCTTTCGCGTCGGTCAATGCACGTTCGATCAACTGATCGGAAAGCTCCGTGATGATACCGATCTCTTCTGCCACCGGAATAAAGACTTCGGGGCTAACCTCCCCCGCCGTGGGCGAAATCCAGCGCGCGAGCATTTCAAAGCCCATCAATTCGCCGGTTTCCACGTCCACTTGTTGTTCGTAATATGGCACGAATTCAGCCTTGCCGAGGCCTGCGCGAATTCCAAACTCCAGCTCATTGCGAACGCGCAGTTCGGTTTCCATGCTGGGCTCAAACCAGAAGTACCGGTTCTTCCCTTCTTTCTTAGCTTGGTACATCGCGATGTCTGCACGCTGCATCAAAGCATCGGATGAATGAAGATGTGGGTCAAAGCCGGACTGATCGTGATCGCTCGCAAGACCGATGGACAAGGTTGCATCAATGGACATTTGATCAAGCTGGAAAGGCGTTGCCATCGCTTCGTGAAGCCGAATAACAAGATCATCAACCCGCTCCGGCTGAACGGGGGGTATGCTACGACAAACGCAAATTCATCTCCTCCAATGCGGGCAAGACCTACCTCGGGGGGAGCGCTTTGCTCAGTCGGCGTGCAAGTTCCACCAAGGCTGCATCGCCCGCAGAATGCCCCTTCATATCGTTGATTTGTTTGAAATTATCGAGGTCAATAAGACAAAAGGCTACCGCCTGACCTTGCGCATTCGCATCCTCTCGCAGCTTTTGCATGACGGTCGCCATACTGCGGCGGTTGAGGCACCCGGTAAGGGGGTCAGTTTCCGCCAGTTCGCGCGCGAGGTTCTCTGCATCTCGGCGATCACTAATCTCGATCTTCAACTCGCGGTAACGGCGCCAGCCGAAAATCACGAGGGCGACATTTAGGAGTAGCGCATTGACCAAAAGAGCGTCCGGACCTGCGCCAACACCTCGCAAGGAATTGATTGCAGCTGGCAGCACAGCTCCGCCGGTTCCAACGAACAAAATGATCGCGGCGAAGGCAATTCCAAGCGCTACGAGATCACGATCCGCAGTGCCTTTCAGTTTTTTGGTTTTCTCGCGTTTCACCATAATTGATGCGCCGTACCCGAGCCCTATCCATTGAATCCCAACGGATAAGTATCAGGATTGACCTAAAGATTGAGTTAACTCCCGATCTGCTCTTCTTCCTCTACTGGAAGTGTTCGCCTGCTTGAATTAAACCTGCGTTCTCTCTCAGCCTTAAGTTTCGACAAAAAACACGATTTCAGGAGACCAATTATGCGCGGATACTGGCTCATAAAATCGGAGCCGTTCAAATATGGCTGGGATGATTTGGTGGCGGAAAAAGAGGGTGTTTGGGACGGTGTGCGCAATCATTCCGCCAAACTTAATTTAAAAGCCATGGAGGTGGGAGATCAATGCTTCTTCTATCACTCGCGCGAGGGGCTGGAGATTGTTGGCATTGCCGAGGTGAGCGTTTCGGACATTCTCGATCCCACCGACCCGGCCGGCAAATGGGCAGCGGTGAAGGTTAAACCTCTGCGCAAGTTCGATACGCCAGTGACGCTGAAACAGATTAAGGCTGAGCCTGGGCTTGCAACGTGCGAATTGGTGCGTTTTTCGCGGCTGTCAGTCGCTAAGATCAAGCCTGAAGAGTGGGCGATGATCTGCGCAATGGCGGAGGGTTAGCGCGCGTTCATCAGGCCTTCGATCTGAGCCCGCTTACGGTCGCGCCGCTGGCAGCAAGCTGCTCCACGTCGATCTCCATGTGGATGATGCGCAGCCCTTCGAGGGTCTTTGCCTCATTAAGCGCGGCTTTGAATTCCTCCGTGGTGGCCACCGTAGAGCTCCACCCGCCGAAACTCGCGCCCAGCATAGCAAAGTCGGGATTGGAAAGCTGCGTGCCAGAGACACGGGAGGGATACTCGCGCTCTTGGTGCATTCGAATGGTGCCATAAGCGCCATTATCGACCACGCACACCAGAAGGTTCACGCCGTATTGGGCGGCGGTCGCAAGTTCTTGACCATTCATCAGAAAATCGCCGTCTCCTGCCACCGCTACGACTGTGCGCTCGGGGTATCGCAGGGCCGCTGCGACAGAGGCAGGTACGCCGTATCCCATCGCGCCAGCGGTCGGGGCAAGCTGGCTTGGATAGCCGGCATAGCGCCAGTACCGATGCCACCACCCGGCGAAATTGCCAGCGCCGTTGCAGATGATGCTATCGCCCGGAAGCGCTTCTCGCATCGCTGCGACGCAGGCCGCCATATCAAGAGCAGGAGGCTTGGAAGCGGGCGAGAACGTCGCCCACTCGCGCCATTCCCGGTTTGCCTCGGGCCCCGCATCGAAGGGGATAATCGAGGCGTCTTCCCACAGGCTCGCGCTTTCCGCGAATTCGTCAACCGAGCATGCGAGCGCCAAATCAGTGCGATAGACACGGCCAAGCTCATCAGGATCAGGGTGAACGTGGATCAAGGTTTGATCGGGATGCTCGGGATCTAGAACCTCATACCCATCAGTAGTCGCCTCGCCCAGTCTCGCGCCCACAGCCAGAACAAGATCCGCGTTCTTGACCCGCTCGATCAGCTTGGGGTTTGGACCATAGCCGAGGTTGCCAGCGTAGACGTTTGAGGAGGGGTCAATCGCATCCTGCCTGCGGAATGCGGTTGCGACAGGAAGGCCGATACGCTCTGCAAATTGTTGAAAGCCAAGGCGCGCTTTGGTGTTCCAACCTGCGCCGCCGATAATGGCAATCGGGCTTGCGGCATCTGCAAGCATTGCGAACAACGCCTGCATCGCGTCAGGGCAAACCGCCTGGGGTGGACGAACGACCGCAGGGCGGGGCTCGAGAATATCTGGCACGGCGTCGCACAGCATGTCTTCGGGCAGCGCAAGCACGACAGGGCCCGGCCTTCCGCTAAGCGCGACCGAATAGGCTCTGGCGATATATTCCGGCACACGGGCAGGGTCATCAATGCGTGCGGCCCATTTGGCGATAGGGCTGAAGAAGGCCTCAAAATTGATCTCTTGAAAGCCCTCCCGGTCTCTCATGGGGCGCGCGACATCACCGACAAACAGGATCATTGGCTGCGAGTCTTGCATCGCCACATGAACACCGATGGAGGCGTTGGTCGCGCCGGGCCCCCTGGTGACGAAAGCCACACCGGGGCGCAGCGCCTCTCCCGCAGCGCTCATCGCGCCGTCCGCGCAGGCCATGAACGCAGCGCCGCCCTCTTGCCGGCAAATTACCGTCTCAATCGAAGTCTGGCCATGCAACGCATCGAGCACTGCAAGAAAGCTCTCGCCCGGCACGGTGAATATCCGGTCCGTGCCCTGTGCCTCAAGGCATTTGACTAAGAGCTGCGCTGCGGTTTGTGTGTGTGTCGCCACCGTGTCACCTTGTCCCATTCGAGTGTGCGATTAGCCGCGAGGAGGACGAAGCGCAAATGGTCTTGCGTGTTTTGACGATCAGATGGGGACGGAGTTCTGGCTCTGTCAAACATGTGGAAATTAACCAAGCGCGCGGCGCAGTGTCCCGCTTCAGGGCAGAGGAAATTCGGCCCTCGCGAAAATGTTAAGAAAGTCTTAACGCTGCTGCCCATGACAGTCGCAAGCATCACCGCCGAGGGGTTCCTGAACGCAGCGCCCGCTCCTGAGATCGAAGAACGGCGTCTGAACGGGCGAAAGCGCCGCGCGCTTGTGCTGACCGATGAAGGCGCGCGCCACCGCTTCCGCGCAAGCCTGCCGAGCCATGTGACTGCCACAGAAGAGCGGCTAGAGCCGGCACAGGCTTTTTGGCAATTGACGCGCGATGATGTTCGCGGTTTTGCCAGCGTGTATTTCGCAACTTTCGCCGCGGTGCTGGTCTTTATATTCTAAGGATCAGGCTTAGGGCAGGGACGCTTCACCGGCTTCTTTTTCGGCCTTATGAAGCATCCAGCCCAGCCAGGCCGAAACCACTGTCATTGCAGCGGCGACCAGCAATTGATCAACCACCGGAAGGCCGATGCTGGTCAAGAGAATGGCGAAAGCAGAACCCAGCACCATGCTGACGCAATTGACGATGTTGTTGACCGCAATCGTCCGGCTCGCTGCGTCCTTTGCGCAGCGCGTGGTAAGGAAAGCATAGAGCGGCACCACGAACATGCCGCCTGCTGTCGAGACGCCAAGGAGCATCGCCGACAGGGGCACTGCAAGCGGCTCAAGGATCCACTCTTCGATAGGCAAAAGCATACCGGCGGCATTGGGTGTCCATGCTTTTGCAACGATGTAAAAACCGATCAGAAACGCACCCATGAACACCACCGAAATCGGTGAATAGCGGGCTGAGACAACGCCCTTCAAAAGCGCGTTAATGCTGACCGAGCCGATCGCGATGCCAAGTGAGAAGATCACCAGAAAGAGGCTTGCGACTTCGGGTGTTGCGAGCAGCTGGTTCTTAGCCAATGGGGGGAACTGGATGAACAACACTGCGCCCATGGTCCAGAAAAAGCTGATCGCGACAATCGCGAGCCATATCTGGCGGTTTTGTTTGACCTCATTAATCAAGCGCCAGCTCATCACCGCTTGATCAGCGACTGCAACAAAGGGGTAACCCAGCCAGCGTTTGACTACATTTTTTGTCTTAGCCGCAAAGGGCTCAAGCAGCGGGAAATGCATCTCGTAATCGCTCATCGGCGGCGCATCGGGGACAAATCTGGCCGAGAAATAACCAAGGAATGCAGTAATGATGATCACGACCATCGCCGTCTCGATATAGACAAAGCCCGCCAAAATCGTGCCGCCAAGAATGGCTATATAGGTGCCTGCTTCGACAAGGCCCGTTCCTGAGAGAACCTCATCTTCCTTGAGCTGCTGAGGAAGGATGGCATATTTTATCGGACCCAGAAATGCCGACTGCGTTGAGGCCAAAAACAGAACCACAAGCAGAAGCGGTATAGCAACAGTGTGGACTGCGATACCTTGCCAGACGAGGTAGAGGCCAAACACGCCAACACTCGTCCAGCCAATCTCGCACAATTTCACGATGCGAATTATCGCAGCCTTGTCCCGCGTGTCCGCGAGCTGACCCGCGAGCGCTGAAAACAGCACAAAAGGAAGCACGAAAATGAGCGAGCCCACCCCGCTGAACAAGGCTTCATGCGTTTCAGAGGAATAGACCGAATAGACCACGAATAAGGTCATCGCGGTTTTGTAGAGATTATCATTAAACGCGTTAAAGAACTGAGTGACCATCAACGGCAAAAAGCGCTTCTGGCGCATAAGATGCGTCGATGTTGTCATGCGTTACGTAGCGTCCCGGCGTACCATTAAGGGATCACATGTAGTGCAATCGGCTAGGGGCACAAGCCTAGCCTTGATAGAATGTTCCGATCGTTGCCCGATGAAATCTAAGGTATTTTGTAAAGCATAAATGGTCGCTAAGGAGCGTTTAAGACTATGCTCACTTTGCCCAACCTTCTTACTCTGTCGCGGATTTTTGCCGTGCCCTTGCTCGGCTTCTTTCTCTGGTGGCCCGATTGGCAAGTCGGTTATCTCATTGGTTTTGCCCTCTATTGTCTAATCGCGATCACGGACTTTTTCGACGGATATTTGGCGCGCGCACAAGGAACGGTCTCCAAGCTCGGCATCTTTCTTGATCCGATCGCGGATAAGATCATGGTGGCTGCGGTCATCTTGATTCTTACCGCCCAAGGGTATTTGCGCGGACCATATGTGGGCGACCTGCATGTGATCGCAGGGGGTATCATCCTGGTGCGCGAGATCACAGTTTCGGGACTTCGCGAATTTCTGGGCGGTATTCAGGTGTCTGTTCCTGTGACCAAGCTTGCCAAATGGAAAACCACGTTTCAACTCATCGCTCTGGGCGCTCTGATCCTCGGAGGCGCTGTGCATGGTCAGCCGTGCCAATCGCTCGAAGCGCCTGATTGTCAAAGCTTTGCGGAAAGCTGGGTTCATGTCGTTGGGCTCGGCAGTCTGTGGCTCGCCGCCGCGCTCACCTGCATCACAGGCTGGGACTATTTGCGGGTTGGCCTTAAGCATATGGATTGAGGAAGCACGCCTGTGCCAAGGTCAATAAAGAGCACAAGCGCGGGCATCTGGAACCGCCCCAAATTATCTTTTGAAGATCATTGCCAGCACGCCCTAGCGGCGGCGGATGCGTGCCACATTGGCGGCGGGCGCAGCGGTTTTGACCTGTTTCGCTGGCATGTGCGGTTTTTGCGCTGCCGCTGATCGCTTCGCGTTCGTCAGCATAATGGGTGCATCACCGAGCCTTTGAATATCGCTAAGGGCGCTTTCATGCTTCAAGTGCGCGTCTTTGAGCTTCTCACCATATTCATGCACCTGTCCGCGCGCCGCATTCAGCTCTCGCTTCAACTTTTGCGTTTCTTTCGCCGAGGCGAGTGTCTGATCTTTGAGCGCCGCGATCTCATCGGTGAGGTCATCATTTCTACCGCGTTCTTCGCCGAGCAGCGTTTTGGTCAAACGGTGGCTCGCACGTTCTTGATCCAGGCCATCGTTCAAGGAGAACACCCGGGCATCACTTGAAACCTTAAGATCGGAGTGTTTTTTGCCAAGCGTCCGCAATTCATCGCGTGAGGCATCCGCCTCCGTTTCCAAATCGGCCAAACGATCCCGGGCCGTCTCTAGCTCCGCAATATTCTCAAGCAGGGTGCGCTCTTTTCGAAGCAAAGCATCTGTCACTTCATCATACTGCGTCTGGAGCTTGGCATTTTCCAGGCGCAGTTCGGTCTCTGCCTGTTTCAAATTGCTCTGCGTGCGGACGCGCTCAGTCAGATTGGTCTTGAGGCAAGCGACTTCGACTTCCGCTTTGTCCCTTGCATCGCGCTCAATTTCGAGATCTCGCTGCGCTTCTTCGAGAGAGTGTATCGCCGTGCGCAGCTGGTCCTGTGACCGGGCCATCTCCATCGCATTGGCGCTCGCCTCGCGCTGGCTTTCGCCGTATTCTTGGCGGAGACGCGCAAGTTCACCTTTCGTCTGGGCAAGTTCGCGCTCAGCGATCTGTGCCTTGGACGCTTCATCATGGGCCGAGCGCACCGCGTCGCTGAGTTGTTCGCGCAAAAGTGCATTTTCGCGCTTTAGATCGCTTGCCTGTCCAGCGCTCACTTCAAGATCGGCCATGTCTTCCATCATCTGATCTGCATCACGGCGGGCATGCTCGATCTGGCGCATCAGAACATCGAGGCTATCGCGCAATTTCTCTGACCGATTGGACCGCATGACGGTGTCAGCAACATCATGTTCGGCAAGCGTGTCAGCCCCTTGCGGGCTGCTGTCTGCTGCCTGTTTCCTGATGCTAAGGAGAGAGCGGAATTGGAAAGCGTTGGCCATTGTATCCTCGCGGGGGGTGTGACTCAGTTTCAAGCTTGAGGCGCTCACACACAGACCAGGGCGAACGCTTCGCTCAAAAAGCGGGTTAGCCGAACACTACCAAACACAATTTGGCCTGAGACCTGGGGTGAGCCCTCAGGAACTAGGCTTAGGAGAGGCACTGGTTCGCTTTGAGCTGAGGACACTTTTATACCGGGGTTTGACGGAGACGGCGGTGCTTGCAAAGGATGCTGCACGCGCTTGAAGAAATAAACGGACACAGTCCCCAATGAGAGGCCCCCAATGACAGCTTGGCGCTTTGCGATTGACCGGGGGGAACCTTTACCGATGTGGTCGCGCTGACACCCGGAGGCGCGTTGGTCACTGATAAGTTGCTCTCTGAAAACCCTGGCCACTATGCTGATGCGGCCAGTGAAGCGGTGCACCGTTTGATGAAGGAGCACGGCGAGGCTCCTATCGCTGAGCTGAGGATCGGCACAACGGTTGCGACCAATGCGCTGCTGGAGCGCAAGGGTGAACGGCTGGCCTTGGCGATAACGCACGGGTTCGGCGATGCGCTGAGGATTGGAACACAGGCGCGGCCCGCCATCTTCGCGCGGCATATCGTGCTGCCGGAGCAATTGCCCCAAGCTGTGGTCGAGGTAAGCGAACGCGTCGGCGTTGGCGGAGAGGTGCTGACCCCGCTTGATGAAGAAGCGGCGCGCGCCGACTTTGCGAAACTGCGCGGGGCGGGCTTTGATGCAATTGCGATTGTGTTGATGCACGGATGGAAACACCGCGAGCATGAGATGCGCCTGGCTGAGATAGCGCGCGATCTGGGTTTTACGCAGGTCAGCACGAGCCACGAGGTATCCCCGCTTATCAAGCTGATCCCGCGCGGTGATACGACTGTTGTGGACGCCTATCTCTCGCCGGTGCTGCGCCGTTACACCGACACATTGCAAACTGAGCTACCCGGCTCGCGGGCTTTGCGTTTTATGCAGTCGAACGGCGGCCTTGCTGAGGTCGGCGCGTTCCGGGGCAAGGACGCGATCCTTTCCGGGCCCGCAGGCGGCGTAGTCGGTATGGTCGCGGCGTGCGAACCACTGGGGCACACCAAGCTTATCGGGTTCGACATGGGCGGGACCAGCACCGATGTGGCGCATTATGCTGGCGAATATGAGCTGACCGGGGACAGCGTGGTGGCCGGCGTCCGGGTCGCAGCACCCATGATGCAAATCCACACTGTGGCGGCGGGCGGGGGCTCGATGTGCGAATTTGACGGCGCGCGTTTCCGAGTGGGGCCGCATAGCGCTGGCGCTGATCCGGGCCCTGCGTGTTATCGCAAGGGCGGGCCGCTTACCGTTACCGACTGCAATCTGTTCCTTGGCCGTATCGACCCCGCCTTCTTCCCCAGCGTGTTTGGCCCCGGCGGCGATGAGCCCCTCGACCCTCTCGCTGCGCGCACAGCGCTTGAAGCGGTCGCTGCATCGCTGCCAGAGCCCAAGCCCTTGGAGGAGATCGCCGAAGGGTTCCTCGCCATTGCGGTCAACAGTATGGCCAACGCCATTCGCAAGATTTCGGTCGCACGCGGTCATGATGTCACCGAATATGCGCTGGCCTGTTTTGGCGGGGCTGGGGGGCAACATGCGTGCAAGGTCGCCGATGAGCTGGGCATGGAGACTGTGCTGGTGCATCCGCTTGCAGGGATCCTCTCTGCTTTCGGCATCGGCCTTGCGCCTGTGAAAGCGATCCGTGAGGTTAGTCTGGTGCGCGCTTTGACAGAGCCGTTCGCGGATGATCTCGGCTTGCTGGAGGGCGAGGCGCGCGAGGCTTTGACACAGCAGGGTATCGCCGAGGACGCCGTCCAAATCACCGCGCGCGCGAGACTGCGGTTTGAGGGCAGCGATTCCATGCTGACGGTTGATTGCGGCGATAGAGCTGCGATGGATGCATCTTTCCGCAAGGCGCACTTGGCGCAGTTTGGCTATTCTGACGAAGGCGCGGCGATCATCCTTGAGGCGCTCAGCGTTGAGGCAAGTGGCAGTTCCGGCGGTCTTGGCAGCACGAAGGCAGCTCCTGTTGCTGTGGGCGGAAAAGCGTCGGGCCGCTGGCGCACGGCCGAACGTGCAAGCATAGGTGAAGGCCAAACCGCCGAAGGCCCCGCGCTTATTATCGACCCCGGCTCCACCACGGTGGTGGAAGAGGGCTGGCAAGCGGTCTTGGCGCCTGATGCGAGCCTTGTCCTTACTCGCACAGTGCCGCTGACCCGCGAACGCGCGGTGGGCACCAAGGTTGACCCTGTGCGGCTCGAGATATTCAACAACCTCTTTATGGCGATTGCAGAGGAGATGGGGGTTGTCCTCCAATCCACCGCAACCTCCGTCAATATCAAAGAACGGCTTGATTTCTCCTGCGCGCTGTTTGACGCGGGCGGAGCGCTGATCGCCAATGCGCCGCATATCCCGGTGCATTTGGGGAGCATGGGGGACTCCATTGCGCGGGTGATCGAGGCGCGCGGTGATGCCCGCGACGGTCGCGGTTTCCTTCGCGGCGATGCTTATGTGCTCAATGATCCCTATCGCGGCGGGACACACTTGCCCGATATCACGGTGATCGCGCCTGTGTTCTATAATGAGGCGAGCGAAGCCCCGGACGCATTTGTCGCAGCGCGCGGGCACCATGCCGATGTCGGCGGGATCGCTCCGGGCTCTATGCCGCCTGAAAGCCGCACTATCGAAGAAGAGGGGGTCTTGATCGACAACCTTCTGATGGTGGACCAAGGCGTTTTCCGTGAGGAGGCTGTGCGCGAAGTGCTGACCTCGGCGAAGTACCCGGCGCGCAGTCCGGACCGAAACATTTCTGACCTCCGCGCAAAACTGGCGGCGTGTACAAGGGGCGCTGACTTGCTGCGCGGTGCGGCGCGTGACCAGGGGACGCAGGTTGTCGCCGCCTATATGGGCCATGTCATCGCTAATGCTGAAGAGAGCGTGCGGCGGCTTCTGGACAGGTTAGAGGACGGCGAGTTCACCACGCATCTCGACAATGGCGCTCAGGTCAAAGTTGCAATTCGCATCGACCGGACCGCGCGATCGGCGGTGTTCGATTTCACCGGCACTTCCCCGCAGCTCCCCGACAATTTCAACGCCCCGAGGTCCATCACCCGGGCCGCCGCGCTCTATGTTCTGCGCACGCTTATCGACGATGTGATCCCAATGAATGACGGGTGCTTGAAGCCGGTTGAGTTGATCGTGCCGGAAGGCTCAATGCTGAACCCAAAGCCCGGCGCAGCGGTTGTCGCTGGCAATGTTGAGACAAGCCAAGCGGTCACCGACACCCTGTTTGCCGCGACCGGAAAGCTTGCGCCTTCGCAAGGCACGATGAACAATTTTACCTTCGGCAATGCGCGGCATCAGTATTACGAGACCATCTGCGGCGGCTCTGGGGCAGGGCCTGACCATGACGGGACGAGCGCAGTTCAAACCCACATGACCAATTCGCGGCTCACCGATCCAGAGATATTGGAAACGCGGCTCCCCGTGCGGCTGGAGGAGTTTTCCATCCGGCGCGGCTCTGGCGGGAAGGGCGCTCACACGGGCGGCGACGGAACTGTGCGGCGCGTGACTTTTCTTGAGGAAATGCGCGCTAACATGCTCGCCAATCGCAGGGCTGTGCCGCCCAGAGGTCTCGGAGGCGGGGGCGATGCTCAGCCAGGCCGCAATTGGGTGAAGCGCACCAATGGCGCACATGAAGAATTGACCGCCACTGACAGCGCCGAAATGGGCGTGGGCGACACATTTGTAATCCTGACACCGGGAGGAGGGGGATACGGCCATGAATGAGGCTGAAATGGCAACCAATTATTGGCCGCTGCTGGGGATTGCCTTGGTGGTGATCGGCTTTGCATTGCGGTTCAACCCGCTGATGGTCGTGGTCGGCGCTGCGGTCGCAACAGGGCTTTTGGCAGGTATTGATCTCATCGGTGTGGTTGAGGCCTTGGGAAAAGCTTTTAACGATAACCGCTATATCTCTGTAACCTGGATCATTTTACCAGTTATCGGCCTGCTTGAACGTCACGGCCTGCAACAGCGCGCGCGCTCGGTGATCGAGAGTGTGCGAGGGGCGACTATGGGCAAGCTTCTCGTCATCTATCTTGGCTTTCGTCAGATCACTGCGGCTTTGGGAATGAAGGATATTGGCGGTCATCCTCAGGCGGTGCGTCCACTGGTTGCCCCAATGGCGGAGGCCGCGGCGGAAAAATCGCATGGGCAATTGGAACCCGAAGACCGCGAAAAAGTCCTCGCCATGTCGGCGGCGACCGACAATGTGGGTCTTTTCTTTGGTGAAGACATATTCTTCGCAATCGCATCTATCCTATTGATTCAAGGTGTTTTTGAGAGTTCTGGATACCCTCTTACGCCGCTTGAGCTTTCGGTCTGGGCGATCCCAACAGCCATCTGTGCGTTCTTTATTCATTCGTGGCGCATCAATGCCCTTGACCGCTCATTGGGGAGGCGCGCGCCATGATTACCTATGAATGGCTATATTGGCTCGCAGGCGCGTTCTTCGCCTTCTGGTCAATTCTGAGCATCGGCGATAAACGCATAGGAAACGCTGCATTTTGGGGTCTTTTGGCTGTCAGCTTTTTTGCTGGCACCCATCTTGGTGATCTGGCCAATGGTGTGCTGGTATTGGCGCTGGTGGCGATTGCGGGCATGGGCGGATTGAAACGCTCTGACCCAGAGACGACAACGCCAGAGCAACGCTCTGCCTTTTCTGAGGCGCTCGGCAACAGGTTGTTTGTTCCGGCTCTGATTGTGCCGATCACTGCTGTCGCAGGAACACTGGTTTACAATTACACCCCGCTCCTTGAGACTGGCCTGTTTGAAGAGCGGCGCGAGACGCTCATCCTGTTTGGGATTGGTGTGGTGATCGCGCTTGTCGCTGCAATGGTTTGGCTGCGTCCGCCATTGCTCGCACCTGTTCAGGAAGGGCGCCGTTTGCTCGATTCCATCGGCTGGGCAGCGATCCTGCCGCAAATGCTCGCAGCGCTGGGCGCGGTGTTTGCGCTGGCGGGAGTGGGCGACATTATCGGCGGTGCGGCCAGCAGTGCGATCCCCGAGGGGAGCGTCTTCCTTACGGTTGTTGTTTTCGCCCTTGGCATGGCGCTGTTCACGATGATCATGGGCAACGCTTTCGCCGCCTTCCCGGTTATGGCCGCCGCGATTGGCATCCCGCTTCTGGTGGAGGGGTATGGCGGAAATCCAGCGGTGATTGGCGCTGTGGGTATGCTTGCAGGGTTCTGCGGTACTTTGCTCACGCCCATGGCGGCCAATTTCAATATCGTGCCCGCAGCCTTGCTCGAGCTTAAAGACCAGAACGCGGTTATCCGTCAGCAGATCGGCACCGCCGTGCCGCTGTGGTTTTGCAATGTCATAATCATCTATGTAGGGGCGTTTCTCCTGTGGAACTGACACTTACGCCGGACATCGCAAGCAAGTTTGCTAAAATCGCGCTTGGTCATGTGGGGCAGGAATACCCCAATTTCACCGGCCATGTGATGGCCGATGATGGCGATGCAAAGACCCCGCGCGAGCTTCATCCGGCCTTCTTTGGCAGCTACGATTGGCATTCCTGCGTCCATTCGTGGTGGCTTTTGTTACGCTTAAGGCGCAAAGACCTTGGTTCGGCAGAAGCAGCCCAGATTGCCGGTTTGGCTGAAACAACCTTAAGTGAGGTCAACCTCGCCGCCGAGCTGGCCTACCTTGAGCGTCCGACGACGCGCGGCTGGGAGCGGCCCTATGGCTGGGCTTGGTTGCTGTATCTCCATCACGAGGCTGAGCACCATGAGGATCAGGAATGGGGCAAGCGCCTAGAACCTTTGGCGCGCGCTTTTGCCGCGCGGTTCAAAGAGTTTCTGCCGCTTCTCACATATCCGATAACTGTCGGCACTCATTTCAACACTGCCTTTGCATTGACGCTGGCCCGCGCGTGGGCGCAGGAGCGTGACGCGCATCTCCTCGCTCTTATCGACGAGTGGGCCATGCGCAACTTTGCTCACAGAACCGACTATGCAGGGTGGGAGCCGGGGGGCGATGAGTTCCTATCGCCCGTCTTAACAGCAGCCTGCCTGATGAGCGATGTCATGACGCCCATGGCATTCGCCCCGTGGTTTGACGCGCTGGCTTTGCGCAATGGCTGGACCGAGCGCGAGTGCCATCCCGTCTCCGTCTCAGACCGCAGCGATGGCAAAATTGCGCATCTCGACGGGCTTAATCTCAGCCGCGCCTGGTGTCTCCTTCGCATAGAACGCGCGCTGGGCGGCTCTTATGCATCAGATCTGCTCAAGTCCCGCGCCGAGCAACATCTTTCCGCGGCGATCCCTCATATAGCGGGTGATTATATGGGCGAACATTGGTTGGCGAGCTTTGCACTGCTCGCTCTGTTGGAAATCCCGTAGCAACGCATTTTCCATAGTTTTTGAACGACTAAGGCCTGAACGCCAGATTAACCTTAGCCCCAGTTTCGCTAAACCCGCAGAACTCCTTGGCTTTTACCGCGTTTTACAAGTGGCAGTAAGGGGTTGATAACCATTTCTGGGTATTTGTCCTAGGTATGGATACCGAGAAACTCATCCGTTCACTGTTCGCCACAACCGTATTGGCGACGTTTACCGTTTCCGCTCCGGCTATGGCCGCGGGCGTCGATGCAGGGTCTCTTATTGAAAACACAGCCAGCGCCACCTTTGAGGATGGCGAGGGCATTAGGACGGTGGAATCAAACACTGTTACTGTGCGGGTGGACGAATTGGTCGATGTGACGGTGACGTCGCAGGATGGCGGTCCGGTCGCTTCAGAAGTCGGCGAGGATATTCTAACTTTCGAAGTGACGAACCAAGGCAACGGCCCGGAAGAATTCACTCTTACGGCTAACCCAGCGGTGGCTGGCAACGATTTCGACACAACCATCACCTCGATCGCAATCGATACCAATGACAACGGTGTTTATGACCCAGGGGTCGATACGATCCTAACCGGGCCAGAGACCACACCGGAGCTCGCTCCTGATGAAGCGGTTACTGTTTTTGTGATTGTCGAGGTGCCAGGCGGCGTGAGCGACGAAGAAACCAGTGATGTTGAACTGCTTGCCGAAGCGGTAACAGGCACAGGCGCGCCGGGAACTCTATTTGCAGGCGCAGGTGTTGACGGCGGAGATGCAATCGTTGGCGCAACGGGCGCTGATGCTGCCGAGACAGGTTCGCTTGTTATCAGCCTGACCACTGTTGAACTTACCAAAGCGGTTAGCCTCGTCGACCCATTTGGCGACGACAGCGCAGTTCCGGGCACGGTAGCAACCTTTACGCTCAACGCGGTCATAGAAGGAAGCGGCTCGATTGACAGCCTGGTCATCACCGACGCCATTCCAGACGACACCACTTACGTAGCAGGCAGCCTTACCCTGGATGGCGGCGCACTCACCGATGAGGCGGGTGATGACGCAGGCGAGGGTTCCGACACCACAGGCATCTCAGTCGACATCGGCACCGTCACTGGCGGTGACACCTTCGAAGTAACCTTCGACGTCACGATCGACTGAATCAGAACACAAAGCAAAAAGGGTCAAATCAATGAACACTCTCAAAACAGCTTTTGTAACAATCGCTTTTGCAGCCTCGGCCATGTTCGCAGTGCCAGCGCTCGCTCAAGACGCGAACCCTGTATCGCTTTCTGGCGATGTGAAAGCGGTTGTCACCACGGTTGATGATGCCGGCAACACAACCACCGAGCTTGTTGAACCTGACAAAATCGTACCGGGCGACCGCTTGGTGTTTGGTACGGATTATTCGAATTCGGGCGATGAGCCGGTGAAGAATTTCGTTGTGACCAACCCGCTTCCAAAACCTGTTCGTCTTGCATCCGACGCCGACGCTAACCTCGAGGTCTCCGTCGATGGCGGCAAGAGCTGGGGCGTGCTCGCCTCGCTCACAGTCGCGCTCGACGATGGCAGTTCGCGAACCGCTCAGCACAAAGATGTGACGCATGTTCGCTGGACGCTCGCAGAGATTGCGCCGGGTGAAAGCGGCCGCCTCGAATACCCTGCCATAATCCGCTGAATTTCTGCGGAAAATCTAATTTCTTTCCTCTGCTCGGCAACGGCTGAGGGAATGTGACCGCCAAGCCTTGTGGGCGGAAGTTTTGACGCAAGGCGCACACTCGCAAAGGACCACTTGCAATGAGACATTCTAAGAGGTTGCTGGGGGCAGTAAGCGCGGTCGCGCTTATTGCGATGACCAGCACTCCGGCTCTCGCAGTCGGAACAACGGCGGGAGAAACGATCACGAACTCCGTGTCAGTCTCCTACCAGGTCGGTAACGACCCCAACACAACACAAACCGCGACCGACAGTGACACATTCACCGTTGACCGCGTGATCGACGTGAACGTCAATTTGACCAGCGTGAGCCCTGTTGAGGTTGCGCCAGGTCAAGTTCAGGCCACTTTGGCTTTTGACGTGACCAACCTGTCGAACGATACGGTCGATCTTGACCTCTCTACCGTTCTGACTGGCGGGACTGCTGCCAACATTGAGAACATCACAATTTATGAAGATCTCAATGGTGACGGCGTTCTCGACCAAGCGGAAATTGACGCTGGCCCGATCACTTTCCTCGACGAAGTGGCAGCCGACGACGGTGCGGGTTCTGAAACCCTCAGCGTTCTTGTTGTTGCTGATATCACCACGGATGCGGTGAACGGCGATACCTTCGACCTTGTTCTGGTTGCTGATGCGCACGAAGCGGGCGGTGCCGGCCTCGGTGCTGAAATCAACGCGAACAATGGTGATGCGAACACAGCCGGCGTGGACACAGTCCTCGGCGATGATTCAGGTACTGCTGAAGAAGGCGTTGCAGGCGGTGATCACTCTGATGAGGGTTCATTCTCTGTTGCTGGCGCAGTTGTGTCGGTTGTGAAATCCAGCCGTATCGTCAGCGATCCGGTGAACGGCACGACCAATCCAAAAGCCATCCCTGGCGCTGTGATCGAATATTGTATTGCAGTCACCAACGCGAGCGGCGCAGCTCCGGCGACAGCCGTTACCGTGAACGATGACCTTCCAGGCGATGTGACCTTCACACCTGGCTCAGGCATCTTCCACGGCACGGCAAGTGTCGACAATTCGGGCGCAACCCCGGTCGCGACTTGTAGCGGTGGTAATGATGAAGAGGGCAATGACGCCATCTTCACAGCTGGCGGCGCGAATGGTGCAGGTGTTATTGATAGCACACTTGCAGACGTTCCAGCTGCGGCCACCAACTCGGTCTATTTCGAAGTCACGATCAACTAGATCGCTGATTTAGAGAGATATTAGACCCATGCGTGTGTGCTCTTCTCTTAAGCGTTTGGCGGCAGGACTAAGTGCAGTCCTGCTGCCATTCGGCGTGCTCGGAGGAAATGCCCTTGCGCAAGACACCACCGATGAGGCCGAGGTTATCGGCACCATTAACAACACTGCGGAAGCCAGCTGGACCATTGAGGGGCGTCAGCGCCAAACGGTTTCCAACGAAATAGAATTCGATGTCACATTGCCTCCTCCTGTGATTCGAGCGTTTCGCTCGACCCCTCAGGGCGATGTCGACCTCAACTTCCGGGCACCCTTGTGCGCGGCAAATGCGCAGGCGCCTGCATCAGGCAGCGGCGGCGATGCATCTTCAAACACCGTAGAATTGACCCCGCAAGAGGGCATGGCGGCAGTCACAACCTCGATTACAACGGGGCAAACGGTGTTGTTCGAGATCACTGCTTTGGCGGCAAACGTAGATAAAACTGAAGCTGACCGCCTTTCAGTGACCATCACCACATCCACCGGTGATGAAGAGACCCTCACGATTTTTGAAACTGGCGCGAATACTGGCGTCTTTGTCGGCCAGATTGGCACCACCCGCATTCCGCCTCAACCGGCATCGGGCGACTGCCAGCTCAGCGTCAATGAAGGCGCGACGATCTTTATTCAAGCGAACCTCCCGGATGAAACGACCGTTCTGGTCGAGACACAGGTTGAGGTGCTTGCAGATCCATTTGGCGTTGTTTTCGACAGTGAAACCGGTGAGCCGGTATCTGGCGCAGTTGTCACGTTGGTTGACGCTGTCACAGGCCTGCCCGCAACGGTATTTGCCGAGGACGGCGTGACACCGTGGCCTTCGACGGTTATTTCAGGTGAGCCGATCCTCTTTGGTGCGAATGGTGAGTTCACCTTTACGCAGGACGAGGGCGAATTCTGGTTCCCGCTGACATCCCTTGGCGATTACCGTCTCGTAATTGAGCCGCCTGAGCCTTACACCGCGCCTTCTGTGGTAAGCCCTGCAAACCTGGCGCAGCTGCGCCGTCCAGATGGGCGTGAGTTTGTTATTCTCGACGCGTCTTTCGGTGCGAGTTTCACACTGACAGACCCGACACCGGTGCAAGTGGATATCCCCCTTGACCGTCCGGGTATTGACATTGGGCTTGTGAAAACGGCGTCGCGTGACCGTGTGCAGCCGGGCGATGTTGTGTTCTATTCGATCACCGCGCGCAACGACGATCCATCGCGTCCAAAGCGCAATGTGGTTTTGACAGACACACCTTCGACCAGCCTGCGCTTCCGCCCTGACACGGTGCGCGTGAACGGTGAGGAAGCTCCTGACGTTGTCGAGTTCGCCCCAGATGGCAGCACCTTGACAGTCGCTCTTGGCGATCTGGATGGCGGCGAAAGCGTTCGTGTTACATATGCAGTGTCGGTGCGTCCTGATGCGAGCCCAGGGCAGGCAGTCAACGAAGCTGTTACCGTGGATTCGCTTGGCCGTGTAACGCGCGCTGGTGCAGCGATCGAAGTTGAACGTGAGACGATTGCGGACCGCTTGACCATCATTGGCCGCATCACCGCTGGTCCATGCTCTGTGCGTGATACCCGTGATGATCCACGCCCCGGCGTGCCCGGAGTGCGCGTTGTTCTGGAAGATGGTTCTTACGCAATCACCGACGCAGATGGCCGCTATCACTTTGAAGGCGTAGTTCCAGGCACTCACGTGGTGGCTGTGGCCCGTATGACCGTTCCAGAGGGCGGTGAGCTCGTGAACTGCCACCTCGACACCCGCAATGCTGGCAGCGCAAGCTCGCGCTTCATCATCGGGCAGGGCGGCTCGCTCGCGGTTGCAGATTTCCATATTGAATTTCCGGAACTGACGCTTGCTGAAACCGACGCAGCAGTTGCGCCACTGTTCGGCGAAACTCGCCCAGACGGTGCCACAGCCCGCGCTGTAAATGCGATTGCTGGCGGTTCGGGCATCCCAAGCGTTGAGCGTGATAACGACCCCATCTCCGCTGTAAACCTCGCCCAAGACGGCGTTCCTGGCAGCACCGCTGAGGCAGCTGAGCGCGCTGAGCCATCCTTTGCGCCTAACACTGATTGGATTGCGCTTGGCGATGGCGAAGACGGCTTCCTTACACCTGGCTTGACAGCAAATCCGCGCGCTCCAGCGATCCGCGTGGCTATCCGTCACCGCCGCGGTCAAACAATCAAACTGCGCGTCAATGGCAAAGAAGTTGGCGGCCTTTCCTTCGACGGCACCTTGACCCCTTCGGAAGGCCGTTTCGCGGTCAGCACATGGCGCGGCATCGTCCTTGAGGGCGAACGCACAGTGCTTGAAGCGGACGTTGTGAACTCCTTTGGCGGCGTCAACGAAACCTTCAAGCGCGAAGTGTTCTTCACCACCACACCAACACGCGTTGAGCTGGTTCCTGAGCTTTCAAACCTTGTAGCCGATGGCCGCACGCGTCCCGTCGCTGCGATCCGCGTCCTTGACCGCAACAACCGTCCGCTGCGTGAAGGTGTCAGCGGCAACTTCACTCTCAATGCGCCTTACGAGAGCGCTGAGCAGGTCGATCGCCAACAGTTGAACCAGCTCACCGGTTTCACTCCTAGCCAAGCGCGCTGGGTTGTTGAAGGCACGGACGGTATTGCTCGCATTGAACTTGCACCAACCATGGTGTCTGGCTCGCTGCGTCTCGACTTTGACTTCAACGATGGTGAGCTGGTGCGCGAGCAGCAGCTTGAGACCTGGATCACTCCGGGCGATATCGAGTGGACTATCGTGGGTCTTGCAGAAGGCACCGTGGGCGCGAAATCGGTTGCTGAAAACATGCAACGTGAAGGCCGCTTTGCCAGCGATCTTGGCGATGATGCGCGCGTTGCGCTCTATGCCAAGGGCCGCATTCTGGGTAAGTTCCTGACCACTATCGCCTATGACAGCGCCGAGCAGCGCGAAGATCAGCGCGTGCTTGGGACATTGGATCCTAACGCGTATTACACTGTCTTCGCAGACGGCTCTTCGCGCCGCTTCGACGCTGCCTCGCGTGAGAACCTCTATGTTCGTATTGAAACCGCGACCTTCTACGCGCTCTATGGCGATTTTGAGACCGCTTTCGACCAGACACGCCTTGCTCGTTACAACCGCACCGCAACCGGTGTTAAGGGCGAAGCGCGCGTGGGCCAATTCAAAGCCAGCGCATTCGCAGCTGAAATCTCTACCCGCCTTCAGCGCCTTGAAATTCAAGGTCAGGGTATCACTGGTCCATATGATCTTGGCTCGCGCCGCGTGCTTGCAAACTCTGAGCGCGTGACCATCGAAGTGCGTGACCGTTTCCGTCCCGAGCAAATCGTTCGCACGACCACTCTGGCGCGCTTCATCGACTATGATCTCGACCTGCTTTCAGGGACGATCACTTTCACGCGCCCTGTACTGAGCCGCGACGAAGACCTGAACCCGCAATTCATTATCGTTGAGTTTGAGACAGACGGTTTTGGCGAGGGTGAACTTAATGCAGGCGTGCGCGCTGACTGGACCAGCGGCGATGGCCGGGTCCGCATTGGCGCCAATGCAATCACCGACAGAGGTGAAGGCGAGCGCACCAACATCGGCACACTCGACCTTCGCGCAAACCTTGGCGACAGCACCGAAGTGCGCGGCGAATTCGCTGTGAGCCGCAGCGCAGGTGAAACTGCAACCGGCTGGCTTGCTGAAGTGCAGCACCAAACCGGCAAAGTGGACCTTCTTGCCTATGCTCGTCAGCTTGACGAAGACTACGGGATTGGTCAGCAAAACGGCGTTGACCTTGGCCGCCGCCGCTTCGGTGTCGATGGCCGCGTGTTCCTGGGCGACAACCTCAGCGTTCTGGGCAGCGTTTGGCAGGATGACAGCCTTACTGACAGTTCACGCCGCCGCGCCGCGCAAACCCAGCTGAGCCTGACACGCGCTGATACCGATTTCCGCTTGGGCCTTACGCATTTCGACGACCGTCTCGCTGATGGCACGACCAACAGCTCCACAGTCCTCGAAGGCGGTGCGACCCAGCGCCTGTTCGAAAACAGCCTCGAGCTGTCAGCATCGACCGCAATCGCGCTCGACCAGGCGGACAGCATTGACCTTCCGGCACGTCACCGCATTGGCGCTCGCTATGCGATTGCCAATGGTGTGCGCCTTGTGGGCACCTACGAGATCGCCGACGGCGAAGAGATCGACGCACGCACGCTTCGCGGCGGAATTGAGCTTACCCCATGGCAGGGCGGTCAGGTGATCACCTCTGTGGGTCAGGAAACCGTGGGCGAGCTGGGCAACCGCACATTTGCAGCCTTTGGCCTTTCGCAGACGCTTCAGGTTAGCCCTGAATTCTCGCTCGATGCGACTATCGACGGCAACCGCACTTTGAACGGCGTACCTGATGCATCTGACCTTATCAACGTGGAGCAACCTGCGGCCTCGGGCGGTCAACTGACTGGTGGCCAACTGTTCGAAGACTTCACAGCAGTCACCCTTGGCGGTGCATGGCGCAAGGACCGCTGGAGCCTCACAGCCCGCGGCGAATATCGCGATGGCGAGCTGGCAGACCGTTACGGCGCAACCTTTGGCGGTATCCGTCAACTGGGCGAGGGCAGCGTTGTTGGCTCCGGCATTACTTGGACGCGCGCCGAAGACGAGCTTGGCCCAGAAGTTGAGATCATAGACGCAGCAATCGCATTTGCTCACCGTCCTGATGCCTCTGAAATCGCCATGCTCGGCAAGCTTGAGTATCGTAGCGACAAAGTGACAGGCGCCGTTGCTGGCGAAGCGGGCGGTGCAGGCGCAAGCGCTCTCATCGTGGACGGCGATGCAACTTCGCGCCGCGTGATTGCCAGCTGGTCCACAAATTGGAGCCCGCGCAATTGGAACGAAGATGAGAATGGCATTACCCGCCAGACGCGCCGCAATGAATTCGGTCTGTTCCTGGGCGGCCGCTACAATTTCGACGAGTTCGAGGGCACAGAGTTCTCTGGTACAACTGTCTTCGTTGGCGCAGATGCCCGCATCGGTATTGGCGAGAAATTTGAGATCGGCGCAACCGCGACCGTGCGCTCAAACCTTGAGGATGAAGTGACGAGTTTCTCCTACGGTCCGACCATTGGCTTTACCCCATTGGATGATATGCTCCTAATCGTTGGCTACAACGTGGAGGGCTTCCGTGATGGGGATTTCTCCGAAGCGCGCAACACTGACAAAGGTGTGTTCGCAAGCGTACGCCTCAAGTTCGACACCAGCAGCTTTGACTTTCTGGGTCTGGGGCGGTGAGCGGAAAGCTTTGTAACGATTGCAAAACAGTAAACGCTCTGTTTACCAAGAATCCATATACCCAGGCCATGTTCGGACACATCGCAAGCTCGCTAAAATTGGCTAAGGTTTGGGCGGGTGTAATCCTGCTCTCATTGTCGCTTATGCCCAGCGTTGCTCAGGCACAAAGCGAAGATATAGATTGGGGCGATGCGGGACAGCCAAGCCAGGGGACTTTCCCAAGCGGGACAGTCGTTGTCGGTTCAGACGATACGACAGCAACCGTCACAAGGGTGGTCACGACCGATGGAGGAACATTCACGCCAGCCTTCTTTGCTCAAGATTTCTTAAGTTACTTTAGTGGTCAGATCGGCGCAGGTGTCCGCCCGCTGCTACTCAATATGGACAACTCGTCCTTCGATCCGGACGACTTTGTCACTTACGATATTGTACTCAGCCGCTCAGTTGAGAACTTCAATTTCATCCTTAGCGATGTCGACAATGGCGGCGGCGGGGTGGATGCGATTGAGGTCTTCTATGACGACGATTTGACCGGCGGCTTTACCAACGCAGCAAACAACAACGCTTTGTGGACTGCAGGGCCTTCAGTCACTCGCACTAATGACGCTATTATCAATGGCTGGCGCGGAACTTCACCTTCGGGCCAATTTACGACCGACGGTGATATCGCTTTCGATTTCAACAGCACTCAAGTTCAGCGCATTCGAGTGGTTATGCGAATTCATACCGGCACCGGAGATCCAGGGCCGCAGTTCGTGGGGCTTTCCACATTGACCTATGACGAGGCGACCGTTGCTCAGGGTGCAGACCTGTCGCTCGCCAAGTCTCTCCTCGGCTCACCCCCAGTGCAAGGTGGCGTGGCGAACTGGCGTCTAACCGTTACTAATAACACAATTTCGACGCAGTCCGCCACGGGAGTGGTTGTGCGCGACACCTTTCCAGGCAGCTTCACCTTCAGCTCTGCAAGTGGCGATGGATCATTCGATCAGGCGAGTGGCAATTGGACCGTGCCCAATCTTGCCCCGGGCGAAAGCGCCAGCATCACCCTCAGTGGGACTATATCGGCGGCAACTGGCACCACAGTGACCAATATTGCCGAAATTATCGCGGTAAATGAACCAGATTTTGATTCCACAGCAGGGAATGGCGCGACAACGGAGGACGACTATGCCGAAGCGAGCTTCACGGTTCAAAGTGGGCGTGCCCCTGGCGTTCCACCTTCGCTGGCATGTCCCGCAGGTGTTTCGATTTTCGATTGGGATCAGATCCCAGGCTGGACCGCTGGTTCAACCGACAACTCTTACGATTTTGCCGGGCTGGGCGACATTCGGTTCCAATTGACCAATGATGGCACCTATCTAAACAGTGCCCCATTTGGAGGACAAAATCCGACCGTGTTTAACATCTTCGGGGGTGGTTTGAACCCAGCAGAAGATACACTCACTGTGGTCACAGACCAAGCCAATCAAGCGGGCGAAGTTGTCATCACTATCACTCTGCCTCGCTCCTTCACAGGTGTTCAATTCTCAGTTTTTGACGTTGACTTCGGTGTGAACCAATTTGCGGACAGGCTCGAGGTGGAAGGTCTGAATGGCGGCGCGGTCGTGCTCCCCCAACTCACGAATGGTAATGTGAACTTTGTCAGTGGCAATCAGATCATTGGTGACGGTAGCTCCAATTCTGACGCGGCATTGGGCAATGCGGTTGTGACCTTTACACAAACGGTGGACACGATCGTACTTCGATATGGCAACCACACGACCGCGCCAGCGGATCCAACTCAGCAGGGCATTGGCTTGCACGACCTGTTTTTCTGTACCCCCGATGTCGATTTGACCGTGAGCAAGATCAGCTCAATCATCGCCGACCCGGTCAATGGAAATAACAATCCGAAAGCCATTCCCGGCGCGACGGTTGAATATTTGATTACGGTCACCAACACCGGCGCCAATGCGACATTTGCAGACACCGTGAGTGTGCTCGACAATGGTCCAGAAGATGCACGGATGTGCCTAATCGATAGTGCGGGAGGGCCGGTTACCTTCAATGATCCGGGGGCAAACACTGGCCTTACTTATGCCTTTGCAAGCCTAGGGTCAGGTGCGGATGATGTGGAGTTCTCGAGCGATAACGGGGCAAGCTTTTCCTATACGCCGGTCGATGACGGGACGGGATGCGATGCCAATATCACCGATTTCCGTGTGAACCCGGATGGAGCCCTTGCGGGCGGCACGACCTTCACAATTACGGTGCGCTACGAAATCGAATAGCTCACGCACATATCAATGCAGATTGCTGCGGTGCAGCATTCCGATTGACGCTAGCGCGCTTTTCTCTACACATTGCAGTCATGCCATCCGCGACCGCATTGAGCGCACCCCCAGCGCTTAGCTCTTTCACCGAGACCCCAGCGCTGTTTCTCGACTTTGACGGGACTTTGGTTGAGCTTGCTCCGGGCCCTGATGCGATTGCACCGATTGGGGGGCTGGCGGCCCGTTTGGCGAAATTGTCGCAGCGCTTGGACGGCCGCCTCGCTTTGGTAAGCGGGCGGGCGATTGACGATATCGAGCAGCATTTGGGGGCTTTGCCAATAGCAGTCGCCGGCTCACACGGCACCGATATGCGCACCGCTTCAGGAGAGGCATTGGGCAAGGCGGCGAGGGCCTTACCCGCCCAGATCGAAGCTGCTCTTCGCGCTTTTGCCGATGAGAACGGCGCAAATTACGAACACAAACCCCACGGCGGCGCGCTGCATTATCGCAGCAATCCCGCAGCGGGTGAGCGGGCGATTGCCTTCGCCACGAACCTTGCCGCCGAGCACGGCTGCAAAGCGCAAGGCGGCAAATTCGTCATTGAGATTGTTGCAGATGGCGGCGACAAAGGGACAGCGGTTGAGGCTTTTATGAGCACTGACATGTTCAAAGGTGCGCGGCCCCTGTTTCTTGGCGATGATCTGACTGATGAGGCTGGCTTTGCTGCTTGCGAAGCCCGGGGCGGGGCAGGTATTCTTGTGGGCGAGCGCGAGCAAACGGCTGCGCGCTACCGCCTTCCCGATGTTCCCTCAGTGCACAAATGGTTGGAGATATAGCGCATGGATACGACTTCGAACCTTGAGTTATGGCCGATTGGCAATTGTCAGGTCTCTGGGCTTATTGATGACACAGGCGCGCTTGTCTGGGGCTGCGTTCCGCGGGTCGATGGGGACCCGGTGTTCTCAGCGCTGCTCAACGACAGCCAGCGCGATGCAGGCATCTGGCGATTTGAGCTGGCAGGCCAGACCAAGTCTTCGCAGCGCTACATCCGCAACACACCGATCCTTGTGACCACGCTTGAGGCTGATGACGGCAGCGCGGTTGAAATTCTCGATTTTTGTCCGCGTTTTGAACGATCTGGCCGGATGTATCGTCCGGTTGCCTATGCGCGGATTGTGCGCCCGATTAAAGGTCATCCGCGCGTCAAAGTGGTGCTGAAACCGACTAAGAATTATGGCGCTGGGCTTGCCGAAACCACTAGTGGCACCAACCACATTCGCTATCTTGCTGGGCAACATGTCTTGCGCCTCTCCACTGATGCCGCCGTCGGCTACATTTTGGAGGACCGCACCTTCCGGATCGAGGAAGACACGCACTTCTTTCTTGGACCTGATGAGCCTTATGTCGGAAACTTGCGCGAAACGGTCCGCTCGATGGAGCAAGCGACCCGGAAATATTGGCAGCGATGGGTGAGAGGGCTTTCAGTCCCGCTTGAATGGCAAGAAGAGGTCATCCGCTGCGCGATCACGCTTAAACTGTGCCAGCATGAAGAGAGCGGCGCTATAGTTGCAGCGCTCACAACCTCCATCCCCGAGGCAGCCAATTCGGAGCGCAATTGGGACTATCGCTACTGCTGGATCAGGGACAGCTATTACACGGTGCAAGCGCTCAATCGCCTCGGCGCGCTCGATGTGATGGAGAAGTATCTCACCTATCTGCGCAACATCATCGACAGCGCGCGCGGAGGGCAAATCCAGCCGCTTTATTCTGTCATGGGTGAGAGCGAACTCAATGAGACAACCGCCTCTTATCTCGCTGGCTATCGCGGGATGGGGCCGGTGCGGCAGGGAAATGCGGCCTACAAACAAATCCAGCATGATTGTTATGGCCAGATTGTTTTGCCGAGCGCGCAAGGTTTCTTTGATCAACGCTTGATGCGGCCAGCTGACGATGCCGATTTTGCAAGCCTCGAGGAGGTCGGTGAAATGGCGTGGAGTATGCACGATCAACCCGATGCCGGGCTTTGGGAGTTCCGTACCCGCGAGGAGGTGCACACCTACTCTGCTGTGATGAGCTGGGCGGCGTGTGACCGCCTCGCTAATGTGGCCGATCACCTTGGAAAGCCCGACCGGGTTCGCCATTGGCGTGAGCGCGCCGATAAGATTGCTGCGACCATCGACCAGAAAGCATGGAAGAGCGATGCAAGCGGCAAGGGCGGCCATTACGGCGCGAGTTTTGAAAGCGATTACCTCGACGCATCGCTTCTTCAGATGGTGGAACTGCGGTTCCTCTCGCCCGACAACGAACGGTTCAAACAGACCTTTTCCGCTGTTGAGGAGCACTTGCGCCGGGGCGATCACATGCTGCGTTATGCGGCAGAAGACGATTTTGGCGCGCCTGAGACCGCGTTTAACGTCTGCACCTTCTGGCTCATCGAAGCGCTGCATTTGGCAGGCCGCAGCGATGAAGCGCGCACTTTGTTTGAAACCATGTTAAGCCACACCACGACATCGGGCTTGCTGAGCGAAGACCTTGACTATGAGACCGGCGAACTTTGGGGGAACTTCCCGCAGACTTATTCCTTAGTAGGTGTGATCAACTGCGCAGGGCTGTTGTCCAAGCCGTGGAGTGAAGTGCGATAAGCCGTCTCGTTGTTATCTCTAATCGTGTGGCCGTGCCTAAAGCGCGCGGCGCTGCTGGCGCGCAAGGCGGATTGGCGGGCGCTTTGAATGCGGCGCTCAAAGATCGCGGCGGCGTTTGGTTCGGGTGGTCGGGTCAGGAAAACAACGAACAGCTTGGCAATATGGACCTCCAGCGCACAGATGGAGTGACCACGGCCACGATCGACCTGTCGACGCAGGAACTCGATGAATATTATAATGGCTATGCCAATTCGACCCTGTGGCCGCTGTTCCATTACCGCATTGATCTGGCGCGTTATGAAAACAAAACGGGCGAAAGTTATGAGCGGGTGAATGACCGCTTTGCCGAAAGCGTGATGCCTCTGATCGAGGAAGAGGACCTTGTGTGGGTCCACGATTATCATCTTATTCCATTGGGCGAGAGGCTGCGCTCGCGCGGGGTGAAGAACCGCATTGGGTTCTTCCTGCACACACCGTGGCCGCCAACCCGTTTGCTCACCTCGCTCCCGTTTCATGAGCGGCTGGTGAAGACCATGCTTTCTTATGATCTCATCGGATTTCAGACACCGGAATGGCTCTCTTCTTTCGTCCACTATTGCGAAAACGAGCTTGGCGCGGATGTTGACCATGACACCGGCCAAATCACCCACGAAGGCCACACAACAATCGCGCGCGCTTATCCTATCGGTATTGATTGGGAGCATTTTCAGGGAGAAGGGGCAAAGCCTGAGGCCAAAGAGGCCGAAGAGCGTTTTCTTGCCTCTATCCGGGGGCGGACCTGTATGATCGGTGTCGACAGGCTTGATTATTCGAAGGGCCTGCCTGAGCGCATCGACGGCATCGGACGCTTCTTTGATGCACACCCCGAGCGTGTGCGCGACCTTGTGTTTGTGCAAATTGCGCCGCCTAGCCGCGAGGATGTGACCAGCTATCAGGAAATTCGCGAGACTCTCGAACAGAAAACCGGTCAGATAAACGGCGCGCGTTCTGAGGTTGATTTGGTGCCCATTCGCTATGTGAACCAAGGCTATTCGCACGCGGAACTCTTCGGTTTCTTCCGCGCCTCCAAGGTTGGCTGCGTCACTCCGCTTCGCGATGGAATGAATCTCGTCGCCAAGGAATATGTCGCAGCCCAAGATCCCGAAGACCCCGGCGTTCTGGTGCTCTCTGATTTTGCGGGAGCCGCGTATCAGCTGGACTGTGACGGCAAAGGCGCGCTGCTTGTCAACCCGCACAGCCCCGATGCTCTGGCAATGGCGATTGGCAAAGCGCTCGATATGCCGTTGGAGGAGCGAAAGAGCCGCTACGAGGCTATGATCGCGACTGTCCGCGATGACAATGTGCGCGAATGGACGACCAATTTCTGCAACGATCTTGCAGCAGACTAAACGCTACAAGATGCGTCTGGGACCCGCCGCGGGGCTGGTGATCCCGGCGCTCTGCTCCAGATAAGTTTGAAGATCCTGGTGACGCTGCTGATCGGTGCGTTTGGCAAGCACGCGCTGCACCCTGTTCGTGAGCCCGCGCGGGTCAAAAGGTTTGCGGATGAAACCATTGGCACCGGCATAGATCGCCTGGCTTTCATCCTGCGCGCCGTTCATCGCGGTGAACATCAGGACGGGCAGATCATAGAAGTCTTCGGATTGTCGCAGTTTTCTGAGCATAGTTATCCCGCTCATTCCGGGCATATCGTGATCGAGCAAGATCACGTCCGGACGGCGCTTTTTCAAAAGCTCCCAGCATTCCTCAGCGCTCGTCACCCAGCCGGATGCGTGGCCTGCATCAATCAGCACCTGGCTGGCCAGCTCTGCAATGAGTTCGTCGTCGTCGGCGATGAGGATAAAGGACATGTTGTTGTTACCATTTGAGTGAGAGGGCTGTTTTGAGCCTCTTCTCATTACAGCGCCCTATGCAAACAGGGCGTTTGGCGCACGCTCCGAAGTGCTACCTAAGGGTGAAGGGCTAAGGGCACCGGGTTAGAACGGCTTGCCGCAAGCCTGGTGCGCTGTCAGAGCATGCCGCTATGATTCGAGAACCATTCCCCAAACCTTTCCTAACCACTGATGGCATCCACAATTTGCGCGACTATGGCGGCTATAGGGGGGCCGATGGTGCTAAAGTGAAGCAAGGCCTGCTATACCGTTCCGGCCAGCATATGGAGGCTAGCGAGGCGGACCTCGACCTGTTCCAGAGCCTTGGGATCAAGACGGTTGTGGATTTTCGCGGGGCTAGCGAGCGAGCCAGTTTTCCCTGCAAACGCCATGCTGATTTTGATGCAGAAGTGATCGCCTTTGATGGAGAGACCACCAGTTCGCCGCCCCATGAGGGCGGGTTGGATAAAACCGATATGACCGCTGAAAAGGGGCGTCAGCGGATGATTTCGGTCTACACCCGCATGCCGGTGAACCCGGCGATGATTGATATGTTCTCCCGCTTTTTCAAGGCGGTGGAGACACGCGGCGGCGGGAATTTGATCCATTGCTTCGCTGGTAAAGACCGCACGGGCGTTGGCGCCAGTTTGCTGCTCCATGTGCTGGGCGTGCACTATGATGACATCCTTGCAGAATTTTTGCTCACCAATGATGCGCCGACGCAGCACATCCTTGAACGCCAATCGCTCCCCCGGATGGAGGCGCATTACGGCGAGATTGAACCCGAAGCGATCCGCAACCTCATTGGTGTACGCGAGGAGTACCTTGCAACGTACTGGAAAGAGGTCACACGCGACCACGGCTCGGTCGACAATTATCTGGCGATAACTTTAGGTGTGGATGGCCCAAGCAAAGCTCGTCTGAGGGAGCGCTTGCTGGCGTGACATTGGCGTGCGAGCCCCCCATATCATTGCCAACACAGATGCAAATTTAAGAGACAACTTATGGCTACCACCCACCGCACAAAAATGCTCATCATTGGTTCGGGCCCTGCTGGCTATTCGGCTGCGATTTACGCGGCGCGCGCTATGCTTGAACCGATTGTGGTGCAGGGCCTTCAACCCGGCGGTCAGCTGACCATCACCACCGATGTCGAAAATTACCCCGGCTACCGCGACGTAGTCCAGGGCCCCTGGATGATGGAAGAGATGAAGGCGCAGGCTGAAAGTGTTGGCACGCGCATGATGTACGACATCATCACCGAGGTTGATCTCGACAATGGCTCACCGTTTCGCGCGGTCGCAGACAGCGGCGATGAGTATATTGCAGACACCATAGTGATTGCGACCGGCGCGCAGGCCAAGTGGCTTGGCGCACCCGGCGAAGAGGCGCTTGGCGGCAAAGGCGTATCGGCCTGCGCAACCTGTGACGGCTTCTTCTATCGCGGCAAGAAGGTTGCGGTGATCGGTGGCGGCAACACCGCTGTCGAAGAGGCGCTTTACCTCACCAACCACTCCGATGATGTGACCGTGATCCACCGCCGCGATGAATTTCGCGCGGAAAAAATCCTTCAAGAGCGCGTGTTCAAGTCGGACAAGATCAACGTGCTTTGGAACAAGCAGGTTGAAAGCTTTGAAGCGGGCGAGGACGGTTCGCTTGGCCACCTCAATTTGAAAGACACGGTGACGGGGGAAAACTCCACCCTCGAGGTGGACGGCGCGTTTGTGGCGATCGGCCATGCGCCAGCGACCGAATTGTTCGAAGGCAAGCTCGCAATGCACTCCGGCAAGTATCTGTCGGTTGAGCCCGGCACGCCCAAAACCTCAATCCCCGGCGTCTTTGCAGCAGGCGATGTGACCGATGCCGTTTATCGCCAAGCGGTCACCGCGGCGGGAATGGGCTGTATGGCGGCGCTTGACGCAGAGCGCTTCCTCGCAACTCTTGAAGACGCACGCGAGGCGGCCGAATAAATAGGGGCGGCCTGCAGGCCGCCCCCTTTAGTCGTTCAAAATCTAGTCGTCTTAGACGAAAACAATCATCGCAGCTTTTGCGATCAGCACGATCAAAATAACGCTAGACAATGCGAACAGCACAAAGCGGACCATGACGCGGTTTGCAGTGACTTGCACAAGGCTGTGCGCAATGCGCAGACCGGTATAAATCCATGCAAGAAACGCGTTCATTCCGTCTCCCTGACCAAGGATCGCAAGCACAATCGCGGCTGCGTAAAACAGCGTGGGCGCTTCGTGCAGATGATTGTAATTGTCCGCTTTCCAATTCACTTTTTCGGGCAATTTTTCCCTTAGCTCTGGACCGACTGTACCCACCATTTTGGCAGGATCGGGGATGTCTGGCGCTTTGCTCATCGCAGGAATGCGCGTGGCGTACATCCACACCCACATCACCATGGTCCAAATCATCAGCGCGACCGCTGGGGCGAGAATTTGCATTCCAATCATAGGTAAATGCCAATCATAATTGGTCCTTCTAACTTATTGCGGCGCCAGGCCGGGATCGGCAAAAGCGGTAGCGAGCACTGCGCGCACAGCCAAAACGATGAGAACAATTGAACTGACCAGAAACAGGCCAAAACGAACCGGCAATTTATTGATCAAGATCTGCCACAGGGAATGCACGATCCTTACCGCAACATAAATCCACGCCAACATCACGTCGATGGCGCCAGCTCCCATAAGTGCGAGAATGACGCTCACCGCGTAGAATAGCGTGGGTTGTTCGTGCAGGTGCGCGTGGTTGTGCGCTGGCCAATTTGCTTTGTCGGGGATTTTGCCTTCCAGGTCCTGACCGCGCCCGCCTTGTTTGCCGGTGAAGACCGATTTGTCTTCGACTTTGGCAATTGCACCGAAACGCACCGGGACAATCCACAGCAGCACGATAAGCGTCCAGACCACCAATACGGCAGCAGGCGCGAGCATTTGAGCTTGCATAACACGATCCCTCTAACCCGGTTTTGACGCCATTCCTGAGATAGGCGCGGGAGATTGTCAAACTTGTCCTGAGCGTTCTTGGGGATCAGGCCCCGATAGTTTGGGCAAAGATATCAGGGTCGGCATTGCCTCCGGTGATCATGATGACCGTACCTTTATCGACCGGAACCTTGCCCGCAATCACCGCGGCCAGCGCTGCCGCGCCTCCTGGTTCGGTAACCAACCGCAGGTTTGCAAAGGCCCAGCGCTGAGCCTCGCGCACCTCGTCATCTGTTACCGTGACAGCGGATTCTATACGGTCTTTCAGCAGACCAAGATTCAGCGCTTTGGTCGCTGCGGGCTGGAGTGCATCGCAAATCGTCTTAGGCGCATCTTGCCCGGCGTGGACAATTTGGCCTTTGCGAAGGGCCTGACCCACCATGTCCCAACCTTCAGGCTCGGCGACATGCACGGCCGCATCCGGGCAGCCAAGCGCAAGGCCCGCAGCAAGGCCCCCGCCGCCGCAACATGCGACAAAGCGCAGCGGGGCGGAGCCCAATTGCTGCGCGGCCTCTATCCCGGCAGAGCCTTGCCCTTCGATCACCCACGGATCGCCAAATGCATGAACCAGCGTGCCGCCCCGCGTCTTAATCAGATCGGCAGCCACGGCGTCACGGTCTTCTCCGGGCCGATCATAAAGGACAACCTCAGCGCCAAGCGCCTTTGTGTTCACCAGCTTCACTTCGGGCGCATCGCGCGGCATAACGATGGTCGCCTTGATCCCCAGCCTCTTGGCGGCCCATGCAACACCTTGCGCATGATTGCCTGACGATACCGCGACCACTCCTGCTTTGCGTTCTTCCTCTGTGAGATTGGAAAGCCGCCACCATCCGCCGCGTATCTTGAACGCGCCAATGGGCTGGAGGTTTTCTGCTTTTGCATGCGCGCGCACCCCGCCAATCTCAATCGGCAAAAGAGGTGTCGGAGGCAATATCGAAGCGATGCTTCTGGCGGCTGCAAGAACGCCGTCTTGTGTAGGTGTTCGGATCATTTGTAGCCCTTAACGCATTCTACTAAAGGACGCGCAAGATTCGAATTTGAAAGGCCGTAATTATGTCAAAGGTATTGGTGGTCGGGGCAGGGGGCGTGAGCTCGGTTTGCGTCCACAAGATGGCGATGAATTCAAAGATATTTCACGAAATCCACTTGGCCAGCCGTACTCTTGCTAAATGTGATGCGATTGCGGCCTCAGTGAAAGAGCGCACCGGTGTGATGGTGCCGACCTATGAGATCGACGCTGAAGAAGTGCCCGCGATGGTGAACCTTCTCAAGCGCATCGGCGTGACCCATGTGGTGAACCTCGCGCTGCCCTATCAGGATTTGCCGATCATGGATGCGTGTTTGGAGGCTGGCGCGCATTACCTCGACACCGCCAATTACGAGCCCAAGGACGAGGCGAAATTCGAGTATCATTGGCAGTGGGCCTATCACGACCGCTTTAAGGACGCTGGTTTGATGGCTTTGCTTGGCAGCGGATTTGATCCGGGTGTCACCAGCGTTTTTACCATGTGGCTGAAGAAACATAAGCTCAAGACAATTCGCACGCTCGACATTCTGGACTGCAATGGCGGCGATCACGGACAGGCGTTTGCCACCAACTTCAACCCGGAAATCAACATCCGCGAAGTGACCGCTCCGGCGAGGCATTGGGAGAACGGCGAATGGGTGGAAACCCCTGCCATGCAGGTTTCAACCCCGTTCGATTTCGATGAAGTGGGCACGCGGCAAGCTTATCTCATGTATCACGAGGAGCTTGAAAGCCTTGCCAAATTCAATCCTGAAATCGAGCGCGCGCGCTTTTGGATGACGTTTGGCGATGAGTACATCAAGCACCTCACCGTGCTTCAGAATGTGGGCATGACCGGCATCGAGCCAATCCGCTATCAGGGCAAAGACATCATCCCGCTGCAATTCCTCGCCGCCGTTCTGCCCAAGCCTGAAACGCTGGGCGAGACCACCAAGGGCAACACTAATATCGGCTGTATCGCGACAGGCGAAGCGCTCGATGGATCAGGCGAGAAGACCTTCTACATCAACAACATCTGCTCCCACGAAGCAGCGTTCGAGGAAACCGGCAACCAAGCGGTAAGCTACACCACCGGCGTGCCTGCGATGATTGGTGCTGCGATGATGGTGCAGGGGATTTGGGAAGGGCAGGGGGTCTTCAATATGGAAGAGATGGACCCTGATCCCTTTATGGAGATGCTCAATGCGCACGGCCTGCCTTGGCAGGTGAAAGAGCTTGATGGGCCGGTTGGGTTTTAGGTGTTTCTCGCAGAGGCGCGGAGGAAAGAGAGACGCGGAGAAGTGAAAGAGAAGTGGAGGAGAGGTCTTGGAGATTGATGAGCTTTCAGGGATCGTCATTGACGAATGTATTGCTATTCACCGCGAGCTCGGCCCGGGTCTTTTCGAGAATGTGTATGAAGCCGTCCTTGCAGGACGGTTAGAGGCGCGAGGGCTCAAAGTTGCTCGTCAACTGGCCGTTCCGGTTGAGTTTGATGGCCAGATGTTTGATCCCGCCTTCCGGCTCGATATTCTGGTTGATGGACGCCTTGTCCTAGAAATCAAAGCGGTCGAGCGCCTGAGCCAGACCCACATCCGACAATTGCTTACTTATCTGCGGCTTCTCAAACAGCCCGTAGGGCTGCTACTCAATTTCAACCATGCCACAATGAAGGACGGCATCCGCCGCGTCGCCAACGAATACAACACGCGCTGACACTTCTCAGCGTCTCTCTTTTCTCTGCGTCTCTGCGAGAAACAATAAAGAGCAAAGCCAAATGCAAACCCAAGCCGGAAACCCGGGCGCATTCGCCCACTTCGATCTAAACCGCGTCGAGAGCCCCGCGTTCGTCGTGGACGCTGCCAAAATCCGCTCCAACTGCCAAATCCTAGCCGATATTCGCGATGAAGCCGGGTGCAAGGTTTTTGCCGCGCTTAAGGCGTTCTCCATGCACTCGGTAGCTCACATCATGGGCGAATATCTCGATGGCGTTTCCACCAGCGGCCTGTGGGAAGCGCGGCTTGCATCCGAATTCTACGACGGTGAAATCGCGACCTACTCCGCCGCTTTCAAGCCGGAGGAATTGGACGAGATTTGCCGTCTTTCTGACCATGTGATCTTCAACTCGCCCGCCCAAATGAAGCGCGCGGCGCTCATCCTCGATCAAGCGGCGGTCACAGGCGGCGACGTATCTGTGGGCCTGCGCCTCAACCCCATGGTCGCAACCGGCGAAGTCGCCAAATACGACCCCAGCGCTCCAGGTTCGCGCCTCGGCTTTCCCATCGACCAGCTCACGGAAGAGCACATGGAAGGCGTCGAAGGCATCCACTTCCACAATCTGTGCGAGCAGACCTTTGAGCCGCTGCGCCAGACATGGGACCGGGTGTTTGACGCGATTGAGCCATGGTTTGGCCAGCTCAAATGGATCAATATGGGCGGCGGACACCATATCACGCGGGCTGACTATGAGCGCGGCGAGTTGATCGAGTTCTTGAAAGACGCGGCCGAAGACACCGGCGCAGAAATCATCCTTGAACCCGGCGAGGCGGTGGCTCTGGATGCGGGCATCCTCGTGGGCACGCTCCTCGACACAGGCTTTAACGAAGTGCCCATCGGCATCGCGGACGTGTCAGCCACTTGCCATATGCCCGACGTGCTCGAAGCGCCGTACCGCCCCGCTATGCTCGGCGAACTCACCGATGACAGCGTGCCCATTCGCCTTGGCGGGCCATCGTGCCTCGCTGGCGATGTGATCGGTGATTACCGCCTGCCCGTGCCAGCAGAACCCGGCGCGCGCTTCGCCTTTCTTGATCAGGCGCATTATTCGATGGTGAAAACCAACACCTTCAACGGCGTGCAGCTTCCCTCGATCTACCTATGGGATTCAGACACAGACGCGCTCGAATGCGTCAAACGCTTCGAATATGAAGACTTCCGCGACCGGCTTAGTTAAGATTCTGGGTTGAGCGGTTAGAGCCCCCGGCCGCGCTCTAGCTTATTAAACGCTAGCGCCAGGTTGGCCAGTGAAGCAAATTGCTTGGCGGTTCTTTCGGCGCGTTGGCGGTCGCCCGTTGAATTGATATGGCCGCTTTCAAACAAGTTCTTTTTCGTGTCGATTGCTATCACCACTTCGCCCTTATCGAATATCGCACGAACCGCAGCGCCTTTGAATGCGCGTTCGATCTCAATCAACTTTTCGACATAGCTGGGGTCGACCAGCACACGAGCCTCGACCTGATCATCGCTCCACACTTCAAACGTATCTTCAAACGCTGGGTGTACCTGATCGATATATTCGAGCCGATGACCATCGAAATGCGCGTGATCGGCGCGGCCCCCGATGCCAAACCATTTTTTATGTTTGCCCGCGCGCTGAAGGAGCGTGGTTGAGCGGAACTTCCGTCCAAACTCCAGTTGGATAATTACACCGCGAAATATGGTTTTACGATGTGAGTTGGTACTCTTCTGATTCTTCCAGTTTTTGTCCGTTTCCAAGTGAGCCTCGTAGAGCCGAAAGGAATGTCCTTCGACCACGCCAAACCACTGATCTTCTAGCTCGCTATGTTCGAAACGCTTAAACAATCCATATCGCATCGCCACGTTGAGTTCGTCTCCAGGTGATACGAAAGATTGATATTCTATACCCAACTCGCGCGCGATCGCGGAATTGATACCGATTTTGATTTCGCGTTTTGCTCGATAGATGGGTATAAAGCCCCAAGTGTAACCGCCAGCGGCAGCGACGAAACCAACGGCGCGTTCTAAATCGGCATCCCAATTGGTAACAAACCAAAGCAACGCAAATAGCGGTATTACGACCGCGGCAGATAGAGCCCAGCGCCAATTCGCCTTATTTTTGGCTTCACTACGCATGCTTTGGCGCTCGTCGAGCCAGCTTCCCAGCTCTCCCTGCATTAGCTTGCTTACATCGACATGTAGCGCCACACTGAACTCCTCCAATTGCTAACGCATATAAAGTGCTTTTCCCTTAATCAATCAGCGTTAATCTTGGAACAATTGAGGTAAAGGACAGGGTTTTTATGACTGCGATTTTTGAAGGGTTCTGGGGCATAACGGCGGTGGTGATCACGCTCGGCATGATTTTCCTCGTCATCGGCATTTACAACCGCTTGGTCGCGCTGCGCCAAAACGTGCATCAGGGCGTAGCTGACATAGACGCGCAATTGCGTCAGCGCCACGATCTGATCCCTAATTTGGTGAAAACAGTGCAAGGCTACGCTACTCATGAGAGAGAAACGCTCGACAGTGTGATTACGGCACGCAACGCGGCGACGTCAGGCGAGCCGAGTTCTGGCAGCGAGCAGCGGCTAAAGCTCTCGCTCGACCGTTTGCTGGCGCTGGGTGAGGCGTATCCAGAGCTTAAAGCTAACACTAATTTTCAAGAGCTTCAGCGCGAGTTGGCCGAGACAGAGGACAAGCTGGCTGCTGCCCGCCGTGCACTGAATGCCGCTGTCGCGCGATTCAACACAGCGCGAGAAGCGTTTCCCGCAATCATCTTCGCCGGTGCGCTCGGGTTTAAAAAAGCCGATTTCGCTCGACTCGACGATAGCGAAATGGGCACGGTCGATCAGGCACCTCAGGTCGCGTTCTGATTGTCAGGAACCAGCGCCTGCCCTGTGCTTTTTGATTGCGTGGGCGCGGATTAACACTATAGCCGCGACCTTGCTGCCTCAAGGGACAATACCACGCGGCGGCCCTGTTGACACGCTTACGGTTTGCGAACCGTTTTAGGAGGTCCCTTGAGTTGTACGTTTATCCCGATGCCAAGGCTGTAGCGCGGGCCCTAGAGCCCGACGAACCCATTATTCTCAACCGTCCGCACGCAGCGCGCCGCGCAGCGCGTTTCTTTGTCGAAAAATTTCCAGGCAAAGTGCTCTATGCGGTGAAAGCGAACCCTGCGCCTGATCTTATTCAGGTGCTGTGGGAGGCGGGCGTGACCCATTACGATGTCGCCTCGATTGCAGAGGTGCGTCTGGTGCGCGAGGCTCTGCCTGAGGCGGAATTGTGCTTTATGCACCCGATCAAGCGCCGCCGCGCGGTTGCGGAGGCCTATCACCAGCACGGCGTGCGAACATTCAGCCTCGATACGATGGAAGAGCTCGAGAAGATCGTGGAGGCCTGCAAGGACCCTGAAACGGGCGCGCCTGCGCAAGACCTTCGCCTGTGCGTGCGTATCCGCGTGTCGAGCGAATATGCCGAGCTGAGCCTAGCCGCCAAGTTCGGCTGCGACCTCACAGACGCTCCCGAACTCCTCCAAGCCGCGCGCCAGCATTGCGATTGGCTGGGCGTGTGTTTCCACGTGGGCTCTCAGGCAATGACGCCGTTTGCCTTCGTGCAAGCGCTCGACCGCACCAGAGCCGCGATTGCCGAGGCAAGCGTTGTGATCGACATGGTGGATGTGGGCGGTGGTTTCCCCAGCATCTATCCCGACATGGAACCGCCTCCGCTAGAAGATTACTTCGCGCTGATCTCCAAGCATTTCGAAGCGCTCCCCATCGCTTACAATGCAGAGCTGTGGTGCGAGCCGGGCAGGGCGCTTGCGTCCGAATACTCAAGCATGATCGTCAGTGTCGACAAACGCCGGGGGACCGAGCTTTACATCAATGACGGCGCATACGGCGCGCTTTATGACGCGGCGCATGTGGGCTGGCGCTTTCCTGTGACAGCGCTTGAAGACGATCTCATCCAGCCGCTTGAGGACTTCTCCTTCTATGGCCCAACCTGCGATGACGCGGACTATATGGCAGGGCCTTTCGAGCTTCCGGCGGACATTCAGGCCGGTGACTACATCGAGATCGGCATGCTCGGTGCATACGGCGCGGCGATGAAGACCGGCTTTAACGGCTTTGGCGATGCCGAAGTTGTGACCGTCGCGGACGAGCCGATGATGAGCCTGTTCGATGGCTCGCGCAGACGCGAGGCGAGCGACAATGTGGTGAGCTTGCGGTAGGGCACATAGGCGCGTTCATATATCTTTGATGACAATCGCTTAAGCCCGCTCTCAAAGTATGAGGGTGGATTGCAGCAATGGCCAATTACAGAGCGGGTGAGGATCTCACGCGGCCCAATCGGGTCTGGCGTTTTGTCGCGGCGGCCGGGCTTGTTTTCGGTGCGATGCTGTCCGCTTTCGGCTTTATCGGTGTGGGCGTTGGACAGTTCTATCATCCTTACACCGATGCCTTCTTCGGCCTTTTGACCTTTGGAGCGCTCACGTCGTTCTTCACCGGCCTAGTTGTGCTCATGCTCGCTTATTGGTTCGCACAACGGATGGGCAAAAGCATGCCGATCAAAGCTGTGACTGGCGGCTTCTTGGGCCTTTGGTTAGCGGGAATTGGTTACCTCATCATCGATCGAGAACCTTGGCCAGAGCATCATGAATGGGCATTTGACGGTTCGATCTATAAGGTCGCTTGGGATCAGAGCGGATTGGATATGGGCACTGCGCCCGGTTTGACGCAATCCAGACCCCACGCGTTGGCATATAAGTACTGCGTTGATGGTTTTAGCGCAGATGTGCAGATTGACCCTGGTTGCGTCGTTGCCGATTATTTTAAAGTCAGGTCCGACCCAGGCTCAGCTGAGAGAGAAGCGGCTAGCGAAGTTTGGCGCGCATTGCGATCAAGCCATAGCAACGACCAGACCGTCGCTATCGGAATCGCGCATGATATCAAGCTCTTGCAGATAGTACCTAAGCACAATCGTTTTTTGGGCCATAGCTCAAGTTCCTCTACATCAACCGGGGGAGCAAGCCACACTGCGGGCTGGAACATGCGCAACAAATTGGCGTGGTCGAGGGCATTCACGACTTTTGGGGCAGTCGAAACTTTGCACGGCCTTGAGGCGGCACAAAGCTTCCGGCAAACGTCAGTTGATGAGCGCGCGTTTACCTATCACTTTTGGGGCGAGCCGACTTCAGAAAAGTTGGAGCGCTGGGCAGTTTGCCGGGAGCACATTAGCGATAACTCCGACGGCGTTTGCCGGATATGGGAGATCCATCAAGGTCGCTTTTACGCCTATTCAATCCCAGCCGACGACCTTGGCGAATGGAGAAGGGCAAGGAATGCACTAATCGCCATGGTTGAAGATCAACGAATTTCATAAACGGATTTTTCTTACTCAAACCCCACAAACGTCGCCGCTTCATCCACCGTCCGCCGTGTGATCTTCACGGGGTTGGCCGCAAAATCTGGGTCGGGCCAGCCTAGCGCTACCGCCTTCATGATGACCTGATCGTCTGGAATGCCAGCGTGTTCGCGCACTACGGGGCTTTGCATGATGCCTTGGGAATTAATCACGCAGCCGAGGCCCTTGGACCATGCGGCGTTGACCAGGGCCGTTGTGGCGGCTCCGCAGTCAAAGACGGTGTCGTCTGCGTCTTCAAGCTCTTTGTCATAGGTGATGATGACGCACACGGGCGCGTCGAACTGGCGAAAGCCGCGCAGCACCCAGTCTTGGCGTTTTTCCTTGTCGTCGCGGCCAATCCCCATCGCCTCGAACAATTGGATCGCGCAGCCCACTTGGCGGTCGCGGTGGACGCCTTGGAACGGGCGGCCTTTGCGGAACTCGCGGCTGTCGGGCTCGCCTGCGAGAATGCGTTCGGTGTTGCCTTTGCGAATGCGGTCGAGCGGCTCGCCGGTAATAACGTGCCAGTGATAAGGCTGCGTGTTCATTGAAGAAGGCGAGCGCATGGCCATGGCCAGCACTTCCTCGAGCAGCTCTTGCGGCACGGGCTTGTCGAGGTAGCCTCTGACCGAGCGCCGCCCGTTCACTATTTGCGCGTGAGTTTGTGTTTCATCGCCGTATTGATTGGCCACGTGAGGCTCTCCCGAATTGTGTTTGTCGGTGAGAGCTAGCGCAGCTTTGCCCCTGCGCAAAGGACGTTACGGCAAAGCGCCGCCTAAGGGGTGAAATAGGGCCTATCGCCTGCGATAGTCACCCGTTCCATTGCGCGGCGTGCTGGGAAATAATCGGAGACGGCGAGATGCTGACACACCCGGTTGTCCCAGAACGCGATGGAGCCTTTCTGCCATTTGAAGCGGCACTGGATCTCTGCGTCTTTGGCGGTTTCATAAAGATGACCCAGCAACCATGCGCTTTCCTCTCGGGACAGCCCTTCTATGTGCGAAGTGAAGGCGGTGTTGACGTAGATCACACGCTCGCCCGTTTCGGGATGGGTGCGGATGACGGGGTGGCGCATGGGCGGGAAGTTCTTGTGGAGGTCTGCGGGCGCTTTATCCATGCGCCCGGCAAAGACGCGGGCGATATCGTGGACCGCCGTTAGCCCCTCGCAAAACCTCTTCATCTGTTCGCTGAGGCGTTCATAGGCGAGGTGCATATTGGCAAAGCAGGTGTCGCCGCCGCATTCGGGCACTTCGCGTGCGAGCAGGATTGATCCCAAGGATGGTTCTTCGCGCCAAGTGACGTCCGAGTGCCAGAAGTTTTCCTGACCCCTGCTGTCGGGACCATAAGCAATGCGCAGGACTTCGGGATTCGGTTGGTCTTTAGGTGTGGCGGGGTGGACCTCAAGATCGCCGAACTCACGCGCAAAGGCGATGTGCTCTTCTTGGGTGAGGTCTTGGTCGCGGAAGAAAATGACGCCGTATTTAAGGAGCGCCGCGCGGATTTCAGGGATGCGTGATGGCGTGTCCGCTGCTCCCAGATCAATCCCGTGGATTTCAGCGCCAATCGCCGGTGTCATTGGCTTGATATCAAGCGCGCCTGTGTCGAGCTTTGCTCGGTCGAATGTGGTGGCCATGTGTTTCTCCCTCTCTCGAAAGGAGTTTGCATGGCTAACGGGCGTAGATCAAGTCTGGGGGGCCTAGGCCGCTTCAGCCAGCTCAATATCCAGACGGTCCCAAATCTCGACCAGCGCCTCGGTCAGCTCGGTCATCATCGCCTCGGTGTGATGCGGACCCGGAGTAAAGCGCAGGCGCTCTGTTCCGCGGGGGACTGTGGGGTAGTTGATCGGCTGCACATAGACGCCGTATTCGGCGAGCAGGATGTCGCTGATTTTCTTGGCGCGGGCAGGGTCGCCTACCATCAAAGGCACGATATGGGTGACCGAATCCATCACCGGAAGGCCCGCTTCGGCAAATTGCAGTTTAAGCGTTGCAGCCGCCTGCTGCTGCGCGTTGCGCTCTACGTTGGAACTCTTGAGATGCTTCACCGATGCGAGCACACCTGCGACCAAAACGGGCGACAGCGATGTGGTGAAGATAAAGCCCGGCGCATAAGAACGCACGCAGTCGATCACCTTGGTGCTGGCGGTGATATATCCGCCCATCACGCCAAACGCTTTGCCCAAAGTGCCTTCGATAATGTCGATGCGGTGGGCGGCGTTGTCGCGTTCGGAGATACCTCCGCCGTGATCGCCATACATGCCAACCGCGTGCACTTCGTCGATATAGGTGAGGGCGTTGTATTTTTCGGCAAGGTCACAAATCGCATGGATCGGCGCAACATCGCCGTCCATGGAATAAACGCTTTCAAATGCGATCAGCTTGGGTGTGGCAGGGTCTTCTGCGGCGAGCAGTTCTTCAAGGTGTGCCATGTCGTTGTGGCGGAACACCCGCTTTTCGCAGCCCGAATTGCGAATGCCTGCGATCATGCTGGCGTGGTTCAATTCATCGGAGAAAATCACGCAGCCGGGAAGTAATTTCGCCAGCGTCGACAATGTCGCATCATTGGAGACATAGCCGCTGGTGAACAGCAGCGCGCCTTCTTTGCCGTGGAGCTCGGCGAGCTCTTTCTCAAGCTCGACGTGGTAGTGGGTGTTGCCGCCAATATTGCGCGTGCCGCCCGACCCTGCGCCCACGTCGTGCAGAGCCTCTTCCATCGCGCCGATCACAACATCGTGCTGGCCCATGGCTAGGTAGTCGTTGGAGCACCACACGGTGATCGGCTTTGGCCCATTGTGGCCGTGGAAACAGCGCGCATTGGGATAGGCGCCTTTGTTGCGCATAATGTCGATGAAGACGCGGTAACGGCCTTCTTCGTGTAGGCGGTCAATCGCAGAATCAAAAATCTGGTCGTAATTCATATGACAGGTTCTTTATCCCAAAGACGCTGGCCATCTATGCGGCTCTTCCACGCCCAATCTTCATCGCTATCAGGACCATATAACCCGCCAATGGCCCAAAGGTTTCTGAGGAGCTATTTAGCAGTCGGGACGCGGATGAAAACCCGCGATCTTTGCGAATGGCTCGCGATTAAAACCGTTCAATCTGATCGATTCCGTATCTCGCTAACACAGGTTTGAGCGTCAAAAAGTGATCCAGATCACCCGTGGTCACCGCAAAGTCGAAGCCGCTGCGCTCAAAGCTCTCACCACTCAGCAGATGTGCAATGCGCCGGGCAATTCCTGCCGCGCCGTCGATGAATTTCACATCAGCAGACCAGCCAAGATCGCGCACAGCCACATCGGCCAGCTCTTCGCGCAAAAGCGGGAAATGGGTGCATCCGAGGATCACGTGATCGAGCGCGAGCGCGAGCGCGTCATCGTTTTGTGTCAGGGCTTTGAGGGCAGCCGCGAGCACTGTGCGGTCAGGGTTCCCCCCGCGCAGTTTTGCTTCTGCTTCGCCGACAAGCTCCGGGGCTGCATGGCGCAGCAGGGTTGTGCCGCCTGCAAATTCGCGCTCAAGCTCATCGACATAAGGCTGCCGGATCGTACCTGCTGTCCCCAGCAATCCGATGACGCCTGTGCGGGTGTTTTCAGCAGCAGGCTTGATCGCGGGTACGGTGCCCACAATCGGTATCTCAAGAACCTCGCGCACCATGCCAAGCGCAATGGTGCTGGCGGTGTTGCAGGCAATGCAGGCAAGGCGAGGGCGGTATCGCTCGGTCATCCGGCCCAGCAATCCCGCAACGCGCGCTGCCACCTGCGCCTCGGTTTTTTGGCCGTAAGGCTGGCCCGCATAATCGGCTGCAAAAAGGATCGGCGCCTGCGGAAGGCTTTTGCGCACTTCGCCAAGCACGCTGAGGCCGCCAACACCGGTGTCGAGGAAAAGAATGGGAGAGGATGGGTCAGAAACGATTGTTTTTTCTCGTTAGCGAACTTGAGCTTCTGCGGTCTATTACTTAGGCATTTGAAAAAGGGAAGCTGCGTGCTGCGGCAGAAAGTGGATCATGGAACCAATACTTGCCGCGATTTTGGGATATCTGTGCGGCTCAATCCCCTTTGGCCTTTTGCTCACGAAAGCGGCCGGAATGGGCGATGTGCGCGAAATTGGCTCTGGCAATATCGGCGCGACCAATGTGCTGCGCACTGGAAATAAGGGGCTTGCTGCGGGCACTTTGCTGCTCGACTTGCTTAAAGGATTTGCGCCGGTTTTTGCAGCCGGGTTGATTTGGGCGGGCGACATGGGTGACGTGGCTAAAGCCTTTGCGGCGGGCGGGGCGGTGATTGGACACTGCTATCCAGTCTGGCTCGGCTTTAAAGGCGGAAAAGGCGTTGCGACCAATGCAGGCGTGTCCTTTGGGCTCGCTTGGGCGATTGGCGGGGCCTATGCGCTGATCTGGCTCTCCATGCTTGCCATTTTCCGCATCTCGAGCCTTGCCGGGATGAGCGCGGTTGTGGCGGCAGCGGCGGCGGCTCCTCTGTTTGGTTTTCCTCAGTTCTTCCCCGTTCTGGCGGCGATTGCTGGCCTCATCATTTATCTCCACCGCGAAAATATCGGGCGTTTGTTTAAAGGCGAAGAGCCGAGGATTGGCGGCTCTAAATGAGCGAAGAGGGGGGCTCTCACAGGCCGAAGCCTTCGCCCGCATCCGTCTTTTGCGCTCGCCCAATATCGGCCCGGTTTCCTACCGCCAGCTGCTCGCACGCTTTGGCAATGCGGTTGATGCGATCGACGGCTTGCCTGAACTGGGAACCAGGGGGAAGAAGGCCTATCGGCCTGCCCCCAAAGACAAAATTGAGCGCGAAATTGAGGGCGTTATCGCCTCAGGCGCGCGCTATCTTTTCCACGATCAGGACCACTATCCCGCGCTTCTCGCCGAAATCGACAGCGCGCCTCCCATCATCACCTGCCGCGGCAATTTGGCACTGGCAAGCGAGCCTTGTGTTGCCATGGTCGGAGCGCGCAATGCGAGCGGGGCCGCGACCAAGCTGGCGCGCGAATTTGCGCAAAGTTTGAGCCAAGCTGGGCTCACCGTCGTGAGCGGTCTCGCGCGCGGGATCGACGGCGCGGCGCATGAAGGGGCGTTTCCCAAGACGATTGGCGTGATCGCCAGCGGCATCGACATCGCTTACCCGCCGCAGCACAAGGATTTACAAGAAAAGATCGCCACCGAGGGCTTGCTGATCGCAGAACAACCTCCCGGCACTGAACCACGCGGTCGCCATTTCCCCAGCCGCAACCGCATTATCGCAGGACTTGCGAGTGGCACTTTGGTGGTGGAAGCCGCCCCGCGCTCAGGCTCGCTCATCACCGCAAGGCTTGCAGGCGAGGCAGGGCGCGAAGTCATGGCGATCCCCGGCTCCCCGCTCGATCCACGTTCGCAGGGGTGCAATCAGTTGATCCGCGATGGGGCGGTTTTGGTATCGACGCCTGAGGAAGTCACTGAACTGCTCGAGACCTTTACAGGAGCCCCGCGATCAACCTACCGCGTCGCCGAAGACCCGACCACATTCGACTACGAAGAACTCAGCAAGCTTGAATGGGGCGAGGCCAAGGCATCAGGCGATGAGGCAGACGCCATAGGCAGGCTTCTTACCAAAGCACCCCTCAGTGTGGATGAGCTGATCAGGCAATCTGGCGCGGAGCCTGCAATGGTGCATATGGTGCTTTTGGAACTGGAGCTGTCGGGGGAGCTGGAGCGCCACGAGGATGGCGGGGTGAGCCGACTTTGACACGCTAAGGTCATGGCTTTGCCAAGCAAGATTGGAAATTTGGGTGAACCAGACAGCAACTCTATCAAGCTTTCTCAACGGCACATTTGCAGAGCTGCGCGAGAACAGCCGGGTCGCGATTACATATCTTGTGATCGTTATTCCGGTCAGTGCACTCAGCAATTATCTTAACCCCGGCGACACAGGAAACTTTGCAAGTTTTGGACTTTCCGTCGATCAAGCTTTGATTTCACAAGGGGCTTTTACAGTCATCGCGGTGATAGGCGCATTCGTCCTTGGTCTTCTTGCTTACTACTGGCTCATTGCGGCCATGACCCTGCGCACGGCCTCGCCCGGATTTGGCCGAGTTCTGCCATTCATCGGGATTGCAATCCTGTCTTGGATTGGCATCGGCTTTGGCTTGGTATTGGTCCTCATCCCTGGCATTTATCTTGCCGTGCGCTGGATCGCTGTTCTGCCGCTGGTCATCACTCGCGAAGAAAACGCGGTGGATGCGTTCGGAGACAGCAATCAAATCACGCAAGGTTTCGGATGGTCGATTTTTGGGACCGGATTAATCCTGTTTGTTTGTTTGATCGTCATTTCAATCGTCACTGAGGGCTTTGCCGGTCTGCTTTCAGGCCTGGGCCTGTTTGGCGCTGCCTTATCAAGCGCGATCCTTGAAAATGTCGCCTCACTTCTTTTTGGCGCATTCACAGTGACGGTATACCGCCAGCTTGCGAACAACGGGGAAGACCTGGCCGAGGTCTTTGAATAGGGCCCTTGCCGAGTGGGGCGGATAAACCTACTTGACGCTTGCCCGCGAGGCGCGCCACCCTCGCGCGTACGTACACGTGTAAGGAAATCGATCCCCTTTTATGCAGCTTGTCATTGTTGAATCGCCCGCGAAGGCGAAGACCATTGAGAAATATCTCGGCGGCGACTTCAAAGTCCTCGCCTCCTACGGCCACATCCGCGACCTGCCGCCCAAGGACGGCAGCGTGGTGCCCGACGATGACTTCTCCATGAGCTGGGAGGTGTATTCCGACAAGCGCAACCGCGAACAGGTCAAAGCGATCTCAGACGCGGCCAAAGACGCCTCGCGCCTGGTGCTCGCGACCGACCCTGACCGTGAGGGTGAGGCAATCAGCTGGCACGTCATGGATGTGCTTAAGAAACGCAAAGCATTGCCAACGAAAGTGGACCGAGTGACGTTCAACTCGATCACCAAGAAGGCGGTGACAGAGGCGATGCAAGCGCCGCGCGAACTCGATCAGCCATTGATTGATGCCTATCTTGGCAGGCGCGCGCTCGATTATCTGTTTGGGTTTACGCTGTCGCCCGTGCTGTGGCGTAAGCTTCCCGGTGCGAAATCCGCTGGCCGTGTGCAATCGGTTGCCTTGCGCCTCATCGTAGAGCGCGAGCGCGAGATTGAAGCGTTTAAGCCTGACGAATATTGGTCGGTGCTTGCCAAGTTGGAGCATGCCGGGACCGAATTTGACGGACGGCTTGTGCGCTTCAAAGGTGAGAAACTGGAAAAGCTCTCTCTAGGCGAAGAAGGTATTGCGATGGAGGCGAAAGCCGCCGTCGAAGGCGGCCGCTTTACGGTTGAGGACGTTGAGAAAAAGCCCCTCAAACGCAATCCTCCGCCGCCTTTCACAACATCGACTATGCAGCAAGAGGCGGCGCGCAAGCTCGGATTTTCTGCCAGCCAGACCATGAGCGCAGCGCAAAGGCTCTATGAAGCAGGCGCGATCACTTACATGCGGACCGACGGTGTGCAGATGGACGGGAGCGCAATTGCTGCGTGCCGCCATGCCATCGGCGACCGCTATGATGCCGCCTATTGCCCTGAAAAACCGCGGTTCTACAGCACAAAAGCCAAGAACGCTCAGGAAGCGCACGAGGCCATTCGCCCGACCAATTTTGGGCAAGACCGTTTCGCCAACGGCGATGAAGCCAAGCTCTATTCGCTCATCTGGAAGCGCGCGATGGCAAGCCAGATGGCGACCGCGCAGCTTGAGCGCACAACCGTCACGATGAAGGATGCCACCGGTCAGCATGAGCTGCGCGCGACGGGTCAGGTGGTGGTCTTCCCCGGTTACTTTGCGGTCTATCAGGAAGGCTTTGACGACAAGGAAGAGGATGAGGACGGCCTCCTTCCGGCTTTGAAAGCGGGTGATTGCCCGGCCAAGAAGTCGGTCGAAGCCACCCAGCACTTCACCCAGCCGCCGCCGCGTTTCTCCGAAGCGTCGCTGGTTAAGCGCCTGGAAGAACTCGGCATTGGCCGTCCATCGACCTATGCCTCGACCATTCAGACCCTGCGCGACCGGGCCTATGTTCGGGTGGAGAGCAAGCGGTTCTTTGCCGAGGATTCAGGGCGTTTGCTGACGTCCTTCCTTGAGCGTTTCTTCCCAACCTATGTGGCGTATGATTTCACAGCGGGCATGGAGGACGAGCTCGACACGGTTTCCGACGGGCGCGAGGATTACAAGGCGCTGCTCGCGAAATTCTGGGCCGATTTTAAACCCAAGGCCGATGAGGTCATGGAGAAATTGCCGTCCGAGGTGACGGAAGCCTTGGACGAATACCTCTCAGATTATCTCTTTCCGCCGCGCGAAGACGGCAAAGACCCGCGCCACTGCCCTTTGTGCGAAACCGAAGGCCGCGAGAACGGCCGCATTTCGCTTCGCGGCGGCAAATTTGGCGCCTTTATCGCGTGTCAGAACTATCCCGAATGCAAGTTCACCCGCCGCTTTGCACAGCCGGGCGGGGACGATGGATCAGACGATGGCCTCATGGGCGTGCACCCCGAAACGGGCGCTGAAATTCACCGCAAATCCGGGCGCTTTGGCCCTTATGTTGAGATGGAGCATGAAGAGAAGAAATCCCGCGCTTCGATCCCCAAAGACCTTGATGATTTCAACCTTGAGTGGGCGGTAAAACTGCTCGACCTGCCGCGTATTATCGGCCCGCACCCCGAGACGGGCAAAGACATTGAGGCTGCGATTGGACGATATGGTCCGTATCTGCGCCACGATGGCAAATATGCCAATATGAAGAACACGGTTGATGTCTTCGAGACCGGTATGAATGCGGCTGTCACGCTTCTGGCGGAGGCTGCAAACCGCAAAGGTGGCCGCGCCAAGGCTGAGCCGATCAAGACGCTTGGCGAGCACCCGACGAGCGGGGGCGAAATCAAGGTGATGCCGGGCCGCTACGGTCCCTATGTCACCGACGGCACGACCAATGCGACCATCCCCAAGGACATTAAGCCTGAGGACATCGAGGCTGCCAAAGCGATCGAGCTAATCGACGCGCGCGCTGCCAAGGGACCTGCGAAGAAGAAGACCGGCAAGAAGGCGCCAGCGAAGAAAAAGGCTCCTGCAAAAAAGGCAGCGGCTAAAAAGCCTGCGGCGAAGAAAAAGGCCCCCGCTAAGAAGAAAGCGCCCGCAAAGTCGGACGAGACCTAAGCGGTTATGGGCAAAGAGAAATTTGAACGCCACAAACAGCCGTGGAACGCCGAAGAAGCGGGCCGCCTCCGCTTACTCGCATCCAAGGGGCAGGGCCTTAAACAGATTGCGAAAGCACTGGGGCGCAGCGAAGAGTCGGCGAAGAGCTTTGCCAAGCAGCAGAAGATCAAGATCGCCAAAAAGCATTGACGGCGGGTAGTTCGTTTAATTCCAAATCGTCACCCCAGCGAAGGCTGGGGTCCAAGGCGAACTAGCACCAATGGCTGCGACCAAAGCACCTCGCCGCTCTAGTTCCCGGATCAAGTCCGGGATGACGTTTGGGGGGCGATGCTAATCCTCGATTTTCAAGAGCTCTAGCCTGCCGATCCGAACAATTCCTCATCTGACTTGGCTGGCACCGCACGCGGCGATGCTACGGCAGGCCGGCCAGCACAATAGTAGGCATCGAAGTCATCAGAAGAATGGCGCAAATTGCTTTCTTCAACATTTTGAACGTCAGACGAGATATAGACCCCGCGCGTTTGATTTAGGCCGTTGTTTTTTAGTTCTGCAATCGTAGGGCCCGAGAAGTCTTGTACAGAAGCAGTTCCCCCTTCATCGCATGGCGCGAGTGCCAGAACATCGCTTTTTTTGAGAAAACTCGCGGCACCCCTTTCATCTGAGGATGCCGATTTTTTTGCGTGGTATGAACCCACGAGAACAAAATTGACCGCATCGGGCCTCTCTCCAGCATTGCGTGCCCAAAGGTTTGCCATGCCGAGTTCATAATAATACTGCGGCCTGATCGTCCTCCAGTCAGGCTGCGAGATAAAAATTGCTATGTCCAATCCCGCTTCTCTCATGGCGTGTAAACGGTCAATCATCGCGAGAAAGGCGACACTTGTCCGCCCATCGAACCCTTCAAGTCGAAAAGGCCAGCTATCCAGAAGTTGTTTGCGCGCTGACAAATCGCCGTTTTGAATATACTGGTTTGCCTCCTTTCCGTATTCGGACGGCAACTCGAGTTGAACATTTACAGGGCCGCTTTGCGCCTGCGTGCACACCATATCGGCAAATACCTCTGGCGCAGTGTCGGTCCCGTGTGTTTCTCCAACGATGATGAACTTAGGATTCGATGCGACTAGCTCGTCAGGGAGGGCCATCGGTCTTTCACAAGGTGATTCATCGAAGTCATTAGCAGCCGCGAAGCGCGGGCAAGCGAAAGCTAAGCAAAAAACTGCAACTGACCAGACTTTCATCACTTCACCCAATCGAGCCCCATTTCCTCAAACACTTCCTTGTCCTCGGACCACCCTTCTGAGTGCTTCACATGGAGGAACAGGTGCACTTTCACCCCCAGCATCTCGGACAATTCCGCCCGTGCCGCAGCGCCAATTTCTTTAATGCGGCTGCCGCCTTTGCCAAGGACAATGCCTTTCTGGCTTTCGCGCGCGACCACGATTTGTTGGCGGATTTCCACGCTCCCATCAGGGCGTTCCTGATAGCTCTCGGGCCGCACAGCGCTGTCATAGGGGAGCTCTTCGTGAAGCTGTTGGTAAAGCTGTTCGCGGGTGACTTCGGCGGCGAGTAAACGTTCTGAGGCATCGGAGACTTGATCCTCGGGGTACATCCACACGCCGTCAGGCATCATGCCGGCGAGCGCATTTTTCATCTGGGGCAGGCCGTCGCCGGTAAGAGCTGAGACGAAGAATATCTCCTCAAACGCGATACGCTCGCCCAGCTCCTGTGCGAGCGCCAAGAGCGGCTCTTTCTTCGCCTTATCGACCTTATTGAGCACCAGGATCTTGCGTTCTTTGCGGTGTTCCAAAGCCTCTATCAGAGGCTCCAGTTCGTGGCGGCGTTGTTTGATTGGATCGACGATCAGGAGGATCGCATCGGCGCTTTCTGCGCCTTCCCATGCAGCGGATACCATAGCCCGGTCGAGCCTGCGCTTTGGCGCAAAAATGCCGGGAGTATCAACCAGAATCATCTGAACTCGGTCCAGCAGCGCAATGCCCAGCATCCGGGCACGGGTGGTTTGCGCTTTGGCGCTCGTAATAGCGACTTTCTGGCCGACGAGCTGGTTCACAAGCGTCGATTTGCCCGCATTGGGGGCACCGATGACGGCCACAACCCCGCACTTTTCAGGGCCGTTCTTAGTATCTGTCATATGTTCAACCAAATTCTTCCAAAAACGCTTTGGCAGCAAGCTTTTCCGCCTCGCTTTTGCTTGATGCATCCGCCTCTGCCTCGCCCACATTGTGGATGCGCACGCGGACTTTAAAGCGCGAGGCGTGGTCAGGGCCGCTTCGCCCTGTCACCTCATATTGCGGCATAGCGCGTTTGTTATGCGCCGCCCATTCCTGAAGCGCGCTTTTCGGATGCTTCGCCTTACCCGCATCGCCCGAAAGGTCGCCTTGCCAAAGCTCCAAGATCACATCGCGCGTCGCATCAAAGCCATTGTCGAGAAAGCTTGCCCCAATAATCGCTTCCATCACATCTCCAAGGATATTGTCGCTATCCGCGCCGCCATCCTCGCGCGCCTGTTTGCCGAGGCGCACATGGTCCTGCATCCCGATCGAGCGAGCCACGCGGGCACAGGTTCGCCCGCTGACAAGTGCATTCAGGCGCTGTGAAAGTTGACCCTCGTGGCTGTCGCTTGCCCGGTAAAGCCAACTGGCGACGGCCAAGCCAAGCACGCGGTCACCCAAAAACTCCAAACGCTGATAGTCGCGTGCATGATCGGTTTGCGCTGGGCTGCCTGAGTTGAAACTCCCATGAGTGAGAGCCTCAAGCCACATGGCCTCATCCTCGACTATGAAGCCAGAAGCGATGAGCCAATCGCGTGTCTCTTCAGCAAGGGTGCTCATAGGATAGTTCCAATCCGGCTCCAGCGCACAGTCGAAAACCAGCTTGTAGGATCAGACCAAACGGCGCTGCCATCGCTTGACCACAAGATGATTGAAGCCTCGCCCACTAGCAGGTCTTGATCCACAATCCCAACGCCCATTCCAGAGACCGCTGCAAAGCGGCTGTCGAGCGATTTGTCGCGGTTGTCGCCCATGACGAACATGTGGCCATCCGGGATGGTAACGGGGCCAAAGACGTCGGCATCTTGGTCAAAACCCAAATCGATTGTGAGATAGTTTTTACCGCCGGGTAATGTCTCGCGATACTGGGTGTAGCGGCAGATCAGATCGCCCGGCTCCAACTCCTGCGTTCGCGCGCGGCCAGGGCAGTTCGTGTTGGGAGAGATTGCCACCGCAGCATCGGACATGGGTTCTTGCGTCAACGGTTCTCCGTTGAGGACAACCACCCCATCTTCAACGGCAACCGTGTCACCGGGCAGGCCAATCACGCGTTTCACATAGTCTACTCCGTCAATCGGATGCTTGAAGATCACAACGTCCCCGCGCTCGGGCTCACCAGGAAAAATGCGGCCATCGAATAGCGGCGCGTTAAAGGGCAGCGAGTTCTTCGAATAGCCATACGGCCATTTCGCCGCGAGCAGCAGATCGCCCGTCTTGAGTTGAGGCAACATGCTTTGTGAGGGGATCGAAAAAGGCGCGAAGATGAAGCTTCGAAAGATCAGGACTGCGATAAGCAATTGCACCAGAAAGATCGCAAAACTTCGCGGTGACTCCCCCTTGGCCTCTTGCTCGGCTGCGTTTGCAGACGTATCTGCAACCCCGGAATTCGAACCCGGGGAAGACGCAGGTGTATTCTCTGGTCTATGCGCGTTGGCGTCCATGCCTAGTCCCTTACGCTGTGGTGTGCGTCCAAGATAGTCATTTCAATCACAAAAAGGTTTGCCCCATGACCGCTTCCAAGAACCAAACCAGCGAAGCCAATGCGATTTGGGAGCGGTTGTCGCAGTTCGAAAGGCCAACGCTTGCCGGCCTATTCGCCAGCGATGAGGCGCGGGCGGCGAAAATGAGTCAGCGGTTGGAGTTTGACCTTGGCGAGATGGGGCCGATGGGGCTGCTGCTCGACTGGTCGAAGACGCATTTGGGTGAGGCCGAGCTTTCAGCGTTCGAGGAATTGGCCGAGGTGATGGATTTCGGCGCGGCCCGCGAGGCGCTTTTCGGTGGAGGCATTGTGAACCCAACCGAGGGACGCCCTGCCACCCACGGTGCAATGCGCGGCAGCGGGACAGAGGCGGATTGCGAAGAGGCGGATCAGCTGCTTCAGCGCATGGGCATGCTGGTGACGGCAATCCATGAGGGCGCGTTTGGCAAGGTCGAGCATCTCATTCATATCGGCATTGGGGGCTCCGCCTTGGGGCCTGATTTGGCAGTGGATGCTCTGACACGGGACTTGAAGTTGGTCGACGTGCGTGTGGTCTCAAACATTGATGGTCTCGCATTGGAGCAGGCATTTGCAGCCTGTGATCCACAAACGACGATGATTGCGGTGGCGTCCAAGACCTTCACCACGACCGAGACGATGACCAATGCGGCGAGCGCTTTGAAGTGGCTGTCCGATAACAAGGTCGATGACCCGAGTGGGCGCGTGGTGGCTTTGACCGCAAGTCCTGAAAAGGCGGTCGAATGGGGCGTTGATGAAACCCGCATTCTGCCTTTTCCTGAGAGTGTTGGCGGGCGCTATTCGCTGTGGTCGAGCATTGGGTTCCCGCTGGCTCTGGCCGTCGGCATGGACGACTTCACCGCGTTCTTGGCGGGCGCACAGGTGATGGACACCCACTTCCGCGAGACTGAGGGCAGGGCGAACGGGCCTTTGCTCGCAGCATTCGGCGACCTCTATTACTCGCGCATCCGTGGGTGTCAGACACGCGCAGTCTTCGCCTATGATGAGCGCTTGGCGTTGCTCCCCGACTACCTCCAGCAGCTTGAGATGGAGAGCAATGGCAAAAGCGTGACGTCAGATGGGAAACCCTTGGATAAGCCCTCGGCTGCCATCACATGGGGCGGGGTGGGCACCGACGCGCAGCACGCCGTGTTCCAACTCCTCCATCAAGGCACGCATCTCATCCCCGTAGACTTCATCGCCAGCATCGCACCGGGCGATGAGCTAGACCCCGCGCACCACAAAGCGCTTCTCGCCAACTGCTTTGCCCAAGGTGCAGCGCTGATGGCAGGCGGCAATATGAGCGCGGATGGCAGGGACCCGGCGCGCAGCTTTGCGGGCGACCGGCCTTCGGCGACGATCTTGGTAGATGATCTGGACGCTGCGACATTGGGCGCGCTGATCGCCTTCCACGAACACCGCGTGTTCGCAGGCGCGGTCCTAATGGGCATCAACCCCTTCGACCAATTCGGCGTCGAGCTGGGGAAGAAAATGGCGAAAGAGGTGGAAAGCGGGGAGGGGGATTTTGATGCGAGTACGAAAGCGCTGATGGAAGCGGCGGGGTTGGGTTAGGTGGAGCCTCGCGAGCGTCCTTCGACAGGCTCAGGACGAACGGAGCTTGGTGGATTCCATGACAGGGACCCGAACCCTGCAAACAAACATCGAAATGGTTTGCCCACGCCGACCGTGTAAGGAACCGTCGCCAGAATATGCGATGCGACCGAGTGGGTGAACTGACAAATACCCGCCCGTTCGTCCTGAGCCTGTCGAAGGACGCGCGCCGACCTATCCGCCTTTCCGGTTTCGAGCGAGGCGTTTGATTTCTTCCCAATCGTCTCGGATGAGCGCTTCCTTTTTGGCGCGGCTCCAGCCTTTGATGCGGCGCTCGCTAAACAGGGCCTCTTCGCGGGTCGGGAATTCTTCGGACCATACCAATTCCACAGGCAGTCTTTCGGCGGTGTAGCCGGGGATTGCTCCTGAGTTATGGGATGCAATTCGGTGTTCAAGGTCGTCCGTGTGCCCTGTGTAGTAGCTGCCATCATTGCATTTGAGGATATAACAATAAAAGGGCATTCTGTGCGTCTACCATGGTCGTGCGTCCTTCGACAGGCTCAGGACGAACGGAGGTGGGTAAGGGGGGCTGTAGGCGAATTGCTTTGACTTTTTGCGCTGCAACATCCATGTGTACCTCAATCACGAAACGCACCCAAAGTCAGCGTGAAGCGGCGGCTCTCTTTTTAACCCGCCCCGGCTTAGCGTTTCACCCAATCTCTTACAGCTTCCCATTTCACGCGGGCGGTTCCGACGAGACGGAGCGCTGCTGCTTTCCACTCGTCATCGCGAGCCCGATAGGGCGTGGCGATCCAGGAGCCCTTATGCGCTCCGCTCTGGATTGCCGCGTCGCCTGCGGCTCCTCGCAATGACTATGGAAGTGTGCGCATCGCCTCACCACCCGCGACGCGCCATCTCGTGCGCCGCACATAGCAAAGAATACACATGACAAATTTCGACCAACTCGGGCTTTCACAGCCTGTCTTACAAGCGCTTGATCTTAAGGGCTATTCCACTCCTACGCCGATCCAGGAACAGGCCATTCCGCCGGTTCTCGAGGGCCGCGACCTCCTCGGTATTGCGCAAACGGGCACCGGCAAAACGGCGGCATTTATGCTGCCTGCTATCGACCGGCTGCGCGCGAGCGACAATCGCATTCCGTTCAAATCCTGCCGCATGCTTGTGCTCGCTCCGACGCGCGAGTTGGTGCAGCAGATTGCTGCCTCGGCCAAAGACTATGGCGCTCTCGCGGGCCTTAAGGTGCAGGCGATTGTTGGCGGCACTTCCGTCAACAAAGACCGCAACAAGCTCCACCGCGGCACCGATATTCTGATCGCGACACCGGGGCGTTTGCTCGACCTCATTGACCAGAAGGCATTCAACCTCAACGGCGTCGAAGTGCTGGTTCTCGATGAAGCGGATCAGATGCTCGATCTCGGCTTTATCCATGCCCTCAAGCGCATCAACGAACTGGTACCCAAAGAGCGTCAGACGCTGTTTTTCTCCGCCACTATGCCCAAGGCGATTAAAGAGCTGGTGAAGAACTATTGCCGCAATCCGGTGCAGGTCAGCGTCACGCCCGAAAGCACGACGGCTGAGCGGATCGAGCAATATATCTTCATGGTCCAAAAGGATGAGAAGCAGTGGCTGCTCGACATGATCCTTGGCGGGCAGCACCGGGTTCCGGGTGATCTTGAGCGCATCCTCATCTTCACCCGCACCAAGCATGGCGCAGACCGGGTGGTGAAGAAACTGCGCCAGCGCGGAATTGAATCGAACGCCATCCACGGCAATAAATCTCAGCCTCAACGCCAACGTGCATTGGATGAGTTTCGCCGGGGCAAGACCAATATCCTGATCGCCACCGATGTGGCGGCGCGCGGGATTGATATTCCGGGCGTTTCCCACGTCATCAATTACGAACTGCCCAATGTGCCTGAGCAATATGTGCACCGTATCGGCCGAACCGCGCGGGCGGGCAAAGATGGGATTGCAATTGCCTTTTGCGGTGAGGACGAGCGCTCCTACCTCAAAGACATCCGCAAAGTGACAAAGGCGGAGTTGGACCGGCTCGACCTGCCGGAAAACTTCCGCGCGGTGGTTGAAGGCGAAGGCCCGACCAAGCCGCCACCTCCCGGCGCAACGCGGGTCTCTAGGAAAAAGGTCAAGCCCAAGCCTGCTGGCGCATCTGCGAAGAAAAAGCCCAAAGGCGAAGCTCCCGAAAAGCCGAAGAAGCCTAAGCCCAAGCATCAGGCCCGCAAAGGCCGGCCAGGTGGTGGTGGCGGCAAGGCCGGCGGCGGCAGGCGCTTTGGTAAGCCGGGCGGTGGGCGCCCCGGCGGCAACCGCAGTGGCGGCGGTGGCAGCGGTGGCAGCGGTGGTCGCTCGCGCCCTTCCAGCAGCTAACTTGCTGCCAGACGGGGTGAAATTTGTTCGCCAAAACACCTCTCTTTAAAGCGAAATTAAGTATAGGCCTCCTAACTGGCGTCTCACATCCGCTAGGGAGCTTTTCGCGATATGATCCGCACCGATACCACTCTGATAATTGGCGCCGGGGCGAACCGCGAGATTGAGATGCCCGACGGGCCTGAACTGCTCGGCAAAATCGCATCCGGCTATGAGTTTGAACGGCTTAATTCCGAGGTCAAATCACGCGATCTGGTGAACCTTGCGCAATTGTTTGAGAAAGTCGCACCTGAGCTGGGAATGACCTACGATCAGCTCGTCGAGGGTGCGAAAGCCATCCGGGATGCGACTTTGGTCAGCACCAATATTGATGCGATCCTTGAGCAATATGGCCATGATCCTGCCGTGCAGGCTGCAGGTAAGCTTGCGATTGTCTATTACACGCTTCAGGCGGAATCGAAGTCGACGCTTGCCCGCGAGCCGCGTTCCGTTGAAGAGCTGCCGCTAAGGGGCACGGAAAACTGGCTTTTCCAGCTGGGCCAGCTCATCGTCAAAGGTGTGCCGCGTGCGCGCGCTGAGGAGTGTTTTGAAAAGCTCTCCATCGTGTGCTTCAACTATGACCGAGCAATTGAGCATTATTTGCCTTGGGTGGTGCAGCGCGCCTTTGGAATGAGCATTGGAGAGGCACAGGAACTGATCGCAGGGCGGCTTCGTATTGTCCATCCTTACGGGGTGGCTGGCCGCCTTCCTTGGCAAGGTGATGCGGAAAACGGGGCTGAGTGGGGCGATGTCGATGCAGAAAATATCGTGGCCCTGTCGCGCCGTATTTTCACCGCAAGCCAGCGAGAGAAATCGCGCCAGTTCCGCTCTTATCTGCGCGCTGAAATGTCACGCGGAAAGCGCCTGGGCTTCCTTGGTTTCGGCTTTGATCCGATGAATGTCGCGATGCTGTTTGACGAGCTGGAACACGACAACCCCGATATGCTCATTACGCTGATGAATATTGGCGAAACTGAGCAAAAAGCGATCCTGAGGCTGATCCACCGCCTTACTGGCATCACGGATGATGGGCTAATCACGCTTGAGAATATGAAAGCCTTTGAGCTTTTGCGCGACTACGCTCGCTTCCTTGAAAGCTGAGCTTCTTGCAAAGCATGCCTTGCGATTGGGCTGCGGTGTAACGTGCTTGCTGGTTTGAGTGAACATGACCATATGCGAACCTATCAAGAGGAACGGATATGGCAGAGCAAGAATACGACTACGACCTTTTCACCATTGGCGCTGGCTCTGGCGGCGTTCGCGCTAGCCGGATCGCTGGCGGGCACGGCGCAAAGGTTGGTATCGCAGAAGAGCACCGCTATGGCGGGACCTGCGTGATCCGTGGCTGTGTGCCCAAAAAGATGCTGGTCTACGCCTCCATGTTCGCAGAGGAACTGTCCCACGCTGCGCACAAGGGCTGGACGCTGAAAGACAACAGCTTTGATTGGGCAACCTTGCGCGATTTCGTGAATAGCGATGTGGACCGGCTTGAAGGCCTTTATGGCCAGACGCTTGGCGGGGCAGGGGTGGAGAGCTTCTCTGAGCGCGCCACTATCACTGGCCCTCATTCGGTTAAGCTCGCCAGTGGGCGCGATATCACGGCAAAATACATCCTTGTTGCGACCGGCGGCGAACCTGTGGTGCCTGATTTCGAGGGCAATGAGCATTGCATCACGTCGAACGAGATTTTCTACCTCGATGAATTTCCAAAGCGTCTGATGGTGATGGGCGGCGGTTATATCGCGCTCGAATTTGCGGGGGTCTTCAACGCGCTCGGAAGCGATGTGATGCTGGTCAATCGCTCCGAAACGATCCTGCGCGGCTATGAACAGGAGATCGTGAACCGCTTGCCTCCCATCATGGAAGCGCGCGGTGTCGACATGCAATTAGGGGCTCAGATTGAGCGCGTCGAAAAGGCCGATGATGGCTCTTTCGATGTGACCTTGACCGACGGCACCAAGAGCCAGGTCGACCAGATATTGGTCGCCACTGGGCGCAAGCCGCGTGTTGAGGGTCTGGGTCTCGAAAACGCTGGGATTGAGCTTGGAAGCAAAGGCGAGATCCCAGTCGACAAATATTCGAAAACCAGCTGCGATAGCGTCTATGCCGTGGGCGATGTCACCGACCGGGTGCAGCTTACCCCAGTTGCCATTCGCGAAGGCCATGCGGTGGCTGATACGCTGTTTGGCGGCAATAAGCGCTGCGTCGACCACTCCTGCATCCCTACCGCCGTCTTCTCTCAGCCTTCGATCGCAAGCGTCGGAATGACCGAAGAAGAGGCGCGTGAGGCTTCCGGCGAGATCAACATCTACAAATCCGATTTCCGCCCGATGAAGAACATCTTCTCAGACCGGATGGAGCGCGGGCTTTATAAGATGATCACCGATGCCAAGAGCGATAAAGTCCTCGGCCTGCACATGATCGGCCCAGAAAGCGCTGAGATCATTCAGGCCGCAGCGGTGGCGATCAAAGCGGGCCTCACCAAGGCTGATTTCGACGCGACGACTGCGATCCATCCCAGCATGGCCGAGGAATTGGTGCTTTTGAAGTAGGCTCCCGCTGCGGAGTATTGAAGGGGGACGAAGTCATGGAAATCGCGGGCAAAAAAGTGCTGCTCACAGGCGGCAGTGCAGGGATTGGAAAAGCTTTGGCCTTTCAAATGCGCGAGGCGGGCGCGGATGTGACGATCACTGGGCGCAACGCTCAGCGCCTTGCAGAAATGCGCACCCAAGGTTTCGGCGCGATTGAGGTGGATTTGTCCAGCCCTCAAGGGGTCGAAGCTCTGATCAATGAATGGGGCAAGAAGACCCTCGATATCCTCATCAACAATGCCGGGATGGGGACTGAGACCAATTATGCGGAAAACGCCGTAGACGGGGATGAGGCGGATGCTTGCTTTTATGCCAACCTCTGCGCGCCTGCACGGCTCACCGGGGGATTGCTCAAACGCCTTCGCAAACGCCCCGAGGCTACGATTGTGTTTGTCAGCTCAGGCCTTGCGCTCGCGCCAAGCAAAGATGCGGCGGTCTATTGCGCGAGCAAAGCGGGACTTCGCAGTTTCGCCCTTTCGCTGCGCGCGCAGTTTAAAGGTGAGCCTGTGCATGTGATCGAAGCGCTCCCGCCGATGGTCGATACGCAGATGACCTCTGCCTATAACACCGCGAAAATGACGCCCGAGCATTGCGCGGGCGATATTCTTGCGGCGATCCAGCGCGATAAGCAGGAGGTTTTTATCGGGCAGACCCGGCTTTTGCGGTTTGTCCATGGGATATCGCCATCGCTCGCACAGCGGATCATGCTGAGTTTTTGATAAGTTGACGCTCGGCGGCCGCTGCGGCAACGACCACTGCTAACAAACCAATAGGGACAGGGACCTTTTGAATGTCTGCCAATATCGCTGAAATGGAACGCAAACGCGAAGCTGCCAAAATGGGCGGCGGGCAAAAGCGCATCGACGCACAGCACGCCAAGGGCAAGCTCACCGCGCGCGAGCGTCTGGACGTGCTTCTCGACGAAGGCTCGTTTGAAGAAATCGACACGTATGTTGAACATGACTGCGTCGATTTCGGCATGGAGAGCCAAAAGATCCCCGGCGACGGCGTGGTCACAGGATCAGGCACGATCAACGGCCGGCTGGTCTATGTCTTCAGCCAGGACTTCACCGTATTCGGCGGCTCCTTGTCGAAACGTCATGCGGAGAAAATTTGCAAGGTGATGGATACCGCGATGAAAGTCGGCGCTCCGGTCATCGGCCTTAACGATAGCGGCGGCGCGCGCATTCAGGAGGGCGTCGCATCGCTTGGCGGCTATGCCGATGTGTTCCAGAAGAACATTCTCGCATCAGGCGTCATCCCTCAGATCAGCCTGATCATGGGCCCATGCGCTGGCGGCGCAGTGTACTCGCCTGCCATGACTGACTTCATCTTTATGGTGAAGGACAGCTCCTATATGTTCGTGACCGGACCCGATGTGGTGAAGACCGTCACCAATGAGGAAGTCACGCAGGAAGAGCTGGGCGGGGCTATTACCCACACGACCAAAACCTCGGTCGCCGATATTGCGTTTGAAAACGATATGGAGACACTGCTCGCAACGCGCGAGTTCTTCAACTACCTGCCATTGTCGAACCGCCCAGAAGCAACAGGGGACGCAGCACCAGAGCTTCCCACCAATGACCCTTGGGACCGGTTGGAGCCATCGCTCGACACGATCATCCCGGACAATGCGAACCAGCCCTATGACATGCATGAGGTGATCCGTAAGACACTGGACGAGGGCGAGTTTTTCGAAATTCAGCCAGCGCATGCCGCCAACATCATCTGCGGCTTTGGCCGGGTTGAAGGGCGCACAGTGGGCGTTGTCGCGAACCAGCCTATGGTGCTCGCCGGCGTGCTCGACATCGCCTCGTCTAAGAAAGCCGCGCGTTTTGTGCGGTTCTGCGATGCGTTTGATATTCCAATCGTGACCTTCGTCGATGTTCCCGGCTTCCTGCCTGGTACAGCGCAGGAAATGGGCGGCATCATCAAGCACGGCGCAAAGCTATTGTTCGCATACGGCGAGGCAACCGTGCCCAAGATCACGATCATCACCCGCAAAGCCTATGGCGGCGCCTATGATGTGATGGCGTCAAAGCACCTTCGCGGAGACCTAAACTACGCCTGGCCCACCGCAGAGATCGCGGTGATGGGAGCAAAAGGCGCAGTGGAGATCATCTTCCGCCAAGACCGCGGCGATGCCGAAAAGATCGCGGAAAAAACCAAGGAATATGAGGACCGCTTTGCCAACCCCTTTGTGGCGGCATCGCGGGGGTATATTGACGAGGTGATCCACCCGCATTCGACCCGGCGCAGGGTTGCGCTGGGACTAAGGAAGCTGCGGACCAAGGAGCTCACGAACCCTTGGAAGAAGCATGATAATATTCCGCTTTAGGGATTGTCTATGAGTGACAAGGATCTCGTTCGCCTTGCCGCCTGGTCCTTTTGGGCAAGTTTTCTGGTCGTACCCGCAGCAATTCTGAGCTTCCTAGCCGGTCTAAGCTGGCTTGGGATCGCCTTGTTTTTTTGGCGCTCTCTTTATGATCCCAGTATTTGCAGTCCTTCATGTGCTTGTTGTTTTGCGAGTGCGTTGCCGATCGTGCGAAAATCGATTCTTTAGCATCTGGCTTTTCCCAGCTCTACAAACCAACTGTCAAACATGTGGCTCTCATAAGTCGGAAGCGATTGATTGATGGCAGATTAGGGATGATTGAGTTGTCGATTGGAAACCGTCATTGCGAGCGTAGCGAAGCAATCCAGGGCGGCGTGCTCATGGCTCTGGATTGCCGCGTCGCTTCGCTCCTCGCAATGACGAGTTATTTTAGCGATAACCAATCCTGCGGCTCCTCCCAATGACGGTTGAGAAGCTGCCTTGCGTCTACATTATGGCAAGCAAGCGCAATGGGACGCTGTACACTGGCGTGACTTCCGATTTGACAAAGCGTGCATGGCAGCACCGCGAGGGTGTCGCTGACGGGTTCACTAAGAGACATGGGTGCAAAACGCTCGTGTGGTTTGAGCGCCACGAAACGATGGAAACGGCCATCGCCCGCGAAAAGCAGATCAAGGCCGGAAACCGAAAAAGAAGCTTGCGCTGATCGAAGCCCAAAACCCAACTTGGCGCGACTTTTTTGAAGACATTGCGCAATGACACCGTACCCGTCATTGCGAGCCGCGAAGCGGCGTGGCAATCCAGAGCGGTTGAGCGAGACGCTCTGGATTGCTTCGCTACGCTCGCAATGACGAAAGGCAAGAAATGAAACTAGGCCGCCTAAACCACATCGGGATCGCCCAATCGTCACCCTGAACTTGTTTCAGGGTTCATTTCTCAACTGGCAAAGTTGGTTCTTGAATGCGAAATGGATCCCGGATCAAGTCCGGGATGACGGGTGGGAGATGGTGATAGGACAATGAAAGAATTTCTCCTGCCCCTTTCCCTGCTCCTCGCTACCGCCGTCTGCGCATTTATCGCCTATCGCATCTACCGAAGCCCGGACAATTGGCACATCGACGGCGAAACCAAGGAATTGCGCTTTCACAATTGGCCCAGCATTGGCATTTTCGCCTGCTTCAGCACTATATGCGCGCTGACAGCATATCTCATTCTCATTTGAACCACGGAAACACCATGAAATTAGGCCGCCTAAACCATATCGGGATCGCAACGCCCTCCATCGCCGAGTCCATCGCGCATTACCGCGACACTATGGGCGCTCGCCAAATTACCGAGCCCTTTGACCTGCCTGAACAAGGCGTCAAGGTCTGCTTTGTCGATACGCCCACAGGCGCTTATGGTTCTGGGGGAATGAACGGCACGCAGCTTGAGCTGATCGAGCCGTTTGACGAGAGCTCTCCGATCAACGGTTTCCTTGCCAAGAACCCCGCAGGCGGTCAGCACCATGTTTGCTTTGAAGTGCCCGATATCGGCGAAGCACGCGCCTACTTCGAGGACAAAGGCAAACGCATCCTTGGCCCCACGCGCATTGGCGCTCACGGCACGCCGATCTTCTTCCTGCACCCCAAGGATATGCAGGGAATGCTCACCGAGATCATGGAAACGCCCAAAGAGGGGCATTGACTCATCCGGCGTCATCCTGAACTGGTTTCAGGATAAAACCTATCAAATGTGCCGCTTGTTATGTTGGAGCGAGTTCAGCATGACGGTGAGGAGGAGAGAGCCAAGATGACCTATGAAACGATTCTAGTGGAGCGCGAGGGCCCGCTGCTGATCCTCACGCTGAACAAGCCGGATCGCCTGAACGCGATGGCTCCGCAAATGGCCGATGAGATCGGGCAGGTGTTCTATGACCTTGGTGATGCACGCGCGGTTCTCATCACGGGTGAGGGCAAAGGGTTTTGTTCAGGCGCTGACCTATCAGCGCGCGCCTCAGCTGATAGTCCAAGCAACAAGGGCGGCTCTCACCAAGCGCTCCAAAACCACTACAACCCAGCCATCAGCCAGATTTTGCGCGCCGAAGTGCCCGTGATCTGTGCGGTGAACGGTCCAGCGGCTGGCGTGGGGTGCAGCCTTGCGCTCGCTGCCGACTTCACTTTCGCGGCGGAACGCTCCTACTTCCTTCAGGCATTCGTCAATATCGGCCTTGTCCCCGATGGCGCATCGACATGGCTCATCACCCGCGCGATTGGCCGCGCACGCGCGACGCGCATGATGATGCTTGGCGAGAAAATCAGCGGCAAGCAGGCCGAGGAATGGGGTCTCGTTTACAAATGCGTTGCGGACGATGCGTTGATGGACGAAGCGCGTGCCCTCGCGGAAAAACTCGCCAATGGGCCCACGATTGCGATCAAGACTATGAAGCGCAACATTGCGACCGCGCTCGATGGCAGCGTCACCGAAGTGATGCTAGCAGAGGCCGAAGGTCAACGCATCGCCGGTGCAAGCCAAGATGCGATGGAGGGCGGCATGGCCTTCCTGCAAAAGCGCAAGGCCGAGTTTAAAGGCCAGTAGTGTCGAGGCGACTTTTGCCGCAATCGTCATCCTGAACTCGTTTCAGGATAACACTCACCAGATGTGCCATGTTATGCTGAAACAAGTTCAGCATGACGGAACTTGAGAACTATGACTGAAAAACCGACTCCCGCCGATTGGAACGCCCTCGCTGATAAAGAGGTGAAGGGCCGCGACCTCACTTGGAACACGCCAGAGGGCTTTGCGATCAAGCCGCTCTATACAGCCGAAGACCATCAGGGCTGGGACCCGGGCCTTCCCGGCTTTGCGCCGTTCACGCGCGGGGTGAAGGCGTCGATGTATGCAGGCCGCCCTTGGACGATCCGGCAATATGCGGGGTTCTCTACGGCAGAGGAATCGAACGCATTTTACCGGCGCAATTTGGCTGCGGGTCAAAAGGGACTGTCGGTCGCCTTCGACCTTGCAACGCACCGAGGCTATGACAGCGATCACAGCCGCGTAGTGGGCGATGTCGGTAAGGCGGGCGTGGCGATTGATACGGTCGCCGATATGCAAATCCTGTTCGACGAAATCCCGCTCGACACCATGAGCGTTTCCATGACGATGAACGGCGCGGTGATCCCGGTTCTGGCGTTCTATATCGTGGCGGCGGAGCGTTCTGGCGTGTCACAGGAGAAGCTTTCCGGCACCATTCAGAACGACATTCTCAAAGAGTTCATGGTCCGCAACACCTATATCTATCCGCCTGAGCCTTCGATGCGGATTATTTCAGATATCATCGGATATACTTCGGCTAACATGCCGAAATTCAACAGTATTTCTATCAGCGGCTATCACATGCATGAGGCCGGAGCGACGGCTGTGCAGGAGCTTGCCTTCACCATTGCCGACGGCAAGGAATATGCGACCAGAGCTATGGCAACGGGCCTCGATATTGACGCCTTTGCGGGGCGGCTCTCCTTCTTCTTCGGCATCGGCATGAACTTCTTTATGGAGATCGCCAAACTGCGCGCCGCGCGCACGCTTTGGTACGAGGTGATGGACGGGCTGGGCGCTAAGGCTGAACGGAGCAAAATGCTGCGCACCCACTGCCAGACTTCTGGGGTGAGCTTGCAAGAGCAAGACCCCTACAACAATGTCATGCGCACCACGATTGAGGCGATGGCGGCGACTTTGGGTGGTACACAGTCGCTCCACACCAATGCGCTCGATGAGGCCATCGCGCTTCCCACCGACTTCTCCGCCCGCATCGCTCGCAACACGCAGTTGGTGCTTCAGGAGGAGACCGGGATCACCAATGTCGTCGATCCGCTAGGCGGCTCGCATTATATCGAAGCGCTCACGTCGAAACTCGTCGAAGACGCGCGCGAATTGATGAAGACGGTCGATGAAGCCGGCGGGATGACCGCTTATGTCGGCACTGGCGCTCCCAAAGCAGAGATTGAGCGCGCGGCGGCGGAAAAACAAACCGGGATTGATCAAGGCAAAACCGTCATTGTCGGCGTGAACAAGTATCAGCCCGAAAGCGAAGAACTGATCGACACGCTCGACATCGACAATGCCGCGGTGCGCAAGGGCCAGATCAAGCGTCTCGCCGCTGTGCGTGCAGGGCGCGATGAAGCGGCGTGTCAGGCGGCACTGAAGGCTCTTACCGAGGGTTCCGCAGGCGACGCAAACGTGCTGCAATTGGCAGTGGAAGCCGCGCGCCATGACGCAACCTTGGGCGAGATTTCCAGCGCCATGGAAGAGGTCTTTGGCCGCCATGATGCTACGCCAAAGCCCGTGTCTGGCGTCTACAAAACCGCTTATGAATTCGATGCGCGCTGGGCGCAGGTCACGGACGGCGTTGAAGCGGTGGGGCGGCGATTGGGGCGCAAACCGCGGATTATGGTCGCGAAAATGGGTCAGGACGGGCATGACCGCGGTGCGAATGTGATCGCGAGCGCTTTTGCCGATATGGGTTTTGAAGTGGTCTCAGGCCCGCTGTTCCAAACCCCGCCAGAAGCTTGCGCGATGGCGCTTGAAAAGGACGTTGATGTGGTGGGAGCTTCCAGCCTTGCCGCTGGTCACAAGACGCTGATCCCCGAACTCATCCGTTTGCTCAAAGAAGCAGGCCGCCCCGATATCAAAGTAACCGCAGGCGGTGTGATCCCGCCGCAGGACTATGATTTCCTCCGCGAGGCAGGCGTGCAGGGAATTTATGGGCCGGGTTCGAACGTTGTGGAATGCGCCGCCGATATCCTGACGATGCTGGGGCATAATATGCCGCCTTTGGGAGAGGGACTTGAGGAGGCTGCGGAGTAAGACTGATCAACGAAAACCGTTCGTGCTGAGCTTGTCGAAGCACCGCTCTTTTCTTAGGGGCAACGGGCAAAGCACTAGAGCAGCCCTTCGACAGGCTCAGGGCGAACGGAGAATTTGAAGCTGTGACTATTCCCCGCAACGATTGGACCCGCGAGGAAATCGCGGATCTTTTCAACCTCCCTTTTACCGAGCTGCTTTTCCAAGCCGCTAGCACCCACCGCGAAAACCATCCGCCTGAGCAAATCCAGCTGTGCACTTTGCTCAGCATCAAAACAGGCGGCTGCCCTGAGGATTGCGGCTATTGCTCGCAAAGCGTCAAGGCTGACAGCGGCGTTGAAGCGACCAAGTTGATGGATGTGCAAGCCGTTCTGCAACGTGCAGCGCAGGCCAAGGATCAAGGATCGCAAAGGTTCTGCATGGGCGCCGCATGGCGCAATCCCAAGGACCGCGACATGCCTGCGATTGTTGAGATCGTGAAAGGCGTGCGCGATATGGGGCTGGAGACGTGCATGACGCTTGGCATGTTGGAGCCGCATCAGGCGGACATGCTCGCGGAAGCTGGGCTCGACTACTACAATCACAATATTGACAGCAGCCCGGAATATTACGAGCGGGTGATTTCGACGCGCGACTTTCAGTGCCGCCTCGATACGCTCGACCACGTTCGCAAATCGGGCATCAATGTGTGTAGCGGCGGCATTGTAGGCATGGGCGAAACACGCGAAGACCGGGTGGGCTTTATTCACACCCTTTCCACGCTTGAAGCGCATCCTGAAAGCGTGCCGGTGAATGCCCTCGTACCGGTCAAGGGCACGGTTCTAGGCGATATGCTGGCCGATACGCCGATGGCTAAGATCGACGATATCGAGTTTGTGCGAACCGTTGCGGTGGCTCGGATCACGATGCCGATGTCGATGGTGCGCCTCTCCGCTGGGCGTGAAAGCATGTCAGAGGCGACGCAGGCGCTGTGTTTCTTGGCTGGTGCGAACTCGATCTTCACCGGCGACAAGCTGCTGACCGCTCCCAATGCCGGGGACGACAGTGATGGGGCTTTGTTTGCGAAATTGGGGCTGACGGCGCTGCAACAGGAAGAACCTGCGCGGGCGTGCAAGCAGATGGAGCCTGCCGAGTGAAAAACAAACACGGCAACTCGAAACAGGATAAGTCGAGTTTCGGTGAAAATATACTGATCGGCTGCGGGTGCTTGTTCGCCGCAATCCCGATCATCCTGTTTTTGGTGTTTGATCGCTTGCAGAGCGCAATGAAGGTATTTGGTGGAGTGCCTCAATGACGCCTTTTTGTGTCTCTCAGGAGAAATGAGATCCTCGCCTATCCAGCGTCGATCGCGACATAGGTTGGTATGGACATGACCCTCGGCTTCTCCGTCAACTCACTTCTCCCCAAAGCGCGTGGGGGAGGGCAATTGCGGATGGGACTTTCCAAGCTCACCGAGCGTGAGTGGCTTCAACCCGAACCCGACCTTGCCGCGCGAGCTCGAGCCTTTGCCGAATGGCCGCAAGGGGTGCAGTTGACGCCGGAGGCGGTAGCTCCGGGCCGCGAATTGGCTGCGATGTTGGGGAAGGGCGGCGCTCTACCCGAGGCGGCGCTGGAATGCCACGAGGACATGTGCCTCCTCACTAAGGCCCGCGATGATGGACTATATCGCCTGATAGGAGCAGCGGTCGCGTGGCCCTCTGACTGGCATCCCGGAGAGAAAATCGGCCTTCCTTTGCGAGCGCTTCATAAGCCCATTGCGGGCTATGAAGAGCAACTCGCAACCGGGGTGGACCGGTTCATGGAAACGCTCAAACCCGGCGCAATCTACGGCGGTTGCAATTGGTTTGTCGCGGCAACCGGTGCGCGCCGCTGGCTGGCCGATGGTGACCCGCAAGAGCAATTTGCGCATGTTACTGCTCAAAACGCAGGCGAAACCCTGTTTGTGCGCTCCGAGCGCCAGACCTTGCGGCGGCTGCCCGAAACAGGGGCGATCCTCTTCACGATTGGGATCTATGTCGAACCGCTAGGGGCTCTAAAGGCTCCGAATTTGGAACACTTGGCCAAGGCGATTGCCACGCTTGTCCAGGGCGAAGGTGAAAGGCGCGCTGTGGGGGCTTACGCGCGAGAATTAATCGGCTATGCGGGTCAAAAGAGAGATGAAAAATAGGGGCTGCAAGGGCTGATATGTTTTCAAAGATTTTGGTAGCCAACCGCGGCGAGATTGCATGCCGTGTGTTTCAGACGGCGCGCAAGATGGGGATCGCCACCGTCGCGGTCTATTCTGATGCAGATCGCAATGCGCCTTTTGTGCGCATGGCCGATGAGGCTGTGCACATTGGCGCATCGCCTGCCGCTGAAAGCTATCTGATCCCTGAAAAGATCATCGCGGCGTGTAAGGAAACCGGCGCTGAGGCTGTGCATCCGGGCTATGGTTTCCTCTCTGAACGTGCCAGTTTTGTTGAGGCGCTTGAGGCCGAGAACATCGCCTTTATTGGACCGCCAGCGCGCGCGATCGCTGCGATGGGCGACAAGATCGAATCGAAGAAGCTCGCCCAAGAGGCAGGCGTGAATGTTGTTCCCGGCCACATCGGTGAAATTCGCGATACCGAGCACGCGGTCGAGATAGCCAACAAAATCACTTATCCCGTCATGATGAAGGCTTCCGCTGGCGGCGGGGGCAAGGGTATGCGGCTTGCATATTCTGAAAAAGACGTGCGCGAAGGGTTCGAGGCCACCAAGCGTGAAGGTCTCAATTCTTTTGGCGATGACCGCGTTTTCATTGAGAAATTCATTGAGAACCCGCGCCATATCGAGATCCAGATCCTTGGCGATAAGCATGGTAACATTCTCTATCTGAACGAGCGCGAATGCTCGATCCAGCGCCGCCACCAAAAGGTGGTCGAAGAAGCGCCATCGCCCTTCGTGACCCCCAAGATGCGCAAGGCCATGGGCGAGCAATGTGTCGCCTTGTCCAAGGCGGTGGATTATCACTCAGCAGGTACAGTTGAGCTGATCGTGAGCGGGGCGGACAAAACGGGCGAGAGTTTCTACTTCCTCGAGATGAACACACGGCTTCAGGTTGAGCATCCCGTCACCGAAGCGATTACAGGCGTTGATCTGGTCGAGCAGATGATCCGTGTGGCGGCGGGCGAAAAGCTTGAGCTGACGCAGGACGATATCGGCATTGATGGCTGGGCGATTGAAAACCGCGTCTATGCCGAAGACCCCTATCGAGGGTTCTTGCCTTCAACCGGCCGTCTCATCGAATATTCGCCTTCGGTTAAAGGCTGGAGCGATGACGGCGAAATTGCGGGAAAGCCGCGCCGCGGTGTTGCTCGCGGAACGGGCAGCGTGCGCGTCGATGATGGCGTCTTCGAAGGCGGCGAGGTCTCGATGTTTTACGACCCGATGATCGCCAAGCTCATCACATGGGCACCCAGCCGGGAAGAAGCAGCTGACCTCCAGATTGAGGCATTGGATGCTTTCCGGATCAAAGGTCTTGGCCACAACGTCGATTTTCTCTCTGCCATCATGCAGCACGAGCGCTTCCGCTCGGGCGAGCTGACCACTGGCTTTATCGCCGAGGAATATCCCGATGGGTTCGAAGGTGCGCCAGCAAGTGATGCGCATCTGCGCCAACTTGCCGCGCTTTTTGCAGGCGCGGAATTCGACACTCAAGTGCGCGCGCGCAAAATATCAGGCAAGCTTGCAGGCGTTGTTAATCCGCCGTCTCACTGGATGGTGAAAATTGGCAGCCAAAGTTTTGATGTGACGCTCGAAGAGGGCGGGGCAACAGTCGACGGCGTTGGGCTGAATGGCACATGGGATTGGAGCGTTGGTAAAACCTTTGCGAAGGTCACGGGCGACGCGATAGGTGCAGGGGAAATGGTGGTTCAAGTGGAGCGCGAAGGCGTTCGCTGGCGGATCACGACACGCGGCGCAGCCCACGAAGCGTTGGTTTTGCCGGCTCGTCTCACTGCCCACGAAGGCCGCATGATCGAAAAAGAGCCGCCTGACCTTTCCAAGATGCTCATCTGTCCAATGCCGGGCATGCTGATGAAACTGCATGTGACTGAGGGCGAAACGGTACAGCCCGGACAGCCGCTCGCCACGGTTGAAGCGATGAAGATGGAGAACATCTTGCGCGCTGAAAAAGAGGCCGTGATCGCCAAGGTCAACGCCGAAGAAGGTGAGAGCCTTGCGGTCGATGCGGTGATCCTCGAACTCGAGTGATTGCTCTCTCGCCCCGCATCATGACTTAACGTTTGTTATATAGGAAACGACATAAGGGTAACCACGTTCCGAAACCTTGAGACCGCAACATGCGCAGAAATTGGTCAAAACACACAGTTTTACGCAATCATACTAGCTAGGACTGCGGTATTGGTGGACAATACATACACCGACTCGGCGTGCTGAGTGGCACTTCAGGTTCAAGGAGAAGAGTACTATGGCTAGAAAAGGAACGGGTTATTTCGATCGCAAGGGGCATTTTTTCAAGACTGCTCGTGAGGCGACCGCTAGCGATATTGCTGGATTGCTTGGACAAATTGGCGACGGCGAAAGCCTCGCGCCTGGAATTGCACAATCCTTGATCGAAAAGCGCGCAGAGATTGAGCGTTTGTTCCGCGATCACGATGCGATGATGGAAGAAGATGCCGCCTCAGATACATCAGGCAAAGTGACCCAACTCCCGCGCACGGCGAGTTAATCTCTCAAGACAGCCTGGGCGTGCCTCTTTGTGTAATATCTCCCGCGTGTTAGAGGAAGCGCGTTTCGGGAGAGTTCCATGTCATTGCCTATCACCGCCACCACAACAGCGCTGCTCGCGCTTCTTCTTTTGTTTCTGGCGATCCTGACAGTTCGTCAGCGTCTACGATTGAAGGCTGCCTTTGGTGATGCGGACGATGCAGCGCTTATCTCAGCCAGCCGCAGCCATGGGAATTTGGCGGAGCACGCGCCAATCGTGCTGCTTATGCTCGGCTTGCTTGAGTGTGCCGGCGCTAATGCGACGGCCCTGATTTCTATCGCAGCCGCCTTTGTCGTCGCCCGCATTTGTCATGCGGTGGGCCTTCATACCCCGTCAGAGCCCGGAAAATCGCCTATCGCACGCCAGATCGGTGTTGTGCTGACTTGGCTGGTAATCCTTGCGCTTGCAGCGATGATTTTGATTGGTGTCTTCGCAGGTTAGTCCTCAATCATCGCAACAGCGCGTATCCACCCGGCGCTCGCCCGCTCAATCTTCACCGGGAAGCAGCTGAAGGTGAAGCCGTGGGAGGGAAGCGCTTCCAAATTGGTGAGCTTTTCAATCTGGTAGTAAGGCCGGATGCGGCCCGCCTTGTGGCCTTCCCAGATGATTGCCGGATCGCGGGTCTCGGCCCAACGCTTGGCCGTGTGGCTAAACGGCGCATCCCAGCTCCACGCATCTGTGCCGACGACTTCGACGCCTCGCTCAGTGAGCCACAAGGTCGCCTCTGCGCCGAGGCCGACGCCTTGGTCGGTGAAGTTGTCTGTGCCGTAGACCGCGCCTGATTGAATGAGCACAATATCAAGCGGTTGGAGCTCATAGTTGATATTGGCGAAAGCCTTTTCGAGCTCTGCGGCGCTGACCACATGACCGTGGGAGAGGTGCGAGAAATCGAGCTTCACGCCGGGGCGAAAGAACCGGTCCAACGGCGCTTCATCAATGCTGGGGGCGGGCGCAGCGCCTTCGTCAGTCGTTGAGTGATAATGCCACGGCGCATCCATATGGGTGCCGTTGTGGGTGGAAAGCTCGAGCATTTCCACCGCCCAGCCTTCGCCATCAGGAAGATCGTCTTTCTCAAGCCCCGGGAAGAACATCGCGATCTGTTCCCATGTGTTCTCATGGGTCATATAGGTGACCTTGGGGCGCATAACCTCCGGGTCTGAGATCACGTCATTGGTAATGGGGATCGAGAGGTCGATGAAACGTGTCATGCAAGCTCCTCATCAAGAAACGCGGCAATATCGGCAAGCTCGACATCGCGCGCCATGTATGCCTCGCCTATGCCTTTGAGGAGGAGGAAGGGCAGGGTGCCTGAGCCTTCCATTTTCTTGTCGTGGCGCATGTGGTCGGCAAGGGTTTCGCCCCCGCATCCGAGGCCAAGCTCAGCGATATCCGCAGGCAATCCGCTGGATCTGATTGCTGTGGCCGCGCGGTGTGCATCTCGTTCCGAAAGCGCGCCGCGGCGTGCTGAGTATCTCGCAGCCAAGACCATGCCCAAGGCTACCGCTTCGCCGTGGAGCAGGCGGTCGGAAAAGCCGGTTTCCGCCTCCAAAGCGTGCCCGAAGGTGTGGCCAAGGTTTAACAGCGCGCGAACGCCAGAAGTCTCACGCTCATCTTCTGCAACAATGCGTGCTTTTGCCCGAATGCTGGCCGCGATGGCGTATTCGAGCGGCTGTGCCTCGCGCGCCAGAACGCTTGCGCTGTTCGTTTCGAGCCATGTGAAGAACTCTGCATCTCCAAGCAGGCCATATTTGATGACCTCAGCGAACCCTGCGCGCATCTCGCGGCCAGGCAGGGTGTCAAGCGAGGTCGTATCGGCGAGCACCAAGGATGGCTGATGAAACGCGCCGATCATATTTTTGCCAGCGCCGGTGTTGATTGCGGTTTTGCCGCCCACCGAGCTATCGACTTGGGAGAGCAAAGTGGTCGGCAACTGAACGAAGCCGCAGCCGCGTTTGAGAACGCTGCAGGCAAAGCCGACCAAGTCGCCCACAACCCCGCCGCCAAGCGCAAACACATGGTCAGACCGGGTGATTCCAAGGTTGAGCAGCCAGTCAGTGAGCGTCTCGAGGCTTGCCCAGCTTTTTGAGGCTTCACCTGGCTCAACATCGTACCAAACCGTCTCAAAACCGGCTGCATTCAGAGAGGCATCAATGCGGCCGCCATGATGTTTGCGCGCATGGGTGTCGCCAACTACCGGAACCGGCCGCGCGCCAAAAGGCTCTATAAAAGGCCGGGCCAATTCGGCGATATCATCAAGCAGACTTGCTCCGACATGCACGTCATATGATCGCCCACCCAGTTCCACCCGGATGGTTTCGGTTGAAGTCACAGCCATGCGTCAATTGCCTCTAGGATTGCCTTTGCCGTCTCTACGTGCGGCGCATTTTTACTCTCTACTTTAATTTGAGCCTGAGAATAGTGGGGCCCGCGTTCTTTGAGCAGGCGCTGGAGGATTTCGCGCGGATCGCCGTTCTTTAGCAGCGGGCGTGTGTTTCGGCGCGATGTGCGTTCAACCAAGGTGTCGATGTCGGAATGAATCCACACCGCAATCGCATCCTGCAAGATGAGCGCGCGCGTTTCGCTGTCGGCAAATGCCCCGCCGCCTGTGGCGATTACGCCTGCGTCTTCGCTCATCAGCCGAGCAATGACCCGGCGTTCTCCATCGCGGAAATAGGCTTCCCCAAAATCCTCAAAAATTTCGGGGATAGAACGCTGCGCCGCTTTCTCGATTTCCTCATCGGCATCCACAAATCCGCATTGCAGCATCTCTGCCAGTTTTCGCCCCACGGTGGATTTGCCAACCCCCATCAGCCCGACCAGCACGATAGGCCGCGTTATGCGGGCCGCAATTCGGGCAAGCTCGCCCTCCGCCATTGCGGCGTCCGTTCGCGCATCCATTTGTGCGTCGTCGCTCATATCTGCCTCAACTTTTGCAAGGTTTGACTGTGTGCCATGGGTTTCCCACTTTCTGATAGGACTAGGCTTCTTCTTGGACTAGACTTGGGGTATGGCGCGCGCAATATGTCTGGCGATGCAATTCGAACTTCCATGCAAACTGATCCACAAAACCGCACCACCTCGCAAGGACAGCCGCAGCGCAAGCCGAGCCGCGGGTTGGCGAGCAGGCTGCGATATGGTCTATATGCGTTGGGAGCTATCGCCGTGCTTGTAATGGTTGCTTACATTGACGGCGGGGAGGAGACGTTGCACCCGATTGTGCAGTCTGTATCGCTTGGCCAATTGCAGGAGGCTCGGCCTTGAAATATCTGGCATCTCGCACGCGCATGATCTCTGGCGTTGCAGTTCTCGCGTTTGCAGGGTGCGCGACTGGCGCATTGCTGAGCGGTTTTGCCAATGCGCAAGATGCGCCTGAATCGCTGCTCCCTCCGGGATTTGATGATCCGGCGCCGGCCCCAACCCCTGCGCCCCAGCCAACCGCAGCGCCCACTGCCGCGCCGGTTCCAGTGGCCGGGAGCGGGTCCGGGCGTTGCCCCGCCTGCACCAATAGGCCCCGCCAGCAGGCCAAATCCGGGCAATCTGCCAGAAGTCCCTCAATTGTCGGCTGAAGAGCGAGCCGGGCTCCCCAGTCTTGAGGAATTGGAAAAACTCTCAACCGATGAGCTTGACGACCTTCTGGGGCTAAAGCCTCAATATGATATCCCGCCCGCTGCCCGGCGATCTTTGGCCGAGGTCGGCGTTTTGGCCCCGCAAGAAGGAGGCCTACCAACCGCCTCTCTCGCGAACCAGCCTGAGCGGCTTGTGAAAGCCATTCTTGCTGGAACCAATGGACCGATGGTTTCGCGCTGGGGCCACATTATGCTGCGCCGCGCTTTAGTCAGCAGGCTTGCCGCACCTGAGGGTATGAGCCCGGTTGAATTTGCAGCTCTTAGAGCCAGTGTGCTCAATGGGATGGGCGAATTCGCACTTGCCCGCGCGCTCGTTCAGGATATCGACACGGGCAATTGGAATGAGGCACTCACAGAGCAAGCCATCACCGCATATATCGGTTCAAGCGACGTGGTCGGTGCATGCCCGGCGGTCCGTTTGCAAGGCTCGCAGCGCGACGATGCGCAGTGGGTCATGCTCTCTGCGATCTGTAATGCGTATGCAGGCGAGGGCGCGCTCGCCTCGCGTCAGCTTAACACGGCCCAAAACGAGGAAATCGCCCCAGAAATAGATCTGCTGCTTGCACAGCGTTATGCCGGTGCAGCGGGCCGTGGGCGCGGCGGAACAACGGTCGAATGGGAAGGGGTGGACGGCATCACCCCGTGGCGGTTTAGCCTTGCCAATGCGGTCGGCGAAACAATCCCTGAGGGCATTTTGTCATCTGCGCTCGGCAGCAGGTCAGGCTCTTATTACCGGCTAGCGGGCGCTGCTTCTTCTGCAATTCCGCTGAATGAGCGTCTGGGTTATGCCGAATTTGCGGCAACCCGGGGCGTGTTTTCTTCGCAAAGCCTGGTTGGTCTCTACAGCGAACTCTACAATAATGAGGGCGTTGGCGGCGATGCCGCTCAGCGCGCATCGCGGCTAAGAGATGCTTACGTAGCGCTTGATCCTGCCGCGCGGATTGCAGCAATGCGAGGGCTTTGGGGCGAAGGCGAAGACGGCTTCGCAGGGCAGGTCCTCACCGCTTATGCCGCCGCCCGTATTCCTCCTTCTACCGAAGCTTTGGCGGATGCTGATATGTTGATCGCCTCGATCTTGACGGCGGGGCTGGACCGCGATGCGATGGCTTGGAATGCCTTCATCGAAGAGGGCTCGCTTAGCTGGGGAATGTTGGCGGTTGCTGGTCCCAATGGGCCAGCCGCCAGCATCACCGGGGTGGATGGGTTCTTGAGCGATGATCCAAGCGAAGAGGCCCGGAAATCAGGCTTTCTGATCGCTGGTCTTGGGGGGCTTGACCGGCTTCCAAGCGGTGATCTGAATGGATATGGGGCACAGGTTGGCATTGATTTTTCGCGGCAAACACGCTGGACGCGGAAGATTGTGCGGGCAGCTGAAGTGGACAACAAGGCGATGGTTGCGCTTCTCGCTGGGCTTGGCATGCAAGGCGAAAGCTGGAGCCAGATGACCCCGCTGCATCTTTATCACCTCGTCTCAGCACTCAACAAAGTTGGCTTTGAAGCCGAGGCCCGGATGATTGCCGCTGAGGCGGTTGCGCGCGGGTGAAGCTGGCTGATGTCGTCAGCGACTGAGGACTTTCTGAACATGCTTGCAGCGCAGCGCGGCGCATCTGCGAACACGCTTGCTGCTTACAGGCGAGACCTCGACGGGGCACAGCAATTGCTGGGTGATTTGGCCAATGCGCCGCGCAGCTCAATTGCGAAATTGTCGGGTGCTTGGTCTGATCTTGCGCCTTCAACCATAGCGCGCAAAGCGTCCGCTTTAAGGCAGTTTTTCGGCTTTGCAGTTGAGGAAGGGTGGCGCGAGGATGATCCATCGGGCGCGCTGCCGTCACCTCGCATGCGCCGTCCTCTGCCAAAAGTTTTGAGCCATGACGCTGTCGATGCGCTGTTTGCGCGTGCAGAATTGGAAGCGCATAGCGGCAAATCTTCAAGCGTTCGGCAGTTGGCGCTGCTCGAACTTCTTTACGGATCGGGCCTTCGGGCAACCGAATTGGTGAGCTTGCCCCTTAGCGCAGTGCCGCGTGATGCGCCGCTTCTGACCGTTATGGGTAAGGGCGGGCAGGCGCGCATGGTTCCAGTGAGCGAACGCGCAAAAGAGGCAATTTCGGCATGGCTTGATGTTCGCCCTAAAGAACCGGATTCGCGGTTTCTGTTCCCATCCAGAGGCGGCAAACCTCTGTCGCGTGTGCGGTTGTTCCAGATGCTGAAAGAGCTTGCGGCGCGCGCCGATCTTAACCCGGATGGCATCTCACCGCACGTTCTGCGCCATGCGTTTGCAACCCATTTGCTCGAAGGCGGGGCGGATCTCAGGGTGCTGCAGACTATGCTGGGTCATGCCGATATTGCGACCACTCAAATCTACACCCACGTTGATGCAGCGCGGTTGGTCGAGTTGGTAAACTCGCGCCACCCTCTTGCCCACAAGCCATAGAGGCACTAGCGGAAAAGCCATGATTTCTTATCTCGAGTTTGAAAAACCGGTCGCAAGCTTGGAACTGCGTATCAAAGAGATGCGCAGCCTCGAAACTGAAGAAGGCGTTGATGTTGCTGCCGAGATTGAGCGCCTGGAAACCAAAAGCGGCGAATTGCTCGCCTCGACCTATGCCTCGCTGACACCGTGGCAAAAGACGCAAGTGGCCCGCCATCCGCAGCGGCCCCATTTTCGAGATTACATCGAACACGCCTTCACCGATTTCATGTCACTTGGCGGGGACCGCAATTACGCTGATGACGAGGCGATTATGGGCGGCTTTGCAAAGCTTGGGGAGCGCCGGGTTATGGTAATTGGCCACGAAAAAGGTCATGACACCCAAACGCGCATCAAACACAATTTCGGTATGGGTAAGCCTGAAGGATACCGCAAAGCGATCCGATTGATGGAACTGGCTGGCCGGTTTGGTCTGCCGGTTGTGACGCTTGTGGACACCTCCGGCGCGTTTCCCGGGATCGAGGCGGAAGAGCGCGGGCAAGCCGAAGCCATTGCCCGTTCGACGGAAGCGTGTCTTGCGCTGCCAACACCGATGGTTTCTGTGATCGTGGGCGAAGGCGGCTCTGGCGGCGCGGTTGCTTTGGCGAGCGCTGAGCGGGTTTTGATGCTTGAGCATGCCGTATATTCGGTGATTTCACCTGAAGGCTGCGCGTCGATCCTGTGGCGCACATCGGACAAGGCAGCGGATGCAGCGCAGGCGATGAAAATCACCGCGCAGCATCTGAAACGGCTTGGTGTGATCGACAGAATTGTAAAAGAACCTATCGGCGGCGCGCACCGTGACCCATCAGGGACTGCCACTGCTCTCGGTGATGCTATTGGTGAAGAGCTTGATAAGCTTGCCAAAATGAATAGCGCTGCGATCCTTGCGATGCGCGAAAAGCGTTTCTTGGACATCGGCGGCTAATACGCTCATTTCTCAGAGCGGGGTTTTTACGGAACCCTGACATCCTTATACGGTTAATGTGGAGTTGACTGTATAAAATCGGGAGAGATGAAATGGCCAGCAAATGGCGCAAAGTTGGATTGGCGAGCACAGCGACACTTGCGCTTGCTCTGACAGGGTGCATGGGGGGCGGCGAAATTCCGTCTGCCTCCACTCCGATTACCACGAGCGAAGCGCAGCAAGGCGCTGAATATCATCCCCAATTGCTGGGCCAGTTTGGCGGCGCGATGAGCGGGTCTCAGGCGCAATATGTTGAGCAAGTGGGCAAGAACATCGCTGTGCAGTCGGGGCTTGGCAACGCGCGGGAGAGTTTCACAGTAAGCCTACTCAACTCGCCGGTGAATAACGCTTTTGCGGTGCCAGGCGGCTATATTTATACAACCCGGCAACTGGTGACGCTCATGAATAATGAAGCGGAATTGGCGGCCGTTATGGGTCACGAAGTTGGCCACGTCGCAGCGCGCCATTCGCAAAGGCGTCAGCAAAATGCGCAGCGCAATCAGATCGGCGGCGTGCTTGGCGCGGTGCTGTCCGGGGTTTTGCTCGGCGACAGTTCGATCGGAGAAACAGTTTCGCGCGGTTTCCTGCAAGGATCCCAGCTTCTCACCTTGCGGTTTTCTCGCAGCCAAGAGACACAGGCCGATGATCTGGGTATCCAATATCTGACTTCAGCGGGTTATGATCCTCGTGCGATGGGCACAGTCTTAGCCAGCCTTGCTGCGCAAAATGCGCTCGATGCGCGGCTTCAAGGACGCAACGCTAGCGTTCCGGAGTGGGCATCCACTCACCCGGAGCCCGCGAGCAGGGTGCAAAGGGCGCTTTCGGAATCTGAAGGATTGCCGGGCAGTGTTACCAATCGTGACACCTTCCTCTCGCGGATTGATGGCCTGCTTTATGGCGACGACCCTGCTCAGGGTGTGATCGAAGGCGATCGTTTCATTCACCCCGAACTGCGGCTGAGCTTCACGGCGCCTCAAGGCTATTATATGGTGAACTCATCGCGCGCGGTGAGTATTAATGGCCAAGGAGGGCAGGGACAGCTCACTCTGGCAAATTACTCAGGCGATCTGGCCGCGTATGTGCGGCAACAATTTGCGAGTCTTGGCGGTGAAGATCTCGCAGCTCACGCCTCAAACTTTGGAGCGTACAACCGTGAACGGCCTTTCAGCTGTCTACGGGCAGGCCCGCGTGAACAATGGCAATTCGCAGGTCGATGTGACGGTCTTCGCTTATGAGTTTGCGCAAGACCGCGCCTATCACTTTGCAACGATAACGCCCGCCGGGAGCACCAATCCGTTTACGTCAATGTTCCGCTCGATGCGGCGAATCAGTGCGAGCGAGGCAGGACAGGTCGTACCGCGGCGCTTAGATGTGGTGACGGTGCAAAGAGGGGATACGATTTCAGGACTTTCGCGCCGGATGGCTTATGACACTGCGCAAGAAGAACGCTTCCGGGTTCTCAACGGGCTCGGCCAAAGTGCCAGTTTGCAGGCTGGGCAGAAGGTGAAGCTTGTCGTTCGAGGGCGCTGAGTCTCGACGTCTACAGCGCACAAAAGAAAAGCGGCGGGGATGAACCCCGCCGCTTCGCTTTAGAGTTTCATCTCGCCTTATGCGTTGGCGTCGATGCCAGCCGCCATTTCGGATTCAACTTCGTTGAAGGTGTTTTCAAGCGTGCCGCCCAGTGCAGTCATGGCGGTGATTGCAGCAACAGCGATCAGAGCAGCGATCAGGCCGTACTCGATTGCAGTTGCGCCAGCTTCGTCACGTGCGAGTTTATTCATGAAAGTCATTAGTAGTCTCCTGGTTTTTTGGTCTTCGGTACCCGTGTCCGCCTGACTTGGTCATTTGGACGATTCGTGGAATAGACGGTCAGCGATTGAGAAATTCCTAATTCGGAACCTTTCGAATTGGTTAATTGCCTTCCATTGCCTCCACGGAGCGATCCTCAACCCTCGTCCATGTTTCGTCGGTTACTTGGGCTACACCCTGTAACGCGCCGATCGTGACGATAACGATGAGGCTCACAATCAGTCCGTATTCAACGGCAGTGGCGCCAGCATTGTCGTTCCCAATGTGCTTAAGGAATCTTGTCAATTGCATGATGACACCCGTAAAATTCTTCCTGATGAGACCGAAAATCGGATCAACCCATTAAAAAAAGACTAAGAGAGTGCGCCAAGGTGGAAAAAAATCTGACATGAACGATGAACGGCTATGGGTGGTGGGCGGTGCCTTGGCAGGGTCAAATGGCCGCTGGCTCATGCATCAAAGGCCTCTGGAAAAGGCACATGGCGGCCTATGGGAGTTTCCAGGGGGTAAGATTGAACCCACTGAAATGCCAGTAGAAGCTCTAACTCGTGAACTTCATGAGGAGCTAGGTGTTGTTGTCGAAGCTGCAGATTGCAGGCCTGCTGGATTTGCAGAAGAAGCCAGAAAATCGGACACGCGGCCAATTGTAATAATGCTTTACACGATCACCGATTGGCTCGGATCACCTTTGGCTTTGGAGGGCGGAGATATCGGGTGGTTCACACCTGAGGAGGTCGAGAAACTGGCGAAACCGCCTTTGGATGACCAATTGGCGGCGCAATTTTTCGAAAAACGAAAATAGTACGATCATTTGCGGCTTGAGGGGATTGCCAAGTGTTCCATGCGCCCCTAATAGCCGCATCTCTCGCGCGCCAGTAGCTCAGCTGGATAGAGTACCTGACTACGAATCAGGCGGCCGGAGGTTCGAATCCTTCCTGGCGCGCCAAAAAAGCCCATCCTCTGCGTGAGGGTGGGCTTTTTTGGTCGAGCATTGCCAAGATGCAAACTTCGTCAAATGACGCCGGGCGAGACAATTTGGAACGATCGGCCGTGCCATTCCTAGGTTAGGTATACGAACACTCAAGCCGACGGAGTTACCATGACAATCGAGACGAATATTCTCAAACGCATTGGAGAAGATCACAATCGCCAGCGTGAGCTGCTTGGCAAGATCGCTGAAACTGAAGGCGACAGCGAAGAGCGCAGGCAGCTTTTCGAACAGCTCACCAAAGAGCTCAAAAGTCACGCTGCAGCTGAGGAGCAGTCCCTCTACTCAGAAATGATTGCCGATCCGGAGGCCAACGACGAAACGCGCCACTCGGTGGCAGAACACCAGGAAATTGACGAGATGCTCAACGATCTGGCTGCGACAGATATGAGCTCGCCGGGATGGCTGCAAAAATTCAAACAATTCGATCACCGCTATCGCCACCACATTAACGAAGAGGAAGAGGACCACTTCCCCAACTTTGCAAAACTGATTGATGAAAAAACGGACGCCGAGATGGTGGAAGTTTTCGAAGAGCGCAAAGAGATCGAGAAGGCGGAAGCTGAATTGACACCGGTGAGCGCTGACGACGCCAAAGAATAATTGCTTATCCAAAAGCTGCCAATATCAAGAAGGCCCTTCACACAGCGTGGGGGGCCTTCTTGTTTGAACCGCAGCGTTGCTACACAAATTCGCACGCCTTTTTGTAATCCGCTCCATTTGCGCGTGCAATCGGCGGGATCATGCCTATATATGGACCGCAGGGGCAACCTATCACGGTTGCAATCAATTCAACCGCGCAGATCGGGTGCAAATTCCGCACGGAACGATTTGAGCTTGCAGAGATTTTCACCCTTGGGATCACGGAAGGAAAGTTGACGGACCGGTCACCGGGTCCCTTTGCTTGCCAGGAATATGCCGCACTTGCGGCAACAGAGAGGTAATGCCATGAACACAATGCACAGCCATAGCCACGGCGAATTTGACCCGGACAATCCGTTGAACAAACCCGACGTTCCAGAAGAAGTACAAGACGCGATCCGCACGCTCCTTCGCTGGGCGGGCGATGATCCGGCGCGCGAAGGTCTGATCGACACACCAAAACGTGTAGGGCGTGCATGGCTTGAATATTGCCGGGGCAACCAAGAGGATCCCTCGGTTCACTTGTCGCGCATCTTCGAAGAAGTGGGCGGTTATGAAGAGATCGTTCTCCTCAAAGACATCCCGTTCCAATCGCACTGCGAACATCACATGGCTCCGATCACGGGTAAGGCGCATATCGCATATCTCCCGCACAAAAAGATCGTCGGCATATCAAAGCTTGCCCGTGTCCTTCACGGATATGCCCACCGCCTTCAGGTGCAAGAACGCCTGACAGCTGAAGTGGCAGAGTGCATTTGGAACCATCTCGAACCGCGCGGTGTTGCGGTTGTGATTGAGGCAGAGCATGGCTGTATGACTGGCCGCGGTGTGAAAGTGCACGAGGTTGAGATGCTTACCAGCCGCATGATGGGCTGCTTCCTTGATGATCCGTCGAGCCGCAAAGAGGTTCTTGGCCTCATGGGCTTTTGACCGCGCGCGCTTTGCCGTTAAAGAGCGGGAATGACCTCTCACGACCTTGCGCCTGTGTTGAACGCCGACGAATTGACCGCATTCTTTTGCGAGGCCTTTCCAGGGCAAGACCGCTCGGTTCATGATTTTGTTTCGATTGAGCCGGGCTTTCTGCGCATGCGCCAGTCCGCTGCTCACGCGATGCTGCGTCCGGGAGGGATTGTTTCAGGTCCAACGCAAATGGCCACCGCGGACCGAGCCGCCTATGCAGTGATTTTGGCACATATCGGCATTGTTCCGATGGCCGTAACCAGCAACCTCAACATCAGCTTCCTTCGCGCTGTTGAGGCGCGCGACTTTTGTGCAGATGCATCCCTTATCAAACTTGGGCGCAGGTTAGCGACGGTCGATGTTCGTATATGGCAAGATGACCCGGCAAAGGTCGCAGCGCAGTCGACAGTGACATACGCTCTGCCCGAGACTTAGCCGGGCAAAACAAAAGGGGCGCCCGTTTGGACGCCCCTTTTCTTATATTCAATCAGTACCCGCTTACAGCTGGCCGAGCATGTGTTCCGCGCTGGAGACCTTAAAGTCGCCTGGTTCTTCGACGTTGAGCTGTGTCACAGTGCCGTCTTCGATCACCATTGAGAAACGCTGTCCGCGTTTGCCCATGCCAAAGCCTGATCCGTCCATGGTGAGGCCAACCGCCTCGACAAATTCGCCATTGCCATCGGCAAGCATTGTGATGTCGCCTGATCCGGCTGCATCATTCCATGCGCCCATAACGAAAGCATCGTTCACAGCAGTTCCGACAATCTCATCGACGCCTTTGGCTTTGAGGTCGGCGGCTTTTTCGACAAAGCCGGGAAGATGTTTGGCAGAGCATGTTGGGGTAAAAGCTCCGGGGACTGAGAACAGCGCCACCTTTTTGCCAGCGAAATACTCCGAGGAGGAGACCGGCTGTGGGCCTTCTGCGGTTGCTTTCACCATATTCACTGCTGGCATTTTGTCGCCGACTGAAATCGTCATTGTTGTCTCCTTGAGGGTCTAAGGACTCGTACCTAAGGGCGCATGCCGAATAGGTTTACACACCGATATAGGAGCTTGGCCCGCGTCCACAATGAATGATTTTTTTCCCGGTTTTTGAACGGGAAGCTTGGTTTAAATTGCTTAACTCCACATGTTGAAGTTCACGTAAACCTGCTCAGCGACACTCCGAGGCGTGGTGGAACACAGCTACCTTTGGGGAACGCACAATGAAGAGAGCAAAAGATATAGCAGTAGAGCGGGCAATGCGTCCGGTCACACGAACGGCCGGCCTGATTTTGGGCTTGGTAATGGCAGGCACGGTGACCAGCGCTCCTGCACATGCAAATGATGGGTTTGAAGACGCCCACTCTTTGCGAAGTCTCGACATAATGCTGATGGTGACAGCGCTGAGATGCAGAACGGGGCCGCATGATTTTCAGAACGACTATCACCGTTTTTCGGTAAACCACCTGCCGCGCCTGACTGCTGCGAGCAGAACTTTGAAACGCACGTTTGCAGCTCGCTCTGGCGAGAGAAACCCTGCGCGGGCACTTGACCGTATGGGAGTTAAGATCGCCAATGCTTATGGTGGAGGGCATCCGTGGATGAATTGCGCAGAATTGCAGCAGGTGACCCGCGACTTGTCTCAGAGCACCAATCCCGGAAGCCTCGCCATACGTGCTCGTCAATTGCTGAGCGTATCGCGTCCGCTCACCAATTCTGCGCCGCAAATTGCGCGGGCAGAAGGCGTGCGGATCGGGTACAATATGACGGCTGAATGGGAAAAGCGTCCCTGAAAAACGGGCCGTTTCGAAGAAAACTGCGGTGAGGGCAGGTGCACATATAAAGAAAACTTTATATTGTGATTGCTGAAAGGGTGTGAGGCGGCTATGGGCCTGCTCAACAAGCATCACCCCAAGGGCGTTTTGGCAAGATTGCTATCGCCCCGCACACCCAAGACAGGAGATGGCCCATGGCCACCGCAGCTCACACCCATGAATATGTGATCAAAGATATCGCCCTTGCCCAGTTCGGCCGCGATGAGATTGCCATTGCTGAGACCGAAATGCCGGGCCTTATGGCTCTGCGCGATGAATACGGCGCAAGCCAGCCTCTTAAAGGCGCGCGCATCACTGGTTCGCTGCACATGACGATCCAGACTGCCGTTCTAATTGAAACGCTTGTGGCGCTTGGTGCACAGGTGCGTTGGGCGACCTGCAACATTTTCTCGACGCAGGACCACGCAGCCGCTGCAATCGCTGATCAGGGTATTCCTGTGTTCGCGATCAAAGGCGAAACGCTTAGCGATTATTGGGATTATGTTGGCCGTATCTTCGATTGGTCGACCGCGGCCGATGCGGATCTTACCGCAAATATCATCCTCGATGATGGCGGTGATGCCACCATGTTTGCGCTTTGGGGCGCCCGCATTGAGGCAGGCGAAGAGCTTCCGGCGCCGGCGAACGCTGAAGAGATCGAATTCCAGCGCGCTCTCAAAGCCTATGTCAAGGCGAAGCCCGGCTACCTCACGAAGTCGGTTCAGAACATCAAGGGCGTTTCCGAAGAGACGACGACGGGCGTTATGCGCCTTTACCAGATCGCCAAGCAGGGCAAGCTCCCGTTCCCGGCAATCAATGTCAATGACAGCGTGACCAAATCAAAGTTCGACAATCTTTATGGCTGTAAAGAGAGCCTCGTCGACGCGATCCGCCGTGCAACCGATGTGATGCTTGCAGGTAAAGTCGCTTGTGTCGCTGGATACGGCGATGTTGGCAAAGGCTCGGCTGCGTCGCTTCGTGATGGCGGCGCGCGCGTTATGGTCACTGAGATTGACCCGATCTGCGCCCTTCAGGCTGCCATGGACGGCTATGAAGTTGTCTCCATGGAAGAGGCCACCAAGCGCGCTGACATCTTTGTGACTGCCACCGGCAATGAAGACGTGATCACTGGTGAGCACATGAAGAACATGAAAAACATGGCGATTGTGTGCAACATTGGTCACTTTGATAGCGAGATTCAGATCAGCGCTCTCGACAATTATGATTGGAAAGAGATCAAGGAAGGCACTGACATGGTCACCTTCCCCGAAGGCAATTCTCTGCTGATCTTGGCCAAGGGCCGCCTTGTGAACCTTGGCTGCGCCACCGGTCACCCAAGTTTTGTGATGAGCGCAAGCTTCACCAACCAAGTTCTTGCTCAGATCGAACTTTTCACCAAGTCGGATGAGTACAACAATGAGGTTTATGTCCTGCCTAAGCATCTCGATGAGAAAGTGGCAGCGCTTCATCTTGAGAAGCTTGGCGTACAACTGACCCAGCTTAGCCAGACGCAGGCCGATTACATCGGTGTACCGCAGGCCGGGCCATTCAAGCCGGATCATTACCGCTATTAAGCGGCGCTAACCAATTTTCGGCAAATGTTGACGCAAATTTTGGCCCCCAGACGCTCACTCCATCTGATGTGGTGAGTTTCTGGGGGCTTTTGCATGACTTGCCCGTTGCAAGCAGGCGCTCTCGCGCATAGCTGACAGGGAATGGAAATTTCGCCGCCCGCTCTCATTGCTATTGCGCTCATGCTTGCTGCTTGGACGATTGCAGCGGCTGTCATGGTGCTGCGGGCTTCTGCCAAAACCCAGCGCAGCGCAGCTCTCCAAGCGTCACTTAAGCGGATGCAGCATCTGGTCGATGCAGCGCCCGCCATACCGGTGCTGGTTCGCACCGATGGGAGGATCGAGGCGCCAGAGCGTTTGGCGCGCTGGTTGGGGCTTGAAACTATCCCCGCGTATCTCTCGGAACTCGTAGGCGAAGACGGTGAGGGCCTTTCGAAAGAACAAGCCGGCGCTCTGTGGGAGCATGTTCGCACCACCCAAAAGAGTGCTGCGCCGTTCTCTATGACAATGACGCTGCCGGGATCAAAGCGCAGCTTATCGCTCGAAGGTTCGCTTGCCGATCCGCATGTGTCTCCGGGCGGCGCTGCGATTGTTTGGGTTTTTGATTTCACTACCAGCGAAAGCGAGCTTGCGCGGCTTCGGCAGGATGCGAGCACAGCCAAATCGGATTTCGCGGCGCTCAGCGGCATGATTGCATCAGCGCCTACGCCCATGTGGATCCGCGATCCGGAGATGAAGATCCGTCTCGCCAATGAGGCCTATATTGAGGCGGTGGGCGCGCCCAATCTTGAGGCTGTGATCGAGGATCAAATTGAGCTGCTCGAAGCGCGCGAGGGGCAAACGCCGGCTCAGCTTGCGCGGATGTCATTCGACAATAAGCAGCAGGTTGACCGGATTGACGGTGTCACCATTGATGGCGAGCGCCGTTCGATGCGGATTACTGATTTGCCGCTGGGCGATGATGGAGTGGCGGGGTACGCCATTGATGTCGAGGAGCAACAACAGCTTGCCCGCGATTTTCGCGCCTTCCGCGATGCGCAGCGCACAATGCTGGATCAGCTTTCTGTTGGAGTTGCGCAGTTCAGCCCTGATGAAGCGTTGAGCTTTGCAAACCGACCGTTCCGCCGCCTCTTCGGCTTGTTTTCAACCGATGCACTTGAAGGGAAATTGCCCTTTGCGCGGCTCCTTACGGACGCGCGCGAACGCGGACAAACCCCTGAGGTGCGCGATTTTCCTGAGTGGCGCGAGGAACACCGCGCTTGGTTCGATGCAGCCGACACACAGGAAGAATATTGGCCTTTGCCTGGCGGCATGCACCTTCGCATCGTCGCTCAGCCCATGCCCGATGGCGGGCTCGTGATGATCGCCGAAGATCGCACGGAGCAACTCGCGCTTTCCGCAACGCGCGACACGCTGCTGCGCACAAGGGCAGCAACCCTTGATAGCCTTTTCGAAGCGCTCGCCATTTTTGCGCCAGATGGATCAGTCCAGCTTTGGAACCGAAGCTTTGCAGGCACTTGGGGGCTGACAGGGGAATTCCTAGACACTCACCCAAGCGCTGAAGACTTGCTTGAGGCGATTGGTACGAATCTCAAGGACCCAGCCGAGATCGAGGCGATTGGCGCTGTGGTGCGTGCAGCCACGTTAGACCGGCGGGAAAAACAAGGGCAGGTAGCCTTGGCTGATGGACGCACTTTGCGATTTGCTGGTGTGCCATTGCCGGACGGGAATGGGCTTTTGACGGTGCTGGATATCACTGATCTCGCAAAAGGCCGAGGCGGCCTTGCGCGAACGGGCTGTGGCGCTTGAAGAGGCCGACGCGGTCAAGGCCCGCTTCCTTGCGAATATGTCCTATGAATTCCGCACACCGCTCACCACTATCGGGGGGTTTGCCGAACTTCTGGCAAGCGGTGCAGCGGGCGATTTTAATGAGCAGGCCGCCGAATATGTCGACGCGATCATCACCTCGGTTGCTCGTCTGACAGAGCAGGTGGAGAACGTCCTTGACCTATCTCAGACCGAAGCGGGCCTCATGCCGATCACCAAGGAAGAGGTCGATTTGCTCCCGTTCCTGACCGGTTTGGTGCGCGAGCGAGAAACAGCAATTGTGGAGGCGGGGATTGGCCTTGATCTGAAAGGCCGCCGCGGCCGGATTGTTGATGCAGATCCGCGCCAACTTGGCCGGGCCGTGGGCAATTTGATTGACAATGCGATCAATGGAACGCCCGAGGGCGGCAAGATCACGATTGAGATACCCAAACCTGCGCGCGGCGATGAATGGCGCGGCCGGATCATAGTTCGCGATGACGGGCGGGGCATGTCACCTGAGCATCTTGAGCGGGTCATGGGCGCACTGCCGCAAGATTCTGATCCGTCACTTAAAACCGGATTGGGCATAAGGCTCGCGCGCCAATTGGTTGCAGCACATGGCGGCTTGTTGGAGCTCGACAGCAAGCAGGGCGTCGGAACCATCGCGGTCATTACCCTGCCGTGAGCGGGCTGTTTGAGCAGGACCTGCCCGATTTAGAGGCGGTGGCCGATTGGGGCGCGCAGCTTGCCAATCTTGCGGAAGCCGGCGACGTCATCGCTCTGGAGGGAGGCCTCGGTGCTGGCAAGACCACCTTGGCCCGCGCAATTCTCGCCGGGTTAGGACATCAAGAAGAGGTGCCCAGTCCCACTTTCACGATTATCGAATCATACGATGCGCCGCCAATGCGCCTTCCTGCAGCGCACGCGGATTTTTATCGGTTAGAGCATCCGTCTGAGGCAATTGAGCTGGGATTGGACGACTACCGCGAGGGCGCTGTGTTATTGGCCGAATGGCCCGATCATGCGGGCGGCTTTGCGCATGAAGCCCGGTGCCTCACGATTGTGTTGGAAACCAAGGGGAATGGCCGGATCGCGGTTGTGAAACCGGGCGCGGATTGGCTAGGACGATTTTCATGAGCGACCTGCCGTATGGACTAAACCCGTTTGTTGAAAGCGCTGGCTGGGGAGATGCCGCGATTGAGCCGATCCCGGGCGATGCCTCTTTCCGCCGCTATTTCCGCCTGCGACGTGCTAGCGGCGAGACCGCGATGCTAATGTATGCGCCGCCGCCAGAAGAAGACCCGGCGCCATTCATCAAGGTGGCCGCTTGGCTGACCGAAAATGAGCAGCGCGCCCCGCAAATCTTGAGCGCGGACAAGACACAAGGCTGGGTTCTCACCGAGGATTTTGGCGATGACCGGATGCGCGAATGGCTTGATGCGCGTCCGCAAGACGAGATGCCCGCCTACGAAGCGGCGATTGATGCTCTTGCGGACCTGCACCAGAGGCCAGCGGGGCCGTTTGCGCCCTATGATATGGAAGTGTATCAGCGCGAGGTCGCTCTTTTGACACAGTGGTATTGCCCGGCCAAATCGCTCGAAGTCGATGAGGCTGGGTATCAATTGGCTTGGGAAGAGGTTTTGACGCCTCTTCTTACAAGGCCTTCAAAACCCGTGACAGTGCTTCGCGATTATCACGCCGAGAACATTATGCTTCTAGGGGGCGGCCAAGTGCGCCTCAGGGGCTGATTGATTTTCAGGACGCTCTTACCGGTCACCGCGCATACGATCTCGTCTCTCTTTTGCAGGACGCGAGGCGTGATGTGTCGCCCGAGCTCGAGGAGACAATGCTGAGCCGCTATATCGCTGCGGCGGACGCTGATGAGCATTTCCGCGCCGATTATGCACGGCTTGGAGCGCAGCGAAATGCCAAGATTGTCGGGATATTCACCCGGCTCGCCAAACGCGATGGCAAACCCAAATATCTAAGCCTGATCCCGCGTGTCTGGACCGCGATGGAGCGTGACCTCAAACACCCCGCGATGGAACCGGTTGCCAGGTGGTTCGACGCCAACATTCCCGGCGATCTTCGCAGGTCAGGCGGCGGGACGTTCGAATGACAGACCTTGTGACCGATACCGCTATGGTCATGGCTGCAGGGATAGGCAAACGCATGCGTCCGCTTACCGCGAGCATGCCAAAGCCAATGGTACGGGTCGCTGGTAAGCCGCTGATTGACCATGCATTGGACCGCCTTGCGGAAAGCGGTGTGAGCCGCGCGGTGGTGAATGTGCACTATCTTGCCGATGCGCTTGAGGCCCATGTGCTCGAACGAGAGGTGCCCAAGGTCACAATCTCGGACGAGCGCAGTGAATTGTTGGAGACAGGCGGCGGGCTCATCAAGGCACAAGAAGCGCTGCCCGATCCGTTCTTTTGCTTGAATGCTGACAATATCTGGCTGGACGGACCGCGCACCGCCTTTCAGGATCTGTCAGCCCGCTGGAACCCCGATGAGATGGATGCGCTTTTGTTGCTTGTGGGGCATGCGCGGGCTGAAAATTTCACTGGCAAGGGCGACTTTCACATGGACGGGCTTGGCCGCTTGACCCGGCGCAAGTCAGGCCGGATCGCCCCCTTTATCTACACCGGTATCCAATTGGTGTCCAAGCGCCTCCTTCGCGATGCGCCTGAGGGCAAGTTTTCAACCAACATTTTGTGGAACCGGGCGATTGAAGAGGGGCGCTTGTTCGGCGTTTCCTTCACCGGACTTTGGTATGAGGTCGGGACGCCGGATGCCATCGGACCCACACAAGACGCGCTGAGCCGGGGTTAGGGGAGGCGTGGCCGAGGAAAGCGGACCCCAAATCTACTCAATCGCTGCCCACCGCGGCTTTGCTGATGCGCTGGTCGCAGGCCTTGTCCCGCGCTATTCTGAGGGGGATTTGGGGCTCGCGCGGCTAACCTTGCTGGTGCCCAGTTCGCGGGCAGCGCGCACTATTTCTGAGGCCTTTATCCGCCATACTGGCGAGGTGGGCGGGGCAGGCCTTCTTATGCCCCGTATGGTCGCCATCGGCGACCTTGATCTGGACGAGGCGCTGGGCGTTTTGCTCGATCCATTGAGCGCTATCGACATTGCGCCCGCCGCTGAGCCGACGCGGCGTTGGCTGGAGATTGCCAAGCTAATCGAAAGCGAGCGGGCCGAGCAGGGCGATCCAGAATTGCCGGGAGCCGCGCGGCTTCGTCTTGCGCGAGAATTGGCGCGAACCATGGACCGGCTTTTGGTCGAAGAGAAGACACCGGGTGATCTTCTTAGTGATCCCATCCTCGATATGCTGGGCGATCTGTCCGATCATTGGAAAAATTCTTTGCGTCTGTTTGCAAGGGTTCAAGAGAGGTGGCGCGCACGGCTTGATGAGCTTGGCGAAGTGGATGCAGCAACACGCCGCAACCGGCTGTTTGACCGGGCCGCAAAACACTGGCGGCAAGAGCCGCCGCAATCCCCAATTGTCGCAGCTGGCATCACCAGCGCCTCGCCCGCTCTGGCGCGGATGCTTCGTGTGGTCGCTGGCCTTCCCAATGGCGCGGTGATTCTGCCAGATCTTGACCTGACGCTGTCGGATGAGGCGTGGGAAGAGCTTGGCCGGGCAGGCACAGCGCCTGATGCTGGCGGTGATCCGTTTGGCACAAAAGAAGCGCTGACCCATCCGCAATACCACCTCAAACTGCTGCTTGAACGCATGGGGATCGCGCGCGAGGAAGTACGGCCATGGCATCGCTCCGGAATGGCCGCGGCAGAGCCATCGCGCAGCGTTGCGATCAGTTCGTTGTTCCTTCCGCCCAAGGCAAGCCGCACCTGGGCTGAGCTGGGCCCGGAAAAGCGCCGCCTGAGAGACGTTCGCCTCATGACAAGCGCCACGTCCGAAGACGAGGCTCAGAGTATTGCAATGCTGGTTCGCGAGGCGTTGGAGGTTCCGGAAAAACGCATTGCTGTGGTAAGCGCCGACCGGTCATTGGCCAAACGCGTTGCCCAAAATTTGCAACGCTGGCACATTGAAGCCGACGACACTGCTGGCCGCGCGTTGTCGCTGACGCCTGCGGGACGCCTCTTTGGCCTTATGGCTGATCTTGTGGTTCATGGACCCAGTCCTGCACAGGTGGTGGCATCGCTATCCCATCCGCTGGTCCTGCGCGATGACAACGAGGCGCGCGCGGCATGGCTTAGCGATTTACGAAAGTTTGACCGGCGGTTGAGAGGACCCACACCTGCTCCCGGGCTTGGGCCGCTGCGCAAAATCGCGATTGATGCGGGCGTTACAGAATGGTGGGAGGGGGTTGAACATATACTGTCTCCGCTCACCGATCTGCCCGCTGAGATGATGTTGGCGGATGCGATCGACCTTCTTGTGCTGGCGGGTGAGGCGCTTGCAGGCGATGCTCTTTGGGCACGCGAGGATGGGCGCGCGCTTGCGGCAATGGTCGAAGACCTGCGCCTTCATGCACGCACGCTGGAGACAAAGATTGCGCCTGCTGATCTGGCCGGTGTTTTGCGCGATTGTATGGACGAAATCGCAGTGCGTCCGCCTTATGGAGGGCATCCGCGCGTTGCCATTTACGGCTTGCTGGAATCGCGCCTTGCACGAGCAGATTTGGTGATTTGCGCAGGGCTAAATGAAGGCAGCTGGCCGCAATCACCGGGCGCGGATGCATTGCTTGCGCCCGGCGTCCTGCGCGCGCTCGGGGTGCCGGGTTCTGAATTCCGCATAGGCCTTGCTGCACACGATCTGGCAGGCGCGCTTGGAGCGCCTGAGGTGGTTCTTAGCCGTGCGCAAAGGGATGCTGAGGGCCCAACCTTGCCTTCGCGTTTTCTTTTGCGGGTGGAAGCGCTCTTGGGCGAACTTGCCTCAGAGGCGAGAGAAGACCGAATGGCAGGACTGCTCGCACAGCTCGACAGAGCGCCTGAACCTGCGCCGCAATACAAGCGGCCGCGCCCAGAGCCCAGCGCCAGGCAGCGCCGCGTCGATATCAAAGTGACAGGGCTCGACCGGCTTTTGGGCGATCCCTATCAGTTCTATGCCTCCGAGATTCTAAGCTTACGCAAATTGGAGCCGCTGGCAGCCGATCCCTTTGGTGATCCAGCTTTGCGGGGCACGTTGGTCCACGATATCCTTGATGCATGGCACAAGGTTAGGGTGTCTGATCCCAGCGTGAACATAGCGGAATTTGCGGCAGACGAATTTGCAAGGGCGCAGGTCCATCCGCTTTTCAAAGGTCTGTGGCAGCCGCGTTTGATCGCCGCGCTCGAACGGTTTGAAGCGTGGGTCAACGCAGCGTGCGCAGAGGGTCGGCAAGTGATCGCGAGCGAAGCTAACGGCGAAATGCGCGTGAAAGGCATCAAAGTGCGCGGCCGTGCTGACCGGATCGACCGGCTTGCCGATGGCACGCTTGCTATTGTCGATTACAAGACGGGAGGTCCGCCTTCTGCTGCACAGGTTGAGGCAGGCTATGCATTGCAGATGGGCCTGCTTGGCCTGATTGCGCACGATGGTGAATTTGACGGCGGCAGGCCCATTTCCGGCGATGCTCAGACCTTCGAATATTGGTCGCTGGCACGTTCGAAGAAAGATCGCGAGTTTGGCTACATCGACGTCCCTATGAAAGTGGGCGGTAAGCGTGCAGGCCTTACCCCAGAGGCGTTTTTGCCTGAGCATGCAGCCTATCTCCACCGAGCGATCGACGATTATCTTTTGGGCAACAAACCTTTCACCGCAAAGGAAAACCCCGATTATCCGGGCTATTCCGATTATGATCAACTTATGCGTTTGGAAGAGTGGATTGTGCTGCTCAGTGAACCGCACGGTGCGAGCGAGGCATGAGCGGCGCAGTCTTCCCTCTCAAGGACAACCAACTCCACGCCGCCGATCCGCGCGATAACGTCTGGCTCTCGGCCTCTGCTGGAACGGGCAAGACACAGGTGCTGTCCGCGCGCGTCCTCCGCCTGCTGCTGACCCCCGGCGTTGATCCCTCCCAAATCCTGTGCCTTACCTTTACCAAAGCGGGCGCTGCGGAGATGGCAACACGGATTAATTCGGTGCTTGCGCGCTGGGTTCGGCTTGATGCCGGGACGTTGGGTAAAGAGCTCAATTTTCTCGGCGCAAAATTTGATCCTGCCACGCAGGCCCGTGCACGGACGCTCTTTGCAAGCGTCCTTGATTGCCCCGGAGGGGGCTTGCGCATTGATACGATCCATGCGTTTTCACAGTGGCTTTTGGGAAGCTTTCCTGAAGAAGCGGGCCTGACACCTGGCGCAAAGCCGATGGAAGACCGAGAGCGCGAGCTATTGGCACGCGAGGTTTTGGCCAGCATGCTGAGTGAAGGGAATGCGTCCTTCAATGAAGCTGTCGCGCGCTTTGCCAAGGAAAAGGAACCCGATAGTTTGCGGTTCTGGCTTATGCGCTGCGCTTCGGCAGCAGACATGTGGGAGGGCAGGGCCGCATGGCAATCGCCGATGGGGGGCCGGGTTCGCACGCTCCTTCAAATCCCCAGCGACGCGGATGAAGCCTGGGCCAATGACGTGCTCCACCCGGACACTTTCCCGGATCACCACCTCGCCGCAATGCTTCCCTTGATGCAAAGCTGGGGCACCAAGGGCGGCGATGCATGCGCGGCGTTTTATTCCGTTTGGCTGGCACTCGATGCGTCAGAGCGGCCCCATCATGCCGACCGCTTCCTTGAGACGGCGCTTACGAAAAAAGGCACCCCGCGGCAGATGGCAAAGCCTGCCAAGAACGACCCGCAATTGCCTGAACGGTTACAGGAAATTGCTGATGCATACGCGCTTTACCAAGAACGACGCGCTCTTCTTGCGCTTGCGGAATTCCTGACAGGCGCGCTCGAAATGGGCCGAGCTTTTGCGCTGCGCTGGGAGGAGGCCAAAGCGCGGGAGGGGTATCTCGATTTTGACGATCTCATCCGCCAAGCCGCACGCCTTTTGGGCAATGCTGAGGCCTCGGATTGGATCAGATACAAGCTTGATCGCAGCTTCGACCACATCCTTATCGACGAAGCGCAGGACACAAATCCGGGCCAATGGGATATTGTATATGCGCTGATCGACGACTTCTTCTCTGGTGAGGGCGCACGCGGCGACAAAACGCGCACGATCTTCACAGTTGGCGATTACAAGCAGGCGATCTTTGGCTTTCAGGGCACATCGCCTGAGAATTTTGAACGCGCTAAGGAGAAGGTCCATCGCCGGATCGAAAACGCCCGTGCCAACGCCCATGAGATGCGTGATGAAAGGCGTTTGCCCACTTGGAATGACCTCGACCTTGGCCGGTCGTTTCGCACCGCATTACCCCTGCTCGATTTTGTTAATCACACGATGGATGCCATCGGCCATAGCGCGTTTGGACTGAGCAAGCCTTCAAAACCGCATGTCGGCGATGACCGTGCTGGCCTCGTTGCTTTGTGGCAGCCGGTGACAGGGGCTCAAGATGCATCACACGAAGAGGAGGGGGCCGAGCAGGATTGGCTTCCTGCCCATGATACCCAAATGGCCGAAAAAATCGCGGAACAGGTGAGGCTTTGGGTCAGTGATGAAGAGCCTTACGTGCTTGAAAAGGGCACGCGCCGACATGCACGCGAAGGCGATATTATGGTGTTGGTTCGAAAGCGCAAGGATTTGGCCGCACAGATCGTTGCCAAGCTTCATGCCAAAGGGGTGGCCGTTGCAGGGGTGGACAGACTGCGCCTTGGCGCGCCGTTGGCCGTTAATGACCTCATGGCCGCGCTGCGCTTCGCCTCCCAGCCGCTCGACGATCTGTCGCTTGCCAATCTGTTGGTGTCGCCCTTGATCGGTTGGACGCAAGACGAGCTTCTCGAATATGTGCCAAGAGCATACGGGATGCGCTTGTGGAGGCACCTGAAGGATCACGAAGACCCCCGCGTTATGGAGACTGCCGAGAGGTTGAAATCACTCCTTGCAAGGGCCGATTTTGAAACGCCGCAGGCTCTGTTGTCTTGGCTGCTCACCGGACCTTGGGGCGCGCGGCGCAAGCTGATCGCAAGGCTTGGGCGAGAGGCCAATGACCCGGTTGATGAGCTGATTAATTCTGCTTTCGCTTATGAGAGCGCTCACACACCCAGCCTTGCAGGCTTTATCGAATGGTTCGATGCGGGCACCGCCGACCTCAAACGCGATGCAGATGATGCAGGCGGTCAGGTGCGCGTGATGACTGTGCATGGGTCGAAAGGGTTGCAGGCCCCGATTGTGATCCTAGCCGATGCAGCGGGCGATCCCGGTACAAGCGGTGATCTTGAGCTTGCCGATGATCCCTTGGGCAAGGGGGTTACGGACGTCCGCGCTGTCCCGCTGCCCTCGCTTTCCAAAGAACAGCGTGTGGGGCCCGTCGAGAAAGCGCAAGAGCAGTCCGATATTGCCGCGATGCAGGAGCATTGGCGGCTGCTTTATGTGGCGATGACCAGAGCCGAAGAGGCACTCTTTATCGGCGGCTCTTTGGGACCGAAGCGGGTGAAAGCGGGCGGTCCGCATGAAGACAGCTGGTATGCAAGGTTAGAGCCCGTGTTTGATGGCCCCGCACTCGAAGACCCGGTTTGGGGTGCGCGCCGGGAATGGGGTGTGAGAGCCGATCCGCTTGTCGGCGACGATCTATCGCCGTCTGCGCCGGCCACGGCGGAACCGCCCTCTTGGCTGTTTGCGTCCATTGGCGAAGAGCCCAAACCGCCGCGTCCGTTAGCACCGAGTTCCGCTGGCGAGGAGCAGGGCTCTGATCCGCCGCTTAGCCCCGATATTGCCAAACACGCCGCGCGGCGCGGAACCTTGATTCATGCACTGCTTGAACGCCTGCCCGATGTTGCGGCAGCGCGCAGGCGCGAAACCGCGAGCCAATGGCTTGAAAGGCGGGCGGGGGACTTTGACGCAGACGCGCGTGCGGAGATGATCGACAGCGCGCTTCGTGTCCTCGATCATCCAGAGTTTGCAGCAATCTTCACCGCAGATGCGCTGGCCGAGGTGCCATTGACAGCGCAAGTGGGCGGCATCGTGATCGCTGGCACCGCTGACCGCCTGCTGGTCACCGATGAAGCGGCCACCGTGGTCGATTTCAAAACCACCCGCCGACCGCCCAAGGACGCGGGAAGCATCCCCACGGGCACGATCAAGCAGATGGCGGCTTACGTAAGCGCGCTCGAGGTGATCTATCCGGGAAGGACTGTGAAAGCCGCCATCCTTTATACCCATGCGCCCGCGCTCTTCGAGGTAACATCTGGGCAAATTGAGGCGCACAAAAGAAGTTTGGGGGACACACAGGATAAGTTTGTCCCTCTTGATATTGAGTGAGAGCCCGTCGCGCCCTACCTCAAGACCAACACAAAGATAAGGAGAGCCCCATGGCCACCGTCAATGTCACCGATGATAGCTTTAAAACCGATGTGCTTGAGAGCGATAAGCCTGTGCTGGTCGACTTTTGGGCCGAATGGTGCGGCCCGTGTAAGATGATCGCGCCTGCCTTGGAAGAAATCAGCGAAGAGCTGGGCGGTGCGGTTACCATCGCGAAAATGGACATCATGGAAAACACTGGCATTCCAGCCGACATGGGCGTCCAGTCAATTCCGTTGATGGTTCTTTTTAAGAATGGTGAGCCGGTTGCACGCAAAGTCGGCGCGGCTCCCAAAAGCCAGCTCAAAGAATGGATTGAAGGCGAAATTTAAGAGCGTTTAGAGCTCTTCATCGGAAGGGGCTGCTGGGCGGGGATGCCCGGTCGCCCCTTTTTTCGTTTCTAGCTTAGGTTGCCCTGAACCCGCGCGGCAAACGCCTCCCACAGATCGGGGCTTGATGCGCCGATCATGCCGGTGCGCTCGTGTTCATCGACGCGGTATTCGCTCCCGTCATAGCGTGCCGCTTTTCCGCCTGCCTCATTGAGCCATAAGACGCCTGCTGCATGATCCCATGCAAGCGTGCGCTTGAACACAGAGATATCGTTTTCGCCAAGTGCAAGCCGGGGATATTGCTCGGCAGCGCAGCGCGGAATGCCGACCAGACTGTAATGCGGAGCGATCCGCTCATCCATTTGGGCGCGCTCTTCTGCATCAAGGAACAAGGTGCTGATCCCGGCGATAGGCGGGGTTTGACCTGTTGTCTTGGCGCGGACCCGCTCACCATTGATAAAGGCGCCTTCGCCTTTTCGGGCATGGCACAGGCGGTCTTTGATCGGATCATAGAGCCAACCGGCCACTGCCACGCCTGCATCAGCCAAAGCGATAATGACCCCAAACGGCTCTTTGCCTTGCGTGAAATTCGCAGTGCCATCGAGCGGATCGATAATCCAGCAGGCTTCGGACAGTTTTTCGAGCACGGTCTCGTCCGCCGCAACAGCCTCTTCGCCAACCACCGCCACATCGGGGGCAAGCCGGGTAAGGGCTTCGGTGAGGAACTTTTCAATCTCGCGGTCGACGATGGTGACAGGGTCATCCTTACCCTTCATCTCGATCTCATCGTCCGCCAGCGCGCGGAAGCGCGGCATCATCGAGCGCTGGCAAGCAAATCGGAGGAGATCGCGGATCTCGGCATCCAAAGGTGAAAATTCAGTCATAAGCGCCCCTTATGAACGATAGTCCGCATTGATCGAGATATAGCCATGCGTCAGATCGCAGGTCCAAACTTGAGCTGATCCTGCGCCCATTCCTAAATCCACGGCGACGTCAATCTCTTGGCCTTTTAAGTGCTCAGCTACGGACGCTTCGTCGTAATCTTCAACTGGCAAGCCATCGCGCGCCGCCCATACGCCTCCAAAGGCAATGGAGAGCTTATCCCGGTCGGCAGGCTCGCCAGCTTTGCCCACTGCCATCACGACCCGGCCCCAATTGGCGTCCTCTCCTGCTATCGCCGTTTTGACGAGGGGGAGTTGGCGACCGCTAGACCCACACGGCGTGCGCTGTCGTCGTCCACTGCGCCTGAGACGCGGATGGTGATGAATTTGGAGGCCCCTTCGCCGTCGCGCACCACGGCCTGGGCGAGCTGGCGGCACACATCGCCCAAAGCGGCGGCAAAGGCGTCTGCTCCGGGGCTGTCCCATCCGGTGATCTTGGTATTGCCCGCTTTGCCCGTGGCAAACACCAGCACAGTGTCGCTGGTTGAGGTGTCGCCGTCCACGGTGATGCAGGAGAATGATTGCAAATTGGCAGAACTTAAAAGCTCTTGCAGGAACGCTGGCTCCACATCCGCATCAGTAAAGATATAGCCGAGCATGGTCGCCATATCGGGCGCGATCATGCCGGAGCCCTTGATAATCCCGCACAGCTCTACCCGAGCGCTGCCTAGCATGGCCGAGGCATGCGCGCCTTTGTTGAACGTATCCGTGGTGTTGATCGTGGCCGCAGCATCTTCCCAGCTGCAAGTTTCAGCGGTCAGGGCAGCCGCGACGCCTTCGCGCGCCTTATCCTTGGGAAGGGGCACTCCGATCACGCCGGTTGAGGAAACGAGCACTTCGGCCGGCTCGCACCCAATATGTTCAGCGACCTGGCCCATGATCTGCTCAACAGCCTCGCGCCCGCGATATCCGGTAAAGGCATTGGAATTGCCCGCATTTACGATCAGCGCGCGCGCGGTGCCCGACTTCACCTGTTCGCGCCCAAGCTCAACTTCGCTCGACGCACACGCGCTTTGGGTGAATACGCCTGCAACGCTGGTCCCTTGGGCCAACTCCACAAAGGTCAGGTCGCAGCGGTCCCATTCTTTGTAGCGAGCGCGCGCCACGCGCAGGGCAACGCCATCAATCGCTGGCATGTCGGGAAAGGGCAGGGCGAGGGGAGAAGTCTCTAAGTCCATAATGGGGAGAAGCCCTAATGCGGCGGCAGGATGCTAGCAATTGGGTTTTGTTTTTTGTGCGGTTTCAGTTTGTGTTACGAATGAGCGCATGAATTGGAAAACGGCGCTTTTCGCGGCACTGTGTACTGTCTCTTCTGGCATGCTGAGTGCGCAGGATAATCCGGCTGAGGTAATCCCGGCACCAAGCGGTGCAATTAAAATTGCGCCCGAAACAGTGGAAGCTGTTGAGGCAGAACGTGACAATGCCATTGCTGCTGCCGTTGCTGCTGCTGAGGCTGTTGCAAACCGGAATATCTATCCAAGAGATCCGCAGCCCATAAACTGGCGAAGCTCGAGTAGGCTTGCTGCTGATTACCCTCCACAATCATGGGTCACAATGCGCAAGGTCACCAAATATTCACCATGATTGCCCATAGCTGCTTGTAACCGCACGATAGGCGGTGGACGAACTGGGCTGAAATGCCTATTTGCAAGGTCTCTATGGTCAAACGCCATCTCTTGACGCTCTTTGTGCTGCTCAGCGGGCTTACCGCTTTGCAAGCGCCTGTGCATGCGTCGGCGGCAGAGACTGTGGCCGCGCAGGCCCGCGCGATTGTAGGCGGCTGCGAGGCGGTTGAGGCGGCACACGAGCTGTGCGCTTTTGTTGCTGAAGCGCGCGCAGAGGCGACGGAGCGGGTGAGCGATACGCAGCCGTCTTTTGGCGCACCGCCCCTTGCGGCTCTCAAGGCCCCCTTTGCTTTCGGGGTGGAACGCGCGCTGGAATAGCGTCTTTCTACGGCACCAATCCCTTTGCGCCAGTGGATTTGCCCGCGGCGTTTGTTCCATAATTTAGCAGCTTACGTGTGTGATGCCGAACCGGCACCCCGTGCAAGACCGCGATAAAACAAGAGTTTACCCTGTCCATGTTCAACGCAATCGTCAAATCAGTCTTTGGCTCTTCCAACGACCGCTACGTTAAGAAAATCGGCAAGGTGGTCGAAAAGATCAACGCGCTCGAACCCATGATCGAAGGTCTCTCAGATGAGGCACTAAAAGCGCAGACGTCCAAGTTTCGCGAGCAGATCGACGCAGGCTCTTCGCTTGATGACATTCTGCCCGAAGCCTTCGCGACCGTTCGCGAGGCCTCAAAGCGCGTTTTTGGGATGCGCCATTTTGATGTGCAGATGATCGGCGGTATTGTCCTTCAGCGCGGTGAAATCGCAGAAATGCGCACCGGCGAGGGTAAAACGCTAATGGCGACGCTTGCGTGTTACCTCAATGCGATTGAGGGCAAGGGTGTCCACGTTATTACGGTCAATGATTACCTTGCGCGCCGCGATGCAGAATGGATGGGGCAGCTTTACACTTGGCTTGGTTTGAGCGTCGGCGTGATCGTACCCAATATGATGGAGGCCGATAAGCGCGACGCTTACAATGCCGACATCACATACGGCACGAACAATGAATTCGGATTTGACTATCTGCGCGACAATATGAAGCACGAGCGCGCCGCCATGGTGCAGCGCCCGTTCAATTACGCGATTGTCGATGAGGTGGATCTCGATCCTGATCGACGAGGCTCGCACACCGCTCATTATCTCTGGTCCGACCGAGGACAAGTCTGACCTCTATGTCGCTCTTGATGCGGTCGCCAAAGAGATCCCCGAAGAGTGGTATGATAAAGACGAGAAGACCAAAAACATTCAGTTGAATGAAGACGGCCTTGATGAAGTTGAAAAGCTTCTCATGGAGAAGGGGCTTCTGGAGACAGACAACCTTTACGACGTTGAGAATACGCAGGTTGTGCACCACCTCGATCAAGCATTGAAGGCGGTCCATATGTTCCAGCGCGATGACCATTACATCATCAAGGACGATAAGGTGGTCATCATCGACGAATTTACTGGCCGAATGATGGAGGGGCGTCGCTGGTCCAATGGTTTGCATCAGGCGGTAGAGGCCAAGGAAGGCGTCAAGATCGAGCCTGAGAACCAAACGATGGCCTCGATCACCTTCCAGAACTATTTCCGCATGTATCCAAAACTTGCCGGGATGACCGGTACGGCCGCGACCGAGGCGGCGGAATTTTGGGACATTTATAAGGTCAACGTCGTTGAAATCCCCACCAATCTTCCCGTTGCGCGGATTGATGAGGACGACGAGTTCTACAAGAACACGATGGACAAGTTCCAGGCGATTGCAAAAGCGATCCGCGAAAAGAACGAAATCGGTCAGCCCATCCTTGTGGGCACGGTCTCGATTGAAAAGTCCGAACTTCTATCGAAATTCCTCGATGAAGAGGGTGTGCAGCATGAAGTTCTAAACGCGCGTCAGCACGAGCGCGAGGCGCATATTGTGGCGCAAGCAGGCCGTATCGGCGCGGTGACGATTGCAACCAATATGGCCGGGCGCGGGACCGATATTCAGCTCGGCGGCAACCTTGATTTTCGTATCAATGACGAGTGCGGCGAGATGCCTGATGGTCCCGAAAAAGAGGCAGCTATTGCCAGGATCAAAGAAGAGACCGCAGCTGAAAAAGCCAAAGTGCTCGAAGCGGGCGGTCTGTTTGTTCTGGGCACAGAGCGGCATGAAAGCCGCCGCATCGACAACCAGCTGCGCGGCCGTTCAGGCCGTCAGGGAGACCCCGGCCTTTCACGCTTTTACCTGTGCCTTGAAGACGATCTCCTGCGCATCTTTGGCCCTGACACCTTGTTTGCCAAGATGATGAACTCCAACCTCGAAGATGGCGAGGCTATTGGTTCGAAGTGGCTGTCGAAAGCTATTGAAACCGCTCAGAAAAAGGTTGAGGGCCGCAATTACGATCAGCGCAAGAGCGTCGTTCAATACGACGATGTGATGAACGACCAGCGTAAGGTCATCTACGAGCAGCGCGGCGAAATTCAGGATGCAGAGACCGTCGATGATGTCGTCATGGATATGCGCCACGACAGTCTATCTGCGATCATTTATGCCAATTGCCCGGTGGGTTCCTATCCCGAGCAGTGGAATGTTCAAGGTCTGAAAGACAAGATCGAAGAGGTCTTCGGTCTCACCCCTCCCATCGACACTTGGTTGGAAGAGGATGAGGTTGAACAAGAGATCATAGAAGAGCGCATTAAGGCTGAAGCTGATGCTCTTATGGAAGCGAAGATCGCGAAGAATGATCCAGCAATCTGGCGCATGGTTGAGAAGCAAATCCTGCTTGAGCGTCTCGACTTCCATTGGAAAGAACATCTCGCCACGCTAGATGCTTTGCGGCAAGTGATCTGGATGCGTTCTGTAGCGCAAAAGAACCCGATCAACGAGTATAAGCAAGAGGCGTTTGGCCTGTTCGAAAGTATGCTCGAGACGCTCCGCGAGGATGTGACCAAGCTTCTGCTTAAGTCGGAACTTCGCATTGCAGAGCCTGAGCCTCAGGCATTGCCGGACCTTCCTGATTTCCTGACGAGTCATATTGACCCGCTTACAGGGCTTGATAACTCGAACGATGGCGATGGGTCGGAACTGCGCGGCGACATGATCGGTTCGCTTGCGCCCTCGACCACTCCAGAAGCGGGAACGGGCGGGGCAATCACTGAAAACCCCTACGCGCATCTTAGCCTCAGCCGCAATGCCGTTTGCCCATGTGGATCAGGCAAGAAGTACAAACACTGCCACGGTGCCGCAGGCGTACCGCCGGTCGCTGCGCCTGTCTAATGGCTTTTCGTAGGGCTGACTAACCTGTGCCGTTGATCCTGCTGCTGGGGCTCGCGTTCTTTTTGACCGCGTTGCTCTATGCCAGTGTCGGGTTCGGCGGCGGTTCGACCTATTCCGCGCTCCTTGCGCTTACGGGTACGGACCACCGCGTCCTGCCGTTAATCTCGCTTGCGTGCAATATCGTGGTGGTAGCAGGGGCAAGCGTGCGGTTTGCCCGCGCCAAGGTGACCCCGTGGAAGGGTGCGTTTGCGCTAACCGCGCTGGCGGCGCCGGCTGCGTTTTTGGGCGGATTGATGCCGATAGACCGCGAGGCGTTTCTGCTGCTTTTGGGGGCAAGTCTCGTGCTGACGGCGCTCACCATGATGATCCCGGTCAGGGAGGACGCCGACGAGCGCACTTCAGGCAATTGGGCCAAAGCAATGCCCTTTGCCGCTGCTCCTATTGGGCTTCTTGCAGGATTAGTGGGCATAGGGGGCGGAATTTTTCTCGCCCCGCTCCTTCATCTGACCCGTTGGAACGGGGCCCGCGAGATCGCTGCAACTGCGAGCTTTTTTATTCTCGTAAACTCCGCTTTCGGCCTTGCGGGGCAACTCGCTAAGAACGGCGCGGCGATGTTTGCAGGCGTGGTGGCGGAAGCTCTCCCGCTTCTGCTTGCTGTAGTTGTCGGCGGACAGATCGGCAGCCTTTTGGCTTTGCGAGTATTGCCGGTCAAATGGATCAGGTGGCTGACCGCCGCACTGGTGTTTGCCGTTGGGATGCGCCTGTTGCTGGGGTCGTGAGGTTCTGAGGCTTACAGCCAGCCTTATTGCTCAAAAATCGCTTGCACTGCTTCTTCGGTGAGCGGCTTTTGGATGAGCTTTATTTGAGCGAATTCGGACGGCACGGTGGAAATACTCCCATAGCCTGTGACAAAGGCAAACGACACGCCCAGTTCGTTGAGTTTGACAGCGATAGGAAAGCTCACTTCCTCATCGCGCAGGTTAATGTCAAGCAGAGCGAAATCGGGCCTATGCTCATCAATCATGCTCATCGCGACGCGTATGGTAGAGGCCCGATCGACTTCGCAAAAGCCAACCTTCTCGAGAATTTTCGAATGCTCTGAGGCGAGCAAATAGCTGTCCTCAAGGATAAGAGCGCGGCCGCGTTCGGTCTTGGGCATGACCGAGACAACCGGCGCTTTTTTAACCGGTTCTGGGGCGCCCGGCGAACCTTTTTGTAAGAAAGGAGAGGTCGGGATGGTGTAGCTCGCTTCAAACCCTGTCGTTACGAACCGAAGGTCGGCGGTTCCGCCAAACTCAAATGGGATTGCCTCCCGCAAAAGCTCAAGCCCAAATCCTTGCTGTTGTGGCCGTTTTACAAGAGGTCCGCCGTGCTCTGTCCAATTGAGGGTGAATGTTTCACCGGCGACCTGCCAATCAATCGAAACCTTGCCGCCGGGCGCGGAAAGCGAGCCATGCTTTACCGCATTTGAGGTCAGCTCATGAAACAAAAGGGTGATCATCAATACTGCATCAGCTGAAAGGATCACATGCGGGCCAGAAATGGCATCCTCAATCTGACTGGCTGAAAGATAGGGAGCCAGTTCCATCTCGGTGACGTCTCTTAAGGGAAGCCCCTCCCTCTGCGAGCGTGTCATCATGTCATGCGATGCAGCCAACGAAAATAGACGCTTCTCAAGGCTTTCCGCATAACTCCCTGATCCATCGGTGCTATCGCGGGCATGGCTTGAAAGTGATTTTACCAGAGCCAAGATGTTTTTGACCCGGTGGTTCATTTCATTGGCAAGAAAACGCAAAGAGCCCTTTTGTTGGAGCGCGCGTCCAGTTTCGGTCTGCGCCGAACCGCAATCCTTTTGCATTTGGAGCGCGAACTGGATGTCATAGGCATCCCACTCTTCTGATATGTGGCCGCATTCCTCAAGGTAACGCTCAAACCGCAGAACATGGAAACTGGATTGGCCATATCCAACACCGAGGCTGTGATTACCTTGGTCCTCAAAGCGCTTAAAAGAACGCTTTGAAATGCTGCGCAAAGCCCTGCGAAAAAAGGTCAAGCTTACGCTTGGCTCACCGGACAAATCATCTGATAGGGGAATATGGAGATAGCCCGCCAAGTCAGCATCGCTTTCCCGATTGAGCAAATTTGCCGCATCGTTTGTCCCCTTTATGTCGTTCATCGGGGAGGCAGCGATCACGGGGCCGGTGTCAGGTATATCAAAGCTTTCAGGCGCATCGCCTGATGCGAACCAGGCACCGCCTTTCATCAGGCCGATGCCGTCATATTCAATCGAGCCCTGAACCGCCTCTTCAACGCTCGCCACGAATTGCTCTGGCGCAACATTGCCTTTCAGGAGATTGAAGAATGCGTCTTTGATGGAAGACGCAGCGTGCGCAAAATCAGCAATCTTCTTAGTAAGCACTTTGGCCACGCAAAACGATACGATATGACCAATGACCTCCGCTGAATCGAGCATATCCATGCTCGGCATACGCGGCAGTTCATTGTGGCAAATGATGAGGCCCCAAAGATTACCTTCTACCACAACGGGGATCGTCATTAGGGCGGCGACCTGCATGTTCGCTAAATAGTCGCTGTCGCTTTTTGAAATTCCGCGCAGGACGGCATCCGAGAGGTCAAAATCAGCAGCGCCCAAGCCTTTTGAATAATGCATGGGAATACTTGCCGCCTGGACATCGGCAATAAGACGGATGGGGGTGCGCTCAAAAAGATCGCGGGCCTGCCTGCCAAAATCTTCTGATGGAAACCGCAAACCCATCAGCGGCTCTACATTACCCGTCCGGCGTTCTGCGACCACTTCGCTGGAGCCATTTGGCAGAAAGCGGTAGAATGTTGTTCGGTCGTATTCGGCAATCGCGTGAACGGATTGGGCTGTGAACTTAAATATTTCGGGAAGCGTTTCCAGTTTCTGAATTTCGCTCGTCAAGGATGCAACACCGCCTTGTGCAGCTCTGGTGCCAGCCGACGCTCCTACGAATTCGAGATAGTCATATCGGGGGCCTGCCAGAATAAACACATCAAGGGTAGGCGGGGCCTCGCTGATTGCCGGGCCTTGAATAGTCGCCACATATTCCCGCCTGGCCCGAATGGTCGAGTAAGTAAGCTTGTTCGATATGACATGGACAAACCCGCGCTCAAACAAGTGATTGAGCGATTGATCAAGGCATTCTTCTGGAGCTTTGCCGATGAAATCTGCGCTGTTCTGAGAGATGGCGGTCACTTTGCGCGATCGCCGTTCAAATGCGATTAGACAGCCAAATTTCTGGGTTGTGCCGGGCAAGTGCAATGGTTGGAGATCGCTATCTTCCTGCGATGCTTGATCCATAGTGTCCATTACAATACCCAATGCATTACAAAGATCAGTCTCTCGGACAAGTCGCTGGGACCAATCCCTGTACGAACACGAAAAACGCACCTTACAACACGAATTGCAGTTTGCTGCATATTCAATCGACTTGCATGCGCAAATGTTCCTTTGCTTGTAAGTTTTACCCGTAATCGTTTATGAACATATTGAAGTGGTTTGGCCAATTTCTTGTGAAATCACTCCAAATATCTGAAGAATAAAATCAACAATTAGGATTCAAACGGCGTTGGTAGCTTGGTTTTTTTGTTCCTTATGCATAATGTGTGGCTATGAGTGCATTTGCCTTAATCTTGCCAATTTTTATCCAAGCAGCGCATGTTGCCGAGGATGTTGCACCTCCGCGATCATTGTCTCTTGCTGCAATAACCCCTTCGCTTCGTCAGGCACCGCCCAAACCGAGGTCAAGGGAAGAACCAGCGGACCTGAGCCAACACGCGGTAGCAAGCGGCCAAGGCGCTTGGGCTCGCAAAATCCTTCGAGATCAGCAATCTGATGCGGGCATATCCTCGCTTGAAGGGGCAGTTGCGTTGAGGGTTACTGTTACGCGGGAAGGGCGCGCTGAAGACTGTCAAATCACGGCCAGCAGCGGCACAGAAGCGCTGGACCAAGCGGCGTGTGCAGGGATGGAGAAGCACGCCCGGTTCGTCCCAGCTCGGGATCAGTCAGGCGAATTTGCAACCGGAGTATATTTCACCCGCATCATCTACCATTCGCGTGATTGAACCGACCAACGGGATAGCGGAGCGAAAATGGCTCCCCGAGTTGGATTCGAACCAACGACCAAGTGATTAAGAGAGAGCCTAATGCCTCATAGAAAACAGATAGTTAGGGCGACCAGATGACTAAGTGTCAGATTGTCTCGTTTCCTAAGCTGCTCAAGAGTCCCGTGAAATTTGAAGGCTCTCCAGCGCACGGATTTTAGCGACTAGAACAGCGACTAATCCACACCACTTCGTTCGATAAATGTTCTCTTTCTGTTAGTATGCTCGTATATGGCAATAGCTAAAGACAACTTCCCCAATAGGTTCGAGTGGAAAGACGTGAATAGTTTCGTTCCGCAAAAGCTTTGTGGATGCGAATATATATATCGACACTGCGACGACTGTCGCATGGAAGGATGTCCGTCCCACACGGCTAGATTTCAGTATCACTCGGTTACAGACTCGTTCGAGATGAATTTTGGTGATGGTAAGTCAATCCATCTCGACGGTCATCAGATGGACATAGTTCACGATTGGATTGAACGATTGCGGATTTAGATAGAACGACACCTATTGGGCTTTTTCATTACGCCCATTCATATGCAGCTAGCGCTATTGAGCTTGATGGCCATAAAGTTGAGGCCACTCATTCGGATGCACCAGTCCGCTATCTCTTCAGCCATGCGATAGAGCTTTATCTGAAATCATTCCTTTTGCTGAATGGTGTGCCTCTATCTGAGTTGCGAAGTAGGGGCCTAGGCCACGATCTTCCAGCCTTGCTGACAAGAGCGTCTGAGTTTCAGTTTCACGTCAGCGAAGAAATGGAAGCGCAGATTGGCTTAGCGAATGAGGCGATCTTGGATCGCTACATCGAGACCGGATACCGTCAGGTCTTAAACCCAGACGCACTCACGCGCATTTGCCAGCATTTGAACAATGAGATTGGAACGCTTGTTTATGCAGATTTCGGCACAAAAAGACCCGTTCCGACGCTCAATTCCAGCGACTAAAATGAGACTAGTCTAGGTCTAGAGAGAGCTAAGTCCTTGAAAAAATGGCTCCCCGAGTTGGATTCGAACCAACGACCAAGTGATTAACAGTCACCTACTCTACCGCTGAGCTATCGGGGAGCAGCTTCCCAAGCGGTATAAAGGGAAGCGAGGACGCGGCCTATATGGGGGTGTGCAGGGCTTGGCAAGAGGGCGCGTTTGCTTTTTTGCGCATTCCCGCGAATTCTCCCGAAAATTCCGAAAATCCTGTAGTGCCTAGTCGACCGCAAATTGCTCCGAGACTATCCGTTCGGCCAGCGATTGGCCCGGGTCAAACAGAAGCTCAAGCGCGCTCGAATGATCAATTTCAACGCTCACCTCAGCAATGTCGCGAAGCTCTTTCTGATCGGCGACAGCGGCAACCGGGCGCTTTGCTGGTTCGAGAACGCGCAATGTGATGCGCATTTCGTCCGGCAATATGGCTCCGCGCCAACGGCGAGGGCGGAACGGGCTGATCGGGGTGAGAGCGAGCATCGAACTGTCCAAGGGTAGGATCGGGCCGCTTGCAGACAGGTTATACGCCGTAGAGCCAGCGGGGGTCGCTACAAGAATGCCGTCACCCACAAGCTCTTCAATCCGCACCCGGCTTCCCACAGTGACTTCTATCTTTGCGGTCTGGCGTGTCTCACGCAGCAAAGACAGTTCATTGATGGCGCACATTTTGTGCATCTCACCGTCCTGTGTCACGGCAGTCACTCGCAGCGGCGAAATTGCCTTTCCGCGGGCCTTTTCAAGCCGCCGCATAACATTGGCGCGGTTATCATAACGGTTCATCAGAAAGCCCACTGTGCCTCTGTTCATGCCATACGCAGGGACGATCCGGCGCATATCCAGCATGCTGTGGAGCGTGTGAAGCATGAACCCATCGCCGCCCAGAACCACGACTGCATCCGCCTGTTCAAGCGGCACCCAGCCGCGTTGATCGCTGAGCTTGGCAAATGCCTCTTGCGCCCGCTGCGTGTCCGAGGCGACCAAAGCCACCTTCTCAAACCGTTTTGCGCCGGTGCCAGAAATTTCGCGCGCTGCATCCATAATGGTTGCCATATCCCCATGCGTATTGTGCAAGACTTTCCCCTACTGCATTACAGCTTTGCCTTGCCATGCGTGAAACAGCGTCACACTAAGGCTCTGACAAATCAACAACGCGCCCCCCAATTTTTGGCGCTAGTGGTGAACCCTGATGTTCCAAAATTGGCCGGATTGCAATCAGTCAGAGCATTTGGGGCGAGAATGCGTAAGGGGTTTTGAATGGCTAATGGGACAACTTCAAAGGTGGCACAGCTTGCCAATTCCTTGCGCGGACCGGTCGGCGGCGAGTTTCCGGGCGTGAAAGCGGCCGCGCTTGATGCGGATTTGTTGCGCGCGCTTGACCGGCGCGAGATTGAAGTTCTGTTTCAGCCGCAGTTTTCGTGCCGGACCGGCGCTCTGGTTGGGGCAGAGGCTCTCGCGCGCTGGCAGCATCCAACGCTCGGCGAGATCGGTGCGCGGGATCTATTTGCGATTGCTGAGCGGGCGGCCTTGGTTGCGCCTTTGTCGCGGCACGTGGTCGCGAGGGCTTTGGAGGATGCAGAGCAGTGGCCCTCGGAGCTTGGCGTATCACTCAATATCACGCCAGAGGAGCTGGGCGACCCCCGGTTTGCGGCTGATTTCGCAGGCGTGATTGCAAAGAGCTCGATTGAGCCGCAGCGCTTGATGCTTGAGATCACTGAGGATGTGCTGTTGCGCAATCTGGAACAGGCGGCATCGGCCTTGCGGGCTTTGAGGAAGCTGGGGTTCCGCACCGCATTGGACGATTTTGGCGCAGGCTTTTGTAATTTCCGATATCTGCGCGAACTGCCTTTGGATGCGCTCAAGCTCGATAAGAATATGGTCGACGATGTGCCCGGTGACCCCAAGGCATTGGCGGTGCTGCGCGCGATTATGCAGCTTGGCAAAGCGCTTGATCTGGCGATCTATGCCGAAGGGATTGAAGACGATGTGCAGCGCGCCGCGATTACGTCAGAGGGTTGCGATTATTGGCAGGGGTTCCTGCGGGCACAGCCGATGAAGAGCGATGATGTGCTGGCGCTAGCAGCGACGGCGCGGGGGCGAGGGCATGGGTAGGCGTTAGAAGTCGCCTACGTCACACTGAAGGCACGTAATGCCCCTGCGCCGCCACATATCGACGACCTGCTGCCGGTCATCAACAGTGAAGTGAATATCGAGCCCTTCCGCCAAAAGTTTGTCCAATATCTCTTCTTTGATGATGTGGTCGGCTCTGAAGTCTTTGGCTTTGCGCATCAGAAGGCGGCTGAACGGAATTTCATTCCACGTCAGCCATTGTTCGGTGATCTTTCGAGAGGCCTCACTTCTGCCGGTCACCAGGATCGGATTGAATTCTGGGTTGGACCACAGTGCAAGGTAGAGCGAGACGATTGGCTGATTGGGAGTGTCATCCCCCATGCCTTCGTTAAACGCCTTCCAGTCGGGTCTGGGCTGATCAAGGTGGCCGCGACGGTGCTCAATGTCCGCAAGGGTCCCGTCGATATCAAACAGAACAGTCTTGGACTGTGTGGGCTTACTCATTTCGCTTTCCCGCGATTGTACTTCCTCACAATCCCCGACAGCCCCTTAGTCAGCTGAAACAATCCGTTGAGGCGGCTTTCCGGGCTGCTCCATGCGCGGTTGATGACGAGTTTCATATCGGGGCGCAGTTTGGCGGTTTCTTGGCCGTTTTGGTTCTTGGTTTGGTTCAGCCGGTCGACATAGGCGACAAGGCCGGGGCCGTCGGGGAAGTCGTCCTTGTGGAAGGTCACGAGAGTGCCGCGCGCGCCTACGTCGATTTTGGCAATGTTGGCCTCGATGGCTTGGTGCTTGATCTCGATCAGTTTGACGAGATTTTGTGTGGGTGCTGGGAGGTCGCCGAAACGGTCGATCATTTCGGCGGCGAGCCCCTCGATCTCGGCCTTGTCGTTCGCTTGGTTGAGGCGGCGGTAGAGCGCCATGCGCACGGCAAGGTCTGGAACGTAATCCTCAGGGATCATGATAGGCGCATCAACCGTGATCTGGGGCGAGAAGGCGTCTTGCGCTTTCTCCAAGCCCATTTCGCCCGCTTTCGCCGCCATGATCGCGTCCTCAAGCATGGATTGGTAGAGTTCAAAGCCAACCTCGCGGATGTGGCCGGATTGCTCGTCTCCCAGGAGGTTGCCTGCCCCGCGTATGTCGAGGTCGTGGGAGGCGAGTTGGAAGCCTGCGCCAAGCGAGTCGAGGTCGCTGAGAACTTTGAGGCGCTTCTCCGCGATCTCGGAGAGCTGCACGTCTTTCTCATAAGTGAGATAGGCGTAAGCGCGCAGTTTGGAGCGGCCCACACGGCCTCTCAATTGGTAGAGCTGTGCCAAGCCAAAGCGGTCGGCCCGGTGGATGATGATGGTGTTGGCGCTCGGCAGGTCGAGGCCGCTCTCGACGATGGTGGTTGAAAGGAGAACTTCGTATTTGCCCTCGTAGAACGCGCTCATCCGCTCTTCGATTTCGCCTGCACCCATTTGGCCGTGGGCGCTGATGGGTTTTACCTCGGGCACGTTCTCGGCAAGCCATTCTTCGACCGCTGCCATATCGGAGATACGCGGCACCACGATGAAGCTCTGCCCGCCGCGGTGATGTTCGCGCAGCAGCGCCTCGCGCATCACCATGTCGTCCCACTCCATGACGTAGGTGCGCACCGCCAGGCGGTCGACGGGAGGGGTCTGAATGGTGGAAAGCTCGCGCAGGCCCGTCATCGCCATTTGCAGCGTGCGCGGAATGGGCGTTGCGGTGAGGGTGAGCATGTGGACATCGGAGCGCAGCTGTTTGAGCTTCTCCTTGTGGGTCACGCCAAAGCGCTGTTCCTCATCGACGATCACGAGGCCGAGGTTCTTGAACTCGGTCGATTTGGAGAGGATCGCATGGGTGCCAATCACAAGGTCGATGCTGCCATTGGCAAGGCCTTCGCGGGTTTCGGTCGTTTCCTTGGAGGAGACAAGGCGCGAGAGGCGGCCGACGTTCAGCGGGAAGCCGGCAAAGCGTTCTTTGAAGTTTGTGTAGTGCTGGCGGGCGAGCAAGGTTGTGGGGGCGACAACGGCGACTTGCTGACCGTTCATGGCGGCGACGAATGCTGCGCGCAAAGCCACTTCGGTCTTGCCAAAGCCCACGTCTCCGCACACGAGGCGGTCCATCGGCTTGCCGCTTTCAAGGTCGCGCAGGACATCGGTGATGGCGGCGTCCTGATCGTCGGTCTCCTCCCATGGGAAGCGGTCGACGAATTGGTTGAAGCTTGCATCATCGGCCTGGAAGACGGGCGCTTTCTTGAGCGCGCGTTCGGCGGCGACTTTCATCAGTTCACCAGCGATGGCGGTGATGCGTTCTTTAAGCTTCGCGCGGCGTTTCTGCCAGGCTTCTCCGCCGAGGCGATCGAGCATAACGGCGTCTTCGGAAGAGCCGTAGCGCGAGAGCACTTCGAGGTTTTCAACCGGGATGAAAAGCTTGTCGCCGCCTTTATATTCGAGCTGCACGCAGTCATGCTGGCTCTTGCCGACGGGGACGGGCTCAAGGCCCATATATTTGCCGATGCCGTGTTCGACATGGACGACAAGGTCGCCTTTGGTGAGCGCTTGAAGCTCGGCGAGGAAGGCATCGGAATCCTTGCGCTTCTTCTTTCGGCGCACGAGGCGGTCGCCGAGCACATCTTGCTCGGTGAGTATTTCGAGGTCGTCGCTGGAAAAACCGGTGTCGAGCGGCAGGACCATCGCGGCGATCTTGCCCTTTGCCGCCAGTCCCTGGGCTTCCTGCCAGCTCTCAGCGATGACCGAAGGTGCGCCTGCTTCGTCGAGGATCGAGGCAATCCGCGCCCGGCTTCCGGTGGAATAGGCGGCGAAGAGGGCTTTCCTGCCGGACTTGAGAATGGCGCTGAAGTGTTTGGCAGCAGCTTCGTAGATGTTGTCGCCCCGCGCGCGTTCCGGAGAGAAATCTCGGGCCGCTTTAAAGCCGAAGTCGAGCGATGTGCCGCTTTCGGGTTCGGCAAAGACGCTGGCCTTGTGGGCTTTTGCGCTGGCGATGGCGGTCTTGAACTCTTCCTCGGCAAGGTAGAGCGCGTCTTTCGCGAGGGGGCGGTAGCTGCCAGACTTTTCGCTCGCGATGCGCTGGCGCTGGTCGTGATAGTCGGTGATGTCTGATAGCCGCTCTTCCGCGGCCCCAATGGCGGCGGCGTCGATCACCACCACATCGTCTTTACCAAGGTGGTCGAAGAGGCTTGCAAGCTTCTCCTCGAACAGCGGCAGCCAATGTTCCATCCCCGCCAATCGCCTGCCATCGCTCACCGCCTCGTAAAGCGGGTCTTGCGTAGCGTTCGCCCCAAAAAGCTCGCGGTAGCGTGAGCGAAAACGCTTGATGCTATCATCGTCGATTAGAGCTTCGGAAGCCGGGAGCAAGAGGTGGTCTTGGAGACGGCCGGTCGAACGCTGCGTCGAAGTGTCGAACAGGCGCAGGCTCTCAAGCTCATCGCCGAAGAAATCGAGCCGCAAGCCTTCATCAAGCGAGGACGGGAAAATATCGACAATCGACCCGCGCACGGCGAACTCGCCATGGTCAATCACCGTGTCAGTACGCGAATATCCTTGGCGGGTGAGGAGCGCGGCGAGGCTGTCATGGCCGATTGTGGTGCCCACTTTGAACTCGCGCACGCTTTCGCGGATGCGGAAAGGGGTAAGGACGCGCTGGAGCACGGCGTTGGCGGTGGTGACCACCAATTGCGAAGAGCTCGACGGACGCTGCATGCGGAACAGCGCCGACAGACGCGCGGCGCTGACCGACAAAGCGGGCGAGGCGCGGTCATAGGGGAGGCAATCCCATGCAGGAAATTCCAGCACTTCAACCTCAGGCGCAAAGAACCGCGCGGCTTCCGCGACCGAACGCATCGCTGCATCGTCTGGCGCGATGAACACGGCGCGCTGTTTGGAGGCTCTAGCAAGGTCGGCCAGCACCAGAGGCTGAGCGCCTCGAGGAAGCGAGGAGAGCGTGAGCGGCGCGTTTGCGGAAAGGATGCGGGAGAGGTCAGGCATGGATGGTTGTTCGCAAATGAAACTGGGTAGTGCCCTTCGACAAGCTCAGGGCGAACGGGTCTTGGTGTTTGGGGCTTGCCCTTATCCGTTCGTGGTGAGCCTGTCGAACTAGGAAGCCACCCGATCGTTCCGTCAGCTTGGAATGTCGACGTAGTCGAGCTTCTGCATTTTCTCGATCATTGCGCCTTGGAAACGCTCCGGCACGGCCTGTGTCTGAAGACCCCACGCCATAACATCAACATCGTCTTCGGCGAGCAGGTCTTCAAACCAATCCATCTCCGCCTCGCCCCATGTCTCATGGTAGCGATCGAAATATCCGCCGATCATGTAATCGGCCTCACGCGTGCCTCTGTGCCAGGCGCGGAATTTGGCGCGGGCCAGACGGGTTTCTAATGTGGGCATATCCGACATGATTGCGCAGGTAGGGCACTCGAACTTTACGCGCAAGGCAGTATAAGTGTGCGCCATGCGGCCCGATGTGCTCAATCCCCTGTTTGCAGAAAGCCAGACGCTGGAAGGCGTGGGGCCTAAGCTTGCCAAGCCTTTGGAGAAACTGGGCCTGACGCGGGTGCGCGATATGCTTTACCACCTGCCAGAGCGGTTCGTGACACGGCGCGCGATTACCAACCTAGATGAGGCGGGTGAGGGCGAGCAGGTGATCGTCGCGCTCACGCCAACGGAGCACCGGGCATCGTACAATCCGGGCAGGGGGCCTTTCCGGATTTTAGCACAAGACGAGATTGGCAATATCTGCGCCGTCACCTATTTCGGGCGCGCGTCTTATACGGGCAAGAAGCAGCTTCCCGTGGGCGAGAAGCGCTGGGTTGCGGGGCGATTGGACCGCTATGGCGATATGCTCCAGATCGTGCATCCCGACCATGTCGCGGAAACAAGCGGCGCCAATATGGGCCGGATGACGGAAGCCGTCTATCGATTGTCCGAAGGGCTGACGCAGCCGCGCATTGCTTCGCTGGTGGAGCAATCGCTTACCAAATCCCCCGAGCTTCCCGAATGGATCGAGCCGGGGCAGTTTGAGCGGGAAGGCTGGCCATCATGGCAAGAGGCGGTGAAGGAGGCGCATAAGGGGCCGAACGAGCCTGCGCGCAACCGGCTCGCTTATGACGAACTTTTGGCAAACAGCCTCGCTCTGCTTTTGGTGAAAGCCGACAGCCGCCGCCGTAAGGGGCAGGCGCTCCAAGGGGATGGAAGCCTGCGCGCTAAGCTCGACCTGCCGTTTGAGATGACAGGGGCGCAGAAGCGTTCCGTGACTGAGATCGAAGGCGACCTTCAGCAAGAAGCGCCCATGCTGCGCCTGCTTCAAGGTGATGTGGGAGCGGGTAAGACTGTGGTTGCTCTCCAAGCCATGCTGATCGCCAATGAAGCCGGCAAGCAGGCGGCGCTCCTGGCCCCGACAGAGATCCTCGCGCGGCAACACTTCGAGACCCTGCGCAAAATGGCTGCGCCTTGCGGCGTTGAGGTCGCGCTTCTCACCGGGCGGGCGAAAGGGCGCGAGCGGGAAGGGCTGCTTATGGGGCTCCTCCAAGGCGACATCGACATTTTGGTGGGCACGCACGCGATCTTTCAGGACAGCGTTGCCTATAAGGACTTGGGCCTCGTGGTTATTGATGAGCAACACCGTTTTGGTGTGGCTCAGCGGTTGGCGCTGGCGGGTAAGGGCAAGCGCGCGCCCCATACGCTCGCCATGACTGCGACGCCGATCCCGCGCAGCCTGACCCTGGCACAATATGGCGAAATGGATGTGAGCCGCTTGGATGAACTCCCGCCGGGGCGCCAGGCCATCGACACTCTGGTCTTCCCGCAAAGCCGCCTCGACGAAATGGTCGCCGCGATGGGCCGCCACCTTGCAGGCGGTCAGCAAGCCTATTGGGTCTGCCCCATGGTCCGCGAGAACGAGATGACCGACATCGCCGCCGCCGAAGCGCGCTACGCCGCGCTGGCTGAGCATTTCGGCGACCAAGTCGTCATGGTCCACGGCCAGCTCCATCCGGATATCAAAGACGCAAACATGGAACGCTTTGCCAGCGGTCAGGCAAAGCTCCTTATCGCCACAACCGTGATCGAAGTCGGCGTCGATGTGCCCAGCGCGACCCTGATGGTGATCGAACAGGCAGAACGCTTTGGCTTGGCGCAGCTTCACCAATTGCGCGGGCGTGTGGGGCGGGGCTCTGAAAAGAGCCGCTGTGTGCTGCTGCGCGGCGATGAGCTTTCCGAAACCGGGAAAAAGCGCCTCACCTATGTGAAGGATTCCCAAGACGGGTTTGATCTGGCGGAGAAAGACCTTGAACTGCGCGGGGGCGGGGAACTCCTCGGAACACGGCAATCGGGAGAGGCGGCGTTCCGCATTGCCGACCTTGAGCAGGTGCAAAAGCTGCTGCCTGCCGCCCATGCCGATGCGCGGCTCTTGATGGAGCGTGATGGGGGCCTGACTTCTAAGCGCGGCGAAGCGGCGCGTATCCTGCTCTATCTGTTTGAGCGCGATTGGGGTGTGCAACTTTTGCGCGGCGGATAATGCTTACAAAAGGTGCAGCTTAATAAAGTATTCGACACTTTCCTCTAATCGGTCTGGCCGTTGGAGGGGCATATGTTGAAGACTGTTCGTTATTCACGCATGAAACTGGCTCTTGTCGCAGCGGCGGCGTGCCTGTTCATCTGGGGCGGGATTTGGGCGTTCACCACTCAGGAAGGCAAGACCGTATTTGCGGGTCTAATCATGGCGCCTCTTGGGCTTTATATTCTGGCTTTTACGGGCAAATATCTTGCAAGTAATACGATTGCGATAATCGGCCGGACCGCGCTTGAATATCACGGCCTCTTGGGCACCCGCACTGTGCGCTTTGATCAAGTGATTAGCATTGAGATCGAAAAAACCACCGTCAATTTCATTTCACAAAGACACTTGGTGATCAAATCCGCCGATCAAACCCTAGGCAAGGCGCGCATCTCAGAAATGCTGCTTGAACGCAAAGCTGGGAAGCTGGAGAGTGTTGTTGAAGCGATAGTCGCAGCGTCTGATGAGCCCGAACCGCAAGCGCGTCCCGCTCGCCGATGGGAGAAACCTTCACCAGCCTATGCGTCAAACCCTGGAGCTCAACGTGCTCAAGGTTTTGGCCGCAAGGCCGTGTGACATCTTTATGACTTTTCCAAACTGAACGGAGCGACCTCGTGAACACCATCTATTATTCTCGCGCAAAGATCAGCCTGGTCATCCTTTTTCCGGGGCTTTTCTTGGTCACCTCCTTGATTGCGCCCCTCATCGGTGAATGGAACTATTTCTTCGCGATGCTGATCGTTAATCTGACGCTTAGCCCGATCACGATTTGGGGACTGCGATTTATCAACGACAACAGGGCCGCTAAAGTCGGGCCAAGTGCGATCGAAGTCTACGGCATCTTCCAAACCAGAAAAATCCCCTATGACCACATCATAAGGATGGAAATCGAGACTGACGATACCGGATATAGGCCCACTCGCCAGTTGGTAATCGATTGTGCTTTTCAGAACGCTGGGAAGGCGAGAATTTCAGAGAGATTTTTGGATCATACAACGGGATCCCTTGAGAGAATTCTTGAGCGTATGGAAGACGCTGCGAACAGCGCCAATGTCCCTGCATCGCGGTCACAACCAGGCCGCCAGCCTTCTCCCACACGTGCCCTAGGAACGGGAGGTCGAGGAGGAGCAGCAGCGGGCGGTTTCGGGCGTAAAACCGTCTAATTAAGGTGGGCTGAAAAGGCTGCGCTAAGCGGCTTGGCGTTTGAACTCGGTAACTAGCGTTCTTGCGGCATCCCTGATTTGACCCCAGCATCGCTTAAAATCGCTTTCATCGCCGTGATAAGGGTCTGCGACAGAGGCGCCTGCGCCCGCGGCGTGGATATCCAGAAGCAAAGACAAGCGCGCCTTTGAGCCGCGCGGCTGACGCGCCTTGATACCGGCCATGTTCGCTGTGTCGAGCGCGATGATATGGGTGAACTTTTCAAAGTCTTTTTTGGATAACTGCCGCCCTCGCAGGCCCGAAATGTCGATGCCATTCTGGTGAGCAACTTTGATCGCACGTGGGTCCGGCGGGTCGCCGATATGATATCCGGCAGTGCCCGCTGAATCGATGGCCACGTTGAGCCCAGCCTCCAAAGCCGCAGCCCTGAAGATCCCTTCTGCCATTGGTGACCGGCAAATATTACCAAGGCACACAAACAGAACCGCGAGAGGTTCATTTTTTTCCCATTGCATGGCGCATACTTTAGCAGCGATGCTTGAGCGTTCAACCTAAGGCTTGCAAATTTTACAACTAATCCAATTTGGAGGTTTCTTTCAGCCCCTACTCGCAGCCACAGCAAAAGGCGTGGTGCTTGCCAATATGTCTTCGGTCATCCGCCGTACATTGACTTTAGCCTTGAGGCGCGCGCCCAATAGAGCGGTGCCGGAAACTTTGCGCTGTACAAACAGTGTTTCAATCGGAGGAAAGGCCCAAGTTGCCTTGTCCTGTGCAATCTCCCAACCTTCTTCGCGAAGAAGCGGCACAAAACTGCGGTCGCCAAAATCAAAGGGGGCATCCTCGCGCATTTCATTGATAACAATGTCGATCATGCGGGCCACGCGTTCAGGATGACGTTCGGCGACTATGGGCATCATGAAGCCAGCTTCGATTGTCGCTTTGAGCACTTCATCGCGGTCGCCATTGAGACCCGCTTCGAGCATGCGGCGATAGCCATTGGCGACCGCTGGATCGACCGGGCGGCAGGCTCCGAAATCCAATAGGATGATCTCGTCGGTTTCACGGCGATAGCGGAAATTGGCGAAGTTGGGGTCGGTCTGCATCACGCCAAACTCAAACAGTTCGCGGCTGACAAGGCGCATCATTCGCTCGCAGATGTCGTTGATGCGGCTTTCTGGTTCGTCGCCGAGCGCTTCGATGCTGGTTCCTGCCTCAAAGCTCATCGCAAGGATTGAACCGCGCGTTAGCTCCTTGTGCAGGGTAGGCACGACAAAGCCTCTCTCGCCCTCCATCTGCGCCCGGTAAAGCTCCATCTGTTCACCTTCGCGGGTGTAGTCGGCCTCTTCATGGAGCTGCTTCTTGGCGGCAGCGAGCAGTTTTTCTAGCTCAATTTCAGGCGGGGCAAAGCCAGCGATTTTGAGCAGGCTCATCACATTATCGACATCGCTGTCGATGCTTTTGGCAACGCCGGGATATTGGACCTTGATGGCGAGTTCTTGACCATCTCTGGTCATGGCCTTGTGCACTTGGCCGATAGAGGCAGCTGCAATCGGACGAGGGTTGAACCATTTAAACTGGCGGCGCCAATCATTGCCCCATTCTTTTTTGAGGACTGTGTCGAGCTGCTTGGTCGGCATGAAGTTCGCCTGATCGCGCAGGCGGGCAAGGATGCTGGAGAGTTCCTCGGGCAGGAAGTCGCCTGCATCCATGCTGATCATCTGGCCCATTTTCATGGCCGCGCCGCGCATGTGACTGAGCCTGTCGGTCATACGGGTGACGTTGCCCGGTGTCAGGATCAGATCGCGCGGATTTATCCCTTCGCCATTGGCAAGCCTGCGCGCGCCTTCCGCAGCCATTCCGCCAGCGACCCCGCCAACCAGCCTTCCAAGCGAGCCGAAACGTGCGAGCCGGCTGGAAGGGACTGCGCGCTCGCGCATCGCGTCGGGACTTGCCTTGTCAGAAAAGGATGAAGGGTCGTCTTGCGCCACGCGTTTCTCTCGGGGTTCTGATTGTATGGAACTCTAACGAGATTATGGGGAACCGGTTCCGCATTACCAAGGTTGTTGGGTCGCAAAGGCAAAGCAATTCCCCTATCGCTAAGGCCGGTAGCCCAATGACGGATAGCAAATGAACTCTGATACATCGCTCACTTCCGCCGCGCGCTGGCTTGGATTTGCGGGGCTTTTGCCTCAGCTGATCTGTCTTTGCCTGGTCACGGCGGAGCACGAATATGCTTACACGGCCCTCTCGGGCGGATTTGCCTATGCGGCTGCCATTTTCAGCTTCCTTGGCGGCGTTTGGTGGGGGCAAGCGATCCAAAACGGAAAGGCGGGGTCAGGCGCATATCTCATAGCGGTTATGCCAAGTCTGATTGCAGTTGCACTCTTTCTGCCGTGGAGTTTCGGGTGGGAATGGCCCGGGCCAGCGCTGCTGTATTTGGGAGCCTTTATTCTCCTGTCGCCACTTGTGGACCGCGGCCTTGGCCTATCATCGCCGAACTTCATGCGCCTTCGATGGCATTTGTCCTTGGGGCTTGGCGGGCTCACAATTGGCTTGGGTTTTGCCTCGATGAATCTAATGCGCGCTGGCCTAACAGTTTGAGTTTACAAGCTCCCGCGATTGGGTTCTAAACGGCCCAGTGTTTCTGCCAATCTAAGCCAACCTAAGGGAGCCTTCATGCTGACCCGAATTCTCGCGTTTCTTTCCTCGCTTCTGATCGCTGCCCCTGCATTCGCTGAACCGGTGAGCTACTTCCAAGTGGAAGGGACCGCTTACGATGAGAGCGTGCCTGCTTATGAGGATCACGCAGGCTATGAGATCGGCGAGCGCCCGGTGCGCATGGGCGAGATGGTGCCTTATTTGCGCGGGCTTGCCGCAAAGTCGGACCGCATTGTGGTGGAGACACTTGGCTATTCACATGAACGCCGCCCAATTCTCTCCTTCATCGTCACCAGCCCACAGAATCACGCGAACCTTGAAAGCATCCGGCAAACGCACTTGGCGCGCCTTGAGGGGAGAGCCGCTCCGGAGGCTGCCCCCATGGTGCTTTGGCTGAATTTCGGGGTGCACGGGGCGGAGACTTCGGGGATGGAGGCAGCGGTTCCCGTCCTTTATCACTTTGCAGCGGCACAAGGTGCAGAGGTTGAAACGCAGCTTGAGAACACTGTTCTGATTTTCACGGTGCCGTTCAATCCAGATGGTCACACACGCCGGATCGACCATGTGGACACCTTCTGGTCTTATGCCGACAATTCCGATCCTAATGATGCCGCGCATGATCTTTGGGTGGAGGCGCGCACCAATCACTACTGGTTCGATCTCAACCGCCAATGGCTGCTTCTCACCCAGCCCGAAGCGCAGGCTTGGATCAAGCAGTGGCACAAATGGAAGCCGATGCTTTCGGTGGATTATCACGAGATGGGGTCGAACTCGCCCTATTACTTCCACCCGGGGGAGGAGAAGCGCAAGAACCCGCTGATCCCAGACCGCGCGCGCGAGCTTACCTATGGTATTGCCACGCGCCATGCGGCCTATCTGGACGGGGAAAAGCATCTCTACACCACCGAAGAGCGCTTCGATAATTACTACATCGGTAAAGGCTCAACTTATCCGCAGATCAACGGCTCGCTGGGCATATTGTTCGAAGCAGGGGCTGCACGCGGCGGGGCCCTCCAAACAGAGCGCGGGCTTGTCAAAACGGCGCAGAATGTCCGTACACAGTTCCGCACCGCCTTAACCAGCATCCAAGGCGCATTGGACCTTCGCCAAGAGATCACCGCCTACCAGCGCGATTTCTTCGCTGAAAATGCGCGCAGCGGGTCGCGCGGCGGCTGGGTGTTCACGGCAGATGGCGATCCAGAGCGGGCCGCGCGCTTTGTTCGGCTTCTCAATATGCACGATATCGAGGTGAGCACGCTTGGTTCCAATATGACAGCGGGAGGCCGGACCTTCAACGCGGGCGAGAGCTTCTTTGTCTCCATGACGCAAACCAATAACCGCATGATCCGGGGCATTTTTGAACGCGTCACGCAGTTTGAAGAGAACATCTTCTACGACGTCTCCGGCTGGACCCTGCCGCTCACCTACGACCTCGACTACGCGCGAGTTTCGCGCGCACCGACGCTGGCCGCTGAGGCGAGGGGCAACTTCCAGAGCGCCGCTGCGCCGCAGCGCGCGCCTTATGGTTATGTCTTCGAATGGTCGCACACTTATGCACCGCGCGCGCTGAACCGAATTTTGGCGAACGGCATCATGGCAAGAGCCGCGATGGAGGGCACCGTCGTGCGCACCACCAGCGGCGAGGTCACTCTGGGGCGCGGGGCGATCTTTGTGCCGCTTGACCGTCAGGAAGTGTCCGAGGAGGAAATCCACGGCATTATGGAAGTGATCGCTGCCAAAGACGGCGTGCAGGTGTTTGCGGCGACGTCCGGGCTTACCCCGGTGCCGGGACGCGATTTGGGGGCTGCGAATATCTTCCGCGCTTTGGAGGAGCCCAAGGTGGTTCTCGCTTACGGTGACGGCCTTGCCTATTACGATGCAGGCGAGGTGTGGTGGACGCTTGATTACGGGCACGAAATGCCTGTGACCTTGGTGCGCAAGAGCAACTTGGCCCGCCTTGATTGGAGCGAGTACACCCACCTTATTCTGGTTGGCGGCAACGCGTCTTTGACTGAGCCTGTGACCGAGGGGCTCAAACGCTGGATTGAAGGGGGAGGCACTTTGGTGGCAACGCGCAGCGCTGCGCGTTGGGCGGAGGAGCATGTGCTTGGCCGGGCGCCTGAAGAGGCGGAAGACGAGCAAGACGGGGAAGATCGGGCCCCGCCGCAGCGCCGCAACTTTGACGAACTGGCGCTGCGCGACGCAGAGCATGTGATCGGCGGCGCCGTGTTTGCAGCCGATCTCGATACATCGCACCCGCTGGGCTTCGGCTTTTCGGACCGAGATTTGCCAGTTCACCGCAATGTGACCTTCACTTTGCAGACGCCGGATAAGAACCCTTACGGCGTGCCTGTCCAGTATACGGCCGACCCGCTCTTGTCCGGTTATGCCTCAGAGAAACGCCAGGAGGAGATCGCCGGTACGCCCTCGGTCGTTGCCGAGCGCAAAGGGCGCGGCACCGTTATTTTGATGGCCGACAACCCCGTGTTCCGAGGGACGTATCCGGGGACTGAAAAGCTGCTGATGAACTCGTTGTTCTTCTCAAAGCTGATCGACGCACCGCGCGGTGATTATGAAGAACAAGGCGGGCATGTTCACGAGCAGTAATTCGCGTGCAAAGGTGTGGCAGGGGTGTGGATAGCCTAGGTGGCAAGTGGCTGAATGCTGGCTATAGAAAACCCCATGACTATGCCGCATCCTGAACAGCAATACCTCAATCTTATGCGTTCAATTTGGACCTCAGGCAGCGAGCGCGCGGACCGCACTGGGATTGGCACCCGCTCGGTTGCAGGCGCGATGCTGCGCTATGATCTTGGCGGCGGTGCAATGCCGCTTCTCACCACTAAGCGGGTGTATTGGAAGACCGCGACGCGCGAGATGCTGTGGTTTCTTACAGGCGAGACCAATATTCGCCCGCTGGTGCTGCAAGGCGTAAAGATTTGGAATGAGTGGCCCCATGCCCGCTACGTCAAAGAGACGGGCGAGGATATTGCGCTAGGCCACTTTGTCCAGCGTATCGCCGATGATGAGGCGTTCGCGGCGCAATGGGGCGACCTTGGCCCCGTGTATGGCAAGCAATGGGTCGATTGGCCGACCTATAAGAGCCGCGATGATGGGCTGTTTGAAGCTGGCGAAAGCATCAATCAAGTCGCCGAAGTGGTCCAAAGCCTCAAGCACAATCCCGGCAGCCGCCGCCACATCATCGAAGGGTGGAATGTCGCTGAGCTCGACCAAATGGCTCTACCGCCCTGCCACAAGACTTATCAGTTCCATGTGGCAGACGGTCGGCTCAATTGCCTGCTTTACCAACGGTCCTGCGATGTCGCTTTAGGCTTGCCGTTTAACCTGTGGTCAGCGGCGCTTTTGAACCGGATGTTGGCTCAGCAATCGGGACTTGAGCCAGGGGAGCTTATCTGGATGGGCGGGGACGTGCACCTCTACCTCAACCATGCGCATTTAATCGAGGAACAGTTGAGTCGCGCGCCCTCCGGCAACCCGACGCTCGAAATCACCAGAAAGCCTGAAACAATTTTCGACTACCAAATCGAGGATTTTGTAGTGCATGATTACGCGCCTCAGGCTCCAATCAAGGCTCCTGTTGCGGTTTGATTCGCGCCGCTTGACCGTGTCTTTCGCCGCGGCCTATCGACCTCCCACACGTTTTATCGGGGAGAGCAACCATGGCCGAACCGGCCTCCAATCGGCCAAAGCTGGCCCTTCATGTGCCGGAACCCAAGTCCCGGCCCGGTGATCCAGTCGACTTTACCGAAGTTCATCTTCCCAAAGCAGGCGATCAGCCGCGTCCCGATGAGGCGACCAAACCTGAAGAGATGAAAGATTTCGCCTATGATCTCGTCCGCGTGCTGGGCGAGGACAATAAGGCGCACGGGGCCTGGGACCCCAAGCTTGATCCTGACACTTTGCGCACAATGCTTGGCCATATGGCGATGGTGCGGGCATTTGATGAGCGGATGTTTCGCGGGCAGCGTCAGGGCAAAACTTCGTTTTATATGAAGTGCACCGGCGAGGAGGCGACCAGTGTTTCCTCCTCTATGGCGCTCGCCTCGGACGATATGGTGTTCCCAAGCTACCGCCAGCAGGGCATTCTGATCGCGCGCGGTTACCCTCTGATTGAGATGATCAACCAGATTTACTCAAACGCAGGCGACAAGCTCAAAGGCCGCCAGCTGCCGATCATGTACTCAAGCCGTGAGCACAGCTTCTTCTCGATCTCAGGCAACCTTGCAACGCAAACCCCGCAGGCCGTGGGCTGGGCCATGGCGAGCGCGATTAAAGGCGATAGCCGGATTGCAGCGACTTGGGTGGGCGAGGGCTCGACCGCTGAGGGCGACTTCCACTCGGCGTGCACTTTTGCCAGCGTATACAACGCGCCAGTCATCCTCAATGTGGTCAACAACCAATGGGCCATTTCCAGTTTTAGCGGCTTTGCAGGCGCAGAACGCACCACATTTGCAGCGCGCGCTTTGGGTTACGGCATCGCCGGACTTCGCGTCGATGGAAACGATGCGCTTGCTTGCTATGCTGCGCAGCAATGGGCCGCAAACCGCGCGCGGGCGAACCACGGGCCGACTTTGATCGAGTTCTTTACCTACCGCGCCGAAGGGCACTCCACCTCGGACGACCCATCGGGCTATCGCTCTGCGCAAGAACGCGAAGAATGGCCGCTGGGCGATCCTGTGATGCGTCTCAAAAACCACCTTATCGAAATTGGCGAATGGGACGAAGAGCGGCAGCAGGCGATGGACTTAGCGTGCGCTGAGGAGGTCAAAAAGACAACGAAAGAAGCCGAGAAGAACGGAATCCTTGGCCACGGGCTTCACCACCCGTTCCACACTATGTTCGAAGATGTATTTGAGGAGCTTCCATGGCATCTTGAGGAACAAGCGGCTCAGGCGACCCGTGAACGCAAGATCAAATGGCCTGACCATCACCCCAAAGATGGAGCGGGCAAATGAGCGCAACCGTGACCACAAATGAGGCTGCCGTGACACCGCGTAAGAATATGATTGAGGCGATCAACGATGCGCTCGACATTATGCTCGCGCGCGATCCTGATGTGATCGTGATGGGCGAAGACGTTGGCTACTTCGGCGGCGTGTTCCGTTGCACCGCTGGACTTCAGGAAAAGCATGGGCGCACCCGCGTGTTCGACACCCCGATCAGCGAGTGCGGTATCATCGGCGTGGCTGTGGGGATGGGGGCGTACGGCCTTCGCCCGGTGCCTGAAATCCAATTCGCTGATTATATCTACCCCGGAATTGACCAGCTCATCAGCGAAGCCGCACGCCTGCGCTATCGCTCAGCGACGGAATATATCGCACCTATGACCGTTCGCTCACCCTTTGGCGGGGGAATTTTTGGCGGGCAAACCCACTCGCAAAGCCCTGAGAGCATGTTCACCCATGTCGCTGGGCTCAAGACCGTGATCCCCGCCACTCCCTATGACGCAAAAGGCCTGTTGATCAGCGCGATCGAAGACAATGATCCGGTGATTTTCTTCGAACCAAAGCGTATCTATAACGGGCCCTTCACAGGGTTCTATGACAAGCCGGTTGAACCTTGGAAAAAGCACCCAGCGAGCGAAGTGCCGGATGGATATTACAAAATCCCGCTGGGCAAAGCGCGTCAGGTCCAAGAAGGCGAAGCGCTGACGGTGCTGGCATATGGCACGATGGTTCACGTTGCCGAGGCGGTTGCGAAGGAAAAGGGCATCCATGCCGACATCCTTGATCTTCGCACGCTGGTTCCGCTTGATATCGAGGCGATTGAGGCATCCGTCAAAAAGACCGGCCGCTGCTTGATCGTTCACGAGGCGACACGCACCAGCGGGTTTGGCGCAGAACTCTCCGCGCTCGTCACAGAACGCTGTTTTTACCACCTCGAAGCCCCGGTTGAACGCGTCACCGGCTTTGACACACCCTATCCTCACAGCCTCGAATGGGCCTATTTCCCAGGCCCTGTCCGCATCGGCGAGGCAATGGACAAGATCCTCAAGGAGTGAAGACCTTGTTTCTAGGCTCCGGATACACCGACATTTCGCCACCAGCCCAGCCGGCAAGGATTGTCGCGCCGGAAGGGCTGGTGGTCCCTTGCAAGCGACGTGACGCAGTCCGGATGGGCTGGTGGCGGAACCGCGAAGCGGCGGGCCGAATTGCCCCAACTTCCGCGTTGCTCTTCAGTCACGATAAATATTCATCGCTCCCTCATCGCGCCTTGAATTCGGACCAATTCGGCTCCGTCTCGGCGTGTCCGGAGCCTAGAAACAAGGTCTAACATGGCAAAGTTCACATTCAACATGCCCGATGTGGGCGAAGGCGTTGCGGAAGCCGAGATCGTCGAATGGATGGTCAAAGTTGGCGATACCGTCTCCGAAGATCAACATCTTGTCGACGTCATGACGGACAAGGCGACAATTGACATTGAAAGCCCTGTTGACGGCACAGTGATCGAAGTCGCTGGCGAGGTTGGCGACGTGGTCGCCGTTGGCTCTATGCTGCTCGTGGTTGAAGTCGAAGGCGATGAAGTGCCTGAAGTTGACGCTAGCACGGCAGAATCTCCCCTCACGGACGGGGAGGGGCCGGGGGAGGGGTCTCCTACGGTAGCGGAAAAATCGCCTGCGCATGCGCCTGAACCCGAACCTGAACCCGAACCAGAGCCACAACCCTCGCAATCCCCCCTCAATCCCTCCCCTGAAGGGTGGAGAGGAAAAAGGGAAAGTCCTGGCTTCCCCCGCCGTGCGCCAACGTGCACGCGACCTTGGTATCGACCTTGCCGAAGTGAAACCTGCTGATGATGGCCGTGTGCGTCACGGCGATCTTGACCAATTCCTCGCTTACAACGCTGGCGGCGGCTTTTCCCCAGCGGGCGCGAAGCGCGAAGACGAGGCGATCAAGGTCATTGGCCTCAGAAAACGCATCGCTCAGAATATGAGCGCGGCCAAGCGCAACATTCCGCACTTCACCTATGTCGAAGAATGCGATGTGACCGCTTTGGAAGCTGCGCGCGCCGATCTTAATGCATCGCGCGGGTCAAAGCCCAAGCTCACTATGCTACCGATGTTGATCACAGCCTTCTGCAAGGTCCTTCCAAAGTACCCGATGATCAATGCGCGCTTCGATGATGAAGCAGGCGTTGTGACCCGCCATGGCTCTGTGCACCTCGGCATGGCGACGCAAACTGACAATGGTCTCATGGTGCCGGTCATTCGCGATGCTCAGGCACGCAACCTGTGGCAGCTTGCGACCGAGATCGGCCGCCTTGCACAGGCCGCGCGTGATGGTTCGGCCAAGTCAGAGGAGCTTTCTGGCTCCACTTTGACCGTAACTTCGCTCGGCCCGCTCGGAGGTGTTGCGACCACTCCTGTCATCAATCGACCTGAGGTTGCTATCATCGGCCCCAACCGCATTATCGAGCGCCCTATGTTCGTCTCAGACGGAATGGGAGGAGAGCGGATCGAGAAGCGCAAGCTGATGAATATCTCGATTTCCTGCGATCACAGAGTGGTCGATGGGTACGATGCAGCGAGCTTTATTCAGGACGTAAAAACCTTGATTGAGACGCCCATTTTGCTGCTTTCAGATTAGAGCCCAAAAAAAGCGCTTTTATGCCGCAAGAGGGCGTTGACAGCCTTTCGAACGTGGCCTAGATGCGCGTCTCCCAAGAGGCGCTAGCCGCTTAAATGCGCGGGTGTAGCTCAGTTGGTTAGAGTATCGGCCTGTCACGCCGAGGGTCGCGAGTTCAAGTCTCGTCACTCGCGCCACTTGGGACATTTTCTTCGAATGCAAAAGGTCTGGGCGGTCTGTTCCGCGCCAGCGTGTGCAAGCTGGCTGCGCTATTCGTCGCGGGGTGCGCCCCATTTGCCGGTTTCCATCCAGATTAGAAAGTTCCCCAGCGGCAGAAGCCATACCACGCCCAGGAAGATATAGATAACCGTCTGCGCCAACCAGTGCCATGACGCGAGCACATCTGCGAGATAGACCGCGATGAGAATGCCGTAGACCATCAGCCCCAAAAACAGGCCGATGATGCCAACGGGAATTCTCCAAGTGGGGGTTTCGCGCATTAGGCAGCACCTATGAAGTGGGTGTGGATTACGATTTGGGACAAAATTCGTGGTCGCGAGGATTGCGAGCGCGGGAAGTGCGACGCACTTTCGAGCGAGCGTGACGCTGCGACAGCGAATTTTGGCCAAACCCCATAGGGGCTGGATGAGAAATCGCCAGCTATACGTCCTTCGTCCTTGAATATGTTCCACATGTCCGTCGTCCTCACTCCTTTAGCTGACGATTTCTCATCCAGTCGTGACCACACCCACTTCGTAGGTGCTGCCTAATCTATTCCGTACATTCTTGTGGGGGTGATGACCCCGCTGAGTTTGATGTCGTGCGGCTCTATCGGCAATTCCTCGCACAATTGCACATCCCAAGCGAGGCCAATTGCTTCGGCCTCAGGGTGGGCGGCCAGCCAGCGGTCGTAGTGCCCGCCCCCTTGGCCTAGGCGTTCGAGCCTTTCGGTAAAGCCGAGCAAAGGTACGAATACTACATCAGGCGAGATGATCGCTGCGCCGTGTGCGGGCTGAACTAACCCAAAGGGCCCCGGCTCGAGGTCGGTCTCGCCGTGCGGGTCGGTGTGCTCGCGAAACTCCATAGCGGCGGCTCCGGATGCGAAGTAAGGAAGAGCGATGCGGTGGCCAGCCTCTTGGAAGAACCGGGCGTAAGCACCTGTTGGCGCTTCAAATTCCGTCGCGTGGTAGAGACCGATGGTGGCTCCGGCTTCGATTTGAGGCAGGAGCGGGCGGGGCGGCATGTTGAACAATAACCCGCGCACCATCTCAGGCTGTGCAGCGACGTGTTCGCGGCGAGCTTTGCGTAACGCTTTGCGGAATTGTGCCTTCGACTTCACCGTTCGCCCTGAGCTTGTCGAAGGGCCGTTCTTCCTTCGCGTCTGTTACAAGACCGGAGTGCGCGGGCTTCGACAAGCTCAGCCCGAACGGGTGTTGGACAAGAACACTCCGATTGGATCGGTAGCGGAACCACCATGGGCCGGACCATGAAATCCACTGACGCGAAAACGTCAGGTGGGCGCCGTATACTCTAGACCCCAGGACGAACCCGTAATCTAAAGAAGGGACAGCTCCCTATGGATTGCTTATAGCCTCAGGGATGTTCGTTGGCTCGTGCCGGGCAGCCCCGCCATCCATGTACTTAGGATGCCTCAAGGAGCCCTACAAGTCTGACCTTCAAGTCCGACCTTCTGGCTTGCTGTTCACGCTTGCCCTTCAAGCGCGTTGGCAGCCGCCTCTGCTCGTGTTGCAAGCGCTTCGAGTTTTTCGGCCATCGCCTTGGAGTGCGCCTCGTTGTCCTCCGGGCTTCCAAATAAGTCGTGCTGGTGACGGGCCTCTTCCTGAAGGGCAGCAATTTCGGCCCTTAACTTACTGTTTTCCTTACGAGCGTGCTCTTCGGCCTTGCGCAATGTTTCGATCTCGGCGTGAAGCTCGGCTTTTCCTTTGCTCGCCTTCTCCATGCCTTGGTCGGATTCTGCTTTGGCCTTGCGAACGGCGTTTTCGATATCGTCTTTCGCACGCGAAAGCTCTGCATTCGCCTGTGCAAGCTCCGTACGCGCATTGCCAATCTCGGTACGCGCTTCGTCCAGTTCGTCGGCCATAAACAGCGCAGCAAAGACCATATTGTCTGCCTCTTGCGCAGCACGGGCACCGCCCAATTTCGCGTAATTTTCGTCGATCAACGCCCCAAACTTGCGGACCTTTTCTTCGTCGGCAGGATCACAGGCGATCTGGTACGAGCGCGGGCCGATCTGGATTTTGACCTTATTCAACCTCAAGTTCCTCAATCACGCTGTCCAATTCGCCAAGAGTATCAGCGACTTCCTCGCGAAGCTTCTCATGCGCGTTGACGAGAGCCATGACGCGCGCTGAGCCGGGGCTTCCCGCTTTCTCTTCCTGCTGAGATGCAGACTTCAGCTCAAGGCGCGCGGCATCTATCCTTGCCATAGCGGCGTTTATGCGGGCGATCGCCTCGTCAATGCGTGTCGAGCTCATGACATGCGAAATACCAAGTTTGCGCCCGTTCGCAAAGCTTTGCGTAGGTCTGTTGATAAATGCTCTCCAAATCGCGGCAAATTTGAAGTCTCCGGGCAAGGGAACCGGGCTAAGTGTTGACCTCGCGTGGTGGCTCAGCAATGGCCTTTTGCACGGCGGGTTGCCGGGCGAATCGTCCCGATTTCTTGCTGTTAAATTTGCGATCAACAATGGAGCGCACCCGAGGAGGCGCGCCGCCGAGGAGCCCGTTCAGCGCTATGACTATGGACACATCTCGCCTTCAGCCCATGGCCAATGCCATCCGCGCCTTGTCAATGGATGCTGTGCAGGCCGCGAATTCGGGCCACCCTGGTATGCCCATGGGTATGGCGGATGCGGCAACGGTGCTATTCGACCGGCATTTGAAGTTTGATCCTGACCGGCCTGATTGGGCGGACCGGGATCGTTTCGTGCTTTCAGCGGGCCATGGCTCGGTGCTGATCTATTCGCTTTTGAACTTGGCGGGTTACGCGCACCCAACGCGCGAAGAGATTGCCAACTTCCGCCAGCTTGGAAGCCCGTGCGCTGGCCACCCTGAGAATTTCCTGCTCGACGGCGTTGAATGCACCACCGGCCCTCTGGGTCAGGGGCTTGCGATGGCAGTCGGCATGGCGATGGCTGAGAGGCATTTGAATGCGAAATTCGGCGATGATCTGGTGGATCACCGCACTTGGGTTGTTGCTGGCGATGGATGCTTGATGGAAGGCATCAATCACGAGGCGATTGGTCTTGCTGGGCACCTCAAGCTGGGTCACCTTAACGTGCTGTGGGACGACAACGCCATCACCATTGACGGCGGCACCGATATGTCGACCAGCGAAGATATTTGCGCGCGTTACCGCGCGACCGGTTGGCATGTCGTGACATGCGATGGGCATGATTTTGAGAGCGTGGATGCGGCGCTTGAAGAAGCGAAAGCGGACCCGCGCCCCTCGCTGATTGCGTGCAAGACTGTGATCGGCAAGGGTGCTCCTAACAAGGAAGGCACTAGCGCCACTCACGGCGCGCCGCTTGGCCCTGATGAAATTGCCGCCGCGCGCGATGTGCTGGGCTGGAACGCTGAGCCGTTTGTTGTTCCCGCCGATATCGAGGCCAATTGGCGGGCGCTTGGTGCCAAGGGCGCTGAAGCCAGTGCGGCTTGGGATGCGCGGCTTGCGTCATCGGCTCACAAGGACGCCTTTGATGCGCAAATGGCGGGGCCTTCTGCGGGGGCTGATGCAGCTTTGCAGGACTACATTCGCGGGCTTGCCGCAGAGCCCAAGAAAGTTGCGACACGTAAGGCGTCCGAAATGGCACTTGGCCCGCTAACCGAGAAGCTCCCGCAGCTCATCGGCGGCTCTGCTGACCTCACCGGCTCGAACAACACCAAGACGCCTTCGACCGCGCCGTTCACCAGCGACGACTACTCAGGCCGCTACGTCTATTACGGCATCCGCGAGTTTGGCATGGCTGCCGCGATGAACGGAATGGCGCTGCACGGGGGCGTGACTCCTTATGGCGGGACGTTCCTCATCTTCTCCGATTATTGCCGCAATGCGATACGTCTGTCGGCTTTGCAGCAGGTGGGCGCGATCTATGTCATGACCCATGACAGCATCGGCCTTGGTGAAGATGGCCCGACCCACCAGCCGATTGAGCAGGTGATGAGCCTTCGCCTGATCCCGAACCTCTATACCTTCCGTCCGTGTGACACCATTGAAACCGCTGAGTGCTGGGCGCTGGCGGTGAAATCAACCGAGACGCCTTCAGTCTTGGCGCTGACCCGCCAAGGCTTGCCGCAGCTGCGCGGCGATGGCGATGAGGCTTGGACGGGCGCTCACAACCGGTGCGCTAAGGGGGCCTATCGCCTCCTATCCGCCAAAGAGACCCGCAAGGTTGTGATCGTGGCTTCTGGCAGCGAAGTGTCCCTCTCCGCAGCCTGCGCCGCGCAACTGGAAGTGCAGGGCATCGGCGTGGATGTTGTCTCCATGCCGTGCACCGAGCTGTTCGACAAGCAGGATGCAGCGTACAAGGCTGACCTTTTGCCTCAAGATGCGCTGATCGTTTCGATCGAAGCCGGCGTCACCCAAGGTTGGGAGCGCTACACGGGTCTCGGCGGCCTCAACATCGGTATCGACCGTTTCGGAGCCTCAGCGCCCGCCGGTCAGCTGTTTGAGAAATTCGGCCTCACCCCGGAGGCAATTGTCCCACAAATCCTCAACAAATTGAGCAATTAAGCAGGAAACCCTCATAATGACGACTAAGGTTGCAATTAACGGTTTTGGCCGCATCGGCCGTCTTGTCGCCCGCGCCATCCTTGAGCGCAGCGATGACGATATGGAGCTGGTCTCGATCAACGATCTGGCCGACACCAAGTCAAACGCTCTCCTGTTCCAATACGATTCCACCCATGGCCGTTTCCCCGGCACGGTTGAGGTCGAAGACGGCGCGATTGTGGTCAACGGTCAGCGCATCGCTGTGACCTCTGAGCGTGATCCTGCAAACCTGCCGCATGGTGAGCAGGGCGTGGATATCGTGCTTGAATGCACAGGCTTCTTCCAAAGCGATGAAGCCTGCCGCCCGCATCTGACTGCTGGTGCCAAGCGTGTGTTGATCTCAGCACCCGCTAAGGGCGTTTCGGCAACCGTCGTTTACGGCGTGAACCACGATGTGCTGACCGCCGAAGATGTGATCGTCTCCAACGCAAGCTGCACCACCAACTGCCTCTCGCCGATTGCCAAGGTGCTGAACGATACGGTGGGAATCGAGCGCGGCTTTATGACCACGGTTCACTCGTACACCAACGATCAGCGCATGCTCGACCAGATGCATTCCGATATGCGCCGGGCACGCGGCGGGGCGCAGAATATGATCCCCACTACGACGGGTGCTGCGCGTGCTGTTGGTTTGGTTTTGCCGGAACTGGCGGGTAAATTGGATGGCTCGTCGATCCGTGTCCCAACGCCGAATGTGAGCCTCGTTGACCTGGTATTCCAACCGGGCCGCGACACCACTGCCGAGGAATTGAACGCTGCGCTTAAGGCCGCTGCTGAGGGTCCCATGAAGGGCGTGCTCGATTACACCACCGATCCGCTGGTTAGCTCAGATTTCAACCATCACCCGGCAAGCTCCACAGTGGACAGCCTTGAAACCTCCGTCATGGAAGGCAAGCTTGCCCGCGTGGTCAGCTGGTATGACAATGAATGGGGTTTCTCCAATCGCATGATCGATACCGCCAAAGTGATGGCGACGTTTTTATAAGTCCACTTAATCCCCTCCCGCCTGCGGGAGGGGCAGCGAGACTTGTGAGCTTGCTCACTAGTCGCAGCGGGGTGGGCCCACCTCGACCCCTCCCGCAGGCGGGAGGGGAGAAGGAGCAAGAAATGGCCTCGTTCAAAACCCTTGACGACCTCGGTGCCATCACAGGCAAGGTCGCACTTGTCCGCGTCGACTTGAACCTTCCGATGAAGGATGGTTCGGCCACCGACCTGACGCGCGCCGAAGCAGTGAAGCCGACTATCCTTGAACTCGCTGAGCGGGGCGCGAAGGTTCTCCTTCTCGCTCACTTTGGCCGTCCGGGCGGTAAACGCTCATCCATCCTTTCAACTAGCATGGTGGTGGGTGATGTTGAAAAAGTGCTCGGCAAAGAGATCATGTTCATCCCCGAGGTCTCTGGCCCCGTGGTGCAGCAAACGCTCGGCATCCTTCGCGATGGCGACATCGGCCTTCTCGAAAACACCCGCTTTTGGCCGGGTGAGGAGGTGAATGATGCGAACTTTGCCAAGGCGATTGCCGCGCATGGCGATTTCTATGTGAACGATGCTTTCTCCGCCGCCCACCGTGCCCATGCGACCACGGAAGGGATCACCCATCACCTGCCGAGCTATGCTGGCCGCGCGATGGAGAAGGAATTGAAAGCCCTTGATACAGCGCTCGGGAATCCAGAAGCGCCCGTTGCCGCAGTCGTTGGCGGCGCAAAGGTTTCGACTAAGCTTGCAGTCCTTGAAAACCTTGTGGGCCGGGTCCAGCATCTCATCATCGGCGGCGGGATGGCCAACACCTTCCTCGCGGCGCGCGGGGTCGATGTGGGCAAAAGCCTTTGCGAGCACGATCTCACCGACACCGCTGCCAAGATCATGGATGAAGCCGATCACGCAGGCTGCACCGTGCATCTGCCTTACGACGTAGTGGTCGCCAAGGAATTCGCGGCGAATCCATCGTCTTTGCGCACTTGCAACGTCCACGAGGTTGCTGAGGATGAGATGATCCTCGACATCGGACCGCAGGCAACCGAAGCGCTCGCAGACGTCCTTAAAACCTGCCGCACACTTGTTTGGAACGGTCCTCTTGGAGCGTTTGAGACCGAGCCTTTTGACACAGCCACCATGGCGCTTGCCAATCATGTCGCGGCTCTCACCCTCGAAGAATCGCTTATCAGCGTTGCCGGGGGCGGGGACACTGTCGCCGCTCTCGCGCAGGCAGGTGTAACCGAAGATGTGACCTACATCTCCACCGCAGGCGGCGCATTCCTTGAATGGATGGAAGGTAAGGTTCTCCCCGGTGTCGCGGCATTGGTATGATGCGCCTTGCCATCATCACCATCGCCCTAGCGCTTTTCGCTATGCCTATCTCTGCCCAAAACACCTCTTACGTCCAATTCGAGGAATTTCTCGAGCAATTCCGTAAGCAGAGCGGAACCCCTGCGCTTAGCGCACTCATTATCAAAGATCAGGAGATCGTTTGGGAAGGTTATTTCGGTACTTACGATGACGAAGGCGACCTGCCGACCCGCGCTGAGACGACTTACAAGATTGCCTCTGTGACCAAGCCGATTGCGGCCACTGCCATCCTTGCCGAGGCTGCGCGGGGCGGACTTTCACTCGATACTCCAATGACAAACGATGAAGGCTGGAGTGAGCTGTGTGAGTTCTTTGTTACGAATACGTCGATCCCATTCATGGCGGGCGGAGAGGATCGGCATGGAAACACCATTGCGCCGATGAACTGCGCAAAGCCCACGAGCCTTCGCGATATGCTGAACATGCGCGCAAACGGTGATGCATTCGTCTACAACCCAATTGCTTTTGCACGGATAGATCGTGCGATTTCGGGCGCGGGTGGACGAGATTTGCGCGAGATCGTGCGCGAGCGTGTCGCTGAACCGGCGGGAATGGTGGACACGGCGCTTGGCTGGCGAGATCCTGAGGGCGGGGCGGCACTACGCTTTCTCGCGGAACCCTTTCATATCGTTGATGGACGTGCCGTAAAACAGCCCCTCCCGGATGACGATTTCCGCGCCGCTGCAGGCATTATCGCAAGTCCACGTGCCATCGCCCGGTTCGACATCGCTCTGGACAAAGGCACACTGATCGCTGGATCAGACGGCGAGACCTACGTCGACCATCTGGCATCGCTCCCGCTAGGTTCGCTGGGCGATTACCAGTCGGGCTGGTTTCTCGAAGACTGGGAGGGCAAGCGGCTCCTGTGGCATTCCGGATGGAATGAGAAACAATATTCTGCGCTCTATCTCAAAGTCCCGGAAGAGCGGCTAACTCTGATCGTTTTGGCCAATACTGAAGCCGTCTGGTGGGGAAATTCGCAGGTGAAAGCGGAAGTCCACGAAGGTACGATCGCAAGGCATTTTCTGGAGCATTTTGCACGATGAGCGAGCCGAGAACCGAATATGGCTATGGCAATGCTGTCGCATGCCAAGAGGGTGAATTTGCCGGGTGGTATCATTGGAATCATGACCCGTATGAGACAGCGTCTGGCCCGTTCTTCATGCGCCGCGAGGAGGATGGTTCTTACCTGAGCGCCTTTCGCGCCGAGGACAAACACATGAACGGCGCAGGCTCAATGCACGGCGGGTGTTTGATGACCTTTGCCGACTTTGCGCTATTTGCCATCGCGACCGATGAGATGGCCGATTCCAACGGCGTCACGATGAACCTGTCCAGCGATTTTCTGGGCGGCGCGCAGCCTGGCGCTCTGATGGAAGCGCGCGGCGAAGTCACGCGCGGAGGCGGTAAGACCATCTTTATCAGAGGTCTGATAACAGGCGACGGCGCACCTGTGCTCAGCTTTACCGGCATTATTCGCAAGTTCTCCAAACGACCCTAGCAAGCCCGGTTGCCCCATACGGGTGGTCTGGCTAAAGGGCTGGCAATCATATCGCATACGAATGCATACGCAGGATTTTCAAACGATGAACACGCAAGACATGACCGCCAAAATCGCCACTGGACAGGGCTTTATTGCTGCCTTGGATCAATCGGGCGGTTCAACCCCGAAAGCTCTTCGCGGTTACGGCGTAGAGGATGGTGAGTGGTCGGGTGATGACGAAATGTTCGCTCAAATCCACACTATGCGGTCCCGGGTGATTACATCGCCATGTTTTTCAAACGGCAAGGTGATTGGCGCTATCCTGTTTGAGAAAACCATGGATGGGACGGTCGATGGCAAAACCACTGCTGACGCGCTCAAATCACGCGGCATTGTGCCTTTCATCAAAGTGGATCAAGGGCTCGCTGATGAAGCGAACGGTGTCCAGTTGATGAAGCCATTGGACAAACTTCCCGCGCTTCTCGAAAAGTCTGTGGGCCGCGGGATGTTTGGCACCAAAATGCGTTCTGTTATTAAGTCGGCCAACCGCGATGGCATTGCCGCTATAGTCGCGCAGCAGTTCGAAGTCGGCAATAAAATCGCGGATGCAGGCCTGATGCCAATGCTTGAGCCTGAATTCGACATCACGTCGGATACTCGCGAGGCAGGCGAGGATATCCTTTTGGCGGAAATCATGAAGGGCCTCGATGCGCTTCCTGAGGGCCGCAAAGTGATGCTCAAACTCTCTATTCCAGTGAAGCCTGGCCATTACACTCCTGCGATCGAGCACCCCAATGTGCTGCGCGTCGTGGCGTTGTCAGGCGGTTTCTCAACCGATGACGCATGCGCCCATCTCGCCAACAACCCCGGCATGATCGCCAGTTTCTCGCGCGGGCTTTTGCAGGACCTGCGTAAAGGGCAATCAGACGGCGAGTTCGACGGCGCTCTGGGCAAAGCGATTGACCAAATCCAAGCGGCTAGCGTTGCTGGTTAGAACGCGTATCTTGGCCTTGGTGAGGGTATGAACTCGATATCAAGAGCATATTCGCCAAGGGCCAGCGCGCCGCGGGCAACCGGGCGTGTGCCCGCATTGCGCAGCACAAGTAGTCCTTGCGGAATTTTCGTCGCCTTCCCAAGGGTCAACACCACTTCGCGGGGAATGCGTTGATCGTGCAGAATGACTGACACGCGCATGTCTTCGCGGCGATAGCAAAACCTTGGATCAGAGCAGCGTTGATCGCGCACGACGCCGAACGGAGTGAGTTCAATAGAACCCAATCTGGCTCGTTCGAAAAAGTTGACATCATAGGCGGTCACTGGCTCAGTTTCCGATTGCGCCTGTGCGGGCATGGATGCGCTGATAGCAGCCACGCTTAATATCAACAAAAGCCGGGTTGCCCATGTCATAGCGAGGTCTCCTTTTTTCAGCGATACCATACTAACCATGAAGCCGGGCGTGCTTTGTAAAACTGTACCGTGCTTGGACACTGATGCGTGTTAGCAAACCATTGGCGGGTGGGTATCGCAGCGCTATAACGAAGGTTATGAACGATTTAGCGACACAACTTTACCTGATTTCCCCCTCGAAGTGGGCGGCGACTTTCCGGCTCGTCTTGAGCGTGCACTTGCGGCCGGGAAAGGTCTTGTCACCGCGTTCCAGTTCCGGGTGAAGGGGGTGGACGACCAACACGAAGCAGCGCGGCTTGCGGCGCCTTTGCAAGAAATATGCGCCGCGCATGAGGTCGCGTTTATCGTCAATGACAGCGTGCCGCTTGCCAAACGGCTCAAGGCGGACGGCGTGCATCTGGGCCAAGACGATGGCGATCTCAAAGAGGCGCGCGAAGAATTGGGCCGCGATGCTCAAATTGGAGCGACCTGCCACGCGAGCATGCACATGGCGATGGAGGCGGGTGAGGCGGGGGCTGACTATGTCGCCTTCGGGGCATTCTTTGAAAGCTCCACCAAAGACACCGTTCAGTCCCGGGGCGAGGCAGAAAGGCCCACCACAGAAATGATTGAGCGCTGGGTCAAACTGTTTGAAATTCCACTGGTCGCAATCGGCGGGATCACCCCAGACAATTGTGCTCCGCTGGTCAAGGCAGGCGCGGACTTTCTCGCAGCTTCTGGAGCGGTATGGAACGGCGATGAAGCCGAAGCGGTCAGCGCTTTTGCGCGCGCAATAAAGGCGGCAAGCTAAAGCCTGCCTTACTTCCGGCGGTCAGCAAGCCGTGTGCAGAGCAGTTCACTCGCCGCGCCATCGCCGTTCAGTTTGCGCAGCTGATTCTCGCCTATACGTTCAAAACGCTCACCGTTCTTGGGCCCGGCCGTGAATGTCAGCTGGCCGCCGCGCATGATATAAGTGCCAGCGCCCACCGGGTCGGTGTAGCGCGACGCAGTGCTGATGCGAAAACCTTCAGCTGCAACGACTTTGTACGCGGTATCGCCAGCATCACCCGGCATAGCGCATTCATACATCCCATGAGGCATCGTGCGCAGCATCCCGCCAGAAGATGCGTTTGAATGATCAGCGGTTTTGTTTTGATCCGCTCGCGAAAGGACTGGTCCCGCGGTCGCGACAACCGCCCCGGACATTGCAAGCAGTATTATACAGAATGTTCTCATTTTCGCCGATCATGATCTATTTGCGCCTTTACTACAGATTTACTCTTAGACCTTCCAGCGTGTTAACCGTAAATTTGTGTGACTAGCAGACCGAACTCGGGCAGCATCATTCACTAAGCTTGCCGCACGAGCGTTGAACCGCTATTGGCGCGCGTTCATATTTGGACCGCGTGCGCCGCATATGGAATGCGCGGTCAAACCCACTTCAATCGAGAGCAAACCCTCATGAAAATCAGCGGTGTCGACATTCGTCCCGGCAATATCATCGAGTATGAAAAAGGCATCTGGAAAGTCGCCAAGATCCAGCACACTCAGCCGGGCAAGGGCGGCGCCTACATGCAGGTCGAGATGAAGAACCTGCAAGATGGCCGGAAAACCAACGTCCGCTTCCGCAGCGCTGATACGGTTGAGAAAGTGCGCCTCGATACGCAGGACTATCAGTTCCTGTATGAAGACGGCGATATGCTCGTCTTTATGGACACCGTGAATTACGAGCAGATCAACCTGCCAAACGACCTTCTTGGTGACGCGCGCCCATTCTTGCAGGACGGGATGCAGGTGATGTTGGAGCTGTGGGAAGAAAAGCCGATCAGCGTCCAATTGCCTCAGCAAATCGAAGCGGAGATTGTCGAAGCCGACGCCGTGGTGAAGGGGCAAACGGCTTCATCCAGCTATAAGCCTGCCGTGCTCGACAACGGTGTTCGCATCATGGTCCCGCCCCATATCGGCAGCGGCACGCGCATCATCGTTGATGTGTACGAGCAAACCTACGTGGGTAAGGCGGGCTAAGCTCTCATGTCGATGTTTTCAGGTCTGATCCGCGTGATGGAGCGCGCCGCTCGTAAAGCGGGTGGGCGTTTGCGCCGTGATTTTGGTGAAGTCGAGCACTTGCAGGTGAGCCGCAAGGGCCCTGCGGATTTCGTTTCCAAAGCCGATATACGCGCCGAACGCGCGGTCTATGACGAACTGCTCCATGCGCGGCCCGATTGGGGCTTTGTTATGGAAGAGGCCGGCGTTATTGAAGGCGCTCCCGATAAACCGCGCTGGATTGTCGATCCATTGGATGGAACCAGCAATTTCCTCCACGGCATCCCGCATTTCGCAATCAGTATTGCAGTGCAAGAGCCGCGTCTTGACGGCAAGGGCTGGGATGAGGTCACTGCGGGCGTCATTTACAACCCGATCAGCGATGAAACCTATTGGGCAGAGAAAACCCGCGGGGCTTGGCTCCAAGATGCGCGTCTGCGTGTGTCAGCGCGCAGGCACCTCTCCGACGCTCTGATCGCGACCGGCATCCCGTTCCAGGGCCACGGCGACTTTGCTGAATGGAGCCGTATCTTCGGCGCTATCGGCCCGGAAGTCGCAGGCATTCGGCGTTTCGGCGCTGCCTCACTTGACCTTGCTTATTTGGCGCAAGGTCGCTTCGACGGTTTCTGGGAAAGCGGGCTCAACGATTGGGATACGGCAGCAGGGTGTCTTCTTGTGCGCGAGGCGGGCGGCTTCGTCTCGGACTTCCGAGGCCGGTCGAACGCGATCCATTCCCAACAAATTCTAGCCGCAAACGATGCGCTGCATTCGAAATTGCACAAGATTTTGGCGAATAGCTTGAAGTAAGCGCGCAAGGCCGCTAACGGCTTGCTGCCGCTTTATGCAGGTGTGCCCCTGTGGTGGAATTGGTAGACGCGTTCGACTCAAAATCGAATTCCTAACGGAGTGCCCGTTCGAGTCGGGCCAGGGGCACCACTTCTCTATATCCTCGCAGCTGATCCCTCTGCGCCGCTCCGGGGCTGCTGCGGACGCGAGCTCTTGCGACCTTTCGCAGGTTTGATCTTCACATTGCGTGGTGATTCCCAAGGTATTTGCGTGCTATCGGTTCTTATTACCAAGGTGGGGGATCACATGCGATTACAGCCGTTTGAAGTGGGCGAAGAGCGTTATCCGCTCGAAAAAGGCAATGTGCACGCGCAAGACCCGGTAAAGCGCAACACGCAAAAACGACTGGCAGCAATTATTGGCTATGTCGCTTTGGGAATGCCGATAGTTCTCGCCCTTGGCGGAGTGATCCTCAGCCTGTTTGAGCTGGGCGAATTCGCTGAAAGCCTCAGTGCCTTTTATTATCAGGAGTTTTTCCTTGGCGACATTTTTGTCGGGTGCCTTGTATTCCTTGGCGTGGCGATGTTCGCCTATCAGGGCTGGCACTCAAAGATAGCCACGCTCGCGAACTTTTGCGGCATCTGCATGTTCGTGGTCGCGCTGTTTCCGGCGGATGGATGGATCATGCAAGGCGAAGTGCTGCCCAATTTCTACTTTGGCAATGTTATCTTTGAAAACATGAGCGACCGGATTCATTTTGGTGCATCGCTCATCGTCTTTCTGATCCTCGCGTGGTTTTGTTTCTTCGTTTTCACCCGTGTGACAGATGATCAAAGAAAGCCGGACGGATCGCTTATCGCCACCAAGCGCAACCGCAATCGGTTCTATCAGGCGTCTGGAGTGATCATCCTATTGTCTCTCGGTGCGACAGGGCTTGCCTTTCAATTGGATGAAGCGATTGTACGGCAATACCGCTTGATCTATGTGGGTGAGACAATCTGCCTCTTGGCTTACGGCGTTTCGTGGATGGTCCACGGACGCGTATTTGCGCCCCTTATCGACCCGCGCGATGTAGAGGATAGTATGGCAGAAGAGACGAGCGCGTAGAAATATCTTATCGCAAGTATTGGTAAAATCACTTGCCAAGCCTCTCGCAAATTGAGACATCCTAGCTAGCACGCTGATTATGATCGACGCACCCTCCTTTCACGCAATCGCTGCAATGGCTGTCACGGTGCTTATGTTCGTGGCATTCGTGCGCAATTGGGCCTCGATTGAGATTGTCTCGCTGTTCACCATCGCGGTTATTGCGGTGGGGCTTTATTTCTTCCCGCTAGAGATCATGGACCCCATAACGGGGGAGGCAATGATCGACCCTGCAACCGGCGAGGTGATGACGGCCAAGCCCACCGACGGGCTCGCCCTCGCTTTCGGAGGGTTCGGCCATTACGCGCTTATCACCATTTGCGCGCTGATGATTATGGGCAGGGGGCTGGTCGTGACCGGCGCGTTGGAACCAGCGGCCCGCGTATTGGAGCGATTGTTTAAGTTCAATCTTCAGGTCGGCCTGCTCATTTCGCTCGTGATCGCGCTTGTGCTGTCGATGTTCGTCAACAACACCCCTGTGCTGGTGTTGATGATCCCAATATTCGCCGCGCTTGCGGCCAAAGGCGCATTGCCTACGTCAAAGACGCTTATGCCGCTCAATGCCGCCAGTCTTATTGGCGGGCTTGCCACAACGGTCGGCACCTCGACCAATATCCTTGTGGTCTCCATCGCGGTGGACCTTGGGATGCGAGAGATTGGCGTCTTTGACTTCACGCCGATTGTACTGGGCGCAGCTCTGATTGCGCTTCCTTACATGTGGCTGGTCATGCCGCGCTTGCTTAAAGACAACAGCGTTGAGGCAGCGGCAGCTGCGCGCATGTTCCACACGCGCCTTCGCGTAGGGACCCAGTCGATGCTGACGGGCAAAGAGCTTTCTGAAATCGAAGAAGAGCTCCCGGATGGGATCACATTCCACGGCAAGCTCTCAGGCCCATTTCAACCCCAACAGCGCGTCCATATCTCTGGCACGCATGAGGCCCTCGAAGACGCAACGCGCGAGCTTCGCGGGGAGCTCGCTCCGACTTGGGTGCTTGACCGGATCAAGCGCACTGCCTCTGCAAAAGGGCTTGATCAGATGGTGGTCGAGATGACCGTCACAGCGGATTCGCGCCTGATCTCGCGCACATTGCCAAGTTCTGGCATCGCTGATCTTTACGGTGTCGCAGTTCTGGGCATCCACCGTCCCGAGCGCCTTATGGGTGAGCGGGATCAATATTCCGAAGGCGGCGATCTGCGCATCATGGAAGGCGATGTGCTTTTGGTGATGGGCATAGAGCCTGACCTGCAAGAGTTTGCCCGGGCTGATGCTTTGCTGATGCTCGAAGGCGCACGCGAATTGCCTCGCCGGTCAAAGGCCGTGCTTTCAACGGCGATCATGGGTTTCTCTGTGGTCATGGCCGCCCTTGGCTTCCTGCCCATCGCGATCAGTGCGCTTGTGGGCGCGATCTTGATGTTTGTGACCGGCTGTGTGAAGTTCGACCGAGTGGGAAGGGCGCTTTCTGGCCAAGTCATTGTGCTGGTCGCCGCGAGTATTACCATCGGCCGGTTTATCGACGAAAGCGGGGCTGCATCGTGGCTGGGCGAGACCTTGTCGCTGGGCCTTGTGTATTTGCCGCCTGCTTTGGTTTTGGCCGCGATCATGGCGTTTGTAACCGTGCTCACCAACTTTGCCTCCAACGCGACCGCAGCAACCGTTGGAACGCCGATTGCGTTCAGCATCGCGGCCACCTTGGGCCTTCCGCCAGAGCCGCTCGTGCTCGCTGTGCTGTTCGGGTGCAACCTGTGTTACGCGACGCCGATTGCGTATCAGACCAATATGTTGATCATGGCTGAGGGCAAATACGAGTTTGCCGACTACATCCGCACCGGAGTTCCTCTGGTGGTGATAATGGTGATGGCGCTCTCGGTCCTGCTTGTGATGAGCTATGGGCTTTAGCGCGTTTGAGGAGACCCCGCTGGCAACCAGCTTTCATCATTAAGATAAAGCGGTCCGCCATTTTCCTACATTGGAGCAATCTGTGATGGCGTAGAATGGCAGCGAACGTCACCAGTCATCACATTGAATTTACCTTTCAATTGTCTTCTTGGCGATCAATCAGATTGATGCCCCCAGGCAATGGACTTAGCGTATCAAACTCGCGCTTCAAAAGGAGTTGAAGCAAGTTTGCTTAACCTTGCGCACAAACAGTTACGGCCACCAAACAGGTCTAGAGACCCGCTTGGCGGCCGTGTTCTCCTCCCCAGGAGAATGCTGTGATAGAAAGACCTGTTTGGGCCGTCCGCGCCTTAGCTGGGAACGTAGGTTCCAAGTCGGTGGTGCAGGGCGTTGATCTTGGCCAGCTCGTCGCGGTCTTCGGTTCCGCGGGCGTGGCTCTCAAGCGCGCGGCGCAGGAGTTTCATGTCCGCAGTTGAAAGAAGCGCACGCGCGCGTGAAGGTTCGGTGCTTGGGGTATCTGTGTCGCTCATCGGTTCTCTCTTTAATGGTCCAGCATGGGCCGAATGATGAGTAAAGCTAATGAAGGGTTGGATCGGTTCCCGCAAGGCCAGTCTTTCGATTGACCTTGCGGGTTCCCTCTCCACCTCTTTGCGTAACCAGTTGGACGGCAGCGAATGACGCCCTAAGCCGCAGCGAACTGATTCATCGTGTTGTCTTTGCCCCCAGCTTTTAGGGCTGCTTCACCGGCGAAGTATTCCTTATGGTCATCGCCAATGTCGCTGCCAGCCATGTTCTGGTGCTTGACGCAGGCGATACCCTGACGGATTTCCTCGCGCTGCACGTTCTTGACGTAGCCGAGCATGGCTTGCTCACCGAAGTACTCCTTCGCGAGGTTATCAGTGCTGAGGGCAGCCGTGTGATAGGTCGGAAGCGTGATGAGGTGGTGGAAAATACCGGCACGCTTCGCAGCGTCTGCTTGGAAGGTGCGGATCTTCTCATCGGCTTCGATAGCAAGATCAGTCGCGTCGTAGTCAATACTCATCAAACGGTCGCGCTCGTATGCGGAAACGTCTTTTCCTGCTTCTTCCCAAGCGTCAAACACTTGCTGGCGGAAGTTGAGGGTCCAGTTGAACGATGGCGAGTTGTTGTAAACCAGCTTTGCATTCGGGACGACTTCGCGAACACGGTCCACCATGCCGGCGATCTGCTCAACGTGGGGCTTCTCGGTTTCGATCCACAGGAGATCAGCGCCGTTCTGGAGCGAAGTGATGCAGTCGAGGACGCAGCGATCTTCACCGGTTCCAGCGCGGAAGCTGTAAAGGTTCGATGGAAGGCGCTTGGGCGCAAGCAGTTTGCCATCGCGGCTGATGAAAACCTGACCGTTGGTGATGTCCGCTGGGTCCACTTCATCGCAGTCAAGGAAGGCGTTGTACTGGTCGCCAAGGTCACCGGGCTCTTTGCTGAACGCGATCTGCTTGGTCAGGCCAGCACCGAGCGAGTCGGTGCGGGCAACGATCACGCCGTCTTCAACGCCCATTTCGAGGAAGGCGTGGCGGCAGGCGCGGATCTTCTGCAAAAAATCCTCGTGAGGGACGGTAACCTTGCCGTCCTGGTGGCCGCATTGTTTCTCGTCAGAGACCTGGTTCTCGATCTGGAGTGCGCAGGCCCCTGCCTCAATCATCTTTTTGGCGAGAAGATAGGTGGCCTCGGCGTTGCCAAAACCTGCATCGATGTCGGCGATGATTGGAACGACATGCGTTTCGTAATTGTCGATATCATTCTGGATTTGCTTGGCTTTCACCTCATCACCGGCATCACGCGCTGCATCAAGAGCACGGAACATGCCCCCAAGCTCGCGCGCATCGGCTTGCTTAAGGAAGGTATAGAGTTCCTCGATCAGCGCAGGAACGGAAGTCTTCTCGTGCATGCTCTGGTCAGGGAGGGGGCCAAACTCGCTGCGAAGCGCCGCAACCATCCAGCCAGAAAGGTAAAGATAACGCTGTTTGGTGGTGCCGAAGTGCTTCTTAATTGAAATCATTTTCTGCTGCGCAATAAACCCGTGCCAGCAACCCAGCGACTGCGTGTAGTGCGCCGGGTCAGCGTCATAAGCGTCCATATCGGCGCGCATGATTTTCGCGGTATATTTCGCGATGTCGAGGCCGGTGGGGAAGCGATTCTGGATCGCCATTCGGGCGGTTGCTTCAGCATCAATCGCGCTCCAGCTCGGGCCGGCGGCATTGATGGTGTTGCTCATTTGCGAAATGGTGTTTTGATAGGTCATCGAAGGCACCTTGTTTAGTAGAGGGGAGGTATGCATCCCTCTTGCCATGATGCAGCGCAGCGCGATAGGAAAAGTTACAGACTTTATTGTCTGTATCGAGCGAATGCAGGTAATCATTGTGTAACTCTGTAAACTTATTTACAGAAGCGATATGACTGATACCTCTCTTCTGGCAGGGCCATCCCTTCGCCGCTTGCGGAAACGCGAAGGGCTTACGCAGGCCGCGATGGCCGCCTCTCTTGGTATTTCACCAAGCTATCTCAACCTTATCGAACGCAACCAAAGGCCGCTGTCGGCCCGCGTTCTGGTTCAGGTGATTGAGCGTTTCGATTTTGATCCGCGCGATCTTCGGGAGGACGAGGCGATCGGCGGGATTGACGGCCTTGCTCGCCGTATGTCCGATAAGCGCTTCGCAGACCTCAATATCGACCGCGAGGAACTGCAAGAGTTCCTCTCCGCAGCTCCGCAAGCAGCCGCAGCGTTCGCGCGGCTTTATGACAATTCCGATGAAAGAGAAGGCCGGGGCGAAAATCCTGCCGATGAGGCGCGCGAGGCGGTTGAGCGTTGGCAGAACCACTTTGCCGACCTCGATCACGCAGCAGAGGCGCTTGCGGACGAGCTTCGACTTTCGCGCGGGGACATTAGCGCTGGTCTGATTGAACGTCTGCGCGAAAAGCACCGGCTGTCCGTGCGCGTTCTCCCCGCTGAGGTTGTACCGGGACTTGTCCACCGGTTGGACCTACACGCTCGTCAATTGCAGCTTTCCGAGATGCTGGGCGGGGCGGCAAGGCGGTTCCAGATTGCGCGTCAGATCGCGAGCCTTGAACAGCGCGAAGGCATTGAGCTGATCGTCCAAGGCGCCAACCTTTCCTCACCCGAAGCGCGCGAGAGGTTTCGTGAGCACGTGACCGACTATGCCGCGTCCGCACTGCTTATGCCGTATGGGCGTTTCGTGCGCGCCTGCGAGCAAACGGGGTACGATCTGCCGGTCCTTTCGCGCCGGTTTGCCGTTAGCTTTGATCAATTGGCGCAGCGGCTGACCACGCTTCAGAGGGTCGGTGAACGGGGCTTGCCGTTCTTCACTGCTTGGTTTGGGCGCACAGGACGGATGGTCCATTTTAGCGCAGGGGCTAGCGGTGCACTTTACCCGCTTGATGGGGCAAGATGGCCTGCCTGGGCACCCTATGCCTCGTTTGAAAGTCGCGGGACCATGCACACGCAGGCTGTGACATTTGGTGAGGGAGAGGCTGCCCCAAAGCACTGGTTTACAGTGGCGCGTACAATCGAGGTTGATGGCGCTGCTTGCTCGGCGCGACGCTCCATTGTTCTGGGGCTTGAAGCGCGGTTTGCAGGAGAGCTTGCGCAGGCACGCGGCGTGTCCCTTGATCCGCTTGATGCCATGCCGCTGGGAGTTGGCTGCCCCAGATGCGGACGGGTTGAGTGTCTCAACCCCGCTCCTGCTCGCATGGCCATGGAGCGCGGGTGAACGCAATATCCTTTGCCCGCTATTAACTTCTGAAGCGCAAGCTTTCCTGCGGGTTCAAAAGCCATTGTAAAGTTTACCGACACTTAAACTCTCGTGCGTAAAGAGGACCATCAAGGGACCCTCGAAGGTAAGGCGCACGCGCACAATGATCCGGTTGTTCAAGCACTATATTCCCCATGCGGTCATGCTTCTTGGCTTGCTCGACTTTGCGCTATTGGTGCTTGCCGGTGAGTGTGCGTGGCTGCTGCGGGCCAATCAGATCGGGATGGACCCGGGCCCCATCGAAGGGCGCTGGGTCCCGCTGTTGGGATCTGCCTCGATTGTGTGGCTCGCGATGATAGCGGTTGGCGTTTACGGGCCTTACTCATTGAGATCACTGCGGTTTGCCAGTGCGCGTTTGCTCGTAGCGATCAGCCTTGGGATCATCGCGCTTGCGACCATTGATTGGATATTGCCGGGTGAGACCTTTTGGCGCTCGACCCTGCTTTACGCGATGGGTCTTTCCATCCTCGTACTGATTGCAGACCGGCTTCTCTTGAACAGTTTCCTGGGCTCATCCGCCTTCCGCCGCCGTGTGATGGTGCTCGGCGCAGGGGTGCGTGCTCAGCGGCTTCGCGAACTTGGCGACAGGGCAGAAAGCGGCTTCGTCATCGTTTCATACATTTCCATGGGAGAGCCTGAGCGCGTTGTCGAAGAGGCAATCGCGCGTGATGCAATCCATGACTTGGGGCGCTTTGTGGAAAACCTTGGCGTCAGCGAAGTGGTGCTCGCGCTTGAAGAACGCCGCAACTCGCTCCCACTGACCGACCTTTTGCGGATCAAGACCAAGGGCGTTCACGTCAATGATTTCTCCAGCTTCCTTGAGCGCGAGACGGGCCGGGTGGACCTTGATACGGTCAATCCAAGCTGGCTGATTTTTTCTGATGGCTTTTCGAGTGGCCGGATCTTGTCGAGCGCGTTCAAACGCGTCTTTGATATTGCCGCAAGCCTCATCTTGCTCGTTCTTACCTTGCCAGTCATTGCCGTCTTTGCAATCATCGTTAAGCTCGACAGCAAGGGGCCTGCCTTCTTCCGTCAAAAGCGTGTGGGGCTTTTTGGCGAACCATTTTACCTCATTAAGCTGCGCTCGATGCGGACAGACGCTGAGAAAGACGGCGCGAAATGGGCCTCTGAGAATGATGCCCGCATCACCCGCGTTGGCCGCTTTATCCGAAAGGTTCGCATCGACGAACTTCCGCAAACGTGGAGCGTCCTTAAAGGCGAAATGAGCTTCGTTGGCCCGCGACCTGAAGTGCCTGCCTTCGTCGATGATCTTCAAGAAGAGATCCGTTTTTATCAGGAACGCCACATGGTCAAACCCGGCATCACCGGGTGGGCTCAAATCAACTACCCCTACGGTGCCTCGACCGAAGACAGCCGCAAAAAGCTCGAATACGATCTGTACTACGCCAAGAACTACACGCCTTTCCTCGACTTCGTGATCCTGCTCCAAACGGTGCGCGTGGTCCTTTGGCCGGAAGGAGCGCGCTGATCTGTGCAGTGGTTAGTCGATCTTGAGCCGATGATTGCGCTTGCCTGCTATTGGGTAGGCGGGATTGCGGCTGCTGGCGCTGGCGCTTGGATTGCACAGGCCGGAGACCGCACGCGGCCTGATCGCAGCGCTGTGTTGGTGGCGCTTGGCGCGGCCGTTGTATGGTGCAGCCTTTCTATCGCCGCATCGCCCGGCTCGGTTGCGGTCATGATCGCAGAATCAGCGTGCAACTTGGCGTTGCTGGCTGTCATTTTTCAGCTTTTTGCAGCCGATGGGCGCGATGAAAGCTTGAAGCCGACACGCCCAGTGATCGTGACGCTTGTTCTTGTTGAGATACTCCAACTCATTGTGAATGTGGTCGAGAGCCTCACAGCCTTCATGCCTCAGGTGATGCAGCTTGCCCATGAGATCAGCGGTCTTTTCAGCATGATGATCGCCATCGGCGCGCTCGTATTGCTTCACAACCTTTACGCAGGCGCAGCCTCGGCCTCACGGCGGATCATTTTGTGGAGCGGGATCGGGCTGGGTGCGTTTTTTGCGTATGACCTCAACCTTCACACACTCTCCTATCTGGGAGAGACCGACCCGCCGTTTCTGACTTCGCTGCATGCAATTGTGGCTGGGATTATGGCCGTGATGATGGCCATCGGCGCGAATGCGACAAGCGCCGGCCTTGAATTTCGGCCCTCGCGCGCTGTCACGTTCCAGACGCTTTCTCTGCTCGTGATTGGCACCTATCTGATTGTAATGGTGCTCGTCACCCGGAGCCTGGCTTTGCTTGGCGGCGACGTCGGCAGAGCGAGCCAGATCGCCTTCATCGTTTTCGCAGTGGCGGCAGCGGCCATGTGGCTGCCATCACACCGGATCAGGCGGTCTGTCCGGGTGATGGCATCAAAGCATCTGTTCCAGCACCGTTATGATTACCGTGAAGAATGGCTTCGCTTTACGCGCACCATCGGCCACGCCTCAAGCGCTGGAAGCAGCTTTCAGGAACGTGCGGTAAAGGCGGTAGCCGATATCACCGACAGTCCCGCAGGCCTTTTGCTGATGCCCAATGAAGAAGCTCAGTTGGAGCTCAACGCTCGCTGGGAATGGGCAACGCTCGATGTGCCCGCTGTTGCAAGTGATCACATGCTTCCCAGCCTTCTTGAGCAACAGAACCATATCCTCGCACTCGATGAATCGCGTTCGGGTATCGAGTATTTTGGCGAACTCGAGCATATTCCCGCATGGCTTAGCGAAGCTGAAGATGCTTGGGCTCTTGTCCCGCTCCTGCATTTTGACCGCCTCGTTGGCGTCATAGTGCTCGCGCGCCCCCGGATCGAGCGTAAGCTCGATTGGGAGGACTTTGATCTCCTTCGCGTGGTGGGACATCAGCTTGCCAGCTATCTTGCCGAACAGGCGGGCCAACAGGCGCTGATGGACGCAAGCCGCTTTGACGAATTCAACCGGCGCATTGCGTTCGTTATGCACGACATCAAGAACCTCGCCAGTCAGCTTTCGCTGCTTTCGAGAAATGCCGAGAAGCACGCAGACAACCCCGATTTTCGCGCTGATATGCTCGTCACATTGCGCAATTCGTCGGACAAGCTGAACACGCTTTTGGACCGGCTCGGACGATACGGTGCTGGGCATTCGCAGGCCATGCGTGAGATTGATCTGGCGCAGCTTGCAGCCAAGGTTTGTGCACGCTTCAAGGGCGTGCATCCTGTCGTCCTGGCGAAGACCGATAAGGCTGTCGTCCTAGCGGATGCGGAGGCTGCCGAGCAGGCGCTTTTGCACATCGTTCAAAATGCCGTTGATGCAAGCGAGCCGGTTGAAGCGGTGATGATCAACACTCGCCGCGACGGGCTCAATGGCCTGATCGAAATTGTCGATTCCGGCACCGGTATGTCGCCAGAATTCATGCGCACCCGCCTGTTCAAGCCGTTCGTGTCTTCCAAGCAAGGCGGTTTTGGCATCGGCGCGTTCGAAGCGCGAGAAATGATCAAAGCGATGGGCGGCAGGTTAATGGTGGATTCTGCGTGAGAATATCGGATCACGCTTCTCGGTGAGCCTGCCTGTGCCGGAAGCTGCACGCATGGTTGACGCAGCCAGCGCAGTCAAACCCGCAGCAAATCTGAAAAATCCAGTTTCAAATGAAGAAGAGGTCGCCTGATGGCTGACAAGAAACCCACACTGCTCGTCGTCGAGGATGATGAGGGCCTTCAAGCACAGCTCAAATGGGCATATGAAGACTTTGAGGTAGTGATTGCGGGCGACCGTGACAGTGCCATTGCTGCTTTGCGCAGCGAGGTGCCGTCTGTGGTGACGCTCGACCTTGGCCTTCCACCTGATCCCGATGGAACGACGGAGGGCTTTGCGGTGCTTGATGCGATCATGGCATTGAAGCCTGACACCAAGGTAATCGTCGCAAGCGGTCATGGCGCGCGCGAAAGTGCGCTTCAGGCGGTTGAGCATGGGGCCTATGATTTCTATCAGAAGCCGGTTGATATCGAGCAGCTTGGATTGATCGTCCGGCGCGCGTTTAATCTCCACACAATCGAGGATGAGAACCGGCGTCTTGTCGCTAATGCTAGCGAAGACAAGACTGTGCTTGGCCGCTTGATCACTGGCGCGCCTGAGATGGTCAAAGTCGCCCGTACGATTGAGCGTGTTGCCTCGGCCAATGTATCGGTCATGCTTCTGGGCGCAAGCGGCACAGGCAAGGAATTGCTCGCCCAAGGCCTGCACAATGCGAGCAATCGCTGTGATAAGCCTTTTGTTGCGATCAACTGTGCGGCAATCCCGGAGAACCTTCTTGAAAGTGAGCTTTTCGGCCACGAGAAGGGCGCGTTCACTGGCGCTGTGAAAACCACCGAAGGAAAGATCGAAAACGCCAATGGAGGCACGTTGTTCCTCGATGAGGTCGGCGATATTCCGCTGCCCCTTCAGGTCAAATTGCTGCGTTTCTTGCAGGAACGTACGATTGAGCGGATCGGCGGGCGCAAAACGATTGCGGTCGATACCCGTATTGTCTGTGCGACCCATCAGAACCTTGAAGGGATGATCGCAGAAGGCACTTTCCGTGAGGACTTGTTCTACCGGCTTGCCGAAATTGTCATTCGTATTCCAAGCCTTGCTGAGCGCCACGGTGACGGTGTGCTTTTGGCCAAGGCGTTCCTCAAGCGGTTCGCCAAAGAGATGAACCCTGCGGTCACCGGCTTTGCTCCCGATGCGCTTAAAGCGATCGACGCGCACGATTGGCCCGGCAATGTGCGCGAGCTGGAAAACCGAGTGAAGCGCGCGGTCATTATGGCAGACGGTAAGCTTGTGGGCGCCGCCGATCTCGACTTTGATAGTGAGGGCGAAGAGGATGAAGAGGTCCTCAACCTGAAATCTGCACGCGAGCAATCGGACCGCCGCGTGATCCGTCATGCGCTCGCCAGGAGTGAAGGCAACATATCGAGCACCGCTAAGCTTCTCGGGATCAGTCGCCCCACTTTGTACGATCTCCTCAAGCAGTATGATCTCCATGCTTAAACCAAAAATCATTGTCGCGAGCCTTGTTCTGGCGGGCTCTGGAATTGCGGGCTGCTCCGGCGAGCCTGAGCCGCAAAGCGCATCAGAATTGCAGGGAAGCCAAGCCCTTCTCGATGCGGTCGAAGACGCGAGGCGTCATGTGCGTTTTGGCGATCTTGCCGCTGCTGGTCGGTCATACGATCAGGCGCTCGAACTGGATCCTGAAAACCCGGGATTATGGGTTGATATTGCGAGGCTTCGCTTTCTTGGCGGGGAACATCTCACCGCGATTGAGGCGGCGGACTATGCGCTTGAGCTGGGGCCCAATTATGCGCCTGCGCTTCTTCTGCGGGCCCAAATGGTGCGCGATGCCAATGGGCTTGAGGAATCGCTTGTGTGGTTCGAGGCGGCTTCTGCTGCAGACCCGAATAATGCCGAAATCCTTGGCGAATATGCCGCCACGCTGGGCGATCTTGGGTACAACGCAGACATGCTCTCAGCTGTGCGTGACCTCACCGAGTTCGCACCCGAAGAGCCCAAAGCGCTCTACCTTCAAGCCGTGCTTGCAGCGCGCGGTGAAAAACCTGCGATTGCAGCACGGCTGCTCGAAGAAAGCCGTTACATCGAAAACGGTGTGCCAGCGGCGAAAATGCTCGATGCAATCATCAATCTGCAATCGGGCAATTTCGATACGGCGGCCAATAAACTTGAGACTTTGGCAGAGGAGCAGCCTGCCAATGTCCGCGTCCGAGAGCTTTTGGCAAGAGCCTGGTGGCTTGGTGGACGTGATAATTTGATTGTCGATCGTTTCTCCAAATTTGTCGAAGGGCGCAGCGCCTCTTCCTACCTCACCATGCTCGTTGGCCGCGCGCTTGAGCGGATGGGTGAGCGTGAGCGCGCCCTTCCTATCATTGAGCGAGCCAATCTGTTGAACGCAGCTGCTATCTATGTGCTGCCTGACGAGACATCGCTTCCTGAAGTGACCAAACGTCTTCGCGGGCTCGTTTCAGCCCGCAATTTTGGGGCAGCTCGGACGGCTTCCACCTCATTCCTGCGCCAATATTCGCAGTCGGGCGATGCCCATTCGCTTGCCGGCGACATAGCGCTTGCCAGCGATAATCCACTGCCAGCAATTGAGCTTTATCAAGTCTCAGCGCAGGTTCGCCGTTCATGGCCACTGACACGCAAGCTTACCTCTGCCATGCTTCAGGTGGGCGAGGGTGAGGCTGCAAAGGCTCTTCTTGCGCGCTATGTCCAAGGCGATCCGCAAAACCTTGATGCGCTTGTGGTGCTGGCAAAGCTCAGCGCAGAAGAGGGCGATTGGCTCCGAGTTCAAGTCCTGCTTGATACAGCGATTGCACAAGGAGGTGGGAGTGATCCCGCCATCCTTAGCCTTCGTGTTAAGGCGGCGCAGGAGCTAGGCAATGAAGAGGACGCGGCTCAGGCCGCGGCGCTCTTGGCGGATACGCTGCCCCAACCGTTCCTTTAGGGCGCTTTCCTCCCTTCTCGACATTCTGCGGCTGACAGGGCAGGGCGCTCGCCGATGTTGAAGCGCCTCTCCTTGCTAGCCGATCCGATGATCGCGGTGTTGTTATCAGCGACACTGCTAGCCGCCGTGCTGCCAGCCGCCGGAGAGATGCGCGCCGCGGCGCAAATGGTCTCAAACATCGCGATCTTTCTCCTGTTCCTAGTCAACGGCATGCGCATTGCGCGCGGGGAGATTGCCAGGGGCCTTGCAAACTGGCGCTTTTTCGCGCCGCTGTTTGTTTGGGTATTTGGAGCCATGCCGCTTATTGGCTTTGGCTTGTCGAACGCTGCTTCCAGTATCCTTCCGCCTTTGGTCGCCCTTGGGTTCGTGTTTCTTGGCGTGCTGCCTTCAACGATCCAATCGGCGACTTCCTATACCAGCCTTGCAGGCGGCAATGTCGCTCTGTCCGTAGTGGGAGCGGCCCTCATCAATATAGCCGGTGTCTTCATCACCGCGCCGCTGTTTGCGCTTCTCGCCGGAAGCCAGGCGGCGGATATTGGGAACGAGACGATTGTGCGCATTGGCGTCATCTTGATCTTGCCATTTATGATCGGCCAAGCTGTGCAGGGGTGGACGATTGACTGGCTGAAGGCGCGCAAGTCCGATGTGGCTTGGCTTGACCGGATCGTCATTGGCATTGCCGTCTATGTCGCGTTCTCAGGGGCGGTTGAACAAGGGCTGGGTCAGATGTTTACGCTCCTTGGTTGGGTGGCTCTTATTGGTCTCATCATAGTCTATCTTATCGCGGCCTCAGGGGGCGCTTGGCTGACGGGCGGCCTTCTCAAAGTGGCCCGCGAAGACCGCATCGCATTCCTATTTGCCGGCGCTCAAAAAAGCGTTGCGATTGGAGCGCCGCTTGCCGCTATTCTGTTTGCACCAGACGTTGCAGGCTTCGTCATCGCGCCGCTGCTGCTTTACCATCTGCTTCAGCTGATGATCGCAGCGCCGCTTGCGAATATACTGGCGAAGGACACTAGCTCTTAGGCTGGTACGTCTGCTCTGCGGTTGGGAAGGTCCGCTCGCGCACTTCTTCGGCATAATGCGCCACCGTCTTTTCAATAACGGACGCGATGTCTTCATATTTCTTCACAAAGCGCGGCACCCGCTCGAACATGCCCAGCATGTCTTCGGTCACCAGCACCTGGCCATCGCATTGGTTAGAGGCACCAATCCCGATGGTGGGGCAGGACACCGCTTTGGTGGCTTTGATCGCAATAGGTTCAAGCACGCCCTCAAGCACAATTCCAAACGCGCCCGCCTGATCCAAGGCAATCGCATCGCTGACAATCTTCTCAGCCTCCGCATCAGAACGCCCGCGCGCCATATAGCCGCCAAGCACATTCACCGCCTGCGGGGTAAGCCCCACATGGCCCATGACCGGGATGCCGCGTTGGTTGAGAAACTCGACGGTCTCAGCCATGGCCTCACCGCCTTCGAGCTTCACTGCGGCTGCACCGGTTTGCTTGAGGAGGAAAGCCGCGCTCTCAAATGCCTGTTCCTTGGAGGCCTCGTAAGAGCCGAAAGGCATGTCCACCACCACCACGGAATGGTACGACCCGCGCACAACTGCCGCGCCGTGATTGGCCATCATCTCCAAGGTCACAGGGACAGTGGAGGGCAGGCCGTAAATCACCTGTGCGAGGCTATCCCCGACCAGCAGCAGATCGCAGTGAGCATCCAGCAATTGTGCCTGACGCGCAGTATAGGCGGTCAGCATGACCAAGGGTTCTTCTGTCACTCCATCCTTCTTGCGCGCCCTTACACGCGGCACGGTGAGCCGTTTCATTGGCTGAGGGGTGGGGTTTGCGCGGCTAGTGCTTGTATCAAGCTGGAATGTTGTGGACATGGGAACTTCTTTAAAAGGGGACTTTGCAAAACGCAAAGCAGTTGGAAACGGGCAAATTTGTGGTCAGCAAAGGCGCAGCGGGGTGAACCGGCTCGATAGGCCTATGGGACACCACTGTCCCATAGGATGGTCATTCCCTTCCTACTTCACTCATAAATTCAGTGGCTTGCTTGTTAACCTTATGGGACACTTGTGCGTTAGAAATTTGGCTATCTCCTGAAAGTGTACGGTGGCACAGCCAGAATGACGCCAGATGCAGGTGTAGGAAAGCGCTCGCTTGCGGCGCGTGTCTGCTTGGAACTGAGTGTTCAAGGGCGGTTCAAGGCGGGCATCATTCACGAAAACCGGCAAAGTGGCCCTTGGCCTCGCGCGCGAAACATTGCACAAAGGCGCGCATAAATGAGGGATAGCGCCAATGAGGGGCGCGCATAAAAGGGAACTAGCATAAGATGGCAGCAGCAGGTTCGGGCGCAAGAGCCGGTCACGAGAACTGGTCATCGCGCAGCGCGTTTATTCTTGCAGCCGTCGGATCAGCCGTCGGCCTTGGCAATATGTGGCGCTTCCCGGCAGAAGCGGGGGAAAATGGAGGAGGGGCCTTTGTCTTGTTCTACATTTTCTGCGTTCTGCTGATCGGCTTGCCGGTTCTTTTGTCAGAGGTTCTTATCGGCCGTCATGGTCAGGCCAATGCGCCTGAAAGTGTGCGCCGCGTTGCGCGCGATTCCAACGCATCTGATGGGTGGAGCGTACTTGCGTCGATGGGCGTTTTTGCAGCCTTCATGATCCTCAGCTTTTACTGCGTCGTGGGCGGTTGGGTTGTTTATTACATCGGTGTGTTCGCCAGTGACCTGTTCCAGACCGGCCTTGTTGGTGGTGCGTTCGAGGGGCGCGATCCGGAAGAGATTAAAGCGCTCATGCCGGACCTCTTTGGCAATGGCAGTCTTATGATTGGGCTCAATTTGGGCTTTCTTGCAGTGACGATGTTCTTCGTCTCGCGCGGGGTTTCAAGCGGGATTGAGTGGGTGGCGGTCTATCTTATGCCGCTGTTCTTCCTCCTGTTTTTGTCGATCACGATCTACGGCGCGTTCACCGGTAATTTCGCTGAGGCAGTCGCTTACCTGTTCACTTTCGACTTCTCGAAGCTAACGGGCGAAGTCATGCTGGCAGCGGTTGGTCAGGCCTTCTTTTCCCTCTCATTGGGTGTGGCAGGCATGATGACATATGGCGCATATGCCAATCGCGACACCAATCTGGGTGAAACCTCCGGCATTATCGCAGGCGCAGATACAGCGGTTGCGCTGCTCGCTGGCTTGGCTATTTTTCCGATTGTATTTGCAGCGGGCCTTTCGACCAATGCAGGTCCGGGATTGATGTTTGAATCGCTTCCGATTGCGTTTCAACAGATGCCATTTGGTTCAGCCATCGGGCTTGCGTTCTTTGTGATGATCTTCTTCGCAGCGCTTACAAGCTCGGTCTCTCTGCTTGAGGCTCCAACCGCTTATGTCTTCGAAAAGTTCAAACTGGCGCGGCCGGTGGCGACGATCATCGTTGGCGCGGGCGCTGCGGTGCTGGGGATTTTGTCTGCGCTGTCGTTCAACGATCTGGCAGAGTTTTATCCGCTCGGTTTCATCCCGCTGTTTGCGGAGACCAATTTCTTTGACACGTTGGACGGGGTGACGGCCAAATTGTTTATGCCCATCGGTGCGATTTTGACCTGCATCTTTGTCGGTTGGATCGCCGATGCGCGGCTGATCGACAAAGAGAACGGCCTTGATGGAGCTTTGCATAAGCTGTGGCGGGCGTTGGTGCGCTTTGTGTGCCCGATTGTTCTTGCCGTGATTCTGTTCGTGGGTCTGACCAGCTAGGGGCCTGACCCTAAGCAAAAATAGGGAGGAGTGCGGGACTTGCGCTCCTCTATTTTTTGTGGAACATAATAGGAACAAAGGGTCTTTCTATGAGTCTCTTTGTATGTTCCTATGACGAAACCCGATCCTCTTTCCCGGCCTGAAGCGCCGCCCCTTGCGCACCTCTCGGGTGTGGATGTCGCCGCTCTGTCAAAACAGCGCGAGGCGCGTTGGCGTCCGGGATTGGCGGATCAGCCTTTGCATAGCGAGATTTTTGCCAGCGCCCGTAATGGCAGCGGGGCGGGGCTGGCGCTTGCTTTGGCGCGCGATGCCATAAATGTTGCTGCGCCGGTTGCGGGCGCGAGCGATGATGCACTGGCAGAGGCCGAGGACAGGCGGCAGCTTTTGTGGGTGCAGGACAAACGCGCGGTCCAGATGAACGGGCGGCCTTATATCCACGCGCTGCCAGAAGAATGGCGCGAGCGGGTGATCTGTGTCGAGGCTCAGAAAGCTGAGGATGCTCTGTTTGCGCTGGAGGAGGGACTCAAATGCCGCGAGCTTGCCTGTGTGATCGGAGAGATTGCTGGCAACCCCCGCGCGCTCGACTTCACCGCCTCGCGCAGGCTTAGTCTGACAGCTGAAAAGCACGGGGTAGCCTTATGGCTGGTACGGCTTGAGGCGGATGCGGATTTGTCTTCGGCAAGGATGCGGTGGCGTGCGCGGTCTGCGGTTTCAGCGGAACCCAGATGGAATATGCAGGCGCCGGGGGAGCCCGCTTGGCAGGCGGAGTTATTCCGGGCGCGCTCCCATGCGCCGGGGGAGTGGAAGCTGGCCCACGATGGGACGCGACTGTGCATCTCCACCCCGCCCCAGAAACGACCACAAAAGCAACCCACCAAAGAAACTGAGCGCCCTCTCGAGCATACGCCCAATGACCCTTTCAAACCCTCCAAAAGAGCCCAGCAAAGAACGGCGTATGGATCGGCGCATAATGGCCATCTGGTGCGCGCGACTTTCGGTCGATCGCTGGCGGCTGTCGCGCGGGGATGATGCGCAAGAGAGTGATGAAGCAGCGGCGGGGAAAGAACCGCCAACCGTCCTCATCACCGAGACCGCTCATGGCCCCCGCATTGATGCGGTGAATGCGGCGGGGCACGCAGCGGGTGCTCGCTCAGGACAGATGCTGGCCGATGCGCGCGCGCTCTATCCGCAGCTTCAAACCGCTCCGGCAGACCCGGCAGGCGACCTCGCGTTCCTTGAAAAGCTTGCCGTGTGGGCACAGCGTTGGGGGCCGTGGAGCGCGCTTGATCCGCCCGACGGCGTGATCGTTGATGTGACAGCGGTAGCACACCTCTTTGGTGGTGAGCGACGGCTTCTCGCCGATGTGGAGCGCGCCTTTGCCAGGCGGCATCTGGCCGTCCGCGCGGCGATTGCTCCCTCAGCGGGCGCGGCATGGGCGCTTGCACATTATGGGGCGCATTACGGGCCGCGTGGCAGTATCCTTAACGCCTCTACGGGGGAGGCTATGATGCGCCAACTTGCCGATCTTCCGGCCGCAGCGCTCAGGCTCGATACCGATGTGCTCACAGTCTTGCGCCGCCTTGGCCTTAAGCGTTTAGGCGACCTTGCTGATATCACCACTGGCGCGATCAATCGCAGCGAGGCGGCTGCACGCGACGCCCTCCACCGGCGCTTTCGCGGCCGCAAATCGCCTGCGGCAAACCCGCTGATCCGCCTCGACCAGCTGCTGGGCCGCGTTCCCGAGCCGCTTCTTCCTGTGGTCCCTCAGCATATGCCTCTGGTGCAGCGCCGCTTGATGGAGCCATTGCGTCACCGCTCGCTGCTTGACCAAGTGCTGGGTGACTTGGCCCAAGATATGGCGCGTGAATTGGAGGCGCAGGGGCAGGGGGCAAGGCGGTTAGAGCTTGGGCTTTGGCGGGTCGATGGAGAGGTGGTTGTGCGCCGCTTGGAACTCGCCGCTGCCACGCGGGACCCTGAACACATCACCCGCCTGTTTGCAGAAAAGCTGGAGGGGATTGAGGCAGGCTTTGGCATTGAAACCGTGCGTCTGCGGGCCAGTTGGACAGAACCCTTTGCCGCCACGCAGGGCGATGTGGAGGAAGCCGCAGAGCGCCACGGCATCTCGCTTTCCGCCTGCATCGACCGGCTGAGTGTGCGTCTTGGCCCCCACGCCGTGCGCCGCCCGGTCCCTCACGCCAGCCACCTGCCCGAACGCGCCCAAAGCTGGCAGCCCCCACTTGGCGCTGTCGCTGCCTGCGACACTCTGGCACCGCCTGGGAAAAGGCCGCTTAAACTGCTCGACCGCGCTGAGAAGATCGCTGTGCTCTATGCCTCGCCCGATGGCTATCCGCAGCGCTTCCGTTGGCGCTCGCGCGTTTACGAAGTTGCCCGTGTCGAAGGGCCTGAGCGCATTGCCCCTGAATGGTGGCGCGAACGGTCGACCACACGCCTGCGCGATTATTACCGTATCGAAGACGCAAAAGGCGCGCGCTATTGGATATATCGCTCAGGGATTGCAGGCGATGGCCGGGGCGGGACACCTGAGTGGTTTCTGCATGGCCTGGATGCATGAAGAGGCATTGGTGCGGGAGGGGTTTTGTGAACTATTGTAAATGGTTACTCGCCGGTTAGCTTTTGTTTACTTATTTCTGCGACTATCCCTCCATGGCAATGGTTGAAACCCCTCGCAGATCTGATCGGCGCGCCCTTCACCTGATGGTAAAGGGGCGAGTGCAATCACGCGCCATCTATGCTGATCTTATTGATATCTCCGAGGGGGATGCAAACTGCAAGCAAGGGCTGGCTTTGCCAATGTTGGCGACCGTGTGACCATCCGTATGAACGGCATCAATGCGCCGCTTGGTGAAGTGGTGTGGGTGGATGAAAAAACGGCAGGCGTGGCTTTCCAACATCCGATGCACATCGCCATACTCGATCACCTGTACACCAGCGTGCACAGCGCCAGTTCTCAAGACAAGCAGCGCATGCACCAGATATAGCTCGCGCGGTCTTTCATAACCTAGATATGCACAAAAAAGGGGCCGGGAGTAACATCCGGCCCCTTTTGCGTTTGTAGCTCTCTCAGCTGCTTTTCCATTCGAGGAAAGCGGCGTTTTAGCTCGCGCTGTAAGGCATTGAACTGTGGTGAAGGACGATTTTCAGCTCGCCGTCTTCGTCACGTTCGTAAGCGAAAGAGTATTCAACCTTGGTTACATTGCCGTCAGTGCCGGTGAACATGTAATTGCCCATAGCTACTGCCATGTCGCCGCTATCTGAGATCACGGTGCCGTTGTTTTCCCAAGCGACGTTTGTGTAAGGCGCTATAGCAAACCCGCCATCTTCAGTGCCTTCAGTGCCCACAAAGTAGCTGAGCGCTTCTTCAGAGGTCTCGCGGAATTGGTCTTCAGCAGCAAGAGTTGGCTTGAACAGGATGTTTGCATCCTCACCATAGGCATAGTGTGTCTCAATGTGCTGAGCGGCGCGGGCGCGGTAGTCACCTTCATTGGTGTAGGTTGCGCCGATATCAACGATGCCTTCGCCCCAGGCTTTTTGAGCAGCGGCTACTTCAGCTTGGGTGATAGGGGTGGTTGTGCTGCCTGAGGCCGCTTGTGCATTGCTGCATGCAGCAACTGCGAGTGAGCCAAGGCCAACAACACCGATATAGGCAAGCTTTTTCATTTTAGTCTCCTTTGGGGGACGTCCCCTTAAATTCTGAGACGTAAATACGATGATTCTGGCCCTTCCGAAATTCCCCGGAGAGTTTACGTCGCTGTGTGTAGGCCGGGTGGCCTATGGCGCTGCGCTGCGATGCGTGTGTTGGTTCTATAGTAAGGTCATAATTTGCAGTTGCCGGAAGGGGAAATAGAACATACAAAGAACATATGATTCAGCGTTCCCCTCAAAAGCCTTTACGCGAAAGGCTGGAAATCCTCGCCGACGCGGCGAAATATGATGCGTCTTGTGCCTCGTCAGGGACGGCGAAGAAAAACTCGATCGGCGGCAAAGGTGTGGGCTCGACCGAGGGGATGGGCATTTGTCATGCTTATGCGCCTGATGGGCGGTGCATCTCGTTGCTTAAGGTGCTGCTCACCAATCACTGCATCTTTGATTGCCATTACTGTGTGAACCGCAAAAGCTCGAACACGCCGCGCGCGAAGTTCACGCCTCAGGAAGTCGCGGACCTCACGATCAATTTCTACAAGCGCAATTATATCGAAGGGCTCTTCTTGTCCTCCGGCATTATCAAAAGCTCCAATCACACGATGGAGCAGTTGATGGAGTCTGCGCGGATCCTACGCGAGGAATATGATTTTCGCGGCTATATTCATCTCAAGACCATTCCAGAGGCTGATCCTGAACTGATCGAGCAGGCGGGGATGTATGCAGACCGTGTGTCGATCAATGTGGAATTGCCGACGCGCGCTGGGCTGACGAAGCTTGCTCCTGATAAGGATCAGGAGGAGATTGAAGGGGCTCTGGCGAAGACCAAATCTCGCATCATTCAGGCAAAGGACGAACGAAAGCGTTTTCGCCACGCGCCGCGTTTTGCACCTGCGGGGCAATCGACACAGATGATTGTGGGCGCAGACGACGCCAATGATGCAGCCATCGTTGGGCGGGCGAGCGGTCTTTACAATCAGTTTGGCCTCAGGCGGGTCTATTACAGCGCCTTTTCCCCGATCCCCGATGCAAGCGCGGTGCTGCCTTTGAAACGGCCACCTTTGATGCGTGAGCACCGATTGTATCAATCCGATTGGCTGATCCGGTTCTATGGGTTCGGCGCAAATGATGTAGCTGATGCGACGGAGAAGGATGGGAACCTTCCGCTTGATATTGATCCTAAGCTTGCTTGGGCGCTGAAGTTTCGGGGCGAGTTTCCGGTCGATGTGAACCGGGCGTCCAAGGAACAGCTCTTGCGCGTGCCGGGCCTGGGGACGACAGCGGTTGGCCGCATTCTGAAAGCGCGGCGGCACAGGCGTTTGCGATTGGAGGATGTCGGGCGGCTCACCCAATCTATAGCCAAGGTACGGCCCTTTCTGGTGGCGGCGGATTGGCGGCCAACGCGCCTCACCGACCGGGCGGATTTGCGATCAATGCTCGCGCCCAAGCAAGAGCAGTTGGAGCTCTTTTGATGGGGTTTGGCTCAACTTGCTCCCCTCCCGCTTGCGGGAGGGGTTGGGGGTGGGCCAGCAAGGTTGCGTGGGCCCACCCCGCTGCGACTAGCGAGCAAGCTCGCAAGTCTCACAGCCCCTCCCGCAGGCGGGAGGGGAGAATATGACCGCGCTCCAAAACGTCTCTCTTGGCGCTCACTACGTCGTCCACCTGCCGCGCCCCGATGACTTCGCCTTTTGGCGCGAACGTGCGCGGCAGCTTATCCAGTGCGATGTGCCACCAGACCGGGTGAGTTGGGGGGAGCCGGGAAGGACGGGTGATTTGTTCGCTTACGAAGGCCCTTCCAGAGGTGAGAAGCGCTTGCCTGTTCCCGAAGCGAATGCAAGCGAGGTGCGCGCATCCAAACGCTTTATGCGCTTGGCGCGCAATGTGTGTGTCCACTCGGCCCCAGAGCGCTTCAGCCTCCTCTACCGTACCTTATGGCGTCTCCAATCGCAGCCCGGCATGATGCAGGACAGCGCCGACACAGACGTGCGCCGCATTGAAGAGCTCGACAAAGAGGTCCGCCGCGATGCCCACAAGATGCACGCCTTTGTGCGCTTCCGGGAAGTCGAAGATGAGAGCGGAGAACACTACGTCGCCTGGTTTGAACCAGACCACCACATCGTGCGCCGCGAGGCAGGCTTTTTCATGCGCCGTTTTGCCAATATGCGCTGGTCTATCCTGACCCCGCGCGGCTCAATCCATTGGGACGGCGAGACGATGCGCGAAGGCCCTCCAGCGCGCCGCGAAGATGCGCCGGCGGGTGACCCGGTGGAGGCGCTTTGGAAGTCCTACTACGCCTCGATCTTCAATCCCGCGCGGCTCAAAGTCGGCGCGATGCTGTCGGAGATGCCGAAGAAATATTGGAAGAATATGCCTGAGGCGGAACTCATCCCGCAGCTTATCGCAGGAGCCCAAGCGCGCGAGGCTGGCATGGTGGCTGCGGGCGAGCGTGAGGTTCGCGAAGTGCCCTCAAACCTTGAGACCATAGCCCAAGGGATCAGCGCCTGCCGCGATTGTCCCATTGCCGAATGCGGAACCCGCGCGGTTATGGGCGAGGGTGCTGTTGACGCTTCCTTGATGATCGTGGGCGAGCAGCCGGGGGACCAAGAGGATTTGGCGGGCAAACCCTTTGTGGGTCCTGCTGGCCAACTGCTTGATGTCTATCTCGATAAAGCCGGGATTGACCGAAGGAGCGCTTATGTCACCAACGCGGTCAAGCACTTCAAATTTGTTGCACGCGGGAAACGGCGCATCCACCAGACGCCGCAAGCCAAGGAAATTGATACTTGCCGTTGGTGGCTTGAGGCCGAGCGCAAAGTGGTCGCCCCGCGCGTGGTTCTTGCCCTGGGCGCAAGCGCTGCGAGAGCGATGCTTGGCCGCACGGTGAGCCTTGCCAAAGAGCGCGGCAGGCCTGTCCCTCTCGAAGATGGCAGCGAGCTGTGGATCACCGCCCACCCGTCCTATTTGCTGAGGCTCGAAGGCGAGGCGAGGGCGGCTCAACAAGAGTTGTTCGCCTGCGATCTCGCGGCAGTGCAGAGGCGGCTTGCAGAGGTGGCCTCGTGATATGCCCGAGGCCCCGCTTACCCCTGACAAACGCACGCTGGAGCTTGATCCTAACCTGATCGAACCGCCGCCACCCGCGTCCTTTGTGGAACTGGGGTTGGTGAGCTGTTTCAGCTTTCTTCGCGGTGCTTCTGATGCGGTGGACTTGGCGATGACGGCGCGCGCCCTTGGCTATGATGCGTTGGGGCTGGCGGATGCCAACAGTTTTGCAGGCGTGGTGCGGCTCCACACCGAAGCCAAAACCCTCAAACTGCGCCCCATTATCGGCACACGGATAGAGACGGTCGAGGGGCTCGCCTTTCTCGCCTATCCCAAAACCCGTGCCGCCTATGGCCGCCTATCGCGTCTCATCAGCCAAGGGCGAATGCAGACGATAAGCGGCGAATGGCAGGAAAAGGGCGTGTGCGAGATCAGCCTTGCGATGTTGGCGGAGCACTCTGACGGCGTTCAACTCATCCTGCTCCCGCCTGATGATCTGACTGCGCAATTCACCATTGAAGTTGAAAGCAATGTGGTCCCCTTTCGTCACCACGGGCTTGATCCGGGGTCCAGCTCGCTTGAGGCAGGCGAGAGGCAGGCTGGTTCCCGGCTCGGTGGCCGGGATGATGATAGAGTAAAGCTCACCGCTCCTTTCCCCAAGCTTCTCCCCCGTATCGCTCAGCAATTTGGGAGCCTGCGCCATATGGCTGCAAGCTATCTCTACAGAGGGGATGATGTGGCGCGGATTGATGAGCTTGACAGATTAGCGCGGGAAAACACTCTTACTCTACTCGCCACTAACGATGCGCATTATCACGCCCCTTCGCGCCGTCCTTTGCAGGATGTTATGATGGCGATTGCAAACAAGACCACGGTGGCAGAGGCCGGGCACCTGCTTCATGCCAATGCAGAGCGGCATCTTAAGTCGCCCGAGCAGATGGTGCGCCTGTTCGAACGCTGGCCCCATGCGATCCGCGCCGCGCGCGAGGTGGCGGACAATTGCGACTTTTCGCTCGATGAACTGGCCTACGAATACCCCGACGAAATCTACCCCGATGGCATGAGCCCGCAGGAATATCTCGAGGTTGAGACATGGTCAGGGGCCGAGCGGCGCTATCCTAATGGCGTTCCAGAAAGCGTCCGTGATACGTTGGAGCGCGAGCTTGCCTTGATTGCAAAGCTCGATCTTGCGCGGTATTTCCTCACCATCAAGGATATCGTCGATTTTGCCCGCAGCGTTGACCCGCCGATCTTGTGTCAGGGCAGGGGGTCAGCTGCTAATTCGGCCGTGTGCTATTGCCTCGAAATCACCTCTGTTGATCCTGCTAAACATGCACTGCTTTTCGACCGTTTCATCTCCGAAGACCGCAAGGAACCGCCCGATATCGACGTCGATTTCGAGCATGAACGGCGCGAGGAGGTGATCCAGTATATCTACGCCAAATATGGCCGCGCGCGCGCTGGGCTCACGGCGACGGTCATCCATTACCGTCCGCGCATGGCGATCCGCGAAGTGGGCAAGGCGATGGGCTTGTCTGAGGATGTCACTTCGCGCCTTGCCAAAAGCGTGTGGGGTTCATGGGGCCGCGAGATCAGTGAGAAGCATGCGGGCGAGAGCGGTCTGGATGTGACCGATCCGCATTTGAAGCGCGTGCTGGCTCTGACCGAGCAGATGATCGGAATGCCCCGTCACCTTAGCCAGCATGTGGGCGGATTTATCCTAACCGACAGACCGCTCACCGAGACGGTGCCGATTGGTAATGGCGCTATGCCAGAGCGGTCTTTTATCGAGTGGGACAAGGACGATATTGAGGCGCTGGGTATCCTTAAGGTCGATGTGCTCGCGCTGGGAATGCTGACCTGCATCAAGAAATGCCTCGATTTGCTTGAGGCGCATCATGAACGCTCTTTAACTCTGGCGACTGTTCCGCGCGAGGACCCGGAGACCTATGCGATGCTGCGCAAGGGGGACTCGCTCGGTGTTTTTCAAGTGGAGAGCCGCGCGCAGATGAACATGCTCCCGCGCCTTCGCCCGCGTGAGTTTTACGATCTGGTGATCCAAGTCGCAATTGTGCGCCCCGGTCCCATCCAAGGCGATATGGTGCACCCGTACCTCAAACGTCGGCGTGGGGCCGAGCAGGTGGTAATCCCCAAGCCGTCGCCTATCCACGGACCGCCCGATGAGCTTTCCAACATTTTGGAGCGAACTTTGGGCGTGCCAATCTTTCAGGAACAGGCGATGAAGATCGCTCTGGATGCGGCCAAGTTTTCCAGCAAAGAGGCAAACCGTCTGCGCAAAGCTATGGCGACGTTTCGCTCGCGCGGTATGGTTGATGAGCTGCAAGATATGATGGTCGGGCGCATGGTGGAACGCGGCTATGATCCCGAGTTTGCTGAGCGCTGTTTTAATCAGATCAGAGGCTTTGGCGAATACGGTTTCCCCGAAAGCCACGCGGCGTCTTTCGCGCATCTGGTTTACGTTTCAAGCTGGCTCAAATGCCATTTCCCGGCTGCTTTCGCGGCGGCTTTGTTGAACTCTCAACCGATGGGATTTTACGCGCCTGCACAGATTGTGAGAGACGCGCGCCAGCACGGGGTTGAGGTTCTTCCAGCGGATGTGAATTGCAGTCAGTGGGATTGTACGTTGGAAGAGGTGGGCGAGGGGATTGGAGAAGAATTTGTTTCGCGCAGAGAACGCAGAGAAGTTGGATCTGCGGTAAAGCCGCTTTCTTCTTTCAAGGGTGCGTCTGGAAACAAAGCTGGAGAGTGTGAGAACGCCTTCGGCGGGCACAATATCTCTGCCTCTCCCTTTCCTCTGCGTTCTCTGTGCGAAACCAGCAAGGGTCGAGATCAAGAAGAAGACCGACAAGACAAACACCGCCATGACAAACACATAGCCCTGCGCCTGGGCCTGCGCCAAATCGACGGCTTCCATGAACATGTCGCAGCACAGCTTGTCGCAGAACGCGCGGAGAATGGTCCTTACCGCGATGTGGCTGAGCTGCGTGAGCGGGCAGGGCTGTCGCCTCCTCATATCGAACGGCTTGCGAGCGCCGATGCTTTTACTTCGCTGAACCTTGCGCGTCGGCAGGCTCTTTGGGATGCGCGAAGCCTGATCGCAGCGCCTGACTTACCGCTGTTTCGTGCGGCTGAAGAGCGCGATGAAGGAGCCGAAAAGGTGCCTACCAAACTCCCTACAATGCCGCTTTCTGAGGAGGTGGTGAACGATTATCAGACCACGCGTTTGAGCCTAAAAGCGCACCCGCTGGCGTTCCTTCGGCCCAGTCTGGCAGAGCGCGGGTTTGTGCGTGCTAGCGACCTTCGCAATCGCAAGTTCCGCTCTATTGTGCAGGTCGCAGGCGTGGTCCTCATCCGCCAGCGGCCGGGCTCAGCCAAGGGCGTGTGTTTCATCACGCTCGAGGATGAGACCGGCGTTGTGAACCTTGTCGTATGGCCGGACCTTAAGGAAAAACAGCGCCAGGTGGTGATGGGCGCACGGCTTATGGAGGTGCGGGGCCGCGTTGAATATGATGATGAGGTGATCCATGTGATCGCTCACCATATGACCGATGCCAGCGATCAGCTTTATGCTCTTTCTGATGATATGCTCAACGCACCTTTGGCGCGCGCAGACCATGTGAACACGCCGCTGCAATCTCATTCGCAGGGGCGTAAGGTGCCTGTCTCAAGAGAAGTCGTAAATCCGCGCGACATGATTGATCAGTTACCGCCAAATCCTGGCCCCAATCTTGGAACACCAGGTGGCCATCCGCGTAACCATAGGATCATCCCTAAGTCGCGCGATTTTCATTAAGGGCCCATCATGGCAAAAACACAGACAAGCCTCACAGCTCGCCTGCTGCGCCGTCTTCTTGTTCTCGGTGTTGTTGCGACATTGGGATTGATGGGATGGGATTGGCTTCAAGAGCATCCCCAGCATAACCCGATGGCCCCGCTCGATCTGCGTCATCCGGTTGGATATGCGACCGCAATCAAGATGGATGCTTTGCGCGATGATATTGATCAGTGCCGCGCTGTCCTTGATCGAAGCGATGTGGCCTACACGGTCCTTCCGGAGACCGGGGAGGGGGAATGCGCGCGGCCAGATCGCACGCAGCTCACCCAGTTTCCCCTGAGCCCCAGCAATCCTGCAACCACTTGCCCGGTGGCCGCTGCGCTTGAGCTCTGGCGCACGCGAAGCGTCGAGCCTGCGGCGCGTGAAACCTTCGGAAGCGGTGCGGCGCGTTTTGAGCATATGGGCGTTTACAATTGCCGGCGAATACGCGGCTCGTCCGAAAATTGGAGCCAGCACGCGAGCGGCAATGCGATTGATATTAGCGCTGTCGTCTTGGAAGATGGCAGACGGATAAGCCTGATCGGCGATTGGAATGGTGATGCGGATAAGGCGCGTTTCTTACGCGAGATCCGCGATGGCGCATGCGATGTTTTCGCGGTGGTCCTATCGCCCGACTATAACGCTGCTCATGCCGATCACTTTCACTTTGATCAGGGCGGGAATATGCTCGGCGTCTGTCGTTAAAACAACGCTTTAAGCCGTCTCGAGCGCGTATCCGGCTGAGCGTACCGTGCGGATAGGGTCCTTCACCCCTTCGATATCAATTGCCTTGCGAAGGCGGCGGATGTGGACGTCAACGGTGCGCAGTTCAATGTCAGAGCCCGTCCCCCAGACCCCGTCGAGAAGCTGCCCGCGGCTGAAAACGCGGCCTGGGCTCTCCATAAAAAACTTGAGCAGGCGGTATTCGGTTGGGCCTAATTGCAGTGACTGACCCCGGCGCTGCACCCGATGAGCTACCGGATCGAGTTTGATGTCGCCCACTTCAATGGTTTCCCCCGCGAGTGCAGGGCGAATGCGGCGCATAACGGCGGCCACACGGGCCAGCAGTTCGCGCGGGGAAAATGGTTTTGTGAGGTAATCATCAGCGCCCATCTCAAGGCCGCGCACACGGTCATCTTCGGCTTCGCGTGCGGTCAGCATGATGATCGGCACATGCGCGGTTTCTTTATCGCGGCGCAGCTGGCGGCACACTTCGATGCCGCTAGTGCCTTCGATCATCCAATCGAGAATGATGAGATCCGGCACCTCTTCGCGTGCAAGGATCATCGCGTCATCGCCATCCTTGGTGCAACGCACCTGATAGCCCTCGTTCTGAAAACGATATTCGAGGAGCTCTGACAGTGCCGGATCGTCTTCGACGAGCAACAGTTTGGCTGCGATCATAACGTATGCCTCCTAAGCTCGATTTCTTTATGCGAACCCTCAGTCCAGATGATGTTTCATCTCAGCTACAATTTAATGACACCGGCGCTCAATACCATCAGCGCGCGGCCTTGTTGCTTTAGCGGTCATCTTCTGGCGGGTATGTGCCCGTTGCTGCGAAGTGCACCATTTCTGCGACATTGGTGGCGTGGTCACCAATTCGTTCCAGATTGCGAGCCACAAACAGAAGCTGCGCTGCGCTCGAAATGGTTGCAGGGTTTTCCACCATGTAGCTCACAAGATTGCGGAAAATACTGTTGTAGAACGCATCGACCTTGTTGTCTGTCGCGATGACTTCGCGCGCCAGATCGGGATCGCGCGCGGCATAGGCGGTGAGCACGTCATGGACCATTTCAGCCGCGACTTCGCCCATAGCGGGAAGAAGGGTTAGCGGTTCAAACCGGTCCTTGCCCTCGACACTCCCGACACGTTTCGCGATGTTTTTGGAATAGTCACCGATCCGCTCAATCACACCGGCAATCTTAAGCGCCGCGATCACTTCTCGCAGATCGTCGGCCATAGGAGCGCGAAGGGCGATGACACGAATGGCCAGCTTGTCGACCTGCATCTCGAGCTCATCCAGCTTCTTGTCGCCTTCGACAACCTTTTGCGCGCGCGCCGCATCGCCAGTGACCAGGGAGGCCAAAGCCTCCTCGATTGCAACTTCTGCAAGGCCGCCCATTTCGCCGATGAGACCGCGAAGCCGCGTGATGTCCTCGTCAAACGCCTTTACCGTATGGTCTGTCATTAGCCGTACCGCCCAGTGATATAGTCTTTAGTGCGCTGCTCGATTGGGTTTGTGAATATATCCGATGTACGGCCGTATTCGACGATTTCTCCAAGATGGAAGAAAGCCGTGCGATCAGACACGCGGGCTGCTTGCTGCATCGAGTGCGTGACGATGACTATAGCATAGCGGCCGGATAATTCCGCGATCAGCTCTTCGATTTTTGCGGTCGCGATGGGGTCAAGCGCAGAGCACGGCTCGTCCATCAAGATAACTTCTGGATCAACTGCAATTGCCCGCGCAATGCACAAACGCTGCTGCTGTCCGCCGGACAGTGCGGTGCCCGGATCATTGAGGCGGTCCTTGACCTCTTCCCATAGACCAGCGCGCCTCAGAGAATTCTCAACAATCCCGTCCAGGTCGCCTTTTTGCTCAAAAATCCCGTGAATGCGCGGGCCATAAGCGATGTTGTCATAGATTGACTTGGGGAAAGGGTTTGGCTTTTGAAAGACCATTCCCACCCGCGCGCGCAATTGCACCACGTCCATGCTGCTGGAGTAGATGTTCTCGCCGTCAAGCTCGATTTGTCCTTCAACCCGAGCGGACGGAATGGTGTCATTCATCCGGTTCAGTGCACGAAGGAACGTCGATTTGCCGCAGCCTGACGGACCAATAAAGGCCGTCACATATTTGGCAGGAATGCCAATAGAGACGTCTTTGATCGCCTGCTTATCGCCATAATAAACCGACACGCCCTCAGCGTTCATCTTTGGATCGACGGCTTCAAGATTGGGATGGATTTTGGTCACCAGGATTTCTCAAACTTGTTGCGCAGATAAATGGCGAGACCATTCATCATAAGGAGGACAATCAGAAGGACGATGATAGCGGCACTTGTGCGTTCCACAAAACCGCGGTCGATTTCATCGGACCACAAGAAGATTTGTACAGGCAGCACGGTTGCAGCGGAAGTGAGGCCATCGGGAGGCGATGCGACAAAGGCACGAAGGCCAATAAGGATTAGCGGAGCAGTCTCACCCAGAGCCCGGGCCATGCCGATGATGGTGCCAGTCAGCATGCCAGGCATCGCAAGCGGCAATACGTGATGAAACACAACCTGGACTGGAGATGCGCCCACAGCAAGCGCGCCGTCGCGGATAGACGGCGGTACAGCTTTAATGGCGTTGCGGCCCGAGATCACGATGACAGGCATCGTCATTAAAGCGAGCGTGATCCCTGCGATAATCGGAGTAGAGCGCAAGGTCGGGAAAGCCGTCATCAAAAAGAACAGACCCAAGAGACCAAAAATGATGGACGGCACGGCCGCAAGGTTGTTGATCGAGACTTCGAGGAAATCGGTCCACCGGTTTTTGGGTGCATATTCTTCAAGGTAGAGCGCGGCCATGATTCCGATAGGAAAGGCGAGCAGGAAGGTCACGAACATCGTGAGGACAGACCCCTTAAGTGCGCCCCAGATGCCGGCGAGCTGCGGGTCGGTCGCATCGGACCGTTCAAGGAAACCGAAATCGAAGTTCTTTTCCAAAACCCCTTTTGATGAAAGGTCGCTTGCCAAGGTTTTCATCGCGGGCGAGCCTTCACCTGAATACCCGGCGGAAAGATCAGCTGACGCAGGCAAAGACAGCACTTCTTTGCGCGTCAGGATCGTGGGATTATCGTAGATTATGCTGGCGACTTCGCGCCACGCCTCACTGTTCAATTGCTCTGCGCCTTCGGCGCCAAGGCTCGTTTGAGCAGCGCTCGAGACCACTGCGCGCAGGCCCTGATTATCGAGGCTGCGCATCGTTTCAGCTGGACTTGCAGCTGCCTCAGGGGCTCGCAATCCGCTTTGAACAAAGTCAATCTCGACCGATAGCTCAGCGCGCTGAAATCCGCCAAGGCCATTGAAGAGCATGTTTCCCAGCAGCAGGATTAAGACAAGGACCGAGAAAGAAATCGCACCAAAGCCGATTGCCTTAAAGCGTTTCTCTTGTGCGTAGCGAGCCTTCAAACGCTTCTCAAAACGCTCAGTGCGGTGCGCGCTGACCGGTTGGAGCCCTGTGTGTGGCTCGCCCGATGGAGGGGTGATGGCATCACTCATATGCTTCGCGATACCTTTTGACGACGCTCAAGGCGATGAAATTGAGCGCGAGTGTCACTAGGAAAAGTATGAAACCGAGCGCAAAGGCGCTGAGTGTAGCCGGGTGATCAAAGCTGCCTTCACCAGTTAGCATCGCGACAATTTGCACGGTCACGGTGGTCATTGAATCGAGCGGGTTCGCCGATAAATTGGCAGCCGTTGAAGCGGCCATAACCACGATCATGGTTTCTCCGATTGCGCGGCTGATTGCTAGCATAACGCCGCCGACAATGCCGGGAAGAGCGGCCGGGACTAGCACCAGTTTGATCGTTTCGGAGGTTGTCGCGCCCATCGCAAGGCTGCCATCGCGCATCGCTTGAGGGACAGCGGCAATGCTGTCGTCTGCCATTGACGAAACAAATGGGATGATCATCACGCCCATAACAAGCCCCGCTGCAAGCGCGCTTTCAGACGAGGCATTGGCGATCCCCACAGACATTGCAAAGTCGCGGATCATTGGCGCAACGGTAAGCGCTGCAAAGTAACCATAAACCACGGTCGGTACACCGGCGAGGATTTCCAAAGCAGGCTTTGCCCATGCGCGGAAACGAGGGTGCGCATATTGGGTGAGGTAGATCGCGCTCATCATTCCCAGAGGTATTGCAACGATCATCGCAATAATCGCACCGATTAGCAAAGTGCCCCAGAACAGCGGGATTGCGCCGTAGCGCGTTGGGTCTGGATTATCCGGATTGGCCATGGGGTCGGGGGACCAGAAAGTGCCAAACAGAAAGTCAATCGGTGAGACCATTTCAAAGAAACGGAAGGTTTCGAAAATGAGGCTCGCCAAAATCCCAAATGTGCTGAAAACCGCGACCAAAGAGGCGAGGATCAAAAAGGCCATGATCACGCGCTCAACCCGGGTGCGCGCGCCAAAGTCGGGTTTGATCTTGAGAAAGCTGTAAGCACCAGCAGCGCCTGCAATGATCAAAGTCAGCGCAATTCCAATCCAGCGATATTGCGATAGAGCATCGCTGAAAGGCGCAACCAGCGCGAGTGCGTCCGGATTGGTGGCTGAAGCAGCTGCTCCAGTTGCCACAGAGCGCGCTTCTCTCAAAGCATCCAGACGGGCGCTCTCGATAGCCGGAAGGTTTTCGGCAGCAGCGCTTCCCAAAACCGATTGGAGCACGAGCCCCGGAGAGATCGCGTTCCAAATGAAGACAAAAATGACGGTCGGTATGAAGATCCAGAGACCCACATACCAACCGTGGTAGTTAGGAAGGCTGGCAAGGCGCCCGCCTGCATCAGCGCGAAGCGCCCATGCGCGGCTGCGCGCTGACAACCACCCGGCAAGGGCCAAGCCCAGAACCAAGAGAAGGGAAGCTGCCAGCGAACTGTCCTTACATCAAAGACCCTACACGAAAGGCCTTACTTAAGCTCAGACCCGTCGAGGGTCGTGTACTCAGTTGCAGCTGAGAGATCTGCAGCCATAACGTCGTCTGGCGATGCCACTAGTCCAATGCCAGCCAGAGGGCCACCGCGTTCCCACATTTTTGTCCACTCGGTCAGATATTCAGCGAGGCCGCTGACTTCGCCAACATGCGCTTTCTTCACGTAGACAAACAGCGGACGCGCACCCGGATAGGCAAAGCTTGAGATGTTCTCATACGTTGGGTCAACGCCGTTCATAGGAAGACCTTGAACTTTGTCTGCGTTCTCTTCGAGGTACGAATAGCCGAATACGCCAACGGCGTTTTCATTGCCCTCGATCTTTTGAACGATCAGATTGTCCTGCTCGCCCTGATCAACATACAGCCCATCAGCACGCACTTCGGTGCAGACCTGGTCGTATTTGTCCTCATCTTCTTCCTTGAGGCTTTCCATCTCAGGGTTCGATTCACAGCCAACTTCAAGGATCAGCTCTTTAAGCGCATCGCGTGTGCCCGATGTGGTAGGCGGACCGTATACGAGGATAGGAAGGGCAGGGAGCGAAGGATCGACATCGGCCCAGGTTTTCGTTGTCTGCTCGCCGCCGTATGGGGCAGCGGCCAACGCTTCGTAGACAATCTTTGGTGTAAGGTTCAGCTCAATGCCGCCTTGTGCAGAGGCAAAGGCGATGCCGTCGAGGCCCACTTGCATTTCGATCACGTCAGCAACGCCGTTTTCCTGACAATCGGCAAATTCCGATGCTTTCATACGCCGTGATGCATTGGTGGCAGATGGTGTATTGAGGCCTGCGCCTGAGCAAAACAGCTTCATGCCGCCGCCGGTGCCGGTGGATTCGATTACAACCGCTGGCAGCTCTGGGTTCGAGCGAGCGAGCGATTCAGAAACCGCTTTGGCAAATGGGAAAACGGTGGATGAGCCGACCGAACGGATGGTCTCGCGGCTGTCCACTTCGCCCAGCTCGTCGCCGCAGGCGGCAAGAGCAAGGGTAGAGGCAGCGAGTAGGATGGCGGTTTTGCCAAGTGTCATTGTATTCACTCCTTAAGAGATTGGAGATGTCCAATAGGGATAGATGTTTCAGCTTAGAGACAGACGGTCATAAATTTTATGCACAGGCCGTGCATAGGTGACCGTCATATTACGCTTAAAAGTCGACTTGAGCCCGGGCGCCGAATACGTGGACGTTGTAAGACGTATCGCCGGTCGCAGTTGGGAAAGCGGCGTCGTCATATGACAAGAGGCCATAGTTAAACAGAAGTCTGGTGTAGTCAGTGAAGGTCCAGATTACGGAAGCCTGCACGCTGTCCTGCGTCCCGCCGATGATCCCTTGCGAATTCATATCGAGATAGTCGTAGCGCAAATTCAGTTGAACAGCGCCCTTGCCGCCTTCGCCAACGGGATTGTTCGGCTTCACGCGGTCAAATTCGCCCAGCTTATAGCCGCGCGTATCACCTTTTGTAAGGAAGTAACCGACCTCCGCTGATGCGCCAAAGAAGTCTGGATTGCCGAGCGCGCCGGGGCGGTTCACCCTTTGGTTGAAACCTTCAACCGACACGTGGAAAGGTCCGGAAATAGCTGCTGCTTCCAGGCCAATGCCCAGTTCGCTTGTCGCTGGGAAGCGGCCTGTGTCGATGAAGCGGTTGTCGGTGAAGTGGACGAGTGGACGTTGCCGATAACGCAGTTCACTGCCTTCACCCAAGATGTTGTAGTGAACAGAGCCGCCAAAATGCAGCTGAGTGTTGCCCGACTTTGGCGCATAGACAAACCGACTGTCAAAGCTGGTATTGTCATTGGGGAGATCTTCGCTGTTGTCGCTAAAGACACCGGCCTGGAACATGATTTCATCAGTCTTGTAGATGCCTGCGGCACCCACACGGCGTTCAAAGGGGATGACGTCCGTCCATGCCGAGCGCTCTATGAAAGAGGTGTGGAGCGAACTTGAAATCTCTTCAAGACCCCAAAAAGGGTTGAATTGACCGGCCTGAATGGTGAACCCGCCATCGGTGTAAGAGACAAGTGCGTCGGTAAGAGCGACTTCGTTCTCTGCGAAATCAGCTTCGACTTTGTATTTGAAACCGCCGGGGATTTTCCCCGATGCGCCGAGACGGATACGGCGAGCCTCTGCATCAAAACCGCTGTCTGCACCGGTGGAGTTGGGCGCGCTAACATAGCCAAAGTCGATATTCACGCGGCCGCGTGGTTTGAAGCTGAAGCCGCGGTCATCTTTGATCTCTGGCGCCGCTTTAAGATTAACCTGCGGTGCGGAATTGGCCGCCAATGTCGCTGCCTGCGCAGTGTCCGTGGCAGATTGCGCAACAGTCTGCGCTGTGCTTGCTGCATCTTGCGCCAATCGTGCGCTCGTCTGAGCAGCCTCTGCAGCTTGTGCGTTTTGGGTAATGCCGCTTTCGAGCTCTTGAATACGCTGTGCCAGGCGAAGCAGCTCGGCTTTCAGCGCTTCGATCTCTTCAGAATTTGACTGTGGGTCTTGTGCAAGAGCTTGACTAGAGACAGTGCAACATAAAATCGCTGCAAAAATTGCGACCGTTTTTCGGCTTGTCATTTATTTGGTTCCTCTACAACAGTCGGCTTATGTGACCGTTTTGCGATGCCAATATGACCAGCTTGTTACGCTTGAATGACGGTAATATGTCAGAAAAATGACAATGGTGGATAACCCGGTCCGAGACAGGATCGGCTCAAAATTTTATGCCCGCGATCCCGGTCTGGCTGACGCCCTGATCGCTAATCGGGCTCCCTATCAAATCAGCTTCCAGATCACTCACCGAACCATTTGCACGGTCATTCACCTCTTGCCCCGATATAATGGGCAGCCGGATAATCACGCTGGTTCCCACGCCCTCATCGCTTACAATGTCGAGCCGGCCCCGGTGGCGTTCAACGATGTGTTTGACGATTGCAAGGCCAAGCCCTGTTCCGCCTGAAGCACGGCTTCGGCCTGGGTCAGTGCGGTAGAAGCGCCGTGTGAGGTGGGGGACATGCTCCGGGGCTATACCTTCGCCTTTGTCGCTCACTGTGATGCGCGCCTCTCCCAGTTTTGAATGATCGAGCCGAATACGCACGTCGGCATCGACCGCGCCATATTTGAGTGAGTTCTCAACGAGGTTGCGCACCACTTGTTCGAGTTGCTGTTGATCGCCTTGAACAACGGGTTTCTCGATCAATTCAAAATTGAGCCTGTCTGTGCGCTCAAGGCCCGCAGCATCACGTGCAGCTCGTTCAATCAGGGGTGCGAGTTCGAGTTCTTTCTGGGGCAAGTCATGTTTTTCAGCCTCGACCCGGGACAGGCTCATCAAATCGCTGATGAGGCTGTGCATGCGCTTTGCCTCACGCTGGATCGTGTTTAAGAACTTTTGCGAGGTGGGCGCGTCAAAAGCGGTGCCATCTTCGCTTAAGGTTTCGACATATCCAAGGATCGAGGCAAGCGGCGTCCGCAATTCGTGGCTGGCATTCGCAACAAAATCCGTGTGCGCGCGACTGATATCGGCCTCCGCATTCTTGTTGATGAGTTCGAACACGGCAAGCTCATCATCAATCGTCTGCCGATTTATCCGCCAGATATCCTGCCGTCTGACAAGACCGCGTACGATCGCCTGCCCGCCGCCAACCTTATCAAGCAGCGCAATCGCTGCAGGTTGGCGAAAGATTACACGCGCGTCTTGGTCGATAATGTGTTCACCCAAGAGCTTTCGCGCCGAACGATTGGCAACAGCGATTGTATTGCGTTCGGTAACAAGCACGGGCGTCGAGGAATTTTCCAGAAGCTCGTGCATGGTCGATAGACTGAGCGTTTTTCTGGTGTTTAGCGAAGTGGGCTCGGGAGGCCTCGCAGAGACAAGGAATAAGGAGCCCACCCAGACCACGAAAACCGAGAATACAAGAGCTGGCTCCGATCCGAAAAGAACCATCACTCCGCTCGTTGCAACTGCGAGGAAGATGCCCGTTTGGGGGAAGCTCAAACCAGTATTCATGATGAATGCGCCTAAGCATGCCCAGCGCGCAGGTCAAACAGCTTATTTTCTTGGAGAGGGCAAGTCAGGGTACACCCTAAAACTTGCCGCCACAAAACCCTTGCTAGACCAAGGGGGAGGTGGTGACCCCTACGGGAATCGAACCCGTGTTTCAGCCGTGAAAGGGCCGCGTCCTAACCGCTAGACGAAGGGGCCACGCTCAATTGCGGAAGCGCGCATCTAGGGGGGCTGTGAGAAACGGTCAAGTCCTGTTTGGAGAAGTTCTGAGAAAAATTATCTAGGCCTTGGCCGCGCGCCGACATTGACGGACATCTCAATCGGCAAATGCTGCGTCTTCGAGATGAAGTTCTGCTGCTGGCCTGTTGCCCCAATCGTCCAATTTCACGCGGCCTGCGAAATGGAAAAGGCGCGCTTTGCTACGGTGCATAAGGGTTTGCGCCATCTCGGTTTCTGCCGCCCGGAAAGCAATTGCCTTGAAGCTTTTGCCATCCTGACCCGCTGCAATGACGCGCAGGTGATCTTTGCCGACAATATCGGCTTTGATCACGCGCACCGGGCCAACCGCTATTCTCGGGGCAGGCCAACCCACGCCAAACGGGCCAGCGGTCTCCAACATAGCCACAAGTTCGGGCGTTAGGCCTCCTGGTGCGAGCGACAAATCGAGCTTCATTGATTGCGATGCACGGGCGCGCTCCACCTCGCGCGCTAGCCTTGTGTCGAGAAAGTCGCTGAATGCGGACAGTTGATCGCTGGCAATTGTGAGGCCTGCTGCCATTGCATGCCCTCCGCCAGCTTCCAATAGCCCTGCCTCGCGCGCTGCAATGATTGCGGCGCCCAGATCTACCCCGCTGATCGAGCGGCCCGAACCTTTGCCCGTGCTACCAGCGCCCTCTCCATCAAGCGCAATCACGATTGAGGGTTTGCCTGTTTTTTCCTTTATCCGCCCAGCGACAATCCCAATGACACCCGGATGCCAGCCAGTCGCGCTGAGCACTTGAACAGCCATATTGTGCTGGCCTTCCAATTGCGCTTCTGCCGCCGCCTGTACCTCGGCCTCTATCGCGCGGCGCTCTTCGTTGAGAGCGGAGAGCTGCTCTGCAATGGCGCGGGCTTCTTCGGGGTCTGGGGTTGTTAGCAACCTTACACCCAAAGTGGACTCGCCAATCCGCCCCCCGGCATTGATGCGCGGTCCCAAAGCAAAGCCAAGATCAGAGGCAATGGGCGCTCGTTTCAATCGGCTTGCATCAATAAGGGCTGCCATCCCGATCCGGTCCCGCCGCGCCAGCACTTTGAGGCCTTGAGCAACAAATGCGCGGTTTAGCCCGTGCAATGCCGCAACATCCGCGACCGTTCCAAGTGCGACCAGATCAAGCAGGCCCATCAAATCGGGCTCTTTGCGGTTTTCGAAATAGCCTTGAGCGCGAAGTGTGCGAACGATTGCGATTGCCAAAAGAAACGCGACACCAACGGCGGCAAGGTGCCCGTGGGATGCAGCAAGGTCACTTTCATCGAGGCGGTTCGGATTGACGAGCGCCGCGGTCGGGGGAAGGTCGGGTGCACATTTGTGGTGATCAACGACGATCACATCAACACCGGCATCACGCGCCATAGTCAGAGCTTCATGCGCCATAGCGCCGCAATCCACGGTAATGATGAGCTCAGACCCTTGCTCTGCCAAACGCACCAGAGCCTCTCCGCTTGGGCCATACCCTTCCAGAAGGCGGTCTGGAATGTAATATCCCGCTTCAATTCCAAGAGAGCTTAGCAGATCAATCAGCAGCGCCGAACTGGTGGCACCATCGACATCATAGTCGCCGTAAACCGTGATCGTCTCACCGCCCAAAATAGCTTTGACAATGCGATCTGCGGCCTGATCCATATCTCTGAACTCAGATGGATTGGGGAGGAAATTGCGCATTGTGGGGTTTGCGTGCTTTTCAATCTCATCGCGGGCGACGCCGCGGGACAGCATCAACTGCGCCAAAATATCAGAGCCAAGACCGTAGGTTCCCTCAGCACAGTCCATCGTGCCGCCTCGCCACGACCACTCTTTGCCGCCAAGCGAGTTTGAAACACCAAGGACATTTGTAAGAGAACGGGTTGCCATGTTCTCGGAGTAGCCCATCCGTAGGGCGTATGACAGACTCCGGCATTGACAATCGACAGTCTGCTGGGATTGGTGCCTGGATGAGTGAAGGTAGGACGCTCTTGGTAATCTGGCATAGCCGGACAGGGGCGAGCAAACAAATGGCGCGTGCTGCTGCTTCGGGAGCAAACGTTCGCCTTCTTCGGGCGCGAGATACGCAAGCGCACGATTTGATGGCTGCGTCCGCATACCTTTTTGTCTGTCCAGAGAACCTTGCCTCAATGAGCGGCGAAATGAAGGACATGTTTGACCGCAACTACTACCCTGTTCTGGGGAAGATAGAGGGGAGGCCTTACGCGACCATCATTGCTGCTGGATCAGATGGCGAAGGAACACAAAAACAGATTGACCGGATCGCCGCCGGATGGAGGCTTAAACGTGTCTCAGAACCAATGGTGATAAACTTCAACGCTCAAACACCAGAAGAGATATTGAAGCGCAAAGAAATCACACCGCAGACAGAAAAGAAATGCCGAGAATTGGGATTGTCTATTTCCGAAGGCGTTGATCTGGGTGTTTTTTAGGTTATGACAATCGGCGAAACATGAGTATAGAGACGGCGAAATCAAAGGCGCCGGTGCACCGTCCTTTTGCCTTTCATTTGGTATTGATCAATACTTATGGGCACTATGGACGATCCCACTGGACCACTGGCCTAGGGGGAATTTGGTATCACGGACAATAGCCTCTCAAGCCCTGCAGGAGTGTATCTCCTGTTTTCGCAAGGCAACCGGCCCGATCGTCATGCTATCAAGCGATTTGCGGCTTGCTATCCAGCGCTTTCGATAAGTCATGATCCCTTGGGTGAAGCGCCGCTCCATCTGGTGAGCGCGAATGGAGAAAACGTTGAGCAGCCCGCCGAAACCTTAACCAGAGCCCGCAGTGATCAGGATTGGATTGAGCTTCTGCGCGACGGCCTGACGTTTGATCTGGCGGGGCTTTCGCCAGGCAAAGGCAGCAGCTTTCCGCCCGTCTGGCACAAGTTTGATATCAGCGAATTGCCTGGCGAAGAAGACTTTGAAGTCTTGCATCTGGCACCCGGTCATCATCTTTCAGGCGGGGCTAGGATGCTCCCTATTGCCATGAGCATGCTGGGTCTTGCGCGCGATCTGGTCGATCATTTCGATGAGCTTGCTGCTGTGATCTGGCCGCCTTCGATGAGCGTAATCGGTCGGCAATTTTTTGAATCAGTGATCACTGCCTGGCTGGATGGTGGTCCGTTCCCTGCGCTTGGCATAACAGCCTTTCGCGAAGCGGCTGATGGTGCCTTGCAAAGTGAGGGCCTTAGCTATTGGATTGGTCAGGATTTGCGGATCGAGCCGCCCCTTTCTCATGACAAGGTGGCTGCTACTCGTCTTGGTGTACGCCTGATAAACCAATTGGTATTGGTTGGTGGTGTAGAAACCAGTGAGCGGGTGGTGGCGCCTGATGGCACTGGCCTTGTTCTGCGTCCTTCCCGCAATGGAAATTTTGTCAGAGTATGGCGAGAGTGACCGCCTACGAAGAGGGATCAGTTGCCTGGGATCATAGCGCTGGAAACAGCGCGGGGCACAATTGGAAGACATTCGCAGGCGACAGTGCAGGGTACGCGGCCCCGTCGTGCTACGCGAAACACAATTACATTCAAATCAGTCAATCGCTGCGGTTCTGCGCATTACGATCCGGGGCTGCAACGCCACCATTTGCTGCCCAGTGCAGCTGCTGGGAAAACGCTATTTTCGCCGAATGTTTGAAAGCGTTGGCCGCGTGCCGGTCGGCTTTGACGATTTTCGGTTCAATGGCCTTTTGCTTCCATCAACCGAAGACACATCATTGAAGACCGGTCTGCCGCTACATCGCGGACCTCACCCGATTTACAATGAGCTGGTGATTGAGCGAGTGGGCCGGATTGAAAGCCGTTGGGCACAATGGCGCAAGAAAGACCCGGAAACAGCGCGGACCGAGGCTCTAGAGCGGATGCGCTTGCTCCAAAGAGCGCTACGCATCCGTCTTATCACAGAGCGGAAAAACTTTGTGCTCAACCGAAAAGACCCGTTGGGCACGGGATTTAACTTCGATACGCTAGACGCAATGGCCCAGCAGTTGTGGTCCTCGACCTAGGCGCCTTATTCCGCTGCTTCGGCCAGCGTATTCCACGAGGTATAGCCAGAAATATCGAGCATACGGGCACGGGCTTCGTGATATTCGCGCTCGAAGCGGGCGACCATATCCTCGACAGTGCCGACCGATTTGATCGCGCCAATGCCCTGACCCGAGCCCCAAATGTCTTTCCAAGCTTTGGCCTTGGTGTTGCCGCCAGAGCCGAAGTTCATCTTTGATGGATCGCTTGTCGGGAGGTTGTCAGGGTCCATCCCGGCATTCTCGATGGAAGAGCGCAGATAATTGCCGTGCACGCCGGTGAAGAGGTTGGAATAGACAATGCCTTCGGCTGACCCGTCTACGATGCCTTGCTTATAACCTTGATCAGCGTTCGCTTCTTCGGTCGCGATAAAGGCGCTTCCCGCATAGCCGAAATCTGCGCCTGCCGCCTGTGCCGACAAGATAGAGGCGCCGTGGCCAATTGAGCCTGAGAGCGCGATAAGGCCATCAAACCACTCACGAATTTCGCGAACCAATGCGAAAGGTGACTGCGTGCCTGCATGGCCTCCAGCGCCCGCTGCCACTGGAATAAGGCCGTCTGCGCCTTTCTCGATGGCTTTGTTCGCAAAGCGGTTGTTGATCACATCATGCATGGTGATGCCGCCCCAATTGCGCACCGCCTCAAAAATTTCAGTGCGCGCGCCAAGTGAGGTGATCACCAATGGAACCTGCCATTTCTCGCACGTCGCCATGTCCTGCATCACCCGGTCGTTTGACTTGTGGACGATTTGGTTCACCGCATAGGGTGCCGCTGGCTTATCCGGGTTCTCGCGGTTGTGTTTGGCAAGTTCTTCTGTGATCTGGTGCAGCCACTCGTCAAGCAGGCTTTGCGGACGCGCATTCAGCGCTGGAAAGCTGCCGATAATCCCAGCCTTACACTGCGCAATCACCAGCTCAGGGCCAGACACGATGAAAAGCGGTGAACCGATAAGCGGCAAGCGCAAACGGTCAAACGGGGCGGGAAGGGCCATCAAATTCTCTCCTGATCACTTTGGGCGCCAGCGTTAGGTTGCAAATCGCAATCAGACAACCGTTCTCAGGCGAGCAGGTCTTCTAACCCATAGAACCGCGCGGCGTTCCCGGCATATAGCGCGCTTTTCTCGTCGTTGCTGGCATTGGCTGAAATCCGCTTGAAGGTATTCCACAAAACCGGATAGCTCGCGCCCCACCGGTCGACCGGGTAATTGCTTTCAAACATGGCGCGGTTTGCGCCAAATGCCTCAATGCAGGTTTCGATATAAGGCTTCCACAAAGGAGCGAGTTTTTCAGAAGACCAACCGGCGGCAGGGCCTTCTGGCGGAAGGGCGCAATTGGACATGGCAAGCCCGCCCAGCTTTACCATGACATTTTCGCATTGACCAAGTTCCATGATGGCATCGCGCCAGAGTGGGAAGCGCTCTTCAAGCTTACCTGAATAGCTCTCATTGCCAAGCGGGGTGCCGCAGTGATCAAGGCAGATCGGGGTGTCAGGAAATGCGCGTGCTAGGTCGATCACATCGCCAATTTGCGGCTCCAATACCCAAGCATCAAAGCTAAGGCCGCGTTTACCCAGCTCAGCAAAGCCTTCGCGGAAAGCCGGATCGCGGTAGAGTTCAGGCGGCGCGTGAAAGGGAGGGCCGAGCACTTCGGGATCAGCGTCCCATGCGCCTTGATGGCGAATACCTTTAAGGCGGGAAGGGGCAGCCGCTGTCAAAGCGTCGAGCACCTCGCCAGCGCCTGCGCCCAGCATCAAATCGGCATGTCCCACAATGCCTGCACAAAGACGCGTGTCGCCGTACAGGCCGCTTGCGCTTTGAGCAGCGACGCCGTTCACATACTCAACCTCGCCCACGGTTTTCAGCGCCTCACCATAAGCCGCGTTGTAGAAAGCACCGCATTCCATAAAGACACTTGCGATGACATTGTGTCCGCTTGCCGCGATCTCAGAATTAAACTGATCAAAGGTGTAGTGCGCGACTGGCAAAAGTGTTTCGATGAAACGGTGGTGCGGCTTTGGGAACATGGGAAGCATAGGCCGCAGATCCCACAAATGGTGATGGGGGTCGATGATCGGCAAGTCAGGTTCGAGGATGCTTTCAGTCATTGGCAAATGTCTCCCTCATCATGCCAGGCAGGTACAACACCGCTATTTCACATTCTTAGCGTTGTAAGCCAATTTTGGCATACTTGGCACACTGTTCAGGGACATAAAAGCCTGGCCCTTGCAATGCTTGCAAAAACACCCCTAAGCTTGGCACGCAGCAGGCGCATTTGAACGTGCGGGCAAGGGGAGGCTGTTCTTTCCATACGAAAGCCATATACTTTCCATCAGGAAGTAGGAAACGCCAAGGCAGTTGGCATTCATCGATGGCTCTTGAGCATTCAACCTTATCGTAATTGCAAATTGCCTGATTGAGCGTTCAGTGTAGCTCCATTCAACTTGTAGGGACTTAAAAGCCATGGCCAAATTTGTATCGCGCATCTCCAGCCGGGTTCTGGCTCTCGCGCTTGCCTCCAGCGCGCTGCTTGCAATGCCTGCTAGTGCGCAGGAATCCACTGCCGACACAGAGACCGCCCTCGCGGTCGATGCAAATACATGGGATCTCACGCCTTTCTACGAAAACGATGATGCTTGGAACGCAGAATATGATCGCCTGCGCGGCGAGATTGAATCAATGGGCGCTGCCAAAGGTACGCTAGGCAATAATGCAGCCACTTTGCTTGCTACTCTCGAGGCGCGTTCAGCCTTCACTAAAGAATTGGTTCGGATGCTCGTCTATGCTTCCAATGGCCTCAATACGAACCTTGCCAACCCTGAAGGGCAGTCAAAAACGGGCCGTATGCGAGCGCTTGCCCGGCAAGCAGGGGCAGCAAGCGCATATCTGGTGCCTGAAATCGCAGCGATTGGCGAAGAGAGGCTGATGGGCTTTATCGCTGAGGAGCCGGGCCTTGAAGTGCACGCTTTCTTCCTTCGCGATGTTTTGCGCCAATCTGAACACGTTCTCTCACCAGAGACCGAACAGGTTTTGGCGCTTATGGGCGGCGCAATTGGTGCCTCGGGCAACGTGCGGAGCTTTCTGGCCAATGCGGAGATGGAATGGCCCACTATCACTTTGAGTGATGGAACTGAGGCGGAAATCAGCACCTCAGGCTATGCCAAATATCGCCAGGTGCCCAATCGCGCCGATCGTGTGGCCGTATTTGACGCATTTTGGGGCACGTGGAAGAAGTATGAAAGCACATACGGCGCAGCGCTCAATGGCGAAGTGCAGGGCAATGTTGGCGCGGCCAAAGCGCGCGGCTATGATAACACGCTCGAGTATTTCCTATCCGGCGACAACATCCCCAATGAGGTTTACCGCACCCTTGTCGAGGTGACGAACGACCGCATCGGCGTGCTGCATCGCTATTTTGAACTGCGCGCAAGAATGCTTGAAATAGATGATCTTGGTTATCACGATATCTATCCCCCGCTGGTTGAAACCGATCTGACCTTTCCGATTGATACAACGCGCGAGTTCGTACTGGCCGCTTCAGAGCCATTGGGCGAGGAGTTTGTGACCAAGTTTGATGCGGCCAGCCAGAAGCGATGGATGCACGTCTATCCGCAGCCCGGAAAGCGGTCTGGCGCGTATATGTCGGGCGGCGCCTATGATGTGAACCCGCTGATCCTTCTCAACCATCTGGACGACTACAATTCAGCATCGACCTATGCCCACGAATGGGGCCATGCGATGCATCAGGTGCTGACCAATGAGAATCAGCCGTTTGAGGCATCGAACTTTTCGATCTTCACCACTGAGATCGCAGCGATTGCGCAAGAGTTGATGCTGCAAGATTACATGCTCGAGAACGCCAAGGATGATGAAGAGCGCCTGTTCTATCTTGGCGCAGCTCTCGAGAAGATGCGCGGCACTTTCTTCCGCCAGGTGATGTTCTCAGAATTCGAGCTTGCTATCCACGAAGCGGTGGAGCGCGGTGGGGCTTTGACCGGCGCGAAAATGACGCAGATGTACGGCGAGATACTCAAGCGCTATCACGGGCATGACGCCGGGGTCATGGAGATCACCGACCGTGAGGCAATTGAGTGGGCCTACATTCCGCACTTCTATTACAACTTTTACGTCTATCAATACGCGACCTCAATCGCGGGGGCGGCCTATTTCGTTGGTGAGATCAAGGAAAACGGCGACGCCGCGCGCGGCACCTACATCAATTTCCTGAAGGCGGGCGGATCAGATTATCCGACCGAAATCCTGAAGGATGCAGGCCTCGATATGAGCACGCGCGCGCCCTACGACGCCGTGATCGACCGCATGGATGCGGTGATGGACGAGATCGAAGCGATTTTGGACAAGCGCGGGGGATAGCGCCCGCCGTTCAATGCTGAGTTAGCTGCCTGCGGCCGAATTCGCAGCGCTAAGCACAGCGCGCACGCTGGCGGTGGCGACGTCTTCATCAATACCGCAGCCCCAGATCACCCGGTCACCAGATTGGCACATCAGGTATGCAGCCGCCTTTGCATCGCGGCCCGTGCCAAGCGCATGCTCGGTGTAGTCAAGGATCTTGATGTTGAGATCAAAAGCAGTCTCGAGCGTGGTCACTACGCTTGAGATAAGCCCGTTTCCTCGGCCCGAGACGCTCTGTTCGTCGCCATCGACGGCGATCTTGCCAGCAAACAGCCGGGTGCCATCAGACGCGCGGCTTTCCTCGTAATCGACAAGCTGGAATTTCCGGTCCGTCGTGCCGACGTGGTATGCGCCTTTGAACGCGTCCCAAATGTCAGCGGCATTGAGCTCGCGGCCAAGCTCGTCTGCTATATGCTGCACATGGCGCGAGAAATCGGCCTGCAATTTCTTGGGCAGTTTCAGGCCCTGATCTTGTTCTAACACCCAGGCAAAGCCGCCTTTGCCGCTTTGTGAATTGACGCGGATGACCGCTTCGTAATCCCTGCCAAGGTCAGCGGGATCAATCGGGAGGTACGGCACGCGCCACAGCTCATCATTTTGCGCGCCGTGCGCTTCAAAGCCTTTTTTGATTGCGTCTTGGTGGCTGCCGGAAAAGGCGGTGTAGACCAGCTCTCCGCCATAAGGGTGGCGTTCATGCACGGGCAGGTCGTTGCAATATTCAACCGTTTCAATCACACGGTCGATGTCTGAGAAATCCAATTCCGGATCAACGCCTTGCGTATACATATTAAGCGCCATGGTGACGAGGCAACAATTGCCTGTGCGCTCTCCATTGCCGAACAGGCACCCCTCAACCCGGTCAGCCCCTGCCATCAGACCAAGCTCAGCAGCAGCCACTCCTGTGCCCCGATCATTGTGGGTATGAAGCGAGATTACAGCGCTCTCGCGGTTTGGCAGGTGCTTGCAGAAATATTCGATCTGATCGGCGTATATATTGGGTGTCGCCGCTTCGACGGTGGCGGGCAGGTTTAGGATGATCGGCTTTTCAGGTGTGGGCTGAAGCACTTCCATCACGGCAGCACACACTTCGATAGAGAAGTCGATTTCTGCGGTGGAGAATGTCTCTGGCGAATATTGGAAATGCCAATCGGTATCGGGCTGTGCGCTCGCGCAATCGCGCATCACTTTTGCGCCTGACTTTGCGATCTCGCGCACTTCGTCTTTGCTCATTCTGAACACGATATCGCGCCAGGCGGGGCTCACCGCATTATAGAGGTGGACGATGGCCGCACGGGCACCGCGAAGGCTCTCAAACGAGGTGCGGATGAGGTCTTCGCGGCTTTGTGTAAGCACTTGCACCAAAACATCATCTGGCACCGCATCGTCCCTAACAAGGCCAGAGATAAAGTCGAACTCGGTCGCGCCAGCGCTCGGAAAGCCAACCTCGATCTCTTTAACGCCTACCTCTATAAGCAGGTCAAAGAAGCGGCGTTTCTTGACCGCATCCATGGGATCAATGATCGACTGATTGCCATCGCGCAGATCAGTGGAGAGCCAGCGCGGGGCTTTGTCGATCACGCGCGATGGCCATTGGCGATCCTGAATATTGATTTGAGGAAAGGGGCGGTATTTGGCAGCAGGATTTTTCAGCATGGCTTAGGCTCGCTCAGCTCATATTTCATTTTCGGAGTGATGGCCCGGTGGACCGTTAGGCAGACCCTTGGACAGTGGGCCTCGCCATCTTCACGCGCGAAGCCCTACTCCGCCCAAGGGCGGATAAGTCGCAGGAGTAGCGTGTGGCCGTAAGTCATAGGTGTAGTCTTTGCCGATTTATGAGACCAGTGCAAGAAAATGCGCTGCCTGTAATGCCCAGTTTCCAGACAATTTCAAAATTTTTTGAAGCGCTGCTCTTTTTCCTGTAACCTATCGTCACTGGTCTGCGAAACAGCTATCGTCCCAGCAATCAGGCAGCTTGGGAAAAAGTTACCACAAATGGAGGATACCCCGATGACGAAATCAGTGTTTACACTTGCCCTGCTGGCAACCGTTGCTGCGTGCAGCGCGCCCGCTGAAAATGCCGCTGAAAGCGATTCCATGATGGCAGCGGAAGTGTCCGAACCGCAAGGCGGAGAGCTTTACGCCGATCTTGGCGGCGAGGCGGAAAACCCGATCTACACCGAGAACAAGGGCGATACGTTGGCAGTGCGCGGTTATGACGTGGTCAGCTACTTTGTAGGCGAGGGCACTCCTGTCGAAGGAACCGAAGACCTCACGGTACGCTACAACGGTTATGACTACCGCTTCGCAAACGAAGAAAATGCCAAAACCTTTATCGAAGACCCTGCAAAATATGCTCCTGCATATGGCGGTTACTGCGCCTGGGCGATCGGCGCCAATGATGCACTGGCACCGGGCGATCCAGAGGTCTTTGAAATTGTAGACGGCACGCTCTACCTGAACTTCAGCAAAGATGTTCAGACCAAGTGGGAAGCCGATATCCCTGGCTTCATCGAGAGCGGTGACAAGAACTACCCGACACACTCAGCGGATGAACACTTCAAAGGCTGATCGCTGAACTCACAAGCAAAAAACCCGGCGTTGAGCAATCAGCGCCGGGTTTTTTGTGACATGTGACTTGCTAGCAAGCGAATAGCCGCTAACCGCAGCGAGCGTCACGAATGACGCCGAGATTGTCGATCATGATGTTGAGACGAGGGCTCGTTGGATCGGGATTCACCGTAGCGCCCCCTGGTGTCACAAACCGCACCTCAGATGCGCTAGCGGCCGCCACCATAATGGCCAGCTTTGCCTCTTCATCTGCGGGCTTGCCGATATAGTCACCCATCAGATTGGCCGCGCACACAGAGCTTTGCGGGTCGGTCAAAGTGCCCGGTGCAAACGCGCCTTCGGCGGCTTGGGGCAAGGGCGCTGCGATAGTTGGCGTGCTTGTCGGCGTGGTCAGAGGCGCGGCCGTGGTCGCGGTCGTGGCCTCAGCCCCGGCAGCGTCCGTCTTATCAGCGTCGCCATTAATACGCGCAGCAAAATCATCGGCGGATTCACGTCCGCTCTCGGAGCTCGCGCCGCATGCGGAAACGGCGATCGCAAGGATTGCTGCGGATAGTGTTCTCATGGCCGTTCCCCTTTAATCTGGCGCTTAGTTGCGGTGCCTTAGCCGGGCCTGCGTCAATTGGTCTACAGATGTGACACCCATGAGACGCATACCGCGTTCGAACTCGTCTTTGAGAATTGAAAGCGCGCGTTCGACACCGTTTTGTCCCGCTGCGGCAAGTGCGTAAAGATAAAGTCGCCCGCCAGAGGCCGCTGTTGCCCCGCTGCACATAGCTTTTAACACATGTGTTCCGCGCCGAATGCCGCCATCGCAGATGATCTCAATCTCACCGCCGACCGCATCAACAATCTCTGGCAGTTGATCAAAGGGCGCGCGGGCGCCGTCCAATTGGCGGCCACCATGGTTAGAAATCATGATAGCGTCCGCGCCAATCTCAACCGCGCGCCGCGCATCGCCAGCACTCATTACGCCCTTAAGCACGAAAGTGCCGCCCCATTGCTCGCGGATGGCGGCGGCGGTGTCCCAATTCATCGACGTGTCGAGCATGGTGTTGAAGTATTCCGCAATACTCACAGCCTCGCTCGATCCCTCGCTTATATGGGTATCGAGATTGGGGAGGCGGAATTTCTCACGAAAAAGATAATCGAGCGTCCAGCGCGGGCGGGCGGCGTAACTCAGCACGCTTGAAGGAGTGAAACGGGGAGGCGTGGTAAAGCCGCTGCGCAAACAGCGCTCGCGCTTGCCTGAAACGATAGTGTCCACCGTCAAGGCTAGCGCGTCGAATTTTGCTTCTTGGCACCGCTCTATCATGTGGGTGTTCAGCCCTTTATCCTTGTGAACATAGAGCTGGAACATCTTCGGGCCGTTTGTAAGCTGTGCGATCTCTTCGATTGAGCGGGTCGCAAGGCTTGAAATACCAAACCACAAACCGAACCTCTCAGCCGCCTTTGCAACCGCAGTTTCACCCTGCCAATGGAAGGCGCGCTGAACCGCGGTGGGCGACAGGATCAGTGGCAGGGCGCTCTGGCGCTTAAGGATTGTGCAGGACGTGTCGATATTCTCAACCCCTGCAAGCACATCGGGCACCAGATCAACGCTGTCGTAGCTGTCTGTATTGCGCGCTTTGGTCAGCTCATCATCGGCGGCGCCATCAATATATTCGAACACAGGGAAGGGAAGCCGTGAGCGTGCAAGGCGGCGAAAATCTTCAATATTGTGGCAGTCCGTGAGGCGCATATCTTTCAGAATCCCTGTCGCGCTTGGCTGTGACTGATTGCCACATCGGTGTCGAGATACACTGCTGCAAACTTTTTTTCGGTCAAGTGTCACCAAACGCATCAAAGTCGCGAAACAACAGATGTGCGCGGCTGCAAGGCGCTCATCAGGTTCACGCCGGGTCCCTCCAAATTCCGGCTCTCCCCTGACACCCTTGCCTGATCAGCCCTTGCAGTCGCTGCACCATGAATATCTCTCAGGGCGCTTGTCCCGAAGCGGAATTTAAGGAGACTACAAATGAAACTCAGGTATTTAATGGTAGCAGCTGCTGCCGCGCTTGCCGCCCCCGTCGCAGTGAGCGCTCCTGTAATGGCAGACGGCGGCATCTTCGTCGGTGTTGAAGGGGGCAATGTTGCTGTGAGCGGCTACGACACGGTCAGCTATTTTAAAGGTAATGGCAAACCTGTCCGTGGCAGCGCAAACTTCAAAGCGAAGCATAACGGCGCTGTGTTTCATTTCTCAAGCCAAGCGAACTTGAACGCTTTTAAAGCAAATCCTGATGCATATGCCCCTCAGTATGGAGGCCACTGCGCCTGGGCGATGAGCCGCGGCTCGCTCGCTCCTGGAGATCCAACTCTCTACAAGATTCACGATGGGAAGCTTTATCTGAACTTCAATCGCAATGTGCAGACCACTTGGCTTGGCGACATAGATGGTTTCATTGCGAAATCTGATCCCGCCTGGACCAAAGTGCCCGACGGCAAGAAGTTTGGCGACTGAAAGCTCTGAACTTTTCAACTGACCCCTTTATTCTCCCGCGACTTTAAGGTCGTGGCAGATCACAAAATAACCCATTTTAATCGAGTGAGTACGGAAGGAAGAACAATGACTAAGAAAGCAAGTTTCGCAAAAATGTTGATGGTAGCAGGCGGTCTCGCGGTAGCGAGCGCCGGTGCGCCAGCGTTCGCTCAATGTGCCGCCGGGTGCCGCGCCGCATCGTGTAAAGCCAAAAGCTGCAATGCCTCTGGTTGCAGCGCTTGCGGCGGCTGTGGTGCATGTGGCGCTTGCGGTGCGTGTGGCGCTTGCGGTGGTGGTGCCTGCGGTGCGTGTGGCGCTTGCGGTGCGTGTGGTGCCTGCGGCGGCTGCGGCGGCTGCGGCGCTGAATGATTAATCCGCTAGGTTGCGCGCCTGCTGCCTGACGGGCGCGTGCTTGAGTGTGGTCGGAGGGTCATTCCTCCTAGCTCCTTCGACCACGCTCTTTTTCAGGTAATTTCACTCTCCATCAGGCCTTAGCAATTGGGCTCTGGCCCGCGAAAGCGATCTGACAGTTGATCGATTGAATAGGTCGGTGCGATCTCATCGGCAGCACAGGGCCGGTAGCGCGCGTCTTGCACCATACAATCAGCACCGCACACGAGCCGGGCCAGACCTGTTTCATGGTTGATCCACCAAAACCGGCCCCCAGGCGTTGCTATATATCCGTCAATCCCGCTCTCTACATCACTTTTGATATCGGTGATTGAAGGAACCTCGCTGTCATAATCGCGGCTAAATCGTCCATGGGTGTGAAAGCTGGCGATTGGAACCATGCCAGGTTCGTCGAAAAAGAGGAGATCACATGTTGCCTCATCCCCGTCCTTGGGGAAAGAGGCCCCCAATTGCGCTTCGCTGGTCTCAAAGATAATCCCGCAAAGTTCAATATTCTCAGCGAAACTGCGTTCCTGAAGAGCATCCAACTGCTCGCGGGCGAAGGCTTGGACCTCCGATTGTGGGACGACGGGTTGGAGGGCGTCAGGCCCTTTCACATTGAAATAGGCGCGCGCGATGATCACCACAAATGCGACGGCGCAAAGAGCATAAATGATACGGGTGGTTTGAGAAGCCTGCATTAGGGACTGCGCAGAATGCTCTCCATTTTTTTGCCCCTAGCAAGCTCGTCGACTAGCTTGTCCATATAGCGAAGCTCGCGCATGTAGGGTTCCTCGACCTCTTCCACCCGCACACCGCAGACGACGCCTTTGATCAAGGCCCGGTCTGGGTTGAGGGGCGCTGCATCGATAAGACTGCGGCAATCGGTTTTGGCCTCAAGATGCGCATCGAGTTGATCTTGCGAAAAGCCGGTCAGCCAGCACAGGACCCGATCAAGCTCAGCCTTAGTGCGTCCTTTCTTCTCGACCTTATTGACATAGGCCGGATAGAAACTGACGAACGGCATGAGCGTGACGTCGCGTTTTGGCATGTAATCCCCTTTCCTTGTGCGCATCCTAACACAATGGTGAACCCCCGCGAAGGCGGGGTCTCCCTCGATGTTGCACCCAGGCGGCGTGAGGCCCCCGCCTTCGCGGGGACCCGCACAAGGTTAGTTTTTCGCTTTGTCGACCAGCTTATTGGCGCTGATCCATGGCATCATAGCACGAAGCTCTGAGCCGGTTTTCTCGATGGGATGTGCCTCTGCGCGTTTGCGGGCGGCTTTGAGCTCAGGCTGCCCAGCGCGGTTGTCGAGAACGAAGTCTTTCACAAATCGGCCTGATTGGATGTCGTCGAGCACACGCTTCATTTCGGCTTTGGTCTCATCGGTGATGATGCGCGGGCCGGTGGTGATGTCGCCATACTCTGCGGTGTTCGAGATCGAATAGCGCATGTTCGCAATGCCGCCTTCATAAAGCAGATCGACGATGAGCTTGGTCTCGTGAAGGCACTCAAAATACGCCATTTCAGGGGCGTAGCCAGCTTCGGTCAGCGTTTCGAAGCCCGCTTGGATGAGGTGGGTGATGCCGCCGCACAAAACAGCTTGTTCACCAAACAGATCAGTTTCGCACTCTTCGCGAAAGTTGGTTTCGATGATGCCAGAGCGGCCGCCGCCAACACCAGAAGCATAGGCGAGGGCGACGTCTTTAGCCGCGCCGCTCGCATCCTGATGGATGGCGATCAGGCAGGGGACACCGCCGCCGCGTTGGTATTCGCTGCGCACTGTGTGGCCGGGGCCTTTGGGCGCGATCATGATGACGTCGATATCGTCTTGCGCCTCGATGAGGCCAAAGTGGATGTTGAGGCCGTGTGCAAAGGCAAGCGCTGAGCCTGGCTTCATGCGGCCATGAATGTCATCGGCATAGATCGCTGCTTGATGCTCATCGGGAGCCAAGATCATAAGGATATCGGCCCATTCAGCCGCGTCCTTGTTGGAGAGCACTTTAAAGCCTGCATCCTCAGCCTTTTTGGCCGTGGCTGAGCCTTCACGCAGTGCGATGGCAACTTCTGCCACACCGCTGTCGCGTAGGTTTTGTGCGTGGGCGTGACCTTGCGAGCCATAGCCGAGAACGGCGATTTTCTTGGATTTGACGAGGCCCAAGTCCGCGTCGGCGTCGTAATAGACTTTCATTGTATTTCTTCTTCCTACGTCATCCCAGCGAAAGCTGGGATCTAGGGCTACGAAACTCTGCCCCTGGTTGCTTGAGACCCTAGCTTGCGCTGGGGTGACGAAAAACTAATTACCGTGATTGCCGCGCATCATGCCGACCACGCCGGAGCGGCCCACCGATTGAAGGCCGATGCCGCGCATAAGCGCGATGAAGCTATCGATCTTGTCCGGCGACCCGGTGAGTTCGAAAACGAAGCTCTCGGTTGTGGTGTCGACCACATTGGCGCGGAAAACATCGGCAATGCGCAAGGCTTCGACCCGAGCCTCGCCTTTCCCAGCCACTTTGATGAGAGCAAGCTCGCGTTCCACATGCGGGCCGGCGGCGGTGAGGTCAGTGACTTTGTGTACCGGGACGAGCCGTTCCAACTGCGCTTCAATCTGGTCAATCACCTCGGGCGGGCCGTTGGTGACAACGGTGATCCGGCTGATCGCGTGGTCGTCAGAGATATCGGCCACGGTGAGGCTGTCGATGTTGTATCCACGCGCGGTGAATAGGCCGGTGATTTTGGCCAGAATGCCCGGCTCATTGTCGACCGTAATGGTGAGAACATGGCGTTCGCTCTGGGCATTTTTGATTTTCATCACACAAGAGCCTTCGCTTCATCATCCATCGTGCCGTCAACCTGATCGCCGTAAAGCAGCATTTCGGTGTGCGCTGCGCCTGAGGGGATCATCGGGAAGCAATTCGCGTCTTTGGCAACGCAGCAATCGACGATCACTGGCCCGTCGTGGTCAATCATCGCTTGGATACCGGCGTCGAGTTCACCCTTATCGGTGATGCGAATACCTTTCCACCCGTATGCCTCCCCCAGCGCCACAAAGTCGGGCAGGCTGTCGGAATAGGAGTTGGAATAGCGGCTTTCGTAGGTCAGCTCCTGCCACTGGCGTACCATGCCCATATATTCGTTGTTCAAGATGAATATCTTGACCGGAAGACGGTATTGAGAAGCCGTTCCAAGCTCTTGAATATTCATCTGAATACTGGCTTCCCCCGCCACATCAATGACCAGCGCATCGGGATTGCCCAATTGCGCGCCTATGGCCGCTGGAAGGCCGTAACCCATGGTGCCAAGCCCGCCTGAGGTGAGCCATTTGTTGGGCTTATCGAACCCGAAATACTGCGCCGCCCACATCTGGTGCTGGCCGACTTCGGTGGTGATGATAGGGGACTGCTCGTGGGTGAGGGCATAGAGCCGCTCAATCGCCTTTTGCGGCATGATGGCGTTTGCATCAGCACGCGAGGTTTCAGGGTAGGCTAGGCACTCACGCGCGCGCCAACCAGCAATGCGCGCCTTCCATTCGCCAAGATCGCGGGGCTTTCGGTCACCCCATGCAGCAATAAGCTGCTCCAGAACGGTCGCACAGTCGCCGACAATGCCCATATCGACGGGCACGGTTTTGTTGATCGAGGAGCGGTCAATATCAATGTGGATTTTCTTGGAGTCCGGGCTGAATGCGTCGAGACGCCCTGTCACCCGGTCGTCAAAACGCGCACCGATGCAGACCATCACATCGCACTTATTCATCGCCAGATTGGCTTCATAAGTGCCGTGCATGCCAAGCATCCCGAGCCAATCGGGATGGGTGTTGGGAAAGCAGCCAAGACCCATCAAGGTCGAAGTCGTCGGCGCACCGGTCAAATCTTGGAACTGGCGCAAAAGCTCGCTCGCGCGCGGGCCTGAATTGATAACGCCGCCGCCAGTGTAAAAGACCGGCGCATCCGCCTCAGCGATCATCTCAATCGCCTCGGCAATCTGCTCTGCTGGCGCGACTGTTTGCGGGTTGTAGCGATGCGAGCCATGGTGAGCAACATGGTCGCGGCTCTCCGATGGAACAGCGATCTGCACGTCCTTGGGGATGTCAACCACAACGGGGCCGGGACGCCCAGTGGTGGCTATGCGAAAGGCTTCTTCGAGCGTCGCGACAAGTTCCGCAGGGTCTTTTACCAGATAGTTGTGTTTGGTGCAGTGCCGGGTGATGCCGACAGTGTCCGCCTCTTGGAACGCATCGGTTCCGATAAGGCCGGATGGGACCTGACCGGTGATGACTACCATAGGGATCGAGTCCATCCATGCATCGGCAATGCCTGTCACTGCATTGGTCGCGCCAGGGCCGGAGGTGACGAGGACTACGCCCGGCTTGCCAGTGGCCCGCGCATAGCCTTCTGCCGCATGAGCCGCGCCCGCTTCGTGGCGAACGAGGATGTGCCTGATCCTTTCATCACCAAAAAGCTCGTCATAGATAGGGAGCACCGCGCCGCCGGGATAGCCGAAGACATATTCAACCCCTTGGTTGATCAGGCATTCCATCAAAAGGGCCGCTCCAGAGCGCTGTCCCACGATTACTCACTCCCAATTAGCAATGACCCATAAAAAAGGCCCGGTGCGTGTTCGCATCGGGCCGGTCAGGTCATCTATGATAGATCCCGATCAGCCCGTTTTTCCCACAAGAATGACAACTGTCATGATCGGTAATCCTATACGTTTGTTTCCAGTCATACCGCCAATGACCACGGCGGCGATATAGCGGTTTCAAAAAGGCAAGCCAAGCGTTCGCTAGGCTATTTCGCAGAGGCGCTACTCATTACAATCTAACAAGTCAAGATATAACTGTGTAATTATATTACATTTATGGCAATACTGAAGAAATTTCCTCAGGCGTGATGCGCGGCCATTCCGGCGGGCATTGGTTGCGCAGCCAGGTGAATTGACGCTTAGCATATTGGCGGGTGGATCGGCCGCCTGCCTCTATGGCCTCCTCGCGGGTGATCTCGCCGCGAATGAGCTGAGCGATTTCGGGCACTCCAATAGCGCGCATTACTGGGAGTTCGGGCGAGAGGCCGCGAGCAAGCAGCGCCTCAACCTCTTCCACAGCGCCGCCATCCAGCATTTGTTCAAAGCGCGCATCGCAGCGGTCATAGACCCACTGCCGCTCTGGCATGAGCACGATGGGGTGTAGGGTCACTTCCTCACCAATGCCGCCCGATTTTGCCTGCTGCCAATCGGCGAGGGTTACACCGGTGGAGCGTTTGACTTCGAGCGCGCGGGCGATGCGTTGACTGTCGCCGGGCTCTAAAATGTCTGCGCGCAAGGGGTCTTCGAGTTGGAGCGCCGCATAGGCGTCCGCGGTTTTCATCGTTCGCACTTGTTCTCGCACAAGCGCGTCAATTTCAGGGATCGGCGCAATGCCTTCCAGCAGGACTTTAAGGTACATGCCCGTCCCGCCCACTAAGATGGGTGTCTTGCCCGCCTCATGCGCTTCGTCGATTTCAGCCTTGGCCCGCGCCGCCCAATTGGCCGCCGAACACACCTCTGCGCCGTCCCAAGCGCCATAAAGGCGGTGCTCGCAGTGCTTCATCTCAATCTTCGTGGGCGCAGCGGACAACACCGGAATATCGGCATAGACCTGCATGCTGTCGGCATTGATGATAACGCCGGTCTGGCCCCGCTTGTCCAAGGCTTTTGCCAGTTGCAGCCCACAATCGCTCTTGCCGCTGGCGGTCGGCCCTGCAATGAGCCAAACCGGCCGCGCAGATGTGGTCATCGAAGGAGAATTCTCAGTGGTCATCGCGCGTCTGATAGCAGACAATTGTGATTGGAAAATACGTGTTGATGAAATGGCTCGCGGTTTAGCTCCCACTAGCGAGGTGGGTGCAGACCTGCGACCGATTGCTGTTGAACCTTTGAGCGCAGTTCCGCACGTAATTGAGCTGCATTTTCAAACTGAGGAAGTGCGGCTTGTCTCAAACATATTGGAGGTGCATTTTGCTGAATGCGATCATGTGATCGCGTCCGAAGAATTCCAAATACCTAATCTCTTTGTTTCTGACATGGACTCGACCATGATCGGCCAGGAATGCATTGATGAGCTGGCCGATTATGCGGGTCTCAAGGCCAAAATCGCGGACATCACCGAGCGCGCCATGCAAGGGGAATTGGACTTCGAAGACGCACTTAGGGAGCGGGTTGGCCTGCTCGAAGGGCTTGAGGAAAGCGCCATTGATCGCTGCCTTCAAGAGCGCATCTCGCCGACCGCTGGCGCGAGGACCTTAGTGCAGACGCTCAAATCCAAAGGAACGCGCTGTGTCTTGGTGACGGGGGGCTTTCATCATTTTGGCGACCGCGTGGCAGAATGGCTGGGGTTCGACCGGGTCGTGGGCAACAGGCTTGGCACAGCAAATGGGAAGCTCACAGGACTGCTCGATGGTCCGGTGTCGGATGCCAATACGAAGCTTGCGGTTCTTGAAGAAGAACGCGCGGCGCTTGGCGCGAGCTCTGTCGTGCTCTCAAGCGGCGATGGCGCGAACGATATTCCGATCTTGCAAGCTGCCGACTACGGTTTTGCCTACCGCGCTAAACCGAAGGCGCGAGAAATGGCTAAGGGCCGAGTTGATGAGGGCGATCTTAGGGTGATCCTATCGCTTTTAGGCATTCCAAAAGAGGAGTGGGTGGAGGGTTGAACAAGAAGGGTTGCAAAAGCGTACCGATGTCGTTATTTACATAAATGTAAGTAACGAGCTTTAGAGCTTTTCGAGCATTTCTAACCCAAAGGTTCGCCCCCATGTCTGACACCGCCCGCTACACCCAAATGTTCGCAACCGATGGTACGGTATTGCGCCATCCCGACCGCCCAGCGCCGCGTTACTCTTTGCCGCGAGCGGTTAAGAATTTCCGCCTGCTGATGAAGGATAAAGAAGACACGAGCCTCGTCTTCAAAATCTACGAATCTCTGCCATCCAAGAATTTTATGCCTCGTGTCCAAGATCTGATGCTGTCAGAGCGCGGCGAGGCTTTGCGGGCCTCTGAGCCCAATCTTCCAGAAATCCTCGATGACCATACGAGCCTTCGCAAAACGCCCAAAGGCAGTCTCGCCCATGCTTACTGCGACTTCATGGAAAATGAAGGGCTCACGGCAGCTGGCCTTGTGGCTGAAAGCGACCGTTTGGGACGTCCAAAGTATGATGACCTTGTGCAATGGTTCGGTGACCGTTCGCGCGACACGCATGATCTGTTCCATGTTCTCACCGGCTACGGCCGTGACGCACTGGGTGAGCAATGCGTTCTGCTCTTCACCCACGGCCAATCACCAACGCAAGGCCATTTGCTGATTGGCTACGCTGGCTCTGCCAATATCAAGAAGATGGTGTGGGGCTCCAAAGCCCCTGTCATGGGCGCGGTGCGCCAGGCCAAAGCCACCGGACGCGGTGCACCGACACTGCTTGAACAACCCATTCGTGAGCTGCTGGCTCAGCCGGTTGATGATGTGCGTAAGTTCCTTAATATTGCTGAGCCCACGCTTTACCGCGAATGTCACCGTGTTTGGGCAGCGGAGGGGATCGACCCACATGACCTTCTCGCCAGTGAAAACGCAGCCGAACAAATCGCGGCAGCTTAACTTCGAACCCGAAATTTGAGCCAAGCGGTTAAGCGGATCGCGGCCGCGGCAAGGGCGATGCTGGTGAAAACCAGCCCCTCGGCGATGTGTTCAGGTGATCCGATGCGCCCTGCATAGCTTTGGAGGAATATGAACCACAGATAGTGAACGCCGGCCGTGTGCAGTGTCTTCCATCGCCGTCCCAAAGCCCGCATGGAACGCTGGTTGGACGTGAGCGCCATGGCATAAAGCACGACATAAGCTGCCCCTCCGCCGATCATCGCGATCAGGGCAGGCCATTCCCCAAGGCTCAGATATATCAGCACAATGGCGGCCAAATGGACCGTGTGCGTAATTGCAAAGCCCAGCCCGAATTCGCGCCGTCTTTCGAGTAAATGCTTAGCCCAGCCCGCCCGGGTCAATTGCATCAATGGCCTTGCCGCATATACGATGATCAGCAGGGGAAAACCCACCCGCGCGGTGTACCTCGTCGCTGCTGACAATTGGTTTGATGGATCGCCGAAAAAGATGAACCCCGCCGCAAAAGAACCTACCCCCAAGATTGTAGCAATCCAAAGCGGATAGGTCTTACTCACAGCCAGCTGGCAATTTGGCTCAGCGGTTTTTTGCGAAGTGCATGGGTGGGAACGCTGGCATCCGCACTTGGCCGTCCCACCACCACAATCATAAGCGGCTTTTCCCATTCGGGACGCTCACACGCCTCCCGCAGGAAACCCATGGGCGAGGGTGTATGGGTAAGGGTGGCAAGCCCCGCCTCATGCAATGTTGCAATTAGCATACCGCAGGCGATGCCAACGCTTTCATTGACGTAGTAGTTTTGCGTTTTCCCATCCTCTTCAATCCCGCCTTTGCGCTGGGCAAAGACAACGATGAGGTAAGGCGCGGTCTCCAAAAACGGCTTTGCGTCGTCGGTGCCAAGGTCCTTGAGCGCGCCGAGCCATTCTTCGCTCGCCTTGGGATCATCGCCGTCCGCTCCGTAAAAGCGGCGCTCTTCGGCTTCGGCGGCTTCGCGGATGGCGCGTTTTTTCTCAGGCGAGGACACCACCGCGAAATGCCATGGCTGATGGTTCGCGCCATTGGGAGCCGTGCCCGCTGCCTCAATCGCCGCCTCGATCACTTCGCGGGGCACGGGCTCATCGGTGAAATACCGGCAAGTCCGCCTTTCTTTGAGGCGGTCGCGCAAAGACTGCGCACGCTCAATACTTTCCGCATCGGTCAGGGGGACAAGCGAATAGGGTACAGTGTCGTGATCACGCATGGCAGGCCTTATCGCTGTTTCGCGTCCGAAACGCCAATAGACATTTCACTGACATCGTTGTAATTTTAGCAAACAAAAGAAGGATGCTCAAGATGGCCCAGACGGATGTGCAACTGGCGGATTTGCCTTTGGTGGCACCGGACCGTGTTGTATCGGGCTTTCGCCCAATCAAGGTGCTCCGCCACTATGGAAAGCTGGTGGAAGACAAAGAGGACACAGAGCAGGTCTTCCATATTATCGAGGCCACAAAGGGGCGCAAGTCGCACCGGCAGGCCTGGAATTTCATCAAATCCGATTTTGGTCGGCGTTTGATGCGCGAGCAAACGAACATCCCTCCGATGCTCGACGATCATAAGCGCTGGTCTGATCTGCCAGAAAACAGCGTGGGCAAGCATTACATCCGCTTTATGGAGCGTGAGGGTCTGAGCGCGCAAGGACTTGTCGATGAGAGCCACAAATGGGCCTCTCCTGATGAGCGTCCGCGTGATCAAACCGAATGGTACTTTGACCGTCTGCGCGACACCCACGATCTTTTTTACGTGCTCACCGGCTATGGCCGTGACACCCTTGGTGAGACGTCGCTTTTGGGTTTTAGTTATGCGCAGAACCACAACACAGGCGTGATTTTTATCGCCTATGCTGGCGCGCACCAAATCAAGAAGTTGACGGGCACAAAGGCTCCTTTGTTCGCGTCAGTGCGCGAGGGGCAGCGCATGGGTAAGTCGGCTGCAAAGATTGCACATCTTGATGTGGCAGAGCTGATGAAACAAGACATCGACGAGGCGCGCTCTCGTCTTGGTATCGGCAAGCCTGTGATCTACCGCGAATGCCTCAAGACGCTCAAAGCGGAAGGCCACACCGAGGATATGCTCGACCTTTCGAACAAGGCGCCGCAACCTCAGGTCCAGCAGTCTCAGGCTGTCTGATCATCGTTTTTGATGCGGCGGATATTCCAGTAGGCGATGGCCATGGCGGCCATCCCGCAAAGGAATGCCAGAAGATAGGGTGCACCGGGGAAAAATAGGCCTTCATCATCGGCAAACATGCCGAATGCCTTGGTCATCACGATGGGGCCAATAATGGCGGTGATGCTCATAGTGCTGGCGATGGCACCTTGAAGCTCACCTTGCGCGTCCTCTGAAACCCGGGCGCTCATCAGTTGCTGCATGGCTGGGAAAGTAAGCCCGCCAATTGCTCCGATTACGATACCGATGATCATGAAATATCCCGCAGGGGCAAAAGCGAACAGCAGGTTAGCGGGCAAGGAAACCACGAAGCCCAGCATGATGGTGCGCTCCGCTCCGATCTTTGCGATGACTTTGCCGGTAAGCCCCCCTTGAACAATTACCAGCATGACGCCGAACAGCGCGACGCTGAGCCCAATTTCAAGCCCGCTCCAATTGAATAGCAACTTGGTATGATAGGCCCAAACATTTTGGTGGGATTGTGCTCCCAATTGGGAAAAGAAAATCACGGCAAGGAAGCCCAGGACCACCGGAACGCGGGCCATTTGCGTGAGCGTTCCAAGCGGATTGGCGCGTCCCATGCTGAATGCACGGCGGCGCTGCGGCGGCAAAGTTTCTTTAAGAATCCAAATCCCGGCGATGGCTCCTAAAATTCCAAGCACCGCTGCGCAAACAAAGGGCAGCCGCACGTCGATGGTGACGAGCAGCCCGCCTAACCCAGGCCCAATCACAAAACCGCCTGCCCCTGCAGCGCCCATGATGCCGAAATATTTGCCGCGTGTTTCAGGCCCAGCAACATCAGCAATGCATGAATTGGCCGCAGCCCAGCTTGCGCCCATAATTCCTGACAGGATGCGGCCTACAAAAAGCCAAAACAGCGTCGGTGCCCATGCCATGATGGCATAGTCCACCCCGAGCAGGAACAGCGTGGTGAGAAGCACTGGTCGGCGGCCAAATCGGTCGGACAGCCCGCCAATGATCGGCGCGAACACAAACTGCATTAGCGCGTATGAAAAGAGTAGCCAGCCGCCAATTTGCGCGGTTTCATCAAGGCCGAGGCCCGTTATTTCCCCTAGCAGATCAGGCAAAGCGGGGATGATCAATCCAATCCCCAACATGTCGATGAACACGATCAATGCCACCATAAACAGGGTCGCCGGGACCGCTTGATCTGGCGTTCCATGCGTATCGGGCGGGGCGGGCTCACTCATAGAAGAAGCGCATTCATCGCCATGCAGTCGCCTGCATCCACCATGAGATGCCACAAAGCGCCCGCGCCAAAGGCTCTAGCCCACCAACGCGGAACAAAGAGCAGGGCGAGGTACACGAGGCCTGCCTCCCAACCGTGGAAGGTGTGAAAGCCGATGGAGCACCGGTCTGGATCGTATATCGGCACGGCCCAGATGTGATCGACGTCTATCAGATTTGCGGCAACCATAACGCCTGCAAACCGCAGCCATTCAGACTTCACAAATGCCCAAGCGATCAGGAACGGGAAGAGCAAATGCCCGCTGTAATGGAAGAAGAGTTGGAGAAACTCTATCCGTTCATCCATTCGGCAAAGAAGCTTTGGTGTGCTGCGCGCAAGTCGCTGAGCGACACGCCAAGTAGACTGTCCCCGCCAACGGTTCCGATACGCGTAAAGCCGACCATTTCCGCTTCGTCGATGTCAGGGCCTTCTGCGAGGATTCTGTTGAAGGCGTCGGCGTTCTCGGGAGATACTGTGACGACATATCGCGCCTGATCTTCGCCGAACCACCACTGGGCCGCAGTGTAGGCATCGCTCGTTGTCACTTGCGCACCAATACCGCCGGACATTGCCATTTCAGCGAGCGCAACCGCGAGGCCTCCGTCAGAGAGGTCATGCACCGCTGAAAGAAGGCCTTCACCGATGAGTTTTCGCACAATCTGTCCCGCGCCGCGTTCTGCGGAAAGATCCACGGGCGGCGCGCGGCCCTCGTCGCGGCCTTTGACAATGTCAAGCCATAGCGACTTTCCAAGGTGCGAGCGGGTTGGGTCTGGTTTCGCCCAGAATTCGGGCGCGATAAGGTAGATTGCATCGCCCTCGGCCTTGAAGGCGGGCGTCACCATTCTTGATGCATCTTCAAGAATGCCCACACCGCCAATTGCCGGGGTTGGAAGGATGGCCGAGCCGCCGCCGGTGGCCTTGCTCTCATTGTACAGACTGACGTTGCCTGACACGATTGGGAAATCCAAAGCGCGGCAGGCATCGCCCATACCTTCGAGGGCGTGGACGAACTGGCTCATAATCTCGGGCCGCTGCGGGTTGGCAAAATTCAGACAGTTGGTGACCGCGAGAGGACGAGCCCCAACTGCGCAGATGTTGCGGTAAGCCTCGGCAATCGCTTGTTTGCCGCCCTCATACGGGTCAGCATAGACATAGCGCGGTGTGCAGTCGGTGCTGATCGCGAGCGCTTTGTCACTGCCATGAATGCGTACCACGCTGGCATCACCGCCGGTTTGCAGCGTGTCCGCCATGACCTGGCTGTCATATTGCTCGGTAATCCAGCCGCGCGAGCCGAGGGCAGGGGAGGCGAGCATTTTAAGGAGGTCCGCGCCCGGATCACTGGTGTCTGGCGCATCCTTCATCGGCTGAATGCCAGCCCACGAGGCGTATTCCTCTTTCGAGATGTAGGGCCGCTCATACTCGGGTGCGTCGGCTGCAAGAGGTCCAAGCGGAATATCGCACACGACCTCGCCGTCAAATTCGAGAACCATGTGCTGCGTATCGGTCACTTCGCCGATAATAGCGAAATCCAATTCCCACTTTTCAAAGATAGCCGCAGCCATCTCTTCCTTGCCGGGTTTGAGGACCATAAGCATTCGCTCTTGGCTCTCGGACAGCATCATTTCGTAAGGCGTCATCCCCTCTTCGCGGCATGGCACTTTGTTCATGTCGAGGCGGATGCCCGCCTTGCCATTGGTCGCCATCTCGACGCTGGATGAGGTAAGTCCGGCTGCGCCCATATCCTGAATGGCAACGATGGCGTCGGTCGCCATCAGCTCAAGGCATGCCTCGATCAGGAGCTTTTCGGTGAAGGGATCGCCCACTTGCACCGTGGGACGCTTGGCCTCCGCATCTTCCTCAAAGTCCGCGCTCGCCATAGTCGCGCCGTGGATGCCATCGCGGCCAGTCTTGGAGCCGACATAGACGATGGGGTTGCCGACGCCTGTCGCCGCTGAATAGAAAATCTTATCCGCATCCGCGATGCCGACGGTCATGGCGTTGACTAGGATATTGCCATCATAGGCCGGGTGGAAATTCGTCTCACCGCCGATAGTCGGTACGCCCACGCAATTGCCATAGCCGCCGATGCCAGCAACCACGCCTTGGACAAGGTGCTTCATTTTGGGGTGATCGGGACGGCCAAACCGCAGAGCGTTCATATTCGCCACAGGCCGCGCGCCCATGGTAAAGACATCGCGCAAGATCCCGCCAACCCCGGTTGCCGCGCCTTGGTAAGGCTCAATGTAAGAGGGGTGGTTGTGGCTCTCCATCTTGAAGATAGCGGCCATTTTTTGTCCATCAGGCCCGTCACCAATATCGATGACGCCCGCATTCTCACCCGGCCCGCAAATCACCCATTCCGCCTCAGTCGGCAGCTTCTTCAGATGAAAGCGCGAGGATTTGTAAGAGCAATGCTCGGACCACATGACCGAGAATATGCCCAGTTCCACAAGGTTCGGCTCACGGCCAAGTCCAGCGAGCACACGCTCGTACTCTTCGGGTGACAGTCCGTGTTGCTCGACAATTTCTGGGGTAATTTCGCTCATGCGCGTCCCCTTAATCTAGAGGCTGGCTGCCGCCAACCCGCCAGCTTGCGTAAAATAGCGATTCTTCCCCACCCATACGGCGAGCAGCGTCACAACCCCAAATGCGAACAAAGATTGGGCATAAAGGAACAGGCTCGCCTCAGCGGGAAGCGGGGCGAACCAGCTAATCGCTTGAAATGTCAGGAGCACGCCCAGTAAGATGAGCGGCTGCACGATCGGCCCGCGTGATCGCCGTACGTAAAAGATGAACGCTGCGAGGATTATCCCGACCTCGAGCGGCATAGCAATTTCCGGATGATTCCAAAGGCCAAGACCATAAACCGCATCCCCGCCCGCTAGGGTGAGATCGGGCCGGTGTGTCAACCAATCAAGCAGCCAATGCGACACGACGACGCTTGCAGTAAGGAGACCTGCAAGGCTGTCCCTGTGCCAGATGGCGATGACTATACCAAAGCCAAGCGCCCATACACCGACCCCCATAAGGCTATGAGTGTAAGGCATATGATGGAGATCGAAGGGCACCATTACAGTCGCATTTGGATCAATCCGCATCTTTTCCACGCCTATCATCGCCAGTGTGAAAAAGGCCCAATCGACAAGCTGTGCTGCAACAAAATAGGTGGCGAGCTTTGGACCCTTGGAATAGGCTGCCGCTGCCACAAATGCTGGTGCGAAATGACCGATAAACATGAATGCGCCCCCGCGAATGCTTTGTTCTTATAAATTACCTAATGGCGGGTGAAGCGCAAAGCGATCCAGCATGCAAGGGTGCTTGTGGTGCCGGTCGCAAATGCTCCCCAGCATATGTCGAATATCGTCACTCTGGTCGCCCAGACTTTAAATACAGCCTGACTGGTGAGATCAAATGTCGCGTAGCACAAGGCGCCTAGCAAAACTCCGTTAAGAAGGCTTTGGCGCACATCGCCGCTTTCAATGCCAGGCCGGATTGCGAACCAGGTCATGCCGCATAGGTAAATGAGGTAGAACGCGCCAGCGGCTCCCACATTGAAGTCCTCTGCCATAATTTCGCCGATGGTGGGCGTGTAGAGGTTGGGGCCTGCCCAATTCAGCCAAACGGCATCCAGAGCGCCGAAAATCACCGCAGCGCTGAAAAACGCGATCAAATATCTGGTCATCACCTGTTCCTTCTTAATGCTGGCCTTGACCGGGCGTGTGCGCGGCGTCAATGCTCCGAACTATGGACGAGGGAAATGCAAGCGGCGGCCAAGGCGCAGCCGACATCGAACAAATGAGCTTTGAACAGGCGCTCACCGCGCTTGAGGCGATTGTTACGCAGCTGGAGCGCGGCGATGTCCCGCTCGACAAGTCGATTGAGCTCTATGAACGCGGCGAGAAACTGCGCACTGCATGTCAGAACCGCTTGGATAGCGCGCAAGCACGGATTGAAAAGATTGTCGCCGGCTCGGATGGAGCGCCAAGCGGGACAGTTCCCCTTGATGGAGGCCATTGAATGAGCGTGGTCGGTATGGACGGCGACCTACTTCAGGACGGCCTTAAACGGGTTCAGGCGGAAATTGATTCGGTTTTCGACGCGTTTTTGCCAGTTCCCTCAGACACGCGCGCGCGGCTTGTCGAGGCCATGCGGTATGCCGCTATCGGCGGCGGTAAGCGGGTTCGCCCATTGCTGTTGGTGGCGACCGCAGAGCTTTTCGGGGTGGACCGCACGTCGGCTTTGCGCGCGGGCGCTGCTGTGGAGGCGATCCATTGTTACTCGCTGATCCATGATGATCTGCCCTGCATGGATGACGACGACCTTCGTCATGGCAAAGCCACACTTCACCATGTCTATGATGAAGCAACCGCAGTGCTTGCAGGCGATGCGCTCCATGCTCTGGCGTTTGAAATTCTTGCCGAAACTGAGACAAGCGCCGATCCATTTGTGCGCAGCGAACTGATCATGACGCTTGGCACGGCCAGCGGCATGAACGGTATGGCGGGCGGTCAGATGATGGATATGGTCGCTGATCAGGAAGACGTGACATACGACCTTCAGGCGATCACCCGGTTGCAGCAATTGAAAACTGGCGCGCTGCTATCCTGTTCGGTTGAGATGGGCGCGGTGCTAGGCAAAGTTCCATTGGAGGGACGCACGCATTTGCGAGCGTATTCGCGTGACATTGGCCTTGCTTTCCAGATTGCCGATGATCTTCTCGATGTTGAGGGCGATGCCGAGCTTGCTGGAAAGGCTCTGCGCAAGGACAATGAACAGGGCAAACAGACGTTCGTGACATTGATGGGCGTGGATAAGGCGCGCGATCAGGCACGGATGCTGGTCGATCAGGCGGTTGGGCATTTAAGCTCGCACGGAAGCGAGGCGGACGTCTTGCGCGCTCTTGCCCGTTTTATCGTGGAGCGTGATCGGTGAAGCTGGCTTTCGCTATTCTTGCTGCGGCCAGCGTCACGTTGTTCTCGTGCGACGACCACATGAGCGAACAATCGAAAGCCTCACTAGTCGATAGGTTCGATGCTCCATCGTGCTCAAATTCTCGGGTGCTGAGCTCTGGTGGCCGACAAGGCAAAAACGGCCACGAGGCTTTTCGCACTTTCAGTGTTGATGATGATTGCATGGCAGAGGTTGTTTCCAGCGCAAATGAGATTGGCTTCGAGCAAGATCAATCGGCGGCTTTCATCCACAATGACAGTTTCGGGATGACCGAGAGAATTGCAATTATACCATCAGAAACCGGCGACGTTTACCTGATTGAATGGGTCGAATGGGGATTTGACAAATGACCAAACGCATCGGGGTCTACCCCGGAACTTTTGACCCGATCACGTTGGGTCACGCGGATATCATTCGGCGCGGCGCAAAGCTCGTGGACGAACTCATTATCGGCGTCACAACGAGATCCTTCAAAAAACCCGATGTTCTCAACCGAGGAGCGCTTCGCCATGGTTGAGCGCGAGGTGGAGAACCTTGGCCTCGTCAACGTGAAAGTTGTTGGGTTCAATGCGCTCCTTGTGAAATTCGCGAACAAGATGGGGGCCAATGTTGTTATCCGGGGCCTTCGCGCCGTCGCTGACTTCGAATACGAATATCAAATGGCGGGCATGAACCAGCAATTGGATGAGAATATAGAAACCGTCTTCCTCATGGCAGACGTCTCGCTTCAGCCGATCGCATCGAAACTCGTTAAAGAAATCGCGGTCTATGGCGGTGATATCACCCCGTTCGTAAGCCGGGATGTCAAGTCAGAGGTCACCGCGCGCGTCGAGGAGATAGGGCGCAAGGGCGATTATTGAAGCCGTTCATAAACTGTGTGAGCCCGCCCACTCATTCATTGAAGTGTCAGGCTCGGGGCTTTAGGGGCACTACCGAACAGTTACGGACTAAAGATCACATTTATGCTTAAATCAGTCACCGCGCCATTAACGGCTTTGGCACTTCTCGCATCTGGCTCCGCCGTTTGGGCGCAAGACACAGATGCGCTCGAGGAGGCAGTTAAAGACACGCGCACCTACCCTGCGATAAATTTTGACCAAAGCGAGAAGCCTGAGAATGTTTGGGTGCTTGACCTATCCAACGGTGAACGGGTCAAAATCCGCCTGATGGAAGAGTGGGCGCCAAAGCACGTAGAGCGCGTTAAAACGCTTACGCAGCAGGGTTTTTATGATGGAATCATTTTCCACCGCGTAATTGATGGCTTTATGGCGCAAGGCGGTGATCCCACCGGGACCGGGCAGGGCGGATCTGAGCTTCCTAATCTTGAAGCAGAATTCAATCCTATGCCTCACGTGCGCGGTTCGGTTGCAATGGCGCGCGCTACGGAAGAAAACAGTGCGAACAGCCAGTTCTTCATCGTGTTCTATCCCCGTTTCAGCCTCGACAAGCGCTACACCAATTTTGGCCGCGTGATTGAGAATATGGGCGCTGTGGATGCTATCAACAAAGGTGAACCGCCCACAGAGCCAACTCGGATTGTCCAAGCTTCACTCGCAAGCGACAATCGGCCTGTACCAGCCGGCGGCTCGCCGCCGCGCGTCGATACTGAGGTGACGGCTGATCTTCTCAATGCGCCTTTGGGGTCGCAATAAGCTCGGACAATTTCGAAAACGCGAAAATAGGTTTTCGTAACCGTCAGGCGTCCCTAATGGGATGCCTATGCGCGTTGACCTTTTTGACTTTGACCTCCCCCAAGACCGTATAGCCCTTCGCCCTGTGCGGCCGCGTGATGCTGCACGGATGTTATTCGTACAGGGAAAAGATGCGGCGCTCGAAGATGCAGGCGTCTTAGACTTACCGAAATTCCTAAAGGCCGGCGATATGCTGGTCTTCAACGATACCCGCGTTCTGCCAGCACAGCTTGAAGGGCGCCGGGTAGGAGGCGAGGCCCGTATTGGAGCGACGCTTCATAAACGTATGGATCTGCGACGGTGGCAGGCATTTGTGCGCAATGCGAAACGCGTGAAAGAGGGCGATCAACTGATCTTTGGCGGCGGGGTGACCGCGATTGCCGAGGAGCGCTATAAAGACGGTTCAATCACATTATTCTTCGAGGGCGATGAGCCGGTGGAAGTCCTGCTAGATAGGGCGGGGACCATGCCGCTCCCCCTATATCGCGCAAAAGCGCGGCGTGGATGAACAAGACTGGTCCGACTATCAAACCATGTTCGCCTCCGAAGACGGGGCAGTGGCCGCACCCACTGCTAGTCTGCATTTTACCACAAGGCTCGTGTCGGCATTGGACCATGCGGGCATCAAGCGAGAAACGCTTACTCTGCACGTGGGGGCAGGCACGTTCCTGCCTGTGAAAGCCGACGATACGGATGACCACCAAATGCACTCCGAGTTTGGGCGGATTAATGCCGGGACCGCAAATCGGCTCAATGCGGCGAAAGAGGCAGGGGGACGGCTTATCGCTGTCGGGACTACATCGCTGCGCCTGTTGGAAAGCGCCGCTGGCGAGGATGGCCGTATCTGCGAATTTTCAGGCGACACCGATATCTTCATTACGCCGGGATACCGGTTTAAAGCTGTTGATGGGTTGATGACCAATTTTCACCTGCCAAAATCAACTTTGATGATGCTGGTCAGCGCTCTGATGGGCCGCGAGCGGATGATGCAAGTCTACTCCCATGCGATTGAAAACGAGTACCGTTTCTATTCCTATGGTGACTCGTCCCTGCTCCTGCCCTAGCGGGAAGTGGTTATGTCCGAGCCCATACTTTCCATTCATGGCCTTACCAAGGTTTATTCCGGCGGCACAAAGGCGCTGGACAATGTCGATCTCGACATACGCAAGGGCGAGATATTTGCTCTTCTCGGGCCCAATGGTGCTGGCAAGACGACTTTGATTGGCGCGGTGTGCGGGCTGGTGCGTCCCACCTCTGGCACGATGAACGCGTTCGGCCACGACCTTGCCCGCGATTGGCGCGCGGCAAGGGCGCGCATTGGGCTCGTCCCGCAAGAGCTTGCAACCGATATGTTCGAGACCGTTTGGCGGGCTGTTTCCTATTCGCGCGGGCTTTTTGGCTTGGCACCGGACAAGGCGCGCATTGAGGAGATCCTCAAATCGCTCAGCCTATGGGAAAAGAAGAACAGCCAGATCCGCGAGCTTTCCGGCGGCATGAAACGCCGGGTTTTGATCGCAAAAGCGCTCGCGCATGAACCCGATCTTCTTTTCCTTGATGAGCCCACAGCCGGCGTCGATGTTGAACTGCGCAAAGGCATGTGGGAGCAAATCGGCGCTCTGCGTGAGCGCGGCACCACGATCATCCTCACCACCCACTACATTGAAGAAGCCGAACTGATGGCGGACCGGGTGGGCATCATTCGCAGGGGCCGGATCCTGATGGTCGATGATAAAACTTCGATCATGCAGCACATGGGGAGCACTGAGGCCATGATTTCGCTGGCTGCGCCGCTTGACAGCATCCCTGAGAGCATTGCGGCCTTCCCAGTCACATTGGGCGAGGGCGGGCGCACATTGATTTACCGCGGGGGCAGCGCGAACGATGCTGGCAGCAGCAATACCGAAATCGCCTCGCTGACCAAGACGCTCACGAAAGCTGGGATCGACTACAACGGCATCGACATTCACGATTCCTCGCTGGAAGACATCTTCGTTGGTCTGGTCTCTGAACACGAAGAAGAGAGCGCGTGATGGCAGCGGGAAGCGGATTTAACGCGCGCGGCGCTTGGTCGATCTACACACGCGAATTAATGCGGGCGATGCGAACAGCATTTCAGTCGATTTTGTCGCCTGTCCTCACCACATCGCTTTATTTCATTGTTTTCGGCACTGTGATCGGTGCCCGGATGGAGCCTGTCGACGGCGTAGCATATGGCGCTTTCATCATTCCCGGCCTGCTTATGCTGACACTTCTGGGGGAAACCACAAGCAACTCCTCGTTCGGTATCTATATGCCGCGCTTTACTGGCACGATTTACGAACTGCTTTCAGCGCCTGTGGGCGTCGCTGAGACGCTTGCGGGGTTTGTCGGCGCTGCGGCAACCAAAGGCTTGATCCTTGCTGCGATCATTTTGGGCACCGCCACGCTTTTTGTGGATTACGAGATCAAATACCCGCTTGCCGCATTCGGATACATAATGCTGGTCGCAGCAAGCTTCTCGCTCTTTGGTTTCATTCTGGGCTTATGGGCGGATAGCTTTGAAAAACTTGGGATTATCCCGCTTCTCTTCCTCACACCGCTGACGTTCTTAGGCGGAACTTTCTATTCCATCGACGACCTACCCGGTATCTGGTCAACGATCGCCTACGCCAACCCAATTGCCTTTCTGGTGAGCGGGCTTCGTTGGACATTCTACGGTACGTCCGATGTGTCGATATGGGTGTCGCTGGGCCAGACTTTGGGTTTTCTGAGCGTTTGTGTCGCGGTTATTGCCTTTATCTTTAAGTCCGGATGGAGGCTCAGGGAGTAATTGTTTGCGAGAAAATTGGCATAACGATTGTTTAAGCCAATGGGTTTACTTGAAAGGTGATCTTTGAAGAGGAGCATCGGTAATGGGCAAGCCTGTCGCAACAAAGATTAGTGCGCACATAGTTTCGGCTTTGCTAGCAGGAGCTTTTGCAACTGCTCAGTTTCGTCACTATAACGCTTGGGAAGGGGACCTTTCAGGAATCTCGCCCGACGAGCTTATCGTGACTATGACCCTGCCGACTGTGGTATTTGCCGCTATCTTTGTCGCCGGGCATATAATGCTCCGAAAGCTTCAAACAAAGGCACGCGTGACCTATCCTTTACTAGGCATTGTTGCCCTAATGGCGGCAAGCGTGGCAGTTATGCCAATGGCCCTTATCCAGACCGCCTCGGATGAAGGAATCGTCTCGATTTTTGTCGCGTTAACGTTTGGAACTGGAGCGCTTGTGGGCTTTCTTCACCTTAGGTCCGCAGGGTATGAGTATGACGAGGATGAGATTGCTCAATTAGAGAAAGCGGCAGCGTCAAGCGTGCATACAACTGTCGTTCGAGAAAACTCTGCTAAGGACCAATCGCCAAACCAAGCCGAGCCTGCAGCACAAAGCCAAGCGCAACCGCACGACATGGCAAACGCGAGCGTTGTTCAAACACAAAGCGCCACGTTTTTTGATGGACCATTGCAAGTTATAACCTCAGGAAATGCGGTTGTAGCTGCTGCTTTGGCAGGTGGATTGGTCCATTTTTGCTATACCGCCGTCTTCCATCTCGGGTTTTCTAATGGGGAGTTTGGCGCCAGCGAGAACCTCAAAGAGAACATCTTAAGCGGAGATTTCTTTTCAAGCATTGTGTTTGGTCTGATATTCTCTCTTATTGTTTGCATAACCGTACTGCCACCAGCGATTTATATCTTGCACAAGTTTCTAGCCTCTAGAAATCGTGCCGATCTGACGAGTTATGTGGTGGCTGGTGGTGCCCTTCCTTTGGCCACGGGACTATTGATGTTTGGGTTTGGAATTGTTCTGACACATTGGCTGATACTTCCACTTGCCGCTGCAATGGGCGCTTATCATCGTCTTGCGGGGATCGAGCCAGCATCGCTCCCAGAGGATATCGAAGTTTCAGACCCGCGCACTCTCGTGGGTGAGGATCATGTTAGGCGCCGGTTGCGCCGCGTGGTGGGATAACGTGCCCTCGACATCTCTACCATAGGAGCTAAGGGAGCGCTTATGACTGAGCGCTTCACCTTCGATCTTCACGCAACCGATGGCCGCGCGCGCACTGGTACAATCACCATGCAACGGGGCGAAATTCGCACGCCTGCTTTCATGCCTGTGGGCACCGCTGCGACGGTCAAGGCCATGAAGCCTGAGAGTGTCCGCGAAATTGGCGCGGATATCATCCTTGGCAACACATACCATTTGATGCTGCGCCCCGGTGCTGAGCGGGTGGCGCGGCTTGGCGGGCTTCATAACTTTATGAAGTGGGATCGCCCGATCCTGACCGACAGTGGCGGATATCAGGTGATGAGCCTGTCTGAACTTCGCAAGCTGACCGAGGACGGCGTCGAGTTCCGCAGCCATATTGATGGTTCGAAACATATGCTGACACCCGAACGCTCGATGGAAATTCAGCGCCTGCTCGGGTCCGACATTGTCATGTGCTTTGACGAATGCCCGCGCGCGGACCGGCCGCGTGATGAAATCGCTGCCTCGATGGAGCTGTCCATGCGCTGGGCCAAGCGCAGCCGAGAGGGCTTTGACAGCGGCGAAGAGCATGCTGCGCGTTCTGCATTGTTTGGTATCCAGCAGGGCGCTCTCGACGAAGACCTGCGCCGTGTGAGCGCTCAGAAGCTTATCGACATTGGTTTTGACGGCTATGCGGTGGGCGGTCTTGCGGTGGGTGAGGGGCAGGAGGCGATGTTCGGGGTGCTCGATTATGCGCCCGAGATGCTTCCCAAAGACCGTCCGCGCTATTTGATGGGGGTTGGCAAACCCGACGACCTTGTTGGCGCGGTGGAACGAGGGATTGATATGTTCGATTGTGTTCTGCCGACGCGCTCTGGCCGCAATGGACAGGCGTTCACATGGAATGGCCCGATCAACTTGCGCAATGCGCGCTTTGTTGAGGATCAAAGCCCGCTTGACGAGACGTCTGATTGTTCGGCCTCACGCGACTATTCCAAGGCGTATCTGCACCACCTGCACAAGTCCCATGAAATTTTGGGCGCCATGCTGCTGACCGAGCATAATTTGGCATTTTATCAAGCGCTCATGCAGAAAATGCGTGATGCTATTGCTGCGGGGCGTTTTACTGCCTTTGCAAGAGAATTTCGCCATAATTATCTTGGGGAATGAGGTTTGACAAAGCTCTGATACTTGGCAATGTTATTTCCATTACGGGTATGGGACGAATTTCATGAAACTGACTGCAAAAAGCCTTTCGGGCTTTGTCGGCTGTGCTTTGCTTACAGGGCTGACAGCCCTTGGCGGGTCGCCATTGACTGCTTCAGACGCTGAAGAAGACGCAAAACGTTTTGGTGCACGCTCTTCGGTGCTTGATATCAGCTTGTCGCCGTCAGGAACGAAGCTCGCCTGGATTGCGCCGGGACCTGGCCATAGTGAGGTCCTCTATGTGATTGATATGGAGGACGGTTCGGCTGTTACCCAGATTGCCGGTAATGATGAAATTCAGGCTGATCTGAGCCGGTGTGAATGGGCAACCGATGAGCGTATTGTGTGCGAGGTTTTCGGGATGGCGCGCACTGGCGATGGTTTGCTGCTCCCCTATTCGCGCATGTTTGCAGTGAGCGCCGACGGCACAGACGCTCTCGGCATGAATCGGCGGCGTTCATCGCGCGCACTTGGCTTCAATCAGAACGGCGGCGATATCGTCGCGCTTGATGTCGATGGGCAAGAGGGTCAACTCTTGCTCACGAGGAACTACCTCGAAGAGCGCACCACCGGCACGCGTGTTGCCAGCACCAAGGAAGGTCTCGGAGTCGATCGCTTCGATGTTGTGAGCGGGCGAAGAAAGGTGGAGGTGCAACCTGACAAAGGGGCGAGCTTCTATCTTGCCGATGACAGGGGTAATTTGAGGTTGAAGGTCCGGCGCAGTGTCGATGGCGCGGGCTTTCTCACCTCCGATCGCACTTTCATGACGCGCGATCCGGGTGAAAAAAGCTGGCGGCGTATCGAGGATGTGACATTGAACGGCAGTCCGCTCAATTATTCTCCGGTGGCCGTTGATGCCAACAGCAACTCGCTTCTGGCTTACACTTCGATCGGGGGATACCGAGCTCTTGTCGGAGTGCCATTGGACGGGAGCAATGAAGCTCGTGTGATAGCGGCGCGCGATGATGTCGATGTTGACGGGCTTATCCGTATTGGCCGGCAGCGCCGCGTGGTTGGGGTGACCTATGCTACTGAGAAACGGTCGGTCGAATATTTCGACCCTGAACTTGCGGGGCTAGCGGACGCTCTGGGCAACACACTTTCTAGCCAGCCGCTGATCAACTTTGCAGGAGCGAGCGCGGATGAGAACAAACTCGTGATCATCGCTTCTTCGGACACGGATTCGGGTACCGTCTATCTCTTCGATAAGACCAGCAAGAACCTCGAGATGTTGCTTGCTATGCGTGACGGCCTGGTCGATCGCCCGATGGGGTCGATGAAACCAGTGACATACCCAGCCGCTGACGGGACTGAAATCCCTGCATATCTTACACTGCCACCGGGGTCGGACGGCAAAAATCTGGCCACAATCGTTCTACCCCACGGTGGTCCTGCCGCGCGTGATTATTGGGGTTTTGACTGGCTCGTCCAGTTCTTCACCGCTCGTGGATACGCCGTACTTCAACCCAATTACCGCGGTTCATCGGGCTATGGTGAAGCATGGTTTGGTCGCAACGGCTATCAGGCTTGGGATGTGGCAATTGGCGATGTGAACGATGCGGGCCGGTGGCTTATATCAGAAGGGATTGCTGATCCTGAGAAGACCGCCATCGTAGGTTGGTCTTATGGGGGCTATGCCGCGCTTCAATCGCAGGTGGTTGAGCCTGATCTATACAAAGCCGTGGTGGCTATCGCGCCTGTGACTGACCTCGAGTATCTGCGCTCCGATGCGCGCAGATACACCAATTTCCGATTTCGCGATGAACAACTGGGGCGCGGGCCCCATATTGCTGCGGGCAGTCCAAGGCGTCATGCTGAAACGTTTGCAGCACCTGTGGCGCTTTACCATGGCACGCTTGACGTGAATGTGGAGGTCCGGCACTCAAAAGATATGGCGGATGCGCTGAAAGATGCTGGAAAATCTGTGACCTATGTTGAATTTGAAGACCTCCAGCACGGTCTTCGTGACAGCAATGCGCGCGCGCAGATGCTTGGTTCGATTGATCAGTTCCTCACTGAAAGCCTTGCTCGCTGAATTTGGGCGCACAAACTCTCGACAAATGCGAGGGGAGAGGCCAAGTGGCACCCTATGACTGACTCTCCCACCAAGCCGCCTGAAGACTGCGAGACCATGATTGATGTGCGTGCAGGGGTAGACGCGACTGACCGCGAGCTCGTGGCACTGCTCGAGCGGCGCTTTGGCTACATGCGGGCAGCGGCCCGGATTAAGCCGACGCGAGAGGCTGTGCGTGACGAAGGGCGCAAGGCGAGCGTGATTGCAGCGGCGAAGGCTGAGGCTGATGCGCGCGGGCTGCCGGGGGAACTGATCAGTGAACTTTGGGAGCAGCTTGTCGAAGGCTCTATCGCCTATGAATTTGTCCATTGGGACGCGGTTCGCAAATAATTGAAGCGTGTTCGTGAGCTTCTGCCGATTGAACGACCTTGAGCCCGCCGTAGCGCGCCGATTTCGCTGCGATTAAGCGGTCCATGCATTCGGCTAGCATTCGCGTCCCTTAGATCTTTGGCGAACCTGCAAAAGAAAAGGGCGGCCCCGAAGGACCGCCCTGAATTCCTGATTGTGCTCGGCGCGACGATTAGCGCGAATAGAACTCGACCACGAGGTTTGGCTCCATCGTGACCGGATAAGGCACCTCGTCGAGTTTAGGCACGCGGGTGAACTGAACTTTGTCATTACCGTCTGGGGCAACATAGTCCGGAATTTCACGCTCTGGCAGGCTTTGCGCTTCGATGACGAGAGCCATTTCTTTCGCTTTCGAGCCAAGGCTGATCACATCGCCAACGTGGCAACGACGTGAAGGAATGTCACACTTCACACCGTTCACATAGATGTGGCCGTGGTTGACGATTTGACGCGCAGCAAAGATCGTAGGCGCGAATTTTGCACGGTACACGATCATGTCCAAACGGCGCTCAAGCAGGCCGATGAGATTTTGACCAGTATCGCCCTTAAGCTTCGTTGCGTCTTTGTAAGTCGAGCGGAACTGCTTCTCAGTGACGTCGCCGTAATAGCCTTTAAGCTTCTGCTTAGCGCGAAGCTGAAGGCCGAAATCGCTCATCTTGCTCTTACGGCGCTGACCGTGTTGGCCGGGGCCATAGGCGCGCTTGTTCACTGGAGAGTTTGGACGGCCCCAGATGTTTTCACCCATGCGGCGGTCAAGTTTATGCTTAGAGCTCTTACGCTTAGACATATGTCTATCCTTCAAATTTGCTGGATCGCCCATTTGGCGATCATTGAACCCGGCACCGCACCATTAAGCCAAAGCGCCCAATGCGGTCTCCGCTTCACCGGGGTGCGGGACCAATTGCGTGGGCGCGCGTATACAGTGGTGGGCCGCGAAATCAACCCTTATCAGGCAGGTCCTTGGATGAGTCCTTATCAGCCCGGCCAAGCGAGGTGAGAACCCCGCGCAAAGTGCGCACCTCAAGGTGGTTCCAAGCAGGCTTGGTCAGAACGGTGCGAAGCGTGCGGCGCGTGGCCTCTGCGCGCGCTTCCGGGTAGAAATACCCCTTTGAGCCCAGCATTCCTTCGAGATGCGCGATCAGGCCTTCGAGTTCTTTCTGAGGCGCTGGGGGCAGGGTTCCGCCTTCCGCAGTGGGTTGCACTAATGCGCTGGCCTCATACTCGCTACCGATGCGCGACCACTCATAAGCGGTGAGGATGACGGCCTGCGCCAAGTTGAGCGAGCCAAACTCCGGATTGATGGGCACGGTAAGGATATGCCGGGCAAGCGCCACGTCTTCTGTTGCAAGCCCTGATGCCTCGCGTCCGAAGAGCACGGCATGGCGGCCGCTTTCGGAATGCATCAACCGCGCCGCGCCATCTGGACCGACCACCGGTTTTGTTAAGCCTCGTTTGCGCACGGTGGTGGCGTAAACATGCTCGCAATCCGCGACAGCCTCAGCGGTGGTCTCGTATATCTTTGCCTGATCAAGCACGACATCAGCGCCCGCTGCCGCAGGGCCTGCGCTGGGATTGGGCCAGCCATCACGAGGGGCAACAATGCGCATCTCGGTGAGCCCAAAATTGAGCATCGCGCGCGCGGCCTTGCCAATGTTCTCGCCCAGTTGGGGGCGCACCAGCACGATAATGGGCCTATTTGTCACAGGTCAGTCTTTAGCCGCATCAGCGACAGTGCTGGCAAATTCTTCGAAATCCTTGGCCTCTGAGAAATCGCGGTAGACACTGGCAAAGCGGATGTATGCCACGGAATCGAGCTGCTTTAGCCCGTCCATCACCATCTCACCGATGCGAGACGACGGCACTTCCGCATCGCCAGCGGTTTCGACCTGACGCTGGATGCCGGAGACCAGTTGGTCGATGCGCTCTTGGCTAACAGCGCGTTTGCGGCAGGCAAGGGCCACCGATTTTTCAAGTTTGGAGCGGTCAAAAGGCTCTCTGCGTGGCTCAGATCCGTCGATGCCCGTTTTCACGATAACCACCTCGCGCAGCTGGACGCGTTCAAATGTGGTGAAGCGGGCGCCGCAAGAATTGCACTGACGCCTTCGCCTGATCGAGGTGTTGTCCTCGGTCGGGCGGCTGTCTTTCACCTGCGTGTCTTCATGGGCGCAAAACGGGCAGCGCATTTTGGTTGCTTACCCTTCGGGATAAACCGGGAAGTCGGCGCACAGCTTGGCGACGCGTTGACGCACGCTCTCTTCGACCTGCGCGTCGCCCTCTGGACCGTTCTTGGAGAGACCATCGACGACCTCTGCGATGAGTTGGCCGACTTGGCGAAACTCCACCGGACCAAAGCCGCGGGTGGTGCCCGCTGGCGTACCAAGACGAATGCCAGAGGTCACAAACGGTGAGCGGGTATCGAACGGAATGCCGTTTTTATTGCAGGTGAGCCATGCGCGGTCGAGGCCTGCTTCTGCGGCCTTACCTGTCACGTCCTTCGCGGTGAGGTCCACCAACATGGAGTGGTTGTCAGTGCCACCGGAGACAATCCGAAGGCCATTTTCTTCCAAACTCGCCGCAAGCGCACGGGCGTTCTCCACGACGCGGTGAGAGTAGGTCTTAAACTCTGGGGCCAGCGCCTCTTTGAAAGCCACCGCTTTGGCAGCAACGACATGCATCAATGGTCCGCCCTGAAGACCGGGGAACACCGCCATATTTAACGGCTTGGTGTACTTCTCATCATTCCAAAGGATGATGCCGGAACGCGGCCCGCGCAGGCTTTTGTGCGTTGTCGAAGTGACGATATCACAGTGCGGGAAGGGCGATGGGTGCGCGCCGCCTGCCACGAGTCCGGAAATGTGGCTCATATCGCACAGCAGGATCGCGCCCACTTCATCGGCGATTTTGCGGAACGCGGCAAAATCCCAAATGCGCGAATAGGCAGTGCCGCCGCAGATAATGAGCTTTGGTTTGTGCTCACGCGCGGTCGCGGCAACCGCGTCCATATCAATCAGTTCATCACCCTCGGTCACGCCGTAGCTGACAGGGTTGAACCATTTGCCTGACATGTTGACCGGCGAACCGTGAGTGAGGTGCCCGCCGGAATTGAGGTCGAGGCCCATAAAGGTATCGCCCGGCTCAAGCATCGCGAGGAAAACGGCCTGATTCATCTGGCTGCCTGAATTCGGCTGAACATTGGCAAAGCTGCAGCCGAACAATTGCTTGGCACGCTCAATGGCCAGAGTTTCGACAATATCGGCATAGTCGCAGCCGCCATAATAGCGTTTGCCGGGATAGCCTTCGGCGTATTTATTGGTGAAGACGCTGCCTGTCGCTTCTAGAACAGCTTTTGATGCGATGTTCTCAGACGCGATCAACTCGATCTTGTCCTGCTGGCGCGCGAGTTCCTTGCCAATAGCGCTCGCGATTTCGGGGTCGGCGCTGGCGAGATTGTCGTGCCAGAAGCCATGCATAGGATCGGCTGTGTGGTCAGGCTGGGTGCTCATTGATGGGTCTCGATATGGTCTGGGCCAGAATCTGGGAGTTGTGGCGGTTTGCCGAGCTTTGCAACGCGGCGCTGATGGCGGCCACCCGGATCGCCTTCGTCGGCAAACTGGGTGCTTAGAAAAGTAGCTACGCAAGACTTCGCCATTTCGATGCCGATCAGGCGCGCGCCAAGGGCAATGCAGTTTGCATTGTTGTGTTCGCGGGAAAGGGCCGCTGACAATGGCTCAGATACCAAAGCGCAGCGGACCCCTGGATGGCGGTTTACACTTATCGAAATGCCGATGCCCGATCCGCAAAGCGCAACGCCAAATTCCGCAGTTCCATCGGCGATCACATCGGCAAGTTTGTAACCGTAATCGGGATAATCGACACTTTCCCCGGCTTCGGGGCCAAGGTCGGCGATTTCGTGACCTTCTTCCATGAGCCATTCGGCAAGCTCACTTTTTAGGTCGGTCGCGGCGTGATCAGAGGCAATGGCTATACGCATGGGCACGCTACATAGTGTGGTCAGCGCTGTGTAGCCAGCCCGATATAGCGGCTTTTCAACTTTCTGATTGATGGCGGGGCCCGATTGATGAAAGGGTCGAGGCATTTGGTTCACAATAGTCTCGCCGCTGAACCGGCCTTTGCTCTCGTGCCAAACTTGTTAAATCCTTGCTCCTACTTAGTTCGGCTCCGAAAGGTGCGTTTTCATGCGATTTATGTGCTTTCTTTTCGCGGCCTTGGTCGCCTAATTGAGCGTAGGAACCTATCGCCTCGTTGCCAGCGGGATAGAAGCCCGAAGGTTCCTGCTGTAAACGAACGCTGCCTGATTGAGCGGCAAGCGCTCATCAGCACCGTTGAGGTTTCCCGGCCCTCGGTGCCGGTCGATGAGTTGGGTAAGATATCGTGGCGATTGAGCGGGATCGCAAACGGTCCAGAGCCTGTGATCCCTGATGATTATAAGCTCAAATACGAGCTCTTTGCGCGCAGCTTTAGGAATGATCGCAGGCGGCGCGACTAAATCTTACCGACGCGAAGGGTACGGCTATTTCTCCGCTTTTTTGAGCGATTTTCTCAGCCATTTCCAAAGCTTGTCGATTTCTTTGGCCGCCTTACCATCAGGCGCAAGCTCGCCTGCGGTTTCACCCTTGGCGCTTGAGCGGTGGAAGTCGGCGCGGTCGCCCAGTTCGATTGGACATATCTCCAGGCCCATTTCCTTGGCCGCCGCGCGTGCGCTTTTGGCAAGTTTGGTCGCGCCAGTGGGTACACCGTTAAGCACTACAAAGGCGGGCGTTTTGGCGTAGTTCACAAGGTCAGCAATCGGTTCGAGTGCGGCGAGATCGAATGCCCGCGGTTTGGTTGGGATAAGGACAATGTCAGCGACCTTGATCGCTTCGCGCGCCGCAGCATCGGCATGGGGAGGGGTGTCGATCACGACAAAATCCACACCGTTCTTTTTCGCGCTCTCAATGGTGCGGGCAAGTCGGGCAGGGGGAGCGGTGACCACCACGGGCAGGAAATCCCCGCGCCAATCTGACCATGAGGCAGCAGTCGCTTGCGGATCGGTGTCTACCACACAGCTTTCGTGTTTCGCATCCGCAGCGCGGGTGGCGAGATTTACCGCAAGAGTGGTTTTGCCGGAGCCGCCCTTCTGGCTGACGATTGCAATCGTGGCGACTTCGGATTTTGGCATAGAAGGTTGCTTTCAGCAGTATTTAATTCGGCCAAACATTCCGGAGCCAAACCAATATTGCAAGTGCGAAGAACGGTTTTCCGCAGCCGCGAAGGACTTAGGGGCTTCAGTTCAACTCGCGTTGTCCGCTTGCTCGACTGATGAGAGATAGTCCATGATGTCATCCTTCAATTGTTCTTGCATCGGCGGAAGCAGGGTCATGACATCATTCATATATCGTTGATTGGCGGCTGCAAAATTGGGCTCAGCGGCAATCGCAGGGCTCAATTCAAAGAAGCGCTGCCCGCTTGGAGTTGCCACGAAATCGCGGATATCGATAAGCTCTTCTTTTGTGAACATGTTGGCATAAGCGAGAGCCCATCCCTCCATAATGCTGGGTAAATGAAACGACATTTTCTCCATCGCTTTGACCTTGAAGTCGCCGAGGCTGCGCTCGACGATGGCCGTAAGCCGTGGGTCTTCGATAGGGCTTGACTGCCGCTGAGCCTCTTTCATCTGAGCCATCATCTGTTCCATGGTGGCAAAAAAGATCGCCTCCCGTTTTTCCTCGGGCATCCCCAGATCTATGATCTCGCGCGCGACCACAACCGATTCTGATTGCGGTGCAGCGGTGATTGCAGGGCCTTCTTGCGCGGCAGCGGACTGCACCGGGATTGCGAGCGCAAACGAAGCAAGGATAAGGCTAAGACGAAATTTCATTGTTTGCCCTTTCCTGAGCAAAGACAGAACTACTGATCCAAGAACGAACGCATCTTGCGCGAGCGGCTTGGGTGCTTGAGCTTCCTAAGTGCCTTCGCCTCAATCTGCCTAATCCGCTCCCGGGTCACGGAGAACTGCTGACCCACTTCTTCTAAAGTGTGATCGGTGTTCATGCCGATACCAAAACGCATCCGCAAAACACGCTCCTCACGCGGGGTCAGCGAGGCGAGCACGCGGGTAACGGTTTCCTTGAGGTTTGCCTGGATAGCGGCATCCACAGGGATGATCGCATTCTTGTCCTCGATAAAATCGCCAAGGTGCAGAATCTTCTTCGTCGCCAATCGGTGTCTCAAGCGAAATTGGCTCTTTGGCGATTTTCATCACCTTGCGAACCTTCTCCAATGGCATGGAGAGACGCGCTGCCATCTCTTCCGGGGTCGGCTCGCGGCCTTCTTCGTGCAGGAATTGGCGGGAAGTTCGAACAAGCTTGTTGATCGTCTCGATCATGTGGACCGGAATACGGATAGTGCGCGCCTGGTCAGCGATCGAGCGAGTGATCGCCTGACGGATCCACCATGTCGCGTAGGTCGAGAATTTATAACCACGGCGGTATTCGAATTTATCGACCGCCTTCATCAGACCGATGTTGCCTTCTTGAATAAGATCAAGGAATTGCAGGCCGCGATTGGTGTATTTCTTAGCGATAGAAATCACGAGGCGAAGGTTGGCTTCCACCATTTCCTTCTTCGCAATCCGCGCCTCACGCTCGCCTTTTTGCACCATGTTGACGATGCGTCGGAATTCGGGAAGCGCCATGCCGGTGTTTGCAGCAATATCGGTGATTTCGGTGCGGATCCGGTCAAGCGCGCCTTCTTCCTTCTCGGCAAACGCAGCCCATTTCTTGTCCTTCGCGGCACGTTCAGCAATCCAACTGTCGTCAAGCTCATTGCCGACGTATGATTTGAGAAAGTCGATCCGCTTGATTTTATGGCGCTCAGCCAGACGCAGCATTTGGCCGCCAAGAGCGGTCAAACGGCGGTTAAAGGCATAGAGATTGTCGACGAGGAACTCGATTTTCGCAGCATGGAACTGCACGCTCTCAACCTCTGCGGTTAGCTCGTCTGAAAGCTTCTCGTATTTGTTCTCTTTTGCCTTGGGAAAAATGTCGCCTGCGGCAATCGTGTCAACCCGCTCGAGCTGCAATTTCTCAAAAGATTTGAAAAGCTTGGTGATGCGGGCAAAACGCTCAATCGCATCAGGTTTAAGCGCGGCTTCCATTTGAGCAAGAGAGAGGGTGTTGTCCTCCTCTTCTTCCTCTTCTTTCTTGGCCCCTTCGCCTTCCTCGCCGTCTTCACCTTCTTCTTTGTGATCTTCGACTTCATCGTCGTCATCACGGATGGTGGGGCCAGCGGTCTCCTCGGAGATCTCGCCGCCTTTTTCAGCTTCCTCGTTCTCCTCTTCCATTTTGTCAGGCGGAGGCTCTTTGGAAAGCATCGCGTCAAGATCGAGGATTTCGCGAAGCTGCATGTCTTCAGAGTTTAGCGCTTCGGACCACTGGATGATCGCGTGGAAAGTGATCGGGCTTTGACACAGCCCCATGATCATCATGTCGCGGCCCGCTTCGATACGCTTGGCAATCGCGATTTCGCCTTCGCGCGATAGCAGTTCCACTGCGCCCATCTCGCGAAGGTACATGCGCACTGGGTCGTCGGTTCGCTCACCCGTTCCGGTTTTCTTTGCGGCAGGTTTTGCAGCGGCCGGTTTTTTCTTGTCGTCGTCGACTTCCATTGCCTCGACTTCGGCGTCTTGTTCCGCTTCAGCCTCAGCCTCTTCGTCGTTCTCGACGATCTGGACCCCCATTTCGGAAAGCGCAGTTTGGATGTCTTCAATTTTGTCCGGGCTCATCTCTCCCGAGGGCAAAGCTGCGTTGAGCTCATCATAAGTGATGTAGCCCTTCTTCTTTGCTTTAGTCATGAGCTTCTTTACAGAAGCTTCATTGAGGTCGATCAGCGGTGCGTCGTCTTTGTCGGCTTTTGCGGTCGAGGCCATATATTTTTTCAGTCCGTGTCCCGGGCAATTGTTTGGCCGCCGGATCCCCTTACCCAGCTGTGGCCGATCAATCACCTAACTGTTAATCCCAATCTGGATACAAAAGCCCCAGATTAACCCTGTTCAGCCGGAGCCCCGGCTTTTTTGCGCCCGAATTCCTTGAGGCGCTCATCAACTGTATGGAGCTGTTCTCGCAATCTGGCCTGCTCTACCAAAGCCCCCTCCGGGTCTTCATCAAACCGCGCGATTGTCGCTGCCATAGCAGCTTCAAGCGCTGGTTTTAGGGCCAGCAGCGATACAGCTTCGGACAATTCCTCGCGCGCTTCACCGGGGTCTGTGCCTTCTCGAAGAAAGGCGAACTGATGGTTTTCCGGTGGGGCAGGAATGCCTTCGAGCCCCGATATGGCGTTTGTGACGCCCGAATCAAGTGTTTCTGCAAGCTCCATCAACGATTCTATCGCAGGTGCAGCTTTGTGGTCGGCTAAGGCGAGGCGCGAAAGGGCTTCGGAATGGACCGCGATTTCGTCTGGGTGGCGCACAAGTCCGGCGATCACAGCGGACATTAAGGACGCGCGCTGGCCGCCTGACATGGCCCGCCCGAGCGTCCCGCGCGCTTCGCCTGAAAGGCCTCTGGGGACGGCGCGCCCTGCTTGCCATTTGCCGCCGGAGTTCTTGCTCCAAGCCTTGCCGCCAGAGCTATCACGCTGCGGGAAGGCGAAGGCGGAAAATCGGTCGAGCAATTCGCGGCGGTAGAGTGCCTGAATGTCCTTATTTCCGATTGTGTCGACATGCTCCATCAGCCGGGCTTTGAGCCCAGCTTTGGATTCCGGGGAGCTAAGGGGCTGGGCATCGCGCTCACCTTCCCACAAGGCGTCTAGCAAGCTTTTGGGATTGGCGAGCAATTGGCCCATCGCTTTTGCCCCTTGCGCATTGATCAAATCATCAGGGTCCATCCCGCTTGGAAGGCGGACGATGGAAAGAGAGCGCATGGGGGCGAGAAGGGGAAGGGCGCGTCCAATTGCCCTCATGGCGGCGCGCTCACCTGCTTTATCGCCGTCGAAGCATAGCACGGGCACTTCAACCATGCGCCACAGCATTTCCAGCTGCGTTTCGGTCAGAGCGGTTCCCAAAGGCGCAACCGCATCCTCGAAGCCCGCCTGCGCGAGCGCGACCACATCCATATACCCTTCGACCACAACAATCCGCCCTGATTGGCGCGAGGCAGGTGAGGCGCGGTGGAGATTGTAGAGCGTCCGGCCTTTATCAAAGAGCGGCGTGTCGGGGGAGTTTAGATATTTCGCCACCCCATCGCGCTTGTCCATGATCCGCCCGCCAAAGGCGATCACTCGGCCCCGCGCGTCTTGGATCGGGAGCATGACCCGGCCACGAAAGCGGTCATAGGTCGTGCCGTCATCGGTCTTGATCCGCATGCCGGTCTCAACCAGCATTTCGTCATCATACCGGGCAAGGGCGCGGTTCAACGCCTGCTTGCTCTCGGGCGCATAGCCAAAGCCAAACTCTTGCAAGACTTCCGGTTTTAGACCGCGTCCCGCAAGATATTGCATCGCCTCGCGGCCATCGGAACTGCGCAGATTGTCGTAAAACCACCCCTGCGCATCGGTGGTCACATCAATCAGCTCGGCGCGTTTCTCTGCCTTCTTTGCAGCCACTGGGTCCGGGGCAGGGACCTCCATCCCAGCTTCGCCCGCAAGCTCCTTGCAAGCGTCGATAAAAGACAGCCCGCGCTGCTCCGTCATCCACGAGATGACATCGCCATGCGCACTGCAACCAAAGCAGTGGTAGAAGCCTTTCTGATCGTTGACGTAAAAGCTGGGCGTCGCCTCATTATGAAACGGGCAGCACGCCTTAAACTCGCGCCCCGCACGGGTGAGCTTGGTCGTGCGATTGATCACGGTAGAAAGCGTGATCCTCGCGCGCAGCTCATCCTTCCATTGCGGGGTGATAGACATGGGTTTGTTATGCCTTAGGTGGGCTCGGTGTGTCGAGCATGAGAGCGCAGTAGTTTTGCACTAGCTTTACACACCCACCTCCGTTCGTCCTGAGCCTGTCGAAGGACGCGCTCTTGTGCCTACCAATCGTACTTCGACAAGCTCAGCACGAACGGTGTTATGTTACGACAAAGCCGCCTTCACAAGCCCGCTCGCCAGTTTCCCATCGAGCACCGCGCCGTGTTTTGCTTTCAAAGCGCCCATGACCTGGCCCATATCTTTCATCGAAGACGCGCCGGTTTCTGCCTTGATCGCTTCAATCGCGGACCTAGTTTCCTCTTCGGACATCATCTGCGGCAAGAAACCTTCGATTACGGCCAGTTCCGCTTTCTCATTATCCGCAAGCTCCTGACGGCCGCCCTTCTCGTACATCTCAATCGATTCGCGGCGTTGCTTGGCCATTTTTTGCAGCACGCTCGTCACCAGGGCATCGTCGTCGATATCCTTACCCGACGTGCGCTCTTCAATATCGCGGTCCTTGATCTTAGCGCTCATCTGGCGAAGGGTGGCAGTGCGCTCCTTCCCCTTGGCTTTCATCGCGGTAATGGTCGCTGCTTTGATATCATCGCGGATCATCGAAAAATCGTCTTTCTTGTGGATTGAATTACGTATGCAGGCCGCTTAGCCCAAATATGCGTCCCTAGATAGGTTGACGTGAGCCCCTCGCAAGCTTAGCGGGTGGGTCTTAGCGACATTGCTGGAAAACCTTATCTCGGAGAGCCCCAAATGGCTTCTGCTGCCACTATTCCTGCGCAACCTGATGGTGCGACGGGTTGTCTTGTTTTGGCCGATGGAACGGTTGTTTGGGGGCGCGGGTTTGGAGCCTCCGGTGACGCGGTGGGTGAAGTGTGCTTCAACACGTCGATGACCGGATACCAAGAGGTGATGACCGATCCCTCTTACGCAGCGCAAATCGTCACCTTCACCTTTCCCCATATCGGAAACGTCGGCACGAACGGCGAGGATATTGAAAGCACTGTTGAAGGCGCGGTGGGCTGCGTTGTGCGCGAAGATGTGACTGAGCCTTCGAACTTCCGCAGCTTGGAGCGCTTCCAAGAGTGGATGGAGAGAAATGGCAAAATCGGCCTATCGGGCGTCGATACGCGGGCTCTCACCCGCCGTATCCGCCTATCCGGCGCGCCCAATGCGGTGATTGCCCATTCGATAGAGGGCAAGTTTGACATTCCCGCCCTCATCAACCGCGCGCAGGGCTGGGCAGGGCTAGAGGGCATGGACCTCGCCATCCGAGTAAGCCGCGCCACCCAAGAAAACTGGGAAGGCGGCTACTGGCGCTTGGGTCATGGCTATGGCCGCGCGAACCGCGATGCGACCCCGCATGTGGTCGCGATCGACTATGGCGCGAAGGACAACATCTTCCGGAACCTCGTACGCGCTGGTGCCAAGGTGACGGTGGTCCCTGCCAAGACGCCTTACGACGACATCATGGCGCTAAAGCCCGACGGAGTGTTCCTCTCCAACGGTCCCGGAGACCCGGCGGCGACAGGCGAGTACGCGGTGCCGGTGATCAAGAAATTGCTCGAAGCTAACATGCCGCTTTTTGGTATATGTTTGGGCCACCAAATGCTTGCTCTCGCAGCTGGCGCAAAGACGATCAAAATGCACCAAGGCCACCGCGGCGCAAACCACCCGGTTCAGCGTGTCGGAGAGGGCTGGGGCGAGACCACGGGGCTCGTTGAGATCACCAGCATGAACCACGGCTTTGCAGTCGATGCGGAGACGTTGCCCGAGACGCTGGAGCAGACCCATGTGAGCCTCTTTGACGGCTCCAACTGCGGGATTGCGGTGAAGGGAAAGAACGCGTTTGGAGTGCAGTACCACCCGGAGGCGAGCCCCGGTCCGCAAGATAGCTTCTACCTCTTCGAGAAGTTTGTCGGGGGTTGGGGTGAGCGAAGTAGCTATCGAAACCGTTCTAGATGCCTACTATTTCAAGCAAACGAGCAATCTTAGATTTGCCGATGGCTTTTTGGATATTGATGAGTTGACTGAACAAGCCCGTGAGTTGTTTGAAAAACTGCCGGGTCTGGCAATGACCGAGCCCGTGGAAGACACAAATGTAGGTGCAGAGAGGTTCTTGGGCTATCTCCTAGAAGCGGGTTGCTTCCAAAAGAAGGAGATACCCTTTTCGCGCCCGGTTTTTCGTTTTGTTCCGAACAAATTTTCTGACTATCGAAATGCCTTCCTCAATGGGAGCTCGGTGTACAATCAGTCGAAGGATTATCCGAGGTATTTTGCCCGCGTTTTTGAGGGGTATCTAGATAAGACTGAATTGATCAAAGTCAGCGAAATCGGTGAAACAGTCGGCGCAGATGTGATCGCCTCGCAGAACTGGCCAGTGGTTGGCGAAGTTCTCCAAGGAGAGACGCTGAAAGAGATTAGGTCCAAGGCGATTGAACTAGCCAGCGCTATCCAACAAGCCGATTTAGAAGACAAGCTAAAGGGACAACTGCTAGCAAGAACTCGTGCAGTGATGGCGCTCTTAGAGGCAGACGATCCTGAATGGCCAGAGATCGTGAACCTTCTCAACTACCCATATTTGACTGCATTCCTCAATGCGTATGCTATTCTGTCGATTGTTCTCGGGCTCGCGTCATGATCCGGCGAAGTGCTTCAGTGCTCATGGTGATTAGCCTCACCGGCTGCCACATCCTCTTCCCCGAGGACCCGCGCGAGGGCGCAGAGCTCAGCGAAGAATGTCCCACACGCGTCGCCAGCCTACTCGGCCCCACCAGCCAATTCGCCAGCTACCCAGAGGAAATGGGCGTCCCCACATTCACCTTCGACATCACCAAAATGGCGTTTGAGGACATGCAGCGCCTGATGGTGGAGGGGAGCGACGACACTGCTGGCAACCGTGCGATGACGTCCACCAATGAGACCTCCACCGCCGTCGATATCTTCATGCAAACACCCGTCGATGAGAAGGGCGCTTTCTTCACTGGCCGCGACCCTGCGCTTTACCGCGTGCGCGGCGGGCTTCAGCCCAAATCGACCATGATCGCAAGCGGCTGTGCCCGGCAACAAGAGGGCATGCGGCTGATTATGATCGACGTGGGCCCCGTGCCTGTTGAGCCCGAGCCCGAGCCCGAAACTGACCCCGACAACACCGAAACAACTTCCGAAAACGCCAGCCCCCAAAACGAGAGCCAATAATGCCCAAACGTAATGACATCTCCTCTATCCTTGTGATTGGCGCTGGGCCGATCATCATCGGGCAGGCGTGCGAGTTCGACTATTCGGGCACGCAGGCGATTAAGGCTCTGAAAGAAGAGGGGTACCGGGTCATTCTGGTGAACTCGAACCCGGCAACGATCATGACCGATCCCGAGTTTGCCGACGCGACCTATGTCGAGCCGATTACGCCCGAAATCGTCGCCAAGATCATCGCCAAGGAAAAACCCGACGCGCTGCTCCCCACGATGGGCGGGCAGACGGCCCTAAACTGCGCGCTGGCTCTGGAGGATATGGGCATCCTCGAAGAGCACGGCGTCGAGATGATCGGGGCAAAAGCGGACGCCATCGACAAGGCGGAGAACCGCCAGCGGTTCCGCGATGCGATGGACAAAATCGGGCTGGAAAGCGCTCGCAGCGGCGTTGCCAACACCATCGAAGAAGCGCGCGAAATCGTGAAGCGCACAGGCCTTCCCTCGATCATCCGTCCAAGCTTCACCCTTGGCGGCACGGGCGGGGGGATTGCTTACAATACGCAGGAATTCGACCGGATCGTGCGCGAGGGGCTCGATGCCTCTCCCACCACCGAAGTTCTGATCGAAGAATCGCTGCTGGGCTGGAAAGAGTATGAGATGGAGGTTGTGCGCGATAAGGCGGACAATTGCATCATCATCTGCTCGATCGAAAACGTCGATCCCATGGGCGTGCACACGGGCGATTCCATCACGGTGGCCCCGGCGCTGACCCTGACCGACAAAGAGTATCAGATCATGCGCAATGCCTCGATTGAGGTGCTGCGTGAGATCGGCGTTGAGACAGGCGGCTCTAACGTTCAATTCGCGGTAAACCCCAAGGACGGGCGCCTCATCGTGATTGAGATGAACCCGCGTGTGTCACGCTCTTCCGCATTGGCGTCCAAGGCAACCGGCTTCCCCATCGCGCGCGTCGCGGCGAAATTGGCGGTGGGTTATACGCTCGATGAAGTCACCAATGAGATCACCGGGGCTACGCCTGCAAGCTTTGAGCCCACGATCGACTATGTTGTCACCAAGATCCCGCGCTTCACTTTTGAAAAATTCAAAGGCGCAGAGCCCTATCTTGCCACCGCGATGAAGTCGGTTGGCGAGGTGATGGCGATTGGCCGCAACTTCCAAGAGAGCGTGCAAAAGGCGCTTCGCGGACTCGAAACAGGGCTCGACGGATTTAATCGGGTGACCGAGATTGAGGGCGTCCACAAAGATGTCATAACCGCCGCTCTGTCAAAGCGCACCCCTGATCGTCTGCTCCAAGTGGGGCAAGCGTTTCGCGAGGGGCTTTCCCTGGAGGATATCCAGAATGTCACCGGATACGATCCATGGTTCCTGCGTCAGATCGAAGCGATTATTGCAGCGGAGAAAGGCGTTCAGGTCGACGGACTTCCGCGCAATGCTGCGGGCCTTCGCAAGCTCAAATCAATGGGCTTTTCTGATAAGCGCCTCTCGACCTTGGCGGTGCGCAGCGTAGGCGTTAAAGACGGGCTTGCCGAGACACAGGCCAAACGTTCCGGTCTCCTCCACGATGCGCTCCAGGCCATGGCAGGGGCAACCAGCGAAGAGGAAGTGCGCGAGCTTCGCCACAGTCTAGGCGTGACGCCTGTGTTCAAACGCATCGACTCTTGTGCGGCTGAGTTTGAGGCGATTACGCCGTACATGTACTCCACCTATGAGGCCCCGACCTTTGGCGAGCCTGAGTGCGAGGCAGATGTCTCAGATCGCAAAAAGATCGTCATCCTTGGTGGCGGGCCCAACCGGATCGGGCAGGGGATTGAATTCGACTATTGCTGTGTCCACGCCTGTTTTGCGCTGGCTGAGCAAGGTTTTGAGACGATCATGGTCAACTGCAACCCGGAGACCGTTTCGACCGATTACGACACGTCCGACCGCCTCTATTTTGAGCCTTTAACAGCAGAAGACGTGCTTGAAATCCTGCGGGTAGAGCAGCAATCGGGTGAGCTTGTCGGTGTTATCGTCCAGTTTGGCGGTCAAACACCTCTGAAACTCGCCCAAGCCTTGGAAGATGCCGGGATCCCGATCCTTGGTACATCACCCGATGCCATTGATCACGCCGAAGACCGCGAGCGGTTTGCGAAGCTCGTGAATGAGCTGGGCCTGAAACAGCCCGACAACGGTATTGCCTACACCCGCGATGAAGCCGCGGCAGCAGCAGCACGTATTGGCTATCCTGTGCTCTTGCGTCCAAGTTTCGTGCTCGGCGGCCGCGCGATGGAAATCGTCGATAGCGAAGCTCAACTTGATGACTATATCAAAACCGCCGTGAACGTGTCCGGTGACAGCCCTGTGCTGGTCGACCAATACTTACGCGATGCGATTGAGTGCGATGTCGATGCGCTGTGCGATGGCGACGAAGTGCGCATCGCAGGCGTGATGCAGCATATCGAAGAGGCAGGGGTCCACTCCGGCGACAGCGCCTGCACCTTGCCGCCATATTCGCTCCCTCAAGAGATCATTGAGGAAATGGAGCGTCAGGCCGAAGCGCTTGCCTTTGCGCTCAAAGTACGCGGCCTCATGAACGTCCAATTCGCGGTTAAAGATGGTGAGGTCTACCTCATCGAAGTGAACCCGCGCGCGAGCCGCACCGTACCCTTCGTTGCCAAAGCCATCGGGCAACCCGTCGCCAAAATCGCCGCGCGCGTCATGGCAGGCGAAAAGCTAGCCGATTTCGAACCCTTCCGCCGCGATCTGCCTTACATGGCGATCAAAGAGGCCGTGTTCCCATTTGCCCGCTTCCCCGGCGCTGACCCTGTGCTGTCGCCTGAAATGAAGTCGACGGGCGAAGTCATGGGGCTCGACTGCGCTTTCGAGCCTGCGTTCTTCAAATCGCAGCTGGGCGCCGGAATGGTTCTGCCGCAAGAGGGCACCGCGTTTGTCTCTGTTAAAAACGGAGACAAAGGGCAAATCGTCTCAGCGGTTCGAGACCTCATTGACTGCGGCTTTAAAGTCGTCGCGACCTCAGGGACGCAGCGCTATCTGACCGAACAGGGATTGGACGTCGAACTGGTAAACAAGGTTGCCGAAGGACAGCCGCATATTGTCGATAAAATCATCGACGGTGAAATTGCGCTCATCTTCAACACGACCGAAGGGTGGCAGTCTTTGATGGACTCAAAATCCATCCGCGCCACCGCCTTGGAAAAGAAGGTTCCGTATTACACAACAGCCGCGGCATCGCGCGCTGTTGCGGCCTCAATTAAGGCGCTTAAACCCTCACAGCTTGAAGTTCGGTCTTTGCAAGACTACTATAGCTGAGAATTCACGACGTTCTCCCCTTCATTTCGAGACTACGTGGCCGCTTCTTGCGAGGCGGTTGGGGGCGAAATTTCCCGGATGATAAGCTGGGGGAGGGCGTACAGACTAAGAGAAACAGGAATGGCTACGATGGATAAGGTGCCGATGCTCGCTGAAGGCTATGAGCGTCTGACCACAGACCTTAAGGCGCTTCGCGACGAACGCCCACGAATTGTTGATGCGATCGAAGAAGCGCGCGCGCATGGCGACCTTTCAGAGAATGCTGAATATCATGCCGCTAAAGAGCGTCAGGGCCAGGTTGAAGCGCAAATCGGCGATCTTGAAGGCAAGATCAGCCGCGCGCAGATCATTGATCCTACCACTCTGTCCGGCGACAAAGTGGTGTTTGGCGCGACTGTCACCATGCTGGATGAAGACGACAAACCGGTCAAATATCAGATCGTGGGTGAGACTGAGGCGGATGCTGCTAAGGGCCGCATCTCTTATTCCTCGCCCATCGCCCGTGCTATAATTGGGAAGCAGGTCGAAGAAGAGATCGAGGTTTCGGTCCCTTCTGGCGATAAATTTTATCTTATCGAAAAGATCGAATTCATCTAAAGTTTAAGTCGCAAAGGCCTTATCTCAAAGGCTTTTCCATCGCATAATTGTGGATTGCGACCCCGTGCATCTCAAAGTCACGGCGCTTTAGCATCACGTATCCCGCGCGTTCAAATGGGCCGCGCGCAAGTTCGCTTGCCTCGGTATAGAGTTTTGTCACACCCATTTTGATCGCCTCGCTCTCTGCATGATCGAGTAACCGTGCAGCCAGACCGCGGCCCGAGTGGCCGGGTGAGCAATAGAGCATGTCCAAATGGCCATCTGGCTCCAGCAAGGCATAGGCGGCGATTTCGCCGGTCTCATCGGTCATCACATAAATGTGATGACCTGCCTTCGCGCGCGCAGCAAACCGCTCTGCTTGGATGTGCCCGGATGACCAAACCTCCACCTGCTCAGGCAAATAGCCGCGCGCACCAATAGTCTGGATCGCATCCAGAGTAAGGGCGGCAAGGGCAGGGGCATCGCCCACTTCGTAAGGGCGAAGCGTGTAGGTCATCTCAGTGAAAGCTGCGTTTAGGCGTCTGGTGTAAGAAGCTTGTGGATGTGCACGATGACATATTTCATCTCGGCATCATCGACGGTGCGCTGAGCCTGGGCCCGCCAGGCATCTTCGGCGGCTTCATAAGAGCTGAACACGCCTACGACATGAACGCTTTCAGGGTCGGCAAAGTCGTGGCCGCGCGGGTCAATCACACGGCCTCCCATGACGAGGTGGAGCTTTTGGCTTGGTGTTGCTTCTTCCATGGCGTGCTTCCTTGGGGAGGAGTTAGTAGGGCAAGGCGGTGCGCGGTGCCCCAATCGTTCCCCGCCCGTTAATAGAAGCTCGCTCTAAGCACAAGGCGAGAGAGCAAGCTCTGCCCCCGGCCTAGGCAAGAATTTCTATAGACGAATTTCTATGGGCGAATTCTGGAGCAGCTTAGTGGCGCACACGCTCGGTCAGGTCGCGAACAGCGCGTTCGGCGCGGCGTTTTGTGCGCCTTGTGGCTGTGCGACCCTTGTCGGCGACGCTTCCCGCCATGTAACTGGCCTCTCGGCGAAGATCGCGCGCTTTGGAAACGGCGCTGTCGCCAAAGTCTTCGAGAGTGTCCTTGCCAGCATTAGCCCCGCCAAAGACCTGATCAATGAAAGCGATCGCATGGCCAGCAAGCGCATCAGCGATGAGAGCCCAAAAGGCGCTCGTGCGATCTTTGGTCACATTTTTCACGGTGCCTGCCGCCGTTCCCGCAGCGCTTGTGGCAGCATCGCCAACTTTTACGGCGGCACCGGAGGCAGCGCTCGCAGCACTGGTGGCCGCTTTGCTAGCCGCGCGCTGACCAGGCTGTGTCATAAGGCCGATGGCAACACCCACCACAACAGCGCCGCCGATCACTTTGAGCGGGTTTTCGCGGGTGTAGTCGATCGCAGCCTTCGCCGTATCTCTGGCGGAATCGCCAAGCGTGCGCTCTGCGATCCGGCGCTCATTCGCCTCGATTTTTTGGCGGAGGGTATCGCGTTTGGCTGCGTCGTTGGTATCTTTAGTCGTCATTTGTGTCTCCGGAAGACGGTCCTTCTGGCGGGGTTTCGGTTTCGTTTGGCTGAACGGGGTCCTGAGCAGAGGATTGCGCGGGAGCGGCGTCTTCATCTGGTTCTTCGATTACTTCGGTCATCGCTGCCAGCAGAGGCTCGCGGCCAAACCACAAGGCGAGAGCGCCCAGCATAATCGCGATGATCCCGCGGTTGTCGACGGTGTGGACCTTAGCCACTTCGTAGACGCCCTTTGCACCTTCCGCGACGCCGCCAAGATAGCGATCGGTCAGGCCTTTGGCGGAAAAGGTGGCGCGGGCATGCTTAATGTCGGACATCAGCGCATTTTTGGATGCATCGCGAAGCTCGCGGTAGTCGGTAAGGCGCTCATCAATCGTGCTCATGCGCCATCCTTATCGGAAGAAGAGAAGAGCGAGGATAGCTTTTTGACCCGAGTAAACGCGCCCCATCCAAGCAATCCCACGACCAGCAAAAGCCCGCCAAAGACAATTCCGATAGCGCCCCAGATACCGGTCAGCGGCTCAAACGCCAGAACCAGCCCAACGGCTAGCGCGAGAAAAGCGATGTGGAGCAAGATGAGCGCAACGACGACAAGGCCGAGCGATACGCCCAACAAACGACCAGCATATGCCGCGCGGGTTTTTTGGAAGCCCAGCTCAGCCTCGGCATAGGTTCGCGCATTGTCGATTAGGGCTGATGCTTCGTCCATCAAAGAGGGATCAAAAGGAGGCGCAGCGTTCTCCTGCCCCTCCTCAAGTTCAGTATCAGCAGAATTGGGAGCAGCACCGTCAACGCGTCCAGCGCCGGCGGGCTTTTGAGCCTCCTCCATTCAGTCCCCTCTCTCTAGGCCTTAAGGGCTGCACCCGCCGGTTTAGCGGTTGCGGAACAGGCGTGCGACGAGAAAACCGACAACCGCAGCGATGCCAACCGCGGCCGCTGGGCTTTTGCGGATCGCCTCGCGGGTGTCTTCGCCAAGCTCTTCGATGCTTTTGGCCTCCAGCTTAGCCGAAGTTTCAGCCAGTGTGCGCGAGGCTGACCGGGCATAGTCGCCATATTGCTCGCCAAAACGCTCGTCCAATTGCGTTGCCGTATCGCCCACGGCCTTACCAACAGAAGCGATTGCATCGCTAGCTGCTGCTTTTCCGTCCACAGCCAGTTCGCCTGCGCGTACTTTGGCTTTGTCACCATATTCTTTAACATCAGACATCACGTCATCTCCGCGGCTTTTTGCATTGTCGCGCACCTCATTTGCGCGTGTGTTCGCCTCGTTACGAAGCGCTGCTGCACCTGCCTTTGCTTCCGCAAGAGCTGCATTGAAGCGGCTTTTCGCCTCGACGGTGCCAGTGCCAGCGCTTTCTGCTTCTGCTGTCTTCGCGGTTGCGCCGGTCTTCTTTGGTGCCGCCTTGCGAGTTGTGGTGCGTTTTGCCGCAGTCTTTGCAGGAGCCTTGCGCGTGGTCTTTGTTGTCTTCGATTCTACCATGGGGTCTCTAGCCTTCAAGTTTTTTGCGGTGCACTATCATGTAAATACGAGTTCGTCTCATGCAAGCCTGCCTCATGCAAACCTATGTTTCTTGCACCTTGCACCTCGCGCGCATAAAGGGCGGGGCGAAGCAGTGATGCGGGCATCCGGAGTAGGGGATAACACCGGACGTCCTAATAGTTATATACGTTTCTCACCCCGGAGTTCCAATAATGACAACGATAATTGACATTCATGGCCGCGAAATCCTCGACAGCAGGGGCAATCCGACGGTCGAAGTGGATGTTCTACTCGACGACGGTAGTTTTGGACGCGCGGCGGTTCCCTCAGGTGCGTCCACCGGCGCGCACGAAGCGGTCGAACTGCGCGATGGCGATACGTCTCGTTATATGGGCAAGGGCGTTTTAAAGGCTGTTGAAGCGGTCAATACGGATATTCGCGACTTGCTTGTCGGCGCGTATGATGCGGAAGATCAGCGCGACGTCGATTTGTCCATGATCGCCTTGGATGCCACGGCGAACAAGGGACGACTTGGCGCCAACGCTATTCTCGGCACCAGCCTTGCGGTGGCGAAGGCGGCGGCAAATGCACGCGGACTTCCACTTTATTCCTACCTTGGCGGTGTCGCGGCACACGTCCTTCCGGTGCCGATGATGAACATCATCAACGGCGGTGAGCACGCCGATAATCCTATCGACATTCAGGAATTCATGATCATGCCTGTCGGCGCCAACAGCATTGCAGAAGCTGTGCGGTGGGGCTCAGAAGTGTTTCATACGCTCAAAAAAGGCCTCCACAACAAAGGTTTGGCGACCAGTGTTGGTGATGAAGGCGGCTTTGCCCCTGACCTTGCAAGCACGCGTGCGGCGCTTGATTTTATCATGGCCTCAGTTGAACAAGCGGGCTTCAAACCGGGTGAGGACATAGTTCTTGCGCTCGATTGCGCTGCGACCGAATTTTACCGCGATGGCAAATACGAAATCTCCGGCGAGGGGCTTAGCCTGGACGGGGAGGGCATGGCCGATTACCTCGCAAAGCTGTGCGATGACTATCCTATCTTATCTGTCGAAGACGGAATGAGCGAGGACGATTTCGAGGGCTGGGCCGCCGTCACCAGAGCCATTGGGGACCGGGTACAGCTTGTGGGTGATGACCTGTTTGTGACCAACCCAGCGCGTCTGGGTCAGGGGATCACGGACGGGCTTGCCAACTCGCTTCTCGTGAAGGTTAATCAGATTGGCACGCTGACTGAGACGCTCGCCGCCGTCGATATGGCGACCCGCGCGCGTTACACCTCGGTTATGAGCCACCGTTCGGGCGAAACCGAGGACGCAACTATCGCCGATCTGGCGGTCGCCACCAATTGCGGCCAGATCAAAACCGGCAGCCTCGCGCGCTCTGACAGGCTGGCGAAATACAACCAGCTCATCAGGATCGAGGAAGAGCTTGGTGACAGCGCGGTTTACGCAGGGCGCGGATGTTTCGGATCGCTTGGCGCATAATTACGCATAAATGGGAGGCAGCGGGACGCCGAAACCGCTCAGATGTATGATAAGTTTAGGCCGTGTGCATGGCTTTGGCGAAGTATTTGTCCATTGCCTCGAGGCCCTTATCGGTTAAGCGCACGAGGACACGTCGCTGGTCCTCCGGGTCGTGTTCGCGTACAATCAAGCCTTGCTCGGAGAGGACACCGAGCCATCGCAGACCGGTTGTCGGCGGCGCTGCGGACCCTATGCATGCGCTCGACACCGAGACAGGCTTGCATTCGGATTGGGCAACGTAAAGATCGAGCAATATGTCCCACGCAGGTTCGCCGAAGAGTTCGGCATTTTCGAAAATATCGCACCGCCGCCTGCGAATAGCATAGGCTTCGCGCGCAAGGGCTGCGTAGCGCCTGCGCTGCAATATTGGATCGGAGTGCACGGGGCGCGGTGATTGAGCCGCAGGAATAGGCTCATGCGGTGCAGGTTGTGAAGCCGCACTCAACGCGGCCGTATCAGACATTGTCCGGAACCCCTCGAGAGCGGACATTTCTGCCTGATCCATGCTGCCAGTTGTTTTGCGCAATGCATCAGCAATCACCGACAAGTGTTCCGCCAAAGCGCTGAGATCGGTCCCAGATACCGGCTCATCACCGTTTTGGGGTTGAGCAATCTGTGTAAGCATAAGCCTCTCCATCACTCCGTCCGTGGTTTACACGATTGACGCCGCCTCACCCTGAGGGGGACATCAAATGGAGCAGCCCCATCGCGCGAGCGTGTGGCTGGGGTAAGGCCCTAAAATATTTGATGGTTTTGCAGACACTGTGCATAGGCCAACCCCTTCCCCATAGGGTAGCGCCAAGCCAGTATGGCGTGGTTCAGTGGATCGCTTGCCCCTGTTAATGTTTAATCGAGCCTACGGTGCGGAACACTAAGGGAGACCCCGTAGTTTGAGCGCAAGAATGGTCCATTATCCAACAAACCAAGCGATTAAACCGCCAATATGGAGGGACTAGCCGTTCTCCTCGTTGAAAAAGATCCGCGCGCCGTTGGAGTTTTGCCCGCCCGTTTCGACCACCTGAAGGTTTTTTTCCAATTGCTCGATCGCAGCGTTGACATGAATAGCAGCTATGCCTGCTCCTGCTTGGTCAAGCAGGCTGAGCACGCCTTTTAGTTCGTCCATACAGAACTTAAGTTCATCGACTTCGTGGGAAGTGAGTTGGATCATCCCGCCCTCCTTATCTTTTTCGCAATGTGGGAGCACCAAGGGACCCTTTCGGGGCCGCCTAGGGACAACCCTTAGCTGGGCGTGGTGGAGGGAGGTATCCGTACAAACACGTAGTTATGGGCATAAGAAGGCGCTGCCACAGGATATTATACATGCAGGCGTCTTAAACGTCTCAGCACGGACACGCGGACAGATCGGCTGCTATGGCTCAGGCGTCTACTATGGCTTAAGCATCAAAACGCGCTTGAAGATCAAGAAGCGCTATGGCTGCATTGGCCGCTTCGCCGCCCTTATCCTTTTGCGCAGGATCAGCGCGCACGCTGGCTTGAGCTTCATTTTCAACCGTCAAAATGCCGTTGCCGATAGCAATGCCGTCCATCGTCAGAGCCATAATCGCCCGCGCGCTCTCACCAGCGACAATCTCAAAGTGATAAGTCTCTCCGCGAATAACCACACCAATCGCTACAAAAGCGTCATACTCCCCGCTCTCTGCCGCGAGGGCGATGGCCCCTGGAATTTCCAGTGCGCCTGGAACTGTGAGCACTTCGGCATCGTGACCCGCAGCTTTCAGGACGGCTTTTGCCCCTGCAATCAGCTGATCGTTGAAAGCTTCATAGAAACGCGCTTCGACGATGAGTATTTTTGCCATGGTTCGGGTCCTTTGCTGTGGATGGATGTTGCGTGGCGGCTCAGATCGCCCACATCACGGGCAGAAAATGCGTGAAGAAAGGGAGAGCTTGAGGCAAGCCCTAAAGGCAGACCTTTACCCTTCCGATTACTCAGGGATGGGCAGGTGGCCGGTGACCGAAATGCCATAGCCTTCAAGCGCCACGAGATCAGGGCGCGAATTGGACAGCAGAGTCATTTCCTGCACGCCGAGATCAGCGAGGATCTGCGAGCCGATACCGATGTTGCGATGCTCTTCATCGGGCGTCCATTTGGCACCCTGGCCCACGCGCTGCGTTAGGATCACGATAATGCCGGCTCCTTTGTCACCAATCGCACCCATTGCTCTTTGCAAAGTGCGCTTGCGCGGCCCTGGAGCGCCCAGGACATCGTCAAACACAGAGATAGGATGGACGCGAGTGAGGGTGGGTTCGCCAGGTGTAATATGCCCTTTTTGGAGCACATAGGCCTCATTATCGGATACGGTGTTGCGATAGGTTATCATGCGCCACTGGCCGCCGTAATCGCTTTCAAAGCTGCGCTCATCTACGCGCTCGATCAGATAATCGTTGCGCATACGGTAAGCAATAAGATCGCGAATGGTGCCGATTTTGAGCTCATGTTTGCGCGCAAATTCGATCAAGTCATCGAGACGGGCCATGGTCCCATCCTCATTCATGATCTCGCAGATCACTCCAGAGGGGTTTAGGCCAGCGAGCCGGGAAATATCGACCGCCGCCTCTGTATGGCCAGCGCGAACAAGTGTCCCGCCATCACGGGCCATTAGTGGGAACACATGTCCCGGCGTAACGATATCATCTGAACCCTTGCTCGCATCAATCGCCACCGAAATCGTTCGCGCCCGGTCTGCTGCTGAGATGCCGGTCGTGACCCCTTCTTTAGCCTCAATCGAGACAGTAAAGGCGGTTTGCATGCTTTCCTTGTTGTTGCGGCTCATCGGGTCGAGCCCAAGCTGATCCACACGCGCTTTGTCGAGTGCCAGACAGATGAGCCCCCGGCCGTGCGTTGCCATGAAGTTCACTGCGGCCGGTGTTGCCATCTGGGCAGGGATAATGAGATCGCCTTCATTCTCGCGGTCTTCATCATCGACAAGAACGTACATCCGTCCGTTGCGCGCTTCGTTGATAATCTCTTCAGCGCCGACAAGGACGGGTGTGTTGTCGTTGGCGTCGAGGAATTTTTGCAATTTTGCAAGCGTCTCCGCAGTGGGGTTCCAATCCGCTTCGCTGGCGTCGCGCAATGTGTTTGCGTGCAGACCAGCAGCGCGCGCAATTCCCGCTTTTGTAAATGCGCCAGCTGCGATGAGTTTCTGGACCTGTGTGATTGTTGATGTGTTCATGGGGTCGGTATAACACATTTCGATGTGATTGCAACTTTGACGGTGTGATCTGCTTGGCTGTGGTGGATTGCCGAGCGCCTGCGTGAAACCGGTTAATTTTCCCGTCGCCTCTCCTAAAGTGAGTGCTGCCCGTTGAAGCTTTGAGCTCGCCGACTTTTGCCCGTTTGCAGAATAATCGTTGATACCAAGCCCGGTAAGCAAACTTTGTGCCGACAGGACCTGCAATCTGTCAGATGCCTTTCGTGAGCTGATACCTAGCCCATCTGTCGCCCGTGAAAGTTGGAATGCGGCTCCATTCTGCGATGCGAAAGCGTGGCCGATTGGTACAGCCCCCACATCCGCATCCGCAGCGTTGAGATCTGCAAGCGCAGTTTGCATCTTTCGCTCAAAATGATCCAAGACACTGCGCAAGCTTCTCGCGCGGCCCGACCGGGTGAAAAAGACCGGGCGATTGGCGCGCGCGGCCTTGGGGAAAAGGTAGGCCGCCATTTGGTGGGGATTGTGTTTCCATGCCGTCATGAAACGAACTGCCCCGCCGCCTCCGAGAAAATGCGCGAGATAAAGCTCGGTTGATTTCGCTGTTCGGCCAAGAACATTTCTCAACCGTTCTCCATTATCGACAGCAAACGAAGCGGCCACGAGTGAGGCAAGTTCGGGGTTATAACGCAATTCAAGTTGCTCTTGGCGCGTGGCGTCGGGGGAGAGACCGCCGGAAATCGCCGCTTTTGCGCGGATTTTATCCCTGTATTTGTCCAAGCTGCCCAGCCATGTGCCCTCAATGAACTGAAAAAGGCCAGCTGCGCTCGATGTGCGCGCTTTTGCCCTGGGATCAAGGCCAGATTCGAGCTGCGCCTGAGCTAGCAGATACTCATATTCGACACCTGTTTGCTGAGATGCACGCCAAATGGCATTCATAACTTTTGCGCTGGGCACATTTAGGTGCTTGCTCTGGTCACGGTTTGAGGAGGCGGTATTGGGCAAAAAACCGCGGGCAGCAGGACTGTTTCCCAACCGCTGATAAGAGCTATGATCAGGATTGAACTCTTTGAAATCTTGCGCAAATGCAGGCAATGCACAGCTTAATAGCCAAGCTGACAAGAGAATATGCAAGATCGCTGCGGCCCTACCCATTCAATCGGGATAGGCCAGCAAGGGTTAAAGAGAGCCTGACGCTGCGCGGACAAATTCACCCACTCACGCCGCCGTCATCTTGGCGGTTCGTCACCGGACGTGAGGCTCTGCGCAGATAAGCGGTTAGTTCAAGTTGGAGGGCTGATTGATTGCCGCGAGCGCAATGCGTTCAGCTGGACAAACCTGAACGAGGCGCTTCGCGGTTCCATCTGTTGACCATCATAAGCACGCCGATGCAGATCATATTGGTCATCATCGAAGAGCCGCCATGGCTCATAAAGGGTAGGGGAATGCCAACCACGGGCGCCATTCCCATAACCATCATGAGGTTGACCGCGACGTAGAAGAAAATCGTTGCCGTCATTCCGGCCGCGAGAAGACTGGCAAAACGGTCCTGTGATTCTCGGGCCACGCGCAAACCCCAACCCAATATTATGGTGAAAACGGCGAGCACAAATAGGCCTCCTGCCAAACCCCATTCCTCAGCCATTGTGGCGAAGACAAAGTCTGTCTGCGGCTCGGGTAAATACTGCAAATGGCTTTGCGAACCGTTGTTAAACCCTTTTCCGAAAACGCCTCCAGAACCGATTGCGATCTTGGACTGATTGATATGATAGCCGGCACCCAAAGCGTCCGCCTCAGGGTTGAACATCGTCATGACGCGGCGCTGCTGGTAATCTTGGAGGCCAAAGAAGTAGACGAGAGGGGCAGCCGCCGCCGCAGCAGCACCGCCTCCTATGAACCATTTCAGGGGCAAGCCTGCCAAAAGCATCACCACCGCGCCGCCAAATACGATAGCCAGTGAGGTTCCCAGATCGGGCTGGAGCAAAACCAATGAGACGGGCAGAGCAATCAGAACGCCAGGGATAACCAAAGCGCGCCAGCCAGCAATCATTCCAAGCGGGAGGCTGGCATAAAACTGAGCAAGGGTGACAACGATAACCGGCTTCATAAGCTCAGAAGGTTGGAGCACCATGAAGCCAAGGTCGAGCCACCTCTGGCTTCCTCCGCGAACATTGCCGAGAATTTCCACCCCGACAAGGAGCAGCATAACAACGACATAGGCCGGATAGGTCATGAACCGAACAAAAGCGCGCGGGAGCGAGGCGATGATTGAGGCCATCACCAAGAATACGCAGAAGCGGACCAAGTGCGAGGATGCGAACGGGTCCATTTTGCCGCCCGCCGCAGAAAAAAGCACAGCTGCGCCGAACGCTACAAGCAGGAACAACGGGACGAGCATTCCCCACGGTTGGCGCGCTATCGGCTCGGGTATGACACCTGTGTTTGCGCTCATGTGGAAGGCTCAGCCGCTGGAGGGGGCACGATTGAATCGGGCGGAGGTGTTCCTGAGGCGGATTGATCTTCTCTCGGCTTAACGAAGTTATCGCCGATTTCCTGTGTTTGTTCTGCTTCGAGCCGTGCCTCTGCCTCGACCTTGTCGAAGATATCCTCATCGCGCTGGGGAGGGGGTGAAACGACTGTGCCGCGCTCGGCTGCATACGCGGCATAACGCTTCTCGAGCCGTTCCTGCGCAGTGCCGCCCCACTGACTTTCGAGGCGTTTGAGTGCGTCAACCCCTTTGGCGGGATCGAAAATGAATGTCACGACATCGCGCGCAATGGGGTATGCAGCGCCCGAGCCGCCGCCATGCTCAATGACAACGGCGCCTGCATAACGCGGGTTTTCTGCCGGCGCATGGAAAGTGAACAACCCGTGATCGCGGTACTTCCACGGACCGCTGCGGCCATCAGACACGCTCAGTGATACGACTTGCGCAGTTCCGGTTTTGCCCGCAATCTTTACATTATCGAGCGGCAGACGCGCTCGGCGGGCAGTACCGGCGCCGTTGACCACATTGCTCATCCCCTGATGGACATAGGCAAGCTGCTCAGGATCAAAGCCATAGCTTTCAGGCTTCTCCGCCGGACTATCCAGAAGCAGGCGGGGGCTCACGCGTTTACCAGTGGCGAGCCGCGCGCTCATCACGGCCAGCTGTAGAGGGCTTGCGAGATAATATCCCTGTCCGATGGATGCATTGACTGTATCAAACGCCTGCCATTCGCGCCCGAACTTGTTGAATTTCCAGTCAGATGTAGGAACAGTGCCATAAAATTGACTGGTTACGGGAAGCTCAAATTCCTGCCCCATGCCAAGATCTTTGGCGAGCGCTGCGACCTTATCGAAACCGATTTGCTGGGCGAAGTGGTAGAAGTAGCTGTCGCAGCTTTGCGCGATGGCTTTGTCCATATTGACCACGCCGTGATTGGAGTGGCAGTTGAAAAACCTGCTCCCAATCCGCCGCCCGCCGCCGCAAACGATTGTGTCTTGCGGCGAGACTCCGGCCTGTAGAAACGCCAAGCAGTGCATTGGCTTAACCGTTGATCCTGGTGGATAAAGCCCTTTCAGAACCTTGTTGCGTAAGGGCACGCGTTGATCCTCGCGCAGCATCGAGTATTCGACAGATCCTATGCCATCGGAAAAGCTGTTTGGGTCAAAGCTTGGCATCGAGGCCATGCACAACAGGTCGCCTGTCTGGCAGTCCAAGACCACGACTGAACCGCTTTCCAGTCCAATACGGCGCGCTGCATAATCCTGAAGCGGGCCGTCAATGGTGAGCTTCACCGCATCGCCTTGGATATCCTCGCGCGTCTCAAGATCGCGGACAATGCGGCCGCCGGCCGTTACCTCGACCCGGCGCGCTCCGGGTGTTCCGCGAAGTCCCTGTTCGAATTGTTTTTCAAGACCATCCTTGCCGATCTTATAACCGGGTGTGATCAGGATGGGGTTTCGATCAAGCTCATATTCCTCAGCCGATGCAGGGCCGACATAGCCAATCAAATGGCCAACTGAAGAGGCAGTGGGGTAAAACCGCGAAAACCCGCGTTGAGGTACCACCCCTTGCATATCAGGAAGCCTCACGCTGAGCGCTGCGAAATGCTCATATCTGAGACCGCTTGCCACTTCGACAGGGGCAAACCCGCGTGCGCTTTCGACCTTTGCTTTAAGGTCGGTGACACGGTCAGGCTCAAGCTCCAGCAGCGCACCGATCTCAGAGAGCATACGCCCGGGATCGGACAAGCGATCAGGAATCACATCGACGCGAAAATCAGCACGATTGGAGGCTAGAGGAGCGCCGTTGCGATCCAAAATCCATCCACGCCGCGGCGGAATGAGAGTAAGGTTGACCCGGTTACTCTCTGACTCGAGGAGATATTTCTCATTCTCAGCAATCGCGAGATAGCCCATACGGCCAGCCAGAAGAACGGCAACGGAAGCTTGGATCCCGCCAATGACCACCGTGCGGCGATCAAAGGTATTGCGCAATGTCGAGGCATTCACCACGGGACCCGCGCGCCTCGCACCGCTCTTGAATTTGAAAAACCGTTTCACCCGATCCTCCGCGCCCGTGAAAGGCGGAACCGATCAGCCCGCGCAATCACCCGTGCAAGCAGCGGGTAGAGCAGGATCGAAAGCGCAACTTGAGGGGCAAGCAGGCTAAAGAGAGTGGGTGAGATGGTGGCTCCGGAAACAAGCATGGCAGCCGCGATATACAGCGCGATTGCGAAACCTGCAGTGAACCAATCTTGCCAGAATCCTCGCCAGGGGAACCTGGTTTCGATAAGTTCTAACGCGATCATAGTGAGCGACCACAAGAATATCGCGCTTCCAAAAGGTTGCCCGCTAAAAAAGTCATCAAACGCGCCCAGCGGAACGCCAACCCACATCGGCATAAGCCCCGGGCGCATCAGTCTCCAACCAAGGAAAATGATAAAGCCCAGCGGCGGGGCAATCGGCATAATGTCTGCCATTATAAAGAATGGCAGGAGAGAGCCCAAAACGATTGTCACGTAATGAACGGAGTGCGTCCGCCAAGGGTCTTGCACCCGGTTGATATTCGCGCCGCCATAGGCGCGGTGATGGGTAGGTGGTTCAAGCCCGTCCATCAGTTCGAAAGCTCTTCTTCGGTTAGTTCGTCGCGCTCCCTGACCCCGGCTGCTTCCACTGCCTTGGGCTCGTAAATCGGCTCAACGCTGACATAGTTGGTTGCCGCTGGTTCAGCGATCAGCTGCGCGATGCCGCCGTCGGGGGTGATCTCAGAAAGCACCGCAACGGCCACACCGGGGCGGTAATAACCGCCAGCCCCGCTGGTCACAAAAACATCGCCAACTTCAAGCGGATTAATACCAAGGTTGATGAGGCGAATCCGCAAAAGTCCATCTCCGCGCCCTTCTGCAAAGGCGACCGTCTGATCGGATGCGCGGCGCACTGGCAGTACGCTTTCGGTATCGGTCAAAAGCAGCACGCGCGAGGAGGCGAGTGAGGTTTCCAGCACCCGTCCGATTACCCCTCGCTCTGAATGCACGGGCATGCCGATTTCAATACCATCGCTATTTCCGACACCGATATAAGCGAAGCGGCGAACCGATGACGCGCTTGAGGCAACAAGGCGGGTCGTTGCAATCGGAGGGGTCTCTTCGTTGTAGAGCCCTAGAAGCGCCTTTAACCGGTCATTTTCAGCCTCAACTGCTTCAGCCTCAGCGATCCGGATACGGGCGATCTCGATCTCTTCGCGCAAATTTGCGTTTTGGCTGCCCGCGTACCAAAAACCGCTTACCGTATCCCAGATGCTTTGCCGCTCGGTGCGAACAGCGGCAGTGACCTCGCCTGCGGGGCTAACCGCAGTGGTCGCGCCGCCGCGCAAAGGTTGCATGATGGAGGGCTGCCAAAGAGAAATCACCAACAGCGCAAGGCCCAGCACCGCGCCAAGGGTCGCCAACAAATATCCGGTAAATACCGAATATTGCTGCTTTTTCGAAAAGCCCGATCGACGCGATTTGGGCGACGCCATGGCCTTAGCTATTCCCTTGCTTCAAATGTTTCCTCAGTCGGTACTCTATCAGGCGGTCATCAAAACGCCGCGGTAAATCGGGTCTTCCATCGCGCGGCCTGTGCCGATCGCAACACAGGTGAGCGGGTCTTCTGCGATCGAAACTGGAAGACCAGTTTCCTCGCGAAGATGCTCATCCAAACGGCGGATCAGCGCGCCGCCACCAGTAAGCACGATGCCTTGATCGACGATGTCAGCAGCCAGTTCAGGCGCAGTATTCTCAAGCGCGATCCGCACACCTTCGACGATAGCGCCGATAGGTTCGGACAAAGCCTCTGCCACATGAGCCTGATTGATGGTGATCTCTTTGGGTACACCGTTCACAAGGTCGCGGCCCTTGAGGGTGATGCTTTCGCCAGCGCCGTCTTCAGGCACAACTGCGATGCCGTAGTCTTTTTTGATCCGCTCAGCGGTTGCATCGCCAATCAACAGATTGTGATGCCGCCTGACATAGGAGACGATTGCTTCGTCCATCTTGTCACCGCCAGTGCGCACCGATGTCGTGTAGGCAAGACCACGAAGCGAAAGGACGGCAACCTCAGTCGTACCGCCGCCTATATCGACGACCATCGACCCCACAGGCTCTGTCACCGGCATATCAGCGCCAATCGCCGCGGCCATAGGTTCAAGGATAAGGTGCACTTCGGATGCACCAGCGTTGGACGCGGCATCACGAATGGCGCGCTTCTCAACGGAGGTCGAACCTGAGGGCACACAAATAACGATCTCTGGATAGCGGAACAGATTGCGTTTGCCATGAACCTTGCGGATGAAGTGCTTGATCATCTCCTCCGCAATTTCGATGTCCGCGATAACACCGTCGCGAAGCGGACGGATCGCCTCAATCGTATCAGGCGTTTTGCCCATCATCATCTTCGCATCATCGCCAACCGCTTTGACACGTTTGATCCCGTTGATGGTCTCAATCGCGACCACCGAAGGCTCATTCAAGATAATCCCTTGATCCTGAACATAGACCAACGTGTTCGCGGTCCCAAGATCGATCGCCATATTTTGCGATCCGAATTTGAAAAGATTGGCAAAGAAGCTCATTTTGCAGTGTTTCCGTGATGTCCCAAAGTAGCATACCGCATGCGCGGCCAGCTCTCCAAAGATCGTGTTCACACGATGTGTTCACTCCGCCTAGCGAAACCCGCGCAAAAGGGAAAATTTTTTGTTGAGAGAGAAGGCGATTTTCCCCGGTGATACTCGAAATTGCGTTGATTAAGCGCTAGCTTGCGACAAATGCCCCAAATCCGACGCCTTCCTGAAACACTTGTGAACCGTATTGCGGCGGGCGAAGTGGTTGAAAGACCTGGGGCAGCGCTCAAAGAGCTGGTTGAAAATGCAATTGATGCAGGCGCTGCGCGAATCGCTGTGGCGCTCGTCGATGGCGGGCTCACCCGGTTGGAGGTCACCGATGATGGCTGCGGAATGGGGCCAGAGGAAATGGCTTTGGCGCTAGAACGCCATGCAACCTCCAAATTGCCGGATGAAGCCATCGAAATGGTGGCGACACTAGGCTTTAGAGGAGAAGCGTTGCCGTCGATTGCCAGTATCGCACGTCTGACCCTTGAAAGCCGGGTGAGAGGGGCAACAGATGGCTGGCGCCGTGTGGTCGACCATGGCGAAGTGGTCGAGGAAGGGCCTGCTGCGCTTCCGTTCGGTACGCGCATTCGGGTTGAGCAAATCTTCGCGAAAGTTCCCGCACGCCGCAAATTTCTGCGCACACCTCGCAGTGAATATATCGCCTGCCTCGACTGTGTACGCCGTCTGGCGATGGCGCGGCCAGATATAGCCTTCACCCTTGAAAACGTCGTCGATGGAAAGACCCGCAAAGGTCTGACCACCCAGAGCAATGAAGCGCTTGCCACCCGTGTTTCGCAGATTGTTGCGCGCGAGCTTAAAGACAATGCGGTTGAGATTGAACTCACGCGCGATGGCCCGCATGGGACGATCCGCCTCACAGGCCTCGCGGGGCTCCCGACGTACAATCGCGGGGTGGCTGATCACCAATATCTCTTCGTGAACGGCCGTCCGGTGAAAGACAAGCTGCTAACAGGCGCAGTGCGCGGGGCCTATTCCGATATGCTGGCGCGCGACCGCCATGCGGTGCTGGCGCTGTTCCTTGATATCCCGCCGCAAGACGTCGACGTGAATGTGCATCCGGCCAAGACAGAGGTGCGCTTTCGCGATGCCGCTGGGGTTCGCGGATTTATCGTCTCTGGCCTTCGCCAGGCGCTCGCCACCGGTGACAGGCGTTCTGCGCAAGGGCCTGACCGTACGGCGATGGGGCGATGGGAGGCGGAACCTTCGGGCCCTATCGCGCAGCAAGAGCAAGCACCCGCTTTGCGCTCTATGTTTGAGACGCGCCCGGTTGCAGAGCTACAAAGCCATGTCGCCGAGGCGCGGCCTGCTTTTACAAACCCTCATGCGCCCTCTGCTCAGGATCACGCTTTGCCGCAAGGCCGGGCAGAAGAAGCGGCGGCGATGCCGGAAGCGGCGCAGGATTACCCACTTGGGATAGCGCGCGGACAAGTCGCAAGCACCTATATCGTTGCCGAAAGCAGTGACGGGCTTGTCCTTGTCGATCAGCACGCAGCGCATGAGCGTCTTGTGCTCGAGCGCTTGAAGCGGTCGGGCGCAGAAGAAGCTGTGCAACGCTCGCAAGCGCTTCTTGTCCCTGATGTGGTCGAGATGGATGAGGCGGATTGTGACCGACTTGAAGAAGCGGCTGAGGGCCTTGCGCGCTACGGTCTGGTGGTTGAACGCTTTGGCCCTGCCGCCATGTTGGTGCGCGCCGTTCCTTCGGCAATTGCGAAGGCGGATACTGCCCGGTTACTGCGTGATCTAGCCGATGATATTGCCAAGCACGGGCGTCAGGAAGACAGCGGCTCTCTGCTCCTCGCGGAACGTCTGGACTATGTGCTTGCTACAATGGCGTGCCATGGGTCAGTCAGGGCAGGGCGGGTGCTAAGCGTTGCTGAAATGAACGCACTTCTTCGCGAGATGGAGGCGACACCGCGTTCGGGTCAGTGCAATCACGGAAGGCCGACCTGGGTTAAGTTGGCTCTTGAAGATGTGGAGAAACTCTTCGGGCGGCATTGAGCGATATCCAGCAACATTGATGACAAGGCGCTAGAAAGCTGCGGCAACTGGCTTAGATCTTTTTCGGATCAAAGCGTGTTAGCGAGCGTTACAGTCACAGTGTCCTTTACAAGTGCATAATATGATTAAGTTAATCATTGTTCCAAATAATATCAGCTCATTTCTTCAAGATTTTGTCATATCTGATTTTATTTAGACTTGAACTTTCAAATGTATTTGGCTGTAATGCTCAATGTTCGCGACGTTCTGGAAATTTAGCGAGCGCAAAGGGGGTAAATGAAGCCGGGTTGGACTAATTCGTTAGCTGATCCTGTCATTTTGCAGGCAGAAAAGGTGTTTTCTCAAAGGCAGGCGCGGGGTCTGGTCATCGACCCGGACCTTTTGGGTGAACCAGCGTGGGACATCCTCCTTTGTGCATTTATCGCGGCGGGAAAAAAGAACGCGTGCAGCACCGAAAGTTTGGCCAAGGACTTGAGCCTTTCGCAGGTCGCTGCCCAGCAATGGGTTGATCTACTGTCATTGCGGGGCTTTTTGCAGCATAGCGGCGCATCGGTCACGGTCACCGCGAAGTCTGATCGGCTGCTGCGCAATATGTTTGGGGCGCAAATGCGCGACCTGCTTCATGAGTGGGCAGGCGGCGACGGGAGGCTTGAATTTTCAAGCAGTCAGGACCCAATAGCCAGCTAAGGATTGCGCCGGGCTTATTACGAGGGGAAACATCCATCCTCAAAGATCCGCTCACCGGCTTATTCCAGACCGGGATTTTTGTCTGGCGCAAGCTTGTTACACCGTATGCCGATCAATCGCCGCACAGCGAAATGCGCAAGAGCTAGGCGCTAGACGTTGAATTTGAACAGCATTATGTCGCCGTCTTGAACAACATACTCTTTGCCTTCCTGGCGCAGTTTACCCGCATCACGCGCAGCTGCTTCACCGCCCAGTTCAATGTAATCATCATAGGCGATGGTCTCCGCCCGGATGAAACCCTTCTCAAAATCGGTATGAATTTCGCCGGCCGCTTGGGGAGCCTTGGCGCCGTCGGGAAAGGTCCACGCGCGCGATTCTTTGGGGCCTGCGGTGAAGAAGGTCTTGAGACCCAGCAAAGTGTAGCCAGCGCGGATTACACGGGCGAGGCCGCTTTCTTCCAGACCAAGTTCAGCCAAATATTCTGAGCGGTCTTCCTGCGGCATCCCCACCAATTCCGATTCAATAGCGGCGGACACGACAACGGCCTGCGCGCCTTCGCTTTTCGCTTTCTCGAACACTTTGGCTGACAGGGAATTGCCGGTGGCAGCTTCCTCTTCTGCAACATTGCAGACGTAGAGAACCGGCTTTGCGGTCAGAAGCTGTGCCTGTGAGAACACCCGCGCTTCCTCATCATCATTGGGCTCGACGAGGCGTGCTGGTTTTCCGTCTTTGAGAAGTTCGAGTGCCTGGCCCAGAACCGAAGCCATAATTTTGGCTTCTTTATCGCCAGCGGTCGCGCGTTTTGCTGCGTTGGCAACCCTTTTCTCAAGGCTTTCAAGGTCCGAGAGCATAAGCTCCGTTTCAACCACTTCGGCATCGGCAATCGGGTCCACATGGTTAGAAACATGTTGGATATCGTCATCCTCAAAGCATCGGAGGACATGCACAATCGCGTCAACTTCGCGGATATTGCCGAGGAATTGGTTGCCCAAACCCTCACCAGCGCTCGCACCTTTCACAAGTCCGGCGATATCGACAAACGACAGTTGTGTCGCGATGACCTTCGCACTTGAGGCGATCCCTGCGATTTTCTCAAGGCGCTCGTCAGGGACGGCGACCTGACCAACATTGGGTTCGATCGTGCAGAAGGGATAGTTTGCAGCCTGCGCGGCCTGCGTCTCGGTAAGAGCGTTAAAGAGGGTGGACTTGCCTACATTGGGCAGGCCAACGATCCCGCAACGGAAACCCATGGGTCTGTTCTTTCGATTGTGATGTTTCGCCGCGCCTTAGCCCCGGGCGCAGCGAATGGCCAGCCTTGGTGTGAGCCCTTTGAATTAGGCGTTATGAACCGCTTTGATCCAAGGGCCAAACGGGCTCTCGCCGAGCCATCCGACTTGCACATCGGAGGCCACCTTGTTGATGGCGATCTGCGGTTTGGTGCCGGGGTGAACTTCGCGGCGGAGAGGGCGCGTACCTGCGGGCATGGCGATGACTTCTGCCATTGCGCGCGGCACGTCCATCGGATCGGTTGACCCGCCGCCTGTGCGATTGCCCAATGGTGCGATGAGAGCCTCGTAACCGCTGGTGTGCCTTTCCTCGGCCCGTTCAAGGAGGTTTTGACTGTTTGTGTTGGAGTTGCTCCAGATCATGGTTGGATAACCGCCCGGTTCAATGATGTTCACATCGACACCAAACGGCACCAGCTCATAGGCGAGCTGTTCACTCATCGCTTCGAGCGCAAATTTGGTTGGCGAATATTGGCCATAGCTTGGCACAATGACGCGGCCCAATTGCGAGGTCACATTGATGATCAGGCCGCTTTTCGCTTTGCGCATAGCGGGAAGAACCGCGCGCGACATGCGGTGAGGGCCGAAGACATTGACGTCAAAAAGGTGCTGCGTTGCTTGCATATCCTGGATTTCAATCGGACCGCCATAAGACGTGCCTGCATTGTTGATCAGAACGTCGAGCGTGCCGCCACTTGCTGCGAGAGCCTGCGCTACGCCTTGTTCAACCTGTTCATCCGAGGTCACGTCAATCTCGATCACTTGAAGGTCGAGCATTTCAGTGCGAGCCAACGCCCGAAGCTCTTCTGCTTCTTTGCGTGGCAAATTGCGCATAGTGGCAAACACCTTTGCGCCTTTGCGTGCATAGTCTTCAGCCGCGAGGCGTCCAAAGCCGGTTGAGCAACCCGTGATCAGGATTGATTTGCCTTTGAGATCAGGCTCGGCGTCGATCATATCCTTTGCCGCGACACTGGCGGTGGCAGCAAGAGCTCCGGTTGCGGCGGCACCTGCAAGAAGGCTGCGGCGATTGAGGTCAGGCATTGGAGGCTCCTTTGGCATTAGCGGTCTTGCGCATTTCGCGCTTCTTCGGCTTCAAGCTTAGTCAATTCGCGCAAGAGATACCACAGCGCGAAAATATCATAGAGGAAATGCGCTAGCATCACGACCAGAAGACTGCCTGTTTGCCAATATATGACGCCGAAAAGGCAGCCTATAAGGAATTGCAGAAAGCCGATGATGGGCTTGGTCAAATGGACCGCGGCAAAGACGGCGGATGCTATGAGGATTGCTAGCGGGGTGCCGATGTAATCGGTGAGCAAGACCTGCAAACCGCCGCGAAACAGCGCCTCTTCCCAAACGCCCGCGAAGAACGAAATAACGATAATCACGCGCCAGGAATTGAACTGGGCGAGCCAGCCATAACTCTCGCGCTGCATGCGGATGAGATATTCTGAAACGCGCGGGAAGAAAAAGCCGGCAAGAGCAAGCGTGATTAAGGCGAGGGTGGTCGCGATCCCGATCAGGACATCTTGAAGCGTGAAGGTCACCCAATCCGCAGTCTCGCGTCCAGAAAGCCACCACAGCGATAGGCCAAGGAAGGTCAAACCGATCCCTTGAATTGCGGTTATCCCGAGGAGCGAGCCTTCGGTAAAGTCTGGAACTGCCGTATTGGCGGTGTTCCCGGTCTCGTGGCTCATCTCGGCCGCCTGCTCATCCTTGCTGCCTGAGCGCGACATCGCTCATAAAGCGCGGCGAGTTTCCTTCCGCCAGCCACTTAGCCTCTGCTCCCACTGCGCCGAGCATATCCACGAGGGGGTCTTGTTCAGCCTTGGCATAATTGCCGAGCACATAAGAGTTTACCGCGTCCTTGTGCCCCGGATGGCCAATGCCAAGGCGAATGCGGCGGAAATCGGCACCAAGATGCTTGTCGATCGAGCGAAGACCATTGTGCCCCGCATGACCGCCACCTTGTTTGACCTTCACTTTGAAAGGCGCAAGATCGAGTTCGTCGTGAAAGACGGTAAGGGCATCCAACTCGAGCTTATAGAAGCGCATTGCCTCGCCAACACTGCGCCCGCTTTCATTCATGAAGGTCGCAGGTTTGAGCAGCAGGATTTTCTCAGTACCAATCCGGCCTTCCTGAACCCAGCCCTGAAACTTCTTCTGCTCAGGGCCAAAGCCGTGCATCTCAGCGATAACATCCAGCGCCATAAAGCCGACATTATGCCGGTGAAGGGCATATTTGGGTCCGGGATTTCCAAGGCCAGTCCAGATTTGCATGGTGGTCCTTTAGCGAGGCATCGCACAAAACAAAACACCGAGCTCTTTATCAGAGCCCGGTGCCTTGGTGATTTCGTGTAATCGAAAAAGGCTTAGCCTTCGTCGTCACTCTTTTGCGCAGTTGCTTCAACTTCGTCAGCTGCCGGCGCATCTTCATCTTCGTCGGTGGTGTCACCTTCAGATTGCTTGAGCGCCGATGGTGCTACCAGAGTAACGATAGTGAAGTCGCGGTCTGTAATCGCGCTCTCTGAGCCTTCGGGAAGGCTGATTTCGCTGATGTGGACCGCATCGCCAACGTCTTTGCCAGCGACCGATACTTCGATTTCGCTAGGGATTTTGTCCGCTGCACAAACCAGTTCAAGCTCGTGGCGCACGACGTTGAGAACGCCGCCTTTGACAAGGCCGGGCGAATCTTCCTCGCCAACAAAGACAACCGGGATCGACACATCGACCTTGGCGTCTTTCGACAGGCGATAGAAGTCCGCGTGCGTCGGGCGGTCAGTGACCGGATGCAGAGCAACGTCTTTTGGAAGAGTGCGAACTGTATCGCCGCCCACTTCGACCTGCACAATCGAGTTCATGAAGTGACCAGTCATCAGCTGACGAACCAGTTCCTTTTCCTCGACGTGGATCATTTGGGGTTCTTCCTTGCCGCCATAGATGACAGCGGGGACCCGGCCTTCGCGGCGAAGTGCACGGGAGGCTCCCTTGCCTGCCCGTTCGCGCGCTTCGGCGGGCAATTTCAGAGCGTCGCTCATAACATTAGCCTTTCGAATACATGTTGATTTAGATGCCTTGCACGCCCCGCCTCCAGGGATGACCAGAGCGCCAAGATGCGCGCACATACCGCGCTGAGGTAAGAATACAACCGAAAACTCGCGTGACGTGCCGCTATGAGGGGGTGAGCCGCGTTACGGTATAGCCCTCTTTTTTGAGCATCACGGCAAGCCCGTCGGGGCCCACCAGATGCGCGGCACCAACTGCGATCAGGGGTTTGAGCTCTTGCCCAAGCACCGGCCGCAATTGCCTCATCCAGGCATTGTTGCGATCAACCAAAAGCGCGGCGCGCAATTCAGGGTCTTCCATGATGCCGCGACTTGCCGCCTCTTCAAGGACCGCGCTATCGCCTGTGAGCCATGCCCGCAAAAGACGTTCTGGATTGTCTCTTGAAGAGGCCCATTCCTCGACCGTCCCCTCGAGAAGTTCGCGTTGATCATCAGCGGCAAGCTGGTCAAAAATTCCAAGTTGCTCTCTCGCTGTCTCAAATCCGAGAATCGGCCGGTCTTGGAAATCCTTTATGAGCTGGCGGTCAACGCCGAACTCAGGCTTCCCGGCCGCGTCGACCTGAGCTAGCATAATAGCGGCCGCCCAATCCTCGGCTGCCCGCAATTGCTCCCGCGAGAGGTTTGAGCGGTCCACCATCTCCTCTAGCTGAGGGCGAAGCTCAGGGGCGATCCGGTCCGTTATTGCGGGAAGATCAGGGCTGCGCGAGAGGCTCAGGAACGTCTGTCTGATCGTGTCATTTTGTCCAAGGATTGCGACTTCGACCAGCAATAAATCGGCCTCAGTGACAACCTCATCGAGCTTAGGAGTGCGCCATAATACGCCTTCGGGGAGGGCGTGGATGGTGCCTAGCAGCCATCCCTCGACCTCCCCGTCAGCGTTTGCGAGCTCGTAAAAGAGCGGATTGGGGGGCGGGTAAGGTTTAGTCTCGCTTGGCGCTTCACCCGCCGCCGGTTCACTGCTGCACGCACCAAGCAAAAGCAGCAGGCCAAGGGTGAGTGCAGCCACAGAAGTGGTCCAAATCTTTGTCAGATTGGATTGCCCCATATTTGCACTCACTCTGCCCATTATTTTCTGCCCATCATTGGACGCGCTCGCTTTGGATGCCGCGCGCCTCAAGGTAGTCTTGCACGCTTTTATCGCCTGCAAGGTGACCTGCACCCACTGCCATAAAGACGGTGCCAGGCGTGCTTTCAAGGCGGCTTTCGATCCACTCCGCCCATTTCGCATTGCGCGAATAAAGGAGCGATTCTGCTAGAGCCTCATCATCGAGGTCTTCGTTCATGATCGCAGCAAGGCCATCGGAGTCGCCTTCAACCCATTCTGCTACCATGGCATCAATAGTGTCTTTGACCTTCGGCATGCCCTCAACCGCTTCCATCATAAAGGCGACCTGAGCGTCTTGGGGAAGACCATCGAAAATGCCGATTTGGAATTCTGCGGTTTCCAGCGCATCTTGCGTTGCATCACCGGCTTTTGACAGAATGACCTTGTCGACACCTGAGTTCGGGTCATAACCTTGCTGCATCAGCGGGATGATTGAGAGGGTCAGACCTGCAAGCCATGGTTTCATGGGATCAAAAGCTTGCGGCGGTGCACCAATCCCTGCAAGCGCTGCCTCATAACTTGTCGTTTGTTCCTCATTGAGAAGCGAGCGCAAGGTTGTGCCATCGGTAAATTGACCGCGGGTCTGGGCAAGTTGACCCATTGCAGCTTCGCTTGCCGGGTCCATTTTGATCTCGGTGACCACTGTATCCGACGAGCCCAAAGCTGCATCAATTTCAGCGTCATACCATTCGAGGTCTTTTGGGAGAACGTGTACCGTGCCGAAGAGGTAAATTGTGGTGTCATCATCAGACACCTTCCAAAGCGCAGGTCCTGCGGGGCCGCTTGGCAGTTCAATTAGCTTCGGCTCTACCTCAGTATGATCGTCGGCGAAGGCGGGGCTTGATGCCAGAAGCGCAAGACCTGCGACACTGGCGGTGAGGAGTGAAGATAGTTTCATGGATAGTCCTTTCTTTAGGGATATTGGTCAGTTGAAATTGAGTGAATCTTCGGGAAATTTAGGTGAAACGGCGGTAGCACCAGACTGCGCACCAAACTGTCATCACAATGAGAAACGTAATCATCGGGTCTTGAGCCGGTGCCCAGCCAGCCCGCGAGGCGATCCACCAAAGCGGTGTCAGGCCGGTGTAGAAGTAGAGAGCCAGCATAGCCCCTGCATTATTAGCGGCTGTTTCGTGTTCATCGATAGTGCGCACCCACAAGATTCCAATCACCAATGCAGCGATTACTCCGATGGACAGCACAACCGCCGGTGCCGTTTGCATCGGGGCGTTAGAATACAGTTCTGTATTTTTGTCGCCCGCGGTGATTGCATAGGCAATTCCAATGAACAGACCAGTAATGACTGATCCTTGGAGCAGGCGCGAGGCTTTACGTGTGGTTTTGGATTGGATTTCTCGATCGCTTTTCCGCCAGAATTTCCAAACTCCATAGCCGATCAATGCAGAAGCGCTAAGTACTCCAACCAAGACGCCTAACGACTTAGCAGAGACTTCGCCTTTTTCGAGAGCGGCGCTGGCAAACCCAAACCCGACCCCCAGGACAAATATAAAGAGGAACGCTCCAAGAGTTAAGGCTATCGCTCGCCAAATCCCACCGCTGAAGTGAAATACTGAGCCCTTTTCTGAGCCGTTATCTTTATCAGATTGCGAACCAGCTGTGTCATCAAAATTCGTCATGGAATATCTCCTCAATCGCCATGTCAAACAGACGTGAGATGCGAAAAGCCAGGGGCAAAGAAGGGTCGTGCTTGCCGGTTTCAATGGCGTTGACCGCCTGACGCGAAACATCGAGATGGCCTGCCAAATCGGCCTGCGACCAATCACGCTCGGCGCGCAGCACTTTGAGACGGTTTTTCATGTCATATTGCTCTTTGAGCAGTCCCTTGGGTCGAGAAGTTGCGCGGTCAGATGATCTTTGCCGCGATGTTTCCGGTGGCGTAACCGATGAAGGGCATCGCGAGGAAAATCTGCCAAAGCTTGATGGGTACGCATGTATTGAGAATTTTCATGGTGAAGCTCCTATTGGGCCGGCCAAATCAAAGAATAAGGCCGGCAAAATCAATCGCGACGCTGGCGAGGCCGTAGGCTGCGAGCGCAAAGGTGAGGCTGGCGAGCGCTTGGGCGGTGTTTTCGCGCCAATCGGCCAATGTGCTCTCAGAATTTTTGACCATCGGATCGCCCCTTACCAATCAGTGCTGACGTTTTGTCAGGTTACCCTTACTTTATGTAGCGATTCGCTGACAATGTCAACACTACCTGACTTTTTGTCGGCATAGGGTGACTAAAAGCCCGGAAAAGCTGACTTTTCGGGCATGGGAATCATTCATGGTGCGGCGCACCATTGACGCCTCTCGGGCCATCAGCCATTGGCCACATCGCTATGGCTACAGTGCTTTCCACTCCCGCGATTCCCGCGCGCGATCCGTCCAAGAGCTTTCAGGACATGATCCTGACGCTGCATGATTTCTGGGCGGCCAATGGCTGCGTCATCCTCCAACCATACGATATGCGCATGGGGGCAGGCACGTTTCACACGGCAACAACTCTGCGCGCGCTTGGCCCTGAGCCTTGGAATGCGGCGTTTGTGCAGCCTTGCCGCCGTCCGACCGATGGGCGCTATGGCGAGAACCCCAACCGCTTGCAGCATTATTATCAATATCAGGTGATCCTGAAGCCTTCGCCGAGCGATATCCAAGAGCTGTATCTTGCAAGCCTTCGCGCGATTGGCATTGACCCGCTTGCCCACGACATTCGCTTTGTCGAGGATGATTGGGAGAGCCCGACGCTGGGCGCGTGGGGGCTTGGCTGGGAAGTGTGGTGCGACGGGATGGAAGTCACCCAGTTCACTTATTTCCAGCAGATGGGCGGCTTTGACTGTAAGCCCGTCGCAGGCGAGCTCACCTACGGCCTTGAACGTCTCGCAATGTACATCCAAGGCGTTGATAATGTGTACGACCTTGCGTTTAACAGCCACGGCGTAAGCTATGGCGAGGTGTTCCTTGAGAACGAGCGCCAAATGTCCAAATGGAACTTTGAAGTTGCGGACACCGACGCCTTGTTCGACCTGTTCGCCAAGGCGGAGGCTGAGTGTCAGAACGCTCTCGCCGCTGACGTTCCTATCGCGGCCTATGAGCAAGCGGTGGAGGCCAGCCACCTTTTCAACCTTCTCCAAGCGCGCGGCGTGATCAGCGTCCAGGAACGCGCTTCCTATATGGCGCGGGTGAGGGATCTGGCGCGCTCGTCCTGCGAGAAATATGCTAAGAAGATGGCACCTGAATGGGCCGCAAAATACCCGGAATGGAGCCTTATCTGATGGCTGATTTCCTCCTTGAACTTCTCACCGAAGAAATCCCTGCGCGCATGCAAAAGGGCGCGCGCGCTGAGTTGGAGAAGCTCTATACCCGCGAGCTATCGGCGAGCGGCGTTGCAGCCGGCGACATTACCGTATGGTCGACCCCGCGGCGTTTGGCTCTGATTGCGCGCGACCTGCCGACTGAGACCGAAGCAGTGCGCGAAGAGGCCAAGGGGCCGCCGGTGGGCGCTCCTGATCAGGCTGTTGATGGTTTCTGCCGCAAGAACGGTGTCACCCGCGAGAGCCTCGAGGAACGCGAGATTAAAGGCCGCGCGACCTACTTTGCCGTGATCGAAAAACCGGGTCAGCAGGTTGCAGACCTTCTTGCATCCGCGATCCCTACGATCATCCGCGACTTCTCATGGCCCAAATCCATGCGCTGGGGCGAGGCGTCTGTTTCCTCGGAAAGCACGCGGTGGGTCCGCCCTTTGTCTGGCATCGTAGCGTTGCTGGGCGGCGAAGTAGTGCCGGTGGTGATGGAAGGCTTTGCAAGCGGGCGCGAGACCATGGGCCACCGTTTCCACTCCGACGGGCCGATCTCGATTGATGGCGCGGACGACTACCCCGACAAATTGCGCGCCGCGCGTGTGATCGTCGACCATGAAAAGCGTGCGGCAATCATCCGCGAAGGCGCGAAGAAAGCCGCCGAGGACGCCGGGCTCGTTTTGCTCGAGGATGAGGGGCTGGTGGTTGAGAACGCAGGGCTAACCGAATGGCCCGTGCCGCTGCTTGGACGCTTCGACGAAGAATTCCTCGAAGTCCCACCCGAAGTCATCCAGCTCACCGCGCGGGTGAACCAGAAGTATTTTGTGTGCGAAGACGCGGCCAATGACGGGATGAACCGCCTCGCCAATGCTTTTGTCTGCACAGCCAATATTGAGGCAATTGACCCCGCCGTAGTGGTGGATGGCAACCGCAAGGTGCTTGCGGCGCGATTGGCCGATGCGCGGTTCTTTTGGGAGCTCGATCAGAAGACGACCTTGGCTGAGCACGCGACCAAGCTGGAGCGGATTACCTTTCACGAGAAGCTGGGCACAGTCGCCGACAAGGTTGAGCGGGTGGCAAAACTTGCGCGTTGGCTTTGCGAGGAAGGCATCATTACACCCACATCCGTTCGCCCTGAGCCTGTCGAAGGGCGCGCGCGTGCTTCGACAAGCTCAGCACGAACGGTTGAGGAGTTAGCGGACCTAGCCGAACAAGCTGCACGACTTTGCAAGGCAGACCTCGTTACCGAAATGGTCGGCGAGTTCCCCGAGCTGCAAGGCCTGATGGGCGGATACTACGCCGAGAAAGAGGGCCTTCCGCCAGAAGTCTCAGACGCGATCCGCGACCACTACAAACCCGTGGGGCAGGGCGATGATGTGCCGACTGCTCCGGTGACGGTCGCAGTGAGCCTGGCGGATAAGTTGGATACTCTTTTTGCGTTTTTCGCAATTGATGAAAAACCTACTGGATCAAAAGATCCATTTGCGCTGCGTAGAGCCGCGATCGGTATTCTTCAGATTTTGGGCGAAAACTCATTGGATTTGTCGGTCCTTCGCTCCTTCAAAGTGTCCTCCCTTGCTTGGATTGAAATGGCTACTCGGCGAGTCAGGAAGGACACGAAGTATCGACTGAACGAGGAGGACTTGGACTTTGATGACGTCGACCGCCTTCGGCTAATGATAATTAATCAAGACCTCGAATTTGCGCCTACCGATTTCGTTCAGGAGTTTTCTCGCCTCTATCAGCTATGGGACTATAGTGCGCGGCACAGCGCTCTCGATTTCTTCGCCGACCGCCTAAAAGTTCAGCAACGCGAGGCGGGCGTTCGCCACGACCTCATTGACGCTGTATTCGCCCTCGGCGGAGAGGACGATCTCGTCAGGCTCCTAGCCCGAGTCCATGCCCTCCAAAGCTTCATCGAAACAGATAACGGCGCAAACCTCCTCGCTGGCTACAAGCGGGCGGCGAATATCCTCAAGAAAGAGGAATGGGAGGCGGGCGCTATAAATCCTGCTCCCGAACCTGCCGAAGCCGCTCTGATCGCCGCGCTCGATACAGCGGAACCAAAGGCTGCTTCCGCCATTGAAGCCGAGGATTTTGAAGCCGCTATGGAAGCGCTTGCATCCTTGCGCGCTCCCATCGACGCGTTCTTTGAAGGCGTCACGGTGAATGATCAGGATACGGTTAAACGTGACAGTAGGCTTGGTCTCCTGGCGCGCCTACGCAACGCGGTGCACGGTGTCGCAGATTTCTCAAGGATTGAAGGTTGATGGTCGAGACAGTCTACCCCTTCGGCGGAAGCGCCGCTCACGATGATCCCCGTCAGGGTGACAAGACGATCACCGGGGGCAAGGGCGCAAACCTTGCCGAAATGGCGAGCATTGGCCTGCCTGTTCCTCCGGGTTTCACCATCACCACCGAAGAATGCGTGCGCTATCTGAACGAAGGCGCGGACTTCTCTGATGAGCTGCGCGGCAGTGTCGATGAGGCGATTGGACATATCGAGAAATCGGTCGGTAAGCGCTTTGGTGATGCGTCTGACCCGATGCTCGTATCCGTTCGCTCAGGCGCGCGCGTGTCGATGCCAGGGATGATGGACACGGTCCTCAATTTGGGCCTCAACGATGAAACGGTTGAAGGTTTAGCGCAAACAAGCGGCGATGAACGGTTTGCCTGGGATAGCTATCGCCGTTTCATCCAGATGTATTCTGATGTTGTGCTCGGAATTGACCATGGATTGTTCGAGGAGGCGCTGGAAATCTGCAAGGAAGACAATGGCTTCTATGCAGACACTGAACTCTCTGCCGATGATTGGAAGGCGCTTGTAGGAGAGTTCAAGGGCATCGTTTCGAGTGAATTGAACGAACCCTTCCCGCAAGACGTGTTTCATCAACTTTGGGGCGCGATCCGGGCTGTGTTCGACAGCTGGGACTCAGACCGCGCCAAGGTTTATCGCCGCCTCAACGACATCCCCGGTGACTGGGGAACGGCCGTCAATGTGCAGGCGATGGTGTTCGGCAATATGGGCGACACGTCGGCAACCGGCGTTGCCTTCACCCGCGACCCTGCGACGGGTGAGCGTGCGTATTACGGCGAATATCTCATCAATGCGCAAGGGGAAGACGTTGTCGCTGGCATCCGCACGCCGCAATACCTTACCAAGGCCGCGCGTGAGACCGCAGGCGCAAAGGCGCTTTCAATGGAAGAGGCGATGCCAGAGGCTTATGGCGAGCTGGCGCGCGTGTTTGACCTGCTCGAAGGTCATTATAAAGATATGCAAGACATCGAGTTTACCGTTGAGCGCGGCAAGCTTTGGATGCTGCAAACTCGCTCTGGTAAACGCACGGCGAAAGCCGCGCTGCGCATGGCGGTGGATATGGAAGGCGAAGGCCTCATCACGCAGGAAGAGGCCGTGCGCCGCGTTGATCCCATGGCGCTGGACCAGCTGCTCCACCCGACCCTTGATCCTGATGCGGAGCGCAACATCCTCGGTTCTGGTCTTCCAGCATCGCCGGGCGCTGCCGCGGGTAAGATCGTGCTTGATGCCGATACGGCTGAGCAATGGGTTGAGCGCGGTGAGAAGGTCATCCTTGTTCGGGTCGAGACATCGCCCGAAGACATCCACGGGATGCACGCAGCACAGGGCATTCTTACCGCGCGCGGCGGTATGACCAGCCACGCAGCCGTGGTGGCGCGCGGCATGGGACGGCCTTGCGTCTCTGGTGCCAGTGCAGTGTCGATCGACCTTGCCTCGCGCACGTTGCGGATTGGTTATGAGGAACTCAAAGAGGGTGACGAGATCACTCTTGACGGCGCGAACGGTCAGATCATGCTGGGCATTGTGCCCACGGTTGAGCCTGAGCTTGCCGGTGACTTTGGCACGTTGATGGTGTGGGCAGACGCTCACCGCCGCATGAAAGTGCGCACAAATGCCGAAACTCCAGAAGACTGCAAAATGGCGCGCAGCTTTGGCGCAGAAGGCATCGGCCTTTGTCGCACAGAGCATATGTTCTTTGATGCAAGCCGCATTAAGGCCGTGCGCCAGATGATCCTCGCCGAAGAAGACGCGGGCCGCCGCGCGGCTTTGGACGTTCTGCTTCCCGAACAGCGCGCGGATTTCACTGCGATTTTCGAAGTTATGGCGGGACTGCCTTGCACGATCCGCCTGCTTGATCCGCCTTTGCATGAGTTCCTGCCCACACAAGACGCTGAGTTCGAAGAGCTTGCCGATGTGACTGGGCTGGGTGTGGATCACTTGAAACGCCGGGCAGGGGAGCTGCACGAGTTCAACCCAATGCTGGGCCACCGTGGTTGCCGTTTGGGGATCACTTTCCCGGAAATCTACGAGATGCAGGCGCGCGCCATTTTCGAGGCGGTGTGCGATGTGAAGGCATCCTCCGGCGAAGCGCCTTTGCCCGAGATCATGATCCCGCTGGTGGCGACTTCGAAAGAGCTCGCTATCCTTAAAACGCTTATTGATGAGACCGCGCAAAAGGTGTTTGCCGAGAAGGGCGCAGAGGTTGAATACCTCGTGGGCACTATGATTGAACTGCCGCGCGCAGCGTTGATGGCCGGTGAGATCGCCGAGGAGGGCGCGTTCTTTAGCTTTGGCACCAACGATTTGACGCAGACCACTCTCGGGGTGAGCCGCGATGATTCAGCGCGCTTCCTTGCGCCTTATGTCGAGAAAGGCATCTTTGCGCGCGATCCATTCGTGAGCCTCGATATAGAAGGTGTAGGCCAGCTGGTCGAGCTTGCCGCCGAGCGGGGCAGGGCGACGCGCCCTGACATCAAACTCGGTATTTGCGGTGAGCATGGGGGCGACCCTGCCTCCATCGCTTTCTGCGAAAGCGTTGGCCTCGATTACGTCAGCGCCTCGCCTTACCGCGTGCCGATTGCACGGCTTGCAGCGGCTCAGGCAGCGCTAAAGTAAGGCTTACCGCCACCCTGTCAGAACGAGGATATTGAAGATCTCCGTGACCTTCCCGTCGTCTTCGCGCATAGTATCGAAGGCGGCTTCAGCGCGGCCTATCCATTCGCGTGTCAACAGCGGAACGGGGCTGTAAAGGCTTCGCGTGAGGCCATGGTCTCTCAGATCGCTAATTAACTGGTGAAACGACGAGAAACGCACGTTTAGCGGAAAGCTGTCGACCACCTTGCGGGTGAACCCAGCGCGTTCGAGCAAAGCGGTGCCCGCGCGGTTATCGACTAAGGGATGCATGCGTGCAGCGGGCCTCTCACCGTCCGCCTCAAGCACGATTTGACGAAGCGCCGGAAGCGATCCGGCGCCGGGAAAAGCTGCGATGAAAATCCCGCCATCCTTAAGAGCATTGCGCGCATGGATGAGAGCGCCTGGCAGATCGTTCACCGCCCCAAGGCCAAGGACGTGCGCAATAAGGTCATATTCCTCGAATCCGCCCGGTGTTTCTTCGTCAAACTCCCCCAAACGCTTTCGGATTTGGGCAGGCAACCCGCCCGTTTCATCGCCCACGACCAAGGCGGCCTCTGCCTTGAACCTCATAAAGTCCAATCGGTCGGCAATATCCTCAGCAATCGTAGCGGTGAGATAAGATGCGCTGCCTGCGCGTCCCTGCCGCGTGCGGGCACGCGCCCATTTGGCCGCTGCCGCTTTGCGATCAAATATCTGAGGAACGGGGCTGGCGGTCATGCCTCCACGCATTGGCGCGCTTGCAGCCCAAGCGCAAGAGGTGCAAACCATGCCCGATGGCTCCGTCCAAATCTCTTATGCCCAAGCAGTTTGGTAAAGACCTCAAGGAGGGTCTAAGGCCAATCGCCGACCTCGTTTACCCGCCGCGTTGCTCATCATGCGGCGCTGCTACGGCCAATCACGGTGCGCTTTGCCTCGATTGCTGGGGCGAATTGGAGTTTTCCAGCGGCGAAGGGGATGCCGCTGGCGGTGCATCCGGGCATTCGGGGATCATCGCGGCAACCATCTACAACGATATGTCACGCAGCTTGATTTTGAAATTCAAGCACGGCGGCAAACTCGCGCTTGCCCCATTGCTTGGCAAGATGATGGCATCGCGCATTCATGTCGAGGAGGGGGCGAACCCGCTAATAATTCCCGTACCGCTTCACCGCACCCGCATTTGGCAGCGAGGGTTCAATCAATCCGCCATGCTTGCGCGTGAAATTGCGAAAGCGGGGAAGGGTGAGCTTTTGGTGGATGGCCTCGTCCGGCAGAAACGCACGCCGAGCCTCGGCAATATGAATTCGCAGGATCGGCATAAGGTTCTGAAAGGCGCCATCGCGGTACGCAAATCGGCACAAAGTTTGATTAGAGGGCGCGCCGTAATCCTCGTGGATGATGTTCTGACAAGCGGTGCGACAAGCGGCGCAAGTGTCGATGTTCTGCTGGCTGCGGGCGCGTCTCGCGTTCGCATCGCTTGCTTTGCCCGGACACCGGGCAGTCTGGGGGCGTCAAATCCTAATTCAGAAATAGGACTCGAATAAGAGGCCGCACACCGAAACGCCCGAGGTCGTTAGACCCCGGGCGCCACGTGACGAAACGGTTTAGGTCCGCTCTAAAGAGCTGAGCAGGAGACCCCCTAACTTCTCCTCCAGGACCACGTCCCTCAATCGTTCAATCGGTCATCCAACACCCCGCTGTTGGTCCTGACCGACAACCCCCTGAACCCGGCGTTTGACAACACCGTTTGTTAGGTGGATGGACGCTTTTAACGGCGCCCGTAAGCAGTGTTGTTCCACTCGGGTTCCGCCACGGAAAGGTGCTTTGCGGATTTTCACCTATTTTGGCGCTCTTATGTGGTTATCTTGCAACATTTGGTCGCATGCCTTGAACCCTTGGGCGCTGTTTGTCTTATAATATTGCGTTGATGGAGAATTTTCTTGCCCGCAGAGAAGTTGATCAGTTCTGACGCACGCGAAGAAGGGAGCATCTTTGCGCCTAAATTCGACGACACGGGGCTTCTATCAGCGGTCGTGCTCGATTCTCTCAGCAAAGACGTGTTGGTGGTCGCATTCATGAATGCCGCAGCGCTCGCCCAAACGCGGCAGAGCGGTAATGTCACGTTTTGGTCGCGTTCACGCCAAGAGCTTTGGATGAAAGGTGAGACATCCGGCAATGTACTCAAGGTGGTCGAGATCCGGGTCGATTGTGATCAGGACGCGCTTGTCATTTATGCAGAACCCGCCGGGCCGACGTGTCATACGGGACGCACATCATGTTTTTACAGACGGCTCGATATGAATGCGGAAGACGCTTCCGCTCTCGTAAAGGTCAACACTTGACGCTCACGTAAGGGGAAGGTAATCCACCCAGTATGGACACCCAAACCGACTCGCTCGCCGATACTCTCACTGAAGCTGCTGAGCCGCGCCGCAATGGTGCGCATCTTGATAGACCTGACGATTTGGCGCGGGAACAGTTTTCGATTTCCGATCTAACTTCAGAGTTCGGCTGCACAGCAAGGGCTTTGCGGTTTTATGAGGATGAGGGGCTGATCAGCCCGGCACGCGTCGGTTTGACCCGGGTGTATTCAAAACGTGACCGCGCGCGGCTCGCGTGGATCATGCGGGCCAAGAATGTTGGTTTCAGCCTTACCGAAATTCGCGAGATGATTGACCTGTATGACCTTGACGATGGCCGGGTCGAACAACGCCGCGTTACGGTTGAGCGGTGCCGCGCGCATATTGCCAAATTGAAAGAGCAGCGCGATGATATCGAATCGTCCATCAAAGAGCTCAGCGATTTTGTTGTCGAAGTCGAAAAGCTCGAGCTGGGCTGACGCCGCCTAAAGTAGACACCGTATTTAACCCCCATACGCATGCCAGAAGAGGGATCACCTGATGCCAACCTACACCGCTCCCACCCGCGACACCCGCTTCGTTCTGAACGAGATGCTCGACCTTGCGTCCTATGGCAATTTGCCCGGCTTTGAGAACGCCACACAGGACATGATTGATACGATTGTGAATGAGGCTGGCAAGTTTTGCTCCGAGGTTTTGGCGCCGATCAACCAATCGGGCGATGAAGAAGGATGCACCCGTCACGAAGACGGCAGCGTGACAACACCCAAAGGCTTTAAAGAAGCTTATGATGCTTATGTCGAAGGCGGTTGGGGCACGCTGGCTAAGCCTGAAGAGTTCGGCGGGCAGGGCCTTCCGCACACCTTGGGCATGGTGGTCGAAGAATTTACCGCCGGTGCCAATCAAGCGTTCGGCATGTATCCCGGTCTCACCAATGGCGCATCGGCCGCTCTGGAAGCTGCTGGCACACAGGAGCAGAAAGACGCCTATCTGCCGAAGATGATTTCGGGCGAGTGGTCGGGCACAATGAACCTGACTGAGCCGCACTGCGGGACCGACCTTGGCCTTATCCGCACAAAAGCCGAGCCGCAGGCGGATGGCTCGTACAAGATCACGGGGACGAAGATTTTCATCTCTGCGGGTGAGCATGATCTTACCAGCAACATTATCCACTTGGTTCTCGCCAAGACACCTGGCGCGCCGGACAGCTCAAAAGGTATCTCGCTCTTCATCGTTCCCAAATTCGTTCTCGACGAGAATGGTGAGCCTGGGACACGCAACGGCGTTTCGTGCGGTTCTATCGAGAAAAAGATGGGCATCCACGCAAACTCTACCTGTGTCCTCAACTATGATGAGGCGACTGGCTATCTGCTGGGTGAGGAGAACAAGGGCCTTGCCGCGATGTTCGTGATGATGAACGCGGCGCGTTTGGGTGTGGGGCTCCAAGGGCTCGCACAAGCGGAGGTTTCTTATCAGAACGGCGTCACCTATGCGCTCGATCGTCGACAGGGCCGCGGCCTTACAGGCCCGGCAGAGCCCGACGCCAAAGCGGACCCGATTTTCGTGCACCCGGATGTGCGCCGGATGCTTATGGACGCCAAAGTCTTTAACGAAGGCATGCGTGCTTTGTGTCTATGGGGTGCTTTGCAAGTGGACCTCACGCATAAGGCGCAGACCGAGGAAGAGCGTCAGCTTGCCGATGACCTGATCGGTCTGATGACCCCGGTTATCAAAGGGTATGGCACTGATAAAGGCTATGACATCGCCAACAATATGCAGCAGGTCTACGGCGGCCACGGCTATGTGCGCGAGTGGGGCATGGAGCAGTTCGTGCGCGATAGCCGGATTGCTATGATCTACGAAGGCACCAACGGCGTTCAAGCGATGGACCTTTGCGGGCGCAAACTTGCCAGCAAAGGCGGCCGCGCGGTTCAAGCCTTCTTTAAAATGATCGACGACGAAATTGCCGAGGCCAAGGGTAATGAGGCGCTTAGCGATATCGCCACCAAGCTTGAGAAAGCTTTGGGCGAGCAGAAAGCGGCGACCATGTGGTTTATGCAAAACGCAATGGCCAATCCGAACCACCTTGGTGCTGGCGCCCACCACTACATGCACATCATGGGCATTGTGACGCTCGGTTTCTTCTGGCTCAAGCAGGCGAAAACCGCATCTGAAGCGCTTGCAGGCGCGCCGGAGGACAAGGCGTTCTACGAAGCGAAAATGACGTCTGCCGCGTATTATACCGAGCGCTTCTTGCCAGATGCAGGCGCACTTCGCCGCAAGCTTGAAGCGGGCAGCGAAAACATGATGGCGCTTCCCGAAGAGGCATTCTCAACCGCCGCGTAAATCACAGCGCTGCACACATGAAAAACCCCTGCTGGCTGCGCGCTGGCGGGGGTTTTACTTTGCCGAAAAGGTTGATGCAGATCACAGACACGCTTGCCACGCGGGCCCACTCTCAATAGCTTCTGGGTCGAGAAAAATGAGGGAGAGAGACAATGCGCGTACTGGCTTATAGTTTAGGAGCGCTTCTGGCATCGACCGCATTGACCGCAGCTGCAATCGCTGACGATCACAGTCCATCAGACGAAGGGCCATTCAAGGCCGAGATTACCCGCACGACCCATAATATCGCTCATATCGAAGCGCAAACTTGGGAGGGCGTCGGCTACGGCGTCGCCTATGCTTATGCTGAGGACAATATCTGCATGTTGGCCGAGGAATTCGTCAGCGTGCGCGGCGAACGCTCGCTCTATTACGGGCCAGAAGGGCGCAATGAGCTTGGCCTCAGGGGCGCGGACAACCTCACCTCCGATATATTCTTCCGCAGCCAAATCAACCTGCCCGCCCTTCGCGATGGCCTTGCCGCTTCCAGCTCGGTCAATCAGGCGCTGATCGCGGGCTATGTGGCGGGGTATAATCGCTATCTGTTCGACAATCCCGTGGCCACCTTGCCTGAGGAATGCCGCGATGCGGAATGGGTGCGCCCGATCACCACAGACGACATGCTGCGCGTCAACGAGAAAACGATGCTGCTGGCAAGCTCGCTGCAATTCGCAGGCGCGATTGCCAATGCTGAACCGCCAAGTGGTGGCCAAGCGGCAGCCAATCTCGAGACGCTCACATTCCCCGGACCGCCAGAGCCGAATTATGGCAGCAATGGCTGGGCTTTTGGTTCGGATGCAACGGCTGACGGGAAGGGGCTACTTATAGGCAATCCGCACTTTCCGTGGGAGGGACCGGCGCGGTTCTGGCAAATGCATGTTCGCGGGCCTGATGGCTATGACGTGATGGGAGTGGGCATTGCAGGAACACCGCTGCCAACGCTCGGCTTTAACAAGGATGTTGCCTGGACCCACACGGTGACCAAGGCGCGGCATTTTACCGTCTATATGCTGCAATTGGCACCCGGCGATGTCACCAGCTATGTTGTCGATGGCGAAACCATCCCGATGGCAGAAACAATCGTCAGCGTGCCGATGCCTGGCGGTGCAGAGCCGCATGAGGCAGTGCTCTATTCAACGCAGTTCGGACCCGTCGTGACCTTGCCGAGCGCAGGGGCCCAATGGACTGGTCAAATGGCCTTCACCTTGCGCGATGCCAACACTGGCAATCAGCGCGGGATGGACGCATGGCTTGGCATTGGGCAGGCGAGCAATGTCGCAGAGATTGAGGCCGCGATCAGCGGCACACTTGGCATTCCGTGGGTGAACACGATTGCCGCTGACCGTCACGGGGACGCGCTGCATTCTGATATCACCGCTGTGCCCAATGTGAGCGCTGAGTTTGCGCAAAGCTGCGGGACGCCGTTCTCGCAGATGGTGTCGGGACAGGTGACGCTGCTCGATGGAAGCCGGTCTGAGTGTGATTGGATGACACAGCCAACAGCAGCGCCAGTGCCGGGCCTTCTTCCTGCATCGGATCAGGCCTCGCGGGCGCGTACAGACTATGTGACCAACTCAAACGACAGTTATTGGCTGAGCCACGCTGGCGAGCCTTATCGCGAATTGTCGCCGATCCTTGGCGGGTATAAAACTGAGCTGAGCTTGCGCACGCGCTCAAACTACACCGAGACCGAGGCGATGCTCGCCGAGGCGCCGATGGATCACGCAAGGGCGAAAGAGCTGGTCTATGGCAATAAGGTTCTCGCCGCTGAGATGACAATCGAAGCACTGCTCGCGGCGTGTGAGGGAAGCAATTCGCTGGCGCAGCCATGCGAGGTTTTGTCCCAATGGGACCGCCGCGTCGATAATGACAGCAAGGGCGCGCACCTGTTCCTTGCGTTCTGGAACAAGGTTCGCGGGCGAAACGATTTGTGGGAGGTGCCTTTCGATAAGGAAGCCCCCATCGCGACCCCATCTGGGTTCAAAGCAAGCGCTTCTATGATGGAGGCGCTGGGTGAGGCGGCCGAGGAAATCACCGCAAAAGGCATTCCGCTCGACGCTCCATGGGGCATGGTCCAAACACGCGTGGACGGTGATGATAAGATATCCATCCACGGCGCAACGGGCCTTGCGGGCATCCTCAACATGCAGGAATCGCGCGAGGTGGAAGGCGGCCTGACGCCAGTGCACGGGTCAAGCTACATCCAGATTGTCGGGTTTGACGGGGATGGCCCGGTGGCCGACGCGATCCTAAGCTATTCGCAAAGCACCAACCCCGCATCGCCCTATTACGCTGACCAGACCCGGCTCTATTCGCGCAAAGAATGGCACCGTCTGCCGTTCTCGGAGGAAGAGATTGAGGCGGCTCGGATTGGCGAGACAGTAAAGATAGCTGAGTAGCGACCTAAGCTGCGCCAAGCCGTTTCATCATGAAGTAGTGCGGGTAGTAGGGTTCTGGCCCGTCGATCTGGCCGAACACTTCAAAGCCATGCGCCTCATAAAAGGCGCGCGCTTGGAAGGCGTAGGTGTCCAACCGCATGTGGTGGCACCCACGTGCCCTTGCTTCTGCCTCGGCTTTTTCGAGCAAAGCCGCGCCCCAACCTTGGCCGCGTAGCCCATCGCTGAGCGTGAGAATATCGACATGAAATCCGCCCCAACGTGATTGCGCGATCAGACCTCCGACCAAAGTGCCCTCTTCGTCCCTAAGGAGAAGAGCGAAATCATGGTTATCCAATGTTGGGACACTTGCCCTTGTAAAGGTCCGCAAGACCTCCAAAAGTTCGGCGTATTCTTTGTCGCTCGGTCTGTCGGACCTGTGGGTTTCAATGGTCGACATAGAATCGCGCGCCTCGCCTTAGCCAAGACACTCATCAAAAAGCGCCAACATCGCGTTCCAGCTTTGTGCCTCAGCACTCGGGTCGTGGGCGGGATTTGCCTCCCCGTCAAAGCGCAAAGGCATGGTGAAGCCGTGATCGACGCCTGAATAAGAGTGGAAGTGCCAGTTTGCGCCGGCGGCGTCCATTTCCTCCCAAAACCCGAGGACCTGCGAGCGCGGGACCATGGGGTCGGCATCGCCATGGCATACAAGGATACGAGCGGGTATGGTTCCGCTCGCGGGAAGGGCCGTATCGAGCAGGCCGTGGAAGCTCGCAACCGCCAACACGTCCTGCCCCTCGCGTGCCATTTCGAGGACCGCTTTGCCGCCAAGGCAATATCCAATCGCTAATTGAGGCATGCCTTCGGTCAGAGCGCGCATCGTCTCCAGCGAACTGCGAAAGCGGGTGCGCATTGCGGCAGGGTCGCTGCTGAGCGTGCCCATCGCTGCAAATGCCTCATCGAATGTTGAGGGTGCCGCAGGTCCGTAAAAGTCAGCGATGAACACGGCGTAACCTTCGTCCACAAGCCGCACCGCCTTTTCTTCGACGCCGGGTGTCGTGTTCATGAACGTTGGGTAGACAGTGATCGCCCCGCGCACCGCGCCATCGGGCTTTGCAAAAAGTCCTTTGAGCGCGGTTTTGCCGTCTGCGTATTCGATTGTCTCAAATGTATTCACTGGTCGCCTTTATTCGGCAGGAAGGAAGTCCGGCACGGAGAGGTAGCGCTCGCCTGTGTCATAGTTGAAGCCCATCACGCGGGTTCCAGCTTTCAGTTCGGGCAGCTTCTGTGCAATCGCGGCCAGTGTTGCGCCAGAGGATATGCCGATCAGCATGCCTTCTTCGCGGGCTGCTCTGCGGGCCATTTCTTTTGCGTCGTCTGGATCAACCGTGATCGCGCCGTCGATCGCGTCAGTATGAAGGTTACCGGGAATAAAGCCTGCGCCAATTCCCTGGATCGGGTGAGGGCCCGGCTCGCCGCCATTGATGACGGGGGAGGCTGTGGGCTCAACACCGTAGGCTTTGAAATCCTTCCAGTGCCTTTTGAGCTCTTCCGCGCAGCCCGTCAGGTGACCGCCCGTGCCAACGCCGGTGATCATCACATCAATCGGCGTGTCGATAAAGTCCGAAAGAATCTCTTGAGCCGTAGTGCGCGCGTGAACCGCAGGGTTTGCGCCGTTATCGAACTGGCTCGGCATCCAAGCGCCGTCTGTGCTTTCAACGATCTCGCTCGCACGCGCAATCGCGCCTTTCATACCCTTTTCCTTGGGCGTGAGGTCGAAGGTTGCACCATACGCGAGCATCAAGCGGCGGCGTTCGATTGACATGCTTTCAGGCATGACCAGCACCAATGTGTAGCCCTTGACCGCTGCCACCATGGCAAGGCCAATACCGGTGTTGCCGGACGTGGGCTCAACAATGGTGCCGCCGGGTTTGAGAAGGCCTTTCTCCTCAGCGTCTTCGACCATAGCCAGCGCAATCCGGTCCTTGATCGAGCCGCCGGGGTTGGCGCGTTCTGACTTGAGCCAGACTTCGTGATCGGGGAACAACTTGGACAAACGGATATGCGGCGTTGCCCCGATGGTTTGGAGAATGTTTGCAGCTTTCATGGGTTTAGGCTCCTGACGATTCTTTTGTTGCCTTATCTTCTATCATGTCATCTGGCGGATCGAAGGTCTTTGTTGTTCTGAGGACTGGGAACATATGGCTCCACCAGGCAACTGTTACAATCGCGCCGACACCGCCTGCCACCAGTGCCCAAACAGGACCGATCGCAAAGGCGAGCGCGCCGGAAAAGGCATCGCCGCCCTCGTTTGATGCGCTGATGGTCATTTGTGACACCGCTGACACCCGGCCGCGCTTATCGTCTGGCGTGTGCAATTGGATCAGCGATTGGCGCACATAGACGCTGAACATATCGGCCGAACCGATGATAAAGAGCATCGCGAGGCTGAGCGCCATATTGCGCGAGAAGGCAAAGGCAATCGTCGCAATCCCAAACACCAACACAGCCCAGAGCATTTTGGGGCCCACTTGCGTCTTGAGCGGGCGGAAAGAGAAATAAGCAGCGGTGAGAGCGGCTCCGATGCCCGGCGCCATGGCAAGCTGCGCCAAGCCATCTGCGCCCACTTGCAAAATGTCCCGCGCAAAAACCGGCAAAAGCGCGTTTGCTCCCGCCAGAAACACTGCGAACAGATCGAGTGTGATCGCGCCCAAGACCATCTTGTTGCGGCCCACATACCGCATCCCATCAACGATAGCGCCGATTGGGCGCTGGTCTTTCTTCATCGCAGGTTGAGGGACTTTCCCAACACTGCTCAGCGCGATGAAACCTACGATATAAAGGCCGAAACCCACGGCGTAGGGAAGGGCAGGTGCGAGCGAATAGAGGTATCCCCCCATGGCCGCTCCCAAGATCGTGCCCAATTGCCAAGCGACGGTGGAGACCGCGATTGCCGTCGGCAAAAGTGCTTTGGGAACAAGATTTGGGGCAAGGGCGGAGTAAGCGGGCCCCGCAAACCCGCGCGCTATCCCTAATAACACTGCGACAGCGAAGAGGACCGGTAATGAGAGCGTGCCGGCATAGGTGAACCACCCAAGCACGCCTGCGCAAACCATTTGTAAAAGGACTGTAAGGAGGCCGAGCATCCGCCGGTCAAACCGGTCTGCGGCAAGCCCTGTAAATGGGGTCAGCACAAACAGCGGCAAAAACTGCAAAAGGCCAATGAGTGCCAATTGCCCAGAGGCGGCAGCAATGCTCATCCCGGCATCGCGCGCAAGATTGTAGGTCTGCCACCCGATGATCAAAATCATCGCATATTGGCCAAGCGTCATCGCAAAGCGCGATGTTAGATAGGCGCGGTAATTATGGACCTGAAGAGGATGTGTGGGCGCATTTGAAGTCACGCACTCGCCATGACAGGCAAGCTCGACAAAGCCAAGCGCAGCGTTTCGTCAGCCGAGCAGAGCCAGAGTGTGCTGGTTTTTACTTAACGATTCCGGCGAAGTCGAGGATTGGGCTGGAGCGTGTCAATCATCGCCACAAAATCATCAAGACGGATAATGCGCTCAAACTGGAAGCCTGCGCGTTTCTCGCGGGTCCAGATGACGTAGGCTTCGATCCGGCCCACTACTGGCAAGCGTATGATGATCCGCTCACCGCGCCCAAGACCTTCTGTATCATCGACCATAAACCCATGGGCCGAGATGTTGCAGACGTGCAGATTGAGGTCACCCTTCGAATGATGTTCGACGATTACCGGGAAATCGACCGGGTGCCGCGCGGCGCGCCGCATGTCTGTTACGCTTAAGTTTGCTCCGGCAGCCACAGGCTCAGCCCTCCATTACATCAACCCCCACCTCTCTGGGGTATTGAGTAAACTGGAGAAAAAAGGCTGATATTTCGTAAAGCGCCTGAGACAGTTGCGAGGTTAACCCATTCACCTAGGCCGCGTGGACAAATTCAACCCGGTCACGGCAAGTCAAGAAACCGCCAGTTCGAGGAGTGAGGACGATGGACATGCCCTTGCATATTCAAGACGAAGGACGCTGAACTGGCGGTTTCTTGACTTGTCCCGAAGGGGTTCGGCCAAAATTCGCCCTCACCGCGTCACTCATGCTCGAAAGTGCGGTGCACTTCCTTCGCAATCGTTCCTTGTGAGTACAAATTTCGGCTCAAACCGTGACCGGGTTGAATTTGTCCACGCGGCCTAAGCAAAAGACCATGAATCCAGGCGGTCAGTGCGCCTTTATTCAAACAACAATCAGGCCGTGCTTCTTCTTACCAAGGCTTAGCTTTAGCGGCTGCTCTGTGTGTGGGTGAACAACAAAGCCCGCATCCAAAATGACATCTCCATCAATCTTCACCGCGCCTTCTGCAATCTTACGCTTGGCCTCGCCGTTCGACCCGGTAAAGCCGATGCCGGTGAGCACTTCCAAGAGCCGTGCGCCTCCTTGTCCCGCTGCAAAACTAGGCAAATTTTCGCCTGCCCCGCCGCTGGCAAATGTCTCTTTCGCGGTCGCCTCGGCCGCTTTCGCCGCTTTGAAACCGCGCACTAAGGCGGTCGTTTCATTGGCGAGAATGATCTTGGCCGAGTTGATCTCAGCACCTTCTAACGATTCGAGCTTTGCGATCTCGTCCAAAGGAAGATCGGTGAACAGGCGCAGGAACTTGCCAACATCACGGTCATCAGTGTTGCGCCAATATTGCCAGAAGTCATACCCAGGCAGCGCGTCCTCATTGAGCCAAATTGCACCATCGACAGACTTGCCCATCTTGGCCCCATCCGCGCGGGTGATAAGGGGCGCGGTCACTCCGTAAACCTCGCGCGCATCAATCCGGCGGTTCAATTCGATCCCGTTGACGATGTTGCCCCATTGATCAGAGCCGCCCAGTTGAAGCGTGCAATCATAATCGCGTGCCAACACTAGAAAGTCATACGCCTGCATGATCATGTAATTGAACTCAAGAAAGCTCAACGGCTGCTCACGCTCAAGGCGTGTTTTCACCGAATCGAAGGTCAGCATCCTATTAATCGTGAAATGCGGGCCCACATCACGGAGCATCTCGACATAGCCGAGTTTGCTGAGCCAATCGTCATTGTTGATCAGCAGCGCATCGGCCGCGCCATTACCAAACTCTAGGATCCTCTCAAAACTGCCTTTTATACCAGCGATGTTAGCGGCAAGACGCTCGTCGGTCATCAGCTGGCGGGTTTCATCTTTACCCGAAGGATCGCCCACTTTGGCCGTGCCGCCGCCCATGATGACAATGGGACGGTGGCCAGCCTGTTGCAGTCGGCGCAGCAGCATGATCGAGGCTAGGTTCCCGATGTGCAGCGAAGAGGCCGTGGGATCAAAGCCGACATAGCCTGTCATGACCTGCTTCTTAGCGCGCGCGTCCAATGCGCCCGGATCAGTGATTTGATGCAGGTGGCCGCGTTCCTCGAGCAGGCGCAATAGGTCGGATTCGTAAGTCATAGTGCCGTTGGTCATTGGGAGCGCTTATCAGTGTGGGCGGCCTGTTGAAAGTCTATTGGGCGAAAGTCTATCGGGGGGGGGCTAAGCCACTTGCGCAGCTTGTCTCGCTTGGCGATAGAGGCGGGCATGAAACCTTTGATGCTCCACAATTCCTGCGACCTTGGTCCCATCCGCTCTGTCACCGCTGAGATTGAGGCGAATGATGTGGGCTGCGAGGTGCGTTTCAAACTTGAGGGCGGTGTGGACCAGATCACGCTTCCTCCGGCTGCGCCAAGCGTTCGAACCGACAACTTATGGAAGACAACGTGTTTTGAGATTTTCTGGCAGCCAGTTGGCGGGACGTATTACCGTGAGTTTAACCTGTCGCCGTCTGGCCGCTGGGCCGCGTACGACTTTGATAGCTTTCGCGAAGGAATGCGCGATGCTCCGGTGGACGCAATTTCGCTCAGCGTGGCGCAAGGATCAAGTGATGGCGCCGGCCAGCTCGTGCTTTGCGCCAGCATCGCCAGTGACCTTCCCACTCCTGCCCAGGTGGCCCTCAATGCGATTGTTGAGCACAAGGATGGTGCGCTGCAATTTTGGGCGCTTGCCTTTGCGCCGGGTAAGGCGGAATTTCACTCCGAGGCATGCCGCCAGTGGCTGCTGGGCGGAGAATAGCGCGGGGTTTTTTGCCCTAAGCCGATCGCGTGCCGAACGGCCGGTTCAATTGCACAACTTTCCAATTGAGAGCGAGCGCGAATGTGACCCACGCGAGATACACCCAATTCAGCTGTCCAGCGAGCTCGGAATAACGCGGAAGGATCAGAACAAGCGCCAGCACGGAGAGCCATAGAAAGATGTTTTCGATGAGCGCCCAATCAGGGCGCTTCACTTTGAAGAACAAGGGCGACCACGCAAAGTGCAATATAAAATTGGCTGCAAACAACCCGCCGATAAGAACCGTATCACTGGCGGTGTCGGCTTCGGCTAAAGCGAGGTAAAAGCTCCAGCCAGCAAGCCCGAGGATAACTGTCCATGCTGGGCCAAACAGCCAATCAGGCGGCTGCCAACTGGGTTTGTTGAGGTTCTTGTACCAGTCGCCAATTTCAGTAAGCGCACCGCCTGCGCCGCCTAAGATAATGGCCCACCCGGCAGCGATGCTCGCTAGCGTCCAGTCGATTTCCATGAGGGCCCTCTAACACGATCTGTAGTGAGTAAGAAACCACTAGCTACGCATGCGGGATTGCGTTTGACGCGAGGCTACGCCAATCCGGCATGCATGACTTCACAAGTAAAATTCGGCATCGACCGCCTTCTCGCCAGCCCTGAACTTTTGCACCAGCTGAAGGACAAGCGTGTCGCTCTGGTCGCTCATCCGGCCAGTCTGACTGAGGATCTGACGCATAGCTTGGATGCTTTGATCGCAGCCGGTGTAAACGTGACCGCCGCCTTTGGCCCGCAGCACGGGCTTAAAGGCGATAAGCAGGACAATATGGTTGAGACAGCTGATGAGGTGGATGCGGAATACGGCATCCCGGTGTTCTCGCTCTACGGCGAAGTCCGGCGGCCCACGGTTCAGATGATGAGCACAGCCGACTTATTCCTCTATGACCTTCAGGATTTGGGCTGCCGAATCTACACATTTGTGACGACGCTCCTCTACCTTCTGGAAGAGGCGCAGAAGCTGGGCAAAGAGGTTTGGGTGCTGGACCGCCCCAATCCTGCGGGACGTCCGGTTGAGGGAACACTGCTGGTGCCGGGGCATGAGAGCTTTGTTGGCGCTGCCCCTATGCCGATGCGCCACGGGCTCACCATGGGCGAGATGGGGCACTGGTTTTTCGATCATTTCGGCCTTGATGTGGCTTACAAAGTGGTCGCGATGGAGGGCTGGGAGCCGACCGCCGGCGGCAGCGCGGTCGCAAGCGGCTATGGCTGGCCCGAAGACCGCATCTGGGTGAACCCATCGCCCAATGCGGCGAGTGTGAACATGGCGCGATGCTACGCCGGAACGGTGATGATCGAAGGCGCGACGGTAAGCGAGGGCAGGGGGACAACGCGGCCCTTGGAGGTGCTGTTCGGTGCGCCTGACATTGATGCAAAAGCTGTGATGAAAGAGATGCTGAGCCTAGCGCCTGATTGGTGCGAGGGTGTGCGCCTTCGCGACTGCTGGTTCGAGCCAACGTTCCACAAGCATGCTGGAAGCTTGTGCAACGGGGTCATGCTCCACGCCGAGGGGCCGGGATACGACCACGATGCGTTCAAGCCATGGCGGATGCAGGCTTTGGCGTTCAAAGCGATCCGGCGACTTTATCCCGACTATGAGCTGTGGCGCGGGACTGACTTTAAGTACGAGTACACGAATGATGTGCTGGCGATTGATGTAATTAACGGCGGGCCGGGTTTGCGGGAATGGGTGGATGATCAGGCGGCAATGCCTGATGATTTGGATGCGCTGGCGTCAACCGATGAAGCGGCTTGGGTGCAGGCGGTGAAGGGGCATCTGCTTTACTAATCCAGCACAACCAAACCTCCGTCGTCCCGGCCCCCGAGCCGGGGTCCAGCTTCTTCTTGCGACGCCGAAAGAAAGCTGGACCCCCGATCAAGTCCGGGATGACGAAAAAAAGGCAAAATGAAGTGGGTTATGTTTGACATATCGCCATTCCGAGCGAAGGATTTCAAAATGAAATTTCAACTTGAGTCCTTCAATCGGAATTCATCTGACGAAGAACTCCTTGATGAAGTGCGCCGTGTGGCGAAGTTGCTAGATCAAAAAACTGTCACGATCGAACAGTTTAATGAACACGCGACTTTTCATAGCACTACGCTGTCCAGACGGTTCGGTTCTTGGTTAAAAGCCTTGGAGGCTGCGGGCTTGGAAAAATCCCGTAATCTTCACATTTCTGACGAAGAGCTATTTGAGAACCTAGTGGACCTTTGGGTGAAATCAGGCAAACAACCACGTTACAATGACCTCTCGTCTGATCGGTCCAAATTCTCTGCTGGGACCTATGCCAATCGCTTCGGGTCTTGGCGTTCAGCGCTTGAGGCATTCGTAGCTTGGGCAAACGAGAATGATCCGGTTTCAGATGAGCCACTCGTCAGGGAAAAACTGCCAAAAAGGCGAACACCGAGAACCATAAATTGGAGACTGAGAGCGCAGGTACTCATGCGCGATGGTACGACGTGTCGAATGTGTGGTGCAACAGTTCAAAATGGCGCTGTACTTCACGTGGACCACATTCAACCATGGAGCAAAGGAGGCGAAACAGTCCTCGAAAACCTTCAGATTCTCTGTGAGCAATGCAACATCGGAAAGAGCAACCTATCTCTCTAATGCCCCTGTTTGCGGCTCAGCTCCCGCATCGCATCATCCAGCCCCTCTAGCGTCAGCCCATACATCCGGTCGTTCACCAGCTCTTTGAGCATCTTGGTCGACTGCGAATAGCCCCATTGCTTTTCGGGCACGGGGTTTAGCCACACGGTTGCGGGGTAGGTGTCGGTCACACGCTTCATCCACATGGCGCCGGCTTCTTCGTTCATATGCTCGACCGAGCCGCCTGCATGGGTGATCTCATAAGGGCTCATCGCCGCATCGCCCACGAAGATGACTTTGTAATCGTGGCCGTATTTATGGAGGATGTCCCAGGTCTTTTGCCGCTCCTGCCAGCGGCGTTTGTTGTCCTTCCACACGCCTTCATAAAGGCAATTGTGGAAGTAGAAAAATTCGAGGTTTTTGAACTCGGTAGTGGCCGCACTGAAGAGTTCTTCGCACAGCTTGATGAAAGGATCCATCGACCCGCCCACATCGAGGAACAGGAGCAGTTTCACCGCATTGCGGCGTTCGGCACGCATGTGGATATCGAGAAAGCCTTGTTTGGCTGTGCCATCAATCGTCGCATCCAGATCAAGCTGATCCTGCGCGCCTTCGCGGGCAAAGCGGCGCAGACGGCGCAGAGCCATCTTGATGTTGCGGGTGCCCAGCTCCTTTGTGTTGTCGAGGTTTTTAAACTCGCGTTTTTCCCAGACCTTTACGGCTTTCTTGTGCTTGCCCTCACCGCCGATGCGTACGCCTTCGGGGTTGTAGCCTGAATTGCCAAAAGGGGAAGTGCCCCCTGTGCCAATCCACTTGTTCCCGCCCTCATGGCGCTTTTCCTGCTCTGCGAGGCGTTCTTTGAGCTTTTCCATTAGCTCATCCCAATCGCCGATCTTCTCGATCTCGGCCATTTCCTCCTCAGTGAGGAATTTCTCAGCGACGGCTTTCAGCCAATCTTCGGGCACATCGACTTCGGTTTGCCCGTAATCGGACATGATGCCTTTGAAGACCTTGTGGAACACCTGATCGAACCGGTCGAGCATCCCTTCGTCTTTCACGAAAGTCGCGCGGCTGAGGTAGTAAAACGCCTCGGGCGTCTGCTCGATCACGTCCTTATCCAACGCCTCAAGCAGCGTCAGATGCTCTTTGAAACTTGCGCCGATACCAGCCTCGCGCAGCTCATCCATGAAGTTGAAAAACATGGGCGCTGTCCTAATGGCGATTTCGCGCCGTTACCAGCCCTATCGCGCCGGCGGATATTAAGCCTTCGATAACCATATTTTGTCAAAGCAGACCGACCATTGGGGACACGAAGCATTATGAAGCCAATCGCGATTGACACTGATACAGCATCAGCAATCCATTCTATCCCGGAAAAATGCGGCAAAGTGACCGTTGGCTGCACCGACGTTGCAGGGATCGTTGACGCTGTCATCAGTTCATCTGAAACATTGCGACGAGAGCATAAGGCACTTCGTAGAACGGTGACGGCGCTTGAAGATGATCAGCGCAGAGTATCTGAAGCAAGCGATGAAGCACGGCTTTTGTCCGAGCGCGCAATTGAGAGTTTGAATGAGGGGACCGATCTAATTCAATCCTCGCTTGGTCAAATCGCCTCGATGCTGGAATTAGTGGACACTCTCGGCCAGCATGTCACCGGTTTTTCATCGGCGATGGAGCAAGTGCGGCGCAGCGCCAAAGACATTGAAGAAATCGCTGAGACCACCAATATTCTGGCCCTCAACGCGACCATTGAAGCGATGCGAGCAGGCGAGGCTGGCCGGACATTTGCGGTGGTCGCCAACGAGGTAAAAAGCCTTGCCAACGACACCCGGCGAGCAACCGATGAAATTGCGACCACCATCGACACTCTTGGCGAGGAAGCCAATGAAGTGATCGAACGAATCGAAGAAGGGTCACATGCCAGTGATACGGCCAAGGCTTCGGTGGCTCAGATTGAAAACACGATCGCCCGCGTAGGAACTCTGGTTGAGGAGGTTGACAAGCAGAACGATGTAATTGCCCGAGCAACAGGCACGATCAGCGGCCATGTCGATGGGGTTCAACGCGGCCTTGAGAGCTTTGACAAAGCCGGTGAGGAGAGTGAAACCCGTTTGAAAGACGTGCATGAGCGCATGGGAGAGCTGGAGGATACAGCCAACGATATGTTCTCTTCCATGGTGGATGCAGGTCTTAGCCCGCAGGACAGCCAATGGGTGCAAGAAGTTCAGGACGAAGCCAAGAAGCTCGCTAGCATGGTTGTGGATGCAATCACCTCCGGCGAACTTACGAGTGAAGAGGTTTTTGACAGCGATTACAAACTGATCGAAGGCAGTAACCCCAAACGTTATCGCAACAGGTTCAGCGATTGGGCAGACCGCAATTGGCGTCCGTTATTCGACAAACACGTTGCGACAAATGCGGAGCTTATCGCCTCAGTGTGCTCTGACGTGAATGGTTTCCTTCCCACACATACATCCAAATATTCTGCACAGCCGACCGGGGATATCACCCATGACACGATGCTGTGCCGCAATGGACGGATCCTTGATGATCCAGCCACCAAGAAGGCCAAGCGCAACAACGCCCCTTACCTAATATCCATTTCTCGCCAAGAGGGCGATGGTGTGAACTTCATTCTGTCGCGCGCCATCTTCGTGCCGCTGTTTATTAACGGCAAGCGTTGGGGAGATTATCTGGTCGGCTACAGCGTGGATTGATGAAAGAACGCTCGGACCCCTAGCCAGGCCCTAGCCAGGGTTGCGGCGGGCCATAAATGCGAGCCGTTCAAACAGCATCACATCCTGTTCGTTTTTCAAAAGAGCGCCGTGGAGCGGCGGGATCGCGCTGTTCGGATTGGCGTCTTGCAGAACGTCCAAAGGCATATCCTCGTTCAAAAGAAGCTTGAGCCAATCGAGAAGTTCGCTTGTCGAAGGCTTCTTTTTAAGACCCGGCACCTCGCGCAGTTCATAAAAGATATCCATGGCCTTCTTCACCAATGTCTTTTGAATGCCGGGGAAGTGGACGTCTATGATTGATGACATCGTATCACGGTCGGGAAACTTGATGTAGTGGAAGAAGCAACGCCGAAGAAACGCATCAGGCAGTTCTTTTTCGTTGTTTGATGTGATCACCACGATCGGGCGCTCTTTGGCCTCGATCCGCTCCTGAGTTTCGTAAACATCAAAGCTCATTCGGTCGAGTTCTTGCAAGAGATCGTTAGGAAACTCGATATCGGCCTTGTCGATTTCGTCGATCAAAAGAACGGGCAATTGCTCACTGGTGAAGGCTTCCCAAAGCTTGCCCTTCTTAATGTAATTTTTGATGTCGTGAACCCGCTCATCGCCAAGCTGGCCGTCACGAAGGCGCGCCACGGCGTCATATTCATACAGGCCCTGCTGCGCTTTGGTGGTGGATTTGATATTCCACTCAATCAGGGGGGCGTTGAGCGCTTTGGAAATCTCATGTGCGAGCACAGTCTTACCAGTGCCGGGTTCACCTTTGACCAACAATGGCCGGCGAAGCGTTACAGCGGCATCAACTGCGACCTTTAGATCGTCTGTGGCAATGTAATTGCTGGTGCCTTCAAAGCGCTGGCCTGTGGTGTCGCTCATAAGTTTTCCTTCAAAACGCAAAAGTTCTTTGGCGCGTCGATAAGGTGCCCTGCTTCACTGTGCAAGAGGGGTTTGGGAACGGATGCGGTCTCGCCGTTTGCTGCGCCCGTTATCGCTCTATTAAAAGAAGCCGCTGCGCAATCAATTCGAGCGGTGTCGGATCAAACCGCAAGGTGTCATTGCGCCAGCTCAGAACCAATGCGTGATCATTGCCATCATTATCCCGCAGCAACCAACTGAGATTGAGAACACCGGGCTCTGAGCCGCCCTTGTACCCGGCGTATTCCCAATTGCTGCGTATGCTTTTGGGCATGGATGGATTGATTGCCATAATCTTGAAAGCCTCCTCGTCCGAGGTGGCACGCATGAAGCGAAAGAGATTGGCGATGTCTTGTGTGTTTGCAAACCACTCTACATCCAGTGCCACCGGAGGTCCTGCAAAGGCGTTCTGCACCTGGCTTTCGTTTACGGCGATGTCCTCGATCCCCTCAAGGATCTGTGCTTTTACCTCAGCATTGCTGCGCTGATAAGTTTGAAGCCGTGCGGGTGGCCCGGCTTTGAGCAAAAACAACTCCCGCGTCTTCAGGAATGGATCGTTCATTGCGGGATTAGAGTGGCCGCTTTGTGCCATAACCGCCAAGATTTCTGCGCGGCCAAGCGTATCAATCAACACGTCCGTTGCGGTGTTGTCGCTGATCGAGATCATAAGGCTTGCAAGGGAGTGCAGGGTGATAGGCGCGTTCTTAGGCCAGTTCTGGATCATTCCGCTCGGAAAACTGCGGTTTTCAGGCAGCACAACCTGATCAGACCAATTGCGCTTCCCCTCAGCCACCTCTCTTGCCAGAGTCGCCAGCACGTAGAGCTTAAACGCCGAGCCAATAGGCATTGGCCTTGTGTCTTGGGATGACGTGACAGCAGGAAGCGATCCATCCAGCGGCCCCAGCCACCAACTCACATCTCCATCCAGACCATTAAGATCAGTCTCGATCTTCGCGAGGTCATCATTCGTGGGCTCGAAGGATTGAAACAAAAGCTCGCTGATGCGGCTTTCATCGGCGGGGTCGATGGCGATACTGCCGCTCGCAATTGCTCGCTCCATCCGGATCGCGAGTGCAGCTCTGCTTCCGGTGGCAGGGTCCAGCGTCTCTACCGAAATGGCTGCCCCAAATTGCGCGGTGAGCTGACTAACGATGGCCTTGAATTGGTGGGCAGGGACAGCTCTCAAAAAGCCGTCCGTGAAGACCTCATCAGGTTCAATCGCACCGTTAATGATATCCACAACCTGATCGGCGCGCATTTCTATGTCGGTTTGTTCAGCTTGCACGGATTGCTCACCCACCGGACTTTGCGCAGAGGCCGCAAAGGCGGCCAACGGAGCGATTAAAAGTGACGCGATTGCTAGGATCAGGCCTCGTGTCATGGTGATCTCTCTGTCTAAGGCTCTTGGCGAGATTACAGGCTGGCCGCAGCGCCGAGGCACACGAATGCCAGCTGGCTTACCAATACCACAAAGGTCGCGGCCTTCCATGCTGTGCTTGCCGCCTTCATCCCCCGCTCCCACGTCCACATGCCAATCGCGCCAGTCGCGAGACTGCAAAGCGCTATCGTAAGGTAGGCTGATTGCGAGGCGAGGCCGATAAAGATGACGAACAGGACCACCATCTGAACGAGAAAAGCCGCCGCGAACCATGCGATGGGGATGGGCCGATATTTGGCGTCGGGAATATGCCAATCAGGAAGCGCGCTATCAGGCCGAGAGACACGCCGATCACCGGCATAAATATCTTCCTCGCGCGGGTCAGGGTATTCAGGTTTATCGCCGCGATCAGGCATCAATCATATCCCGGTCCATTTCACCCGCTCGGTTTTGGATAAAGTTGAAGCGGTGCTCTGGATTGCGGCCCATCAGTTGGTCGACGAGTTCCTTGACCACGGCGCGCTGTTCAAACTCTTGGGGAAGGGTGATCCTGACTAAGCTTCGCGTCTCCGGGTTCATTGTGGTTTCGCGCAATTGCTGAGGGTTCATTTCACCAAGACCCTTAAACCGCCCAACCTCAACTTTTTTGCCTTTAAACACAGTCGCCTCGAGTTCTGCGCGGTGGGCATCATCGCGGGCATAGCGGCTCTCTTTACCTGCGGTGAGACGGTAGAGCGGGGGCTGGGCCAGGAAGAGGTGCCCTTTGCGGACAATGTCCGGCATTTCTTGAAAGAAGAAGGTCATAAGCAGCGTCGCAATGTGAGCCCCGTCGACGTCCGCATCGGTCATGATAATGATGCGGTCATAGCGAAGGTTTTCCGGATCGCAGTCTTTGCGCGTCCCGCATCCCATCGCTAGGCTCAGGTCAGCGATCTCAGAATTTGCGCGTATTTTGTCAGCCGTTGCGCTCGCAACATTGAGGATCTTGCCTCTGATCGGCAGAATGGCCTGCGTTTTGCGGTCGCGCGCTTGTTTGGCCGAACCGCCGGCAGAATCGCCTTCAACAATGAACAGTTCTGTTTCGCGCTCGCCTTCACCAGAGCAATCGGTCAGCTTGCCGGGAAGGCGCAGTTTCTTCGCATTTGTCGCGGTTTTGCGCTTGATTTCGCGCTCTTGCTTACGCTTCAAACGCTCATCCATGCGCTCCATTACCTCACCAAGGAGCGCCTTGCCGCGGTCCATATTGTCAGTAAGGAAAAGGTCGAACTGATCGCGTACAGCATTTTCGACAAGGCGCACCGCTTCTGGCGAGGTGAGCCTGTCCTTAGTTTGTGACTGAAACTGGGGGTCTCTGATAAAGACGCTGAGCATCATTTCAGATCCGGTCATGACGTCATCAGCGGTGATGTCTTTGGCCTTCTTGACCCCTGTAAGCTCTCCAAAAGCGCGCAGGCCCTTTGTCAAAGCGCCGCGCAGGCCTTGTTCATGGGTTCCGCCATCGGGTGTTGGCACCGTGTTACAATACCAGCTTGTCGAACCATCAGAATACAGCGGCCATGCTATCGCCCACTCGACGCGGCCCTGCTGTGCACCGTCTACCTCGGGAAATTCCTGGCTCCCTGTGAAGGGCTGGGCGGTCACGCATTCGCGCGCTCCCACTTGCTCTGCTAAGTGATCGGCAAGGCCGCCTGGGAATTTGAATACGGCCTCGGCGGGCACATCTTCAGACGCCAAGCTCTCAGCGCATTTCCAGCGGATCTCAACGCCCGCGAACAGATACGCTTTAGACCGGGCGAGTTTGAACAGGCGGCGGGGTTTAAAATCGCGCTGACCGAAGATTTCGGTGTCGGGCGTGAAGACAACTGTTGTGCCCCTGCGATTGGGAGCTGCGCCCACAACCTCGATAGGCCCAAGGGTCTGCCCCTTTGAAAACTTCTGCGCGTAAAGCTGCTTGTCGCGCGCGACCTCGACCCTCGTATCAGAAGAAAGGGCGTTCACGACGCTAATCCCAACACCGTGCAGGCCGCCGCTAGTGGCGTATGCTTTTCCAGAAAATTTGCCGCCAGAGTGAAGGGTGGACAAGATTACCTCAAGCGTAGATTTGCCTGGGAACTTGGGGTGCTCATCCACCGGAATGCCCCGCCCATTGTCCGAAATACTCAGGCGATTGCCTTCTTCGAGCCGGACTTCGATGCGGTTCGCATAACCTGCAACGGCTTCATCCATGGAGTTATCGAGCACCTCGGCCGCGAGGTGATGAAGCGCGCGGTCATCTGTGCCGCCGATATACATGCCAGGGCGGCGGCGAACGGGCTCCAACCCTTCGAGGACCTCAATTGAGGAGGAATCATAGTCACCGCCAGATGCAGGCGCGTTTTCAAACAGATCATCGGACATAGTGCGGGGTATAGGCGCGCACACGCCGCTCTCACAAGGAGCAGCACGCGCGTTTTGCGCCGATATCGCCGGAAATTATCGAAGTTCTGCTTGCTGGTCCGGAGCGTTTACTGAGCGAAGCTGCGCGGCGCTGCCTCGACCGCGACGACCTGATTTCCTTTAACCTGACGCACTTCAAGCGCCCGCTCCGCAACGCCATTGCGCATAAAGCGGAAAGCTCCATCAACCCCAAGAAAGCCGCCGCTGTCATAGAGGCGGGACTTTGGAAAATTGTCGCCGACGCGCCAATCGCGGGCGATACGCAAGGTCAAAAGGACCGCATCATAGCCAAGCGTTGAGATGCGGAACGGTTTTGTGCCAAACCGTGTCTCATAACTGTCTGAGAACCGGCGGAAGCGTCCATCCGAAACCGCCGAGAATATAGCGCCTTCAACCGCTTTTGAGCGCGTGATTGAGCTTTCGCCGCTCCACAATTCGGTTCCCAAAAGGCGCGTGTTTTCTGCGCCTTGGCTGCGCAATTGGCCCGCAGCCTGAAGCGCGAGCCTTGCGCTTTCAGCGATGAGAACCGTGTCATAGCCCCCGCGTTGACGCAGGCGTTGTGCAGCGCCGACAATCGACGTGTTGCCTCGGGCGTAGCGTTCAAACCCAACCAGATTGCCGCCATAGTCGCGCAAAGAGTTTTGCAGGGCGCTGTATGCTTTTTGGCCGTAGTCCCCCTCAGGAAGGATTGCAGCAAAGCTCGTTGATCCATTTGCACGGGCATAGCGCACAGAGCGCGTGATGGATTGTTCAGGCACATGACCCATGACGAAAACATCGCTGCTGGCAACGCCTGCATCGTTTGAGAATGCGATAGATGGGACCCTGGCAGGACGTGCTGCAGCTTGAACGGCAGGTACATTGTCCGCCAAAAGCGGGCCAAGGATGAGCTTGTTACCATCGGCAATCGCTTTCCGAGCAGCGCCGCCTGCCCCTCTTGAGGTGTCGTAAGTTGTAATCCGAATATTTTCAGCATTGGTATCAAGCAGTGCCATGGTCGTCGCATTGGCAAGCGCTTGGCCAACATCTGCAGCCGTGCCGCCCATCGGAACAAGCAATGCCACACGGTGACGCGTTGTATCACTGGGAAGCTGAGTAGCGCTGGGCTGCGGGGTCGGCGCTGGGGGAGGGGCCGTGCGCACCGTATCAGTGCGCGGGACGACCTGACACCCGGCAAGCAGGGCTGCCGAACCTGCAATTGCCAAATTGCGGCGATGAAACGCGCCAGATAGCAACTTCGCCACAACACCAAGCGCTAAACGCACTTTATCCTTGCCGAAAACCGACTTAACCATCCGCTTCATTCTTGAAGACCCTCTAAGCTTTCTCCAAAGGTGGCTATTGTGAACACGCCGCCATCTGAATCATGTGAACCCAAACCTCTTGATCCGGGGTTCTATATCGTCGCAACGCCGATTGGCAATCTTGGCGATGTAACGATCCGTGCGCTCGACGTATTGCGCCGGGTGAGCGTAATTGCCTGTGAAGACACACGAGTAACGGGCAAACTGCTTAAGGCCTATGACATTCCGAGCCGGATGCAGCGTTATGACGACCATGCATCTGCGGCGACGCGCGAGAAGTTGGTAGCAAGAGCGTGTAGCGAAGCGGTTGCTTTGGTGAGTGATGCTGGAACACCGCTGATCTCAGACCCGGGGTATCGGCTGGTGCGTGATGCGAGGGATGCAGGCGTTGATGTTACGACGATCCCTGGGGCATGCGCGGCTGTTGCAGGGCTTACTTTGTCCGGACTTCCTAACGATCGCTTTTTGTTTGCAGGTTTTCTGCCGGTCAAGGAAAAGGCGCGCGCAGATTTGCTTGAAGAGCTTGGCTCGGTTGAGACCACTTTGATCTTTTATGAGACCGGCCCGCGCTTGGTGCGCAGCTTGACCGCGATGGCGCAGGCTTGGCCCAAGCGCGAGATCGCCGTAGCGCGCGAACTGACAAAGCTTCACGAAGAATGCCGACGGGGATTGGCCAAGGAGCTTATCGGACACTTCGACAAACACCCGCCCAGGGGCGAGATTGTGTTGCTTGTGGGACCACCTGCGGATGACGCCAGCGAGATAGACGCAGATGCTCTGTTGCAGTCGGCACTTTCTGAAATGAGCGCGAGTAAAGCAGCTGCCAAAGTTGCCAAAGCCACCGGGCTTGATCGACAAGAGCTTTTTGCGCGCGCCGTCGAATTGAAACAGCGATGAGCGAAAAGCGGATTACAGCGGATCGAAAAGGGCGCGAGGCCGAGGCGCAGGCCGCTCAATTCCTTATGCAGAAAGGGTTCGAAATCTTGGCTGAGCGGCGCAAGACCAAACTTGGTGAGATTGACCTTATTGCCCGCAAAACCGGACTTGTCGTTTTCGCTGAGGTGAAATGGCGCGCGCGCAAAGCTGATCTTGCCACGGCAATAGACGAACACCGATTGGCACGGGTAGCAGCGGCTGTAGAAGTTGTCGCACACGAATATGCTCAGAACGGCGAGGACATCAGGGTTGATGTTATCCTTCTTGCGCCGGGTAGCCGCCCGGCTCACATCGAAAACGCTTGGATGCCTTAGGAAATTTGCACATGACATTGAAGATTGCGGTTCAAATGGACCCTATTGAAAACATCAATATCAAAGGCGACAGCTCGTTTGCGTTGATGCTCGCAGCTCAGGCGCGCGGGTATGAGGTGTTTGAATACCACGTTGAAAGCCTGTCGCTTGATGCCAATGATCGGCTTTACGCTGATTGCTCCCGAGTGACAGTGAAACCGGTGCAGGGTGATCACTTTGAGAAAGGGGAGGCGCAAAGGCTTGATCTAGGGCGCGATATTGACGTGGTCCTGATGCGGCAGGACCCGCCGTTTGATATGGGCTACATCACCGCAACGCACCTGCTGGAGCGGATTAAAGACGAGACGCTGGTGGTGAATGATCCGGTGAGTGTTCGCAATGCGCCTGAAAAGGTCATGGTCCTCGACTACCGCCAGTTTATGCCCCCGACATTGATAACCCGCTCGGTGGATGAAGTCCGCCGGTTCATGGCAGAACACGGCGCGGTGGTGGTGAAACCAATCCACGGCAATGGCGGAAAGGCGATTTTTCGTATCCCGGCTGATGGCGACAATCTAACCGCGCTTTTCGAAGTCTTCAACCAAACATGGCCTGAGCCCCATATGGTGCAGCCGTTCCTTCCCGAAGTGGCAGAAGGCGACAAACGCATCGTCTTGATCGACGGCGAGGTGGCAGGCGCGATCAACCGCATTCCGGGCGAGGGCGAGTTTCGCTCAAACCTTGCCATGGGCGGCAGTGCTGAGAAGTCCGACCTGACCGAGCGCGAACTTGAAATCTGCGACGCGATGGGGCCAGAGCTCAAACGCTTGGGACTGACCTTTGTGGGGATTGATGTGATAGGCGGCAAATGGCTCACCGAGATCAACGTGACCTCGCCCACGGGGATCGTGGCGATTTCCGAGTTTGACGGGACGGATCTGGCCGGGATGATCTGGGACGCGATTGAGGCGCGGTTGAACTAATCGCTTACCCGCGATTTGCGCGCTCTTGGATGTGCGCCTCGGTACGTCTCCAGCAAACTCGCAGCATCGACCTTCGTATAAATCTGCGTTGAGCCCAGAGATGCATGCCCCAAAAGCTCCTGCAAAGACCGCAAATCCGCACCCGCACTCAGCAAATGTGTCGCAAAGCTGTGCCGCAAGGCGTGGGGTGTTGCCGTATCCGGTAAACCCAATGCCCGCCGCGCTTTGGCCATCGCCTTTTGCACCATGCCAGGGGAGAGCGGCCCGCCTTTTGCGCCTTTAAAAAGCGCCTCGTCCGCGTCCATTGGATAAGGGCATTGGCCTGCATATTCTGCCACAGCTTCTGCCGTGATCGGCAGGATAGGCACGACCCTTTGCTTACCACCTTTGCCCATTACCATAAGCGTCTCACCCATTGGCACATCGCGGCCTTGCAGGGACAGCGCCTCGGCTATTCGCAGGCCGGAGCCGTACATGAGCAGCAAGACCGCACGGTCGCGCGCACCGATCCAGTCCTCTGCCGCTGTCCCGTCGATCAGGTCAGCGATGTTGACTGCATCATCAGGCGTCACAGGGCGGGGCAGCCCCTTTTTAAGCCGAGGTCCTCGCAGCCGTGGAGCGGCCGGATCTGGGTCGCCGCTTTGTGCTCTAGCAAAGGCGATAAATGATTTGAGCGCTGACAGTTCGCGTGCAGCGCTGGTATTGGCAAGTCCCTCTGAACGTCTTGCCGCCAAATGAGACCTGAGGTCTGCCGCTTCCACCTCGGCAATATCGGTCCATGAGTTTGCGCCCTTGGCATGCACCAAACGCTGAGCCGCTGCGACATATGCTCTGACAGTATGCGGCGAGCGCCGCTTGGCATCGGTGAGATGCGCGCGCCAAGCAGCGATAATCTGAGGCGCCTTCACGCTAGCACCAAGTCTTCAGAAACTACCTCGCCCAGAAGCGCATCGAGAAGGGGCAATCCTTTTGCTGTGACCCCGGCTCGCGTGCCGTCTCTCCAGAAAAAATCAAGGGACACCATCTGTTCAAGCTTATCGGTTTTGACCAACGAGGTGGGCGGCAAACCGAAGCGCTTTGCAATAACGCCAAGATCAATCCCTTCGACTAAGCGAAGGCCCATCAAAAGCGCCTCTGCTGCTTGCTCTGACGTCCTCAGGCTCTGTTGCACATTGATCCCGTGCCCCTTTTCCAGGATGGCGCGCAGATAATTTTCTGGTTTCTTGTGCCGCGTCGTCGCGAACCCATCTCGTCTGCCATGCGCGCCCGGGCCGATTCCGGCGTAATCCTGATACCGCCAATAGGTGAGGTTGTGTCGGCTCTCCTCGCCCGGCTTTGCGTGGTTGCTGATCTCGTAGGCGGGCACGCCTTTGGCAGCAGTCATCTCCTGCGTAATATCAAAAAGTTCGGCGGCAGCATCGTCATTCAGTGGCTCAAATACTCCGCGGCGCACATCTGTTGCAAAACGTGTTCCGGGCTCAATGGTAAGTTGATAGAGCGAGAGATGCGAAGTCCCCAGGCTCAGCGCGCGGGTTAATCGCGCCTCCCACGCCCGAGGTGTTTGATCGGGCAGGGCGTAGATCAAATCGAAGGTCACACGCCCAAAGTGCTCCTGCGCCACATTCAGGGCCGCCAATGCCTCTTCAGCGCCGTGCAGCCGCCCGAGCCACAAAAGCTCTTCATTGTCGAGTGATTGAACCCCGAGCGAGATCCGGTTGACGCCTGCGTTCGCCAAACCTGCGAAGTTGGCGGCTTCGACCGAGGAGGGGTTGGCCTCTAACGTGATTTCGATCGATGCATCAAAGCCCCAAAGCGCCTCTGCCTCAACGAGCAATTGCCCGACCACTTTGGGCGGCATCAGTGAAGGGGTTCCTCCGCCAAAGAAGATTGACGTCAAAGGACCGCTGCGCGCCGCTTTGGCCTCGGCGCGCATATCCGTCAGCAACGCCTTTGCCCAAACCTCATGATCCACCCTCGCTCGGATGTGACTGTTGAAGTCGCAATAAGGACACTTTTTGGCGCAAAATGGCCAATGGATGTAAAGTGCGCGGGCCAAGTTTGAGCTTTCAGTCTTTCGTTAAGGATTGCGTGCGCATTACCTAGGGCATGAAGACGCCTGCTACAATTCTGTCCGCATTGGGAGCTATAGTTTTAAGCTTTGGCGCCTCTGTCGCGGAGGCCAAAGATGGTCTTTCACGCGAGCAATCTGATTGGCTTGACGCTCATAACGATGCGCGCGAGATCCTTTGGTACGGCGCCGCTTCGTTGGTCGAAAGAGCTTGAACGCGGTGCCCGCCGTTGGGCTGACCGGCTTGCTCGTGAGAACACCATGCGCCATTCGCCGCAAGATACGCGCGGGCGTACGGGTGAGAACCTTTGGATGGGAACAAGCGGATATTTTACCGCGCGCGGCATGATCCAGTTTTTTGTCGATGAACAGCGGTATTTCCGGGCTGGCCGGTTTCCGCAGGTCTCCGCCACTGGCCGGTGGTCAGACGTCGGACACTACACCCAAATTGTATGGGGTGAGACCCGCGAGGTTGGCTGCGCCAAATCCAGCAATGCGCACAATGATGTGCTTGTGTGCCGTTATTATCCCGGCGGCAATGTTCTAGGGCAAATGATCGCGCCGCAGCGTCAGGTTGCGAAGCGCTAGCCCCCGAACTGATCCGCGACAAGTTTTGCAAAAGCATCGGCCCTATGGCTTATTCTGTGCTTCTCGGATGGCTCGATTTCAGCAAATGTCTGTGCACCGCTGAGGGCAGACGGCACAAACACCGGATCATAGCCAAAGCCCATTTGCCCTCGCGGGGGCCAAGTGAGCGCGCCTTTGCATCGCCCTTCGAATACGGCATGCTCGCTGTCCGGCCAAGCGATTGCAAGAACGCAGTGGAAGGCAGCGCTCCGGTCGGTATCCCGGCCCAGCTGCTGAAGCATGCCTTCAACCTTGCCCATCGCCATGTACCAATCACGGCCCGGATCACCTTCAAACCATTGCCGTTCAGCCCAATCGGCGGTGTACACGCCGGGGCGACCTTCTAAAGCATCAACGCCAAGTCCGCTGTCATCAGCAAGCGCAACAAGTCCGGAAGCCTCCGCAGCAGCGCGCGCCTTGATAAGCGCATTTTCCACGAAGGTCTTGCCAGTTTCAGGTGGCTCAGGCAGTCCCAAGGACCCGGCAGATATGCACTTCAATCCATAAGGATCGAGCAGCGCCGAGATTTCCTTGAGCTTGCCTTCATTGTGGGTCGCAATAACCAACGACCCGCCGCCTAGCTTGCGTGGCACTTTGTCGCTTCCAATTGCGCCTTGAAGATCGCATCGCAGCCAATGTTTGCGAGACGCAAAAGGCGCAAAAGGCCTTCTTCGTCGTAAGTTGCGCCCTCAGCGGTCGCTTGAACCTCTGCAATTTGCCCGCCGTCGATCAAAACGAAGTTTGCATCGGCATCCGCATCGCTGTCCTCTGGATAGTCGAGATCGAGGACCGGCGTGCCTTTGTAAATCCCGCAAGAGATCGCTGCGACCTGTGCGGTGATGGGATCTTCTTTGATAGCGCCCGCTTCCATCAGCGAATTGACCGCGAGCCTTAAAGCGACCCATGCGCCAGAGATCGAGGCGGTGCGAGTGCCGCCGTCGGCCTGGATAACATCGCAGTCGAGCGTGATCTGACGCTCGCCCAGCTTTTTAAGGTCCACGACCGCGCGTAAAGAACGCCCTATAAGCCGCTGAATTTCCTGTGTACGGCCAGATTGCTTACCTCGAGCAGCTTCGCGTGATCCGCGCGTGTGCGTTGCGCGAGGAAGCATAGAATACTCGCCCGTCACCCAGCCTTCACTTTTTCCGCGGAGCCAAGGCGGAATGCGTTCTTCAACAGACGCGGTACACAGCACGCGTGTATCGCCAAAGCTGATCAGGCAAGAGCCCTCTGCGTGTTTGGTAAAACCGGTCTCGATAGTGATAGCGCGCATTTCATCCGCGCTACGTCCTGAAGGGCGCATTATGGGACTCCGAATTAGATTTTCTGAAAGCCAAGTGACAGCCAACTCTTGCCGCTGCAAGCGCAAACACTAAGAATGAGAGCATGAGCGGTCCATCCATCACAGAACTCACAAGCCGAGCGCGCGATATTTTTCAGCGGGTGGTGGAAGAGTATATCGAAAACGGGCAACCTGTCGGCTCGAAAACCTTGGCCGCTGACGGGGCGCTCAATCTGTCACCTGCATCCATCCGGTCCGTTTTGGCGGAACTTGAAGGGTTAGGCTTTCTTGCTGCACCCCACACCAGTGCAGGCAGAATGCCCACGGACGCAGGACTTCGTATCTTTGTCGACGGTATGATGCGCGTGGCCGAACCATCGCGCAACGAACAAGCTCAGATTGAGGCGCGCATCGCCGAAAGCGGACCGGTTGAGCAGGCATTGCAGCAGACAAGCGCCCTTTTGTCGGAATTGTCGGGCGCAGCGGGCATGGTGATGGTGCCAACCCGCGAACAGCGCCTTTCTCAATTCAGCCTGGTTGATCTGGGGAAAGGGCGGGCGCTTGCGGTTCTGGTGGGAGACGACGGAGGCGTCGAAAACCGTGTTGTCGAGTTCGGACTTTCGCAAACGGGCTCGCTTGAGGCGGCCAGCAATTACATCAATGCGCACCTTGGCGGGCGCACGCTTGCCGAAGCTGCCGGTGCAATGCGCAAAGAGATCAAGGCGGGAAAAAGCCAGCTTGATGCAGCGAGCCGGGACCTGGTTGAACGCGGCCTTGCGGTGTGGAGCGAAGATGCGAACGAACGCCCTGTCCTTATCGTGCGGGGTGCCTCAAATCTGATCGACGAGACAGCGATGAGCGATATCGAGCGTGTACGATCGCTGCTCGATGATCTGGAAGACAAACAGTCCGTTGCGACGCTTTTAGAAAGCGCAAGAGAGGCCGATGCGACGCGCATTTTCATCGGCAGCGAGAACCGACTGTTCGGTCTTTCAGGCTCTTCTGTGATCGCCTCACCGTACCGCGATATGGAGGGCAGGGTGGTCGGCGTTCTGGGGGTGATTGGCCCCACACGCTTGAATTACGCCCGCGTGGTCCCCATGGTGGATTTAACGGCCCGTTCGCTAAGCAAATCGCTTGGTGGATCATTGGGCAAACTGATCGCGTAAACCGCAGGAAAATTAGACACATGAACGACGAAAATAAGCCGCAGGACGATGCGGCGGCTGAAGCTGAACTAAAAGGCGTGCCCGAGGAATTTCTCGAAGATGGGGGCTGCGAGGCACAAGATGACAGTGCAGATGCTATGGCTGAGGCGCTCGACGGCCTGCGCGGTGATTTAGAGGCCGCCAAACAAGACGTCCTTTACGCAAAGGCCGAAGCGCAAAATGTGCGCCGCCGCGCTGAAAAGGACATTCAGGATGCGCGCAACTATTCAGCCACCGGATTTGCGCGCGATGTGCTGAGTGTTTGGGACAACCTCAGCCGCGCGGTCGATGCCATCCCTGATTCTTTGCGCGAAGATGAAAAGATGAAAGGTCTTGTAGTCGGCCTCGAGGCAACCCAGCGCGAGCTTGAGAAAGTGTTCAAACAGCACGGGGTTGAACGTGTCGCCGCCGTTGGTATGCCGCTTGACCCCAATCAGCATCAAGCAATGATGGAAATCCCCTCCAACGACCACGAAGCGGGCACAGTAATTCAAGAGATGCAATCAGGCTGGGTAATCAAAGACCGCTTGCTGCGCCCTGCAATGGTGGGCGTCGCCAAAAAGCCGGATTGATCAATTTGTGAGCGGGTCTGGGGCCTTTATCGGACTGGCATTTATTGGGCTGGTGGCTTTGCTGCTTTGGGAGCAGGATTTGACGTCGCGAGATACTACGAATGCTCTCGTAGTGTTGAATATGGGGAGCCAATCACCCTAGCTTTCACCGAATTGCTGGATACGATGATTGGCGGCGGTTAGCTCTTCGTTGCTCCCGGGAACTGGACAAGTCTGTCATACGCAGCCTTGTCACCAACCCCCGGTATCTGCGCCCCGCGCCGCAGTAGAAATGCGTGTTTCACAATCTCGGCTTGCTGCTCAATTCCATAGGCAGCCAGCGGCGCGCCGGGTTTGAGCGAATAGGTGTAGCTGCAAAAGGGATGCCGGTGGAGGATAAGATACCAGCGCCCTCGTGTTTGTGTCTGCCAGACGTGCGTCAGTTCGTGGATGAAGAACGCCTGCACCTGCAGCGCGGCAGCGGCAAAATCATCGCAATAGGCATGCCCGCTGGGGTGGAAATACATGTGGCCATTGGGCGCCATGGTTATGCGGCGCGGTTGAAATGGCCACCATTTGCGGCGTTTGATCCGAACACTGCTGTAGTCAATTGCATCGCCAAAAATGGTTTTGGCCATAGTAATTTCGCCTATGGTCATGCTCCGCTCACCGCCAACCGGGCATTGCAGGGCCAAAGTATCTGCCTGCACCGATCGTTCAGTTGAAGGTGATGTGATGCTCAGCGCTCGTCTCCTGCGCTGCGTACTTCTGCTTGGAACGTCGTTTTAGTCCCATCAGACATGGAAAGCGTCACTCGCACCGTTTCCCTCGCCTTAATCTCCGCAGGGACACCCATCGCCATGACGTGCAGTCCGCCCGGCTCGAACTCGGCGGTCTCACCTGGAATAAGCTCTAAGCCCTCGACCTCGTTCATGATCATGCCATTTTCGGCGGCCTGAGTCCGGTGGATCATCGTATCCATCGCCCCCTCAACCGAGACACTTTCCAGCGTGAGTGCCGTATCTGCCGCGTAGGTAATATCGAAATACACCGCCGCAGGATTGCCCGACACAGGCGATAAAACCAAGCGCGGGTTTGCTATGTTTACGCCCTCAACCAATGCGTCAGTAGCGTTTTCGTCCAAGGCCTCTGGTCCGCTTGCTGCTGGCTGGCACGCACCGAGCAGGATTGCCGCTACAAGGCTCATCGCGATATTTCTCATTTCGGTTCCCATTTTAGGCGCGGATGGCGGGGCAAGGAAAATCGCCCTCGCTTGTGGATGATGCAAAAAGTAGGGGCCACAGTGCCTTGTGCCAAGCAAAACCGCACCTATATCCGCCTCATATTCGAGCCGCCGAGCTGTCTCGCCGCTTAAGGGAGGCACAAAGGCGCGGTGTCCAACAATGTACTAGGATCGACATAATATGGGTAAAGTAATCGGTATCGACCTTGGCACGACCAACAGCTGTGTCTCGGTTATGGATGGTGGCAAACCAAAGGTCATCGAAAATTCGGAAGGTGCACGCACAACGCCTTCGATTGTGGCTTTCACCAAAGACGGTGAGCGTCTGATCGGTCAGCCGGCCAAGCGCCAGGCAGTCACCAATCCCGACAATACTCTTTTCGCAATCAAGCGCCTTATCGGCCGCCGTTTCGACGACCCGCTGACCAAGAAGGACAAGGAGATCGTCCCTTACGACATCGTCAAAGGTAAAAACGGCGATGCTTGGGTGGAAGCGAATGGCGATGACTATTCGCCATCACAAATCTCTGCCTTTATTCTGCAAAAGATGAAGGAAACCGCTGAGAGCTATCTTGGCGAAACCGTTACGCAGGCGGTTGTGACCGTTCCAGCTTACTTCAACGATGCACAGCGTCAGGCGACCAAAGACGCAGGCGAAATCGCTGGCCTCGAAGTCCTTCGTATTATCAACGAGCCGACTGCTGCTGCCCTTGCTTACGGCATGGACAAGGAAGACGGCAAAACTATCGCTGTTTACGACCTTGGCGGCGGTACGTTTGACGTCTCGATCCTTGAGATTGGCGACGGCGTTTTCGAAGTGAAATCGACTAATGGCGACACCTTCCTTGGCGGTGAAGATTTCGACAATGCGATTGTTGAACACCTGGCCGATGCCTTCCAGAAAAAAGAAAACATGGACCTGAAAGCCGACAAGCTCGCGCTTCAGCGTCTTAAGGAAGCGGCAGAAAAGGCCAAAATTGAGCTTTCATCCTCGGCTACAACCGAAGTGAACCTGCCCTTCATCACCGCACGCATGGAAGGCGGCGCATCTACTCCGCTTCATCTTGTTGAAACCATCAGCCGCGCTGACCTTGAAAAGCTCGTCGGCGGTCTGATCGACCGCACGCTGGAGCCTTGTAAGAAAGCTCTCAAAGACGCTGGCGTATCCAAAAGCGAGATCGACGAGGTTATCCTTGTCGGCGGTATGACCCGTATGCCGCGCGTTCGCGAAGTGGTTGAGAAGTTCTTTGAAGCCAAGCCCCACACCGGCGTGAACCCGGACGAAGTTGTCGCCATGGGTGCCGCTATTCAAGCGGGCGTTCTTCAGGGCGACGTTAAAGACGTTCTGCTTCTCGACGTGACCCCGTTGTCACTCGGCATTGAAACGCTGGGCGGTGTCTTTACCCGGATGATCGACCGCAACACGACGATCCCGACGAAAAAGACGCAAACCTATTCAACCGCCGAAGACAATCAGAACGCCGTGACGATTAAAGTCTTCCAAGGTGAGCGTGAGATGGCCGCGGACAATAAAATCCTCGGCAATTTCGACCTCGTCGGCATTCCGCCAGCACCGCGCGGTGTGCCTCAGATCGAAGTGACCTTCGACATTGACGCAAACGGCATTGTCTCGGTTGCGGCGAAAGACAAAGGCACGGGCAAAGAGCAGACCATCAAGATCCAGGCCTCTGGCGGTCTTTCCGACAGCGACATCGACCAGATGGTCCAGGACGCTGAGAAGTTTGCCGAAGAAGACAAGAAGCGCCGTGCAGGTGCGGAAGCTCGTAACCAGGCGGACAGCCTTGTCCACGCGACTGAAAAGCAGATTGCGGACAATGGCGACAAGATCGACGCCGAGACCAAGACTGCCGTTGAGGAAGCAATCGCTGCGACCAAGACTGCGCTTGAAGGCGACGATCCTGAAGAGATCAACGCAAAGGCTCAAGAGCTGACGCAGGCCGCCATGAAAATGGGCGAGCAGATCTACAAGCAAGAGCAGGATGCTCAGGCTGCGGAAACGCCTGCGGGCGACGAGCCTAGCGCTGCTGACGAAGCCGATGAGGACGTTGTTGATGCCGAGTTTTCGGAAGTCGACGACGAGAAGAAAGACAAAGAGTAAACTTTGCGATCCCCCTGCCCTGAGCCAGCGTAATGCGGCTTAGGGCAGGGCGGTCTAAAGGGCATTCTCATGGCTGATTACTACCAAACCCTCGGTGTTTCCCGCGATGTTGACGCGGGCACGCTTAAATCCGCCTATCGCAAGGCTGCGATGAAGTGGCACCCGGACCGCAATCCGGGCGACGCGGAGGCTGAGGCAAAATTCAAGGCGCTTGGCGAGGCGTACGAAGTCCTCAAAGACCCTCAGAAGCGCGCCGCATATGACCGCTTTGGTCACGAAGCCTTTACCCAAGGCATGGCTGGCGGTGGTGGTCCCGGAAGCGGATTTGGTGGCGGCCAAGAGGGCTTTGGCGATATCGGCGATATTTTCGAGACCATTTTCGGCAGTGCCTTTGGTGGCGGCGGCGGAATGGGCGGCGGGCGCCAGCGTCAACGCCGTGGCGCCGATCTTCGCTATGATATGGAGATTAGCCTCGAAGAAGCATTCGACGGCAAAACCACCGAGATTGAAATCGAAGTCAGCACCGGTTGCAACAGCTGCGACGGCTCTGGCGCTACGCCGGGCACAGGAGAGCGCACCTGTACGACATGCCGCGGTGCAGGCGCTGTTCGCGCCAAGCAGGGCCTTTTTGTAGTCGAACGTCCGTGTCCCACTTGCGGCGGGCAGGGCGCAATCATCGAAGACCCATGCGGCGACTGCCGGGGTGAAGGCAGGGTCGACAAGGCCCAAACTCTTGAAGTTGAAATACCGCCCGGCGTCGACACCGGCACGCGCATTCGCCTTTCTGGTAAGGGCGAAGCAGGCGGCAGAGGCGCCCCTGCTGGCGATTTGTACATCTTCATTCACGTTAAGCAGCACGCATTGTTTGAGCGCGAGGGAACCACTCTTGCGACGCGCGTGCCCGTTACTTTCACCACGGCGGCGCTGGGCGGAAGCGTAGACATTCCCGATCTTGATGGTTCGACCAACACCATCGACATCCCGGTTGGCATCCAATCGGGCAAGCAGCTTCGCGTGCGCGGTGCCGGTATGCCTGTGCTCCAAGGGCGAGGGCGCGGTGACTTAGTCGTGGAAATTAAGGTCGAAACTCCGACCAAGCTTTCGCGTAAGCAGAAAGAGCTGCTCGAAGAATTCCGCGAAACGGAAACAGGCGACGAGTGCCCCGAAAGCAGAAGCTTTTTCACCAAGCTCAAGGATGCGTTTGGCGCTTAAACTCTAGGGCTGCTTAGGGCTCGAAAGAGTCGCCCTCAAATTGCAGTCATATGTGTCAGTATTGCTCGACACCCTTGCTCCGATTTCCTACGATCTGCGGGTCAAAGGAGTCATTGAGATGAAAACTATCCGCCGGATCACCACCACAATAGCCGCCGCAACATTGCTAGCCTCACCCGCATGGGCACAGCGTAATTTTGACGGCGTCGAGATCACGGCAGAGGAAATCGCGCCGGGTATCGCGGTCCTGTTCGGTGCAGGGGGGAACATTGGGGTGAGCCATGGCAGCGAAGCCACTCTTATAATTGACGATCAGTTTGCGCCGCTATCTACCAAGATCGAGCGCGCTATTGCGAATTTGGGAGCAACCCCTGTGAAGTATGTGGTGAACACCCATTGGCACTTCGACCACACGGGCGGAAACGAGCATTTCGGCAAGACAGGCGCGACGATCTTTGCGCACGACAATGTGCGCGTGCGTATGGCGAAAGGAACCGAGCGGATACCAGCTGCCTCGGCTGAAGCCTTGCCGGTTGTCACCTATGCGCAAGGCCTTCGCATTAATCTCAACAATGACACGATCAATTTGATGTTCTTCGGCGGCGGCCATACCGACGGAGACAGCGTCGCGATTTGGGAGAACGCCAATGTGATCCACATGGGCGATCTTTATTTCAACATTCCTGGATATCCCTTCATCGACACCAATTCTGGCGGCAACGTCTACGATGCGCTGCGGACGCTCGATGTTGTGCTTGCTATGATTGATAGCGACACCAAAGTCATTCCCGGTCACGGTCCGATGTCCAACACCGCAGAGCTTACCGCTTACCGTGCTATGATTGGTGAAGCCGTTGCCCGCGTTGATGCTTTGCGTGAGAAAGGGATGACCCTCGAAGAAACAGTCGCTGCAAAGCCATTGGACGGCATCGACCGAGGTGAGGGCGGATTCATCAGCGCTGACGCATTCGTCACGGCGATCTGGGACAGCAACCGCTAGCCCAGTTTCGCCTTCACCTCGCCCCGCAGTTTCGCGATGAGACCTTTTTCGCATCTCCCCGCTGCACTTTCCTCGTCTAAAATAGCGAGGAACACATCGCGCTTTGCTTTGCGCATGGCGACAGTTGGCATGGGGTGATCAAGGGTCGAGGTGATGAGGTCAATCATCCGTTCCGCCCCGTGCAAACGTCCCCACAGATAATCGTTCTCCCGGTAACTGCGGCTGAAGAACGCACCAAAGTTATAAAACTCAGTGCCTCGCAATGTGGCCTGTGTCCCGCCTTCTCGGATAGACCGTGCATCATCTGGTGAAATCCGGTCGATCTTGATCGGATTGTATTCATCAAGCCGCTCACTTTGCATCAAAGGCAAGGTTGCCACGTCGTAGAATGGGAAACCCAAATAGGTGAGGAGCATGCGTCTGCGCAGATTGCGGGGCATGTCTGATAAGGCTTCGCTTAAAAGCGTCTCTGCCTTGTCGTCCAGTTTCGCCTCCAGACGATGGACCGCCAGATAGTCAAGAACCGCCGCCGGGTTCACCAGCACATCTGCCGCTATCGCTGCGAAATCCTCTCCAAAATACAGCGGGTCATAAGCCTGGTTGTACATGGCCAGAATTTCGTAGATCTTGGTCCGCGCAATATCGAGAGCATCGTCCGGGATCTCCGGATCAATCTCCCAGTCACGAGATAGGCGCCGGGCTAGCAATTGCAGGCGCCGAACCCGGAAACCGACATCGTGCTTCTGGAAAAACGCAATCGCCTCAGCACTTGCGCCGCCCGCCTCTTGGCATAGATTAGCCAGCCCTTGAGCCTCGAGCTCGCGCCGGAACACTTCTGCGATGGTGGCTGTATCAGAAGTCTCGCCGCCGTCGGATGCGTCTAGGGTCAACTTCGCAAGCCGTTCCAATATCACGCTGTACTTGGTTTGAGCATAGGCGCTGAATGTATAGCCCGCGCGCTCGGCTGCTGCCTGCTGAGCTTTTGACCGCCAGCTTGAAAGCCGCTTGGGCGTTGGGCTGTCGAGGAAGAAAGTAAGCCCAAACAGCTTTTCCACCGCGCGGTCAATTTCTGGCCTTAGCCCAAGGATGATTTGGCGCAGACGGTGAGCATCGCGTGATTGCTTTTCAATCCGTTCAAGATCATCGCGGATTGGCTGCTCGCGCGGGATCGTTGAAAGCGCACCAAAGATGGTGCCGAACCAGCCCAGCGGGTCAGGCTTAGCCCGCTCAACGCCTTCGGGAGTGCTTACCGGCGCGCGGTCAGGCCTCGGCTCAATATAGACAAAACGGCGATCAACCTCGCGCTGGGATGTGCGTCCCTCCATCGCCTTTAGTGCGGCTCCAAACGGGGCATTCACCAGAACAGCGCCATCAATGAGGGCGACCTCGTCAATCGTACCGCTTCTCATATGGGCAGGCATCGTGCGCGCCAGAAAAGCACCGCGTGAGGCCCAGTGATGGCCTTTCGATGCGCCAAGCTGGTCTATTTCATCGAGGATTAGCGGGGGAAAGGCGCCTGGAAAACTGGCTGTCGCGCGCGCGGCTACAACAAGCTCAAGCCGGTCTGCCAATTCCTGACCACCGCTTACCGGAGCGTTCGAACAAAATTCAATTGGCATGCGGTGTTCAGTTTCCTGGACTACCTCAGGAGAATTCAGCCGCAGCCGCTCTGCGTGGCCTCTGAAATCCGTGGCAGTCACAAACAAATTCACCGGGTGGTGAGGCGGCAGGAGCACAGGGCCATGCTCACCCGCACTCATGCTTTCGAGCGCCTCGAACAGCATCTCTGAAAAGCGTTCGCCTGAAAATGGCGGCCCAAACCATCGCCCTCGCACCAGTGACGAAACCTTGTCCCGCACTTCATTGCGCGTTTCTGGGGCTACGGTTTCATCCACCGCATTCCCGTTTCTTCGCAGGAACAAGTCTGCAAACGGCTGCGCCCAAAACTTTGCAAAGCGCCAGACCGGTTTAGCCTCTGACGCAGTAAGCTCGCTAACGTCTGCATTGCGCAGCCAGAGGTCAGTGATGGGATCTAGAGATCCGCCAGAATACAGAGCCTGCGCCAGAAACACGGCGTTGATCCCGCCAGCGCTCGCTCCTGTCAAAATATCAGGGATAATCCTAAGACGCAGCTCATGCTCGGTTTCGATGCGCCCAAGCAGCGTTTTGTAGACCCCCGCCACACCGTCCAGCTCTTCGCCATCAAGGTGCGCGCGGCTGGCTCTGGCGACGTGCCAAATTTCTTTAGTGACGCCGTGCATATAGACCGCAAGACTGACACCGCCATAACAGACGAGAGCGAGGCGAAGTTCTTTTTGGCGCATTCCAAGGTCTTCATGGAGGGTTTTGTCACAGTTCGCAATTGCGTTCCTCAAATGTTCTGGTTATTCTTATTGATATGGCAAAGCCCAAAAAGAGATTTGTTTGCTCAAATTGCGGCGCGGTTAGCCCGCGTTGGCAAGGGCAATGTGCAGATTGCGGGGAATGGAACACGCTGACGGAGGATGTTCCCGCAACAGTTTTCTCGCAGAAACATGACCTTTCAACCGGGGGAAGGGGCATTGAATTTGTCCCTCTTAATCGGCCTGCTGAATTACCAGTGCGCAAATCCACTGGCCTTGCAGAATTCGACCGCGCTTTGGGAGGCGGCATTGTCCCTGGTTCAGCTGTGCTGATGGGCGGTGATCCGGGAATTGGGAAATCCACTTTGCTGCTTCAAACCGCTGCGACCATTGCGCGCGGCGGAAACGATGTGGTCTATGTCAGCGGCGAGGAAGCCACCGGACAGGTGAGGCTTCGCGCACAGCGGCTGGGCGTGGCCGATGCTCCTATCCGGCTGGCGGCTGAGACGTCTGTTCGCGATATCCTGACCACTTTGGGACAAGGAGAGCCGCCCGCGCTTTTGATCATTGATTCGATTCAAACAATGCACTCCGACACCATCGAAGGCGCGCCCGGAACAGTCAGTCAGGTGCGCGGCTGCGCTTTGGAGCTCATTCGTTTTGCCAAGGCGACCGGCACTGCGCTTGTGCTGGTTGGCCATGTCACCAAGGATGGAAACATCGCAGGGCCCCGCGTGCTTGAACATATGGTCGATGTGGTGATGAGCTTTGAGGGCGAGCGCAGCCATCAATACCGCATCCTTCGAGCGCTCAAAAACCGGTTTGGCGCTGTTGATGAGATTGGCGTATTTTCTATGGTGAGCGAAGGGTTGGAAGAGGTTTCAAATCCCTCAATGCTGTTTTTGTCAGGCCGTGATCAGCCGCTTGCAGGAAGCGCAGTTTTTCCCGCTCTTGAAGGAACGCGGCCCGTATTGGTTGAGATACAAGCGCTTATTGTACGCTTGCAGTCAGGTGCGACACCTCGCCGCGCGGTGGTGGGATGGGACAATGGGCGGCTGGCGATGCTGCTTGCGGTTTTGGAATCGCGGTGCGGTCTCAATTTTTCATCATGCGAGGTCTATCTGAATATTGCGGGGGGCTACCGGCTGGCCGATCCCGCTGCGGATCTTGCAGTCGCAGCAGCCCTTGTCTCTGCGCTCGCTGATAAGCCGCTGCCGGACAAATCTTCGTGGTTCGGCGAGGTGTCGCTGGCAGGCGAAATTCGGCCCGTCGCCCACGCTGACCTCAGATTGCGTGAGGCAGCGAAGCTTGGTTTTGCAAATGGGTACGGACCATCGGATGCAAAGACCGGCTCACCGAGGCTTAATTACAAAGGGATTGGACAGCTTTCCAATCTCGTTGACCAGATCATTGCAAAAGCATAATTCGCAAAACTATTATGACCGGGTTTGATATTATCGTTTTGATCATCGTCGCTGTAGCGGCGGTTGGAGGGTTTTTGAGAGGCCTTGTGCAAGAGGTACTCAGTTTAGGGGCGTGGATCCTGGCAGCTTGCTCGGTCTATTACCTGCACGGCGACTTGACCGGGTATCTGCTGCAACTCTATCCGCTTGATCCCGGCGCTAGCATTTTGGCTTTCGCAATCCTTTTGCTGATCCCGTATGCAGCGATGAAGCTTATTGCTGGCAATGTTGGGGAGGCATCGCGGGGCTCGATCCTTGGGCCCATCGACCGGGTTCTGGGGTTTGGCTTTGGCGCGATAAAGGGCTCGCTCATTGTTATCTTTGCCTTTTCGCTTCTCGTGCTCGGGTTTGACACGGTCTGGGGATATAAGGGCCGCCCAGACTGGATAGCGCAGGCGCGCACATATCCGGCAGCTGATGCGTTCTCGCGCGAGCTTGTTCAAATGATCGCAGAGCGCCGTTCAAAGCTGCTGGGCGAGAGTGAGAACGCCGATGATGGCGAAGGGTAGGCTGCAATGTCACTGAGCGCCCAGTGAGTAAGCTTTACACGCCCGGTCTCTTGGCTTTGGCAACGCAGCTCTCCGATTTTCCGTTGGATAAAGAGTTCACCTACCGCACACAGGCCCGCTCGCGCACCTGCGGCAGCTCTATCGCGCTTGGCGTGGATGTGGATAGCGAGCGCCGGATCACACAAATCGGCATGCAGGTGAGCGCGTGCGCCATCGGGCAAAGCTCCGCAGCCATCATGGCGTCGGGCGCAAGAGGGCGGTCTGTCGGCGAAATCAACGCGGCGCAAAAAGAGATCGAGGAATGGCTCGTCTCCGGCATCGCAGAGGAAGCAAAGCTTCCTGAATGGCCCGGTTTTGGCGCGCTTGAATCGGCGTTGCTGCATAAAGGCCGTCACGGCGCTTTGTTATTAGCGTGGACGGCCATCACACAGGCGCTTTCCACCGTGCAAAGCGCGCGCTAAACCCTTCATCTGAGGGAGCGCGCAGCGCATAACTGCGCCGGGCCAACAGTTTAGGGTCAAGGCAAACGGGGAACCCATGTCATCACCATCTGTAACAAGTGACGCAGCCGCACTCGCCGCGCGCCAACCGACGAAGAAAGAAATCCGCCTGGTCGTTGGGGCATCAAGCGCAGGGACCGTTTTCGAATGGTATGATTTCTTCATCTACGGAACGCTGGCTTACATTCTGAAAGACGCGTTTTACGATGTTGATGATCCGACGCTTGGCCTCTTGCTGGTCTGGTCGACCTTTGCGGTTGGATTTGCCTTTCGTCCGATTGGCGCGATCCTGTTCGGCTTTCTAGGCGATAAGCTTGGCCGCAAATACACTTTCCTGGTGACCGTCACCTTGATGGGAATAGCGACAGCAGGCGTTGGCTTTATCCCGACAGTCGACAGCATCGGTGTAGCGGCACCCATAATCGTGATCGTTTTGCGTGTCCTTCAGGGGCTGGCTTTGGGCGGCGAATATGGCGGGGCTGCGATTTATGTCGCCGAACATTCCCCACCCGATCAGCGCGGCTATTACACCAGCTATATCCAGGCGAGCGTGGCGGGCGGATTTGTTCTCTCGATCATTGTTGTTCTCGCTTGCCGTTTCCTTATTCCAGAGGCCGAGTTTGAGGCATGGGGCTGGCGTGTGCCGTTTCTTTTGTCCATTCTCTTGCTCGCGATCTCCTTGTGGATGCGACTGATGCTCTCTGAAAGCCCGGTGTTTCAGGCGATGAAGGAAGCGGGCGAGACGAGCGGCAATCCCTTCATTGAAAGCTTCACCTATCCCGGCAACAAAAAGCGTATTTTTGTCGCGCTCTTCGGGGTCACCGGGATACTCACCACGATTTGGTACACTGCGTTTTTCTCAGGCATGAGCTTCCTTCGCGGACCCATGCATGTTGATGCGTTCACGGTGGAGCTGATCTTGCTGGTTGCAGGCGCAATCGGAATGAGCTTTTACATCTTTGTCGGTAAATGGTCTGACAAAGTCGGGCGCAAGCTTCCCATCATGATCGGCGCTATCGCAACGCTTGCTTTGTTGTTCCCGGCGTTTTGGGGCCTTGGCAACCTTGCCAATCCCGCTCTTGCCGAGGCCTCTGAGAAAACGCCGATTGTGGTAACAGGGCCGGGCTGTGTGACCGATCCATTCGCAGAACTGTTTGACCGGGATCAGACCGATTGCGGCAAAATCCTTGGCACGCTGACTGCATCTGGTGTGTCCTACACTCTTGTGCCGGGAGACAAACTTTCGATCACCGTTGATGGCAATGACATTAATGATGAGCCCCAATGGTATGAAAGCGGCCAAGCACGAACCGAAGGTTTGCAAAATGCGCTAAGCCAATTCGGGTTCGATTTCTCAAAGCAGCAGCCCGGCTTTGCCAATGTCGTTGGCATAATCGCGATTCTGCTTATGTTAGCGATGCTATCAGCGCTCACATATGGATCAGTCGCGGCGCTCTTGTCAGAAATGTTTCCGCCCAAAATCCGCTACTCCTCCATGTCGATCCCCTATCATATTGGAGCAGGCTATCTCGGCGGGTTTTTGCCTTTGATCGCTGGCGTTATCGTTGCCAGCACGGGCAATATCTACGCGGGGCTTTGGTACACCTGGAGCGTGGTGGCGTTTGGTATGCTGGTGGCGTGGTGGGGCCTGCCAAGCGGTCCGCCAAGGGACTTTGAAGACGACCTTGGCGCTGATGCAAGCACCTGAGCCGACACTAAGGCTGCGCGTCGACCGCGAGGCGCTGACCCACAATTGGAAGGCTCTTGATGAGCTGTCAGGCGAGGCGTCTGCGGGCGCTGCGGTCAAGGCTGACTGCTACGGTCTGGGCGTCGATCCATGCGTGCCGGCTTTGCGCGGTGCGGGGTGCGAGAGCTTCTTTGCCGCGCATTGGAGCGAGGTTGCGGCCCTTTTAGACTATGTCCCTGGGCAGCAAATCGCTGTGCTTCATGGACCTGTGCGGGATAGCGATGTCGCCTATGCCAAGGCGGTGGGCGCGGTTCCGGTGATAAATTCCCTTGCCCAAGCGCGCCGATGGGCTGTTGGGGGCGGAGGGATCTGCCATCTCATGATCGACACAGGGATCAACCGCTTAGGGCTGGCACCAAGTGAACTCGGCGACCCTGCGATTGCCAAACTCGATGTTGATGTTGTGATGAGCCATTTGGCGAGCGCAGATGAAGACGGTGAGACCAATCGCCAGCAACTCGCCGCATTCAAGGCCTGCCTGCCGCAGGTCTCCCACAAGCGCGCTAGCCTCGCAAACAGTGCCGGAATAGTGCTCGGGCCTGACTATACGTTTGATCTGACACGGCCAGGACTAGCGCTTTACGGCGGCATTCCTCGCTTTGAGCTTAAACCTCTCATCAGGCAAGTCGCCCACCTTGAGGCAGCAGTCATGCAAGTGCGAGCGCTGAATGCAGGGGACGCGGTTGGATACAACGGTGAATTCGTAGCCAAGAGCAATCTTCGCGCCGGTACAGTGTCCTTGGGTTATGCCGATGGTTTCCTTCGCGCACGCGGGCCGGGCAACGCGCTCTTTTCAGGCGGCGCCCGGTTGCCGATCCTTGGTAAGGTGTCGATGGACATGGTTGTGGTCGATCTCTCCGCCGCACAGCACATAGGGGAGGGGGATTGGCTCCGAGTGCCCTTCGACCTCCCTTATGCTGCGCAGCAAAGCGCTTTTTCCCAATATGAATTGCTCACGACGCTGGGCACGCGTTGGGGCTGAAAAGAGCGATTTACCAACAGGGACAAGAGCGTTGTTGCACTGCACTTTGTGCACATGCTAAATATGATGCAAATTACACTTTTCAGGAAAACCCATGGCTCGCAAATCTTCAGAGGCGGTAATGAATGTGTCTGAAGGCACAATTGTCATCAAGAAATACGCCAATCGGCGGCTCTACAACACCGCTTCGTCGAGTTATATCACGCTCGAAGACCTCGCCAGGATGGTGCGTGAAAATGTCGAATTTGCCGTCTTCGATGCGAAGTCTGGCGATGACATCACCCATTCAATCCTCACCCAGATTATCATGGATGAGGAAGCCAATGGCGAGCAGATGCTGCCCGTCAGCTTCCTGCGGCAGCTCATCTCTATGTATGGCAATTCGATGCAGAGTATGATGCCATCCTATCTTGAGGCAACCGTGACGAACTTCCGCGAGAAACAGGGGGAAATTCGTGAGGCCTTTGAAAAGGGTATGCAGCACAATCCGATAAGCGCGATCCATGAAACCAATATGGCAATGATGCGCGCTGCAGCAGAGACCTTTATTCCCGGCGTGGGGGGCAAGGGCCCCGCAAAGAAAACAAATGCGCCGCAAGCAGGCGGTTCGAACGACGAAATCGCCGCGCTGCGAGAGCAAATGGCCGCAATGCAAAAGAAGCTGGACGACCTTGGCAAATAGGGGCAGGCCGCCCGCTCATGCTTAAGTGCTGCAACCAATAGGAAACACCAAAGTGTCTAACGTTCGCCACGCGCTCAATGTGAAGCGCGAAGCTGATTTTGCAAAATGGTACCAAGAAGTCATCACCGCCGCCGATCTTGCTGAGGAATCGGGTGTGCGCGGCTGTATGGTGATCAAGCCATGGGGCTACGGGATTTGGGAACGGGTTCAGCGTTTGATGGATGACCGCATCAAGGCCGCCGGTATTGCAAACGCTTATTTTCCATTGTTCATCCCGCTCGCCAATTTCGAACGCGAGGCGGATCACGTCGACGGGTTTGCTAAGGAGATGGCTGTTGTCACTCACCACCGCCTGATTGCGGATGGGAAGGGCGGGCTTATCCCTGACCCTGAGGCGAAGCTTGAAGAGCCGCTGGTGGTGCGTCCCACCTCAGAGACCATCATTGGCGATGCCATGGCGCGCTGGGTGCAATCGTGGCGCGATTTGCCGCTCATGCTCAACCAATGGGCGAATGTGGTGCGCTGGGAAATGCGCACGCGGATGTTCCTTCGCACCTCTGAATTTCTTTGGCAGGAAGGCCACACGGCGCATGCAACGCGCGAGGAGGCTTTGGAAGAAACCCACCGCGCTCTGGAGATGTACCGCGCGTGTCTCGAAGAAGACCTCGCCATGCCTGTGATCGCGGGCGAGAAGCCTGAGAACGAGCGTTTTCCCGGCGCAGATGAAACATGGTCGGTTGAAGCCATGATGCAGGACGGCAAGGCTCTGCAAGCGGGCACTTCGCATTATCTGGGCACCTCTTTCGCAAGCGCTGCTGGCATCAATTATCAAGACAAAGACGGAGAGCATCAGCTGTGCCACACCACAAGCTGGGGCACCTCTACCCGCATGATCGGCGGCGTTGTGATGACCCACGGCGATGATGACGGATTGCGCGTTCCCCCACGCATTGCGCCGCATCAGATCATCATCCTGCCGATGCTTCGCGATAAGCCGGAGGACGAGGCTGTTTTGGCCTATTGTGAGGAAGTTCGCCAATCGCTTGTCGGATCGGACGCTTTGGGTGAACCTATCCGCATACTGCTCGACAAATCCCCCGGTAAGGCTGCGACCAAGCGCTGGAATTGGGTCAAGAAGGGTGCACCCATTATCGTCGAGGTGGGCCCGCGCGATATGGAGAACGGTAAGGTCGCTGTGCTGCGCCGCGATGCGCTTTGGAATTTGGACAATGGCAAGGCCGCCATGGCCTTCACCCCCCGCGATGAATTCGCAGCAAATGCGGCTGAGCTTCTTGAAGACATCCAAAAGAGTCTGTTTAACGAAGCGAAAGAGCGCCGGGATGCAAACATCACCCGCGGGATGACCGACTGGCATGATGTGGTAAACTTCTTCCGCAAAGGCGGCAAATATCCCGGCTGGGTTGAGGTGCAATGGGCCAAACTTGGCGGCGATGAGCTTGCTGCTGTGGTCGAAAAGCTCAAAGCGGAGAAGCTGACGTTCCGCAACGTGCCACGCGGCGGCGAAGCGGCAGAGGGGACCTGCATATTCTCAGGCAAACCGGCCAGTGAGCGAATTCTGGTGGCGCGCGCCTACTAAATGGCCAATCGAAAATCTTCACATCCTCAAGGGATGCCAAGCAAAAAACAGATACTGGAGTTCATCCAGTCCTCTGATTTGCCCGCTGGCAAGCGCGAAATTGCGCGCGCCTTTGGGCTCAAAGGTCAGGAGAAGATCACTCTCAAGCGTATCCTCAAGGATATGGCGGAAGAGGGGCTAATAGATGGCAAGAAGACCGCCTATCACCGGATGGGCGGAGTGCCCAAAGTGACCGTTCTGCGAGTGGTAGAGATTGAAGATGGCGAGCCGATCGCTGTTCCCGACAATTGGTCGCCCGAAGCGCCCCAAGACCCGCCCCGCGTGACGCTGAAAGAGATGAAGCAAAAGGGCGGTAAACGCGCGCCTGCGCTCAAACGCGGCGACCGGGTGCTGTCTCGCACCGAAGAAACCGACAGCGGGTGGACAGCCTACCCCATGAAAAAGCTCCCGCCTCGCACCGAGGGACTGATGGGCATCGTTGAGCTGGATGGCACCGGCAAACCCTGGCTTGCGCCTGTCGATAAACGCGTGCGCAATTCGGCAAAAATCGTGGATTTGGGCGAAGCACAGGAAGGCCAGCTTGTCATTGCTGAACGGGCAGGGCGCTCTGAGCGAGCAGGCGTCAAAGTTGTCGAAGTGGTAGGCGATCCGCTCGCACCCAAAAGCTTTAGTCTTATCGCGATTGCCAAACACGGCATCCCTCACGTCTTTCAAAAAGGGGTCCACGAAGAGGCTGCCCTCGCCGCTGAGTTGCGGCTTTCCGAGGAAAACCGCGAAGACCTGCGCCATGTACCAATAGTCGCTATCGACCCTGCCGATGCGCGCGATCATGACGATGCAATCTGGGCGGAACCCGATGGAGAAGGCGGCTTTAACGCGCTCATCGCCATTGCCGATGTGAGCTTTTATGTGCGCCCGGGGTCAGCGCTCGACAAAGAGGCAAGGAAGCGCGGCAATTCGGTCTATTTTCCCGACCGCGTCGTTCCAATGCTTCCTGAGGTTCTCTCAGCAGATGTGTGCTCATTGCGCGAAAAGAAAGACCGCGCGGCCATGGTGTGTCATGTGCATATCGACGCGCAGGGTTCGGTCAAGACACAGCGTTTCACCCGCGCGATTGTGCGAATTCATCACAATATTGCCTATGAAGATGCGCAGGCCGCAGTGGATACGGGCAAACCGCCGGAATACCTTGAAAACCTATGGGGCGCCTGGAAACTGCTCGCAGCGGCGCGCGAGAAGCGAGATCCGCTTGAGCTTGAATTGCCAGAGCGGCGCGTTGTGCTGAACGAAGAAGGCCAGATCGCAGAAATAGCTGTGCGCGAGCGGCTCGATGCACACCGGGTGGTGGAAGACTTTATGATCGCGGCCAATGTCGCAGCGGCCAAGGCGCTTGAGGCGAAAAACGCTCCTGTGGTTTACCGCAACCACGAGGTTCCCGCACGCGAGAAGATGATTGCTCTTCGCGACTATATGGCAACGCTGGGTAAAAAGCTCGCGCTTGGTCAGGTGGTTACGCCGGGTCTTTTTAACCGGCTTCTTAAAGACATCGAGGATGAAGCTGAGAAGGCTCAGTTAATGGAGCAGGTGCTGCGCAGCCAGACACAGGCATATTACGGCCCTGCGAACACAGGGCATTTTGGCCTGGCGCTGGGATCTTATGCGCATTTTACATCGCCCATTCGCCGCTATTCCGACCTTTTGGTGCACCGGGCATTGGTAGATGCCTATAAGCTTGAACAGCCCAAACCACCAGGTTCGCTGCCTGACACAAGCGGTCTCTCCGACAAAGACCGCGCCAACATCAAGGAAGTATGCGACGCGATCAGCCAAACGGAACGCCGCGCGATGGAGGCCGAGCGTGACACCGTGGACCGCTATGTTGCCGCATGGCTATCAGGCCGGGTGGGCGAGCAGTTCGACACCCGCATCACCGGGGTGCAAGGTTTCGGTTTCTTTGCGACGATCCTTGGGCTTGGCGGAGACGGACTGGTGCCGGTCTCAACGCTGGGATCAGAGCACTTCCATTACGAAGAAGCAGCGCAGGCACTGGTGGGCGAAAACAGCGGGACGACTTATAAAGCGGGCGATCATCTGAGACTGCAATTGGCGGAGGCGAATGCGCTCACAGGCGCGCTCAAATTTGCGCCGCTTGATGCAGATGGGAATGTGATTGAGCCGCGAGGATCGAGACCGGCCCCGCGTTATAAACGGACCGGAGCCGGAAAGGGTGCTCGAAAAGCGGGGCCAAAGAATGGCAAATACACCGCAGGAAAGCGCGGACGTCCCGGCAATATCCGGCATCAGGGCCGCCGGCGTTAGATCAGATGGACGAGGCTCAACCCTCGTGGTCGCTGTTTTCCTCATCATAGTTTGACGGCACGACATAGAGCGGACAGGATAACGTACCCGCCTGCGCTGCGAAGTGGGTGACTAGCGGTCCGGGAGAGCTTCCCTTTGCCGCGCCCAAGATGAGCGCTGCAACTTCAGTGTGGCCGCTAAGAAACTCGGTCACAATTTTCGCCCCATTGCCAATCTTGACTGAGATCGTCGGGAGAACGCCGCTTTCCGCAAGCAGATTTCCCGCAACGCCGTGCGCGAGCATCTCTGCCCGGTCACGCGCCTCTTGTTCGATCGTGGCCTGAACCCCGCCAAACGCGCTCACACTTTGCTGTGCGACAATTGCGAGCAAATGCACAGCGCCGCCGACCGCCACCGCACGCCGCGCCGCATAGCGCAAAGCCGCGCGCGCTTCGTCGCTTTCGTCAACAATGACAAGGAATGTGCGCATGAATGCTCCTCTGACCCACCAATCAGCTGCGTAGATATCTCGTTATTCGCTTTGATTTGCAAGTTTGCACTCTGCTCGGCGTCGCACAAGTATCAAAGACTTGCCCTAAGGCCGTGCAAGCCGTACCGGAAAGTTGCACCTTTCATAAAACTGATGAGGATCATCATAGCCGATGGCGATTGAACTCAAGATGCCTGCCCTTTCTCCCACTATGGAAGAGGGAACGCTCTCACGTTGGCTCGTGAAAGTGGGTGACGAAATCGCCTCAGGCGACATTATGGCTGAGATTGAAACCGACAAGGCGACGATGGAGTTTGAAGCGGTCGATGAGGGCACTTTGGCTGCGATCCTGATCGAGGAGGGTACAGAGAATGTGTCGGTTGGCACGGTTATCGCGATGCTCGCCGAGGAAGGCGAGGATGCAGGCGATGTGAGCGCGCCGTCTGCGGCATCTGCGCCAACACCTGAACCTGCGCCAGCACCTGAACCTGCCAAATCACCCGCTGCAGAACCCGCCCCTACTGCCAGTACTGCGAACGCCCCGAAAGCGAGCCCTCTTGCGCGCCGGATTGCGGCCAATGAAGGTGTAGACCTTTCAGGCGTCGAAGGTTCGGGTCCTAAGGGTCGCATCGTCAAAGCCGATGTGGAAGCAGCAAGCGGAGGCAGTGCAAGTGTGCCGGTCCGTTCAGGCGACCGCGTTATTGCATCACCGCTCGCGAAAAAGCTTGCAGGCGACAAAGGCATTGAGCTCGCCGACGTGTCAGGTACCGGCCCCGGCGGCCGTATCATCAAGAGCGATGTTGATAATTACGTGCCCGCCGCTGCACCAGCATCTGCGCCAAGCGAAGCTCCCAAAACCGCCACTCAGGTGCCTGAATTCGGCGCTCCATTTGAGGAAGAGAAGCTCTCCAACGTGCGCAAAGTCATCGCGCGCCGCCTCACTGAGAGCAAGCAGACCGTTCCGCACTATTATCTCACCATGGATATCGTGCTCGATCCGCTGCTTAAACTGCGCAGCGAGCTGAACGCCGCTCTAGAGGCAGACGGCGTAAAGCTTTCGGTCAATGATCTGCTGATCAAAGCGCTCGCAAAGGCTCTTATTCGCACTCCGCATTGTAATGTCAGCTACCACGGCGACACCATGCGCAAATACACGCGCGCCGATATCTCGGTAGCGGTGGCCGCGCCTTCGGGCCTGATCACTCCGGTCATCACCGAGGCGGACACCAAGCCACTTGCGCAGATTTCAGCAGAGATGAAAGCGCTTGCAGGCAAAGCGCGCGATGGAAAACTGCAACCGCATGAATATCAGGGTGGTACGGCCAGCCTCTCTAATCTCGGCATGTTCGGGATCAAGCAATTCGACGCCGTCATTAACCCGCCCCAAGGCATGATCCTTGCGGTTGGGGCAGGGCAAAAGGTGCCCTATGTGATCGACGGCGAGATCAAGCCCGCCACCGTCCTCCACGCCAGCGGCAGCTTTGACCACCGGGCGATTGACGGGGCCGAAGGGGCTCAGCTGATGGAAGCGCTCAAGAGCTTGATCGAGAACCCGATGGGATTGGTGGTATAGGCATCCTCGAGTGAACCATTGGATCACAATCCTCGGCAAGGGCATACTCATCGGCGTTTTGGCAGCGCTAGCAGCCGTTGCATTTGCAGCCGTCTTTGGCGTCTTGATGGAACCTGGGCACGGCACTCACGCGGACAATGAGGAAGCTTGGGGCCTGATATTGTCATTCGCTTTACTCGGCAGTCTGACCGTTGGACTACCAATTGCTTTACTCACATTTTGGCTTGCAGGTTCCCAGCTCGTACAGACCCCGCGGCTGCTCCCACAGATTACCTGTCTGGCCGGTGTTATGCTTTTGCTTGCAAGCTATGCACTAGCGGGCAGGAGCGCTGTCGCAATTCTTGGATTTCCGGCATTCGTCGCCGCCGTCACATACGGCATACTCGGATGGTTCTGGATATTAAAACCGATGCAAAACCGCAGCCTAGATCATGAGTGAGGGTTCACCTACGCACATCATCACGTGCTTGGAGAAGGCGATTAAGTCGCACCTTCTTTTATCTCATTTTCATACACCATGGCCCTCACTCAAGAGAGCAGGTTTTCCGCCCCAGAACAGTGTGCCAAGTGCGCTAAGCCACGAAACAAACAAGAAGGTTTTATAGCGATGTCAAATGCTTACGACGTTATCGTGTTGGGTTCAGGTCCGGGCGGCTATGTGGCTGCTATCCGGTGTGCGCAATTGGGCCTTAAAACGGCCATAGTCGAACGCGAGCTGCTTGGCGGGATATGCCTCAACTGGGGCTGTATCCCAACCAAAGCGATGCTGCGCTCAGCCGAAGTCTTTCACCAAATGCAGCACGCCTCCGACTATGGCCTGAGTGTTGCTGGCGAGATTGAGGCGGATCTCGCTGCGATTGTGAAGCGGTCACGCGGCGTTGCAAAACAGCTCAATCAGGGCGTCACGCATCTGATGAAGAAGAACAAGATCACCGTTCATATGGGCGAGGGCGCACTGACCGGCCCGACCACTTTGACGGTGACTGGTGAGAAAGGCTCGGAAGAGCTGAGCGCCAAGCACATCATCGTTGCAACCGGAGCACGGGCCCGTGATCTTCCCTTTGCGCCCGCAGATGGAAAGCGCATTTGGACGTACAGACACGCTATGACGCCGCCTGAGAAGCCCACCAAGCTGCTCGTGATTGGATCGGGTGCGATTGGGATTGAGTTTGCAAGCTTCTACAATGACATCGGCGTTGATGTGACGGTTGTTGAGATGCTCGACCGGATCGTGCCGGTGGAGGACGCGGATGTCTCGACCTTCCTTGAAAAGAGCCTGTCCAAGCAAGGCATTACAATCATGACCGGGGCAGGGGTCGAAGACCTGAAAGTGGGCGACAAAGGCGTGACCGCTACAATCAAGGACAAGGCCGGCAAAGCTGAGACCACCGAGTTCAGTCACGTCATCAGCGCCATTGGGATCGTGCCTAACACTGAAAATATCGGCGTAGACACATTGGCCGAAATGGACCGCGGGTTCATCCAGATTGACCCTTACGGCCGCACGAAGTCAGCGGGTCTGTGGGCGATTGGTGATTGTACACCGGGACCATGGCTCGCCCACAAAGCGAGCCACGAAGGCGTGACTGCGGCCGAAGCTATCGCACAGGAGCTAGGCGACACCAATGTTCACCCGCACGCGCTCGACCGCTCAAGCATCCCGGGCTGTACATACTGCCATCCACAAGTCGCAAGCGTCGGCATGACCGAGGCGGCAGCCAAGGATGAAGGCTACGAAGTCAAAGTCGGCAATTTCCCCTTTATCGGCAACGGCAAAGCGATTGCGCTGGGCGAAGCGGAAGGCTTCATCAAAACCGTTTTCGATGCGAAAACAGGCGAGCTACTCGGCGCGCATATGGTGGGCGCAGAAGTCACCGAATTGATTCAAGGCTACACCGTGGGCAAAACGCTTGAGACGACCGAGGCCGAGCTGATGCAAACGGTCTTCCCGCACCCGACGCTGTCAGAGATGATGCACGAAAGCGTCTTGAGCGCTTACGGTAAAGCGGTTCATATTTGAGGGGGCAAACCTCAACCAGCAAAGCAGCAGGCTGATGGGAAAAATGGCGGACAGTCAGGGATTCGAACCCTGGAAGGGCTTGCACCCTTGCTGGTTTTCAAGACCAGTGCATTCAACCACTCTGCCAACTGTCCGCGGTCGGAACGCTCGCTAGCGATGTGTGAGCGGCTTGTCACTACTGTATAGTGCGATAGAATGAAAAAATGGCAAAAGGCACACATGATTTCGCCCCCGACCCGCGAAATGAAACCATCCTGATCAGTGTCAATGGCACCCTCGTGCCCCGCAGCAAGGCGAGCGTATCTGTCTTCGACAGCGGATTTATGCTGGGAGACGGCGTATGGGAGGGCCTTCGCCTTCATCGCGGCAGGGTTGCCTTTCTTGGTGCGCATATGGACCGTCTTTATGAGGGCGCCAAAGCCATTGCGATGGACATCGGCCTTACGCGCGACGAGCTGGCGGCGCGGATTGATGCGGCGATTGATGGCAACGCGATGCGCGGCGAAGAAGGCGTCCACATCCGCCTGATGGTAACACGGGGCATTCGCTCCACACCTTATCAGGACCCGCGCGTGGTCATCTCGCCTGCGACCATCGTGATCATCCCGGAGTACAAAAGCCCCCTACCGTCGACCATTGAAACAGGCATCCGTCTCTTTACTGTTCATGTTCGGCGCGGAGACCCGGCTGTGCAGGATCAAAAGCTCAACTCGCATTCAAAGCTCAACTGTATCACCGCTTGCATTCAGGCGACACAGGCAGGCGCGGATGAAGCCTTGATGCTTGACCCCCATGGCTTTGTCGCGACGTGCAATTCCACTCACTTTTTCATAGTGCGTAAGGGCGAAGTCTGGACGTCGAGCGGCGATTATTGCCTTGGCGGGATCACCCGAAGCAATGTTATCAAAGTGTGCCGCGAGGCCGGCATTCCGGTGTTTGAGAAGAACTTCTCGCTCACCGATGTCTACGGCGCGGATGAGGCTTTTGTGACAGGAACCTTCGCAGGCGTCGTGCCCGTCACGGATATTGATGGGAGAGCGATCACGCCCGGTCGAGGCACGATGGTTGAGCGCCTACACGGGCTTTATCGGGCGCTGATGGAGCGGGATGTCGCGTGAAGCATATGCCGCCTCCAGTCAGGATCGCCATGTGGTCCGGCCCCCGCAACATCTCGACCGCGATGATGCGCAGTTTTGGTGCACGGCCCGATTGTGCGGTGAGTGATGAACCTTTCTACGGGGCTTTCCTGAAAACCACTGGCGAACCTCACCCGCTCGCCAAAGAGACCATCGCCGATATGGATTGCGATTGGGTCAGCGTGCTGGAGGCCCAATTGGGCGCGGTCCCGAAAGACCTGCCCATCTGGTATCAAAAACATATGCCGCATCACATGGTGGGGCCGGTCACCATTGCCGATATGCCCGATCACACCCACGCGTTTCTCATCCGCGCGCCTGAGCGGGTCGTTGCCAGCTACCGGGCGAAGAACGAGCTGCGCTCACCAGAAATGCTGGGCTTTGCACAGTTGCGGCAATATTTTGATATCGAGGCCGAACGATCGGGCACAGCTCCTGCGGTCATCGATTCTGATACGATCTTGTTTGATCCGGCTAACGCGCTCAAGAAACTGTGTGAACGGATTGCGATACCTTGGGACACTGCCATGCTGTCTTGGCACAAAGGGCCGCTTCCCCAGGACGGTGTCTGGGGCGCACATTGGTATGACAAGGTCAATGCATCGACGGGTTTTGGCCGTCCCCCAGTGGCGCTGCCGCAGCTTGAGGGCGAATACCGGAAAACTGCGGAAGCATGCAGCGATGACTATGCCTATCTGCTAAAGCATGCCATTACCCTGTAACAGCTGACCGCTTGGTCATGATCTATTCAACCCCGCTGTATGATGGTCTCTTGATGATACTTCGCAAACTTACCTCTCTCGCTTTTGTGGCCGCCGCGACCATAAGTGTAGCCGCGCTCACACAGATTGCTCCCACAAGCCCCGCCAATGCGCAGATCGCCGCGCGTGATGGTATCGCTTTTGATGCCTATATCGAGCGGATCAAAGCCAAAGCGAGGGCGCAAGGTGTGTCACAAAGGACGCTTCAGCGCATGACCACCGGGCTCACACCCAATGCCCGCGTCATCCGACTGGACCAGGGACAACCGGGGCGGCCAACGCGCCGCGGGTATCCTGATCTTGCACCTTATATTTCCAAGCATGTGAACCCAACACGCATCAACGGGGGCCGTAATGTCTATCGCGGCAACAGCGGCATTTTGCGAGCTGTGGAGCGCGACTACGGCGTTCCTGCTGAGATAATCGTCGCGATTTTCGGGCATGAGACAAGCTACGGGCGCATCCGGGGCAATTTCGACCTGTCGCGCAGCCTTGCAACGCTCGCATGGGAAGGGCGCAGGCGTGAGCTTTTCGAGGGCGAGTGGATTGCTTTGATGAAAGTTGCTGATCGCGGCTTTGCGCGCTCCGAGCTTGTGGGCAGCTATGCAGGCGCATTTGGCAACCCGCAGTTCCTGCCTTCCGTTTATCTTCGCCTTGCGACCGATGGCGACGGCGATGGCCGCGCCAACATCTTTAGCAACCGTGCCGATACCTTTGCCTCGATTGCCAATTATTTCCGCGATGCCGGATGGCGCACGGGACAGCCTTGGGGCGTGCGCGCTTTTGTGCCCAGCGGTTTCAATGTAGATGCATACAAAACAAAACTGGTGTCGCCCGTTTGTTCGCGCGTTCACGAACGGCATAGTCAATGGAAAACGGTCGCAGAATGGCGTGCGCTGGGTGTTCAGCCACAGCGCCCCTTGGCCGATGATACACTAGTGTCTTTGTTCCAACCTGATGGTCCGGGGAAGCCAGCATGGCTTTTGACCGGCAACTACCGCGTAATCCTTGAGTACAATTGCTCAAACTATTACGCGATGAGTGTGGGCCTTCTGGCTGACGAAATCGTGAACTAACGCATTATGCGGCCTCGCTTCATGGCGGGTGCGCGGGTATGATCGCACGGTGATTGTGTCTCGAAATTCTGGATTGGTCCTTCTTCAGCGCTTTGTGTTGCTGCTTGCGATAGGGAGCCTGCCGGCAAGCGCAGCCGCACAAGCTGCGCCGACCATACCGTCTGCGCGGCAGGTCCCGATTGCGTTTCTCGTGGATGTGACAAACGATCAGGTTTTGTTTGCGCGCGGGGAAAAACGGCGGTTCGTGCCTGCATCCATAACCAAGATCATGACCTTGTATCACGCCTTCCAGCTCATCGAGGAAGGCAACCTTGACCCGCGTCAGCGTATTCAGATGGCACCGGAAACATGGAGAGACTGGTACCGGAAGGGTTCGACCATGTTTATCGAGGCCGAAGACCAAGTAGTCGTTGACGACCTTCTCATGGGAATCGCCAATGTTTCGGCCAATGACGGCTCGATGGCACTGGCAGAAGGGCAGGCCGGATCGCTTGATCGCTGGCTGGACGGGATGAACCGCCGCGCCCGCGAACTTGGCATGACGGACAGCCATTTTGGCACACCCAACGGTTGGCCCGATGAAGGGCGCACTTTCACAAATGCACGCGATCTTGCAGTGCTCGCCAAGGCGTTGGTAACACGTCACCCGGCGAAATATCGCCGTTACGTTGGTCAACCAGGATTTCGCTACAACAATATCGCTCAAAGCAACCGCGATCCTATGATTGGACGCGTTGAAGGGGCTGATGGCATCAAAACCGGCTATACCAACGAAGCAGGCCTTGGTTATGTCGGATCGGCCAAGCGGCTCGATCAAAGACTTGTCGTAGTTGTGGCGGGCGCAGATAGACAGGAAATCCGGTCGCAAGCAGCAAGCGGGCTCATTGAGTGGGGCTTTACTGCCTTTGACCGGGTCCAAATTGCGCGCAAGGGCCAATATGTCGGAGACGCCCGCGTCCAGAATGGCACTGCGCGCAAGGTGGCTCTCAAAACTGGCTCTCCGGTCTTTATCAATGTGCCGATTGGCGAGCGCCAGAATGTGCAGGTTTCTATTACTTATGACGGACCACTGCGTGCACCTATCACCGCCGGAACCAAGACCGCGACATTGAAGGTCATGGTGCCAGGGGCTGAGCCTGCCAATATCCCGCTATTGGCTGAGGAAAGTGTTGATACAGCAGGCTTTCTGGACAGGCTGAACAATGCATTCGCCGGATGGTTTTCATGAGCAATACTGTCCAGTCCGGGAAGTTCATTGCTCTTGAAGGCGGGGAGGGCACCGGCAAATCCACGCAAAGCAGGATGCTGGCTGATACCCTTGGCGAAGTGCACGCACTTGAAGTTGTCACAACGCGCGAACCGGGCGGAACGCCGGGCGCAGAGGCTATACGCGGGCTACTGCTTCATCCCCCCGGCGAAGGGTGGAATGCGCAGAGTGAGGCGCTTTTGTTCGCGGCCGCCCGCTCGGACCATGTCGATCGCTTTATCCGCCCGAAACTTAGCGAGGGTTTCTGGGTGATCAGCGACCGGTTTGTTGACTCAAGCCGCGCTTATCAGGGCGGTGCAGGCGGTTTGGGAGATGATGCAATTACCGCACTGCACGGCTTTGGAAGCGCGGGCATGCGCCCAGACTGCACGATATTGCTCGAGGTGGATGATACGGTGAGGGCCAAGCGCCTTGAACGAAGAGACGGCGATAACAGCGATGCGATTGGCGGCAGGAGCCTTGACTACCATAGGGCGGTCGCAGCGAGCTTTCGCAAATTGGCCAAAGCAGCGCCGCAAGGATTTAGCATCGTGGATGGAACCGGAACGCCTGGCCAGGTGCACGAGAGGATCATGGCAGCGATTACGCCTTTGCTTGATGAGTGCAAAAAATGAGCGATGCTTCGCAACTTGGCTGGCCGAACCACTCAGAGGCATGGGAAGAATGGCGCAGCGCCCAACAGAGCGCGCGAATGCATCACGGATGGATATTGGCCGGAAAAAAGGACTTGGAAAAGAAGATTTTGCCAAAGCGGCCGCGCGCGAATTGGTCGCAGAGGAGGGCATCCCCCAGCCTCAAGGCGATCATCCGGATATTATGACAGTCACATACGGGCCTAAAGACAAAAAAGCGCAATCCGCGCAAGAAGCCGGAAAACCTTACGAACTCGCGCGCAGCATTCGGATTGCGCAAATCCGCGATATGCAGCGGCGCTTGACGGTTCGGCCCACTTTGGGATCGCGGCGCGCCGTTATCATCAACCCTGCCGATGATATGGAGCGAGCAACATCCAATGCCCTTCTCAAAAGCCTTGAGGAGCCTCCGCAGGGCACATTTTTCTTGCTCGTCACGCATCGTCCCGCGCAGCTCCTTCCCACCATTCATTCACGCTGCCGCATCTTGCGGTTTCCCATTTTGACGCGTGGGGATTTGGAAAATATGCTCACAGCTGCTGGGTCCGGTGTGAATATGGCGGCTGCGCTTGACGCGGCTGAAGGATCGTTTGGCACCGCCATGCGATTTGCTGAGCAAGACCTTGGCCCGGTTTCAGCCCACATCACCAAGCTTCTTGAACAAGGCGATCAGGACATGACGGGGAAAGCAGAATTGTCGCGCCTGATTGGACCGCGCGCCGATCGTGAGAGGTTTTCGTCCGTGTTTGAACTGGCGCTGTTCATGGTCGCCAAGGCCGCTCGTGAAAGCCAAACCTCGAAAGCACGCGCCGCGCTCATCGAGACTCACGCCAAGCTCGTGACGCTCGCAGCCCAAGCCCCCAACTATAATTTTGACACAGGCCTCCTGTGCTTAGAAATCGGCACCTTGCTCTCGGGCGCTCACGTCGCTAGCGAACGCGCCCATGGCTGAACCCTTTTATATCACCACTGCGATCAATTATCCCAACGGCCGCCCACATATCGGGCACGCCTATGAAGGTATCGCTGCTGACGTCATCGCCCGGTTCCAACGGCTGAAAGGTCGCGATGTGCGGTTTCAAACCGGCACGGATGAACACGGGCTCAAAATGGCGCGAAAGGCTGAGGAGCAAGGACGCAATCCGCGCGGGCTAGCCGACGAAATGGCAGGCTATTTCCAAGACATGGATGCAGCTCTTAATATCAGCTATGATCGTTTCATCCGCACAGTAGAACCCGGTCACCACCGCGCTAGCCAAGCGCTTTGGCAGCGGATGGAAGAAGCGGGCGATCTTTATCTTGACCGCTATGAAGGCTGGTATTCGGTCCGTGATGAGGCCTATTACGACGAAAGCGAGCTAAAAGAGGGCGAGGGCGGCCTTAAGCTCTCGCCGCACGACACGCCCGTCGAATGGACGGTTGAAGAAAGCTGGTTTTTCCGTTTGTCCAAATACCAAGAACCGCTGCTAGCTCTCTTGCAAACACCGGGTTTTCTTGAACCCGCGAGCCGCCGTAACGAGATGATTGCCTTTGTCGAGGGGGGCCTTCGCGACCTTTCCGTCAGCCGCACCAGTTTTGATTGGGGGGTGAAGGTTCCAGGCTCTGACAACCATGTCATGTATGTTTGGGTTGATGCGCTCACTAACTATTTAACCGGGCTCGGGTTTCCTGATGAAACAGATGACATGGCCAAGTTCTGGCCGGCAGACTTACACTTAATCGGTAAGGATATTGTCCGCTTTCACACCGTCTATTGGCCTGCATTCCTGATGAGTGCGAAGCTCCCGCTCCCCAAAAAAGTGTTTGGGCACGGGTTCCTGTTGAATAAAGGTCAGAAGGAATCGAAGTCGCTTGGCAATGTGACCGACCCGTTGGAGCTGGCGGATCAGTTTGGCGTTGATCCCTTGCGCTATTTCCTAATGCGCGAAGTCGCCTTTGGCAAAGACGGGTCGTATTCGCCAGAGGCCATTGTCGAGCGCTCCAACGGCGAACTCGGAAATGCTTTTGGCAATTTGGCTCAGCGAACGCTTGGGTTCATCGCCAAAAACCTCGATGGACGCCTTCCGGCTATTCACGGGCATACAGATGCAGACAACGCTCTATTTGCAGCCGTAGACAAAGCCATTGCCAAAGACATCCCTCAAGCCTTTGAAACCTTAGCGCTTCAGCAGGCGGTTGAACTTTGGCTACAGGCGGTATTTGCCTGCAATGCCTATATTGACGCCGAGGCGCCGTGGGCGCTTCGTAAGACTGATCCTGAGAGGATGGAAACGGTTCTCGCAACCCTCTACATCTGCATCGCGCAATTGGGGGCGGCAATTCAGCCGGTCATTCCCGACAGCACCGCGAAACTCCTTACGATGATGGGCATTGATGAAAGCCTGCGGACCTATGAGGCGGTCTCTTCGCATTGGTATTCGCCGCTTGCGGAAAGCGGCTTCCGAATCGAAAAACCCACTCCGCTCTTCCCACGCCTTGAACTGCCAGAACCGGCAGAGGAGGGCGCATAGTGCTGGTCGATAGCCACTGCCATTTGGAGTATAAAGGGCTGGTTGAAGATCAGGCTGAAGTCCTTGACCGTGCCCGCAAGGCAGGGGTGGGGGCATTTCTCAACATCTCAACGAAACAATCTGAATGGAAACAGGTTATTGCCACGGCTATGCGTGAAGACGACGTTTTCGCAAGCGTTGGAATTCATCCCCATGAAGCCGATGATCACGCCGATTTGACACGCGGCACGCTCTTTGAAGCTGCACAAAAATTGCAGGTCATTGCTATTGGTGAAACAGGGCTCGACTATTTCTACGAATATTCAGACCGCGAAGTGCAGGCCAAGCTCTTTCGCATGCATATTGATGTGGCTCGCGAGACGGGTTTGCCTGTGATCATTCACACCAGAGATGCCGAAGAAGACACTTTCGAAATTCTCCAAGATGAGATGGAGAAGGGTGCATTTCTCGCTCTTATCCATTGTTTCACGGCCTCTGAAGATTTCGGGCGCAAAGTCCTCGATTTAGGGCTGACGATCTCTTTGTCCGGGATTGTTACGTTCAAGAATGCCAAAGACTTACAGGCGATAGCTGCGCAAATTCCAGAAGATCGACTGCTGGTAGAAACCGACAGTCCGTTTCTCGCACCTGTGCCGCACCGAGGCAAATCGTGTGAGCCTGCATTCGTGGCCGATACCGCGCGATTTGTGGCTGATCTGCGCGGTATTAGCGCGGAAACTCTCGCGCAGCAGACAACCCGCAATTTCGCCAATCTGTTTGCAAAGGCCTCCCTGTGAAGTTCATCATGCTTGGCTCAGGCACATCCACGGGCGTGCCGCGCGTGGGAGGCGATGATGGAAACGGAGATTGGGGCGACTGCGATCCAAATGAACCGCGTAACCGCAGAAGCCGGGTTTCTATCGCGGTTGAAAGCAATGACGGCTCGCGCATCCTGATCGACACAAGTTCAGACTGCCGAGCACAGCTTCTTGCAAATAAAATCAACCGCTTGGACGCTGTATTTTGGACACATGATCATGCAGATCATTGCCACGGGATCGACGATCTAAGGGTCCTACGCTATGGGCGCAGTGGTCCTATTCCAGGGTATGCACATACCGATACAGTGAGGCGGCTTCGCCAACGTTTCGGCTATGTTTTCGCAGGCCAGGATGGGTATCCGACGATTTGCTCTATCGACACGCTAGAGCGGCTGCGCATTGTTTCCGGCTTTGGTGTTGAATGGTGTCAGATGGAGCACGGACCGGGTGAGACGACCGGGTACAAGTTCGACGCAGACGGAAAGTCCGTCGCATACCTGACTGATTTCTCGTCAATTTCCGATCAAATGGTTAAACTGTGCGAGGGCGTCGACATTCTGGTGAGCGATTGTTTAAGACGCGATCCGCATCCAACGCATGCGCACCTTGCGATGGCAATCGAACTGGCTGAGCGGTCAAAGGCGGGCCATCTCGTCTTAAGTCATCTTGATAAAAGCATGGACTACCGCACATTGTGCACAGAAGTTCCGGAGTTCGTGACCGTAGGCTATGATGGATTGGAGATGACCGCATGAACGAAGGTATGATCATTTCAATCGTGGCGATGCTTGGTTGGCTGATCCTGGCCGGGAGCGCGCTTGCGAGCTTCAAGCTAGGCTGGGGAAGAATGGCGCAGATGGTGCTCATCTGGTTAGCGATTTTTGTAGGCTTGTTCGTAATTGCGGATCTGTTCGGGGTAACCCTCCCAGGTTAGACTGACAGGCCTATATTTAACATAAGATATATTATCATCCTTGAGGATGCGGTTAGGAGCTCTTCCAAATGACTACCCCTCCTGCATCCACGGAGGTCAACCGACTTCTTCAGATCATGGCCCGTTTACGCAATCCTGATACTGGATGCGAATGGGATACCGCACAGTCATTCGACACAATCGCGCCTTATACGATTGAAGAAGCCTATGAAGTTGCCGATGCGATCGAGCGGCGCGACATGGCTGAATTGAAGTCAGAGCTTGGCGATCTTCTGTTTCAGGTAGTGTTTCATGCGCAGATGGCCGCCGAAGCCGGTCACTTCACCTTTGATGATGTTGCGCGCTCCATCAGTGACAAAATGGAAAGCCGCCATCCGCATATCTTCGGTGATCAAAAAGGCACCATGACCCCAGAACGCTGGGAGAACATCAAAGCAGATGAGCGCGCCGAAACGGGCCAAACAAGCGCGCTCGACGGCGTGGCTCTCGCTTTACCGGCGCTAATGCGCTCCGACAAGCTTCAGAAACGCGCTGGCCGGGTCGGCTTTGAATGGCCCGATGTGGACGGTCCCAAGGCCAAACTGGAAGAAGAACTCAACGAACTTGAAGACGCCGCTGATGACGAAAAGCTGATGGAAGCAGGTGATGTTCTGTTCGTCGCAGTCAATATTGTGAGGCGCTACGGCGTCGATGCCGAGCAAGCGTTGAGAGCCGCCAATGGCAAGTTTGAGAGGCGTTTTCACACGATGGAGACACTTGCCACTGCTGACGGGGTCATTTTTGCTGACCTGTCACTCGATCAACAAGAGAGGTATTGGCAGCGCGCAAAGTCGGCTGAGAAATAGCGTTTGTTCAGGCCTATAGGGAGGTGTACTGTCCCAATTCCTTAGGGTTCAAACGCACTGTCATGCGGCGCAAGGGACCATCCTCCCCCTCCCCGGCATCCTCGTCTTCCAGAACATCACCATGGGCATGAAGCCAAGCGATCCGGCGCCCGTCTGAAACTGGCAGTATCACAGAAAGGTCGCTCGCTTTTTCTGTGAGCATATCTGTGATGCGCGCAGCAAACACCTCTAATCCTTGACCTTTGACAGCGGAAAGCAGTACCGCCCCCTGCCTCGCAGCCGCTTCACGCAGCTCCTCAAAACGGGTCTCTTCGAGCAAATCAGCCTTGTTCCAAGCCTCAAGGATCGGGATCTCGCTGTGCCCGCTTTCAGCATCAACTACACCGAGATCGGCAAGCACCGCCACAACCTGCTTTTTCTGAGCCGCATGGGCCGGATTGGCCATATCGCGAACGTGGCAGATGATGTCTGCGGCTGTCACTTCTTCGAGGGTGGCCCGGAAGGCGGCAACAAGCTGTGTGGGAAGATCGGAGATGAAGCCGACCGTATCAGACAAAATCGCCTTTTCGACGCCCGGTAGGCTGATCGCTCGCATAGTGGGATCAAGTGTGGCGAATAAAAGGTCCTCGGCCATCACCTCTGCACCCGTCAAATGGTTGAATAAAGTCGATTTTCCAGCGTTGGTATAACCGACAAGAGCAACCACAGGCCACGGTGCCCGGTCTCGCCTTTCCCGGTGCAGCGCGCGGGTCTTGCGCACCTGTTCAAGCTCCCGCCTGAGGCGCCCCATACGTTGACGTATCATGCGCCGGTCGGCTTCGATCTGGGTTTCACCCGGTCCGCCAAGGAAACCGAACCCGCCGCGCTGTCTTTCGAGGTGGGTCCAAGAGCGCACTAGCCGGCTCTGCTGATAATCAAGATGCGCAAGCTCTACCTGCAAGCGGCCTTCTGCAGTCGCGGCTCTTTCGCCAAAGATTTCGAGGATTAGGCCTGTGCGATCAATGACTTTGCGCTTTAACTTGTCTTCGAGGTTGCGCTGCTGGATGGGGGTGAGAGCGCCGTCTACAATGACGAGTTCACACTCATATTGCTCGCACAAGATACCGATGTTGGTTACCTGGCCAGACCCAAACAACGTGTTTGGCTGCATCTGACGCACTGGAAGAACAGCGCTATGAGCGATGATCACCCCAATCGCAAGCGACAGCCCCTCGGCTTCAGCCAACCTCTCTTTTGCGTCAAGGTCGTAAGAGAAGCTCTTGATATCGGGGCACAATACTAGGCAACGCGCACCGCGCGTCACCTCGTCCATCAAGGTGTCATCGAAACTCAGTAGTCACCCTCAAAATCATCGTCGTCCTCATCTTCACCATCGTAATCTGGATCATCGGAAAGGTCGACGGGGCTTGCTGGCTGGATGGTCGAGACGGCGTGTTTGTAGGCAAGCTGCACCGCGCCATCACGCTCAAGCAGCATGCAGAACAAATCAAATGCAGCGATCCTGCCTTGAAGCATTACGCCGTTCACAAGGAACATGGTGACCTGAACGTCAGAATCGCTGACCCGGCTCAGGAACACGTCTTGCAAAAGGCGCTGTTTGCCGGAGCCATTGCGGCTTTCAAACTGTTCCGCATCAACGCTTGCGCCAGGCATGATGGTGGAAATCGCATGCTTGTAGACAAGCTGCGATTGGCCATCCCTGCGAAGGAGGATCGAAAAATTGTCGAACCATGTAACAATACCCTGAAGTTTCACGCCTTTAACGAGAAACATGGTCACAGGTGTCTTGTTCTTACGAAGAAGGTTTAGAAAGGCATCCTGAAGATTGCCTTGCTGTTTACCGCCAGTATTGCCTGAGCGGTTGGACTGCCCTTCTTTCGGGGCTGGACGAGGGCGCGGAGAGAGGGTTCGCCCACTGGACATATGAGGCTCCTATTGTTCTTGGCGGCCGTCCTTACGGTCCGCATAGTCATCACTCCCTCATGAGGTGCTAGGAGCAACTGTCATCCTTAATGGGCATTGCAAACGCAACTCGCAATGGCTGATTCGACAGCGTGTCCAATAAATCGCGTTTTCTTTTGCAGTTAACGCGGCATTACTTGCGTTCGACTTCTCGCCGATCTGCCATACCCAAAAGTTTCAATTTGCGGTGCAATGCGGATCGTTCCATCCCAATAAAGGTCGCTGTTTTCGAGATATTGCCCGAAAAACGGCGAATTTGAATGGTGAGATATTCGCGCTCAAAACTTTCTCTTGCCTCGCGCAGAGGAACGCCCATCATCGCCGTTAACCCTTCGCCCGAGTTCATCAAGCGCCCGCCTGTAATCTCGGATGGAAGCATATCGGTTTCGACCTTGGTCAGGCGATCCCGCGGCGTCATGATGATAGTGCGCTCAACCACATTGCGCAGCTGTCGCACGTTACCGGGCCAATCGTATGCCTGCAAAGCTGCCATGGCTTCTTCGCCAACCTCAGGGGCGGCTATCCCCTGATCGCTTGAATAACGGGTGAAGAAATGGTCCGCGAGCGCAGGGATGTCATCGCGCCGTTCAGAAAGGGATGGGATCGCCACTGGCACAACATTGAGCCTGTAAAACAGGTCTTCGCGAAAACGCTTTTCCTCCATCTCTTGGGTCAAATCGCGCGAAGTGGACGACACCACGCGAACATCAACACCAATTTGGCGCGTACCGCCAACGCGCACGAAGCTTTGTTCCGTCAAGACCCTCAAAATGCGAGCCTGCGTCGATAACGGCATATCGGCAACTTCATCGAGATAAAGCGTACCGCCATCGGCAAGCTCAAGCAGGCCCGGCTTTACCTGACGCCCGTCAACCTCTTCTCCGAAGAGCTCTTGTTCGAACCGTTCCGGCGTGATGCGCGCCGAATTGACGAGGACGAAGGCTGCATCAGCGCGGTTGCTCCAAGCATGAAGCATGCGGGCTGCCACCTCTTTACCAGCGCCAGCAGGACCGGTGATCATAACCCGGCTTCCGGTGTTCGCAACACGCTTAAGAGTGGCACGTACAGTGTTGATGGCAGGCGAATTTCCGGTGAAATCAGGATTGCCCCAAGACGACTCGCGCAATTGCGAATTCTCTCGCCGAAGCCTTTCGGTCTCGGTCGCTCGTTCGACCAGCAGCAGGAGACGCTCAGCCTCGAAAGGCTTTTCGATAAAGTCCATCGCGCCCCGCCCCACAGCCGAGACTGCGGTGTCGATATTGCCGTGACCAGAGAATATAATGACCGGCAGATCAGGTTCGCGCGCCTTGATCGCATCTAGTGTCTCAAGTCCGTCCATCTCACTTCCGTGAAGCCAGACGTCGAGCAGAACCAGGCTTGGCCGCCTCTCATCGACGGCAGCCAGAGCGCTGGTTGAATCAGCAGCGGTGCGGCATTCATAGCCTTCATCACCAAGAACACCTGCGACAAGTTCGCGAATATCGCGTTCATCATCAACAATGAGGATATCAAGCGCCATGCGCGTCTCCGTGAGAAGTCGAAAGTTTTTCGAGGGTGATAAGGGGCAAAGCGCTATTGGCAGCTGTGCGGGCTCTGCATAGTGAAATCATAGTGCCGTCCCTTGATCCGAGGGTTGAGGCGTGCGGGCAAAGCGTAAGGTAACGCGCGTTCCGCCTTTAGGGGCACTAGCAAAGCTCATATCTCCGCCATGCTCATCGACAATCTTGTTAACGATTGCCAAGCCTAAACCTGTGCCTTTTTCGCGGGTGGTGACATAGGGTTCGACAATGCGTTCACGGTCGGTGGGAAGCCCGATACCATTGTCTTCGACCATCACAGCGATCCGGTCATCGTCGTCGGTAATGGTAACGGAAACGCGCCCTTCGTAACCGGGCTCTGCCTCGGTTGCCCGCGCCTCGACCGCTTCCACAGCGTTCTTCAGAACATTGGTCATCGCCTGACCCAATTGGTGCCGGTCGCATTGGATCGCGCGCTCTGAAAGACCGCCTGCATTCATCTCAAATTTGATCTGCGAATGGGCGACTTCCTGCAGAAAAACCCCTTGGCGAACCAGATCAAGCGCGTCTTCCATACGGAATACGGGTTTGGGCAAGCGCGCAAAGGAGGAGAACTCGTCAACCATTTTGCGTAGGTCTCCCACCTGACGCACAATTGTGCTGGTAAGCTCATCGAAAAGCTCCCCCTCACCGGCGGCAACCTGTTTGCGATAGCGGCGCTTCAAGCGCTCGGTCGCCAATTGGATCGGGGTCAGCGGGTTTTTGATCTCATGCGCGATCCGGCGCGCAACATCGGACCAAGCGGCCTGCCTTTGATCGAGCAATTGCCGGGTGATGTCTTCAAAGGTGATCACATGACCGCTGCTCCCCGGGGCTACCGTTACAGCGAGGGTGAAAAGTTCACCCTTGTGATCATGGCTGACAATGGCGCGCGGCTTGCCGTCGCGGATCATCTGCGCAATATCGCCTGAGAGCGTTTGAAGTGACTTGCCAACGGGGCTCGGCTCCCCATCATCGCAGAACAGTCCTTGAGCGGTGCCGTTCATCAATGCGACCCGCATGTCTTCGTCCACCGAGATAACCCCGGCGGTTACCGATTGCAGGACGGCTTCCATGAATGCGCGCCGCTCATCAATTTGCCTGTTGGCGCTCACCAATGCGTCGGTTTGCTTTTCCAACTGCGATGTCATTCGGTTGAATGCACGGTTCAGCAGCCCAATTTCGTCTGCCCCGGTGCGCCCTTCAACCCGGAGCGAGAAGTTGCCCTGCCCCACCTTGTTCGCAGCACCCATAAGCTCGGTCAGCGGTTCCACCTGGCGGTCTGCAAAACGAAGCGCAAACCAGACCGCAAGCCCCACCAAAAGCAAACTCATCGCGACAAGCGCGATATTGAAGCGAAGCTGCAAGATGCGTGCTTCGCTGGTGAGCGTTTCGTAAGCCATGCCGATAGCCTGTGCTCGCTCCCACGAATTGAACATCGTCTCCTCGGTGGTGCGCGCATTGTAGAGGTAGATGCCGCTTTCCCGGTCAATGGGAGCTATGGCGGCGATACGCTCAACACTGCCCTCAACCACGACAATTTCGCCTGCATCCAATTGCGGGAGCGCGGCTGTGCTAAATGAGAGGGGGCTATTGTCCTCCATAAGGTTCATAATGGCAGCGGTGCGCAAACTTCCGTCGTCTAAACGCTGGAGAATAGCGCTTTCACTGATTTCGCGGCCTTGTGCCTGGTATGCAAAGAAATCCGGAAAATCAGGGTCGGTGATCGGCACGCGGCGCAGGATAACGCCCATATCAACCGCCATCTGGATCGTGTTCTGCTGAACATCGCGCTGATTGGCATCGTAATAACTTTGAGCAAGCGCATTTGCATTTTCGAGCAATCCGCGCGATTCTGTCCGAGAACCAGAATGCGACGCCCGTTTGGAACAGGAAGGCTGCAAAACCAGCCACCAACAGGGTGGGAACGGCAGCCACCATGGAGAAGAAAAACACGAGCCTTACATGCAGGCGCGCGGTGCTGCCTGCTGCCCTGCCAAGAGCCATCCGTCTGCCAATTAAGACAAGGATCGCCATTGCTGGAACAAGGATAGCCACGAGCAGAAGGGACACCTCCAAGGAAGGCAAGGCGCCTGTGTCCTCGGGCGTGTTCATATAGGCGAGATAGTTCGCCCCAATCGCTGCCACGAGTGCCACGATTGAAAGCCATTCGAGGACGCGAAACACGTTGGTTCGGCGCGAAAACACAACCAATTCTCGCCACCACCGCGGCGATTGGCGAGTGACACGCACACCATCAGCTCCGTTAGAGCCCGCAGAATCCTGCGCTTTCGTCACCGCTGCTCCATTCATAGTGACTTTGTTTCAACGTGGGTGTTGCATTTACGCAAGGCAAAAGTGACATATTTGCCGCGAACTGCGTTAAAGCGGTCTGGAAAAGCGATCAGGTTCTATCAAAAGCTCGGTGACACGTTTGCGCAAAGTGTTGCGATTGATGCCCAGCAACTTGGCAGCCCGCAATTGATTGCCGCCGGTCTGGCGAAGCGCGTATTCGATCAATGGCTTTTCAAAGGCCGACAAGGCGTTTCCATACACCATGCCATGGGGTGGGTCTTGCCGCAAAAGCCACCTTTCAAGCGCTGCACCAATTTCCGCATCAGGATGGTCATCATCGGCATCAGGAGAATTAAACGCGCGCTCATCCCCAAGGGTGTCGATCAGGACCTCGTTGTCGATCTCATCCTTTCGGCTCATCACAGCCAAGCGGTAGATCGCGTTACGCAGTTCGCGCACATTGCCGCGCCAATGCCGCTTTGCAAGGCCTTGCGCAGCCTCGGCTGTCAGCAAACGCTGGGGCAAGCCCTCATCGGCTGCCTGCGCAAGGAAATGCTGTGCCAGAACCTCAATATCTTCGCGCCGCTCGCGCAAGGGAGGCAGTTCAATTGGCACCACGTTGAGGCGATAAAACAGGTCTTCGCGGAACTTTCCTGCTTCGATCAAAGGTACGAGATCACGGTTGGTCGCAGCGATAATGCGGACGTCCACCGCAATCTCCTGTCTGCCCCCGACCCGTCTTATGCGCCCCGATTGCAGCGCTCTTAGCAGGCGCGTCTGCGCTTCTTGGGGCATATCCCCTATCTCATCGAGGAAAAGCGTGCCGCCATTGGCCTGCTCAAATTTGCCGATTGCCTGCGCAACCGCGCCGGTGAAGGCCCCCTTCTCGTGACCAAACAGCTCGCTTTCCACCAGATCATGCGGAATGGCGGCAGTGTTGACGGCGACGAATGGTCCTGTGTGCCGGCTGCCAAGTTGATGGATCGCTTCTGCGACGAGCTCTTTTCCGGTCCCGCTTTCCCCGGTGACCAGAACGGTCAGATCATTGCGCAGCACCCTTGTCATCATGCGGTAAACCGACTGCATTGCCGCGCTTCGCCCCACGAGGGGCATGCCGTCCCCCTCCTCATTCTGAGGCAAAGCAACAGCCCGCTCCCGCCGGCTGTCCGCCGCTTGTTTCACCGCGCGAACAAGCTCATCCAGATCAAACGGTTTGGGGAAATATTCAAAGACATCGTTATCGCTTGCACGCACCGCTGTATCGAGCGTGTTTTGCGCCGATAAGACGATAATCGGCATATCAGGTGCGGCGCTCCGGACCGCAGAAAGGGTCTGCAAACCGTCGCCGTCTTCAAGCATCACATCGGTGAGCATCACATCAAAGGCGCGATCAGCTAGATAGATATCACGCCCGGCAATTGTGGATGAGCAGGTTATTTCAAAACCTTCATCTTCGAGCGCAGCTGTGATGACAATCGCAATCGCGCTGTCGTCTTCTACCAGTAGAATTGTTTGGGACATCATGCCTCTCGGATTTCTGCTTTGCGCCGATTAGCTGTCGGCTAGCGGCAAGTGGACGCGGAACCGGGTGATACCGCGCTTTGCATCGCGTTCGTGGCTGATTGAACCGTTCATGTCGTGAACAAGCTTTCGAACCAGAGCGAGGCCCAGACCCTGACCCGATTGTTTGGAGGAGACGAAGGGTTCGAAAATATGATCGCGCATCGCGGGATCAACCCCCGGCCCATTGTCACTAATGGTGATCTCAATCGGCAGGCGAACAGCCCTTCCAAACCGGATAGCACTAAAGGCAAGTCCGCTTATAAACCGGGTGCGCACCCTCACCTGGCCTTGTGTCGATGGGTTCACCGCATCGCGCGCGTTTGAAATGAGGTTGATAAGCACCTGCTCCAAAGCATCGCGGTTGGCGAGCACAGGCGGAAGTGAAGGATCGAACTCCTCGATAATTTCGGCCCTAGAGCTGCCCCCAGCGCGAACGGTTGCGATTGCCGAGCGGATAGCCTCATGCGGATTGCAGGCGGCTGTTTCCTCAGCAGTACGGGAGCCTAATTGCTGCATTCGGTCAATCAGACGAACAATTCGGTCCACCTCATCGGTGATCATTGTCGCCAGTTTCGTATCTGCCCCCGTGAGCTTGCGCGCGGCCAGTTGTGCCGCGCCGCGAATGGCAGCAAGAGGGTTTTTGATCTCGTGCCCAAGGATTGAGGGCGCGCCCATGGAAGAAGCAAGCTCATCCTCATTGCCGCTCTCCTCGTGCCCTAATTCCGACAGGGTTATCACGCGCCATCCGGGATGGCTGCTAAGCGGCGAGGCGGTTAAGTTTACGCGCTTGTCCATCTCGCCCGTAGTGATCGCGATTTCCCGCGCCACTAGGGGAGCATCGCTGATTGCTAGCCGCTGCTCTACGCGCGGGTCCAATGGACCGATGAACTCAATCAGGTTCTTGCCAAGGATCCGCTTGGCGCTTTTGCCCAGCAAGATCTCCGCAGATTGATTAAGCTGCACTACGCGCAAACCAGGATCAACGAGCAGCAACGCAAAAAGCAAACCAGCGATCTGCTCGCCAGCACCCGGGCTCCCCAAATGGTCCTGCTGTATCATGCAGCTTTGGCTGTGCGGCCCAAGAAGGGTTCATAAAACCGTTCAATTTCGCCCAGAACTTGGTCGGGGTTGTCGATAAAATTGGCCTTATTGCGAAAGTCGGCTGAGCCATGCATTCCCTTGGTGTACCAGCCCAGATGTTTGCGCGCGATTTTCGTGCCGACATCGCGGCCATAATGGTCAAGCATCCGCTCATAATGCTCAACCAGAACCCCATATTGCTCGTCAAAATTGGGTGTCGCAATGGACTGTCCTGTCCGCCACCAATGCATGACTTGGCCAAGCAGCCACGGCTTCCCATATGCACCTCGGCCAATCATGAGCCCATCTGCGCCCGATTGTTCAAGCGCCTTTGAGGCGTCATCAATGGTGCAGATGTCCCCATTGACGATCACCGGGATCGAAACTGCCTCTTTCACACTGCGGACAAAGGACCAGTCAGCGCTGCCTTTGTACATCTGATTGCGAGTGCGGCCGTGGACGGTAATCATCTTGACGCCCAAATCCTCAGCAATGCGCGCCATCTCAGGGGCATTGAGGCTCTGGTGATCCCATCCCATGCGCATTTTGACGGTAACAGGCACATTGACCGCTTTGACCGTCGCTTCCATCAACTTAGTCGCAAGCGGCACTTCGCGCATCAAGGCGGAGCCCGCCAATTGCCCGACCACCTTGCGCACCGGACAGCCGAAATTGATGTCGATGATCGCAGCGCCATTGCCTTCCTGAAGCTTTGCCGCCTCGCCCATAGAGCCCGGATCACATCCAACCAGCTGCATGGAAACGGGTTCCTCCGTCTTGTCCCACTCCGCCTTTTGCACCGATTGGCGCGTTTCTCGGATCGCGGCCTCGCTCGCGATCATCTCCGTCACATTGAGCCCCGACCCATAGCGTCTTACAAGAGTGCGAAACGGCATATCCGTCACCCCCGTCATCGGTGCGAGCAGGACAGGCTCGTCAATCGTAACAGGCCCGATGTTGATCGGCTTTAGCGCAGGTGGTTTCGGAATATCTGACATAATTTCTAAGGGGCTTTGGGTAGACAGGCTAACAGGGGTGCTCAAAATTTGTGCAGCGCATAGTGGATTGCCAAGTTTGCGTCCAGACCTTAAGCGCGAATGCCTCATGCCCAAGGCCACCCCCTCCCCCATTTGGCGCGCTTGTTGTTGCTGCTGGCAAAGGGCTTAGAGTGGGCGGAGACACTCCAAAACAATTTCGCCAATATCACGGCAGACCTCTTATTAGGCACTCGGTGGAAAGCCTGGCGGAAGCAGGGGCAGCGCCGTTGATTGTGGTGGTTTCTGCTGATGGTAAGGACGATGCGAGGCAAGCCTTGGACGGCATTGATGGACTAATTTTTATTCATGGCGGGGCAACGCGGCAGGCCTCTGTTCGTAACGGTCTTGAGGCCATGAACACAGCGGAAAACCCTCCGCCGTCCGTTTTGATCCACGATGCAGCGCGCCCTGATCTGCCGCAGCGCGTAATTGCCAACCTAATCGCAGCTCTGCAGGCACACCCGGGCGCCATCCCGGCGCTGCCGGTGGTCGATAGCCTTGCTGTAGCAAGCGATGATGGCACGATGGCAGGTACTGCTCAAAGAGAAGTTCTGCGCCGGGTTCAGACACCGCAAGCCTTTCGCTTTGCCGAAATACTATCGGCGCACCGCAGCTGGGACGCAGCAAGCGATGCTGGCGATGATGCACAAGTTCTCGCCGCTTACCTCAAAGACATGAGCGGTTCAGTTGCGCTGGTGCACGGCGATGAGCGACTGAAAAAGATTACTTTCGCCGAGGATTTTGAGGAAGATCGGAAACGCTCCATGAGCACACCCCCATTTCGCATAGGGCAAGGCTATGATGTCCACCGTCTCGAAGAAGGCGAGGAATTGTGGCTGTGCGGAATAAAGCTTGACCATTCCCACGGTCTGAGCGGGCACTCTGATGCAGACGTAGCGCTCCATGCGATTACCGATGCGGTTCTTGGCGGAATTGGCGATGGCGATATCGGCACACACTTCCCTCCCAGCGACCCGCAGTGGAAAGGTGCGCGTTCAGGGCAATTTCTCGAGCACGCGGTGAAACTTGCGAGCAACCAAGGCTACCAAATTGGCAATATCGACCTCACGATTATTTGCGAAGCACCAAAGATCGGCCCACACCGCACTGCCATGCGCACCGAGGTTGCAAAGATGACCGGCCTTGGAGAACCTGCAGTGAGCATCAAGGCCACCACCACCGAAAAACTTGGCTTTACCGGCCGAAATGAGGGGATCGCGGCGCAAGCTATCGTTTCACTCATCGCAAAGGAGACCCCGTGATGAAACGCAAATTTGTTAGCGCATGTGTTGCCCTTTCGGCCTTGATCAGCGCTCAAGCGGCAAGCGCCCAGGAGCAATGTGTCGCTCCTCAAGATCTCGCCGACACGGTCACTTATGCGTTGCCGATCGTCTACGAATCGATCCAGGCACCGTGTGCCGCAACATTCGCATCAAGCAGCTTCATGAAGAATGAGGCGGATGCTTTTATCAATCAATTCAGAGGCAAAGCCGATGCTAGCTGGCCCGGCACTTTGCGACTACTCAAAGTCTTCATGGCGTCGAACGCAGACAAGAACGGCGGGGAGGATCCGGTGGCGCAAGTGATCGCGCTAATGCCCGAGGACACGCTTCGCCCGCTTACCGATGTTATGCTTGACCAGATGGTCAACGACCGTCTTGTCAGCAATATGAAGGTCGAGACCTGCGCTGACATCGCCCAAGCTATGGAACTAATTGCGCCCCTCCCTCCTGAAAACATCGCCAGTCTGACCGCGTTTCTTGCTAAGCAATCCAATCTCGATAATCCTGAGATTTGTAAGAGCTAGGCGGCGACCTGCGTTGACGACGCCCTCGGTCAAGCGGCCACTAATTTGCGGCAAGCCATAGGAGCCTAAGAGCGATGAGCACCTATCTACTCCCCGATGAAATATCCGAGCTTGCTGCCCGCGTGGTCGAAGAGAACGCGAAAGCTGGCCGACTGGTGGCGACCGCTGAAAGCTGCACGGGCGGTCTCGTCGCTGGAGCGCTCACTGAGATTGCAGGCTCGTCTTCGGTTTTGGACCGGGGTTTTGTGACCTATTCCAACGAGGCCAAGATGGATGCACTCGGGGTTGCGCAAGACATCATCGAGACATTCGGCGCAGTTTCCATTGCTTGCGTGTGGGCTATGGCCAAAGGCGCGCTTGAGCGCTCGAACGCGGATGTCGCTGTTGCCATTAGCGGCGTTGCAGGGCCCGGTGGGGGCACCCAATTGAAGCCTGTTGGAACAGTTGTGTTCGCCCGCGTCACCCGCAATTCCGAAGGCGAGCCTGAGGGCGAGCTTAAACATTTCGAAGGCGGCGATGGCCCAGGTGGCCGCGCCGAAATCCGGCGTCAGGCGACGCTTTGCGCGCTGGAATTGCTGCTGCCGTAAAGTTCGCCTGCCCGCGTTTCAAAAGCGGCGACCATCTTGCGAAATGCGCGGTCAAAATATTGGCCTGCCAACGCCTGAAAAACCCGGTTCTTGAACTCAAAATTGACCACAAAGTCGATCTCGCAAGTGGTGTCATCGACAGCGCGGAAGGTCCAGACATTGTCAAGGTCGGACAAGGGCCCATCGACGTATGTGACTGCAATTTCGCTTGGGGGTGTTTTGATTACGCGCGAAGTAAAAGTTTCGCGGATCGACTTAAAGCCGACCACCATATCGGCGAGCATTTCGGTCTCGTTGTCAGAACGCACACGCGTCGCAATAACCCATGGTAAGAACTCGCGATATCGCGCGACATCGGCAACCAGATCGTACATCTGTTCAGCGCTATACGGCAGCCTGCGGGTTTCTCGAATTCCAACCATCAGAGGCTAAGGCGGTCTTTCTTGCGCAATTTCTCTTCGCGCGCTTTTTTCATCACCGCGAAATCATCGCCTGCATGATAACTCGAGCGCGTTAAAGGCGTTGATGCGACCTGAAGGAAGCCCTTGGCGCGTCCGATGGAGCCGTAAGCTTTGAACGCCTTAGGCGTTACGAACTCTTCGACCTTAGCGTGTTTGGGAGTGGGTTGGAGATATTGGCCCATGGTGATGAAATCAACCTCGGCAGAGCGCATGTCATCCATCACCTGATGCACCTCCAGGCGTGCCTCACCCAGGCCCAGCATAATGCCGGACTTCGTAAAGATCAGAGGGTTATGCGATTTCACTTCCTCTAGCAGTCGCAGCGATGAATAATAGCGCGCACCAGGGCGAATGGTGGGGTAAAGCCGGGGCACGGTCTCAAGGTTGTGATTGTAGACATCGGGGCCCGCCTCGCAGATCGCCTCAACCGCAGCGCGCATCTTGCCGCGAAAATCGGGAGTGAGAATTTCGATCGTTGTATTGGGCGTATTACGGCGCAGAGCTTCGATCACCTTTACAAACTGCCCCGCCCCGCCGTCAGGCAAATCGTCGCGGTCAACGCTTGTGATCACGATATGCTCCAGGCCCATTTTGGCCGCAGCAACAGCTGTGTTTTCCGGCTCCATCGGATCAGCTGCGCGCGGCATGCCGGTCTTTACATTGCAAAAAGCACAAGCACGCGTGCACACATCGCCAAGGATCATGACGGTCGCATGTTTTTTTGACCAGCATTCGCCGATATTGGGGCAAGCGGCCTCTTCACACACCGTATTTAGGTTGAGTTCGCGCATGAGCCTGCGCGTCTCATGATAGCCTTTGCTGACCGGCGCACGGACGCGAATCCAGTCGGGTTTGCGCTGGCGCTGTGGGCGTTCGCCCTCCGGTGCGGCCTCGGGCGTTTTCGATAGGTCGTTCATACACCTCCATTTAGGCGCGATGACTTCCTCCCGCAAGCAAGCTGGTGAATAGGCCGCGTGGTCTATGCCAGAAATGCTGGAACACTCACGGGCCAAAAGGATTAATGGGGTGCAACAGACACACCTCTTGCGGGGCACGTAATGCTAGAAACTGCAATTCAGACATTCTCATCGCCTGTAGTGTTATTCTTTGTGCTCGGCTTGTTCGCAGCTTTTGTGCGATCTGATCTCGCGATCCCCGAACCAATCGCCAAAGCGATGTCGCTTTATCTGATGGCAGCGATTGGTCTTAAAGGCGGGGTGGCTGTCTCTAAGTCAGGCATTGATGCGACCGTGGTTTCGGCGCTCGGAGCGGGAATTGTTGCCGGCTTCCTGCTGCCATTCTTTGCCTACGGTGTGCTCAAAACGTTTGGAAAGCTCGACCAGATCAACTCGGGCGCAGTTGCAGCGCACTATGGGTCGATAAGTGTGGTGACTTTTGTGACCGCCACAGAAATTCTCACCGGGCAAGCACGCGAACCCGCCGGCTATATGGTTGCCGTCATGGCAGCAATGGAAGCCCCTGCAATTCTAAGCGGCCTCATCCTCGCACGCGGTCTAGGCAGTTCGGGCGGAACTCAAACCACAGGCGAAATGCTACATGAGGTGTTCACGAACTCCTCGATCATGCTTCTTTTGGGAGCGTTCGTTGTCGGCATGATCGGCGGCGCAGAAGGGTTTGCTCCTGTGAGCCCCTTCTTCGAAGCTGGGTTTAAAGGCGTCCTTTGCATCTTCTTGCTCGATATGGGCTTGATCGCAGCGCGAAGGATGATGGACGCGCGTTCGGTCACTTGGCGTCTGGCCGCGATTGCGATCTTTTTGCCCATCGTAAACGGCCTTGTCGGAACCGCACTTGGCGTGGGGATCGGGCTTGATACAGGCTCGTCCGCCGCGCTAGGCGTTCTGTGTGCCAGTGCCAGCTATATCGCGGTGCCTGCGGCCATGCGGCTTGCACTTCCTGAAGCTGACCCGGGAATATATCTCACCATGTCTTTGAGCATCACCTTCCCTTTCAACGTGCTTATCAATATTGGTGTGATCAGCGCCTTTGCAGCCATGTTGACGGGCGTAAATGGAGGGGTTCTATGATTGAAACAGTCACTCGCAAACGCATCGAGATCCTTACCGATAAAGCGCTTCAAGCCCGCGTCACCGATGCGATTGAGAAGGTTGGAATTGCGGGGTGGACCATTCTGCCTGTAAGCTCGGGCAAAGGGCGTGAGGGTATTTGGCGCGAAGAAAGCGTGCTGGGGACTGATAAAGTCTTCGTTCTCACCATTGCTGCGGAAGATAAGGCTCAGGCTCTTGCAGAGGAGCTTGCACCTGTGCTTACACACTTCGGCTTCTTGCTAAGCATGGGGGATGTCCAAGTTATTCGCGGCGAGCGGTTCACATAAGAGCCCCACTCTCCGCGGCGCTCGCGGAGGGATGATACGTGCCAGAATATGCCGAGCTTCTGAAAGGCTATCGCCGGTTTCGAGAAGACACTTATCCGCGCCAAAAGGCGCGGTTTGATGAGACCATCGCGGATGGTCAGCATCCAAAGCTTTTGATCATCGGATGTTCGGACAGCCGCGTTGATCCCGCTCAAATTTTCGATGTGGATCCCGGCGATATCTTTGTCGTCCGAAATGTCGCCGCGCTGGTGCCGCCATTTGAAATCACTGGAGGTCAGCAAGGTGTCTCAGCTGCGGTCGAATTTGCGGTGCAGATGCTTCAAGTCGCCCAGATTGTGGTGATGGGCCACGGTCGGTGCGGGGGCTGCCAGGCGGCGCTCACAAAGGCGTTCGAGAGCGCCGATCCGGGTGAAGGTGCGTTTATCGCCAATTGGGTGGGCTTGCTTGACGAGGCGCGCGACAATGTGGCGCGCAAATACGGCACCGAAGGGCGCAAAGCGGAGCTAGCAATGGAGTTTGCCGCAGTCCGCCAAAGCCTCAGCAACCTTCGCACATTTCCTTGGATTGCTGAAAAGGAAGCCGCGGGAACTCTCAAATTGCGCGGTGCGCACTTCTCTATTGCTGAGGGCGTCTTGTATTCACTTGATGAGGAAACAGGCGCTTTTCTGCCCGAGTTATAGCTGCCAGCAGGCCCAAACAAAAAAAGGACGCCGAGAATAAAGTCCCGGCGCCCCCATTGTTACGTTTGTGCGAAATGTTACTCGCTCGTGCCCGCAGTTGCAGGAGCGCTTGAAGGCACCACGGCCGGGGCAGGTGCAGCTGCGGGAGCAGTTTCAGCTTGCTGCTGATTAGCATAGGCGGTCCACAAAAGCGCAATTGGCTTGCGCGTGCCTGTGATCCGGTCAAGCGTCGCAATTGCGTCTGTATGGTTGCCCATACCAATTTGCGCAATAGCAAGCCGGTTAAGCTCCTCGTTGACGTTCGCTCCCGGCATAGTGAGCGAGCGCTCGTAGAACTTGGCGGCCTTTGCATACTCGCCGTAGCTCAAGAATGCATCGCCAGCGGCCACAACCGTGCGGAGCCCTGCACCCGGCGCGGAGGCGTCACGTTCCAGCGCTGGAAGGTCTGCGCGGTCAGCCGCGAGCCGGTTGTTTGCGATGCCTAGCGATTCGGCGATAAACAGATTGCTGTCGAGCAGAACGCCCGCTGCCTTTCCTTCTGTGATTACGTTCTTGACTTCGCTGGGAAGCCGGCGGGCATCGGCCACCTCAACATAATAGTCATAGTCAGCCGCATCGCTGAGCGAACCAGCAGCGCGGGCAAGGCGGAAAAGATCAAGTATCTCGCCAGACTCAAAATCATTCAAGTTACGCGCAATATTTACCGCATCGCGCCAGTTCGACTTTGTCGGATAATCAGCGAGCCACAGGCTTGCGATCTCATAGACCATCGGAGAAAGCTCGTTTTCATACGCAACGGTGACCCCGCGCCGATACCAGGTTTCGTCAACTGGGAGACCTTGAGCTTTCTGGCCCGCGACGGCATCGCGCAGGTATGAATAGCCCGCTTCGTATTCGCCACTGCTGAAGAGATTTTCCATCATCGTCACCCGCATGATCGAGGGGTTGATCGTGGCCGTGGTGAAGTTGTCGTCGATAGCCGCTTGCAAATATGTGCGGGCTTTCTGGTTCATTTCTTGATGGTTGGCCAGCTGATAGGCGATGAAGTTGTAACGACCGGTTTGTTCAGCAGGAACTTTGCCGCTGCTGATCAGTATTTCCATACCACGCAACTGCAAACCTTTATCGTCTGCACGAATACCGGCGTTATAAATCAAATTGCCGCCCGCCATTTTCTCATCAGCTGAGATAAGAAGCGGGGTTAAAGCGTCAAACCGGGATGAAATACCCGAGATATCCGCTGTCTCATCTTTCAGAAGCTCTTCAATCGGCACGTAGACCTCGCGGAATTCCTGAGAATATCCGCCGCCATCGTTTTCATCTTTTTTCTTTTTGCGCTGCGCGCTAACCTCGGTCGGCATTACAGCGGTTGCAACAACTGCGCCGCCGGTTGCCAAAGCAATGGCGAGGGCGAGCGGAGAGGTACTTTTACGCGTGAGAAATGTGATCATTCTGGGTCCCTCTAGCAAATGGTTATTCAGCCGTCCGTTGGGGGTGCGGCTGCTTAAAGAATCTCTAGACCGCTCAATGAACGAGGCGGTGTCCTATTGCAATTGGTACTAGAGGAAGCGTGCTGAACGAGGATTGAATGGGGCGTACATATCGGTCTCAATCGCGCAATTATAGTTCGCAATTTCTCATCAAAGGTCCTTGGGCTGCCGTGCACAGTTCCAAATGTGGAAAAAGCCAAGAATGAACCGGTAACTTGGGGCCAGTCGGTGGCACTCGATCGCTTAAACGCCTACATTGAGCCTGAAAAAGTAGAGCGAGCGTAAAGGCACTTCCTTGAGCGACGATAACGACATTCTCGAACCCACATCTCCCGCGCCATCAGGAGACTACGATCGCATTGACATCGTCGATGAGATGAAGACCAGCTATCTTGATTATGCGATGAGCGTGATCGTCAGCCGGGCGCTTCCTGATGTGCGCGATGGGTTAAAGCCGGTGCACCGCCGCATTCTATACGCATCCAAGCTCGGCAATTTTGTCGCCGGGCGGCCTTATGTGAAGAGCGCTAAGATTGTCGGAGATGTGATGGGTGATTTCCACCCTCATGGCGATAGCGCAATTTACGATGCTCTGGCGCGTTTGACCCAAGATTGGTCGATGCGCGTGCCGCTGATTGATGGTCAGGGGAATTTTGGTTCGATGGACCCTGATCCGCCGGCCTCCATGCGGTACACCGAGGCGCGCCTTGCGCGGGTCACGGATACGCTGCTCGATGACCTTGACAAGGATACGATTGATTTCGTTCCCAATTACGATGGCCGTAAGAAAGAGCCTTCGGTTCTTCCTGCCCGTTTCCCCAATCTGCTCGTCAATGGCGCAGGCGGGATCGCGGTGGGGATGGCAACCAATGTGCCGCCGCATAACCTTGGCGAGGTGATCGACGGCTGCTTTGCCTTTATGGACAACCCGGCGATAACTTCGGAAGAGCTGATCGAGTATATTCCGGGACCCGATTTCCCGACGGCTCCGCTGATCCTTGGCACAAGCGGTGCGAAATCGGCCTACACCACGGGTCGCGGGTCGATCCTGATGCGCTGCCGTCATGAGATTGAGACGCGCAAAGGCGACCGCGAAAGCATCGTCTTCAAATCCATTCCTTATCAGGTCGGCAAGGCTGGATTGGTCGAGAAGATCGCCGATGCTGCCAAGGAAAAGCGGATCGAGGGTATCTCCGACATCCGAGATGAAAGCTCGCGCAATGGCGTTCGCGTGGTCATCGACCTTAAGCGTGATGCGACCGCAGAGGTGGTTCTGAACCAAATCTGGCGTCACACCCCTGCGCAGTCCAGCTTCCCTGCGAACATGCTGGCCATTCGCGGTGGGCGTCCTGAAACGCTGATGCTGCGCGACTTCATCCAGGCGTTTATCCAATTCCGTGAAGAGGTGATCACTCGGCGGACCAAGTTTGAGCTGAACCGTGCCCGTGAACGTGCACATATCTTGCTCGGCCTTGTAGTCGCGGTCTCCAACCTCGATGAGATTGTCGCGATCATTCGCGGCGCACCAAACCCGGCAACCGCACGGGAACGCTTGCTAGCTAAAGAATGGCCGATCGGCGATATAGCGCAATACATCCGCTTGGTTGAGGCTATCGAGCCTTCCGCTGACCAGGAAGGCGGCACGTACCGCCTGTCCGTGCGTCAGGTGAAAGCGATCCTCGATCTGCGCCTCCACCGCCTCACTGCGCTTGGCCGCGATGAGATTGGGGATGAGCTTAAAGAGCTCGCCGATCAGATTGAAGAATACCTTTCAATCCTTGCCGACCGGGCGAAGCTCTATGCTGTCATGCGCGAGGAGCTTGAGGCGATCCGTGCGACTTATGCAACTCCGCGTGTCTCTGAAATTGCGCCTGCCTGGTATGGCCTCGACGACGAAGACCTGATTGAACGCGATGATATGGTCGTAACCGTTACGTTGGACGGCTATATTAAACGCACGCCGCTCAGCACCTTCCGCGCACAAAATCGCGGCGGTAAGGGGCGCGCTGGCATGTCGACCAAGGACGAGGATGCCATCGCCGAGATGTTCGTCACATCGACGCACAATCCTGTGCTGTTCTTCTCAACCGCTGGCAAGGTGTACCGCCTCAAGGTCTGGAAACTGCCCGAAGGCGGGCCAACCACGCGCGGGCGTCCGATCATCAACCTGCTTCCAGCCTTGGATGACGGCGAGACGATCCAGACCGTTCTGCCGCTGCCCGAAGATGAGGACACTTGGGGCGCGCTCTCGGTCGTGTTCGCCACGGCCAAAGGCAATGTGCGCCGCAACTCGATGGATGCTTTCAGCAATATTCCATCCAACGGTAAATTCGCCATGCGGTTCGACGAGAGTAGCGACGACCACCTTATCGGTGTGCGCTTGGTCGAAGCGGGCGATGATGTCATGCTCGCTTCCAAGACCGGCAAGGCAATCCGTTTTGCCGCAGAGGACGTGCGCGAGTTCACGTCTCGCACTTCAACCGGCGTCCGGGGCATGAAGCTTGCCGATAACAATGAGGTCGTCTCGCTCTCGACGCTCAGCGCCACCGGCACCGACGCCGAGGAACGCGAGCAATATCTCAAATTCGCACCTTACAAGGCGGACCGCGAAGGCGAGCCCGATATGACGCCGGAGCGCTTTGAAGAGATCACCGGCAAAGAGCAGTTCATCCTCACCGTATGCGCCAATGGGTATGGCAAGGTGTCGAGCTCCTACGAATACCGGAAAACCGGGCGCGGCGGGCAAGGCGTGGTCAATATCGACAATATCGAGCGCAATGGGCCGGTCGTCGCGAGCTTTGTCGTGGCCAAAGGCGACCAGTTAATGCTCGTTACCGATCAGGCAAAGCTAATCCGCATTGGGCTTGAGAGCTTGCGTGTCCTTGGCCGCAACACCGCCGGTGTGCGCCTGTTCAACGTGGGCAAGAACGAACATGTCGTCTCAGCTGTGAAAATCGACGAAACCGAAGAGCCTGAGAACGTAGGCGAAGAAGCGGTGGTCGAGGAAATGGTCGAACGGCGCGGCGGCGGGGATGAAACGTCTCCTGAAGGGCCGGAAGGCACGAGCGAGACCGAGTGAGCTTGCGCTAAATCCCCCTCCCCTTAGCCTCACGGTTCAGGGAGAGGGATATGATCGTAGAACCATCGGGCGCAGCGTGCGGCGCGACCATTCGCGGCGCCGATTTGGCAGGCGATCTTAGCGCTGAGCTCATGGCTGAAATCCAAAAGGCTTGGCTTGAGCACAAGGTTATTGTCTTTGCGGATCAGCGGATGGACGATGACGCGCTTGAACGCTTCAGCCTGGCGATGGGTGAATTTGGCGATGACCCCTTCTTTGCCCCCATCGAAGGCCGAAAGAATATAGCAGCGATTCAGCGCGAGGCCGATGAGACCAGCCCGCTGTTCGCCGAACAATGGCACTCTGACTGGAGCTTTATGGCGCAGCCTCCCAAGGCCACATGCCTGATGGCCGTCGCAATTCCTCCTGTCGGCGGTGACACCATTTTCTGTGATCAGGCGGCCGCTTTCGCCGCCCTACCCGAAGCCCGCAAAGAGGAGCTGCGCCAGATCAAAGCAGTGCATTCCGCAAGGCGTGGTTACGCACCTGATGGTCTGTACGGCGACAATGACAAAGGTCGAAGCATGGCCATCCGTTCTGGCGAGGCAGCGTTGGCAACCTATACCCATCCGCTGATCAAACCGCATCCCGAAACAGGCGAAGAGGTGCTGTTCTTCTCGATCAGCTACACCATCGGCTTTGAAGGATATTCAGACGAAAAGGCGATGGCATTGGCCATGGAGCTCCACCAATGGTGCGAGCAGGAACGGTTTCATTACGCTCACAAATGGGAGCCCAATATGTTGGTCATGTGGGACAATCGCTGTCTCAACCACAAGGCAACGGGAGGCTATGAAGGCCACCGGCGCGAATTGCACCGCACGACCATCGCTGCTTAGCGTACGGGCGTTTCCCCGCGCAGGCTTTGCACAACTCCGGTAGCGATCATCAGCTGGCCTGCAAAATATAGGGGCCAGACGAGCAGGTCCGGCAAGGGTGCAAAATCGTAAGGCCCGAAGCGGCTAAAGATCAACCAATCGCTGACCACGAACAACAATGCCCCGATACCCACACGATAACGCGGGAACCGGCTCGTCCATGCGGCGGCTGCCATCCCGCCAAGGATAAGCGCGTAGACGGCAATATCCACGCGCCCGCTCAGGACATAAGAGAACGCCGGCACCGCGACCAATAATGCGAGACCCAGCAAGCGCTGGCTAAGCGAAGTCCTTTCCCTGCGATTGCGCATGTAGAGGACAACCGCGACCAGGTGCGACGCGGCGAAAAGCGCCCCGCCCACTTCAAACCAAAGCTCAAGCGCCATGTCAGCGGCCGCCGACAATGCAAGCGCGATCGTGAGGATCATACCATCGGTGCCAGGTGCCCGGCGCCACGCATAGAAGGCAAGAAAACCAACGCCCGCCCCTTTAAGAGCAATCTCAATCGGCTCAACCTTGATGCTGCCTTGCAGCACGTAATATGCCACCGCCGCGATCACTCCGACAAGCAACCAAGGGCGATGCTCCATAAGCGCGCGATTGGCCATTGCTGCGTCTACCTCTCTTCTTGCCTTGAATGCGAGGTAGCACGCGGCTACTTCGCCCGCCATGACAACTCCTCCAAACACTCATGATGTCCACATCATCGGCGGCGGCCTCGCCGGATCAGAGGCCGCTTGGCAGCTTGCGAACCGCGGGGTGCAAGTTCGGCTGTCTGAGATGCGCGGATCGGGAGAAATGACCCCTGCGCACCAGACTGATGGGCTTGCTGAATTGGTGTGCTCCAACTCTTTTCGCTCCGACGATGACACCAAGAACGCCGTGGGCCTGCTCCACCACGAAATGCGCGAGCTAAACTCTATCGTAATGCGCGCAGGCGAAGTCGCCCGCGTGCCAGCAGGAAGCGCCATGGCCGTTGACCGCGATGTGTTTTCTGCCGAGGTGGAAAAAGCTCTCCAAGACCACCCCAATGTGGAAGTGGTGCGGGAACGGGTGGATCAGCTTCCAGATACTGGCCTCACTATCGTTGCGACAGGCCCACTGACCGCGCAAAAGCTTGCTGAGAGCATTATCGGGACCACCGGCCAAGAACGACTCGCCTTCTTCGATGCCATCGCCCCCATCATCCACCGCGAAAGCATTGATATGTCCAAATGCTGGGTCCAATCGCGCTGGAACAAAACGACAGCGGCGTCCAACGAAGACGGCGACTATATCAATTGCCCGATGACCAAGGAGCAATACATCGCCTTTCACCAAGGGTTGATGGACGGCGAAAAGGGCGAATTTCAGGAGTGGGAAAAGGACACGCCCTACTTCGATGGATGCATGCCCATTGAGGTGATGGCGGAGCGCGGGGTGGAGACGCTGCGTTATGGTCCGATGAAGGGCGTCGGGCTCGACAACCCGTTCGATACCAATGAGGAATTTCCGCAAGGCCGCTGGCCCTATGCTGTGGTGCAGCTGCGCCAGGACAATAAACTGGGCACGCTTTGGAACATGGTCGGTTTCCAGACCAAGCTCAAATACGGCGCGCAGGTTGAACTGTTCCGCACCATTCCGGGCCTGGAAAACGCTGAATTTGCAAGGCTCGGCGGGCTCCACCGCAACACTTTCCTAAATTCCCCCGAAGTGCTCGACCGTCAATTGCGGCTCAAAGCTGCACCTCACATCCGTTTTGCCGGGCAAGTCACGGGGTGTGAGGGTTATGTAGAGAGTTCCTCCATCGGTCTGGTGGCGGGGATGATGGCCGCGTGTGAGCTGGCCGGTGAGGAATGGACACCCCTTCCCGCGACAACGGCGCTAGGCGCATTGCTCAGCCACATTACGGGCGATGCAGATGCGGCGACGTTCCAACCGATGAATGTGAACTTCGGCCTCTTCCCGCCTCTTCATGAGGTAAAGAAGAAGCAGCGCAAAGAGGCGTACACCTCGCGCGCCAAAGGGGATTTGACCAACTGGATCAGTAAAATGCGCGAACCGGTGCCTGCTTAACAGCGGCAGGCAGGCTTACGCTTAGGCTTTGGAGCAGAGGTTGCGAACTCAGCCGCCGTCAGTTCCGCATCCCCGTTCCCGTCCATCTCGGCAAAGCGGTCTGATGTGCGCACCGCCCATTCCTCAAAGGTCAGCAAATTGTTGCCGTCTTTATCAAGCTTGCGGAACGCTTCAGCGCGGGTGGACAGCATTTCATTGCGCGTGATCTTACGGTCGCGGTTACGGTCATAGCGGAAGAAACGACGTTCCTCGCGGGTGAGTTCGCTCGCTTCAGGAGGCGCTGGCCCCAGCATCTCTCCGGGATCGCTTTCCGGCAAAGCATTGGGATCGACCTCCACGATCTCTTCTGGCTCAGGAGGCGGTGGAGCATTGGCTTCAACTTGCGCGCGGCCTTGCCACCAAAATACTCCGACACCGGCAAAAGCAAGGCCTAAGAAGACACCAAGAACAGTTTGACGCATTGTGATCCCCTTTTGTGTCTCACGCGAGTGAGAATACATGGGATTAGCGTCCAAAGAAAGCCGCTCTTAAAACTGTTAAAGACGCACCCCGCCCCTCCATCAAAGGACGTCCGCCTTTCTCAAGCGACCGCTTAGCCAAAGCACCCAAAATTCTCACGCCTTTTAGCGGTGCCGGCACGGAAGGTTGATCGCTCGCTTCGCTCAAGCCTACCGCAATGAGCATTTCGCGCTCTTCATCGTGCGAGACGTTGCATGCAAGATCAGCAATCGCCCATATGCGCGCCAATGACGCAGCGCCGGTTTCATCCCAGAGACATTCTGAGCCTGCAAAACTGGCGCGCAAACCTGCCCATCGGCCGTCCGCAAACGCGCGAGCATGCTGTGCACTTAAGGGTGGCTCCTGAAGAAGATATTCCCAACCATCCACCAGCTTGATGAGCCCTTCTTCATGGCCTTCCCAAACCTCGCCAATGGCATCAAGAACCGCGTCGCCGCTGGGCCGATCCACGAGAGGCTTTGCCAAAGTATCTCGCCACCATGCAAGGCGCATCTGGCCAAGCATGGGCTCACTCGTTCCCGCGACGATTCGGGCCAAGCGAGCATCGAGGTCAAAGAAAATCCTTAACGAACGGCGGTGAAATGCCGGGGAATGGGCGAGAGCCAGCTCAAGTTCTGGCGGCAAAATCTCTTGATGAGCAGGTGACATGAACGGTGCGTTTAGGGCGGCAATGCCCCAATTTGTCAAGCGCTCGCGCCCTTGGAGCACCCCTGAGCATCAAGGTTAAATAATGAGCCAGACGTCAAGCTTTTATTAACCACCTTACTTCGCAAACCGCTTACCCGCCTTCGTTTATAGCCGAGTGGAATAACCAAATGAGTCCGTTTTTTTAAGCGTGGATCAAGCACCAAGGATTACGGCACTATGAGCCAGAACAAAAATAACAGCACAGGCTTCTTCCGGAAACTCGCCACAGATGCGACTGCGAACACGCTTGCCATATCTGCCGCCTCTCTTGTGCCGGTTATGGCAATGGTGGGCGGTGGTGTTGATGCCAGCCGTTATTATCTAGCTGAAGCGCGGCTTCAGGCTGCCTGTGATGCGGGCGCTCTTGCAGCTCGCCGTGCCATGTCGCGCGCTGATTTTGATGACACACATCGCGAAATCGGTGACAGGTTTTTCGCTAACAACTTTGCAAAAGGCCAATTTGGCGTCGAGAACCTCTCCCATACTTACTCTGGGACCGATGATGGGGAAGTTTTAGGCGAGGCGAGTGGGAACTTGTCCACCACTATCATGGCTGCTTTTGGCTTCGACAATTTCGACCTATCTGTAAATTGCCAGGCCGACATCAACATCTCCGATACCGACGTTATGATGGTGTTAGATGTTACTGGATCAATGGGTCTTGCTGCTAACGGAACATGCCCAGGCGGCAGGAACGGCAACAATGAATGTACAAACTCACGCATGCAAAACCTGCGCGATGCGGTCGAAGCATTCTACACGACCATACAAGACAATACGTCCACCAATGCTCAGGTCCGCTATGGGTTTGTTCCCTATGCAGCCGAAGTGAACACGCGAGATTTCATGCGCGCTGAATGGTTGGCGGACAGGTTTACATACTCATCGCGTGTGGGGCGCACTACCGACGCCGAGTCTGAAACAACCAATATTGACGCGGTCCGGACAGGCGCTCCAGGAAGCTTTACACGAATATCGGGCACCGAAAACGTCGTAACCTTTGTTCCTTCGATTGAAGATTGTCGTGACCTCTTTTTTAACCCACCAGATGGCCCACCGACCAACAATAACCGATATGTCCGGCATGATGTCGACGATTTGACGCTGGTATCTGAAAGCAATACCCCGACTTCAACCGGCTTTACCAGGGTACGCGAATACACGGGGCCAGTAACATTTTTGGCGCTTTCAGCGAGCAACGGCACATACAATAGCTCCTCTGATCGTTGTAATATGTTCTTTTTCCGGGATGAGTATTCTCAAGAAGCGACGATCACTATCACTGAAAATGTCGTCAGTGGTTTCGAGTGGGAGTATGGTCGTTTTGAACATGATGTATCAAACGCATTTTCCGGCACGGTGACAACGCCCACTGGATGGCGCTTTGAAAATGAACCCCATATTTGGAATGGATGCGTCCAGCATAATACAGTCAATGTTGCTAACTTTAATCCGGCCCCCGCTGGTGCGAATGACGTGGATATCAACCTTGTTCCGGTCGCAGACACGGACAAATGGGGTCCATCTCTGCCTTCGCTGCTTCGGGCGCGCTATCCAGACGGTTCCTACGAAAGCAACGGTAGCAACGACTGGAGCCTAGGTTTTCTTAGAAGCTTCCAATTTGAGAATATCAGATCCCCAGAAGACAAAAGAACGCGTCCGACCGATTGCCCATTAACAGAGGCACGAACGCTTCGAGAAATAGATGACGTGTCAGAAATTACCGAATATCTCTCCCCCGCCGAAGGCTTCAGACCAGCAGGTAGTACTTTCCACAATGTGGGACTCCTGTGGGGTGCGCGCTTGATGTCCCCTAATGGCATTTTCGCATCCCAAAACGCAACAGCGCCCGGAGGAAACCCGATCTCGCGTCACCTTGTCTTCATGACCGACGGAGCGATGACTGCTCAAGTTTACGCTAAATCTGCGTATGGTATTGAAATATTGGATTACCAAACGACGCCCAACCCGGATGCCGCATTTGATATTGCGGGATCAAACGGCAATAATATCCCACGACACGAAGCTCGCTTCCAGGAAATCTGTCGTGCTGTTCGAAATGAGAACATCACGCTGTGGGTCGTCGCTTTTGGAGCAGAACCCGCATTTACCGATGATGAGGGCGAGCCGATTGTACCGGACAACTTGCTTCAGTGCGCAACACCAGGCCGTGCCTTTGTTGCCAAGGATGCAGATGACCTCAACGCACGTTTCGCCGAAATCGCACAGACGATCGCAGCTTTGAGGTTGACACGATGATCACCTCACCAATTCTCCACAAACTCTACCGAGATAAGGTCGGCGCTGCTCTGACCGAATTTGCCATCGTGGCTCCGGTTCTCATGATAATGATTATGGGAGTGTTCGATATGGGGCACACGCAATACAGCAACGCTTTGCTGAACGGAGTGATGCAAAAAGCTGGGCGCGACTTAACCTTGCAAAGCGGTAGTGCCAATGAAGATGACATCGAAGCGGCAGTTCGTCGTCAGGTCAGCAACGTCCTTCCAAGCACTGCGACAATTCAACTGGAGAAACTATCGCATTTCGAATTCGAAGATATCGGCGAAGAAGAACAATACGACGATGATAACTCAGACGGGCAGTGCAATAACGGCGAGCGTTACGTTGATTACAATGCAAACGGCCAATGGGATGCTATCCGCGGTATCGACGGCATCGGCGGGGCGCGCGATGCAGTCTTGTTTACAGCGATCGTAAAATACGATCGGCTTTTCCCAATGGCGGGCTTGATTGGTTTGTCTGAACAAGTCGAAATCCGGGCCTCTACCGTTCTTCGCAATCAGCCGTTCGACGAACAAACTGAGCTAGTAGCTCCAGAAGGGAATTGTACATGATCCGCCCAGTTTCCAAAACTGCAAAATGGCTCCGGTCAAAGGTTCGTCCTTTGCACAAGCTTCGTGACGACAATTCTGCTGTTGCATTAGTCGAATTTGCGTTTTCAGCGCCACTTGTGCTGAGTATGGGTCTGCTTGGCACAGAAACGGCAAATTATGCCGTCACCCACATGCAGATCAGTCAGATTGCGATGCAGGTTGCTGATAACGCTGCAAGAGTAGGCGAAACGCAGCTGGCTTCGAAAGTTGTGTTCGAAGATGATGTCACGGGCACTCTTGTCGGTGCTGAAAAGTTAGGCAAACGCTTTGATATATTTGGGCGAGGCCGGATTATTATTTCAAGCCTGCAGCGCAACGCCGAAGGCGGTCAATGGATCGCGTGGCAACGGTGTCGCGGCGCCAAAGTCTACGATTCACAGTTTGGTTCAGAAGGCACAGGAGCCAGCGGGCAAGACTTCAAAGGTATGGGACGCCCAGGACAACTTATCACTGCGAGCCCTGGCACAGCTGTGATGTTTGTGGAAGTATCTTACACGTATGAGCCAATCACACCGTTTGGAATTTTTGGCAGCGACGAGATGAATTACTCAGCAGCGTACAACATCCGTGACACACGTGACCTTAGCGGACTAAGGCAGAGACAGCCTGAACCAGTCCCTGTCGCGGCCTGCGATGTGTATTCTGCTGACCGTCCGGCATAAACTTTTTACCAACGAGCGAAAGGAAGGGCAGTAATTGTCGCCCTTCCCCAAGCCGTTTAAACGTAGCAGACCTTTTTGACCGCCTCGACAATACGCGGCGGATCGATCAGCGCGAGCTTTTCAAGATTGCCAGCATAAGGCAACGGCACGTCCTCGTTGCACACGCGGGTTACTGGCGCATCAAGGTCGTCGAACCCTTCTTCCATGCAGATCGAGATGATCTCAGAGGCGATGGAGCAGGTCGGCCAACCCTCTTCCGCGATCACCAGACGATTGGTCTTGGCAAGACTTTTGAGGACGGCTTCCTTGTCGAGCGGTCGCAGAGTTCGAAGGTCGATAACCTCCGCATCAATGCCCTCACCCGCAAGCGTATCCGCCGCTTCGAGCGCAAAGCCCACACCGATGGAATAGCTGACGATCGTCACATCCTTACCCCCGCGCATAATCCGCGCTTTCCCGATGGGAAGGACGTGGTCGTCAAGGTCAGGCACTTCAAAGCTGCGACCATAAACAAGCTCATTTTCGAGAAAGACCACAGGGTCCTCTGACCGGATTGCCGCTTTCATCAGGCCTTTGGCATCTGAGCTATCGTAAGGCGCAATCACAATGAGACCTGGAACGCTGGCGTACCATGGCCCGTAGTTTTGCGAGTGCTGAGCGCCCACGCGGCTCGCCGCACCATTGGGGCCGCGAAACACAATTGGACAGCGCATCTGACCGCCAGACATGTAATTTGTCTTGGCAGCCGAGTTGATGATGTGGTCAATCGCCTGCATTGCGAAATTGAACGTCATAAACTCCACGATCGGACGAAGGCCGCCCATCGCAGCGCCTGTGCCGATACCTGCAAAGCCATATTCGGTGATCGGCGTATCGACCACGCGCTTGGGACCGAACTCATCGAGCAGGCCCTGTGTCACTTTGTAGGCGCCCTGGTATTCGGCGACTTCCTCGCCCATGACGAAGACACGCGGGTCGGCGCGCATCTCCTCGGCCATACCGTCGCGAAGGGCTTCGCGAACCGTGGTCGGGGTAAAGCTGGTGCCGTCTGGAATCGCCGGATCGCTTGCCCGAACCGCTGCCGCTGGGGCAGAAGCGGGTGCCGGGGTGGGCGCAGGTGTTGGTGCGGGCGCAGGTGTTGGCGCGGGCGATGCGGCAGCCTCTTCCCCCTCACCTTCCATATTGGCGATTACCGTGCCGACTGCGACATTTTCAGTGCCTTCTGCAACAAGGATCTTCGAAAGCACGCCTTCGTCGATAGCCTCGAATTCCATCGTAGCCTTATCGGTTTCGATCTCAGCGATGATATCGCCTGGTTCAATCGTATCGCCTTCGGATTTGAGCCACCGCGCGAGCGTGCCTTCTTCCATTGTGGGAGAAAGAGCGGGCATTTTGAGTTCAATAGCCACGGATCAATACTCCCCCACCAGAATGTCGGTGTAGAGTTCGCCCGGCGCTGGTTCGGGCGAACTTTCCGAAAAGTCAGCCGCTTCTGTTACGACCTTGCGAATGTCTTTATCAATCGCCTTAAGGTCCGCCTCATCGTGACCGTTCTCAACAAGAACCTTCTTGAGGCGCTCAATCGGATCATGATTTTCGCGCTGTTCCTGAACCTCATCACGGGTGCGGTATTTGGCCGGATCAGACATTGAGTGCCCGCGATAGCGGTATGTATTGCACTCCATAAGGACAGGGCCCTTACCTTCGCGCACATGTTTGAACGCGACTTCAGCAGCCGCACGCACCTCGAGAACGTCCATACCGTTCACCTCCATGCCCGGAATTCGGAAGGCCGTACCCCGGCGATGGAAGCGCGTTTCCGCTGAGGAACGCGAGCTGGCCGTGCCCATCGCGTATTGATTGTCTTCGACGACAAAAACAATCGGCAGGTTCCAAAGCGCCGCCATGTTGAATGTCTCATAGACCTGGCCCTGATTCGCTGCTCCGTCGCCGAAATAGGCAAGGCACAGTCCTCCGTCTTCATTATACTGGTGGGCAAAAGCCAATCCGCCGCCGAGAGAGACCTGCGCGCCCACAATGCCGTGGCCGCCATAGAATTTATGCTCGGTCGAAAACATGTGCATCGACCCGCCTTTACCCTTGGAGATACCAGCTTCGCGGCCAGTCAATTCTGCCATGATGACCTTGGGATCAATTCCATAGGCGAGCATGTGGCCATGGTCGCGGTAGCCGGTGATCACGCTGTCGCGGTCATTGTCGAGCGCAGATTGAAGCCCAATTGCGACCGCTTCTTGTCCGATATAAAGGTGACAAAAGCCGCCAATGAGGCCGAGCCCATAAAGCTGACCCGCTTTTTCTTCAAAACGCCGGATAAGCAGCATTTGTTTGTAAAACTCGAGCAACTGCTCTTCATTTGCGGCAAAGCTTTTCGCTTTTTCAAACTCTTCTTGAAGTGAGTGCAGGATAAAATCCGGATCGTCCAAAGGCGCAGTGCTTGCTGGGGTTTTTTTAGCGGGCTGCTTTGCTTCGGGTTTGGGGGCTTTGGGCTTTTGTGCCAAGTTGGAAGTTCCCTTCTCTCATATCTCTCGCTTTGGCATCGCACCAAAACGGCGTCGGGGAACGAACTATAGGCAGGGCGCGCGAGGTTACGCAACGTCAACGCGTCGGTATGGTCGTTAAATTACCGGTATGGTTAAAAATGAGAACCCAGCGAACCGGGGCGAGGTGATTTTCACTCGTCTTCGAGTGTTACCACGATCTCATCAGGATGAATCACGCCAAGATCCTTGCGCACCAACTCACCCACAAGGTCCGGATCGGCGCCGTTTGGGTCAAGCAAATCAACTCGATTTTTAAGCGCATCGCGCTTTTCGGTAAGCATTGCGATATGAGCCTGACGCTCCGATAGAACCTCAGAATTTTCGGCCCACGCCAAAAGACCCGTTGGCCCCGCAATTGCGCCGACCGTAAGCACAACAAGCAAAACCAGCGCGAAGCTTTGTTTCACATGCTCTTTAGATTGCTTCCGCATTGGTGCCCCAGCTCCTCGTTGAACCCCACAGAATCACAGTTGGCGCGCCACTGCAAGAAAAATGCGCTTAAACCGGGAAAATCGCGGTAATTTGAGCAACGCCCTAGTACGAACGCGGTAAACCCAAAACGTGTTCAGCAAGGTATGACAAAATCAAATTGGTTGAGATCGGAGCAACGGTGTACAGCCGCGCCTCGCGGAACTTGCGTTCAACATCATACTCTTCGGCAAAACCAAATCCGCCAAAGGTCTGGACGCACATATCAGCCGCAGCCCAGCTTGCCTCTGACGCCAGCAGCTTGGCCATGTTGGCCTCTGCGCCCGGATTGCCGCCCTCATCATAAACCTTGGCCGCGTGGTGTACCATAAGCTCGGCCGCGCAAGTCTGCGCATACGACCGGGCAATAGGGAATTGTACGCCTTGATTCTGGCCAATGGGCCGCGCGAACACATTGCGGTCGCTGGCGTAGGTACGGGCTTGCTCGATGAACCATTTCGCATCGCCAATACACTCTGCGGCGATAAGGATGCGCTCTGCATTCATGCCTGAGAGAATATAGCGAAAGCCCTTGCCCTCTTCACCGACAAGACTGGATGCCGGAATGCGCAGATCATCGAAGAACACCTCGCATGATGAATGGTTCATCATGGTGCGGATCGGCTTGATACTCATTCCCATTTTGAGCGCTTCTTGCATATCGACGAGAAAGATCGAGAGGCCTTCGGTCTTCTTCGCCACCTGATCGCGCGGCGCCGTGCGGGCGAGCAGCATCATAAGATCGGAGTGTTCAGCGCGGCTGGTCCAAATTTTCTGCCCGGAGATAATATATTCATCGCCATCTCGAACCGCCTTGGTTTTAAGGCTCAGCGTATCAGTACCGCTTGCCGGTTCAGATACGCCAAATGCCTGAAGCCTAAGATCGCCCGATGCAATCCGTGGCAGGTATTGCTCTTTCTGCTCGTCCGAGCCGTAGCGCAGCAACGTATTCATGATGTACATTTGTGCATGGGCAGAGCTGCCATTGCAGCCAGACGCCTGAATTTCTTCCATGATTACGCAGGCCGCATCAAGACTAAGCCCACTGCCGCCATATTCAGGAGGAATCAGCGCAGCAAGAAAACCCGCTTTCGTCAGAGCGTCGACAAATTCGCCCGGATACTCCCTAGCGGCGTCCTTAGCGCGCCAATATTCACCCGGAAAATCATCACACAAAGCTCGAACCGCGCGGCGTATTTCCGCAAGTTCTTCGCTCTCAGCAACCATAACATCTCTATCCCTTGCCTATTGCCGTGCCCTGCCTCCTCACCAGCGCCAAGTCCACTGTCAATTAGACGAAGCCACTAGGATGCGTTATGCTGCACCTGCGAACAAATTTTGCGACATTTGGAACGAACGGGCGATTGCGCCCTTTGTTCATTTGTCGAAAGGAGACACATCACTTTTATGTTAGAACCGCTTTTTGATCAGATTAATGCCATGCTCGCCGGCGCGGTGGCTTCAATTCCTTCTCTTTTGATTGCTGCAATTATCCTCACTGTTACATGGGTTTTTGCGAAGTTTACCAGCAGGATTAGCCACCGCATCATTGGTAGAACGGACCTGCGCCCTTCTCTGCGTGCGCTCATCGAAACCGTGGTCCGGCTTGGTATGTGGCTCACCGGCGCAATGCTTGCTGCGCTGGTTGTATTTCCGAATTTCAGCCCTTCTGGCCTGCTTGCAGGACTGGGCATTGGCGCGGTTGCAATCGGCTTTGCATTTCAGGACTTCTTTGAAAATTTCCTTGCCGGCGTGATGATCATGCTGCGCGAGAAGATGGAAATTGGCGATGTTGTCAAAACGGGAGATATTCACGGCAAGATCGAGTTTATCTCGCTTCGCGAAACCCATATCCGTGCGTTTTCAGGCGAACTTCATGTCCTGCCAAATGCGATCCTTTTCAAAGAACCGCTCGAGGTCGTCACCGATCTTGAGGAGCGCCGCTTCGAGGTCATGATTGGCGTATCATACGACACTGACCTAGAGCATGCGAACAGCGTTTTGCATAGGGCGGTGAAAAGCGTGGATCTCGTAAGCAAGGACAAAGACATTCAGATCCTCGCTGACAATTTCGGCTCAAGCTCGGTCGATTTCCGCGTGCGTTGGTGGGCTGCCTCCTCCGGGACCGATGCGGTGATGAACCGTGACCACGTTGTGCGCGCAATCAAACGCGAACTCGACAACGCGAAGATCGAAATCCCCTTCCCCTACATCACCCATACGTTCAAAGAAGATGTGCCCGTGCAGGAAGGATTGCGCAAAGCGGCTTGATCGCCGCCTGTTTGATCTCTTCTTGTCCCATGTGACGGAGAGATCAACAATGCAAATTTTGAAATATGAACCCGCCCGGTTTGATGCTGTTCCGGATTACCCTTTTGAGGAGAACTGGCAGAGCGTCGATCTGGGCGAGGGTTTTTCCGCCCGAATGCACTACGTTGACGAGGGGCCAAGAGATGGTCCCGCTGTCCTGCTCTTCCACGGTGAGCCAAGCTGGAGCTTTCTCTACCGCAAAATGATCCCCGTTTTGGTCGGTGCCGGTTTCCGTTGCCTTGCGCCCGACCTCATTGGTTTTGGCAAAAGCGATAAGCCTGATGACATCGGTTTTTATACCTACGATCGGCACATTAGCTGGCTTAGCCAGTGGCGCGATGCGGTTGTGCCCGATGTAGCAGGTCTGTTTTGTCAGGATTGGGGCGGGCTTTTGGGCCTTCGCATGGTGGGTGAGGCACCTGATCGCTTTCAATATGTGGTGGCATCTAACACCTTTCTTCCCACGGGCGGCACGCCTTCACCCGCATTTCTGGCTTGGCGCCAGTTTGCCAAGACCTCTCCCGAATTTGAGATCGGAGAACTGCTTCAACGCGCCACCGCGACGCAGCGGAGCGCCGAAGAGGTTGCGGCCTATGACGCGCCATTTCCCGATGAGCCTAGCAAAGCGGGCGCCCGCGCCTTCCCTGCGCTTGTGCCTGTCGAAGATGGAATGGACGGGATTGAGCAAAACAAAGCGGCTTGGAAAGGTCTTGCTGGCTTCGACAAACCGTTCCTGACCTTATTTGGTGAGGATGACCCTGTCACTGGCGGTTTGGCACAGCCCCTTATTGACAATATCGCGGGCGCGGTGGGACAGCCCCATGGCATGCTTTCTACCTGCGGGCATTTTTGCCAGGAAGATCGCCCGGCCGAGCTAGCGCAAGGGGTAATCGACACGGCCAAAGAAGCAGGTGTGCTCTGAGCGAGACGGCGAACGCTGCCCCAGCTAAATTGAGCAGCGTCACTCCTCAACACCTAAGCCGGCGGCAAGAATTTGGTCTTGCGGTCACCGTTTCGGTCGTCTGCGCCAATGCGTACTACATCCACCCGATTATCAGCGAGGTGGCTAAGGCTTTTGGCGTGAGCAACGCGCAAATCGGCATTGTGCCTGCGCTCAATCAGTTGGCGCTTGCCCTGGGCATTTTCCTGCTTCTGCCTTTGGGTGATCGCTACTCAAACCGGCGCTTGTCTATTTTTTTCGTGGCAGCTCAAACCGTCTTCCTTCTGGGAATGGCGGTTTCGGAAAGCTTTGCGCTTTTCACGCTTGGCTCCACTCTATTGGGATTTGTCACGATCGCCCCTTATCTGATCCCGGCATTTGCCTCAAAGCGCGTCGCACCCGAACGGCTCGGACAAGTCACCGCATTGCTGACTGCGGGACTCGTGTTTGGAGTGCTATTCTCCCGCGTTGGGGCTGGCATTGTCGCGGAGCTTTACGGCTGGCGCACGGTGTACTGGGTCGCTGTGATCCTCATGATAATAGTGAGCGCCTTTCTGCCTCTCATCATGCGAGAGGAACAGGCGGGTCTTGCACAAAAGCCTAGAGCCCAAAATGATAGCTATGGCGCGCTTCTCGCCTCGGTCTTTACTCTCGCAAAATCGAACCGCGATATGCTCATGTCAGGCATCATTCAGGGGCTCAATTTTGGGAGCTTTATTGCACTTTGGCTTGGCATAGCCTTGCACATCACCAGCGAGCAAATGGGGCACGGCGTCGATGTTGTCGGTTATCTCGCTGGCATTGCCCTCGTCAGCGTATTTATGACGCCGCGCCTTGGACAGTGGGCTGACCGCGTAGGGGCCAAACGCGCGCGCCTCAGCGTTGCGATTGTGCAGGTTGTCGGCATCGCTTTGCTGTATCCGTTCGGGGGAAATGTGTGGGGGCTGATTGTTCCTCTGGTCATAATAAATGCAGTTGGCCCCACTGTCGATGTGACAGGAAGAATGACCTTTCTCATTCAGGAACCCGAAATCCGCACACGGCTTAGCACCACCTACATCGTTATCATGTTCTTGGGCGGCGCGATGGGGAGCATTTTGGGGACAAGCGTTTATGATTTGGGCGGCTGGGAAGGCACCTGCGCATTGGTCCTAGGGATGTCGCTTACGATTGTGACACTGTGTTTTGCCGCCCGCCGAACGGAAAAGGCGCAGGACAAAAGCGCATCTAGGTAACAATGCCTAGGGTATTGCTAGTGCTCTTTAGCAACCATATGCCTAAAGAGGTGAAGAGCTCGCTACGGAACTCGCCGAAGGAGGAAAACCCTAACCTTTCTCTCTCTCAGGCTTCCGCCGAACGATCTCGAAAAGCCATCCTGGTTTGCTCGGTAGAGCAACCGACATATGAAGGGCGCTGCGGCATCCATTTCCGAACGGTTCGGTTCTTCCGGGCGCTGTTGACGGAAATTGCCGAGCGCCTTTCTCTTTGGCGCTGTCATCTAAGACCTTACGCGGTGTAGCTCGTCCGACAGACTTTACGCTTGGTCGGAATTTCCTTGCGCCTGCAGGACAGAAAAATGCGTCCATCTATCCACGATAAGGCGTGGGGCAAATCTGTTTGGCAGTTGATGCAGAGCTGATGAGAGCCTAGCCATGTTACATAAAAGGGGTTGGCGCTGAGTCTTCACCCCATTGTCGATTACAATCCTCGCGGCAGTTTCACGGTTCCGCGAACTGGGGGGCTGAATGTCGCTACAAAAACTTTTCCTCGCACTCCTTGCCGCCTTCAGTTTGGCTATCTCTGGCCTTGGAACTGCTGCTTTAGCGCAAGATGAAAAAGACAAGCCAGCGCTATCAAGCGGCACGTTTAACGCGTTTAAGCTGCGCGGCATCGGCCCGGCCTTTATGTCTGGCCGGATCGCTGACATCGCGATTGTACAGGACGATCCGGCGACGTGGTATGTGGCTGTGGGCTCTGGCGGTGTTTGGAAGACGGAGAATGCGGGCACCACTTGGAAAAGCTTGTTCGACGGACAAACCTCTTATTCCATTGGCTCGCTTGGCTTAGACCCGAGCGATCCTAGCCGCATTTGGGTTGGCACAGGTGAAAACCATGGCGGCCGTCACTTGGCCTATGGTGATGGCATCTATCTTTCCGAAGATGGCGGTCAAACCTGGAAGAAGAAAGGCCTCGAGGCCTCAGAACGCATCGGCAAGATCATCGTGCACCCCGAAGATTCAAACACCGTTTGGGTAGCAGCTCAAGGCCCGATCTGGAGCGCTGGCGGCGAACGCGGCGTTTACAAAACCACCGATGGCGGTGAGACGTGGACCCAAGTTCTCTCCTCTGACAACGGGCACACCGGTGCTGGCGATTTGATGATTGACCCGGGCAACCCGGACCGCCTCTATGCCACCACATGGCAGCGTCACCGCACGGTTGCCGCCTATGTTGGCGGCGGCCCGGAAAGCGGCATATGGCGCTCAGAAGACGGCGGTGAGACTTGGACTGAGCTCAAAACCGGCCTTCCCAAAGGCAATATGGGCAAGATCGGCATTGCGATCTCTCCGATCCAAACCGACGTTGTTTATGCCGCAATTGAGCTGGACCGGCGCGAGGGCGGTATTTGGCGCTCTGATGATCGCGGTTCGAGCTGGACCAAGATGTCTGACACCGTGTCAGGCGGCACCGGCCCGCACTACTATCAAGAGCTCTACGCAAGCCCGCACTATTTCGACCGCATCTATCTGATGTCGAACACAAGTCAAATTTCAAACGATGGCGGCAAGACTTTCAGCAACCTCAACAATGAATTGAAGCACGTTGATGATCACGCCCTCGCCTTCCGGCCGGATGATCCTGAATATGTGCTGTTTGGTTCTGATGGCGGCCTTTACGAAAGCTATGACCACACCAAAACGTGGCGCTTCATCAACAATCTGCCTGTGACCCAGTTCTACAAGGTTGCCGTCGATGATGCTGAGCCATTCTACTACGTTTATGGCGGGACACAGGATAACAATTCGCAAGGCGGTCCATCGCGCACTGATAACCGTCACGGCATCCGCAACGATGATTGGTTCATCACGCTGTTTGCCGATGGACACCAGTCTGCGACTGAGCCAGGCAACCCCAACATTATGTATGCGCAGTGGCAGCAAGGTAATTTGGCGCGCGTTGACCGTATCACCGGCGAGGTGGTCCACATTCAGCCGCAAGCTGCTCCCGGTGAGCCGATCATGCGCTGGAACTGGGATGCGCCTATTCTGGTGAGCCAGCATGAGCCCACCCGCATCTATCACGCATCGCAAAAACTGTGGCGTTCGGATGATCGCGGCGACACTTGGCGCGCGATTTCACCAGACCTCACCCGCGACGAGAACCGTCTGCGTCTGCCCGTTCAGGGGCGTCAGCACAGCTGGGATGCGGGCTGGGATATTCTCGCCATGTCACAGTACAATACTATTGCGAACATCGGGGAGAGCCCGCTGGATGAAAACCTGCTTTACGTGGGCACCGATGACGGCCTTATCCAAGTCACAGAAGACGGCGGCAACACATGGCGGCGTTTGGAAGTGGGCTCCATGCCCGGTGTTCCTGACACCGCCTATGTGAACGACATTCGCGCCGATTTGTTCGATGTGAACACGGTCTATGCCGCGCTCGACAACCACAAATATGGCGATTTCAAACCGTATTTGCTCAAGAGCACAAACCGCGGCCGCACTTGGACCTCGATCAAGAGCAATATCCCTGACCGTCACCTCGTATGGCGCATTGTTCAGGATCACAAAAACCCCAACCTGCTCTTCACCGCCACCGAATTTGCGCTGTTCTTCAGCGTCGATGGCGGGGCAAAATGGGTGAAGATGACCGGTGATGCTCCAACAATTGGGTTTCGCGATCTGACGATTCAGCGCCGCGAAGATGACTTAGTCGCCGCCAGCTTTGGCCGTGGCTTCTTCATCGTCGACGATATTTCGCCGTTGCGCGAAGTCAGCGAAGCAAGCCTGCGTTCAGAAGCCATGCTCTTCCCGGGCCGCAAAGCGTGGTGGTATATTGAACAGCACCCGCTGGCCTTCTCCGAAGGCGGATCGCAAGGCCATGGTTACTACCGTGCGCCTAACCCAGAGTTTGGAGCAAACTTCACCTATTATCTGGCGGACGATATTCAGTCGCTGAAAGACATTCGCCAAGAGCGGGAAAAGCCGATTGCCAAAGAAGGCGGCAACAACCCGTTCCCTAGCTTTGATAGCCTCACACAGGAAATCCTTGAAGAGAAGCCAGCGATCTACCTCACCGTTCGCGATAGCGACGGCAATGTGGTGCGCCGCATCAAAGGACCGGCCACGAAAGGCTTTCACCGAGTGAATTGGGACCTTCGTTTCCCAAGCCAATCTGCGGTTACCCGCGCGCCGGGACCAAACTCGGATGGCAGCGGGTTTCTTGTGAGCCCCGGCCAATACACCGTCTCGCTGTCCAAGCGGGTTCGCGGTGTAACCAGTGAGCTGGTCTCAGGTCAGCCATTCAACGTCGAACGCCTGCGTGACGGTGCTTTGCCAGCGCAGGCCGATGCGGCTGATTTCTGGAGAGAAATCTCGGCCTTTGACCGGACAGTCTCGGCGGCCAATGCGACGCTTGAGAACGCCAAGAGGCGCATTGATCTAATGAGGGTTGCGGTAAGCCGTGCTGGCGGAGACGTCACAGCGCTCGACGACCGACTTACCGCGCTTCGCAGTGAGGCCAATACGCTTGATGCGTTGATGAATGGGAACCAAGCGCGCAATGCCATCGCAGAGCGAACTCAGCCGACCGTTCGCAGCCGCCTTGGCACGGTCATGTTCGGGGTCAGCGCCTCGACCTATGGTCCAACCAATACGCACCGCGAGCAGTTCGGTTTTGCACAGTCTGAATTTACCGAAATCAAGAACCGCTTGCGCACTCTTACAGAAAACAGTCTTCCTGCTTACGAACGTGAGCTTGAAGCAGCTGGTGCACCTTGGGTCGCTGGAAGCGCTCTTCCTCAATAACGATAGGCTTAAAGGGGGCTTGCCTTAGGGCGGTCCCCACCTAAAACGGGTCCTCATGAACGCAAAACGCCTGTTTCGTCAGGTCCACTACTGGCTTTCGGTCGCTGTCTTTATTCCTGCTGCAATCATGTTTGTCGCTGGCGGCATGCTGATGCTCAAAAAAGAGATTGAGTGGATCCAACCCGGCACTGAGCGCGGGGTGGTTGAAGACACCATTCCCACCATCTCCTACGATCAAATGGTCGAGGCCGCGCGCGCGCATCCCGAGGCTGGCATTGCAGACTGGACCGACATCGACCGCATCGACCTTCGTGTGGACCGCGGTGTGGCCAAACTTCGGGCGAACTCTGGCTGGGAAGTGCAGATCGACACCAGCACCGCTGAGGTCCTCAAAGTCGCCTACCGACGCTCGGACACGATTGAGGCCATTCATGACGGATCGTGGTTTGCCGATTGGGTGAAACTCTATGTTTTTCTGCCCATTGGTGTCATCCTCATCATCATGTGGGGAACCGGCGGCTATTTGTTTTTGTTACCCTATTTAGCGAAGTCAAAAAAGAAGCGCGCCAAAAAGGTCGCCCCAAAAAATGGTACACCGACCAGTACTCCGCCCGCCACCAATTGAGGGAAATCTCATGAGAATTCTTGCCGCCGCTGCCTCACTGTTCGCCCTTGTAGCAACGCCCATTTCAGCGCAGGAAACGCGCCCCGTTGAGGAGCAAATCGGTGCTGGCGGGCGTCCCGTAGGTGCCAATTGGTCACGCAGCCCGGTCTATGCCGAAAACGGCATGGCTGCGACTGCTCACCCATTGGCGACGCAAATTGCCCTCCAGGTGCTTCGCGAAGGCGGCAATGCAGTGGATGCCGCGATTGCAGCGAACGCAGCGCTCGGCCTGATGGAGCCAACCGGTAACGGCATTGGCGGTGATCTGTTTGCTATAATCTATGATCCCAAAACTGATCAGCTTTACGGCCTCAATGGCTCTGGCCGCTCGCCGGCAGGTCAGTCACTCGATCAACTGCTTAAGAAGTTGGACGGTGCCGATGCGCTGCCAGTTGTGGGCCCCCTCCCCGTCACTATTCCCGGAACGGTCGATGGATGGTTTGAAATGCATGAGCGCTTTGGCTCGATGCCGATGAGCGACGTGCTCGCACCTACTGTTGAATATGCACGCAATGGGCACCCGGTTGCCCCGGTCATTGCGATGTATCTCGACCGTTCCTTGCGATCCTATACGCGGCGGCTTGAGACTACGGCGTTCGAGTTCGACAATGCCCGTACCACCTATTTTGCCGACGGAGCACCGGAAGCTGGCGACATCTTTAAGAACCCTGATCTCGCCGATACGCTCGAGACCATCGGGCGCGAGGGCCGCAATGCGTTCTACCAAGGCGATTTGGCCAAGGTTATGGTCGACTATCTCCAGCGCCAGGGTTCAGCCTTCACAATGGAAGACTTCGCCGCGCATGAGAGCGAGTGGGTCGATGTGGCCTGTGCAGGTTACCGCGACGGGTTTGAGCTATGCGAGCTTCCACCAAACTCACAAGGCTTTGCCGCCTTGCAGATGGTGAACATCCTCAAGAATGTGGACCTGCGACAATGGGAACGCGGCAGCCCAGAGGTCATTCACTACATCACCGAGGCTAAACGGCTCGCCTATGCCGATGTAGCGCGGTTTTATGCCGACCCTTCGTTCTCCACTTTGCCTGAAGAATTGCTGAGCGAAGAGTACGGCAAACAGCGTTTTGCACTGATTGATCCTGCCAAAGCGACGCCTGTGTTCGCTCCGGGTGAGCCTGCGCCTGAGCCAAAGTTAGAGGGCGAAGGCGACACCACATACCTCACCGTGACCGACAAAGACGGCATGATGGTGAGCCTCATCCAATCCAACTATCGCGGCATGGGCGGCGGCCTTGTCCCTGATGGATTGGGTTTCATGCTGCAAGATCGCGGCGAACTTTTCAGCCTCGATCCTGAGCACCCCAACGCTTACGAACCTGGCAAACGCCCCTTTCACACCATCATTCCAGCCTTTGTGAAGAAGGACGGCAAACCCTTTATGACCCTTGGCCTAATGGGCGGCGGGATGCAGCCTCAGGGGCATGTGCAGGTTCTGATTAACATGGCCGACTATGGCATGAATGTTCAGGAAGCGGGCGATGCCGCGCGCATCAATCATGACGGCGGACGGCAGCCTACAGACACGCTCAGCGGGCCAATTGATGATGATCTGGGAACGCTCAATGTCGAACCCGGCATCCCGGCTGAAACCATCGAAGCCTTGCGCGCCATGGGTCACAATGTGCGCGTGGTCGATAACGGCATCATGTTTGGCGGCTATCAGGCAATCGTGCGCGATGCGGAAACAGGCGTTTATGCAGGCGCGACCGAGATGCGTAAGGATGGTCAGGCGAGCGGGTATTGAGGCCGAACGGACCGATAGGTCCGCAAGGGCGACCGCCCGCCCGCAGCGGTTCCGCAGCGTAGCGAAGGAAGTCTAGCGAGGATTTGCCGAAAATGGTGATCCCGGCAGGATTTGAACCTGCGGCCTTTGGATTAGGAATCCAACGCTCTATCCACCTGAGCTACGGGACCGACCATCTGCTCCCATAGCATTATGGAGCGCGTGATCAATTCAGCTCTCGCGTCAGTTTAGCTTTTCTGGCGGAGCCACGGGAAGCGGCAGCGGCGCGACGGCCACGCCTTCATCGACAAGCTCTTTGGCCTCTTCAAGGCTCGCTTGTCCGTGGATTACCTCAGCATCGCGCTCACCATAGTGCATTTCGCGGGCCTGCTTGGAGAAGTCCTCGCCCACATATGTGCTATTTTCGAGCGCTTTAGCCTGCGCTTTTGCCAGCGTTTCGATGGCTTTTTTGACCTCAGCGGGCGGCTCAGCATTGGAGACGGCTTGCCCTTCGCCTGATACCGGCTGAACGGGCTGCTGCGGTGTTGGTGCAAGGTCCCGCTTGGTATTGCCTTTTGCGGGCACGGCCGGCGCCATGGGAGCTTTGCTCACCGCAGCCGTCTCACACTCAGGGCACGTCACAAGGCCGCGCGCCTGTTGCTCCTCAAATGCAGAGGATGACTTGAACCACCCTTCAAAGCGGTGGCCGTGTTCACAAGAAAGGTCGAATACGATCATTGTGCGGGACTAATTGGGGATTTTGCGGCGGTTGGCAAGGCTTGGGATTTGCGAGCGTACCTCTGCGATGCGGCCAAGGTCGATCTCGCAAAAACCAAGGCCCGGTCCATCCCCGCCCATATCAAGGAGAACCTTGCCCCAAGGGTCTACCACAAGCGAGTGGCCATAGGTCTCGCGCCCATCCTCGTGTTTGCCCACTTGCGCTGCTGCAATGACAAATGCGCTCGCTTCTATGGCGCGGGCTCGGAGGAGAACGTGCCAATGCGCCTCGCCGGTAGGCCTAGTGAACGCAGCAGGCACAGCGATGGTGTCGCATTGCCTTTGGCCTAGCTTCTCGAACAACGCCGGAAAGCGCATATCATAACAGATCGCAAGGCCCAGCCTCCCCACTGGCGTATGGGAGATAACGACAGCGCGCCTGCCTGACTCGTAAGCGTTGCTCTCTCGCCAGCTTTCACCGTTTTCCAGATCAACGTCGAACATATGGATTTTATCGTATGTTTCCGGCTCTCCCAAGGTCCAGCGCAAGTAATGTGAACGGTTCGCCCATTTGCCTGAATGAGCTCGGACCGGCAGAGAGCCTATAGCGACATCAATCGCCCAATCGTTCGCTGATAGCTGGAGCGAAGTGATCATCTTTGCTGGCGCATTGCTTTCAATCCAAGGCCCTGCGCGATTTCGATCCTTGTCGAGCAGGAGAGACATCTCCGGAGTGAATAGGACTTCGGCTCCAGCTTCAGCAGCCTTTTCCATAGCGTCTTCGATGATGAGACAATTCGCCTCAGGATCAATCCCTGAAGTCATCTGCAAGACAGCAATCTTTGGCACGTTGCAGTGTCCTAGCCCGCCAGAAGCGCGTCGAGCTTCCCTTGCGCCTCAAGCGCGGCAAGATCATCAGAGCCCCCCACATAGGTCTCGCCGATAAAAATTTGCGGCACGGTGCGCGCTTGCGGGGCGCGAGAGATCATCTCATCGCGCTTTTCACCGTCCACGGTGATGTCGAATTCGTTGTAGGCGGCGTCCTTACTGTCGAGCAGGTGTTTGGCCCGCACACAGAAGGGGCAGCCGAATTTGGTGTAGATATCAATCACTGGCGTTGTCATAATTTTCCAATCCCAAAGCCTCTTGAAAGGCACTTTCGCATTACTAACTAATGTGTGTCGCCGCATTTCGCCAGTCTTGGGAGATGCAACAGCGGCAAATAGCCAGCAGACGCCGCATGCAACGCGGGTCTGCGAACACAACCAAATTGCTCAAACAAGAGGATTTGTACATTATGTCACGTCTTGATTTTACTCCCTATCGCCGCAGCACCGTCGGCTTTGATCGTCTCTTCGACATGCTCGAAAGTCAGGCGCGCGCGAGTTCCGGGGACAATTACCCCCCTTTCAACATCGCTCGTAACGGCGAAGACACCTACCGCATCACTCTGGCCGTGGCCGGTTTCCGCCCGCAGGATATTGATATCACTGCGCAGGCGAATTTGTTGACCGTTCAAGGCCGCAAGCGCGAGGATGCTGATGAGGGCGCTGAAATGCTCCATATCGGGATTGCGAACCGCGGGTTTGAGCGCCGCTTCGAGCTTGCCGACTATGTGCGCGTGGACAACGCAGCGCTTGCCGATGGCCTTTTGGTGATCGACCTTGTCCGCGAAATTCCTGAGGCGATGAAGCCGAAGAAAATCGCTGTGAACGCCGCTGCGACCCTCGCCGCTGTTCCCACGCGGGAGCCTGAGGATGGAACGTCCGAAGCGGACGCGGCTTAGGCGGCGGGCCTCAAGGCGGATAAAACCGAGCTTTTAATCCAGCCTTTTACAGTCAGTATGACAAGAACGGCGGCGGCTCCGATTGAGCCGCCGCTTATGTGCCCTAAAAAAGGCGGCAGCCCCGATGGAGCCGCCGCCTGTATAGTTGATAAAGGGACGGCTCCGATGGAGCCGTCCCTGCGACTGTTGTCGCCCCGACCAAGTATGGCCGTCCGGGTCGCAATAGACGGCCATTCCCCAGTTCGAGCTCAATGCAGCTGAGGGCATCTTTGCCCACCGGTTCCTAACCTGCTGCCTAAACCACTCGCCTCGCTTTAACGGGCGTGAACTTTGTTCAGGATGCGGCATCAAACGCTTAAGATCGTCAGACCGGCACCCGAGAACCACTCTAGGCCTAACTGCGATTTGCTAACTTGTACGTATGCGACAAAGTCACTTTGGACACAAAAGTGCCGATATTTGTGCCCTAGACAAGCCGCGATTGCTCGAGAGCTGCTTCGATAAACCCAGCAAAAAGCGGATGGGGATCGAATGGCTTTGATTTGAGCTCCGGGTGGAATTGTACACCCACGAACCACGGATGATCGGGCCGCTCAACAATCTCAGGCAAGAGGCCGTCCGGCGACATGCCGGCAAACACCAAGCCGCCGCTTTCGAGCGGCTCGATGTAAGCGCTGTTCACTTCGTAGCGGTGGCGGTGGCGTTCTGAGATAGCCTCAGCCCCGCCATAAATGCGTGATGTGTGGCTGTTTGAACCGAGCTTTGCTTCGTAAGCGCCTAGACGCATGGTGCCGCCCATGTCGCCGCCCTCTTCGCGGCTTTGTAGGCCTTCCTCGGTCATCCACTCGGTGATGATACCGACGACCGGCTCTTTGGTCTCGCCGAATTCGGTAGAGGACGCATCTGTAATGCCAGCAGTGCGCGCGCCTTCGATGCAGGCCATCTGCATGCCGAGGCAAATCCCAAAGAATGGCACTTTGCGCTCGCGGGCGAAGCGGACAGAGGAAATCTTGCCCTCGCTTCCGCGTTCACCAAAACCGCCGGGCACAAGGATGCCGTGCATAGGCTCAAGGGCTGAGACGATATCCGCCTCATCGTCGCCCTCGAAGATTTCAGCGTCGATCCATTTGATGTTGACCTTTACCCGGTTGGCAAGGCCGCCATGCACGAGCGCTTCATTAAGGCTCTTATAAGCATCTGGAAGGCCGACATATTTGCCTACTACACCGATTGTAACTTCGCCCTCTGGGTTGAAGTATCGGTCGGTGACGTCGTTCCATGAGGAAAGGTCGGGTGCGGGCGCATCGGTGATACCAAAGCCGCGCAGTACCTCTTCATCAAGGCCCACCTCGTGATATTGTAGTGGGACCGAATAGATCGACGGCGCGTCCAGCGCAGGGATCACAGCCTGTTTGCGCACGTTACAGAAGTTCGCAATCTTCTGACGCTCGCCATCAGGGATTGGATGTTCTGCGCGGCATAGCAACACATCAGGCTTGATCCCAAGCGAGGCCAGTTCGCGCACAGAGTGCTGTGTCGGCTTGGTCTTCAGCTCTCCTGCCGCTGCAATATACGGTACAAGGGTCACATGAACGCTGAGCGTTTGGAACGGCTCCAGCTCGTTACGGATCTGGCGGATCGCTTCCATGAAGGGCAGCGATTCAATGTCGCCGACGGTGCCGCCGATCTCACATAGGATGAAATCATGGTCGTCCTGATCAGCTAAGGCGAACTGTTTGATCGCATCGGTTACATGCGGGATCACCTGAACCGTCGCGCCCAAATAATCACCGCGCCGCTCTTTCGCGATAATGTCGCGGTAGACGCGCCCTGAGGTGATGTTGTCGCTCTGGCGCGCGGAGACGCCTGTGAAGCGTTCGTAATGCCCCAGATCAAGGTCCGTTTCAGCCCCGTCATCGGTCACATAGACCTCGCCGTGTTGATACGGGCTCATCGTGCCTGGATCGACGTTCAAATAAGGGTCAAACTTGCGGATACGGACCTTGTACCCGCGCGCCTGTAAGAGGGCAGCAAGACTTGCTGCCATGAGACCTTTGCCGAGCGAGGAGACCACGCCGCCGGTGATAAAAATGTACCGCGCCATGGGAGGCAAGCCTTAAGCGTGTGAGGGGATTCGGGGCAAGTAAATTGCCGCGTCATAGGGCTCGCAATCCACAAGTGTGGTCTTGGGCTCTTGAAATATTGGCGAAATTATTCGCTCAGCGGATCGTCGCTTGGTGTCTCTGCGCCATCCTGCGCGGCATCTTCGCCTTCGCTGAGCAGATCATCGCCGGTCGCATCATCAGACAGCGCATCACCGAGAACATCGGGAGCCGACAAATCGCGGTCGAGTGTGGTTGTCACATCCCCAACGCTCGATTCGCTCACAGCAATCGCTGCCAAAACGATCGAAAGCGTCACAAAAGCCACCGCAAGCCACTTAGTCGACCGGGTCAGAAAATCTGCCGCACCGCGCGCACCGAGCGCTCCTGAAGGGTTGCCTCCAATTCCAAGTCCCCCGCCTTCGGAGCGCTGCATAAGCACCACGCCCACAAGCGCGGCAGCAATCATGGCCTGAATGACAGTGAGAATAATGAAAAGCGACATGGGCTGGTTCTTCTAATTGGTGAGCTCTTGCAAAGCGCACTTAGTGATAAGCGCCGCCTGCGACAAGGTTGGTTAGAAATTCACTGCGTTGCGGTGCGTCTGCTCACCGCCGGTGAGTGACACCCAATACACAATTAGTCGTCGGGCGTCTCTGCTGCTGCAAGAGCAATTCCCATAAAGCTATCCGCGGTGAGGCTGGCACCGCCCACAAGCGCGCCGCCAACATTGGCAACGTTAAAAATTTCGCCCGCGTTTTCAGGTTTCACTGATCCGCCATAAAGGATCCTCACCGCGCCGCCATGCTCTTCGCCGTACATCTTGATCAAAAGATTGCGAATTTCGCCGTGCATTTCCTCAATGTCGGCCGCCTGCGCCGTCTTTCCAGTACCAATCGCCCAAATGGGCTCATAGGCAACAGCAAGCGACTCCGCTGGTTCCTCGATCTCAACGGGCAGCGATGCTTTGAGTTGACGCGTTACAAAAGTGATCGCATCGCCTTTATCGCGGGTTTCCTCGCTCTCTCCGCAGCACATGATGATGCGCAAGCCAGACGCAAGGGCCGAATGCGCCTTTGCCTGCACCAAAGCATTGGTCTCTTTGTGCGCTTGCCTGCGTTCTGAGTGTCCAAGGATTACAAACTTGCCGCCGGCATCCGCCACCATGGCCGCAGAAATATCGCCTGTATGCGCGCCGCCATCGTGCTCATGGCAATCCTGCGCACCAACAGCGATCTGTTCAGCCTCGCGGTGAATGGGATGGATCAAAGTGTAGGGAGGAGCGATCGCCACCTCGACCTTCATAAGGCGCTGAGCGGCCCGATCTATCGAACGCGCCTCAGACAGCATGGCCCGCGTGCCATGCATTTTCCAATTTCCAACGATGTATGGGCGCTGGGACATTCAAATTCCTGCAATCATAATGTGTCGAATCTTCGCTCGGGATGTACGCATGAGCGGCCCGGTCGGCTAGCGGAGCGATTAAGTTTAGTCAAAACCCCTTTCAACCTGTTGCCGCGAGGTCGCATGCCCGATAAAGCGCCTTGGAACTTAGTTTCTATCAGAAAAACGCTGTTTTCTCATATTCCAATGCCTTTAATATTCGATTTATACCTTCAGGCCGCACCGACAGTATCCAATTGGTGCAAAATGAAAATGCCAAATCGCTTGATAAAAAATATCGGGAATTGACCTAAATGATTTCGCTTCTCCGCAATTTCTTTCAGTCGAAGATCGGCCTGCCAATCTTTATCGGCTTTCTTGTCATCGTGGCGCTCGCGTTTGCCGCAAGTGATATTTCAGGTTCGGCAACCTTTGGCGGGTTAAGCGGCGATGACAAAATCGCAGCCGTTGGCGGGGATACTATTTCGGCCAATGAAGCAAATGGCGCGATGAACAACGCGGTCACCCGTGCTCGGCAGCAAAACCCCACAATTACCATGCCGCAATTTATTGAAGAGGGCGGTTTCGAGAATGAACTTGAGGTTTTGATCGACCGATATGCGCTTGGCAAATTTGCACAAGACTACGGGCTTCGCGCAGGCGATAACCTCGTAAACAGCGAAATCCTCCAAATTCCGGCATTCCGCAATCTCACAGGCGATTTTGATCAGGACACCTATCAAGCAGCCCTTCGCCGCCAGGGGATTACCGATTCCGTTTTGCGCAAAGATATTGCCGATGGCCTTTTGGCACAGCAAATTTTGCGCCCCGCCCTGGCCGCGCCAAGCCTGCCGCGGGCCGCAGCCAAGCAATACGCAGCGCTCGCTCTTGAGCGCCGCCGGGGACAAATCGCGGTGATTTCGAGCCTTGCCTACGCACCCGAAGACGATCCCAGCGATGAGACGCTCGGCGCTTTTTATGCTGAGAATCAAGAAACATTCGTGGTGCCTGAACGCCGCACTTTGCGTCTTGCACGCTTTGGCGCGGAAAATGTGACCAGCGATCTGACCCCAAGCAGTGAAGCAATTGCTGCGCGTTTTGAACGCGACGCTAAGATTTACGCAGCCCAAGAGCGCCGCGCATTTACCTCTTTCGTGGTCCCCACCGAAGAAGCTGCCAAAACGATCACAGCCCGCATCATAGGCGGTGTAAGCCTTGAGGCGGCGGCTGCGGAAGCCGGCTTCAATGTGTCGGTCGCAGAGCTTCGCGATCAAGAGCAGACCGGCACAGCCACCAGCTTTGCGGTTGCCGAGCAATTGTTTCAAACGGATCGCGGCAATCTCATCGAACCTGCACGAAGCGCGCTTGGTTGGTATGTTGCGCGCGTTGACCAGATCGAGCGCAAACCGGCGCGGCCCCTTAGCGAGGTTCGCGGCGAAATCTCTGAACAACTTCGCGCCGAAGCGCTTGCGGGACAGCTTGCGGAGCTGAGTTCTGAGATTGAAGAGCTGGTGGATACTGGCACATCGCTTATTGATGTCGCCCAGGAATATGGTCTGCAAGTCGATGTCACTCCTGATATTACGGCAGACGGTGCGGTCTTTGGTGCACCGGGACAATCCATCGCACAGGCGGTTCGTCCAATTCTCGAGACTGCCTTCCAAATGGAGCAAGGCAACCCGCAGCTCGCTGTCCTTAGCGCTGGCGAACAATTCCTTATCTTCGATGTCTCCAATATCACTGAAAGCGCCGCGCCTCCTCTTGATGAGGTCCGCGAACAGGCCGCCGCAGCTTGGCGTATCTCGGAAGGAAGCAAAGAAGCGAAGAAAGTGGCCGAGAAAGTTCTCGAAAGCATGAAAGGCGGCGCCTCTGTCACGGACGCATTGGCCAAAGCAAACGCACAGGGTCAGCGGGTCGAACAGATTGATCTTACCCGACAGGAACTGATCGCCAATTCGCGGCAGGGCCTGCCATCGTCTTTGGTGCTCATGTTCTCTATGGCGCAGGGATCGGCAAAGCTGCTTGAGAACGAAAACCAACTGGGATGGTTTGTAATCAACCTTGATGAGATAGCGGTTGACGAGGTTGCTGACGATAACCCGCTTCTGGCACAAACCCAGTCGCAAATCTCCGCTGCACTGAGCGCTGAATATGCAGCCCAGCTTTCCGCTGCTGTCCGTGCAGAAGTCGGGGTGGAGCGCAATGAAGACGCTATCAAAGCCCTTCGCCGCACGCTCGCTGGTGAAAGTTAAGCAGCCCTTGCTGCAAGCAACGGATCGACGGCGGTGACACAGACACAATCTGGCGGGCCATCGCAATTTTCGGCGCAGGTGGAAAACGCCGCCGAGGCAGCGAAGGCCCTTGGCGCGGGCAAACCTGCTCTGGTCTGGCGCAAGATTGTCGCTGATTGCGACACACCAGTGGGAGCTGCGCGTCGGCTGATTGAACCGGGACGCGGCGATTTTCTGCTAGAATCGGTGGAAGGGGGCGAGGTGCGGGGGCGCTATAGCCTGCTGGGGCTCGACCCTGACCTTGTGTTCCGCGCAAGCGATGGCGAAGCGGCGATCAATGCCATGTGGAAGCATGACCGCTTCGCGTTTTCGCCATGCGAGGGCGACGCCATGCAGGAACTGCGCGACCTTTCGCAGCGGTGCCGGATCGACGTGCCAAAGGGACTTCCCCCTGCCCTTGCCTGCCTTGTGGGGTATTTCGGATATGAGACCATCGGCCTTGTCGAAAGGCTCCCCCGCGCGCCGCAGAGCGAATTGGCGCTGCCGGATATGCTATTTGTTCGGCCTACGATCATTCTTATCTTTGATGGGCTGTCCGATGAGCTGTATTGCGCGGCGCCGATCTGGGATGCGGCCAATCCGCAAAGCGCGATTGAGCGGGCATCTGATCGTATCGACAACACTCTTAGGGCTCTGACACGCGCCGCGCCCGAAGAGCCCCGTGCTCTGCCAGGCGCAGATGAGCCAGAGCTTGAGCCTGTCATCGACTGCAGTGAGTACAAGGCGATGGTTGCCAAGGCTAAGGACTACATCCTTGCAGGCGATATATTTCAGGTGGTTCTGGCGCAGCGTTTCACCTGTCCTTTTGAACTCCCCCTTGGCGCTTTACCGGAGCCTTCGCCGGGTAAACCCATCGCCATTTCTGTATTTCCTTGATCTGCCGGGTTTTGCGATTGTTGGATCCAGCCCAGAAATCCTTGTGCGGGTGCGCGACAATGCAAAGGGAGACCCCGAAGTGACCATCCGCCCTATCGCGGGCACACGCCCTCGCGGCGCTGATCGGCAAGAGGACGACGCTAACGAAACCTCGCTTCTGGCTGATCCAAAGGAGCTTGCTGAACACCTCATGCTCCTCGATCTTGGGCGCAATGATGTGGGGCGCGTGGCGTCTAGGGGCAGCGTCGAGGTCACCGACAGCTTCACCATCGAGCGTTACAGCCACGTCATGCACATCGTCAGCAACGTAATTGGCAAGCTTGCTGATGATAAGGACGCATTGGATGCCGTCTTCGCAGGCTTTCCCGCTGGCACGGTCTCGGGCGCTCCTAAGATCAGGGCGTGTGAGATTATTGCAGAGTTAGAGCCTGAGACACGTGGGGCCTATGCCGGGGGCGTTGGATATTTCGCGCCCGATGGCTCTGTTGACAGTTGCATCGTTTTACGCACGGCTGTGGTCAAAGATGGTACGATGCATGTGCAGGCGGGGGCCGGGATCGTTGCCGACAGCGACCCGGACTATGAGCTTGCCGAATGCCGCGCGAAAGCCGGCGCGTTGATAGCGGCGGCGCGAGAAGCTGTGCGCATCGCAAGCGAACCGGGGTTTGGCCAATGAAGCGAGCAGTATTCTTAGCAATCAGCACTCTGGCCCTCAACGCTTGCGAAGCTCAACCTTCAGGTGAACCGGTGGTTCGCTCCGAGATCGGTGATGCTGTGCCGCGTGAAGCTCAGGAAACGGTCCAAGCGGTGGAAGCTGTGGCTGAAGCGGATCAGGCCGAAGCTGGCACAGGCGGCGTGTGCAATACTGTCACCTTCGAAGGCATCACGCTTACCCATTGTATCGCTGATCCGGCGGCGCACCGCATCTCAACCGGGCTTGCCCCATCTAGCGGACCGAATTTTGGCACTATCGAAGGCTGGGCAGCGGGCCGCGATGAAAGTGCGATCGCCTTCGTCATGAATGGCGGCATGTATAATGATGCATTAAAGCCGCTCGGCTATTTCGTGCGCGATGAGGACCGCCTTGCAGAGCTCGACCGCGGTGATGGGAGCGGAAATTTCTACCTCAAGCCCAACGGGGTTTTCTTTGGCACGGCAGGCAAGTGGCGCATTCTTGATACCGACACCTTCCTGCGCACCATAGGCACACGGCCTGAATTCGGGACGCAATCAGGCCCCATGTTGGTGATCGGCGGTAAGCTGCACCCCGAAATTCAGGCAAACGGCCCCTCCAAAGCGATCCGCAACGGGGTTGGCGTGGACAGTTCGGGCAAGGCACATTTCGTGATCTCGAACGAGGCTTTGAGTTTTGGCCAACTCGCACGCTATTTCCGCGATGAACTCAAAACACCCAATGCGCTCTTTCTTGATGGCAATGTATCATCACTCTGGGACCCGGCTTCAGGCCGCATGGACAGCCGCCGGGTAGGCCCTTTGCTCGTGGTGAAAACGAAGTAATGAACAGCAATTTGCTCAGCTACGAACGCACGCTTTACCCTGAGATTGAGCCCTATGAAACGGGCATGTTCGATGTGGGCGAAGGGCACTCACTCTATTACGAGCGCGCGGGCACGCCGGGGGCGAAGCCGGCGGTCTTCCTCCACGGCGGGCCAGGCGGCGGAATGAGCCCTTCCCACCGCCAACAGTGGGATCCAGCAAAATACGACGTGCTCCTGTTTGACCAGCGCGGCTGCGGACAATCCGTGCCCTTTGCTGAGATCGAGAACAACGACACATGGCGCATTGTCGCCGATATTGAGCGCCTTCGCGAAATGTGTGGCCACGATGCATGGCAGGTGTTCGGCGGCTCTTGGGGCTCGACCCTCGCGCTGGCCTATGCACAGAAACATCCTGAACGTGTCACCGAGCTAGTCCTTCGCGGGGTATTCCTTGCACGGCTGGCGGAAAAGCAGTGGCTTTATCGTTACGGCGCAAGCGAGATTATGGCTGAGCAATGGGACCAATTTTCCGGACACATCCCTGAAAGCGAACGCGGGGACCTTGTGAAAGCATATTACGAGCGCCTGACCAGCGACGATGAGCCTACTCGCCTTGCGGCTGCGACACAGTGGTCTTTGTGGGAGGGCACGGTTGCGACGCTTCTTCCCAATGACGATCTGCTCGCCGATTTCGAAGAGCCCGCAAAGGCAGTCCCTTTTGCCCGGATTTGCGCGCGCTTCTTCCTCGAAGACTTCTTCCTCGAAGAAAACCAACTCCTGCGCGATATGGAAGCGGTCGCCCACATCCCCACCATCATCGTACAAGGCCGCCACGACATCTGCACCCCGCCCAGTGCTGCATGGGCAGTCAAAAAGGCAATGCCCAACGCTGAGCTCTGGATGATCCACGACGCAGGCCATTCGGCAGGCGAACCGGGGATTGTGGATGGGTTGGTGCGAGCGACTGATAAGTTTGCGGAAGGGTCTCAATGAGCCAAATATTGGTCATCGACAATTACGACAGCTTCACCTTCAACCTTGTCCATTATCTGATGGAGCTGGGCGCGGACGTGCGGGTTGAGCGCAATGACGCCCTGACGGCCAATGAAGCGCTGGCGACAAAGGCAAAAGGCTTTCTTATCTCGCCGGGCCCCTGCACTCCCAATGAGGCCGGCGTCAGCCTTGATCTGGTGGCGGCTTGCGCTGATGCGGGAAAGCCTTTGATGGGCGTGTGCCTTGGCCACCAATCCATCGGGCAGCACTTCGGCGGCACCGTCACACGTGGCGGATTGATGCATGGGAAGACCTCGCCTGTCACACATGATGGAAGCGGGCTTTTTAAGGGCGTCCCAACCCCCTTCACCGCCACGCGTTATCACAGCCTTGAGGTGGTCGATGTACCGCCGAGCCTTATCGCCAATGCCCATGCTGATACGCCTGGCGAAGATCACCCAAGTGTTATGGGTTTCCGCCATGCCCAGCTTCCCATTCACTCGGTGCAATTCCACCCGGAGAGCATAGCGACTGAGCATGGCCATGCTTTGCTTGCCAACTTTATGACGATCTGCGGGCTTGAGCCAGAGGAGATGGCCTCATGACCTCATTGCCACTCGACGCCCCCACCCTCACCCGCGCCGAAGCGGATGAAGTGTTTGCCAATATCCTTGATCTGAAGGTTAGTGCGGAAGAAATCGAAGCCTTCCTCATCGCCCTGTCCGCACGCGGGGAAACCGCCGTGGAAATCGCTGCCGCAGCAAGCGCCATGCGCGAGCGGGTCAGCGGCATTGAGGCACCTGACAACGCGGTCGATTGCTGCGGCACCGGCGGCGATGGGCAGCATACCCTCAACGTCTCCACCGCCGTCAGCCTTGTGGTTGCCGCTTGCGGCGTGCCGGTTGCAAAGCACGGCAACAGAGCTGCATCGTCCAAATCAGGTGCAGCAGATACTTTGGAGGCCTTGGGGCTTGATCTCGATGCCGCTGTCAGATGCGCGCAGAAGACACTGGACGAGGTTGGCATCTGCTTCCTCTTTGCCCGTGTGCACCACCCTGCCCTTGGACCCATTGCGCCGATCCGCGAGAAAATCGGCAAGCGCACCATTTTCAATTTGCTTGGCCCCCTCACCAATCCCGCTGGCGTAAGGCGGCAGTTGATTGGTCTGGCCAGCCCTGAACTTGTGCCGATGTATGCAGAGGCAAAGGCGAGCCTTGATCCTGACCAATGCTTTATTGTTTCGGGCGATGAGGGGCTGGACGAACTCTCACTTGCTGGCGGAAACACCTTGGCCGACGTTCGCGGCGGCGGCGTCACTATGCGCCGAATTGAAGCCGGTGATATTGGCCTTGCGAACGCCCCGCTCGAAGCCATTCGAGGCGATGATGCGACGTACAATGCCGCTGCTCTCACGCGCTTGCTTGATGGTGAGAAAAGCGATTACCGTGATGCCGTGCTGCTCAATGCGGCGGGCACTCTCGTGGTTGCAGGCGTTGCGGCTGACTGGAATGAGGGCGCGGCCAAGGCGGCAGAGGCTCTCGACAGCGGGGCTGCAAAAACGCTCCTCGCCAAATGGATTGAACTCACGGTATAGCTCGGCGCTCGCATGAACAAACTCGACGAAATCTGCGCCAACAAGCGCGAAGAAGTGGCCGCACGCAAATCCGCGACCACCATTGCCGCGCTTCAAGCCCTCGCCGCCAAACAAACCGCTCCGCGAGGCTTTGAGGCGGCTCTTCGCGCCAAGGCTGAGACCGGCTTTGCCCTTATTGCTGAGGTCAAGAAAGCAAGCCCATCCAAGGGCCTAATCCGCCCGGATTTCCATCCCGCAGATCACGCTCGCGATTACGAGAAAGGCGGTGCTGCTTGCCTTAGCGTCCTTACCGATACGCCTTATTTCCAAGGGCATGAAGACTTTCTGGTCGAAGCGCGCGCCGCATGCGCTCTCCCAGTTCTACGCAAGGATTTTATGGTCGACCCGTGGCAGTGCCTTGAAGCGCGCAGCATCGGGGCGGACGCGATCCTCATCATTGTGGCGGCTCTGGACGACACCGCTATGGCCGAAATCGAGGTGGCAGCGCGTGAACACACAATGGATGTGCTCGTCGAGGTTCATGATGAAGCGGAAATGGAGCGCGCTCTCACCCACCTTGAAAGCCGCCTGATCGGCGTCAACAACCGCGACCTTAAAACCTTCACCACGTCGCTTGAGACCACAGAGCGACTTGCCCCTATGGTTCCGGACGGCACCATGCTGATCGGGGAAAGCGGCATCGCGAACAATGCCGATTGCCAGCGGCTTGCTAAAGCGGGCGTGCGCGGGTTTCTGGTCGGGGAAAGCCTTATGCGAGCCGATGATGTAGCGGGCGCTACACGCACTCTGCTCGGCGGATAATGTCCTAAATGGCCAAATCATGCCATAAGCATGTCCATGACAAACGCAGCGCTCTCTTTTCACAGCACAATTCTGATCGAGAGCCTCCGTTTAGGACAGCAAGGTTTTGGCTCTAGGACAATGTGCCAAGCGTGCCAAACGTCAGTTAAAGGCCAAGAAAGATGAACAAGCTCACCCATCTTGGAGAAGACGGCTCAGCCCATATGGTCGATGTCGGCGGCAAGGCTCAAACCCACAGGGTTGCAATTGCAGGCGGCGTAATCACCATGAGCGAGGCAGCGCTGACGGCTATCCGCGCAGGAGACGTGCTCAAGGGCGATGTTTTGGGCACTGCGCGAATTGCCGGGATCATGGCGGCCAAGCGCACAGGCGATCTCATCCCGCTTTGCCACCCGCTTGGGCTTGAGGCGGTGACTGTCGACTTCACCTTCGAGGAATGCGCCATCCGCGCAACCGCAAGCGCCTCTCTTACCGGCAAAACCGGCGTTGAGATGGAGGCGATGGTTGCAGTCTCGACCGCCCTTCTCACCATCTACGATATGGCCAAGGCGATCGACAAAGGCATGGTGATCGGCGAAATACGCTTGATCGAGAAGCGCGGCGGCAAGTCGGGCACATGGAAAGAGCAAACTGACGAGAGCGCCGCTTGAAACCAATGCTCTGCCTGGAAGAGGCGCAGGAAAGGCTCCTCGCACTCGCACCTCCACCGCGGTCTTCGCGTGTCGGGATCAGCGATGTTTCCCACTTTCCGAACCAATGGCTTGCCAGCGATCACAACGCCGCCCGCACTCAGCCACCTTGCGACCTGTCGGCGATGGACGGTTATGCCATCTGCGGCGCGGGTCCATGGCAAAAGGTAGGCGAAAGCAGAGCGGGGGCGCCGTTTGCGGGCTCGCTTTTGCCCGGACAATGCACGCGGATATCAACCGGCGCTCACATGCCCGAAGGGGCTGTGGCCGTGCTCATCCAAGAGAATGCCGAGGTTGAGGGTGAGGTGGTTAAGTCCGTGCACCCACCTCAAACCGGCCAACATGTACGGCGCAAAGGCTTCGACTTGAAGGACGGTCAGCTTGTGCTTCCCAAAGGCAGCGCGGCAACGCCTGCGACCCTTGCTTTAGCGATCTCGGCTGGTGTCAGCACGCTTGATGTGGTGTCTCCGCCCTCGGTCGCGATCCTTGATAGCGGGGACGAGTTGGTCGAGGCTGGCCAGCCCTGCGCATCGCACCAGATCCCGGCAAGCAATGGGGCAATGCTGTCAGCGATGCTGCAACCCTATATGGGCACCGCGGACCGGCTCGGCCCCGTACCCGACAACCGCGCTCGACTGGCGGAAGCTCTGGGTCAAGCCGACGAACATGATATCCTTATAACCTCAGGCGGCGCATCGGTGGGAGACCATGACCTTGTGCAGGACGCTCTGCGCGAATGGGGCGCTCAAATCGACTTTTGGAAGGTTGCGATCAAACCGGGCAAACCCTTGATGGTGGCAACGCGCAAGGCGCAGTGGGGTGAGCAAATCATCCTTGGCCTTCCCGGAAACCCCGTGTCGAGCTTCGTGACTGCCTTCCTCTTTGCCCTACCCCTTGTGCGCAAGTGCATGGGGTCACCAAAACCATTGCCTAAGCGCATGCCGCTGATAAGCGCTGTAGACTTGCCCCCAACGGGCCCGCGTCAAGAATTCCTGCGGGGTATCAGCGAGGGCCCGATGGTAAGCCTTGCCTCTTCACAAGATTCAAGCGCTCTGCTTGCCTTGGCATCGGCCAATTGCCTGATTATCCGGCCCTCAAATGCTCCTTCCGTGAAAGCTGGTGAGACGGTTGAGGCATTTATGCTCTGAAATGGCGGCTTTCTGGTGGTTTCCTATTGGTCCTTCGGTTGACACACGTTTCGAAGTTGCCTATTCGTTCCGCATTCGTTCACCATATTGGTGCACGGTTAGTGTTCTGTATTGCACCTGTTCTGCTTTAGTAGACCCGGTGCCTCTGTAGGGCGCGTGATCTTGGCACTGTGTGCTGCGCCCTTGACAGGTGCTTCATGCGAAGAGTGCGGCTGATGGAGTTTGCCAATGCTTACGGCAAAGCAACATGAATTGATCCGTTTCATTCAGGAGCGTCTGGAAGAAACCGGCATTTCACCCAGTTTTGAAGAAATGAAAGAGGCGCTCGACTTAAAGAGCAAATCTGGTGTCCACCGATTGATCTCTGCCTTAGAAGAGCGCGGCTTTATTCGGCGTCTGCCCAACCGGGCCCGCGCGCTTGAGGTGATTAAGAACCCCGAGGATTCTACACCTATTCCCCGTGCAGCTCCCGCTATGGTTGCCAATGATACGGCGGCCAGCGGTGTGGTCGGCGGTGCATCTGCAGCCAAGTCAGCCCCCGAACCTGCAAATGATGTGATTGAAATCCCCTTGCATGGACGGATTGCCGCAGGCGCCCCGATTGAGGCGCTGGAGGGGCAAAGCTCGCTTCCGGTCCCTGCAGCATTGCTCGGACCGGGGGAGCATTACGCGCTTGAGGTCTCGGGCGATCTCGATGATTGAGGCCGGTATCTTTGATGGCGACTTTGCTCTTGTCCGCCGCACCAATTCGGCCCGCGATGGCGAAATCGTGGTGGCTCTGGTTCGCGGGGAAGAGGCAACCCTCAAATACCTTCACAAAGACGGCGGCCTTGTGCGGCTCGATCCGGCCAATGCGACCTATGACCCGCAGGTCTACGGCCCTGATGAGGTTGAGGTCCAAGGCAAGCTTGCAGGGCTATTGCGTCGCTATCACTGATGTAGGAGAAGCCCGGGTGTGGATGAGGCCAAGCCTATTCGCGCCCGGGGCTCCACCATCCGTGCTGCCCTTGGGTCTCGCTGACGCTAGTGATTTCTTGGTCGGCTAGATTGAGAGCAAGCCCCCCGGTTTGCTCGAGCAATCGGCGGTCCGCCTTAAGCCAGCGAGGCTTGCACGACCGAGGGAGAAAACGGTCTGCGACGACAATGTCGGTCTGCTCGCACGCTGCCGCCAATGAGCGTTCTTCGATCATCTCACGGTTGCGTGCGAGCAGGAGCGTCCAATCGCGCCCTCCCCGCTCTAGTACGATGGAGCAGAACTCAGGCGAGCACCGAGCTCCCATCCATTCTGCCAATGGGACAGGCTCAGACGTAACGCCGGAAAGCTCGAGCAGATTATCCCGCGAGTAAGACGATCGGCTATCGCGCAATGACAGGAGCGTCCGCCCACCCTGATCATCCACCATTGTGATACCCACATGCCGCCCCTCACGCCCGATCAGGACATCGGGAATAGGCGTCGCAAGCAAAAGCAAGGTGGCTATGGCTGCTGGGACAAATCCGAGCAGCCGGGCGCGACCTGTCCAAAGTGCAAGCCACAAACCGCCAGCGGTGAACAGCGCAATCGTAAAGCCGCTCATCTGGGGCATAAGCTTTACCGCTCCGGGCTGCGCAGAGGTGAAATGTGCGATGCCAAGCAACAAGTTGAGCGACTGCTCAGTGAGCCACCAAAATGGTGCGCCAAGCCCCACGATATCAAAAACCAGTCCCAGCGCGATTAGCGGCATCGAAACAAATGTCACAAGCGGGATCGCGATGACATTGGCAAAGGCGCCGTAGAGACCCGCCCGGTGAAAATGGAACAGCACGATGGGCATGAGCGCGATCTCAATCACCAGGCCAGTCAGAAAAAGCATCGCCGTGCCCCTACCAAACCGGGCAAGTCCGTTCTCCTCGCGCGGCGCGAGGAATGCCTTTACCGGGGCGCTTGAATGCAAAGCAACAATCGCCAGAACCGCTGAAAAGCTCATTTGGAAGCTGGGCCCGATAACGCTCTCTGGCCAGATAAGCAGTACGAAAACGGCGGCGACCGCAACCATTCGCAGACTCAAGGCATCACGGCCGCTTGCAAGAGCGATAAGCACAAGCATAGCAGCAGCGCACGCGCGCACCGTAGGGACCTGCGCCCCGGTCAACAGTGTGTAGCTGATGCCAGCAACAGCCCCGGCCCCGGCTGCGATCACCGGCAATCGGACACGCAAGGCAAGGGAGGGAAACAAAGCGAGCAATTTGATCGCCACAAAATAGGCAGCCCCGATCACGGCCGTGACGTGCAATCCGCTGATCGCTAACAGATGGGTGAGACCCGCATCGCGCATAGCCTCCCTGTCTATTTCTCCTATTGCTCCCCTGTCGCCGCTTGCAAAAGCCGCAGCGATGGTCCCGGCAGACCCATCGACCTTATTCCTAACATGAGCCGACAAGGCCCGCTGCAGCTGAGCAATGAAGCCGCCGCTTTCACCCTGCTGGATGACCTCCACAGGTCCAACCACACTCCCTGTTGCGGCAAGCCCTTTGAACCAGGCCGCGCGCGCAAAGTCGTAAGCGCCCGGCAACATAGGGCTGGCAGGCGGCATAAGCCGAACCCGCATACGCACGACAGCTCCCTCGACAAGTGCGCTTTCCCTTTCGTTATCTGCATATTGCGCATCCGCCTCAACCAGGGTTTTCAAAGGAATGTTGACCCGGATTTTACGGCTTTGTGCCGTCTCGGCATCGCGTACCGCTAGAACCAAACGGATGCGGTCTTGGGAGGGCTGATCCTGTCTCGACAACACAAACCCTTGAACCCGCTCGACGCTCGGCCGCTCGATTGCGCCTGCGCCCACGAATTCCGAGCGCATCCAAATCACGCTCACGCCTGCGGCAAACACCAAAGCGCACGCGATAGTGGCGGTGCGCAAGTGATCTCTTCCCGTTACGCCGCGCCACGCCGCAAGGGCGGCGAGCGCCAACAATAATGCCAAACCAATGGCACTCGCCCATTGCCAAGGCGTTTTAAGGGCAAACCAGGTAAGGATACTGCAAGCAAAGATGACGGCGAGCCACGGCGCGCGGTCAAACCCCGCCTCTGACAGAAAACGCTCAGCCTGATCTCCCACCCCGCCCCAAACGCTGGACAATCCAGCGCCCCTTTGCCACAGGCCGCGAGACGCCTCATGAGGCGAAAGTGGGATACCTACCGCACCGGCATTCGGCCTTGCGGGTTCGTCTCCCATTGGAATAATCGGCGCATCGGCCATCGGCTCGCTTCCCTTTTGGGTAGGCACCGTTCCTTTGCACCAAACGGACAGGAACATTAAATCTATGGCGACCCAATCGTCAAACGCTTTGGACAGTTCGTCCGTCGTCACGCGTTTCGCTCCCTCGCCTACCGGTTTTCTACATATCGGCGGGGCGCGCACAGCTTTGTTCAATTGGCTGTTTGCCCGGCATCATGGCGGCAAAGCGCTTTTGCGCATCGAGGACACAGACAAGAAGCGCTCAACGCAGGAAGCAATTGATGCGATCCTTGATGGTCTTCAATGGCTTGGCCTTGATTACGACGAAGAGCCTGTCTTCCAGTCAAAGCAAGCCGAACGGCATGCCGATGTTGCGCATCAGCTTCTCGCTGCAGGCCGCGCTTACAAATGTTTTGCATCGCCCGAAGAGCTTGAAGCTATGCGGGCAGAGCAGCGCGCCAATAAGCAGCCGCTGCGATATGATGGGCGTTGGCGTGAGCGTGATCCTTCAGAGGCACCAGAAGGCGCACCGTTTGTTATCCGAATTAAGACACCGATCGACGGCGAAGCGACCATTGATGACGCGGTTCAGGGCCGAGTCTCGGTGAAAAATGAAGAGCTTGATGATTACATCATCCTTCGCGCCGATGGGACACCCACCTATATGCTTGCGGTCGTGGTCGATGACCATGACATGGGCGTCACTCATGTCATTCGCGGCGACGACCATTTGAACAATGCTTTCCGCCAGCTCCCAATCTATCATGCAATGGATACAATCGAGGGCAGTTGGCCGGAGCCAATTTATGCGCATGTGCCGTTGATCCATGGCGCTGATGGGGGGAAATTGTCCAAGCGTCACGGCGCTCTGGGCGCTGAAACGTACCGGGACGAATTTGGCATTCTTCCCGAGGCCCTCTTCAATTATCTCTTGCGGCTTGGCTGGGGGCATGGGGACCGGGAAGAAATCACCCGCGATGAGGCGATTGAGCTGTTTGACATTTCCGGAGTCGGTAAAAGCCCATCGCGCTTTGACCTCAAAAAGCTAGAAAACCTAAACGGCCATTATATTCGCGAAGCCGATGATGCAAAGCTTGCACCTTTAGTTGCAAAACGCATTGGAACACATGCGGATATTGCGCTTTTGACTAAGGCTATGCCGGTGCTTAAAATGCGTGCAAAGAACCTCGATGAACTTGCTGAAGGAGCTGGGTTTTTGTTTGCCACGCTTCCTCTTGAAATGACCGAGAAAGCTGCGAAATTTCTTGATGACGATAGCCGTGCGCGGCTTGCGTTGATCTCTGATGCATTATCCGCTGAAAACTGCTGGACAATTGAGGCACTCGAAGCCACTACAAAGGCGCTTGCTGAAGACTTGGAACTTGGCTTTGGCAAGTTGGCGCAGCCAATGCGCGCTGCCCTTACTGGGACGACAACCTCGCCCGGCATTTTTGATGTACTGGTCCTGTTAGGTCGGGACGAATCCTTGGCTCGTATTGATGCGCAGGCCTTGTGACTTTCTATCGGCCAAGGATGGGATTGATTGAGTAGGAGACTTATGGTGGCTGATAGGCAAGCGAATCTCGAACTTGGCGGTGCAACACAGGAATTTCCGGTGTTACAAGGCAGTACGGGTCCTGATGTTATCGACATTCGCAAGCTGTACGGTGCAACAGGTGCCTTCACATTCGATCCAGGCTATAAGTCGACGGCAAGCTGCGAAAGCGCGCTGACCTATATTGACGGGCAAGAAGGTATCTTGCTCCACCGCGGTTATCCGATTGGTCAATTGGCAGAGAACTCCAGCTTCATGGAGGTCAGCTACCTTCTCTTGAACGGAGAGTTGCCAAACGCCGATGAACTGAGCACGTTCGAAAACACGATCACGCGGCACACCATGCTACATGAGCAGTTGATGACGTTCCTTCAGGGTTTTCGCCGCGATGCGCACCCAATGGCGATCATGTGCGGCGTTGTTGGCGCTTTGTCTGCTTTCTACCATGACAGCACCGACATCTCGGACCCAGAGCATCGCAAGATCTCCTCGCATCGCTTGATCGCAAAAATGCCGACGATTGCGGCGATGGCGTATAAGTATTCTATTGGGCAGCCATTCCTTTATCCTGACAATTCCTTGTCTTACACCGGCAATTTCCTGCGTATGACATTCGGTGTCCCGGCTGAGGAATATGAGGTTCACCCGGCTATTGAAAAGGCGATGGACCGGATTTTCATCCTTCACGCCGACCACGAACAGAACGCGTCGACCTCGACTGTGCGTCTGGCTGGCTCTTCTGGCGCTAATCCGTTCGCGTGTATTGCTGCGGGGATCGCTTGTCTTTGGGGCCCAGCGCATGGCGGCGCTAACGAGGCGGCGCTGAACATGCTGCAAGAGATCGGTACGCCTGACCGAATTCCTCACTATATTGAGCGCGCGAAAGACAAGAACGATCCGTTCCGTCTCATGGGCTTCGGGCACCGTGTTTACAAAAACTATGACCCGCGCGCGACGGTGATGCAGCAGACCCTTCGTGATGTGTTCGAGGCTCTCAAGACGACCGACCCTGTGTTCGAAACTGCCCTCCAACTTGAAGAGATCGCACTCAATGACGATTACTTCAGAGAGAAGAAGCTGTTCCCGAATGTCGATTTCTATTCTGGCATCATTTTGAGCTCGATCGGTTTCCCGACAACCATGTTCACCGCGCTCTTCGCGCTGGCACGCACGGTTGGCTGGGTTGCGCAGTGGAATGAAATGATCTCTGATCCAGCTCAGGTCATTGGCCGTCCGCGCCAGCTCTACACCGGCCCAACGCAGCGCGATTACGTCCCGGTTGGCCAGCGCTGATTGCAAGAACACACGTTTGAAAAGACACGGCGCGCCTTTGGGTACGCCGTGTCTTTTTCGTTTGCGCCGCTATGAACTGAGGCTTGGCAGTGTCAGTTTGAACTGAGCGCCAACCAATTCATCGTCCGACTGAGAGTGTATGACTTCAAGGTCCCCGCCCATTGCGAGCGCAAGTTTTCGCGAGATGAATAGACCGAGCCCAGACCCTGTGTCATTCCCGCCATCGCTGTCGCGGCCAAGACGCTCAAATTTCTCGAAAATCTTTGCGGCCTGGTCCTGCGTAACGCCGGGCCCCTGATCGGTAACCGTCACACAAACAGTTGCTTCGGTTTCTCTAAAGATATCCACTGTTACCTGGCTGTCTTCCGGAGAGTAGGCGATTGCGTTTCCGATAAGGTTGATCAGAATTTGTAAGGACCGCCTGAACTCAGCCATTGCATAGAGCGGCTCGTCACGCTTGGTGACATGTACGGCAATGCCCCTCGCCTGTGCCCGCACACCCAAAATGCCCGCCGAACGCTTTGCCACATCAGCTAAATCTACGCGTTCTTTCGCGGTCTTAAAGCCAGGAGCTTCGACAACTTCTAGGTCCGCCAAGTCATCAAGCATACCCGATAAATGCTGACCAGCAGCAGCAATGTTGGCGGCGTATTCGCTATATTCCTCTCGTAGAGGTCCAGCGAGACGGGAATGGATCGTCTCCGCATTGGCGATGATCCTAGCAATAGGCTGCCTGAGAACTGGCGTAAGCGCACTTCCGATTAGGCGGGAATGCTCTGGCCCCTCGTGATCGCTCCCATGTAATTTGCCATGTGATCGGCTCTGCGAGTCGCCTGCCTGATCGCTCAATGGCTCATTGGCAATAAAGAGCAGCTCAAACCCTTGAGGTGCCGACCCAGAAGGACCCACCGGCATCATACGGACACGCCAGTTGCGCTGCGAACCGTCGATCTTTGCCTTAGCGCCGTCTAACAGCCGCCAATGGAGCGGTTGCTCGTGTGCGATGCCTTGAATTTCGACATACTCACTCCAAAGCGCGGCCGGTCTTGCATCTATGGCCTCGCGCAGTTCGCGCGCATCGGCACTGGATGAGACCAGGAACAAAAGGTTTTGACGCGCATCAAGCCTGGCTGAAATCTCAGCCGCCGCGCGGTCCGATGCGTCTATCATGGCTGCCGCTTGGCGCGGATTTCCTTCATCGGCAGCAGCACTAAACCAGTTTTCGATCTGAATTTGGCAGCCGCCTAGCGCCTCAGCGGGGATTGCATCGCCAACCAAGCCAGTGTCTGCCACCGGATTTATCCGCACAAAACCAGAGACAATATCTTGGCCATCAAAAGCGCTGAAGTCGCGCGCGATGCGAAGGCCCAGTGTGCGGCATTGATGTACGAGTTCAAGCAGTTCAGGGATGGCAAGCGCACCAGAAATCCGGCCACCGCACGCTTCGTGCAGCTGCGCGAGCGGTTCATCAGCACCAACAAGACGATCTTTCTCGTCGGTCCAGCCTTGCACGGCGATGATGGATTGAAGGCGGTTCATAGCCCCTGCGCTAGACCTCGCTCATTTCGCGAAGTGACGATTGTGCATGCGCTTGTGACATAGAAACAAGTTCTAAGGGCAAACCCTTGATCCCACCTAGAAAAGCCATTTGGGCCTCAATAGCATCAGCGCTCTGTCCCGCCGCTTTCAGGGTAAGCGCAAGCCTTATGGATTGGCTTTCATGGCATGCGAAAACCACACGCTCTCTATTTTGCTGGGTCAGGGATGCGGCCGCACTGACAAATAGGGCAAAACCTGCATGGCTAAGATCTAAAGCCGCAATTGCCCCACCGCGCATGGAAGATGCCAAGCTTGCGAGAAGAGCAAACCTGCTCGCCCCTTCGTCATAGTTCGATTTGAGCGCATCGACCGATAGTTCGGCCAGATCATCGGTAAGCCCAAGATTTGCTGCGAGAAATTTGTCCAGAACACTGCTGAACAGTTCAAACGGCAGTTCCCCGATGGAAACCTCCATGCGGGACTGGTTTTGGCAAAATCGCGACTGCGCGGCAAGCGTCGCCATGGCCAATTCCGCCGTTTGATTGCGTTCTGACGCGATCAACTCCTGAAGTAAGGGTGATAGGACAAGGTCCATCGAGGTTCTCTTCTCAAGCCGCTGCGTCAAAAGCCCTTCGAGCGCCAGAGCGTAAAGGTGCGTTACCAATTTGTCGTCGCCGGCCAGATGACCTGCCAATTTCGCGCGTGATTGCGCCAAATCCAGTTTAGGATCAAAACGCGTTTCGCCCTCTGGCAAGAGCTGATCGGCAAGAGCGTTTAGCATTCCGCGAAGACGCGCCAAAACCGCGTCGCTGATAAGGCTTGGACCTTCACAATCGAGAAGATGTCTTGCAACCGGCGCGAGCGAGAGTAGCGCGCGGTTGCCGCGTGCCATTTCATCCCGCAGGAGTGCGTCCACCGGAGTGGCCTCAGATCGGTCCATCGACATATTGCCCATTGCGTACCCTATACAGGGTCATGGTTAAGCCACCGTTAGCTTAAGCTCACTTCGCACGCAGCACCAATTGCGCAAGCGCCCCAAGAGAAAACACCAGCAGCATCTGCGTGAATATGCCAAAGTAAGCCGCCAAAGCAAATGCCGCCAAATGCGTCGGCGTGTCGTTCCAGAACGATGAAAACGCTGATGGTTTTTGTCTGCCCGCCAACCATGCCAGACCCGCAGCAATGACCGGCACAGCGATCAGTGCGCTCCAGCCTTCAATTGAAACACTGGCTGATACCAGGATGAGGCAGCTGAATAAGAGCGTATATTTTGCGAATTTTGACGCCGGCGAAGGCGGGGCATTTGCAAAAATTCCATCGCGCAATTCCATTGCAGCAGCACAAAGCCTCGCGACAAATGCACCGATCGCGCCAATGCACAAAGCTATCACGCTGTATCCAAAGCCTGCAATCACCGCCGCGGTCACGAAAAGGCCAAGCGCGCTCAGGGCCCAGAACGCATTTTTCTCTCCAAGCCATGACAATGCCGTCGCGCGCACGATCCGTGTAGCAATGGCCGCGCTGGGCCCAGCCCATGGTGTGATAGCAAGGTTTGCCTGCATCAACGCGTGGCTTCGCCGAGCAACCGATTGCGGCTCGGCGGCTAAAAGCCATTGGTCATTATCGAGCGTCCCTTGCGCGGCATTTACGCATTTCACCCGCGCCTGAAGCGCAAGGCGGAGCAGCATCGACATAGCGTCGGCATCACCCGGCGCACCTTCAAGCATTCCTGCACACGCGCCTGGAATAGTCGCAATTCCGGCCCAGTGCCGATCCCTATCAATGCGTTCAAAATCTTCAGGGTACAATTCAGCAAGGCCATGGTCAGCGTCAAAAACGAAAATCGAGGGCTTTTGCGGCTCTGAAGCGCACATGACCTGCTCCGAAGCATCGCCGCCGAGAACCAGCCCATCAAGCTGCATCATTATCTCATCATCTTCGCGAACCAGACTTGCAAGCTGCGAGGGGGAGCGCACAGCATGGAACGCCATTCCCTTATCCTCAATCCGCTTTTGCTCAGCGATGACCTCGCTCAGATGCGTTTTGCACAGGCACAAGATCCGCTCGCATCCCGCGGCGAGGGCCAGATCCACCTGCCATCCTACCACGCTTCGCCCGGCGAGCATCTGCACACTGCGCAGTTCACCATTTGCCGCGCGTTTCACCGCAGAGATCAGACCGATACGCAAAAAGGCAAACTCCAGTGCTGAGTAACAATAGCAAAGCGCTACGCCCTCGACCGCCTATGCATCAAGCGAGAGGTTCACCGGGTATCCACTATTTTGAGACAATTGGGTCTAGAAGCGGCCCATTGTGTTACCATTAAAGCGGTCGAGCACAGCTTCGATCCTGCGAATGGCGGTTGGTTCGCCTGGCGCGCATGCGAGGGCGTGATCCGCTGCATCGAGCAATTCTTGCGCATGGAAACTGGCCGCAAGTCCCTTCAAGCGAAGAGCAGCCACGTTCCAATTTCCGTCGCAGCGCGAGCGTTTAAGGAGATCAACAAGATTTTCTGCGCTCTCTAGAAAGGCCGCACGCAATTCCCCGATCAAAGCCGAGTTATCGCCAGCTGCCGCCGCCAGAGTCGCATCGAGAGCACCACTTTCATACGCCATAGTGGGAGGGCATAACCGGATTCTGAGTTAATGTGGGGTTTATCCCGCGCGTTCCTGTGGTAATTGTGTAGATATGACAGGTGGGAAACATATCCGCGCGGTTGGCCAAGAGGCCGAAACCAAGGCGCAGTCTGATGTCAACGCGAGCGCGGAGAAGGCGAGCGAAGGCGTGTCGTTCAACGATGCTATCGAGCCTGATGATGAGCTTGAATTGACACCTGATGACTTTGAAACTGAAGAAGAAATTTATGGCGAGCGGCACTCGTCAGACTGGCTTGCCCCTGCGTTAGCGATGGTGGCAGTGGCGGCGTGGACCGGATTTTACGGATGGTCTATCCAGGATCAGGTCTTGGGCGGCTCGCTTGGTGCGCAGGGCTGGCCCCGACTATTGATCGACTGGTCAGTGCCTATTTTGCTTATCGGTGTCGCTTGGCTTCTTGTGATGCGTCATTCGCGGGCTGAAACCAATCGCTTCGCGCAAAGCGCTGCATTGCTCTCTCATGAAAGCCGTGAGCTCGAAAGCCGCCTGACGGTGGTAAACCGCGAACTTAGCCTCGCGCGCGAATTTCTAGCCGCGCAGTCCCGAGAGCTTGAGACGCTTGGCCGCATCGCGGGGGAGCGAATTTCGGCCCATGCCCAGACACTGCAAGATCTGATCAAGGATAACGGCGAACAGGTCGATGCCATTGGAAATGCGAGCGAAAGTGCGCTGTCGAATATGATGCACCTTCGCGATGATCTGCCAGTCGTCGCCAATTCGGCGCGCGATGTATCCAATCAAATTGGCGCTGCTGGGCGCTCAGCCCGTGACAATTTGGGTAAACTCTCAGAAGGGTTTGAAAGGCTCAACCAGTTTGGCAAGGCAAGCGAAAACCAAGTTGCCTCGTTTGACAGCAAGGTTGGCAAAATCCTCACAAGCTTCCAAGAGCAGCTCACCCAAATCGAAGAATCCGCCGGCGCCCGGCTCGAAGCTGTCGAAGCGCGCGCGAAAGACTATCGAAGCGAAGTCGAAACCGCAGAGAGCGTAGCCGTTGATGTGTTGAGCGAACGCATTTCGGTTCTCCAAAGCGAGACGAAATCGGTTAGCGAGAAATTGCGCGAGGCCGAAGATGGAGCAATGAAGCAGCTCACCGCTTCAAAGGTTCGATTTGAAGGTGAAATTGTTAAGGCGATCGAGAGCCTCGACGCGGTCGATGCGCAGGCCATTGATCTTGCGCAAAAACGCGTTGAGGAGCTCAACGCCAAAGTCACCCTCTTCACCGATCAGCTCGAAGCGCGCGATCGCCAGTTCAACGAGCAGGTCAGCCGCGTGCAAGAAACCTTCTCGACGCAAGAGGCGCAAGCAAGCGAAGTTCTGGCGCAGCGTTTGGCAGCGCTCGATGACGCTCTTGCTCAAAGACGCGAGGCCCAAAACGCCGAGACAGCGAAACTGACGGCTCACTCGAATATTATTACTGAGCAAATTGAGAAGCTTACCGCCCTGATTGACGCAGCAAACACACAAGGCAGCACGGCTAAGGAGGCCCTTTCGTCTGGTCTGAACGTGCTCGATACTCAGCTCGAAGAGAAACGCGAAAAGCTTCGCGAGACCGAAGCAGAGATCGCAAGCCTCACAGAAGCCGGTGTGCGCCTGCTCGAAATCATCCAGTCCAGCGCCACCTTCACGCGCGAGGATTTACCCGAGGCGATGAAAGGCGCACTTGGCAGGTTGAGCGAGGTTGAGAGCCGCGCTCAGGAAGTCGATACATTGATGCTTGCAACCAACGATAAGGCGAAAGACCTGTCTGATTATCTTATAGCAGCGCGCTCAAAGGTGGACGACAATGACGAGGCGATTGATACGCTTCAGGGCAAGATTGCCTCGCAATCAGAAGAGACCCTTACAAAGATTCAAGGGCTTAAATCTGGTCTAATGAATCTATCCGAGCAAAGCGGCAATCTTGCAGGTGAAACCGAAGAAACCCTCGTTACCGCAATCAGCAAGCTTGAGGACACTACGAAGCAAGTCTTTGAAACGCTTGAAACTGGCGCCCGTGACAAGGTGGATGCATTGGCGAGTTCGATCTCTGAGCGCGCCGTCTCAGAGCTTGAGCGGTCGCTTCGCAACGATACAGCCGAGGCTGTCGGGAAGCTGGAACAGGCAGCGGCCCATGCATCGGGTGTCGGGCGCGAGGCTACGGTGCAATTGCGCGATCAGCTTGCCAAAGTGAACGAGCTTACGGTCAACCTCGAGCAGCGCATAGCGCGGGCACGCGAGCTTGCCGAAGAACAGGTCAACAACGACTTTTCGCGCCGCATGGCTCTTATCACAGACAGTCTCAATTCCTCTGCAATCGACGTGGCCTCGGTGCTCTCTCATGAAGTTTCGGACACATCATGGGATGCCTATCTGAAAGGGGACCGGGGGATATTCACTCGCCGTGCTGTGCGTTTGATTGACAGCACCGAAGCTAAAGAAATCGCTGATCTTTATCAAAGTAATGATGAGTTCAAAGCGAATGTCAGCCGCTACATCCATGATTTCGAAGCCATGCTGCGCTCGGTCCTGTCGACCCGAGATGGGAAGGCTTTGGGCGTGACGGTGCTGGGTTCAGATGTGGGTAAACTCTACGTTGTGCTGGCCCAATCGATTGAGCGTCTGCGCCAATAGGCCTCTACGCAGCGCCGCGCTTGGCCTTTTTGCACACCGATCTATTGTGCGCCAGCGACGCTACCCGGCGGCTTTGGCAGGATGTCGAGGTCGCTCACGCTCACCCACCCATATTCGTAGTTCACCACGAACAGGCTCGTCAAAATCATAGCAATCACCGTTGCGCGAATGAGGAGCTTACCTGGCTTAAAGGTGGAAGGAGCGCTTTCTGCCTGCCCGGGCACCAACGGCTCGCCCACCTCTTCGGAGGTGCGTACGCCAAAGGGCAGCATGATAAACGCGCTCATCATCCAGATAAGAAAATAGACCGCAAGGATGGACGTCCATTGCACTAACGGTCGTCCTTTTTCAGCCCCGGCATCAACACACGCACTTGCGGATTTTTGCCCGACCACCGCCGTGCAGCACGGCGCGCTGCGAGGCGCGCGGCCTCATGGACGGCTGCTGGATCCTGGGCATCGCGCCCTTTGAGCCGGCCGATGGCTTTTAAGATATCCTCGCTGGTTTCCTCGGTGAACTCGGCCAAGTCCTCATCAAGCGGAAGACCTATGGCCTCGACGAGCGGCGCTTCTCCGCGCGCGAGGACGACCACCACAAACCCCTCAAACGAGATTCGGCGGCGCATAGTGACCGCCTCACCGTCAGCAGGTGCGATAATGTCGCCGTCAAGCACGAGACGCCCGCTACGCACCTCGCCAAGCTTGCCAGGTTCGCCGGGGGCAAGACGAACGATATCTCCGTTGGATTGAACGACATTGCTCGGGATGCCGAACTCTTTGCCGACCCGCGCCTGTTCCCGCATATGCCGCATCTCACCATGAACCGGGATAAGCACCTCGGGACGCAGCCAGCCATAGAGCGCCTCGAGTTCCGGCCGTCCTGGATGGCCTGAGACGTGGATGAAGCTTTGCCGGTCGGTGATCATCTCGATCCCGCGCGCGGCAAGCTGGTTCTGCATCTTGCCCACAGCAATCTCATTGCCGGGAATGAGGCGCGAGGAAAACAGGATCACGTCGCCGGGCACCAGCTCCAACGGGTGATTGTCATCAGCGATCCGGGCAAGAGCAGCACGAGGCTCCCCCTGCCCGCCGGTCGCCAAAATCATCACCTCGCCGCGCGGCAGCCGCATGGCGGTGTCGAAGTCGACCGGTGTTGGGAAGTCCTCGAGATAACCATTGTCCTGTGCCACCTCGAGGATGCGATCAATCGAGCGGCCGGCAACACAGACTTGGCGTCCCGTTTCGCGCGCAACCTCGCCAAGGGTCTGGAGCCGAGCAACATTGCTAGCGAAGGTTGTGACGAGGACACGTTTGCCCTTGTGCTTGGCAACCTCTTCCATCAGACCCTTGTGAACGGCGCCCTCTGACCCAGAAGGTTCGGGATTGAAGACATTAGTGCTGTCGCACACCAGCGCCAGCACACCTTCATCGCCAATTTCGCGAAGCTCCTCCTCAGTTGTCGGCTCTCCGATGATGGGATCTTCGTCGAGCTTCCAATCACCGGTGTGGAATACGCGGCCATAAGGCGTGTCGATCAGGAGCGCGTTGCCTTCGGCAATCGAGTGAGCGAGCGGAAGATACGTTATCTTAAAAGGCCCAATATCAATCTGACCATGGTCTTCTTCGATGATGTTGAGTTCAACCTTGCCCAGAAGGCCTGCCTCTTCGAGCTTCCTTGCCACCAGATCGGCTGTGAACGGCGTCGCATAAAGAGGCACGCCAAGTTCGTCTGCGAAGTAAGGCACCGCGCCGATGTGATCTTCATGTGCATGGGTCAGGACAATGCCGAGCAGGTCCTTGGTCCGCTCCTCGATGAACTCAAGGTCGGCAAAAACAAGGTCCACGCCGGGGTACTCGCCGCCTGAAAATGTCATGCCAAGGTCGACCATCAGCCATTTCCCGTCGCACCCATACAGGTTGACGTTCATGCCAATTTCGCCTGAGCCGCCAAGGGCCAGGAACAGCAGCTCTTCTTCCGGAGTATAGTTCTTTTTCACTTGGGTGTTATCGTTCTTTTATAGGAGTTTGAGCACTTCAGGACAGGGCTTGTTTCGCAAGGATCGCCAGACCCTCGATGGTCAAATCCGTGTCCACTTCATCAAAAATGTCGGTCGCTTCATCAAACAGAATCGCGAGGCCGCCGGTTGCTACGACCTTGGCAGGACGGCCAATTTCCGACTTCATGCGCGCCACAATCCCTTCCATCATAGCAACATACCCCCAGAACACTCCAATGAGCATTTGGTCTTCGGTGTTGCGTCCAATGACGCTCTGGCTGGCAGGGGTAGCGATAGCGATGCGGGGCAGCTTTGCAGTCTTACCCACCAATGCGTCGAGCGACAGATTGATCCCAGGCGCGATGGAACCGCCCTTATAGGTGCCGTTAAAGTCAATCGCTTCAAACTTGGTCGCGGTGCCAAAGTCGATCACGATCAAGTCGCCGCCAAACTTGTGGTGTGCTGCCAAGATATTGAGCGCCCGATCTGCGCCAAGCGAGGTGGGCTGATCTACATCGGCCACAAATGGCCAGGCTGCTTTGCCATCGCCCGCCTTCAAAGGCGTGATGCCAAAGTATTTTTGGGCGAGCACTGTCAAATTGTGGTCAGCGCGGGGGACGACCGAGGCGTAAATAATCCCAGTAATATCCTCGCGCGTAACGCCTTCAATCGTCAGCAATTGCAGCAGCCACACCGCATACTCGTCCCCTGTGCGCCGAGGGTCAGTTGCTATTCGCCAGCGCGCTTTGGGAGGTGTAACAAAGCCGCCCTCCCCATCCGGTTCGAACAGCGCAAAGACAACATTGGTATTTCCAACATCAGCTGCCAGCAGCATCAGCTATGCTCCTTCAAGAAACCACGCTCAAGAAATGTCCCCTGCCCGAATGACACGTTCCGAGCCATCCGCCAAGCGCAGCCGCAAAGCCCCGTCACTTTCTTCCAGACCTACGAAGGTCCCGGTGATATAAGTGCCATCTGTATCGTGCACCGTCACGCTTGATCCGCTGGCGTGAATGGAGCGTGCGAGAAACTGGGAAAGCAGCGGGGTGAGGCCGTTTTCGCGCCACTGCACGAGCCAATGAGCAAACCTTGCTGCCAGGGTTTCGGCAAAACCCAAAAGCTCAATCGGGCCAGCGATATCCGAGAGTGCAGAAGTTTTGCGCTCTCGCAGATCGGGCGCTTTGGCCAGGTTCACACCGATACCCGCCACAATCTTCCCGCCTACCAGTTCCAGCAGAATGCCGGAAAGCTTGCCCCCATCCAGCAGAACATCATTCGGCCATTTCAGGCGAAGCTTTTCGGTGTCCGGCAAAGCTGCTGCGGCTGCGTCATACACCGCCATCGCTGCAACAAAGCTCAAAGAGGCAGGGGGCGGATCGCCCGCGTTCAATTCAACGACGCGGGAGCCCATGAAATTGCCCGAACCATCGAACCACTCGCGCCCTTGGCGACCTTTTCCCGCACTCTGGCGTTTGGCGACAAGCCATTCCCCCTCTTGCGGTTCCTCACCTGAGCCGACCGCGCGAACAAGGTCAGCATTGGTCGAGCCGGTTTCTTCAACGACTTTGATTGATGATGGGGGTATCAAATCGCCAGGAACAGCGAAGACGCAGCCTTATTGGTGAGGTCCGTCAGCGATCCGGTGAGCAAATAGCCAAGCGGCGAGATGATCACTGCACAGACGCCCAGAAGCACCCAATGCGACGTCTCAGCTTTACCGGTGGCAACGCCTGCGGGCTCATCGAAGAACATGACCTTCACAAACTTGATGTAGTAGAAAGCGCCGATAACGCTAGCCGCAATGGCAATAGCGGCGAAAACCACGAGGTCTGCCTCGACTACAGCCTGGAAAACCACAAACTTGCTGTAGAAGCCGAGGAGCGGCGGGATACCGGCAAGGCTAAACATGAAGATTAGAAGCGACCACGCAATTGCGGGGCGGGTCACAGCGAGCCCTGCGATATCGCCGAATGTCTCGAACAGCTTGCCGTCTTCACCGCGAAGCATAAGGAGCGCGGTAAAGCTGCCAAGGCTCATGACGACATAGATAAAGAGGTAGACGAGCATCGAGCTTGCACCAGCGGGCGTGGCAACAGCCAGCCCCAGAAGGATAAAGCCGATGTTGTTGATCGAGGAGTAAGCGAGAAGACGTTTCAGATTGTCCTGTCCAATAGCGCCCAGCGCGCCGAATACGATGGAAGCGAGTGCCGTGAACATTACAATCTGCTGCCAAGCCTGAACTTGGCCGCCGAAGACTTCGAACACCACGCGTGCGGTGAGCGCTACTGCGGCCACCTTCGGAGCAGTAGCAAAGAACGCGGTCACGGGTGTAGGCGCGCCCTCGTACACGTCCGGGGTCCACATGTGGAATGGCACCGCAGCGATCTTAAACGCGAGGCCTGCCATCACAAAGATCAGGCCGAAGAGCTGTCCGGTCGAAAGCTCGCCTTCAAGCCCAGCGCGGACGCTGGCGAAGTCGGTGGCGCCGGTGAAGCCGTAGAGCAGGCTCATCCCGTAAAGCAGGATGCCCGATGCAAGCGCGCCGAGCACGAAATATTTGAGGCCTGCCTCTGTTGAGCGTACATCCTTGCGAAGGATTGCGGCCAGCACATAGGCGGCCAATGAATTGAGTTCGAGCCCCATGTAGAGCGTCATAAAGTCGCTTGCCGAGACCATAATGCTCATGCCCACGGTCGCGAACAGGATCAGTACTGGGTATTCCGCACGAAGCCCGCGCTCGCTCGATGCGGCGGGTCCATTGAAGAAGGAGGGCGCCACAACAAGCGCGCCAATGGCCGCCAGGTAGGTCAGAGCTTTGGCAAAAAGCGCAAAACTATCGACCTTCATCAATGTGCCGAAGGCATAGCTATCAGGCCCGTCTACCCCAAGGTGAAGGCCGGGAATGGTGAAAAGCCCTGCGACAAACAGCGCTCCAGCTGCAATGATAGTCACCGCGCGCGCGGCCTTATCGCCAACCCATGCAGCGACGAGCAATAGGACAAGGCCAGTACCGATAAGGATAAGCTCAGATGTGATCAGGGCGAAGGATGATGGGAAATCAAGCATCAGTGATGGCCCTCCCCTTCGTGGCTCTCAAATTCGATAGCATTAGCCGCTTTGTCCAAGGGCTCTCCGCTGGCAAGCGCTGCATCGCTGACGGGCGCTGAAGCTGCAAGCCGCGCATCTAGGGCGGCGATATCAGCGCGCATGGGAGCAAGGAAGCTCTCAGGATAAACGCCCATCCAAAGGACCACAGCGGCAATCGGGGTCATCATAATCCATTCGCGCGCATTGATGTCTTTCATCGCGGCAGCATCTGCGTTTTTCTGATCGCCAAATGCCACGCGGCGGTAAAGATAGAGCATGTAAGCTGCGCCCAAGATAATGCCAGTGGTGCTGACCAGCGCCACGAGGCTAGAAGTTTGGTAAATGCCTGCAAGCGAGAGGAACTCGCCCACAAAACCGCTTGTGCCGGGCAGACCGATGGAAGCCATGGTGAACAGCAGGAAGAACAGCGCGTAGTATGGCATGTTGATGGAAAGCCCGCCGTAGCGTTCGATCTCACGGGTATGGAGACGGTCGTAAATGACGCCAACGCAAAGGAAGAGCGCGCCGGATACTAGGCCGTGCGAAAGCATAACGATCATAGCGCCTTCAAGGCCCTGCACGTTAAATGCAAAGAGACCCACGGTCACAATCGCCATGTGAGCGACCGAAGAATACGCAATCAGCTTCTTCATATCCGCCTGAACCAGAGCGACCAGCGAGGTGTAGATCACCGCGATCATCGAGAGGATGAAGACAAACCATGCAAAGTCGGCGCTAGCTTCTGGGAACATCGGCAGACTGAAACGGATAAAACCGTAGCCCCCCAATTTCAGAAGGACGCCTGCAAGGATCACAGACCCTGCAGTTGGTGCCTGAACGTGCGCATCGGGAAGCCAGGTGTGGAACGGCCACATCGGCACCTTCACCGCAAAGCTTGCAAAGAACGCCAGCCACAGCCACGTCTGCGCCCCGCCGGGGAAGTCATACTGCATCAGCGTCGGAATGTCCGAGGTGCCTGCCTCGCTCACCATCCAGAACATCGCGATCAGCATCAGAACCGACCCGATCAGCGTGTAGAGGAAGAATTTGTACGAGGCGTAAATGCGGTTATCGCCGCCCCACACACCGATGATCAAATACATCGGGATCAGGCCAGCTTCGAAAAATATGTAGAACAGGAACAAATCTTGCGCGGCAAACGTCCCGATCATCAGCACTTCCATAAACAGGAAGGCAGCCATGTATTCGCCCACACGCTTCTTGATCGAATCCCAGCTGGCAAGAATGCAGATAGGCATCAAGAAAACGCTGAGCATGATGAGCATCAAGGCAATACCGTCGATCCCAAGTGCGTAGGAGAAGCCAGCGACTAGCTCGTACTTCTCTTGGAACTGCCACTGCGCGCCGCCAATGTCGTAATTGGCCCAGAGCATGACGCCGAGGCCAAATGTCACAAGCGTTGCCGCCAAGGCGATCACTCGCGAGGCTTGCCCGGCGAACAAACTTGCAATCGCTGCCGCTAACGGCACCAGCATCATGGTGGTGAGGATGGGAAAGTCCATTACGCTCAATGACCCCTAGAGCAGCACATAAGTGACAGCGGCGATCAACCCGAGAAGCATGATCAGCGCGTAGGTGTAGAGATAGCCCGACTGGATCGTCTTGGCCGCGAGCGAGCCGCGCTGAACCACAGCGGCTATGCCGTTGGGGCCGAAGCGGTCGATGATCCCAATGTCGCCCAGTTTCCAGAACTGGCGCCCAAACCAAAAGGCAGGCTTTACGAAAATCGCATCGTACAGCTCGTCGAAATACCATTTGCGGAATACGAAGTTGTGGAGCCATCCGAAGCTTGCAACGAACTTGGCGGGAATATCAGGCTTCGCGATATAGGCGATATAGGCTCCGACAAAGCCCAGAACCATGACCACAAAGGCGGAATACTTCACCCAATACGGCACAGCGTGAAGCGCGTGGATGAGGTTCTCATTGTAGAAAATCGAACCAGCCCAGAAGCTCGCATCGTCAATGAAGCTCGGTGCGAAGACTTGGCCAGCAAGCACCGCGCCTGTGGACAGCACCACAAGCGGGATGAGCATCGCAATCGGGCTTTCGTGCGGGTGATAGCCGCCGGTTGTGTCTTCGCCAGCCTCTTGAGGCGTCTTGTGGACACTGTGCTGAATATGCTCGCTCTCAATCCAGCGCGGCTTGCCCCAGAAAGTAAGGAACATCAGACGCCAGCTGTAGAAGCTCGTGAGAAGCGCTGCGGTAACACCTGCCCAAAATGCGATGGTGCTGGTGGTCGTGCCGCGAGCAAAGGCCGCTTCGAGGATCGCGTCTTTCGACCAGAACCCGGCGAAACCAGCGCCAAGATGATACACGCCGAGACCCGTAATCGCGAGAGTGCCCAAGAGCATTGCGACAAAGGTAATCGGGATCGCTTTCCTGAGACCGCCATAATAGCGCATGTCTTGTTCATGGTGCATCGCATGGATGACCGAGCCTGCGCCCAAGAACAGCAGCGCCTTAAAGAATGCGTGTGTGAACAGGTGGAACATCGCCACGCCGTATGCGCCGATGCCTGCTGCGAAGAACATATAGCCGAGCTGCGAACAGGTTGAGTAAGCGATGACCCGCTTGATGTCCCACTGCGTCGTGCCGATGGTGGCGGCAAAGAAGCACGTCGCCGCACCCACGATTGTCACGATCATCAAGGCAGTTGGCGCTGCTTCAAACATTGGCGACAGGCGGCAGACCATAAAGACGCCCGCTGTCACCATGGTCGCTGCGTGGATGAGAGCAGACACAGGCGTCGGCCCCTCCATCGCATCAGGCAGCCATGTGTGGAGGCCAAGCTGCGCTGACTTCCCCATGGCTCCGATGAAGAGAAGGAAGCACAAGATGTCCATTGTCGGCAGGCGCATGCCGAGGAAACCGATGGTAGATCCGCTCATGCCAGCAGACGCGGCAAGTATCTCAGGGATCGAGGTTGTCTGGAACACCAGGAAGGTGCCGAAGATACCTAGCATAAAGCCAAGATCACCCACGCGATTGACCACAAAGGCCTTGATCGCCGCAGCGCCCGCCGATGGCTTTTTGAACCAGAACCCGATGAGCAGGTACGAGGCAAGCCCCACCCCTTCCCAACCGAAGAACATCTGAACAAGGTTGTCAGCGGTCACCAGCATCAGCATGGCGAAGGTGAAGAGCGAGAGGTAAGCGAAGAAGCGCGGCTGATCCGGGTCTTCCTCCATATAGCCCCAGCTATAAAGGTGCACGAGCGCGGAAACCGAGTTGATCACCACCAGCATAACCGCGGTGAGAGCATCCACCCGCAATGCCCAGTCGAAAGTCAAATCACCCGACTGCACCCATTGCAGCACGGGAACGACTTCGGCGGAATGCGTGCCGGTTAGAAACCCGATGAAGATCGGCCAGCTCAATGCTGCGGACAGGAACAATCCGCCGGTCGTGATCGACTTGGCGATCGTGTTGCCCAGCATGCGGTTGCCAAGCCCAGCAACGATCGACGCGATCAGCGGGGCAAAGACGATGATAAGGATTTGCGTGTCCACGAAAGCTTATCCCTTCATCCGTGCGGCATCATCGACCGCAATCGTGCCTTGTCGGCGGTAATAGATGACAAGGATAGCAAGCCCGATTGCCGCCTCAGCAGCAGCAACGGTCAGCACCATCATCGCGAAAATCTGTCCTACAAGATCATTCATGAAGGCGCTGAACGCGACAAGGTTTATATTCACCGCGAGCAAGATCAGCTCAACCGACATCAGGATAACAATCACGTTCTTTCGGTTGAGAAAAATTCCCAGGACGCCAAGCACGAATAGGATCGCACCCACGATCAGATAGTGTTCCACACCAATGGTCATAGCTCGACCCCCTGACCAACGTCTGGGTTCTTCATAACGGTGGCCTCCTCAGGACGGCGGGCGATTTGCTTGCCGATGTCTTGCTGCGCGCGGCTACCTGGAGGCGGCGCTTGGAAGGTCAACACAATTGCCCCGATCATCGCGACCAGCAGGATGATCCCGGCGATCTCAAACAGGATGATGTAGCGGCCATATAGAAGCGCCCCGAGGGCCTCGATGTTTGACGCCCCAGCGCTCTGAGCAGCGGTGCCGTCGGGTGTGCCAAGATCCACCCCGCCCGCTCCATACGCGCCAAGGCCAAGGCCCAGCTCGGCCAGCAAGATAAGCGCAAGCGCAATGCCCAGCGGGAAGTTCTTGATGAACCCAGCTCTCATCGCCGCAAAGTCGATATCGAGCATCATTACCACAAACAGGAACAAGACAGCGACCGCGCCAACATAGACGATGACCAGCAGCATCGCGATGAACTCAGCGCCCACCAGCACCATCAAGCCAGCGGCATTGAAAAAGGCAAGAATGAGCCACAGCACCGAATGCACCGGATTTCTCGACATAATGACCATCACCGCGCTGGCGATGACGACACCTGCGAACAGGTAGAAGGCTAAAGCTTGTATCATCTGATCCCTGTTATCTCGTCCAGCCTGTCAAGACTTGGCCGCGCCCTTAACGATAGGGCGCGTCCGCTTCAAGGTTAGCCGCAATGGCACGTTCCCATTTGTCACCGTTAGCCAGGAGTTTGGCCTTGTCATAAAGCAATTCCTCGCGCGTTTCGGTGGCGTATTCAAAGTTTGGCCCCTCGACCACGGCGTCCACTGGGCAGGCCTCCTGACAAAAGCCGCAATAGATGCACTTCGTCATATCAATGTCATAGCGCGTGGTGCGGCGACTGCCGTCTTCGCGCGGTTCGCTCTCAATCGTGATCGCCTGCGCCGGACACACCGCCTCGCACAGCTTGCACGCAATGCAGCGCTCTTCGCCGTTCGGATAACGGCGCAAGGCATGCTCGCCGCGAAAGCGCGGGCTAAGCGGCGATTTCTCAAACGGGTAGTTGATCGTCGCCTTGGGCTTGAAGAAATACTTCAAAGTCAGCGCATGCGCTTTCAGAAATTCCCAAAGGGTGAAGCTCTTAAGGAGCTGTGTTGCGGTGGTCATTTTTCTTCGTCCGTCGCAGCGCAAGTGCCTTGTGCTAGCACTTTGAGGGGCTCACGACGTTCCTCTGTGCGAGTAAGAGCTATTGGCTGATAGTGAAAGTTCAGGCTTCCGTCGTCCTGCTGGACATAGTGCAGTGTGGCTCCACAATGCCCCTCGGTGAACATGCAAGGGCCTCGACCAACCCAAAACGCGGCAAATGAAGTCGGGCCAGTTTGGATCGCGGGTCGCTTACCCTCAAACTGCAAAGGGCTCGAAGGCCAAACCACCTCAATCTCTCGATCTGTTTTAGTAAGTTGGAATTGCCAAGCCGGGTTAGATTGTTGGCCGAATTGAATGGGAGAGGCTGAAACGCCTCCCTCGCTTTCATTTAGCGCATAGATTTCGCTGAAGGTGCAGTTAAATGACTGCGCAGACACCGAACCGGAAAAGACGAGCGCGCTAGCGGCTATGACTGATGCAATCTTCATGAGCGCTCACCCTCGGGAGCGGCTTCAATCTCCACAATTTCAGATGGAGTGACCGAAGCCGGCTCAACCAGCGGCGCTGGGCCGGTGAAATGCCCCGTCGCCATCAGATAGCCGCTGATCACGGCCACGAAACCAAGGCTCATCGGAAGGAACACCTTCCAGCCAAGGCGCATCAATTGGTCATAGCGATAGCGTGGTACGGTTGCCCAGATCCAGCTGAACAGCAGGAAGAAGAAGAAGGTCTTCAACAGGAACCAGATAAAGCCCGGCACATAGTACAGCGGCGCCCACTCAATCGGTGGCAGCCACCCGCCCATAAACAGGATCGTGCACAGCGAACACATCAGCAGGATATTCGCATACTCACCCAGCCAGAACAGCGCGAACGCCATGGACGAATATTCGGTCTGATACCCTGCGACGAGCTCGGACTCAGCCTCGGTCAGGTCGAACGGTGCGCGCGCTGTCTCAGCCAGAGCCGAGATAAAGAACACCACAAACATCGGGAAAAGCAGAGGGTTAAAGAAGAACCCGTTAACGATACCGAGGCCGTGCCCACGCTGCGCTTCGATAATGCCGGAGAGGTTGAACGTGCCCGCCCACAGGACCACGCAGACGAGGATAAATCCGATGGAGACCTCGTAAGAGATCATCTGCGCGGCGGCGCGCATGGCTGAGAAGAACGGGTATTTCGAGTTTGATGCCCACCCGCTCATCACCACGCCGTAAACGCCCAAAGAGCTGATTGCGAGGATGTAGAGAAGGCCCACATTGATGTCCGCGAGCACCCCTCCATCCCAAAACGGGATCACCGCCCATGCAGCAAGAGCCACGGTAAAGGTGATGATTGGCGCGAGAAGGAATATGCCCTTATTGGCCGCGCTTGGGATAATGGTCTCTTGCAAGAACACCTTAAGCCCGTCGGCAAAGCTCTGAAGCAGGCCAAATGGTCCCACCACATTGGGCCCACGCCGAAGCATAATCGCGCCCAGCACCTTGCGGTCGACATAGATCACCATGGCAACCGCAAGCATCACCGGCAGAGCTATGAGGAGAATGCCCGAGATCGTGGCGGTGAACCAGGCCCACTCATACGGGAGGCCGAGAGTTTCAAAGAACGCGGTCATTAATCGCCCCCTCCATCGCCACCTTCAAAGTCTCCGCCATAACCTGCATCGGAAGCTGTCTCGCTCCCTACGTAGATTCCCATGCTCTTCTTCATGAGACTTGCTTGTTCCTTAGTCTTTCTGTGCGAACGGCCTGCAAGCACACTAATGATCACAATTGCGGCGAACAGACCGAGAATGATCAGAATGAAATAAAGACCACTCATTCCGCAGCCTCCTTCATCTCATCGCCGTGGAGCAGTTCTGCCGAACATTGCTGCATCACAGCCGATGCGCGGGCGATTGCGTTGGTGAGGTAGAAATCCTTGACCGGATAGGCGTTGATGACGCCTTCGGCTTTGCTTTTGCCGTCGGCTTTGGGAAGCGCGCCGTAATCTGCCAGCGCTTCTTCACCCAGAGCAGGCACTTCGGCAATCATCGCGCCTTGCAATTGCGCGAAGCTGTCGAAGCCGACATTCACACCAATCGCATCGGCGAGAGCGCGCAGGATCGTCCAATCTTCGCGGGCATCACCAGGAGCAAACACGGCTTTTTCAGCGAATTGAACCCGGCCTTCTGTGTTGACGTAAGTGCCGTCTTTCTCGGCGTAGGACGCAGCAGGCAAGATGATGTCAGCGTTGTGCGCGCCCTTGTCACCGTGGTGGCCGATGTAGACCTTGAGGCTGTCCGCAAACGGCTCATAATCCATCTCGTCCGCACCAAGGCTGAAGAGCACTTTGGGTTTCGCAGCCACGATATCCGCCATGCCGCCCTCTTGCGCGTATCCGAGCATCAACCCGCCCATGCGCGCTGCGCTAAAGTGCAAGACGTTAAAGCCGTTCCAATTGTCTTTGACGAGGCCAAATTTGTCGACGAGCTTGAGGCCAGCGCCAAGCGCGCCTTGAGCCAACGCCGCGCCGCCAAGGATCACCGCAGGCCGCTCTGCTGCCTTCATGGCATCGCCGAGCGCTTTAGGCACCCGGTTCAGAGCCTTGAGGTCTTCACCAAGGAATTCTGCCGGATAAGTGGTCTCCCACTCAGGGCCGACCACAAAGACCTTCGCACCAGCCTTCACGGCCTTGCGAATACGAGCGTTCACAAGCGCCGCCTCCCAGCGGATGTGCGAACCAACAATCAGGATGCAGTCAGCTCTCTCAATCCCTGCCAGCGTCGAATTGAAATTCACAGCCGTAAGGTTCGACACGTCATAAGTCATACCCGTCTGGCGACCTTCAAGCAGGGCCGAGCCGCAAGCCTTGAGCAGGGTCTTGGCCGCAAACATGGTCTCACAATCCACCATGTCGCCAGCGACCGCTGCGACAGAGGACTTGTCAGCCTCAAGCGCGCCAGAAATCGCCCCAAACGCCTCTGACCAATCGGACGCAGCAAGCTTGCCATCCTTACGAACAAACACGCGGTCCAAACGCCGCTTGGTCAGACCATCAACCTGATAACGCGCCTTATCCGAAAGCCATTCCTCGTTCACATCATCATTGATGCGAGGAAGCGCACGCATAACTTCGCGGCCCTTTGAATGCAGCGAAATATTCGCGCCCACCGCGTCCGACACGTCGATGCTGAGTGTCCGCTTCAATTCCCAAGGGCGAGCCTCAAACGCGTAAGGACGCGAAGTTAGCGCTCCCACTGGACACAGATCGATCACATTGGCGGACAATTCATGCGCCGCCGCCTTTTCCAAATAGGTCGTGATCTGCATATCTTCGCCGCGATACAGCGCTCCGATTTCGTCCACGCCCGCGATCTCTTCAGAGAAACGCACACAGCGCGTGCAGTGAATGCAGCGGGTCATCACCGTCTTGATCAGCGGACCCATGTATTTCTCGGTCACAGCGCGGCGCATTTCCTGCGTGCGGCTTGTGCCCTTGCCATAGGTCATGGACTGGTCTTGCAAATCGCACTCACCGCCCTGGTCGCAAATCGGGCAATCGAGCGGGTGGTTGATAAGGAGAAACTCCATCACCCCTTCGCGCGCCTTTTTGACCATCGGCGTATCGGTGCGAATTTCTTGACCCTCGGTCGCCGGAAGCGCGCAAGACGCCTGAGGCTTTGGCGGCCCCGGCTTCACCTCGACCAGACACATGCGGCAATTGCCAGCGATGCTGAGGCGCTCGTGATAGCAGAAACGCGGGATTTCCTTCCCCGCTTCCTCACACGCCTGAAGCACTGTCGCCCCTGCTGGGACTTCGATCTCTTCGCCGTCTACGGTTACCTTAGGCATTAGTCCGAAAGTCCTTCATTCCACTGAACAATGACCGGCAGATTGGGCTTCATCAGAAGAAGCCACGATAGATCGGCATAAATTGCGTTAGCATTTGCCGTTGGCGCACCATCTTTAAGCGGGAGATGCTCGTAGCAATCCGGTGTTTCCTCTAACATCAGTATCAATGTATCATGCAGTGAAATCGGTCCAGTCTTCCGTTCAAGCGACTGTGCGGCAGCTAGAAGGTCTGCTGATTTAAGGAAATTTGCCCCTTGGCTGGTATAATTTGTCGCTACGCATTTCGAAAAAGCGGAATTTTTCCCAGAAGGTTCATACTGCCTAATTGTCTCAATCTCGGCCTCGGAAAGAGGCGGAACTTCACGTTTCTCAACCGCTGATGGTCTGGCAGCCAAACAAATCTGATTAACGAGATTAATCGCATTCAGTCTCATGCCTGCAGCGCGAGATCGACTGGAAGTAAGATTTGCATCCCAAACAAGAAATATCCAAGTGCGATCGACCAATGTTTTTGACTCAGTGCATTCGGCAAGGAGCTCGCTCGGATTGGCACGTGACTCATCGGGAATGACGAAGAAAATCGCGGCAAAAGCACACATAGCACTCAACACTTTTTTGAAACCAACGCTCATTCCGCCGCCTCCCGGAACTGTGCATTGTGCTCTTCGATCCGGCGCTCGAGCTCGGGGCGGAAGTGGCGGATGAGGCCTTGGATTGGCCATGCCGCAGCATCGCCAAGCGCGCAAATTGTGTGGCCTTCGACCTGCTTGGTGACTTCGTGCAGCATGTCGATCTCTTCGATCTCAGCGTCGCCTGTGCGAAGCCGCTCCATCATGCGCCACATCCAACCGGTGCCTTCGCGGCACGGCGTGCACTGGCCGCAGCTTTCGTGCTTGTAGAAGTAGCTGAGACGAGAAATCGCGCGCACAATATCGGTAGATTTGTCCATCACGATAACGCCAGCGGTGCCCAGCCCAGAGCCGAGGTCTTTAAGACCGTCGAAATCCATCGGCGCGTCCCAAATCTGCTCAGCGGGCACGAGCGGAACCGATGAGCCACCGGGGATGACCGCGAGGAGATTGTCCTTACCACCGCGAATGCCGCCGCAGTGCTTCTCAATCAGCTCGCTGAATGGAATGCTCAGCGCCTCCTCGACCACGCAGGGCTTGTTCACATGGCCGCTAATCTGGAAGAGTTTGGTGCCCTTGTTGTTCTCGCGTCCGAAAGAGCTGAACCACTCCGCACCACGGCGAAGGATCGTGGGCACAACCGCAATGCTCTCAACATTGTTTACCGTAGTCGGACAGCCATAAAGACCCGCGCCCGCCGGGAAAGGCGGCTTCAATCGCGGTTGACCCTTTTTGCCTTCGAGGCTCTCGATCATCGCGGTCTCTTCACCGCAAATATACGCGCCCGCGCCCCGGTGCATAAAAACGTCGAAGTCGTAGCCCGAACCGCTGGCGTTCTTGCCGATCAGCCCTGCGTCATAGGCCTCATCAATCGCGGCCTGAAGCGTCTCAGCCTCTCGGATGTACTCCCCGCGAATATAGATATAGGCCGCGCGCGCGCGCATAGCGAAACCGGCGATCAGAGCGCCTTCGACAAGCTTATGCGGATCGTGGCGGATAATCTCGCGGTCTTTGCATGAACCAGGCTCAGATTCGTCAGCATTGATGACGAGGAAGCTTGGACGACCATCCGCGCTCTGCTTCGGCATAAAAGACCATTTGAGACCGGTGGGGAAGCCCGCCCCGCCCCGGCCGCGCAAACCCGAGGCCTTAATCTCTTCAATGATCGCGTCTTGCCCACGCTCGATCAAAGCCTTGGTGCCGTCCCAATCGCCGCGTTTTTGCGCAGCCTTAAGGCTCCAATCCTGGAAGCCATAGACATTGGTGAAGATGCGATCCTTATCGGCCAGCATCGTCTGATCCCTTCTGCATTTCCCGTGCTTTGCGCGCCATTCGAAGCTGCCGCAAAGTCAAAACCTGAAATATCAATCCCATACCCATCAATACGATACCGGCCGTCTTCTGACCGGTTGCAGACAGGTAAGCGCCAAATCCAAAGCAGGCGAGGCCCGCAATCATCAGAGCAAGAACGCCGCCGTTCATTCGTCACCGCCAATCTTGGCATTAACGACAAACAGCACCACAGTCAGCGCCAGAATAACCGAACCAAGAGCGATCCAAACCGCGCTCATCCGATCACTCCCTGCCCAAAGAAACCTGACTTCCAAAGCCCGGCCATAATGCCGAAGATCAAAACGATCACAGCCACGCGAATGAGGCCCATCAACACCTTGTAGGCGATGAAGGCGAGGCCAAGCGTGAGCAGGATCGAGAGAATATCCATCGAGGATTACCAGTCCTCCCGGTAATCGTGATTGGATGTCACCATTTCTTTGAGCGAGGTCGGGCCGCCCGCAGGTTCAGACGTATGGCGCCCGGGCTCCTGTGTGCCAGCTTTTGGCGTTTCGCCCGCAGCCAACGCGTCAAGCACCGCATCGAGGCGTTCTGGCGTCAAATCTTCGTAATTGTCATCGTTGATCTGAACCATGGGAGCGGTGGCGCAATTGCCCATGCACTCAACCTCGGTCAGCGTCCAAAGGCCGTCGTCGGAGACCTTGCCAAACGCCATGCCGCGCTTTTTGCACGCGCTGATAATGTCGTCCGACCCGCGCAGCATACACGGCGTCGTGCAGCAAACCTGGACGTGATATTTTCCGACCGGCTTCATATTGTACATGAAGTAGAAGGTCGCGACTTCGAGCACGCGGATCACCGGTACGCCCAAATATTTGGCGACATATTCGATGACAGGCAGCGGGAGCCAACCTTGCGTATCGGTCTCTTCGCCCACCTGACGCTGAGCCAGATCAAGCAGCGGCATCGTCGCCGACTTCGCCCGGCCTTCGGGGTATTTGGCGATGTGGTAATCGGCCTTCTTCTTATTCTCTTTCGACCACTCAAAAGAGCCCCAACGCGCGCGCAGTTCAGGAGTATCGGGTGCGGGTGTACGGTCAGCCATTGGCATTCTCGTTCAAGTTTCCGGTGTTCAAACTGTATGTCCAACCCAAAGCAGAGACCAATACGCCACCTGCATAGGAGAAAGTCACATTCGAAAAAGTCTTACCGGTTGCCTCGATAAAGCGGATTTCAACCTTAGTAGGCTCACAAACGTCTTGAGCGAAATTCATAAAGTCCCATCCGGGATAGGAGTACTCAACCGCATTCAACCGCCTTGCGAGGCCTACAACTCCAACGAGCCCATTTTCAAAAGGCAAGCCAACGTCACCTGTGCCAAGGCGAAATTCCGCATCTTCATCAACGATATTTTCGACATCGCCAACCTCACCGGCAGCACCGGCGGTAACAATCTTTAAGCTACGCGCGACATAAGCCTCGTATTGCGCGCGGGCATCCTGAGCATCAGTCGGAGGGACGCAGCCAGTAAGCATCCCAACAGTGCCGAGAAACAGACTCACCGATCACACTCCCCAAATACAACATCAATCGCGCCAAGGATTGCCGTCGCATCGGCCAGCATGTGGCCTTTGGTCATCATTTCCATCGCTTGGAGGTGACTAAATGCCGTCGGGCGGATTTTGCAGCGGTAGGGTTTATTCGTCCCATCGCTGACGAGGTAGACTCCAAACTCGCCCTTAGGGCTCTCAGTTGCGACGTAAACTTCGCCCGCTGGCACGTGGAAGCCTTCGGTGTAGAGCTTGAAGTGGTGGATCAAGCTTTCCATCGATTGCTTCATCTCGCCGCGCTTGGGCGGGGAGACTTTGCCATCTTCGCTCGCAATGGGCCCCTGCGGCATATCGCGGATGCATTGCTTGATGATTTTGGCGCTCTCGCGAACCTCTTTGACCCGCACCATAAAGCGGTCATAGCAATCCGAATTGGTGCCGACAGGAATGTCGAATTCCATCCGGTCGTAAACATCGTAAGGCTGCGACTTGCGCAGATCCCATGGAATACCAGCTGCTCGGATCATTGGGCCAGAGAAGCCCCAGGCAATCGCATCATCGCGCCCAACGATGGCGATATCGACATTGCGCTGTTTAAAGATGCGGTTGTCCATCACGAGGCTCATCGCGTCGTCGAACAATTGGAAGAACCGGTTGTCGAGCCAGTCGCCAATATCAACCAGCAGCTTCTCGGGCACATCCTGATGCACGCCGCCGGCACGGAACCAAGCCGAGTGCATGCGCGCGCCAGAAGCTCGTTCAAAGAAGTTGAGGCAATCTTCGCGCAGCTCAAACACCCAAAGGTTAGGCGTCATCGCACCCACGTCCATAACGTGCGCGCCGATGTTGAGCATGTGGTTGCAGATGCGGGTAAGCTCAGCAAACAGCACACGCAGATACTGCGCCCGCTCAGGAACTTCGATGTTCAGCAGCTTCTCAATCGCGAGCACATAAGAGTGCTCCTGACACAGCGGCGAACAGTAATCGAGGCGGTCAAAATATGGCAGCGCCTGAAGGTAGGTCTTCTGCTCGATCAGCTTTTCAGTGCCGCGGTGGAGGAGCCCCACATGCGGATCAACCCGCTCAACTACTTCGCCGTCAAGCTCCATCACCATGCGCAGCACGCCGTGCGCCGCCGGGTGCTGAGGCCCGAAGTTGAGCGTGTAATTCTGAATGACCTCGCCGTCATTGGTGGGCGATTCTTCGATTTGGACGCTCATTTCTCGTCCTCCTCTTCAATTTCGATCTCGATCATATTGGGCGGAACAGCATCCGTGCCTTCCGCCGCTTTCTCATCCGCCTTCGCCCCAGCACCAGTGTCAGCCGGTTTCTCGGTCACTTTGGGCTTGTCCACCTGCGGCGGGCCGTCCGCTTTCTCATCACCGGGTAGCACGTAGTCCGAACCCTCCCATGGCGAAAGAAAGTCGAATGTGCGCATATCCTGCGGCAGCTCAACCGGCTCGGACACAACACGCTTTTCCTCTTCGGAATAACGCAGTTCGGTGTAGCCGGTCATCGGGAAGTCTTTGCGGAATGGGTGCCCTTCAAAACCGTAATCGGTGAGGATGCGGCGAAGGTCCTGGTTTCCTTCGAACACAACACCGTACATGTCGAACACCTCACGCTCGAGCCAACCCGCATTGGGCCACAGCGTCGTGACGGTGGACACTGGCGTGTTCGCATCGGTTGAGCACTTGACCATCACACGGTGGTTCTTGGTCAGCGAGAGGAGCATATAAACGACTTCAAACCGCTCAGCACGGTCAGGATAGTCAGCGCCAGCGATCTCCATCAGCTGCTGATACTCATGATCCTCTTTCAAGGATTGGAGCACCGTCGCGATTTCTTCGCGTTTCGCGGTGAGAATGATTTCGCCATGCTCTTCGCTGGTTCCATCGAGCCAAACGCTCAACGACTTGCCAAGCGCGTCAACTACGCCTTCGTTGGAGGCGCATTTGGGGGCGGAGTGGAGAACTGCCATCAGTCAAAAAACTCCAGCGTGTCAAAGAACTCAGCGGCCTTTTGCTGCCGCTGCGGGTCGTCGGCATCAGCCTCGTTATCAAGCGCTCCCCCCACATGGATCAGCACCGCCAGTTCGGCTTCGGCAAGCTCGACCACTTGAACAATCATGGAGGGGCTGTAGGGATTGACCGCGCGAAATGCCCGCTTACCGCTAACTTCGAAAACCTCTATCTGGCCATAACGATTGGTTTCGGTGAGCGCGGCGTGAATCCCGTCAAAAGTGTCGTCGCCTTCATCCGGCGTCAGACCATTGCGCGTCACCAGTGCTCCAAAACCAGAGCCATTGTCACCCACACGGCATTGCACTCCGGGCGAGATCGCGCCGGTCAACATGTTTGATATTGTCGGGGGCGCAAGGCGTCTTCACAGAGAAAAGACCCTGCCGGACATCAACACGGTGCCATTCAGCTGCCGCGTCGCCGCCCTCTTGGGCCAGACCAAGACTTGGCGCGCAAATTAGCGAAAGCGCAGCAAGAAAGAGCGAATGACGGATATTGATCACCGTTCAATCGTCCCGACACGCCGAATTTTGCGCTGCAATTGCATCACGCCATAAAGCAGCGCTTCTGCGGTCGGAGGGCAACCTGGTACATAGATGTCCACCGGCACGATCCGGTCGCATCCGCGCACAACGGAATAAGAATAGTGGTAATAGCCCCCGCCATTGGCGCACGACCCCATGCTGATCACATATTTGGGATCAGACATCTGGTCGTAAACCTTGCGGAGCGCAGGGGCCATCTTGTTGCACAGAGTGCCAGCCACAATCATCACGTCCGATTGGCGCGGGGAGGCGCGCGGGGCTGCACCGAACCGCTCCATATCATAGCGCGGCATGTTCACGTGGATCATCTCCACCGCGCAGCAGGCAAGACCAAAGGTCATCCACCACAGCGAGCCAGTCCGCGCCCATTGAAACAGGTCTTCGGTTGAAGTGACAAGGAAGCCTTTGTCGTTCACCTCGGATTGAAGCGCCCGGAAATAATCTTGATCCGGCGCACGCACTTCGCCGCCCTTGGCGGTTTCCAAAGCGCTTACGTCAGAAAGATTTGCAGGGGGAGTAATCGTATTCATAGCTAATCCCTAAGGGCCAGCGGCCTATTGCCAATCAAGGGCGCCCTTCTTCCACTCATACGCCAAACCGATGGCCAGAATGGTGAGGAAGGTCATCATTCCGATCCAGCCGGTCCAGCCGGTCTCGCCCAGGCTAACCGCCCAAGGAAATAGAAAAGCTGCTTCGAGATCGAAGATGATAAAGCTGATTGCGACAAGATAAAACTGTACGTCAAACTGGCTGCGCGAGATCCTCAAAAGCGGGAAAGCCGCATTCATATTCGGACAGCTTTTCGGCGTCCGGATTGTGCGTGCCAGTCAGGCGCGAGACGCCCATCGGCAGAAACACAAAAAGGACCGAAAGGCCAAGAGCTATTCCGATGAAGAGCAGTATCGGCAGATACTGGCTAAGGTCGACAGATTGGTCGAGCATCCCGCTGTCCATGTATTTTTAATCCCAATGGCCAGCCCCCTACGCCTGCCCTCGCTCTCGTGCAAGCGAAAGTAAGACGCAAAACGCAGCATTTCCCGTGCATAAAACCGAAGGCTTTGAAGGTACCTTTGGCAATCGGGGGCCACGCGAGAGCCCTCCTATAAAAAGGCCAAGCCCCAAAGACCCGGTCCAATACCGCGCAATCATCATCCAATACCGCGCGATTGGGCTGCTCCAGAGGCTACTTCATCAAGCCTGCAATCGCCTTTTTCGTGGCCTTACCGTAAGGCGGTTTGAACCCGCCCAGTTTTGCAATATCGAGCTTGGGTTGATGATAGACGGCGCGCGCGTGGCTAAATTCTTTAAAGCCTTCAATCGCATGATAGCTGCCCATGCCCGATGGTCCCACACCGCCAAAAGGCAGGTTCTCGTTCGAAATATGGAAGATCACGTCATTCGTAGTGACCCCGCCTGAGATTGTGCGGGTAAGGACACGTTCTTGCTCGGCCTTGTCTTCGCCAAAGTAATAGAGGCCAAGCGGACGGTCATTTTCGTTCACGTAGTCAACGGCTTCGTCGACCGCGCGGTAAGTTTTGACTGGGAGCACTGGACCAAAGATCTCCTCTTGCATCGCCTGCATCTCATCATTGACGTTTTTAAGGATGGTCAAAGGCATCTTGCGCTGGTTGGCATTGCCGAAGTCTTCGCCCGCAGGGTTGACCTCAATCACCTCAGCACCCTTGCCGCGCGCATCTTCGACCATGCTTTGCAGCCGTTCGAAGTGCCGGTCGGACACGATTGAGGCATAATCGTCATTGTGAAGCACGGTCGGATACATGCTGGTCGCGCCTTGCACCACGCCCTCAACCGCCTCATCCTCGCTGCCCTGAGGCACATACATGTAATCAGGAGCCAAACAGATTTGCCCAGCGTTCATCATCTTGCCCAGGGCGATACGCTCACCCGCCTTCGCAAAATCAGCGCTCTTGCCCATGATCACAGGCGACTTCCCGCCCAGCTCTAATGTCACCGGCACTAGGTTCGCCGAGGCTGCTTCCATCACCCGGCGTCCGGTGGCGGTAGAGCCGGTGAAGACGAGGTGATCAAACGGCAGTGATGAGAAAGCGGCTGCCACCTCGGGCCCTCCAGTTACAACCACAAGCTCGTCCTTAGTGAAATACTCATCGACAAGCTCAGCCATCAGCATGCTGGTGCGCTCAGTAAATTCGCTTGGCTTGATCATCGCGCGGTTGCCGGCTGCAAAAATCTGCATCAACGGACCAAAGGCGAGCTGAACCGGGAAATTCCACGGCGAAAGGATGCCAATCACGCCCTTAGGTTCGTAGCGAAGTTCACCCTTCCCGCCCAGAAGGTTCAGCGGAAATTGGGGACTGCGCTTTTCGGTTTTGGCCCATTTGTCCATGTTCTTGAGCGCATGTTTGCCTGCGCCAACCGTCGTTGCGATATCCGTAATCATCGACTGATCAATCGAGCGGCTGCCGAAATCTGCTGCCATAGCCTTGCACAGGTTCTCTCCGTGATCTTTGAGCAGCGCCATGGTTCGCTTGATCCGGTCCTTGCGCAAGGACATCGCCTCTGGCCTTGATGCAATGAATGCACCGCGTTGCAGTTTCAGCAGTGCTTCTTGTTCCTCGCGGCGATCATCGGCCATGTGCGACCCTCTCCCATATAGCTTAGTTTTAATTTGAGACGCATCTTGATCGAACTCAGCCCCTTGCGCAAGGTTATTGCGCCTTCACATTCCCAAAGCGCGTTGCGTTTCGGGAAAGCGGACCTTAATTGAGAATGAAGCAAACACCCCCTCCCCCTAAAAGGACAAAAACTATGAGCCAGTTCGCCGCCTCTGATCCCGTTGTTATCCTTTCCTATGCCCGCACCCCGATGGGCGGCATGCAAGGCGCTTTGTCTGACGTGTCAGCAACCGAACTTGGGGCGACCGCTGTGAAGGCCGCGGTAGAGCGCTCAGGCGTTGCGGGAGACAAATTCGACCGGGCTTATATGGGCTGCGTTCTGCCAGCGGGTCTTGGCCAGGCCCCTGCCCGGCAAGCTGCCCTGAAGGCGGGCCTTCCAAAATCCGTTCAAGCCACCACCGTCAACAAAGTTTGCGGATCGGGCATGCAGACGGTCATCATGGGCGCAGAGGCGCTTGCTAGCGGCACCATCGACTATGCCATTGCAGGCGGGATGGAGAGCATGACCAATGCGCCCTACCTCCTAAAGAAGCACCGTTCAGGCGCGCGGATCGGGCATGATACGGCCTATGACCATATGTTCCTCGATGGGCTTGAGGATGCTTATGAAGAAGGCCGCGCGATGGGCACCTTTGCGCAAGATACGGCGAACGAATACCAACTGACCCGCGAAGAGCAGGACGCCTATTCGATTGAATCGCTTGCCCGCGCCAACGCTGCAATTGAAAACGGGGCGTTTGCAGATGAAGTGGTCCCGGTGACGTTCAAAACCCGCAAGGGCGAGGTCACTGTCGATACAGACGAGCAGCCAGGAAAGGGACGCCCGGACAAGATCCCGGCCCTTCGCGCAGCCTTCGCTAAAGACGGCACCATTACAGCGGCCACCTCAAGCTCGATCTCGGACGGCGCGGCGGCTGTGGTCCTGACCCGCGAAAGCGTGGCGAAGGAAAACGGCCAAGAACCAATCGCCAAGATCACCGCGATGGCTGCCCATGCGCGCGAGCCGAAGGACTTCACAGTTGCGCCTGTGGGAGCCATTGAAAAGGTGCTCGCAAGCGCGGGTTGGTCCATCGACGATGTGGACCTATGGGAAGTCAACGAGGCTTTCGCTTGTGTTGCCATGTTCGCCATGCGCGACATCGGGATTGAACATGCAAAGATCAACGTAAACGGCGGCGCGACGGCTTTGGGTCACCCTATTGGGGCATCGGGCACACGTATCGTGGTAACGCTAATCAATGCGCTCAAATCGCAAGGCAAAAAACGCGGTGTTGCAAGCCTGTGCATTGGCGGCGGCGAAGCAACAGCGGTGGCGGTTGAATTGGTCTGAACGGGGTTGGGCTCGCCGCGAAACAGCGGCGGGTCTGACGCTTTACATCTCGCCTGAGCCCCAGATGCGTTCCGCAAGCACCCAACCGCTCTTGCCGCCGATGTCAATTTCACAAAAGCTATCACGGCATCGCAGCAGTTCACCTACCACCCCTGGCTGCGCCTGCCAGAGCAATTGCGCTGTGGTGCTCGGCTGTGCGCGAAGCTCAGCATTACCCTTACCCACAATCAGAGCGCCCAGTTTTGGGCTCAGCTGGCTAGAGGCAATCCACCCTTGTGTCCCCTCGGGATCGCGCACCAAACGCCAACTTTCGCGGAGCCGCACGACTTGCACGGGCAGGCCTTTGCGTTTGTAGACCCAGTCAATCGGAAAGTTCTCGCTCGGCCCTTTTCGCATATTCACCTGATCAAAGCGAAGCGTTGCCCAATATGGCGCCTCACGGTTTTGCGCTTGAAGAGCATTTTGCGGGGCGGCAGCCCAGATTGTGAGCACAGTCAGCAAAATGGCAAGAGTTCGAAAAGCTGTCATAATGCCTCGCGTGATAACCAAGCTGAGCGTTCAATTTCAAGACTAATGGCCGCCGCGATGTAAAGCCCTGTACCAAAGCGGGAATGGCGAAAGGGGCGAACCCATGCCTTGACGCATCTGCGTTCAAGGCCCTAGCGCTGAGACACAATGTCACAGTCCCATTCTCCTCCGCAATTCGCATCTGGCAAACCCAAGGTCGTGGTGACCCGCCATTTGGCCCCCGCAGTGGAAAAGCGACTGGGTGAATTGTTTAAAGTCAGCCTCAACACCGATGATACGCCTATGGCGCGCGAAGCGCTGGTTGCGGCTATGGCCTCGTGCGATGTCTTGGTGCCAACGGTTACTGACCGAATTGACGCTGAAATGATCGAAGGCGCTGGCAAAAGCTTGCGCCTTATCGCCAATTTCGGCGCAGGCACCGAGCATATTGATCTGGCTGCGGCTGCTGCGCGCAAGATCATTGTCACAAATACTCCGGGTGTTTTCACCGATGATACCGCTGACCTTGCCATGGCGGGGATCATCGGTGTGCCGCGCCGCATCCGTGAAGGCGTCGAGCTTGTACGCTCTGGCGAATGGAGCGGGTGGGCGCCCACGGGCTTATTGGGCCGCAAAATCGGCGGCAAGGTGCTTGGCATTATCGGAATGGGCCGCATCGGGCAGGCCGTGGCGCACCGGGCCCGGGCATTCGGGATGGAGATTGCCTATACCGGCCGCAAGCCTCTGCCCGCTGCGATGGAAACGATGCTGGGTGCGCGGTTCGTAGAGGATGTGGATGCCTTAATGGCTGAGGCCGATATCCTCACCTTGCATTGCCCATTGACTGACGCCACGCGCGGTATGATTGACGCGCGGCGCATTGCATTGATGAAACCGGGCTCCAGCATCGTGAACACCGCGCGCGGCGAGATTATCGACCAAGAGGCGCTTATCGCAGCGCTCCAATCGGGGCACCTCGCAGGTGCTGGATTGGATGTGTACCAAGACGAGCCGCTGGTCGACCCGCGCTTGATCCGCCATCCGAACGTAATGACCCTCCCCCACATCGGCAGCGCGACAGTCGAGGGGCGCGAGGCATCAGGCGAAAAGGTGATTGCCAACATTCAATTCTGGGTGAACGGCCATAGACCGCCCGATCAGGTGCTGACGGCGCTTGTTGGCGGTTAGTAAGCGCCGAGTTTTTCCAACTCGCCCACTACAATCTGCGTCACTTCTTCAGCAGCCCGCCGTCCGCAACCAAGCGCCATATGCCGGATGTCGACCTCATAGGTTGCATCACGCTCCGCCTTTGTGCCCCGCGCGCAGTCGGGGGCAATGATCCCATCTGAGTGCGACCAAACCGCCACCGTATGAGCCGGTGGCTTCACGCTGGGATCATCGGGCAGTTTGGGCTCTGTCACCGTATGATCATTCAGTGCATTATAGAGCCGCCAAGCGTTATTGGCCTGCCTGTCGCCCGAAAACGGCGTGCCTAACGTCACCACCATTTTTACGAGGTCAGGATGCCTTTGCGCAAGAACCCGCGCGTAGATACCGCCCAAACTCCAACCCACGATAATGGCGGGCGCGTTGTGCCGTTCAACCATTTCCACCAAGCCCACACGCCCCTTGTCGAGCCGCTCGGGAGTAACGCCTGTTAGAAGGCCAAAGCGCGAGGGGTACGTGGGAAATCCGCGCGCCTCCAAAGTGCGGCGCAGGAGGCTGGTCGAACCATCATCCGGGAATCACCATGACGGGCGGCGGAGTGCTCTTGGGCTTGCTGTTGAGGCCGCTCCCCTTCGTGCGTCTGAACCGGCTTGCCGCGATCACAGGGAGCCACGGAAGCTCTTTCAGCAATAGCCTGAAGGACGGCGGTTTGGCTGCGCTCATACCAATTCGAGAGAATAGAGCTTGTTGAAATCGCCCGGTTCATATCCGCCAAACGCGGCGCAAGGTTTGAACCCGAAGCTCTTGTAGAGACCAACAGCCGCCTCAAACAATTCACCAGAACCCGTTTCGAGTTTCACGCTGGTGAAGTTTAACTCCCGAGCCCGCTCAAGCAAATGCACCAGCATCGCCTTGCCAGCTCCCTTCCCCCTCGCATCGGGGTGCGCGCGCATGGATTTAAGCTCGCCAAAACCGTCATGGTGCCTAAGCGCGCCGATTGAACGAACGCTGTCGCCCTCCCAAGCGGCATAGACCTCTACCTCGGGCATTCTGAGGCCAGACAGATCAAGGAAATGACACGTCCCCGCAGGAGACCCCGCATCCATCTCGCGCCCATGCAGTTCGATCAGCGCGATGACTTCAGCCTCGCTAAGGTCAGTGCGCCGGATCTCCATGACTGCCTATCCGTCGAATTTACTCATCAACATCGAGCCATTGGTCCCGCCAAAGCCAAAGCTGTTGGTCATCACCGTATCAAGCCCAGCATTTTCAACGAGGTTGGTCGCGATTTCCTCTGGCGTTAGCGCGGGATCGAGGTTTTCGACATTGATAGAAGGAATGATGAAGTCGTCTTGAAGCGCGAGCAGGCAGTACACCGCCTCTTGCGCGCCGGTTGCGCCTTGGCTGTGGCCGGTCATTGACTTGGTTGAGCTGACCGGCGGCGTGGAGCCTTCACCGAACACACGGCGCACCGCTTCGATCTCACCGACATCGCCGACCGGGGTCGATGTGCCGTGAGCGTTGATATAGCTGACCTTGCGGCCCTCTGGCAGGGTCTTAAGAGCGCCAGCCATGGCGCGTTCGCCGCCCTCGCCTGATGGCGCGACCATGTCTGCGCCGTCCGAGGTGGCGCAGAAGCCGGTGACTTCGGCATAGATTTTCGCCCCGCGGGCCTGTGCATGCTCGAGGCTTTCAAGCACCAGCATCGCGCCGCCGCCGCCGATGACAAAGCCATCGCGGTCTGCGTCAAATGCGCGTGATGCGCGGGTCGGTGTGTCGTTATACTTGCTCGACATCGCGCCCATGGCATCAAACAGGCAAGAGAGCGTCCAATCGAGCTCTTCGCCCCCGCCGCCAAACATCACGTCTTGCGTACCAAGCGCAATCTGCTGCGCGGCCATGCCGATGCAATGAAGCGAGGTGGAACAGGCCGAAGTGATTGAGAAGTTCATGCCCTTGATCTGGTAAGCGGTTGCAAGGTTTGCGCTCACGGTCGAAGACATGGTTTTAGGCACGGCGAGCGGGCCAATACGCTTGGTCGCGCCGGATTTCAGAACCACTTGGTGCGCCGCCAACATTGCAGAGGTCGAAGGCCCGCCCGAACCCGCAATCAAGCCCGTCATCGGGTTGATCACGTCTTTTTCTTCAAGCCCCGCATCTGCAATCGCTTGTCCCATGGCGATATAGGCATAGGCAGCGCCCGGCCCCATGAACCGCAGCGTGCGTTTCTCAACATGCTCTTTGATATCAAGATCAACCGCACCCGCAATCTGCGAGCGGAAGCCGTGCTCGGCCATGTCTTCGTTGAAACTGATGCCAGATTTACCTGCTTTCAAAGAGGCGGTCACCTCTTCTGCGTTATTCCCAATTGAGGAGACAATCCCCAGTCCCGTTATCACTACGCGGCGCATTTGATCCCCTGATATCCTGCGTTCGAAATTACGCCTCTGAGAGCGCGACTTTCATGTCTTTAACCTGATAGATGACTTCGCCATCCGCCTCGACCACGCCGTTGGCAACGCCCATGGTCAGACGGCGCGTTTGCACGGCCTTGGTGAAGTTCACATAATATTTCAGTATCTTGCGATCAGGGCGCACCATGCCGGTAAGCTTTACTTCGCCTACACCAAGCGCGTAGCCCCGGCCCTTCCAACCGCGCCAGCCAAGGTTGAAGCCCGTCAGCTGCCACAGGCCATCAAGCCCCAAGCACCCTGGCATAATCGGATTGCCCGGAAAGTGGCAGTCGAAGAACCACAGATCAGGATTGATATCGTATTCGGCGACGACGTGACCCTTGCCGTGTTCGCCGCCGTCGCCCGAAATGTCCGTGATCCGGTCCATCATCAACATGGGCGGTGCGGGCAGCTGCGCATTGCCTTCGCCAAACAGCTCTCCGCGAGCACATTTCAACAAGTCTTCGCGGTCAAAACTGGTCGGAGAATCTGTCATTGCGAACCCTTGGCTCCTGGCCTTTTGTCTATCTTGTGCCGGGCGATTAGCACTGCGTTCGCGCTATGAAAAGACCGGTCGGCAACCCGCGTTGATAAATGGGAAATTGGCCTGTGAGTTAAGTTTTTGAGCAAGCTTCGATCTGGTCAGGTTCGACCAGCGCATCCCCGCGTTCAAAACGCGTGAAATAGCTGCGCAAGTCAGGCCGCTCAACAAACTCTACCAGCTTATAGCCAACCGCCTCCATCTCACAGAACAGCAGCGTTGGCGGAATACCTCCGGCGTGGGTGGGGCGATCATATTCCACGATGATAATCTGGCCGCCGCGCGCAAGCGCTGGCCACATACGCCACATGAATGCGTAAGGTTCGGTCACTTCGCTGTAGACATGGACTAGGAAAATTCGGTCGAAGCTATCAGTCGGAAGCCGCGGATCGTCCAATTCGCCAAGCTTGATAAAAGTGTTCTCCAGCCTTTCGCGCTCTACACGCTGACCAAGGCGCGCCAGGGCCTCGCCGTCGATATCCTGTGCAAGAACGCGGCCGCCCTCGCCGACTCGCGTGCCCAGACGCACGGTGTAATACCCCTCGCCTGCACCGATATCCGCGACTGTCATGCCTTCGGTGATATTGGCCAGGTCCATGATCGCCTGCGCCTCGCCGCGTTCCTCGCGCGCGTCCTCGTCGGGGAAAGGATCAGCGCCGGTCGCAGCTTCATCGGGCACCGTCCTGTCAGGTTCTGGAAACTCGGCGATATCCTCTGGCCGCTCGCTCAATGGCGCATCGCACCCTGATAAAAGCAAGGCGGCCAACGCAGCAAAACCGATAGAAGCGAGAGGAAGCCTCATCGGATCGGTAGGCTCGCCGATGCAGGGACTGGCTTGTTCAAGAAACCCACCGCCATGATCAGCTCCTTATCGAGATATCCAAGTTGTAGCCCCGGCAGATAGGTGCATCCCAACGGCGCTGAGCTGTAAGAGCCAGAGGCAGGCTGCGAATGAGCCGCATTCTATTCAACGTCTTCAACATCAACCGTTTCCCCGGTCACACGCTGCGCAAGCGCTGCTGAAATATAGCCATCAATTTCACCGTCGAGCACCTTATCGGGCGAGGAACTGGTGAAGCCTGTGCGAAGGTCCTTCACCATCTGATAGGGCTGCAGGACATAGGAGCGGATCTGATGACCCCAACCAATCTCGCTTTTTTCCTGATATTCTCCAGACGCTTCAGCCTCGCGGATCTGCATTTCACGTTCAAAAAGCCGCGCTTTGAGCATGTTCATCGCGGTGGCGCGGTTCTTATGCTGCGAGCGGTCGTTTTGCGACGCGACCACGATGCCCGTCGGTTGGTGGGTGATGCGCACGGCACTATCTGTCGTATTGACGTGCTGACCACCTGCGCCAGAGGCCCGGTAAGTGTCGACTTTGAGGTCTGCTGGGTTGATCTCGATGTCGATATCATCGTCAATAACCGGATAAACCCAAACGGAAGAGAAGCTGGTGTGGCGCTTGGCGGCGCTGTCATAAGGACTAATCCGCACAAGCCGGTGGACACCGCTTTCCGTCTTGGCATAGCCATAGGCGTTCTCACCTTTGATGTGCAGCGTCGCCGACTTGATACCCGCCTGATCGCCCGCCTGATATTCGACCGTTTCAACCTTAAACCCGCGCCGCTCAGCCCAGCGGCCATACATGCGGAACAACATCTCGGCCCAGTCCTGGCTTTCGGTGCCGCCTGCGCCTGCGTGGATTTCGAGATAGGTGTCGTTGCCGTCTGCCTCTCCGGAAAGAAGCGCTTGAACCTTGTCAGCGTCAGCGCGGGCGGCGAGTTTTTCCAGGCTGGCAAGCCCATCGTTGACGATGCTCTCTTCGCCCTCAGCCTCACCCATTTCGATGAATTCCACCGCATCGCCCATCTCGGAAGAGATATCGTTGACCGTGCCGACCGCATTTTCGAGCAGCTTTTGCTCGCGGCTGATCTTTTGCGCTTCTTTAGGGTTGTCCCAAAGCGCCGGGTCCTGAACCCGTGCGTTCAACTCATCCAGGCGCCGCAAAGCGCTTTCCCAATCGAGCGATTGGCGAACAAGATCAAGTGCCGCTTTGATCCGGTCGATATAGGCTTGGGCCTCAGCCCGCATGAGAATTCCTTTGGTTTAAGCTGTGTCCGCTCGCGCTTAGCGACACGGGTTCAATTGTAAAGCAGGCGCGCTATTTGGCGAGATCGCGCACCGCTTGGAGTGTCTTTGAAACATGGGTGCGGTAATCGCTGTCGGAATGCACCAGAGCAATTCGGCCATCGGGGGCGATTACATAGGATGTACGGCTCGCAAGGCCCGATGCGCCGAGCGCCACATCATAGGCATCAATCAAGCGTTCGCCTGCAACGCCCACCGGGAAAGCGTCGCGGCATTCCTCTTTGCTAAAGCGCTTGAGCGTGCCGATTTCATCATTGGACATGCCGATGACGCTTGCGCCTTCTTTGCGAAAGTCGGGCATCGCCTCTGCAAAGGCATTGGCCTCAAGCGTGCAGCCCGAGGTGAACGCCTTGGGGTAGAAATACAGCACCACCGGCCCCATGCGCAAAGCGGCGGCAAGCGAGAAGCCCATCTCCTTGCCTGCAAGGGCTGCTCTTGTGGTGAATGGCGGAGCTTTGGTTCCCTCGGCCAAATCAGCCTGAGCAGGGGTTGAAAAAGCCAGACCTGCGACAAGGCCCGTAAGAGCCAATTTCAAAACGCGCATCAGTAAATTCCGCCTTGCTCTTCGGCAAAGTTTTCAGGCTCACCCTCGGTCCGGCGAACTGTGGTTCCGCCGCGCCGACCCGCAGCAATCAGAGCGAGGATTTCATCGCGCTTGGCTGCAATCTCGTCCTGACGGGTCGAGCGTTCAGGTTCTGTGTCGGGTTTGAACGCCTCCCAGATAATGTCCGATTTCGCGTCACCGCTGGGCCAGCCTGCAAGCACTTTTTTACCGGTGCGCCGGTCAACGCGGACCATCCGAATACCCTCAGGGGCAATAGGCGGCAGGTCAGACCATTGATCGCGCGAGTTCTTGATCAAATCCTTGATGATCGGCGCAACAATTGTCCCGCCATAAGCATAACCGCCCATATTGCGCGGCGTGTCAAAGCCCATATATGCGCCAGCGACAATGCGCTGCGTGCCGCCAACGAACCATACGTCCTTAGGGCCGCTTGTGGTGCCGGTCTTGCCGAACAGCGGAAGACCAAGGTCATTCAGCACAGTGGCCGTTCCGCGTGAGACAACGCCCTCTAACATATGCATGATCTGGAAAGCGGTGCGCGGGTCCATCGCCTGGCGGCCTTTGATACCGAAACGCGGCATCGAAGAGCCGTCATAGGCCGTCATATTGCAGCCATTGCACGGGCGATTGTCCGCACGCCAAATAACTTTGCCCATGCGGTCCTGCACATAATCAATTACCGTTGGACGGTTGAGCCGCCCGTGGTTCGCAAGCGCGCCGTAGGCCGCCACAATGCGCGAAACAGTGGTTTCCTCCGAACCCAAGGACGTCGCTGCATAAGGATCGGCATCATCGCTAATATCGAGCGTTTTGATCATATCGACCACATTGCTCATGCCCGCCTGCATGCCGATTTGCACGGTCATGATGTTTTGTGACTGCTCAAGCCCGTACCGCATCGGGAACTGTCCCGCACGCCCGCCGCGAATGCACTTCTCACCCAGTTGTCGGCCCTGATAATAGCAATACCGCGTGTTATCTATTTCGGTTGACGGGGTCATGCCGTTATCGAGGCCGGTCGCATAAACGAACGGCTTGATGGTTGAACCGGGCTGGCGCATCGCCTGTGTTGCCCGGTTGAAGTCGGACAGCCGGTGGTCAAACCCGCCCTGCATGGCAAGCACGCGGCCGCTTTGAGCGTTCTGTACCACCAGCCCGCCTTCAGCCGCTGGCGGGGTCTCTACCCGGAAACCATTGCCGCTCGGGCTCGCCGTGATCACATCGCCGGCTTTCAAAGCATTGGGTAGGTTCGTAAGGGGCGCTTCATCACCGTTGGAGAAGCCAATTGTGGCTGAAGACCCGGTCCGCGTGGTCACAACGCCCACTCGCCAATCCTCATAGCGCACCGAAAGGAACGAGCTTGCCAGCTGGCTTGCCCAATTGCCTTCGCTTACATCAATAGTGGCAATCGGCCCAGACCACCCTCGCCTCCCGTGGTAGCGCCTCAAACCGCGGCGCAAACTATCACGCGCGGCGTTTTGCATGTCCACATCGAGCGATGTGCGGACCCAAAGCCCGCCTGCATAAACACTGTTCTCGCCGTCTTCCGCTGATTCGCCAAAGTCTGCGATGAGCTGGCGGCGAACTTCTTCAAGGAAGTATCCTGCATCCGCGCTGCGCTGCGAGCGTTGACGAACAAGCCCCAGAGGTTGAGCAGCAGCCGCTGCGCGCTCTGCCTCAGAAATGAAACCGTTGTCTGCCATCTGCGCGAGAACGAAATCACGCCGATCCATCGCGGCTTCTTCCTGCCCTGTTCGGCCATAGCGTTCTGGTGCCTTTGGAAGGATTGCAAGGAAGGCAACCTCATGCAGGTCCAGATCGCCTACATCTTTGTCAAAATATGCTCGCGCTGCCGCCTGCACGCCGAATGACCGCCGGCCCAACGGAATTTCATTGAGGTAAAGCTCAAGGATTTCTTCCTTCGACAATACGCCTTCGATACGGCTCGCAAGGATCATCTCTTTAAGCTTACGTGTGATCGAATATTCATCCCCAAGCAGCAGAATCTTGGCAAGCTGCTGAGTGATCGTGGAACCACCGACCGCGCGCTCTCCCGACCCATATTTGGTCGCGTAATCGAACACCGCGTTCGCCGTGCCTGTTAAATCCACACCGCCGTGGCTGAAGAAGGTCTTGTCTTCGGCCGATATATAGGCCTCAACCAATTGGTCAGGAAAATCGGCAAATTGCAGTTGGACCCGGCGTTCGCGCGCATAAGAATGCACTATCTCACCATCCGCGCCGCGCACAACGGTCGGCAGCGGAGTTTGATATTCCACGAGACCCTCCGCCTCAGGCAAATCGCTGGCGAGGAAAAACCACAGTGCGATCCAAAGCAAAGCAAGGCCAATCAACGCAGCAGCAATGAGCTTAAACAAACGGCTTGTCCGCCATTTCTGGCCAAACCACGCAGCAGCCCCGCCCAAATCACGCGCCAAACGGTAACGGACGTAAGCCAAAAACGGGAGATCAGCTGAACTAGCTGTGGGGGTATCGGTCGACATAGGCTCTCAGATTTACGCGGGTTCGCCGAGAATTGCTAGCGCTTAGGTGGTCCATGAAAGCTCAAGGTTCACGTTTCCGCGCGCCGCGCAAGATAGACCCGGATTGCGCGCTCTAAGGTCTCGACATAGTCCCGGCGCCCGTCCTTGCTCATAAGCCGCTCCAAATCACGCTCATTGGTGACGAACCCGCTTTCAAACAACACGCCTGGAACGTCAGGTGCTCGCAATACGGCGAGTTCAGCTGAACGCTTGGCAAAGGGATGAAAGGCAATTCTGCCCTCGCCTTCTCGAAGGATAAGCGATGCAAACTCGCTTGCGTCTTCCTGAGTGCGTTCCTGCGACAACTCGACCAAAATGTCGCTTACAGGTGAGCTATCGGTCTCAACCCTGATCCCGTTCAAACTGTCAGCAGCATTTTCGCGCGCAGCAAAGCGCGCTGCGGCCTCGTTCGATGCTTCCGTTGACAAGGTGTAGACTGTAGCCCCTGAGACTTCAGATCTATCGCCCGCTGAATCGATATGGATCGACACAAATAAATCGGCTCCCAGCTGGCGCGCGATTTCAGGGCGGTACGCCAACGGAATGATCCGGTCGTCATCACGGGTCAATGCAACGCGCACCCCGCCCCGCTCCAACAATATGTCACGCAGTTCCAACGAAAATGCGAGCACGATGTCTTTTTCATAGACCTCTTCGCCATTGGGCCGGATTTGCACCTTGCCTGGATCACGCCCGCCATGCCCTGCATCAATCACGACCAATGGCCGCGTGGTGTCAGTGGGACCCTCTACATCCGGAAGCTGAAGCGGCGGTGCTTCAGACGAGAGCACGATCCGCGTTACATAGTCGCGGCCCCACTCGGGCAACGGTATCGTCACACCCGCAACCTTTGCCCCGCCAAGCACAAGTACCGGCAGCGCAAGGATCAGGAGAAGGAGTGTGCGGACACTCATAATGCAATCCGGATTAGAATGTTGCGCATGGATAGCGCAATAGTGTTGCGGGCAAGTTCCCACGGTGCTAGCCACGCAAATGAAAGCAGAAAAGGCTGGCCCCTTAAGCTGACCTTACCAGTTTTGCTTTATTCGCAAGGCCAAATCGCTCGGGGAATCGCCCCGCCCGGTAATGGCCACACACAGGTTGATGCAGTGACGAGACGCTCCTCCTCGCAAACACATATCAAGCGCGCTTGCGCGGGTGTGCTTGCGAGTCGCAGCGCGGGAGAAACCCGCAGCTCGCCTCTAGCAGACACGTTCATGGCGTTCATTTCGGCAGACAGCCGGAGCGCTCATCTTAACATCAGTGCGCAGAGTCAGAAGCTGAAAACGCGCGCTGTTCACCCCAACAATACACGCCCACCTTCCGCTTTAACGATGCGCAGATCCGGCGTTTGGAGAAATTTACATGGCAACGCGCATGCTAATAGATGCGCGCCACTCGGAAGAAACCCGGGTGGCGGTCCTCAAAGGCAACCGGATTGAGGAATTCGACTTCGAATCTGCTGAACACAAGCAGATAAAAGGAAACATTTATCTGGCCAAAGTCACGAGGGTGGAACCCTCGTTACAAGCGGCATTTGTGGATTTTGGAGGCAATCGCCACGGCTTTCTTGCCTTCAACGAAATCCACCCTGACTATTACCAGATCCCACAGGATGATCGTGAAAGGCTGCTCGCCGAAGAGGCTGAGGCCGCTGAAGAAGAGGCTCGTCTTCGTGCTGAGGAAGAGGAAGAGGGCGTAACTCCTGGCGAAGAATATGACGCAGATGAGGAAAGCGCAGAGGGTCTAGCGGAAGACCTCGCTGAGGACGGTCTCGAGGAGATCGACACCAGCGACAAGGACAAGGTTTCCACCATCGAAGACGGCGCGTCAGATGACGACGGCGAAGACGACGATGATGATGATGACAGCGACGAAGAGGAAGACGCGGAAGAGACTTCGGAAGACGGTGAAGAGGCGAAACCCCGCCGCGGACGCCGTGGTCGTGGTCGCCGCCGTCAAGGTCGCGGCAGCAAAAAAGGCGGTGCCAATGGAGGCGGTCGCAGCCGCGCCAAAGAAGTCGACGAAGTGCGCGCCAAGCGCATGGCCCTTCGTCGCCGCTACAAAATTCAGGACGTTATTCAGCGCCGTCAGGTACTTTTGGTGCAGGTCGTCAAGGAGGAGCGCGGCAACAAGGGCGCAGCTCTCACCACTTATTTAAGCCTTGCTGGCCGTTACACCGTTCTCATGCCCAACAGCTCGCACGGCGGCGGGATCAGTCGCAAGATCAACTCGTCCAGCGACCGCAAGCGTTTAAAAGACGTCGTAAGCGGCCTTGAGCTGCCCAAATCTATGGGCCTGATCGTGCGAACCGCTGGGCTTTCGCGCACCAAAACCGAAATTAAGCGCGACTTTGACTACCTCGCGAGGCTGTGGGATGGCATTCGCCAGAACACGCTCTCCTCCACTGCGCCATCGCTGATCCATTCGGATAGCGACCTAATCAAGCGCGCGATCCGCGACATCTACAATCGTGAGATCGAAGAGGTGATCGTCGAAGGGGCTGAGGGATACAAATCGGCTAAAGCCTTTATGAAAATGCTAATGCCCAGCCATGCGCGCCGGGTGAAAGCGTATTCTGACCCCGTGCCTTTGTTCCAACGCTACGGTGCGGAAGATCAATTGCGGGCGATGTATGATCCGATGGTTCAGCTGAAATCGGGCGGTTATCTGATCATCAACCCGACCGAGGCTCTGGTTTCCATCGACATTAACTCGGGCCGCTCCACTAAGGAGCACGGTATCGAGCAAACAGCGCTTCACACCAATCTTGAGGCCGCGCGCGAGATCGCTCGCCAATTGCGTTTGCGCGATATGGCAGGTCTGGTCGTGATCGACTTTATCGACATGGACTATAATTCCAATGTGCGAAAAGTCGAAAAGGCGATGAAAGAGGCCTTGAAGAACGACCGTGCGCGCATCCAGGTTGGCCGCATTTCGGGCTTTGGCCTGATGGAAATGAGCCGTCAGCGCCTTCGCACCGGCGTGCTTGAAGCCACCACCCGCGAATGCCCGCACTGCGATGGCACCGGCCTTGTGCGCACTGCGTCCTCGGCTGGTCTATCAGCTCTGCGTCTTATCGAAGACGAAGCGGCCAAGGGCAAAGGCACGATAATCAAGCTCGCTGCCAGCGCGGAAGCGGCCTTCTATCTCCTTAACGAAAAACGCGCCGAGCTGATGGAAATCGAGCAGCGTTACGGTGTCACTGTCGAAGTTGCTCCGGGCAGCGAAGATGAAGGCGCAAAGATGAGTGTCTCAAGCGCAGGCCCTCGCCCATCACAAGCGCCCAAGTTTGAGCCCATCGTTGACGATGACGAGGACGAGGACATTCCAGTCGAAGATGACTTCGATGAGGATGACGAGGACGGCCCCAGAAAGAAGAAGCGCCGCCGCCGCCGTGGTGGCCGGGGCCGCAACAAAAAGCGTCAGGATGAAGGTTCGGAGGAAAGCGAAGAGGGTTCGGACGAAGCCGCTCAGGAAAGCGCTTCTGAGGACAATTCTTCGGGCGAACATGCTGATAGCGACGAGAAGCCCAAGCGCCGCCGCCGGCGCGGTGGTCGTGGACGCCGCCGCAAACAGGATGGTGAGGCTGAAGAAAAGGCGATTGAGGAAGGAGCTGAGGCTCTCTCCGAGGTTTCCGAGAAAGTCGAAGCAGACGTGGCGGTTGTCGCAGCTCCCGACGGCGAAGAGGACGCTGTCCCGGCGACCGAACCTGCCAAAGAGGAAAAGCCCGCGGAAGCTGAGAAACCAAAGCGCAAACGCGCTCCTCGCAAGAAGAAGGTCGAAGAACCCGCAGAAGACAAAACCGCGGACAAAACCGCGGCCAAAACCGCAGAGAAACCTGCGGAAGAGGCACCTGCTCCTGAACCGGAAGCCGAGGAAAAGCCCAAACCCAAGCGCAAACGCGCGCCTCGCAAGAAGAAGGTTGAGCCAGAGGCTGAGGCGGAAGCCTCCGAGGCAACCGCTGCTGAGACAAAGGCTGCTGTAGCAGAGGCCACTGAGGCAGAAGCTGCGCCAAAAGCGTCAGCACCTGCACAAACTCCTGTTGCCGATGAAGCGCCTGCTGACAATGCATCAAATGATGATGCTGACGCTCCTAAAAAACGTGGGTGGTGGCAGCGCACTTTCGGCGAGTAATCGCCTTCTGATACAAAAGGCCCGCCTTCGAGACACTCTCTCTAAGGCGGGCTTTTTATTGACCTAGACGCCCGCTTTCCTTGCCTCGCCCCATTCATTCCACATGGCGAACTTTGGCGCTTTGGGCAGATAGCCTTGTCCCAAAGGCGCTACCTCAAATCCAGCTCCCCGGAATGCCGAGCCGATGGGCCGTGTCAAATGGCATCCGCCTGCAAGACGCTTCCATACAGGCTCAATGCGGTTCTGCCATTTGGCAACGTCCTTATCAGGCGCGCGGCCATGTTCGAGGAATAGCGCTTTCCCGCCCGGGCGAAGAATACGGCGCATTTCAGATAGTACCGCGTCCGGATCCTGCACTGAACACAGGGTAAAGGTGCAAACAACGGTGTCGAAAGAACTGCTCGCGAACGGGATGTTCTCTCCGATCCCTTGGCGGATATCGGCAGGCCAGCCCTTGGCCTCAGCCTCGGCTTTCGCAGCGTCCAAAAGCCCCCCATGTGGGTCGATCCCGGCATAGCTTTTGACCGCGTCAACATCATAAAACTGCTGATTAATGCCGCCACCGCAGCCAAGCTCAAACACATCGCCCTTTGCCAAAGGCACCACATGAGAACGCCGCTTCATCACCTGACCCGTGCTGCACGCACAACGAATGAGCCGCGGCATCACATTTGCATCGTACCAGTCTCCCAGCCCCATGACGCGCTCCTTTTCCTGTCGCTTTGGGCGAGATATTGCGCGAAATGGTTCCATTTGTCCACGCAGCCTAGGGATCGATCAGTTTCCCCGCAAAATCAAACACCTTGCCGCTATCTTCAGGGCTAGCGCGCAACATGACCTCAATGAGGTTTTGCGCCGCCTGCTGAGGCTCGGTAAGCTGACCATCGGGCAGGCCCTTTTGGAACGGTTTGGAGAGCCCTGTATCAACCGTTCCAGGGTGGAGACCCAGAACAACGCCGCGTTTATGTGTGCGGCCCATCTCGTTGGCAAAGTTTTTGATCAGCATATTGAGCGCGGCTTTTGACGCCCGGTAAGAATGCCATCCGCCAAGCTGATTGTCCGAAATCGACCCGACACGCGCACTTAATGCGGCAAACACAAACCGGTCGCCGCGCGGCATCAAGGGTAGGATGTGCTTGGCAATTAACGCCGGGCCGATCGTGTTGAGCGCGAATATCTGGGCCATGACGTGCGGATCGAGCTTGCGCAAAGTGCGCTCCGGTCCCTCCCCGCTTTCCGAAGTTAGAACACCGCTTGCAACTATAACCAGCTCCGGAGGTGCATCGCGCATCAGTTTCGCGGCCTTTGCGATGCTCGTCTCATCAGTCAGATCAAATGCGAATGGTATCTCTCCGGCATAAGCGCCCGCGCCGCCGGACCGCGAGCCAGCATGAACCCGTTCGCAGCCGCCCTGCACCAGCTGCCTGACCAGCGCCCTGCCAATACCCCCACCTGCGCCAAAGACTGCGGCGCTGCGCGGTGTTACTCTGCCTAAACCGGCGTCTCGTTCTCTTAAATTGCTCATCAAAGCTACAGTGAAGCTGAGACGATTGAGTTCCCGCCGAAAAGCATGAGAAAATGACGGCACGTCTCGCCGACTATCATTATCCAGTGATGTCAGATATTTACGACCATCAATGAATGGGCTGGTGCAACAGCCGTATTGTGTTAGCGACCATGCGCCTCCAAGAGCGGGGGGCCGAGGTTGAGGCAAAAACAAGTGCTATCCTAATCCTCGCAACACCCACTGACTTGCCACCCGCGCACAAGCCGTTAGAGAAGAAACAACGCAAACAGGGATTAAGCGATCATGGCGACTTTCACGCTTCCGAAAAATTCGAAGATCACGAGCAATGGCCAAGTTCACAAAGCATCTGGCGGCTCGCGAGTGAAGTCGTTCAAGATTTATCGTTATGATCCCGATACAGGCGACAACCCGCGCTATGACAAGTTTGAGATCGACCTGGACGAATGCGGTCCCATGGTTCTGGACGCGCTTTTCAAGATAAAAAATGAGCTCGACCCTACGCTGACCTTTCGTCGGTCATGCCGCGAGGGGATTTGCGGGTCATGTTCGATGAATTTGAATGGCAAGAACGGTCTGGCCTGCACCACCGCAATTGAAGACCTTAAGGGTGAAATCCGCATTACTCCTTTGCCGCATATGGATGTGATCAAGGACCTTGTACCTGATTTCACTCACTTCTATGCGCAATACGCCTCGATCAAGCCATGGCTGCAAACGGTCAGCACGACGCCTTCTGGTAAAGAGCGCCTGCAAAGCCCGAAAGAGCGCGAGAAGCTTGACGGTCTTTATGAGTGCATTTTGTGCGCCTGTTGCTCGACCTCGTGCCCATCATACTGGTGGAACTCGGACAAATTCCTGGGGCCCGCTATTTTGCTTCAAGCTTACCGCTGGCTTGCCGATAGCCGGGATGAGATGACGGGCGAGCGCTTGAATGAACTCGAAGACCCCTTCCGCCTCTATCGCTGTCACACAATCATGAACTGTGCGAATGTGTGTCCTAAGGGGCTGTCGCCTGCCAAAGCGATTGCGGAAACCAAAAAAATGATGGCGGAACGCGCTATTTAGGCTTTCAGCTCATGTCGTCGCGCGAGGAATATTTCCAAGACGGTCCCTGCCCCGATAATCCGGGTTGGCGGCAATGGAACATCAGGGATAAAACCTTGTTCAATGGCGCGGTCATGGGGCACCTTATTACCCGGGTCGACGATGATAGAAAAGCGCGACTGCGCATGTTTCCAGAGCGTAAGCATCAGAACCTGCAAGGCAATATGCACGGAGCAGTGACGCTTGCGCTGATTGATATCTCAATCTTCAATGCAATGCATATGATCGGTAGTGGTAACGCAGGCCCTTCAGTTACGCTCGAAATGTCAACGCAATTTGTCGATGCAGGTGATCCGGCCCTGCCTCTGGATGCGGTGAATGAAATCGTCCGCGAAACCGGCAAGCTCATGTTTATCCGCGGGCAAGTTGTGCAAGGCGAGACCATCATCGCCTCGCATTCGGCAATTGTGCGCAAGATTATAGCCAAACCTGCACCACAATGACTGGCACGCTTGCGAGGTTTGAACAGCTCATCGCGAATGGAGAGCTGCAAGAAGATGTCGATCAAAGGCGGGCCGCAGCGCGGCTCGATTCCTTGCAGAAAGAGCTAGAAGCGGAGCGTCCGGGCGGGCTCTTGGCCCAACTTTTCGCAAAGAAAGCGCCCCGCGCCCAAGGCGTATACATGTGGGGCGGCGTTGGCAGGGGAAAATCCATGCTGATGGATTTGTTCCACGACAGCCTGACGATCCAAGAAAAACGCCGGGTCCACTTTCATGCCTTTATGCAGGAAGTACACGCCGAAATGCGCGAAGCGCGAAAAACGCACGAGGGTGATCCGATCCCGGTAGTCGCGGCAAAACTCTCCGAAGGCGTACGTGTCCTCGCATTTGATGAGATGGTTGTTACCAATTCTGCCGATGCCATGATTATGAGCAGGCTGTTCACTCAGCTTATAATGGAGCGCGGGGTGACGATCGTGACCACATCGAACCGGGTTCCTGGCGACCTTTATAAAGACGGTCTGAACCGAGAACATTTTCTCCCGTTTATTGATTTGATCAATGAAGAGCTCGACGTGCTGAGCCTAAATGGCCTCACGGATTACCGGCTCGACCGAATTGGCGATATGCAATGCTGGTACGCGCCTGTGGGTGATAAGGCGACGGCGAAAGTGCGTGAGGTTTTCTTCCGGCTCACGGATTTTGCACCAGAGGATGCAGCCAACGTCCCCTCAGGTAAACTCGCGGTGAGTGCAAAGAGGAGTTTGCACGTTCCCAAATCATTGAAAGGCGTAGCCGTTTTCAGCTTCAAGCGTCTTTGTGGCGAAGCGCGCGGCGCCGCCGACTTCCTTACGATTGCGCGCGAATTTCACACGGTGATTATCGTTGGCATTCCGCAGATGGGACCGGAAAAGCGCAACGAAGCGGCTCGTTTTGTGACGTTGATTGATGCCCTCTACGAACACCGGGTCAAACTTTTCGTGACCGCTGCAACAGCGCCAGAAAACCTCTATCAGTCGGGTGACGGAAGCTTTGAGTTTGAACGAACGATAAGCAGACTTAACGAGATGCAGAGCGCAGATTACATGGCGCTTGGCCACGGCGCCGAAGGTTGATTGCGGTGCCCGATATATTCGCGGAGGATGGGGTCAGGCCGCAGCCAAACGGTCCGCAATTCGGCCTTGAGCTGCAACAAGTCTGCTCATCACTTTGAGGTCGGTTTCGCTAAGCTGAAGCGCAGTATCAGCCCAAAGTTCAGTGATCGCATTGAGTTCAGCAAGCTCGATTGGCCATACGAGACCAGTGGCTTTGCGCGCTGCAACCAAGCCAGCGTGTCGCCGTTCCGACTTCTTGATAAATTCGCGCACCGCGCTCTCACCTTCGCCCGGCTCCACGACCTGTTGAACAATGCCGAAATCATACATCTCTTCAGCGGTATACGTTTTGTTCGACAGAATTATGCGCTCAGCCATGGCAGTGCCAAGTTTGCGCGAGAGGAAGACATGCGCCCCCATCCCAGGATACAAACCAAACATAATCTCCGGCAATCCAAACGTCGCCTGGCGCTCTGCGATGATGTGATCGAACGACAAAAGAGATTCGAACCCGCCACCAAGCGCTGCACCTTGTACAAGTCCAATCGTGAGCATCGGCAAATCGAGCGAACGCGCGTTGCGCTCTAGGATCGCGCAGCACCGGTGGCCATATTCCACCAACCCATCGCGGTCCTTTGACCGGATCAAATTTTGAAAAAGCTCCAAATCACCGCCGAAGCAAAAGACGTCCTGTGACCGGCTCCCGAGTATAAGATAACGAAGCGGCACATGGTCCGCACCAAATCCTGCTGAGATGAGTTCTTGCCATGCTTCAAAATTTTCCAGCATGGACGAAGTGAAACTTGGGCGTCCAGTAGGCCTCATGTAAGTCCACAGAGCGGCACTACTGTCGTCATACAGAACATCAAGTTCTGAAAGCTTGAAAAGTCCTTCAGGAACGGCGTTGTTTAGAACGCTCGATGACATAGCTTCGCCTTCTTCAGAAAACGAAATCGGATTTCCAATGCTACTGTCCACGACACCGAACTCCGGACTTGACCCTAATTACGGTGATCTATTGATCATCCGCCTGCACCACGTGATCGCGCTGCGTTGATGAGAGACTACTCCGATTTTGCGATATTTTGCAAACATATAATTTGAACCGCCGAATAGTCTTGGCCATTGCTGTGACAAAATGAGACAGGGCTGTATAATTTTATTACAAAAGCGTTGACATTATTTCCGGCACTCGCGGGCTGATCAACCTTGCACCTGAAGCGCGCGAAGTGATTTTTCGAGCATTAACAACTGCCAAAGCGTTCGTGAATGATCGCTTCGACCCGAAATGTGGGCCTCGGCCAGATTGCCCACAGTTTGTCCATTGATCCATCCAGATTGAACCAATTTGGAGGACCTGGAAATAGAGCGAATTTGGTCGGCCAGAGGCCCGCGCATCCACAATGCTATCGGGGTCACAAAACCTTGCTTGGGACGGTAAAGCACTTCGTCTGGAAGGTAGCGCTCCATGCATTTTTTAAGCAGATATTTGCCGGTTTTGCCTTTCACTCGCATGCCCTCCGGCAGTTTCGCTGCGAACTCCACCAATCGGTGATCGAGCAGCGGCTCCCTCGCTTCAAGGCTCACCGCCATGCTTGTTCTGTCGACCTTAGTAAGGATATCGCCGGGAAGCCAAAATGTGAGATCGGCATATTGCGCACGGTCGAGCCCGCTTCGCGCTGGGGCACTTGCCATCACGGCGACGAGTTCATCTTCTGCCTGAAACCCGCTTAGCTCGCGGCGATACTCATCAGAATACAGATCATGCCTTATGCGCGGCGTGGTCACACCAAGTGCGCGGGCATAGGCAGCCTCTCCATTCTCAGCGAGCGCCAGAAACGTGGTTTTCGCACGCAGAGCCCGGGGTGCCCAATCGGCTTTTGGCCAGGCTCGGCCCAGAGCGCCAAACACGGACCCGCGCACGCTTGATGGGAGCAGCGAGCGCACTCGGTCTTCATTGTGTTGGAAGACTTGTCTGCGATATCCGGCAAATGCCTCGTCCGCGCCGTCTCCAGAAAGCGCTACGGTCACTTTCTTGCGCGCCAATTGACACACCCGCCAAGTTGGCAAGGCGGATGCATCGGCAAAAGGCTCATCAAACATCGCAGCGAGCGTGTCGATTTCGGCAAAATCGTCGGGGCTGACGGTCTTGGCTTCGTGTGATGTTGCGAATTGCTGAGCGATCTTCTCAGCGTAACTCGTCTCGTCGAGCGCCTCTTCGTCAAAGCCGATTGAACATGTGCGAACAGGCTGCGCGCTGGCCTCGCTCATCAGGGCAACAACGCTCGAGGAATCGACACCGCCGGAAAGGAATGCGCCCAAAGGCACATCAGAGACCATGCGCGATTGCACAGCCTCGCGTAGCAAGTGAACCAGCTCCGCTGACAGATCAGCCTCGTTACCAGTAGCCCGGTCTGCAAAGTTGATATCCCACCAACGCCGCTGCTCATTCAAGGGCTTACCTTGATCAAGCAGCAGAAAGTGGCCGGCCCGCAGTTTGGAGACCCCCTCAATTATGGAATGAGTGTCGGGCACATACCCCCATGCCATAAAGGCGTCGAGCGCCTGCGGGTTCATCCGTCTACGCATTAAGGGATGAGTGAGCAGCCCCTTGAGCTCAGAGGCGAAAATCAAGCTTCCATCAGAAAGCTGCGACAAGAACAGCGGTTTGACGCCAAATCGGTCGCGGGCGAGGAACAGTTGCCTTTTGTCAAGATCATAGAGCGCGAAAGCGAACATGCCATCAAGACGCGAAAGGCAATCAGGGCCCCATTTTTGCCAAGCAGCCAAAATGACTTCCGTGTCGCCCTGCGTTTTGAAGCGCGCACCGTCCCTTGCAAGCTCATCACGCAGCTCGCGAAAATTGTAGATCTCCCCGTTGAAGACGATCACGGCCCTTCGATCGGGCGAATGCATCGGTTGAGGGGACCCTTCAAGGTCGATGATGGAGAGGCGTCGATGCCCTAACCCAATGCCCTGATCGATCCATACCCCGGAACCATCTGGTCCTCTGTGGACCATAGCATCGCACATGCGCTCGACCCGGCTAGGATCGACCGGCTTTGGCGTTTCAGAATGAAATATCCCGGCGATCCCGCACATTATGCAAACGCAACTAGCCTAAGGATGCAGGAGCAGCAATGACTGCGACCGAGCCTGCGCATAAAGTCATAGCCAATATCGCGGTGAGTACTGCTATTGGACGCGCGAAACCTGTCTCGAGACGTTTGATCAGGCCGAAGGATGAAAGCTCACTGACGCTCCACCCGTATTCTTCAGGGTCGAGTTCAAAAAACCTCCACGCAAGGCCCAAGATGAACACAACGACGAAAGCGAAGAAGAACCAACCATAGAACACATGGTCAAATCCAGCGGCGAATTCGACCCCTTGGCTTTGCGCGATATAGACGGTGCCCCACGCTCTAATGCCATTGGCAATGATCGGGACAATGATCGACACCGCGATAAAACCCAAACGATTAGACCAACGCTTAAAGCGGGTGAATGCCACCAAAATCGCAAGCGTGAACATGGCGATGAGGAAGCGGACACCGGAACACGCCTCGGCAACAATGAAGAGGCCAACGGGTGTGTCGATATAAATGCCGTCAAAATGGGCCGGAATACCGCTCCAATCGGTGAGAGCGATTGCGATGTGCGCTGTGATCACCTGCAAAGGTTCAATTATCTCATCACCAAACGGAACGAGAAACACAGCGAAACACAAGGGTAGAGCTATGAGCGTTGAAACGCGGGGGCCAAGCGAGGCGATGACCAGCCCTTGAAGCGCTCCAACGGCCCCGGCATGCGCGATGAGGTTTGCGCCGCTTACCCGGCCAAGCAACCAGAGCCCCAATCCCGCTGCAAGGACGCACAGACCCGGTAACCAGGGGCGCGGATCAAGCGTGACGAGCTGACGGGCTTTTAACGCGACAAGCCACCCAATGATAACCGGCACGAGGAGGACATGGGAATAGGTGTCGATATTCCACCATTGGTGAAGCATCTCTGCCCATTCGCGCATAGTGATTGTAAAGAGGGCGAGGGTCCCGAGCGCTAAAATCCCTAAGGCCTCGCGCCATGCTTTGCTGAGCGATCCGAGACCCATTGCTTCAAGCCTGCGATTGAGAGAAGCGTTATGCTGCATCGCGCGTCACCCCTTCCCTCGATTGAACAAGCTCATCGAGAGGGCTGAGCACCGCGTCCCAGGCATGATTGTCCAAAACAAACTGCCGCGCATTGCGGCCCAATTCGGCTGCTCCTGCTGGATCACCCAATAGCTTATCCATCGTCGCACACATGGCCGCCGCGTTTGCCTCGCACAGAGCCCAATGCACACCGTCGGTTGCATCAATGCCTGTCGCTGCTTGCGGTGTCAGGACCACAGGGCGCGCCATCGCCATCGCCTCAAGAACTTTGTTTTGCACACCCCGCGCAATGGAAAGGGGCACAACGACGCAGTCAGCAGCCGCGATGAAGGGACGCACATCGGGAACCTCTCCCCAGATTGTCACACCGTCCCGTGCCGCGTCCTTCACGCGCCGCGTTGGGCTGCGCCCAACGACGTGGATTTCCGCATTAGGATGCTGAGCGCGGTATGTTTCCCAAAAATTATTGATCGCCCAAAGTGCAGCCTGTTCGTTGGGCGCGTAATCCATTTGGCCGGTAAACACGAGATGCGGACCGGGACGCGAGACGATTGCGCTGTGAGGCTGGGTTTTATCGGGGTCGAAGAATTGCGCATCAATGCCGTTTCCAATCACTTGGACATTGGTGCCCGAGGCATCCTCCAAGCGGGAACGGAACAGTGACGCTTCATTTTCGCTGATGAGTACAGTTGTATATGCGCGTTTTGCCAAGCGTTCTTCTTCACGCGAAAGCAAGCGGCCTTCCCGCGCATTGAGCCAGACCCGCTGGCCTGCCTGCGCATAGCTTTCAAATTTGGCGCTATCCACATCGCAAAGGTCAACGACAACACGTCCGGCAAAATCGTCGGGAATGTACTGTCCCATCTGGCCTGAGAAAACGAAGATCGTACTAATCGGCCTGCTTGCAAGGGTATCATGGACCCATTTCTCAAGACGATCACTGTGAAACGCAGTCAGGCTGACAGGCTTGCCAGATAGCACGGCTTCAGCGCCTGCAAGGACGAGCGGCTTGCTCCGGTTTACGACCGAATGAGATGCGGCGATTGCATTGACCTGCGCCCCCCAGCCCTGTCCTCATCACTTTCTGCAAAACAGCCGACATGAACAGGTGCGAGCTGTGCGAGCTTCTTCAGCAGGTTGCTGCTGCGGATCTTGTCTCCGCGATTGGGCGGAAACGGCACCCGGTGCGCCAGAAAGAGAATTTCGCCCACGCCAAAGTTTCCTATGCAAGGCCGCGGGCGATGATTGGGCCCAGGGTGTTTGCCACAGGCAAAGGAAGCTTCTTCCAAAGCTCAATCTTGCGGCTGTAAGCTTCGCTGGTCGGATCGACATCGCGTGCCTGCGCGCCGGGCGGCGTCCAGGTGGCATAGGTGAGAGGCTCAGGATCAAAGCCCCAGTTCTTCTTGAATTTTGCAGGCCCGCTGGCGATTTTCGACCGCCCAAAATCAAACCGCAGAATGCCCCTGCTGCGTGCATGGCGCATTAGCTCAAAATACATCAACTCATTGGCTCTCGCCCCGCGCGCTGCAAAGCCGCCTCCCCCCAAAATGGGAGCACTGCGCCCCCATGATAAAACGAAAGCACGCTCGCGAGGGGCTTGCCGTCTCGCGCGATAGTCAGAATGTCGCTTTCATCCGGAAATGCTTCAAGCATTTTACGGAAAAGAGCTTTGGGAAATACAGGCGTACCTAGGTTTCTGACGCTTTCGGAATACGCGGCATAATGCGCGGCCAAATCCTTGGACGATCGGCCTGTGAAAACATCGAGACCGTTCTTCAATCCTTTACGCACCTCGGCACGCGACTTTCGAGGAATAGCAAGCAATTCTGCTTCGTCATCCTCGGCAAGATCGCGCTCAAAGCCGCAATGTTTGTCGGCGACAGCCTGCCAACCATCCGGCACGGGGCCGCCGCGCAGTTCGGCGCTGCCTGCGCCCAGTTTTACCGCAAGCGCCTGCGCCGCGGTTACGAGCTCGCGGGCTGCCTCAGGCGTTTCGGCGACGATCCCGCCGCCAACTCCAAACCCGCTCGAGACCAAAGCTTTGCCAAAGAGAAACGAGCGCACCTCAGTAAGGGGCAGCCAGCCCCGAATAACGCCGAGCTGCTGCACCAAGATACCGCCGGCACGCTGACCTGCTCCGCGCTCTGCCGCCAGAAGCCAGGCGGGACGGTGAAATATACTCGCCCCCATTTCTTGCACGAAAGCATCAATGCGTAAGGCTTGCTTTTTGTCCGAAAGATCGACGCTTTCGGCCTTCACAGTAAGATTGACAGGAGCATTCATCACACGGCCTCAGCGGCCTGGGATGCAGGTGCGAAATCGAAAGCCCGCCTCGCCTCTACCTCAGCAAGCTCATCCATCCGGCCCCAGCGAAAATCCTTCACAAGCTTAGTGAGCTTGGGCGCCATCTTTTTGAGGTTTGTATAGTGCCGCAGTTTTGAACGAAGCGGCGCATTTGGCACCCGTGGTTGATCTGGGTCCACTTCCCATGGGTGGAAATAGAAAACCGCAGGGCGCTCATCTTCTCGGTTCACCTGAGCGATTGCCCAGCGCGAAAATGCATAAGGAAGAACGCGAAAGAAACCTCCGCCGCCCGCAGCCAACCGGCGTGAGCCAAGAAGCGCTGTTGTCACCGGGATTTCGAGCATCCGCGAGCCAGATACAGGGCGAAAAGCAAATCGGGGAGCTTCGCGCCAGCCATAATGATCGTGAACAATCGGGGCGACGCTTGAGGAATAAGTGTAACCTTGCGCTGCCAGCACATCGTATGCCCAAGACGAACGCGGGTCTATCGAAAAGCTTGGCGCACGATATCCAATGACCTTTTGACCTGATGCGTCTTCAAGGATTTCGCGGGTCTTACGGATATCCTCGCCAAATTTGGCGGGGTCCAGCGTGAATACACGCGTGTGATCATACCCGTGGCTTGCCACCTCGTGGCCAGCCTCTGCGATCCGCCGAATGATATGCGGACAGCGCTGTGCCACCCAGCCAAGAGTAAAGAACGTCGCGTTCACTCCCGCTTCGCCAAAGAGGCTAAGAATGCGCTCCACATTGCCCTCAACACGGCTTTGCAAACTGTCCCAATCATCGCGCCTAATTGCGTTCTCGAACGCGCCGACTTGAAACCAATCCTCTACATCAACCGATAGCCCGTTGATGATCGGCCGGTTGGTCGCGTCTTGAAAAGGAAAAGGACTTTGTGCGTTCATCGAATTAGGCCGCCTCGCGCGACTTATCGTCCTCAAGCCATTCAATCAGCATTGTCATGACGTGCCGGAACGAACGCTCCTGCTCCTCAAGGCGTGCTTCAATGCGCCCCAAAGCCATCGTCAGATCTTCATCGCCCACCGATTGCGGCATCTTGATTTCTGGTTCAGCGCCTGCGGCTTGAAGCTCGCCAATGGCTGCCTCAAGTTCAGCGGCCCGCGCATCGCGCTGCGCCATCATGGCAGCGACTTCGGTTGCCGGAACACTTTCAATTTGAGCTTCCGCTTCAGGATCGACCGGCTCTGCAAGAGCATCTTCCTCCGCAACAGCTTCCAATGACGACTTAAACTCCGGCACCGGCTCGGTGAGTTCGAGCGTTTCAACCTCGTCCTCTGCTTCGGATTGAACCACAGCGGTAGGCGCATCCTCCGGTTTCGGAGGATCCACCGCCAATGACCGCGCCTTTGATCCGCGCAATTGGTCCTCCTGCATTTCGTCCAGCACTGCATCCAACATGCGCAAACCGATCTCATCGCGCTCTTCAATAGCGCCGAGCAAAAGCACCCGGTTCATGATCTGGTTCACACGGCGAGGAATGCCGCCTGTCGCTTGGTAAAGCGCAGGCAAAAGCCCAGCTTCGAGCGATGGCTGGTGCTCCCACCCCACATGAGTGAGGCGGTGGTGGACGTAATCCTCCAGCTCTTCTTCATCGAGCGCCTCGAGGTGATGCGAGGCGATGATGCGTTGACGCAGCTGATCAAGGTTCGGATGATGCGCCAATGTTCTGCGGAATTCTGGTTGACCCAAAAGCAGGCTTTGGAGAAGAGGGTGGGAACCGAGCTGGAAGTTTGAGAGCATACGAAGCTCTTCCAAAGCGGTGAACTCAAGGTTCTGACACTCATCCACGATCAGAAGGCAGCGGCGGCCTTCACGCGCCTCATCTTGCAAGAATTGCTCAATCGCGCCCAATGCGCCCGCTTTGTCTTTACCATCCACAGGGATGCCAAAAGACTGCGCAACCACATGGATCAGCTCTTCGCCGTCAAGCGCAGAGGTTACCACTTGAGCAACGGTCAAAGCCTCTGGATCAATGCGCTCCATCAGATGTGCTACGAGAGTGGATTTACCAGCTCCCACCTCGCCAGTGATGACGATAAAGCCCTCGCCCTGATTGAGCCCATATCCGAGATAGCTCATCGCCTTTTTGTGGCTGGCACTCTCAAAATAGAACTCCGGATCAGGGGTCAGCTGAAACGGTCGTCCACTAAAACCGTAATAAGAATCGTACATTTTCCCTAACGCTCCATCGGTCCCTTAGAAGTCATACCGTAGGCCCAGCAAACCTGTGGCTGTGGCAAAGTCTTCATCAGTGAATTCGCTGTCGAAAAAGTCCACGGCAACAGCTGCCCGCGCAGACAATCGGCCTGCGATTAAGCGGCTGTAAGCGGCTGAGGCACCAAATGCGGTGAGATCGCCGTTTTCGTCGCCATCGGTTTTGAACAAATTTGCATAAGCGGTTGCGGACAGATCACCGCTGCGCCCAATGGCCCGGCTAAGCGAGCCAGTGACGTAGTAGCTTTCATCCACCACACCATCGATTGGGCCTAAAACGCCATCTGCATCAGCAATGAACGTGCGGCGATCATAGCCAACGCCGAGCGCTGCATTGAGACGGCCAATCTTTTGCTGATAGCTCGCTGCCACGCCTCGGCCCCGGAAGGCGGAACTGCGGACAGAGCCAAGCGGATTGACGAGGCCTACACCGTCATTGCTTTGCACAAGGCCGCCAAAGTCGCCTGACAGCGGGTTGCGCTGCGCTTCGAAGTCGGAGGAAAGCTGTGCGAGCGAATTGTTGAGTACACCGCCAAAGCCGGAGATACTGTCATAAACCTGCACCGCAAACGAGCTGCGGGTGCTCGGTACATAGCTGAAGGTCCCATAGTAGGTCGTGCTGTCATAGCGACGCCCCACGCGCGCCTCGAGGCTGGTGCGCGAACTTGGGCGCCAAAGGACACCAACGTCCCACAAAAGCCCATCAACATCGAATGCAACAATGCGGTCTGACGCGCTATCAGTTACAAGGCGGCCGCTTTCATCACGGATTGGATTGCCTGCTGCATCTAGGAGAGCATCGCGGGCGGAAACCTCAACGTCTTCATAACCGACGCCGCCCACAAGGGCGAGGGTTGGTGAGACAGGGACAGTGACGTCGCCGCGCACGTAAAGATCGCGCACCCGCTGATCAAGGTTAGAGACATCTTCTTGATACCCGCCTGCGGACACCGCCACACCGACCGGCAAAATATCACCTGGCGCAGTGCCAATCGCAGCCCGGCCCCCATAAGTGATCGAATCGTCGAATGTGTCGACTAGACCGCCGGTGGAATCGAACACCGCATCGTTCGCCTCAAAGCGGTTATAACCAACCCGGGCGTTACCCGCGATTTCGAATGCGCCAGCGCGGGTTTTGAATTCGGGCCCTACAAAGCCACTGAAAACCTGGCTCGTAGCATCATCGCTGACAAGCGGGTTTGCAGATACGGCCCCTCCTTCATCCACCCGCGAGCGGCTAGCCAATGCGCCTGCCTGGAGGGTGAGAGCCTGCGGAACGACCGAGAGATAGCCTCGAGCGATCCCGCTGACTGTGTCTGTATCAAGCGCATCATCGCCGTAGCTAATGTTGCGCTCATACCGGACAGAAACCGATGCGCCGCTGTTTCGACCACGCACACCGGTATCAACGCCGGCCGCGATTTGGGTAAATGTAAGCTGATCGCTTTCCGGGGAAAGCTGCGCTGTGAGAATTTGAGAGACCTCGATGTAAGGCTGGATGGTCACGCGGCTCTCTTGCCGGCTTTCTTGGCCGTCTTGAGCAAAAGCAGGTGCCGCAATCGCAAGCGTCGCAAATCCGGTCATTAGAGTTGCAGTGAGGGTACGCATTGTCATTCCTCCCCTTCGCCATAATAGTCGCCAAAGCGGCGACCCGACGGGCTGAATTGTGTTGCATTGAGAAGCAGTTTGATGTCGGAACACGCCGACAAGAGTTGCACCGCATCGTCGAGAGCAGCACGGCTTGTGTCGTCTGCTCGAACGACCAGAACGGTCTGGCCGACATGCGCTGCAAGCTCTGCTGCTGGTGATGCTGCAAGAGCAGGCGGTGTATCGAAAATCAGAAAGCGGTTCGGCGCCCCGCGCGTCAGGCGGTCTAGGACGTGACCCGTGCGAACGCTGGTCAAATATTCGGAATCGCGCGCGCTGCTTGTGCCTGCTGGCAGGACAAACAATCTTGGAATATCGGTCGGAGAAACAAGGTCCTCAGGACGCAGCGACTTATCCGCCAATGCATCCATAAGTCCGGGCCCTGTTTCGATGTCAAACCGGCGTGCAACCGATGGGTTGATCACATCGGCATCCACCAAAATCACCTCAACATCGCGCTCTGCTGCCAAAGCGATTGCAAGGTTCATGGCGCAATACGTCTTGCCTTCATCGGTGAGCGGAGAGCTGACCAGCACGCGGCGCGCATAATCCTCGCCTGAATGGCGCGCTTCTGCCAGAAGCTCGCGCTTGATGATGCGAAACTCTTCAAGAAGACCGGTGACCGGTGCCTCAGGACAAATCAGCCCCTCTTCTTGCAACACCTCTCGGTCGATTTGGACGCGCGGCCCGCGCAAAGTCACCGGACGCACCGGTTTTGGTGCAGGCTCGGCCACAAATTCGCTCGGGGGCGTCTCACGGGCTTGGTGCTCGACCTCGCTTTGAGGAACCGCAATTTGCGGCGCCGAAGAGGGCGCGGCACGCTTTGCCGGGGGGACAAATGGTCGCGGGGCGGCAGGCAGATTGGCCGGAACCGGCTTTGTGCCAAATCCGTCCAGGCCAAATGCCGCATCCGCCCGCTCCAAAAGAGAGGTGCGGCGCCGCATGGCGTTGTTGCTAGCCGGATCGCCCGCTGGGTTGGCCGTCTTGCGTGAGAAGTTGCTCTGGTCTGTCATCTTTGTTTCCTCACACAATCGTCCCAATCGAGACGACCTCGATGACCAAAAGGATGGCCAGCACGCCAAAGAGCCCTGCAAAAGCCCCCGCGAACTGCTTAGTGCGCCGCTTGCTATGACCCCTTGCCGCGTCAGAAAGGTTCAACGAAACCGAACCGATAACCGGCAGTCCCATTGATTTTTCGAGCTTTTGCGCCGTCACAAATCCAGATCTGAGCTGTCCCAAGACCCATGCTACACCCACGCCTGCGCCTATTCCGGCGATCAAAACTCCGAGCAGAAGCAGCGGGCGATTTGGCGCGGCTGGCGATTGGGGCACGACGGGAGGGTCGACCAAATCAAATTTGTATTGGCTGGTTTCGTCGACCACATCGCTGCGGGTGCGCAATTTCTCGCGGTCTTCCAAAAGGCGTTCATAATTATCGCGAAGCACCTCGTAATCTCTGCTGATCCGGTTGGCTTCGGCTGCCACTGCCGGTTCCGTTGCCTGACTGGCAGCAAGCGATGCCAGCTGCGATTGCAACGCAGCGCGGCGTGATTGAAGCGATTCTATCGAGGCCTGCCGATCAGCGCGAAGTGCTTGCAGCTGCGAATAGGCAGGGTTTGGCGTTCCAACCACTTCGTTAGGACCAGCGCCAGCGACTTGCCGGGTCAAAATCTCGACCTGACGCATTGTCGATACGACGTCTGGATGCTCTTCAGTGAGCCCGCGCGATCTAAGACCCGCAAGCTGAGTTTGAGCCTGAAGCAGCGCGGCCTGGGGACCTACAGCCTCAGCCGAACCAACGATTGTGCGCGGTGTGCTCGCAATCTGTGAATTCATCGCTGCCAGAGCGCTTTGTGCTGCGGCCAGATCCGCTTCGATATCGCGCAGTTCGGTGCGTGACTGCTGAACCCTCGTGGAAAGGGTCGCTGTCCCGCCGATCAGGTCAGGATATTGCGCCTCGAACGCCAGACGGCGCTCTTCGGCCTCTTCGAGTTCGTCTTTGCGCTCTTCGAGCTGTTCATTGAGATCACTGATCGCCCCGCTGATTTCAGCGCGATTGCCGGAAATATGCTCCTCGCGGAAAATATCGAGCAGCTTTTGTACGACATCACGCGCAAGAACTGCGTTTTCTGAATCGCTCAGACCGCCCTTGCCGACGGTCGCGCTGATTGAAAATAGCGTGTCTTCCTCGCTCTCGACCTGAACGTCTTTGGAGAGCGCACCGATCGCCGTTTCAAGCTGAGTGCGATCAGAAATGCCATCGCCAAGCTTCGTGGTTGTGATCACCTTCTCAAGGTTGACCGAGCTCAAAAGCGTCTGGCGAACTTGAGCGATCTCGTCCTTGCCATCGCCTGCAATTCCCAATTGCTCAGACAAAACGTCGTCCACATCCACAAAGATGCGAGCCTTCGATCTCGTACGTATTGGGAATGAGCGCCACGACGAGCCAGCCCAAAAGGCATACACCCCAGGCAACAGCAAGCGCGATCCAGCGGCGATGCCAGACCGAATAAAGCGCTGCGCGCAGTTCTTCGAAAAGTTCGTTCATTGTCCCGTCCGCGCCCCTTTAGAACCGGCTTTCGGGGATAAGGATGGTGTCCCCCGGCATCAGCATCACGTTGGCTGTGCTATCCCCGCGACGAAGCAGGTCAGACAGGCGCAGCTTGTATTCTTTCTGTTGCCCCGTTTCCCGGTCGATCCGCAGCAATTTGGAGCGGTTGCCTGAAGCAAATTCGCCCAGCCCTCCCACAGCAATCATCGCGTCAAGAACGGTCATATTTGCGCTGAAGGGGATCGACGTCGGCTGCGCAGCCGCGCCAACCACCTTGATTTGCTGATCGAAGGTCGAGTTGAAGTCGGTGACGATCACCGAGACAATAGGTTGTTCGATATACTGAACCAGCACATCGCGAATGTCGTCTTGCAACTCGGTCGCCGTTTTTCCAACCGCTGGCATATCACGCACCAATGGAATGGTGATCCGGCCATCGGGCCGCACTTGAATATCCTCAGCGCTCAGCTCAGGATTGCGCCACACATGAATGTTCAGCGAGTCTCGGGGGCCGATAAGATATTCTGTAGAAGGGGTAAGATCGCTTTCCACGTAACTGGCCGACGGCAGCTCTGGACCCGTCGCGGCGCAAGCTGCGAGCGTCATGGTCGCAAAAAACGCGCCTGCAAGACGGATAAAGTTGAGCGATTTAGGCATCGATGCAATTCCTCAAGGTCAGTTGTTGCGACAAGGTTTCTGGCCGTGCGAGGAGCGACCTCACGCAAAGACCTTTTCGCGATTGACTGGGAGTTACTGCCCAATAATGGTGAACATAATGTTAGTAATACTGGGACTAATGCCTCTCCATCCCATTTCGGGACAGGCGATTTAGTGAAGTTTAAACAACAACCTCTGCTGCTGGCCCATGTCCGAGGAAGTTTGCAGGTGATGCGGTTGCTCCATAAGCGCCTGCGCAGAACACAGCCACGAGATCGCCAACTTCGGCACGCGGAAGCTCAGCTGCATCTGCAAGCCGGTCGAGCGGGGTGCAGAGGCATCCCACCACATTTACAGTTTCATCAGCGCTCGCATCGAAGCGTGAAGCAATCGCCACTGGATAGTTACGCCTCACCACCGTTCCAAAGTTGCCAGATGCAGCCAATTGATGATGCAAACCCCCGTCTGTGATAAGATAAGTCTGGCCGTGGCTAACTTTTTTGTCGATCACCCGGCATAGATAAACGCCCGCTTCGCCAACAAGATAGCGGCCGAGCTCTACGCACAGATCGGTTTGGGCAAGATCGTCCGATTTGGCCGCAACCAATTCATGCAAAGCATCGCCCACAGCGTTTAGATCAAGCGGTGCATCGCCCGGAAAGTAAGGAATGCCAAAGCCGCCCCCCATATTGAGTTTGGGCAAGCTCGCACCGATTTGATCGGTCAGACTGAGCGCCAAGTTCAATACGTTACTTTGCGCTTCGATGATCGCTTCTGCGCTCAGGGTTTGGCTGCCGGTAAAGATGTGAAGCCCGCACCACTGTGCCCCTTGCGCAATGATCATCTTTGCAAGATCAGGCACTCGCTCGGCATCTACGCCAAACGGCTTTGCCCCCCGCCCATCTTCATTCCCGATCCTTTAAGCTCAAAATCAGGATTGACCCGGATCGCAATACGAGGCGTTTTGCCAATTCTCTGACCAATCGCAAGCGAACGCTGGGCTTCGCCTTCTGATTCGCAGTTGAGAGTGACGCCCGCTGCAAGCGCGGCCTCTAATTCATCATCACGCTTTCCCGGTCCAGCAAAGCTAATCCGTGCAGCGTCAATGTGAGCGCGCTCAAGCATTGCAAGCTCGCCCGACGACGCAATATCAAACCCGTGCACGAGAGCGGCCATATGCGCGATCACATCGGGGTGAGGGTTCGCCTTTACGGCATAATTGATGCCAATCTGCGGCGGTAAAGCCCCGCGCAATTGCGCAACGCGCGCGGAAAGATGGGTCTTTGAATAGACAAACAAAGGCGTTTGCCCGGCTGCCCTGACGAGATCACCAGCTTTGTGGCCATCAATCGCCAACTCGCCGTCGACCGCGCAATAACCAGCAGGAACAGGGCCAAGAGGTTTGGTCTTCATACGTCCTCTCCTGCGGTCAACTCACGATAGAGCGCGGCGCGATCAATCTTGCCATTGGGGTTGAGCGGCATTGCACCGACCCAATGGATTTTGTGAGGCTGCATAAAATTGGGAAGTTCCTTTAGCAGGGCTTTGGGAAGGCGAGTTTTTGCCTCTGCATCGCTCGTTTCTCTCACCACCAAATGCACCGCATGCCCAAGCCTTGCATCAGGAATGCCAAGAGCAACTGCCTCGGCGACAAAGCCGGTCGCCGCCGCAGCTTCTTCGATTTCTTGAGGGCTAATCCGGTTGCCTGCGCTTTTGATCATCGCATCTCGCCGGCCCACGAAATACAACAGCCCGTCCTCATCGCGAATAACTCGGTCACCTGACCACACAGCCAAACCGCCATAAAGCGAGCTTTCTGGAGCCGGCTTAAAGCGCTGCTTTGTCCGGGCTTCATCCTGCCAATAACCTCTGGCCACTAACGGCCCGCAGTGCACTAACTCCCCTTCTGCGCCTGGACCTGCGACCCCGCCCTCATCGTCGATGACTATGATTTCTGCAAAAGGGATTGCCGTGCCCATGCTCGTGGGATGACTTTCGACAAGCTCGGGCTCCAAATAAGTGGAGCGAAACGCTTCGGTCAGGCCGTACATGGGATAAAGGTCCGCGCGCGGAGATAGTCGCCTGAGATCGCCAACCAGATCAGACGTCAGCGCGCCGCCGCTGTTGGTGAGCCGCCGCAAAGACCCGCTTGCCTCATTCGGCCAGTCAAGCTCGGCCAATTGAACCCACAGCGGCGGCACAGCCGCAAGCGTTGTCACTTTATGCTTGGCGCAAGCTTTTGACACATCGCGCGGGAACAAAAAATCGAGAGGAACCACGCTCCCACCCGCATACCAAGTTGAAAGCAGCTGGTTTTGGCCATAATCAAACGAGAGGGGCAGCACCGCTAAAGTCACATCATCCTCTGCCAGCTTTAGGTAATGAGCAACGCTGACCGCCCCCAGCCAAAGGTTTGTATGCGTAAGCACAACCCCCTTGGGCTGGCCCGTTGAACCGCTGGTGTATAAAATGGCGCAGATATCGCCGGGATTGGCCGAAGAGGCCTCCAATCCCTGCTCAAGTTCAGCCGCCTCTTGAAGCGGTTTCGCCTCCTCAAAAAGCCCGCAATTGGCAGGAATATCCGCTTCTTTAAGCGATTTCAGCCGCGAGGGTGTTGCGATCAGTAATGACGCGCCGCAATCAGCCAAAATATGCGCCACCTGCGCGCGTTTGAGCAAAGGGTTTATCGGTACATGGATCAATCCCGCACGCGCCGCTGCCAAGGGGAGAAGACAGGTGAGCTCGCCCTTTGCAGCCCAGCTGGCAACACGCGCGCCTTTTGCGGGAAGAACCCTCGCCAACCATCCTGCCAAACGGGCCACACGCTCTTTTAACGCCTTGTGGCTAAGGGTTTGCCCACGAAGCACCAAAGCGGGTCTCTCACCCTGCCCATTGGCACACGCTCGTTCGGCGAGGTGATCCAGGGGAAACGGCGTCGGATCAGGGCTTTGGGTCATCAGGATCCTTTGAAAGGGCACTCAAGCGAGTGATCGAAGCGCGATATCACGACACGGTTAACGTCTTGCAAGAGCTGTTGGAAGATGGTTCTGCGGGAAATGTTGCTGCGCCTTTTGATCGGTCGGAGTGGTATTCGCTTTTGGCAGAAACCGGGCTTACCCCGCTGATCGCCATTGCGAGCGAGCCTGAAAACAGCGCAGCGCTCGCCTTAACCGCAAGCAAAGGTCATATCACCCCTCTGCGCAATTGGTACAGTTTCACATGGCGCCAGCTCGCTCCAAGCGGGGCGGCGGGCGACAGATTGCTTGGTGAAATCGCCAAACAGCTGAAGGCGCGCGCGCACCGTGTCACCCTTGCCCCTGTGCCTAATGAGGATGGTTCAGCCACGCGCCTTTCCAAAGCATTCGCAGCAGCAGGTTGGCGCGTCGAAGTCACCCAATGCGATACCAATCACGTTCTGTATGTGGGCGGACGCAGCTTCGACGAATACTGGGCCTCGCGCCCCGGCCAGCTCCGCACCACCTTTAAGCGCAAAGCAAAAAAGGTTGAGACGAAGATCGTCTCTCACTTCGACGCCGCAATGTGGGAAGCGTTCGAGGGCATTTACGAGGCGAGCTGGAAGCCGGACGAAGACCAACCGGCAATGCTACGAAAATTCGCAGACGCTGAAGGCAAAGCGGGAAGACTGCGCCTTGGACTTGCGACCTGCGAGGGTGAAGCGGTCGCTGCGCAATTCTGGACGGTTGAGGCGGGGTGCGCGTTTATCCATAAACTCGCCCATCTCGAAAGCGCTCACAACCTCTCACCCGGCACAACGCTTTCAGCGGAGCTATTCCGGTGCGTTATTGATAAAGACCGGGTCGAAGTGGTCGACTTTGGTACAGGCACACAACGCTATAAAGCGGACTGGATGGACCACACCCGGCCTCGCTATCAGATTGATTGCCTTGATCTTTCATCGCTTCGCGCATGGCTCGATTTGGGCCGGTTGGCGGTCAGCCGGACGCTTCTGGACGAAGTTCCCAAGCTTGCACCTTGTCCTCCACGTGGGTAAAGGGCCCACGCTCAGGTGCAAACTGAGATGAATAGAGTCAAGTGATCATAAAGAAGGATCAACCGGCAATGAGCTCTCAACCGGCCAAGGCAGACGGGGACGCAACTGGGCATGCGCTAGACCGCGAGCTCAAGTCAATCATCGCTGATGTGCTTGGTATTGATTCCGCTCAAGCAGAGGCATTTACCGAAGAAAGCGGCTTATTTGGCCACCTTCCTGAACTCGATTCCATGGCAGTTGCCGGCCTCCTGACTGAGATCGAAGACCGCCTGAACATCGTGATCGACGATGAAGATGTTGATGGCGAAATGCTTGAGACTTTTGGCGGGCTGCTGGCCTTTGCGCAAAATAAAGTGGTCGAAGTCTAACCATCATGGAGGAGCCCGAGCCGCGCACTATCGCGACTTGGCGCGCGCCTACTTTGGAAGGTAAAACTTCCGATGAGCTAATCCTCGCATTCGACCGAAACCGTGCAAATCGTGTGTTGATCTTGCCTGCCCTGTTTGATGAGGCAAATAAGCTGCGGCGGTTCACCGTTCAAACCATGCGCGCGCTTGATGAGACCCGAATTGACACCTTTCTGCCTGACTTGCCGGGTCAGAATGAAAGCCTTGTTCCGCTCGAAACGCAGTCGCTTGAAAGCTGGCGCGATGCTGTAGGCGAGGCAGCACAAGCGTTTGGGATAACCCATTTTCTTTCGATAAGAGGCGGAGCGTTGCTTGCTCCTGCGGCCATTCCCGGATGGTCCTACGCGGAGCAATCGGGTCCAAAAGTTCTCAAGGGTCTGATCAGAGCGCGGACATTGGCCTCGCGCGAGAACGGCACACCAGAAACATCAGAACAATTGCACAGCGAAGGACGCAGTCAAGGATTGGTCCTGGCAGGCTGGCCATTAGGCGCTCAGATGTTTCGCGCTCTCGAAGTTTCCGAAGCCATCAGCGCTCCTAACCGCTCACCAATATCGCAAAAGGATACAGGCGGCGCTCCCCTGTGGCTGCGCGCTGAACCTGGCGAAGACAAAGCGGGAGCCGCAAGGCTCGCTGCACTCATTGCTGATAGCCTTGGAGACACCGTGTGAGCCGGCTGCATTTCCAATTCGGATGCCGCGGCCTCAAATTGGCAGGTGCACTCGACACAGCGCCAGGCATCACTGGCCTTTTGATCGTCAACGGTGGCAATGAAATCCGCTCTGGCGCGTTTTCTGGCCAGTCTCTGCTGGCCGCCAGCATCGCTCAAAAGGGATTTCCGGTTTTCCGCTTCGACCGCCGAGGGACAGGCGACAGCGAAGGAGACAACCGGGGCTTTCGCAAGAGCGCGGGCGATATTGAGGCCGCTTTGGAAGCCTTTCGCGCCATGGCGCCGCAAGTTGAGAGGATTGTCGCCTTTGGCAATTGCGATGCGGCCTCTGCGCTCATGCTTTCTCACGGTTCTGGCTGCGACGGATTGATCCTGTCGAACCCATGGACGTTTGAAGAAAGTGAAGAGGAAAGTGACAGTCCAAGCCATAGCCCTGAGGCGATAAGGTCGCGGTATGCGGCCAAATTGAAAGAACCGCGCGAGATAATAAGATTGCTAAAAGGCGGCGTAAATTTGCGAAGGCTTGCAAGCGGGCTCGCAGGCTCCTTGCGCCCTGCTAGACCGCGCAGTCCGCTGGCCGAAGACATGCAAAAGGGTTTGGCTCAGTTTGATGGGAGCGTCCACATACTGCTGGCCGAAGCGGACCGCACGGCGCAGAATTTTGAAAGCGTGTGGGATAAGAACGACCCGCGGATTGAACGCTGCGAGGGTGCTGGCCATGCTTATGCCGAACCGGAGCATCGCCAATGGCTAGAAGCGCAGGTTCTCGCTGCCCTTCGCAGTTAAGCGAGTTGGCGCTCGAACAAGCTTATGAGTTCAACATGGGTCGACCAGCGGAACTGACCCACAGGACGCAGCTTGCTGAGCTTAAATCCGGTCTCTGCAAGCCTTGCCGCATCACGAGCCCAGCTTGACGGGTTGCAACTCACGTAGACCACGCGGCCAATCGTGCTTTCGGCAATTTGTTCAATCTGAGCCTTTGCGCCCGCTCGCGGCGGGTCCAAGAGCACCGCGTCAAACCGGTTAAGTTCTTCGGCCTGAAGCGGGTTGCGAAACAAGTCGCGGTGGATCGCAGCCACCTTGCCTCTGGTATGAGCAGCAGCTGACTTGCAGGCTAAATGAGCGGCTTGATCGGCCTCCGCTGCGAGCACTTTACGCCCCGTCACACCGCATTGCGCCAGTGCAAAAGCAAAGGTGCCCAGCCCCGCAAACAGATCTGCGACAATGCGCGCCTCTCCCAGCCAGTCACACGCATCCTCGATAAGCCGTTTCTCGGCATCAGGCGTAGCTTGAAGAAACGCGCCAGCAGGCATCGCGACAGGCAAACCGGATAAAGTCACCGTTACCGGCTCAGGCTCCCATAAGGTTTCGGGCCCATACCCTTGATCCACACTCAGCCGCGCCAGCGCATAATCTTTGGCAAAATCCAAGACTGCTTCGGTGGAGGCCAAACCATCAAGCGGAAGATTCGAGAAGCCCGCATCAACGCCTTGGTCACAAACAGTAAGCGCGATATCCACATTCCCCTTGGGACCATGCCGCGCGATCAGCGTTCGCAATGGGCCGGTTAAGTCAGTAAGGGCCGGATCAAGGACTGGGCACTGTTCCAGATTGACCAATTTGTGCGATCCCGCCTCGCGGTAACCCAGTAAAGCGCCGCCTTTGATCTTGACCCCGTGCAGCCCCGCACGTCTTCTTGACCGAGGCGGTGAGAGATGTTCGGGATAGAGTTGGCCGATATCCACGCCTTGGCCTTTAGCGGCATTGACTACTCTTTCACGAACAAAGCGGGCAAGAACCTCATCGTCCGCGTGCTGCAATTGACAGCCGCCGCAGACCCCAAAATGGGGGCAGACAGGTTCGATATGGTGCGGGCCGTGCATGATGTTTCCATCGGCATCCACTTGATCGCCGGGGACGCCAAAGCGGGCATGGCGGCCTTCCTCATCCACCCCATCACCGCGAGCGGCCAGTCGCACAATTTCTTTTATAGACATGCTGCGTAAGCCTTTGAAACTTGGTGCGCAAGCTCGTCTGCCGCAAACGCCGGTCCAGACATACGCGCCGCCTCCGCGTGGAGCCATACCGCCTCGCAGGCGGCTTCGAATGGCGCGCGCCCAGTCGCCATCCGGCTTACCGCGACCCCTGCAAGAACATCGCCCGTCCCCGCAGCGGAAAGCCAGGAAGGCGCTGGCGGCGCAATCGCGAGAGAGCCATCTGGCGCAGCGATGATTGTATCCGGTCCTTTGGCGCAAATGACCATGTTGCTAACCTTGGCAAGGGTGAGAACGCGCGAGCGCCGGTTTTTGCCAATCACCGAGAATGTCTCAAACAGCGACTCCAATTCCCCTTCATGGGGCGTCGCAAGCGTCGGAGCAGTTCGTGCGAGCTTAACCTGAGCCAGAAGGCGCAGTCCGTCGGCATCAACGACGGTCGGTAGGTTTGCGCAAAGCACCTCGTCAAGGCGATGACGCGCCGCCTCATCAGTCCCGAGGCCTTGCCCCACAAGCACAGCTCTTAGCCGTTTATCGGCAAGCTGTTCGTTTAGCGGTGCGCTGGAAACAGGCAGGCTGGGAGGAGCCTCTTCTATCGAACCGCTATGCACAAGCTTTACATACCCTGCCCCTGCCCGCTGCGCTGCGAGAGCCGCTAGGATGGATGCACCCGGCAAAGCGCCAGCGACAACCGCGCAATAGCCTCTTGTGTATTTGTGATCCTCAGTGCCTGGCACTTTAAGGCGCGGCCGGGTGATAAGATGCGCGGCTCCTTCTGCGCGATCGACACAAATATCGACCAAGCGCAACGTCCCCATCATTGCCCTGCCGGGAAGCGACCAATGCGCATACTTCCAAGCCCCAAGCGCAAGGGTCACGTCGAATGATGGCAGTCGTTCGTTCAGAACCGCGCCCGTGTCACTCGCAATTCCGCTAGGCACATCGAGGGCGACGCAGATGGAGTGGCGCTCGGCCAAATCACGCAGCAAGAGCGCATGAGCGCTGCTCAAAGGCCGGGTAAGTCCCGAACCAAACAGGCAATCCACCAGGACGTCACCAGTAGCCTGGCCTCCTGATGTCAGAACATCGCCCTTCCACAGCGTGCGGGCCTGTTTTGCTGCTGCGGTTTTTGGAGGTTCTGGCGCAATCACCTGAACTTGGAGCCCTGCGGCCTCAAGACGATGCGCGATGACATATCCATCGCCGCCATTATTGCCTGGACCGCATAACACCGTGACGCTGCGGCCAGCTGCAATGCGCCTGATCCACTCAGCCGCGCAGCTTGCGGCGAGATTCATCAAATCAAACTGAGGCATCCCTGCATCGAACAATCGCTGCTCAGCATCGCGCATCTCCTGCGCGGAAAGGATTTGGTTCAAGGGCACCTGAAAGCGCGCAATTACGCCCCTGAAGGCGGCGAGGTCGGCATGCGGTAACTGTCTCCTGCGACCGAAAATTGCATGGTGCCGCTTTGTGAAGACCCGGCCATTTCAAGGCTTTCCGCGCCGTCTTTCAGGATGACTGTGCCCGGCTCCTCACCAAAGGTGAAGCGCCGGAAGCCTCCGTCTGGATGGTGGATCAAAAATTCGCTGGCCCAAGCGTCCCCTGCCCACTCAAGCGTACAAACAGACGCAAACTCGCTGGCACCGGCAACCGCACAGTCAAGGGTATCTCCCTCGGGTTCAGGCGACTGCGCCGCTTCGCAAGCGGTTAAGGCTCCGAGTGCAATTACGCTACTAAATATCCGCAAAAACATGGGTTTCCGCCTTCGCTCCTGGATGGGTCAGCGCACCGTCCCGCGCTGGCCCTACGTTTTGAGCATAGCGCCAAAGTGCGCCGGATTGATAGTCATTGCTGCGCGGTTGCCACGCATCTTTGCGTTTCGCGAGCGTTGCCTTATCAACCTCAAGTTCAATTGTGCCGGCTTCCGCGTCGATGGAGATGGTGTCGCCATCCTCGACCAATGCGATGGGGCCGCAATCGGCGGCCTCTGGACCCACGTGGCCAATACAAAAACCGCGCGTCGCGCCTGAGAAGCGGCCATCAGTGATAAGCGCAACTTTCTCGCCCATGCCCTGCCCATAGAGAGCCGCGGTGGTGGAGAGCATCTCGCGCATTCCGGGACCGCCTTTCGGTCCTTCGTAGCGGATGATGATCACGCTTCCCTCAGTGATATCGCGCTTCTCGACAGCGGCGAAAGCGTCTTCTTCGCAATCAAACACGCGCGCCGTTCCGGTGAACTGCAAGCGTTCCATCCCAGCCACTTTCACGATCGCACCATCGGGCGCAAGCGACCCTTTAAGCCCGACCACACCGCCTGTTGGGGTGATCGGTGTCTTCACATCGTAGAAGACTTTCTGGTCAGGCTTCCAAGTGATCTCTTCGATGTTCTCACCAAGGGTCTTACCCGTCACGGTAATCGGATTGGGGTCGAGGAATCCGCCTTCAAGCAGCGTCTTCATCCCCATGTAAATGCCGCCCGCCTCATGCATATCCTTGGCGACATATTTGCCGCCAGGCTTGAGGTCCGCGATGTAAGGGGTTGATTTAAAGATTTCTGCGACGTCGAAAAGGTCGAAATCAATCCCCGCTTCGCTAGCCATGGCAGGCAGGTGAAGCGCGGCATTGGTTGAACCACCGGTTGCCGCCACAACGCGCGCGGCGTTCTCAAAAGCTTCCTTGGTGCATATCTCGCGTGGACGCAGGTTAAGCTTCAAAAGCTCCATCACCTGAACGCCAGCAGCGCGCGCAATCTCTTCGCGTGATCTGAAAGGAGCAGGCGCCATATTGCTGTTTGGCAAAGACAAACCGATGGCCTCACCAACACATGCCATAGTGTTCGCAGTGAACTGACCGCCGCATGCGCCGTGGCCGGGACATGCGACTTTTTCGAGTGCGATCAATTCTTGAAGCGGACAATTGCCCGCCGCGTGCTGTCCCACAGCCTCAAACACGTCGACGACAGTTACATCCTCGCCCTTATGCGTGCCGGGAAGGATCGAGCCGCCATAGACAAAGATTGACGGCACATTGAGGCGCAGCATCGACATCATCATGCCGGGCAAGCTCTTGTCGCAGCCCGCAAAGCCCACCAGCGCATCATAACAATGACCGCGCACAGAAACCTCGACGCTGTCTGCGATCACCTCGCGGCTGATGAGCGAGCTCTTCATGCCTTGGTGGCCCATAGCGATGCCATCGGTCACGGTGATTGTGTTGAACCGGCGCGGCGTACCTCCGCCAGCGATCACCCCCTCGCGGCAGATATCGGCCTGCGCGTTCAGTGTGGTGTTGCAGGGCGCTGAATCATTGCCTGCGCTCGCGACGGCCACGAAAGGCTGTGCGATCTCTTCCTCGGTCATGCCCATGGCATAATAGTATGAGCGATGCGGTGCGCGTTCTGGCCCTACGGAGACATGGCGCGAGGGAAGTTTGGATTTGTCGAAAGACATAATGTTACTCTCGGAGCTAGATTTGCGACACGGCCTGTGCCCTTAGCCAAGCTTTTGTGCAACCCTTGAAGCCACTTTCGCCAGCAATGCTGCCCACCGCTTTTGGCCTTCCGAAGTGGCGATCAGGTCTTGCCTGATCTCGGTTGCCGGTACGGCCTCCCACAGCTTTCCGCGTGGCGGTTCATCGTCGCGTTAAGCTGGCGGCCTGAGTAAGGCTCGTTGTCACCAACGGTGAAGCCCTCCACTTCAAAGAACTGGATAGCAAGGCGCGCGGCGCGGTCGTCGTGGTTGTAGAGGAACGCTATTTCCCATGGGCGCAGGCAATCGCTGGTGGCGAGCTTTGGCGTGAAGCTGTGGAGCGAGATGATGAGGCCCGGTGCGCGCTCATCGAGCCACTTGGCCATCGCTTCGTGATAGGGGCGGTGGATCCGCTCAAGCCGTGCTTCGACGTCGCAGCCAATGTTGCCGTGGATTGTGTACCCATCGCTTTCCTGCGGGACGACGTGCGCGTGGTCCTCTTCGCGGTGAAGATCGACCACGAGACGGCTGACAGTGGCGAGATGCGCGGGGATGCCGTAGTCGCCGGCCATCTCTTGAGCGATACCTTCGACGCCGATATCGACCGCAATATGTTCGCGCATGAGCGCCTCGTCGATGCCGAGGTCTATGCCTTCAGGCACGCGGTTGGAGGCGTGGTCTGAGACGCAGACTATTCCGCCTTTTGTGGGCTCTCCAATCTGGCGGAATGGTTTGCTCATCGCAGTTTTCCAGCAAGCTGCCACCATTCGGGCCGTTTGCGAGTGACCGCTTTTGCTGCGTCATCGCGTGCTTCTTCGCTCGCGAAGAGCGCAAAACAGGTCGCGCCAGAGCCCGACATGCGCGCAAGGATCGCATCGGTTGCGGTCAATTGCTCGAGAACATCGCAGATCGGCAAAACAATATCGCAAGCCGGGTTCTCCAGCGAATTTCGGCCAAACAAGGCGATATCCATTGCCGTGCCTTCTGGGAGCGGACCTTCATCTATGCCGTTCCATGCCTTGAACACGGGGCCCGTTGAAAGCGGAATGCGCGGGTTCACCAAGAGCACCGGTGTGCCCTTCATATCGTCCTCAAGCAGCTCGAGCTCGGTGCCAGTGCCACGCCCAATTGCGGTTTTGCTGCGAACGCAGGAAGGGACATCTGCGCCGAGCTTAGCGGCGCGTTCTTGCCAGTCATCGGGAAGGCCGTGGAGGCGCTCAACCAGCCGGAAAACCGCGCCTGCATCTGCTGACCCCCTCCCAGCCCTGCGGCGACGGGTAGGTTCTTTTCGAGGGTGATGTTGAGACCTTGTGGGCGCGGTAGGGCCGAGAGAGCCTTGGCCACAAGATTGTCGAACGGGTCGTCGATCCCGCCCGCAAACTCGCCAATGGTCGTAACTTGGTCCTGCTCGGCCGTGTGAGCGCTCAGCGTGTCGCCCGCATCGACGAAAGCGAACAGGGTCTCAAGCTCATGATAGCCATCCTCGCGCCGCCTACGAACATGCAGCGCAAGGTTGATCTTGGCGTAGGCGGTTTCGTGCATCACTCGTCATCTACCGGTTCTGAATTTGCCCAGAATTCAAGTTCAAGCAGCCACCGGACCGTAGCCGCTAAGCCGACCATAAAACCTCCCAACAAGACTACCCGGTCAACGCCTGTAAGGACAGGTTTAACAAGCTCATTGCTATGGCCAACAAATGCAAAGCCGATAAAAAACAAGGCTAAGCAAACTATCGTTCGGGTTATGACTAGAAAGCGCCTCAAACGAGCCCCGCGCTACATATTCGGATAGTTAGGCCCGCCCATCCCTTCTGGAGTTACCCAGTTGATGTTCTGGTTGGGGTCTTTGATGTCGCAAGTCTTGCAGTGGACGCAGTTTTGCGAGTTGATTTGGAAGCGCGGCTCTTTGCCTTCTTCCTCGATCCACTCGTAAACGCCCGCCGGGCAATAGCGCGATGATGGTCCGCCAAAGACGTCGTATTCGCTCGCTTTTTGAAGATCGAGATCCCCCACTTGCAAGTGAACCGGTTGGTCCTCTGCGTGGTTGGTGAAGGAGTATGCCACATTGGTGAGGCGGTCGAAGCTAATCTCGCCATCGGGCTTGGGATAGTCGATCTTGGGATAGAGGTCCGCCCGGCCGGTCATGGTGTAGTCGGCGTGGTGCTTCATGCTGATCGGCAGACCGATCTTGAGCGTGCGCATCCACATATCGGCGCCTGCAAGGATAACGCCGATATCTTCGCCATATTTTGCCACCGCAGGCCCGGCATTCTGGACGAGTTTCAACTCATCCGCGATCCAGCTTGAGCGAACGCTTGGCTCATAGGCTTGCAGTTCTGGCTTGCTCTCGTGGCCCTTAATCTCAGCGACAATCGCTTCTGCGCAGAGCATCCCGCTTTTCATCGCGGTGTGACTGCCCTTGATGCGTGGTACGTTGAGGAACCCAGCCGCACAGCCGATCAGCGCGCCGCCGGGGAAGGCGAGTTTTGGGACGGACTGCCAGCCGCCTTCGTTGATAACGCGCGCGCCGTAAGCAACGCGGGTGCCGCCTTCGAGGATTTCGCGGATTTCAGGGTGCTGCTTCCAGCGTTGGAATTCCTGATAAGGCGAGACCCATGGGTTCTTGTAGTCGAGCCACGTAACAAATCCCAAAGCCACCTGACCGTTTGCTTGGTGGTAGAGGAAGCCCCCGCCATTGGTGTCGCTTTCATTAAGCGGCCAACCTTGTGTGTGGATCACACGGCCTGGAACATGCTTTTTCGGGTCAATGTCCCAAAGTTCCTTTGTGCCAAGGCCATAGACTTGAGGTTGGCAATCGGCCTCAAGGTCGAATTTGGCTTTGATGCCTTTGGTAAGGCTGCCGCGCGCGCCTTCTGCAAACAGAGTGTATTTCGCCTCGATCTCCATGCCGGGCTGATAATCGGGCTTGTGGCTGCCATCTTCGGCAATGCCCATGTCCTGTGTGACCACGCCTTTGACAGCGCCATTATCATCATACATTACGCCTGATGCCGGGAAGCCGGGGAAAACCATGACGCCAAGCGCTTCGGCCTGTTCGCCAAGCCAGCGGGTCATGTTGCCAAGCGACCCTGTGTAGCAACCATCATTGCTCATAAGAGGCGGCATCATCAGGTGCGGGAGCGAGGTTTTGCCCTTCTTGGACAGCACCCAGTGCCAGTTATCGGTCACCGGCGTTTCCGCCATGGGGCAATCCATATCTTTCCAGTCGGGGAAGAGTTCGCCCAATGCTTTGGGGTCCACCACCGCGCCTGAAAGAATGTGGGCCCCGATTTCTGACCCTTTTTCAAGGACAACGACTTCGAGTTCCTCGTTCAACTGCTTCAAACGAATGGCAGCCGACAGGCCAGCTGGCCCGCCGCCCACAATTACGACGTCGCATGGCATTGATTCGCGTTCGCTCATGAGCTTTTCTATCCCAAGTGTTTCGCTGCGAGCTTTCTCGCATCATTGTGTTTAACTGCACTTGCTAAGCGGCGTGGCTACAGTCAAGGGGGCGTTGAATGCTATGACCAAGCCAGACCCGTCTTTATCCAGCCAATTGCGCGCCGCGATGGAGTGGTGGGAGATGGCTGGTGTTGATAGCGATTTTGCTGATGACGCTACGGACTGGCTCAGTGGCGCAGCCGGACAAGGCGTGGCCGGAATGGCGTCTGGCACTGCGCAAAGTCAGAAAAATCCGCAAGGGACCTATCAAAATCAGGAAGGGGATGCAGAGCCGGTCGCGCCTAAGCGGGTCGACCTGTTGGGTGCGAATCCCCAAAAGATCTCGCCGCGTTTCGCGAATGGTGGCTGTCTGCGCCTGGTCTTGACGCGATTGGCCCTCGCGGAAGGGTCGCGCCGCGCGGGCCTGTTAATGCCGAACTGATGGTTCTGGTGATCGACCCTGAGCAAGGCGACACCGAACAATTGCTCAGCGGACCTCAAGGGCGCTTATTATCGCGAATCGTTACTGCAATGGGATTGGCGCAAGAATCGGTATATTTTGCTTCTACATTGCCCCGTCATACCCCGATGGCCGATACTGCGGGCATTGCTACAACCGGAATGGATGAAATTACGCGGTTTCACGTTAACCTTGTTTCCCCGCGGCGCGTCTTGGCTTTCGGTACAAGCATCCCGCCGCTTTTGGGCCACGGATTAACGAATGACCTCTCGCTTTTACTCGAAATCAACCAAACAAGCACACCTATACCGTTGTTCGTGACCGAGGGGCTTGATGCCATGATGGCAATGCCCCGCTTAAAGGCACGGTTCTGGCGGAGATGGATCGAATGGTCGGCCAAGGGATGACGGTAAAATTGATGCGTAAGCTTGCGGCCGGATTGGGTTTGGTATCCGCTCTCACCATGGCGCCTGCCGTGATGGCGCAGGACAGCGGTCTGGTCGCGCAATACGACCGCAGTGGAGCGCGTTCGGGCGCCGTATCCGCAGTTTTGAGTGTGGATGAACGCCGTCACTATGAGCAGGTGTTTGCCGCTATCGACGCCCAGCGCTGGGCCAAAGTTCGATCGCTCTTAAACAGGCGCTCTGACAGCGTACTCCACCAAATTGCGGCGGCTGAATTCTACACCCATGCCAAGAGTCCAAAGGTCTCTGCCGAGCAAGTATCGCAATGGCTGAGTTCGGGCGTCGAACTTCCTCAGGCTGAACAACTCGGCCGTATTGGAACCAATCGCGGACTTGAGTGGCTTCCAGCCTTTCCGCGTACAATCAATCTGGCCCGCCAACCGGGCATCACAAAACGCACGCGGCCCCGAACCGTCGATGATGGCACGATGCCTGCGCAAAGCCGCTCTCAAATTCTCGATGCGATCCGCAATGATGATCCCATGGGCGCTTACACCATCCTACAAGAGGCCGACGGGTATCTCAGTGCAGAATCGCGTGCAGAATGGCGTCAGCGCGTCGCGTGGAGCTTCTATATTGAGAACGATGACCAGAACGCGCTTGCACTGGCTGAGACGGTTTCACAAGGGTCAGGCGCATGGGTTGCTGAGGGCGAGTGGGTTGCAGGCCTTGCTGCGTGGCGGCTTGGATATTGCCAGCTTGCGGCCAATTCCTTTGCAAGAGCCGCTGACCGCTCGACCAATTCTGAACTGACGGCTGCTGCGCATTACTGGGCGCACCGCTCACTCGTGCGTTGCCGCGAACCTGGCGCTGCACAGGCGCATTTGGAGAACGCGGCGCGTTATGACGAAACTCTCTACGGCCTGCTTTCTGTAGACCAGCTCGGTGTTGAATTGCCTTCGTCCGCTCCGGTTGCGCCGCTTTCAAGCAGCGAATGGGCTTCGATTTCTCAGCGAACCAACATTCGCGTGGCAAAAGCGCTGGTGGAGATTGGAAGGCCGGGCCTCGCCGATGAAGTGCTTCGCCATGAGGCCCGTATTGGCCGCGCTCAAGATTATCCAGCGGTCGCAAAACTGGCGCGCGAACTGGGCCTGCCTTCAACACAGCTGTTCATGGCGAATTACGCTCCTCGCGGATACCTCGCTGACAGAAGCCTGCGCTTTCCCGTCGCTCATTGGCAGCCTCGAACCGGCTGGCGCGTTGACCCATCGCTCGCCTTTGCGCACGCTTTGCAAGAAAGCAATTTCCGCGCCCGCGCCGTTAGCCCAGCCAACGCACGCGGCTTAATGCAGATCATGCCCGGCACCGCGCGCGATCATAACCGCCGCCTGAATTTGGGCGCGAGTTATGCCGATCTCAACGACCCAGAGGTCAACCTCGCCTACGGCCAGCGGCACCTCGAGATGCTCCGCGATTCTGGCGCTACACAGGGCCTTCTGCCCAAGATCATGGCGGCTTATAATGCGGGCCTCTCTCCGGTCAGCCGCTGGAACAGCGAGATCAACGATCAAGGCGACCCGCTGCTCTGGATGGAATCGATCCCTTATTGGGAGACGCGCGGCTATGTTGCCATCGTGATGCGCAATTATTGGATGTATGAACGCGCCGCAGGTGTCCCCTCGCCCAGCCGCCGCGCTCTTGCACAAGGGCAGTGGCCTACCTTCCCGCTTCCGGCTAGAACCCGCTCTGCTCGCATTGAGTATCAGCAGTAACGGGAAGCACCATAGTGGCGATTGACGAGACACGAACTTTCAAACCCATCAACATCGCCGTCCTTACAATCTCCGACACACGCACAGCTGATACCGATTCCTCAGGCGATATCCTCGCAGAGCGAGTGACCAGCAAAGGCCACCGCCTGGCCGCGCGCGCCATTGTCAAAGACGATGCCGAAGTGCTCGCCGCGCAATTCGGCGCCTGGATTGACGATCCTGACATTGATGCGATTATCTCAACCGGAGGCACTGGCCTTACGGGCCGCGATGTGACCCCCGAAGCATTCACCCGGATCGAGGGCGCTAGAGACATCCCCGGATTTGGTGAGCTCTTCCGCTGGCTTTCCTACAAGACCATCGGCACCTCCACCGTCCAATCGCGCGCCTGCGCCATTGTCGCACGCGGGACGTACCTGTTCGCTCTCCCCGGCTCCAACGGGGCGGTCAAAGACGGCTGGGACGGCATCCTTGCCGAGCAACTCGACAGCCGCAATCGCCCCTGTAATTTTCTTGAACTCATGCCGAGACTTACAGAAAAATAGCGCGCATCCGGCCATTTCTCAAACAGGCAAGTCTCGCGGATTTTCGTGCGGAAAAGGGCATAGGCAGGCTGCAACAGCAACAATTAGCGCAAGCCATTCTCGCATTTACCCGCTAAGGGGCCATTTAAACGCATTTGGCAGCGACCGCTGCCCGCTTGAGAAGTGCGCCAAACTTGCACTCTTCTCTCGCCCCTCTCCCCTCACCGCAGCATCCCCGCGCGGCTATCCAAGCGAAAACAAATGTCCTTTCAATTTCTTCCGCCTCAATTGAATGAGGCTCTCACTGAACGCGGCTATCTGGCCCTTACTCCGGTGCAGACCGCCGTTACCGCGCCTGATGCAGCGAACCGCGACTTGCTTGTCTCGGCGCAAACTGGATCAGGCAAGACCGTGGCTTTTGGCATCGCCATCGCGCACAATATCCTGAGCGGCCCAGATGCGCCGCCTGCCATGGCGCCCCTTGCGAAAAAGCCACTGTCCTTGATTATCGCGCCAACGCGCGAGCTCGCCTTGCAGGTGAGCCGTGAGCTTGGCTGGCTTTACGCAAAGGCAGGCATGCGCATTGCCACATGTGTGGGCGGAATGGACGCGGGCAAAGAACGCCGCGCGCTGCGATCGGGCCCTGCCATCGTCGTTGGCACCCCGGGCCGGCTAAGAGACCATTTGGAACGCGGGTCGCTTGACCTCACTGGCCTTGCAGCCGTCGTGCTCGATGAGGCGGACGAAATGCTCGACATGGGCTTTCGTGATGATCTTGAGGAAATCCTTGATGCCGCGCCCGAAACGCGCCGCACGCTGCTTTTCTCCGCCACTTTGCCGCGCGGTATTGTGCGTTTGGCCGAACGGTATCAGAGCAATGCCCTGCGCCTCTCGCTAGCGGGACAGGACCGGGGCCACGGCGATATCAGCTATCAGGCGATCACCGTTGGGCCATCGGAGATTGAGAATGCGGTGGTCAATCTGCTGCGTTTTCACGAAGCGGAATCGGCGATCTGTTTTTGCGCCACACGCGAAAGTGTCCGGCGGCTTCACGCAACCTTGCAAAATCGCGGCTTTGGCGTTGTCGCTTTGTCTGGTGAACATTCGCAATCAGAACGCAACCAAGCTCTCCAATCCATGCGCGACAGACGAGCGCGAGTGTGCGTTGCCACCGATGTTGCCGCCCGCGGAATTGACCTTCCCACTCTCAGCCTTGTTATCCACGTCGATACACCGCGCGATGCCGAGGCGCTGCAACACCGGTCTGGCCGGACCGGGCGCGCTGGTAAGAAAGGCATTGCGGCGATCCTCGTGCCCTACAACCGGCGGCGGCGGGTCGAAGGAATGCTGCGCGGTGCGAAAATCGAGGCGCAATGGCTCGGTGCGCCCACCCCGGAGGCTATTCGCAAGAAAGACCATGTGCGGTTGATGGAAAAACTTACCGCGCCTGCCGAGTATGAAGACGATGAGCGGGCGATTGCCGCTGAGCTGCTTGAGCGGATGGCATCAGAGGATATCGCCGCAGCTCTCGTTCAAGCGCACCGGTCAAAGCTGCCTGTGCCCGAAGAAATGCTTGCCAACACGCCCGAAGCGCGGGCCAAGGACAAAGCTGAACGCCGCCGTCCCGGATTTGAAGATGTCGTCTGGTTCAAAATGGGGATCGGCCGCAAGCAGAACGCCGAGCCGCGCTGGCTCTTGCCGCTGATTTGTCGGCGCGGGCACATCACTCGTAACGAAATTGGGGCGATCCGTATTGGCCAGCACGAAAGCTGGTTTCAAATCCCGAGCACCATTGCACCCAAATTCGCCGAGACCTTAGGCCGCACTGCCAGTTCTGAGGATGAACAAGACGCGATTGCGATCGAGCAATCCGCAGAAGGCCCAAGGATGGAGGCTCGAAATAATCGCAAAGGTGGCTCCCCCCGCGTTGAGGCAAGGCCGGCGCATGGCAAAAAGCCCTACAAGCAGGGCTCGGGATCAAAACGTGGGAAAAAGCCGGGTGCGAGGGGATATGCCGGTAAAGATGCTGGAGGCAAGGAAGGCTTTCGCGGCGGGAAACCAGCGAAATCGCGCCCCGAGGCTAAGAAAAAGCTTGGCAGTCCGAAAGGCGCAAAAACGGCTAAACACAGCAAGCCATAAGGCTATTTGATTGGGCGTTCTACGCCGCCAAAAATTCCCACCACTATGATGACTGCAAGAAGGTAGATCACTATGTCACGTTTGGCGGTGAACCAGCTCCATAGAAGTCCCAAAGCCAAGAGACCATTGTAGAGGCCTTGGTTCATTGCGAGCAGCGCCGATGCAGCTGATTGCTCTTCAGTCATGGACAAAATGCGGCGACCCGTCGGATGGTCCCAAAAGAGCATCAGCTAAGCAGCGTTCTCACGCCAGCTTCGATACCGTTTCGTTCGCTTACTTGTACGCATCCGATCGCCGATTAGTGCAAAAAACGGCGAAACGCTGGGTTTGGGAGGCTTGCCAACCGCCAATCGCTCCAGTTGCGCTTTGGTAACCGCCATCGTCGCAAGGCCAGCTAATGCCTGATTTTTCCAACCAACTTCTGGAATGTGGATGTCGAGGCTTTCGTCCGCATCCCACTTTTCGGGCAGATCAGGCTCAAATGCCATTGCTCGCGCTATACCCAAAACAGAGACTCCAAAGCCTCCCGAATCCTTCGCCAGCGCATCTTCGGCAACGGACCGGCGCCGGATCCCGCCCGTCACCATGATCGGCATCTCGGCGATCCCGGCAATCTCGCGAGCAAACTCGACAAAGTATGCCTCGCGCCTGCCGGTGCTGCCGTCCTGCGCGCGGCCTTGCATCGCGGGGCTTTCATAGGAACCGCCTGAGAGCTCGAGCAAGTCGACACCCAGGCCGGACAATTGTTCGACAACCCATCGGGCGTCCGCTTCATCAAAGCCGCCTTTTTGAAAGTCGGCAGAGTTGAGTTTTATCCCGACGCAAAAGCCAGAGGACACCGCCCCGCGGACTGCCTTCACCGTCTCGATCACCATACGTGCACGGTTCTCCAACGAACCGCCCCAAGTGTCCGTGCGTTTATTGGTCAGAGGAGAAAGAAACTGGTTGATGAGGTATCCGTGCGCAGCGTGGATCTCGACGCCTGTAAAACCTGCTTCTTCAGCCAACTTTGCGGTTGTCGCAAACCGAGCAATGATGCTTTGAATTTCGTGCTCTTCAAGCGCGCGCGGTTGGGCGAAGAGCCTCGAATATTTGCCCAGATCAACTGGCGTGCCTGAGGCCGAGACGGCCTGTTCACCCATAGCTGCATAAACTTGTCGGCCAGGATGATTAATCTGCATCCAGAAGTGCCCGCCATTTGATCGGCCAGCCTCAGCCCACTCCTTGAATGGAGCTAGATCGACGCCCTCCTCCAGAACCACTCCGCCAGGACCGGTGAGCGCATCAGGTGCAATCATCACATTGCCAGTCAGAAGCAGCCCTGCCCCGCCGTCGGCCCAGCGTCTATAGAGAGTGAATAGCCGTTCGCCCGGACGTTGACCGGGGTCGCTCAAATTCTCTTCCATCGAAGCTTTGTAGATCCGGTTCGGCAGAATCGCACCATTCGGTAGCGTTAGTGATTGAAATAGCGGGCTTTCGTGCGTGCTGACGTTTTCTTTTCCTTTGTCTTTAGGCTCGCCGGAGACTGCCGCCATTTTCATTGTGCAAGAGGTGCCCTGGTCACTAACCTACGTTTGTTGCTTCGTACATTCCTGCCACAATGTGCGCCAGGTTGGCCCCGTAAAGCCCGCCCCGCTCATTGCCCCGCCTTTAGCGCGTTCTATTGTGTAGGGAATTTCGCCGGATCCATATATTCGTCGATGCGCGCAATCTTATCCTCTTTGATGACGAAGATAATCGCGACCGGCAATGCGACCTCATGACCGCCCTTTGATCGTCCGCGAAAGACATGCTGTTGGACGAAGCCGGTCTCTGTCATTTGGCGGTCAAGTATCTCGTAGTGGAGACCTTCGATGAATTCGCAAACATATCGCAAGAGCGCCAAGTTTTCGGATTTCGACTGTCCGGTCGCTCTTTCATCAAGCGCCCTGTTGCTATGCCAAACGACGATGTCGTCGGCGTAGAGCGCCTCAACGGCGTCGATATCGCCCTTCTCAATTGCGGAGAAGAACCGATCGGCGATTGCAAAGGTTTGGGCCCTATCCATGCTTGCGCAGCTCCATCAGCTCATTCCGCCGCGCGCGCCGCCGCTGACCGTTAGGACCTGGCCTGTAACATAGTCCGAAAGCGGTGAGGCGAGCCAGAAGATCGACTCCGCTGCCTCGCGGATAGAACCTGAGCGGCCCAGCGTGATCATTGGATTTGGCTTGGTCGCGTAGATTTCTTCTTGTGTGGGCTTGTGGTCCGGATCGACCTTTACGCCCATCCGCGCAGCTTGCTTTGCCGTCATGCCGACATGGATTTTTCGGCCATCCACTTCGATGACCTCGTCTTCGGATTGCGGTTGACCAAAGCGTGTTTGGATGACGCCAAATGCGACGGCGTTGGAGTTTACGCGATAGCGCCCCCATTCCTGAGCCAGCGTGCGCATCAGGCCCAGCATCCCGGCTTTGGCCGAGGCGTAATTGCCTGCGCCCATCAGGCCCCATTGCCCGGCCATGGAGGAGACCATGATCATCTTGCGGTAATCGGCTGCTCCGCTCGCATCCTCTTTCTCAGCCGCCGCCTTGAATATCGGGGCACAGGCGCGCGAAATGCGGAACGGTACGATAAGATGGATATCGAGCATCGCCTGAAATTGCTCGTCACTCATGGAATGGATGCCGCCATCCCAGGCATAGCCAGCGTTGTTCACGACAATGTCGAGACGGCCGCGTTCCTTTGCGGTTCCGTGGACAATCTCGTCGCAGGCACCTTCGGCAATAAGATCGCCTACAAATGGGCTGGCGCTGTCTGATCCAAAAGCGCCGTTGATGTCGCGGGCCGCTTTCTGGGCTGCGTCAGCGTCAACGTCCGCGATAACCACATGGGCGCCGTTCGCAGCGAGCATCTCAGATGTCGCACCGCCTATGCCGCGGCTGCCGCCGGTGACGATGGCCACTTTGTCTTTAAGAAGATCGCTTTGAAGGCGTGGTTCAATAAGCACGAGAAATTTCCCTTGATCTGGTCGTTAACTGCTTAGTTCGACAGGACGTGGACGTAACAGACCGCGCCGACGCCAACCATGTGCGCAAGGCCATGCTTGGCATCCGGTTGTTGACGCTCGCCCGCTTCTCCGCGCAGTTGCATGGTTAGCTCACCAATTTGCCCGACCCCGGTTGGTCCGACCGGATGGCCCATCGCGATAAGTCCGCCAGAGGGGCTGATCGCGCATTGGCCGCCAATATCCCAATGGCCATCTTTGAGCATCGGGATGAATTCACCGGGATTACAGATGCCCGTTGCCTCGGCGTAAAGCAGTTCCTCTGTCGCGAAGGCATCGTGCAGTTCGATCACATCAAGGTCACCTGGTGTGATCTGAGCCTCTGCAATCGCCCGCATCATTGTCTCATTGCTAAGCGCAGTGTCCGGGTTGAGCCCTTGGTTGGCCTTCTCACTGCCCGCCGCCGATGAAGCGACGCGGATTGCCCGGGAGGGCTCTATTCCAAGGCGCTTGATCCCTTCTTCCGAAGCGACAATCACGGCTGCCGCGCCCTCGCCAATGGGACAGCATTGCAAAGCGGTTAGCGTGCCGGAAATTGGCGGCGCCCCCACCACATCTTCCAGTGAACGAACCTTCTGCCGCTGGGCATTGGGGTTTTTCGCCCCATTCGCATGGTTCTTGACTGCGATCCTGGCGATGTCTTCTGAGGCGATGCCATGGCGATGGCTGTATTCGTCGCTCAGCAGAGCAAAATGCGTGAACGGAGCGATCGCGTCATCCGCCAGATTGTCGATACCCGTTTTTGACCGGAACACGCCCTTTTTGGGCGGTTTATCGACACCAACGGCAAGGGACACATCGCTGATACCGCTGGCGACTTCGATGCAGGCATGACGAAACGCGGTCGAACCCGAGGCCGAGGCATTTTCAACGTGCACGATCGGTTTGCCCAACGCGCCAAGGTGACTAAGCATCGGGCGTCCCACCGCCATTCCGAGGAGTGCGTGAGCCACATAAGAGCTCTCAACGCCTTCCCATTCAATTCCTACATCCAAAAGCGCACCCCGGACGGCTTCTAGTCCAAGCTCAACATAGGGCGTGGCAGAGGCATGCTGGTAGCGGTGAAAACCAACGCCAACGACATAGACCGGCGCAAGATCAGAGATCAGTTTAGCCATGGTCAGTTTCCTTTCGCAGCTGGTGCAAATCGTAGGTCATGTTCGCCTTTGCCTTCGCGCGGTTGCGGCACCAGTGTCGCCTCCATCGCATCGCCCGGGGTGAGCTGCGTCCCTGGCTCCACAGCCAGCATGGTGCGCACTTTGGGACCATCTTCCAACGCAATCGAGCCAACGGTAAAGGGCGCGGGAAGAGCCGGGTTCATCGACATGAAGACAGGCGCGCTGCAAATGAGTGTGCCGCGCCCGGTCAACTTTTGCGGCGCGAGATCTTTTGACCCGCACGCCTGACAGCCATAGGTCTGCATCGGGAAAAACACAGCGCCGCAAGCGTTGCACTTCCCGCCCAAAAGCGATGGAACATTTGCGGCAGCATCAGTGCCCTCTGCGGAAAACAACGCGTCGTTTGCGCTATCCATGATTGTCTCCTTATTACGCGGCATCGTTACACGGCATCTCTTCGCATTGGCTCAGACTGCCTTCAAGTCATTTATTTGTTCACTGGCAAATATGTTGGTCCGCGTGTCATTACGCGACTGCTGGCTCCGTTTTGTCACCGGGCGCGCCCAGATGATTTCCAGCAATCCAAAAATGCACAGCGGCCCAGACGTTCACCGCCAGAAATATGCATAAGGTGTAGCGCAGCGAGTCCGAGCCATATGCAGGCTTCAGAAGATCGCTCAAAATCCCGACGCCTTGCGGGCCCAGCCCCATGCCGATGATGTTGAGCAGGAACATGGAAATCGCCGATGCCACCGCGCGCATGCGGGGTTGAACCAGATTTTGAATAAGCGCGGTTGAAGGCGCAAGATAGAAGCCGCCGAGCAGCGCGGGGACCGCATAGAAGCAAAGCGCCAACCAATAGCTGTCGATTGTGAACCAGAAAATCGAGAATGGAACCACGATCACCATGGATACTGCCATCGCCCAAGCGCGCCAACGCTCGTCAAACTGCCCGAGATAGTCGGTTATGCGGCCTGACATAAGTGTACCAATGGCTCCGCCGATACCTGCGAACAGTGCAAGGGTCAGCCCGATTTCGGTCCCGCTCAAACCGTGGGTGCGAACCAGAAATGCTGGCGTCCAGACAATCATTCCGTAGCCAACAAATCCCCCCAGAGACTTGCCGATCAAGATATGGCGGATCGCCTTGTTTTTAAGCATGTGCCGGACAGTTGGCCCAACAGAGGCTTTGTCATCAGGTGAAGATTGCGGCGGCACTGGCGGTTCGGGCACCACAAACAGCACCAGCACCCCAAGAAGGATGCCGGGTATGGCGACGATGATAAATGTCTGCCGCCAGCCGACCGTATCAAGCAGATAGCCGCCTCCAAGAAAGGCGAGGAGCACGCCAAGGCTTGCGCCCATGGCAAAGACGCTCATCGCAGTTGCCCGGCGCTTTTCATCGAACAGCGATGAGATAATTGAGATCGAGGCAGGGGTCGATCCGGCTTCTCCGACTGCCACCCCCATTCGCGCGAAAGCCATCTGGGCATAGGTGTTCACCATCCCGCACACTGCCGTCATTGCGCTCCAGACAATGACGGAGGCGGCGATGATGTTGCGGCGATACCCTTTGTCGGCAACCACGGCGATTGGGATGGCGAGGAAGGTGTAGAACACCGCAAATGCCAGTCCTACGAGAAAGCCCATCTGCGTATCTGATGCGCCCAAATCCTGTTTGATCGGCTCGAGCAAGATGCCCATGATCTGGCGGTCGAGTTGGCTACAAGCATAGACCGCGCAGAGCATCGCCACGGTAAGCCATGGCCGCGTCGTGATCGGCGTTTCCGTGGGACTTTGCGCAGCGGGGTTCATTTCCCTGTCCAGACAGGGTCCCGTTTTTCAGCAAATGCTTTGAGGCCTTCAAAACGGTCCGCCGAATTCATCATCGGTTCCACGATCGGCCCCTGTTCTTTCCAAGCCTGCTTGTCGGTCCACTGCTCGGCCACAGACCGGTAAGCCAGCGCCTTCGATGCCTTGACCGCAATCGGGCCATTGCGCGCAACCAGTTTGGCAAAGCGCGTTGCCTCATCCATCACTTCATCTGATTTCACCACGCTGTTGACGTAGCCAAAGTGATGCATGTCTTGCGCTGATCTAGGCTCAGCGGTGATCACCATTTCCATCGCGATATTATGCGGGATCCGGTGGGGCAGGCGGAAGCACCCTCCGCCCACAGCAACCAGCCCGCGCTTCGCCTCGGCAAGCCCGAAAACGGACGTTTCAGAGGCGACAATAATATCGCAGCACAAAGTCAGCTCCATCCCGCCTGCCAAGGCCTGTCCGTCAACCGCTGCGATAAGCGGCTTTTCAGGAGGCATGCTCATAATGCCGAAACCGCCGCGCTTTGGCGCAACCGCTAATTCGCCTTTCAGCGCTCCCTTAAGGTCTTGCCCTGCAGAAAAGGTCGGCCCCTTCGCGCAAATGATCGCGCAGCGAAGCTCGGTATCGGCCTCATAGTCGTCGATGATCTGCTCCATCTCCTCGGCCATCGCCCGGTTAAAGGCATTGCGCGATTCCTGACGGTCGAGCGTTATGGTCAGAATATGGTCATGCGTTTCGGTCGAAATATACGTCATCTTGCGGCCTCTCTAAATGCGTTAACGAGCGTCACACTGCGCGCTCGCGGCCTTCCCAAAAAGGTGCCCGCAAATCTTTCTTCAAAAGCTTGCCCATAGTGTTGCGCGGCAACTCTTCACGAAACTCGATAACGCGCGGCCTTTTGTATGAGGCAAGATGTTCGCTTGCGAAGTCGCGCAGGTCATCTTCGCTCAAGCTTTTACCCGGTTTAGGTTCGACAAAGGCCATGACCTTCTCGCCAAATTCTTCGTCCGGCACGCCGATCACTGCAACGTCCTGAATATCAGCATGCTGGATCAGGGCCGCCTCAATCTCAGCTGGATAGATGTTCACGCCGCCCGAAATGATCATGTCTTTGACCCGGTCGGTGATGTAAATATAGCCGTCCTCATCGAGCATCGCCACGTCGCCAATACGGAAATAGCCGCGATCATCCAGCGTATCGCTGGCGAGCAATTCAGCGTTTACATAGTTGCGGATCGTGACAGGCGTATTGATCCAAATCTCGCCAGCTTCTCCTGCGGGAAGCACATTGCCATCATCATCCCGGATTTCGATCAGCACATGTTTATGCGGCTTGCCCGACGATCCGGGTTTGAGCTTTTGCTCCTCGGGAGCCAGATTGCTGATCATGCCTACTTCGGTCGCCCCGTAGCTTTCGTGCAAGACCTCACCGAAGAATGAGCGGATCCATTCCTTTAGCGATGCTGGAACAGGGGCCGCACCAACGCCAAGCGAGCGAAGCGAAGACACATCGTATTTGTTCAGCGTTTCTTCCGGCAGGCCGTTGATCCGTTTGTACATGGTCGGAACGCCGGTCCAGAACGTGACCTTGTGTTGCTCCATCAATTGCAAAGTGCCTTCCGGGTCGAAGCGCTGTTGCAAAATCCCCGTATTGCCATTGCCTAAGGTTGCCCGAACCAAACCTGGACCAGCGCCATGGTGCATCGGCATCGAGATCAAGACCACATCGCCGGGAATTTGCGGGCGAGCGGCAGCAAGCGATTGGAAATACTCCATGATCTTTTGCATATCCGCGCCTTCGCCCGGGCTCATATTCACGCCCTTGGGAAGGCCCGTCGTGCCCGATGTGTAAATGATGAGCGGCGCCTCTCCCTTTGAGAAGCGCGCCGGGGCATCATCAACGAGAAGGTCGTCGTAAGAGACAAACTCATCGGCTGGAACGTCGAGAGAGACCTTAAGCTTGAGCGCAGCCCCTTCGAATGCGGGAAGCAATGCCGACGGATCAGCATCGTCGCAAACAAGCACTTTCGCATCACTGTTGGTGAGAACGTAGTTCACTTCGCTTGGCGTAAGACGCCAGTTCAAACCAAGGATCGAGCAGCCAAGCTTTGCCGCAGCCGAAGCGACGATGGCCCATTCCAACCGGATTTGCAGACGCGTGACGATAACGTCGCCCGCTTCCACTCCCCGTCGCGCAAAACCTTCCGCGACCTTGTCGGCTTGCGCATTCCACTCGCCGTAGGTCAGCGATTTATCGCCCTCGACAAGTGCCAATGCGTCAGGTTTTTCCGAAGCCCAATATTCGACCGTTCGCGGGGTCACAGCTTTCGCTTTTGCATCATCTGATTTGGTCGTTTCCATAGCGGCCATCGCGACTCTCCTAAGCCAAAATTTCGGTTGGCTTTTCGCACATATTTACTGTGTGTTCAACAAAGATGACCCAAAGTAAATTGGCTTCTGCATCAACGTCCTTGCAAGTCCTTGAGAACGAACTTGGCCGGACAATTTCCTTTTGCTCCACGCAGCGAGAACGCCGCCAAAAGGCTTTCAGCAACGCACCAACTCTCCAGTAAATCGACCCATCAATGAACGCGGCGCTCTTGGCCTTCCCAATACCGTTCTTTCACGACCCGTCTCAGGGTCTTGCCAACCGCGCTTTTGGGTAGGGCATCGACGAAATCGACGCTGCGCGGTGCCTTGAAACGCGCGAGGCGCTCAGAGCAATGCGCGACCAATTCCTCTTCGCTCACGTCAGCTTTGGTCACGACAACCGCCTTGACCGCCTCGCCCCATTTGTCGTCTGGTACACCAACAACAGCAGCCTCAAAGACGGCTGGGTGTTCCATCAGTGCGTTCTCGACTTCGGCTGGATAGACGTTGAAGCCGCCGGAAATGATCATGTCGGATTTGCGGTCCACCAAATACAAATACCCATCCTCGTCAATCCGGCCCATGTCGCGGGTGTAAAGCCAGCCATCCTTGATCGTATCAGCGGTCAGTTCAGGTGCATTCCAATATCCCTTCATCACCATATCGCCGCGCACGATGATCTCGCCAATGTCGCCAGCAGGAACATCATCGCCTGCTTCATCGACTATGCGAACATCCACGTCGAAAGATGGTTTCCCAGCCGATGTAAGACGGTGAACTATGGATTGATCGTTGACCGCGAGGTGATCCTCCAGTCCGAGGGTTGAAATGACCGCAGTCGATTCCGTTTGCCCATACCCCTGCGACAAGACCGGCCCGAATGCAGCAAGCGCTTGCTTGATACGCTCGGGAGCCATCGGTGCAGTGCCGTAGACGATCTTCGTAAGCGAGGAGAGATCGCGTGTCTTTATATCGGGGCATTCGAGCAGCATATTGATCATCGTCGGGACGAGCAGCACGTCGGTGACCTTGTATTCCTCGACGACCCGCAGAAAGTCAGATGGCTCGAATTTGGTAAGGAGGAGATTGCTTCGGCCAGACAGAAGGTTCGCTAATATCTGTCCGCCAGCAGCATGTGTGATAGGCGCGACATAAGCGGAAAGCCTAGCCCCCGATGCGTCAAGGCCCGGCCCGAGGAGATAGGCCCTTGTGAGGTAAATCCAGTTGCCATGCGTGAGCATCGCCGCCTTTAGAACGCCCGATGTCCCCGATGTGTAGGCAAGCTTGTACAGACTGTCTTTGTCCAGCTCCGCAGTGACCGGATCGGTGCTCCCGGCGGCTTTGAAAGCATCGAAATCCGTCCAGCCGAGGCCGGGATCAACATCGCCAACAACCACGACCTTTCGAACTCCGTCGACGCCCTCAAGGCTTGCCTTGGCAAGGTCGGCCAAACCAGCGTGGGTGAACAGGATCGAGGCTCCGCTGTCCTCAAGCATTCCCTTAAGCTCGCCTGCCGAAACGCGCGCATTGAGCGGCACTTTTACAATCCCGCTTCTCATAATCGCACCATCGACGGCAATCGCTTGATGGCAATTGGGCATTAAGATGGCCGCGCGGTCCCCCTGGTTTATGCCAGCCGCCAACATTGCATTGGCCAGGCGAGTCGCGCTCTCGCCAAGCTCAGCGTAACTGATGCGCTGCGCGCCATCGATAATGGCTTCTTTGTTTGCAAAAGCCGAAATGGCGCGGTCAAACTGAATCCCAAGGTGCATTCTTCTCTCCCAAATACGCTGGCGGCCCCTGTCCAATGCCGTGCCCGCATCCCTTCTGATCAGCCGAGTTTTCCTCAGTCTGACAATATATTTGACGGCCAACAAGTATCATGCTTGATGATGAGTCAAGAACAATGTCCCTTGGGGTGAGGAAATTCGCGCATGTACCAATTCTCGGAAGAAACGACCGCGATTGTTGATCTGGTCCGGCGATTGGTCAAAGATCATCAAGTGCCGCTTGAACGGCGCATATTGGCGGGTGAGACGCTTGTCCCTGACGACTTTGCGCCCGGACGTGACGCAGCAAAAGCGGCTGGTCTTTGGGGGCTAACAGCGCCTGCAACGCTTGGCGGAATTGAGCTGCCGATTGTCACTTATCTCGCCATCTTTGAAGAGAAATGTAAGTGCCTTGCGGAGCTTCAATTTGGCGGAAGCAGTACGCTCACCAATCTTTACGGTTTGGAAGGTGAGCAGAAGAAGCGGTATCTTGACCCGCTTCTAGCAGGCGAAAAGCGGCACTGCTTCGCTCAGACCGAGCCCAGCGGCGGCGCTGACCCTGCAATGTCCGTCAACACCAGCGCAAAGCGCGATCCGGATGGGAGCGGCTGGGTTATCAATGGCGACAAGATCTGGATCAGCAACTTTGCTCACGCGGATTATGTTTTCGTTGTTGCCCGCACCGAGAAGGGCAAAGGAGCCCCCGGTATCTCCATGTTTGGCGTTGAGACAAGCAACCCTGGTATCACGGCGCGTGAAATTCCAATGCTGGGCCAATTTAAAACTCACCAGCTGATCTTTGACGATTGCAAGGTGGACGAGCTTTCACTGATCGGCGGCGAAGGCGCTGGGTTTAAGGGGGCGCAAAAGGCCCTCTCCGCTGCGCGTTTCGAGGTCGGCGCACGTGCACTTGGCATCGCTCAGCGCTGCTACGAAATGATGGTCAACTATGCCAAATCGCGCCACGCTTTTGGCAGTGCGCTGAGCGAGAAACAGGCAATCCAATCGATGATTGTCGACAGCTGGATTGAGATCCAACAAAACCGCTTGATGATGTATGCTTGCGCAGAAAAGGCCGACCAAGGCCATGACACGCGGGTAGAGGCAAGCATGATCAAAATGGTCTGTACTGAAATGGTGGGCAAGGTGATCGACCGCGCGATCCAAATCCACGGGGGCGCTGGCGGCACCTATGAAAGCCCGCTTGCCCATTGGTTCGATGGTCAAAGGCTTGCCCGCATTTATGAAGGCCCGACCGAAGTGCACAAATACCGGGTAATGGCGCGGCAATTGCTGAAATGACGGGTGTCCTTGCCGGGGTCAAAATCATTGAAATCTCTGGGATAGGTCCGGGGCCGTTTTGCGGCATGCTGCTCGCTGACTTAGGCGCAGAGGTCATCGCGATTGAGCGTCCCGCCTCAGACATGGGCAAAGCGCGGCCGAACCAGATATACCACCGCGGCAAGCGCTCGATTGTGCTCGATCTCAAAGCGCCTGAAGCAGCTGAGGTCGTGCTCAAGCTAATCTCTGGTGCAGATGCGCTGATTGAAGGAATGCGCCCCGGCGTGATGGAGCGTCTGGGGCTCGGTCCGGATGTATGCCTGACACGCAATCCAGCGCTGGTCTATGGGCGAATGACCGGGTGGGGACAGAGCGGACCGCTCGCCCAAGCGGCGGGACACGATAGTAACTACACCTCGCTTTCCGGGGCGCTGTGGTATGCTGGAGCATCAGGCAGCGCTCCGCAGGCGCCTTCTACGGTGCTAGGCGATATTGCTGGCGGCGCGCTCTATTTGGCGCTCGGTATTCTCTCCGGGGTGCTGCGCGTGAGGTCAGGCGGACAGGGGCAAGTCGTCGATGCTGCAATCGTCGACGGATCAGCAAATCTGCTCAATCTGCTTTTGTCTATGGTGGCCGCGTCAGGCGGCGATTTTGCCCGAGATGCGCAAGGCTTCGACAATTCACACTGGGCTGGCCAAAGCTATCGGTGCGCTGATGGCGGCTGGATCAATATCGCCCCGCTTGAGCCGCAATTCTACGCCGAACTTATAGAGCGCCTTGGACTTGGCGCAGATGAGCGCTTTACAAAAGGGCAGCTCGATCCGGCCCTTTGGCCTGAGCTGCGCGATGAACTCACACAGCTTTTTGCAAGCCAGCCGCGCGCGCATTGGCAATCGCTTCTCGAAGGCACCGACAGCTGCTTTGCCCCGGTCCTTGCTCCTGATGAAGCGGCGCAGCACCCTCATATGGCGCACCGGCAAGTCTATCACCGCGTGGACGACGTGTTGCAGACCAAAGCGGCGCCTGAATTTTCACGCGATGCCAGCGCTGCTCCGCAGGCGCCCCCGCCAAGGGGCAAAGACTGGAAAGCCATTCTCAGCGGTGCCGGGTACAGCGCCAATGAGATCGAACACCTTATCGAAAATGGAACAGTGTCAGCGTCGTAAATGACGACGACGCCTATGAGAGGATCTCACCCAATGGACAAAGACATGCTCGATCAATCAGGCCGCGTTTCACTGGTAACGGGCGCGGGGCAAGGTGTGGGCAGGCAGATCGCCCTTCACCTGTCCGAGCACAATAGCGGCGGCGTTGCCGTGAACGACTACCGTCTCGACCGGGCAGAGGCGGTTGCCGAAGAAATCTGCGCGCAGGGCGGCAAGGCGATTGCGGTTCAGTGCGACGTGACCGATCTCGATGCCGTCAAGGACATGGTCGCGAAGGTCAAAGCGGACTTGGGGCCGGTTGGAACTTTGATCAACAATGCGGGCAATATGGGCGCAAATCCTACCGCCGAAGTGATGAAACCCTTCTGGGAAACCGGGCCAGATGTTTGGAACCAGTCGATTGGCGTCAATCTCTACGGCGTGATGAATTGCACCGCGGCGGTCATGCCTGATTTGATTGAGCGCGGCGCTCCGGGCCGGATCATCACCATCATCTCCGATGCTGCACGCAATGGCGATGCGGGACTCGAAATGTATGCCGGCGCAAAGGCAGGTGCCGCAGGATTCATGCGCAGCGTCGCCCGCACCGCCGCCCGGTTTCAGGTCAACGCAAACTGCATAGCAATCTCCGCCACCCGCACCCCAGCGATTGAAAAACAACTGGAGGATGCGGAACGGGTGAAAAAGATGTTCTCCCGCTACATTGTACGCCGACCTGGCGAACCTGATGATATCGCCAATATGGCGCTCTTCCTGGCCTCTGATGCGAGCTCGTGGATCAGCGGACAGACCTATCCGGTAAATGGCGGATTTACGCTGGCTCTTTGAGCGGAGTTGAGCAGTGTCGAATAGATGACACTGACTGGTCTGAGCCCCTAGATTTGCTCCAGCGATAAATAGAGTCCGACCCTGGCAAGGAGACGGACGAATGAAGCGGAGCAGGTTCAGCGAAGAGCAGATCAACGCTGTTTTAAAGTAACAGGAGAACGAGCGTCTGAAGAAGCTGCTGGCAGATTCGATGCTGGCCAACGCCATGCTCAAGGAGATCAGCACAAAACAGTTTTAGCGCCCGGTGCCAGGCGACAGGAGGTGGCTCATCTCCAGGAGATCTTCTAGGTGCGCCCCATAATCTTTTTGGCGCCGTGCCTGCATGGCGCTGGGCGTGGACCAGACCATGGTGCGCTACGTCAGTCGTCCGCCTGAATTGGCCGGGCAGATGCGGTTACTTTGACCACTTCGTAACAAAGAAAACACAAAGCAGTCAGCGGACATGTATACAGCTTGCGGCATGTTTAGGATTTGCCAGATGGAGAAAATCATATGCGGGCTTTGATCGTACTTTTCTGCTCAGCTGCAACCCTATTTGCCTGCCCGGTTCTCGCAATGCCGAATGCTTCGCCAGAGCTTTACGACTTTCTCGTGCAGGATGTTTGTATTGATGTGGAGGGCGAGGCGATCAAAGGCGATCCAGCAGTTTGCGGGAAGCGGCGGAACATCGAGATCGGTGAGCCCTCCCCTTACTTGATGACCGATTGGGACACGGCGAGCCAAATCAGTTATGCGGCGTGGAATTCTATACCGGTGCGCGGCGAAGATGGGGAGGTGCGGGTTCTGGTCTCCCGAAATCTGGACACAGATTTCGACGCTGGCTTTACCTTCTCGTTTTCTGAAGAAAGCGATAGCTTCGATCTCATTGATCTGACGCACGGCCCATATTCTTCGATCATTCGAACCTCCGATGGCGGATGTCTTGATCAGTTGTTTGCTCCCAAACTGGCGCGTGAAATCCCGCGCGGCACCCGGTTCAATAGGCGAAAACCGCGTGACAAGCGCGCGCTCAATTCCCCAGAATTGCGGGCTGGCGGATGGGTCTTGTTTCCGCTGCAAACCCCGCCAAGTGAATGGCCTGAAACAAGCAGGATCACCAATCGAAACACGCGAACACCGCTTCAACAAGAGAGCGGCTGCAATGCCGGTGGCAGTCACGGCGTGACCTTCTGGAATGCGCCGATGAACTACACGTATGAAGGCAATGAAGATGGCCGCCGCAAGACCCTTTTGTCGATCCGTTCGGACCACTTTGGGTCGCGCGATCTGTCTTCGCAGGGCAATGCATTGGAAAGGTTCTATTTCACAAAAGAGTACGGAATGACGCGCTGGGAAGCATGGATTCCGCGAAGCCGATGCACTGCGCAAACAAAGCGTGTGCTTGATGGAGCGCTCCGCTCGCAGTGCTTTCCCGAGCAAGCAAACAGGGCCCCTGCCCCCGGTCCTGAATTGAACCTTCGCGCGCGCTGCAAGGACCTGAATGTTACCAGCACCGGTCATCCCGATATCGAACGCTGGGGGGATCAGGATTGGGTTCGCGTGGATTGCCGCGACCTAACGCGCTACCTTGAACTCAGCACACCGGTGTTGATGCTGGATAAGCGCATGGCGCAGATCAATGGGGTGGATGATATAGATTACTGAGTGTGGACGCTCTCCTCAGCCAAACCCCCCGCCAGTCTCGCCCGGCTTAAAGCGCATTAAGCGGCTGTCCAGCAGGGCCGCCGTCCGGTTCACCACAGCAAGCTGGTACTCTGCATCCTTAATCATCGCAAAAAACGCACCGGAGCCGGGGTACTGCGCCACAAAACCATCGTGCCAGACCTTATCGTCGGGCTCAGGCCCCGTGACCATCGTCTGGAAAGCGCCGCGCCAAACCACGCTACCGCCTACGCCTGCAAAGATAGGCCCAGACGTCTTGCCATATTCCTCATAAGCGCGCCGCCCTGTCCACCCATTGCCATGGTGCTCATGCCCTTCCGGATATTCAGCCAACTCGCGGTATCGCAATAGGTTGAGCATATGGATCGGCTCATCGCGCGGCAGGTCTTTGAACGCCTGAAAATTGGTGGGTGATGGGTCGATATAGGTTTCGACCATGCTTATTGCTCCAGCTTGTAGCCAGAGAAACGTGCACGCAGGTCTTTCTTAGAAATCTTGCCGGTGGCCGTGTGCGGAATGTCGTCCACAAACTCGACCGCATCGGGAAGCCACCATTTGGCGATCAGCGGCTTCAAATGCTCAACGATGTGGTCACCCGTGACGCTAGATCCTTCGTTTCGGACCACGAACAGCACAGGCCGTTCATCCCATTTGGAGTGGTACATGCCAACACAGGCCGCCTCGGCGACTTCCGGATGACCTACCGCAGCGTTCTCAAGCTCGACCGAGCTGATCCATTCGCCGCCTGATTTGATAACATCCTTCGTGCGGTCGGTCAGTTGCAGCGTGCCGTCAGGGTGGATGATTCCAACGTCGCCGGTATCGAACCAGCCATCCTCATTGGTGGCATCGTTCTCCGCCTTCAAATAGCGCTGGATAATCCAAGGTCCGCGGATTTGCAGCGCGCCAGAGGCCTCCCCATCGCGCGGCAATTCGGTGGTCATATCGTCGAGATCAACAATGCGAAGCTCCACGCCAAAGATCGGCCGTCCCTGCATCGCGGTCTTATCGACCTTTTCTTTGAATGAAAGCTGATCCCAATCCCAGGTTGGCCCGCCAACTGTGCCAATCGGTGAAGTCTCCGTCATACCCCAAGCGTGCTGAACCCGCGTGCCGTTTTTCATCAGGCGCTCAATCATGAAGCGCGGGCAGGCTGAACCGCCAATCGTCGCCGCTTTCAAAGGCGGCAGGTCGATGCCTTCCTTGTCGCAATATTGGAAGTGAGCGAGCCAAACGGTTGGGACACCTGCGCTGTCTGTCACCCCTTCGCGCAGCATCAGCTCGTGCAGAACCGCAGGGTCATTGACCGCAGAGAACACAAATTTGATCCCCGCCATTGCGCCTGCATAGGGCAGCCCCCAGCTGGCCGCATGGAACATTGGCACCACCGGCAGCATGACCGAAGAGCCCGAGAAATTGAAGGTTGAAGGCTGCAATCCGGAAACCGCATGAAGCACTGTCGAGCGGTGTTCGTACTGCACGCCTTTGGGATTGCCCGTTGTCCCTGAGGTGTAGCAAATCATGCAAGGATCTCGCTCGTCACCGGCAAACCATTCGTATTTGCCGTCTTGTGCGCCGATCCAGTCTTCGAAGGACTGAGAGTGCTCATCTGAATCGTAGCAAACATAATGCTCAATCGTGGTCCAGCGGTCTTTCATGTTGTCGACTATCGGCTGGAAAGCTGCATCGTAGAGAAGCACGCGGTCTTCAGCGTGGGTGACAATATATTCCAGTTGGTCTTCGAAAAGCCGCGGGTTCACCGTATGGAGCACCCCGCCCATCCCTGCGACACCGTACCAGCTCACCAAATGGCGCGAATGGTTCATCGCAAGGCTCGCCACGCGCTCACCCGGTTTAATGCCGAGAGCTTCCAGCGCCTGCGCCATTTTTAAGGCATCGGTGCGAATGCCGGCCCAATCGGTGCGTGTCTCGCTGCCATCTGCCCAGCGTGTGACAATTTCGCGGCCACCTGCCTCTCTTGCGGCATGGTCAATCACATGAGTGATCCGCATCGACCAATCCTGCATCGCGCCAAGTGTCTGTGTGGGCATGGGTATCTCTCTCCCTCAATCGCTTATTTGGCAGCCGCGTCGCTGCTGTTATTAGGACAGATAATGGCGCGGCGCGATTGCCTTGGCAATCGTCATTTTTGCAGGATCAAATCGCCCTTTGACGCAGGCGCTGGACAAACGTCAGGGATAAGACCACTCTTCAACTTTAATATCGATTCTGGAGCCAATGGCGCTGATCCCGACACAGAAAGCGTGACAAGAAAGTGACCTGTTTTCAGCAAAATGTAAAAATTTCGGAACCCGGCGGCCCCACGAATGTAATTGTCTTGCCAAACCCAACGATAAGAAATATCGAAACATGGCATTAATACGAGGATTGCGATGAACAAACATCTATTTTTACTGGCTGGAGCGGCCGCGATTGTGGCAGTCCCCGCCCAAGCGCGCGAAGGCCAGCCATATGTTGGTATTGAGGGCGGTTACGTCCTTGGGACCGATATCGACCTTGATCTTGAAGCCCCAACCATCGAAGAGCGGACAGCCCGTGTAGACCGCGAGGGCGGCTATGAAATCGGCGGCGTTGCTGGTTATGACTTTGGCGCCTTCCGCCTTGAAGCTGATTTGAGCTATCGCAAAAATGATGCGGATGCTCTCGAAGCGATCACTCCTGGGTTCATCGATAACGCGGGTGTTCCCGTCGGTGTGAGCGAGACAGACATCGGCGCAGCTGACGTTTTCGCTGCAATGATCAATGGTATAGTTGAGTTCGGCAATGACGACGGCTTCACCGTCTTCGGCGGCGGCGGTATTGGTCTTGCACATGTCGAAATTCAGGCAGGTAATGACACAATTGGCGTTCCGATCAGCGACGGCGACACAGGCCTTGCCTATCAGGCTCTAGCCGGTGCGCGATTTGCCTTGAACGACAATGTCGATCTCGGCGTGAAATATCGCTACTTTGTGCGCGACGATGTAGACCTTACCGCTCGCGGGGCGACTGATCTTGAAGCAAGCTATGAATCGCACTCGATTCTGGCGAGTATCTTGTTCAACTTCGGTGCACCAACGCCTCCACCACCACCACCGCCAGCTCCGGTTGCACCGCCGCCGCCACCACCGGCGCCGCCTCCCCCACCGCCCCCAGCGCCTCCGCCCTGTAATACTGGGCCTTACATCGTGTTCTTCGATTTTGACCAGTCGGTCATCACATCGGATGCAGCAACGATTCTGGACAACGCTGTGACGGCCTACTCAAACTGCGGTACAGCATCCGTGATGCTCGCAGGTCACACCGACCGTTCAGGCAGCAATTCATACAACCAAGCGCTTGCTGAGCGTCGTAATGCGAGTGTGAACCAATACCTGGCTGGTCGCGGCATTCCAGCGGGCCGTATTTCCTCACAAGCCTTTGGTGAGACGCAGAACCGCGTTCCAACCGAAGACGGTGTGCGCGAACTGCAAAACCGCCGCGTAGAAGTTACTTATGGTCCGGGTTCGGGCATGTAAGACGCGGCTTTACAGCTGATAAATGAAAAGGGGCCGGAGTGATCCGGCCCCTTTTTTGTTGGGTTTGAACATGACCACTCGCTCGCGATCAATCTTTTTGCTAGCGAATGAAATATCCCGCAATGTCGAAATCGCTTCCATTGCGCACCAAGATCACCGTTTCGGTAGAAATCATGCCACTCTTGGCAAACTTGGTGTTGTATTGAAGAATCTCATAATCCCCATCTGGAGCGCCAGGCAGAGTTTGTACTTTTTGTACGTTCGTGAGACGCCGTTCCTCGGCATTGCCTAGCGGCGAGCGTACCGGTTGAATGACGCTGGTCCATTCATCAACGCTGGTCTGCGCCTGAAAGAATGGACCTGCAGCATCCCAGCTGCCTTTCCAATCACTGGCATCCACTGCACCAATAAAGCGCAGCGCCCGCGCCTCTGCAGCCGGACTTGCCTGACTTTCTTGAGACACTGATGCTGTTGTTGGCGCTGAAGGTGAGTTTGCGCCTTCACTCGGCGTGGCACTCTCTTCGCTTGATGTAGAGACTGCTGCAAAGATAGCGGCTGCAATAATAAGAGACATAATGAGCATTCCTCCTGCTAGCCACAGGGCCCGAGAAGGACTCTTTTGGCTTCGTTGATTGATGGCTCCATTATCCGCAGCTGGTCCTCCCGCTGCTATCCCGATTTGTGTGGGTGTCACACTTTTGGGTGTGTTTTGGGGTGTATTTGTGGGTGCGTTTGTGGGTTTGGGCCCCGTGACGCCCTCGGCATCCCGCAAAATCCTTGCGGCCTCTCGGCTGCTCGACACTTCCAATTTGCGGCGCGCATTGCGCAGGCGGTCATTGACCGTGTGGACCGAAATATCGAGAAGCGCAGCGGATGACTTTGCGTCGTGCCCCTCCACCAGAAGGCGCAAGGCCTCCTTCTCTTTTTCGGTTAGGTCACTGACCGCGTTCGTCACTACGCCACCAATTTAAGGTTTGCGCGGCCCCGCGCTGGGGTGATCGTGACATTGGAGAGCCCCTCAAGCTCGGCGAGACGTTCTGCGAGTTCGCCATTAAGCAGATAATTCATACCAAGGCGCACATGGGCCTCTTCTTCATCACCAAGGATCAACCGCAAGAGCACTTCCCCTTGCGCGCCTTGCGCAGTGCCGAGTGCCAGCTTCAGCTCAGCGATTGCATCCACGCTTGTAACATCCGCTTTGAGGATCATCGGGATTGAGCCCGAGACGGCCGCCAGCGGTTTTGCGCCGCGCACGGTCAAGCGCGGCGGTTCACCGGGATTGGGGCTGTCGAGTTCAACGGTGAGAAGGACGCATTCGCCCGAGGCAGCCCATTCGGGAAACTTATCGACGAGCGATTCTTCAAAGCATGCGCTGGAGAATTGGCCTGAACTGTCGGAGAAATCTGCGCGGATGAACTCAGCCCCCCGCTTGGTGCAACCTTTGTTGGCACTTTCGACCATCGCAGCAATGACAGCGGTTGACCGGCCGCCCGCGGGCGCGCCGCCTTCCATCAGGCTTTGATAAGTCCTTGCACCGTGAGCGGAGGCGGCTTCGCGATATTGCTGCACCGGGTGCGCAGAGAAATAGAAGCCGAAGTTTTCGCGTTCCCTCGCCATTTGCTCGATGCGCGGCCAGCTTTCTGCTGCCTGCAGGCGCAGGTCCTCTTGCGGGGCGTTTTCACCGCCAAACAATCCGCCCTGCCCGCTTGACCGCTCGCGCGCAGCCGCGTCTGCTGTGGCAAGCAGAAGGTCGGCATTGGCAAACAGCTCGCCGCGATTGGGGTGGAGCCCGTCCAAGGCGCCTGCACAAATGAGCCCCTCCAACTGGCGCCGGTTCATGGAGCCTTGAGGAATGCGCTCGAAAAAGTCCTTGAGGCTTTCAAACTTTCCATTCGCCTCCCGCTCGGCAACGATGGCGTCCATCGCTTTTTCGCCCACGTTGCGAATACCTGCTAGCGCATAACGCACTGCATATCCGTGATCGGTTTGCTCGGTCGTGTATTTCGCCTGTGAGTAGTTTACATCGGGCGCGAGGACTTCGACGCCGTTCACCTTGGAATCTGGGCCCCCTTCACGCTCCACCGGATACCGCCGCGCATCATCGACGAAAATGCTGAGCTTGTCGGATTGGTGCATGTCGAAGCACATGGAGGCCGCGAAAAATTCCTCAGGGTAATGCGCTTTGAGCCATGCGGTCTGGAAGGCGAGAAGCGCATAGGCAGCCGCGTGCGACTTGTTGAAACCGTAACCTGCAAATTTGTCGATCAAATCGAACAGCTCGTTGGCTTGTTTTGCCTCAATATCAGAGACTTTCTTACAGCCTTCGACAAAGGTGCCGCGCTGTATGTCCATCTCTGCCTGGACCTTTTTACCCATGGCCCGGCGAAGCAAATCTGCGTCCCCAAGTGAGTAGCCAGCCAGTATCTGGGCTGCCTGCATCACCTGTTCTTGGTAGACAAAAATGCCGTAGGTTTCTTTAAGGATGCCTTCGAGTTTTTCGTGCGGATATTCAATCGGCACCTCGCCCGCTTTGCGTTGTCCGAAGAGCGGGATGTTGTCCATCGGGCCCGGGCGGTAGAGCGAAACAAGGGCGATAATATCGCCAAAATTCGATGGCTTCACCGCCTTAAGCGTGCGCCGCATGCCTTCCGATTCCAACTGGAACACGCCCACCGTGTTACCCGACTGCATAAGGTCATAGACGCCGGTGTCATCAAGCGGGAGCGCTCCAAGGTCGATATCAATCCCGCGTTCGGCAAGCAGGTCCACCGCTTTGCGCAGGACCGAGAGTGTCTTGAGCCCCAAAAAGTCGAACTTGACCAGCCCAGAGCTTTCAACATTCTTCATGTCGTACTGCGTCACCGGCATGTCCGAGCGCGGATCGCGGTAGAGCGGGACAAGCTGAGCGAGGGGGCGGTCCCCGATCACAACACCCGCCGCGTGGGTTGAGCTGTTCCTGGGCAAACCCTCGAGCTGCAAGGCCAGATCAACGAGGCGCTTCACTTCGTTGTCGTTGTTATACTCCTGTTTGAAATCCGCTGCTCCATTGAGCGCACGCGGCAGTGTCCAAGGGTCGGTCGGATGGTTCGGCACCATCTTGCACAGCCGGTCGACCTGGCCATAGCTCATCTGCAAAATCCGGCCGCAATCGCGAAGCACCGCGCGGGCTTTCATTTTACCAAAGGTGATGATCTGTGCGACGTGATCGGCTCCGTATTTCTCTTGGACATAACGGATGACTTCGCCGCGCCGTGTCTCGCAGAAGTCGATGTCGAAGTCGGGCATCGACACACGTTCCGGGTTCAGGAACCGCTCGAACAGCAAACCCAATTGAATGGGGTCCAAGTCGGTGATCGTCAGCGCCCAGGCCACAATCGACCCCGCACCAGAACCGCGCCCCGGTCCCACAGGTATCCCTTGGTCTTTTGCCCATTGGATAAAGTCGGCAACGATCAAGAAGTAGCCCGGGAACCCCATATTGACGATGATGCCAATTTCGTAATCGAGCCGGTCAAAATAGACCTTGCGGTCTTCATCTGACAGGTCCTCGTATGACGACAGCCGGTCCTCGAGCCCCGCCTTGGACAGGTCAGCCAGCATCTTGGCCTCGCCCTCAAGGTCGCCAGCAAGGCTCGGCAAGATCGGATCGCGGTAAGGCGGCGCATAGGCACAACGCTGAGCTATGACGAGGGTGTTCGAAATTGCCTCTGGCAGGTCGATAAACAGGTCGCGCATCATATGCGCGGTCTTGACGTAAGCCTCCGCATTGGTGCGGGGGCGGTCCTCGTTTTCGATATAGGTCGAGTTCGCAATGCACAGCATGGCGTCATGCGCCTTGTGCATATGGGGCTCTGCAAAGTTCGAAGGATTGGTGGCAACCAGTGGGAGGCCGCGCGCATAAGCCATGTCAATCAGCGGCTCTTCCGCGCGTTCACACACGGGATCGCCGTGGCGGGCAAGTTCGATGTAGAGCCGATTTGGGAACAAGTGCTCAAGCTTTTCGACCAACTCGCGCGCCGCGTCATTCTGCCCCTCGGCCAGAAGGCGGGTTAGAGCCCCCTCGCCTGCACCTGTCAAAGCAATCAGCCCGTCCGAATGCCCCTCCAACTCAGACATCTGAACATGGGGCTCAAGCTCCAAAGGCCGGTCGAGGTGCGCAGCGGAAACCAGATGACACAGATTGTTATACCCCGCCTCATCTTTGGCAAGCAGCGGAAGGTAATCGACGAGGCGTCCATCAGATCCTTCCCGTGCAACGCCCAAAAGCGTACCAATAATCGGCTGAACGCCCTCACTCTTGCAAGCACCTGCAAACATGACCGCTCCATAAAGGCCATTGCGGTCGCAAATGGAGATCGCGGGATACTCGCGTTCCTTTGCAAGCTTGGCGATGGCCTTGGGATCAATCGCCCCTTCAAGCATCGAGTATGATGAGAGCACGCGTAAAGGGACAAATGGAGCGTAGAGCATGACATTGAAGGTACGCCTCACCGCGCACCATTCAAGCTTGCGCGCGTGCCCACTTGGGGAAAAGCTGGGGGCAAGCTAATGTGAGGAGGATGGAGGAGACACATGGCCGAGATGACCGAGGTTGAGAACGTCAACACGCCGGGCAAGACCGTGCGGGTAAATGCAGCGAAATATGCCAATATGCTTACAGCGTTTGAAAACGCATTGCCGCACTGTTCGCCGGGTCTCAATCAGACCGAAATCCGTGATGCGGTGAAGCTTCACTTGTCTGATGCCCTCTTTCCCCAAGGCAAAGCATGCGGGTGGTGGGCGAAAACTGTGCAACTCGACCTTGAAGCCAAAGGCAAGCTTGTTCGCGAAGCCACGAAGCCGCTGAGATGGCATTGGAGGTGATAGTATTGGAAAAGCAAGAAGAAGGCGGTCCACCCCCAACCCCTCCCGCAAGCGGGAGGGGAGCGAGGCTTAGCTAGGCGTCAACGAAGTCGGGCGCGGGCTTAGTCGCAGCGGGGTGGGCCGTTAAACCGCGCTAAAGCAATTTCTCAATATCCTTAGCAATCGCTGCGGGAGCATCCTGCGGGCCATAACGCTTCACCACGGTGCCGTCGCGGTCGATCAGGAATTTGGTGAAGTTCCATTTGATCGAGGTCGAACCCATCAGACCCTTTTTCTCCGACTTCATCCAGTCGAACAATGGCGATGCATCTGCGCCGTTCACGTCGACCTTTGCCATAAGCGGGAAAGTCACACCGAAATTGACTTTGCAAAATTCAGCAATCTCATCGGCATTGCCCGGTTCTTGAGCGCCGAACTGATTGCATGGGAAACCGAGGACTTCGAAATCCTGGTCTTTGAAATCCTGATAGAGCTTTTCGAGCCCATCATATTGCGGGGTAAACCCGCATTTGGACGCGGTGTTTACGACCAGCAAAACTTTACCCTGTTTGGTCGCAAGGTCGAGCGTCTCGCCGCGATTGGTGGTGACTTGGAAATCGGCAAGAGTGGTCATGTGTCGGTCCTCAAAAACGGTGCGCTCTAAGGATGGTGCCTTAGAGCGTCAGGTCAAGACCCCGTCATGCAATCGCACTATGCGGTCCATGCGCGAGGCTAAGCGTTCATTGTGGGTGGCAACTAATGCCGCACTGCCCTCGCCTCGCACGAGCTCGAGAAATTGCCCGAGCACAGTGTCAGACGTCGCTTCATCAAGGTTTCCCGTGGGCTCATCAGCGAGCACCAATGTAGGCTGGTTTGCAAGAGCCCGGGCAACGGCCACGCGTTGCTGCTCACCGCCAGAAAGCTGGCTGGGCCGGTGGGTTAATCGGTGCCCCAGACCCAGGCTGGTGAGAAGGCTCTCCGCGCGCGTTTTGGCCTCTTCTTCCGGGATTCCTGCCACCATTTGCGGCATCACCACATTCTCAGCCGCGTTGAAATCGGGGAGCAGATGGTGAAATTGATAGACAAAGCCCAAATGCTCACGCCGCACGCGGGTGCGCCCGTCAGACGCCATATTCTCGGCGCGCTCACCTGCAATCTGGATAGAACCGTCAAAGCCTCCCTCAAGCAGACCCACCGCCTGAAGCATGGTCGATTTACCTGAACCCGAAGGCCCCAAAAGTGCGACGATTTCACCCGGCATTATGTCGAGATCAACCCCGCGCAGCACGTCGATGCGTGTGCCGCCTTGTTCAAAGCTTCGGCATAGCCCGCGCAAAGATACAATCGGCTCACTCATAACGCAGCACCTGCACCGGATCAGTGTTAGAGGCTTTGAGCGCCGGGTAAAGCGTCGCGAGGAAGCTGAGCCCGATACCAAGTGCCACAATTCCGGCGATCTCCCAAGGCTCCACCCGCACAGGAAGCGAGGTCAAAAACCGCACTTGAGGATCCCAAATCTCTACCCCGGTGACAGCGGCGATGCCGTTCACGATTGGATTGCGGAAATACAGTAGCACAAAGCCGAGGATCAGCCCCGCTATCGTGCCCAGGGAGCCAATCGTGGTGCCGGTGGTGACGAAAATCTTAAGCAGCGAGCGCCGCGATGCGCCCATTGTGCGCATAATCGCAATATCGCGCGTCTTCGCTCGCACCAGCATTACGAGGCTGGACAGAATATTAAAAGAGGCGACGAGCACCATAAAGCTGAGCACAAAGAACATCGCCACACGCTCCACCTCAAGCGCTTCAAAGAGCGTTGAATTGATCGTCTTCCAATCGGCGATTTGGGCGCGTCCAACCAATTGCTCTTCAATACCGCCAAGGATATCGTTCACATCGTCAGGGTCGGTGACGGTGACTTCAATTAGACCGATTTTGTCCCCCAAAAGCAGCAGTGTTTGTGCATCAGGGATCGGCATAACAACGAATGTTTCATCAAAGTCATAAAGACCCATCTCGAAAATTGCGCCAACTTCATAGCCGACCGTGCGCGGGCTAGTCCCAAAGGGTGTGGCGCGTCCTTGCGGGTTAATGATGGTGATCGTGTCGCCAACCCTGATACCGAGATTGGTCGCCAATTGGACGCCAATAGCCACTCGGCCAGCGCCGGTTTGAATATTGGCTATATCGCCCATCACAACTTTTGGGCCAAGCGACGCAATATCGTCGGCCGTGTTGCCCCGCACAAACACCACGGCGTTGCGTCCATTGTACCCGCCTATCAATGGCTGTTCGATCAGCGGAGAAGCACTGACAACACCATCTGTTGCACGAACCCGGTCCAGGACGTTTTCCCATCCATCCAGCTCACCGCCATAGGCTTGAATAACTGCGTGGCCGTTGAGCTCAGAAAACTTGTCCAGCATTTCTGAGCGAAAGCCGCCCATGACGCTCATCACAAGGACGAGCATGGCGACAGACAGCATCACAACGCCCACTGAAATACCAGCGACGAGCGCAATAAACGCCTCGCCTTTGCCCGGCCATAAATAGCGCTTGGCGATCATTCTTTCAAAGGGTGTGAGCATGATTGGATGCGCTTGTGATCAGTCCTTGGTGAACGCAGGCTGTAAGCGCCCCGCAAAACCTGCACAATGCGCAATGCCGCGCTTTCTGTGTGTAATCCATTGGCCTCACTTTTGTACCCTTGGCTGCACTATGCGTAGAATCTCGGGGAGCAGGTCAACAATCCCACGCATTGGGCTTGTAATTGATCGGTAACACAGCCATTGACCTCGCCATCAACGGGGATCTTACGACAGCGCAGCGGGCGAGGAACGTAATGGCACTTACCGGATCGGGTCAGTTTGACGGTAATATCACCCACCCATTCATGGACGAAGACGGCGATAAGCTGCGCGAAGAATGTGGTGTCTTTGGTGCGATCAATGCAGAGCAAGCATCAGCTGCAACGGCGTTAGGCTTGCATGCTCTTCAACACCGCGGGCAGGAAGCTGCTGGCATTACCAGTTTCGATGGCAATGACTTCATCTCGCGGCGGGGCCTTGGTCATGTGGCGGAGCACTTCTCTTCTCAAGAAGCGATTGATGAACTCCCGGGTTCGATGGCAGCAGGTCATGTGCGTTATTCCACCACCGGAGGCGCAGGGCTTCGCAATGTGCAGCCGCTCTATGCGGAGCTTGCAAGCGGCGGCTTTGCGATTGCGCACAATGGCAATATTTCCAATGCTTTGGCCTTGCGTAAGGATCTGGTTGGCAAGGGCTCGATCTTCCAATCGACCTCTGACACAGAGGTGATCATCCACCTTGTGGCAACTTCGCGCTATCCCACTGTCGCTGATCGGCTCATTGACGCACTGCGCCTTGTTGAGGGTGCTTATGCGCTGATCGTTATGACGCCTGAGGGCATGATCGCCTGCCGCGATCCTCTTGGAATTCGTCCGCTTGTCATGGGCAAAATGAACAAGAGCGACGGGACCGATACGATCCTTTTCGCCAGCGAAAGCGTCGCCTTTGACGTTGTCGGCGCAGAATTTGTCCGCGAGATTGAACCGGGCGAGATGCTTCAGGTGGGCTTTGACGGCACGATTGATACGATGCGCCCGTTCGGCAATCCGCCTCCTCGCCCCTGCATTTTCGAACACGTCTATTTCAGCCGTCCGGACAGCACGTTTGCAGGCCAGAGCGTCTATGAAGCGCGCAAAGCCATCGGGCGCGAGCTTGCTATCGAGGCTCCTTGCGATGTGGACCTCATCATACCTGTTCCCGACAGCGGCGTGCCAGCAGCCATCGGCTATGCACAAGAATCGGGCGTGCCATTTGAGCTTGGTATCATCCGCTCCCACTATGTGGGCCGTACCTTCATCCAGCCCGGCGATGGTGCCCGCGATTCGTCAGTGAAGCGCAAGCACAATGCCAATCGCGGCCTTGTAGAGGGCAAACGCATTGTCCTCATTGACGATTCTATCGTGCGCGGCACCACCAGCCTCAAGATCGTGCAAATGATGCGCGATGCAGGCGCCAGCGAAGTGCATTTCCGCGTCGCCAGCCCGCCAACGGCGCATTCCTGCTTTTACGGTGTAGACACACCTGAACGCTCCAAATTGCTCGCCGCGCGCATGGATCTGGAGCCGATGCGCGAATATATTCAAGCCGATAGCCTGGCTTTTGTCTCGATTGATGGCCTTTACCGGGCTGTTGGCTCGAAGGGCCGCGATAAGTCATGCCCGCAGTTTTGCGATGCATGTTTTACCGGTGAATATCCAACCTCGCTCACAGATATTGTGCGCGCCAAGGAAGGCAGCGATGAGCTCCCTTTTGCTGATCCAAAAGCGGCCTAGGGCCAACATCCCCCCTGAGAAAGCCACTCCATGACCGACACCAAACCGCTTGCAGGCCAAACAGCGCTCGTAACTGGCGCAAGCCGAGGCATTGGCGCTGCGACCGCTATCGCATTGGCCGATGCAGGCGCGCATGTGATCATCACCGCGCGTAAGGTAAAAGAGCTCGAAGCGGTAGAGGACAAAATTCATGAGGGCGGCGGCACCTCCACTATTGCGCCTGTCGATATGATGGAGCCGGACGCGATCAGCCGCCTGGCCGGAGCCATTGCGGGGCGCTGGGATACACTTGATCTGATGGTAATATCAGCGGCTTATTTGCCAGAGCTCACACCATTGAGCCAGATTGATCCAAAGCAGTTTAACACAGCGATCCTCACGAATGTTGTCGCCACACAGGCGCTTCTTGCAGGGTTCGATCCGCTTCTGAGACGCGCAAAAGCGGGCAAAATTATCGGCCTCACCAGCAGCGTCGGGGCGTCCCCTCGCGCATTCTGGGGCGCTTATGGTTCGACCAAAGCCGCCTTCGACAATCTGCTCGAAACCTACGGCGCGGAAGTTGAAAAGCTGAGCGAGCTGCGGGTTGCTATCGTTGATCCGGGCGCGACGCGCACGGCAATGCGCGCCCGCGCATACCCCGGTGAAAATCCCGATACACTCAAAGGGCCAGAGGTCGTTGCAGACCGCCTGGTCGCGCTTGCAACCGATGGCTTTGAGACCGGACACCGCGAACGTATAGACTAAACCCCCAGTACGCTCATTAGCGGTACATTAACCCTTCCCCGCAACACTCTCGAAAGGGAATTTGTGGCAATCAGCGTGTGATCAAAAGAGCCTCCCGCCGATTTGAAGAAGGTTTGCCAAGGCTATGCCATCTGCGAATAACAGTTATCACGCTGCTTCACAGGAAGACCGCTGTTCGCCGCGCACGCGCTTGACTATCCCTGCGACTTTGCGGGCCTCAGGCGGCCGCGCGTTCCAGACCAACGTGCAGGACCTTTCAATCTCTGGCTTTTCCGCCAATTCGATCAACCGGATGCATGACGGCCAGATGTGCTGGCTCACCCTGCCCGGCCTCGAATCGCTCCAAGGTCAGGTCGTTTGGTGGGAAAACTGCATCGTAGGCGTCGCATTTGAAGAGTTGCTTAGCCCGATCGTGCACGACAACATCCTGCAACGCTACAGCAACACCGGCGTCTCGCGCACAATCATTTGACTGGTGCCGGACTGACTCAGTCCAATGCAGAAATCCTGTCCGCCACATCGCGCCATGCGGCTCGGTGGGCGTTGCTGGTTGCTGTCGACCAATTGCCAACCACTGTCAGCACCAACTCCTCCTGAGGAACGATAGTGATCGACTGGCCGAAGATCCCTTGCGCGCCGAAGCCGTTTGGATAGGTCCACCATTGATAGCCATAGCCAAAGCCTCGCGCACTTGGATTGGTGTCGCCAAAATCGACGTGGGCTTTACCTGCTTCAGCAAACCAGCCCTCGGGAACGCTATCGCCGCCCCCTTCAAGCACGAATACCCCCATGCGGGTGTAGTCGCCAAGTGAGAGCGAAAGGCAGCATCCTCCAATGCTCCCCCTCGCGTATCAGCCATCCAAAACAGACCATTCGCAAGCCCTGCAGGTTCGACGATTTTTTCCTGAGCGTATTCAGCCAAAGACAGCCCAACCGCGTTCTCAATCACAAGACCGATGAGGTTGGTCTCACCGGTCTTGTAGAGCCACTTTTCACCCGGAGCCGTCTCCCGCCCAAGCTCACGTAGCTGCGCAACCGTAGCTTCGGAGCCGTATTTGAGCATGTACTCATTCATGCGGGCAACGTCTGATTTGGGATCAGTGTAATCCTCATTCCAGGCAACACCGCTGGTCATTGTTGCGATCTGGCGGACGGTAACGCCGTCATAAGCTGAGCCGACAAGCCCGGGCACATAGACAGTCACAGGATCGTCAAGACTGGCGATAAAGCCATCATGAACCGCTGCTCCAAGCAGGGTTGAGGTGAAGCTCTTTGCGACCGAGAAACTGGTCCAGCGCTGATCTGGACCGAAGCCAAGACCGTATTCTTCGAAGCGTACCGCCCCTTTTTGATGAACCATGACCCCGGCGGCATTGGTCTCGGCCATCACTTTGCGAATATGGGCTGCCAGCTCACCGGGCAGGTCCTCACCTTTGGTCAACGCGCCCGGGTTGCTCGATGCGGGCACTTCTTTGCCTGCAAACCAGTTCTCCATCTCGCGAAAGCGTGCGGAGCGCTCCGCCTCGTTCCAGAACAGGACCTGCAATTCCTCTGGCGAGCGTGCGGGCGGAACAACATCCTCCACCGCTGCAAGCGCCAGTGGAGCGCTTTCGAAACCATCGGCTACGCCGTAGCTACACGCGCTCAACGAAAGCGCTGCAGCGCTGGTCATGAGAAGTGCGATACGGTTCATGATGTGATCTCGCTTTCGTCTGAAGTCTCAAGCGCATCAATCGCACTTTGAACAGTTCGGTAGAATTCCTGTCTTTGCGCGTCTTGCTGCGCTGGTACGGCGCTAGGCCAGTTGGCGTTGGAGGCGATGACAAGATCACGCGCTGGGTCGATGAAGATGCCCTGTCCAAAGATCCCTTGCGCGGCATATGAACCATCATCATAGGTCCACCATTGATAGCCATAGCCCTCACCGGGTGTGCCGATATCAGCTTGCTTGACTGTCGCGGCGTCAATCCAGCCCTCTGGCAAAATAGCCTCGCCGCCGACCTTACCGCCGCCCAGCATGAATAGGCCAAAGCGCGCCATATCGCGAGTGGCCGCCTGAATGCAGCACCCGCTGATCTCATTATCCGAATTGTTGAGCAGCCATGTCGCATCTTGCTGCATACCAAACGGCGCCCAGATCTTCTCGGAAAGATAATCTGCCAAAGGTCTCCCCACCGCCTCGCTTACCAGAATGCCGATCAGATTTGTCTCGCCCGTTTTATAGACCCATTTCTCACCCGCTGGCGCTTCACGGGGTAGTGAGCGCATGTAGCTCACCGTGGTATCCACTCCTGCTTCGGGCTGGTGGTTGTTGAATTTGGCAACATCAGAACCCGGATCGCCATAGTCCTCGTTCCAAGCAACTCCGCTGGTCATGGTGAGGAGCTGCGCAACCGATACATCGTCATAGGCTGAGCCTTTGAGGTCGGCGATATATTTAGTGACGGGATCGTCGACCGATGTGATTGCGCCGTCCGCAATCGCTGCTCCGACTAGGGTTGATGTGAGGCTTTTGGCGACGGAGAAACTTGTCCATTTGCCGCCGGCTGAAAAATCGAGACCATAGTCTTCGAAGACCACCCTGCCTTTATGGACGATCACCAGCGCAGAGCTGCGTTGATCGGCCATATAAACGGCCACATCGGTGGGAATAGCAAGCGGCTCACCTTCCGGCAGTTCTAGCGTCTCACCGCCCGCAGCAATGGCGCGAGCGCCTGCGAGCATAGGAAATCCGTCGAGCACGCGGAAGCCTGCATCGCGTTCTTCAACCGACCAAAACAGGACATTCGGACTTGTCTGACCCATGGCAAGGAATGCGCGCGCATCTTTGCCGAGCGCAAGCCATGCCCCGCCAATGCAGAGCGCCACCACCGCCAGAATACCGAAAATTGCTTTCTTCATGCAGGTGATCCCACTCCCGCCGATTGCGATATGCGTTTTTTGACGCTTGAGCGAGCTTCTCCCATGCAAATTCGCAGGTGGCAAGCGTACTCGCCCCCACCTACCGATAACTGCCCCTGCCAAAATTGGCCCTTGCCGTTATTCTGCTTTCATAACTTTGTACGCGGTTAGCGCACGCTCGCGCGCAGCCTTGTGGGCAATTATCTTGGGCGGGTAGGCTTTGGGCAGACGGCCGAATTCCTCCGGATCGTGAATATAAGGTTCATCCAATCCGGCAAGCTCAGGCACAAATTTGCGAATATAGTCAGCCGCATCAAATTTCTCTGATTGGCTAAGCGGGGCCATGATCCGCACGAACATATTGGAATCGACGCCAGTGCCAGCGGTCCACTGCCAATTGGTGGCGTTCGAGGCGTAATCAGCGTCGAGCAATGTATCCCAGAACCATTGTTCGCCGTGACGCCAATCAATCAGCAAGTGCTTAATAAGAAAGCTCGCGGTGATCATCCGCACCCGGTTGTGCATCCACCCGGTCTGCCAAAGCTCGCGCATGCCAGCATCGACAATGGGGTAGCCGGTGCGGCCCTGTTGCCATTTCTTGAGGTCTTTTGCGGCCTCTCCATCCGTTTCCGGATCGCGCCATTTGATTTGGTCGAAATCCTCTCGGTAATTGCTGCGGGCATAGAGCGGAAATTGCGCAATGGTGTTCTGCGCATAATCGCGCCAGATCAGTTCGCTCTCGTATGTGCCCCAGCCTTTGGAGCGTTTGCGCTTGAAGTGATGCCATATCTGTACCGGCGTAATCTCGCCAAAGTGCAAATGCGGGGAGAGCTTTGAGACCTTATCGACGCTTGGGAAGTTCCGCTTGTCGTCATAGTCGTCGACGTGGTCCGACCACCATTCAAGGCGCTCATGCGCCGCTTTTTCGCCGACGTCCCATGCCTCGCGGATACCGCCAGACCAATCGGGTTTTGTCGGCAGCAGATCCCAATCGCGAAGATCATCGCTTCTGGGCCAAGTATCAAGTGAGGAGAGTGTTTCTGGCTCAGGCAATTCGCCGCGCGGCGGAAACTGCGTGCGGACGGCCCTGCTGAATGGGGTGTAGATTTTGTACTGGCCGCCAGTGCCCGTTTTGATTGACCCCATGACCGTCAAGAAATTCGCATCATCATAGCGCTGAAGGTCGATTTTCTCACCCAGCTGCTTTTCCGCATTACGCCACCATGGTTCAAAGTGGCGATTGGCGTGGATGGTCTTAGCACCGGTTTCTTCGGCGATTTTAAGCAGTTCTTCCACGCAGTAGCCCTTGCGAAGGATAATTTTCGCATGACGTTTGGCAAAACTTGCTTGCAAGCTTTCAAGCGAGTGATGCAGCCACCAGCGCGACGCGCCGCCATAGGCATGGGTCTTGGGAGCTGCGTCATCGAGCACATAGACGGCAACAACAGGACCCATTTTCGAGGCCTCGTAAAGGGCGGGATTGTCAGCCAGACGCAGATCGCGCCTAAGCCATACTATTTGTGTTTCATTCATGGCAATCTAACGCCGTCACGCTCAACTAGTTTCAATGCCACATCATTTTCTAGACCGTCATCCCGGACGTGATCCGGGATAACCCTTACCGCTTGGCGCACGGCCGATCGAGGTATCCTGAAACAAGTTCAGGATGACGAGATCGGGTAAGGGCGCACATTTCACATCGGGCAGTGCCAGAGAGAAACGGTCGCGCGCTCGTGGATCGTAAAAACGGGCGTCTCGCAATATGATTGAACCATCCTTCGCAAGCTCGGCAAAGGGTGCTCTTGACCAAAACAGGAAAGCATCAAGCTGACTGTTAACGTGCCGCTCTTCGCTCAAATCTGGAAGAACACATTGCACAGCCTCGGAATGACGGTAGCCATGGCCAGCGTCCTCTCCCTGCCATGCGTCCGACACCCAGCGCCCGTCCTCAAGCTTTGCGATCCGCTCGCGCGCAAGCGAGGCGATTGGCTTTGGCGAGGCAATGTATTCCACCGGGTAAGGCTCTGCCATTATCCCCTTGTTCAGATAATTGAGCGATGTGATCGTCCAATTCATCGCGATATAGGCAAGCATAATCGCAATCGCGCTGCGGGCAATCGAACGCTGGTTCCCGCCCGATTTTTCCCGCCGGTATCCCCACCACACAGAAACGATCAGCAAAGCCCAAAGCCACACGTCGATGATGAAAAGTGTGTCGCCATAGGCCCAAGTGGGCGCAAACGGCTCCCAAAAACGCACACCGTAAACATTGAGCCAATCGAACAGTGGGTGGCTTAGAGCGCCGATAAAACTGAGTGTGTAAAGCCAGCCAAAGTGCACCTTGACCCGGTCGACTGGCCTGGTGCCTTTCCTGGTTTGCCAGCGGTCATAATACCAAAGAATACCCGCCAGTATCAGCGGCAAAATCACCAGAGCAGGCGGTCCGTGCGTGATCCCGCGCCGAAACCCCAAATGCTCTGTGCCCTCCAGCCAGAAAAAGCACGCGGCATCCACATCAGGCAAATTTGCCCCGATAATCAGCGCCGGCATACCAAGGCCCGTTTTGCGTTTGAGGCCCGCTTGGCCCATCACTGCGCCGACAAGGCTGTGTGTCAGGTTATCCATTTGCACACGCCTAACCTTCGTGCATAGCAGCGTCAAAGAAGACTAGCGCGAGAGAGCTTGAACCATGACCGACACTCCCTTTATCCGGCCCGATATGAAGACCTTTTTGGACGGGCTTGCAGCCGCAGGCGGCCCTCCAATTACGGAGATGACCCTTGAAGAAGCGCGCGCTGCATATGGCGCTCTGCACGGCATGGCAGATCGCCCCGCACGCGAACTTGCTGTTATCAAGGATCTGGCCTGCCCTGGACCTGCCGGAGACATTCCACTTCGGCTATACGATGCGCGCGAAACCCGTGAGGCGGGGCCAGTGATCACCTTTTTCCACGGTGGTGGCTTCGTGATCGGTGACCTTGATACCCACCACAATCTCTGCACCGAAATCGCATACCTTATGGACCTGCCTTTGGTCGCGGTCGATTACCGCCTGGCCCCCGAACATCCGTTCCCCGCCGCGATTGATGACTGCGAGGCGGCGGCGCGCTGGGTGGCTTCTTCCCCGTCTGAATTGGGCCGCGAGGCGACCGGGATCATCACCATTGGCGATAGCGCAGGCGGCAATGCGACCATTGCAGTGAGCCAACTGCTCACAGCAAATCCCGCCGATGTTCCAGTGGTCCTTCAAGCGCCCATCTTTCCGCTGGCAAGCGATGCCAAGGGGTCGGCCAGCATTGAGGAATTCGCCGATGGATATGTCCTCACCAAAGCGGCAATTGAATTCTTCGATATGGCCTACAAGGCAGGCAAATCAGACCCGCGCGGTTTCCCTATCTTAGGCGACCACAGCACTGCGCCGCCGACCGTCCTGACAACCGCAAGCCTTGATCCGATACGCGATTCCGGGCGCGATTATGGCAAAGCGCTGGTGGATGCAGGCCGCGACGTGGTGTTCCTCGAAATGAAGGGGCTCTGCCACGCGCACACCAATATCCGCGCCGCTGTGCCAAGCGCGCAGGCCGATCTTGAAAGAATGGTCGGCGCAATGAAATTCATGTTGGCAACCGCATAGAATGAGTGACCTTCCTTACCGCCCATGCGCAGGCTTTATGCTGGTGAATGCCGACGGGCTCGTTTTTGTTGGCGAGCGTATCGACAAGCGCGCGCATGGTTTCTGGCAAATGCCGCAAGGGGGGATTGATCAGGGCGAAGACCCCAAGACCGCCGCCTTGCGTGAGCTTGAAGAAGAGACAGGCATTAGCGCGGACCAGGTTGAGATTATCGCGGGCGGGTCAAAGACCTTCAAATACGACCTGCCGCCAGAGTTGCTCGGCAAAATCTGGAAAGGCAAATATCGCGGCCAAGAGCAATATTGGTATTTGGGCCGCTACAACGGTTCAGACGCCGATATTGACCTCAACGCGCACGATCCGGCCGAATTTCAAGCATTCCGCTGGGTCAATGTGCGGGATCTACCGGAGCTGATCATCCCCTTCAAACGCACGGTTTATGAAGAGTTGGTCGCCGAGTTCGCGCCACTCATCTAAACCTTGCCCCTTATCTAGAACTTGAAAGTAATGCTCTCACGATTGTCCTTCGCACGAGCTGCTTTGAAGCTGTCCAATGCCTCGACCCTGTCAAACTAGGCGTTCACATTTGGATAGCCGCCCTCGAAAAGTCCTTTATCACGCGCGGCAAACATCGGATAAACCAGTGTAATATCGGCGCTTGTCAAATTGTCGCCGCCAAAAAATGGCTGCTTGCCAAGGTCCTCTTCCATCAGCTTCAAAATGGTTGCCATACGCGGGTCGAGGAAGAGTTTGCGCACCTCGCTGAAAACCGCCTTCAAAAGCGAGCTGATCGGCCAAGGGCTGCGGCCCTCAAGCAGGCCAAAGATCATAGCGATACTTTGCAGGTTCATGAGCGAGCCGGGCGATGAGTGATACCAAAACAAGTGCCGAGCGCGGTCTTTGTGCCCTGCCGCTGGATTGAGCGGGCTGCCGGGATATCTATCGAGGATATAGTCGATGATCGCATTGCTTTCCGCCAGCACCACATCACCATCAGTCACCACGGGGGCGGTCCCTAAGGGCGAAAGGGCCTTGTACTTATCCGGCGCAAGATGATTGTCCGTGTTGCGATTGTAGAGCTCCAGCTCATACTCCGCACCAAGCGCCTCCAGCAGCCAAAGGATGCGGAAGCTTTGCGAATATTCGAGGTGATGAAGTGTCAGCATGGCGGCGCTTCTAGCGCCCCCGCTCAGTTGGTGACAGCGCTTTCCTCAAGGCTGTCTGCGGCAAGGCGTGCTGGCGGGCCAGCGGCGATGCGCTGCTCAAGCGCAAGCGTTTCAGGGCAAGATGCACCGCACAGACTTTCAAGCCGCGATAGATTGCGCTGCGCTTTTTCAACCGCACCCTTCTCAACCAAAGCCTCGCCCTCGCCAGAGATCGCTGCGAAATTGTCAGGATCGCGCTGCAATGCCTCGCGGTAATAGCCGATGGCCTTGCCTTGCAGCCCGTCTCGGCGAGCAGCTTCGGCCAATTGAACGAAAATCGGGGTGTATGCGGGATCGACGGCAAAAGCGGCCTCGAAAGCGTCAATCGCGCCTTGGGTATCGCCAGAAGCGAGCGCCTTCTGGCCTGCTTCGATTAATTGCGCTGCCAGCGGGCTAGGCGTTTTCTCACCCGCGCTCGTCACACTCGCGGTCGTTGCTAAAAATAGTGAAAGGGCAGCGGCAACGGGCGCGAAACGCATGAATAGCTCCTTGAAGTCAGTGGGCCTTGAATTTCCAGCCCCGAGAGATGATGGCTCAGCCATGGCTCACTTAGCTATCATCCGAAATGGAGGTTGGCGACAAAAAACCCGTCTGTGTTGTCATGAAACGGTGTGAGGCGCCTGCCGTAACCGTGTTTTCGGCCAATGGGCATATCTGGCGCGCTGGCGCTCCACCCTTCGCGGCGGGCCAAAAACGCCTTGATCCGCGCAGGGCCTTCATCATCGAGCACAGAGCATGTCACAAAGGTCATGGTGCCGCCGGGCCGGGTCAAATCCGCTCCAATATCAAGCACATGATCCTGAAGCTCGGTCAGCCGTTCAAGCTCTTTGGCGTCAAGCCGCCAGCGGCCCTCTGGGCTACGCCGCCAAGTGCCGCTGCCTGAACAGGGCGCATCGACCAGAACCCTGTCCGCCTTCCCGTGTTCTGGCCCTAGCCAAGGGGCAAGCGCCTCGCGCTCTTGTTTTGGATTAAGAAGAACGGTGTGATCGACCTCAGCGCCGGCCCGCACCGCGCGAGGCGCAAGATTACCAAGACGCCGCTTATCGGTGTCGCATGCAACAAGGCTCGCCGCATTGCCAAGCTTCGCCGCCAGAGCGAGTGTCTTGCCCCCTGCCCCTGCACACAGATCGACAATCGTCTCGCCTGCTTGCGCCTCAAAGCTCTCGCACACCCATTGGCTTGCATGGTCTTGAATTTCGATCAGCCCATCGCGGTATGCAGGCCATTGCTCGACCTGTGTTCCTTGCGCAAAGCGCAGTGCATTGGGGGCAGCAAGAGGTTCGCCTTGTTCTGGTAGCTCAATCGTCTCGCGGCTCGCCTTGAGCGTGTTTACCCGGACATCAAGCGACGCACGGCCAAGCAGCCCTTTCGCCTCTTCGCCCACGATGCCTGACGCCGTCAGCTTCTTCTCCAGCCATTCAGGTGCGATCCCGATGAAGGCGGCCATTTCAGCTCCTGCCATTTTCGCCGGACCATGGGCGGACCCATCGAATAACGGCACGAGGCTCGCATCCTGTGTGGCCACCGCCAGCATGGCGGAGCGCCCGTCGTAAGGCACCTCACCGCACAGCCTAATTGCTTGATAAACAAGGTCGCGCACAGCCCGCCGGTCTTTCGACCCTGCATAACGGCGCGATTTGAAATAAGCCGAGATCAAACGGTCCGCCGGCGCGCCCTTGTTGCGGGCGCCTTCGATGATTTGGTCCAACAGCTCAATTGCGGCTTGGACGCGTGCTGAAGGTGTCATTGCGGGCGATCAAATTCGCGTTTGAACAGCGCATTCATCTCCGAACGATCAGGAAATTCAACGCAGCGGGCGGTGTATTGCAGCGCAGCGTCTTCGGCCTTCACACGCTCCAAAACCGTCGCGCTTGCAGCCTCGCATTCCGCAATGGAGGCGAACAATGCAGGCTCTCTTTGCATGGTGATGGCGTCAGGATTTTCAGGGTTCCATCCAAGGATGAAAAGCATAACTGGGATGAACTCTATCAACATGGGTCCTAACGCGTCGGGTAATTCGGGGCTTCGCGGGTGATCGCGACATCGTGCACATGGCTTTCCGAAAGCCCGGCATTGGTGATCCGCACAAACTGCGCGCGCGATTGCAAGTCTTTGATCGTCTCAGAGCCAGTGTAACCCATCGCCGCTTTAACACCGCCCACAAGCTGGTGGATGACATCGGAGGCTGGGCCTTTGAAGGGCACTTGTCCCTCAATTCCCTCAGGCACCAATTTCAGTGCAGAGACATCTTGCTGGAAATACCGGTCCGCAGATCCGCGCGCCATTGCGCCAACGCTGCCCATACCGCGGTACGCTTTATAAGAGCGCCCTTGATAAAGGAACACTTCGCCGGGGCTTTCCGCAGTCCCTGCCAGCATTGAGCCGACCATGACGCTGGATGCGCCGGCCGCAAGAGCTTTTGCCGCATCGCCAGAAGTGCGAAGGCCGCCGTCTGCGATCACGGGAACGCCCGATTTTGCCGCTTCTTCGGCGCTTTCCATCACTGCGGTAAGCTGCGGCACGCCAACACCGGCAACAACGCGGGTGGTGCAGATTGAACCGGGGCCAATGCCCACTTTCACAGCATCCGCGCCTGCGTCAATCAATGCGCGTGTAGCCTCTGCGGTTGCGACGTTGCCCGCGACAACCTGTACCGAGTTGGAGAGAGCTTTCACCCGCTCAACCGCGCGGCTCACATCTTGGTTGTGGCCGTGAGCTGTGTCGATCACGACAACATCGACTTCGGCATCAACCAAAGCCTCGGTGCGCGCAAAGCCTTTGTCGCCAACAGTGCTTGCCGCCGCGACGCGGAGACGCCCTGCGCTGTCCTTGGTTGCATGCGGGTAATTGACCGCCTTCTCGATGTCCTTGACGGTGATCAGGCCGATGCATTTGTAATCATCATCGACCACAAGCAGTTTTTCAATCCGGCGCTGATGCAGCAAACGGCGCGCGGCTTCTTGACCTGTACCGAGCGGTACGGTCGCAAGGTTCTCAGTCGTCATAAGTTCGCGAACAGGCTGAGCGGGGTTTTCCGCAAAGCGCACATCGCGGTTGGTGAGAATGCCGACAAGCTTGCCCGCATTATCGGTCACGGGAATGCCGCTGATCCGGTGTTGATCCATCAAAGCTTGAGCATCGCCAAGAACAGCGTCAGGCCCGATGGTAATCGGGTTCACAACCATGCCGCTTTCAAAGCGCTTGACCGCGCGAACGGCTGCAACTTGCTCATCCAAATCCAAATTGCGGTGAAGAACGCCAATGCCGCCCAACTGCGCCATCACAATCGCCATGTCCGCTTCGGTCACGGTATCCATCGCAGAGGACAGTACCGGAATATTGAGAGCAATATCCTTGGTCAGCTGCGTATGCGTATTCGCCATGCTGGGCAGCACATTGCTTTCCGCAGGGCGAAGGAGAACATCGTCAAAAGTAAGGCCGAGGGGGATTTCAGTATGCACGTCGTGGCTTTCATCGGAAGTGGAGCGATTCGTGCAAGTCCCTGTAGGGCGGACTTTCATTGAGCGCTAGAGGCGAGCCACTCGCTATCGGCGACTACTGCGAGGCAGCGGTGTCATTTGCGGGATAGCTTTGCACCGAGGCAAGGCGCTTGACGAGGCTTTCGTGAAGGAACAGATCATCCACAGCGCCTCCCATTTCAAGCTCTCCCACATCGTCGGTTGGCCGGTGATAATCTGTGGCAAGATAAGGGCCTATCACGATTTCTGAAGCAAAGGCGGTCGACAAAAGAACGGACGGAACGCCGCGCTCAAGCAGCACCCAGCCATCGTGACGGCGAAGAAAACTGTCCGCAAAATCGCGGTTGCCCAGTTCCAGACCGCGCGCCTCAAGCTCCTGCGCTATCACCGGGTCAAGCTTGGTGAGCCCCTCTCCCACAAGTCCAAACGCGCCGCCTGCACGCGCAACCGCGACGGAATCGAAGTTAAATGCGGCGACAACCCCCTCAAGCGGCATGGGAGGCGCATCAGCGAAGGCTTTCGCGCCTAGTAACCCTGCTTCTTCCGCACTGGTAGCGACCAGATAGATATCGCGGTCATGTGGACCTGCCGCTCTCAACCGCGCCGACAGCTCAAGCAGCAAAGCAACCCCGGACGCATTATCAACCGCGCCATTGCAAATCGGGTTAGGTGTCCCGCTTGCGCATTCCCCGAGGTGATCCCAATGCGCCATCAAGACAAGCGACCCTGCACCCGGTAACGCACCAGGAATGCGGCCAATGACATTAGAGCTGGTAAATTCGCGGTGATCAGAACGCGCATCAATCGCGATGGTCGCTTCAAGAATTTCGGACTGAAAGCCAGGGCTTTGCGCCAGAGCGGTCATACGCTTCCACTCACCCTCAGGCAGTGCAGAGGCTAAGGCCTCGGCGGTCACAAATGCGATCAAACGATTGGAGGTTTCATTTGCAAGCAAAAGACGCTTTCTACCAAGAGACTTGCGCAGCTCATTGAGCGCCCGCTTACTGCGCACCACGCTTAAGACAGCCGCTGGATTGGCAGCAAACAAGGCCTCCCGCTGGGCCTCATTGGTGCGCGACTGCATCACTACAGCGATACGGCCTCGGATCTTATCGGCAGGGATATCAGCAATGCGCGGGCCCACAAAAATGACCTCTACACCGTCGATCAAAACGCGGCTGCTTGTTGAGATAGCGGCGCTCTGGTCCTCGGGAAGGACGAGGGAGCCCTTTGCCGTGCGCACTGTGATGACATGGCTAACCGGCTCAGTGCTGATCAACTCAAAGGGTGCCCGCCACGCGCTGCCCGGATCATTTGTGCCCGATTGCAGACCAATTTCCTGCATGCGGTCAATGATATAAGACACGGTGCGCTCACCGCCCGGTGTGCCCGGCATGCGCCCGCCAAATTCGTCGCTGGCAAGCACTTCGATATCGCGCAACATCCGCTCTGCTGCAGCGTCCCGTTCAATCTGCAGGTTTGGTCCCGATGGAACTGTCGCGCACGCGGCGAGCACGCAGCACAAGGCCGCCACCATCCAAGACCGCAAGCCCCCATCCATTATTCAGCCGTCCAGCCTCCATCAATGCTCCAATTGGCACCGGTCACATTGGCCGCTTCATCCCGGCATAAGAACACTGCAAGAGCTCCGATTTCGTCAGGCTGAACGAACTTTTTGGTTGGCTGTTTGGCAAGAAGCACATCGTTGATCACTTCATCACGCGAAAGACCGCGCGCGGCCATGGTATCGGGAATTTGCCCTTCAATCAGAGGCGTCCACACATATCCCGGCGAAATACAATTGGCAGTAACACCGGACCTTGCCAGTTCCAAAGCGATGGTCTTGGTAAAGCCATCAACCGCATGTTTGCTGGCATTGTACGCGCTTTTGAAAGGCGATGCGCTCTTGGAGTGTGCGCTTGCCGTATTGATAATGCGCCCCCAGCCCTTTTCTTTCATATGAGGCACGGCAAGGCGCGTTGTGTGAAAAACCGCGCTAAGGTTCAGCGCGATGATTTGATCCCATTTCTCAGCCGGAAAGTCCTCAACCGGCGACACATGCTGCATCCCGGCGTTGTTTATGAGGATATCAACACCCCCCGCCTCTCGCATCATCGCCTCAATCGCCAAAGGGTCGAGCATATCTGCGCCCTGATGCGCCGCACCCAGTTCCTCGCACAAAGCTGCAATTTCCGCTTCATCGCCAAAACCGTTGAGGATGACCTTCGCCCCTTGCGCGCTCAATGCGCGGGCCATGGCAAGGCCGATTCCTGATGTTGACCCTGTGATTAACGCGCGTTTGCCTTCAAGCATAAGACCAGTTTCCTTTTTTGCAGAGCCGTTGCGAGCTCGTCCAAGACGTGTACGATGCCTCAGAAGAACTTTTGCGGCGCAAATCGGCTGTGTCCAGTGAATTGCGAACCATCTGGATGTTGGTAGGTATATCAGTAAGGCTGGGAGCAAAATTTTTTAGGGCAAATGAGGAGAATGCCGTGCGGCTAGGGCGGTATGATACATCAAAGATCAAAGTCAGGTCCGCTGGTGGCGGCGCGCGTGGGCGCGTAGGCAAAGCAGGCGGTGTTGGATGCGGCACGATTGTCGTTGCAATAATCGCAGCGCTAATATTCGGCGTTGATCCGATGCAGACAATCGGAATGCTAGAAGGCGGACAAAGCCAATCTGGCCAAACAAGTCAGCAACCAAACTTGACAGTAGACCAGCTGTGCTCAAGCGGCCCCTACGCCCAAGAGGCGTGTCAGGCGATGACGAGCCTCAACGAAACGTGGGCCCCCATTATTCGTCAGTCTGGCTTGCGGTTTGAGGAGCCTGAATTGGTGCTCTACCCGCCCGGGCCAGTTTCCACCCAGGGGTGCGGGCGTGCGAGTTCTGCCGCAGGCCCGTTTTATTGCCCGGCAGACCTTGGCATTTACATCGAAACCGGCTTTTTCGACCAGCTTGCACAGATGTCTGGCACCAACGGCGACTTTGCGCGCCTGTATGTCATGGCGCATGAATACGGCCATCACATCCAAAACTTGACCGGCCTTTCGTCCCAAGTGCGCAGCGCGCAGGCGCAAAACCCTCGTCAGGCAAACCAATTGCTAGTGCGCCTTGAACTTATGGCCGATTGTTACGCAGGTGTTTGGGCAGGCCAGAACCGCGCACTAATAGACCCCGGTGATCTGGAAGAGGGAATGCGCGCGGCAAGCGCAGTTGGCGATGACACCCTACAAAGCCGAGCGGGTCAACGGATCAGCCCTGAAAGCTTCACCCATGGAACCAGTCAGCAGCGCATGGAAGCGCTCAGACGCGGATTGCAGAGCGCGGATGCAGGAGAGTGCAATGTTTATTTCAACGAGGGCTAAGGCTGCATTGGGCTGTACATTGCTGGCCCTTAGCCTTCCGGTTCACGGCGCGCATGCGCAAATGATGACGGAAGACCCGGACGCGATGGACGTGGCGCGCACACCGCTTGAAGACTTCAACATCATGTCCGAGGACATCCCGGATGCGCTCCTCGCGGCCGCTAAAGATCCCTATGCGATCTCAGGCCTGAACAGCTGCAATGACCTTGTTCAACAGATTGCGGGCTTGGACAATATCTTGGGCCCTGATCTTGATATTCCACAGGATGAAGCACGCAGGATCAGCGCAGGACGCATTGCTAAGAGCGTTGTCGGTTCATTCATCCCCTTTCGCAGCATTGTGCGCGAGGTATCAGGTGCCAACAAGAAACGCACAGAACTGCGAATAGCGGTGACCGCTGGAATGATGCGCCGCGCTTATTTGAAAGGAATGGGTGAAGCGCGTGGATGCAGTTACCCCGCTAAACCCCGGCGCGATCTGACTCCTGTCACGGACTACAGCCCGTCTAATATCCCGCCCAATATTGAGCGTGATATCTCTGCCGATGAAGCGGTACAGGATGCAAATCAGGATTTGATGCCCGTTGGCCGATAAAAACCGGCACGAAAGCTCTTGCCTCCGCGCCGGTCATTGAAACTTGAGTTCGCGCAATGGCGTTTAACGCGCTTCGCTCTCCCACCGTGAAATGACACGGTCGATCTCGCGCAGAGCGCTCGCGCGGGCCGCACGGTCCATATCGGAGCTTCGGATTGAGGAGCGCGCTTCGCGAAGGCTTTTGAGTGACTGCGCCATCAGACCTTTTTTACAGACGCGAATGATCTGAACGCCGTCGTCATCGGTGGAACTCGTCACGAACTCGGTGTCAGTGCCCGTGCAACCGGAGACCACTTGCAGGCGGCGCTCCAGACCGATCCGTGAACCATCCGCTGCGCTTCGCGCTACTTCAGCCTCGGCCTGCGCCTTTTCAATGATCTCAGGGAGCTCTTCTATCACCTGATTGGCTTCTTCCAGACTTTCACGCACTTCCTCAAGGATTTCATCGATTTGCTCATCGCTGAGCTTACCTTGTGCATCCAGTTCCGAACGATCGAAGAAGCGCACCGAATTGCCGCGGCCTTTCAGCAGTACACGAGAATTCTTGGAGCGCTCAAACAGCTTTTCCAGATCCTCTTTGCTCATGCCTGTGGAACCAGAGAAATCGAAACCTTCGAAGAACCGAGCTTCCCCCTCGCCTCTTTCAAAGACGAAGCGCTTCTCCTGATCGCCTTCTGCAAATTTCCAGACGAAGACATCGTCGCCAATCTCTCCATCGCTTGAGACATTTCCGTCAGGATCAATGGCGGTGATGCGTTTTTCAGAAAGAGCGGCCTCGGCCTCCTGCGCAGTGGAAAGCGCCCCTTGCACATCGGGCCCGGGCGAAGCGATCGCAGGAGCCACGTCCGATTGCGCAACCTGCGGCGCTTCGCTTGCGGCATAGCTAATTGAGGCGGTCATTGGCAGCGCCGCCACAGCAGCGCCGAGCATAAGCCTGCCCGCCACCCGGCTTTTCATATTGGTATTGTCCATTTTCAGGCTCCTTAAACGATGAACAATCGACTTTTCGCCCAGAACCGGACACGCCATTGGCGCGGTGAGCGCATGGCTTGGCGGTCCATCCGGGCAAGCTGCGAAACTGACGATTAGATTGGCATAGACCTCGCGGTCCTCGCGCTCAGCTTTTTGCATGACGCGGGCATCGCAGGCTGCCTCTTGATCGCGGCGCAGAGCCAGCCAGCCATAGCGGCCAAGCGGGTTCCACCAATGGATCGCAAACAAAGGCTGGACCAAAATATTGGCAAGAAGATCGCCGCCTTTGTGGTGCTGAAGCTCGTGTGCGAGAGCGAGATCGCGTGCCTGACGGTCAGGCAAAGCCATAAATCCATCGGGCAGGGCCACGACTTTATCCAAGACCCCAAAGGCGAGCGGCGCTTTGGTGCCCGGTGTCTCCACCAAGCGCACAGACCCTGCCCGGCCCACCTCTCTCCCATCTTCGAGCAATGCACTGCGAAGCTGGAAGTAGGCCAGAAAACGTGAGCTTAGAAAAATGGCGGCGCCGATAAGCCACGCAGCGACACCCACAGCAAAGAGCGTCTCAAGATCGGGACTGAAGACCTCGAAAAAACTGCTTTGGGATGTAGGTGTTTGGGTGATTGCTGATGGGTTATCGGTCGCCGCACCCAAAGCATTATCGGGGTGCGCCGCAACAATGCTTTGGGAATGCGCCTCGCGGTTTCGCAACGCGGTTGTGAGATTTACTTGGGCCCCGGATGAGACAAGCACCGGGTCAGCGGCGGCCTCTTGCGCAGTGACGCGCATCCAAGCGGGCAATTCGATGGGCGGTAGTATCAGCCTGAGTGCAGGCAATGCCCACAATGCATAAGCAATCTGCGGGCCAAAGGTCCGGGCAACAGGCCGGCGGACCAGAAGGACAAAGACAATCAGGACCGCTGTCCAAATCAGCGTTTCAATGAGCCAACCGGTCATGATTTGAGCTCCTTCAAAAGAGCTTCAATCTCGCTCAGATCATCGTGCGTCAAAGCTTCGGTTTCAGCCAGATGCGCAACAAGCGAAGACGCTTTGCCGCCGAAAAGCCGGTCCACCAAACGCCGCGATTCCCCGCCGACATATTCTGATCGTTCGATCAAAGGACTGTAAAGATAGCGCCGACCGTCGGGACGCGTTTCAATCGCGCCCTTTTGAACAAGCCGCGAAAGCAGTGTTTTGACGGTGGGAAGGCTCCACCCGCGCGCACCGCAAACCTGCTCGCAAACATCCGAAGCCGTCGCAGTGCCCTGATCCCACAGAGCCTCCATCACCGCGTGTTCGGCCTCGCTGATCCGCTCTGGGCTTGGATTGCCCGCCTTCCTCAAGTCTGACTTACTCAAGTCTGCCTCCTCTAACCCTAGGCAAAAAAGTTCTGCGCCGGGCGAATGATTACGCCTGTAGTCATGTCGACTACGACTGTAAACATTGCTCCTAGATGAACGTATGGAATGACCCCTTGTTTCTCGGCGAGAGGCCGATATTGCAGGACGAATGACATTGAGACTGCTATTGACCGCGATCCTTTTGACGAGCGTTCTTGCGGGCGTATCGGGACAAGCAAGCGCGCAAGATGAAATCTTTGCTGAAACTCAGCCAGTTGAACTCAACCCTGAGGCACCGGACTCCCGTGAAGCTGGTGAGCTGATCTTTCGCGGCGGGTTGGAGATCGCGCCAGGCAAGGAAGAGATCGGCGGCATTTCTGGCCTCACTTGGCATCAAGGCCGGCTCTATGCAGTCAGCGATGATGGGCACTGGCTCACGATGGAGACCGATGAATTTGATGGTCAGTTGATCGACCTGCTGAATGTTGCACGCGGCTCCCTGCTGGATGAGCGCGGAAAACGGCTCAAAGGCAAGGGCGATAGCGATGCCGAGGCAATAGAGCATGTGGCGATGGGCGGCTGGATGGTCGCATTCGAGCGTAACCACCGGATCATGTATTACGCAGATCTTGCGTCTTCCGGCACCACGGTAAACGAGAGCGAAGCGGGTGATGCGGTGTCTCTGGTGGAAAACGCTGAACCAAACGCTGGCCTTGAAACTCTCAGTTTCACAACAGATTCCTTTATCGCATGCGGAGAATGGGCCCGCCCCGGCGAGGCGAATTGCGTGCGATCAACAAACAAAGGCACTGCTAGGTTCGAACTCTCAGCCCCGCCATCCCTTGCTGAACATGGCGGCGCACCCACAGACGCGGCCTGTCTTGAGAATGGTGATTGCTTTGTCTTATTCCGCAGCTTCACTCCCGGCGAAGGCAACCGCGCCGCGGTCGTAAAGCTACCCTTTGAAGGCGAGCCTGAGACCCTAGCGGTCCTCGCACCTCCAATGACCCTCGACAATTTCGAAGGGCTCGCGGTGCGCAGTGAGGCTGGGAAGACATTCCTTTATATCGTTTCAGACAACAATTTCTCCAAGGACCAGCGCACGCTTCTCATGAAGTTCGAGATTAAGGCGCCTGAACCCGTCATCATTCCCCCGCCATCTGAGCCAGAGATTGTCTACGAAACGCAGGACGTCATACTCGAAACCAATAAAGGCGCGATCACCATCCGTCTTGAAATGGAGCGGGCACCCATCACCGCCGCCAATTTCCTCGCCTATGTCGATGAGGGGCGCTTTGAGGGCACCAAGTTTTACCGCGCAATCAAGTTCGAAGTAGAGCCTACACCCCACGGTCTCATCCAGGGCGGTACGCAATATGACCGCAAGCGGCTTCGCCCCGATATCGCGCATGAGGCCACCTCTGAAACCGGCCTTAGTCACACCCACGGTGCGGTCTCCATGGCGCGGCTGGCCCCCGGGACGGCTAATGGTGACTTCACGATTATGCTCGGCAATCTGACCAGCCTCGATGCAAAGCCTGAGGCGGCCGATCCAAACGAGCGGGCCGGCTTTGCTGTGTTTGGCTATGTGGTGGAAGGCATGGATGTGGTTGCCGCAATTCACGCCAGCGACATTGACCCGGCTGAGAATGAAGGCACGTTTGCAGGTGAAGTGCTCGCAAAACCGGTTGTCATTTTGAAAACACGGCGCGCTGATCCTGACCCAGACGCCGAAGAAGGCGAGTAATCACTTTTCTATCGCTGGACGTCCTACAGGTTGGCTTGCATCCTGCGGCATCCGAGCCTCAAGCTGGGGCAACCATTGGTCCACCCCTACGCCAATCGCGTTCTGGGGCAGCGATGCAAGAAGACGTTGCTGACTTTCCCATCCGGCGATCTGAAGCGCTGCGGCGTTGGCGGCATCCAAAAGCGTTTGCGGTTTTCGAAGCTCGCGATTGATCAGCGCGTCGCCGAAAAGCGTCCAATCGTTCTCAGGCTTGCAGCCGAATGAATTGCGCTCAGCCGCTGAAGCGGTGAGTATCGCTGTATCGCGCGCAGCGAGTGCGGGCACAAACACACCCGAATGACACGCGCTGATGATCAGAATGCGGCGTTCGATCCCCAGCTCTTCCAAGGCAGATTTAAGCCGCGCGGGCGAAAGAATGCCGTAACCGCTGTCGCCGTAATGATAGGCAAGACCAAGCTTATTGCCGTGGCTGGTGGTGTAGAGCACGAGAACGTCTTCGCCCGTGTCCATAATCTCTGAAATACGTGCGAGCGATATCAGCAAGCTTTCGATCGAGCCCTTTGGCAGATCATCGCGTGCACCGTCTGGGCCGGCAAGTGTGAGGGTGCGCCCTGCTCCATCGTATCTCCGGCCCAAAACCCGCCCTGCCTCTCGCGCTTCGCGGGCAAACACAGGATCGCTGTCGAGTGCAATGGAGATAACATAGGCATCAACGGTCCCCGGTCTTTGAGCTTGCAAATTTGCAAGAGAGTTGTCCAATCGGCGCCTCTGAGCCACCATCTCGCGAACAGGAACACCGCGGTTAAGTTCCGGCGCGCCTTCCATGCTTTGGGCAAGCTCATCTGGTGATTGGCCAGCTGCGATATTGGGCCAAGGCTGCGTGTGTTCGGGCGGCTGGTTGGGATTTTCCTGCGAAAAAGCGGTTACCGAAATCAAAAGTGACGCGCAACACAGCGCGGCGAGAGAGACGGTGCTAAACGCTTTTTTCATAAAGTAACTCATCACGAAGTGCGTTTGCCGCGTCAAGGCCCAGCATCGCCGCCAAGCTTGTTCAGCTGCACCGGTCTGCCAATCCTGCATTGTGTCGCACGGATACAATGCAAATGGCCGCGGAGGACTTACACACGCTTTGGCACGAACGCACTGGGGCCGATGTGCACGCACCATTTGGGGGAATGGTCATGAATGACGATCCACGAAACACTCACCGTGCCGCCGACCTGGCGGCACCTGCGCAAAATCTGGTATACGGCCTTTTTGGCAGAAGGATTGCGCCTGTTGGCGCGGCAAAACTGCAATCCGCTGGTTCAGATGAACCCACCGACAAAGCCGCTTAAGGATGGCTTCCGGCTAAGTTTGTGTGCCTGTTGCGGGCAAGGTCACTCGCCATTTGTGAAGGCCGAAATCCGCGCCCTGTGATCAGCCGATTGAAGTCGCCGGCATGATCAAAGTGCTGCAATTGCCGGTGGTAGTAATTGATATATTCAAGGATCGTGAGGACGGCTGCGACGGTGATCGAAACCTTGTCCGCCGTTGATGCACCAATATGAAAGAGCCAAACGGCGGAAATTAGCCCAAGCGACAAGACACTCGAGATGGCAAACGCCCGTTGGAGTTTGTGAGCCCAAGGCAAAAAATTTTTGAGAGTTTGCGGCTGCCCCTCCAACTGATGCAACTTAGCCCGCCAGTAGAGGCCGCCCAGCAGCAGAAGCCCGCACATAGGCAAACACGCTAAGACCAACCAAAGACTCGCGTCTTGTTCGAGCCAGATGCTGGCGAATACCATGAACGCTGGCACAAGCACCGCATTGCCCATCTCCATCTTCCAATAGGAAGAAAGGCGGGAGCGGAGGCGACACTTGATACTATCCATCAGAATTCAAAACAAAGTCATCTGCTCCCGTTTTCTAGGAGCACTGGGGTCATTCAATTTGCTCATCGGCATTTTTGCGAGCTTCAATTTCTGAAGTTGATCTTTACCGAGACCACCTACAAACTTTGCGAACTGCTCCCGATGAAATTTCTGTTCAGGTTCAACGTGTCGCACCCTAAGCAAGTTGGCTAACTTGCCCAAAACCTTCACCCGCTCGGGCGATTCGAGAGAGTCGATCACTCCCACTTGGATCGCGACCACATGCTTTTCTTTGTTTAGATAAACAAGAGCTTCAACATACTCATAATAGTTCACCGAATGCGCGATGTGTTTGCTGGATATGGAAAAAAAGTAGTCGTGCATTTCTAGAAATGCCTTTGCATGTCTTTCGACATCCTCCCTAGTGAGGTTCAACCTCTTCCCTTTATTAAAACATCTACGGTATCTTATCAGCGCCGAATCAAGAAGTGCACGGTCAGTATCAAGACGGCTGTTACCTTCCCTTGAGCCGTTGAAATTAGCACAGGCGACCTCTACCGCCTTCAAATCATTAGCTATTCCGACAAAGTCTGCAGCCTTATCACCGGCCCTAGACCGTACTTGATATGCATCCGCTATGACCTCGCCAGTCTCTTCGGATGTAAGGCACATGATCGGGTCTTCAATCAAATCAATAAACTCGCGCTTTCGGCTCGATATAACTCGTATCCTCAGTGAGCGTGTACTCATGCACAGGACGGTAATCGATGCGGATGTTGGAGCCTTGACCGCCCCAACCCTCGAACCATGCCACCGTGTGCTTCATCCATTCCGCATCGTTGCGGTCGGGGAAGTCCTCGTGTGCGTGTGCGCCGCGGCTTTCTTTGCGGTTTGCAGCAGAGGCCATGGTGACATTGGCTTGGCTCATCAGATTGTCGAGCTCTAGCGTCTCGATCAGGTCCGAGTTCCAGATGAGCGATTGGTCGGTCACATGAATGTCTTCCATGCGTTTATTCTGCTCAGCAAGCAGTTTTACGCCCTCATCCATCAGCTCGCTATCGCGGAAAACGGCGCAGTGTTTCTGCATCGCTTTCTGCATATCGCTGCGGATTGCTGCGGTGGGTGAACCGCCCTTGGCATAGCGGAAATGGTCAAGACGGGTGAGCGAGAAGTCTGCGCTGTCGGTTGGCAGCTCAGGCTGAGCTGCGCCCGGTGTGAGCGTCTCTTTAAGGTGAAGACCAGTTGCGCGGCCAAAGACCACAAGGTCAATGAGCGAGTTTGAACCGAGACGGTTCGCACCGTGGACCGACACACAGGCCGCTTCGCCAACAGCATAAAGGCCCGGCACAACCTCATCAGGATTGCCATCCTTGCCGATGGTCACAACCTGACCGTGATAGTTACACTGAATACCGCCCATGTTGTAGTGAACGGTCGGCGTTACCGGCAGAGCCTCTTTGGTCAGGTCCACGCCTGCGAAAATCTTGCCGCTTTCGGTGATACCCGGCAAACGCTGAGCCAAAACGTCTGGCGCAATGTGATCGAGGTGCAAGTGAATATGGTCGCCGTCCGCGCCGACGCCGCGTCCTTCGCGCATTTCGAGAGCCATCGAACGGCTCACAACGTCGCGCGATGCGAGGTCTTTTGCGGAAGGCGCATAACGCTCCATAAAGCGTTCGCCTTCGGAGTTGGTCAAATAACCGCCCTCACCCCGTGCGCCCTCTGTGATCAGCACGCCCGCGCCGTAAATGCCGGTCGGGTGGAATTGCACAAACTCCATGTCTTGCAGCGGAAGACCAGCGCGCAGCACCATGCCGCCGCCATCGCCAGTGCAAGTGTGCGCAGAAGTCGCAGTGTAATAGCAACGGCCATAACCGCCGGTTGCGAGCACCACGGATTGCGCGCGGAACCGGTGGATCGTGCCATCATCAAGGCACTGCGCCATAACGCCAACGCACTTTCGCACGCCGTCGACATCCGCCATGATCAGATCGAGCGCAAAGTACTCGATAAAGAAGTCGGCATCATACTTCAGGCTCTGCTGATAGAGCGCGTGAAGCATTGCATGGCCGGTACGGTCGGCTGCGGCACAGGTGCGCTGCACTGGCGGACCATCGCCCATGTTCTGCATATGGCCGCCAAACGGGCGCTGATAGATGGTGCCGTCTTCATTGCGGCTAAACGGAACGCCTGCATGCTCGAGTTCGTAAACCGCCTGCGGCGCTTCGCGAACGAGATATTCGATAGCATCCTGATCGCCCAGCCAGTCTGACCCCTTCACGGTGTCATACATATGCCAGGTCCAGTGATCGGGCGTATTATTGCCAAGCGAAGCCGCGATGCCGCCCTGCGCTGCAACCGTGTGCGAGCGAGTCGGGAAAACCTTGGATATGTTCGCAGTGCGCAGGCCAGCTTCGGCAGCACCAGTGGTCGCGCGAAGGCCGGAGCCCCCTGCACCAACCACCACCACATCGTAAACGTGGTCGATGATTTTATAAGCGTCGTTTGCGGGTGCAGTTGCCATCAGGCAGCTCCTGTCAATGCGAGGCGGGCAATGCTAAATAGAGCAAATGCGCCGCCGCCAAATGCGGCAAGGTTGAGAGCGGTCAGTGTGCCAAATTTCAGACCCGCTTCGTGAACGTAGTCCTCAACCAGAACCTGAAGGCCAAGCTTCGCGTGGTAAAACACGCTGATAATCAAAAGCATCATAGGTACAGCGGCAATCGGCTGAGAAATCCAGCCGCTGACCGTTTCATACGAATAATCGGTGAGAAGGACGAAGCTTGTGATGAGCCACGTCATCAAAATGAGATTGCCAACCGCTGTCGTGCGCGCAATCAACCAGTGATGCGCGCCCTCATGCGCAGAGCCCAATCCGCGAACGCGGCCGATGGAAGTGCCGTTACCCATGGCTTACGCTCCTTTTCCAAAGAGGAGAAAACCCCAAAGGGCAATCGTCAGCAGAATTGCTATGATCGGCGAAGCGATCGACCAAAACTTATTCGTATCAAGCTCGTAGCCGGCGCCAATATCGAGAACAAAGTGCCTCAGTCCGCTCATCATATGGGTGAAGAACGCCCAAGTGAGCCCGACAAGCACAACATATCCAATCGGAGAGCTCGCGGCGGCAAGAAACGTCTCATACGCCTCTGGCCCGCTCGCCAGCGCGCCAAGCCACCAAACCAGAACACCAAGGCCAACCAAAGCCATACCATCGCCAGTTGCGCGGTGAAGGATCGAAACCAGCATATGGGGTCCCCACCGCCATATTTGAAGGTGCGGCGAAAGCGGTCTTTGGGTCATACTGGTCTCATATCGATTGTTTATCCCACACTCACTTAGCGAAGTGGGCCACGGGCGCAAGCCTGCATGCGCTCGACTTTACTTGCAATTTTCCCGATAGGTGGTTGCATGAGTTACATCCTCGTCACTGGAACAAGCCGCGGGATCGGCCGCGCAGCCAAAGAAGCGCTGGAAAGCCGCGGGTTCACTGTCATTGGTCACGCCACCCGCGCTGGTGGTCCTGATACTGTCGCTGCAGATTTTGCAGACCCGCTTGCTGCACAAACCCTGTGGAATGAAGCACTTGAGATAAGCGGCGGCGACATATTGGCGGTCGTGAACAATGCTGGACTATTCGAACACAACTCGCTTGATTCTGTCCGACATTGAATGGCTCGACCGGTGGGAAGACACCATCCGCATCAATCTCACAGCCGCCGCGCAGCTCAGCCGATATGCCGTGCGCCATTGGCAAAGCCGGCTGGCCGGCAAGAGCGGAGAGCGCGGCCGCCTTGTTCATGTGGCTAGCCGGGCTGCCTATCGCGGCGACTCGCCGGCTCACTGGCATTACGCTGCGGCAAAAGGCGGAATGGTGGCGATGCACAAGACCATCGCGCGCGCTTATGCAGCAGAAGGCATCTTAAGCTATGCGATCACACCGGGCTTTACCGACACATCTATGGCAGGAGACTATTTGCAAAGCCGGGGAGGTGCTGGGCTTTTGACAGACATTCCGCTTGGCCGAGTAGCGCAGCCAGCGGAAATTGCCTCAATGATCACCTACTGCGCTCTTGACGCACCGCCCAGCATGACCGGCGCAGTTCTTGATGCAAATGGTGCGAGCTTTGTGCGGTAGATATCGCACAAAGCTCGCAAAAAGCACTTTGGTTTCATAGGCTAGTTACTTACAGTTCGCTGAGTGATGCGAGCGCCCAGTAGCTGAGATGGCGCATGCATGCTGCAATAAAGAGGAAATTCCCGTGGCTCTTTCCGCTAGCTGGAAACTTATCGCTTACGCTCCAAAGAAAATCGTTCAGGCGGCTCTTCTTGCCCATGATAAAATCGAAGACTGGGACATTAATCTCGTTATTTCGGGCCACGAAATCAGCGAAGACCGACCGCAGGATTGGGTCCTTGAAGGGTGGTGTCCGTCACGACCTACCAACACTCAAATATCAGCGATCACAGGCCTGTTTGAAGGCGTCCCCCCCGCGATAGAAGTCGAGGAAATCCCTGCAACGGACTGGGTCGCGGAGAGCCAGCGCGGCACACCGCCAATCCGGGCGGGCCGCTTTTTCGTGCACACACCCGATTATGATCCTGATCCAGACCTGATCAATTTTGCCATCCCCGCAGCTCAGGCATTTGGGACAGGTCAGCATGAAACCACCGCTGGATGTCTCGAAGTATTGAGCACTATGAAAGCGACCGGTATGCGCGTCCGGCGCATTGCGGACATAGGTACAGGCACCGGGCTTCTTGCCTTTGCAGGTGCCAAATTATGGCCGATGGCTCAGGTAACTGCATCCGATATTGACGCTGTGTGCGCAGACGTCGTCCATTTCAATGCAACGCTCAATTCGGTTCCGATCGGTCCCATGTCAAGCGAAGTCACAATGGTGATCGCCGACGGTATGGAAGACCCGCTCTTGCGCCTTCGCGGGCCATACGATCTGCTTATTGCGAACATTCTGGCCGGGCCATTGGTCGACTTGGCCCCTGACTTTGCGAGCGCGGTGGCACCAGGGGGAAGCGTGCTTCTTGCAGGTCTTCTTACAGGAAAGCAGGAAAGCGCAGTGCGCAGAACCTATCGCCGCGTGGGTTTCCGCCTAGCCGGAAGGTTGGAGCGCGGAGATTGGGCGATCCTGTGGTTCCGCCGCCGCAAAGTGATCTGAGGGCGGTCTAAGGGCCTTTGACCTCCGCTAGTTTCCGTTCAAGAAACAACCGCTCAGCCCTAGGGGGATCAAGCGCGATTGCCCGTTTGTACATCTCTTCGGCCTCTGGCGGTCTCCCAAGTTGCAAGAGCAGTTCGGCGCGCGCTGCATAGTAAGGCCGCGCGGACTGAAGCTTGGCGCCGTCGATGGCGTCCAGGGCAAACAAACCCGCCTCGGGACCCTGCGCTTTAGCCAAAGCCACCGCTCGATTGAACTCAGTGACGGGTCCAGGCCGCAATTTCACAAGAGCATCGTAGAGCCTGACAATAGCCTCCCAATCCGTCTGCCCATCAGATCCGCGTCCCAACAATCCGCGTTTGGCATGGATGAGTTGGATCGCTGCCATCAATTGATAGGGGCCAATCCGGCCAATTTGGGCTGCGTCCTCCATCCACGCCCTCGCCTGTTCAACCGCGCGAAAGTCCCAAAGCGCGGTGTCTTGCTGCGACAAAGGCACCATCGCACCGTCGCTATCCACCCGGGCAGCAGCGCGCGAATCTGCAAGCACAGTCAATGCGGCACACCCCAAGACCTCTGGCTCTTGTGGTAACAACTCCGCCACAAGCGAGGCTAAGCGTGCAACCTCTTGCCCTGCGTGGGCACCGTCGATCTGCGAGCGTTCACCGCCCGCGTCTTGGTAAGCGACCGTGTACGCCAATTCGAGCGTCAGCAGCACCGCATCCAACCGCTCACCCCAGGCAGAACGAGCGGGCATCTCAAAGGGAATACCGGCTTTAGCCACTTTTTGTTTGGCGCGTGTGATGCGCTGAAACATGGCGGGCTCGCTTGTGAGGAAAACGCGGGCAATTTCGGAAACCGGCAGCCCGCAAATCACTTTGAGCGCCAAAGCAGCCCTCGCCTCGGCCGCGATGGCTGGGTGGCAACAGATGAAGATGAGCCTCAATCGCTCATCCTGAACGGGGTCCGGGAAAGCAAGCACTTGCGCTGACATTTCGCTGATTTGCTCCCCTTCCTCGATTAAACGGGCCTCGGTCTGGCTGCGCCTGATGGTGTCGACAATCACCCGCTTTCCCGCAGCAATTAGCCACGCCGCCACATTGTCGGGAGCCACCTTCTGTTTCAGACACCGGGCTGCGCTTTCAGCAAACGCGTCTTCCGCCAAATCCAAGTCGCGGCAGTGCACGGCAAGGGCGGCGACCACTTTTGGCCGTGCATCGCTTATCGCAGTGGCAAAGGCGCGATCAGCCCCGCTCACCGGTCACCCCATTTCCTCTTCGGGAAACACAGGGCGAATTTCGACCGCACCGTTGCCGGGAATGGGAATGAGCTTCGCCCACTCGATCGCAGCATCAAGGTCGGGCGTATCGACGATGTAAAAACCGCCAAGCTCCTCATGCGTCTCAGCAAAAGGCCCATCATGCACTGCGGCCGCGCGCCCACCTTCATAACGCAAAGTGGTCGCCGTGTGCGCCTCGCGCAGCCGTTCACCCGACCATTGCACGCCGGCTTCGTTGAGCTTCTCAGCTAGCTTCATATGGCCCGCAATCGTTGCTTCCATCACGGCCGCAGCGTCCTCGCCGGAATAGGCGTCTTCGCTTTCATGGATCATCAAGATGTATTGCATTGCGTTAGTCTCCGTCTGTGGCCCACGCCGTTTCAGCGAGGCTCTGACAGGAAGACGAATGGAGCAAGCGAGTTTCGACACGCCCACTTAAATTTTTCGCTAGGAAATTGTCTTTTCCATAAAATTCAGTGCATTGCGAGTGAATGCGTACATGTTTGCAATCCGGTCATCGCTGTCAGTCTCAAGCACAGTGTGCGCAACGAAATCATCAGGCCCCGCAATCGCGACCACGCTGAGACCCGAAGGTGCGCCTCCGGGATGCTTTGATCCCCCGACTGAGCCGCTTTCCGCCAATCCCCACTCAGCGTGCATATTGTCTCTGATCGAGCGCGCCTGAAGTTCGGCATATTCCTGGCACGGCCCACGAATGCCTTTATACGCCTCGCGTGGTTGGTCGAAGAGGACATCGCGCGCGCGAAAGGAATAGACAACGCCGCCGCCTACAAAGAAATTGAGCGCACCCGGAACGGTGAGCAAGGTGGCCATGATCATCCCGCCCGTCGCCCCATCAGCCACCGCGATTTTCTCACCGCGCGCGCGCAAATGCCCCGCAATCCGTAATGCTTGCGGGTGCAGTTCGCGCAATATGTCCATCGGTGAACGTTAGATTTTGCCGTAGAAGGATGTCGCGGTTTCGCGCTCTTCGCCTTCGACGCTCGTGGCCATGCGCCAGAAAACGCCAAGGAAAAAGCCCATCAGGACGCCGAGCCCCGGATAACCGGTGGCAAGGCCAGCAGCCGCGCCTGCAAGAACGCAAAAGCCGATTTTGCTCATCAGAGCGTCGGTCATGCGATCTTTAGGCTCTGTGACTTGTTTTGCCAGCATGTAGAAAGCACCGGCGATCACGCCGTAGACAATGCCAAGCTCAAGATAGCCAGTGACCGAACCGACGACAGCGCCCCAAAGCGCCCCGTGAATAAGTTCGCTGCGAAAGAGATCGTTGTTCATTGCGTTTTTCCTTCTTACCCACTGGCCGCCTGAACAATCTCAGCCCAACCCGCTTCGTCCAACACTTCGATCCCTAAATCTTGCGCTTTTTTCAACTTTGATCCGGCGCCAGGCCCCGCCACTAGCATATCTGTCTTAGCACTAACAGACCCTGATGCCTTTGCGCCCAATCTCTCCGCCTGAGCCTTGGCTTCATCGCGGCTCATGGTTTCGAGTTTACCAGTGAAAACAATAGTTTTGCCTGCCACACGGCTTTCGACAACTTCGACCTCATAACGCGGTGGCGACACTTGCGAGAGCAGATCTTCCCATACAGCTACGTTGTGCGGCTCGTGGAAGAAGTCGCCGAGCGCCTCGACGACGCTGGGCCCGATGCCGTCAATTGCAGTAAGTTCACTTGCAGCATCCTCATCACCAGAATGCGCCTTTTGAGCGATTTCGCGCAAAGCAGGAAGCTCATTGAGGTGCTTCAACAGGTCGCGCGCCGTTACCTCGCCTACGTGGCGAATGCCTAGCCCGAACAGCAGCCGCGCCGCATCAGGTTCGCGCTTACTATCCACAGCGGCCAACAGGTTATCGACAGACTTATCCTGCCACCCTTCAAGCGCCAAGATATCCTCGCGCCGCTGCCGAAGCCGGAAGATATCAGCGGGGCTTTCAAGCCAGCCAAGCTCAAAAAACTGCGTGATCGTTTTGGTGCCGAACCCATCAATATCCAGCGCCTTGCGGCTCACAAAATGTTCAAGCCGCTGAGTGCGCTGAGCCCCGCAGATAAGCCCGCCGGTGCAGCGCACATCGACATCATCGTCCTGCGCCACAGCCTCGCTGCCGCAAACCGGGCATTGTTCGGGGAAGACAAATGGCTCGCGCTCTTCATCGCGGGTGAGGTTTTCGACCACTTGCGGGATCACATCGCCCGCGCGCTGGATCACTACGCGGTCGCCGGGGCGCACGCCGAGACGCTCGATCTCATCTCGGTTGTGCAAGGTCACATTGGTGACCGTTACCCCGCCCACCAACACCGGAGCGAGACGGCCCACAGGTGTGAGCTTGCCAGTCCGTCCCACCTGAATATCAATCGCCTCAAGCGTCGTTTGCGCACGTTCTGCCGGAAATTTATGCGCCAGTGCCCAGCGCGGGGCCTTTGACGCAAACCCAAGCCGCGCCTGATAATCGAGCCGGTCGACCTTGTAGACCACCCCGTCAATCTCATAGCCAAGATCAGGGCGCTGCTGGCCGATCTTGTCATAATGCGCGATCATCGCATCGACGTTTTGCGTGCGCGTGAGAAACGGAGAAAGCGGGAACCCCCAGCTTTCGATCACCCGCATCATCGCTTCTTGCGTTTCACACGGGACTTCGGAAGCCGCGCCCCAGCCGTAGGCCCAAAATTTAAGCGGACGCTTTGCCGTGACGCTCGCATCTTTCTGGCGAAATGACCCAGCAGCCGCATTGCGCGGGTTCGCAAACAGCTTTGCGCCCGCCTCCTCCTGCGCGGCATTAAGCGCCGCGAAATCAGCGCGCGACATATAGACCTCGCCGCGCACTTCAAAAACGTCTGGGACGCCTTCTGGAAGCTCTTGCGGAATATCAGAAACATGCCGCGCATTGGGCGTTACATCCTCGCCCACTTGCCCATCTCCGCGCGTCGCTGCGCGCACCAACTTGCCCTTTTCGTACCGAAGCGAACACGAAAGGCCGTCGATCTTATCCTCGGCGGTGATCGCCACCGGGTCATCCTCACCAAGGTTGAGGTAACGCCGAACCCGGGACACCCACTCGGCCACCTCCTCACGATTAAAGCCATTGTCGAGGCTCATCATGCGAACCTCGTGGGTGACCTTGCTCAACGGCGATGCCGCGACTTCATGCCCAACCTTCTTTGACGGGCTGTCAGGCCGAATCAGATGCGGAAACGCCTCCTCAAGCTCACGATTGCGGCGCGTGAGCGCGTCATATTCCTGATCGGTGATCTCAGGCGCGTCGTCCGCGTGATAAAGCTTGTCATGGTGCGCGATTTTCCTCGCGAGCCGCATAAGCTCATTTGCGGCTTGGGCTTCGGATATTTGGGCAGGATCAAGTGACATTCGTGGCATTCAGAAAGATTATAGCTGCAATGAGCGAAGCTATGGACTGGATCATCCATCGCTTCCACCCTCCTGCTAAAAATTCTCTAGCGCGCACGGCCAGCAAAAGGTTGAGGAGGCCCAGCACGGTGATCGCCGCCATCAAGCCAAAGTTGAGAATTGTCGTGTCTGCGAAGAACACGCTCAGCCAATCAGGCGCATCGCTCGTCCCGGGGATCATCACATCCGCTGCGCGAAAACCCCACATAAGAAGCCCGGCAAGGCCAAATAGAGTACCGCCAAGGGAAAAGACCATCGCAATCCCCACAAGCATTGCGGAGGCTGAAGTCATCTCCTTAGCTTGTCTGCCAGTCCCCATCTTGCCCCCAACAAGCTCTAATTTTCGGGGGGATTGTCGTCAGTGGTGATCTCTACACCCTCAGGCAGCTCAAGCGGTACACCGCTATCGCTGTCCCCGACGACAACACCGTCGCCGTTCACGTCGATGCCAATCCGTAGATCCTCAAACTCGCTAAAGATCTCGCGAACGCGGGCCTCTGCCTCTTCCTCGGAAAGCTCGCCGCGCTCGGTCGCCTCGCCGATTTCGCGCAGCCGCGGCAGCGCCTCGCTCCATCTCTCTCCTGCATCCTCAGGCAATTGAACCACATCGGCAAGCTCATCGCGAATATCGCTCTCGATGGAACCGTCCGCAATCGCGCCGGATATCGCCAGTCCCAAGAAGATAGGAGCGAGCAATCCGATGCCGGCTGAGATAAAGAAAACGCGTCTGAAGCTCATCTGCGTCAGGAAATGGAGCACCACCATCGACGCCAGGGCCAGTAATGCGGCAAGGCCAACACCTGCCAAGAGAACCAGCGCCGCAAACGCCGCCAAAAGCCCACCCAGAAATTCCATGCTTAGGTCCTACCTTTAGACTGTGTTTGGATTACGGTTTGAGACAAAATTCGTATCTCACGAGAAGTGAAAGCACAGGAAGTGCAGAGCACTTTCAAGCTTTTGCGACGCTGCGCGGGCGAATTTTGGCCAAATCCCTGAAGGGACGGGCCAAGAATTGGCCAGCTATGCGTCTCTCGTCCTTGAATATGCCAAGCATTTCCTACGTCCTCACTCCTGTATCTGGCCAATTCGTGGCCCGCCGTGACCGAACACAGTCTAAAGGTAGGACCTAGACGTCCTCCAGCAGCCGATCGGCCTGCGCGCGTGCCTCTGACGTGATCTCTGCGCCTGAAAGCATGCGGGCAATCTCTTCCTGCCTGCCTTTTGGATCGAGCTCAACCACGCCCGTCTTAGTGACTGTGCCATTGGACGATTTGGCAATAAGGTAATGCTGAGAGCCGCGCGCAGCCACTTGCGGACTGTGCGTGACGGCGAGCAATTGACCCTCTTCACTGGCAAGTCGTGCAAGGCGTTCGCCTATCGCGCTGGCCACCGCGCCGCCGACGCCCCGGTCGATCTCATCAAAGATAATCGTGGCCGCCCCGCCCTTTTCCGCAAGAGCCACCTTCAATGCGAGGATAAAGCGGGAGAGTTCGCCGCCCGATGCAATCTTGGTGAGCGGCGCAAAGTCGGCGCCCGGATTGGTCGAGATAAGAAACTCCACCCCGTCCATACCGGATGCGCCCCAGCGATCTTCGGCAAGCTGGGTGACGTTCGTCTGAAAGCGCGCAGCATCAAGTTTCAGAGGGGCAAGTTCACCGGCGACCGCTTTATCAAGCTTCTTCGCCGCCTTCACCCGGGCCTCATGCGTTTTCTCAGCGGTCTTAAGATAGGCCTCTCGCGCCTCAATGGCGCCCGCTTCAAGAGCATCGAGTTGTGCCTCCCCTCCCTCAATCGCATCTAACTTCCCGCGCATCTCGCGCATCAATTCTGGTAGAGCGTCCACTTCGCAGCGGTGTTTGCGGGCCAGCGCGCGCAGTTCAAACAGACGCGTTTCGGCTGCATCCAAGGCTTGCGGATCGTGCACGAGCGCAATGGCGGCCGCCTCAAGTTTTTCCTCCGCCTCGCCTGCCTCGATCACCGCACGGTCGAGTGACGCCAGCGCTTCGGTCAAAAGCGGATGCTCCTCGGCAATCCGGTCGAGCTTTCGCGCCGCTACGCGCAGATTGGCCAGCGGACTATCGGAACCTTCCCATAGGTGGCGCAGCTCCTCAAGATCGCCCGAGAGCTTCTCACCTTTTTGCATATCCGCTCGGGTGGCGGCGAGCCGTGCCTCCTCACCTGCCTGCGGTTCAAGCGAGGTCAGCTCCGCCAAATGCGCAATCAGGAGATCCTGATCCGCCTTTGCTTGCTCCACCTCGCCGCGCGCTTCTGCCAATTGCGCCTCAGCCTTGGCCCATGCTTTCCAGCGGCGGTTCAGCGCATCAAGATCAACCTCTGCGAACCGATCAAGCAGTGCCAAATGCCCGCGCGGGTTCACAAGGCCTCGGTCATCGTGCTGTCCGTGCAGTTCGACCAAGGACGCGGCAAGCTCGCGCAGCAAAGCAACGCTGGTGGGCTGGTCATTGATAAAGGCTTTGGAGCCCCCGTCTGCTTTGACCTGACGGCGGATAATGAGCGGTTCGCCCGGCTCAATCTCAATATCCGCATCATCAAGGGCAGCGATGATACCGCTTGGCAATTGCGCAAACTCAAAGCTGGCCGAAACGCTCGCCTTTGGTTCACCTGCACGAACCAAAGCGGTCTCTGCTCGGTCACCCAGAACAAGACCCAGTGCATCCAGCAGGATCGACTTACCCGCGCCCGTTTCCCCAGTGAGCACGCCAAGCCCGCGCCGGAAATCCAGGTCAAGCGCTTCGATCAAAACGATATTGCGGATGGAAAGGCGGGTTAGCATTGTTGCTGTCTTTAACCTGTCGCGCTCACCGCGTCACTCCGCACACCTCACATTTTTGACGACAATCGCGTCATTCTCAATTGCAACATCAAGGCAGTTTAACGAAAACATCACGACCAAGCCCGTAATATTCTCAAGTATCTGATGATGGGAGCTATTCTTGGTTCAATATCTACACAAAGCAAAATTCGCACTCTACTGCACCCCTTGTGCAATTGTTCTGAGCTTTTCGCACACAGCAATTGCCCAAACAGGTCTGCAAAATGAACCTCTGCAGAATATTGCACAGGAAGACATTCCGGCTGAGATATTGATGCAGGGAATCCGCCGAAATAGCGCTCGCGAGCAGTACATCTCGAGCATGGTTCGGCCGTTAAGCGATTTGGACAAAGACAACAGCGGCCTAACGCAAGCCGATATCGACCGTAATGAGACGATAGCGCAAACACGCGATCGGGCGCAGAATGCCAGCCGCTTGCTTGGCAATGACTACAATGGCGACCTCAAAATCGATGTAGACGAGATTCTCCAGTTCGCGGGGCAAGAAAACCAAGATCAGGCCAGGCACCAGGCCGAAAGAACGGTTCAGCGGTTTGACGCAAATGCGGACGGTATCGCGACGTTGGAAGAGGCGATGTCGATTACTCCTTCGTATCGTCGCAGAAATCGCCAGAACAACCAGCTCAAACAACTGCTGGCGTTAGACCCAGACGGCGATGGCGCTCTCACTTCACAAGAGTTGGTCACCATGGCGGGCGATACGTTCGACCGTTTCGACCAAAACGCCAATGGCGTGATCGACGAGAACGAGGAAGCGCCGCTTAAACAGGCGAGGCAGATTGCTTCGAACCGCACCCGCTTGCAGGAGATAGGATGCAACTTCCCGGCTGCCTCTCCACAAGCGGAGTTTGTCGCATTTGGCACCTACGCGGCAAGCGTGCATTCCACCACCTATCTTGGCCAACCTGATTTTGTGACGGGGGTTGCAGAGGTCGAAATCGAGCAAGCCAAGGGACCGGTTTATCTCTTACTGGGCAGCTTTCGTCCGACGATATGGCGTCTTTCGGGCGCGACCGAGCGCGTCGAGCATGTCATCGTTGGATCAGAGAAAACAATTACCATGGATCAAGCCTCCGGCGCCCGGCGAAACGATGTCCCTCGCACTTCGGCGGCGGGTGTGATCGGCCTCGATGAAACCAAGGTTTCCATCGCCCCCGTCGGTTGCTTAGGCGATATCGGTCGGGCGTCTGAAAGCGGGCGCCAAGGGGCTGATGCCATCGCCTTTTCGGTAGGCAAACAGCGTGCAGATAAGATTGGGGCAGAGGGCAATGTCTATCACGTCTCGTTACCATCACTGACCACAAAACGCCCTTTGGACGAACGTCCCGCCTCGATAGTTCCGCCTCGTTACGGATCCCGCCTTTGGAATGATGTGCTCCGCGGCGATCTGTCCAATATTGCCGAGATCGACCCGGATGAGATCGTCAGCGCTGAGCCCGCGGCAACCTATGATGTGCTGCCCTATCATTATGGTATCGCGCAGCTGGTAAAAGAAGGAGTCCTGGAACCTGACGATCAGAACCGCATGGTCATCAAGAAGAGCTTTGCCCATTGGCCCGCCCAGATTGCATTCGGCCGCCCCGTTGCCTTCATCCAAAGCGATGGTGTCACACCGCCAAAGGCTAGGCCTGGGCAAGCGTGTATCTTGACACCAACCGAGGCAGCGCACGAGGGGTGGAAGACCATTTGTGATACGAAATTGCGACCTCCCCCACCCGTAGCCCCCAGGATGAACAATACCGTTGGACAATCTGCACCGCAGAGCCAAGCCCGTGCTGCGGTCCCTCGTAATGAGGCGCGCTGGATCATGAGAATCCTCGATATCTACCCCTCAACGGCGAAGCGTGAGGGCATCGAAGGAACCGTTGGTATAAGTGCAACTGTCACAGAGAAAGGAAGAGCGACCAATTGCCGAGTCGTATCATCTAGCGGTAGCAAGCTGCTCGATGAGGCTGCCTGCAAAGGGTTGCTCCGATCTCGCGCGTTTCGAACCTGCTCGTGATAGAAACGGCATTCCTACAACGGGGACATACGGCACCCGAGTGAGCTACGAAACCAAAGAGTAACGGCCTACTTCGCCGTCACCATAACCTCTCAACTCGGCGTCACGTCGCTCGCGTGGTCACCGACAAGCTCGAAGGCTTTCTCGTACCACTCGGTGCCTGGATAGTTCGCGCCGAGCACGGCTGTGTATTTTACCGCTTCCTCGCGGATACCCAGCGCCAAACTGCTTTCGGTCAAGCGATAGAGCGCCTCTGGCGTGTGGCTGGTGGTTTGGAAGTCGTCGACCACATTGCGAAACCGCAGTTGCGCTGCGAGCCAGCGGCCCGAGCGCTGATAGAAACGGCCGATTTCCATTTCCTTGCCTGCCAAGTGATCAGCGACAAGGTCAAGCTTCAAGCGTGCATCGGCCGCATATTCGGTCTGCGGGAAACGGCGGTTGACCTCGCGAAGCGCGGTTTGCGCCTGCCCTGTGATCGACTGATCGCGGTTCACGTCAGAAATCTGCTCGTAATAACACAGCGCAATCAGATAATAAGCGTATGGAGCGTCTTTATTGCCCGGGTGGATCGACAGGAAACGCTGAGCGTTCTGGATCGACTTGTTGTAATCGCGCGAGATGTAATAGCTGAAAGCACTCATGAGCTGAGCACGGCGGGCCCAAGGTGAATAAGGGTGCTGGCGCTCTACCTCGTCGAATAGGGCGGCAGCGACCTGAGTGTTTCCGCCATCAAGACGGCGCTGCGCCTCGGCATAGAGCGTCTCCACATCGCGTGCGACATAGGCCACATCTTCATTGGCAGAGCCACCACCGCAAGCGGCTGTTGTGAGGATTACAGCGCCCAAAAGGCCTGCGCGGGTGAGTTTAGAACGAAGCGTGCTGGTCATAACGGCGCGATATAGCCAGCCTCTTGGTGAACGCCAAGTGAAGTTCGCAAGGTTTTGCGCGATCAGTTTGCAATGGCGTTCAAAAAGAACGTGATCAGCTCTCAAGCTCGGCGATTTTTTGCATCACCTCCGGGACCTCGCCTGCCTCGCGCACAAAGCGGCGGTAATTGTCGAGCGCCAGGCCTTTATTGCCGAAGGCTGCTTCGATCTCGGCCATAAGCAGTATGAACTCAGGGTTCTCTGCAAATTGGCGCTCAACCCGGTCTTTAGCATCCCGCGCGCCTTGAATGTCGCCTTTGGCAAGGTTGTAGCGTGCCAACTGCCATTGCAGGAATGGATATTTCCCGTGATTATCAAGCGCGATTTTCAGAACCTTGCCCGCTTCATCCGTTTGCCCAAGATCAAGATGCAAGCCCACCACATTGGCCAGCGGAAGAGCATTGTTCGGATTGATCTCGTTGGCTTTGGTATAATGCTCAATCGCAAGTTCTAGGTCGCCCTCAAAAATTGCTTTGCGCCCTGCAACAAGGCGCGCTTCGAGCACCTCGGGGCCGGCCTCTACCGCTTTGTCGGCATATGCGCTGGCTTTCGGTGCAAGGCGGCGGTCGTAAAAGTAATCGGCGGCAAGCGCGTTGAGATGCGGGCTACCGGGATAGCGCGAAAGCGCATCATCCATTTCGCGCTCAAACCAGTTATTCTTGCCCATATCGCGCAGTGCCCACAACCGCATGCGCAGGTCCTGTTCTGCATAGTCTTCAAATGCGAGCGGCTCAAACATCTCGAATGCTTTCGCAGCCGACCCTTGCAAAATGAGTGCGTGCGCTGTTGCGATGCGGCGCTCTGCATCACCAAGCGCATCTTCAGGAAGCAGCTCAATCGCGGCCATTGCACGGTTGCCATTGCCGAACTTGAGCATGAGGTCCAACTGAAGCTTACGCACCCTTTCATCGACTTCGCCGGTGCGAAGGATTTCAGTGAGATGCGCATTAGCAATGCGATACTGCCCTTGATCATAGGCACGCTGAGCATCCTCGTAGGTCGAAGACGTGCTCAGCATTTCGCAGCCGCTGAGCGATACGGCCAAAACCAGGGCGAGAGCACATGATAGCGATTTTGAGCGCAAATTCACCATGCCGAGGCCTTAGCGCAAAAGGCCCTAAAGTTTTGCTAAAGCAGGCAGCCGTTTGTCACGATGCAATTGCGGCCTGGTTGGGGTGTACGTTCACTATAATCCCGTTGAGAACGGCATTGCCGGTGAGCACGTCAAAACGCTGCATTCCGATGAGATCATTCAGAGAAACACCTGCATTCTCGCTTGCCGTTTTCCAGCTCACTCCATCGCGGTTATGCCCCCACCCGTGAGGCAGAGAAACCACGCCCTGCATGACGTCTTCGGTGATCTCAGCGGCGGTTTGCACCGACGCGATATCCGATTGAATTGTAACGCTTTGCCCATCCAATATGCCGCGCTCTTCGGCATCGGCAGGATGGATCATCAAGGTACACCGATCCGGCCCCTTCACGAGGCGACGTGAATTATGGAGCCAGCTGTTGTTTGACCGGATATGGCGCCTGCCAATCAAGCGGAGCCCACGTTGAGGCTCTTCTGCCATGCTTTGTAAGAAGCGGTCCAGATCAGCTAACAGCTCTGGCGGGGCGGTGTGGATTTTGCGGTCGGGCGTTTGCAGTCGATTGGCGATACACACCTCCAACGCACCAAGGTCGACCCCATCTGGCATAGCTTCAACCTCGGCAAGGCTCATACCAGCAGGTGAGGCCTTTAGCAGACCATCCAATTGGTCACGCGGATGCTGAATATTGGGAACCGCACATCCCTTTGCCGCGTGCACCGCAATGGCGAGTTCGGACACAATCTCCCAGTCGGCTTTGGCCCCCTCCTCCATCGGCAAGGTCGGCGAGGAATAGGCTCCGAAATTGCGCACGGATAAAGGCCCAAAGAACATTGTGAAGTGGTCTTTTTCCAGCGGTCCGCAAGGCGGCAAAATATAGTGCGCATGACGCGATGTCTCAGTGATGTGCGGATCGAATGCGACCATTAGGTCGAGCTTTGCCAAGCCCTTTTCGGTTTTGCGGCCATCTGGCGCTGACAAAACCGGATTGCCCGATTGGACGAAGAGCACACGGATGCGGCCCTCATCCTCGCGCAGCATCTCATCAGCAAACGCCACCATCGGCGTCTCCCCCATAACAGATGGCATAGTGCCGCGCACAGTCTCCACCGTGCTCACCCCGCCCGGACCATAGAGCCCAACAAGGTCGAACAAGGGCTTCGGAAACATTGTTCCACCTGGCCGATCAAGGTTGCCGGAAACAAGGTTGATGAGCTGCACAAGCCAGTTATTGAGCGCGCCAAATTCGCAAACGGAAACGCCCATACGGCCATAGATCGCTGAGGGTTCCCCTGCGATAAAGGGGGCCGCAATGGTGCGGATTTCGTCTTCGCTCACCCCGCAATAGGCGACCAGTTGCCCCATACCGAACCCCTCAAGCGCGGCGCGAACATGCGCAAGCCTTTCATCGCAAACCTCGACGAGTCCCTTCCTCAAGGCGTTTGTCGTCTCAAGGATGGATTTGAGGATAGCGATCAGCAGCGCCGTGTCCGTTCCAGGCTTTACCGGGATCCATTGGTCCGCAACCTTTGCGGTTTCGGTTTTGCGCGGATCGACAACCGTAAGCCTACCGCCGCGCGCATGCAGCTCTCTCAAGCGCCCTCGAAAATCGGGAACGGTCCACAAACTTCCGTTTGATGCCATAGGATTGCCGCCGAGAATCACGAGGTGCTGTGTCCGATCAATATCTGGCACAGCGGCCAGGCTGACATGGCCGTACATCTGATATTGCACATAATGATGCGGCATCTGGTCGAGGGTTGAAGCCGAATAGCTTCGCTTTGAGGCAACGGCGCGCTGGAGATGGCGTGATTGCAGCACAAGTGCGTAGTCATGCGCAGATGGATTACCCCGGTAGAATGCCGAGGCCGTCCCTTCAGGATCGAGCTGGGCAATCTTACCCGCTATCTCACGGTAAGCCTCGTCCCACTCGATCTCTTCCCAGCCATCCGCAGTGCGCTTCACCGGCCTTCTCAGCCGGTCTGGATCGTCCTGAAGATCGGCGATAGCCGTCGCCTTCGGACAGATGTACCCACGGCTTAACGGGTTATCCCGATTGCCTTTGATCGAGAGTACGCGGCGGCCCTCAACCTCAACCAGAACACCGCAATTGGCCTCGCAAATATGGCATGTGCGCTTGTGAATTTGTGTCATGTCTCGTGGTGCCTCTCTCCAGCCATAGTGTGGACGGCCTCAGGTGACAGCACAAGGCCTGCGCGGCGCTAATCGCGGCGAAGGCGGCGCGCGGGCTTAGAAAGAGAGAGGCGAATTGAGCGAGATAACCGGCTAAATCACGGGCACCGGTGGCAACCTCAGATACCTTTGAGCAGGCGGGCAGAAGGTCACTCTTCGCCCATTCTCAGCGCTGCAATGAACGCCTCCTGCGGAATACTCACATTGCCATATTCGCGCATCTTGGCTTTGCCTTTTTTCTGCTTTTCCAAGAGCTTTTTCTTACGGCTAATGTCGCCGCCATAGCACTTTGCGGTCACATCTTTGCGCATCGCTGCAATCGTCTCGCGGGCGATGATTTTGCCGCCGATAGCCGCTTGCACGGGAATCTTAAACAGGTGACGCGGGATCAGGTCTTTGAGGCGCTCACACATCCCCCTGCCCCGCTCTTCGGCTACCCCTGAGTGGACGATCAGGGACAGAGCATCCACGGGCTCTGCGTTGACGAGGATGTTCATCTTTACGAGGTCGCCTTCGCGAAGGCCGATTTGCTCGTAGTCAAAGCTGGCATAGCCGCGCGAGATTGACTTGAGACGGTCGTAGAAGTCGAACACCACCTCGTTCAATGGCAGCTCGTAAGTGACCTGTGCGCGGCCGCCAACATAGGTGAGATCGGTCTGGATACCGCGGCGGTCTTGGCACAGTTTCAGGATTGAACCCAAATATTCATCGGGGGTGTAGATCACCGCCTTGATCCACGGCTCCTCAATCATCGCAATGCGGTTGATATCGGGCCAATCGGCCGGGTTATGGAGCATGATCTCCTTGGCATCCTCAGTCTTCGATTTGCTGAGTTGCAAACGGTAGACCACCGAAGGCGCGGTGGTGATGAGGTCAAGATCGTATTCGCGGCTCAGCCGTTCCTGAATGATTTCAAGGTGCAAGAGCCCCAGAAACCCGCAACGAAAACCAAAGCCCAATGCCGCGCTCGATTCCATCTCGAAGTAGAAGCTGGCGTCGTTCAGGCGCAGTTTGGCGATGCTCTCGCGCAGCTTCTCAAAGTCGGCGGCGTCCACTGGGAACAGGCCGCAGAAAACGACGGGTTGGACTTCCTTATAGCCCGGCAGCGCCTCGGTCGCCCCGCCCTTCACCGTGGTGATGGTGTCACCGACGCGGGCCTGTTCGACCTCTTTGATTTGCGCTGTGATAAAGCCAATTTCGCCGGGGCCAAGTTCGGGGAGCTGCTCGATCTTGGGGCGCATACAGCCGACGCGGTCGACGAGATGATGGGTGCCACCTTGCATGAATTTGATCTGTTGGCCCTTGGTGAGCACGCCTTCGATGACGCGCACAAGGATGACAACGCCGAGGTAGGGGTCGTACCATGAGTCGACGAGAGATGCAGACAGCGGTGCGTCGCGGTCCCCTTGCGGGGCCGGGATTCTGGCGACAACGGCTTCGAGCACATCTTCGATGCCGATACCGGTTTTGGCAGACGTCATGACAGCATCGGACGCATCGAGGCCAATAACCTCTTCAATCTCTTCCTGCACGCGCTCTGGTTCGGCGGCGGGCAGGTCGACTTTGTTTATGACGGAGACGATTTCGTGGTCGTGCTCGATCGATTGGTAGACGTTAGCAAGGGTCTGCGCCTCAACCCCTTGGGCAGCATCCACCACCAGAAGCGCGCCCTCGCATGCGGCAAGACTACGTGAGACCTCGTAAGCAAAGTCAACGTGGCCCGGTGTGTCCATCAGGTTGAGCTGATAGGTCTCGCCGTCTTTCGCGGTGTAATTAAGACGCACGGTCTGCGCCTTGATAGTGATGCCCCGCTCTTTCTCAATATCCATATTATCAAGGACTTGCTCAGACATTTCACGTGCGGTGAGGCCGCCAGTGAATTGGATCAAACGGTCAGCCAATGTGGACTTTCCGTGATCAATGTGAGCGATGATAGAGAAGTTGCGGATTTTTGAGAGATCAGTCATTTCACCCGCCGTCTAGCGGGCCTTGACCTCCATGTCATTTAAGAAAAATGCAACTGATCCGGCTGCGATTTCGAAGAGCAGTTTATGCCGCCTCGAAACGGGCTTGGGGGGCGTAGGTGAATTGAGGAACACTGTGATGCCCCAGACCGCCGCCCTGCATCTTGTGATAGCTGCCCGGTGAGAGCGCTGCGAGGGGAGCACCGGCGGCGGAAAGCGCATAGGGCGAGACACGGTTGCGCGTGCACAAACCGCCTGAACCATCATCAATTAAGGGCTGCTCAAATTCGAGTCCTTGCGTGTCGCCATTCGAGCGGATCACGGTCGCAACTGCGAGCTGGCCGCCGCCAAGATCAACGACGAACTGCGTACCCTTTGGCACCTCATCTAGACCTTGAATCAATGCGCCTGTTTTCGACAAATTGCGCAGCACCACCTCATAGGAATGGTCGTCATGTATGACACTAATCCGGCGATAGACTGTACGCCGTTTAGACCGCTTAATTCGGTCACCGCTCGGCGTGATATTCCAGTTTTCTCCGGTCAGCTCTTTGTTGACCACTTCGAGCCCAACGGGATCTGAGTAAATCGGGCCTTCCATGCGTTTAACACCGCATTTCTTTAGCCGCTTGAACAGCTGCGTGCTCTCTATTCCGTTGGCAATCGTGTCCATTTCAAGAGCGCCCGCAAGCGCCACAATTGCTCGGACTAAACCAAGCTCATTGCTGTCATGTTTGTCCGCTTCTGCGATCAGTTTCTGGTCAATTTTGATGGCGTCGAACGGTGCGCGGCGCAGGTAAGCGAGCGAGGAGTAACCGCTGCCAAATTCGTCAAGAGTAAGGCGAACACCCAACTTGAACAATTGACCAAGGGTGCGGTCAACCGCGTCAGTATCGCCGAAGAACACCGCCTCGCTCACTTCGAGTTCAAGACGGTGGGCGGGTAAATCGGCTGCATGAAGAGCATCTGAAACCGCATCCACAAACCCGTTAGATGAGAAAAGCACCTCAGACACATTGACCGCCACCCGGACAGTGTCGGGCCATTCGGCTGCATGCGAGCAAGCTTGTTCGATTGCCCATGTGCCGACCTCTATTACCTGGGTAGAGCCCTCTAGAATTGAGGCAAATTCCTCCTCGTCGATTTCGCCGCGTTGTTCGTGCATCCAACAGATATGGGTCTCAAGCGCGCGAACGGCTTCGCTATCTGCTTCCACGATGGGTTCGTATTTGAGGAAAAGCTGCTCTTCGCGAACTGCCTCGCCGAGGTTCTCTTCAAGACGGCGGCGGAAAATGGCCTCGTTTTCGAGCTCTCCGGAAAAAAAGCGATATTGGCCGCGTCCCCCGTTCTTGGCAGCATATAGTGCAAGGTCCGCTGAACGCACGACCTCGTCCATGGTCACCCCGTCGTGAGGGGCCACTGCTATCCCGACCGAGCATCCGATGACGCAGCGACCTTCCTCAAGCGTGTAAGGCTGCTTGAGCATCGTGATGATTTTCATCGCGATCTCGGCCAGCTCGCCGCGATCATCAATATCGGGCAGGAAGACTTGAAATTCGTCTCCCCCAAGCCTGCCAATTTCGCACTCGACCTCAATTGACCGGTTCAAACGGTCTGTCACTTGTTTCAAAAGCTCATCACCGGCGGCATGGCCTAGCGTATCATTGACGTGTTTGAACTTATCAAGGTCCAACATCATCAGGCCGCAGCTGCGTCTTGCCGCTTTGAACGCCGTCAGTGTTGTCTCAATCAGGTGCTTCATCCGGTGCCGGTTGGAAAGACCGGTGAGGGAATCGTATTTTGCCAGACGCGCGGTTTCTTCCTCGCGGTAATATTCGTCCGTAATGTCCCAGCCCGTCCCTCGGAAACCCACAAAGGTGCTTCCTTCAAAAGCTGGCTGCCCGGAAAGCCGCAGGACAACGCCGTCGGGGCGCTTTTCAGCGCGAACCGCAAATCCGGAAAAAGACTTGTGAGCGCCCAGCATCAAGGCGAGCGATTTGGTGCGTCCCTCGTGCTGCGCTGATACGAAAACGCTGGAAAGCGGCTGTCCAACTATTTCATTAAGCGGGAGGTCCAATCTCTCTGAAATCGTGCCGGAGAGGTATGTTAAATTGCCCTTCTCATCGCTTGCCCAGAACCAACCGAGGCCGGATTTCTCAAGATCATCGAGCATGGCAAGCTTCTCTCCATCGGAGAGCTTGCTTATGGCTTTGCGCGAGGCGCTGTTACCAATCGATGACAAGAAACCCTTCAGGGGCACCTCTCACCTGTCCTTTCCCTATGAGCACATGCACAAAATCACGCATCGCAGTGTTCATCAGGCGTAAACTCGGGTGGTTATTTTTTCGCTAAGACACAAAGTTAATTTGCGCAGAGGCGATTGCGCAACGGCGGCTGTTCGGAGCTGCAAGCGAACTGTTTGATCAGCTTTTGATTTGAGCGCTTATGTCGACTTCGACAAATGCTTTGTTCGCAGATTGCATACCGCCGGTGTAGGCGACCACAGCCGAATTGGTGAGCGCGCCCAGCGGGCGTCCAGCGGCTTCGATCTGATAGGGGGACACACGGTGCCTTGTGCACAGACCTCTATTGCCGTCGCTGATTAGCTGAGTCTCAAATTCAACGCCTTGGCAGAAACCATTGGAGCGTCTGACGGTCGCAATCGCCAACTGACCATCGCCAAGGTCCAGAACGAACTCGGTTCCAACTGGCACATCCAGCAAGCCTTCAATGCGCGCACCCGTTTTCGAGATATTGCGCAAGAACACATTATAGCGGCTATCGCCGTGAATAAGGCCGATCTTCCGGAACTCAGTTCGCCGCTCAGCGCGATACTTCTCCGGCCCGCGCGGTTTGAATTCAAGTTCCTTATTGTTAAAACGTGTAAGCAAATCTTCAAAGAAGATTGGGCTTGAGAACAGGTAGCCCTGCAAGTGAGTGGCGCCGTGCCCAGTCACCATGGCTAGCTCATCCTGGGTCTCAATACCCTCGGCAACTGTTTCCATCTTGAGAGCCTTTGCCATGCTGACAATGGCTGATACCAGCGCGCTGTTGTTGTTGTCTTCGACTGTACAACCACGCACAAAGCTCTGATCAATCTTAACTTTATCAAACGGCGCATCGCGAAGGTAGCTGAGGGAAGAATATCCTGTTCCAAAGTCGTCGAGTGACAAGCGCACGCCTCGCCGCTTCAACTGCTTGAACAGTTTTATCGTCCGGTCCAGATCACCGACAAACACACTTTCGGTGATCTCCAACTCAACTCTTGATGGGTCCACCCCGCTTTTCGTCAGGATTCGATCGACCGCTGAATAAAAGTCATCTGAGGCGAACTGGGTAGGCGACACATTGACCGCGGCCCGGATTTCAGGAGGGCAGCGGCCCAATTGAGCGCATACCTCTTCGAGCACCCACTCGCCGATCTTGTTAATAATGCCAAGTTCTTCGGCGACCGGAATGAAATCGGCTGGCGAAACCCGGCCACGCTCAGGATGCTCCCAGCGTAAGAGCGCTTCAAGTGACGCAACCTTGTGCGTTTTGGCATCTACAATAGGCTGATATTGAATGAGAAACTCGCTCTGCGCTAAAGCATCGCGAAGGTCGTCTTCAATTCTCTGGCGGAAGTGCGCGCTTTGACTGAGGCTGCTCGAATAGAAACGATAGGTTCCGCGGCCAGCATCTTTCGCGGCGTAAAGGGCCAAATCCGCTGCCTTGACCAGTTCGCTCACCTCAACGCCGTCATAGGGCGCCACAGCAAGTCCGATGGAACAACCGATAATCGCACGCGCGCCCTCGACCGAATAGGGCTGCGAAAGCATTTGGACGAGACGCTTTGACAAATCACCAAGTTCACCGCGGTCATCCATATCGGGGAGCAAAATCTGGAATTCATCACCGCCAAGGCGGCCGATTTCCCCTTGATCGCCGACAAGCTTCTTAATTCGCACAGCAACTTGTTTGAGAAGCTCGTCTCCAGCCGGGTGACCAAGCGTGTCATTGACCTTTTTGAAACGGTCAAGATCGAGCAACATGATTGCACAGGATCGTTTGGACCGCTTAAAGCTTGTCAATGTCTGCTCAAGCTGGCGCGCCATGCGCAAACGATTGGCAAGGCCGGTTAGCGAATCATATTGCGCCGCACGTTCTGAATCGCGGGTCCGCGCAAGGCTTCGTGTCACGTCTCGCGCTGTGCCGTAGAAGCCATGGAAATTGCCAGTGTCGTCGAGGCGCGGCGTCGCTGATATTTCCCACCACACTTCTTTTTGGTCGTCGCCCAGCACCTTCACATTAAGGCGTGAGATCGGACTGCGAGATGCAAGACGAAATTTCAGTGGGCGGGACGTGTAATCGTATTCGTCTGAATCTCCGGTCGCGAAGATTTCTGTAAGCTCACAGCCAATCAAGCTATCCTTGCCGAACGAAACTGACGACATCGCAGCGTCAGTAAGATATGTGAGCCGACCTGCGGCATTGCTTTCCCAAAACCACCCAAGGCCGGCATCTTCAAGACCTGCAAGCAGAGCTGCGCTGCGCCGGGAATCAAATGGAGTATCTGCGCCGCTTCCCAGCGCAGAAGCCTTCTGGTCTCCCCCCGACAATCTAGACAGCAATCGGCTCATTAAAATTCATGGTCCTCATTCACACGCCGTGATCCTAGTCAAAATGAGTGAAAGAAGACTAAATTCCCAGCTCATCTTCGGTGCCGGTGTTGAAGGCTGTAAATAAAGCAATTTTTGAAAGGGTTTAAGAGCATCACCTTGCAAATATGCGCAGTTCTCGCCATCAAGAAAATATATATGTTTAGGCGGGAATTCCGGCCCATCATGAGGGGACACATCAATGCCTGAGTCGAAAGTGACACTGGAAAATGAAGCTGCGCAGTCAACCAATGCGCTCGGGCCGCTTGTTGGCCTTGCGCGCGAGGATTTTGTGGGCGCGGTGGCCGTGTTGCTGCGCGAGACAGCTTCTGATCCGAAGCGTTTGATGAAGCATGCGCAATCTATGACCGAAGATATGGTCAAGATCGTCACAGGCAAAAGCGACCTTGCGCCCCACCCTAAAGACAAACGCTTCATGGACCCGGCCTGGCAATTCAACCCGTTTTTCAGGGCTGGTGCGCAATATTACCTCGCAGTGCAAAAAGGCATGAACAATTGGCTTGAAGACCTTGAGCTTGATGAGCTTGAACGCAACCGCGCCAATTTCATTTCGAACATCATCATCGACAGCCTCGCCCCGACAAATACCTTGGCTGGCAATCCTATCGCCCAAAAACAGGTGATCAATTCAGGCGGGCTTAGCCTCATTAAGGGCCTGCAAAACGCTTACAATGACATCGTCCATAACAAGGGTATGGTCAGCCAAGTCGACAAGCGTCCGTTCAAACTGGGCGAGAATATCGCGACCTCTAAAGGCAACGTCGTCCACCGCACTGAGATGTATGAGCTCATCCACTACGCACCGACAACAGACGAAGTGTACGAGGTTCCTCAGCTCACCATCCCGCCGCAGATCAACAAGATGTATATCAATGACCTCAGCCCTGAGAAGTCGATCATCAAGTGGCAGGTCGACAACGGGATGCAGACCTTTGTGATCTCATGGCGCAATCCGTCCAAGGAACAGGGCGCTTGGGGCATGAACGAATACATTGCCTCATGCGAAGAGGCATTGGAGATTGTCTCGGAGATTTCAGGTTCGAAGACCGTCAATGTGTCAGCAGGGTGTTCCGGGGGCCAGACGGCGTCTGTGCTTGCCTCAAAGCTGGCTGCGAAGGGTAATCCGGTTCTGGGCACTCTCACGCTGATGGTCTGTGTGCTCCACCCCAAAGCCACCGACATTGAAGCGGGATCTTTGGTAAGCGAAAACGGCATGGAGATCGCCAAGAAGCGTGCAGCGAAGAAAGGGATCATCAAAGCCGACGATCTGGCGCGCGGCTTTGCTTGGCTCAGGCCCAATGACCTTATCTGGAACTATGTGATCAACAACTACCTTCTCGGTATGGACCCGCCTGCGTTTGACGTCCTCTACTGGAACTCGGACGCGACCAATTTATCAGCAAGCCTGATGGGTGATTTCTTGAGGCTGTATGAGACGCTTGCCTTCTCAACGCCCGGTGAGACCGAAATGGCCGATCACAAGATAGACCTTACCAAAGTGACCGCAGACCTCTTTATTCTCGGCGGGGTCACTGACCACATTACGCCGTGGAAAGCGACGTATCGTTCGACCCAGCTGTTTGGCTCGAAAGATGTCACATATGTGCTTTCGCAGTCAGGCCACATGCAGGCGATCTTGAACCCGCCGACAAACCCCAAGGCCAAATATTTCGTCCAAAAGAAGAAAGGCGCTCTGCCTGAAACCGCTGACGAATGGCTGCAAGGCACTGAAGAGGTCAAAGGCAGCTGGTGGCCTTATTGGATTGAGTGGATTCAGAAGCGTTCCGGCAAGAAAATAGCGGCACCGGAGGCCGTGGGCAGCAAGGCTCATCCGCCGCAAGAAAGCGCACCGGGACTCTACGTTGTCGAAGAGGTCTGATAGTAACCTCATGGAGAAAAGCGCCGAACAGCTTATGGGAGGCACAGCCCGCACGGGATCTGCGAGCCGTGTCTCCCACCCTCTTCGCCAAATAAGGCGCGATCTGAAAGGTTAGGACGGGCGTGAGTGATATGATGAAAGATGCGCAGGTCACAATGGAAGAGGTGGCCAGGCGGACGCTACGGGTTGCTACTTGGAGGCTTGATAAGCCTTCGGAGCATCTCCCCGTTCTTTTCTTCAACGGTATTGGTGCAAATATTGAGGCGGTCGCACCTCTGGCTGACCAGATGAGTGAGCGCCCTTTCATCATGTTCGACATGCCGGGAGTGGGCGAATCGCCTGATCCGATAATGCCCTACAACCCCTTTACCATGAGCTGGACGGCGGCTGAGCTTCTCAAAAAGCTTGGCGTGGACAAGGTCGACGTGATGGGCATCAGCTGGGGAGGCGGCATGGCTCAGCACTTCGCGATGCAGCATCCCGGTCTTGCACACCGCGTGATCCTTATCGCGACGAGTGCGGGTATGCTGATGATGCCGGGAAGCCCTAAAGCGCTTACCAAGATGGCCAATCCGCGGCGCTATGTCGATGCGGACTATATGCTGAAGAATTTTGAGACACTTTACGGCGATGGCCTAGGCAAATCGAAGGGTAAAGGCGGGCATATGTCGCGCCTAAAGCCGCCCTCCCCGCGCGGATATATGTATCAGCTCCTTTGTATGCTCGGCTGGACCAGCGCGCCTGCTTTGCCGTTTCTATTAAAGCAAGAGACGCTGATCATGATGGGCGATGGCGATGCGATTGTGCCGCTCGCGAACGGCAAGTTCCTCGATATGCTGATCCCGAACTCAGAGCTTGTGGTGATGAAGGGCGGCGGACATCTGTTCCTGCTTAGCCATGAAGAAGAGAGCGTTGCTGCTATCCGGGGCTTCCTCGACCGGCCAGACGCAGGCGAGAAACAGCACGCCGCCTGAGTGTGCCCCTGAGGGGCGTCATGTGAGGCCGCTTGCCAGCTTGGCTTTGCCGCCCTACGCTTTCACCTAATGGCGGGAGAGAGCGCAGCAGCAGGTTCGACGCATGTCGGCATAGGCGGAGCGCTTGACCGGACAGGTTTCGCCTGGGCCGTGTTCGAGTGGGCCCGCAATCCCTACTACATCCTTGTCGTCATCTATATTTTCGCGCCCTATTTCGCGCGTGACATTATCGGTGCCGATGTGCTGGCCAGCGGCGCACTGGATCATCTGCCTCCTGAAGAGGCGCGAGCCTCTGCGAACGCACAAGGCCAGGCGGCAATCGCCTCTGTCACGAAATGGGCCGGAATAATCGCCGCACTAAGCGCGCCTGTATTGGGTGCAGCGCTTGATCGCGGCGGGCGGCTTAAACCTTTACTCGTCCTATTCTTTTCGCTGATTGCGCTGTGTTCTGCGCTCTTGTGGTTCGCACTGCCGGGCGGCGAAGGCCTGCCAATTTGGGCGATCATGACGCTGCTGGTTGTTGCCTATGTGAGCTACACATATTCCGAAGTGACGCACAATGCGATGCTGCCCGCAGCGGGCGCTCCATCCAGCCTATCGTCTATTTCGGGTCTGGGACTTGGCCTAGGCAATCTTGCGGCATCGCTCATTTTTCTGGCGCTCATCGGTTTATTCATCTTGCCTGCCATCGCCGGCTGGCCTTTCGAGAAACCCCAATTCGGGATCGACATGGCTGCGTTTGAACATGCGCGCATTGTCGGGCCTATTTGCGCTGTGTGGATCGCGCTCTTCTCGGTCCCCTTTTTCCTGAACGCACGCGATCCCGGCACACCGGGCGCAAGCTGGATCACGGCGGTGCGCGAAGGGCTAAGAGGTCTTGTCCAAACCTTCAAAGAGGCGGCGCGTTACCGCGAGCTTCTCAAATTCCTAGTCGCGCGCATGTTTTATGCCGACGGAATGGCAGCGCTCTTGGCCCTATCGGCGGTTTATGTCTCGCTCTTCCTTGGGTGGGGGATTTTGGAGCTTACCATCTATGCGATTTATGCCAGCGTTCTGGCTTTTGCAGGAGGACTGATCGGGGGCTGGCTCGACAATAAGCTTGGGGTCAAGACCGCCCTGTTTGTCGAGATTACAGGCATGGTGATCGCCTTCGGCCTGCAATTGTCGATCACCACCGATGCTCTTGCATTTGGCCTTATTGAAAACAGGCAGGTCTGGGACGGCATCGCCTTTCAAACCCTTTCAGACCTCACATATCTGGGTTTGATCGGCGCGGTGGCCATCACTGCCACAGCCAGTATTTCTTCAAGCCGCGCGATGCTTGTGACGCTTGCCCCGGAAGGGCGCAGCGGGGAGTTTTTTGGACTTTACGCTATCGCGGGCACGATCACAGTGTGGATGGGACCGCTGTTGGTTGAGGTCTTTACCTTGTGGTTCAACGATCAACGCGCAGGAATGGCGTCGATCAATCTGCTCTTTGCGATTGGCGCTGCGACATTGCTCACCGTGAAAGTCAAAAAAGCGGCCTAAGCGGCCAATCAAACTGACGGCAGCCATTCATCGAGGATGGCATTCACTTTGTCAGGCGCATCCTGCTGAACCCAGTGGGAAACACCGGGCAAGCGTTTCAGTGTGAGATCGCTCACCCATTCCTCGGTCCCTTCGGTGCAGTGAATGTTGAGCGCCACATCCTCCTCGCCCCAGACCATGAGGGTCGGCACATCGACGCGCCCGTTGCCTAAGTCGATGGTGTCGTCATGGCGCAAAAGAGCGCGGTAGTAATTAACCATCGCTGTTCGCGCACCAGGCCTCCTGCTCGCATCGCTATAGACAGCGCGCTCTTCGGGCCCGAAGGCATCGGGATTGCAAGAAGTGCGCGCGATAAGATCGCCGACCGCATTCCCGCCATTGCGCGCAAGCATCTTTTCCGGAAGCCACGGCAGTTGGAAGGCGAAGACATACCAGCTCTTCTTGATCTGCCGCCATTTCCGAATTTCACGCCGAGCCACCATCGGGTGAGGCACATTCATTATCACCAATCTGGTGAGCGGGCGAAGCTTCGTGATTGCAAAGGCCCAAGCGATAATCGCTCCCCAATCGTGGGCGAACAAAGTCACCTGTTTGGCACCGCTTGCATCAATGAGGTCGGCGACGTCCTTCGTTAGTCGGTCGAGCGCATAATCGCGTACCTCTTGGGGACGATCCGTCGCGCCGTACCCACGAATATTGGGCGCCCACACCCGGTATCCCTTGGCCGCGAGCAAAGGCATTTGATGCCGCCACGAATAATGCAGCTCGGGAAAACCGTGGAGCATGAGGGCAAGGTGATCGCCGCTAGAATTCTTGGCACCCGCCTGCGCCACTTCAAAGGTGAGGCCATTGGTCTCGACAAATTCGATCGCAATTCCGCTGTCCGCGGGCGGGGTCCAGCTTGGAGTGCGGGCCGCTTCACTCACCGCGTGTGATGCCGCAGGTGCCCGGCGCCGGAAGGCGCTCAGCCTTGGCCAAAGCGCTTGCGGCCTCACGCGGACGGTCGGTGGCGATAATGTCCACCCCGCCTTCGCCAAGCTCGGCATAGCGCTCATCGGTGCCGAAACGCTCAAACACGCCGTCTAGCGAGCGGTCTGGCCGGCCCAGTGTGCCAAAGATCACTTCGACATCCTGTTCGTCCAGCGCCGAATAGAGGTCAGGCCGCGCCACCCGTGTACCTGTGAAAGCAACGATATTCTCAGCCGGGATACCCGCCTCAACAATCTCATCAAGCTCCCCGGGAGCATTGACCGAATAGGAGATCAGCATCTCTGGCGCGAGTTCATAAAGCTTCAATGCCTGCGCCTTGGTGTAGGCGATCAGGATCACCCCTTGCTCCATCTCAGCCAAGCGGATTTCGGCCACAACGGTCTCAAAATCGGCGGTGCGCTTAAAGTCCACTTGAAGCACAGTCTTGCCCTTTGCCCACCCAAGGGTCTCAGCAAATGTCGGCACACGGTAAGGTGTCACCCATCCCGCTTCATCGACCAGCTGGAGCTTGGAGACGACATCCCAAGGCACATCCGTAACCGCGCCCTCACCCGTGGTCGTGCGGTTCAGGGTGCGGTCGTGCATCAGATAGTGCACACCCTCAGGGCTCGCCGCGACGTCGATCTCCATCATCGCAGGCGCAGCATGGAGCACCGCGTCCATCGTCGGGATAGCGTTCTCAGGAAGCCCCGGCGAAGGCCCGCCCCGGTGCGCCGAGATGATGGTCACGCCCTCAGCTTCAAGGCAATCGAGGGTCACGGATAGGTTGTTGGCAGGATCAATCCTGTAAACGCCGTCTTCCACCTGCGCGAAAACCGGAGCTGAGACTAAAAGTCCAAACCATATCGGCGCTTTGATTTTCATAGAATCATCCCCTTCAAGCCCGCCAAACTAGCGCCCTCACCCATCTGGACAAGACGGTTGCGATATGAGACCTTCCGTAACAGGAGACAGGAGAAAGATCATGCCAGCATTCGACCTTATAATCAGAGGCGGAACCATTGTTGATGGGACCGGCCAAGAACGCTTTATGGGCGATGTGGCGATCAAAGACGGCCTGATCGCGCAGGTCGGCGAAGTGCGCGGCGATGCGGCGCGCGAGATTGATGCGGCGGGCAAGGTCGTCGCCCCCGGATTTGTCGACATCCACACCCACTATGACGGCCAAGCGACGTGGGATCAGGAAATGGCTCCTTCGAGTTGGCACGGCGTCACTACGGTTGTCATGGGCAATTGCGGCGTCGGCTTTGCTCCAGCGAAGCCTGACCGTCACGAATGGCTGATTAGCCTTATGGAAGGGGTCGAAGACATTCCCGGAACTGCCCTCGCAGAAGGCATCACATGGGATTGGGAGACCTTCCCCGAATATCTCGACGCTCTCGAAAAGCTGCCTCGCACGGTCGATGTGGGCACGCATGTGCCGCACGGCGCGGTGCGCGCTTATGTGCTGGGCGACCGCGAGCAACCCGGCGCTGTCCCGACCGAGGATGACATCAAGGCTATGTCAGACATCGTCGAAGAAGGCGTTCGCGCAGGAGCCCTCGGCTTCTCAACCTCTCGCACGGTCCTTCACAAATCGGTCGACGGCGAGCTTGTCCCCGGCACGACCGCAACGGCAGAAGAACTGGTCGCAATCGGGCACGGTATGGGCCGCGGCCGAGACGCTGGCGGTTATGCAGTGTTTGAGATGGCGAGCGACCTTAAGCGCGAATGGAACGAGTTTGAATGGATGGGCAAACTCAGCCGCGAGGCGGGCATTCCTGTCACCTTTGCAGCACTCCAATCTATCGCCAAAGAACAGCCGCTTGACGAACAAATCGCCAATATGCGCGCCGAAAACGACAATGGCGCAAACATTGTCGCGCAAATCGCGCTGCGCGGAAATGGTATCATCATGGCGTGGCAGGGTACGGTTCACCCCTTCGTTTACCGCCCAAGCTGGATAGCGATCGCGGATCTTCCGTGGGAGGAGCAAAAGGCGAAACTCTTGGACCCTGCGTTCAAGGCGCAGCTCCTTTCAGAGACCAGCGATTACACCGATGCACCGCAGGACATCCTCGAAGTCGTCGCTGTCATCACCATGGGCTGGGCCTTGCAGTATGAGATGGACGATGATTTCGACTACGAACCCGAAGCCTCGGCTAGCATCAATGCGCGCGGCCAAGCGGCCGGCGTAGACCCTCAGGAATACGCCTATGACCTGCTGTGCCGCGATGATGCGAAGGGTTTCATCTATCTGCCGATCCTGAACTACGCAGACGGAAACCTCGATTTCCTCCACCCACTTCAGCACTCAGACGACACGGTGAACTCACTGTCTGATGGCGGCGCGCATTGCGGCACAATCTGCGACGCGGCCTCGCCCACCTTTATGCTTGAGCACTGGGTGAAGAACCGCAAGCGCGGCGACCGGATCACGCTGGAGAACGCGATCAAGCGCCAGTGCCGCGACACCGCCGTACTCTACGGCCTCGAAGATCGCGGTGTCATTGCGCCGGGTTATATGGCCGACCTCAACGTGATCGACCTTGAGCGCCTTAAACTTGGCCGCCCGTGGCTCGCCTTTGACTTGCCAGCAGGCGGCAAGCGTCTCCTCCAGAAAGCGCAAGGCTATGATTACACGATCAAAAACGGCGCTGTGACGTTTGAGGCTGGCAAATGGACCGGCGAGGCTCCCGGCGGCCTTATCCGTGGCCCGCAGCGGGCAGAACTGGCGGAAGCGGCTGAGTGAGCGCTTACACCCCTGCTCCGGGCGACTGGGCGGTTATCACAGGTGCCGGACGCGGGATTGGACGTTGGCTCGCGCAGCACTTTGCCGCCAAGGGCATGCGTATCTGCGCGCTCGATATTGACGCTGATGAGGCCCAAGAAACCGCGCGGCTGTGCGGCGAAAGCTCATCTGGCTATGGCTGCGATGTCTCTGATCCAGACGAAACCGCGCGGGTTGCCAAAAAACTCATCGCGCAAGGGATCGAGCCATCGCTGCTTTGGATCAACGCAGGGGTTGGCACAGCAGACACAGTTGTCGGGACAAAATCGCGCACGCTTGATTGGTTGATGGGTGTAAATGTCATGGGGCCGATGCACACCGCTCGCGCGTGGTTGCCAGCGCTAAAAGCACGCGGCGGCGCGCGCCATGTTGGGATCACCGCAAGCTCTGCATCCGTGACGCCGGTGAGCGGCCCCTTCACGCTCTACGCCACTACCAAGCAGATGACCGCATCCATTGGCGAAGCGCTTACGGCGGAGCTTGCCGAGGATGCTATTGGCGTGACCATCCTATGTCCCGGCATCCTCAACACCCAGATTTGGAACGCAGCTCAAGCCCGGCCCGAACGTTTTGGCGGGGCTCGTAACGCTCCCGAAAGCCTCGGCGACCACTGGCGCTCACAGCCCGGTCCTGAAGTGCTCGAACGCGGGGTTGATGAAACGCTCGCCAAAGGCGGCGGCTGGTGCATTATCCCTACCGAAGGCGATACCGCCAGCAAAATGGCCGTGCGTCATGAAGCACAGCGTACCGGACTGTTCGACTATGCCTCTAAGGGCGGCGAATAATCGAACCGCTAAAGGCTCGACAACGATAACCTTGGCAGAAGCAATCTTGCCTGTGATCACCTCCGGTTAGGCCACACGCGCCGCATCGAGGCCCTTGTAGGTCTCGATGGAGACGGCCCCTACCTTTATGACAAAAACCGCGACCGGGGTGTAACCTTCACTCGTTTTCGCGCGAAGCTCCGGATGGACGAGATATGCGATGGCGGCGATGCAGTTGCGGCGCTGAATTGAACTCTTCACGGTTCATTCGGTCGTATTTGCACCTAAGGCCGCGACAGAACTGGCGAGACGACGATGAAATTCAAACCCCTTTTAATTTTGTGTTTTCTGCCCGCAGCGGTTGGCTGCACAAGCTTGGAACGGTTGGCCATTCCAAGTTCCGAACTCGTCTCCTCTCAGTTCCAGGCAGTCGGTACTCAAGATCCCATTTCAAACGAGGCCTGGGACAATTTTCTCACGAGTTACACAGCGCTCGGTGATGACGGCATTGTGCGCGTAAACTATGGTTCGGTAAGCCAGGAGGACAAGCAAAGGCTCGATAATTATGTCGACTATCTTACCAGTCAAGACGCCACGCAGTTTACCCGCGACGCGCAGCTTGCCTATTGGATTAACCTCTACAATGCGCTGACCGTGAAGGTCATTCTCGACAACTATCCCGTTGATTCCATTCGCGACATCTCAAGCGGCCCGCTGGATTTCGGCCCTTGGGGTGAGAAACGTATCGTAATCAACGGCCGCGAACTTGGCCTGCATGATATTGAACATGGTATTGTTCGCCCTCTCTGGAGCGAGGAGCCACGCATTCACTATGCGCTGAACTGCGCCGCGGTCGGCTGTCCAAATCTTGCGCAGACCGCATACACGGCCGCCAACCTTGAGCAGAAGCTTCAGGAAAACTCCGCGAGCTATATCAATGACCCGCGCGGCGTAAGCGTAGGGGAGGACGGGGAAGTCACGCTCTCCAAGATATTCAGTTGGTACCGCGAGGACTATGGAGGATCGACACAGACGATTCTCGCGCATGTGCGTCAATATGCGGAGCCGGAATTGCTTGCCGCCTTAGACCAGCCCGATGTTACGATAAACTACGCCTATGATTGGTCGCTCAACGACACGGCCACCGCAGCGCGGGAAGGCCAGTAAAAGCTCACTTGGCCGATCAGGTTTAGTTTAAGGCTGGACCACGATACCCTTTGCAGGGTCGATCTTACCGCCGAGCATTTCGAGATAGGTCGTGCGCGCCGCATCCAGCCCGTTGCGGGTTTCGATTTCGACCGTGCCGCCTACCGCGTCCAAAAAGGCGTGCCACGTTCTGGCGACCATCTTGCCGCCTTCGGCCGGGCCATGCTCTTTAAAGAAGGACACGAAATGGTCAGGTGCGAAGAATAAGGTCGGCTTTGCCCCCGGCAGATCACCGGCGCCCCCGCCCATTGAACTGCGCGCCTCGATATGAGTGGCACCCACGAGGCAGGAATATTTGAGTTGATCGGTGAAGTGGTGATGCAGCTTGGCCAAAACGTCGGCATTGCCCGCAAAATCGACCGTCACGGTCTCAGTGAGCGGCAAAGTGCCAATCGCATCATACGTGAGAACTTGATCGTAAAGCCCGGTTTTCTCGACAAATTCCACATTACCAGCTGAAGTAAGGCCAATCCGTTTCACGCCGGGCGAGTTTTGTTTCGCCACATTTGCCAGCCCCATTGCGGTCTTGGAAGAGGCGCTGGTGAGGATCACTTGGCCCGCCCCAAACCAATCCTCTGAGCGCATAAAGTAGTCTATCACATAGCCAGTTTTGAACAGCGGGCCATAGATCATACGCTCATTCTCGCGCGCAGGATCATGTTCAGGATCAGCCGCCAAACGGTTGTAATTGTTGTACACCGGGCTCATCGGCTGACGATAATCGGTCATGTCGGAGAAGCTTGCATCGCTCACATTGCCCGGGACCACATCAAACTGCGTTCCCATGGGCAGATAGCCATAGACCCGCTCGCCTACCTCAAAGCCATCGGCCTTGCTTTCGGTCACCGCGGCATGCCCCCACATGGGCACTATTCCAAACCCGTCTTCCTCGGTTTTCGGAGGGAAGAAATTCCAATAGCCAAACCCATCGCCCACCACTGCGTAGGTGATGTTGTTGGCCGTCACCGAAAAGCTCTCCACCTTGAGGCGGATCGAACCATCGGCAAGCTCTCCTGATGGCACCTCTACCAGCGCCGCCTTAGTGAGCTTTTCTTTGCGAACATGGATTTGGGCTACGGTCATTGGTCTAGGCTCCTCAACACTTGCGCCGAAGGCTAGCCTATCCCTTTTCGATTTCCCAGCGCGTTGCGGCGATTGAAGGACGATTTTTGAGCGTTTCGAGCCAAGCTTTGATGTGATCACACTGCGCAATACCCACCTCACCTTGCGGCGTCAGCTCCAGTGAGCGCAGGACCGGGTACAAAAACACATCGGCCAATGTGATGCCAGTGTCGCCAGCAACGACAGTCCAGGCGCCGCCGGTCTGTATCTCCGTTTCAACGAAGCCCAAAGCGCGGCTGATCTGGGGCAAAGCGTTGTTTATCCGTTCTGGATCAATTGGATAGCCCGCCACCCGGTGCATTATCCAAGGCATCACCAATCCCTCTTCAAACAGTGGGAAGAGGTAGTTGTTGGCAATTGCGATCCATTTATCCATCACAGCGCGGTGTGACGGTATCCTCGGCTGCAGGGCACTTTGACCGTGTGCATTGTCGAGGTAGTGGGCGATGGCAACACTCTCGATCAGCTCAAGTCCATCGACTTCCACTACAGGCACTTTGGAGAACGGGTGCCGGTTTTGCGCCGAGCGTGCGGGCGTTGCAATCGTTTCGTGAGAAAGCTCGGCCTCGCGCGCGGTGATTTCAACAATGCGCGTATAGGTCGAAATGACAGTTCCGAAAATTCGGACCTGGGCCGGATGGTCGCTCACTGGTGAACTTTCGGCCATGGTTGACCTCTTCGCCGCTTAAGGCTCTTCGCTGTCAGCTTCGGGCTCGGTCTGAACTTCGGCCATCACCCGGCCCACTAGCTCCATCCGGCGGCCAAACCCCCGAGCCCGGAGCCCGCAGGTCTGCTCAATCTGACTTGAGTCCTGTTCGAGAAAGACCGGATAACGCTCTGCCAACGCGACATTAATGGGAGTGCCGCGCTGTGCTTCGAACCGACCTAGGAAATATGTCATCGAACTGACAAGCGCCTGTTTGGAATCAGGGGTCATCACCCCATCATCGGAACCGAGCAGCCCGCCTATGAATAGAGCACAATCGAGATCGTCTTCAGGTGAGAAGCCCTGTCCACTCTGCTCGTTATTCTCTTGAGCTGAAACAGAAATTCCGCCTACCAAGAGCGCGCCAGCGATGATCCCCCCAAGCGTCCTCATTATACGCGCATCGGCATGAGGACATAGAGCGCAGCGCTTGCATCATCCTCGCGGATTAGGGTCGGAGCGCCTGCATCGGCCAAGTGAAGCTCCACCTCATCGGAATCGAATTGGCCAAGAATGTCTTTTAGGTAATTGGCATTAAAGCCGATTTCGAAACCGTCGCTGGAATAGGTCGCCGCAAGTTCTTCCGACGCATTGCCGTTATCAGGTGACGTCACCGATAACGTCACGCGGTCTTTATCAAGCCCCATTTTGACGGCGCGCGTCTTTTCAGTGGCGATTGTGGCCACCCGGTCAACACCTTGGTGGAAGGCCTTGGGGTCAACGCGAAGGATCTTGTCATTGCCGGTTGGAATAACGCGGCTGTAATCCGGGAAGGTCCCGTCAATCAGCTTGCTGGTCAAAACCACCCCGCCTTCACCGCTCAACGTGAACCGAACTTTCGAGGCCGAAAGATCAATCATAACAGCGCCATCAAGCGCTTCTTCGAGAAGCTTTCTAAGCTCGGCCACCGCTTTGCGAGGAACGATCACATCAGGCATTCCGTCCGCACCATCAGGCTGCGCAATGGTGAAGCGGGCCAAACGGTGACCATCTGTCGCAGCCGCTTTCAAAACCGGCCCGTCATCATCGCTGACATGCAGGAAGATGCCGTTCAAATAATAGCGCGTTTCCTCGGTCGAGATCGCAAAACGCGTCGCATCAATCATTTGCGCCAAAGTGCGAGCAGGCAGTTCGAAAGACGTGGGCAGATCCCCCTCGACAATCACTGGGAAGTCATCGCGCGGCAGGGTTGGTAGTTTAAACCGGCTCCGGCCTGCTTTGATCACCATCTGGTTGTCGGAAGCTTCGAGCGACACCTGCGACCCGTCAGGCAGCTTGCGTGCGATATCGAACAACAGGTGCGCGGACACTGTGATTGCGCCGGGCGTGTCAACAGAGGCGGCACTCATGGTCTCAACCACCTGTAGATCGAGGTCGGTCGCCATCACCTTCACATTACCGCCCTCAGACGCCTCAATCAGGAGGTTCGAGAGGATGGGGATGGTGTTGCGGCGTTCAACCACCGATTGAACATGGGAGAGACAACGCAAGAGCGTCGCGCGTTCGATCGTAGCCTTCATCAGCGTAACCTATCGTCTTCGTGTTTTATGGCGTCTCGTGAAGGCTGGAATCGCCCTACCGCCGCCTAAGAATCGAAGAAAACCTTAGCGCGGCTGTGACGCTGGGCAAGTTCGTAACCTGTGCAGGCACGATTCCCTTGGGGATAAGGGCCATAGGATTGCTTCGAAGCGGCCTTCATTCCGCCCAAGAGCCCCTTACAGCATCGCCATGCCGCCATTCACGTGCATGGTCTCACCGGTGATGTAACCGGCCTCGCGGCTTGCAAGGAAGGCGCAGGCAGAGCCAATGTCATCGCCCTCGCCCATTTTGCCCATAGGTATCTTGGCGTTGATGGTCTCGGTTTGCTTCTCGTCAAGCGCCGTCGTCATAGCGGTGCGGATAAAGCCGGGAGCCACGCAGTTGGCGGTAATGCCGCGGCTTGCGACTTCCTGCGCGAAACTCTTGGTCATGCCGGTGAGGCCCGCTTTCGCCGCGCAATAGTTCATTTGACCCGGATTGCCTGTGTGGCCGACAACGCTGGTGATGTTGATGATACGCCCAAAACGCCCTTTCATCATCGGGCGGGCGCTGGCGCGCATAAGGCGGAATGCGGCCTCGAGATTCACCGAAATCACGCTGTTCCAGTCATCATCCTTCATCCGCATTGCAAGACCGTCGCGCGTAATGCCAGCATTGTTCACGAGGATGTCGATCCCGCCAAGCGTGTCCACTGTCGCAGGGATAAGCTCATCCACCTGCGTGCTATCCGAAAGATTACAAGTAATCTCAACGTGATCGCCTGCCTCTGGTGAGCCAACTTCTGAAATGAGCTGTTCGCGGAACAGGCGCAATTTGTCGCCATTGGAACCCGATAGAGCAACCCGAGCGCCTTGCTTAGCCAAGGCAAAGGCAATCGCAGAACCGATCCCGCCGCTTGCGCCTGTCACCAAAGCGTTCATTCCATCCAGTCGAAACATGTCCCGGCTCCTCACCAATCAAAATAATAGATAACGGCGTCTTCACGCTCGTGCTTAAACCCTTGATAGAGACCGTTTGCCTCAACATTGTCCGGCTCGGTCCCCAACCAAATTTCTTCGATATCTTCCTCATCGGCTCTGTCAAAAACAGCCTGCATGAGCAAGCGGGCAATGCCCTTGCGACGCCAATCGTCGCCCGTGCCGATCTCGTCAAGGAAGAGTTCGGTTGGTTTATCGGGATGATTGTGGATGACCGTCATGACCATGCCGACGACTACGCCGTCATGGAGCGCCAGGCACATCCAATTGGCGGATTGCGCGAGATAGGCAGTCAGGCGGTCTGGGTCGATCGCATGATCGAATACGCCCGGCGCCACATTGCTTAGAAGATTTGCGTTCTGCGCATCAATCCAATGAAGTTCTGGAATCAGGGGCAAAGGTGACCCTGCGCACTTCCCGGATTCGGCCATCAGACATGTCTCCTTCGACAATCTCATAACCCATGAGAGCAAAAATGCGCGAGCCCATAAAGATCGGGCGCGCATTACCGTACCAATCCACGCAAGACGCAATACAGGCATCATCGACGGCATCTTCGGTGCGTGCAGCCAATTCGCCGGCAGGTTTAAGCTTGCGCGCATCGCGGCGAAGAAACGCAATAGCAGAGCCACTGCCAAGGAATTCTGACCCATCGCGCGTCAGACGCCGCGTGACTGGCAAGCCTAAGGTGCCAGAAAGCCCTTGTGCGCTGCCACGGTCAGGTTTGAAGAAAAACGCCTGGCTCCGGGTTTCGCCCTCGCCTGCTGCTGCCAGCATGTAGGTGTCCTCAAGCGAAGCCTTGCGCGCCAGTTTGAGCGAACTGAAGCCCAATGCGCCATCGCCAGCCGGGCCGACAACAATGCCATCATTGCCCATTTTATCAAAGCGGGTGACACCGTGCGGCATGGCAATCTGCTGAACATCGCTGCCATTGAGAGGCACGGCGTAGACCATCGCGGTCTCGTCTTCGCGGCCATAGGCTCCGGCAGCATAGAGCAGGTAGTCACCGACAAAACGGTTGTGCAAGCGCCAGCCTTTGGGCTCTGGCAACTTCCGGTAGTTTTGACGCACCAGTGCTCCGCCCCCGCTGCCAAAGGCATCGAACGGAATGTTTGCTAGCGACACTTTGCCAGCGGAAAACTCGCTTGCCCACATGCCCTGACCATTGCCGACAGAACGAAGAAGGACGCGGAGCATGCCGCCTTCTGCATCTTCAGCAAAAGAGAACTGATCAATCGGAGAACCTGCAACCTGAACCGCGCCGGGGCGCGATCCGTCTAGCGGAATGCGGTAAAGTTGACCGGGTGTAGTCGCAGCCCTGTCGCGCCAGTTGGTACGCGCAGCCCCAGTCCAAGCGTAGACCGCCTCGCGCGAGACGTAGAACGCATGGCTCCAAGTGCCGGCAATCGCCGTTGCCGAACAGTCAAGATCCTCAGCCCCAACATCGCACCGGGTGACGGTGTGGAGTACGTTCACAGGGAATCGCCCAGAGCGGTAAGGCTTGGCCACAAGGAAATCCTCAGGCTTGACCAAAACTTCGCCCTCACCCTCGCCCATTTCGCGCATGGCCGGAAGGGATGCATCAAGGTCACCCCAATTGGCATAAACCGGGGTGTAAAAGATAAGCTCATCCCCAATCAGGCGCGAGGCGTAATTGGATGAGGAATAATAGTCACCAGACCGCATATAATGCGTGTCGCGGTAGGTGAACTTGCCTTCATCTGAGATATCGAAGCGATTGATTTCAGTGCCAAAATCGCCATAGGAATAGCCGATAACGATCACCTGATTGCCGCGCACCAGCATTTCGTCATACCAGGTATTGGCGGGGTTTTCCTTGCTGGGAGGGAAGGCATTCGCGGTGTCGATCGGCTCTAGAGCCCCGCCACCAGTTCGCACCGTGAACAAGCGTCCGCGCCTCAGCACGACGAGGTAATCGCCAACGTTCTTGACGATACCTCCCTCGTCGACGCCCGCTTCTTGAGTATTGGTGATGCTCTCGTTTTCAGCAGCGCCGAAATCCTCGGTGGCCGCCTCTGTGACGGGCGCTGGCGTTATAGCTCCCATACGCCGCCGGTTGCGCTTTTCGAGGTCCTGCATTTTCTGAACGAAGATGGAAAGCTCTCGCTCGCTGGCGAAACCACTTAAACCTTGCGCATCGCCTTTGGCGCTCAATTGCAACTCACGCGGTGCGTCGTCTGCCAAGGCGACCGTGCCGAACGCAACCGCGCCAACACAGCCAAAAATCAAACAAAATGCCGCGGTTGAAGCTTTCTTCAGCATGAAACCCCTCCTTGGTTCAAGCAAGAAGGGCAAGGTTGTAATGGGTTAGCTGAACGCAGCGTTACGCTCAGCCTTTAGCAAAGCCCTCAAGGTCTTCCATGGTGATGAGGCTAGTGGTTTCCGCCTCGCCAGCGATCTTGCGGATCATGGGGCTGAGCACTTTGCCGCCCAGTTCAACGAAATGCCCAACGCCGTCTGCATGCATGGCTGCAACGCTCTCACGCCAGCGCACGCGGCCGGTGACTTGCTGGACCAGCAGGCTTTGCTCCTCAGCAGGGTCGGTCACTTTGCTTGCGGTGACATTGGCATAAAGCGGCAGAGCCAGCGCGCCCGGAGGCGTTTCGCCAAGCGCCTCAGCCATGCGGTCGGCGGCTGGCTGCATGAGAGAGCAGTGGAAGGGCGCCGACACGGGCAGCAATACGCCGCGTTTGATGCCGTGTTCTTTGACGAGAGCGACCGCGCGTTCAATCGCGCCCTTGTGGCCTGAGATCACGACTTGGCCCGGATCATTGTCATTGGCGACTTCGCACACCTCACCTTCGGCGGCCGCTTCGGCAAGTGCGGTGGCTTTGGCGATATCAGCGCCGAGAAGCGCCGCCATAGCGCCCACGCCCACCGGCACAGCCGCTTGCATCGCAGAACCGCGCAGCTTCAAAAGACGCGCCGTGGCCGAAAGGTCAAAGGCTTGGGCAGCGCAAAGCGCGGTGTATTCGCCCAAAGAGTGTCCAGCCACGCAGGAGCCAGCCTCGGTGAGTTTCACTCCGAACTCAGCCTCAAGCACGCGCAAGGTCGCAATCGCATTGGCCATAATCGCAGGCTGCGCGTTTTCAGTAAGGGTCAGTTGGTCTTCCGGCCCTTCGGCCATGATCGCGGAAAGTTTAAGGCCAAGCGCCTCATCGACTTCTTCAAACACTTCGCGCGCGGCGCTGCTGGCGGCGGCGAGCTCGGTGCTCATTCCGACTTTCTGGCTTCCCTGTCCCGGGAACACGAACGCTTTCATGTGAACTCCTCTTGGCTTTGGCCGTCTGGGTTTTGGCGGTCTTGGCTTTGGGGGCGCGGTTAAGAGGTGCCAGCCGGTCCTGCAAGCCCAAAGGGCACCACCTTGTTGGCAGCTGTGTGCCCTATCTCGGCGCGTCCAAGATAAGGAATACCCGCCCTTGCGCACCAGAACTTGGCGATTTCTACCTCGTCTGAGCCGAAAGGAATATCGTTTTCCGGAATATCTGTCACCGCGCCAAGCCTAAGCCCAGCGACACGCGGCAGACTGCCAGCCAGCGCGAAAAACACGCGGTCGATGGCGTAGTGCGCCTCCGCGACCTCTTCGACCATCACCACGTGTCCGGTAAGGTCCGGCATCAAAGGCGTCTTGGCCAGCATTGCCAAAGTGATGAGATTAAACGCGGCCATGGGCGTTGTTCCGTCAAGGCTTGGCTCTAACCCCGAATTGTCTCCGCTAAACCACCTCAGCACCCGGCGCGCCGATTCAGGGCCGCTCGATGAACTCGCGCTAATCGGCATGGAGCCGTGGGCGCATTGGCCGATCCCGGCTTTATAAAGAGCACCCAAAAGATAACCGCAATCCGAATATCCCACATAGGTCTTTGCCTTGGCCGCCGCGTTCATCCGCGCAATTGCCGCCTCTGCTATGCGGTTGGAACCGTAACCCCCGCGCGCAAACCACACCGCATCAAATGCGGGATCATTGGCGCAGTCGAGCAAACCGCCCAGCCGCGTCAGATCATCGCCCGCAAAATGCCCGGAACGCTCAAAGCATTGATCATGGAACGTCACCGAATGATCGGGAAACTCAGCAGCAACCAAAGCCTCCAACGCGGCGGCGTGGTCTTTGGTAATGGCTCTTGCCGGTGCACAAATGGCGATATTTGTCATGAACCCAGCCTAGGGCGCTTGTAACTCGCGTGGCAAGCCCATAACCATATCCGCTATGAGTGGATCAGTGGACGACGCGCCAGAAGAGCGCCCTTTCTTTTGCCATTACTTTTTTTGCGGCATCGGCGGCTCAGGCATGCTCCCGCTGGCACAATTGGCGCAGGGGTTTGGTCATGAAGTGGCAGGCTCCGACCGTTCCTATGACCAAGGGCGCACGCCTGAGAAATTCGCGTGGCTGTCAGGCAATGGCTTTACCCTATTTCCGCAAGACGGGAGCGGGATTACCTCCGAGAACCAAGTTCTGATCGCAAGCGCCGCAATCGAAGACACCGTACCCGAGGTTGCGCGCGCGAGGGAACTTGGCTGCGAACGGATGACGCGGGCTGAGCTTTTGGCGGAACTTTTCAATGGCGCGGGCTATTCGGTCGCGGTCGGCGGCACGTCTGGCAAAAGCACTGTTACCGGCATGATTTCGTGGATCATGGCAGAGGCAGGCCACGACCCTACCGTCATGAACGGTGCGGTGATGAAAAACTTCGCCGATGAGGCCAACCCCTTCGCCAGCGCGCGCGTCGGCTCTCCGCATGTGTTTGTCAGCGAAGTCGATGAGAGCGACGGCTCAATCGCGCTTTACCGGCCTACAATCGGTGTGCTTTTGAATGTCAGCCTCGACCACAAATCCATCGAGGAACTGCGCGTTTTGTTCGGCGATTTCATCTTCGAGGCAGGCTGCGCCGTTATCAATATGGATGACGAGGAATCGCGCGCACTCGCCCCGCGCGCCTCGCAACTGGTTTCTTTCGGGATTGAGAATCAAACAGCTGATATCGTCGCCGAGCCTGATAGCATTGAGCACCGGCCTTTGAGCATTCGCGCAGTGCTGATCGACAATCGCTCAAAAGAGGTGTTCCCGCTCGACCTTCCGATGCCGGGTTTGCACAATCTTGCCAACGCCATGGCCGCGATTGCAGCGATGAGCGCGGCAGGGATCGAGCTTAGCCGTTCGGTCTATGCACTCAGCCGCTTCAAAGGCCTTGCGCGGCGGTTTGATGTGGTCGGGACTAGCCCAAGCGGCATCAGCGTCATCGACGATTTTGGCCATAACCCGGAGAAATGCGCGGCGACCTTGCGCACTTTGAAAGCCACCGAAGGCCGCGTGATCGCCTTCTTCCAGCCGCATGGATATGGACCGCTTCGCCAAATGGGGGATGAGCTTGCCGAGACTTTTGCGCGCGAGCTGGACGATGATGATGTGACCATCATGTGCGACCCGGTCTACTACGGCGGCACGGTGGACCGCAGCGAGGGGACCGAGCGGATTATCGGCCTGATCGAGCAGAACGGTGGTTCAGCCAAGCATATCGCGTCGCGCGAAGAATGCGGGGATGCCATCGTAGAACTCGCAAAGCCCGGCGACCGCATTGTCATCATGGGCGCGCGAGACGACACTTTGAGCAGCTTTGCAAAAAGCATTTTCGAGCGGCTTACATGACGATTTACCGCCTTGCTGTGCGCCATATGCAAATGATGCTGTTTGCGACATTGGCCGCGTTTATGTTTGTTATCACGATAGACAAATGGATGGGCCATTCGACTTGGGCCTTTGCGGCGGCTGTGCTGATGCTGATTTTGGTCAACGCAAGGATGCGGCAATTCAACTGCCCCCAATGCGGCAAGAACCTGTTCTTTCGCGGATTTATTATTGTACCCTGGCCCAATAAGGTCTGCGGTAACTGCGGCACGCATTTGGATGCGGGGGTAGATCCAATCGTCATTGCGAGCCGCGAAGCGGCGCGGCAATCCAGTACGGTTTCGCGAGACGGCTCTGGATTGCTTCGCCTATCGGCTCGCAATGACGAAGGGGCGCTAGGGCGCGCCTGCTTTTTCCTTTGCGACTGCGGCTTGGTAGGCCTCGCGCGAGGTCAGTCGCTCACGGTAAGCCTTGAGGCTATCAGGGATGCGCTCGTCCAACCCAACCGCCTTGGCCAAGACCAGCGCATAACCCACGCAAATATCGGCAACCGTAAAGCGCTCACCGACGAGATAATCGCGCGTCTCCAATCGCCGTTCAATCTTCACAAGCCGCTTTTCAAACCAGTCGGCATAGGCATGGCCCGCATCCTCCCAGCCCTTGTGCTTCTCGAACACGGCGAAACGCATATAGACCGTTTGCGGGAAGGTGATCGTGGCGTCCGCATGAAAGGCGTAGTCGAGATACTCGCCATAATCCGCCTCACCCGGCCCCACGACTAGCGCGTCCGCCCCGCCCATCACCGCTAAATAATGCGCAATCGCGCAGCTTTCGGTCATTTGCGTGTCGCCATCAATCAACATCGGGATTGTGCCCAGCGGATTGGTCTCCAAATACTCCGGCGCTTTATGACGCGGCGGAAATGGGAGCATGCGCAGGTCCAGCTCAACGCCTGCCTCTTCGGCGGCCCAAGTGCAGCGCTGACCTCGCGACCCGGCGCAAGTGTAGAGGATGGGAAGAGCCATCAATGCGCCCCCTCATAGCCAATGACCTTATGCAAGACGAAGGCGATAATCGCGCCCAGGATCACCCCGATCACCGCCGAAATTGCCGCATAGGTGAACCAGCCACCGACCCCGCCAAGCACACCTGCCACCGCGTATTCTGCGCCGTGCGCAAGATCATAAAGCAGGTGGAAGCCGATCTCATGGGTGCCGTGGATGATAATCCCGCCGCCGACCCATAGCATCGCGACAGTGCCAATCACCGAGAGCGCCGTCAGCAACTTAGGCACAAAGGCCACCAGCCCTGCCCCAAACTTTTGCGCAACTTCGCTCTCGCGTTTGGTCATCGCAAGGCCAATGTCATCAAGCTTCACGATGATCGCGACCGTGCCGTAGACCACGACGGTCACCACAAGCGCGACAATCGCGAGCGCTGCTCCCTTTTGCCAAAGGCTTTCCGCGATCACTGCGTTCTGCGTCAGCTCATTGAGCACAATAGCCATGATCTCAGCCGACAGGATAAAGTCTGTGCGAACCGCGCCCGAGATGCGCTGTTTCTCAAAAGCGACCGGGTCCTCGATCTCGTCCTCAACCGTCTTGCCGTGCTTTTCGCCGCCCAGCCATTCCATGACCTTCTCCGCGCCCTCATAACAAAGGAACGCGCCGCCGATCATCAGCAGGTAAATGACCAGCCACGGGGCAAAATAATCGAGCAGCATGGCAATGGGCAAAAGAACAATGAGCTTGTTGAACAGGCTCCCCTTGGTGATCGCCCAGATAATGGGCAGCTCGCGCGCCGGGGACAGCCCGGTCACATAACTCGGCGTCACAGCTGCATCGTCGATCACAACGCCAGCGGTTTTGGAGCCAGCACGGCCCGCTGCCGCCGCGATATCGTCGACCGAGGCCGCCGCCGTCCTTGCAATCACTGCCACATCGTCGAGCAGTGCAACCAATCCTGATGGCATGTGTCATTTCTCCGCTTGTGTGTCTTGCGCCATGCCTGAGGCGTCGGGCCTCGCCAAGCGTTCAAGGCTTGCATTCACCGACAAAAACGGTATGTGCCCGCAACCGTTCCGAAATAGGAGCGAGAAAAGAAAGCCGGAGGGGCCCTGCAATCCCGCAGACAAGCCAGCGATCGGCATTACAGTGTAAGGACAAGAAGTATGGCTCTTTATGAGCACATCTTCCTCGCGCGTCAGGACCTGAGCCAGGCTCAAGTTGACACGCTGGCGGCCACGGCGACCGAAATCGTCGAAGCGAATGAAGGCAAGGTTGTGAAGACCGAAACCTGGGGCCTTAAATCCCTCGCTTACAAAATCGAGCGCAACCGCAAAGCGCACTTCGTCATGCTCAACATTGATGGCCCGGGCTCCGTGGTCGCAGAACTTGAGCGTCAGACCCGTATCAACGAAGACGTCATCCGCTACATGACCATCCGTGTCGAAGAGCACGAAGAAGGTCCAAGCGTTATGATGCGCAAAAACGAGCGCGACCGTAAGCGCCGTTCAGACCGTGAGGAGCGCGACTGATGGCCCGTCCTTTCTTCCGCCGCCGCAAGTCTTGCCCGTTCTCAGGCAAAGACGCCCCCACAATCGATTACAAAGACGTGCGTTTGCTCCAGGGCTTTATGTCCGAGCGTGGCAAAATCGTGCCTTCGCGCATCACCGCCGTCTCAGCCAAGAAGCAGCGTGAACTCGCCAAAGCGATCAAGCGCGCACGCCACATTGGCCTGCTTCCTTACATCGTGAAATAGGAGAGAAAACATGGATATCATTCTCCTAGAACGCGTCGAGAAACTCGGCACGATTGGCGATGTCGTCACCGTAAAAGACGGCTATGCCCGCAACTTCCTTCTTCCGCAAAAGAAGGCCCTGCGCGCAAACGACGCCAACAAAGCGGTCTTCGAAGCAAACCGTGAGCGTCTCGAAAAAGAGAACGCCGAGAAGCGCTCGGTTGCTGAAACATCCGGTGAGAAGGTTGCAGGCGCTGAGGTTATCCTCATCCGTGCAGCATCGAACACAGGCCAGCTTTATGGTTCGGTCAACGTTCGCGATATGGTCGCTGGCCTCACTGAACAAGGTCACGAGATCGACAAGAAACAAGTCATCATGGGCGCGCCGATCAAAACCATCGGCATGCACGACGTGACCGTTGCTCTGCACCCTGAGGTGCACGTGACGGTTAAGGCAAACGTTGCCCGCTCTGACGATGAAGCTGAGCTTCAAACTCAAGGCGTCGATGTTCTTGCGCAAATGTTCGAAGATGAACAGCGCGAGATCGAAGAAGCTGCCGCAACGAACACCCGCGACCCAAGCCTCGAGCCCGGCGAAATCCCCGAAGAACTCTTCGAAGACGGCGCAGCGCCTGAAGCAGGCGATGAAGTTGCCGAGGAAACGCCAGCAGCTGAGGACAACGAAGGCTGAGCCCTTCGCTTCTCATAAAAGCCAATCAAAAGGGCGCGAGAGTCACACGACTTTCGCGCCCTTTTTGTAAACGGCCTGCAAAGAGCCTAAATAAAGTCGCAACCAGAACAGAAAGATGTTTATGACACCCATCCCCACCATCCTTGAACAATTGCAGCAGCACTATGACAGCGCCGTCCAGACCTTGCGCCGGGATGTCATCGCCTTTGGGAAAGACGGCACCATCCCGCCAGAGCGCAAGCGCCAGGACGGCTCTTATGCCTATCCCCAGCTAACATTGCATTATTCAGGAGTGGGCGACCCCCAAGATCGGACCCGCGCCTTTGGCCGGTTGGAGATTCAAGGGACCTATACAACGACTATCACGCGCCCGGACCTGTTTGCAGGATATCTTAAAGAACAATTGGGGCTGATTGCTGAGGAGTATGAGATCGACGTGACGGTGAGCCGCTCACGTCAGGAAATCCCCTTCCCTTATGTGCTCGATGGCGAGGCAGGGGCTGCGATGCAAGGCATTGCTCCCCAAGACATCGCGCAGTATTTCCCATCCACTGACCTCTCCCTCATCGGAGATGAACTGGCTGATGGTATCGAGTTTGACGAAAATGCCGACATGCCGCTGTCGATTTTTGATGGTCTGCGCACTGACTATTCGCTCGCCCGCCTCGCCCACTACACCGGCACTAAGGTCGAGGATTTTCAAGACTTTATCCTCTTCACCAATTACCACCGCTATGTCGATGAATTCGTGAACTGGGGCGCGCAGCAGATCGGCCCAAACGAAGAAGAAGCCGGCTATACCTCGCTTAAAGGGGCAGCGGGCCTCCACATCGAGGAAAGCACTGACAACGCGCAAGCCCAGCTCAACGACACCGCATGGCGCAAACACCAAATGCCCGCCTATCACCTTATCCGCGAGGACGGCAAAGGCATTACCCTCGTCAACATCGGCGTCGGACCCTCAAACGCAAAGACTATTTGCGACCACTTGGCAGTTCTTCGCCCCCATGCGTGGATGATGATTGGTCACTGCGGCGGCGTGCGTTCAAGCCAGAAGATCGGCGACTTTGTGCTCGCTCACGCCTATCTGCGCGATGACCATGTGCTTGACAGTGTGCTTCCTCCAGAAGTGCCCATTCCGCCGATTGCCGAGGTGCAACTCGCCCTTGCGAGCGCTGCAGAAGCGGTTTCCGGTGTGCAAAGCGCGAATATCAAACAGCGCATGCGCACAGGCACCGTTGTCACCACCGATGACCGCAATTGGGAGCTTCTTTACGCCAGTTCAGCGCGCCGTTTTTCACAAAGCCGCGCTATCGCGGTCGAGATGGAGAGCGCGACCATCGCGGCCCAAGGGTACCGCTTCCGAGTACCATATGGAACGCTCCTGTGTGTCTCCGACAAACCCTTGCACGGTGAGATCAAATTGCCGGGGCAGGCGAATAAGTTTTACGAAGAGGCAATCGCTGCCCACCTTCAGATCGGCCTAGAGGCGTGCAAGCATCTTCGTGATGAAGGAGACCGCTTGCACAGCCGTAAGCTGAGAGCCTTCAACGAGCCGCCTTTCCGCTGATGCGCGCGGGCGATAAGGCTTTTTCCTAGGGATAGAACCCGCAAAGCTACGCAGCGATTGGAAGAGAAGCGCTAACCAAAAGCGGACATACCTCCTTAGATGCCGCACACCGCAAACCCTGTGCAAACGAAAAGGGCCAGCTCGCCAATCGGTTTTGGGCTGCTTACCTATGCGCAAGGACGCCCACTGGCCGGCAGAAATTGGCCCGCGCGGTGAACGTCTCATTAAGCGAGCTACGCAAACAGACCATGCTGGTTTTGGTCGCCGGTGGCTGGATCATAACATTTTCGCTCGCCGCGCTGAGCATGCTCGTCCCGCAATTCGCTGTACCTGCGACCGTAGCCGCAGTGTTCACCAACCTCGTCCCCACTCGGATGCTGGTGCAAGGCCGCACTGATCGGACCGCGCGTTTGTGGTTCGGCATTCAGATTGGCATTCTTCCAGCGCTGCTGTTTTACGCGCTTCAGGGCACTCAATGGCAAACTGAGCTTTTGTTATTGATAGCAGGCGGCCTTGTTGCGCTGGTCCCACTGTGCGATCCCCGGCCCCTTGTGACGGCGTGCATAGTGCTGGGGATCCAACTTATTGTCCTGGTTATCTTTGCCCCGCATTGGATCGCCTATGAACAGTTGCACTGGGGTCTGTCTTCCCTGCGGCTTGGGATCACGATTGGAGGCGCGATACTGCTGAGCTGGGTGACAAACTTGCTCCGGCAAGGCTTTACCAAAGCCGATGCGCTTTCCCGGCAGCTGGAAGAGAATGTCGGCACTATCACCGCGCAATCGGCAGAAATAGAGGAGCTTCAAAAGGCTCTGGGCGCTGAGAAAGCCGGGCGAGCAAAAGCGCTGGATGCAGCCATCAAGCAGCGTAACTCAGAACACGAAGAGATCGCAGCAGCCTTTGAAAAGTCGATGAACGGCGCCGCAATGACGCTTACAAGCACCGCCGATCTCCTCGTTCGAAGCGCGCAGCAGCTCAAATTGAATGCAGATCAAACCGGTGATGAGGTGAAGCATGTGCTCAGCTCTGCCGAAACAGCTTGCAAAGCCGCAAACACCGTTGCCGCCGGCGTTGCAGAACTTTCCGATTCAATCGCAGAGGTCGCGTTCAACGCCGGGCAGCAATCAGAACTCAGCAAGGAGGCAAGCGAGCGGTCGGGCGGCGGAAGCGAAGCTATCCAAATGCTTACTGAGCAGTCTCAAACAATCGGCGAGGCAACACGCTCAATCGTTCGTATTGCAGAGCGTACCAATCTGCTTTCACTCAACGCAGCAATAGAAGCTGCATCAGCTGGGTCAGCCGGGCGCGGGTTCAGCATTGTGGCCAATGAAGTCAAACAGCTCGCAGCCCAAGCAAGCGATGCGGCGATCCGTATTCAAGCGTTTCTCGGCGGGGTCCATTCGGGGACAGTCGAGGCGGAGCGCAGTTTCAAAGAGATCGAGAACTCAATTGAAGAGCTGAGCAGAAACGCAAGGTCCATCCGCGATGACGTGGATAACCATCGCCAGTCAGCAGACACGATAGAGAATTTCGCGCGCGGTGCGGCCAGCGAGACCGACGAGATGGTAGAACGCAGCCGGAACCTGTCGCATTGCGCGGACCAATCGCGGTTCCTATCAGACGAGCTGGATCAAGCCGCCAACGATCTTGCAAGCCAGGCGCAAACTCTCGAAACTGCGAGCCGCGATTTTCGCGCAAAACTCGGCGCTGCTTAGGCAGGCCGCGCTTGAACACGGTCAAAAACCAAAGCCAGCACGATCCCGGAAAAGGAACCGAGAAAGGCAGCGATCTTGATGGGCTGCATCATTGCTGCCACGCCCGCCATTTGGTCGCTTCCCGCATCGCAGAGCAGCTGGATGAACTGCAAGATGGTCTCAGTGTAATCGGTAACACCAAACACGATTGCTGCCCCGGAAACGGCAAAGCCAAGGTTTTTCAGAATTCCGCTGCGTTTGGTTGCAAACTCTCTACCCGCCAAAAAAGCGCCAAGCGCGTAGATCCAAATCCAGCCAAGGTCGCATATCATCGCGATTATGGCGATACCGCGCACACCGTTTGCCTGCCATTGCGACTGGATCTCGCCAACTTTTTGTGCGGTCGCGGCTGCTTGGTGATCGACTATACCGTAGGTCACGCCGCCCTGCTCGATCGCAGCAGAAACGGCTATTACGCCAAGAAAAAGGACAACTCCAATGAGCCATACTTTAACGTTCACCTTCTCGCGCACAGCTGATCCCTCCGCACCGATTTGTGACTATTCGGCAAAGAACGTCACCAAGGCATCGCCAAACGCGCTGTGGGCAACACTGCTCATGTGGGTGCCCGGAATTTCCCGGTATCGACCATCGTAAAGCTTTGCTGCCAAGTCCTCGGCCGAGCCATTGTCTTGGTCTGTGTCACCGCAAATAAGGGCGGTCGGCATTGTGATTTTGGCCAAGTCCTCAAGCGCTACATCGTCAACCGCTTCCAGCAAAAGCCGCGCAGCCTCGCGGTCTATCCCCATGGTTTTCATAAAAGACTTCGCCATGAACGCGCTGTCTCCGCGCTTGATGTCATCGAAGCGGTCGATGGCGTCGATAAAGAACGCAGACCGGTTTTTCCAACCCGATAGCCCGGTCAAGCCCATCCCGCAAAGCGCAAGACGGCGCGGGCTGAGACCATCAATGACGCCTTTCGCCGAAGTGCGTGCGCCTAGGGAAAATCCGGCAAGGTCATAGTCCTCAAGGCGAAAATGTCCGGCGAGCGCTGCAAGGTCCTTGGTGAGCACCCCAATAGGATAGTCGCCCGCGTGATGTGACTTGGCGCTTGCCCCATGCGCACGAAGGTCGGGCATGATCACCTGGAACCCAGCGTCCGCCAACTTGGCAGCATGGCCAAACTTCACCCAGTTCATCTCAGCGGAAGAGAAAAGGCCATGGACCAGAACCAGCGGACGCCCCTCACCCATTACTGTGACAGCCAATTCGGCCCCGTCAAAACTCGCGAAAAATCTCGAAGCTTTCACATCATTCACCGTTCTACAATCCCTAGTAACTCGGCCCATTCTTGCGATGTTACAGGGGCTTCTTCCAAGGTTTTCGCGCCCTTTGGAAGGTCGAGCCAGGCCTGCTTGCTTTTGACCCATATGTGCGCAGCCAGTTGCAAATCACAGCTTTGGTCCAGCGTACCACAACGCAAGCTTCCCATTCCGGGCCGCGAGGGGTTCTCTGCGTAAATGCGCGCTTTGCACTTAGGGCAGCCGGTAATTGTGGCCTCGATCCCGCTTGGCATAGTATAGCGGCCACAATCCGTCTCGCCGTCGATTGCTAAGTCCGGGAGGGCAAAAAACATGTGCTCGCTAAAGGCTGAGCCGGTGCGATTCTGGCAGTCAGTGCAATGGCAGGCGTAAGGGTTGAGGCGAAAGCCCTCCGCAAGCCGGTATCTCACCGCGCCGCAAAGACAGCCACCTGTGAGCGGGCCTTTCACCGCCTAGCCAGCCCCTTTTGCTCCAAGCGCCATTTGGCCATATCCACGCGGTCTTGCCCGAAGAACGGCTCGCCATCGACCACAAGCGTTGGCACGCCCCAATGGCCTGCTTTGTGGAGTGCGTCAGTATTGCCCGCGATCTCCGCATCAAGCGCATCGGCATCTGAAACGGCTTCGTCTTCTAGGTCAGCAAAGTCGAGCCCAGCCCGCGCCGCAGCGCCAGCCAGGTGGTCGCCCTCGTGCCAGTTTTCGGTCGAGCCATCCCAGATGATCGGGGCGACTTCGGCGGCAAATTCGATGCCTTTGCCCCGGCGTGTGGCGGCCTGTCCTAATCGGCAAATTCGATAAATATTGGGTTGCTCCTCAGCGATCTTGCGCGTCGCGAAATCCTGGACAATGGGATCAGGACGCGGCCAGCTTAGCGGAATTTCAAGGAACTGCGCCGCCCTGATGCAATCCAAGAGGATGTATTGAGGAGCCGCCGGATTGCCGGTGAACAGAATGTCCGGATCGCGCACTGCAATAGGCAACACCGTGCGAAGCGTGATGTCGAGATCATAGTCGCGCGCCATATCGCGATACCGCCCAATTGCCAGATAGGAATAAGGCGAGCGGAAGCTGAAATAGAGGTCTGCTTTTAGTGTCATAATCACCACTATACACAGACGTCACTCCAGCGAAAGCTGGAGTCTAGGGCCGCACACCGAAACGCCTGGCGCTTGAGATCCCAGCTTTCGCTGGGATGACGATACTATCTAAAGAAACACTGCGTCCCGGCATACAGCATCGAAACCGCGCCCTTATCCACGAAACCGCCCATCGCATCGCTGAGCGAAAATTCCTCGCCCAAGGTGCTGCCTTCGATGGGTGCATAACCGGCGACATTGGCCAGCTCATCGGCGGGCATCCCAATTGCGGCGTCTGCGTCGACCTGGATCTTGCCTGCCTCACCCTCAGGCGGCGTGCCGACGTTCCAGCCGACAAGAGCGCCCTCTTGGAAGTTCACGTTAAGCTCTCCCGGATAGCTGGTGATCTCCATCGGCCCTGCTCCGCATTCTTCGATGGTGCCGCGTTCTACAGGTTCGCCGAGCACCTTGGTAAGCAAGCCTTCAACCTCGTTGCGGCCGGCAGCGAAGAAAAAGCTCTCTGATCCTGCAACAAGCCCCTCACCGTGGAGCGCGACGAGGCCCTCGCCCGCGGTATCGACAGGAACATCGCCCGACATACGGTCCGCAGGCGACGGGACCTGTCCACTGTCGCAGGAGCCGAGAGCGAGGATGGCAAGGCCAGTAACAAACGGTCGGCGAAAATTTTCCATCAACATCATTTGAAGCAGACTTTGCCTGCGTCCATGGCTTGCACTTCTTGCCCACCTCCTGAGTCAGAGACGCTGAACGCAAACCCGCCAACGGTTGAGTATTCCGCGCCGAGAGGAGATATGCCACTACGAACAACAAGATGTGAGTTTTCTAAGACATCAAACGATGTTCCTATGCCAACGCCTTCGGCGGTCGCATACTTAGGTTCTCCTCCCAATCCCACTACCCAACCAACGAAGGCCCCGCGCATTATATTCACGGTAAGCCCACCAGAATACTCGACGAGCGTTAGAGTGCCGGGTTCACACGCAGGCTGTTCAAAAACAGCGTTTGGTTCACCTAAAAGCGCACCAAGACCTTCTAGGACCTCAGCTTCTTCGGCACCAAAATTAAAGGTAGTTTGCGCTTCGTCATTAAGACTAAGCCCATCCCCATTGAGCATAATAGCGATATTGTCAGAAATTGGCTTAGCCTCGATAGTCTCATCATTCGCGCCGTTTTCCGAAGCTTCACCGCCGCATGACGCGAGCAAACCGGCCAGAACAAGAGTACCAATTTTCCGCATAAAACTCAGCCCTTTTTGAGGTGACGCCGCCCAAGCAGTTCCGCGATTTGCACCGCGTTCAGTGCTGCGCCTTTGCGAAGGTTATCGGACACGCACCACAGCGCAAGCCCGTTCTCAACTGTTGCATCTTCGCGCACCCGGCTGATGTAGGTGGCGCTGTCGCCTGCCGCCTCGACCGGGGTGACGTAGCCTTCGTCCTCTCGCTTATCGATCAGCATGATGCCGGGGGCCTCGCGCAGGATTTCCTGGGCCTGCTCGGCTGAGATTTCCTTCTCGAACTCGATGTTCACCGCCTCTGCGTGACCGACAAACACCGGCACGCGCACGCATGTGGCGGTGAGCTTGATCTTGGGGTCGAGGATCTTCTTTGTTTCGACTGTCATCTTCCACTCTTCCTTAGTGAAACCATCATCGAGGAAGACGTCGATATGCGGGATGACATTAAAGGCGATCTGCTTGGTGAACTTTGCAGGTTCGACCGGGTCACCGACGAAGATGGCGCGCGACTGTTCGAACAACTCGTCCATCCCCGCTTTGCCTGCGCCAGAGACTGATTGATAGGTGGAGACGACGACGCGCTTGATTGTCGCAGCATCGTGCAAGGGCTTTAGCGCCACCACAAGCTGAGCGGTGGAGCAGTTGGGGTTCGCGATGATGTTCTTGGCAATGTAGCCATCAATCGCATCCGGGTTCACCTCAGGCACGATGAGCGGCACGTCTGGGTCCATGCGGTAAAGCGAGGAATTGTCGATCACCACGCACCCAGCAGCCGCTGCCTTAGGCGCGTATTCCTTCGCAGGACCGGAGCCTGCCGCGAACAATGCAATATCCCAGCCAGCCCAGTCGAAATGTTCGATATTGCGGCATTTGAGCATTTTTCCGCTGTCGCCATATTCAACCTCGGTGCCGTGGCTGCGCGAGGATGCAACCGCTGCGATTTCGTCTGCGGGAAATTCGCGTTCGGCCATGATCTGCATCACTTCGCGGCCAACATTTCCGGTCGCGCCCACGACTGCTACACGGTAGCCCATTGGTGGTATTCCTTCGGTTCAGTCTTAAAGGTGAGAATTCATGGCAGCCGATACACAGGTTTGGCGGCAAAAGGCCAAATATTTCGACTTTCAGGGGCACCAGATTGCCTATTGGACAGGTGAGAATACGTCTGCACGCCCTTTGTTGCTGGTGCATGGCTATCCGACCTGTGCATGGGATTGGGCTGGAGTGTGGGAAACACTGGGTGCCGATCATCGGTTAATCGCTTGCGATATGCTGGGTTTCGGGCTCTCGGATAAGCCTCGTTCTGGGTATTCGATCCACAAACAGGCCGACATTCAAGAGGTATTGTTGGCGCATCTCGGCGTGGGCGAATTTGACGCTCTCGTGCATGACTACGGCGTGTCGGTGGGTCAGGAATTGCTCGCCCGCCAGCAGGACGGATCGGGCGCTGGGGGCTTAGGCAAATGCGTGTTCCTCAACGGCGGCATTTTTCCCGATCAGCACCGCCCCGTACTCATGCAGAAAATCGGTGTGTCGCCTCTTGGATTCCTGCTCGGCCTGCTCATTAGCCGGAACAGCTTCGGAAAAAGCTTCTCTCAAGTTTTCGGCCCGGCCACCAAACCTAGCGCGCAGGAGCTAGACAAATTTTGGAGCTTCATCAGCCACAACTCTGGCAACCGCATCATGCACAAGCTGCTCCACTACATCGCGGATCGGCGCACGCATAAGGCGCGCTGGGAAACGGCTCTGCGCGGTGCTGAGGGCAAGATAGGCCTTATCAACGGCGCGCTTGATCCGGTCTCTGGCAAGCACGCTTACGACAAATGGCGCGAAGTGGTGCCGGGGGCGCTGCATCATTTGCTGCCAACGATTGGTCACTACCCGCAAGTCGAAGCGCCCGATGAGGTGGCGGCTAAGGCGCTGGAGTGGCTCAATACACCCTAACCGTCATCCTGAACTTGTTTCAGGATAACAGCGGCATAGCACCAAGGTTAGAGGGTTATCCCGAAACGAGTTCGGGATGACGCTTTCTACTCCGGCGGCGTCACCCCGTGCGCCTCAAGGAAGCGGAAAATTGAATTCCACATATGCGGTGAAATCTGCTCACCTGACACACGGTGGGTGTAGCCGGGATAGAGCATCATCTCGAAGGGCACATTGTTCTCTTGCATCACGCTGATGAGTTCAGACGAGTTTTCAAACACCACATTGTCATCCGCCATGCCGTGGATGAGCAGCAGCGGATCCGCAATTTTGGTCGCATTTGGGATAGCACTGGCGGTCTCGTATGCCTCAGGCACTTCGCGCGGGTCGCCCATAAAACGCTCTGTGTAGTGCGTGTCGTAAAGCTCCCACTTCGTCACCGGCGCGCCGGAAATGCCTGCTGCGTAAAGCCCCGGATCGGCCTGAAGCTGCTTCAACGTCATGTATCCGCCATAGGACCAGCCATAGAGCGCAAGTTTGTCCCCATCGACAAATGGAAGCGTTTTCAGGAACTCAGCGCCGGTCTTTTGATCAACCACTTCAACCCCGCCCATTGCGCGGTAGATCGGTTGCTCAAAATCCACGCCGCGATTGGCGGTGCCCCGGTTGTCGAGCGCGAAATAGATGTAGCCCTTGTCGACCACAGCCTGCGCGAGCGCCCCGCCCCAGCCTTTGTCGACGATCTGCGGCCCGGGCCCTGAATAGTGGTAGTAGAAAACAGGATATTTCTTGCCGGGCTCCATCTCCGGCTTGAGCATCATGTAGTGAAGCTCGGTCCCGTCTTCCGCCGGGATCGTGCCATATTCCGGCATCGTGTGGCCCAGCAAAAACGGCGTGTAAGGATGGTCCTCACCCAGAGCATTTTCCTCGACCCAAGTGAGACGCTGGCCCAGATCGCCTGCAAGATAGCTTTGCGGAGGCTGGTCAGGCGCGGAACGGCTTACCAGCATTAGCGAGCCCGTCGGGTCCATGCTGGCGGTGTTGGTAAAGTCAGTCTCGGTCAAGCGCTTTGGCTGTGAGGGGCCGGATAGGCTCGCCGAATAGACCTGCTCGGTGAGGACGCCCTCAACGGCGGTGAAGAAGAGCTGGTCTTTGTCCTGATTGATCCCAACGAGCTTTGTCACCGGCTCCTTTAGGCTGGTGAGCTGCATCCAATCGCTGCCATCGAAGCGGTAGAAATTGCCATACCCATCGCGCTCCGACCACCACAGGAGAGAGCCGTTCTTAAGGAAGCGGTAGTTGTCGGAAAGGTTGATCCAATAATTCTCGCGCGCGGCGTTTTCCGTGAACCAAATCTCGCTCTCACCTGTCGCGGGGTCGACCTTGAGCATATCGAGCACGGTCTGCTCGCGGTTCTGGCGCTGGACGTAGAGATTGCCATCTGGCCCCCAATCGACCCGCGCGATGTATATGTCGGTCTCTTCGCCAAGGTCCACATTCACGCGGTTCCCGCCGTCAGGGTTCATCACGTAGAGTTCAACGATTGCGTTGTCTGAGCCCGCAACCGGATAGCGCTGGTCAAATACTTGCGTCCCCGTTGCGCCGATGGCTGCGCGCGTGACGATCCCCACGGGGCTTTCATCAGTGCGCTGCACGGCGAGGCGGGTGTCATCGCCCTTCCACCAATAGCCGGTGAGGCGGCTCATCTCTTCTTGCGCGACAAACTCCGCCTCGCCCCAGCGGATGGTGTCATCCTCCTTGGGAGTAATCGGCGCAGCCTCCCCGCCCACTTCACCGACCCATAATTGCCGGTCGCGGATAAAGGATACGTAGCCCGCGCGAGGGGAAAGCTTGGGGTTGAGTTCGCTCGCCTCAGTGTCGGTCAGGCGCTGCACTTCACCGCCGAGTTTTGCGAAGTATAAATCCCCATCAATCGGCACCAACACGCCAGAGGCATCGCTTGCCCATTGGTAGGTGATGATGCCCTTGAGGTTCCCCACCCGCGCTCGCTCGCGCTGCATCTTCTCGTCTTCGGAAAGCTCCCGGCCTGTGCCGATCGCTTCTGAATCGACCAGCATCGTCCACTGGCGCGTCGTCAGGTCAAAGCCCCAAAGATCATAGCGCGCAGCATCTTCAGCCCGGTTCCTAAGCAGTGTGAGATACCGCCCGTCAGGCGAAAACTGCACACCGCGAGGAGATGAGCCATTCAGCGACGGCGAAGCAAAGACGCGCTCAAAAGTAAGCTCTGTGGTTTCGGTCATGTCAGTTTGGGCCGTGGCTGTAGTGGAAAGGAGTGCGGCAGCGGCTGCGGCAAGAAGTAAGCGCATTCGATAAGTTTCCTCGTCATTGCGACCCCGGACTTGATCCGGGGGTGGCAATCCAGAGCGGATTGCACGACGGCGCTGGATTGCCGCGTCGCTGACGCTCCTCGCAATGACGACGGCGAAAGGCAAGAGGCCCCAATGAAAAAGGGCGGCCCGCAATGGGCCGCCCTTTCAAAAACCTTGTAGGTTCGCTCTTATTTCTTCGGAGCGTTTTCCCGGCGTTCCGCGATACGCGCACGCTTACCGGTGCGGCCACGCAGATAGTAAAGCTTCGCACGGCGCACGACGCCGCGGCGCACCACAGTGATGCTGTCAACGATTGGCGCATACAGCGGGAACACACGCTCCACACCTTCGCCAAAGCTCATTTTGCGCACGGTGAAGTTGGAGCCCATGCCGCGATTTGAACGCGCGATGACCACACCTTCAAAGTTCTGAATACGCTCGCGTTGGCCCTCTTTCACCTTCACGCCGACACGAACGGTGTCGCCTGCGCGAAATGAGGGAATTTCTTTTTCAACCTTGCTGATTTCTTCAGCTTCGATTTGCTGGATCAGGTTCACTGGTCCGTTTCCTTTTTCTTTCGCCGCGCGCCAGAGGCAGACAGGACTGGATCGCCACGATAGCGTTCCCATAAGTCCGGCCTGCGTAACCGAGTGATTTCTTGCGCTTTGGCGTCTCGCCAAGCTGCAACCTTCGCATGATCCCCCGATCGCAGCACTTGCGGGATCGTGCGCCCTTCCCATTCTTGAGGTCGGGTATAGTGGGGATACTCAAGCAGGCCGTCCTCAAACGACTCTTCAGTCCCACTAGAAGCCGCGCCCATTACGCCGGGAAGCAGCCGAATGCAAGCATCAAGTATGGTGATCGCGGCTGTTTCGCCGCCTGAAAGGACGATGTCGGCAAGGCACACTTCCTCGATTTGCGGGCGAGCCTCGAACAGGCGCTCGTCAAAGCCTTCAAACCGGCCGCACAAAATGGTGACACCGGGGCCTGCCGCGAGCTCGCGAATGCGGGTTTGGGTGATGGGTTTTCCGCGAGGGGTCATGGCGAGGACGGGCACGGAAACATCCTCCCCTACCGGGGGAGGTGGCCGCCGCAGGCGGTCGGAGGGGGCGTTTACCTCACCCTGCCCCTCCACCACGCTTCGCGCGGTCCCCCTCCCCGGTCCGGGGAGGATTGAGTCCAAAGCCCGCGCCATCACATCGGCCTTAAGCACCATCCCCGCCCCGCCACCTGCGGGCGTGTCATCGACCTTGCGATGTTTGTCGATGGCAAAGTCGCGAGGGTTAACCGTCTCAAGCGACCAATCGCCGCGCTCAAGCGCCTTGCCTGCAAGGCTCACGCCGAGGGGGCCGGGAAACATCTCCGGGTAAAGAGTGAGGATGGTGGCAGCGAAGGTCATTCAAATGTTCCAACCGCTAACTGATCTTTCCTTTGCTGCCGTCGCTTACACCACCAAGCAATGAGCAGAACCAGAGGCCAAGAACACAAAACAGTAAGCGTGAAACCCAACCAGAACTCTGCAATCGTTAAGACATCAATCAGCGTTTCTCTCGGCTCCCCAAGCCACGCGAATATAACCATGAACTCTAGCGTCACCAATACGGTGATCGCAGAGAGCGACTGAAGCCAAGGCCGCTCGATTGGCCAGAAAAGTGACCAAACGAGGACGCCAATACCGGCAAGAAATGCATTCACCACCCAACCAGCGAAGGCGAGGGGCTCGGAGAAGAATTCAGTCGTGAAGAAGACTAACTCCAATTCACCCCATCCTTCGCCCGCGTATCCACGTTAAGCTCAAACACGTCAGGCCGCGAATAATGCCCGTCGGTATCAAGGCTGGTGAGCCCCTGCCCGCGCTCTGACAGGTCGAGCTCGGCGTGCAAAATCTCCTCGCCCTCGCCCGCCTGCGCCAAAACCCGCGCATCGGGCGCGATAATCATCGAACCACCGCGATTGAGCGCCTCGCCCTCAATCGCCTCGAACAGCTCCTTAGCCTCCGCAGAACCACCGACACGCTCCAGCCCATCGAACAGGTCATCGCGGTGCTGTACCAGCCCTGCGGCGAGGACAAAGCACCGCCCCTCCATCGCATAGTGCCGCGAGGCAATCGCATATTCCTCGCGCACTGTGGGCCACGCGGCGACATGTACCGCCTCGCCCAGATTGTGCATCGCGGCGCGCGCCAGCGGCATCCAGTGCTCCCAGCAGATGAGGTTGCCCACATTGCCCCATTCCGCCTCATGCACGCCCAAGGTCGAACCATCGCCGCGCATCCAGATCAGCCGCTCGCCATGGGTTGGCACCAGCTTGCGGTGGTCCAAGGGCGGCAGGCCGGGGCGGAAGAGCAATTGGTTGTTGTAAAGGCTCGAGCGAAGCCGCTCATGCGCGCCGATGGAGATGCAAGCCCCGCTCTCATCGCACAGCTCCTGCAACGGCAGCAGCCGCTCATCCCCCGGCACTATGGCGTTGTCGAGCATAATCTGGTGACACGCCTGCGTCCCCGGATGGTCCCACAGCGCTGCACCCGGAGCCTCATCGAGCCACAGCGGATAGCCGCCCAGAAACGTCTCTCCAAAGGCCACAAACTGCGCCCCCGCTTCAATCGCCTCGCGCGACAAACGGGCCGCCTTCTCAATACCGCCGGTGAAATCGAGCGGAATGGGAGCGGCTTGGCAAATGGCGACCTTAAGTGTGGTCATTAATTTTCGTCCGTTTTAATTTGATTGGCTCGCTGACGCTCTAGCTTGCGTGAGTAGGTGTATGCTGCAGGGAAACCAGCAAACGCAGACATGGCCAAGGCACCTAATACAAAGGGGACCCAGCTTTCACCCTCTTTAGAAGTGCTTAAGAACGAAGGGAACGCATACAATGAGCCAGCAATTATCGCTGCGATAACTGACCGAATGCCGACGCTAAGACCGCTTACCCAGCGATCCATAATGAACGCGAAAAGGATCGCCACCATTCCGACCAAAGCCAACGCTACGAGTATCGCGAAGAGAACAATTAGGATCATTGTTTAGCTCGTAGTGGCAAGGACTAACCCCCGCAACCACCACAGCCGCCACCACCGCAGCCACTGCCGCCGCCATCGTTGCTGTCGCCCGCGTAACCGCCGTCTCCGCCAGACCCTGCGGTTCGCGCGGCGTGCACGGGCTCCCAAGGTGTACCGACAAGCACTCCGGTTCCGAACAAAGCAACCGCAAAGCCCGCTTCACTGGCTTGCGGGGCGCGCTTCAAACGGTTGCCTTCTTCCTCAAGCGCCTTCACCACTTTCTGACCGGAAATGGTGCGTTTGTTGCCTGTGAAAAAGCGGATCAAACCAAACACAAAGGTGACAGCCAAAAGCACGATCAGGAGGCCAGTGGGCTCGCCTGCGGCCTCTCCTGCCTGTTGGCGATAAATGCCGATGACGAACAACAATGCGTAAGGCAGCGCGGAAAGAAAACGCAGCCGCAGCCGCTCTGATGCGTCCATCATAAGCCCGCGCCGGATAAGCCGCGCCTCGACCCGGTCGGCCTGCGCATTGATGGTCTTGCGCGCCTCGGACGGAGTGAAATCACCCACTTTGGCGAGGACCGCCTGTTCGGCATCGCCATCAGGCTCGTCCCTGCGGCGCACGTTCAGCCTGCCCGTTGCTCCTTCGCGAAGAGAGCCTTTGGCAAAGAGGGAAGAGAGCACCGCTACGCTCAAACGATCCGCGCCGCCGGTCAGAACCGCAACTTCCTCCAAGTCTTCAGTCTCGCCGCGTTTGCCTTGGGGCCGCAAATTGGCCGGGATCCACAGGCCTGCCGCAATGCAGGTCGCGAGCATAACGCCGTAGAAAACAAGAAAGTCGCTGCCAGAATAAGAGCTGAAAATTTCCATCAGAACATTCCTCCGATCAGCACTGTAATCGCGATGCCGAGAACGATCCATCCAAAAGCGCCCAAAATGGCTATCCGCCTGTCTAACACCATGACATCTTTGGGATTAACGCGGACGGCCAGCGGGTCTCTGCCAAATCGCCTTCCGGCACCGGGCCAGATATCGGCAGGCGGTTGCTCGCCGAATGCTTCTTCGTAAGAGCGCAAAGTGTCAGCATATTGGTCGTAATACCGGGTGCGCTCGACCTGCCCTCCTGCGGTGGGCCCGTGGTGGAGGTCCATGCCTAGCACATTGGGGCAAAACTCGCCCCAATAATCGCGGCTAAAAGTGAGGTGCAGGTGCCAGACTTGGTCCACCGCGTCGGACGGCGTGACTTCGTGGGCCACGGTGCAGGCGAGATAACAGAAGCGCTTGTATTCGGTGATGACCCGCTCGGCAAAGGCAGGTGCCCAGCGATTTTCGCGAGCAAGGCGCGCGGCAAAGGTGAAGTCGGCATCGGCCGGGCCAATGCGATAACCTTCGACGCGGTGCCAAAGGTCGGGGTCTGTCAATGCGCTCATGAGGCGCTATTGGTCGGCGAAATCCCCGGCGATGACAAGTCTTTGTGCGTCCCATTCGATCACGGCCTGCTTGGTCATGGGGACCATAATGGTCTTCATGCCCTTCGCTGGCGGGGGATCGAGGACGATTTCAATGATATCGGTCGCGCCGTAGTTCTGGACCGCAGCCACCGTGCCGATCACCCGGCCTTCGTCAGTGTGCGCGGCAAGGCCGATCAGGTCGGCGTGGTAATATTCGTCCTGCTCAAGCTGCGGGAGTTCCTCACGCGGTACGCTAAGCGTGGTGCCGCGCAGTTTTTCCGCGGCCCCGCGCCCCAGCACCTCAGCAAAGCGCGCAACCGCCCCACCCTTGTTGTCGGAGCGGATTTTTGTGAGGGTAAGTTCGCCTGAATTGAATGACTTGTGGGCTTTAAGGGCATCAAGCCCCTCGCCAAGCAATTTGAGGCGAACCTCACCCGCAACTCCATGCGCGCCGGTAACGGCGGCGAGGACAATGGGTTCGCCTGAACTCATGGACAAAACTCCGTTCGCCCTGAGCCTGTCGAAGGGCGCGCGCGATGGCTCGCCTGTGCTTCGACAAGCTCAGCACGAACGGTATTCATCATGGGAAGCTTAGTCTTCCGACTTTTCTTCAGCGGGTGCCTCTTCAGCGGGCGCTTCTTCGGCTGGGGCTTCCGCAGGAGCCTCTGCGACCTCTTCTTCTGGCGCTGCTTCTTCCGCAGGTGCTTCGGCTGCCGCTTCTTCAGCGGCTTTCGCTGCTTCTTCGGCTTCTTTCAGCTTCTCAGCCTTCTCTTCAGCGCGCTCTACGGCTTTCTCGCCGGGCTTGCCTTTGTTGGGGTTCTCGCGCGCTTCACGCTCAAGAATGCCTGCTTTGTCGAGGAAGCGGTGCACACGGTCCGAAGGCTTCGCGCCAACCGAAAGCCAGTGACGCGCACGGTCTTCGTCGAGCTTTACGCGCTCAGGATTGTCCTTTGCGAGCAGGGGGTTGTAGGTGCCGATTTGCTCAAGATACTTACCGTCGCGCGGTGAACGCGAGTCAGAGACGACGATGCGGTAGTAAGGGCGCTTTTTAGCCCCGCCGCGCGAAAGACGGATTGCAACTGCCATTAGAGATTACCTTTCAAGTGTAACTGTCTGTATTTCTAAAGTTCGTAAGCTATTTCTTCTTGGGACCACTAAGGCCGGGAAGACCGGGAGGAAGGCCTCCCATTCCGCCGCCGGGACCACCCATGCCGGGAGGGAGACCGCCCATACCGGGAGGCATGCCGCCACCGCCGCCAGGACCCCCACCACCAAACATGGCAGCAAGGCTTTTCAGGCCGCCCATTTTCTTCAATTGCTTCATCGCTTTGGACATCTCCTGATGCATTTTCAGGAGCTTGTTCACGGTCTGCACATCGGTGCCAGAACCCGCCGCAACACGCTTTTTGCGCTTGGCGTTCATCAGACCTGGCGAGGCTCGTTCTTTGGCCGTCATCGAACCAATGATCGCATCCATATGGACCAGCACCTTGTCGTCCATATTGGACGCCGCGAGGGCTTGTTTGGCCTTTTTCATACCCGGCATCATGCCAGCGAGCATCCCAAGACCGCCCATATTCTGCATTTGCTTCAATTGCATACGCAGATCGTTGAGGTCGAATTTGCCCTTCTCGAAGTTCTCAGCAAGCTGAGCGGCTTCTTCCTCTTTGATCGTTGCCGCCGCCTTTTCGACAAGACTGACAACGTCGCCCATGCCAAGGATACGGTCGGCGACCGAGGCTGGGCGGAAGGTTTCAATCGCGTCGAGCTTTTCGCCTGTCCCAGCAAATTTGATCGGCTTGCCGGTCACAGCGCGCATCGAAAGCGCTGCACCGCCGCGTGCATCGCCGTCCATCCGGGTGAGCACCACGCCGGTAAGCGGGACTTCGCCGGAGAAGCTCTGCGCGACGTTCACCGCGTCTTGTCCGGTGAGGCTGTCGACGACGAGCAGCACTTCGGTGGGCGCTGAGACTTGGCTCACCGCCTTCATTTCGGCCATCAGGGCTTCGTCAACGTGGAGGCGCCCTGCGGTGTCGAGCAGGAGAACGTCGAAGTTCTGGAGCTTGGCGGCTCCCATGGCGCGCCGTGCGATATCAACCGGCTGCTGGCCCTCGACAATTGGCAGGGTCGCGACATCAACCTGTTCGCCCAGAACTTTGAGCTGTTCCTGTGCGGCGGGACGGTTCACGTCCAATGAGGCCATCATGGCCTTCTTGCCGTGCCGTTCGCGGATCAGCTTGCCGAGTTTTGCGGTTGTGGTGGTTTTACCAGAGCCCTGTAGCCCGACCATCATAATGACGACCGGAGGCGCTGCGTTGAAGTTCAGCTCTTCGCCAGCGCCAACCTCATCGCCCTCGCCTGTGAGCATTGCGACAAGTTCATCATGGACGATCTTGACGACTTGCTGCCCCGGAGTGACCGATTTGAGGACTTCAGAGCCCACGGCCTTCTCAGTGACCGCATCAATGAACCGCCGCGCAACCGGAAGCGCCACGTCGGCTTCAAGCAAAGCCACACGCACTTCGCGCATCGCATCGCGGACGTCTTGCTCTTTCAGCGCGCCGCGGCCTTTAAGTTTATCGAATACTCCGCCGAGACGGTCGGATAGGTTATCAAACATTGTTTATACTTCCGACGTTGTAGGCCGCTTGTTTTTTGTGGTCGCGATGCCGAACCGAAAAAGTGGTGCCCACTTTTTCTGACATCACTCCGAGGCCTTTGAGCTTGTCAAAGACGCCGCCTAAGCGATCGGACAGATTGTCAAACATCTTCAACTACTCCTCTCAGACAACATAATGCCGCCTGATAAACGCGAAAAACGCCGGCGGACGAAACCTCGTCGGCCAGCGTGCGGAAATCCTCGACGGATAACCGGCTTTGTATATCTCGAAACGCTGCGCCATGGATTGCCGCGTCGCTTCGCTCCTCGCAATGACGAGGAAGGGAGGCATCGGCTTGTATTTTTCGTCTGGGTGTCGGCGAAAATCGTTCGGATTTGTGACCCGGCGCGCAGCGACCTTAAGGGTCGTGAGCACCGGAAGCCCAAAGCCGGGCGATTTGCAGCCCACCCGGGCGGAAAAGACAAGTCGATGGTGGAGCCTAGCGGGATCGAACCGCTGACCTCAACACTGCCAGTGTTGCGCTCTCCCAGCTGAGCTAAGGCCCCATTTCATCGTCATGTTGGCCCTGTTGCCAAGGCCGACCCCTCGCTTTCGCCCAATTGGGCGTCGCTAGGGAGCGCTCCATTAAGACCGCCCCCTGCGAAACGCAAGAGCAAAATCAGCTATCGTCGCTGCTGTCGTCGTCTTTGGCCGGCTTCACGCCAAGATCATCGTCGCCGCCAAGATCAACGTCGTTATCCGCAGATGCTTCAGCGTCGTCGATGTTCTCGATGTCTTTGAGTTCATCATCTTCATCATCAGCCGCAAGATCGGTGTCTGCTTCGCCAGCCTTTGCCTTTTCAGGGTCATCAATTGGGATCGGCTGTTTGGATTTCAGCACAGGCTCTGGATACCATTTATGGCCATTGGGGCTGGTCACGGGGTTGTCATTGCCAAGATCATAGAAGCGTTCGCCAGTTTCCGGGCATGTGCGCTTGGTTCCCCATTCGGGTTTGGGCATTGGGTCTAGTCCTTATCTGGTCCTGCACATCAAGTCAGGGAGCAAACATGAGAGGGTCAGTTGGGTTCGGGATGTACCGGAATCAAGAGCTCGCTCCAGTGCATTCGAATTTGATTGGCGCGCGCCTTGCCATAGCCCTTGGCCGCTGTCAAAGACCTGCCCCAATATGACTGCCCACACATTTACATCTTCCGCCCCTTTGACCGGCCGTTTGCGCGTGCCAGGCGATAAGTCGATCAGCCACCGTTCTTTGATGTTTGCAGGCGTTGCGGTCGGCGAAAGCCGCATCACGGGGCTGCTCGAAGGCGAAGACGTGCTCGCGACGGCTGCGGCCATGCGGCAATTGGGCGCGCACATAGAGCGGCAAGAAAACGGCGCAGACAGTCCCACATGGGTAGTTCACGGCGCTGGCCTTGGCAGCCTGGTGGAGCCGCGCCAAGCGCTTGATATGGGCAATTCCGGCACATCGACCCGGCTGATGATGGGACTGCTTGCCAGTCACCGGCTCACAGCGACGTTCGTGGGAGACGCGAGCCTTTCAGGCCGGCCGATGGACCGTGTGATCACGCCTTTGAGCCAGATGGGGGCTTCGTTTGAGGCGTCCTCAGGGGGCACTCTTCCCCTGATGCTGAAAGGCGCATTTCCAGCAGTGCCCATCACCTATCACCTTCCTGTGGCGAGCGCTCAGGTAAAAAGTGCGGTGCTGCTTGCAGGCCTCAACACTCCCGGCATCACCCGCGTGATCGAGCCTGTCGCCACGCGAGACCACACAGAGCGCATGCTGACAGGGTTCGGTGCCCAGCTCGAGGTGGGCGAAGAGAACGGCGAGCGCGTTATTGCCATCCACGGCGAGGCGGACCTCAAGCCGGTGGATGTGGAAGTGCCCGGTGATCCCTCCTCCGCCGCATTCTTCCTTGTCGCTGCCAGCATTGTGCCGGGAAGCGATCTTGTGATCGAGAACGTCGGCCTTAACCCGACGCGCGCCGGGATCGTTACCGTGCTGGGGCAAATGGGCGCGGACATCGAGGAATTGAACCTGCGCGAAGTTGGCGGCGAGCCTGTCGCAGACCTGCGCGTGTGCCATGCCCCCCTCACCGGCATTGAGGTCGATCCGGCAATCGTCCCAAGCATGGTGGATGAATTTCCCGCGCTCTTCGTCGCCGCTGCCTTCGCGCAGGGCACAACGGTATGCACCGGCCTTGAAGAGCTGCGCGTCAAGGAAAGCGACCGCATCGCTGTAATGGCCGCAGCCCTCACTGCCGTTGGAGCCCGTATCGCGGAGCAAGAGGACGGCCTCACCATCCACGGCACTGGCGGAGAGCCGCTGCGAGGCACCTCCAATGCGCGTGTCAAAACGCATCTCGACCACCGCATCGCAATGAGCATGGCAATCGCAGGCCTTGCTAGCAAAGACGGCGTTGAGGTGGACGACACCGCGCCGATTGCGACAAGTTTCCCTACTTTCATGGAATTGCTGAAGAGCGCGGCAGGGTGCGCCTGACAGAGACCGGTCATCCTGAACTTGTTTCAGGATACCCCTTGCCGCTAAGTACCGCCCCAAGGAGATGGTTATCCTGAAACAAGTTCAGGATGACGATGAACGCAAATGACCACCCCGCTCGACCTCTACTCCCTTGTCGGCTTCGTCGGCACCGCCTGCATCATTGGTGCCTACGCCTATCTGACATGGGTGGACACGCCCAACCCCTATATCCTTCACGGCACGAACCTGACAGGCGCAGCGCTGCTTACGATTAGCCTCTTGGTTCACACCAATTGGCCAAGCCTTGTGCTCGAAGGGTTCTGGGCAGCGATTGCGCTATTTGGATTGGCGAAGGCCCTGAAGGCCAGAGCTCACAAAGAAAGAAAGGCGGCATCATGATCATCGCCGTCGATGGCCCCACAGCGTCTGGCAAAGGCACAATCGCAAAGCGTCTCGCTGCGCATTTGGGCGTGCCGTACCTTGATACCGGACTTCTTTACCGCGCCGTCGGAAGACAAGTGGCGATCAATGGCGGGGACCCGGACAACGCCGAAGATGCGCTTGCCGCTTGCACGTTTCCCGACAGCTTGCTCGGCGACGAAGTTTTGCGAACAGAAGAAACCGGCAGCCTAGCAAGCCGAGCCTCGGTCCACCCTGCCGTGCGCGAGGCTTTGTTCAAACGTCAGCGCGCCTTTGCTGAGCAGCCCGGAGGCGCGGTCCTTGACGGACGCGATATCGGGACAGTCATTGCGCCTGATGCGGACATCAAACTCTTCATCACCGCAAGCGTGCAATCGCGTGCGCGACGGCGCTGGCTTGAAATGGTTGAGAAGAAACTCGACCACGAAGAGGAAATCCCGCTCGCCGAGATCGAGAAGGATGTGGTCGCAAGAGACGCCCGCGATATCAATCGCAAGGATGCCCCGCTCAAAGCCGCACCAGACGCGATGGTCATAGACACCACCGCCTTTGACCGGGATGCTGCTTTTGAGATGGTGCTCGGTGCAGTTAAACAAGCCCTCTCCGGCAGGTAATTTCTCTTGCCTTTGAGGCGAGTTTCTCCTAGGCGCGCGGCCGTTCCGGACATCTTTATGGGTGAAAAGAACCTTTGCGGAATGCATTCGGCTCCGCAGAGAGATCGGCCTCTTGCCCGCAAGGCCAGCGCAATGGTGCGTCAGGCGGCGGTAAAGACCTCCGGAAAAACCGGTGGCCGGTAACAAACATAACCTGAAGGATTAGCCAAGACTTATGGCAACCTCACCAAACCCAACGCGCGACGATTTCGAAGCGCTTCTTAACGAACAACTCGGCGGCGCCGGCGATCAGGGCTTTGAAGGCCGCGTGGTCATGGGCACGATCACTGCAATCGAAGCAGGTCACGCCGTTATCGACGTAGGTCTTAAATCTGAAGGCCGCGTCAATCTCAAAGAATTCTCGCGCGGCGAAGACGACCACGGCCTTGTAGTGGGCGGTGAAGTCGAAGTGTACGTCGACCGCGTTGAAAACGCAGACGGCGAAGCCATGCTGAGCCGCGACCGCGCCCGCCGCGAGGCGGCTTGGGACAAGCTCGAAAACGAGTTTGGCGAAGGCAAGCGCGTCGAAGGCCGCATCTTTGGCCGAGTCAAAGGCGGCTTTACTGTCGACCTCGACGGCGCTGTTGCGTTTCTTCCCGGCTCACAAGTCGACATTCGCCCTGTGCGCGACGTCAACCCGCTGATGGAAGTGCCGCAGCCTTTCCAAATCCTCAAAATGGACCGCCGCCGCGGCAACATCGTCGTCTCGCGCCGCGCCGTTCTGGAAGAGACTCGCGCCGAACAACGCAGCGAGCTTATCAACGATCTGGCTGAAGGTCAGGTTATCGAGGGCGTCGTCAAGAACATCACCGATTACGGTGCCTTCGTTGACCTTGGCGGCATCGACGGCCTCCTCCACGTCACCGACATGAGCTATAAGCGCGTCAATCACCCCAGCGAAGTGATCGCCATCGGCGACACCGTGAAGGTGCAAATTGTTCGGATCAATGCCGATACACAGCGCATCAGCCTTGGCATGAAGCAGCTTGAAAGCGATCCTTGGGACGGCGTGGCTGCGAAATACCCAATCGGTATGAAACTCACCGGTCACGTCACCAACATCACCGAATATGGCGCATTTGTTGAGCTTGAAGCCGGTATCGAGGGTCTTGTCCACGTCTCTGAAATGAGCTGGACCAAGAAAAACGTACACCCCGGCAAGATCGTCAGCACTTCTCAGGAAGTCGATGTGATGGTTCTCGAAGTCGACAGCGAGAAGCGCCGTATTTCGCTTGGCCTCAAGCAGGCTCAAGGCAATCCATGGGAGGACTTTGCAGAGAAATTCCCAGTGGGCGCGGAAGTCACCGGCGAAGTCAAGAACGCGACCGAGTTCGGCCTCTTCATCGGCCTCGACGGCGATGTGGACGGCATGGTTCACATGTCAGATATCGCATGGGGCATCTCAGGCGAAGACGCACTGGCGCTTCACCGCAAGGGCGAAGAAGTCAAAGCGGTTGTTCTCGACGTTGACGTTGAGAAAGAACGCATCAGCCTCGGCATGAAGCAACTTGAAAAAGGCGCTCCGACCGAAGCAGGCGCAGCCGCTGCTGGTTCGCTTCGCAAGGGTCAAACCGTCACTGTCAACGTGCTCGAAGTGCGCGATGGCGGCCTCGAGGTGCAAGTTGGCGACGACGGTGCAACCGGCTTCATCAAGCGCTCTGACCTTGGCCGCGACCGCGACGAGCAGCGTCCTGACCGCTTCCAAGTTGGCAGCAAGATCGACGCGATGGTCACCGGTTTTGACCGCAGCAAGAAGCCAAACTTCTCGATCAAGGCGCGTCAAATCGCTGAAGAGAAAGAGGCAGTGCAGCAGTTCGGTTCATCCGATTCAGGTGCATCGCTCGGCGATATCCTTGGCGAAGCGCTCAAGGGCAAAGAAGACTAAATCTTCCGCCAGAAAGGCAAACAAAAAAGGCCCGCTCGCGAACATCGCAGGCGGGCCTTTTCTATTGGAGTCAGGGCGTTTAGGGTGCCTCTCAAGAGAAGGATCCCTGCCCCATGTTAGAAGTCCACCAATTCCCCTGCCTCTCCGACAACTACGGATTTCTGCTCCATGATAGCGAAAGCGGCGAGACGGCAGCGATAGATACACCCGATGCCAAGGAGTACCTCAAGCAAGCGCAGGCTAAGGGCTGGACGATCACGCATATCTGGAACACCCACTGGCATCCCGATCACGCGGGCGGGAACGGCGAGATTGTGGAGGCGACGGGAGCAAAGGTCATTGCGCCGCAAGAGGTCGAGAAGCTTTCAGAAATCGGCAATGTGGTTGCGCATGGCGATACCGTCACGCTGGGCGCGCATACCGCTGATGTAATCGACGTCTCGGGCCACACCAATGGCCACATCGCTTTCCATCTGCCCGACAGCGGCATCGCCTTCGTTGGTGACAGCGTCTTTGCGCTGGGCTGTGGGCGGATGTTTGAAGGCGAGCCCAAACAGTTCTGGGATAGTCTTGAACGGATCAAGGCGCTTCCCGGCGATACGATCCTTTATTGCGCTCATGAATATACGCAGGCGAATGCGAAGTTTGCTTTGCATGCGGATCCCGACAATGCCGAACTTCAGGCCTACACCGCTGAGATTGACGACAAACGATCACGCGGCGAGCCGACGGTGCCCACCGTCTTAAAGCGCGAGTTGACCACCAATCCATTCTTAAGAGCCGACGATCCTGCCTTGCAAGCCCGCTGGGGCGGCGATGCACCGCATGAAACCTTTGCCGCGATCCGCGCGGGTAAGGACAACTTCTAACCCTCATGCAGGCCCTACGCGTTGCAGAGCTCTCACCGGACCTTTCCGGGGTCCGTCTGGTCGACATGCCAGAACCCGCACGCGCGCCTGGCGAAGTGCTGGTGCGGGTGCACGCAGCTTCGCTGAACTTCCCCGATCTCCTCATGACCAAGGGAGAGTACCAGTTTAAACCCGAGGTTCCTTTCACCAGCGGGCTTGAGATGGCGGGCGTGGTAATCGAAGCGGATGCAGACAGCGGTTTTGTTCCGGGCGACAAAGTGATCGGCGGCAAAAAAACAGACGCCTTTGCCGAGGTCGCCAGCATCCCTGCACGCGGGCTCTCTCCGCTCCCTGATGGTCTTAGCTTTGCACAAGGCGCGGCAATGGGGGCGGCTTATCAAACCGCTTACACCGGGCTTGCCGAACTCGGCGGCGTGACCGCGGGGCAATGGGTTCTCGTGCACGGGGCGAGCGGGGGCGTTGGTCTGGCCGCTTGCGATGTAGCGAAAGCCATGGGTGCGCGCGTGATCGCTGCGACAGGCATTTCGGCCAAGAGCGAGGCAATTGAGGCCGCCGCCAACCCGGACGCTGTTATCACCGCCGAGGGGCGCTTCCGGGAGCAGGTCAGCGCACTAACGGACGGTAAGCTGTGCGACATAGTGTTCGATCCTGTAGGCGGCGATATATTCGACGAATCGACACGCTGCGTGAGCTTTAACGGCAAACTTATGGTGGTTGGCTTCACCAGTGGCCGGATCGCTGAGTTTGCCACCAACATCCCGCTTATCAAGGGTTTCAGCATTGTTGGCCTTCGCGCTGGCGAATATGCGAGGCGCTTTCCTGAACGGGGTAAGGCTATCAATGAAGCGATCGCCGCATTGGCCACGTCGGGAAGGATCAATCCCACAATCGACCGCACCCTTCCCCTGTCGCGCTGGCGAGAAGGTTTCGATGCAATGGCAGCGCGCCAACTCGTGGGTAAAGTCGTGTTCGAACCGGGCAACTGACACGAAAAAGGCGGCCATCAAGGCCGCCCTTTTTCGTGTCAGCTCTGATGCACAATCAAAGCGATCCGATAACCTCATCAGCCAAAGCCTTGTCGGCCTCTGCGCTGTGTTTGTCGGCAATCAACGTGCGAGACGCTTTAGCAGCGGCATCGACGGCTGCTGTGCGAACCCCGGCAACTGCGTCACGCTCGGCTGCGGCAATCTTGTCTTCCGCCATACGTTTGCGGCGCGCAACCATGGCCTCGCTGTCCGCTTCAGCCTTCGCGAGGATAGCATCTGCCTCGCGCTGAGCGCCTTCCATCATTGCTTCGGCGTCTTTTTCGGCGCCTGCAATTTTCGCGGCATATTCATCACGCAGCGTTTCCGCCTGAGCCCGAAGGTTTTTGGCTTCATCGAGCTGGCTTTTGATTTCTTCGATCTTGGTGTCGAGCCCTCCGGTGAGGAGACCCGGAACCTTCTTCCAAATGAAAACACCGATCAGGATAAGCATCGCAAGCGACACCCACTGATAGGAATCCACACCAAAGGCAGAAGGGCCGTCAGCCAAAAGAAGGAATGGGAGATTAGCCATGGGCCAAAGCTTTCTTCACAGCCGACCGCGCCGAACGCTTGTCGATCTTTGTGCCTGCAAGACGAGAGACGATGTCCTGCGTAGCTTCAAGAGCCACATCCTCGATCTCCGCCATAGCGCTGGTGCGCGCTGCATCAATCTCGGCCTCTGCCTTCTCAAGCTTGGTGTCGAGACGTTTTTGCGCCGCCGCCAGCTTCTTGTCAGATGCGGCTGCCGCTTTGGCCTTGGCCTCTGCGATCAGTGTTTGCGCGCTAGCACGGTTTGCGTTTTCACGCTCGCGCCATGCCTCTTCTTGTTCGTCAGCTGCATCACGCGCTGCTTGAGCAGCCGCAAGGTCATCTGAAATCTGCTTATCGCGCAGACCAACGGTTTCCATCACCTTGGGGACCATGCCCCGGCCGATGAGGAAGAAAGTGATGCCGAAGAAAACCAAAGTCCAGAAGACTTGGCTAGACCAGGTATCAAGCAGTTGAGCTATTTGAGGCATAGGAGATGTCTCAGAACGAAGAGGAAATCAGGATGGGTTGCGCCCTACCAAGCGAACTTGGCAGGGCGTAAACCAATTAGGCAGCCGGGTTGGCGAAGATCAGGATCATCGCAACAACAAACGCCAGCAGGCCGAGAAGTTCGGCAGCCGCAAAGCCGATGAAGAGGCGGCCTTGTTGACCGTCTGCTGCACCCGGATTGCGAAGCGCGCTCTCAAGGAACGAGCCAAAAACATTGCCCACACCGATGGCGGCCATACCGGCACCAATAGCTGCGAGACCTGCACCGATAAGGGCTGCTGAAACAGGATCCATTTTAAAAACTCCTTGGAAAAATCAAAATTCGAAAAAAATCAAAAATTTGCAAAAATCAAATTGGATGAAAGCGTATTGAAAACCTTAGTGCAGATGCTCTGCGTCATTGATGTAAAGCGACGTGAGCAGCGCAAAAACATATGCCTGAATGCCAGCCACCAAGATCTCAAGCGCGCTGATCGCGATCATCAAGAGGAAGCTCGGCGCGGCAACCAGAAGGCTGGTGCCGATGCCGCCGTTCATACCGTCGATGACGAAGCTGGAGAGCACTTTCAAAAGGACGTGGCCTGCCATCATCGCAACGAACAAGCGAAGCGCGAGGCTGAATGGGCGGATGAGGAATGAGAACAGCTCGATCACGAAGATCGCCGGGATCATCACCGCAGGTGTTCCGTGCGGGACAAACAGCGTGAAGAATTTAATGCCGTGCTTCCAAAAACCAACGATCAGAACAATCGAGAAACTGATCGCGGCGAGCACGCCGGTGACGGTGAAATGGCTGGTGAATGTGTAAGCATGAACGCTTGGGATAATGCCAACGGGCACGAGGCCAAGGAGGTTTGCAAACAAGATGAACATAAACAGGCTAAAGACATATGGGACATATTTGCGCCCCTCTTTGCCGATGTTCGCCTCGAGCATATCGTCGATAAAGCCGGTGAAGCTTTCCACCGCCATCTGCCATCGTCCGGGTACAAGCTCACGCTTCATGCCAACGAACACAAAGGCCCAGATGAGCACAACAGTGATAGCCATCCACAAAGCGGAATTGGTGAACGCGATATTGAAGCCAGCGATTTCCCAGGCTTCTGAACCGAACATCGGCTCAACCTGAAACTGCTTCATCGGATCGACTTTGGCTTCCCCATTCAGGTCTGCTTCGCCTGCCACGATCTCTGGTATCCCTAAAACTGTCAAAACGCTTGAGCGGGACTAATTCTTGTCCGGTTCACTCTCGCCGCTTTGCGTGTTTGCTGCGCGAATTATGTTCCTGAAAGCAACGCCGATCCCAAGGAAAAGCCCTACCAACAGACCCCATGGCAATGTGTCGAAGACCCAATCAAAGAGCCATCCCATCACACTGCCGCCAAAGACCCCGCCAAGAAGATTAGCCAGAGCCCGGTTGCCGCTGCGATAATTCGCATCGACCCCTTTGACTTTAGGCTGGGTGCGTTCCTCTTCGCGGCTCTGGGCGGCCTTTAGCCGCGCTTCGAGCGCATCAATTCGCGCATCCTCAACGATGGGTTTCCGGGCGGGTTTCTCTTCGCTCATGCTGACTTCCTAAAAGGCATGCAACGCCCTAAGCAAAGAAAGGTGCCCGCCAAGGGCGTGTGCCCCCTAGAAGAGGGCGATTCTTGAGTCAATGGTGCACTGCGAGAGTTTCCGCAAAGCTATCCAATCAACAGCGCAAATTTAGGGACAAATCGGCAAACGGTCGGGCGCAGCGGCGCTGCGGGTTTTCCACGAGCCATCGGGCGCCTGATACTTCTCGCCCGGCACAGTGCGCGCAATTGCCTGGCACCCTGCTGTGGTCGCATATTGCTCCACGGTCGCATTATTGGACTGCGCTTTTTGTGTGTAGACGGCGCGGCGTTTGATGTTGATATTGTTGACGAGGCTCTGAAGCGCAGGGGTCGCAGAGCCCACAACCCCAAGATAACCGTCAATCTGCTCGCCCACGGTGCCATTGGCCCGGGCAGCAGCATAGGCTGGGTCGCGCTGTGCCGCAGCGGGGCTTGCCATGCCGGTAAAAGCGGCAGCGGCGGCAACAGCGGTCAGCGTGAATTTGCGGATCATGTTCATTTCATTTCCTCCAATCTTCCAACGCGCACCAACTGGCAAAGCTTCAGAAGATATCTGCATTCTCATCAATAGTGTTCTCGGCGTCTTCCGCCAATCTATAAAGCACTTCGGCTTGGATATTGATATTGAGCTCAATCACGATCGGCTCTTCCGGAGCGGCCACGTTGATACACCCGGCAACTGCTAAAAAGCCAAGGCCTGCAAGCCCTGCATTCCATATCCTTCGATCCATTTTCGCTCCCCGACCGATTGTGCGCTTTTCTCTCGCATTCCCGCCCACGGAGGTCAATTTCGCATGTGTCATAGCTGGTCATCGCTTTCTGGAGGTTGAACGACAGGTTCATTGCGGCGTTCAGCTTCGCCGGGAATCGGGTCTTCGCTTGGGCCAGGCGGCGCGGGAGCATCGACGGGCTGGAACGCCCCAATCCCGAGCCGTTGGCGGACATCTTCGCGGTCGAATATGCTGGGGTCGAAAAAGCCGCGCACCACGTGGGCCAGTTGATAGAAATTTTCAGAGCGCACATTGATTTTGAAACGGATCGGCAATTCTGCAAGCTGACGGGTAATGAAGTTTTGGCTGGTGCCCTCGCCCTGTCTCACGCCGTCAATATTGAATTTGGTGACAATCTCGCCTGCCAGATTGCCGTTTAGCTCGATGCTCATCTGATTGTAATCGAGCGAACGCAGGGTCTGAAACGCGTAGTTGGCCACTGTGCCAAGGTCTTCATAACTCAGCTCGCCGACATAAGATACATTGCCCCCCGGTGGGCGCGAGATCAGCAGACCGCCTTGGATCGTGCCGTTGCCCTGTTCATCGAAGATGATCGGAATGGTCCCATCAAACTTGCCCTTAGCACCAAGGTTGGTGAGCTCCATCTGCGTCACAAACGTCGCTGCATCGAGGCCAATAATTTCGAAGATATAGTTTTGCCCCTGCCCGCCGCCGTAATCGAGAACCACCGGCCGCAGAACCAATTCCCCGCCCATGAATGGCCAGCGTCCGTCTTCCAGGGTGATTAACGTCCCGTCGGTGACCGAATAAACAATCCGCCCTCCAAGCGCCTCAATCCCCGGATTGACCGAGACGATAGTGGCCACTTGCGAAGGCGCGGTGGTCAAGCCCAGCAGGTCTGTAAACTCTATTGTCCCTGCAACCCCGCGCACTGGGCCAAAGGCCGCAGCCAAATCAAAGCTTTCGGTTGAGAAAGTGCCTGAGCTGTCCAGCCTGTCTCCTTCCCATTCAATCCTGCCTTCACCTGTGATCACCCCGTCAGCAAAAGCAATAAGTCCCACTGTGAGAGGGGTGAGGTCATCGGGCTGGAACCCATCATCAAAGCGCAATCCGGGAACAGCGATGTCAGCCTGGCCTTTGCCGGACGCAAGATCATGCCGAATTGTTACATCTGTCACCAGGCGTCCGGACTGCGGATTGGTGAGTGAGGTCTCGGCCTGGATGAGCCCATCTGCCAGTGAAAGTGTAGCGCCTTCTGCACGAAGCGGCTCAAACCGCGCCTCAGCGATGATTGCAGGGTCGATGCGTTCAGTGAGGGTGAAACCGCCCTCCGTTACCGTCAGCACATTATCCGTAAAGCTCCACTGCCCGTTCAAATCCGACAGGTCGAGCGGCACAATCTCGAGCGCCGCCGATGCGTCTGCGAAACTGCCGCCGATCCCGTCCTCAAAATTGGCATCCAATACCTCCGCAGAAAACCGGACAGCATTGTCATTCGCGCCGATCTGCGCAGTGAGCGCTTCCAGTCTTGAGGCACCGGGATAGCGTAAAACCGCGCTATTGGCTGCGACCAGAATGGGGCTCTCACCCAAGCTCCCGGCAAGCGCCACATCGCGAAGCTCGGCGGCAATTTCCAGAGCGTCGCCATACCGCACAATCGCCCCGCCTGTACCAGGGCAAACCGACAGCGTCTGGGGCGCAAGCGCAAAATTATACGCCTCTAGTCCCGCAATCTTTGCATCAAGGCACTGCGTCCCAAGCGTTAGCCCGCCGCGGGCGGAATACTGCCCCTCAATCGGCAATTCGAGACTGCGCAGGTTCCCTCCGGGAATCGCACCGCCAGCCCGCATGATGCCATTGAAGCGAACTCGCCCAGACGCATCGCTTCGAGCCTCCAGCCGGGGAAGCCCAATCACATCGTTCCCATCACGAAACTCCGCCATCGTCATCCGAGCCGAAATGCCGCCGCTTGGCGCCGGTTGGAGCCGCGCATTGATCCTTGGCAGGTCAGCGCCTCCTGTGAAAATATTGCCAGTGAGCCCCTGGGCTTGCTGGGTGCCTTGCGTGTTATAGCTCAGCCGCGACAACGCGATCAGTGTGTCCCCGCCCGCGTCGCGCAGCCTCGCCTCTGGAATGACAATCCTGATGCTGCCGCCTGCGGAGCGAACCAGCACATCGCCTGCCAGCACGCTGCCTTTAGCGGCGCTGACAAGCCCCGTCTCCAACTTACGCAGCAATGCCGCCACAAATGTGCCGTCGCTTGCCTCTTGAGCTTGCTTAAGCGCCCCGCCGCCGCTCATCAGCGCGCTAAGGTCAACACCTGCACCGGTAATCCGCGATGACCACTCGCTGCGGGCAAAGCCGTCCGTGCTTCGCAAAGTGCCCTCAGCGCCGATGCTCGCTGCATTGACGAAAGCGGTTCTAAGCGCATCGCCTGTGAGATCATGCCGCACACTAAGCTCGCCGCCAAAAGCCCAAGCAATATTCGCGCTGCCGCCCAGATTTGCGAGCCCCGCATCACCTGCCGCCAACGTCTTGGCCGAGACCGCAAGATCGCCTTCGACTGAGCCAAAATCGTCCCCCAGTGTGAGTTTGGTGCCAATGTCTGCCGCCTCGATCCGGTTGCCTTTGCAATCCGCGCCGCGAATGCGGACCGGACCATCGAAACCAAGGCGGCCATCGGAGGTGGTCAGATCTCCGTAAAGCGTAGCCTCCTCCGCGCCGCAATCATCAAGACCAACTCCCGGTGCGGTCGCGGCCAATTTGCCCGCAAAGCCATCATCAAGACGTCCTGCACCTTCGATTTTGGCACCAATCACGCCGTAGTCACTTTCAATGCGGGCACGCCCATCGACGATTTGCAGGTTCAGCGCAGGCAGTCCGGCAGGTTCGTCGCTTTCGGCAAACAAAAGCGGGTCGAGACTGCCGAAACTGAGTTGTCCGTCCCTGAAGGAACCGTACAATCGGGCGCCTTCAAGTTCGACCCTTCCAATCTCTGGCGGCCCGTAAGTGTACGATATCGCAAGCGTTACCCGCTTGGCGGTAAAGTCTGGCAGCGCGGGATCGCCCACCACCAGATCGGTGATCACCTGACGCCGCGTGCCGATGCTCTCGATGGCATAGGTCGCCTCAAGCCCGTTCTGCGCAAGCGTGTCGTCGATGAGGTTGCCAGCGATCTGCTCCCGGCCCGCCCAGGCAAGCCCCGCAGCCAGCGCAATCAACAGCGCCACCACAATGCTGATCCGCCAACGCCAGCGCTCAGGCCACAGCCTTAGCCGGCTCGCGCCTCCCAAATCGGGCAGATCGGTTTCCGGCTTTACCTTGGACATCAGCTTCCTACCTTGCGCGTCTAGCGTTCAAAGGCAATGATGCAAGCGGTGAAAACTAAAGCTGGATGCGACTATTGCCCCATTCTGATGACGGATTTGACTTTGGTGCCGCCCAAAATGGCGGTGCAAGCGTCACGTCTGATGCTTCCAAATCTGATGCCACTAAATCTGAATGTGGCAAACACGCAGGCGCAGGGCACCGTGAGCGTTTGCGAGAGCGGCTGCTGAAAGGCGGGGCAGAGGCTCTGGCCGATTATGAAGTGCTCGAATTTCTCCTTTTTGCTGCGATTAAACAAGGCGATACCAAACCGATTGCCAAGGCGCTCTTGGCGGAATTTGGATCGCTTTCCGGCGTCTTGAACGCCGATGCTGGCGCGCTCCAACGCACCAAAGGCGTCGGCAAAACCAGCGCGGCGGCTCTAAAAAGCGTTGCCCTTGCCGCGCGGCGCATGGCGCGCAGTGAGCTGAGCGAAAAACCGGTGCTCAGCTCTTGGCAAACGCTCATCGACTATCTCTCCATCGACATGGCCCATCTAAAGGTTGAGCGGGTCCGCGTGCTTTATCTCGACACCAAGAACCGGCTGATTGATGACCACCATGTTGGTGATGGTTCCATTGACGAGGCGGCGATCCACCCACGCGAAGTTATTCGGCGAGCTATGGATGTGGGCGCTGCTGCGCTCATCCTTGTTCACAACCACCCCTCGGGCAATCCTGAGCCAAGCCGCGCCGACATTCAGATCACTCAGAAAATCGCTGAGGCTGGCAGACTGCTCGGCGTAACTTTGCACGATCATATCATTGTCGGGCGAGAGGGGCATGTGAGCCTGCGGGCAAAGGGTCTAATCTAGACACCCGGTGCTGGACTTAAGGAACAGTGCTGTCCCTTAACCTCCAACACCCAGCTGCATAACCCATTGATCTTCAACAACCTTCATGTTGGACGCAAGGAACACTTCCGCGCGCATACGCCAAAATTTTCCCCAAACCGGATTGGGCAATCCTCCTTCAGCGTTCCTCCTTAGGCAGGCCGCCTCATCTCCACTGCGCAAAATACGAGCGATGGGATGATGAAGCCATTTCCCCTAGTAGGAAAGCGACACGTTAGCCCTCTCTGCCAGTGATTAGCCGCACACCGGAATGTTTGGCAAAGAAGCTCCACGCCCAGTTCACAATCACTGTCACCTGATTGCGCGCGCCTGTCAGGAAGCCGACATGGACAACGCCCCACAGCCACCACGCGGCCGCGCCCGACATCTTGATGAAACCGAAATCCGCGACCGCTGATTTGCGGCCAACCGTCGCAAGGCTCCCTTGGTGTTTGTAGGCAAAAGGTCCGGGGCATGCTTTGCCCAGCAATTCGGCCTCAATCACGCGGCTGACATACGCGCCCGCTTGTTTGGCCGCAGGTGCGAGCCCTGGGACGGGATTGCCATCCCACGCCGTGCTGCCCGCAGTGTCGCCAATGGCAAAAATGTTTGCGAACGGGGCACCATTTGCGCTGATCACACGGCACTGAGCGTCAACCTCAGCGCGCCCTGCCCGGTCGGATTTGGCACCCAGCCATTTGGCCGCAGGAGACGCCTCGACGCCCGCTGCCCAAAGGACAGTTTCAGTTCCAAGAATGATGTCATCGTCAATGCGAACATGCGTCGCGGCGATTTCGGTCACACGCCCGCCGGTGCGGATTTCCACGCCGAGGCTTTCCAGCGATTCGGCCGCTTTGGCGGACAATTCTTCTGGAAACGCAGGAAGGATGCGGTCACCTGACTGCACCAGAATCACGCGGGCCGAAGCCGGGTCGATTGTTCGGAATTCACGTTCGACGCTCACCTTGGCAAGCTCTGCGATTGCACCGGCAAGCTCCACCCCTGTGGGGCCCGCGCCTACGATCACAAAGGTGAGCAGCCGCTTGATCCGCTCCTCATCGCCTGACGCCTCCGCTTCCTCAAACGCATTGAGGATGGATGCGCGCACTGCAACGCCGTCTTCGATGGTCTTAAGACCCGGAGCAAATGCGCCCCATTCGTCTTTTCCGAAATAGCTGTGCGTTGCGCCGGTGGCGATAACGAGGCGGTCATATCGGAGCTCTTGTCCGTCCCCATAGCTGAGCGTGCGGGCCTCTGCATCAATGCCGCTCACCTCGCCTTTAAGCACGCGCACATTTCCATCGCCTTTGAACAGCGAGCGGATCGGGGCTGCGATATCAGCGGGGTTCAACGTGGCGGTCGCAATTTGATAGAGCAGCGGCTGGAACAGGTGATAATTGCGCTTATCGATCAAGGTGATGCGCACAGGCAGGCGCTTGAGACGCGCAACAGCTGCGAGCCCGCCAAATCCGGCTCCGACCACAACCACATGCGGCCAGCGTTCAGGGATTTCAGAATAATCGCGGTCGAACAGAATATTCTTCTCAAGCCAGCTGAGAATTGCGCGGTCGGCAGAGAGCACCCCTGCGCCCTTCGATTCGTAAATCGCAAGGAACAGGAACGGGAACAGCGTCACATTGGGATGTGCGCCTGCAATCATAAAGGCCGCGATCAAGAAGAACAGGCTATAGGAGACGATCACCGCGCCAAAACCGGTGAAGAAGAACACAGCTGAAATGATCGCCAGCCAATCGGGGAACCCAGAGAAAATTGTCACCGGAAGCCATGTCATCACCGCGATTGGCGGCTCGATTACACCGGCATGCGTGAGAAGGCTCACGCCCATCCATATCCGCAAAGCTGCCATTATGATGGGCGCCAAATACTCACGCGACCATTCCGATGCCGCAATGGCAGGGCGCGCGAGGGGAAGCGCGGACGACTTGAAGCCCAGAGCCAAAACGCGGTCTAGCGAGAAGGCGCCGGGCCCGTGGAATATGTACCAAACCAGCATCGCGCTTACGATGAGATTGGTTGTGGTGGGGATGTAGACGGCCTGCGAGACGATGGTGAGCGCCGCCATGGCTAAGGCGGCTGGCCGGGTGAACAGACCTATCAGGAGAAGAACGGGCCCGACAAGCTCAATTGCAAGACCGGTCGCCGCTGCATTGGCCGGGCTCAACCAGCTGACTGGATATTCCTGAGCTGCCAAAAACACTGCGGCATCATAATCAGCCGCTTTTACGAGGCCTGAGCGGAGGAACCACATGGCGATGAAAAACCGGATCGCAAGGTCGCTAAACGGCCAGAAGGTTTCAGTCCCTTCCAGATACCATTTCGTCCAGCTTCTGAATGTCACCCGCAGGAATGGCGGGTAACGCTCTTCCTGAAGGCGCACAGGCTTAGGTTCAGGCCTGCGTCCACGCGTTTGCGTGGGTTTGGGTTGAGGCGCTTTGGCTGTCTCGCTCGTCATTAAAAAGTCCTCCTGCCCTACACATTCGCGAGGGCTCCCGTTTCGGTTACAGGTGATAGCGCAGGTTTCTCTCTTGCCAATAGCCGCAGCTCAGAATAGCCGCGCCTCAAAGCCATTCATCCACTTTGAAGGACGCCTCACCCATGGTCCCCCGTTACGCCCGCCCTGCCATGACCGCTCTTTGGGAGCCGGAAGCCAAGTTTCGCATTTGGTTCGAGATCGAAGCGCATGCGACGCAGAAACTGGGCGAGATGGGCGTGGTCCCTGCCTCTGCTGGCAAAGCGCTGTGGGATTGGTGGGCGACAAACCCCAAGATTGACGTCGAGGCGATTGACGCGATTGAGGCAGTGACAAAGCATGATGTGATCGCCTTTCTTACATGGGTGGCTGAGCAAGTTGACGCGGCAGGCTTCACGGGCGAAGCGCGCTTTATGCATCAGGGCATGACGAGCTCCGATGTGCTCGACACGACGCTGGCCGTGCAATTGGCGAAAGCGACCGATCTGCTCTTGGAAGACATTGATGGGCTTTTGGCCGCGATTAAAGCGCGGGCCGAGGAGCACAAATTTACCCCCACCATTGGCCGCAGCCACGGCATTCACGCAGAGCCAGTGACCTTCGGGTTGAAGCTTGCCCAGGCCTATGCCGAATTTGACCGCTGCAAGACCCGCCTCGTCGCCGCTCGCAAGGAGATCGCGACTTGCGCAGTTTCGGGCGCGGTGGGGACTTTCGCCAATATCGACCCAGAGGTTGAGGCTTATGTCGCTGAGCAACTCGGCCTCGAAATCGAGCCCATCAGCACGCAGGTCATCCCGCGCGACCGTCACGCCGCTTATTTTGCGACCCTGGCGGTCATCGCTGGTTCGATTGAACGCCTCGCGGTGGAAGTGCGCCACCTTCAACGCACTGAAGTTTTGGAGGCGGAGGAGTTTTTCTCCAAAGGCCAAAAGGGCTCATCAGCGATGCCCCACAAGCGCAACCCGATCCTGACCGAGAATTTGACGGGCCAGGCGCGCATGATCCGCGCCTATGCCCTGCCCGCGCTCGAAAACGTGGCGCTGTGGCATGAACGCGATATCTCGCACTCTTCGGTTGAGCGTTTCATCGGCCCTGATGCGACGATCACCTTGGACTTCGCGCTTGCCCGGCTTACAGGTGTGGTCGAAAAGCTCCTCGTCTATCCCGACCGGATGCAGTCAAATATGGACGCCATGGGCGGCCTCATCCACTCACAGCGGGTGCTCCTTGCCCTCACCCAAGCAGGCGTAAGCCGCGAAGACGCCTACCGCCTTGTTCAGCGCAATGCGATGAAGGTGTGGGAATCGGGCGGCTCGCTGATGCTGCTCGACCTGCTCAAAGCCGACGAAGAAGTGACAGCGGCCCTCTCCCATGAGCAATTGGAAGAGAAATTCGACCTCGAATACCACTTCAAGCATGTCGAGACGATCTTTGCGCGTGTTTTTGGATAGGCGAGTGTTCGATTAAGCACCGCCAAGCTGGACTTGAGCCCCAAAAGGCCTAGTTTGTATTAACTGGAATAATCAGGAGGGAGCACAAGGCCCCATGCAGATAGTGCGCACCGTTTTGTGGGTCATGCTCGCCTGCGCGATCATGCTCTTTTCATTCCTCAATTGGACCCCGGTTGAAGTGACCTTGTGGGACGGCCTGCTGGTCGAAACCAAAGTGCCAGCGCTTGTAATCCTCGCTTTCCTCTTGGGATTGTTTCCGATGTGGCTTTACCACCGCTCGGTCAAATGGGGTCTCGACCGCCGCATCCGCAGCCTTGAAAACTCGATGAAATCCGCAGCGATTGCGCGAAGCCGCGAGGAGCCTGTGGGCAAGCCTGTTGAAAAGCTTGAGGATAAGACTTCGGCCAAAGATGAAGAAAGCTTGACGCCAGTGGAAGGAGGCACACCATGAGCAATCCGGTCTTCCTCGCGCTGGATGTGCCCCAGATTGAGCCTGCAAAGGCGCTCATCACCAAGGTTAAGGCGCATATTGGCGGGGTCAAATTGGGCCTTGAGTTCTTTTGCGCGCATGGCGGGCACGGCGTGCACGAAATCGCTCATTTGGGCCTGCCGATCTTCCTCGACCTCAAATTTCACGACATCCCCAACACCGTCGCATCCGCGATGATGGCGATTCATGTTTACGAACCCAAAATCGTCACCATCCACGCCAGCGGCGGGCGCGCGATGATGGAGGATGCAAAGGCTGCGGCGGCAGAGGGCTGCAAAGTTGTCGCGGTCACAACGCTGACCAGCATGGACGAAAGCGACCTTGTCTCAACCGGCATCGGCGGAAGCGCCGAGGATCAGGTGATGCGCCTTGCCGAACTCGCCCATGCATCGGGCCTCGATGGAATTGTGTGTTCGGGCCGCGAAGTGGGCAAAGTGCGCAAGCAATGGAAAGACGGCTATTTCGTCGTCCCCGGCCTGCGTCCCGCCGGAAGCGGTGCAGGCGATCAAAAACGCGTCGTCACGCCCCGCAAAGCGCGCGATGACGGCGCAAGCGTCCTCGTCATAGGCCGCCCCATCAGCCGCGCCGAAGACCCGGTGGCCGCTGCAAGAGCGATTGAGGCAACGCTTTAGGCCTCTCTTGCAATGACAATGCAGATCAAGATTTGCGGATTGACCAAACCGGCCAGCATCGCCGCTGCGGCGGATGCTGGTGCGACGCATATCGGGTTCAATTTCTACCCGCCCTCGCCGCGTTATGCCGATGCGCACCTTGCCGCGAAATTGGCGGCCGAAACCCCGAGCTCAGTTCAAAAAGTCGGGGTATTTGTGAACCCTGACGACGCATTCCTTGAAGAGAGCATCACCGCAGGCAAGCTTGATGCCGTCCAATTGCACGGCAAAGAGGATGCGGCGCGGGTTGCCGAGGTAAAGGCACGCTTTGGCCTGCCGGTTTGGAAAGTGCTCAGCGTTGAAACCGCCCAAGATGTGGCGCGTGCGGACGATTTTTCTGATGCTGCCAATTTCCTCTTGTTTGACGCCAAGACGCCAAAGGGTTCTGCGCTTCCCGGAGGCATGGGCCACGGCTTCGATTGGAGCCTTCTGGAGGCTTACAAAGGGCCGCTCCGATGGGGGCTTGCTGGCGGGCTTGATCCAGGCAACGTCGCAGAGGCCATCCGCGCGACCGGCACCGCTCTGGTGGACACCGCGTCAGGCGTCGAAAGCGTTCCCGGGATCAAGGACGTGGACAAGATTGCCGCGTTCTGTAAAGCGGCGCTAAACCCTTAAACCACCTCCGTTCGCCCTGAGCTTGTCGAAGGGCGCGCGTAGGCCAATCGGCTGGGTCCGAGGCAGAGAACAGGCTTCGGAGTCGCAAGACGGCCCTCAGGCCACCGGCTCAGCCCGAACGGACTTTTGTTTTGAACGATCAACCCGACTCCTTCCGCAACCAGCCCGATGCCAATTCTTTCCGGCAGATGCCGGATGACCGGGGCCATTTCGGCGATTTTGGCGGGCGTTATGTCGCTGAAACACTGATGCCGCTGATCTTGGACCTCGAGCGTGAGTATCGCGCGGCGCAGCAAGACCCCGCGTTTCAGGCCGAGTTTGACGACCTGCTCGAGCACTACGTCGGCCGCCCCTCGCCGCTTTATTACGCCGAGCGCCTGACCGAGGAATTGCGCAAAGACGCTGGCGAAGGAATGGGCGCGCAAGTGTGGTTCAAGCGCGACGAGCTCAATCATACAGGCGCGCACAAGATCAACAATTGCATCGGGCAGATTCTGCTTGCCAAACGCATGGGCAAGACGCGGATTATCGCGGAAACCGGCGCTGGGCAGCACGGCGTTGCCACCGCGACCGTCTGTGCGCGCTTTGGCCTGCCTTGCGTGATTTACATGGGCGCAGAGGATGTGGCGCGCCAATCGCCCAATGTCTTCCGCATGAAGCTGCTCGGCGCAGAAGTTGTCCCCGTCACCAGCGGCGGCGCGACGCTTAAGGACGCGATGAACGAAGGGCTTCGCGATTGGGTCGCCAATGTGCACGACACCTTCTACATCATCGGCACCGCCGCAGGGCCCCACCCCTACCCCGAATTGGTGCGCAATTTCCAAAGCGTCATCGGCACCGAAGCGCGCGCGCAAATGCTGGCCCGCGCTGGCCGCCTGCCCGACCTGCTGATCGCGTGCATTGGCGGCGGCTCGAATGCGCTGGGCCTGTTCCACCCGTTCCTGGACGATGCAGACGTGAAAATGCTCGGCGTAGAAGCCGCAGGCCGCGGCCTTGACGGCGACGAACACGCGGCAAGCCTCCTCGGAGGCGCACCCGGAGTGCTCCACGGCAATAAGACCTACCTCTTGCAAGACGCAGACGGCCAGATCACCGAAGGCCACTCGATTTCCGCAGGGCTAGACTACCCCGGCATCGGCCCCGAACACGCCTGGCTCAAAGACACAGGCCGCGTCGAATACACCGCCGTCACCGATGATGAGGCGTTGGAAGGCTTCCAACTGCTCTGCCGCACCGAGGGGATTATTCCCGCGCTAGAGCCCAGCCACGCCCTCGCCGCCGTCGCCAAGCGCGCGCCATTGATGCGCGAGGACGAGATCATTTGCATGAACCTATGCGGGCGCGGCGATAAGGACATTTTCACCGTGGCGGAGAAGCTTGGGGTGGAGATGTGAGCATCTTCACCCACACCCGTCACCCCAGCGAAGGCTGGGGTCCAGAGCGGCAAAGTGCAGTGCTCGCAGCCCTAGATTCCGGCCTTCGCCGGAATGACGAAGGGAGTTACGAAAACCGTCATGCAGAACTCGTTTCAGCATCCATCACTAGGCCCGCGCCAGCGGAGTCAGTGGCTGGATGGACCCTGAAACAAGTTCAGGGTGACGAAGGTGGAGTGTTTGGGGTGGACATGTGAAGCACTGCTGCGAAATGATGCAGTATCATGCTGAATACACGTGTGATCAGCACCCCGATCGCTTTGATTGCCCTGATTGCATGATCCATTGCAGCGAAAGGGACGGGAGCTATGGCCTGATCATTCTTAACGAAGCCGGCGGCGGAGTGATTTCAATTGACCATTGTCCTTGGTGTGGAACCAAACTGCCAGAACGAGAAGAAATTGACCTCACAGAAACCCATGAAAGCTCCAATGACTAGTCGCCTCCAAAACGCCTTTTCCAAACCCCATGCCACATTCGTTGCGTTCATCACCGCTGGTGATGGCGACACCGCTGCCAACCTAGACGCCCTCGTCGAAGGCGGCGCGGATGTGATTGAGCTGGGGATGCCGTTCACCGATCCAATGGCCGATGGCCCCGCTATCCAGGCGGCGAATTTGCGCTCGCTTGGCAAAGGCACCACCACCGCCGATGTGCTGCAATACGCCTATGAATTTCGGACACGCCACCCCGATGTGCCGCTGGTGCTCATGGGCTATGCCAACCCTATGATCCGGCGCGGGCCTGAATGGTTTGCCAAGGCTGCCAAGGGCGCTGGCGTGGACGGCGTTATCTGCGTCGATATTCCGCCTGAGGAGGACGATGCGCTGGGTCCGGCTTTGCGCGATGCTGGCATTTCGCCCATCCGCCTCGCCACCCCGACCACCGATGCAAAGCGCCTGCCGCAGGTGCTCGAAGGGTCGAGCGGGTTTCTCTATTACGTCTCCGTCGCCGGGGTCACCGGGCTACAGCAAGCCGCAGCAGGCTCCATCGAAGAGGCTGTCGCGGCGCTCAAAGCGGCCACCGATATCCCCGTCGCAGTCGGCTTTGGCGTGCGCGAACCGGCACAGGCCGCCGCCATCGCTGCCCATGCAGACGGCGTTGTCGTAGGGTCAGCCTTTGTTGACTTGGTAGGCGAATATGGCGCAGATGCTCCGGCTAAGCTAAAGGAGCTGACGAGCGCGATGGTTGAGGCCATTCGTAAAGCCAGCTAATCCGTCATTGCGAGCCGCGGGCGAAGCAATCCAGTCCTGCCCTTGCAATAAATCGCAACCTTTGGAACTGGATTGCCACGTCGCTTCGCTCCTCGCAATGACGAATTATTGAGGTATTGACTAAGAATGAGCTGGTTAAACCGCGTCCGCAATTCGCTGGGCTTTGGCGATGAGAAGACGAGCACTGAAAAAGACCTTTGGATCAAATGCTCCAATTGTCAGGAAATGCTCTTCGTCTCTGATTATGAGGAAAACCTCCATGTGTGCCCGAAGTGCGATCACCACGGGCGGATCAATGCCAATACGCGCCTGTCATTGCTGCTGGACGATGGATTTGAGGTTCTGCCTATCCCGCAAGTGACCGAAGACCCATTGAAGTTCAAAGATTCAAAAAGATACACCGACCGCCTGAAAGCCGCGCGCGCGAAGAGCCCGCATGCCGATGCCTTCGTGAGCGGATCAGGTGCGATCAACGGCCAGGCGGCTGTGGTCGGCGTGCAGGATTTCTCCTTTATGGGCGGCTCAATGGGTATGGCTGTGGGCGAGGCGTTTTGTCAGGGCGCGCAAAAGGCTCTCGATAGGAAATGCGCGTTCGTCGTGGTGACAGCGGCGGGCGGTGCGCGCATGCAGGAAGGCATTTTGTCCCTTATGCAGATGCCGCGCGCGACCGTGATGACCCGGCGTTTGAAGGCGGCGGGACTTCCCTACATCGTCGTCCTCACCGACCCGACCACGGGCGGCGTCACGGCGAGTTACGCAATGCTCGGCGATATCCATATCGCAGAGCCCGGCTCGCTGATCGGCTTTGCTGGCCAGCGCGTGATCCAAGACACCATCCGCGAGCAATTGCCTGAAGGTTTCCAGCGTGCCGAGTATCTCCACAAGCACGGCATGGTCGATATGGTTGTGCCGCGCAGCGAGCTGAAAGCGCGCCTTGCGACGGTACTCGACTTCCTTCAGCCGGCAGATGAAGCCGCCTAACCTCCCCTATACGGGGAGGGGGACCGCGACGCGCAGCGGCGTGGTGGAGGGGAACCCGCAGATGTTTCACCACTTTTTCTACCTGCCCCTCCACCAGCTTGTCGCTGGTCCCCCTTCCCAGTTTGGGGAGGACTAATGGACTTCGGCAAATCTGACGACCCGCGCGTCCAGGCACAGCTCGACCGGCTAAGCGCACTCAGCGTGCCGCAAGGGCGCTTGGGGCTCGAAACAATCACCGCTCTGATGGAGCGCCTCGGCAATCCGCATCGCAAACTGCCGCCCGTGTTCCATGTCGCAGGCACCAATGGCAAAGGCTCGGTCTGCGCATTCCTTCGCGCGATGCTTGAGGCCGATGGCAAGCGCGTCCACGTCACCACTTCGCCCCACCTTGTGCGCTATAATGAGCGGATCAGGATTGCGGGCAGACTGATCGAGGACGGCCCGCTGGCGGATTTGCTCGAAGAGGTTTTGGATGCCAGTGAGCAAGATGGCGAGGATCTTGCCCCCAGCTTTTTCGAAGTCACCATCGCTGCGGCCTTCCTCGCCTTCAGCCGAACGCCAGCCGATGCCTGCGTGGTCGAAGTGGGCGTAGGGGGTCGTTTTGATGCAACCAATGTGCTGGAACCCGAAGCGCTTGCGGCATGCGGGATTGCGGCGCTGGGGATTGATCACGAGCGGTTCTTGCTGGCGCCCGAGGAAGGTGTGCCAGAAGCGCCGATGGCGCGGATCGCGTTTGAGAAAGCGGGGATTGCGAAGCGGGGTGTGCCGCTGGTGACGCTAGGAGATTTTGAGTACCCCTTAATTTCTCTTCAAGCTATCGAGGACGTAGCGAAGACCTCCGATGCTCAGTGGATTAGAAAAGACGACCAGGCCGGGAATCCAAATTTTGACCACTATCCCAAATGGTGGTCCGGCGGACACGACTCGTACTATTATCTGGATGATCGAACTGGAAGGGTGGACATACCGCGCCCTCGCTTGAAAGGACATCATCAGGCAATTAACGCAGGGCTAGCCGTGGCCATGTTGCTTCATCAAAACAAGATAACCGTCAGCAGTCATGAGGCGCTGCGGCAAGGTGTTGAGGAGGCTTTCTTGCCTGCCCGTCTTCAACGCCTTGGCGATGGGCGTCTCACTTCATTGGCGAATGATCGCGAGGTGTGGCTAGATGGCGGTCACAATGCGAACGCCGCAGAGGTAATTTCGGGCCAGATTGGCTACTATCATCTCATTATCGGAATGATATCTAGCAAGCACCCGAGAGCATTTATGGATCAGATGAATTCTCCGCTGATCCGATCAGTCACCGTTGTTCCAGTGCCCGGTCACGAAAGTCAATTAGCGGCAGCTTTTGACGAAACCGCGCGGGAGGCGACCGACATTGAAGATGCATTGCTCGGCATTCCAAACGACGACTTCCCGGTCCTGATCGCGGGCTCGCTTTACCTTGCTGGCGAAGCTCTGCGGTTGAATGACGAGATGCCGGATTGATCCACTAAGGTTGCAAAGCGTCCGCCTAGGTGGGGGCAACGCCCCCGCCATGGGGTAGGCGGGCGCGGGCTCGCTGCTTCGCAGCATGCCGGGAATAAGGCGAGCAATTGAGATTGAGGTCCGTTCGTCCTGAGCTTGTCGAAGGACGCTCGCAAGGGTGGGTGGGCTTCGGAGTCGAAGACGGCCAAAGGCCGCCGGCTCAGCACGAACGGACCTCAGGTTTGAGTGCCAGCACTCCCCATCGCCTCATCGACAAGGCCTGTGCGCATCATCCACCAGAACAGCGCTATACCCGGAAGCGCTAGCACTGTGGTGAGCAGGTAGAAGTTCACATAGCCAATTCCCTCAATCAGCCCGCCTGCCGTGGTGCCTGTGAGCAAGCGACCCACCACACTCGCGCCAGCGGAGATCAGGGCATATTGCGCCGCCGTAAATCTCAGATCGCAGAGCGCCGAGAAATAGGCGACGACCACCACGCCGCCGTATCCGCTGGCGAAGTTCTCAAACCCGATGGCGCCCGCCATCGCCCAGTTCGAGTGCCCGACCACGGCCAGACCAGCAAAGCTCACATTGGACACCGCCATTAAGATCAGCGCGATCATCACCGAGCGTTTGAGGCCCAATTTCGCGTACAGTATCCCGCCCAGGAATATGCCGATCATATAGGCCCAAAAGCCCAGCCCCACATCGTAAAGCGCGATCTCATCATTGGTGAAACCAAGGTCATCGAACAGCAGGCGGAAGGTGAGATTGGCGAGCGTATCGCCGATCTTGTGAACAAGGATAAAGGCGAGGACGAGCCACGCCCCGTGCCGCCCCAGAAACTCGCGAAAAGGCCCGGCGATGGACTGCCACACATCGGAAACGCCCTTCTTGGCGATGGTGACGGTGCGTCTTGCGGGCTCGCCCTTGATGAGCGCTGTCAGCATGGCCGGGAGCGCGAAGGCGGCGCAAGCGAGATAGCCTGCCGACCAACCGTAACGCGCTGCGACCACCAGTGCGAGCGCACCGGCACCTGCAGCTCCGATACGCCAGCCATATTGGCTCATCCCTGATCCCGTGCCGAGCTGGTCCGGGCGCAAGGTTTCGATCCGGTAGGCGTCGATCACAATGTCAAAAGTGGCCCCCGCGACCCCTACAAGGACCGCAGCGATGATGGTGGCGGTAAGGCTGCTCTGCGGATCGACCAGCGCCAGGTTTACGACAGAGGCGATCACCAGAACGCCGGAAAACAGCATCCACGAAACCCGCTGTCCCATGCGGTTAATGACCGGCAGGCGCACGCCGTCCACCACCCATGCCCAAAACACTTTGAGGTTGTAGACCAGGAAGGCGAGCGTGAAGGCTGTGACGGTTGCTTTGTCGATCCCGTCTTGGGCGAGCCTTGTGGTCAGCGTTGCGCCGATCATCGCATAAGGAAAGCCGGAGGAGACCCCGACAAAGAAGGCCGCGAGTGCCTCTTTCTCAAGGTAGGGTTTTATCGCGCCTAACACCTTACCGCTCCCCGTTCGTCCTGAGCCGGTGGCCTCCGGCCGTCTTCGACTCCGAAGGATGAACCGCGCACGCGCCCTTCGACAGGCTCAGGGCGAACGGGTGTGGTTTGGCTATTCAGCAGCCTGCACCTTCGGCTTAGCCTCAACATCGTCGGTGCCCATCTTGGATTGACGATACCATTCCGCCAGACACAGGACCACGGCGAACAGCCCGATCAGAGTGGTGAGCACGAAGACATCGAAATAGCCCTGATCCTCGATCATTTCGCCCAAAGCGCCCCGCCCCAAAGTGCCCACAAGCAGAGTGAGTGAGGACAAAAGCGCATATTGCACCGCTGCGTATTTCTTCGACACGATGGAGGAGAGCCACGCGATATAGGCGGCACCAGCGATACCGATGGCCAAGTTCTCAAACATGATCGTAAACGCCAACCGGGGCAAAGCGTCGGAGCCGAATGGCGCGATAGTACTGATGAACCAAGAGAAGCCCACCAAGTCGCTGGCCCATTGCATATTGGCTCCACCAACCGCCATATCGGCGTAAAGCAAGTTAGTGAGCGCTGCGAGCAAAGCTCCCAAGGTAAGAGTTAGCATCCGCCCGAGAACCGTGAGCATGAGGCCGCCTAACGCAAGACCGCCGATTATTGCCAAAACTCCAAAGAGCTTAGACGCAAAGGCGACCTCATCATTGGTGTAATTCAGCTCGCCCAGATAAAACGGATAGGCAAACGTCCCCCAGATCGCATCGCAAATCCGGTAGGTCAGGACGAGCGCCAAGATCAAAACAAGCGACCAGCCGATCCGCCCAACAAACTCTACCAAGGGCGCGAGCAATGCGCGGTAAAGGTGATCGACAGCGCCCGATACGCGCGGCGCGGTTTCTCCTGCCAAAATCACTTCCACCCCTTGCGCTTTGCGGCGGTGGAGCATCCCTGCAATTGCCGCTGGTACAACAATGGTCGCTGCAATAATGAACGGTCCCATCTTGGCGGTAAACTCTGTCGGATCGGGCCGCCCGCTTTCATTCAAAGCGAACATGCCAAGCAGGTAATTGGGGTCGATAGCAAACAGCCCCAGATCAAGCACGCCCATCATCGGCACAAAACCGCCAAGTGCGCGGACCATGAAGATGCCAAGGATGGTGAGAGCCCACACCCATAGGCCGACCACCATCCAAAGGAAGCTGCGGCGCACTTCGGGGCGCACTTCTCCGGCGGCATAAAGCTCCTCGATTTCCTCTTCGCTCGTGCTTGCGGTGCTTGCCCGGTCACGGTCGCTGTCAGGCGCAAAGAGCCCTGCGACACCCACCGCAAGGATACTTGCACCAAAGATCATATAGGTTTCTGGCCAACCGATCCTTGCAGCGATGATAAGGCCCAATGCGCCGCCAAAAAGCGAGGCGAGGCGAAAGCCCATTTGGTAGATCGTGGAGAGCATATCGAGCGTGGCTTCCTCGTCCGCCACGTCGATCCGCCAAGCGTTGATGGCAATGTCCTGCGTCGCACTGGCAAGAGCGCCGATCCCGGCGAGGAGCGAAAACCAGCCGAGCTGTGTTTTCGGCTCCAGAAGGCTGAGCGTCACAAGGATGATCCCGAGGCTCAGCTGCATCGGCGCGATCCATTGTTTGCGTTTGCCCAGCTTACGAAGCCCCGGTAAATCGACCTTGTCCACCAAGGGCGACCAGATAAACTGGAAGGCGTAGGCAAGGCCGATCAGCGAGAAGACGCCCATCGTCTCCAGATCCACCTCAGCCTCAGACAGCCAAGCGTAAAGCGTGCCCAGAAACAGTGCGAAGGGCAGCCCGCTGGTGAAACCAAACAGCGCCATATATGCGGATTTCTTATTCCGCAGGGCGCGCAGGACTTCGCGGATGCCGGGTTTCTTTTTGGGTTTTTCCGGCGTTTCATTTGCAACAGCTTCGGTCACGTGATCCCTAATCCCTTTTGATTTCATGCCAAGTGTGGGGCATAACTCGCCGAAGGGAAATAGGGAGAGGCCTATGAACGAAGCAACAACGCAAGATTTGCCCAGCTTAAGCCCAACGCCGGGCCAACTCGCGCTGGCTGAGAGCATTCGTGATGGCAAAGCGCGCCGCCCGGTGGACACCATCGGCACGGTCCCCGCCAGCCGCTACACTTGCCCCGATCACTTTGCGCGCGAGAAAGCGGCGTTGTTTGATCAGCTCCCGCAAGTGCTCGTCCCCTCAGCGCTGCTCCCTAAATCCGGAATGGTGGTGCCGCATGACGACACCGGACGCCCGCTGCTCATCACCCGCGACAATGACGGCAAGGCGCATGTTTTCCTCAATGTCTGCCAACACCGCGGCACGCGGCTGGTCGAAGGCAAAGAGGTTCAATGCGCCAAGCGCATGGTGTGCCCCTATCACGCCTGGACCTATAAGCTCGACGGCAAGCTTCTCGCCCTGCCCCGCCCTGAAACCTTCCCCGGCCTCGACAAATCAGAGCACAGCCTTGTTGAACTTCCCTCGCTCGAAACCGGCGGCCTGATCTGGTTTGCGCCAGTGGAAGGCGCCGATTTCACAGACGCTAAAGCGATCAGCGCCGATTTCGACGCTTTTGGAATGCGAGACCTCCACCTCTTCCGCCGAAAAATCCACCAGGTGAAAGGCAATTGGAAGCTCATCATGGATGCGTTTCTGGAAAGCTACCATGTGACGCGCCTCCATGCGAACACCATCGGCCCCTTCTTTAAAGACGGCGTCACCAGCGGCGATATCGTCGGCCCGCATATGCGCTCTGCCGTTGGGCGTTTGGAGGAAATGGAGGGCGTGGACCTCACCGATATGGACGCCATGCGCCGGGTGATTACCTTTGCCTATCAATTGTTTCCGGCAACCGTGATCGTGCCAAGCCCCGATTATTTGAACATCATGGTCCTTATGCCGCAGTCGCACAATCACACAGTGGTCGAGGACTTTATGCTCATCCCCGAAGAGCCCAAGACCGAGAAGGCCCTTGCCCATTGGGAGAAGAGCTGGAACCTGCTTGATGGCGGGGTTTTTGCCTCTGAAGACTTCCGCGCAGCAGAGCTTGGCCAACAAGGTTTAGAAAGCGGAGCGATCAGGCACCTCACCATGGGAACGCTGGAAAGCGGCATCGCGCGCTTTGATGAGATTGTGCAGGAGCACCTGAGCGCCTAAGGGGCCTTTTATGCCCACAAACCCCAAGAAATCCGAAGATCGCCCTGAAGGCGACCGTATCGCTAAATTGCTCGCCCGCGCAGGTGTGGCGAGCCGCCGCGAGATTGAGCGGATGATTGCCGACAAGCGAATTACGCTTCACGGCAAACCGGTTGAGACGCCTGCGACCTTCCTCACCTCGCTTAGAGGGGTCAGCGTTGATGGTAAGCCTGTGGGCCCGCCTGAACCCGCCCAGCTCTATGCATTCAACAAGCCCACCGGTCTCATCACCGCAGAGCGCGATCCCGCCGGGCGCGCGACGATTTACTCCGCGCTGGTCAACGCCCTTCCCAAGGACACCGGGCGCGTCATGCCGATCGGGCGCCTCGATTTTAACACTGAGGGGCTGTTGCTCCTCACCAATGATGGCGGGCTTAAACGGCTGATGGAGCTTCCCTCCTCCGGCATTCCGCGCACTTACCGCGCCCGTGCTTTTGGCGAAATCGCGCAGGAACAGCTTGAGGCGCTTAGCGAAGGGGTGGAGATCGAAGGCATGCGCTATGGCTCTATCGACGCCAATCTGGACCGCGGGTCTGGCGGAAAGGGTCATAAAAACCACTGGATCGAAATGACCATCACCGAGGGCAAAAACCGCGAAGTTCGCCGGGTGCTCGAATATCTCGGCCTTGAGGTAAACCGCTTGATCCGCGTGGGTTACGGGCCTTTTGCGCTGGGCGACCTTCCGCGCGGTCAAGCGGTGCGCATCAAAAAGGGCGACCTTGATCGCTTTGTCGCGAGCCTTAAACGGGGCGGCCAAAAAGAGGGCCAAAGAGAGGGCCAGAAGGAGAAAAAGCGATAATGCGCATCATCGCAGGCGAATGGCGCGGGCGTAAGCTCACTGCGCCCAAGGGCGACGCGACGCGCCCCACTGCTGACCGCACCCGCGAAACCCTTTTCTCCATGCTCACCAGCCGCCTTGGCAGTTTTGAGGACCTTCGCGTCGCCGACCTTTTCGCAGGCTCAGGCGCACTTGGCCTCGAAGCGCTGTCACGCGGGGCTGCGCATTGCCTTTTCGCCGAACAGGACCGCGGCGCCTTGGACGCCATTCGCGCCAATGTTACGGCTTTGGACGCACGCGCGCGCAGCACCATAGAGACAAGCTCCGTCATGGGCCTTCGCCCTTCGCGCGAGCCTTACGATGTGCTGCTTCTCGACCCGCCTTACCGCACAGGCGCAGGCGAAGTCGCTCTGGACCGTCTCCAGCGGCTCGGCTGGATCAGCGAGAGCACATGGATCGCGCTGGAGACCGCCTTTGACGAGGAGCCTGAGGTCAAGGGTCTTACCATCGAGAAGAGCCGCAAAGTTGGCAAGGGCAGGCTCACGCTGTTTACACGCGAGCCTGCCCTCACACCCGGCACAGACACACCACACACAGGCGAGACGCGGGACTGATGACGCGCCCGTCCCAAAGGACCACTTTGGTGCTGGGAATGCTGTGCAGGGGAGAGGTTTTCACCCTACGATGAAGCGGGCGCGCGTGTCTCAATCTGGGTCCACGCAGCATCGCGCTCTGGCCCGGTCATCGCGGTGAGCGCAATTTTGTCCTCATCGGCAAGCTGCCAAAAGATCATCTGGCGGGGCTCGGACAATTCCCAGTAGTAGGCCTGCGTCTCGGCTGGCCATAGCTCATATTGCACTTGCTGTTCCGCGGACCAGCTGTCGACTTGAGCCTGTTGCTCAGCTGAAAGCTCAGGTGATGACGGCGCAGAAGGTGGCGGGCCAGAAGATGACGGGGCATCCTGAGGCTCTGCGCTAAGCGGAACGGCGGCCACAAAGCCAAAAGTCGCAACCGCGACACCGAAAAGGTACAAATGTGAAATTCGCATGGGATTCTCCTAGAATGAATATTCCCAAGCGATGACGAACGCCCTCTACATCGCACCGGTTTGCCCCCTCGTACAGCCCCCCGCCGTGCCCAGATCGCGCGAGGAACACGCATCAGCGAGAGGTGTTCTGGAAACAGGCCAAGACGATTTATGGGGGACGGCGCGTTACGGATGCGTGCGCGCGGGCACGCAATATGCGAAGTTGCCTTTCCAACATTTGTTCTATACCTGTTCCGGCGATATTATGAGTGCGAACCTTCCCCAATCTGCCTCCGACAGCGCGCCCGAAGCTGGTGCTGGCTCTGGCGTGCCGGCCTATGCTGCGCGTTTGAACCCGCCGCAGCGTGAGGCTGTGCTGACCACGGAAGGGCCGGTTTTGATGCTCGCCGGCGCTGGTACGGGTAAGACAGCAGCGCTGACCGCGCGCATGGCGCATTTGGTGGCGACCAGGCGCGCTTGGCCAAGCCAGATCTTGTGCGTGACCTTTACCAACAAGGCCGCCAAGGAAATGCGCGAGCGGGTCGCCGGGCATTTGGGCGCGCCCGGTGAAGGGTTGCCGTGGCTTGGCACCTTCCACTCAATCTGCGCGAAGATGCTGCGCCGCCATGCGGAACTGGCGGGATTGCAGAGCAATTACACCATCATCGACACCGATGATCAGCTGCGCTTGCTCAAGCAGCTAATCAATGACCATGAGCTTGATGAAAAACGCTGGCCTGCGCGGCAATTGGCGGGATGTATCGACCGGTGGAAGAACCGGGGGCTCAACCCCGACGACCTCGATGCAAGCGAGAACGAAGCCTATGCAAACGGCAAAGGCGCGCAGATGTATGGCGCATATCAGGAGCGGTTGAAGGCACTCAACGCCTGCGATTTCGGCGATCTGATGCTGCATATGCTCAACATATTTCGGAAGCACACCGATGTGCTGGCCGAGTATCAGAGCCGCTTTAAATACATCATGGTGGACGAGTATCAGGACACCAATGCGGTGCAATATCTGTGGCTGCGCCTTCTGGCACAGGCTCACAAAAACATCTGCGTTGTCGGCGATGATGATCAGTCGATCTATTCATGGCGCGGGGCAGAAGTTGCCAATATCCTGCGGTTTGAAAAGGATTTTCCGGGCACAGCCGTGGTGCGGCTTGAACAGAATTACCGCTCCACCCCGCAGATTTTGGGCGCGGCCTCTGGCCTCATCGCCGCCAATTCTGAGCGCCATGAAAAGAGCCTTTGGACACAGGCTAATGGCGGCGACAAGGTCAAGGTTATCGGCGTGTGGGACGCACCAGAGGAAGCGCGCCGCGTCTCCGAAGAGATCGAGCGATTGGAGCGTGAAGGCGCACCGCTTGACCAAGTCGCCATCCTCGTGCGCGCGCAGTACCAAACGCGCGAATTCGAAGACCGCTTTATCCAAGTGGGCATCAACTACCGGATTATCGGCGGTTTTCGTTTCTACGAGCGCGCCGAAATCCGCGATGCCCTCGCTTACCTGCGTGTCATCGCACAGCCGCAAGACGACCTCGCGTTTGAGCGTATCTACAACCAACCCAAACGCGGGCTTGGCTCCAAAACGCTGGAGAAGATGCACATTCACGCGCGCCGGGTGAACCTGCCCTTGGCCGCTGCATCCTTGCAGCTCGCAGACAGCGACGAACTGCCCAAACGCGCCGCCAACACCATCGGCTCTTTGATGCGGCAGTTTTTGGCATGGCGCGAAGCGGCTGAGGTCATGTCGCCTGCTGACCTGCTTCGCCTTGTGCTGGATGAGAGCGGCTATAACGATATGCTCGCGCGTGACCGCTCTGCTGAAAGCGCAGGACGGGCCGAAAACCTCTCCGAACTTGCCCGCGCAATGGAGGAGTATGAGAGCCTCGGCGACTTCCTTGAGCATGTCAGTCTCGTCATGGACAATGACCGCAGCGATGACGAAGAGACCGTCACCATCATGACGATGCACGCGGCGAAGGGTCTGGAATACGACCATGTGTTTTGCGTCGGCTGGGAAGAAGGCGTCTTCCCGTCACAGCGCAGCATAGACGAAGGGGGCCTAGCCTCCCTCGAAGAAGAGCGCCGCCTTGCCTATGTCGCGATCACGCGGGCAAAGCGCAAGTGCATCATCATGCATGCCGCCAACCGCCGGATTTACGGGCAATGGACAAGTTCCATCCCCTCACGCTTTATCGAAGAACTGCCCGAAGAGTTCATCGAGCAAGAAACCACCATGACCGGCGGCGCATCGCTATGGCGCGCGAATTGGAGCGAGAACGAAGACCCCTTCGCCCATGTCGCCCAGCAAAATCCGGGGCGCGCTGAGACCCGCGGTCCGGGATGGCGGCGCGCTGTCTCGTCCGGCTATGAAACACAGCAAAAGCGCCTCGCCGAGCCGGGGCGCTCTGCTGCAAGTTTCGCAAGCCAGCCCCGCTCTGATATCGCAATTGGCGCTATGGTCGAACACGCCAAATTCGGCGTCGGCTGCGTGATTGATCAAGAAGGCAATAAGCTCACCATCCAATTCGAAGAGGCTGGAGAGAAACGCGTCATCGACAGCTTTGTGACGCCGGTTGCCTAAGCGCCAGTAAACTCAAGAGTTTTAGCTAAGAGCTTGGACCAAGCGCTGTGGTTAGGCGTCCGCTCGCTCACTTGGCGGGTGGGCCGCCCGCGACCTTTTGGCAAATGCCTCAAGCGCGGTGACGTTGAGACCGAGGAAAGCGTCACTGTGCGCGCAGCCTTGTAGGGCCTGACCGGCTTTATCGGCGGTGCCGCTGGGGGCACCGCCGATTGCAGCAGCGCAGCAGCAGGCGCTGCGGTGAGCGTTGTGCTCAACACGCTGCTCAATGAACTGGGCGCACCCAAGGACAAAGACCTCAACGGCGATGGCGATTTCGACGATCCGGGCGAGCGCCTGAGACGGACGGAGCTGATAACACTGTTGCGGACACGATTTTTGACGAAGAAGTCTCTGGCCTATTACCCTCGTCGGGTACAACGGCTTCGGGACGACGGTCGCAGCCCGGCGTTGCTTCGCATGACGGGACACTGCCACGGATTGGCGAAGGCGAAACATGGCTGCGCGGAACTCAGGCCAATGCAGGCAAAGTCCCAGCGCAGATAGCTGAGCAACTTGCGGGTCGTCAGTTTAGAGACTTTAACCACTTCCGACAGGAGTTCTGGGAAGCCGTTGCCAATGACCAAGTGTTGAGTAAGCAGTTTGACCCAAGTAACCGTCAGATTATGAGAGATGGAAACGCACCGTTTGCTCCTCTTACCCAGCAAGTAGGTGAACGAGGAAGGTTCGAATTAGACCATAATCAACCTTTGAAAGACGGCGGAAACGTATTCAATTTGAATAATATTATTATACGTACACCACTCAATCACTTAAGAGGTAAGTAATGTGATAAATAGAAATGAATTCAAAATTCTTGTGAGAAAAATGCTTAGTCCAGGTATAAAACAACTCGAGCAAGATAAAATATATCGTCAAATTTGCAATATTTCACCTGATCCAAATTGGTCAGATTATGTTTTTCATTCGACTGAATACCATAATGGCGAGGAGCTAGATATAGACCTGCTTGCGGAAAAGGTTTTCTCCTACAAACCAATTATATTAGGCCCTGTTGACATAAGCTTTGATCCATAGGCGAGCGCTGGCGAGGTTGAGGAAGGTTTCAAAGGATAGTGCAGTCTTGTCGTAGCGAGTGGCGATCCGGCGTGATTGCTTGAGTTTGTTGAACATTCGTTCGACGCGATTGCGGTCACGATAGCGGCGATAGTCGGGATGTTCTGGCACTTTGCGGTTAGCTTTAGGCGGGATGATCGGCAGGATACCGTGCATCAACAGGCTTTCACGGAACCTGTCACTATCATAGCCCTTATCCGCCAAGAGCGCCTTGGGTGTTGGGATGGGTAAGGCCATTAGCGGCTCAGCAGCCGTATGATCCGAAGCTTCACCGCCGCCAGACGCGTTCGGGGTCCTTGGACGTGCTTGTGGACGTGCTTGCCGATGGCTTTGCGGTTCACGCGGCTGCGGGAACGCTTTTAACGGCAACCCAGATAGCAGCGAAGAACGAAAGCCCGCCGCCTGTGCCAAATCCGTGCCAGATGGGGTAGCGATAGGGCATGGTTTTGCTTCGGTAAAACAATGTGCCGATGGTGTAAAAGGTGCCCCCTGCCGCGATGAGCGCGACGCTTAGTGGCGGGAGACCGGCCCAGAAATCGGGCAAGGCGACCAAGGCAAACCAGCCCATCCCAAGGTAGGAGATGAGCGACCAACGGGAATCGGGGTTGCCGCCTGCAAGCTTGAAGACCACCCCGCCGGCTGCAAAAATCCATAAAACGCACAGGATCGCATACCCGCTCCAAGTGTCGCACACTGCAAGCAGCGGGCCAAACACGCCGGCGATTACGACATAGATCGCGGCATGATCCCATTTGCGCAAACGCGGCCGTAGCTCATGCCGGGGCAGCAGGTGGTAGGCAAAAGAAATGCTGATCGAGAATAGCGCCGCGCAGACATAGGCGGCCACCGCCGAAGTCAGCAGCGCATTGCCGGTGTTCAAGGCGCTTTGGATAAGTAGCAGGCTGGCAGGCACAAGGAAGACCACCGAGAGCGCGTGGACAACAAAATCTGCTTTGCGTTCACCAGGTGCTTTGCTGGGATACATTGTCCGGCGCCAACTTGCTGGAAGTGTTACTCGCCAAAGCTCACGTCTAGGAAACCGGGTTTAGGACCGTTCCACTCGCCTGCAGCGACGGGATCACTGTCCTCATCGCGCGGGCTGGACTTACGCGGTTTGCGCGGCTTTTCAGCTTTCGCCTCAACATGGTCTTGTTCGTCGGTGCTGGCGCGCGGTTTGCGGTTCGACCTCTTGGGCTTCTCCTCGCGCTCCTGCTTTTCGGCAGCCCGTTTTTCTTCAGCTGGCTTTTCTTCGGCTGGCTTTTCTTCGGCCCGCTTGCCGCCCTTTTTCGCGCCAGGTTCAGCCAGTTCGACGCGCACATCTTCTTTGCCAAAAGCCTTGACCGGATGGCCGGTAAGTTTTTCAACATTTGAGATAGCCTCTGCATCTTCATCGGATACGAGAGTGAAGGCGCGGCCCTTGGCCCCTGCCCTGCCCGTGCGCCCGATCCGGTGCACATAATCATCCGGATGCCACGGCGTATCGAAGTTAAAGACGTGAGAGACGCCTTTGATATCGAGACCGCGCGCCGCCACATCGGAGGCCACCAGAATATTCACATCGCCCGATTTGAACCGGTCCAGCTCTTTGAGGCGCGAGTTTTGATCCATATCGCCGTGAATCTCGCCGCTTGCAAAGCCGCGCTTTTGCAAATGCTTGTTAAGCTCGCGCACCGTTGTTTTGCGATTGGCAAAGATGATCGCGGTTTCAACCTGATCGTTAGCCAGTAGCCACTCAAGCGTATCGCGTTTCTGGCGGCTTTTCACCGGCACTTTGAACGCTGTAATATCTTTGTTGGTGGTCGCAGCGCGTGCGGTTTCTATCCGTTTGGGATTGTTGAGGAATTTCTTAGCGAGCTTTTCGATCGGGGCCGGCATGGTCGCCGAAAACAGCATTGTCTGGCGCGTCTCAGGAAGCTTGTCGCAAATGAACTCAATATCGGGAATAAAGCCCATATCGAGCATCCGGTCCGCTTCGTCGATGACCAGAAGTTCGCAGCCCGAAAGCAGGATTTTGCCCCGCTCGAACAGGTCCATCATGCGGCCCGGCGTCGCGATCAAAACATCGACCCCGTCATTCAGCGCCTTGATCTGGTCGCCCATCTGAACGCCGCCGATAAGCAGAGCCATTTTGAGATCATGGTTCTGGCCATATTTCTCAAAATTCTCGGCAACCTGAGCGGCCAGCTCGCGTGTGGGTTCAAGAATGAGCGAACGCGGCATAAGCGCGCGGCGGCGCCCTGATGCCATCACATCAATCATCGGCAGCACAAAGCTTGCGGTTTTGCCGGTGCCCGTCTGTGCGATCCCGATCAGGTCCTTCATCATAAGAACAGAAGGGATTGCCTCGGCCTGGATAGCTGTTGGCTCAGTATACCCAGCGGCCTCGACCGCTTGAAGCAATTCTGGAGAAAGGCCGAGATCGGCAAATGTCATAGTCAGCGAAAATGTCCGGATAAAGAAAAGGTGAGCGCACTCAGATTTCGGCAATGCGCCGCACAAATGTGCCACTACCACCAAAACAGCCTCGACCGATTGGCCAAAAAGGCGTCCGGAGTCAAGAATAAGCCCTGTGAAGAATTAGCTCGGGAGGGGGCCTAGTCCTCTGACTTGACGAGGCGCCGCATGCGTTCAACCTCGCATTTGGCACCGCTGCGCGATTGCAGCTTGTCACGGTTTACGCACAGGCGGCCATCTTCGCTTCGCTCGACATAGAAGCCGGAGTAGAAATCGCGGGCCTCACAGCCGCGCTCTAAATTGAGGCTGATGATCCGTTCATCGCGCAGGAACAGCAGCAGGCGATTGCCAGTGCCCGTTTGCACGCCCGCTATTCCTGAGACTGGCAGGCAATTGTCCATTTTGCGTTCTTCAAACGCTTGCGTGACGCCCCGGCGCGGGAGCTGTGCCAAAAGGCTATTGCGTGAGCTTTGCCGCAGAGGGGTGATGCGAATGGTGACGCGCCGCTCAATCCGGTGCTGATTGGCATTTCGCGAGCGGTGAAGAGCATCCAGCCACTGAGACGCGCTCAGCTGCGAGGGCAGCGGGACGGTTTCGGGCTCACTGTGTTTAGGCAGCGAGCCGCGAATTTGCGCTTCTAAATAGGACTGGTCTGAGACGATGCTTGGCGTCTCTTCTGCCTTCGCAGAGCATTGGGCCGCGGGGAATTGGGGCCCGGGGAATTGAGGCCCGGGCAATTGGGGCGTCGAGAGCTGCGCCGCTGATAGCTGGGCTGCCGCGAATTGAGCTGCTGAATATGGGGAATTGGTCGGGGGTGCTGATGACGGAGCGCGCTCTTGTGCGTGCAGCTCATCCCCCTGCACCTCTTCTGCGTGCACCTCGTCCCCGTGCACCTCTTCTGCGTGCACCTGTGCAAACGGCACCAGCAACGCCAGCGAGGCAGCAATCACGTTTAGGCCAGATATGAGGCTAGACATGGAGCCTTCTCATCCCTCTTAAACAAACGTCCCACGAAAGACCCCACCAAAAGTCTTACCCAATCAATGCGTATTGCCTAGCTAAGCTGATTGAACGCTGCCTTAACTTGACGGCCAGTTCCATGCCCCAGACGCCAAACCATTGGTGCATTCGCGTAGATATGTGGCATAGGCGCAACAATGAGCGCGACCATGACTACGAAAACCCCTTTTGTTGCCGAAGCTTCCAAATTGCTTGGCCCCAAAGGCTGGACGACTTTGGCGCAGGACATGGAGCCGTGGCTCACCGATTGGCGCGGGCGCTATTCAGGTTCTGCCATTGGTCTTGCCTCGCCTTCTTCGGCACACGAGGTGTCGCAGCTTGTCAAATTGTGTGCCCGCCATAACGTGCCGATCGTGCCTCAAGGCGGGAACAGCGGCATGGCAGGCGGTGCAACCCCCGATAAAGACGGCGGGTCAATCCTCCTATCGCTGCGCCGAATGAACGCGATCAGATACCTTGATGCAGGCTCTGCCCAGGCGGTGTGCGAGGCAGGGCTTATCCTGCAAACGCTTCACGAAGCGGCAGCGCAGGCGAACCTGCGCTTTCCCCTGACCCTTGGCGGCAAGGGCTCTGCCACAATCGGCGGGCTCATCTCCACCAATGCAGGCGGCACGCAGGTTCTGCGCCACGGGACCATGCGCGCGCAGGTTCTGGGGCTTGAGGCGGTGCTGGCCGATGGCAGCATCTTTAGCGCGCTCACCGCGCTGAAAAAGGACAATCGCGGGTTCGACCTTAAGCAGCTCCTCATTGGCTCAGAGGGCACTTTGGGAATTGTGACAGCGGCGTGCCTTAAGCTTTTGCCAGCGCCAAGATCGCGCGCGGCGGCATGGGTCGGCCTGTCCTCGATTACCGATGCGCGCACGCTTCTTCGCAGGGCCGAGAGCGCGTTGGGCGATGTCCTGGAAGGGTTTGAGGTGGTGCCTGACCATTGCCTCACCAGCGTGCTGGATCACCTTCCTGATGCACGTGCGCCATTGGCACAGCGATACGACTGGTATGCGCTGATCGAATGTATGGGCGTAGAAAAAGACGATTCAGCCTTGCGCGAAATGCTGGAAAATGCCCTCGCAGCTTCCGCTGAGGATGGTCTTCTGAAAGATGCTGTGATCGCCTCAAATGAGCGTCAGGCTGAGGAGTTCTGGACCTTGCGCGATTCCATTTCAGCCGCAGAGCGCGCTCTTGGACCTGCTATGCAGCATGATATTTCCGTGCCAGTTGAGAAAATGCCAGAGTTCATACTGGAAGCCTCCCCTGCGGTAGAGGCGCGGTTTGCCGGAACGCGCGCGGTTGCATTTGGGCATTTGGGCGACGGCAATGTTCATTTCCACATCCTTGCCCCCAAAGGCGCGATCCCGGGCGAATGGGAAGAGACCCACGGCAAAAAGGTTAGCGCCTTTGTCTATGATCTTGTGACGCAGTGGGGCGGCTCGATCAGCGCCGAGCACGGAATTGGCCAGATGAAAGTGGGTGAGCTGGACCGGCTTGGTGATCCGGTAAGCCTTTCGATGATGCGCGCGGTTAAACACGCGCTGGACCCGCAAGGATTGCTTAATCCGGGCAAGCTTCTTCCCAAATGACGCCAATTTCTGCCAAATGTTGTGATCGAATAGTCCTCGTGCTTGCACCTAGGCCCGCGACCGCTTAAAGCGCCTGCCAACTTATGAGCGGAACTTGCCAAATTCGCGCAAATACCGCTTTGGGATACCAATAATTTAGGTTCGAGGAGACTTTCCATGGCCACCGCGCCGCAGCCGCAACTTCCGCTTTTCTATAAAGACTTAATGCCACTCAACAGCCGCGATCACGCGGAATGGAAAGTGGCGAACTTTGAAGACGCATCGTTCATGGCAAGCACCCATGCCATCCCGCTGACGGTGGACGAATTCGTCGATGCCCAGCGTCACTATCCGATTGTCTTCACTGCCAATGACACGCCGCTGCCGATCGCTCTTTTGGGCCTTAATGAAGGAGTGAACACTTTCATTGACGAAAATGGCAAGCTGACCGCCGGCGTTTATGTGCCTGCATATATCCGCCGCTACCCCTTCATCCTCGCAAAGCTGAACGCTGACAGCGAGGATATGTCGCTTTGTTTCGATCCGGAAGCAGGCGTGGTTGGCAAAGACAAGGAAGGCCAGGCGCTGTTCGCGGCGGAAGGCGATGAGAATAAGCCGACCCAGTACACCAATGATGTGCTGGAGTTTTGCCGCCGGTTTGAAACTTCGGGTCAGCGCACCAAAGCCTTCCTCGACCAGCTTGCTGAGATGGACCTGTTGATGGACGGCGAAATCGCGATCACTCGCAATGACATGCCCGACAAGCCATTTGTTTATCGCGGTTTCCGCATGGTGAACGAAGAGAAACTGCGCGATCTGCCAACTGAGAAAGTGGAAGAGCTTAACAAAAGCGGCATGCTTATGCTGATCCACGCGCATCTGTTTTCAATGAACCTTATGCGCGTTGTGTTTGAGCGTCAGAGCGCTCAAGACAAAGTGCCTATGCCAGAGGCTGCGTCTTAACCGGCGATCTCGGCTTTGTAGTGCGGGTTTAATCAAAGCTGGCACACTGCATGAGTCAGACAGAGCAGATTGGGGGACACAGCCACTGCGTTCCCCTCCTTTGTCAGTAATCGCGTCCAAATGCGATGCAATTGGGGCGGTCTACTTCTTGAAAGTAGGCCGCCCTTGGCATATTTAGGCAAATGGAGCGGTTACCCCCTCATGAACCGCTCCGGAATACGCCATTTTTGGCGTGATCCTCCCTGAACCTGGCCACCTCGTGCTTCCCCCTTTTTGCACGAGGTGGCAATTTTTTTGCGGTCATTTGCGGTCAGATGTGGGTGGCAGCTTGCATACACCGAATTGGGGACGCCGATTTGTGGAGGCCTGGTCGCTGGCACCGGATTACGTGCCTCAGCTTTAAGGGGCCCCATTGTGAGAGCCCGGATGAAAGCGATCTGCGGCGGCTATTCCGCAGCTTGAGGTATCTGTCCGCCAGAACCCAATCGCGCCGTCTCAGCGCCCAATATCCGTACCAGGCCGGCGAGCATATTGGCGAGCGATCCTGCGCCCTCAGTCGTTTCAGAAAACTCCGCATCAAGGTACGTGCTGCGGCAAATCTCGATCTGAATTGCGTGAATACCCTTGGACGGGCGGGCGTGCCGATCAAGAACATAGCCGCCTGAATAGGGGCGATTATGCGCCGTTATACAGCCATGATGCTCAAAATACCGAAACGCGTTTGAGGCAATGAGGCGGTCGCACGAAACGCCGTATCGGTCGCCCAGAACAATACGCGCGGGCTCAACCTCACCTTCTTTACGCCGCAAAGGCGGCATGGAATGCAGATCAATGAGAAGCGCCGCGCCCCAAGCGTCTCGTATCCTCTTGAGCTCTTCCTCGAGAAAGGCGTGATATGGCTGATGAATATGTTCAATCCGGCGGCTGATTTCGGCATGCGGCAGCTTTGAGCGCCAAATCTCGCCAAATCCGGACAATCGGCGCGGAACCAGACCAAGCCCGCTGCGCGCACGCGAATTGCCAGATCCTCCAGAACGCATCTGAATACCGAGCGCACGAAAAAAGGACGGTTTGTCAAAATTTCGGGGTTTGGCGACCATGCCCCAGTCGATATCATCGGCTGCCCGGTTCAAATCGAGCATGGCGCGCGGGGCATGTGCGACCAACAAGCCGGTGCCCGTCGCTCTAGCAACCTCCACCCCCACTGCATCAATGCACCGATCTTCCAAACGCAGCTGGCTGTGATCTGCATCGCGCATTTGCGCTGCGATCTCAGATGGATATGCGCGCCCGGCATGCGGCACTGCAATCAGCACAGGAAGCGGCATATGGCGCGGGGCGACATGAACAAACGCCGCTTTGCCCCCATCGTGGGCCCCCTCACCTGAAATTGCGCCGCCTTTGGTTGTCACCAAACCATGCAAGGTGCCATCCCTTGCGTTACGAGGAGCAGGCCAATCGCAAGAAGGTGGGTATTGAGGAAAATCTTCGGCGTGCATAGGCTCACAGTGCTGCCCGCTTTGCCCCAACGAGTCAAAGGCAGAATTCACGAACTTCTGATCAATTTTTGCACCTCATGACGCATGCAACGAAAGCCACTCAAATCTCTCGGCAATATCGGTGCTCACCCGGAATTTTTGCGCTCTCTTGCGTATGCCGCTCAGGAGATTGATCAAAATTGAACGTTTCAAAGTAGGGCACTGATGGTGAAGGCCAAAGATTTCTTAAGTGATTGGCTGTATTGGGAGCGTTATGACAACGCCATCCACCCCGCGAATCCTTCTTGCTGAAGATGAAGAGGCCATGCGCGCCTATCTTGAGCGCGCCCTCACCAAAGCTGGCTTTCACGTCACCACGGTTGATCGCGGAACAGAGGCTGTCCCGCTGCTCGAAGAAGAGCGGTTTGACCTGCTCTTGTCCGACATCGTCATGCCTGAAATGGACGGGATTGAACTGGCACAGCGCTGCGCAGAAGTGAGCCCGCGCACAAAGGTCATGTTCATCACTGGCTTTGCCGCCGTCTCCCTGCGCGCGAGCCGCGAACAGCCTCACGCAAAAGTGCTTTCCAAGCCGTTCCACCTGCGCGATCTTGTGCTTGAGGTGGAGCGTGTCTTTGAAGAACAGCAAGAGGCACGCGTATAGCTCATAAGTTTTCGGCCGCTGTTCAGCGAATCGCTTGCACTCATGTGTGAGCTTCGCTAACGCGCCGCTTCCACACCGCTTGCGGCGTGGGACCTGAGATGATGGTGCGGGCGTATAGCTCAGGGGTAGAGCACTATGTTGACATCGTAGGGGTCCCAAGTTCAAATCTTGGTACGCCCACCATCACTTCTCAAAAGGCGTCGCGATTGCGGCGCCTTTTTGCGTTTGGCGCTGTGTGCTTTAGGGGCGCTCCATGGACGTCTGCGAAAATGATGATTGGGCGCGTGCGGTCTTGGACTTCTGGTTCGAAGAAGTGGAGCCCAAAGACTGGTTTTTAAAAAGCGATGCTCTCGATGCCCGCATTCAATCCCGTTTCGGGGGATCGCATGACCAATTATCTCAAAATTCGCCGGAAGCGTTTTTGAACAGTGCCAAGCAGGCCTTTGGCGCAATCATTCTGTTTGATCAGTTCTCACGCAATCTATTCAGAGACAACCCCAAGGCATTCGCCACCGATCCTCTCGCCCTTTCTGTAGCGCGGGCGGTGATTGCGAAAGGCTGGGACGCTGAAATCAGCGAGGAACAACGCGTCTTTGCTTACCTTCCGTTCGAACATAGCGAGGACCTGACCGATCAAAACACCGCTGTCGCGTTGATTGAACCTCTGCTTGATGGCCGGTATGCGCGTTATGCGCATGAACATCGCGATGTAATCGAACGCTTTGGCCGTTTCCCGCACCGCAACGCAGTGCTCGGGCGCACATCAAGGGCGGAGGAAGAGGCCTATTTGCGTGAGCCCGGAAGCGGGTTTTAGCGCTCAATGGTCAATGGGCCGCGGCCTGAAGTGCATTCCGGCGTGCGCCCCGATTCTCGGCCCATCTCTCGGTCCGACTTGCGCAACGCGGCACCTCTGCTAAAGCCGCTTCTCACTAGGATGGGATCAAACATCCGCACAGTCTAATTTTCGAAATCCCTACGGATGGGAAGGACAGGCTTACGCCCATGCAAAAAATTCAGGTTAAAAACCCTGTCGTCGAGCTCGACGGCGATGAAATGACCAAAATCATCTGGCAGTGGATCCGCGAGCGGTTAATCCTGCCCTATCTCGATTTGGATTTGAAATATTACGATCTCTCGGTTGAAAAACGCGATGAGACCGATGATCAGATCACTATCGACGCCGCTAATGCGATCAAAGAGCATGGCGTTGGCGTCAAATGCGCAACCATCACCCCTGACGAAGAGCGCGTTGTAGAATTTGACCTCAAGAAAATGTGGAAGTCGCCAAACGGCACAATCCGCAACATCCTTGGCGGCGTGGTTTTCCGTGAACCTATTGTGATCGACAACGTCCCGCGCCTTGTTCCCGGCTGGACCGATCCCATCGTTGTTGGCCGCCACGCCTTTGGTGACCAATACCGCGCAACCGACACGCTGATCCCTGGCCCTGGCCGTTTGCGGATGGTTTATGAAGGCGATGATGGCACCGAGATTGATCTCAACGTCTTCGACTTCCCGAGCGCTGGTATCGCCATGGCGATGTACAACCTCGACGATTCGATCCGCGACTTTGCGCGTGCGTCGATGAATTACGGTCTCGACCGCGGCTGGCCGGTGTATCTCTCGACCAAAAACACGATCATGAAAGCCTATGATGGCCGCTTTAAGGATCTGTTCGAGGAAGTGTTCGAAGCTGAATTTAAAGAAAAATTCGCTGAAGCTGGCATCACATACGAGCACCGCCTGATCGACGATATGGTGGCCTCTGCCCTTAAATGGTCAGGCAAGTTCGTGTGGGCGTGTAAGAACTATGATGGCGACGTTCAGTCCGACACCGTTGCACAGGGCTTTGGTTCATTGGGACTGATGACTTCGGTTCTGATGACCCCAGACGGCAAAACCATCGAAGCAGAAGCGGCGCACGGCACCGTCACCCGCCATTACCGCCAACACCAACAGGGCAAGGCAACCTCAACCAACCCCATCGCCTCCATCTTCGCATGGACACGGGGCCTGATGTATCGCGGCAAGTTCGACGACACGCCCGATGTGGTGAAGTTTGCCGAAACGCTTGAGCGCGTGTGCATCGAGACCGTCGAAAAAGGTCAAATGACCAAAGACCTGGCATTGCTGATCGGTCCGGGTCAAAACTGGCTCACCACCGAACAGTTCTTCGAGGCCATCGTGCAAAATCTCGAAACAGAGATGAAAAACTGGAGCTAAACGCTCGGTTTTATCGAAATTCGGGGGCGGCTGTTCGAAAGAACAGCCGCCCCTTTTGTTTTAGTGATATAATGCATTGCAAAGACGGTGGTTTGGGGCAATTTGCATCCGGGCTAAACAGCGACACACGCGCGCTTCAAAGGAACTTATGGCCGGCGAATTAACAATGTCTCCCGTGATGCAGGATGCGCTGGTGATTCTCGGATCAGCAGGGATCGTCATCCCTGTGTTTGCCCGCTTCCGGATAACGCCGATCATCGGTTTCATCCTGATCGGAGTGGCGGTGGGGCCTTTTGGCCTTGGCACGCTCGTCGATAAGGTGCCCTGGCTCCAATATGTGACCATATCCGACCCTGAACGTTTAACGCCTTTCGCAGACTTCGGGATCATCCTTCTGCTGTTCGCCATCGGGTTGGAGCTTTCCTTCAACCGCTTGTGGCAATTGCGCAAACTCGTCTTTGGCCTTGGTAGCCTCGAGCTGCTCATTATCGGGAGCATTTCGGCGGCGTTTTTCGGCCAGTATTCAGGGATGGACACCAACGCGGCGCTTGCGCTCGGCTTTGCCCTTGCCTTCTCCTCCACAGCGATCGTGCTGCCAATCTCCGGCACGCGCAGCCCAGTGGGACGCGCCGCGCTCTCGATGCTCTTGTTCGAAGACATCATGATCGTGCCGATTATCTTTATCCTTGGCGCTCTTGCTCCGGCAGCTGCTGGCGGCGGGATGGATGGGCTCACCGACACCTTGGTCTATGGCGGGCTTGTTATCTTGGCACTCCTTGTCATAGGCCGCTTCGCCCTCCCCCGCCTCTTCAGTCAGGCTGCGCGCACAAAAAGCCCTGAGCTTTTCCTTGCCGCCACCATGCTGGTGGTGATCGGCGCAAGCCTTGCGACATCGGCGACTGGCCTCTCGCCAATCGTGGGCGCTCTAATCGCAGGGCTGCTGATTGCAGAGACCGAGTATCACGGCGAAGTCGAGACGATCATGGAACCGTTTAAGGGGCTTGCGCTGGGCGTGTTCCTTATCACCATCGGCATGTCAGTGGACCTCGCTCAGATCTGGGCGAACCTTGGCGAGATTGTCACGGCGGTTATCGGCGTTCTTGTGTTTAAGGCCATCATTACCGGCACGCTGCTTCGCATGATGGGCGCACGGCGCGGGACGGCTGCGGAAACGGGCGTGCTTATGGCCAGCCCGTCTGAAACCACCTTGATCGTTCTTGCCGCTGCGACAAGCGCCTTTGTCATTGACACCGAAACCGCTCAGTTCTGGCAAATTGTGACCGCCATCGGCCTGACAATCACCCCGCTTCTTGCCCGATTGGGCCGGGTTATTGCGCGCCGAATCGACGCGACACCGGATGCCATGGATGAGGGCGACGATGAGGAGCGCACTATCATCATCGGCGGGGGACGTGTGGGACGGCTTATTGCCGAAATGCTAACTGAGCACGACAAGCCCTATGTTATTCTGGATTCGGACCCCGACGTGATCGACGAGGTGAAGCGCGCAAACTACCGCGCTGCGTTCGGCGATGCGGCCCGGGGCGATGCGCTTACCCGGCTCGGTATCGAAAAAGCGCCATCATTGGTTTTGACCATGGACGAACCGGTGCTGGCACAGCGCCTTGTCTCAAAACTGCGCACACAATATCCTGAACTTCTGATCGTCGTGCGCGCACGCGACACCGATCACGCCGCCCGTCTGTACCGCGCCGGTGCCACCCACGCGGTGCCGGAAACCCTGGAAAGCTCGCTCCAGCTGTCCGAGGCGGTGCTGGTTGACATCGGCGTCGCAATGGGTCCTGTCATCGCCTCGATCCACGAGAAACGCGATCAATTTCGCGAGCGACTGGAGGTCGATGGCGGCCTCAAGGACCGGCCAAAACTCAAAACCTCGAGGAGCGAAGGTTAGGCGTTTTCACGGGTAAGAACCTGTCTGACAGCCGCGATTGCCTCGGCCGCCTTCGAGCCATCAGGACCTCCGCCTTGCGCCATGTCAGGACGGCCGCCGCCGCCTTTGCCGCCAAGCGCCTCAACCCCTGCGCGTACGAGATCGACCGCGCTGAATGTGCCGGTGAGATCATCGGTGACAGCCGCTGCAATGCTTGCCTTCCCGTCATTCACCGCCACAATCGCGGCAACGCCGCTGCCAAGGCGCTGTTTGGTTTCATCGAGCAATGGGCGCAGTTCCTTGGGGCTCAGCCCTTCGAGAACCTGCCCGCTGAACGCGGTCCCGCCCACTTCCTCATCAGCAGACCCCGCAGCATCACCGCCAGAACCACCACCACCAAGGGCAAGCGCTTTCTTGGCTTCGGCGAGCTCTTTTTCAAGCCGCTTACGCTCTTCCATAAGAGCAGTGATCCGGCCCGGCACTTCTTCAGGTGTCGCCCGGATTACGGACGCTGCGGATTTGAGCGCCTCTTCACGCGCCACCAGCCAATTTCGTGCCGCATCCCCGGTGAGCGCTTCGATCCGGCGAACGCCAGAGGACACCGCGCTTTCAGAGATAATGCGCAGCAGACCGATATCGCCGGTTGCCCGAACATGGGTGCCGCCGCACAGTTCAACCGAATAGCTGCGACCTTCCCCGCCTTTGCGCCCCATCGAAAGGACGCGCACTTCGTCGCCGTATTTCTCGCCGAACAGCGCCAAAGCGCCCGCTTCGACCGCATCATCGGGGCTCATCAACCGCGTGCCCACTTCCTCATTGGCAAGGATTTGCGCGTTCACTTCCGTTTCGATTGCAGCGATATCTTCGCTGGAAAGCGCCTTGGGGTGAGAAAAATCGAAGCGCAAACGGTCATCGGCCACCAGCGAGCCTTTTTGCGTCACATGATCGCCCAGCTGACCGCGCAATGCCGCATGGACAAGGTGGGTCGCCGAGTGATTGGCGCGGACCTGATTGCGCCGGGCCACATCCACCTCAAGCTGCACATTGTCACCCACCGTGATTGTTCCAGCGGTGATTTTTGCGTGATGCGCGTGGAGACGGCCCAGCGGTTTGCTCGTATCCGAAACTTCGGCAGCGAGGCCTTCGGGCGCGGAAATTGAGCCGGTGTCGCCGGTTTGTCCGCCGCTTTCGCCGTAGAACGGGGTTTGATTGGTGAGGACGACCACTTCGTCGCCCGCCGACGCAGATTGCACCTCCGCGCCGTCCTTGACGATGGCAACAACGCTGCCCTCGCCCGATGTTGCGGCGTATCCTGTGAACTCGCTTGCGCCTTCGCGGTCTGCGATATCGAACCAGATTTCGTCCGATGCCGCTTCGCCAGAACCCTTCCAAGCCGCGCGCGCTGCCTCTTTCTGGCGCGTCATCGCCGCATCGAAACCGCCGCGATCCACCGCTATGCCGCGCGCCCGCAGCGCATCTTCGGTGAGGTCGTATGGAAAGCCGTATGTGTCGTAGAGCTTGAACGCGGTCTCGCCGTCCAATTCTCCGCCCTCGCCCATATCGCCGGTGGCCTCGTCAAGAAGCTTGAGCCCTTTGTCGAGCGTTCTGCGGAACTGGGTCTCCTCGCGAAGGAGCACTTCTTCGATAAGCGCCTGTCCCCGCCCAAGCTCTGGGTAAGCCTGCCCCATTTCAGTGACGAGCGATGGCACAAGGCGGTGCATCAATGGCTCGTTTGCGCCAAGAAGGTGCGCATGGCGCATGGCGCGGCGCATAATCCGGCGCAGCACATAGCCGCGCCCTTCGTTGGACGGAAGCACACCATCAGCCATCAGGAACGAGGTTGAGCGAAGGTGATCCGCAATCACGCGGTGCGAGCCTTGGTTGTCGCCAGTTGCTGCAACCCCAGTCAGGCCTTCCGATGCCGCGATCAGCGCCTTGAAGGTGTCGGTGTCGTAATTGTCATGGTGCCCTTGCATAACAGCTGCGATCCGCTCGAGGCCCATGCCGGTGTCGATCGAGGGGCTTGGCAGGTCTTTGCGCGTGCCGTCTGCTGCCTGATCGAACTGCATGAAGACAAGGTTCCAGATCTCGATGAACCGGTCGCCATCTTCATCGGGGCTTCCCGGAGGGCCGCCGGGGATATGTTCGCCGTGATCAAAAAATATCTCAGAACAAGGACCGCACGGCCCCGTCTCGCCCATCGACCAGAAATTGTCATTGGTGGCGATGCGGATGATGCGGTCTTCGGGAAGGCCTGCAATCTTGCGCCACAAGTCAAACGCCTCATCATCGGTGTGGAAGACCGTGACCAGAAGCTTGTCCGCCGGGAGCCCCCATTCGCGGGTCAACAGCGTCCACGCATTGTGGATCGCTTGCTCTTTGAAATAGTCGCCAAAGGAAAAATTCCCGAGCATTTCAAAGAAGGTGTGGTGGCGCGCGGTGTAGCCCACATTGTCGAGATCATTGTGCTTGCCGCCAGCGCGAACACATTTCTGCGAGCTGGTTGCACAGGGGCCCGGAGGCGTCTCGAGCCCGGTGAAAACATTTTTGAACGGGACCATGCCTGCGTTCACGAACATCAATGTGGGATCGTTGTATGGGACCAGCGGCGCACTGGGCACGGCGACGTGACCTTCGCCTGCGAAGAAGTCGAGGAAAGAACGACGGATATCGTTGGTAGAAGTCATGTGAGTTGCCGAACCACTAAATGTTACGGGGTGCAGGTAAGCCATGCATAAGGCAGCGACAAGCGAAAGCTGGGACAAGCGAAAGCTGTTGTCTGATTTTTGATCACAGTGTCCACGTTGCAGCACAGCACATTTTTACCCTGCAATAGCACTGGAGAAGTGGGCCTTGCGGGCTACAAATGAAAAACCGGCGAAAAGCCAAGCTTCCACCGAAGGGTGAAAGCGCTTTTGCGCCGGTGTTCCATGTCTCCGGGGGCGGAAGAATTCTCCCGCACTTTGTTTGCCCAAGCTCAGTCCTAGAGCATCACGGGCGCCCGCTTAAGGAGTTAACGCCTCAGTCCGCGTCCGGACCGGTCATCATCTCCTCGGCGACCTCATCGGTTTTACCGCGAATGGCGGCTTCCAATTTGTCGCAAACTTCAGGGTTTTCTTTGAGATAAAGCTTGGAGTTTTCACGCCCCTGCCCAATCCGCACGCTGTCATAAGAATACCAGCTGCCCGATTTCTCAACGATGCCGGCCTTCACGCCAAGATCGAGGATCTCACCAATCTTGGAGATGCCTTCCCCATACATGATGTCAAATTCAACCTGCTTGAAGGGCGGCGCAACCTTGTTCTTGACCACTTTCACACGGGTCGAGTTGCCGATAACCTCGTCGCGGTCCTTGATCTGGCCGGTGCGGCGAATATCGAGGCGAACCGAGGCGTAAAACTTAAGCGCATTGCCGCCAGTCGTCGTCTCCGGGTTGCCGTACATCACACCGATTTTCATGCGCAGCTGGTTGATGAAGATCACCATGCACTTTGAACGGTTGATGGAGCCGGTCAGCTTACGCAGCGACTGTGACATAAGGCGCGCCTGAAGGCCGACGTGGCTGTCGCCCATTTCGCCTTCGATCTCAGCGCGGGGCACAAGCGCCGCAACCGAATCGACCACAAGAATATCAACCGCGTTGGAACGCACCAGAGTATCGGTGATCTCAAGCGCTTGTTCGCCGGTATCCGGCTGCGAGACGATCAGCTCATCAATGTCAACGCCCAAAGCCTTCGCATAAACGGGGTCCAGCGCATGCTCTGCATCCACAAATGCCGCTGTGCCGCCCGCTTTTTGCGCCTCAGCGATAGCGTGCAAGGCAAGCGTCGTTTTGCCAGAGCTTTCCGGGCCATAAACTTCGATCACGCGCCCTTTGGGTAGGCCGCCGATGCCAAGCGCAATATCCAGCCCCAAAGAGCCGGTAGAAATCGATTCAACCTGCATCGCCTCTTTCGAGCCGAGCTTCATCGCGGAACCTTTGCCAAAGGCGCGGTCAATTTGTTGGAGAGCTGCGTCCAGTGCTTTTTGACGGTCCACGTCTTTATCCTTGTCTACCAGCTTAAGTTGCGTAGCCATCGCATGCACTCCTTCGCTTTCATAGGCCGGATTAATGACTTTTAACCGGCCATCATGGGAAAGCACCTTTGCCGCCCCCTGTTGGAATGTATGTATCTGATTTGTTCTCATAGAACAAGGGGGGAACAGAATTTTTTTGAGGTGTATCCCCTTCGCATAGGTAATTGACTCCTATAAGTAATTAGCCCTAGGCTTTGCTGAATTGCATATGGGGTAATTATGGCCGACTCTGATCTAGTAGTTAAATACCAAGGTGGAGATGCTGAGCAGCATAATGTAGAAATGAGAGCACTCGGCCAATCTCTAATTGGCTTTGAGAGAATTATTTCGGACGGTCTGATTTTTCTTGGCGAAGATCGCTTGCCGAGGCGTGGTGAGCGGCACAGGCTTAGAGTTCACGCAAACGAGCCTCGTGTCGGTTCGTCTGAATTTCCTCTCTTCTTGACTCAAGCTGCTGGACTTCTGCCTTTGGGTTGGTGGCTTATGGAGACTGGCGCGGGCGAAGCCGTGAGCTATTTTGCAACTTGGGTTTTCTCAAAACTAGGAGGGCGTGAAGCCGAAGCAAAGGCTGCCTTGGAGGCGATGGAAAAGATGCGAGAAACCGAAGCAAGAGAGCGCGTCGCCCTACGTGAGATTGAAACTAACGAGCAGCTAGAAACGCAGCGTGAATGGTTAAGGCACCAAGCAGCGTGGCGTGATAAGTTATTCACGCTTACCGAGAGGCTTTCAAACCCAGCTATTCAGGCAATTAAGCCGATTGGACCGTCTGTAAATAGCTTCAAACTAAATGGCTCAAAGGCACCGCCGCTGCTTGTCGATCTGCCTACAGCGGACGTTATAAGGACGAAGGGAGAGCTTGAAGTGACTGAGTTGAGGACAATGGATCTTCGAGTTGATGGTATTGTCCACCACAACAAGAAACTGAACGTAGAGAACCCCGAGCATCCAGGCCGCTTTATCTCAGCTGATGTGCGTGACCCTATATTTGAGGTCACTCCAAACGCTTACACCGAAGCGGTTGCAAACAAGGCTATCTTGCGCGTTCAAGCTAAGTTGGGTTATCGCGCGGGCGCACTTCAAAAAATATACATCATGGATTTAGGTGACCAGATTGATAACGCTGCGTGAGGCAATTGAGAAAGGCAAACTCAAGCAGTTTGTCGCCGAGCATAAAGACGAGACCGGCGACCTGAACGCCCTCACTCGGACGGTTGAGGCAATGGCCGGAAAGTCGAAAGAAGCTCCGGCAACATCGCCTCAGGACGATTGCGACGATTAAAGCGATACTCAAACTCTTTGACGTAGCGCTCCAGATACTTGGGGCTCACACTAGTGTGGGTGCCACCAATTGAGCGCTTCAAGTGGCTCCAGAAGCTCTCGATAGCGTTCACCGTCGCGCCTTCGTCTGAAACGTACTCTTCGATGCTGTGATTGACGCTCTTGTGCCAGTAGCCATTGATAGTGCCGAGACCGCCATATGCCACGAGGGTGTCTGTGTGGACCTCAGTGTGAGGGCGGACGTTCTTTACGATATGCGGTAGCAGCGTGCCGCTCTTGCGATCTGCGACAACTTCAGTGACCACGTCACCGCCCTTTTCTAGCATACCAAAGACAACGGCTTTGCCCGCACCGCCCTGACCGTTGCGGCGATATCCGCCAACGAATGTTTCATCGACTTCAACTTTCTTGAATGGGCCGCCAATCGGGCGATCACCGTCCACGTCTGCCATATGCTCACGGATGAGCTTAGCCATGCGCCATGCGGTCTTATAGGTCACGCCTAGCTGGCGTTCCAATTCCTTGGCGCTGACACCGTGGCGAGTGGTGGTGAATAGGTGAATTGCATAGAACCAGAGTTGCAACGGTGTGCGTGTTTTCTCAAAGGGCGTGCCTACGGTTGGGTGCAGGTGGTGGCCGCACCACTGACATGAATAGGCGCGCTCAGCTTTGATGCGGTGCCACTTACTCTCGCGCTTACACTTGGGGCACTCATGCCCTTGACCAAAGCGCACTTCAAACAGGTGATTTAGACAAGTCTCGTCGTCTGGAAACATGCGGAAGAAAGCGGCGGTTGTCAGAGGTTTCGTTGTCATGCCTCATTATATACACGAAATGACTACGTATGGCAAGGGGATACACCCCTTTTTTTGGGGCCCGCCTATTCGGCCTTTGCAGCGGCGCTAGCCTCTTGCATCACCAGGGCTACCTTCTCGGTGATCGCGGCGACGCTGAACGGCTTTGGAAGAAAGTGCATCTGGGGTACGTCAATGTCTTTGCGCAGCGATTCCTCGGCATAGCCTGACATGAAGAGAACCGGTATATCGGGGTTCAGTTGTCTGATCCCGCGCACCATCGCTGGTCCGTCCATACCAGGCATAACGACATCGCTGACCACGATATCAAAGCTGCCATCCTTCTCGAATGCCTCAAGCCCGTCTTCGCCGTCGCAGCACGCTGTGATCTGATAGCCAGCGCGCGCCAAGGCTCGCTCTGCGACCGCGCGCACCATGTCCTCATCTTCGACCAGAAGCACTCTGCCGCCTGCTGACCAATTGGAGGATGCCTCGGGAACCGCAGCTTTCCGGCGCTGGGGCGCTTCGCCTGCGTGGACAGGGAAGTAGATCGTGAAGCGCGCGCCCATTGGGCGATCTGAGGCGTTCATAACATTGTCGGCAAAGACGAAACCGCCCGACTGCTTTACAATGCCGTACACCGTCGAGAGCCCGAGCCCGGTGCCCTTGCCCAGCTCTTTGGTGGTGAAGAACGGCTCGAACAGTTTGGGCAGCACTTCGGCAGGGATGCCGCCGCCATTATCCTGCACAATGAGAACCGTGTAGTCATCGGACGGCAGGATCTCGCTGCCAAACTTGACCACTTCCTGCGACTTGATGCTTCGTGTGAGAAGCGAAATGCGCCCGTTCACCGCCTCCTTGCGCGTGCGGCCATGTGCACCCTTCGTATTGATTGCATCGCGCGCATTGACGGCAAGGTTCATGATCACCTGCTCAAGCTGCTGAGGGTCAGCGCGCACAGGGCCCAGATTGCGGTCGTGCTGAACATAATAATCAATCTTCTCGCCCAGCAATCGTTTGATCAGCGGGCCGACTTCGCTCACTACATCAGGCAGTTGCAGGATTTCAGGTCGCAGAGTTTGCTGGCGTGAGAATGCGAGCAATTGGCGCGTGAGCGAGGCCGCACGGTTGGAGTTGGCGCGTATCTGCTGAATATCGTCATAATCGCTGTCGCCCGGCGTATGGCGCAGCAGCATCAGGTCGCATGTCCCGATGATCGCGGTCAGCACGTTGTTGAAATCATGCGCGACGCCGCCCGCCAATTGACCTACCGCCTGCATTTTGGTGGCCTGTGCGACCTGCCGTTTGAGCTCTGTCTCTTCGGAGCTGTCCGCAAGGCTAAGCAGAACCGCCGCCTCGCCAAGACCGCGCACACCGGCTAGGCCCAGTGACACCGGTTCTTCAGGCTGCGAGCTTAGCCGCACGGCCATATCGCCGCGGCTCGCAGGGCCTCTGCCATAGCGGCGCACCGCGTCAGACAGCGGCGTTTTATCTTCGCGCACCACAAGATCGGTAGGGAATGCGGGAAGCTCGCCAGCGGCTTTGCCGACAGAGCGCAGAAACGCCTCATTTCCAAACAGGAAACGCCCATCGCGGTCTGTCATCGCAAGACCCAATGGCAATTGCGCAAGCAATGCCTCAAGCTGAGCCACGCCCGCCTGCGCCGTTCCGTCCCAGCCGCTGCCAACTCCGACCCCGCTATCGACCAAAAGCATCAGTGTCGCCCCATCTTCTGGAGAAGGCGGCGCGCCTGCCAGGCCCGGCTCTGACAAGGGCACATCTATCAAGGTTTGCGGCGTCCCGCTGCGGCCCTCGCGCGCGAAAAAGATGCGTTCGCGTTCGTCGGCGCGAAGGTATGAGACAAGTGATTGTCCCACCAATGTCGCCGAAGCATCGCCCACCGCTCTTTCCGCAAAGCCCGAGCCGACGCTCCGAATTGTGCCATCACCGATCGTGATCGCAGCCTCGATCCCAGCGCGGCTGAGCAATGCTCCGAAGGTGCCGGTAAGGTCCATTTGGAGCGCTTCTCCGGCGGAGGGGGCAAGCATGCGTTCAAAGCGCCAGATGAGGTGATCCTCGCCCCGCCCGGCGCGCACCGCAGTCACCTTCCACTGACGCAGTTGAATATCGTCAAGCTCGTCGATCACGCTATCGCCGTCACGCCACGCAGTTCGCGCTGCACGGTTCAGCGCCTCAAGAGCCGGACGCTCAGCATTCAGCGCAGGCGGCGCGCTTTCAGTGCCGAATGCTTGAATATAGCTCTGGTTTGCGCACACCAGCCGATTGGCACGGTCAGTGATCGCAATGGCAGCCCCGGAGCTTGCATCCTTTGCCTCAATCGCAGCGAGAGTGACGGACCAATCGGGCGCGGCAATTTCGGTCTTGGCCGGGAATCTGGCAAAGCGTTCTGCTGCCAAAGCGCCGAGCAAAAGGACAATGAGCCCGCCGATATACGCGCCTGTCATGACCGCGCTCGAGGTTGCTGCGAACAGCAGGCCAGCGCTCACCAGAAGTGCGAGCCCTACGCCAGCAATCAGCAATAGGTTTGGCCTGCCCGCAGGCCAAGCGCCTGCGAAGCTGTGTCCGCCCGCGAGCTCAATGCCATTTTTTGACGACATGCCGGCCAATGTCCCAATCGCCTCACTTCTCGCGCAATGTGCCAAGCGGTGCCTAGCTTTGCGTATCCTAGCTTAGACTATTAGTTCGGCCCATGTGTCTGGTCGAGGGGTAGCGCTGCCGAAACGGTGTGTTTTGCCCGTTTGCGTGCGACTTTGCGCGCAACAATGACGCGCCAGATACCGCTAGCGGCGAGATACCCGACCGAAGATGTGACAACGGCGAGGACGAAAAAGCCTACAACCGTGACACCGGCCACTTGGAATGCGTCGACGATATAGTCCCACCACACATTGTCACCGGCCTGCGCCATGACCATTTCAGTGGCCGTTTTATCAATGCGCAGGATGAAATTCCCCACGCGGTTTGCGACCACCGCCCAAAAGGCAATGGTGAACGGGTTGGTCACAAAGGTGACAGCAGCTGCAAGCGGCACATTGGCGCGCGCTGGCCATGCGAGGAACGCTGCGAGGAAAATCTGTCCCACTGGAATAATGAAAGCAGCAAAAAGCCCAAGCGCGACACCGCGCGGAACCGAACGCCGCGTGAATCGCCAGAGTTCCGGGTTTAAGAAACGGTGCGCAATGGGAGCGAGATATCTGTTTTTCGCCATCGCCTCCCGGCTAGGCATAGTGCGGCTCAATCTGTGGGTCATCCAAACCCATGGATTGGGGAAGAAACCCGGAGCAGATCGCGGCTGAGCACCCATTAAGCAGCCTGCTTCTTTTGCGCAGTCAAGTCTGCGTCAAAGCTGAGCTGAAAAAGATGAATCGCTGCCTCCATGATCAGTATATGGGTAGCACGGTGTGTCTGACCAATGGGTGAACCCAAATAATGATAATTTTACGTCTTTTGGAAGGTGCCGCTCATAACTCTTGGACCTACCTGACTCCAAACACCTAAGCCATAAACGCTTAAGAACGCTCACGCATGAGCCGCGCTTTGTCCCGTTTCCAATCACGCTCTTTGACGCTGGCGCGCTTGTCATGGGCTTGCTTACCCTTGGCGAGCGCCAGTTCCACTTTGGCGCGGCCCGTCCGATTAAAATAGATCGACAATGGCACCAAAGTCATGCCCTTGCGCTCAACCGCGCCAAACAGCTTGTTGATCTCGCGCGCATTCAGCAGCAATTTGCGCGGGCGTTTGGGTTCGTGGTTCTGGCGATTGCCGTGGCTGTATTCAGGCAGGTTCGCATTAACGAGCCAAACCTCGCCGTCGCGCACCTCGGCATAGCTTTCCGCAATGGTCGCCTGCCCTGCCCGCAGCGCTTTCACCTCAGTGCCTTGCAGCGCGAGCCCTGCCTCAAACTTGTCCTCGATATGAAAATCGTACCGTGCACGCCGGTTCTCGGCGACGGTTTTAAGCTTATCAAAGGTTTCGGGTTTGGGACGGGCCATGGTGATGGGTCAGATAGGCGCGCATCATATATTTGTCCACGCAGACTAGTCGTGTCTTCCTGTCAGGACGCGAAATACACGCTTCCAAAATCGTGCTTCCATCAAAAGCAATTTCACCACAATCGGCGGCATGCCTTGGGCGACAAGTTCGGCTTCCTTGGGCTCAGACCCATAGAGATAGCGTAGCAGCGCCACAAAGGCGGCCGCCTCTATCGCAATGACAAGGGGAAGTGCTGTCCATCGCAGCCAGCTCAGAAACGGCAGGACTTGCCCTGTGCCCTCAGGCATCAACCAGGCCGCGTAACTGATCCCAGCAGCGGCCAGCGCAAGCGAGCGCAAAATCGCGGCCTTGAGTGTCACGCGGGAGCGAAGATATGCAAAGTACAACAGCGGCAAAATCAGCGCAAAATCGGCCAGGTACACCCGCTCAGTCGCTACTGGATTTGCGAAAGCTTCCGGTGTCAGCGAAAGTTGCCAAGCTGCAAACAAGCAAGGCGCAAGCAGCCAGTAGAACCAGTAACCAGTGAACGTCTTTGTGATCGACTTCGTCATATTCCCCTCACACCAATCCAGCATGCTCCAGCGCCGCATCCACCGCTTCGCGCGACGCTTGCGACGCCTCGACAATGGGCAGGCGCACGCTGGGCGAGAACCATTCCTGCACCCTGCTTAGAGCATATTTCACCGGAGCCGGCGAGGCATCTGAGAACATCGCGTAATGCAGCGGGAAGAGCCGGTCGTTAAGCTCGCGCGCGCGCTTCAGTTCGTTGTTGTTGATCGCCTCTTGGAATTCTGCACACAGGGCTGGTGCAACATTGGCGGTCACCGAAATCGCTCCCCTGCCCCCTGCTGCGTTATGCGGAAGCCACAATTCGTCATTGCCCGACAACTGACAAAAATCGCGGCCAATGCCCATGCGGTGATCGGCAACACGGCTCAGATCGCCGCTTGCATCTTTAATCGCGACGATTTGGTCGGGGTACTTTTTGACAAGTTCCACCACCGTTTCATCTTCGATATCTGTGACAGTGCGGCTGGGCACGTTGTAGAGCACTATCGGCAGATCGGATTTCTCAGCGAGATAGCCAAAATGCGCCATCAATCCGGCCTGACTGGGCCGGTTGTAGTAGGGTGCAACGCAAAGCCCCGCTGCTGCGCCCGCTTTCTTCGCAAAGTTCATATGCAGCGCTGCGTTGCGTGTATCGTTCGACCCGCACCCTGCGATCACCGGCACACGGCCCGCAGCCTGCTCAATGCAAACCTCGATGACGCGGTGATGCTCCGCATTGGAGAGAGTTGAGGCCTCACCTGTCGTCCCGCATGGCACAAGCGCCGACGAACCGTTTTCGATCTGCCAATCAACGAGTTTGCGAAAAGCGCTCTCGTCAAACGATCCGTCGCGAAAAGGAGTCGCTAGAGCGGGAATGGAGCCGCTGAACATTGCTAATCATCCTGTATTGATTCTTTGGTCATTACTCTCGAAAGAAGGCCGTGCGCCCTCTCTCGTTCAGCGCCTACTAAGGAGCCCATCGGCACAATGTCCAGCATGGTCAGAAATTTGCTTACTTCACCCTTCGTTTTGGCTGCCTTGGCTGCGGGCTCAGTGGGAGCATTATCAGCCCCCGCCTGCGCGCAAATGGGGACTTCTGAAAGAGGGGGCAATATGGTCGCCTCGCAGCCGCAATTTGCAGGCGCTGCGATTCGGCGGTGGGAGCAATTGCAGGGACAGGGCACTTACTCTTTTGCCACCTATGCAGGGTTTGCTCTCAAATATCCTGATTTTCCGCGGATGGAGATTATCCGCCGCAAGGCTGAGGGGCGGCTCGACGAAGAAGCCGCTTCGCAAAGCGAGATTCTGGCTTTCTTTGATACGCACGCCCCGCTCTCCAACCCGGCGCGGGCGCGTTATGCTTTGGCGCTTGCGGGCGCTCAGCGAACGGACGCCTTTGACGTTGCCCGCGAGGCATGGCGCGGCGGCGAGATGTCGGGGCCAACAGAAGCGTATCTGACCGGCCTGTTCGGCTCGCGTTTTACTCCCGAGGACCATGCGGCGCGCGTCGACGCTCTGCTTTGGCAGGGCGAGGCAGAAGCGACCGAACGCAACCTTATTAACCTTGACCCTTCACAGCGCGATATGGCTCTGGCACGGTTGGCTCTTGTTCGAGGCTCAACGCCTTCTGCCGCAGGCCTTAGTGTGCCCAACGGCGCGATGAATAATGCAGGGTATGTGTACAACCTTGCCGATTATTACATGAAACGCGGCGACCGAACGAGCGCGATCAACCTTCTGAAAAACCGCCCCGTTTTTGCCTCCCCTGCTTTCAATGCAGAGGAACTTGTGGGCGTCATGCTGACGGCTGCGAAAGCGGCCAATATCTCTGACACAGTTCGGCTCGCCAGCAAGATCGACGATCTGTTTGCGCCGGGGACCGACATTTCCAAAGGCAGCTTCCGCCTGCGTGATCGCTACACTGATCTGATGTGGAAAGGGGCACCAACGCGCTATGGCGTCAAAGTGATGGCGGAGCCGCTGCCCCGTTTTTTTATCGCTACGGCGATGCAGCGCGCACACCTTTGACCAAGTCAAAAGGCTATTTCTGGGCAGGCCGCGCGGCGCGTGCAGCAGGTCTTAGTGCCGATGCAAACCGCTATTTTGAGAAAGCGGCGGAATATCCGCATTACTATTATGGCCAGCTCGCTTTAGAAGCCTTGGGCCGCCCAATGCCGGCTTTTGCCCAGCTTCCGCAGGTTGAGATGGATGCGGCCGCACGCGCCGAATTTGAGGCGCGCCCTCTTGTCAAAGCGATCCGTTCCATCGCCAGCAACCGTCAGAAATGGCAAACCGAGCGCCGTTTCTTCCAAGCGATCGGAGCAAGCGCAAAGACCCCCGAGGATGTCGCCGCCTATGCTGAGCTTGCAGCGCAAACGAACTTGCCCGAAATGGCCGTGGTCCTCGGCATGGAAGCGGGTGCGACCGGCATCAAGGGGGTTGAACGCGCTGGCTTTCCCATCGTGCCAACACCGCGCGTCAATGATTGGACCATGGTTCACGCCATCGCGCGCCAAGAAAGCGAATTTGACCGCACCCGCAAAAGCCACGCCAATGCTATCGGTATGATGCAGCTTTTGCGCAGCACTGCGCGCGAAGAGGCGGGCATTCTGGGCATCCAATATATGAGCGCGAGCCTTACGGAAGACCCGCTCTATAATATAACTTTGGGTGATGCGCATTATGCCCGGCGGATGAGCCTGTATCGCGGTGCATATCCGCTCGCCATTGCAAGCTATAACGCTGGTCCCGGACGCGTGCGCCAATGGGTGCGTTTGAACGGTGATCCGCGTAATGGCGGCATTGACTGGGTCGAATGGATCGAGAAGATTCCGGCCAATTTCGAAACCCGCTATTACGTCATGCGCGTGATCGGCAATGCGGTGACATATTCGCATATGTACCCTGAGCAGGCCGGATTGCCGCGCACGGTCGACCGCTTCCTCCCCTGATGAGCAAGCCTTTAGGTCCGCCCATTACGCCGCAGGGAATGGCGCATCTAAAGGCGCGCTATGACCATTTGCTGGGCAAAGAGCGCCCCGAAATTGTCGAGATCGTCTCTTGGGCGGCGGGCAATGGCGACCGCTCAGAGAATGGCGACTATCTTTATGGCCGCAAGCGGATGCGCGAGATCGACCGCGAGCTTGCCTATCTCTCGCGCCGAATGAAGGCGTGCCGCGTGGTGAAGCCATCCGAGCAGCCTGATAAGGGGCGCGTGTTTTTTGGCGCGAAAGTTGAACTTGCCGATGAAGACGATGAACGAATGCATGTCGAGATCGTTGGCGATGATGAACAAGACGCTGGAAAGGGCCGCATTGGGTGGTCCTCTCCAATCGCGAAAGCGCTCAAAGGCGCGGTCGTCGGGGATTGCAGAACGGTAAAGCTTCCCGGCGGGCTCAAAGAATGGGAAGTGATGGCGGTTCACTATGAGTAAAGCCGCCCTGCCCCTCCTTGCGTTCATCGCCCTGTTGGCCCTCGCCGCCCCCGCTACGGCGCGCGACAGTCTCGGCGTTTATTCCAATTGGGCAGCCTTTCGCGATGACAGCCCCGCGCGCTGCTATGCCATTGCCAAGCCGCGCTCGAGACCGGCAGGCCCCTACGCTACGATTGCCACATGGCCGGGCCAAGGTCTTCGCGGACAGGTCCATATTCGCCTCTCACGAGCGGCTGGCGAAAAGGCCGAAGCCAAACTCACCATAGGCGAGGCTGAATTTGAGCTGGTCGCAAAGGGCCGAAACGCCTGGGCCAAGGACAGCAGCATGGACGCCGCCATTATCGCTGCAATGCGGTCCGCCCCCCGCATGACTGTAGCGGCACGGGGCAGCAATGGTGCGCGTTTCTCTGACCGCTACTCCCTCGCAGGCGCCGCCACCGCAATGGATGCAAGCGTGGTGGGATGTGCTCAACGCGGCTAAGGGCTGACAAACCCCGCACACGCTCTTATATGCGCAGGCCTAGCCATGGCAGACACAAACCTCATGACCATTCCGGGCCAAGTGAACCCGGTTCCCGTTGCGCGTGACATCACGCCGCGCGCTGATGGACGTATTGACCTTATGGGCGTTGCGCGCCCGCGTATTCGTGAGATTTTCGAAGAGGCTGGGCTCGATACGCGCCAAGCCAAATTGCGCTCGAAGCAGGTTTACCACTGGCTCTATCACCGCGGCGTCACCGATTTTGACGCGATGACTGACATTTCCAAGACCATGCGCCCATGGCTGAGCGAACGGTTTGTCATTGGGCGCCCCAATGTGGTCGAGGCCCAGCATTCCACAGACGGGACGCGCAAATGGCTGCTCCAGACTGACGATGGCCATGACTTTGAGATGGTGTTTATCCCCGATGCGGACAGGGGCACGCTTTGTGTGTCCTCACAAGTCGGGTGCACCCTCAATTGCACCTTCTGCCACACAGGCACCATGCGCCTTGTTCGCAACCTCACTCCAGGCGAGATTGTCGGCCAAGTCATGCTCGCGCGTGATGCCTTGGGGGAATGGCCCAAGGGCGTCATGGACGGGCTCGATGGCGATGAAGACAGCGGGCACTACACATCTGACGGACGCCTGCTCACCAATATCGTGATGATGGGCATGGGCGAACCCCTGTACAATTTCGACTATGTTCGCGACGCATTGAAGCTGGTTATGGACGGCGACGGTCTTGCCCTGTCCAAACGCCGCATCACCCTGTCCACCAGCGGCGTTATCCCTGCGATGGAGCGGTGCGGCGAGGAAATTGGCGTGAACCTCGCGGTGTCTCTGCATGCTGTGACCAAGGAAGTGCGCGACGAAATCGTGCCGCTTAACAAGAAATACGGCCTCGAAGACCTGCTTCAGGCCTGTGCCGATTATCCCGGAGCCTCCAACGCGCGGCGCATCACATTTGAATATGTGATGCTGAAGGACAAAAACGACAGCGACGAGGACGCGCATGAATTGGTGCGTCTTCTCAAAAAGTTTGCTCTGCCTGCGAAAGTGAACTTGATACCCTTCAACCCTTGGCCGGGCGCGCAATATGAGTGCTCCACACCAGAGCGCATCAAATCATTTAGCGATATCGTCTTCGAAGGCGGGATCAGCGCGCCGGTGCGCACCCCGCGCGGCCGCGATATTGACGCAGCCTGCGGCCAGCTCAAAACGGCGGCGCAAAAGAAGAGCAGAGCTCAAAGAGACCGGGAAGCGCGAGACCAGTAGGCGCGAGGTTGGGAAGCGGATGAGGGTGAAGCCGAGGCGGCCAGCGTCCAATCTGCAACAACCGTTGTTACCCGGCAACCCCCTGAATTCTCCCTAAGATTGTGCAATTTTGGGCCTCATATGGCGCCAACCGAACACTTGTTGCGTTTTATGCAATCACTTTTCTGTAACAGCTGCCGCCCAAACGGCGAACTGCTTATCGTGACACCAAACAGACTTACCCAAACAGACATACCACGATAGGAAATATTATGAAAAAGACTTTGTCCCTTATGATCGCATCTGCAGCAGTATTGTTCAGCGCCCCAGCTATTGCAGCAGTAGATGTTACCCCAACCGATCAGAATTACTCTGTATCTTCTGAAATTTTCTCAGACGGCTCACAAGACATTTTGGAAGACACCCAAAATCTTGGCCAACGCCGCAGTTTCCGCCGCGGATTTCGTGGACGCAGTCACCGAGGATTTGGCCGTCGTCATGGCAAGTTCGGTAGCCGTCACGGCTTTGTTAAGAAAAAGAGCTTCCGCCATCACGACAGGTTGCACCACGACAAGAAACTTCACGATCACAACCAGCATGTTTTGCACGACAAGCATCACGGCGGAGACCACATCAAGAAAGGCAGCCACGGCGTAAAAGGCAAGTTCTCTCGCAATCACAAAGGCTATTGAGCCTTCCATCCTAGAATTCGAAAGCCCGGCGCAGATTAACGCGCCGGGCTTTTGCTTTGCGTCATGCCGTGCAACAACCGAGCGCACCGAGTGGAGCAACAAGCAGACATTGGCGTGAAGCAAAATATCGACCCTGCCACCTATGATTTTTATCAATCGCGTGCGCCCCATTTTTCCTTAAGCCCCGGGATCAGCCACTCGCGCCATTTGGATCGGTTCCTCGACAGCCTTTGCGAAGGCGCAAAGGTCATGGAGCTTGGTTGCGGCGCCGGGCGCGATGCGGCCCGCATATTGGAACGCGGCTTTGATCTTGATGCAACCGACGGCATTCCGGCGATGGTTGCCAAGGCCAATGAGCGTCACAGCGTCAACGCCCGGTTGATGCGGTTCGATGAACTTGAAGCAGATGCTGAATTTGACGCGGTTTGGGCCCATGCTTGCCTGCTCCATTGCCCGCGCGGCGAGCTACCCGGAGTGCTTGCCCGCATTCACCGCGCGCTCAAACCCGGCGGTTATCACTATGCGAGCTATAAATTGGGGGAGGGAGAGGCCAAAAATGATGGACGGGACCTGCTCGGGCGTTTGCACAATTTCCCCTCATGTGATTGGTTGAACGCAGCCTACAAAGAGGCAGGTTTTGAGCCGGTGCAACAAGACGTTTTCGCAGGCAAAGGCAGCGACGGGACGCAGCGCAATTGGCTTGCGACTACAGTGAGGAAACTATGAAACGAAAGCTCGAGGCGATCTGTACCGGCACCGCCCGCCCCTTTAACGGCGCAGAGCTCAGCGCTTTTGTGAAGCGCCCCCAAACGGGCAAAGTTCAAGTGCTCGAAGAGGGCCTTGCGCCTGATGAACAGGCCGACCGTACCAATCATGGCGGCCCTGATATGGCGCTGCACCTCTATCCGTTTGATCATCACACCTATTGGCGCGGCCGATTGGGCGATATCGAAGTCCTCGATGAGCCGGGTGCGTTTGGTTCAAACCTGTCAGTAAAGAATATCACCGAAGACGATGTTCATATTGGGGACCGCTTTACTCTAGGCAGCGCGCTGATCGAAATTAGCCAGCCGCGACAACCCTGCTGGAAAATCGAACACCGCTTTTCCAGCGTCTGTAAACAGCCCGAAGACGCCAAGGGAATGGTGATGCATATCCTCGAGACTGCGCGGTGCGGCTGGTATTTTCGTGTTATCGAAACCGGAGAGGTGCAAGCGGGCGATAGCTTGGAACGGGTTGAAACCGGCGAGGAGGCATGGCCCATCTCGCGCGCCATGCGGGCTCTGTTGCTTGGCAAAGCGACTACGGACGAATTTGCCCAGCTTGCTGAAATGGAGCAGCTTTCGGCCAAATTGCGCGACCGCGCGAGGGCAAGACTAGGCTAACTGCCCGCCGCCGCTGACGATCTGGCACTTGCCGCCAATCCAGACATCGCCGCCCTCGCCCTGCTCACATTGTGCGTGTTCACATAGGATGAGGCCATTTGCGCCGATCTTGCGGCCTTGCCCCGCGCGGTACGAGCCTTGCGCCAAGCCTTGCTTAAACAGGTGCATCGCGACGCCTGCGTTAAAACTGCCGGTCACAGGGTCTTCGGTTAGATTTTCAAACGTATCAGCAAAGAAAGCGCGCAGTTCCCAATCGCGCTCGGAGCCTGGCTTATGAGGTCCAGCAAGCCCTATATCGGTGCCCAATGGCGCTTTGGAAGCAGGCGTTGCAGCGAGCACATCCGCCGCCGATTTCAGCCGCAAAAGCTGCCATTTGGGGCCGTTCACCACATGCACCGCCTCGACCAATGACGCCTCATCAATGCCAGTTGTGGCAATAGCGAAGGCTCGCTCTTCCTCGGTAAGAGGCTCGTACTTGAGCAATTCTGGAGCTTTGAACGCGAGATTTTCGCCCTGCGCGCGCACTTCGACAAGGCCAATGCCGCATTCTTGTACCACCACCCCTCCGCGCGCCGGTTTTCCGCCTGCGGCAAGCCATGAATGGCACGACCCCAGCGTCGGATGCCCGGCGAACGGCAATTCGCCTCCGGGATAGAAAATCCGCACACGGTAATCCGCGCCTTCCTTGGTTGGGGGCAAAAGAAAAGTCGTCTCTGAAAAGCCGAGCCAATTGGTGAGGGCCTGCATCTCTTCAGCGCTAAGGTCATCCCCGCCATGCACCACGCCAAGCGGGTTGCCCGAAAGCGGCCCGTCACAAAACACATCAACCAAATCGCAATTGGGCAACGTACTCTCCTGTCTAACCTGCTGCCTCTTGTGGCATTGAAGACCCGCTAGGCAAGACGAGAATTTTCTGCTCCATGACAAGCATGCAAAAACCAGCTGTCCTCATCACCGGAAGCGCTACTCGCATTGGCGCGGAAATTGCGCGCGGGTTTGGCTCCACGGGATGGCATGTGGTGATCCACCATCTGACCTCTGATGACGAAGCAGAGGCTTTAGCGGCAACGCTGCCGTCTGCTGAAACGGTGTCGTGCGATCTTGGCGATGACCGGGCCGCCGCCGCGATGATTGCAGATTTGTGCACGCGGCTCCCTGGATTTCGGTGCCTTGTGAACTCTGCCTCGATTTTCCGCTATGACAGTGCGGGCCAAGTGGACGCCGATACGAACCGGGAAGCAATGCAAGTGAACGCGCTAACTCCTGCCCTGATGACGCAGGCCTTCCTTGATGCCGCCAAGGGGGAGCGCCCACTGTGCGCGGTGCAAATCACCGATATGAAGACCGAGAACTCTAATCCCGACTTCTTCAGCTACACCATGTCCAAACACGCACTCGCCTCCACCATCGAAATGTTTGCGATGGAAGCGGGTGATAAGGCGCGCATTTATGGAATTGCGCCCGGAGCCATTTTGGCAAGCCACGACCAGACCGAAAACGAAACCGAAACCTCGCATCGGCTCAATCTGCTGGAGCGCAAAACAGGCTCAGATGAGATTGTGGAGGCGGCGCTGTTCTTAAGCACAGGCGCGCTCAAAAGCGGGTCAACCCTATTCATCGACAGCGGTCAGCACCTGCTCGACCAGCCGCGCGATGTGATTTATCTGGCACGCGGGCAACAGATATGAAACGCCATGCCCTGACAACCCGCATCTGGCACTGGGTGAATGCGATTGCCTTTATCGTGCTGTTTATGTCGGGCCTCAATATCTCGAACGCGCACCGGTTCCTTTATTGGGGCGATTATGGTTATGATCCCTCAGATGCCTGGCTGATCGTTCAACGCTTCCCTGCATGGATGACCATCCCTCAGCGCTATGACCTTGCCGAGGCGCGTGATTGGCACAATCTTTCGGCTTGGGTTTTCGCGCTCGGCCTTCTCATCATGTGGGCGATGAGCCTTATCAACCGCCATTTTTGGCGCGATTTGGCATCCTCGAAAACCGATTGGCACCCACGCAGCTGGATTGCCGCCGCCAAGGAACACGCAAGGCCAGGCGCGTATAAAGACCGCGACTACAATGCGGTGCAAAGGATCGTGTACGGCCTTGTGCTCGCAGTGGGCCTTCCCATGATGATCGCAACCGGCCTTGCGATAAGCCCCGGCTTTGAAGTCATCGCCCCGTGGCTCGCGGATGGGCTCGGAGGCCGGCAGAGCGCGCGTTCGCTGCATTTCCTTGTTGCATGGGGCCTTGCAGGGTTTGTCCTCATCCACCTCATTATGGCCATGTGGTCAGGCCCGCTCACGCAAATCGGCCGAATGATCACCGGCGGTAAGAGGGAGGTTCGCTCCAATGCCTGATATAAAACGCCGCTCTTTGCTCGCAGGGCTTGCCGCTCTGCCAGCCGCCGGATGCACGCAGCTTGCTGACACTGAGGCGGTGGGAAACCTGTTCGATGCCGCCGAGGATTGGCACCGAAAGGCACACCGTACCCTTGCCTCTCGTCAGGCATTGGCGCCCGAATTTTCCCCGGACGAACGCTCGCCCGATATTCGCGGCAATGGCACAGTGCGCATTGATGATTCTGAACTACCGCGCGCAATTTGCGCAAGGCTTTCCCGATTGGCAGCTGGAAGTGCGCGGATTGGTCGAAAATCCGCTCGCGCTTTCGGTGGCTGACCTTAAAGCGCTGCCCCAGCGCACACAGATCACCCGGCATGACTGTGTCGAGGGATGGAGCGCGGTGGCCGAATGGAAGGGCCCGCAGCTGTCCGGCATTCTTGATGCAGCCAAGGTCAGCGAAAAGGCCAACTTCATCGTCTTTCGCTGCGCCGATGTGCTTTATGACCGCGATTATTACGAAAGCGTCGATATGGTCGATGCCTATCATCCGCAAACCATCATCGCGCATGAGCTGAACGGTGAGCCTCTGCCAGAGAAAAACGGCGCGCCTTTACGGGTGCGGATCGAGCGGCAGCTGGGCTATAAACACGCCAAATATCTGACCGCGATCGAGGCGGTGGAGAGTTTTGACGACCTATACGGCGGCAAAGGCGGCTTTTGGGAAGATATCGGCGATTATCAGTGGTATGCCGGAATTTAATCAGGATAGACCCGGTTCATCGCATCCCAGCACACGCCGATAATTTCCTCCAGGACCGCCAGATCAATATCAGCCAGCTTGTTCACATAAACGCAGGACGCACCGGTCTTGTGCTTGCCCATTTTCTCGAGCAATCCGTCGACCTTTTTACCCGTCGCCTCATCGCAATACCGGCCCATAAGATAGAGCGAATGCCTGGCCTTGCGCGGGGAAAAACCTGAACGGCACGCATCGCCCTCCCGGCCGCTTTCATACTTATAATGATAGCTGCCATAGCCGATGATTGTCGGGCCCCACATCTGCGGTTTCTCGCCCGTCACTTTGCGAAACAGCGCGTCCAGAACCTTGGCGTCCTCGCGCTTCGAGGCGGGTTCAACCGCCGCGATAAATTCCTCAGCTGACACCTGCGTTGGCTTGGTCTTATTCTCTGCCACAGCGCTCCCTCCCCGCCCAAGTTTGATGACATGATTGACACAGTAGCACAATTCCCGGCACACCCCCTAAAATCAGCAGAAGGGACCGCGAACACGATGTGGTTGCTAGACAAATTTCTAAACCAAGCGATCAAGCAAGGCCAACTGATCGTCACCGATCATGAGGGCAATGAACACTCTTATGGACCCGGCGGCGAATATGACCCGCTGATCGGGGGCCGTCCGGGGCCCATCCGCATTAGGCTGACGAACAAGAAAGCGGCAGGGCACATCGTGCGCTATCCGCAGATGGGAGCGGGCGAGGCATTCATGTGGGGCTGGCTCGTGGTGGAAGAGCCGCACGATATCCGCGATATGGTCTTGTTCGTGACTATGAATGCAAAGCAAATGGGGGATGAAACCCTCAAAGCCAAAGGGCCTGTTCGCAAAGGGCTACAAAAGGTCAAGGCCGCTTTTGACGGCATCAATTTGCGCAGTTCAGCGCGCTCCAACGCTGAGCACACATATAACCTCACGCGCGAGCTGTATGAGCGATTTCTCGATGAAGACCGCCAATACACCATGGCATATTATCGCGAGGATGATCCAACACAGACAAGCCTTGAACAGGCGCAAATGGACAAGAAGGCGCACCTTGCCGCCAAGATGTTCTTAAAGCGGCCAGAGGACAATGGCGGCAAGCCTATGCGGGTGCTCGATATTGGCTGCGGCTGGGGCGGTTTCGCGCTTTACCTCAACAAAATGTACGATTGCGAAGTCTTGGGCGTGGCGTTGGCACCTGATCAAATCGCATTCTCGAATGAGCGTGCGAAGGAGCTTGGCGTTGATGACAAAGTCAAGTTTGAGCTGTGCGATTACCGCGATGTTGAGGGGCAGTTTGACCGCATCTCATCTGTTGGCCTGCTCGAACACGTTGGCACCATCCACTATCCGCAATTCTTTGAGCACACCAACCGATTGCTTAAAAGCGACGGCGTGATGATTTCGCATTGCTGCGGCCGCAGCGGCGCGCCGGGATACACCGACGCCTGGACCCGCAAATACATCTTCCCCGGCGGATATATCCCCGCCCTTTCCGAGCTTGTCACCGAAAGCGAAAAGAACGGCTGGCAGGTGATGGATGTAGAGGCCATGCGCTTCCATTACAGCCACACGCTTCAGGAATGGTACAACCGCACGGTCATGCACCGCGAAGAGATCACCGAGATGTATGACGAGGTCTTTTACCGCATGTGGCTCTTCTATCTTGCGGGCGCGGAGCAATCATTCCGCAATGGAACATTGGTCAATTGGCAGCTGCAGTATGTGAAGGACCGGGCCGCTATTCCGATGACGCGTGAATATCTCGAGGAGGAAAGCGCAAAGCTCCGGGCGCGCGGCGATATTCCGGACTGGCGCTTTGCCCATGGGCTTAAAGAGGCAGCAGAGTGATCCAATCGAGTTAGCGCTTTTGCCGCTTATTTGAAAAGACTTGTGCGCTTCTCCCTGAGGGCACACGATAACAAGAGGCCGGCGGTCACCGAATGAGAGTGTATGAGTAAGAAACTTCTGAGTTCCTTCCTTGAGAAGGGCGTAAAAAAGGGCCGCCTTGGCGTGGTCTTTGCCGATGGCAGCTCCAGCGTATTTGGCGAGGCTGCCGCTGGCTTTCCAGAGATCGTTGTTCGCTGCGCCGATAAGCGGGTTCCGCGCGATATCATCATGGACCCCCGGCTTGGCGCTGCCGAAGCCTTCATGGATGGCCGCCTGATCATCGAAGAAGGCGATGTGATGGGGCTTGTCACTTTGCTGCGCGCCAACAACGCTTGGGAAAGAGGCGGGAGCATTTCGCCGCCTAAGCTTAGCCGAAAGCTCCTGAACCGCGCGACGTTTGCCTTTGAACAGGTCAACAATGCAATCGGATCAAAGGATAATGTCGCGCATCACTACGACATCGGCAATGACCTTTATGCGCTGATGCTGGATGAAGAGCATTGGCAGTATTCGTGCGCCTATTGGCCGCGGGACGACATGACATTGGGCGAGGCGCAGACGGCCAAGCTTGCGCATATCGCTGCGAAACTGGCGATTGAGCCCGGTCACACGGTGCTCGATATTGGGTGCGGATGGGGCGGTATGTCCATCTTCCTTGCCAAACATCACGACTGCCACGTAACCGGCATTACCCTATCGGAAGAACAAGCCGCGCTTGCGCGTGAGCGGGTTGAGAAAGCGGGCGTATCGGACCGCGTCTCGATCGAACTGGTCGATTACCGCGATTTTGCCGCAGCAGGGCGACGGTTCGACCGGATCGTCTCGGTCGGCATGTTTGAGCATGTTGGAAAGGCCCAGTTCGAGACTTTCTTTAATGCTTGCGCAAACCTGCTCACTGATGATGGGGTCATGCTGCTCCACACCATAGGCCGCATGGGATCGCCGGGCATGACCGATGCCTTTACCCGCAAATACATCTTTCCCGGGGGTTACATCCCGGCGCTTTCAGAGACCATGGCCGCGAGTGAAAAGTACCGCTTAATGGCAACCGATATCGAAATCTTGCGCGTGCACTACGCCAAGACCATTCGCCAATGGTACGCCAACTGCATGGAGCACAAGGACGAGATCATCAAAATGTATGATCAGCGCTTCTTCAATATGTGGACCTTCTATCTTGCAGGCGCTGCGACCGTGTTTGAGTATGGCGGCATGTGCAACTTCCAGATCCAATACACCCGCAACCGGCACGCGTTGCCGCTTTCGCGCGATTATATTGGCGAGGCGGAGAAGGCACTGCTCAAAGGCTAAAGCCCGCTAGGCTGCTTTCTCCCGCCGGCGCACGATAAAGTTATAGATCGGCCCAAACCCAAGCAGCGCTGCACCGACAAAAGGCGCTGCGACCACCCATATCCTGAGGCCTGTAATGCCTTCCGGGCTCGCAATGGTGATACCGGCCGTGCAGCCAAGTCCGATGCAGATCAAAAGCACGCCTGCCACCACGCGGGCGCGCGGCACAGTGCGCCCGCCTCTGATGGGGGTAAAGGTGCGCTCATGGCGCACGAAGAGGCCGATCAACGGCAGGGTCGCAAGGATGTAGACACCAAGCCACAAGGGCCGCGACGCCCACCATTCGCTCGTCCCCGGAACGCTATCAAGACCAACGCCGCCAAGCGCGATCCACACAAACGTCATGACCAGCACGAACGCTGTGAGATGCCAGAGGAATACCGTCATGATCATACCGTTCATAAGCACGGTCGCTGTCCATATCCGCACATTGTCGAGCATGCGCCTGCCCGCAGGCTCCAGCGCGAGCACTAGCCCCACTTGCACCAGGCCAAGCGCCAAAAGCGCGAAAGTCGGCGGGAGTGAGTTTGAGAAGCCATCGGGCGCAGACACCATCGAGACGGGATAAAACCCATAAACTGTGACGCAGATCAGCACGCCAAGGCCAATGACGAACCATGCAAAAGCGAAAAGCGGCTTGTCAAACCTCCCATCCTTCCACGCAAAGCCCAGTTGATGGATCGCGAGAAACACCCAAAGGAAATTGGTGAAGCTGATATAGGGCACACCGTGCTCAAACCGCAGCCAGTCGACGAGCGCGGTTAGAGGGAACAGAACCCCGCAGCTTGCCCAGCCGAACCGCTTCCACGCTCGCATGGCAAGAGGGGTGCAGGCTGTCACCAGGAGATAGACGGCAAGAAACCACACAGGGATCAATGCAGCTTCGGTTGCCATACGGATCTGATCGCGCTGGAAGCCCACTTGTGTGAGGATAACTGCAATCACCGCCCAAACCAGCAGAACCGGGAACGTCGGCGCAATAAGCCGCTGAACGCGGGCAGCCAGCCAATCGCGGTAAATGCCTGTTTGTCCGGGTTCTGCCTTTCGCAAGGTCCCCTCCCAGCTCACCGAATTGGAATATCCGCCCACAAGAAAAAACACCGGCATCACTTGGAAAGCCCAGGTGAGCCAGTGCGTCCACTGCGATATCTCAATGAGGTCGCCGCGTTGCAGGCTGCCTGCCTCATCAACATAGAGCCCCGCCATCAACCAATGGCCAAAGACCACCGCGAGAATGGATACCGCCCGAAGGAAATCGACCCAGCGATTACGCTCTGGCGGCGTCATCTCCGCAAGTCCGCGTGCCTTGTTCCACATAGCCAGCACTGTGATCCCTCCTACTGCCTCTATTACAAAATATTGGTGGTCACTTGCCCCCTTGCAAGTTTAAGGGGCCTTTCAGTTGTGCACTAAGAGACAGCTTCCCTTAGGAAGGCGCTCTTGATTATTAATGAATAAAGGCTCGCAAATGTCGGAAATTAAACGTGTTGTCCTAGCTTACTCTGGCGGCCTCGACACTTCTGTCATCGCCAAATGGCTGAGCACTGAGCGCGGCCTGGAGGTTGTGACCTTCACCGCTGACCTTGGCCAAGGCGAGGAGATCGAACCGGCCCGCGACAAAGCGCGCGCTATGGGCATTCCAGACGAGCACATCTTTATCGAAGACCTGCGCGAAGAATTCGTGCGCGATTTCGTCTTTCCCATGATGCGCGCCAACGCCCGGTATGAAGGCGACTATCTGCTCGGCACTTCGATTGCGCGCCCGCTTATTTCCAAGCGTTTGGTAGAAATCGCCCATGAAACGGGTGCGGATGCCATCGCTCACGGTGCAACCGGCAAAGGCAATGATCAGGTCCGCTTTGAATTGTCCGCCTATGCGCTTGACCCCAGCATCCAGGTGATTGCTCCATGGCGCGAGTGGGATTTGACCAGCCGCACCGCTCTCATCGCGTGGGCAGAGAAACACCAGATCAAGGTTCCAACCGATAAGCGCGGCGAAAGCCCATTTTCGACCGATGCGAACCTGCTCCACACTTCATCCGAAGGCAAAGTGCTCGAGGACCCGTGGGAAGAGACCCCGGACTATGTCTATTCGCGCACCGATCACCCCGAAAACGCGCCTGACACCCCTGAATACATCGAAATCGGTTTTGAGCGCGGTGACGGCGTCTCACTCAATGGCGGCGCGATGTCACCTGCGACCTTGCTTACCGCTCTCAATGATCTTGGCCGCACGCACGGCATCGGCCGCCTTGACCTTGTCGAAAACCGCTTCGTCGGGATGAAATCGCGCGGCATGTATGAAACACCGGGCGGCGAGATTTACGCGGTTGCTCATAGAGGTATCGAGCAAATCACCCTCGACCGGGGCGCAGCGCACCTCAAAGACGAGCTGATGCCGAAGTATGCCGAACTCATCTACAACGGCTTCTGGTATTCGCCTGAACGTGAGATGTTGCAGGCGGCGATTGACCTTTCCCAAGAGAAAGTGACCGGGACCGTGCGTCTGAAACTTTACAAGGGTCTTGCAAGCGTTGTGGGCCGCAAGTCGCCCCATTCGCTCTATTCCGAAGCGCATGTGACCTTTGAGGACGATGCCGGCGCCTATGACCAGCAAGATGCGGAAGGCTTTATCAAGCTGAACGCTCTGCGGCTCAAGCTGCTCGCTCAGCGGGACAGGTAGGCGCGCAGGATAAAGAGCAAACCCGATGGCGCACTGCAGCTTTCGCGAGTCGGGACGGCGTATTGCCCAAACGAGCAACATTTCTAAACCGGCACTTAATGAATAGAACCGGCACCCACTGGCTGTCCGATCAGTAGTCAGTGCCTTTCCGAAGAAGATGCGACAAAATGTTGAGTTGTCCACCGCCGTCCACAAGTGATCTTGGCAAAAGTGGATAAGTCGCTCTTGCACACCTTGCGAAAAACCCCGGTGAAGCGCAATTTCAACATGTCTTCGGGACGATAAAGCTTTCGAAAAAGGGACCGCAAGGACCTGATTTCATGAATGATTTATTGGAACAAAGATATGATTGTAGCTGTCCACGCAGCTCTCGAGAGATGCCGCGCACAAGGCTCACGCCAAGTGCAAAGCAGATCGTTAAGAGAGATGCGAAGCAAAACAATCGTTCAAGGCCGTAATGGTGGCTGGCAATAGCTTTAGGAAATAGCCTTCGGGCGAAAACCGACAAGTGTTTGACTTGCCAATACCAACATAACGGTCTCGGCTATGCTGAGCGGCGAGCTGAGTGAGACAAGGGCTCCGGCCCGGGTTGATCGAGGCCAACGATGCAAAGCAAAGTCGGATGCCGGCGCGAGCGCCGGTGAGGAACCCGCGAAGCAAAGCGGCGAATTTGCGTAGGAAACCCGCAAGGGATGAGCACAAGAATACGCAGCTGGACGCGAGTGAGGCACCGGATGCCAAGTGCGGATCGGGAAAGACTGGAGGAAAGGCTTTGCCGGACCGAAAGTGAAGATCGAAGCGCCCACGCGCAGGTGAGAGTGGGGTCGGCAGCAATGCCGGCCCCATTTGCTTTGAGCGCTATCCCTAGGCCCGCTCAGAAATCCCGCAACCTGCGCCAAAAGGCAGGACGCCGCGCCCTTCCCGCACGGCCAGCGGAAATTCCCCAGTTGGCCATTGGACATTTCTTGGTGTATAGCTGCACAACGATGGGAGAGAGACCGGGCATCCAGAGGGCGCATTCTCAAAGAGAAGCGACCTCATTTCCAGGCGGGAAAATATCTCGCGCGCTTGCGCTTGCGATGTGTCTGACCGTGACGCCTCTTGCGGCTTCATCTGCCCAAACGAACGAGCTAGCGGCGCGCTATGACAACGCTGAGAGCGCAGCTTCACCCCTCACAAACGAAGAAACCTTCAGCGATGCCTTCGCTGGTATTGCTGCCCCGTCCGAGGCCAATATCGCAGAGATAGACCTCGCCTTGCCCAGCACCGCTGTGGACCTGGGATCATTCGATCCTCAGCGCGAGGTCGTCCCCAAAACCAGCGTGCTGCGCAATCTGGGAACGGGCGTCGCATCCTATTATGGTCGCCGTTTTCATGGCAGGCTTACCGCCAATGGCGAGCGCTTCAATATGAACGCGATGACCGCGGCGCACAAAACCCTGCCCTTTGGAACGCGGGTGCGGGTGACAAATCCCCGCAATGGCCGGTCTGTTGTGGTCAGGATCAATGATCGCGGGCCGTTTATTCGCGGACGAGCGATTGATCTCAGCCGAGGTGCAGCCGCAAAACTGGGCTTCATCAGTTCAGGCCATGCCCGCGTAAAGCTTGATATTGTCCGCTAATATCAGCGTCTAAGAACAGGAGGCCGGTGCAGCGCAAACTGCACCGAGCCCATCCCTATTCCGCAGGCGCTTCTTCGGCAGCGGCAGCAGCATCGCCTTCTATCAAGCCTTCACCTTCCATCACGCCGAGCATGCATTCCTCGCCGATTTTGCTCATGGTCTCTTGATTGACGAGGTCGAGCGGGCCCAATTCCTGTTCCTTGATCTGCTCAACCGAGCAATCACAAAAAGGCTGCGCCATGCTTTCAGGCCCGCCCTGACCGGTAAATTCAGCCACGCAAGTTTTTGCAAAATCTTCTGCCACAGCGTCGCTGCTGATCGCATCACCGCAACCGCTCAGCACAATGCCACCCGCTGCAAGCATGGAAAAAGTGATGGTTTTGCTGAAAATTGTCATGAATTTGATCCCCGATTGCAGCGAAATGGCTGTCTCATCGGTACCCTACAGGCTCCTGCCCACCGCGCAATAGCTAGCGTCAATCGCCCCTTTTTCGGATAGGCTGAGGCGTGTGGAGCACTTGGAACACTTGGGACACTTGGGACACTTGCAACACAGTCCCAATGACACGCCCAAACGCGCACATCACTCAAAACCAGCGATAACCGCCTCAGGCAGGTCCTCCTTGCAAGTCACCTGGCCTTGTCGCGCAGTGGCCTTGGGCCTGTTCCTCTCAAGGCGCGGGCCGCGTGATCTCCGCCCAGCGATTCGGTATGCGGAGGGGAGTATATACTACGGCATGATCCCCGTTATGTGCATGCCGATGTTTGTAGTGTGGCAATGGCTGGCGGCGCGCAAATATGCCCAAGCGGGTGGGTGAGGAAGCGCCAAATAGCTAACCCTAACCGTCATCCTGAACTTGATCTGGGATCTGGAGTCGCAAGCGCAGTGCCTAGTCGCCCTAGACCCCAGCCCCAAACCGTCACCCCGGCGAAGGCCGGGGTCCAGAGCCACAAAGCACTGAACGAGAAAGAAGCTGGATCCCGGCCCCAAAGATCACTGGCGCCGGGATGACGAGGTCTATTTTGATTGACCCGAACCACCATCCCCGTTCGTCCTGAGTCGGTGACCTATGGCCGTCTTCGTCTCCGAAGGACGCGCGCGAGCCCGAAGGACAGCCACCAAGTCAAGCCCACCCCCAACCCCTCCCGCTTGCGGGAGGGGAGCGAGACTTACTGAGCCGAAGGCCAAGCTAGTCGCAGCAGGGTGATTTGTCGCGAGCCTTCGTCACCTTAGCGAAGGCAAAACACATAAGAGCAAGTACCGAGACAATTGCAATCGGCGTATTCAAAACAGAGTCTGGTTGCTCTCAAGACGATTTTGCTCGTAACGTCAAAACTATGCTAAAAAGCCTCACCCTAAAAAACTTTCGTGCGTTCAGACACCAACGCTTTTCTTTTGGCAGGTTTAACGTTTTCGTCGGCCCGAATAACTCTGGCAAGTCGAGCGCACTAAGTGCCCTGAACGTAATAGCTCAGACAGTTCTGACATCTGATCTCAACGAGACCCCCTAGTCTTGAATGGAGATTTTGACAGTCTCGGAACCTTTATGGACCTCGTCCATGGAGGGCGTTCGAATACACCCATGGGTATTGAATTGGAATTCGATGATTTTGAGATCAGGGTCGACCTAAAGTATCGAAGTCAAAGAAGAGAAATCGAGATCACCAGATACGAATTGTTCCACAATCACAGATCAGTTTTTCAATATAATTCAAAAAAAGACTCTTTTGACCTGCGCTTAGAAGGCCGAGAGTTTGAGAAAATTCTTCCAAGTCAGAGGAAGACCCGACCGTCATTTCGGAATTTCACTCCTGTACTGCCCAACTTTACAATGATCGCCATGAGAAAGCAGCATGAAGGCCAAACGGAAATTACAGATAAAGCGGTCACAATCCTACGGCGCGCTGAACGCAGCATTAGGATGGCACGCATGGAATTGCGCCGTTCGTTTGTCGTATTTGACTCGTTGAGTCCATTTCGAGTCAAACCCGAGCGCACCTACCTTTATTCTGGAGAAACAGCTGAAAGAATAGGGACTACAGGGGCCAACACAGCTTTGCTAATGGCAAGTGATGCCGCACGGCGTGGATCCGAGAGTAAGGACATACAAGCCTCTGTTTCAAGGTGGTTTGAACTGACTGGTATTGCCAGCTCTATCGAAATCGATAGCATAAGCTCGAGGCATTTCGAGATTGTTCTTGTCGACTTTAATGGTAGCCGACAGAACATATCCGATGTTGGTTTCGGCTGCAGTCAGGTTCTTCCTGTCCTTGCGTCAGCTCTCAATGTCTTCTCAAGCAAACGCCTCGGCAGATCGAACCCGATGTTGATCATCCAAGAGCCCGAAATCCACTTACATCCGAATGCGCAAGCTTCGCTGGGTTCGTTTTTTGCAGGCATTGTGCCCATCGACGGACAGCTATTCATAGAGACCCACAGCGACAATCTTATTTTGCGGCTAGCTCGCCATGTTAGTGACGGGACCATTTCAAACGATGAAATGAAGATTTTCTATTTCCACAAGGTCGAGGGACAGTCGTTAGTGAAAGAAGTTGAAGTATCCGAGCAAGGCTTTTTATCAGAAGAATGGCCCGGTGGCTTCTTTCCTCAACGGCAGTCGGAAAGTCTCGCACTCGCCCAACAAAGTGAGAAAGCAAAAGAGCGGTCTCGCTCGGAGATTCAATTGATGTTCCAGCTTGAGAGCGGGGAATAGAATGCGACCTTTTGCCGTAGATGCGAATGCGATTAATCTCTTTCAGCAAGAGCGTTTCGAGGAACTTGAAGGTCCTGCGCACGAGGCGATTCTCACAATCTTTGAAACTGACTGTATCGCGCTGGATGAAACCGATCTTTGTCTACAGGAGTGGGTTGAGTGTGCGGGTGGCTCATTTCCATTGAACATTCGAGACTGGGCAGCAGACCAGATGGCAATGGGCAGAATACGGAGCTTCCCGCTAGCCTCCAATCAGTGTCGAAAAGCACTGCTTGCGCTCGGCATGCCGCCAGACGACCACAAATGGGTAAGGCTTGCCATAGGATGCGATGGCCGCATCATTGTAACAAATGATATTGATTTTTTCGACCCGACGAAGAAAAAAGCTCCAGCGGCAGTCAAGGCTAGAATTAAGAATAAAGGTTCCGGCCCTTGCAGCAAACAGTTGGAAAAGAAGTTTGGTGTTGAGATCAAACGACTGTGCGATGTTTGCGCTACCTAGAGATTGCTAGCGCCCCTACTCCGCCGCTTCCTTTTGGCGCTCCAACATCGGCCGCAAGTACTGCCCCGTAAAGCTGCGCTCCACCTCGGCCACTTCCTCCGGTGTCCCTGACGCCACCAACTCACCCCCGCGCACGCCGCCATCTGGCCCCAAGTCCAGAATATAATCCGCCGTCTTGATGACGTCCAAGTTGTGCTCGATCACCACCACCGAATTGCCTTGCTCGACCAGGCGGTGGAGGACCTCTAGGAGCTTGCGCACGTCCTCGAAATGCAGGCCCGTGGTGGGCTCGTCTAGGATGTAGAGCGTCTGACCCGTCGAACGCTTGGCGAGTTCCTTGGCTAGCTTCACCCGCTGGGCCTCGCCTCCCGAAAGCGTTGTGGCTTGCTGGCCGACCTTCACATAGCCCAGCCCCACCTCGCACAGCATCGCCATTTTGTCGCGGATGGGGGGGACGGCTTTGAAGAATTCGGCGGCGTCCTCAATCGTCATATCGAGCACGCCCGCGATGGAGTGGCCCTTGAACTTCACCTCCAAAGTCTCACGATTGTAGCGCGCGCCGCCGCATTCCTCGCAGGTGACGTAAACGTCGGGGAGGAAGTGCATTTCGATCTTGCGCACGCCGTCGCCTTGGCACGCCTCGCACCGCCCGCCTTTGACGTTGAAGGAGAAGCGTCCCGGTTTGTACCCGCGCGCTTTGGATTCTGGCAGGCCGGCGAACCAGTCGCGGATCTGGGTGAAGGCGCCGGTGTAGGTCGCGGGGTTGGAGCGCGGGGTGCGGCCGATGGGCGATTGGTCGATCTCGATCACCTTGTCGCAGTGTTCGAGGCCGGTGACCTTGTCATGCTTGCCAGCGATAACGCGCGCACCGTTGAGGGTCCGGGCAGCCGCTGCGTACAGCGTGTCGATGGTGAAGGACGATTTGCCCGAGCCAGAGACCCCGGTGATGCAAGTGAAGGTGCCAAGGGGAATCGAGCCGGTCACGTTTTGCAGATTGTTCGCCTGCGCCCCGTGGACGGTGAGCTTGTGCCCATTGCCCTTGCGCCGCGTCGTCGGCACCGCAATTTCGCGCCGCCCGGTCAGATAGTCAGCGGTGAGCGACTTCTTGGACTTCATGATCTGTTTAAGCGTGCCCTGCGCAACGATCTCGCCCCCGCGGACCCCTGCGCCCGGGCCAATGTCGACGATATGATCAGCGGTGCGGATGGCGTCTTCGTCATGCTCTACGACGATCACCGTATTGCCGAGGTCACGCAGGCGCTTGAGCGTTTCGAGAAGGCGGTCATTATCGCGCTGGTGGAGGCCGATGGAGGGCTCGTCGAGGACGTAAAGCACGCCGCTGAGCCCGCTCCCGATTTGCGACGCGAGACGGATGCGCTGGCTCTCCCCCGGAAAGCGTGCCGCTTGTGCGGTCGAGGTTGAGGTAGTCGAGGCCTACGTTGTCGAGGAAGCCGAGGCGCTCGTTGATCTCTTTGAGGATCGGCTTGGCAATTTGGCTCTGCTGATCGGTCAGGTGATTGTCGAGGTCGAGGAACCACGCCTTAGCATCCGAGACGCTCATCTTCACCGGTTCTGCGATATCGGTGGGGCCGTTTGCGCTGGGGATCTTCACCGCGAGCGATTTTTCATTGAGGCGTTTGCCCCCGCATGCCTCGCAAGGTTGCGATGTTTGGAACTTCGACAGCTCCTCCTGCATCCATGCACTCTCGGTCTGCGCCAGCCGCCGGTTGAGGTTGCCGACAACGCCTTCAAACGCCTTGTTGACGGTGTACTCCTTGCGCCCATCCTTAAACGTCAGCGGCACCGGCATTCCGCCCGTGCCATGCAGGATGATGAGCTGTTGGTCAGGCTCCAAATCCTTCCACTTGGTGGTGATGGTGAAGTCGTACGCCTTAGCCAGTGAGGTCAGCACCTGCATATAATAAGGCGACGGCGGGTTGGACTTCGCCCATGGAGCGACCGCGCCTTGTTTCAGCGTCAGTTCCTCATTGGGGATGACAAGCTGTGGGTCGAACAACTGCTTTTCACCGATCCCGTCGCAGGTCGGGCAAGCCCCTTGAGGTGAGTTAAACGAGAACAGGCGCGGTTCGATTTCCTCGATGGTGAAGCCGCTTACGGGGCAGGCGAATTTTTCGGAAAAGACGATGCGGTTGGCGGGGATCCCTGCCCCTTTCATCGCGCCGCCCGAGCTATCCTCATCCTCGCGCCCTGGAACAACGCCATCGGCAAGGTCGAAATAGGCAAGGCCCTCTGCGAGTTTTAGCGCGGTTTCAAACGAGTCCGCCAGCCGCGTTTGCAAACTGCCGTCGCCCTTGTCCTTCACCGCGATGCGGTCGACGACGACTTCGATGTCATGCTTGAACTTTTTATCGAGCGCAGGCGCTTCCTCAATCGGGTAAAGCTCGCCGTCGATGCGCACACGGGTAAAGCCCGCCTTTTGCCACTCGGCGAGTTCCTTGCGATATTCGCCCTTTCGGCCCCGCACCACGGGCGCGAGCAAATAGGCGCGGGTCCCCTCTGGCAGTTCCATCACCCGGTCGACTATTTGGCTGACCGACTGCGCAGAGATCGGCTTCCCCGTGGCAGGCGAGTACGGCACGCCCACCCTCGCCCACAAAAGCCTCATATAGTCGTAAATCTCAGTCACCGTCGCAACGGTCGAGCGCGGGTTGCGCGACGTGGTTTTCTGCTCGATCGAGATCGCTGGCGAGAGCCCGTCAATATGCTCAACATCGGGCTTTTGCATCATCTCCAGGAACTGACGCGCATAGGCCGACAGGCTCTCAACATAGCGCCGCTGTCCTTCAGCATAGATCGTATCGAAGGCGAGCGAAGACTTACCCGAACCCGAGAGCCCCGTGACCACGATCAGCGCGTCACGCGGCAAGTCGATATCAACGCCTTTAAGGTTGTGCTCCCGCGCACCGCGGACGGATATTTTTGTAAGCGACATAAGTTGGGCGTGTTCCGCAAATGTTCTGTGACGTCAAGGGCGCGTTCAAACCGCGTCCACCCTCATCCCCCGTTTGGAGATGAATGTTGGAGATTGCAACGCGCGGGCGTGCCGATCGTTTCGGCTACAGGCCAATCATTTTAAAGAATTCTTCCACCAGTTCTTGTGCCGCTGCAAGAAGCTTCTTGAACTCAGGAGCTTGCCTGACCGGCGCAAGCGATCCCAGAACGCTCAAAGTCTTTATGCCAAATCCGCCGATATAACGTCCGGACCGTTTCGCGCGGTGGCGGCGTGTTCGAATGCCCCGACTCAAGCGGTCAAATGCGCGCTCCGTTTCCTCAATTACAGCATTATAATTGGCTCATTCGGGCCGCTTCAACTACTCAAAATGGGCGATCCAAAGAAAAATACCCTTAAAGCAACCCATTGATTTTAATACACTCACCCTTAGAAAAAGGGGGGCTACAGGAAATCTGAAGTGCCGCCTTTTTGCGCAATCGTGAATAGATAATGCCTCTTTAGCATTCTCTGGCTCAGCGCCCTCCGGGTCGCAAACGTGAAGGCGCTAGATGTAAGAAGTTATAGAGATGCGGCGCTCCTAACCCGCCGCTCCGGGCTGGTGTATCATTGCTCGCAAGAAGGTTCGTCGCTGCACCCGGCGCCCCTGGCTTGCCGTCAAAGCATGACGCATCAGTCCGGTACCCCTTCCCTCCCCGCTCCATGCAGGGCGGCGCGTTCGACAGCCGGCGCGTTCCGCAGCCGATGCTTTGGATCTGATGGTGATCCGCCTCGCCGCTCATCGCTCTCTGCACATATCTCAGCGGCGCCGCAGGCGTGTGAGAAATCGCCGTTAACCATAGGGCTCGCAGCCGCATTAAGGCCTTGCCGCTAGATGTGCGCAATCGGGACACTGCCCCTCAAGTCCCTCGTCACTTTGATACTCCCCGGATACGCGCAGTGTGCGCTATGAAACGCGAAAAATTCTCTTTTGGTCATAAGCCCATTTTCAAGACGCCTCTTGAGACGCACGGGCGCGCGCCGAATGAATTTGCACGCGCCGAAAGGGACCACGACGAGACAGGCACCAAAGCAGACCGTGCAGCAGCGCTAGCCAGCGCGCCGCGGAATGGGTCGCACGTGGGCGTGAGCGCGCCTTCCACTTTGGCTCATGATGAACTTGCAGCACCCCCAACCCCGTCCGAAACCGATCCAGCGCCCGTCAGCGCTGCAATGAAAGGCGCGCCCAAGAGCTGGTCGCTCAAACGCCGGGTGGCCGCGCTGCTTACGGTTATCGCTATTCCAGCCGTGGCAGCTGCTGCTCCTGATGATTTCGGACAATTGCCCGGAAGCGCTCCGACCGAGGCGGAAATGGTAAGCGAACGCTTGCAAGCCGAATTGGAACGCAACCCCGCCATGCCGTTTGAGCGGCCTGGGATGAGTTTTCCGGGCTCCGCTTTTTCTTCCTTGCAGAACCGCCAGCCGATGCCCTTATCGCGCTGCCTGAACTGGACGCGCTTGCCGACGGCGTCGAGGACGGCATTGGCGAGGCGGGACGTGAGCTTGGCGCTGTGATTGATGCAGGTCCGGGGGCAAATCCGTTCTTCGCAGGCGGCGGCGCAAGCCAGATGCGCGCTCAAAACTGTTTGGCACAGGCGATCTGGTATGAAGCGGCAAGCGAAAGCGAAGCGGGGCAGCGCGCTGTGGCGCAAGTGGTCCTCAACCGCGTCAAACACCGCAATTGGCCGAGCAGCGTGTGCGGCGTTGTCTATCAAGGCTCCAGCCGCCGCACAGGGTGCCAGTTTACCTTCACCTGCGATGGCAGCCTGAGACGCAAAGCGAGCGGACGCACCTGGCACCGGGCGCAGAGGCTTGCTGAAGAAGCGCTCGGCGGCAGCGTATACGAGCCCATCGGCCACGCGACCCATTACCACACGCTTTGGATTAACCCCTATTGGGCCTCAAGCCTTGATCATGTTGGCACTATTGGGGCGCACAGGTTCTATCGCAATCGCGGTGCTGGCGGCCGGAAAGATGCCTTCACTCAAAGCTATGCCGGAGTTGAGCCGGGCGTCAATGCGCGCACGGCAGGCGGTTCGCCCAGCAGCAATGACGCGCTTCCTGGTCTGCCGATGCCAGCAAACGCGCGCTATGCGCCGACCCAGCAGCAGGGCGCGCAAGGAAGGGCACAGACCGGCGCTTCTGCTTCTGGAAGTGTTGGGCAAAGCAGTCCTGCACGAACACCGGATGGTACTGCGGCAGTTAATGGAGCAATTACTGGGCCCGGATCTGTGATCATTCAGCCCGAAGTGTCTGGCGCTGGACAGGTGCGCGACGACTATTCGCGCGCTGGACAGTGGAAGGATAACGCCTCGCGCGTTCAATTGCTTGAAGAAAGACAGCGGCTGGAACGTGAGAATTTTGAGCGGGGCAGCGCCCCCATCGCGGCAGAAAACCCAGTACCCCGCTGATTTCTCGAGCAAATTTCTGCGAACACGTAAATTACGGTTAATATGCTCTCAACCCTAGCTTCACACCAACCTTTAGGCGCTTAGGGGCTATCACGCATCCATCGTTGACCCACCGCCTGCCCAGTGGCCTTTCGAAAAGGGAGGACACCGGCCGCGCCAACCGAGTTTGGACCCAGACGCCCTATGTCAATCCATTTTGCCGCTGCACAAACCGCCGGAACCACGCCTGCGTCGGCTCTCAAAACGAGAGCATTGCTAGCAAGCGCAAGAGCGCGCGTGGCCAATGACAATGTCGATAATAGCAGGCAGCCGGGACACAGCGAACATGTCTTGCGCGCAGCCTTACAGCATTTTGCGACCCATGGGATGGGCGCAGCGAAGGTTGCCAGAGCGCAGGCAGAAAAGGCGTTTTTCCACGGCGACCGGGAAACCTACGACTGGTGGGTACAAATCACACGCACACTCGATCGGCGCATTGCGTCGAGCGTTTCCGGCCAGAACGGGCCGAAAATTTCAACGCTGAAGCCGCCTCACGGATAAAACGCCTCGGCAAGGCCATCCGCATTGGATGCAACAATCGAGAATTTTACAAAAGGTTAACGAGAGTTGACAATCTCTTAACCTTGCCACATGCCTCACGGCATGGCTACTCGGGCGCATCCAGATCACGCAAATCAGGCTGACCAAACAAATCGGTCAGATCACAGCTCCGTCTCAAAAGGCGCAGCTGCATCCTCCTTTCTTCTTCGCGGTAAAGGCGGCGGCGAGGGCGGCACTCTTGACGCGGGCGAGCCAGGAACCGGCACGATATCGCGAGTAACCAGTGACGGCGTTGAGACGCTGCCGGTCGTGCATCCTGACAGGGAACGGCCTGAATTTAATTTCGCCAAAGGGTGGAAACACCTTCGCATTTTGGTGAAAGACAAAGACCGCACCGATGAACTGTTTGGCGTTCTTGATTCCTTGCCATGGCGCAACGTGAATGAGGAAGCGGCGGCGTTCCTTAAGACTGGCCTAGGGCGCCAGATTTACCAATCTGAGCCGTACCTGCCCGACATTCTTGACGATCACGCAACCTTGAGAAAGATGCCAAAGGGCAGCTTTGCTGACACCTATTGCAATTTCATGGAAGCCGAAGGACTGACAGCCGCAGGTCTGATTGAAGAGGCAAATGTCTATCGCCGCGACAACGTAATCCTTGAGGATGGCGTTGAGTGGTACAACAATCGCCTGCGCGACACCCACGATATTCTGCATGTTTTAACGGGTTATGGCCGGGACACCTTGGGTGAGCAATGTCTCCTTGCCTTCCTCTTCGACCAACGCCCGAGCCCTGGCCACCTATTTCTTGGCTGGCTTGGTACGCTGTTGATGAAAGTGAAGATGAAAACCAAGGCTCCGGTTTTTGGTGCATTTTTGCAAGCGCGGCGTGACGGACGTTTGACGCAGCGCATTGTCGAACAGCCAATTCTCGATCTGTTGCCGCTGCCAATGGAAGAGGTGCGGCGCAGGCTCAAGATTCCTGAGCCGAAAATCTATCGCCGAGTGCTTGAAGTTTGGCGCAGCGAGGGCATTGACCCGCACGCGCTGCTTGGAAAAGACGCGACTTAGAATATTCCGGTTCGAAGCGCCGCCGGGCGCCTTTGCTGCATTGTCGCTCGTACGGTCCTTTAATCTTCCCGCAAGAGAAGGCGTAGAGGCGCTGTTAACCACTAAGTGACTTCTTCGCGCTAGGGCAAGGTCCGGGTAGCAGCAGGACGAAGCTCATTTTTAAGCTGGAACATCTATTGTCAGGCCCTCAGGGGGAGGACGCAGTTGACCAAGAGGTTAGGAGAACCTTGGTCGAATCGCTGTATTCCAGCCCTATTAACCTGATAATCGGCGCGGTTGCGACTGTGAGCGCTGCAGGGGTTGCAGCGTGGATTTCCGACTTGTCTGGCCTGTGGATTGCTGCCGTTTTTCTTACGGTTATTGCATTTGTCCGAGTAACAGCATCATTTGGCCTTTCGCGGGATGACTATGACAGTTCGACCACAATGCTCGAATTGACATATGAAATTGGCGCCTTCAGCTTTGCTTTGGCCTTGGGAGCAACCGCTGCCTACACCATCTTGGTAAGCGCCCCCTCTCAAGTCCAAGTGCTTATGGTGGCAAATGCTCTTGGCTACGGAATTGGCGTATCAGCTCGAAATGCGGGCCGCCCTACAATCGCAATTGGGCAGTTGGCGTTCTCCTGCTTGCCCATCGCGATTGCGTCTTTTGCGACGCTGCAGATAGGATACGTGGCGCTGGGCATTACAATCCTACTGCTCATCCCGGCACAAACAGTCATCACACGCCGCATCTTTAGCGAACTGCGCGATTCTATTGCCTCGGCTCAGGCCAATGCTCAACTTGCTCGCAAGATGCAATCACTGGCGCGCACAGACGTCGTGACCGGTCTCGCCAACCGCGCTGGCCTTAACTATGCGGTCGCAGAGACATTGGAACAGGCAACGCCCAATGTGAATCTCGCGCTTATCTGGGTCGACCTTGATCGCTTTAAAGAAGTGAACGATTTGCTTGGCCACCCTGTTGGCGACAAAGTCCTTAAAGGTGTGGCTGAAAGGCTGGTTGACGTGTCGCCTGACGGCAGCACTGTTGCGCGTTTTGGCGGCGATGAGTTCATCGTGTTTTGCCCTATCGACAATGTGAAGCATGCAGAGCTTATCGCTAGCGAAATCCACTGCGAGATCATGTGCCCGATGCGCATCGAAGGCGAGCTGCTGGAAATTCGCGCCTCGCTTGGTGTCGCCCTGCTGCCTGATAATGCGGGTGATGGCGAACAATTGATGCAGCGCGCGGACTTGGCGCTGTATCACGCGAAAGTGGGGGGCCGCTCGCAAACGTGTTTTTACAATCCTTCGATGAGCCGCGATCTTGTGCGCCGGCGCGAAATTGAAGCCGAGCTGCGCACCGCCATCCAGCGCGATGAGCTGTCGATTTTCTTCCAGCCGATTGTCGATCTGGAGACAGGACAGATCAAAAGCTTCGAGGCGCTTGTGCGGTGGTTCCACCCTGAAAAGGGCGAGCTGCGGCCTGACGAATTTATCCCGGTGGCTGAAGAGACCGGCGTTATCGTGACGCTTGGCAATTGGATCACGGTACAGGCTGCGAAAATCGCTGCGAGTTGGCCGGAAGATGTGACCGTTGCGGTCAATTTGTCCCCGCTCCAAATCCGCGCGCCGGGTGCTGCACTCGGGATCAAGAACGCGCTTCGCGAGGCAGGCCTTGCGCCGGAACGTCTCGAGCTCGAAGTGACCGAAAGTCTCTTCATCGAAGACAACCACGCAACGGGGGCCTTCATCGAAGAGCTTTCCGATATGGGCGTGCGCTTTGCACTTGACGACTTTGGAACGGGCTATTCCTCGCTCAGCTATATCAACAACTTCCCCTTCTCAAAAATCAAGGTCGACCGCAGTTTTGTATCCGGCAGTCAAGCCGGGCAGAAAAGCGATGCGATCATCCATGCCGTTGCCAAAATGGGGAACACGCTGGGAATGGATATTGTCGCAGAAGGTCTGGAAACAGCCGAGCAGGTGAGCGCGGTGCGCAAGGCTGGGTGCAATCTGGGTCAAGGCTATCACTTCAGCCGCGCGGTGCCGGATTATCTCGCCGCTATGCTGCTGGCTCAAGAGCGCGAAAACACGCCCCGCCAGATAAGCGCCTAAGCGATCACACCATCCTGTTGAGCATAGTGCGGGTCCGGGCTGCGACCAGGTGCCGCCACGCGGCCGTATTGCGACTGCGAACTGTTTACAAAGATAGATAGCTGATAGGCGCTTTTGTCTGTTGCAACGACTCATTTGCAGGCCTACCCCCGGCGTCTAGACCGGAGCATGGCAGGTTGGGACGGCCGCCTTTTGCGCTTCCTCTCACGTCGCTTCCGTCCCCGCGCAACGTTTGGGAAGGATTACCCCTTTTTATGGCCCGCAACAAAATCGCCCTCATCGGCTCCGGTATGATCGGAGGCACGCTCGCCCACCTCGCTGCTAAAAAGGAGCTTGGCGACATTGTGCTGTTCGACATCTCTGAAGGCATGCCTCAGGGTAAAGCGCTCGACCTGTCGCAGTGCGGCCCGGTTGAGGGGTTTGATGCGAAAGTCACGGGCTCCAACGATTACGCCGATATTGCAGGCAGCGATGTAGTGATCGTGACCGCTGGCGTTCCGCGCAAGCCCGGCATGAGCCGCGATGATCTTTTGGGCATCAACCTCAAAGTGATGAAAGCCGTCGGTGAAGGCATTAAGAACAACTGCCCTGACGCCTTTGTGATCTGCATCACCAATCCGCTGGACGCGATGGTTTGGGCTCTGCGTGAGTTTTCTGGCCTGCCGCATAATAAAGTCGTCGGCATGGCGGGCGTTCTCGACAGCGCGCGCTTTGCGACCTTCCTTGCTTGGGAGTTCGATTGCAGCGTTAAAGACGTCAACGCCTTTGTGCTTGGCGGCCACGGCGACACCATGGTTCCAGTGAAGAGCTACACCACCATTAACGGCATTCCTGTTGACGACTACGCCAAGATCAAAGGCGTGTCGGCCGACCGCATTGACGAAATCGTTGACCGCACCCGCAAAGGCGGCGGCGAAATCGTTGGCCTGCTCGGCAATGGTTCAGCCTACTACGCCCCGGCGACATCAGCTATCGCTATGGCCGAAGCCTATCTGGGCGACCAAAAACGCATCCTTCCATGCGCAAGTTATGTGACAGGCAAATACGGCCTCGACGGCATGTATGTCGGCGTTCCTACAGTGATCGGCGCAGGCGGCACCGAGGAAGTGGTCGAAATCGAGCTTTCGGGCGAAGAGAAAGCCAACCTCAAAGTCTCAACCGACGCAGTCGAAGAGCTGCTTGAGGCGTGTAAGGGTCTGGATAGCTCTTTAGTAAATAACTAGAGTGTGAAATGAGCTTTGATTTGATCATTTTCGACGCTTCAGGCGCACCGGAAGAAGTGAATTCGCGGGATGATTGGCTTGCTTCCATTATTGAAGAGAGCAGCGATATCGATTCCCCGTCCGAATTAAATTCGAGTGGCCTTGAGAGTTTCTATAAGGAAATTACAAAATTATTTCCTGACGTGCGTTTGTCTGGAGTACCGTCTGACATGGATCCAGACTGCGGCTCTGAATACTATTTAACGCAAAAAACAGTCACTATTTGCTTCCGCTGGAACAAGGCCGAAGAAGCTTATGACATCGTTCGCAATATGTGCGTCTCAGTCGGGGTCGGCTTAATGGAAACAAGTACACCTGCCCGTTACTTTCCGGGCGATCCTTTGGGATCACCAACTTCAGGTCGATGGAGAGAGATTTCCAGAGAATTCAGCGATCAAATTAGTGACACCAGTTCGCGCGTTTCGGATGAAAATATTTGATCCGAAACATCTAGTAGCGCTGGCTTGTAATATTTCGGAGAAACAAATGCCCATCCTCATTAACAAAGACACCGGTCACCCCGGCGTAGGCCGGGGTCCAGAATGGCGCGTGCTTCGCTCTGGTTCGCTGGATAACGGCCTACGCCGGCATGACGTTGGTGGCCTTCGCCGGAATGACGGCTGAAATGGAGAAAGGCGGCTTTGTCTACATGATGGCAAGCCGCAAGAATGGGACGATTTACATTGGTGTGACCTCTGATTTGCCCAAACGGGCCTGGGAACACCGGGAGGCAAGAATTGAAGGCTTCACGAAGAAATATGGCTGCAAAATACTCGTCTGGTTTGAACAACACGACACCATTGAAGCGGCCATCACTCGCGAACGCCAAATGAAGGAATGGAAGCGCGCTTGGAAGTTGCGCTTGATTGAAAAGAAGAACCCCAATTGGGACGATTTGTTCGAGTTGGTTTGTAGTTAGCTGGATACCGGCCTTCGCCGGTATGACGAATGAGGATAGCGAATGAGCATTCTGATTAACAAAGACACCAAGGTCATCACCCAAGGGATGACCGGCAACACCGGTACCTTCCACACCCAGCAGGCGCTTGATTACGGCACCCAAATGGTGGCAGGCGTTACTCCCGGCAAAGGCGGGACCGAGCACATCGGCGTGCCGCAATTTAACACCGTGCGCGAAGCGAAAGCTGCGACCGGTGCGACTGCTTCTTGCATTTACGTCCCCCCACCCTTCGCAGCCGATGCGATTTGCGAAGCGATTGAGGCGGAAGTTGAGCTTATCATCTGCATCACCGAAGGCATTCCTGTGCTCGACATGGTGCGCGCCAAGGCCGCTCTCACCGGCTCAAAATCACGCCTCATCGGCCCGAACTGCCCCGGCGTCCTCACCCCTGATGAGTGCAAAATCGGCATTATGCCGGGCTCTATCTTTAAGAAGGGTAGCGTTGGCGTGGTCTCACGCTCGGGCACGCTCACTTATGAAGCCGTGCACCAGACCACTATGGTTGGCCTTGGCCAAACCACGGCTGTCGGCATCGGCGGTGACCCGGTAAATGGCACCAACTTTATCGACGTGCTCGACCTCTACCTTGACGATCCAGAGACCAAGTCGATGATCATGATCGGCGAAATCGGCGGGTCTGCCGAAGAAGAAGCGGCGGAATTCTTGAAGCAAGAAGCTGCCAAGGGCCGCTCGAAGCCAACCGTAGGCTTTATCGCAGGCCGCACAGCGCCTCCGGGCCGCCGTATGGGTCACGCAGGCGCGATTGTGTCGGGCGGTAAAGGCGGCGCAGACGACAAGATCGCTGCGATGGAAGACGCTGGCATCCGCGTATCGCCCTCGCCCAGCGAGCTCGGCACGACGCTCGACGCCATGCTCAAAGAGATGGCGTAGCAACCAAGCGCGAGTCCCCGCGAAGGCGGGGACCTCCCCGAATTTTGCACGAGGTCCCCGCCTTCGCGGGGACTTACAAGGGGCAAAAGGATTGAAAGGAGGCTTCGTTTACACTCTCACCAACCGCAAAGACGGCGTACTCAACATTGGGGTCACCAGCGACCTTGCGACAAGAACTGAGCAACATAGGCTCGGCAAGGTTTCGAGTTTCACCAAGAAGTACAATTGCCATCGTCTCGTTTGGTTTGAATGGTTTGACGACCTCAACAATGGGCAGCGTCAGGAACGGCGCATGAAGAAATGGAACCGGGAATGGAAAATGAAACGGATCGAGGAAAGCAAGCCCGGCTGGGAAGATCTGACCAACGCCATTCCGCACATTAACTGAAGGAGGTTCCCGCCTTCGCGGGGACTCGCAGGCTGATATGAACGAGCAAAGCACAAACTTCATCCCGGAAATGACCGACCAAGAAGGCCCGCAGCCCGGCCCATCTTGGGGCAACGCGAAATGGATGGCTGAAGTCGCCGACGCAGGCGCTGATCTCAATGCCGCAATGGACCCGACGCAGATGTGGTTGGAGGCGAAGGAGACGGTCGGCAAAGCGGCGAAGGCTGATGGTAAATCCGCCGATCCGGCAGCGATTGAGAAGGCGGCGAACCTCTCGATTGCTGCCATGACCCTCGTGCGGCTTTACCGTGTGCGCGGGCATTTGGCTTCGCAGCTTGACCCCCTTGGCATCAGTCAGAAGCGCGGCGACCCGGCTGACCTCACCCTCGCCTTTCATGGGCTCGACGGCAAGGAAGAGGAAGAGGTCTATGTGGGCGGCGTGCTCGGCATGGAGTGGACCACCGTTGGCGCGCTCTACAGGCGTCTGCGCGAGGTGTACTGCGGCAATGTCGGCCTTGAATACATGCACATCGCCGACACCGAAGAGCGGCGTTTCCTGCAAGATAAGTTCGAAAGCCCCGGCAAGACGATTGAATTCACCCCTGAGGGTAAGAAAGCGATCCTAGCGGCTGTCCTTCGCGGCGAAGGGTATGAGGAGTTCCTCGGCAAGAAATATGTCGGGACCAAGCGTTTCGGCCTTGACGGCGGCGAATCCATGATCCCGGCGCTTGAGGCGGTGATCAAGCACGGCGGTTCGGCCGGCGTTCGCCAAATCGTTTACGGCATGGCGCACCGCGGGCGTTTGAACGTGCTCGCCAATGTGATGAGCAAACCGTACAAAGTGATCTTTCACGAATTTTCCGGCGGCACTGCCAATCCCGAAGACGTGGGCGGCTCGGGCGATGTGAAATATCACCTTGGCACCAGCACCGACCGCGAATTTGACGGGATCAGCGTCCACATGTCGCTCACCCCCAACCCGTCTCACCTTGAGACAGTGAACCCGGTGGTTCTGGGCAAAGTTCGCGCGCAGCAGGCGATCCGCGATGACCTTGAGTACAAGGACTCGGTCCTTCCGGTCCTCATCCACGGCGATGCGGCCTTTGCTGGCCAAGGGGTTGTGTGGGAGAGCCTCTCGCTCTCAGGCGTCAACGGCTATGACACCGGCGGCTGCATCCACTTTATCATCAACAACCAGATTGGTTTCACGACCAGCCCGAGGTTTGCGCGCAACTCGCCTTACCCAAGCGACGTTGCAAAAGGCGTGATGGCGCCGATCCTGCACGTCAACGGCGATGATCCCGAAGCGGTAACCTTCGCGTGCAAGCTTGCGATTGAGTACCGCCAGAAATTCCACCGCGATGTGGTGATCGACATGTGGTGTTATCGCCGCTTTGGTCACAACGAAGGCGATGAACCCAAGTTCACCCAGCCGCTGATGTATGACGTGATTAAAAACCACCCCAAGGTGAGCCGCGTGTATGAAGAGCGCCTGATCGCTGAAGGCGTCATAGATGCAGGGCACCGAGAGGCGGTTGCGAAGGAATTCTCCGACCTTCTCGAAGAGGAATTTGAGGCGGCCAAGAGTTACTCCGCCAATGAGGCGGACTGGTTCGGGGGACGCTGGGCCGGTCTTAACAAGCCAGCTGATGATGAAACCGCGCGGCGCAATATTGAGACCGCGATTGAGCCGAAGACCTTCGATGCGCTTGGCCGCACGCTTACCCAGGTTCCCGAGGATGTGACTATTCACAAGACCTTGGCCCGCGTCCTTAAAGCCAAATCTCAAATGTTTGAGAGCGGTGACGGCTTCGATTGGGCCACCGCAGAGGCCCTCGCATTCGGGTCCCTTGTGATGGAAGGCTACAACGTGCGTCTTTCGGGTCAGGATTCCGGACGCGGCACCTTCTCACAGCGGCACTCCGTCTGGGTCGACCAGAAAACCGAGGACAAATACATTCCCCTCACCACCCTGCCCCATGGAAAGTTTGAGGTCTATGACAGCACGCTCTCCGAGTACGGCGTGCTCGGGTTTGAATACGGCTTCGCCATGGCAGACCCCAAAAGCCTCGTCCTTTGGGAAGCGCAATTTGGCGATTTTGCCAATGGCGCGCAGATCATGATCGACCAATATATCGCGAGCGGCGAATCCAAATGGCTACGCGCCAATGGCCTCGTGATGTTGCTGCCCCATGGTTATGAGGGTCAGGGACCAGAACACTCTTCCGCGCGGCTCGAACGCTTCCTGCAATTGTGCGCCAGCGACAATCTTCAGGTTTGCAACATCACGACGCCTGCCAACTATTTCCACGTACTTCGCCGGCAGATGCTGCGCTCATTCCGCAAGCCGCTCGTCATTATGACGCCCAAATCCTTGCTGCGTCACCCAATGGCGAAATCCCCGCGCGAAGAGTTTGAAGGCGACTGGCAATTCAAGCGGATCAAATCTGATCCCGCGATGGAGACGAACACGCCAGCCGATGAGAAGATCAAGCGCGTCGTCCTGTGTTCCGGCAAGGTCGCCTATGACCTTATCGAGAAACGCGATGCGGAGGGTATCGACGATATTTCAATCATCCGTATCGAACAGCTCTACCCCTTCCCCGGCGATCCTTTGGGCGTGCGTTTAAAGCGCATGACCAACCTCAAAGAGGTCATCTGGTGTCAGGAAGAGCCTAAGAACAACGGCGCTTGGTTCTTTGTCGAAAGCCGCATTGAAAAATCGCTCGAACTGGGCGGGCATTTCGGAATGCGCCCCTTCTATGTCGGCCGTGATGCATCGGCCTCACCCGCCACAGGCCTGGCCAAACGCCATGCTGAGCAACAAGCGCGGCTCGTCGCCGAAGCGCTTGGTCTTGCTAAATAATTTTACGCCAATTCAAATTTAGGATTACAGGAAATGGCTACAGAAATCACAGTCCCTCAACTGGGCGAATCGGTCACAGAGGGCTCGATCGGGGAATGGCTCAAACAGCCCGGCGATGCGGTTGCAGTCGATGAACCGATCTGCTCGCTTGAAACAGATAAGGTTGCAGTCGACGTGCCATCGCCTGTCGCTGGCGTGCTGAGCGAGCACCGCGCAGCCGAAGGTGACACGGTCGAAGTGGGCGCTGTTCTTGCAATTATCGAAGCAGGCGCTACCGGCGCTGCGACGGGCGGAGAAGAAGCAGCCCGCAGCCAGCAGGCGCGCGATGTAATGGAAGAGGCTCCCAAAAGCGCCTCAACCGCTGCGCAAACCCTCTCACCTGCCGTGCGCCGTGCGGTGCTGGAACACGGCGTCGACCCCAGCACGATCAAAGGCACCGGCAAAGACGGCCGCCTGACCAAAGAGGACGTGGTCGCGGCTGCCAAGGCCAAGAGCGATCCGGCGCCTGCTGCTCAAACCGGCACTAAGGCGGTCACTGACGTCGGCAATCCGGGCGACGGTAAAGCGACCGGCGAACGCCGCGAAGAGCGCGTCAAAATGACCCGTATGCGTCAGACAATCGCCAAGCGTCTCAAAGGCGCTCAGGAAGAAGCGGCGCTGCTCACCACATTCAACGATGTGGACATGAGCGCGGTCATCGAAGCGCGCACCAAATACAAAGACATGTTCGCAAAGAAGCATGATATCCGCCTCGGATTCATGGGCTTTTTCGCAAAAGCGGCCTGTCTTGCACTCAAAGACGTACCGAGCGTCAACGCCTATATCGAGGGTGATGAAATCGTCTATCACGACTATGTCGATATCTCGGTCGCTGTGTCTGCGCCCAACGGTCTTGTGGTCCCGGTCATCCGCGATTGTCAGGACAAGGGCTTTGCCCGGATCGAGAAAGACATCGCCGATTTTGGCAAGCGCGCGAAAGACGGCACGCTCACCATGGCCGATATGACCGGCGGCACCTTCACCATCTCCAACGGCGGTGTGTTCGGGTCGCTGATGAGCACTCCAATCATCAACCCGCCGCAGAGCGCAGTGCTGGGCCTTCACCGGATTGAGGATCGCCCTGTTGCTGTGAATGGCGAAGTTGTGATCCGTCCGATGATGTACATCGCATTGAGCTATGACCACCGCCTGATCGACGGGCGCGAGGCTGTGACTGCGCTGAAAATCATCAAGGAAGCGATCGAAGATCCAACCCGGATGCTGATCGACCTTTGATCGGCAACCGCCTCACATTGAAACACCGATATTCAGATCCCACCTTCAGTGCAATGGGATCATGGAGCTGAAAATGGCTGACCATAATTACGACTACGATTGCCTTGTTATTGGCGCTGGCCCAGGCGGCTATGTCGCTGCGATCCGCGCGGCGCAATTGGGCTTGAAGACAGCCTGTGTTGAGGCGCGCGAGACGCTTGGCGGTACCTGCCTCAATGTGGGCTGTATCCCGTCCAAAGCGCTGCTTCACGCCTCCGAACTGTTTGACGAAGCGCAAAACGGCCACTTCGCCACATGGGGGATCGAGGCCAAGGCAACCTTCGACCTTTCAAAAATGATGGGCGAGAAGACCAAGGCCGTCGGCGAGCTTACCGGCGGCATCGAATTCCTGTTCAAGAAGAACAAAGTGACCTGGCTCAAAGGCCTCGGCTCGTTCGAGGACGCGCACACGGTCAAAGTCGGTGATAAGACCGTCACGGCCAAAGACATCGTGATTGCAACCGGCTCCAGCGTAACACCCCTTCCCGGCGTTGAAGTCGACAACGCAGGCGGGCGCATCGTTGACTCGACCGGCGCTCTCGAGCTTTCTGAAGTGCCAGAGCATCTCGTCGTTATCGGTGGCGGCGTGATTGGCCTCGAGCTTGGCAGCGTATGGCGGCGACTTGGTGCAAAGGTCACTGTGGTGGAATTTCTCCCTCAAATCCTGCCCGGCATGGATGAGGAAGTGCGCAAGGAAGCCAACAAGATCTTCAAAAAGCAGGGCATGGAAATGATGCTCGGCCACAAGGTCACCGGCGCTAGCGTGAAGGGCAAAAAGGTCGCTCTTACCGTCGAGAAATCCGATGACGGCCCTTCGACAGGCTCAGGACAGGCGCAAACCATCGATGCAAGCCACGTGCTGGTTGCGATTGGCCGGCGTCCGAACACCGATGGCCTCGCGCTTGAGAAAGCGGGTCTTGAGGTGAACAATCGCGGCCAGATTGAAATCGACCACGACTTCCGCACCAAGACCGGCGGCATCTGGGCCATCGGCGACGTGGTCCCCGGCCCGATGCTCGCCCACAAGGCCGAAGACGAAGGCGTTGCGGTCGCTGAAAATATCGCGGGCGAAACCGGCATTGTGAACCACGATGTGATCCCAAGCGTCGTTTACACCACCCCGGAAATTGCAGGCGTTGGCCTTAGCCAAGAACAAGCCATCGAGGCAGCAGGCGGCGATAAGAAAGCTGTCAAAGTCGGCAAATTCCCGATGATGGCAAACAGCCGAGGCAAAGCGAACCGCGACACCGATGGCTTTGTAAAAGTCATCGCCGATGCGGAAACCGACCGCGTGCTGGGCGTGTGGATGATTAACTCGCTTGCCGGCACGATGATCGCGCAGGCCGCGCAAGCGATGGAATTTGGCGCAACGTCGGAAGACATCGCCTACACCTGCCACGCCCACCCCACCCACGCCGAGGCCTTCAAGGAGGCAGCGATGGCAGTTCAGGGTAAGCCTATTCATATGTGATTTGGAGCGAACGAGATGGCCCGAACAGTTGCGATTGTCGGAGCGGGGCAGATTGGCTTTGCGGCAGCGAAAGCGTTTCGGTCACAAGGCTGGGACGTGCGAGTTCTGGCCCGCACCAAGCCCGTCTGGCTGACCCCTGATTTCGCCTTTGAGTCACATGTTCTCGGCGAAGATGCGGCCGCAGCAGGCGACGTCGTCCTCGACACTATCCCTTACGATGAGGAGGATGTGGCGCGCTTCGATCCAGGTAAGGTTGGCAGATACATAGCGGTATCCTCAGCAGCTGTTTACTGTGACGAGCGGGGACGCAGTTTTGAAACGGCGGACTTGGGCTTTCCCGAGATCGCCCATGCCATTGACGAAGGTCAACCCCGTCTATCGCCGGGGCCAGAAACCTATTCGACCAAGAAAGTGCGAATGGAGGACAAGGCCTTGGAAGTCTTTGGCGAGCGCGCTGTGCTGCTTCGGCCAAGCGCGATTTATGGACCTCACTCGCGTCAGCCGCGCGAATGGTGGTTTGTGAAGCGAATGCTCGATGGCCGTAGCCGCATCCCCTTGGCGCACAATGGGGAAAGCCGTTTCCACACCACCAACGCGGATATGATCGGACAGTTCGCGCTCTTGGCTGCTGAGGATAACCTATCGGGCGCGTACAATCTGGCCGACCAAAATGCCCCGTCTGTGCGCGAGATAGCAGAGCATGTAGCCGGGCATTTAGGGTGCAAAACCGAGATGGTGGGTTTCAATGGCCGTCCTCAAAAGACCATTGGGGCAAATCCTTGGGCGATCCCCAGTCCCTTCATTCTATCGAGCGAAAAGGCCGTATCTGCTGGCCTTCGGAGGGGCAATCGAGCCTATGCCCCCGGGCCCTATCTTGATTGGTTGCGCGATCAGCATGGCAAAAACTGGAAAGAGCTTTTCCCCGTGCTCGTAGGTTATGGCTATGACCTGTTCGATTATGAGGCCGAAGACCGGTTTCTTGCCTCACTTTAATTGCGACATGCCCGGCGTGGGCTGAAACGTCATTCTAGCTCTGGACTCAAGTCAATCCATGTGTATTAGTGATGCCATACACCAATACAGGATGTCACACTATGCTGAATACCCGGACACTGCTTCACTCAACGCTTCCCCTCGCGCTGGCCCTGACCCCGTTGGCGGCGCAGGCACAAAGCCAAGAGGAGCTCGCGCAGATCGTTGCAGCCGAAGCGGACAGCGGCGCCTATATGGGCGCTGCTTTGGTCGCAAAAGACGATGAAATTCTGATCAATCGCGGATGGGGGTCTGCGAACCTCGAATGGGATATCGCCAACACCAGCGAAACCCGCTTTCGCATTGGCTCTGTCACCAAGCAATTCACCGCCGTTTCGATCATGCTGCTGCAAGAACGCGGGCTTGTGAATGTCAACGATCCCATCAGCAAGTACATCAAGGATGCGCCCGATGCATGGAACGCGATCACTGTGCGCGACCTTCTCCAGCATACGTCCGGTCTGCCCAATGTGACTACGCTGGAGGATTTTGGAACACAAAAATTCCTGCCAACGTCGCAGGATGAACTGATTGCGATGTTCTCAGACCTGCCGCTCACCTTTGAGCCGGGTTCTCAGTGGGGCTATTCCAATTCCAATTTCGTGCTGCTTTCGCGGATCGTCGAGACCGTTAGCGAAACCAGCTATCAAGATTTCGTCAAAACGAACCTCTTCGACCCGCTTGGCATGGACTCAACCGGAATTGATCGCAGCGCAGAGATCTTGCCAAAACGTGCAGCTGGATACACGCCATCGCAAAACGGCATAGTGAACGCCGAATATATGAATATGGCGATCCCAACAGGGGCAGGAGCGCTCTATTCCTCGACCGGCGATCTGCTCAAATGGCACCGCGGTTTGTTCGGGGGAAAGGTGCTTTCCGAGGAGAGCCTTGCCCAGCTCACGACGCCGAGCGAGTTTGAAGCGGTCCGGGGCGCGAAATATGCGATGGGCCTGCTCGTCACCGATACGCCAGAGGGACGCGCGATCTGGCATGGCGGCGGGATCGAAGGCTTCAATGCATTTCTGGGCTATGACCCGGACACCAAAGCGACGGTTGTCGTCCTTGCCAATTTGAACGGCGGATCGGCAGCAAAGCTGGGCATGGAACTGCTGGAAGCTGCCCGAAAAGAGTGAGCTGGCGCGCGCCAGACAGGCAATGGCTGGACACACCCCAACACTTTTATTGATCCCATCCCCTCTCGCCCATAGAACAGGGCGTGAGAGGATGACGATTTGGCCTACCCAAAACTGACCGACAAGCCCGGTGCGCTTGAAACCGCGGCGGCTGTTCGCGCTGGCGAACTGTCTGTTGCCGAGGCCGTGGACGCAGCGATTACGCGCATTGAGCAGCTTGATGCGGAGATTGACGCGCTGGCTGTGCCGGATTTTGAACGCGCCGCTGAGGCCGCCAAAGCAATGGATCAAGCAGGCCCGCCCAGTGACGCAAGCCCCGATCAGCCGCTTTTCGGCGTGCCGATGACGGTCAAGGAAAGCTTCAATGTAGCGGGCCTTCAAAGCTGCTGGGGGCATAAGAGCCTCACCGACTACGTTCCCACCACCGACAGCGAACTGGTACGCCGTATGAAAGCGGCGGGCGCCGTCATTGTCGGCAAGACCAATGTGCCCGTCGATCTCTCCGATTGGCAGAGCTTCAACCCAGTCTATGGCCGCACCAATAACCCGCACAATACGGAGCGTTCTCCGGGCGGTTCGTCCGGCGGTAGCGCGGCGGCGGTGGCCTCTGGCATGGTGCCTTGCGATTTCGGGACTGACATTGGCGGATCGGTCCGCGTGCCTGCTCACTTCTGCGGGGTTTGGGCGCATAAGCCCACTTGGGGCCTAGTCTCCAAGCTCGGCCATGTTCACCCGCAAATGGCATCGCGCGAAGGCTTCATCGCTGCGCATGATGGCGCTCTGTCGGTCGCAGGGCCGTTTGCGAGGAGCGGGGAGGATTTGGCCGTAATGATGCAAATCGCTGCGACTTACGCAATGCCGCGAAGGCCCAAGCCGCTTAAAGAATGCCGCATTCTGGCAGTGACTGAGTATCCGGGCTCGCCGGTAGATGCCTCGGTTGCTGAGCCCACTGAAGCGGCAATTGAAACTCTGATCAAGGCGGGGATCAGAGTGGACCGCGCGACTGGTCTCCTCCCCGACCTTGCCAAGCAGCAGGATGATTACATGCTGATGCTCAATATCGCGATGGCCAGAGGCGCTCCTTCTCCGGGCGGCGCGCGGGCCAACGCGACCGATTGGTTCGACCTACTCGATGCGCAAGGCGCCAATCAGGCGCTGTGGGCGATGCTGTTTGAGACCTATGATTTCGTGCTGGCGCCCCCTGCCCCGATTCTCGCCATACCGCACAGCGACAAGCGCGCCTTTGATGAGCCTATGCGCATCAATGGCAAGGAAGCGCCAGGCCCGTCAGGTCTTGCATGGGCGGGGATTGCGACATTCCCGTGTTTGCCAGCAACAGTGTTGCCAATCGGTTCGGGCACTTACCAAGGCGCTGAATTGCCTTGCGGAATGCAGGTTATGGGACCGCTGATGAGTGATTTGGATTGCATCCAAGCCGCGCGAGAGATCGCACAAGTCTTGCACGGGTAACAAAGTGCCGCCATGGGCGCATCCATGGCAAAACCCTCCTCCCTAAACAGCCCCCTTAAGACACTGGCCCGCTGGCACGTTTGGCTCGGCTGGCTCGTCGGTGTGCCCATTGTCATGTGGCTCGCGACCGGTTTGTTTATGGTCTCCAAACCTATCGAGGAGGTGCGCGGTGAACATTTGCGCGTGACCGTAGAAGACACGCCACTCGTCATTGAAGGCAGCGAGTTTGCGGTCCCCGACGCGCAGCTTAAAGACATGCGCCTCGTCATGCAGGAAGGCCGCGCGGTTGCGGTGCTGACGACTTTGGATGGGGCCATGACCCGCGTAGACTATGAAACAGGGGACGCGATCACTCCTGTTGGGGCAGAGCAAGCCCGCGCCATTACATCCGCGCGCATAATTGGCGGCGATAAAGTCACCTCGGTGCGGTTCTTTGAAGCAGACGAAGTGCCCTTCGATTTCCGCCGCCCGCGCCCCGTGTGGCAAGTCACTCTTGAAGGCGGCACCCGCGTCTATATTGGCCGCGACACTGGCGAGGTTGAGGCCGTGCGCACCCGCTGGTGGCGATGGTTCGATTTCATGTGGGGCCTCCACATTATGGACCTGTCCGAGCGCGAAGATTCAAGCCACCCGATCCTTATCCTCTTTGCAGCTTTGTCGCTCATCGGAGCTGTCATTGGCTGCATCCTGATGTTCCGCCGCCGTAAGACTAGGCCTTCGCGCGCATGAACGACGCCGTCCTTACCCCGATCCTCGACTGGTTGGATTTCGCAGGGATAGCGGTGTTCGCATTGTCAGGAGCGCTTGTCGCAGCGCGTGAGCGCCAGACTTTTGTGACCATGGGATTTTTCGCGCTCGTCACTGGCGTTGGCGGGGGAACGGTGCGCGACCTTTTGATTGATGCACCCGTGTTCTGGATGCAGGACCCGTGGGTGGCAGCGGTGTGTCTTGGGGCTGCGATTGCCGTGTGGTTCACGCCGGTGAAGTGGTGGGACGGTAAGTTTCTTGATTACGCCGATGCGCTGGGGCTTGCCGCCTATGCCGTGCTGGGCAGCGCAAAGGCGCTGGCATACGGGATTCCCCCGGTACCTGCGGCTCTTATGGGAGTGATTACGGGCTGCGTCGGAGGGGTTATCCGCGATGTGGTGGCAGGGCGTCCCTCGATCATCATGCAGCCTGAGCTGTACGTGACCGCCGCAGCGCTCAGCTCAGCCATTACTGTGATCGCTATGCTTCTCGCCTCGGGATTCAGCAATTGGGCAATCTGGATCGCCGCCTTTGTCGCAGGTTTTGCCTTGCGCGCTGCCGCAATTCGGTTCGAATGGGGACTGCCCAGTTACGGGGGGCTAAAAGAGAGGGGCCCAAAAGAAAGGGGAGAGCAATCGCCCTCCCCCGATACTTCAGAAAATCACACGAAGGATCACTCCGGGAATTCTTCACCAGGGAGCGGGCCGCCGGGATAGGCTGGCTGACGCGCATCATTGGGATCAATCGCCAGATCAGGTCGGGTCGTGCCGCCCACATCTGAACGAGCACGCGCATATCGGTCATCGGACAGCTGCCCTTCAGCGCGCGCAAGACGCTGGGTCCCGCTGAGCGAAGACACACCGCCCCCGCGCCCATAGTCGATACCCGAAATCTGTCCCGAATTGTCGATCTGGCACGAGAAACCCGACCCATCGAAAAGCGAACCCGTGACTATCCAACCAGAGCCAACACGGCTGGCGCCATCGACACTGTCGACGCGGATATCCTGCTCAATCTGGTTGAGACACATGGAAACCGCATTGTCGATACCAGAACCGCCTGATGTCGCACGGCTTGTGCTTCGGCGATTTTCAGGACGATATTGATAATCGCGGTCACGCTGAACAACTACGACGTCGCGATCACGATAACGGTCTCTGCGGCGGTTGTTGCTCGCAGCGCTAGCAATGGCAGCGATACCGCCGATCACCAAGGCGCCTGCTAGCAAATCACTGCCACGAAAACCCCGGCGTCCGCGAAAACCCCGGCGTCCGCGAAAACCACTCCGCCAGCCAAAGCGGCCCCATTCATGCGCCATATCTGCGCCGGGAACAGATTGCGTACCGAGCGTTCCCAGTGGGTTTGCGTTTCCGCTTCCCACTGCTGTGCTTGCGATAAAGCCAGCCGCATATCCAGCAGTGCCAATCGGCGCTGGTTCAGCAGCCTGTGCCTGTGCGGGCGAAATTGCGAGGCTAGCTGCGGCGACTACGCCTGAAATGCCTGCTAACCGTGATTGGGCGATCCGTGCGTGCTGAGCCATAGAGCTCCCTTCTGTTTATCATCAGTTGGAAGAACGCCCACCAACGCCCTAATGATGCAGCTATAGCTAAGCGGTCCAGGCTTACGCAAGCCTGAACCGCCCATGGTGCAATTCTCCGAGAATTCGAAGGGTGGCTTTAAAGACCGCGCAGGCCCCTAAAGTCGATTTGTGGTCGGCCTCGCCCCTCGACAAAGCAGGTGAAACGGCCGCGATCAAAGTTCTGACCGCGATACCCTCGGTTGCCTTGGACCTCCATCCGGCCTTTGATACGCCAGCCATAGCGGGTGCGATCAACGTCGCGGATTTGAGTCACATCAGCGTAGCGGTAGCCTCCAAAGCGGCTAGCCTGACGTTCCGCGGCGCGGACACAGCGCTCAATCGCTCGCTCGCCGCCGCCTCGGTTGTAAGCATTGGCATTGTTGTAGTGGCGGTTGTTGTAGTGCCGATCGTTGTAACGACGGTCATTCTTACCAAAGGCACCCGCCAGAGCAGCGATACCGCCGATGATCACCGCGCCTGCGATAACGTCGCCAGCGTCAATACCGCGGTCGCGGTGGCCACGGTCAGCCATTGCGGGGGTTGCAGATGCCAGGGCCATCGCGCCAGCAGCGCCGGTCGCAATAGTCCCGAGCGTGCCCTTTGTGAGTTTTTGGGTGAGTTTCGTCATAGGGTTCATCCTCGGGTCTGTGAGCGCCGGGACTATTCCCGTTCACTCTAAAGTCCTTTTAGATGAACGAATATGAGGTGATTCTGAGCAAGTTTTGCAGCGGCCGTTCAGGTAAGTGCGTATTTATATGAACGTCTGCGACGTTTGACTTTGGGGCTCATCCGCCTCGTCAACAACTTCACTCCTCGGCGATCCCATCGGGGCCAACAAACCGGGTGGCGGCCTGAAAGGCTTGCCCCACGCGCAGCATATCGGACTGCTTAGCAGGCATCGAAAAGAGACTGAGGCCAACGGGCATTGCATTCGCAGTTCCCATTGGGACAGTCATGTGCGGGTAACCAGCGAGCGAAGGAAGCCATCCCGCGCCAACCGGCGGACCGCTCGAGCGCGGATTCCGTTCCGGATCGCGATATCTCGGAGGACGGCCCGACGGCATAATGATGACGTCCACAGAACTAGATGCAAGCAGGGCGTCAATGCCGTTCTCACGCGCGGATTCCAGCAAGGCATTACGTTTTGCGATAAGTTCGCGATCGCCTGCGCCGGGCTGTTCGGCAGCTGATAAGAATATCTCTTGTCCAAACAGGTTTAATTCCTGGTCCGGATGACCCAAATTAAAAGCCACGAGGTCTGCAAGAGTTCGCGGCTCAACCGCTGGGTTGGCCGAGGCGAGGTAAGCGGCGATAGCCGTCTTAAACTCCCACTCCATCACTGTTGTACCATCGCGCCACAGGTTTGGAGACGGGTCAAAACTATTGATGTCGACCACTGTCGCCCTCTGGTTTTTCAGTGCGACAACGGCGGCATCGAAATTTCGCGAAATCTCCTCGTCGGCCCCTTCGGCCCAGCGGAAGACGCCGATCCGTACGCCATCGAGTCCTTCCCGTGTCCGCTCAAAATTGTTCGACGCGCCTTTGAGGACGTCGAGGGCTAGCCTGACATCGGTCACAGTCTTAGCAATTGGCCCAGCTGCGTCGAAGCTTGGCGCAAGTGGAACCACTCCTTGCATCGGCACCGCGCCAACCGAAGGCTTCAAACCCACGACCCCGTTCGCGGCGGCTGGACAGACGATCGAACCATTGGTTTCGGTTCCAATGGCAAGCGGAACAATGCCAACCGCAACTGCCACTGCCGACCCCGAAGAGGAGCCGCAGGGACTTCGTTCGGGGTCGAACGCATTCAGCGTTTGTCCTCCAACGGCGCTCCATCCAGCTGGTGCGCGTCTGCCCCGAAAATTGGCCCATTCGCTCATATTTGCCTTGCCGACGATCAATGCGCCCGCGGCGCGCAGCCTCGCGACCAAAAGCGCATCACTTTCAGCCACATTGGCTATGAGCGCTAGTGACCCTGCGGTTGACGCCATTCCCCTGACGTCGATGTTGTCCTTGATAAGGACAGGCACTCCATGGAGCGGACCAAGATCGGAACCGTTGTTTACTTGGACATCTAATTCGCGCGCTTCTGCGAGCAAATTCGGGTTCAGTGCCAGCACTGAGCGGTATGATGGGCCGGACCGATCAACCGTTTCCACGCGCTTCACAACTTGTTGCGCAAGCGCTTCAACGGTAACCTTCTGCTGGGCTACCGCCTGCGCAATACCGGCTGCCGATCCATGTTCAAGCAATCTCTGCGCCGCGCTTGCGACTGCGGAAGTCTCGCTGTCGCGACCTCTCTCGGCAAAGAGCGGTGTGTGGATCGCTAGAGCACCAGCGAGTATGACCGAAGGTATGGGAAATTGCATATTATTGTGTGCCCCTTTTTGCGGCCTGACCGAACTGCCGGGCACCACTACGACTACATATGTAGTCTTTCGCGGCAAAGTTTATATCCGTCAAACAAAAAGGGCCCGCGGATTGCTCCGCAGGCCCTCGCTTATCTCTTAGCCGAGGCGCTTATGCAGCGGCTTCTGCTTCTGCGTACTCTTCGACTTGGCTCATATCTGGGCCTGAATCGAGGCCGCGAGCGTCTTCGTCGCGGTCGACAAGCTCAATGACAGCCATTTCAGCGGCATCTGATGCACGTGGACCAGCCTTGATCACGCGGGTGTAGCCGCCATCGCGGTCTTTGTAGCGCTCAGCCAGAACGTCGAAGAGCTTTTTAAGCTGTGTTTCGTCCTGAAGCTTGCTCATCGCAAGACGACGGTTTGAAAGGCCGCCATGCTTAGCAAGCGTGATCAGCTTCTCGATGTAAGGACGCAATTCTTTCGCCTTCGCGCGGGTCGTGACAATCTGCTCATGCTTGATGAGGTTTGCCGACATATTGCGGAAGAGAGCCTTGCGGTGGCCCGATTTGCGAGAAAGCTTACGCTGTGAAATTCCGTGACGCATTTTGTATTCCTTTGAGTTTGTAAGAGGCCCGTATCAGGTAGCCCAGTACTGGCGGCGCTTCCCAGATCACTGGAGGCGCGCCGCCCGAACCTGCTTTAACCAAGAAGTTCCTGTTCCAACTTCTTAGCCATTTCTTCGATGTTCTCAGGCGGCCATCCGGGGATGTCCATTCCGAGGCGCAGCCCCATGGATGACAGCACTTCTTTGATCTCGTTCAAAGATTTGCGGCCAAAGTTTGGTGTACGCAGCATCTCGGCTTCGGTCTTTTGAACCAGATCGCCGATGTAGATGATATTGTCGTTCTTGAGGCAGTTTGCCGAACGCACGGACAGTTCCAGCTCATCGACCTTCTTGAGAAGGTAGCGGTTGAGCTGGTTGGCATCATCCTCTTGCGGGGTCGCTGCCTGACCGATCATTTGCGACTGCGGCTGCGGAATGCCGTCTTCGAAGTGGACGAAGAGCGTCAACTGGTCCTGAAGGATACGGGCGGCATAAGCCACAGCGTCCTCAGGTGTCACCGTGCCATCGGTCTCGACCGTGAGGCTCAGTTTGTCGTAGTCAAGCTCCTGGCCAACCCGTGCGTTCTCAACCTTATAGCTCACCTGACGCACAGGCGAATAGAGCGAGTCCACAGGGATGAGGCCAATCGGCGCATCTGCTGGACGGTTTGCAACCGCAGGCGCATAGCCTTTGCCAACATCAGCGGTCAGCTCCATATTGAGCGTTGCGCCTTCATCGAGGTGACACAGGACGAGGTCCTTGTTCATCACTTCGATGTCGCCGGTCACAGCAATATCTCCAGCTTTGACAGTCGCAGGACCCGTGACAGAGAGCTGGAGACGCTTTGGTCCTTCGCCTTCCATTTTGAGCGCGATCTGCTTCACGTTGAGGACCATATCGGTGATGTCCTCGCGCACGCCTGCAAGTGACGAAAACTCGTGCAGCACGTTCTCGATCTTGATCGAAGTAATTGCCGCGCCCTGAAGCGACGACAAAAGCACACGGCGCAGCGCATTGCCCAAAGTCAGACCGAAGCCGCGTTCGAGCGGTTCGGCGACGAAAGTGGTCTTGCGCTGTTTGTCGCCACCTTCTTTGATTTCGAGAGCGTTGGGTTTCTTCAGTTCCTGCCAGTTCTTCATATTGACGGACATGGATTTCCCCTAATTCGCTTACGTTAGCGGGTTCGATTTTAAAATTCGGGTCCAAAGCGCTCGTCAGCAATCAATGGGCCCGTTTGAGAGAGTACCTCGGCAGATGCGCGGCGGTCCCCTCCTCGATCGGATCAGCGTCGGATTAGACCCGGCGCCGTTTCGAAGGACGCACACCATTGTGCGGGATTGGCGTCACATCGCGGATGGAGGTGATGTTGAAACCCACAGCAGCAAGACCGCGAAGCGCGCTCTCACGGCCTGAACCTGGTCCCTTCACTTCCACTTCCAGCGTACGCACGCCGTGCTCAGCAGCCTTTTTGCCTGCATCATCCGCTGCGACCTGCGCTGCGTATGGTGTCGATTTACGGCTGCCTTTGAAGCCCATCATGCCCGCTGAGGACCAGCTGATCGCATTGCCCTGTGCATCGGTGATGGTAATCATCGTGTTGTTGAAGCTCGCATTGATGTGAGCAACACCGCTACTGATGTTTTTTCTGTCGCGCTTCCTGACTTTTCCGGGTTCGCGTGCCATGTTTCTATATTCCTTTAACTCGTCAGAAGATGCTTAGCGGGCCTCAAAAAGCCCAGCCAGCTTACTTCTTCTTGCCTGCAATCGGCTTGGCCTTACCCTTACGGGTGCGGGCATTGGTGTGAGTGCGCTGTCCGCGAACGGGAAGGCCATTACGGTGACGAAGCCCGCGATAAGAGCGAAGGTCCATCAAGCGTTTGATGTTCATCGCGGTGTCGCGGCGAAGGTCGCCTTCCACCTGATGATCAGCATCAATCGCCTCACGAATGCGAAGAACTTCCTCATCGGTAAGATCTTGCACGCGCGCGGTGTGCGGAATGCCAAGCTTGTCAGCGATTTGGACAGCCGTTGTGCGGCCAATCCCGTGAATATATGTCAGCGCGATGATTACACGCTTATTTGTGGGGATGTTTACCCCGGCAATACGAGCCACTTAATTCTCCATGCTCCACAGAGGATTTGGTGCAATGGCACCGCCCCCCTATCTCGACGCTAATACAACCCGATAAAGCCGCATTTGCTGTAAACAGCAAAAGCCCGGACGAAGCGCCGCCTAGGGCAGGCCTCTTACCGGACTGGATGAAACTCTATCGAGCAAGACGCGCCCTTAAGGCGATTCTAAAGCTGCGTCAACTGGGAATGGGAAGGTAGACACAAGCCGCCGACCACCGTCCCCAAAAAATTATGACTGCCTGGCATTTTTACAAGACTTTACCGCGCGTTTTTACTTATTTTAATCTTCGGAGTGTAGGCCTAGGCAAGTCATGAGGAATAATCTTCCACATACGGCCCGGCTAGCTGCGAACTCTTTCGTTTGGACAATGCTTGCATTCGCATGCCTGCTGACTTTGCCCATGGCCCCTGCTTATGCCGGCCGTCTTGAAGCTGGCACTTTTATTGCGCACGATACCTTTGGCACCAATCGCACGCCTGACTTTGTGCCGTTTCAAGAGACCTTTGATGTACCCCCCATCGTCGTTGCAATCGGCAATTCCAGCGGCAGCAACTCCTCCACAATTCGCATAACCAATGTAACCACCACTGGATTTGATGAGCTTATCCTAGAGCCCGACAATTGGGACGGACTGCATGTGGAACAGCAGGTTCAATATATCGCAGTGGAGCCGGGCCGCCATTTGCTATCCGATGGCACAATCATCGAAGCAGGCTTTGTCGATCTGACCAATGTCCAATTCGGTACCGGGTTCACAGGTGGGGTCGCTAGCTGGCGCAATGTCAGCTTCTCTGCCCCCATGCTCGGCACTCCGATCGTCTTGCACAACCTGCAAACAGCCAATAGCGAGACGCGAAATGTCCCGAGCGGAAGCTCGCGCCCGCACATTACTTCGATCGCTCGAAGTGCATCCCTCACCGGCTTCGACCTCGCGATTGACCGCAGCCAAGCCAATAGCGGCCCTTTCCCTTCGACCGAGCGGATCGGATGGATCGCCATTCAAAGCGGCCTCAACTCAAGCTTTCCTGACACAAGTGGGACGACCATCAATTGGAGCACGCGGACAAGTCCTGCCAATATCCGCGGCTGGGACAATGGCTGTGTCAACGCAAGTCACGGTGTTGTAGGCGGCGCAAACCCCATCGTGATCGCGAAGAAGACCACCCGCAACAACGATGATGGGGGCTGGTTTCGCTATTGTTCGATCAATGGCGCGACCATTGGCCTTCGCGTGGACGAAGACCGCGACCAAGACAATGAGCGCGGCATCGCGGCCGGAGACGCGGAGAGCGCAAGCATTATCGCCTTCTCCCAAAGCTTCCATGCCAATTTGCGCGCGGATCTTGGCGTCACCAAGGTCAACACCGGCGCGGTCAATGCCAATGGGACCGACTTCAAATTGCCCGGTGCAACCGTCTCTTACCTCATCACCGTTTTTAACACCGGCAATGCCCCGCCCGCGCAAAACACCGTTTTTGTCACAGAGGAATTGCCGGATGATCTGACGCTCGTCCTAGCCGATTTCGCAGGGCCCGGATCAGGCCCCGTCGCATTTGCCGACGGATCACCTGCCGCAAATATGACCTGCAACTTTGAAGGCTTCGCCTCGACCACCGACTGCTTTGCCTTCTCGGTGGACGGCAGTGACTTTACCTATGAGCCAAGCGATAGCGGTGATGGCACTGACCCTAATGTCCGCTTCATCCGAATACAGCCAGAAGGCATTATGAGCGCTCAAATTTCAAGCGGACCGCCCAATTTTGAATTGAGATTAAACGCCAAAATCCGGTGAAATTTATGGTGCTGGCTCAGCGGAAGTTTCAGTGGGCGCCTCATCTGCACTGAGGCCGTCCAACGCGGGCCCATCGCTTGGTGATCCAGGCTCTTGCGCCGTCCCGCCTTCTTCAGGAACACCGTCACCTGCTGCATCTTCAGCACCCTCCCGCGCTTTGGCTTCGTCAGGAAGTTCGGCAGGCCCAAGCAATTCCGCAAGCTTGGTAAGCTGCAATGTCATCACGCCATCGACCGCATTTGAGATGACCGGCACAGGGTAGCGCATCTTGCCGCCAACATTGTATTCCCAAACGATCTTGGTCCGGACATCGCCCTCTTCGCTCATTTCAGCGTCGCTGATGGCGATGGTGAGGATGCCGGACACCGGCTCGCTTTGCAGCGGGCCAAGTGCGCCCTGCATGCGCAAGGCCGTTTCAGGATAGGCTTGGATCACCCGCATATGCTCAACGCTGCCCTGAAGGGTGAAGCCATCCGCGGTTTCAACCTCTGGAATGGTCTCACAAAAGCACCCACCTGCCTGCGGGGTAAGTTTGAGGTTGGCTGCGTCCGCTGACCATGTGTGCTCGCTTGACCACCAGCGCGCTGGGCTGATGAGCGCAAGCCAAGTTTCCTTGCGGGTCGCATCGACAACCGCCTCGGCGCGGGTAATGAAGTGGTCATCACGCGCCTCCGTCACCTCAGCTAAAGCAGGAGTGCCTAGAGTCACTAGGCCAATCGCGGCGAAAAATAGTGTAGTGCGATGCAAGGGTAATCTCCTCCAAGTCCGCTCACCGGATTAGGAGATCACGCTGTACCTGAAAAGCCCAAGTTGGGAATTAGACCGCCAAAATAGCATCAATGGATGCAGCAACCGCGTCAATATCGGCCATCCCGTCCACACGCTTTACGATACCGCGTGCTTCATAGCCCGGCAGGATCGGCGCGGTCTTTTCGCGGTATTCATTGTTGCGGGTGCGCACGGTCGCTTCATTGTCGTCAGGGCGGCGCTTGAACTCGGTCGAACCGCAATTGTCGCAAACGCCCTCTTGTGATGGAGTGTTCGCCGTGTCGTGATAAAGCGCTCCGCAATTGGCGCAGGAAAAACGCCCAGTGATCCGCTCTACCAAAGCATCAATATCAACGCCAAGCTCAATCACATATTCAAGCTTGCGCCCATGCTTTTCAAGAAGAGCATCGAGCTGTTCGCCCTGCGCCGCCGTGCGCGGGTAGCCATCGAAGATCGCGCCCTGCTCAGCCGGCATTGCTGCGAGGTTTTCGTCGATCAGATTGGAGACAATTTCGTCTGAGACCAGCTCGCCCCGATCCATCACTGCTTTGGCCTCAACGCCGACAGGCGTGCCCTGCTTAACCGCAGCGCGAAGCATATCACCCGTCGACAATTGCTTCATGCCGTGGCGTTCAACAAGGCCCGCACTCTGCGTCCCCTTACCAGCACCCGGAGGACCAAGAAGTATGATGTTCACGAAAACGCCCCTTATTATCCGCGCCTCTTTCTTGGGGGCACTCCCCTCAGAACGCGGCAGTATCGATGTTCGTTCCGACGATGCCCTAGCGCATCCGGCCTTTCAACTTGGCCTTCTTGATAAGGTCACCGTATTGGTGCGCCAAGAGGTGTGATTGCACCTGACTAATCGTGTCCACGGTGACGTTGACCACAATCAGTAGGCTGGTTCCGCCAAGGAAAAGCGGAATGCCGGTCTGTGCAATCATATACTCTGGCACCACGCACACAAAGGTGAGGTACGCCGCGCCCACAACCGTGATACGGGTCAGCACATACTCAAGATATTCCGAAGTCCGTTTGCCGGGGCGAATGCCCGGAATAAAGCCGCCGTTCTTCTTAAGGTTGTCAGCGTGCTCTTCCGGATCGAAAACAACTGCGGTGTAAAAGAAGCAGAAGAAGATAATGCCTGCCGCATAGAGCAGCATGTAAATCGGCTCGCCATGCGCAAGGTACTGGTTGAGCGTCACGATCGCGCCGCCAAAGGTGCTTTGCGTGTCGACCGAGTTGCCTGCAAACGAGCTGATCGTCAGTGGCAGCAGCAAAAGCGAGCTTGCAAAGATCGGCGGGATAACGCCTGCGGTGTTCAGCTTCATTGGAAAATGAGAGCGGTCCGCTTGCATCATGCCGCGCTGCGTTGCGCGTTTGGGATATTGGATAAGAAGACGCCGCTGCGCCCGCTCAACCCAGGAAATCAGCAGGATCAATCCGATCACCATCACGATAAAGGCGATGATGATACCAGGCGCAATAGAGCCCGTGCGGCCGCCTTCGAACATGTTCATGGCAAACACCGGGAACTGCGCCACGATACCGGCCATAATGATCAGGCTGACACCGTTACCGATTCCGCGCGAGGTGATCTGCTCACCCAACCAAAGGAGGAACATGGTGCCGCCAACAAGGCTGATCACCGCGCCAATGCGGAACATATAACCAGGGTTCACCACAGCCTCGAGCCCTTGTGCGCTCGCCAAAGTCTCAAGGCCTGTTGCCAAGAAATACCCTTGAATGGCGCACAGGAATACCGTGCCGTAACGTGTGTATTGGTTCAGTTTCTGACGGCCCGTCGCGCCTTCCTTTTTGAGAGCAGCAAGAGTGGGATGCAGCGCCGAGGCCATTTGCACCACAATCGACGCCGTAATGTAGGGCATGACCCCCAGCGCAATCAGGCTCATATTCGCCAGCGCGCCGCCAGTGAACATATTGAACATGCCAAGGATACCGCCCTGCTGCGATTCAGCCAGAACATCGAGCGCCAGCGGATTGATCCCCGGCAACGGCACAAAGCTCAAGAAGCGGAACACGATCAGCGCACCAATGGTGAACCAGATGCGTTGGCGCAATTCGGTCGCCTGAGCAAAGTTGCCCAGGTTCATATTGCTGGCGATATTATCGGCGCGTGAAGCCATGTTTCAGATACGATCCTAAGGGTGCCTTTGGGCGAACGCCCAAGGAAAAGCCAAACTGTAAGGGCCTAGATAGGAACCACTGGGCGACTTGTCGAACCCTGCGGCGCACTTTTCATCATCCCGAAGCGCTCAATGGAGGCTTCGGGGCGATAAAAGAGGCTTATTCAGCGTCTGCCGCTGCTTTGGCAGGCGCGGTCACTTCGACGCTGCCGCCGGCTTTCTCAACCGCAGCAATCGCGCCCTTGGTAGCGCCAGTGACGACGAACTTGGCTTTGGCTTTGATCTCGCCTTTGCCCAGAAGACGCACGCCGTCTTTGCCGCCGCGGGCAAGACCGGTCGCGCGAAGGATGTCTTCAGTGATGTCTTTTTTGGCGTCGATTTTCTTTTCGTCGATCCATTTTTGAACCATGCCGATGTTCACTTCGGCATAGTCTTTGCCAAACGGGTTGTTAAAGCCGCGCTTTGGAAGACGCATGTGAAGCGGCATCTGACCACCGGCAAAACCTTTGATGGCTACACCTGAACGGGATTTTTGACCCTTTTGACCGCGAGCCGCAGTTTTGCCTTTGCCAGAACCGATACCACGGCCCACACGCATACGACCCTTGCGGGCACCATCATTGTCACGGATGTCGTTGAGTTTCATAGTTGCACTCGCTTTCGCTTTCAGAACGGCCCCACCATGGGGCAACGCGCTATTTTTCAAGGCGCGCGGATAGCGGGAAGTGCGCGGGGGCGCAAGGGGAAATGGGGGTATGTCTTTTTGCATAGGAAGCTAACAGCAAGAGCGTGAGTTCTAGCCTTGTTGAACAGTGAGCGATCTACGCAGCAACACCAATAACTTCTTAGCTGCCTCAAAGGGTTCGTCGGCACGCTCGAAGATAGAAGGCTCGGGAACATTCTCTCCACCTAAAAGGAGTGTGCCCAAGATTACGCCATCATCTGCTAGCAAGCCTTGAACATGGTCGAGGTGCTTCCACAGAATCATTTCGTTGTCTTGATTGGACGCAATCGTGGCATCGTCAACAGGTGCTCCATCGGAAACCTGTACGATAACCCTTCTCTTCCATTCCGACCCTCCGACGCGACCCGCAGCCCATTGCAACGCCTCGCCATCGACGTTTTCTTTCAAGAAATCTGGCAGAAAAGCCATGCGCAAGTGCCAAGGAAAATCACCGGACCTGCTTGCATCACCATACACAATATGCCGGAGATCACAGAGACGACCTGGATTTCTCGGCCTCCCGGCCCATTGCCACGTACTTCTTGAGTTGCCGCCATGCCAACTTGTTGTCGTGAAGCCCAAAATCTCGTTTGCTATCTGCGTGTTTCTCAGAACATCAATCGCGATCTCAGTTGCGAGAAGCGCGGAGACCATTCGAATGCCTTTCATTGAGCCCGAATGATCGATGAGCAATGAAACCACTGTCCCTGCACGCTCTTCAGTCGACATGGCGTCTTCGATTTCACGAACAAGCTCGGCTCCTTCCTCGGCGAGAGCAATACGCTCTTTCGAAAAAGAGCACTCAAATTGCCTCATCGCGTCTTCAATGGAATCTCTCTCCAAAGCTGACAAAGCTCTGTACATCGCTGACAATTCTTCATCATCGACGATCTCATCGAACTCAGAAGTAAACACTCGATAAGCCTCTGCCGGTTCGCTAACACCCTGCGAAAACCTGCGCCTCAATCCTAGAATGAAAGGGGAATTTGTCATTCTGTATTGGCTATCAGAGTGAATGCTTAAGAACTAGGCTCAACTCAATTAAGTCCTGTGTTCTCTTTACAAGGAGCTCTAGCTGCTCTGCTGATGTCGCCTATCTACGATATACCCCAACCCCATACCAGCACGGCTCCAAGTCACACCGGATCATCTTCACGCGGAACACCGCAACCCGGTCCTTCTGAGGCGCAAGCTCGACAATCGGGATCGCGTCCTCTTGGGTGTCGCTGGCGATCTCTGAGCCCTCTTCGTCGTAGACGCCAAGGTCGATGTCTTTGCACTGATCGTCGCACAGGCCGATTGCGATGTAACGCTCGCCGCCTTTGAGAGTGAAGCGAAGCATTCCGCTCTCGCGCTCCTCTAGCGCGCCGCCGTTGAACACCTGTGAGCCTGAATAGCCGCGGCCACGCGCAATCGCTCTCGCCTCGCGCTCAAGGTCCTTCACAACTTCAGCAGACGGCTTGGGCGCAGTGGGGCTCACACAGCCCATAAGGCTGATACTCGCTGCCAAGCAGGCAAGCGCCCCCAACGTCCCAGAATACTTCAAATTTTCAGTCCCTCATCCGCACATGCGGCATCCAATGAGACTAACGCCCTACCCCTCAAACGCAAGCGGGCCCGCCATGCGCATTTGCATGACGGGCCCGTCTTGAATGTCACTGCTGCCTAGAGCTTAGTCGACAACAGTCACCAGATGCGGGATCTTGGCGATCGCGCCGCGCACTTCAGGGGTATCCTGACGTGTCACAACTTTGTGCATCTTGTTGAGGCCAAGACCGATAAGGATCTTACGCTGGCTCTCTGGGCGACGGATCGGCGAACCGATCTGTTTGATTTTGATGGTAGCCATGATGAATTACTCCACTACTGCCGCAGCATCGACTGCCGCTTCAGCTTCGCTGGCACCGCCGCGACCCAAAAGGTCGGCAACTTTCTTACCCCGGCGCTGAGCCACTGACTTGGGCGAAGTCTGGTCGCTGAGCGCGTCGAAGGTTGCGCGGATCATGTTGTAAGGGTTCGACGTACCAACCGACTTGGTCACAACGTCGGCAACGCCGAGGCTCTCGAATACAGCACGCATCGGACCACCGGCGATGATGCCAGTACCGGGAGGCGCTGTACGAACAGTGACCTTGCCTGCGCCAAAACGGCCATTGCCGTCGTGGTGAAGCGTGCGGCCTTCTTTCAAAGGTACGCGGATCATCTTCTTGCGAGCAGCAGCCGTTGCCTTCGTGATCGCCTCAGGAACCTCGCGCGCTTTACCGTGACCAAAGCCGACACGGCCCTGACCATCGCCAACCACGACGAGAGCTGCAAAGCCGAAGCGCTTACCACCCTTAACCGTTTTCGAGACACGGTTGATGTGGACGAGCTTCTCGATGATGCCATCATCTTCTTCTTCGCGCTTACCGCGGCGATTGTCACGGCCGCCACGACCACGGCCACCACCGCGGTTGTCATTGCCGCCGCGTCCACGGCCACCACGTCCCCGTTGTTCTTGGGGCTGCGCTTCAGCAGGTGCCTGCGTTTTGGGCTCTTCGGTTGGCTGAGCGGAAGGCTCTTGCGCCGCCGACTGGTCCTCAGCCGCCTGCGAAGGCGTTTCAGCCACAGCCGGCGTTTCGGTTGCCGTATTTTCAGTTGCAGGAGTTTCAGTCGCTGCTTCTTCTGGTTTCTTTTCGTCAGCCATCATTAGAACTCCAGACCGCCTTCACGAGCGGCATCGGCCAGCGCTTTCACGCGGCCATGGAACAGGAACCCGCCGCGATCGAACACGACAGTGGTCACGCCAGCTTTTTTGGCAGCCGCAGCGATGTCTTTACCCACTTGGGTAGCGGCATCGACATTGGCACCAGAAGCCTTCGCACCAAGCGTCGAGGCGGCTGCCACGGTTTTACCCGCGGCATCGTCGATGACCTGTGCGTAGATGTGGCGACCTGTGCGGTGCACTGAAAGGCGCGGCTTGCCACCTGAGCGAGCCCGCAAAGCGGTCCGCACCCGGCGACGGCGACGTTCAAAGAGAGATAGTTTTGCCATCTTACTTCTTCTTCCCTTCCTTGCGGAAGATATACTCGCCGCGATACTTAATACCCTTGCCTTTGTAAGGCTCAGGCTTGCGCCACTTGCGGATTTCAGCAGCAAACTGGCCAACGGCCTGTTTGTCTGTGCCGGAAACCTCAACAGTGGTCTGATCGGGCGTTTTCACTTCGAGACCTTCTGGCACAGCCAGATCGACATCGTGGCTAAAGCCAAGCTCAAGCTTCAAGGTCTTGCCTTGCGCCTTCGCACGGTAACCCACACCGGAGATTTCCAGAGTCTTGGAAAACCCCTCGGTCACGCCTTCAACCAGGTTAGACACCAGCGTGCGCTGCATACCCCAGAAGGAACGTGCCTGCTTGCTGTCATTTGCCGGTGTCACAGCGATTGTGCCGTCTTCGATCTTATATGTGATCAGGTCGGACAGGCCCATTGCAAGAGTGCCCTTAGGCCCCTTTACGCTAAGCGCGCCGTCTTTGATTTCCGCTGTCACTCCTGCAGGGATTGCGACAGCTTTTTTACCAATGCGGCTCATCAGAAGACCTCCGCAAGAACTTCGCCGCCGACCTTGTTTTCGCGGGCTTCAGCATCCGAGAGGACACCGCGCGGGGTCGAGACGATGGTGATACCAAGGCCGTTGCGAACAGTCGGAAGTTCCTGAGAACCCGAATAGACGCGGCGGCCCGGCTTTGAAACGCGGGCAACGTGCTTGATCGCAGGCTCGCCTTCGAAATACTTCAGCTCAATGCGAAGTTGCGGGTGCTTACCCGAAGCATCGTCGGAATAGCCACGAATGTAGCCTTCACGCTGAAGCACTTCGAGGACATTTGCACGCAGTTTCGACGCAGGCGAAAGGACACTGTCCTTCTTAGCCCGTTGGCCGTTGCGGATGCGGGTGAGCATATCACCCAGTGGATCGGTCATAGCCATCTGTTAATTCCTCACCAGCTCGACTTGGTCAGACCAGGGATCATGCCCCGGTTACCGAGTTGACGCAGTTCGATCCGGTTGATGCCGAACTTGCGATAATAGCCGCGCGGGCGGCCGGTGGTGGCGCAGCGATTGCGCACCCGTGTGGGATTCCCGTTGCGGGGGATCTCAGCCATTTTCAGGCGCGCCATCAAACGCTCGCCTTCATCAAGGCTCTCGTCATCTGCGATTGCCTTCAGCTTCTCGTACTTCGCTGCGTACTTCTTCACGAGTTTCTTGCGACGCTCGTTTTTGTTGATCGAACTCAGTTTCGCCATTGGACTTAAGCTCTCTTCCTATTGAATTGCTGACATGAAGGGGACGGCCTTACGCCGCCTCCTTCTCTTCGCCTGCCTCACCCTGGAAGGGGAAGCCGAACAGACGCAAAAGCTCGCGAGCTTCTTCGTCGGTCTTGGCGGTGGTGGTTACGATAATGTCCATACCCCGGACCTTGTCGATCTTGTCGTAAGAGATCTCTGGGAAGATGATCTGCTCTTTGATGCCCATGGCGTAGTTGCCACGGCCATCAAACGACTTGGGGTTCAACCCGCGGAAATCTCGAATACGAGGCATCGCGATAGTCACAAGACGGTCGAGAAATTCGTACATGCGTGTGCGGCGAAGATTCACCTTACAACCGATTGGCATGCCGTCGCGCAGCTTAAACTGAGCGATTGATTTCTTAGCCTTGGTGATAACCGGCTTTTGACCAGCGATCAGAGCCATCTCTTCGGCGGCAATCTGGATCTTCTTTTTGTCCTGACTGGCCTCACCCACACCCATGTTGAGTGTGATCTTTTCGATAGCAGGGACCTGAAGACGGTTGGTGTAACCGAACTTCTCAGTCATCGCCTTAACGATTTCGTCCTCATATTTGGACTTAAGACGCGGAGTATACTCAGCCATTGATGACCTCCCCACTCTTTACAGCCACACGAACCTTCTTGCCGTCCTTTTCTTCGAAACGAACGCGGGTTGGCGAGCCATCTTTAGGATCAGCCACAGCAACCTTTGAAATGTCCATCGCAGCGGGGAAACGCTCGATACCGCCTTGCGGGTTGGTTTGGCTTGGTTTGCGGTGACGGGTTGCGACGTTCACGCCTTCAACGATGACTTTGCCATCCTTAGGCATGACTTGCTGGACAGTGCCCTTGCGGCCCTTGTCTTTGCCCGACAATACGACGACTTCGTCGCCTTTTTTGATCTTTGCAGCACCCATTTTAGAGCACCTCCGGAGCAAGCGAGATGATTTTCATGAAGCCCGCACCGCGAAGTTCACGAACGACTGGGCCAAAGATACGTGTACCGATGGGTTCGTTCGATTTGTTCACCAGAACAGCGGAGTTGCTGTCAAAGCGGATGACGCTGCCGTCTTTGCGACGAACGTCCTTCTTAGTGCGCACGATGACGGCGCGGTGTACGTCGCCTTTCTTCACCTTAGCGCGCGGCTGAGCCTCTTTAACTGAGACCACGATCACGTCGCCAACGGAGGCAAACCGGCGCTTAGACCCGCCCAGCACTTTAATGCACTGGACGCGCTTTGCGCCGCTGTTGTCCGCGACGTCGAGATTGGATTGCATCTGGATCATGGATCCGTTTCCTTCTCTTGGCTTGCTGGGACACCCGACTGTGACCGGGGCTCAGCAGTTCCGTCGATGATGTCCCCCTCGAAAGGGAGACGCGTCAATTAGTTACCAGCTGCCTCAACATCGAGATCAGCTTCAACCGCCTGAACGCCGCCAGCCACAACACGGTCTTTGACAACCCATGTTTTGGTTTTGGAGATCGGCTTAGTCTCTTCAATCCGCACGATATCGCCAACCGTGAACTCGTTGGCTTCGTCATGCGCGTGATACTTCTTCGAACGGCGGATGATTTTCCCGTACAACGGGTGCTTCACTTTACGCTCGACCAGAACGGTCACGGTCTTGTCGGTTTTGTCAGAGCTGACAGTTCCGATCAGAATACGTTTCGGCATTGTCTACTCCTATGCTTTCGCAGCAGCTGTAGCACGCTCGTTCTGGAGCGTTTTGATCTGAGCGATCGTGCGGCGCACCTCTTTGATGCGTGACGGTTTCTCAAGCTGATTGGTCGCAGCCTGGAAACGCAGGTTATACTGCTCGCGCTTAAGCTCGGTCAGGTCAGCAGAAAGCTGATCGTCGGTTTTAGCGCGAAGATCTTCTGTGGAAGCCATGGTCATTCACCTCCCAAGTGTGAGGTGTCGCCAAAACGGGCAACGACCTTGGTTTTGATCGGCAGCTTCATTGCAGCACGCTCAAATGCGAGCGCAGCAACAGGGCCCGGAACGCCATCAAGTTCAAACATGATGCGGCCTGGCTTCACGCGGGCGGCCCAGTATTCAACCGAGCCCTTACCCTTACCCTGACGAACTTCCGCAGGCTTCTTTGAAACCGGCACGTCAGGAAATACGCGGATCCACAGACGCCCTTGACGCTTCATCGCACGAGTGATCGCACGGCGAGCCGCTTCGATCTGACGTGCAGTGATACGCTCAGGCTCAAGCGCTTTGAGACCGTAAGAGCCAAAGTTCAGCGTAGTGCCGCCCTTTGCATCGCCCTTGATCTTGCCCTTGAAGGCCTTGCGATATTTGGTTTTCTTTGGTTGCAGCATTTTTCAATTACCTCAACGAGCAGGACGCACGCCGGAAGTCTGAGCTTCCATCATGAGACGATCCTGCGCGGTTGGATCGTGAGCGAGGATCTCGCCTTTGAAGATCCAAACCTTGATACCGATGATGCCGTAGGCGGTAAGAGCCTCGGTTTCAGCGTAATCAATGTTTGCACGCAGAGTGTGGAGCGGCACGCGGCCTTCGCGGTACCATTCAACGCGGGCAATTTCAGCACCGCCCAGACGGCCGCCACATACGATCTTGATGCCTTCAGCACCCAGACGAAGAGCCGACTGAACAGCGCGTTTCATCGCACGGCGGAAAGCCACACGGCGGATAAGCTGATCAGCGATGCCTTGAGCGACGAGCTTTGCGTCGATTTCCGGCTTGCGGATTTCAACGATGTTTAGCTTCACTTCGCTTCCGGTCATGGAAGAAAGCTTAGCGCGCAGCTTTTCGATATCTGCGCCTTTCTTACCGATGATCACACCAGGACGAGCCGCATAGATCGAAACGCGGCAAAGCTTTGCTGGACGCTCAATCACAACCTTCGAGATCGCTGCCTGCGGCAGGTTCTTGAAGATGTACTTACGGATCGTGATGTCTTCTTTCAGGAGCCCCGCATAGTCACGCCCTTCAGCGTACCAGCGGCTATCCCAAGTGCGGTTGATCTGAAGACGCAGACCAATTGGATTACTCTTCTGACCCATGGTTTATGCCTCTTCTGCTTCACGAACTACGATGCGCAGCTTGCTGAATGGCTTCAGGATGCGCGTCGATTTACCACGACCGCGCGTATGGAAACGCTTCATCGTGATCGACTTGCCAACGCTAGCCTCAGCAACGACGAGCGCGTCGACGTCGAGATCGTGGTTGTTTTCTGCATTGGCGATCGCTGATGCGAGAACCTTGCTGGCGTCGCGCGCCATTGCTTTGCGAGAAAACGCGAGGATATTGAGAGCCTCTTCAGCTTTCTTACCGCGGATGAGCTCGGCAACGAGATTAAGCTTTTGCGCAGACCCGCGAATTTGCGTGCCTACTGCGAGCGCTTCGTTGTCAGCAACGCGGCGGGGAGACTTTGCCTTACCCATTATCGCTTGCCCTTCTTGTCAGCCGCGTGACCGGGGAAACTGCGCGTGGGCGCAAATTCACCAAGCTTGTGACCAACCATTTCTTCCGAAACAGCCACAGGAATAAACTTGTGACCGTTATAGACGTTGAATGTGAGCCCAACGAACTGCGGGAGAATTGTCGAACGACGCGACCAGGTTTTGATCGGCTTCGAGTTTCCTGCGTCCTGTGCCTCTTCGGCCTTCTTGAGAAGGCTGAGCTCGACAAACGGACCTTTCCAGACGGAACGTGCCATCGTGTCTTACCTCTTCTTCTTCGCGTGACGCGAACGGATAATCATCTTGTCCGTCTGCTTGTTCTTACGAGTGCGAGCACCCTTGGTCGGCTTGCCCCATGGCGTCACTGGGTGACGCCCACCGGAGGTCCGGCCTTCACCACCACCGTGGGGGTGATCAACCGGGTTCTTGGCAACACCGCGTGTGAGTGGCCGGCGGCCCTTCCAACGGGTGCGGCCCGCTTTACCAAAGTTCTGGTTCTGGTTGTCAGGGTTCGAAACCGCGCCAACCGTGCCCATGCAATCGCTGCGAAGGTAACGCTGCTCACCTGAGTTCAGGCGAACGATTACCATGCCGCGGTCACGGCCAACAATCTGGACATATGCGCCAGCAGAGCGAGCAATTTGACCGCCCTTCATTGGCTTCATTTCCACATTGTGACAGATCGTGCCCACTGGCATCTGACCCAGAAGCATGGCGTTACCAGGCTTCGTGTCGACCTTTTCGCCGGCAATCACGCTGTCGCCAACGGCGAGGCGCTGTGGTGCAATGATGTAGGCAAGCTCGCCGTCTTCATACTTCAGAAGCGCGATGAAAGCGGTACGGTTAGGATCGTATTCGATCCGCTCCACGGTTGCCGCCACATCCCACTTGCGACGTTTGAAGTCGATGATGCGATATTTTTGCTTGTGACCACCAGCGATTCCGCGCGATGTCACATGGCCTTTGTTGTTACGGCCACCGGTCTTGCGCTTACCTTCGCTGAGCGACTTAACCGGGCCACCTTTGTGCAAACCAGTTTTGTCGACCAGAATAAGGCCGCGGCGCGCCGGGCTTGTCGGGTTGTAATTCTTAAGTGCCATTAGCCGACCTGCTCAGTGATATCGATCATCTCACCTTCGGCGAGACGGACCACTGCTTTCTTGAAATCGGAACGCTTGTAGGGCTTGCCCCGCCAGCGCTTGGTTTTGCCTTTAATAAGGATGGTGTTCACCGAGACGACTTTCGTCGAATAGATGGCTTCCACTGCTTCCTTGATCTGCGGCTTGGTAGCGTCGTTTGCCACTTTGAACACCACGGCGTTAGCCTCAGAAGCCAAAGTAGACTTCTCAGTGATGTGAGGGGCAACGATCACGTCATAGTGCCGCGCGTCAACTGCGTCTTTCTTAGCCATTGAAGCGCGCCTCCAGTTTAGCGACCGCATCCTTGGTAAGGACAAGCGTGTCGTGGTTGAGAATGTCGTAGACGTTCGCACCAGCAGCCGGCATCACATTGATACCGATGAGGTTGTTTGCAGCGCGGGCAAAACCAGCGTCCACAGCGTCACCGTCGATCACAAGGACTTTGCCAGCAAAGCCGTGCTTGTCGAGGTGACCTTTCAGCGCCTGTGTCTTGGCGTCTTTAAGAGCGAGGCTGTCAACAACAACCAGACCGTCTTTCGCTTTGGTCGAAAGAGCCATCTTCAGACCCATCGCACGAACTTTCTTGTTCAGCGACTGATTGAAGTCACGCTTGCGCGCGCCGTGGGCCTTACCACCACCGATAAAGATCGGAGCTTTGCGGTCACCGTGACGGGCCGTACCGCCACCCTTTTGGTTGCCGAACTTCTTACCCGTGCGAGCAACGTCAGAACGCTCACGCGTTGGACGAGCGGTCGCGCGGCGGTTTTCGAGCTGCCATGTGACAACGCGGTGCAGGATGTCAGCGCGCGGCTCAACACCGAATACGGCATCATTGAGCTCAATATCGCCGGACGCCTTACCGTCGAGTTTTTGGACCTTCACCTTCATGGTTTAGCCCTCCTTATTTTCGTCAGCTGCAGGAGCGTCAGCGGCGGGCGCTTCAGCTTCTGGAGCAGGTGCGGCTTCTTGCGCAGGAGCAGCAGCTTCAACGACAGCACCCGGGAACGGGAGGTCATCGGAGTGCTTAAGCTTCACAGCGTCACGAACGAGGAGCCAGCCATTCTTCGAGCCGGGCACAGAGCCCTTGATGAAGAGAAGACCGCGATCAGCGTCCGTGCGAACCACTTCGAGGTTCTGCTGCGTGCGCTGACGGTCACCCATGTGACCCGCCATCTTCTTGCCTTTAAAGACGCGGCCCGGATCCTGACGGTTACCCGTCGAACCGTGTGAACGGTGAGAGATCGAAACACCGTGGGTTGCACGAAGACCGCCGAAACCCCAGCGCTTCATAGCCCCAGCAAAACCCTTACCTTGGGTATGCCCGGTGATGTCGACTTTCTGGCCATCCACAAAGTGCTCTGCGCTGATGAGAGCGCCGACGGGTACGAGACCGTCTTCGCCTTCCACGCGGAACTCAGCCATGCGGGCTTTGAGACCAACGCCGGCTTTCGCGAAATGCTCGCGCTGCGGCTTGTTTACGTTCTTTTGTTTTGCTTCGCCTGCACCAAGCTGAACAGCGAAGTAGCCGTCCGTATCTTGAGTGCGGTGGGAAACGACCTGGCAATCTTCCAGCGAAAGAACAGTCACGGGCACGTGCTGTCCATCCTCCTGGAAGAGGCGGGTCATCCCAACCTTTTTCGCGATCACGCCAGTGCGCATCGTCGTGTACTCCTTACAGAGGCACCCCAAGGACCATCCTTAAGGTGCATGCCAACCCAAATTTTTATGCTGCGTGGCCCCCGTCCGGGCTGATGCCGCCCCACCCTGCTTGAGTGGTTTGACTAGACGGAGGACGCAGCCCGGGCCAAATACTTCATAAGAAGCTCCCGGCGGTATCCATATGTCTTGCCGATCTTTCGATCAGCGGGGCCAATGGCGGCCCAAATTCTCGGTCACTTTAACGCCCTGCCGAAAGGCGTGGATCAATCGGCTTAAGCCAGCTTAATCTCGACGTTCACGCCAGCAGCAAGATCGAGCTTCATAAGCGCGTCGACCGTCTGGGCGTTTGGCTGCACAATGTCCAGCAAACGTTTGTATGTACGAACTTCGAACTGCTCACGCGACTTTTTGTCGATGTGCGGGCCGCGGTTCACGGTGAATTTTTCAATGCGCGTTGGCATAGGAATGGGGCCGCGAATAAGAGCACCCGTACGGCGCGCCGTGTCAGCGATCTCGCCAGTCGCCTGATCGAGAACGCGGTGGTCGAACGCCTTAAGGCGAATACGGATATTCTGTGCTTCCATTACCTACTACCAATGCGAAAGAGCCAAGGAACGTGTCTCGGGGGAAACCCGCTCCCAAAAAGTAAAAGGCCCGCCCTTCCCCAGTTATACCGGAATGGGAGGCCCCATGAAATTCGTTACATCTGCGACGGAATCGCTGAAGAGTTGGCGCGCGTATATCGGGGGAGTAGGATTCTGGCAACCCAGAAATTCCCTCAAAGGCCCGCAAAGCCGAAAAGCCGTCTCTCCAGAAGGAAATTGAGCTTACATAATAAGAGGCCCGGCGCGCATTTCTGCGGGCCGGGCCTCGTTATTTCGTTAAGGCCCCGAGAGGCCTCAAGCCGAATTAGGCAGTGATCTTAGCCACAACGCCAGAACCAACGGTACGGCCGCCTTCACGGATAGCGAAGCGGAGACCTTCGTCCATAGCGATCGGTGCGATCAGCTTGACGTTGATGGTCACGTTGTCGCCAGGCATAACCATTTCCGTGCCCTCTGGGAGGATCACTTCGCCGGTTACGTCAGTTGTACGGAAGTAGAACTGCGGACGGTAGTTTGCGAAGAATGGCGTGTGACGGCCACCCTCGTCCTTTGAAAGGACGTAAACTTCTGCCGAAAACTCTGTGTGCGGGCTAACCGAACCAGGCTTACAAAGAACCTGACCACGCTCAATGTCATCGCGAGCAACGCCGCGAACCAACGCACCGATATTGTCGCCAGCTTCACCGCGATCAAGCAGCTTACGGAACATTTCAACGCCGGTAACAGTCGTCTTGCCAGTTTCTTTGATGCCGACGATTTCAACTTCGTCGCCAACATTCACAACGCCGGTTTCAACACGGCCGGTCACAACCGTACCGCGGCCAGAGATCGAGAACACGTCCTCGATTGGCATGAGGAAGTCTTTGTCAACCGGACGGTCGGGCTGCGGGATGTAGCTGTCAACAGCTTCCATCAGAGCCTTGATTGAGTTTTCACCGATTTCAGGATCGCGGCCTTCGAGAGCAGCAAGAGCTGAACCCTTTACGATTGGAATATCGTCGCCGTCAAAGCCGTACTCGCTGAGGAGTTCGCGAACTTCGAGTTCAACCAATTCGAGAATTTCTTCGTCGTCGACCTGGTCAACTTTGTTCATGTAAACAACGAGCTGCGGAACGCCAACCTGACGCGCAAGCAGGATATGCTCACGGGTTTGCGGCATAGGTCCGTCAGCTGCGTTCACAACGAGGATCGCGCCGTCCATTTGCGCTGCGCCAGTGATCATGTTTTTCACATAGTCAGCGTGGCCTGGGCAATCGACGTGTGCGTAGTGACGTGCGTCTGTTTCATACTCAACGTGCGCTGTTGAGATGGTGATGCCGCGCTCACGCTCTTCAGGAGCCTTGTCGATGTTACCGAAGTCAACAGCAGCGCCCTGAACCTTGGTGATTGCCGCGGTCAGAGTGGTTTTGCCGTGGTCAACGTGACCGATGGTGCCGACGTTTACGTGCGGCTTATTACGCTCAAACTTTTCCTTCGCCATTTCTCTAATAACCTTCTTATTGAATTTGCTTCTCGCAGGGGAAAAAGCGGCGCCTGCGATTACGTGGCGCCGCCCATAGATTGTGTTGCGCGCTTACGCAAGCTTCTCCTTGACGTCCTGAGCAACACTCGCAGGCACTTCTTCATAGTGCGAGAACTGCATGGAGTATTGTGCACGGCCTTGCGTGAATGAGCGAAGCTCGTTCACATAACCAAACATGTTTGCCAGTGGGACCATGGCTTCAACAGCTTGGGCGTTGCCCCTGCTGTCTGTGCCCTGGATTTGACCGCGGCGGCTGTTCAAGTCGCCGATAACATCGCCCAGATAGTCTTCCGGTGTCACCACTTCAACCTTCATGACAGGCTCAAGCAGTTTGATGCCGCCACGTTCAGCCGCCTCGCGCATCGCACCTTTACCGCAGATTTCAAACGCCACGGTGGACGAGTCGACGTCGTGATAGGCGCCGTCTGTGAGGTGGATGGTGAAGTCGATGATCGGGAAGCCGATGAGGTAGCCGCTGTCGGCTTGCTCACGGATACCTTTTTCAAGGCTCGGGATGTATTCCTTCGGAATGTTACCGCCTTTGATGCTATCTTCAAAGACGATGCCCTGACCGCGCTCACCCGGAGTGAAGGTCGCTTTGGCGCGGGCAAACTGTCCCGTACCACCCGATTGCTTCTTGTGGGTGTAATCAACATTGATCTCACGGCCCAAGCTCTCGCGGTATGCCACCTGAGGCGCACCCACATTTGCTTCCACCTTGAACTCACGCTTCATCCGGTCGACGAGAATGTCGAGGTGAAGCTCGCCCATGCCTTTGATGATCGTCTGACCGCTTTCGTGGTCAGTCGTCACGCGGAATGAGGGATCTTCAGCAGCCAAGCGGTTGAGGGCAACGCCCATTTTCTCTTGGTCAGCTTTCGTTTTAGGCTCAACCGACAGTTCGATCACGGGATCTGGGAATTCCATCCGTTCAAGAACAATTGGGTGGGCCGGATCACAAAGCGTGTCACCAGTGGTGGTCGCCTTCATCCCTGCAAGTGCAACGATGTCGCCTGCAAATGCTTCTTCGATGTCCTTACGGTCATTGGAGTGCATTTCGAGGATGCGGCCAATCTTTTCCTTCTTGCCCTTCACAGAGTTCAAGACAGTGCCCTTGGTCAGCTCACCGGAATAGATGCGGGTAAAGGTGAGCGAGCCCACGAACGGATCGTTCATGACTTTAAATGCAAGCGCTGCGAAAGGCACAGCATCGTCTGATGCGCGCGAGATCTTCCTCGTCGCTGTCAGGCTTAACGCCTTTAATCGCTTCCACGTCGAGCGGGCTCGGCATGTAATCAACAACAGCGTCGAGCAGAGGCTGAACGCCTTTGTTCTTAAACGCAGAGCCGCAAAGCACAGGCACGAAGCTCTGGTTGAGCGTACCCTTACGGATGAGGCCTTTAAGCGTTGCCGCATCAGGCTCTTCACCTTCAAGGTAAGCTTCCATCACATCATCGTCTTGCTCAACTGCAAGCTCGATCAGCTTCTCACGGTATTCAGCCGCTTCATCAGTCATATCTGCAGGGATATCGCCGTAAACGTACTCAGCACCCAGGTCTTCGTTCTGCCAAGTGATCGAACGCTGATTCACGAGGTCGACAAGACCTGAGAGACTGCTTTCGATGCCGATTGGGAGATAAAGAACCGCAGGAGTTGCACCAAGACGCTCGATGATCGAGTTCACGCAGTACTTAAAGTCTGCGCCGGTGCGGTCCAATTTATTGATGAAGCACATCCGCGGAACTTTGTACTTGTCCGCCTGGCGCCATACGGTTTCAGACTGAGGCTCAACGCCTGCCACACCGTCAAAACACGCAACCGCGCCGTCGAGGACGCGCAAGCTGCGTTCAACTTCAATTGTGAAGTCAACGTGGCCCGGAGTGTCGATGATGTTGATGCGGTGTTGCGGCGTTTGACGCAGTTCTTTGGGATCGCCTTTTGGATCCATCGAAGAATCTTCTGGGTTCCAGAAACAGGTCGTCGCAGCGGAAGTAATTGTAATTCCACGCTCTTGTTCCTGCTCCATCCAGTCCATCGTCGCAGCACCATCGTGCACTTCGCCGATTTTGTAGGATTTGCCGGTGTAGTAAAGAATGCGCTCGGTCGTGGTGGTTTTACCAGCATCAATATGCGCCATGATGCCGATATTACGATAACGCTCCAGCGGATATTCGCGGGCCATATCTAATTCCTTGGGTTTAACAGAGGCGGAAGAGGTTCGCGCCCCATACAGTTACAAGTGTGACAACCCCAAGACATTCGCGAGGGGCTGTCCACAGTCATTGGTTCACTGGCATCAACCTACCAGCGGTAGTGCGAGAACGCGCGGTTAGCATCCGCCATGCGGTGCGTGTCTTCACGCTTCTTCACAGCATTGCCGCGGTTGTTCGCTGCATCCATCAGCTCACCCGACAAACGGGCGCTCATGGTGGTCTCTGGACGCGAACGCGCCGCACCAATGAGCCAGCGAATAGCCAGCGCCTGAGCCCGCTCATCGCGAACCTCAACCGGCACCTGATAGGTAGCACCGCCCACACGGCGTGAGCGAACTTCCACTTGCGGCTTTACGTTGCTCAAAGCGTCATGGAACAGCTGCACCGGATCAGCCTTGGCTTTCGCCTCAACCGCATCAAGCGCTGTGTACACAATACCTTCTGCAACAGCCTTCTTACCGTCGAGCATAAGGTTGTTCATGAACTTCGACAGAACCTGATCACCAAACTTGGGATCGGGAAGGATAACCCGTTTCTCGGGCCTACGACGACGTGACATTGCACTTCTTCCTTAATCTTAGAGCCCTCTTCCCCAACCCGTCATCCTGAATTCATTTCAGGATAACCTTGTCGGTCTTGGTGAGAGGCTCGTAATCTTTGGCTTTGCGCTGGAGGAACCGGTTGTCCTGAACCGAGTTCAGGATGACGGTGCCAGCAACATAGGCCGTTCCTTATTTCGGACGCTTGGCGCCGTACTTCGAGCGGGATTGCTTGCGGTCCTTGACCCCTTGCGTATCGAGCACGCCGCGAAGGACGTGGTAACGAACGCCGGGAAGGTCGCGAACACGGCCGCCGCGGATCAGCACAACAGAGTGCTCTTGCAGGTTGTGGCCTTCGCCCGGAATGTAAGAGATGACCTCACGGCTGTTGGTGAGGCGAACCTTGGCCACTTTACGCAAAGCGGAGTTCGGTTTCTTCGGGGTCGTCGTATAGACGCGGGTGCAAACGCCGCGTTTCTGCGGGTTTTGCTCCATAGCAGGGACCTTAGACTTGGCCTTCTGCGGAGTGCGGCCCTTGCGGACCAGCTGGTTGATAGTTGGCATATGTACTCTTCACCTAAATTGGCGCCGATGAATTTCGATGAAGAGAAAAAGGATCGTGCAAAAGAACCGTTCGTCCTGAGCTTGTCGAAGGGCGAACCTTCAGCCAAGGACCGGCTTGCACGAGCCTGAAACGCTCCACCCAAAGCCAAAAGCCCCGGATTACTTTGCCGATCAGCCCTCGCCCCAACGTCATCCTGAACTTTTTTCAGGATAACCGTCAGCGACAAAAACAAACCGCCAATGTTCAGCTCAATTTGAGTTTGGGGAACGTCGCAAGACGAGCCCTGCCCTCAGACGAGGGCGCGCTTAGGGGGATTTGTGATGGGGTCAAGGGGAAGCGCTCTCAATAGCTTGCCAGTCTTTGACAATCTCATCAAGCAAGCGGGAGGTCCTACGAAGGCCGGCGGAGTTTAAGGTTGCTTGATTTCTTCTCCAAGCGTCATTGATTAGGTCTTGCCATTGAATCAACTCAATGCCGCCTTTTATATCTCCTGTGAGCCTTCTAAATCGCCCTTCCCCATTCGCAGTATGGTCCCAACCCGAAAGCTGGCGCTCAAGAGACTCAGTCAAATCTGCGACCACAAAGCAATTGAATACGCAATCCTCTGCTATGCGTATTCGATCACCGGAGAATGTACGGATCTTGCCGTCCCTAATATCGTAAATATAGTCTGTGATCTGTGCCTCAAGGTTGTCTTTACGGCTGTAGTTAGGTCTCTCAGGTTTCTTCAATTCAACGATAAGCATCTCCTTCAGTGGTTTGCTGATATCAAGCTCATCGCCATCATCCGTCGGGTCAATTGTTCCTAGGCCGTAAGATAAGTCCCAAAGGAGGAGATCAGGCCTCAGGGGTAGATTTTCCTCTTCGAGAACCTTGTCTAGCCTTTTGTCTGAGGAGAATGAACGTGTGTATGCAAGACGTTCATCAATCACCCAAAGATCGTGGCCGCGAGATTCAGGCTTGCCATCCTCACTGCTAACACCAAGTGGGCAAAGGACTGAGTGCAACGTTCCTTCAAGGAAGTTATCGAACTTGCCATCGCCTACCGCTCGAAGTTTCTTTAGGAGTGCTTCAAGCAACTCTAAAACAAGTTTTCTTCGGACAACATGTTGCGCCAGCGCTAGGCTTTCTGCCTCTTGAACACCTTTTGCAGCTTCTGCCACTTTCTCAGTTAGATCTGGAGCTTCTCCGTCTTCCTGTAGCAATGCCTCAATAGCTTTTTGAAGATCCTCTTGGCGGGATTCATCACGCCTAATCTGATACGGAATCAACCCTGTTGCGAACTCCTCGGCAGTCGTCGCATTAAACGGAACCCTTGCCAGTTGTAGCTTTGGATCATCAAAGTCGAATATCGGGTATCGAGAAATGAAATCTCGATACTTTTCCGCCTGATGCGTGCGGAACTTTGCAATCTGTTTTTCAAAGACGGTCGATTTCACTTCCTCGACACATTCCCGCACGATCCGTTTTACGATGGCCTCGGGGATATTGAATGCCGTGCGCCCCTCATTGACGCGATCGTTAAGAAAAGAAGCGGACACGCACGCATGTAGCGCGAGTCCGTTTCGACCATCATTTGAAAGATCGGCCAAGCCAATCAGGCCATCGACTTTTCGAGACTCAACCGTACGGCCATCTGCGAGCAGATGGACTTGATGAAACCCGTCAAGACCGCCGCTTAATTCAGGCGCACAGGTGAAGACAACGACTTCAACCTCGCCAAACTCCTCCGAGACGATCTGAAGTGTCGTAGATTCACCTACAACAAACTGCGAAACATCTTTGGGAAAAGTCGAGCAATGGCCATCGACCTCTAATCCTATCGTTGGACTCGATTCCATGAGGAAATCCGCGATAAAATGGGAGATAAAGTACCGCTCGAACGAGTCGAATCTCTTGGGGAAATGCTTCTTGTAGTCTTGTTGCCTTATCCCTTCGAACTTTACGCGAGTCCCTATCTTTCTCTTTTTGGATTTCAGGTTAGAAATCTGATCCTCTTTTTGGAGGCGAAAGCTAAATGCGCGGTTCTCGAATTCTTCTTTTTCATTCAGGAAAGCGCTGGACACTAGGATTTTGGAGAACGCGTCAAGCCAAAATAATCGGCCTACCCCCTTCCCGCCTTTCTCCATTTTGTACTCGGTATCAATCTCGCAGAACGCATCGAAGCGGTCTTTGTCGAGACCGATACCATTGTCTTCGACGACGATCTTAACTTCTTCGGCATGACCAAGGTCTGAAACGGTGACATCAATTCTTCCTCCCTCCGCGAGACGATCACCAAAGCGGTCTTCGATAGCGAAGATAGAATTACTTGTAGCTTCAAATACAGGCTGCATTGCTTGGGAGAAGTTCGAAGGCTTTGTGAGCTTACGAACTCGATTCACAACATTTTCAGAAAGTGATGCCACTGCGTTTTCGCCATACTATTGGATCAATGAGTTAGATTTGCCCACTAAGTCCGCCTTCCGAAGGGAATGTGCAACCTAATTTTCCTACACGCCAATAATCTGCAATATCCCCCGGTCCTAGCTCACCGCCAAAGGACCGTCCGATGCAGGATCGATTTGTTACGCGCTGGCGCTGTGCGCCGTCTCCGCCTTCGGCTCCGACTCCGTCGACCGGATCACGACAACACGCCCTCCTTGCCCCTATCCGTCATTGCGAGCACAGCGAAGCAATCCAGAGCGGCACGCACCAACGCTCTGGATTGCCGCGTCGCCTGCGGCTCCTCGCAATGACGGTTGTACCTTCCCTCCCGCTTGCCACCCGCCTTCGCGGGCGCCGGTAACGGGGCAGTGAGACTTGGGAGTCTTGAGCTTGTCGAAGGGCCCCTAGTCGCATCGGGGTGGGCTTCCTGACGGTCGGCCTAGCGCTTTGTGCACCCACCGCGTTTGCCTCGCCCACCCCTAACCCCTCCCGCAAGCGGGAGGGGAACTAACTCGCACAAGAACGGGCCGAAGGCCCGCAAGCACGACCGTGCGCCCGCAGGTGCCCCGAAGCGAACGCGTAGGGAACAGCACCGAGGACGCTCGCCCGGATGGACGAGCATGAAACAAAAAACTCCCCCTTCCCCCGCACACAATCCATTTTCCTACACGCCGATAATCTGCACAATACGCTCGGGTTATGCCCAAACTCTCGGTCCCCACTCGCAAAATTCCTCGCCAAGCAACCTCGCGCGTTGCCTTTGTGAGCGAGCCGCCTGAGCCCGGCGATCCGCTGCTCAGCTTTCAGCCATATGTGCACAAAGCACCGCGCGCGAACTCGATCACCCCTGATCTTCAGCGCGAATTTATCGCTCATCTCGCGGCCACTGGCATCGTCACAAGCGCGGCGCGGCATATTGGGCGCTCGATGGAGGCGCTCTATAAATTGCGGGCCATGCCCGGGGCAGAAGGCTTTGCCAGCGCATGGGAGCGCGCCGCGCAGCTGGGGGTAAACAGGCTGGAGGACACCGCCCTCGCCCGCGCGATTGAAGGATCGGAGCGCAAGATCATCCGGGGCGGAGAGATCATTGCAACCGAAAGGGCCCACAATGAAAGCCTCGTGATGTTCTTCCTCAAAAACCGCCTTCCCGAGCGCTACTCAAAGGAGAAAGATATCGGGCCGGGGCACCCCGTTTATGAAAAGGTGCGTGCAGAATATGCCGAGATGAAACGGCAAGAGGCCAGCGATCCGGCGAAGATCAAGGCGATCCATGACTCGATCAACCGCAAGGTGGCGCAGTGGCGCGCTGAGTTGGAGGCAAAGTGGGAGAAGGAGCGGCTGGAGGCTTAATCACCCTCAAACACCGCCAGTTCATGCGGTTGGAGGTTGCCCATAATGCCGTATCTTGCGGTCTTGATATCGCTTTTCAGGATCTTACCCGGATTGCCTGCAACAACGCTGCGTGCTGGCACGTCTGCGGTGACCACGGTTCCTGCCGCGATGACGCAGTGATCTCCTATGCGCACACCGGGCAAGATGATCGCGCCCGCGCCCAGAAAGCAGTTGGAGCCGATATATGTGCTGACATGGCGCCGGTGCACGAAGTCGTGGGTGAAGATGTGCACGCCCGGCGTCACGATGGTGTAATCGCCGATGTGGACGCCACTCGGGTGGGTGTAGTCGAGATTGGCCTTGCGCGAGATGCGCACGCCCTTGCCGATCGTCATCCCCCACACATGCCTTAGCCACGCGCGGGTGATCCCCTGACGGGTGACATAAAGCTGGGTGCGGATGCGAGCGAGCATGTGTGATGTGATCCCCGGGCTGCTCTTAGTCAGAGCGCAGCTTGCCGTACCAATAGACGTCGCACATGCCAATGTGCGTTGCGTCATGCTCGCGGAAATGCGCCTCCCTTGTAAAGCCAAGGGTTTCTAGCAGGCGCACAGACGGCGTGTTGCGGGTGTCGACTTCGGCGGTGAGCTTGCGCGCGCCTTCTGACCATAGCTGGGCGATTAGAGCTTCGGAGCACTCGCGGGCAATCCCTTGGCCTTGGGCGTGCCTGGCGACGATATAACCGATCTCGAACACGGGGCCGTTTGTGTCATCTGAACCGTGCCCCGGCACCGCGACAAAACGCCCCGCGACCTGGCCATCCGCATCTTCAGCGATCCATGTGCGGCCGTTCCAATCGGGCGCTGCGAACCAGTCCCACAGCTCCTCTTCGCTCTCAAACTTGGGGCGGGTGAGATAAAGCGACTGCTCTTCATCCGCCATTGTTGGGAACATCGCGCGCTCATCCCCGCGCTTCAATGGACGCATGGTGAAACGCCCCGTCTTCAGCGTCGGAACCTCAGCCATCGGTCAGGAACTTGACCAGCGCCTTCACCTTCTTGGAGCGCCACTGCGGCACCGGCGCAACCAGCCAATAGGCGCGCTTCGCCTCCACCGGCTCATCCAGCTTTTCCAGCCGCCCATCGGCCAAAGCGCGCTCAACCAATGCCAGCGGCAACACCGTGCGGCCCATCCCGGCCAGCGCCGAGCTCATCGCCTGCCCCGCACTCGCCGTCTTTACGCATGCGCTGATCTCTGGATCAAGCCCAGCCTCGGGCCAATCAATCCAAGCATCGCGCGCACCGGGAGCTGCCACGCTCACCTGCAAAGCGGGAGCCAGTTGCACGCCCTGAAGCTCCCCCGGCCCCGCAATAAAGCGGATCGCAAGGTCAAGGTTCGCCTCGGTAAAATCGGACGCCTCATCAGGTGCAAGGATGTATTGCACCCCCGGCGTCGACGCTTGAAACGGCGCAATCCGGGGCGCCAACCAAGAGGCATAGAACTCACGCGGCGCCGCAATGGTGTAGCGGTCACTCGACTGCCCCATCTGCATCGCCGAGACGCTCTCTTCGAACCGCAAGAACCCCTCACGCAAGGGATCAAGTCCAGCCTCACCCTCAGGCGTCAGCTCCAAGCCTTTGGACGTGCGCCGAAACAGAACAACGCCGAGGTGATCTTCAAGTGCGCGGATCTGCTGACCCACAGCCGCCGGGGTCACGGCAAGCTCGTCAGCGGCCCTCGTAAAGGACAAGTGCCGGGCTGCGGCATCATAGACGCGCAGGGCGTTCAATGGGAGATGAGTGCGTTTCACGATGCACGACTTAAATCGCCATCTGGCTCATCGCAAGCATAGAGCGATCTTTAGTGTCAGGCTTAGGTCTGCCTTAGTGCCGGTCGGCGGTCTCTGGCGCTGCGAGAGGGAAGAACGGAATGCGCACTTCCATTTGCGATCCGTCCGCCTTGGAGAAGGTGTAAAACCCTTCCATTGACCCATGCGTCGTCGTCAGCGGGCAGCCTGACACATAGTCATGGGCCTGGCCCGGTGAAAGAAGTGGCTGTTCACCCACAACGCCTTCGCCGTCCACATGGTTCACCATGCCGCGCGCGTCGGTAATGCGCCAATGGCGGGTGAGAAGCTTTACCTCTTCGTGAGAGCCGTTTTCGATCCGGATGTGATACACCCAAAACCACTTGCCCGCCTCAGGATGAGATTGCTCGGGCAGGAAATTGACCGCGACTCGCACGGTGATGCCATCGGTGGTGGCTGCGTGTTGGAAGAGTTCTTTCATTTCGTTCCACAAGGTAACGTGCGCTTGCCTGCCTCACAAGAGACTCAATGCAGAAAATCCCCTTAGTATCCCATGAACGATGCAATTGCTGTTGCGCAAAACGAAAAGGCGATCACGATAATTTGAGCATCGCGGTCAAGCAGCCTTTGGTTCCAGACGTGAAAAAGCGAGCCGTTCGAGACAAGAGGCTGATTGACTGCTTTATCGGAAGGTATCCTAAAAACCGACATTCACCTTCCGACCCAGGATCTGCCATTCAAAAATGATTGTCTTCACCACTGCCCTTGAACATAACTTTGCGGGTCTGAACCGAAAGCCATTGGCCTGATTTCTTACTTTCAAACAGCTCGTTGAATGAGAAGAAACCTGGCACTGGATTTGGCTGGTACACAATATCATGACCGCCCAAGCGCATATAATAGGCCTGGGCGGCCATTAATACATATTCGCTGACACTGATATTCATGCAAATAGCCTCTATTTGAAGTAATTACCTTCGCCGCTACCAATAAAAAGCCTATTATAAGGCTCTATTATATACCACAGATCGGTAATTTTATTTCGAAGTATTATATTAGACTCAACATACTTGGCTTTATTATTTATTTGGTATGAGAATTTTTGGCCATCTAAGCTCATTTTGTAACCCTGACGGTCGACCAAGCCCATTTGCTGAAGCTTGAGTGGACCGAAACGCACGTCGTCGCCCTCATCAGCCGGGTTTCTCCCCCAGCGATTAAAGACCATGACACCCGGCATTGATTGCGATGCATCAAAACGACCATCGACGATCTCAAACGACCGCAATTGTGAAAGTCGATCTCGGCAGTTTGCTTTACGCGCCTGACCCTCTTCCCAACCCCTCACAATACCTGGGTTTTTATACCAACTGGGCTCTAGCCGGTCGTAAGGCACGCTCGTCTGGAGCGGTCGACCGCCTAGAAGTTCATCTAATTGTGCGCCCACGCACTCATGCGATATGAAAGAAGGGTCTGAAGTGCCGCTCGTCGGTGCAGACACTTCATCATAGGCGGCAAATACTGGGTCAGAAAAACCCTCTTCTTCATTAAGAATGTAATTTCGCTCCAACTCCGGACGATCCAGCATGAACTGACGGCCGTACGCATTGAGATCGGAGATGGGCACCAAGAAAAGCGAGATAAACTCATTCAGGGAATCTTGTTGCCGGTGGTATCGCAGCCAGTGCTGATTACCGCTGTAATCATCGAGAGGAGGGTTCACCAGATACGGAAGAGCGTGATTTGTCCTCAGCACGTCCTCGAAATCATCGGGATAAGACCCCAAGGACAAAAGATGCACCTGGCTGCCCTTAATCGCTAGTCGCGCCTCAGGGTGATCGTAGTAAGCTGGCGAAACGTAAGCCTCGATCCGCGTCGCATCAGGATATGCGTCGGACCAGATAACGTATGGCATGGCATCAATCGTTTGGGGCGACTCCCAGCTCTGCTGATACCCTTCGCCCTCTTTGTACGCCCGGTAGCGCTGGCACACATCTGGAATGCGCACGAGGACCTGACTCCCGTCGTCCATCTTTTGAGCAATCGTCATGGGATGCTGCGCACGAATGCTATAGCCCGTCGACTGCCCAAGGCTGCCGCCGGAGAACGAACGAATGGGACAATATACCATCTGCTCTAGCTTGATAGCTTCGCCCTGATAGTCGCCCTCAAAGGTGTAGCGGTACCACATGGAGTCCGGGCTGCTAGCATCAGCAATTGCTTGAGCCGCCCGCTCTTCCGGCGTGGGCGGTGTTGGCCCACAAGACGAAAGCGTCAGCATTGCCATTACTAATTTTAAGGCCTTACTAGCTCTAAGCCGCATTTTTTTGATCGTCCCTAATCGCTTACGCGATGTCGATAACACAAGATTTCCTTGCGACTGGTAAAGCGATCAAATCTGACGTGTCTGGGAGCGAAATAGACGGCGGTGGTTTTATGTCCGCTTTCACTCCCAAAAGCAGAACACACGATCTCAGAGGTCTAACTCCCAAAGCAGACTTCCCGCTATTGACCTGCTTCCTGCAAGGCTGGCCTCAAAGGCCCTGCAGACGCTCAAATCCCCTCAATCCCAAGCGGCACATAGTCGCCTAGGATCAGCTGTTCAAACACACCGATCCCCTTGGCCTTGCCGCCCGCGTCCTCGATCCGGCAGATTTGCTGGACATGGCGATTTTCCAGCTGCGCAGGTTCGATGGTCGCAAGATCATATTCCTCGCGCTCTGTCTTAAGCGGGCCGTGGTGCACTCCGTGGCCCCACTCTGGGTGGGTATAGCCCAGACCCTTCATCTGAAAGCGTTGAAGCGGCACTAGGGTCAGTTCTTGCGGTGCACCTGCGGGGCTGATCCCTGACAGAACCCCGCCTGCGGGCCAGCGGCTGCCGGCCTGCGTTTGGCTGGAGAGTGTCGCGGAACCTTCAATGATACCGCTCGCCTTCGCGCCGTCGGGTGAGAACGCCGCTCTGGTGTTCCAGGCATTGCCGTGGGCATCTGCATTGATGTGGAAGAAGAGCGATGCATCTTCCAGATTAATCGGCGTCCATTGCCAGAAAAACTGGGGCACCAGATGGCCGGGATTGGGCTGCATATCGCGCGTGCCAACAGGGCGCACGCCCCAGCTTCGATCGCGTGTTCCACAAGTCCCCTTGGCCATATCCTCGCGCACACCGTCGAGCGATGTCCACCCGGTGAAATGCCCGTTCTGGGTCATCCTTGTATAGTCCATAAAGGCGCGCGCCCCGACGCGGTGGACAAAGCGCGGCTCTTCGATGGGGAAGCTGCGCCCGGTGAATTCAAATTCGCCCGCCAGCCCCTCAGTTTCCTCGATGGTCACGCGCAGTTTGTGCAAGGGCTCAATCACCTGAATGCTCATCGGGCCGACCCGCATGGACATCCGCTCCATGCCCAGTTCGCAAGAGGCGTGGAGATTGTACTGCTTGCCCTCGCGAATAAGACAGAAGTGCGCGTCTGCCACATCGAGGTGCGGATAGACCCCAAAGGCGAGCGCGAAGAACCCTCCCCCATCAGGCGCATAGCCGTTAAAGAAGAAGCGGTCGTAGAAATTGCGGTCGGTGCCCGAAAACGCGATTGGGTCAGGGGTCTGGTGGATGGGATATTCATCCCCGTGTGAAAGGGTCATTTTGTGCTCGCTTTTTCCAGCGCTTCAAGAGAACCATGTTCAAGCGCGAGCGCGCAGGCCCCGCGCACCATGGATAGAAAATTGGCATCGCCGCGCTCTGTGCGCTCAACAAAGGCGGCGCTGAACACGCCGGTGGCAAGGCCGGTTAACGCGCCGATCCGGTAGTCTTGCCATATATCGTCTCGGGTGAGCGAAACCCCGCGTGCCGCCATTTCCGCTAGGTAGAGCCCCAACAGCTCATCTTCATGCGCGCGCCGCAATGTGTCGCCAATGCCTGTGCCCATAAAATAGCCGATATCGGACATGGCCTTGCCGCTGGTGACGGTTTGCCAATCGAGGACAGCAATAGGCTCCGCCCCGCCTTTGATATCGAACAGCATATTGTCGAGGCGAAAGTCGCCATGGACGAGGCATTGCGGCGTTCTGAAATGCTCTCTCAAAGCGTCGTAATAGGGGGCAAACCGGGCGCATAGGTCCAGATATTCAGGCTCAAGAACCCCGGTGTATCGCTCAGCAAAGGTCGTTTGCGCCTGAAGGTACATGCCAGCGATCTGGTTCGTGATTGCATCTGGCAAATGCAGCCATTCCTTGCCCGTCAAATCCGCGCGGCCCCAGCTGGGCGCGTGGATGGCGGCGGCCTGTTTGATCCCCTCGCGCGCATCGGCGAGATCGCAGCCTGCGATCTGATTGCCTCCGCGCGCGGGGCCTAAATCTTCGAACAGGAGGATGAATTTACTGCAATCGCCGGAAACTTCGCTGGCATAAGCATGGGGCCGTCTTGCGCCCAAATGCGGCGCAACCTCCCGGTAGAAGAGCACCTCTTTCTCATAGAGCCGCATCATTGTCGCCGTGCCGCGGCTGGTTTGATCCTCCGCTGCAAATTTGGCCGCGAGGGTGGAGTTCTCCCCGCCGTCATGGGTGAGCGTAAAGCGAACGCTGTCGCCCACTTGGCCTGTGCCTATCGGCTCCCATGAAACGGCCGTAACTGCGCCTTGTTCAAGCGCGTCCGTCCCTTCCAAGAGGTCGCTCAGCCAATCGGGTGTAACTTGGTCTGGATGTGTTGGGAACGTATCCATGGCAAAGGAGGCTATCCCTTTGCGAGCTCTTCTTCAATCTGACCAAGGCGTTCTTTGCCAAAGAACATCTGTGTATCGCCGCCTTTTGGTCCCACATACATAGTCGGAATACCAAAGGCGCCGCGCTCAACCGCGTCAGAGGTGTTGGCGACAAGACCGTCTTTCACCTCTTGGCTTTGGCTGCGTTCGAACAGGTCTTTCGCATCAAATCCAGCCGCCTGAACGGCTGTGCCAATAGCCTCTGGGCTCAGCACATCAATACCCTCTTCCCAAATGGCCGGGAGCATCCCTTCGACAAATTGCACCCCGCGCCCATCTTGATCAGCGGCATAAAGCATGCGCTGCAAGGTAATGGAATTGAACGGGAATTGTGGGTGCATTTTGAATTTGGTAAGATCAAGCTTCGCGATAAAGCGCTGCATTTCAAGCACGTCGTATTCGACCTTGCCCTTAACATCCTTGTTGCGGATCATCGGCGGGGCATTGCCGGTCAGTTTGTGCATCCCGCCAAGGAACACTGGCGTCACATCAAGCTCTGCCTCAGTCCGCGCAACAAGATCGCGTAACGCGCCCCAGATCAAATACGCATTGGGGCTCACAAAATCGAAAATCAGCTCGACGCGCTTGGCCATTGGTGCTCTCTCCCGGTTCTAAACTGCGCCTTGGGTCGCATGCGCGCGCGCTCTTGGCAAGTCTGTATTGCAGACGAATGTGTTACGACCAATATCAACCACAGTAACATGGCTAAGTCCGCGTTAAGAGCGTTCCTCGCCAATTCGTTAGGGGCCTCTTTGCGAGAGAGGCGGTGTACCGCTTGGTAGGGGTACAGGCTAACCGCCAGAACTGTCGTTCCGACCACTCTTATATCCTGTCTTTAAGAGTGGGTGTGCTTAGGAGCCGGGGTGCTGCGCCAACACGCATGCGCCCCGGCTCTTAGCTTTATAAGGCGACTGCTTTTCGCCGCCTGTCAATGCGGGGCAAGGCCGAGCTCAAGGCCTGTGCGGTCTTCGAGAGCAAACTGGTCAAACAAATCAGCGCTTGCAGCATTCAGCCCGACAACCCGCGTGTGACGACCGTTTCGCCGCATACGCTCCACCACTTTCTCAAGCGCGCCGATGGCCGAGATATCCCAGAAATGCGCCTTTGAGACGTCGATCACCACATTATGCGCTGCGTCTTCATACTGGCTTTCTGGGCCAAGCATGTCCTGAAATTTCTCCACGCTGGCGAAGAAGATTTCGCCTGTCACGACATACACTGCGCTGTTCGGACGGCGCACGCGTTCAACGGTGAAGAGCTCTTTGACCTTGTTGGCAAAGAAGATACCCGACAAAAGCACGCCGATAAGCACACCCATCGCCAGGTCGTGCGTCCAGACCACAACCACCACAGTTGCGATCATGACGGTTGAACTGCTGGGCGGATGGCGGCGCAGGTTCGGGATCGAATTCCAGCTGAACGTCCCGATGCTCACCATGATCATGACCGCCACCAGCGCGGGCATAGGCACCTGCCCCACATAAGGGCCAAGCACAGTGAGCAGGAACAGCAGAAACGCACCAGCGGTAAAGGTCGACAAACGCCCTCGTCCGCCGGATGCCACGTTGATCACTGACTGACCGATCATGGCGCACCCGCCCATGCCGCCAAAGAAGGCTGCGACGATGTTGGCGATGCCTTGGCCCGCACCCTCGCGCCGCTTGTTGCTGTCGGTGTGGGTCATGTCATCTACGATTTGCGCAGTGAGGAAGCTTTCGAGAAGGCCGACGGCTGCCATGGTGGCCGAATAAGGCGCGATGATCCGCAGGGTCTCCCACGTCAGCGGCACATCAGGGACCGCGAACACAGGAAGGCCATTGGGTAACTCGCCCTCGCCCGCCACATTATTGACAGGAAGGCCCCAATAGATCGCCGCCCCGGTGAGCACCACGATTGCCACGAGAGGGCTTGGCACAGCTTTTGTGAGGCGCGGAAAGCCGTATATAATCCCAAGGCCGATTGCGACCATAGCCCAAGTCCACGGACCAACCCCTTCGTTACCGGGCAAAAGCTGAGGCAACTGCGCCATAAAGATGAGGATCGCGAGCGCGTTGACGAAGCCAGTGATGACGCTGCGGCTGACAAATTGCATGAGCAGGTTGAGCCGCAGAAGCGCTGCAATCCCTTGGAATACGCCCATCAATATGGTCGCAGCGAACAAATATTCAGGCCCATGATCGCGCACCAACGGGATCACCACCACCGCAACGGCTGCCGTCGCAGCTGAGATCATGCCCGGACGCCCTCCGGTAAATGCGATCACCATGGCAATGGCAACACTGGCGTAAAGACCAACGCTGGGGTCCACCCCCGCGATCAAAGCAAAGCCAATCGCCTCCGGGATAAGCGCAAGCGCAACAACGATGCCGGCAAGGATATCAGCGCGCGGCTGGGCAAGCCAATCACGGCGAAGATTGTCCCCAAATGAAAGTGCTTGGGTCATAATATTGGGTGTATCCAAGTGGGTGCTAGAAACGGGTTCTCTAATTAAGTTTGAAAACCCGAACGCGTTGCGGCCCCTTTAGAGCAATTGCCGGAAGGAACAACCATGCTTTGTAGGTAAGGCTTTAAGCGCAGCATCCTCACCAGCCTCCTGCGTAGAATGCGAAATTGCGATCCCAGCGGGACGGATCGACCGGTTTGTCTATCCGCGATAGAAACTCAGCGGCTGTAAGGCTGGGATCGGTGAGATTGATCAGATTGTTCGCGGTGTGAAAGGCGAACCAAAGCCGCGCGCTTCGGCTATCGGGACCGGCCACGCTCCCTGACGCTGTTGCCTCCAGAAAATCGTCAATTCGCTCATAAGCATTGAGCCACTCGCCTGATCGAAACCGTGATTGCCGGATGATCGGCAAGCCATGCGCTGCTGCAAGAAAGATCATCTTTGAATCGCACACGAACATCGCCTGCGAATGCTTAGCCAGAAGCGCGGAGGTGGATGTGCCAAGCGGCGTTTTGAAAGGATAGAGACGGGCACAATCGCTGTAGGATTGGACCATGCCTTCTGCTGCTCTGTTGTCTAGGCGGGCAATGTTCAACGGGTGGTTGGTGAAGGCAAGATAGGCCCGATCTCCCCAAATCTCAGCCAGTTCTTCAACAAGACGAAACCCGGAACGGGAGCCAAGACGGTGCTGGGCGAAGAAATTCTCCTGATCCTCATATTCAAGCGGGACAAAAATGGTCGGCCGATCACCGGGAAGCTCAGCCCATTTCAGCAGCGCCTGTTCCTGCACTGGATCGCGCGTCTCTCCTTCAAGCAGGCGGCCCCAATAGGGTTCGATCAAACCTTCAAGCTGGCTGATTTTTCCTTCGCTTAGATCGGGCAAAACGCCGTGTTCAAATGGAGTTTGAGTGAGGTGCACCGTGTCCAGCGGCAGGGCCAAGGGTTCGGCCCCGCCCTCAGTGATCTGGCGCACTTTACCGGGGAAGTGCTTAAGCGTTTCAAAGTCGGCGCTTCGGCAAAGAATGTAATCAGGGTCCAGCTCTTTTACAAATCTGACAATCCCATCACGCTGCACGGGATTGGTGCGCATGGAGGGGTGATCGGCGTCATTGACGATGTGGTAGCTGACCTGCGTCAAATGGGCGCACAGCGCCAGTTCTTCCTCCCCCAGTCCGGTGCCGCGCCAAGGGGCAGGCGCGAGGATATGTATCTCATGCTCGCTCGCAAGCAATTCGATTAAGGGCACAAACAGGCGTTCAAACCAGCGCGGGACTATTACCGGAAGGTAGAAGAGGATTTTCAAGATGGTCCCTAAATTCAATATGCCCGCATGCTTGAGAGATAAGCCTTTCCTTGCTCCAGTCACATACGCACCATTGCCTAACCCCGCGCATCCCCTTGCGTCACAGCGCAGCGCATTGCCCGCCCGGGAGGCCGGAGCGCCAGTGTTTGACTCCATCAGGAACCCTCTGGATACTCTGCGCTAGAACAGGCGTGCGGGGAGAATTTTGATGTTGCCGAGGAGGAACCCGGGCCGAAGGATGGTGCAATTGATCGCAGCCGCAATGCTGGTTGTATCGTGCGGGTCAGATGGCCCGGTCACCGACCCCGAATTTCGTACCCAATTGGAAACCGTGCCTCAAACAAAGCTATCCGGCGTGCTGGCGGACAAAGCTGGCGGTCTCGCAGTGACCGGGGCCGCCATAACCGTCGTTGAAGGGGATCATCCGCCGTTGACATTTCACCTCGGACGATCACGGCCTGGGCTTCAATTTCAAGCGGCAAGCATGTCGAAAGCGGTCGCTGCGGCGGTCATCTTGACCCTGGCAGAGCAAAAGGGCGTGGGCACCGATGACGATGTTCGCGGGCAGATGACTGAACTTTCAAAACTTGGAGTTTTGCCAGAAGAGCGCCCGCTTTCGCTGCGTCAGCTTCTATCCAACACCAGCGGCGCCAGCGTTCATGGGTTTAGGGGATATGCGATTGGTAAGGCGCTCCCCACAACGCTTGAAATCATCACCGATCCGCCCGGTTGGTTCGAGATGGCAGTGAATTTCGGCGGCGAGCCCGGCGCATTCAGTTATTCCGGCGGTGGTTTTATGGTTGCTCAATATTGGGCAGAAAATGCCGCGGGTGAGCCGTTTCCTTCTCTCGCAAAGCGGCTGATCCTTGACCCTCTTGGCATGGCGGACAGCACCTTTGAGCAAACCATCGACGCCTCGGCCGATCAAATCGCTGGCCGTGTTGGCGCTGATGGAGATGGATTGGAAAACAGCTGGAATAACCATCCTGAGCATGCTGCAGCAGGACTTTGGACGACTTCTGAAGATTATGCGAAGTTTGCGATGGCACTTCTCAACGCTGCAGCGGGCGAGCCTTCCGCAATTTCGCCGAACGCAGCCAGAGCAATGATTACTCCGCAGGTCCAGATGCAGGGCCAGACCCACTATGGATTTGGAACCCAGCTTTATCTAAACGACGACGGTTCAGTGCGCCATGTCAGTCACAGCGGCGGCAATGCAGGTTACAGGACACTGTTTTCCTCCTCCCCCGCAAATGGTGATACTCCGGCCAGGGTGGTGGTTGCTTTGACCAACAGCCCGCAAGGTTGGGGTTTTTCCCAAGACGCCGTCTACGGATTGATGGCAAGGGAAGAACGCATCCGGGTAAAGTAAATCGTGCATCAGCGCCTAGCTGGCGTGCTCTTCAAACAGCCGCATCGTTTGGAATATGAGAGCAGCAGTCATTAGCGGTCCCGTTCTGCTCATTTCAGTCCCAGAATATCGCGCGCTGATTCCGGGCGTTCCTCCTGCGGGGCCTCGCATACCTGACCGGCCATAAAACCCTTCAGGAAGCTGCGCCTTGCAACCCCTGCGTAAATGGCTGCTTCCCACCTCTTCTTCTCCGCTCTTGCTCCCGAAATCCGGCGCACAATACCGCGAAACGGGATCATCCCTCCCAAGACATCGCCGCCAATATTGAGCCCGCGATTGATGATGCCCTTGCCCTCAGCAGGCTCATTGGCATCCGGCCCAAGCACGCTGTCGAGACGCGCAATTTCGCTGCGTACCGCATCACAGCCCGCCACTTCGGTGAGATTGTACGGCTCCTCTTGTGCCAGCGTCAGGATGAGCGGGATCTCCTTGCTTCGCAAATTGAGGTCAGACAGCGGCTGCGTCACCGCATCGACCGCATCCTCGCCAATGCTGTCCCGCTTCGCTCCGTTTTGCGCATGCGCAGCGGCTGTGGTTAGGAGAGATAGCGTGAAGCCCATCGCTATAAGTTGAGTATTCCGCTTCATGCTGATTGCACCCTACGCTCGTGATTTCATCGCCGTTTGATTGTGTATTCAAGCCTACAACCGGGCCTGCCGCTCGCTTGCACGCTGCGCTTCGGCTTTGAGCGAGCGGCCCTCTTCGATCTTGGCTTCGGCTTTATCGACAGCATCTTGAGCGTCAGCCTGACGGTCTTGCGCTTTGACAAGATCGCGCTCGCCCTTTTCGCTACGCTTTGAAAATTTCTCCCAATCTGCTGCGTGCTCTTCGGCTTGTTTTGCCCAGCTGAGCGCCTCTTTCGCATCACCCAGAAACGGGCGAGCGGTCAGGATCTCAAAGGCTTCCTGAGCGTTCTCAGCCCGGCTCAGCGATGTATCGCGCATGTCCTGCGCGTTGACGACAGCGGCGCTATATTTCACAAGATCGCGCTGCGCTTTTTGCAGGTCGCTTAGACCTTGCGCCTCAAGCTGATTGCCGCGGGCCCAGTTCTTCTGAAACTCGCCCGAAACGATAATGTCAGCGGATGCCTGCTGATTTTGTGCGGCAGCGATCTGAGGCGCTGCGAGAGAGGCAAGAGCAAGTCCGGTTGCAATCACAAAAGTCTTCATTGGTCATCTCCTTCAAACTGTTGAAGCGCCGCCTAGTCTTTCATTGGTATTTCGTGAAACGCGATTGTCTGAATTATTAATTTGGTTTATCTGAATTGAAATGGACATCACGACTTTTCAAACGTTCCTCGCCGCGGCCGCCACGGGCAGCTTTTCTGGAGCAGCCCAGCGGGTGAATGCGAGCCCGTCGAGCGTGACCGAACGGATCAAGAGCCTCGAATATAGGCTCGGCACAAAGCTGTTCATTCGCGACAAGCGGGGATGCCAGCTCACCCCTGCAGGCGAAAAATTTATGGGGCCTGCGCGCCAGGCGGTCAGGGCATGGGAGGTCGCGCGCCACGATGTGTCCTTGCCCGACCGTTTTGAAAGGTCGCTTTCCTTTGGCGGGCAATATTTCCTGTGGGACCGCCTCCTTCTGGGCTGGCTTGATGAAGTGCGCGAGGCGGTTCCTGATCTGGCATTACGGGTGACGGCTGGGGCTTGGGCAAGGCTTAACCGTGATTTGGCTGAGGGCGTGCTCGACATGATTGTTGTGCACGATCCGGTGTTCCGCCGCGATATCAGCGCTGAGCGGCTGTTTGAGGACCGGCTCATCCTCGTAACTGCTGGCAATCCAGCGGCATGGAAAGAGGATTTTGTGCGGGTTGATTGGGGGCGTTCGCTTGGGCTGGAAATTGCCTCGCGCCTCGGAATTAAGCCAGAGACTGGGCTCGTCTTAGACCTTGGGCAGCGTTCGGCGAGGTGGCTGATTGCCAACGCAAAGGCGGGCTATATGCCCGAATATCTCGTGACCCCGCTGCTCGAAAGCGGAGAGCTCAAGGCAATCGAGAAGGCAGCGAGCTTCGAATTTCCCGCCTATGTGTGCTGGCGCGAAGATATGGACGATAAGCTAGCCCAAGAGGTGGTCCAAAGTCTTCAGAAACGCGCTCCTCAGGACATTGCGGCAGGCTAAACCCCTGCTTTAGCCAATGCCTGATCCATATCTTCGATCACGTCCTGAATATCCTCAAGGCCTACATTGATCCGCAAAAGCCCCTCGGTGACACCCATTTCAGCGCGCGCATCGTGCCCCATATTGGCATGAGTGGTGCTGGCCGGGTGGCACATGAGGCTGCGCGCATCCCCGATGTTGTTCGAAATATCGACAAGTGCAAGCGCATCAAGGATCTGAAACGCACGCTCACGGGATTGAACGTCAAAGGCAAAGATGGGTCCGGTTGCATCCATTTGCGCCATCGCAAGATCATGGCGCGGGTGACTTTTAAGCCCTGGATGCTGCATCACTCCGCCCGCTTTCACCACGCGCGGCTCAAGACATTCGCCGAGCTCGACCGCATTGCGGCTTTGCTGGTGCGCGCGCAGGGAAAGCGTCTCTAGCCCCTTGTGCACCACCCATGCGTTGAAAGGCGAGATGTTGGGACCGGTGTTGCGCTGAAATGGGAGCAGCGTGTCATTGATCCATTCCTCGCTTCCGCAAACCGCACCTGCAAGCACACGGCCCTGTCCGTCCATCAGCTTGGTCGCTGAATAGGCGACAACATCCGCGCCGAACTCCATCGGTCGTTGCAGAACAGGCGATGCAAAGGCGTTGTCCACCACTGTGGTGATGCCGTGCGCTCTTGCCAGGTCGCACACATGCTGAAGGTCAACGATATCGAGCGTTGGGTTCGCGGGACTTTCGAAGAAAAACACCTTGGTGTTGGGCCGGATCGCCGCTTCCCACTGGGCATTGTTGGCGCTGTCGATCACGCTCGTTTCGATCCCAAAACGGGGCAGCAAATGATCAACCAGCCAACGGCACGATCCAAAGGCTGCGCGTGCGGCCACCACATGATCGCCTGCCGACACCTGACACAAGAGAGCCGCCGTCATAGCCGCCATTCCCGAGGCCTGAGCCCGGCAGGCGTCCGCGCCCTCCATCAGGGCAATACGCTCCTCCAGCATCGCAACAGTCGGATTTTGAAGGCGCGAATAGGTCATGCCCTCAGCCTCACCCGCAAACCGGTCCGCGACCGTTTGCGCATCCTCATAGGTGTAGCCAGAGGTGAGGAAGAGCGCCTCGCTCGTCTCGCCATGCTCGCTGCGCCAAGTGCCGCCGCGCACTGCCTGTGTTTGCGAGCGCCATTTGCGCGTACTCGCGCGGTCCATTCCGGTCGTCTTTTTCATGTCTCCAGCCGCTTAGTCTTCCGCTAAATTGCTGGCAAGCAAACCTTCACGCGCGGTCCGCGCATGACCCACAGTGCCAAGCATCTGCGCGCCCTCAGTTAGCGTCAAAAGATAGCGCGCCCCGCCCTTGGGATCGGGATCGCCTTCAGGCATTTGCTTCTCCAGCCATTCCAGCAGGCGATCCATAATACGTTTGGCCGCAGCCTTATGGCTCTCACTCCCGCGCGAGGCCCCCGCCACGATTTCCCACCACAGGCTCAAGAATGGCTGCATCGCGGGCTCACGCATATGGCGAAGGATGCGCGCGATTACGTCCTGACGCGTCTTTGCACGCGCCTTTCCCATCGCCGCGTCGAGCGCAGCCGAATAGTCATCAGCGATATGACTAAGCACCGCCTCGATCAGATCGTCCTTAGACCCGAAATGATAGATGAGCATCCGGTCGCTCGTGCCCGCTGCCTTAGCCAAAGGCCGCAAACTGGCCGCACTTAACCCTTCTGCAAGAACATGGGCTGCAAGCTGCGGAAGGAGCGAGTCCTTCGACATTTTCGATTTTGACGCGTTTTTTTGGATAGTCCAAACTCCGGCACCGGAAACACAGCACCTGAAATCCAGGCCTTGTAGCGGGCGCTACATTGGTATATTTACGGAAGTGTAGCAAGTGCTACATACCTAGGAGATTCGGTTATGGACTATCTGCAAATCCTCTTCTTTGTAATTGCCGGCGCCGCTGCCATTGCCGCTGTTTACCTCCTCACAGCTCGGCCAACCAACGGTAGCCCCCTTCTTGCCGCAATCCTTGCAGGGCTTTTTGCAGGCTACACGGCGGTGCAAATCGGCCAAGAAGGCGTGATCGAATTCTTCACTAACCATTCCCAAGACATGACCGGCATTCAGGTATGGTGGGACCTTGTCATGTGCGTGATTATCGCGTTCTTCTTCATCCTTCCCCGCGCGCAAAAGCAGAATATGAACGTCGTTCCGTGGGCGCTATTTGTTTTTGGAACAGCCAGCATCGGGCTTTTGGCGATGTGCGCGCGTCTGTTCTGGCTTGAAAACACCTCGGATGCACCAAAGGCAAAAATTGCGGCAAATCCGGCTGCGGCTAAGCCAGCTGCGCCATGACCGCCTAGGGAAATCCGCTTGCCCGATGCCGCGCACGCAGCGTACAGCGCAAGGCGCAATGGCCGAGACAGATTCCCCTGCAATTTCAGACATCGAAATCCCCCAAGGCCCGCCTCTTCACCCGGCGGACCCTTGGGGCTGGTGCCTTGTGATCACGCTTGTTTTTGCAGCCTTGGCAAGCATTCGCCTGACCATTCCAGGCGACCCCTATTTCGATGAGGTCCACTACCTGCCAGCAGCGCGCGATTTGTTGAGCGTCTGGCAAGGGGGCGAGGCGCCCTACATCAACCCTGAACATCCGCTTCTCGGCAAAACGCTTATTGCGCTGGGGATGGCAGTTTTCGGAGACACGCCCTTAGGCTGGCGGATAATGCCGCTTTTGGCAGGGTGCGCCGCGCTTGGCGCTTCCATGCGGGCCATGTGGCACGCCAGCCAAGATCGCTATGCGGCGATCTGTTTCGGCATTTTGCTCCTCACCGGCGTCCACCTCTTTGTGCAATCGCGCATCGCAATGCTCGATATTTTCATGGTGAGTTTTCTCGCCGCCGCGGCGTGGCAATTTGCAGGCGCGATCCGGAGGCCAGAACAAGGGCGTTTGCGACTGGCGCTCGCGGGGGCCGCGATTGGCTGCGCATTGGGAGCGAAATGGAATGCTGCGGCATTGGCCGCGATGTTTGGCCTAACATTTTTCATCGCGCGCGCTTTTGCTGGACGCAGGCGGCTTATATTGAGCCGCCGGGGCGCGCCTGTTCCCGGCATCAGCCTGCTTGAGGCGTTTGCATGGCTCGGTGTGCTTCCGGTGGCCGTCTACGCGCTCACCTTTGCGCCAGGCTATTGGCTTGGCACTGAGGAGTTGCCCTCCTCTCTAATGCAAGGGGGCATCATCCTATTGCATCAAGAGATATTCACCCTCCAGCAGCAGGTTGTCACACCCCACCCCTATCAAAGCACTTGGGAACAATGGGCGCTTAACACCCGCTCGATCTGGTATTTGTATGAGGAGATTGGGGGAGTTGATCGGGGGATCGTTCTGCTTGGCAACCCGCTGACGATGCTGCTTGGGCTGCCTGCGATAGTGTGGTGCTTGGTGGTTGGGATTTACCGGCGCGATTGGCCCCGGCTTGCTGCGGCTTTGGGGTATTGCATAACGCTCGGCTTTTGGATCATCGCCCCAAAGCCGATCCAGTTCTATTACCATTATTTGATGCCCAGCTTTTTCTTGTTGGGCGCTCTTGCGCTGTCCCTCAGCGACATTCGCGAGGCGGGTTGGCCAAGGCTGAGCTATTTCATAGCCGGATCGAGCGCCGCGATGTTTGCGCTTTTCTACCCGATTTTGAACGCAGGGCCGCTTGAGACACCCGACAGTTTCAGGGATTGGATGTGGCTTGAAAGCTGGGTCTAGGGGCTAAAACCGGCCCCAGACGAAACGGCTTGAAAGGGCATAGTTCCAAACCGAGCCCACCAATATCCCGGCAATCGCTGCTGCGAGCCAAAACACGCCCTGCCCCTCAAGCAAGGATGCAACCGCCACATTGGCAAGCGCGCCCACTGCGCAGGTCGCACAAAAGCCCGCCCATCCGCGCAAAAGCGCGGCCCAGCTCTTGAGCCGCCGGTCGCGGTAAGTCAGCCAATTGTTGAGCCAGAAATTGAAGCTCATCGCGGTCAACACAGCAATGGCTTGAGACAGGACGAACCCTTCACCGGCCACGATCAGCAGAAGGGCAAGAACTGCAACATGAACCACCACGCCAAGTGCGCCAACCGTGCCAAACAAGGCAAACCGCGTGGGGATGATCCGGCCAAGCGTCTTATCATAAAGCCCGGCGAGAAAATCGAGGAGGATCGCCCGGTCAAGCTTGCTCTCACCCTCGCGCCGGGCTTGAAATTTAAGCGGGAATTCGCGCAGTTTCACAGGGCTTTTATTGGTTGCAAGAAGATCGAGCAGGATCTTAAATCCGATCCCTGAAAGCCTTGGCGCAAGCGCGCGCGCTCTTGCAGTCTCCAGCATAAAATAGCCGCTCATCGGATCGGTAAGCTCAACCCCTGTGATCCAGCGCGCTGCCCGGTTGGCGAGCGCTGACAAGCGCTCACGGTCAGGCTCATTCCATCCCTTTGTGCTTGCGCCTTCGATAAAGCGGCTGGCCACGCAAATTTCGGCCTCGCCTGTTTTAAGGGAGCTGAGCATTTGCGACAGGAGTGCAGGATCATGCTGGTGGTCTGCATCCATCACGGCCACAAAAGGCGCAGCGGTTGCACAAAACCCCTCGATTGCAGCGCTTGCGAGCCCGCGCCTCCCAATACGCTGGATCACACGGATACGCGGATCCTCCAGCGCCAAAGCGCGCGCCTCATCCGCGGTGCCGTCCTGACTGTCATCATCGACAATCAAAACCTCCCAGCCTGCCGTCCCAAGGTGATCCTCAATCCGGTGCACCAAAGGTGCCAGATTACCGCTCTCATTGAGAGTGGGAAGGATGATCGCAAGCTCAAGAGGCATAGGAATCGCGACGGGTCAGAGACGCCCGCGCACAGCTTCGCCGATAGCCGCTGTACCGTGGGACCCGCCAAGGTCGCCGCCATGGATACCATCGGCAAGTGCGCCAGCAACCGCGTTCTCAATCCGCTTTGCTTCGGCCTCAAGACCAAAAGAATGGCGCAGCATCATCGAGGCCGACAGGATTGTTGCCATCGGATTGGCTTTGCCTTGCCCAGCGATATCAGGAGCGCTGCCATGAATAGGCTCGTAAAGTCCAAACAGGCCGTGTTGTGTTTGTCGCTCACCCAAAGATGCGCTTGCCAAAAGTCCAATGGACCCCACCGCTGCGCTCGCCAGGTCAGACAGGATATCGCCAAACAGATTTCCCGTCAGGATCACGCCGAAAGCGCCCGGGTTGCTGATAATCTGCATCGCAGCGTTATCGACATACATATGATCAAGCTCGATATCAGGATGCGCTCCTGCGGCCGCTTTCACCGCATCGCGCCACACCTGACTGGTCTCAAGCACATTGGCCTTGTCAACGCTGGTCACGCGGTGTTTGTCCGCTCCCCAGCGCGCCGTTCTGAAGGCAACCTGCGCTATTCGGTTCACCTCCTTTTCGGAGTAGGACATCATGTCCCATCCCTCTTGGCTGCCGTCCGTGCCGACCCGAGTGCCTTTGTCGCCAAAATACACATCACCGTTCAGCTCGCGCACAAACATCATATCAATCGCCGCCGCCTTTTCAGGGCTAAGCGGGGAGAGATGCTCAAGGCCGGGAAACACCTTGGCGGGGCGAAGATTGGCGAACAGACCCAGTTCCTTGCGAAGGCCAAGGATCGCCTGTTCGGGGCGCAAATGCCGCGCCAGATCATCACAATCCGGATCGCCCACCGCGCCAAACAACACCGCATCGCATTCGCGTGCCATCGTCAAAGTCTCGGGGGAAGGGGATGGCCGTGGCGTTTGTAAGCGGCCCCGCCCACATCACCATCAAACAAGATAACGCCCGGCAGGTTCAGCGCTTCAAGGACTTTAACCGCTTCAGCAGTGACTTCTGGACCAATCCCGTCACCGGGGAAGACAGCGATTTTCATGTGGCTTTCCTTATTCCATCATGCGTTTGAGCCGCTCTCCCAAAGCGGTACGTGCGGCCATAACATCGCGCTCGCTGCCTGCAAGCAGGTAGTCGCGAATAGGCCGGTGAAGCAGGCGAAAACTCTCGAATTGTTCACAAAAACCCGCCGTAAGGTCCGGTCTTGCACCGCCATACCCCAATTCGCGCAACAACATTGCTTCGTACGCCACCAATGCGGCAAGCCACCCGCGCGCACTGGGCGCTGAGCAGATGGCTTCTAAAAGCGCATCAAGCGCAGTGTATAGCGACGGGTACGGACTGCGCTCTGGCAAAGTGCATGCCGTCAATGCGCAGGACCACGATATGGCGCTGGCGGGAAGCGGCTCTGTCATGAAGGCTGCGCGGCTTTTGGCAAGCTCGAGCTTGGCAAAGGGCAGCTGCGTTTCGGACTTGGCACGAAGGTCAATCTCAACCGCATTACCGGGGATCATAACCGGGCCCATCCGCTTCCCCCGGCCGCCGGGCACATAGCCTGCAACGAGACCATGATCTTCGGTCAACACCCGCGCAATGCTAGCGTTCTCACCATGCGGGCGGCTAGCGATAAGGATGGCGGGGGCTTTTAGGTTCATGACGCCTGCGCAGTGGTGCCGCCTGTGCGAACGCAGAGATCCAGATAAGGCCGCTGATAAATTTCAGGCTTTGAAATGCACACAATGGTCAAGCGGCCAAACATCGCAGAAATCAGCGGAAACGCGCTTCATGTCCGCCGCGCGAAAACCCGCCAGGGGCCTCTTGACCTCGGAGCGCGACCGCGATCCCGCCACGGGCCGCTGCTGCGGATACAACGCTGGTGCGGATCATAAATCAGCCCTCGAAAATCGAATGGGACCACAGACTAATTGAACGCAGGCTTTGCGCAATGGCGTTTTGCGGTTCTCAAAATGCGGCTTTGAAACGCAGTCTTAAAGTCAGAGTTACTTCTTGGCGAGCTTCGCTTCGAGCTCTGCGACTTTCGCCTCAAGCGCGTCGGCCTGCTCACGTGCTTTTTGCGCCATGGCTTTGACCGTATCAAATTCTTCGCGGCTCACAAAGTCCATCCCGCCAAGCCTCTCACGCATACGCTCGCGCGCTGTCTTGCGGGCTTCGCGTGACATACCAGCGACTGTGCCAGCCGCACCGTTGGCAAGTTTTACAAGATCAGCGATGAGTGGGTTTTGACTTTGCATGCAGCCTATTTGGAGATGCACGGGCGAAAGGGCAAGAGGTTTACGCGAAGCGGAACTGACCGCCTAAAACTCAACCCGCTCAACCGCTCCAGTCTCGCCAGCACCCGCGCCGCCATCGGGGTTTTCAGCGATAAATTGCCAGTTCAGCACGCTCGCGAAACTGGCCCACGCCAAATAAGGCAGAAGCATAAGCGCCGCGATCCGGCGAACCCGCCAAAACAAGAGAATGACAATCAACAAAGTGACCACGGTATAGATGAGTACGCCCAGCCCTGCGTGCATGTTTTGAAGCCCGAAGAAAACATAGGTCCAAGCGAGATTTCCAACGAAGTGAATGGCAAAAGCAACGATCGCAATTCCGCGCCCATGAGCGCCCCAGGCGCTCCCGACAAGAGCAACAGAAAAGCCAATCATGACGTATAAAATCGTCCAAACGATCCCAAAAGCGGCCGGCGGAGGGAAGATCGCAGGCTTTGTAAGGCCTTGGAACCAAGGCGTCTCGGGCCCGCCGAGCTGTCCCCCAAGAAACCCAAGCAAAACAATCAATGGCACCATGAATAAAGACCACCGTGCAAAGCTCGCTCTCAGCTGCGCTTTGGATGCAAGGAAATTCACGCTCGTCTCCCGGTAAGGCGCTGGTCTAATGCGATTCGAAGGCCATATATGCCTGGGACGCGATACACACGCAGACATGAACGAGCCAGTTTTTCGTGCAGTTCGGCCCGTTTCCCCGGGCTTTGAGAGGTATCATCACACCCAATCCACAATAAGCACTCGCGATTTTGCCACATTGTGTTAGCGTCGCCACATTCCTGCCGTGATTCGGGGCGCTGCGGTATGGAATTGTCCTCGCGCTCCAGGTACCAACTGGGATGGGTATCCTAACACCCGTACCATTTGAGGGGAATTTTGATGAAAAAGACCAACTTTGCTTCACTTCTCGCCGTTTCTGGCGGTCTGGCACTCACAACTGCTGCTTGTTCAGCTCCTGCCGAAGAAGCTGACACAGCAGCAGATGAGACATCAATCAGCGCTTGTGAAGCTGCTGAAGAAGTCGCTTGTGCGGCTTGTGAAGCTGCTGAAGAAGTTGCTTGTGGTGCTTGCGGCGCATGTGGCGCTTGCGGCGCATGTGGTGCTTGCGGCGCGTGTGGTGCTTGCGGCGCATGTGGCGCTTGCGGCGCATGTGGTGCTTGCGGTGCATGTGGTGCCTGCGGCGCTGCGTAACAGCCAGAAAAGCCAAATCCATTTTGGCCAAATCCAATTCGACCGGCGTTCCACTGTGTGGGCCGCCGGTCGTTTTGCTTCTGGTCCGATTAAAAATTGCGCCAGCCTCTCGATTTTTCGATCACGCTGATGCACAAATCCTTCTGTCACTTTGAAGATTGATCTGTAGAACCTGCTCGCATGAAACCTGTAGAAGCTGCTCACACCGTAATCGAAACCATCACCCAAATGGCGGGAGAGGGAAAACCTCTCATGCTGCGCGTCGTGCCTGAAGAAGGCGCGAAGTTCTGGCAGCATTATCCCAAAGGGGATGCGCGCGATAAGAAGTGCAAAAGCCGCTGGTATTACCACGTCCACGCTCCTGGCACGCGCGAGAGCGATGAACACGGGCATTTCCACCTCTTCTTACACCGCAGTCAGTTACCCGATGGACTTACGCCCAAACGAATGCCGCCCGCTGGAGAAGATGCCAAGGCGCACGTTACCCACGTGGTGACGCTGTCAATCGACACCAATGGCATTCCCAAAAGCTGGTTCACGGTAAACCAGTTCGTGACGGTCGAATTTCTCTTTCCTGCTGACGTGATGATTGAGCATTTGCCCGATTTTAACGTCGATCACACACAGGAAGATGATCTGGTCAACCGCTTTGTAACAGCGATGGTTGCGCTTTACCGTGAAGAGATCGCAGAACTTTTGCGCGAACGTGATGAGCGTCAGGCCGAACTTTTCGCTGAGATGGGCGAGGATGCCTACACCAAGAAAAGCGGCGTTGAAGTTCTAAGCGAAATCCCGATTGATCTGGACGCCAAATTAAGCTCGCTTGATTTGGAATAGGACTTAGCTGCGAGTGGCTGAAATCAGAAACTCCACATTGCCCTGCGGGCCTGTAATCGGGCTTTCGACAACGCCTTCAATGCACCAGCCAAGGCCTTCTAACCATTCGCGAACTTCGCCGCACACACGTTCATGCAAAGCGGTGTCGCGCACCACACCGCCCTTGCCAACTTCGTGTTTTTCGACCTCAAATTGAGGCTTTATGAGAGCGACCAAACGGCATTCGTAAGCCGCCAATTCGAGCGGGCGCTCAAGCACTTTCGCAAGCCCGATAAAGCTCGCATCACACACTACGAGATTGCATTCCTTCGTGATGTGATCGCGGGTGAGAATGCGCGCGCTGGTTTGTTCCAGCACGCTGACCCGCTCGTCCTGCCGTAGCTTCCACGCAAGCTGATTGGTTCCAGAATCCACCGCAAACACATGGGCAGCCCCGCCCTGCACAAGCACATCGGTAAAGCCGCCAGTGGAACTGCCAATGTCCATCGCCACTGCGCCGCGCACATCAATATCGAAGTGTCCAATTGCATGCGCCAGCTTGATCCCGCCCCGGCTAACCCAAGGATGATCACGGCCGCGCACCTCGAGAGCGACATCGGAGGCGATCTGTTGCCCCGGCTTTGCGATTTTTGTCTCTCCAGCAAAAACCACCCCTGCCATCACCAATGCCTGTGCGCGGGTTCGGCTTTCGGCGAGACCGCGCTCGACAAGCAGGTGATCTACGCGAGATTTGGGTGATTTTGTGGCTTTAGTCATAGACGTTGGTGCCGTTAGCGCGCATTGAAGCGCTATGAAAGCGACTTACCTACACGCCGCGGGAGCTCTTGCTCTCACATTTGTCATTGCTGCTTGCGTTGCCGGTCCCGATTTGCCGCCGCCAGTGATCGCCTCAACGAATACTGTGCCGGTTCAGACCGCGCCGGAGCCTGCACCCGCCCCGGCTGAGGCGCCAACTCCGGTTCCAGCTCCAGCCCCGCAGCCGGTTCAAGAACCGCGCTTTTCCAATTACCTCGATGCGCCGCAAACACCGGGCACCTGGGCATATGCGGATGATCCGGGCGAGACCTTTGCCTATTACGGGATTGGCGAAGACTTCCGTTTTCTCATCCGCTGCGACAAAAGCACTCGCCTCCTAGGCTTGGCGCGCCGCATCGAGAACGCTCCGATCAGCCCGCGCTCATTGGAAATCGCGACCGAGACGACCCGAAGGACAATGACGCTGGAGCCGCTGGCGGCATCGCCGACAATGGCCGTGGCAGAACTTAATCCGCGCGATCCTATTTTTGACGCCATGGCGATCACCAAAGGCCGCATCGCAGTCGCAGTGGAGGGCGAGCGCACACTTTATCTGCCCGCATGGGTGGAGATCAGCCGAGTGATTGAAGACTGTCGCTGACCACTTTTCCCGATTCTATACATTAATATCCACAGGCTTGTGCATATCGCGTCCACAGGCGCGCTTTGCTTCCCGCTTGAATCAAAAAGCGCCCTCGGCACCCCTTGGACGCGCATCGCCTGCCGCTATCGGCAAGGGCGTCGAGTATGACGTGGGAAAAATGAAAATCAAGACTTGCGAAGAGGCCTCCGACGATTCACATATAGTCGCGAGGCCAGCGGCACACGCGGCTCTCGGCTCCCCCGGTGAACGGCTGGAGTCTTGGCTTAATAGCGCGAAAGGAGGTGATCCGATGTCTCATGGTTCAGTTAAGGGGTCGGCAAGTTTCCGCACGGAGCATACTGGGTAATCTTATTGCCTCGTAAGGCTACGTGAGCGGGGCTTACCGCCGCTGACCATGAAAGGGCCAATCCGACCCACGCGTATCTGGCGTGCGAGGATTGGCCCTTTTCATTTGGAGTTTTTGTTTTGCGAAGACGCATCCGCGTCTTCGTCCTCGCTAGACGTCCTCCGCTCCGCTGCGGACCCGCGTAGTTTATCCTGAGCGGCTGGCTTGCCAGCCAGCCGAAGGGGGCGCCCGGTCGGGCTTGCGAGCCTCCGGCTCGTTTTACAGTCCTTCCCGAACCGGGGAGGGGACCGAGCCGCGAAAGCGGCGCGGTGGAGGGGCAGAACGCTTGCTCTTAAGCGCGCCCGGGATTATCGGCCTTCCCCATGGAATTCACGTCACTCCCCCACCCCTCGCCCACCCCCGATGCAGAGCGCACGGCGCGCATCGCTGACCCCGGCTTTGGCAAGGTCCATACCGATCACATGGTGGTGATCGACTATGACGCGGCAAAAGGCGGTTGGCACAAGGCCAGCATTGGCCCGCGCGAACCCATTGCGCTCGATCCGGCAGCGTCCGTTCTCCACTACGCCCAGGAAATCTTCGAAGGCATGAAGGCTTTCACCCACGCTGATGGCGGACTTGCCATGTTCCGACCCGAGCAAAACGCGCGCCGCTTCAACGCAAGCGCGCGCCGCATGGCGATGCCGGAAATCCCCGAGGAGCTGTTCCTCGAAGCGGTCAAACTGCTGGTCCAAAAAGACGCCGCTTGGATGCCTCAGGTCGAAGGCGGCTCGCTCTATATCCGGCCCTTTATGTTCGCATCCGAAGCATTCCTAGGCGTGCGTCCGGCCACCCAGTACAAGTTCGTCGTGATCCTTGTGTCATCGGGCAACTACTTCAAAGGCGGCGTGAACCCTGTGAAAATCTGGGTAAGCCAAGACTACACCAGAGCAGCCCCCGGCGGCACAGGCGCGGCCAAAACGGGCGGCAATTATGCAGCTTCGCTCGTCCCCCAAGCCGAGGCGATTGAGCAGGGCTGCGATCAAGTCGTCTTCCTCGATGCAGAGGAGAAGAAATGGGTCGAAGAGCTTGGCGGCATGAACCTGTTCTTCATCCGCCGCGATGGCAGCGTCATCACCCCGCCGCTTACCGGCACAATCCTCCCCGGCATCACTCGCGACAGCCTGATCGCAATGCTGCGCGAAGAGGGCCTTGAGGTGCGCGAAGAGCCCTATTCGATCCAGCAATGGCGCAAGGAAGCGCAAAGCGGCGAGCTGTTGGAGACGCTCGCATGCGGGACAGCCGCGATTGTGACGCCGGTAGGCACCGTCGCCTCCCATGAAGGCGAGTTCACCATCGGCACCGGCGGCATCGGCCAAATGGCGATGAAAATGCGCGAGAAGCTGATCGGTGTGCAAGTGGGCCGTATGGCTGACCAGCACGGCTGGGTGGCGCGGGTTTAAACTTGGCGAGTTCGGAAACGGACCTCCGGCGGGAAAGATAGAACTGCGTAATGGGACCTACAGAGAAGCACCTTCCGGCGTCCCTCTTGGAGCGGGCAACGCTAAGAGGAAACGAATATGCTTGGCAAATAGATGACATCCCGACCGTGATCGAAGCTGCGCGAGCAGCAAATCTTGTGAACCTCGGCGGCCAACTTCAATTTCGCATCGCCGGTGGTGGGACGTGCGAATGCTATTGGGTCGATGTGGATACCTATCGGGACGTTTCCAAAGATTTGCCGTGGCACGAACGGGTGTCGCTCACGGCAACATCGGCCGGGCGTCAGTTCAGTCTTTTGGTCGATAACTGCGACTTCATCGCTGAAGGCCGTCAAGCGTTTGACCAACATTTTCTAGCGTTTGAAGCACAAGGTGGCGACCTTAACAAGACAATATACTTCGTCTGGTACGTCGAAAGTGAGGAGGCAGACAGCTCTTCTTAGGACGATTTCCGCTATTACCGCCAAGTCGAAGAGACGTCTTTTGAAGTTCATTCAGACAACCAGACTCCTCGAGCACACTTGTCCAGACACAGGCATCCAAGCTATGCGCTCGGCTTATGCACCCGGATCAAGTCACTTTCCAAGTCGCAGCGCTCTACTGCTTCACGCCGTTTGAAGACCCGGCGGCAATACGCGAGCCCCTTTTGGCGATTTGCGAGGAAGCGGGGACCAAGGGCACGCTTTTGCTCGCGCATGAGGGCATCAACGGCACTATCGCTGGCAGCGACAATGCGATTGGCGCGGTGCTTGATCATATCCGCTCGCTCCCCGGTTGCGAGCGGCTAGAGGTCAAATATTCGACCGCTTCGGAAGCGCCTTTTGCCCGCATGAAGGTCCGCCTCAAGCGCGAGATCGTCACTATGGGTGAGCCGAGCGTTGACCCGCGCGAGAGCGTAGGCCGTTATGTCGCGCCGGAGGATTGGAACGCGCTGATCTCTGATCCTGACACCATCGTGATCGACACGCGCAATGACTATGAGGTTGCGGTGGGGACGTTTGAGGGCGCGGTGGACCCGGAGACCACATCGTTCCGCGAGTTCCCCAAATGGTTCCGCGACAACCGCGAGGAACTGCTTGAGGGTAAGAAGAAGGTCGCCATGTTCTGCACCGGCGGCATCCGCTGCGAGAAATCGACCAGTTTCCTTCGCGGCGAAGGCGTCGAGGATGTCTACCACCTCAAAGGCGGCATTCTGAAGTATCTCGAAACCGTGCCCGAGGCGGAAAGCAAGTGGCACGGCGACTGCTTCGTTTTCGATGAGCGGGTGACGGTCAAACACGGTCTTGAGGAAGGTGACTATCACCTGTGCCGCGCCTGCCGCCGCCCCATCACCGATGGGGATATGGCGCATGATCATTATGCAGAAGGGATCTCGTGCCCCTATTGCTATGACGAGAAAAGCGAAACACAGCGCGCCCGCTATGCGATGCGCCAACGCCAGCGCGACCTTGCAAAAGAACGCGGAGACACACCCTGAGCGCCGCTCCCATCCTCTACTCCTTTCGCCGCTGTCCCTATGCGATGCGGGGACGCATGGCGCTTTGGATCGCTGGGATCACGGTGGAGCTGCGCGAGGTCAAACTCGCCAACAAGCCGCCGGAGTTGGCCGAAGCTTCGCCCAAGGCAACCGTCCCGGTTCTCGTCCTGAACGATGGGAAAGTGGTTGATGAAAGCATTGCGGCTGCGCGCTGGGCGCTTTCCCAAAACGACCCCGAGAACTGGCTTTCCGGCGATGATGCGGAGCTGATCGCGCAGGCCGATGGTCCGTTTAAACATCACCTCGACCGATACAAATATCCCAATCGCTATGAAGGCGAGCCGGGTTTTGGAGAAGTCGACCATCAAGCAGAGGGCCTTGCTATCCTCAAAGAATGGGACAAGCGCCTAGCCGGGCACGGCCAAATGTGCGGCGCCAAGCGAACCCTCGCCGACATCGCGCTCTTCCCCTTCATCCGCCAGTTTGCCAACCACAATCGCGCCTGGTTCGATGCACAAGACTTGCCCCACCTGCACCCATGGCTCGAGGCACACCTCGCCTCTGACCTGTTCGCCAACATCATGCCAAAGTTCACACCATGGAAAGCGGGCGATGCGCCTATAGCGTTTGGGCCTAACGTCGAAGGCTAAACTTCTTAACGAGAATTTCGTTTTGTTTGGGTAAGTCGGGCCGCATGTCACAACTTAATCCTGACCATTCAATCTCGCTCAAAGAAGCACAAGCCGAATTGCACTTCACAATCGGCGGTTTCTGGACCTGCGAAGATATGAGGGCGTTTCTGTTTGATCTGGGTGAAGCTGCCAAACCTTTGATGCGCAAAAACGCCCCGTTCGCCGTGATCGGTGATTTGCGCGGATTTGTTGCGCAGGACCGGGCAACAGCCGAGGCCATTCGCCAGAGTTTGCTGCTGGCGCAAACCAATGGCATGAGGCGCTTTGCAGTCATCGCTGACTCATCGCTTGTGAAGTTGCAATACCGCCGGATCACCGACGGGATAGAGGCCAGCTTTTTCGACAGCCGCACAGCTGCCCAGGAATGGCTTCGCAGCCAAGACAAATAGCCCGCGGGCGATCCCCGACGCTTTTAACGCGCAGCATTAAGGCCCCCGCAAATAGCCTATTTCCCATGCAGTCGCTGCCCCCCAACACACGATATTATCAAACCCGGCCCGAGCCGAGGTGACCTTTGCGATCACCGGTTTCTATGACTTTAACGCAGTTCAAGAGCTGCATGACGAGCTCGGCAGCCACGCCTATCCTTTGTTCAAAGCGGGTAAGAAAATTCACGTGCTAGCGGACATGGATGGTTTCGTGATTCAGTCGCGGTAAACGGGCGGCGCGGTCCGTGAGCACATCGCAAGGTCTGCGAATTTCAATCTGTCACGGACCGCTATCCACAACGCCTCCACCTTGGTTAAGCTCCAATATCAAAGGATCAGCACGCGAATTGAGGTCAGGTTTTTCGACACTCGCGCCGACGCCACTGAGTGGTTGAGACGCCCTTACGCTGATGCATCTTGAGCGCCCAAAGCATCCCTGAAAGCGTCGATCAACCAACTTGTCGCAGGACCCAGCACAATGCCGCGCCGCCAAAGCGCATAGAGGGTGTAGCGATCGCCGGGCTTCTCCGGCAGGTCGAGTTCCACAAGACGGCGCAGGGCAAGGTCCTCCGCCACCATGTCACGCGGCATATTGCCCCATCCCAGCCCCTCCTTGAGCAGCGAATGTTTGGCCGACAAATCGCCAAGCCGCCATGTCAGCGGACTCACCACAGAAAACTCGCGGCCCTTTGTTCGTGTGGAGCGGTCGGATAGCACCAATTGCAGATTCTTGCGGCTTTCTCCAGGCACGACATTCTTCTTCGTCAAAGGATGGCCTGGAGCGGCCACTGGGATAAGCTCGACTTTGCCCAGAGCCTGCCGTTCGAGCGATGGGTCCTCGCTCACGATCGGCCCGCCAATCGCGGCTTGCGCATCCTCGTCGATAAGGCACTGCGCCACCGCGCCAAGCCCCTCGACCCGCAAACGTATGGCGACCGTCGGATACCGCTCTCGGAACGCGGAAAGCACACGCGCGGTAACATCGCCCGGCACCATGACGTCAACGACCAGCGCCAGATGGCTCTCAAGACCCGCATGAAACGACCGTGTTTTTGCAAGCAGTTTATCCACTCCGTCGGCCACATGGCGCGCTTCGCCGAGCAATCCTTCTCCCGCTTTGGTCAGCACAGGTTTGCGTGACCCTGACCGCTCGAACAGCGAGACGGCAAGCTGGGCCTCCAATTGTGCGATGCCGTAGCTGACAGCGGACACCGCCCGGTTCATGCGGCGTGCGGCCGCGCCAAAGCTGCCTTCCTCGACGACGGCGAGGAAAATGCGCAAATGGTCGAGACTGGGATCGCCTAGCTTCATGGATCGAATGTTCAGATAATTTGAACATTTATGCAAGTTTTATCGCAGTCCCTTGTTTGGTTGCGCGTGGCTATTTCCTTTCTCAACGAAGCAATGGACACCGCTCAGACGGGAGGCTCCGGAGCGAAGACAGGAGTAAAGACCATGACCAACACAGCAATCATCGAACTGCGCCCTTTTGAAAGCCTTGGCAGTGCAGACCATGGCTGGCTCAATGCGCATCACCACTTTGCGTTCGGTGGCTACCACGACCCAGCCCGCGTGAATTGGGGAGCCTTGCGGGTCTGGAACGATGACACCATTGCGCCGGGCACCGGTTTTCCCACTCACCCGCACTCGGACATGGAAATCATCACCTATGTGCGCAAAGGCGCGGTCACGCACCGCGACAATCAGGGCAATGAAGGCCGCACCGAGGCCGGCGATGTTCAGGTGATGAGCGCTGGCAATGGCATTCAGCATTCTGAATACAACCGTGAGCAAGAAGACACGCAAATCTTCCAGATCTGGATTATTCCCGACGAGCGTGGCGGCTTACCTCGCTGGGGCGCGAGAAGCTTCCCCAAGGAGGAACGTGCCGGGGCGTTTGTGACCCTTGCCAGCGGCTCCGCCAACGACAATGCCGAAAATGGCGGTGAGGCCCTGCCCATCCGCAGCGATGCAAAAGTTTCGGGCGCCACAATCAAAGCCGGGACGAGTGTTGATTATGACATCGCAGACGCCTCGCGGCACCTCTATCTCGTTCCTGCCCAAGGAAAGGTGAAAGTTGAGAACGTCGAAGCTAAAGCGCGTGACGGCATAGCGATCACCGGCACTAGGACCGTAACTGTCACAGCCCTCGAAGACAGCGAAGTCGTCCTCGTCGACACTGCCTAACAACTCCCCTCGGGGCTGGTCTTACCAATTTCCTAAAACCGGCCCCGCCCCCTTTCTCGTAATCATTTCAGGAGCATTTCTCATGTCCAACATTCTTCATATCACCTCCAGCATCCGCGGCGATGAAAGCATCTCTAACCAGCTTGGCAATGCGCTGGTCGAAGGCCTCGCTGCAAAGTCAGGCGCCGGCGTGACCAAGCGCGACCTTAGCAAGAACGACATTCCGTTTGTAAGCGCTGAGCGTTTTGCCGCGAACCTTACGCCTGCTGACGAGCGAACCGAGGAGCAATCGGAATTGGCCGCGATTGCCGATACACTGATCGCAGAATTGCAGGCAGCAGACACGATCATCATCAGCTCCCCGATTTATAATTTCGGGGTGCCCGCCAGCCTGAAAGCTTGGGCCGACCTTGTCGCCCGGGCTGGCACAACCTTTCAATACACAGCTAACGGACCGCAAGGCCTTTTGGAGGGCAAGAAGGCCTATATCACCGCCGCATCAGGGGGTACGCCGGTGGGTTCTGAGATCGACTTTATGAGCAGCTGGCTCACATTTTTCCTTGGTTTTCTTGGTATTCACGATGTCAAGGTCATCGCCGCCGATGGCACTATGGCAGGCGATGGCGAGGCAAAAATTGCCGCGGCGCATGCCGAGATTGCGCAGATGATTGCCTGAACAATCCGTCAATCGGTCAATTTAGGAAAGAGCTGAAGCGGCGGTGATCGTCCTTCGGCTTTTTTCGTCTCAATCAGAGGTGGACCGCGCTTTGGAAAGAGTGCTGAAACGGCGGCGAAGCGAGGTCACTTCAAAGTTTATCTTGCGGGCAAGCGCGTCCAGTTCTTCCGAACTGGTGCTCAGCTGCTCAATGGTCGGAGCCGATGCGGCGAAATTCTCTGACACTCTTGCGACCGCCTCGCCGCTGCTTAAGACGCCGGCCTTGGCCTCTGAAATCATCCCGCGAAGTTCTTTCCCGGTCGCGCGCTGATCCACAACAGCCTGCGCAGCGTCACCGGCCATATCGCGAACCGTCTCAATCGAGGCATCAATGGCCCGAAATTGAGTGACCGAGCTTGCGATCAGTTCGGAAACCAGTTCCACGATCCGGGCAATATCTTTGGTGGCGTGCTCCGTTTGAACGGCCAGATCGCCCACCTCGCTCGAAACTACGGCAAAACCGCGTCCTGCCTCACCTGCTCTGGCGGCTTCAATTTGCGCATTGAGCGCCAGAACACGGGTGGTGTCAGAGATATCTTCGATGAGAGCCACGAGCTTTCCGATTTCTCGGGTTGACGCCTCGAGCGTGCTTGCAATCTCGCTGCCTCTTTCGCTGGCCCTATCTGCATCTGCTACCGCTACGTGCGCTCGCTCGACTTTCTCACCAACAAGCGCCAGCGTGTGCGCGATGTTCTCAGTGCCTAGAGAAACATACTCAGCAATCTGCGCTGCGCGTGCGGCTTGTTGGCTTGCTTCATCGACCAGCTCACCTGACTGAACTGTCCGGTTGGAGAGCACGTGCGAACCATCAGACAGATCGCGCGCTTTTCCTTTGAGCTGCTCGACCAGAACCGCAAATTCGATCTGGAAATCGCGCAGCATGGCCTCGCTTTTATCGGCGCGTTGACGCTCGCGGTCAGCCATCAGGCTTGTTTCTCGCTGTTTGGCTCGCAGGCGATCAGAAGCGACTTTCTCTGAGGCTTCTACCTTGCCAAGAAACGTGTTCAGCGACAACGCAACTTCGCCCGCTTCATCGAATGGATCCATCTCAATTCGGGTCGAGAGATCGGATGTCCCTGCGTTGATTTCTTCTAATGTTTCGAGCAGCTTCGTATTGCCGAGCATCGCATTGTGTTCAGTGATGTTGAGCCCGCGGTGCTCATCATTGCTCGACACCCGGAGTTTGCCGCGATCTTGCAATAATTTCGCCGTGTAACGCATTGTTACAAAAGCAAACCCGCCGATTGCGGTCACGCCCAATAGCTGCACACCAAACTGAAGAATAACCCCGTTGGAAAGCTGCTCGGACCGCACAATGAAGGGCACGGCCAGCGTCCCCAGAACGCCGCCAAAACCGTGCACGCTCACCGCGTAAACAGCGTCATCCAGCTTGGCCTTTTCATCCATCCAGTCCGCCACAGCTACCGACAAACCGCCAGCCAGCGCGCCCATCGCAATCGCTCCGATTGAATATGCGTAAGGGGCAGATGCGGTGATTGCGACAAGGCCAACCAAAAGGCCATTGATAGCGCGGTCCGCCCGGTAATAGCTGTCTTTGCGCAGGCCTGTGAAAACTGCCGTCAATGCGCCTGCGCATCCTGCATAGAGCGTGTTTGAAAGCGCGCGCGCGAAGCTGTCGCTTCCTGGCTCAAGGCTGCCTGAGTTAAAGCCAAGCCATCCAACCAGCAGAAGCAATGCACCGGCCCCTGCGAGGATGGGAGAGTGCCCATGAATGACCTTGGTGTTTTCTGCGAGCGAGCCAAATCGACCTTTGCGCGGCCCGACCACTGTAAGGATCGCCAGTGCTGCCGCGCCTCCGGTGACGTGCACAACGGATGACCCTGCAAAATCGAAAAACCCCATAGCCTCAAGCCAGCCTTGCCCCTCTGCGCCGGGAAGCGATCCCGCCCATGCCCAGTGCCCGATGATAGGGTATATGATCAAAGTGAGCGGTATGGTGAGAATGAGGTAGGCTGAGAACCGCAGTCTTTCTGCAATCGCGCCTGAGACAATTGTGGCGGCGGTTCCGCAAAAAAGCGCCTGGAAGAGCAAGAACAGGACAAGCTCGCCCGAACCAGAATAGGCCATGAGGCCGAAATCAAACCCAAACGCACCAAATCCGCCGCCAAACATGATGGCCGCGCCCAAAATGTGGAAACCCAGAACGGCGATAACGAAGTCCGCCAAGTTCTTCATCGCGACATTGATGCTGTTTTTGGAACGTACAAAACCGGCCTCCAAAAAGAGGAAACCAATTTGCATCCCTGCGACAAGCACGCAGGCTATTCCTAACCAGATTTCGGTAGCCAATTGCGATCCCCGCTAACCCTTTGCGAGTCGAGAGCTAAGGGACATGGCCTAAGAAATGGTTAAAGGCGTGTTTACTAAGAATACCGCATGATTACTGGGCGTTGCCGCGCAGTTCATTCCGGCGGGAGGCTCGTCCGCAAGTCTTCCAGCCACACCTCAGCGACAGCATCGCTGGGTGCGCGCCAGTCGCCTCGTGGGCTGAGTGCACCAGCTGATGAAACCTTGGGCCCATTGGGCATGGCGCTGCGCTTAAACTGCGAGAGGCCGAAGAAGCGTTTGAGGAATGTTTCAAGCCATTTCGCAATTTCGCCCAAATCATATTCGTGCTTGCGGTGTTCTGGAAAACCGGCAGGCCAATCCCCCGCAGATGCATCACGCCAAGAATGCCAGGCTAGGAAAGCGATCTTGCCCGGACGCTGGCCGTAGCGGATACAGTGATGAAGAAAGAAATCATGGAGCTCGTAAGGGCCGATATGCGCCTCCGTGTCCTGAATCGCTCCGTCTGTTCCTGCGGGGACCAATTCAGGTGAGATCACCGTATCGTACACAGCCATCAGCACCTCGCCGCATTCGGGCAAGAACTGCTGCGTTTCGACCGTCCAGCGAATAAGAAACCGGATCAAGGTTTTGGGAATACCTGAATTGACGGCGTAATGGCTCATATGGTCGCCAACGCCGTAAGTACACCAGCCAAGCGCAACCTCGCTAAGGTCGCCGGTGCCCACCACAAAACCCGAATGCTGGCCTGCCAAACGGAAGAGGTAGTCGGTCCGAAGACCTGCCTGGACGTTCTCAAAGGTCACATCGTACTGCGGCTCCCCGCTCGCAAAGGGATGGCCCATATCTCCGAGCATCTTGGTCGCGGCAGGTTTAATGTCAATCTCTTCAGCTGTGATGCCAAAGGCTTCCATCAATTTCCACGCGTTCGATTTGGTCACATCGGACGTTCCGAAACCGGGCATGGTGTATCCGCGAACCGTGCTGCGCGGGAGACCAAGCCGGTCGCACGCTTTGCACGCCACGATCAGAGCATGGGTGCTGTCCAACCCGCCAGAAACACCAATCACGAGGCTCTTTGCCTGGGACGCCTCAATCCGGCGCATAAGCGCATCGACTTGAATGTTGAATGCTTCGTAGCAGTCTTCATCCAACGTCTTGGGATCATTGGGCACAAACGGGAACCGGCGCGAGGGGCGCGCTAAGCCAATGTCGCCTTCGGCATAGGTGTGCTCGAACACCACGCGGCGAAAGCTGTCTTCTGGGCGGCCGTGAGCCTCGGCTGAATCAGCAAACGTCTGATTGCGCATGCGTTCACTGGCGATCCGGTCTGTGTCGATATCGACCACGCAAAGCTCCGGATCGAGGTCGAAGCGCACGCTTTCTGAAAGCAGGCTGCCAAGCTCGTAGATCACGCCCTGCCCGTCCCAGGCAAGGTCTGTCGTGCTCTCGCCATGCCCGCTCGCCGAATAGACATAGGTGCAAATCGAGCGCGACGAACTGGCGCGGCAGTGGAGGTGGCGATCAGCCGCCCGGCCAATCGTAATCGGCGATGCAGACAAATTGCAGAGAATCAAAGCGCCCGCGAGCGCTGCCAGAGTGCCCGGCGGATTGGGTGCCCAAAAGTCTTCGCAAATCTCGACGCCAAAGGTAAAACCTGGAAGGTTCGAAGCGGAGAAAACGAGGTCAGTGCCGAAGGGCACTTCTTCCCCGTTAACCCCGATCCAAAGGTCCTGACAATTGCGGCCATGAGTGAAATGGCGTTTTTCATAGAATTCGCGGTAATTGGGAAGGTAAGACTTGGGGACCACTCCCAATACCTCCCCGCCCGCAATCACCACGGCGCAATTGTAAAGCTTGTTGTTGCGCCTGAGGGGCGCGCCCACGACCAATACCGGCGACGACTCGGCGCTCGCCTCTGCGAGGGTGGCAATCGCCGCTTCGCTTGCATCAAGAATGGCATTCTGAAGCAGCAAATCGTCAATTGCGTAGGACGATATGCAAAGCTCAGGATAGACCACAAGGTCGACATTCTCCTCCGCCGCCTTCCTTGCTTCGGACAAAATCCCTTTTACGTTATACGCCACATCGCCTGTGCGATGGCACGGAGTTGCAGTCGCCACGCGGACCATGCCGTGCGTGTGCATATCGAAGAAGGGGTGTGTTTTTTCAGCCATATACGCTCTCTAACGGCTAACCGCCCAAGCTCCAAGCGCCGTGTTCGCACTTGCACAAGATCGGCTTTAGACCCTGACAGCGAAAGATTGCGTAAGGCTGCTTGCATCATGCCTGCGAAAGGGCCACCTTTTCCTCACCACAATTGATTAGAAGAACGCCTCTCTTCTCATAACGGATGGAACACACAAAAACTATGGCTGACCCAACATACACACCGCCCGCTGTCTGGACCCATGATGCTGAAAATGGTGGCCGCTTTGCTGGCATTAACCGCCCAACCGCAGGCGCGCGCGAAGAAAAACCGCTGCCGCGCGGTGACAACCCGTTCCAGCTCTATTCGCTTGCCACACCCAATGGTGTGAAAGTTACGATCATGCTCGAGGAACTGATTGAAAAGGGTCACGCGGGCGCAGAATATGACGCCTATACGGTCAACATCGGGGACGGGGTCCAATTCACCAGCGGCTTTGTCGATGTGAATCCGAACTCGAAAATTCCAGCCCTCGTCGATGCCAGCGGCGATGCTGACATCCGCGTCTTTGAAAGCGGCGCAATTCTGGTGCACCTCGCTGAAAAGTTCGGCGAGTTCCTCCCCAAAGACCCAGCCGCTCGGGCTGAGACGCTTTCATGGCTGTTTTGGCAAGTGGGCACGGGCCCATTCATCGGCGGCGGCTTTGGCCACTTCTATGCCTATGCGCCGGAAAAATACGAATACCCCATCAACCGCTATGCGATGGAAACGAAGCGTATTTTTGACGTTGCGAACCAGCAGCTTGCCAAGACTCAGTTTCTTGCAGGGGATGAGTACACGATTGCCGATATGGCGAACTTCCCATGGCTCGCGCCGTTTTTCGCCGGTACGATCTACAACGATGCGAAGACCTTCTTGTCGATTGACGAATATGAACATGTAGGCCGCTGGGTACGCGAGATTGCCAAGCGTCCCGGTGTTCAGCGTGGCCGCCTTGTGAACAAGGTCTGGGGCGATGAGGACCAGCAACTTATGGAGCGCCACTCACCAGCTGACTTTGAAGGCAAGAACCTCGACTTCACGTTTTAGGCACTTCTAGCGGACGAACGTCCGTTTCTAACAGACGAATGGGCTGGAAGTTCGACCGCTTCCGGCCCATTGTTGTTTGAGCAAATGAGGACTGACGATTTGGCCGAAGAGGCGCAAGCAAACGAACACCGGATCGGATTGGGCGAAAAGCTTGGCTACGGCGTTGGAGATTTGGCCTCTGGGCTAATGCTCAATTTCTTTGGCTTTTATCTCCTCTATTTCTTTGTCGATTTGGGAGGTCTAGCGCCTGCCGCCATTGGCCTCATGTTCCTTATAACCAAGCTGGTTGATGCCTTCACCGATCCGATAATGGGGCTCGTAGCGGACAGGACCCGCACCCGCTGGGGCCGGTATCGGCCTTACATTTTGTTCGCTGCGATCCCGCTGGGGCTCAGCATGATCCTTGTCTTTAGCGCGCCTGAAGACTTGGGCGGAACCGCGCTGCTGATCTGGGCCTATGCCACTTACACGCTGTGCATGCTCGCCTTTACCGCCGCCAATGTGCCTTATGGCGGGTTGCTCGGCGTGATCTCGCCGTCTTCTGAGGAGCGTTCGCGTGTGACCGCCTTCCGCATGTTCTTCTCCGCATTAGGAGGCATTTTGGTCGGCGTGCTTGGCACAACTTTGGTGCGCGAACTTGGCGGCGGGGATGAAAGGCTCGGGCTGCTGCTCACCATATCGTGCATCGCGGCTGTATCGGTCGCCTGCCTGCTCACCACGTTTGCCACCACGAAAGAACGCATTCCGCCTGCCGTGCAAAACGGTTCTGTCACAGGAGACCTTTGGGTTCTTCTTCGCACGGGCTCTTGGATAGCGGTCGCCATCGCAGCGATCCTTGGCGTGACCTCCATCGCTGCGCGCGCGGCGACTGCACCGTTCTTTTTCAAATATGTGGCGGGTGATGATGGAAGCCCCGTTTTCCTCTTCTTCGACCGCCCTGCCTTGTTTCTAACGGGCCTCGCACTTGGTCAGGTGTCCGGCGTAATCCTTGGCAGCGTGATCGTGCGCTGGTTTGAAAAATCGCACCTTTTGATCGCCGCTGGTATCGGCATGGCGGCTTTGATTATCGGTTTTTATGCCCTGCCCCTTGATGCAGTCTGGCCGCAAACCGCGCTCCAATACGCTATCGGCATCGGCTTTGGGCTTTTGATGGTGCTGTCCTATTCCATGTTCACCGACATTGCGGAATTCATCGATTGGAAGACCAATCGGCAGATGACAGCATTGGTCATCGCTGCGTCGGTTTTCGGAGTGAAGGCGGGTGTGGGCGTTGGTTCTTTCATTCCGGGCGCAGCGCTCGAGCTGACCGGCTTTGTCGCAGAGGGTGAGCAGACCAAAGAAGCTTTGATGGGGATCCAATACGCCTTTGCTTTTATTCCAGCCGCATTGCTCATCCCCGCGGCACTCTCACTGCTGTTTTACGGGATAAACCGAAGGGTTCTGGAAAACGCTGAAAGCGAACTGGCGCAGCGCCGCGACGTGCCAACGCAATTTTCCTGAAATCGGCTCTTCCAATCTCAAAAAGACCCGCTATATCGCGCCTTCGTGCTGGGGCGTCGCCAAGTGGTAAGGCACCGCTTTTTGGTAGCGGCATTCGCAGGTTCGATCCCTGCCGCCCCAGCCACGAAATATTCCCGGACGGTTGTTTCTCCCGCAGGTTTGCCCTGCATCCGTAGGGTGTGATCGGCAGCGACGCATTCGAACCAAGCGGCAGGTTTAGAGCTTCGTTGGCTTTGCCAAATAATGCTCGATCAATGCGATAAGCTCAACGGGATCAATCGGTTTTGCTATAGCGTGATCGGCTCCCACAGTCGTCGCCGATGTCTCTGCGTAGGTATTGCCTTTCGTAAACGATCCCGAAATCGCGATCACAGGCGCCGGATGCTGCATAATCTGCTTGATCTTAGCGATCAGTGTGAGCCCCCCTTGCCCGCTATAACGCCCATCTGCCTCTTTGATGAACAGATCGGCAATGACCAGATCAATTGGGTTATTGTCGATAAATGCCAAGGCGCTGATTGCATTGGTATGCAGCGAGACAAAATACCCCTCTTCTTCGAGGATATCCTTGAGCATGGGGCCAAAATCAGGATCATCTTCAAGAACGGCGATATTCGTGACGCGGTCGGAATTATCCGGACGCGAAGAACAATCATTTTCCATCGGATTATTCATCACCCTAAAAATACCACAGTGGTAACGTAACGCTCAAACAACAAAGCACAACCAACTATTAGGTGATATGACTTAAGGTGGTGGGGATTTGTCAAGAACTTCACGTATTTTTGCTGAAGTCATGGCCGGAGACGAAGGTTTAGGCAAAAGCGGTGCCTTAACCGAGCCCATCTCTTCATCGGTAAAGCCGGTATAGCCTGACATATAAATGATCCGAACATCCGGGATTATCTCCCTCGTGAGCCGGGCAAGTTCGAACCCGCCCAGACCGCCAGGCATCACAACATCAGTCAGAAGAAGGTCAAACTCCAAGCCATCTTGGATCAAGGCCAGCGCCTCACGGCCAGAGGACGATTTTATCGGCTTGTAATTCAGCGCCTCGAGCAGTTCTGCAAGCTGGCTAAGCAAATAGGGCTCATCCTCCACCAGCAAGATCGTCTCGCCCTTCCCTTCAACCATCGGGGCTAGAGCCACAGGGTCTTGGCGGCCGGTAATCTTGTCTCCAAATGGCAAGAAGAGCTTAATCGTGGTGCCTTGGCCCTCCTCGGTGTAAATCCGAATTTCGCCGTCAGATTGCTGGACAAAGCCATAGACCATGGAAAGGCCAAGCCCTGTGCCCGAATTCGTGCCTTTGGTGGTGAAGAACGGGTCAACAGCCCGCGATACGACTGCCCGAGACATACCGGGCCCATTGTCAGACACCGAGATTTCGACATAGCGCTGTGAGCGGCCCGATGATTTTGCATCGTCGTCATATTCTTGACCCACACGCCCTTCGGTTGAGAACACCGCTTCCTCGCGGCTAACACCCTCCGGATCGTAAGGGAGCATATCAACCGCGCGCGCTGACACGCGGATGTGGTGCCCTTTGGCGGCAGTCAAAATGGCATCTCGGCTGTTGAGAATGAGGTTTAGCGCAGCGTTTTGTAGTTGCCCTTGATCGCAAAAGACAATGAGGTCATCCGCAATCTCTTCGAACTCGACGGTGATCGAGGCCTCAATAGCAGGGTTCACAAGCCCCCTAAGCTCCGCAAATACGTCCGACACAGGCAATGCAATGGAACGGGCAGGCTGTTTCTTCGCAAACGCAAGAAGCCTGCTGGTCAAATCGGAACCGCGGCCAATGGATTTTTGCGCCGCCGTCATGGAACGCTGCCCCCGTTCGCTCAATTCTTCGCGGCCGATCAACGCGAGCGCATATTGCATCGTGTTGAGCAAATTATTGATATCATGAGCAATGCCCCCGGTCAGTTGTCCCAGCGCATCAAGCCGTGATTGTCGTTCAATCTGCTGCCTGTTCTTCTCAGCCTCTGAGACATCGTCCATCACGATCACAGTGTGCAGCGGCGAGTTCTCGTTCCGGACAAGGGCCGATGTCACGCGGACATAGCGCGTCTGCTCCGATCCCACCGAAGTCATCAAATGCACCTCGCCCCCGATCTTCTGCCCGATCAATGCGCGCGCAATGGGATCATTTGACGATTCCAAAGGCTGCATATCAGCAGGGTCGAGGAAAATAATCTTATCGGGCCACGTAAAAGGCAGAGAATGCGCTTCACCGGCTAGCATGTGACGACCGGCCTGATTGATCATCAAGACCTGTTTGTTCACATCAAGCCCAATGAGCGCGCCCGAAATCGTCTCGAATATGTTTTCAAGTAAGTTGGAGACATCCTCACGAGCCTGGCGCGCCTCAACCAGTTCGGTAATGTCACGCCCGATTCCCAGCACAAATTTCTGTCCGCGCTGATCTTCGAAGCGCACCTTTTTTGTCAGTAAAGTGCGCCGGGTTCCATCAGGAAACTCGATATTTTCTTCGATCTCGGCCTTCCCCTTTTCGAAGGCCAAACGGTCTTGAGCGAGGAATTCTTCCCGTTCGTTCTCATCATAGTGTTCAAGCGTAGTTGTACCAACCACCGAATCTCGCACATCGTCTGGATACAAACGCAGGAAGTTCTGGTTGGCCTGAACGATCCTGAAACCTTCGTCTTTGACGAACAGGTAGTCGGGGATCTGCTCAAACATAAGCGACTGAAATTTTTGGACTTCAGCGATTTCTCGTTCAGCAAGGACTCGGTCTGTGATGTCGATTGCAACACACAGGATATACGGCTCGCCCGACGGACCTTCGAAGCGGTTTTTATAGCTCTGCACCGTAAGCAGGCTGCCATCGAGAAATGACAGTTCATCGACCGCCTCAGCCGACCCCTCTTCGAACGCGAGAGCATCGGTTGCGTGAAGCTTTTCCAGTTCAGATAGCGGGAGGTGCTTGCCGCCTTCGCTGCCAATAATGTCGGGTCCGCCGATGAGTTTTGAAAACGCCGGATTTGCTTGGACCACCTCGAAATTCTTATTCTTCACAAAGGTTGGATAGGGCATGCTGTCAAAGATCAGATTTTGGAATTGATGCATCGAGGCAAGCTGTTGTTCGGCCTCATATTCCTTGGTGGTATCGCGCGCCATTGACAAAATGAACGGCTCACCGTCGCGGTTTTCAAACCGGTATTTCCTGAAATGGAACTTACGCTGCGATCCATCATCATAGCGATGTGTGGCTGTTGCCTCGGCAAAGCCAGTTTCGAGCGCCTCTTTGTAAAGCGCGCGCTTGCCCTCAACCAGTTCGTCATCTTCTAAGAGCGACCAAGCATCAGAACCAACGACCTTGTCCCGCAGGCGTGCCGGGAACATGTCCAAGAAGGCTGTATTGCACCTTAAAACCACGCCGTTGGCGTCTTTAACGTACACAGGCGCTGGCAAATTCTCGAGGATGAGGTCCTGAAAGGATTTGGCCTCTTCCAGCTGTTTTTCAGCCTTGAGATTGTCGGTTATATTGTGCGCGATCCCAAGGATAAAGCGGACACCGTCCTGGTCTTCGAACCGGATCTTCTTGGTGTAGAAAGTCTGCGTCTCGCCTCCGCGAACGGTGATATTCTCAGTTGCCGTTGAAGAGCCGGTTGCAAGCGCCTCTTTGTCCTTTGCCTGATAGGCTTCGACTTCTTCGGGCTCAAACTCCTCTGTGCCCGTCATGCCGATTAGCGTGTCGTGCATCTCTTTTGGAAAGAGATCGAAAAATGCAGGATTGCCGCGAATATGGCGAAACTTGGTGTCCTTGACGAAGACCACATCGGGGATGTTATCAAGGATTAGCTCAAGGAATGCGCGCGCCACCTCGCTGTCTTTGCGCGCCTGTTCGGCCACTTCCAGAGCCTTATCGCGGCCTTCTGTGGGCGGCGATTGATCAAGATGGTTCGAAACGTCCTTCTGCAGGTACGACGAAAGGAAATCGGCAGCCATTTCAGCAAGCGAAGCCAGTTTTTCCAGTTCCGCACCGCTCAGTTCTCGAGGCCTGTCATCCAGAACGCACAGAGTGCCCACGGCCGCACCAGCGACAACAATCGGGGCTCCTGCATAGAAACGGATGAACGGTTCTTTCGTGACAAGCGCATTTTCCGAAAACCGGCCGTCTAAATGCGTATCAGGAACGAGGGCCGGTCCGCCTTGTTGGATCACTATGTCGCAAAAGGAGTTCTGCCTTTCCGCTCCATCTGATGCGATCCCCTGCTTTGATTTGAACCACAAACGCTGTTCATCCACCAAAGACACCAGCGCGATTGGCACGTCAAAAAGCGCTTTTGCGACCTTTGTTAAGGAATCCAGTCGAGCATCGCATCGAGCGTCCAACACATTCAGATTACGAAGCGCCTCGAGGCGCTCAAACTCATCCAATTCGCTCAAAACGACCACCCCTTTGTTTGGCTGATATCCATAGAAGGATCAGCACTTACGCGGAGCAACTAAGCTCCGGCCCCGTAAAAAAGCTCAGCCAATATACTTTTCGTAAGCCTATTTCTCACTTTTCTGCAGAATTAATATGGACCTTCGCGGTTTTTATTTTCTCTTTCAATGCCCTTCATAAATCGACGCCTCAAATTACTCTGATTTGTCAATCTCACCATGATACAAATGACTGAAAATCGGGTGTTTATTTATAATACGCTCTTTCGTTTCTCAATGTATTCAAATCTTCAAAACGAAAGCTTCAACGCGCACCGGGCTGCGCGCCCCAATATCGTGCTATGCATTTTCCATTGTCTTAAGAATCTGACCGGCTACCGCACGACCTGAAAGGAATGCCCCCTCAACGCGTGGGCTGTGGAGATAGTCGCCTGCAATCCCGAGATTGAGGGCCAGGTCAAAATGAGCGCCTTCTCCTTTCACGCAGGCAGGCATTGCATACAGCCAGCGATGCGCGGCCAAGTGAACCGGCGTTGAGGGAGCAATCCGGGTCTGCGTAAAAAAGTCTGCCAGCAAGAGAGCGGCCGCCTCGTCCTTATCGTGGTCAATGATTTCACGGCTGCGGTCGGGACTGGCGTGGATCACCCAGCATTCTCGCCCCGGCCTACCCGGCTTCGCCGAGTTGCGCGCGGCCCACGAAACCGGGCCCTCAGAGATTCGATAGGTATCGCGCCCGGTCTCAAGCGGTGTTTCGAACGCGGCCATAACGGCCCAGCACGGTTCAGAAGACACAGATCCAGCGATCGCAGCATATTGCGGCGCTGGCGATCCCAACAATTGCGCCGCTTGCTCAGCCGGCACCGCAACGATGACCATTTTCGCCTCAAAATGCTCTTCGCCTGCGTCAATGTGCCAATCATTGCTTCCGCGCGATAACGACAGCGCGCGGGTCGCCCAGCGAACATCGAGCGCGGAGGCCATTGCTTTGATCGGGCCGTTCATGCGTGGAACCCCCACCCAGGCATCCTCGCCCGCAGCAGGCCAAGGCGCGGCTGCGCCGATTTCGTGCCAGCTTTCCACCGCTTTGCGAAACGCCGGATCTCTAGCAGTGAAATATTGCGCGCCGTGATCAAACGCGACGGTCTCACCGGCGACCTCGGCGCGGCGCGCTGCCATGCGTCCGCCCGGGCCGCGGCCTTTGTCTAAGACCAGCACCCTTAGCCCTGCGCGCCCCAAAATGCCTGCGCATGTCAGTCCGGCCATACCGGCACCGATCACCGCAACATCTGTGTTTTGAATTTCCATGGGGGCTCTAACGCCCGGAAGCTTAATGGTATCCCGGCTGGCCGATTAAGGCGCGCTTCGGTTTGGCTTGGCCTCGGCAAGGATAAGGGAGAAACGCCCTTTACTATCAAGCCAGCGCTGCGAGGGTTCCCAGCCACCAGCGAGCAGCATCATACTCGATGTGCGCCGATTGAATTTGTGACTGTTTTCAGTGTGAATGCTCTCGCCCCGGCTCAAGGCGAATGTCTGACCCGCGACCGAGAAAGCGCAATCTTTGGCCGCGACCAGATGCATTTCGACGCGGGCGTAATCATCGTTCCAGCGCGCCTCGTGGGTCATGGCGTCAAGGTCAATATCACCGTCCAGTTCCCGGTTGATCCGGCGTATCAGGTTGTAATTGAACTGCGCCGTAACCCCTGCTGCGTCGTCATACGCCGCCTCAAGCACGTCGGCGTCCTTAATAAGGTCCATCCCGATCAAGAGCTGCGCGCCAACTCCAAGGGTCTCGCGCATATTTCGGAGAAGATCCACCGCCGTGCGCGGCACCATATTACCGATGGTTGAGCCGGGGAAGAAACCCAGTTTGGGCAGATCCGCAATCGCTGCGGGCAATTCCACTTGCTGCATAAAATCGGCCTCAACCGGATAAACGGGAATTTGCGGAAATTTGGCCGCAAGCTCTGCCGCAGACGCCCGCAAGAACTCGCCCGAGATATCAAGCGGTACATAGGCTGCAGGATCAATCGCAGAAAGCAGGAGCGGCGTTTTGACAGAGGATCCGGACCCAAATTCAACAACCGCGCAGCCCGGCGAAATCATCTTTGCAAAACTTGCCGATTCCTCTTTGAGAATTTCGGTTTCTGCGCGGGTGGGATAGTATTCGGGAAGCTGGGTTATATCCTCGAACAATTGTGATCCGGCGTCATCATAAAGCCAGCGTGCAGGTACGGCCTTTTGCTCTTGTGAAAGCCCCAGAAGGACACCCTTACGAAAGGCAGTGTCAACGCCGGTTTCATCGCGTGTCACAAGCTCTAGGCCTTTGCGTGTACTCATAGTGTTAAAGATCCTTTGCGAGCCTGAGACCGGTGAATTGCCAGCGTTGGTGGGGGTAGAAAAAGTTGCGATAAGAGGCGCGCGAATGGCCCCGAACGGTTGCACAGCTTGCGCCTTTAAGCACGAATTGACCGCTCATGAATTTGCCATTGTATTCGCCCACCGCGCCTTTGGCAGGAGCAAAACGGGGATAGGGCAAATAGGCTGACCGGGTGTACTGCCAGCAATCTCCGTACAGTTTTGTGCCGCCTAGTGGGAGCGGAGCTGCGGCTTTATCGAGCTGGCCGCCTTGCGCTGCGTCGTGGGCCTGCACGTTGTTCTCACCGCCTTGTCCCCGCGCGGCCGCCTCCCACTCAAACTCGGTTGGAAGCCGCGCGCCTGCCCAAGTCGCAAAAGCATCAGCCTCATAATAGGATATGTGGGTAACGGGTGCATGACGGCCGCGCATTTGCCAGCCGCTATGAGTGAAATGTTCGCGGCCGCGCCAATACAACGGCGCATCAATAGCATTCTCGCGCACCCACGAAAGACCGTCAGAAAGCCAAAGCGAAGGCGTTTCATAGCCCTTGTCGTCTATGAATTCTTGCCATTCGCCATTGGTGATGAGCCTGTTTGCGAGCACGAAAGGTTCGAGCAGAACCCGGTGACGGGGCCCTTCGTTATCAAAAGCAAACTCTCCAGTCTGATCAGCGCCGACAAGGGCGACCCCGCCGGGGTGTTTATGCCAGCCAAGCGCACCAGCAACAGGTCCAGCACCCTCTCTTTGCGCCCACATCGCCGGACCTAAAGGGTTTTGAAACAAAGCGTGTTTGATATCCGTCAAAAACAGTTCGATATGCTGCTGCTCGTGTGCGATGCCGAGCGCGATGAGATCAGACAGGGAGGGATCCGCGATCAGCGGCTCCATCGCAGACGTGACGGACGCGCGCCATTCCAGCACTTCGTCCAATGCAGGACGAGACAACATTCCGCGCGAAAACCGCGAGATACGCGCGCCTTCTGCCTCATAGTATGAGTTAAAAAGAAACGGCCAGTTTTCTTCATAGAGACGGTATTGGCTCGCATGTTCGCGCAGCAGAAAGGTCTCCCAGAACCAATTCGTATGGGCCAAATGCCATTTGGCAGGGCTCGCATCTTCCATGGATTGAATTGTCGCATCTGCATCTGAAAGTGGCAGCGCAAGGCTTTCCATAAGCGCGCGCGTGGCGGCAAATTGCTCTACCAATGATGGGACGGAGCAAGCGGCTTGCGTCACGGACGCGGTATTAGGCAATTCAACTTCCCTCAAATCAGCATCTTTGGCGCTTGCAGTATGGCCGAAACCAGCATCAATGTCACAGCTCTAATACGCGCCAAATTGCCGCATTTCCATGACAAGTGCTCATTCAGAGGCGAACCTTTGAGCCTCGCTCACCATTGCCACCAAGCGCTGCACCTCGCCGTCAGCGTTGCGCATATTGCACGCCCGCAGCACCATCGGGCGGGGTGGGCCCGCTTCCAGTTTCACCGCAAACTCCACCTGATAAGGTTCAACGTCCTCAAAATTTTCGCGAGCAATCGCGATAAGATCAAGGCCAGCCCTTTTAAACGTAGCCTCGATCGCGGCGTCATTCAAAACGCCTCGATCACCAGCGGCGAGCAAAGCCTGAAACCCGTCCGAATATTGCTGGGTCCCGGTTGTGAAATCGTAATGCCAAATACCGCGGGATGTGTTTTTATCCTCCGCTCTCAAGATGTTGAGAAAATCGCGCAACGCATCTGCCTGCGCGCGCGCCCGGCGGGAGGTCTTGCCTGCCCTGCGGCGTCTTGATGCCACTTTGCCAACCGTCACTAATGCGATGAGAGCCATGGCAACGCAGCCCCAAAGGAGCGCGTCATTGGAGAGAAATGCGCTGAGCATTTCGCCTCCCGTTTCGGTACCCGTTTGGGCGCCGGTAGGCAAAGCGGTGTCCTCAAAATTCGGCAATAGCGCAGACATAACCCTGCCAAGATAACGGCAACAGATGCCCTATCCCAGCAAGCTCACCTCCATAACGGAGCCGACTTTAATGTTACGCCGCGTCGGCTGCGCGTTGATCGTTGACTTCTGCGTTGAGCATTTCGGCCAAAGCAAAGGCAAGCTCAAGCGATTGCTCGGCATTGAGGCGCGGGTCGCAATGCGTGTGATACCGGTCGCCGAGGCGCTCATCCGTAATCGCGACAGCGCCGCCAACGCATTCGGTCACATCTTGTCCAGTCATTTCAACATGGATGCCGCCCGGATGCGTTCCCTCCGCGCGGTGAACATCGAAGAAGCCCTTCACCTCGGTCAGGATGCGGTCAAACGGCCGCGTCTTATAACCGCTGTCGGATTTGATCACATTGCCGTGCATCGGGTCGCAAGACCAAACAACCGGATGCCCCTCGGCCTTGACCGCACGAACGAGTTTGGGAAGCCCCTCGAGCACTTTGTCATGGCCATAGCGCGCAATCAGGGTGATCCGCCCAGCCTCGCGCGCCGGGTTCAGCTGATCGAGCAATTGCAGCAAAACATCCGGCTCAAGGCTCGGCCCGCACTTCATGCCCAGCGGATTGCCGATCCCGCGCGCAAATTCCACGTGGGCGCTCCCCGGAAAACGCGTGCGGTCGCCAATCCATAGCATATGCGCCGATGTGGCGTACCATTCGCCTGTAAGCGAATCTTGCCGGGTAAGCGCCTGCTCGTAAGGGAGCAAAAGCCCTTCATGGCTGGTGTAAAAGTCCGTGCCTTGCAATTGCGGCACCGTATTCGGGTCCACTCCGCAAGCTTCCATAAAGTCGAGCGCCTCGCCAATACGATCGGCGGTTTGCGCAAACTTTTCTGTCCACGGCGTGCGGCCCATAAACTCGAGCGTCCACTGGTGAACCTGGCGAAGGTTGGCATAGCCACCGCCGGCAAATGCACGCAGCAAATTCAGTGTTGAGGCGGCCTGCGAATAGGCGCGTACCATGCGGCCAGGATCATTGCGCCGCTGTTCGGGATCAAACTCGATCCCGTTGATGTTGTCGCCAAGATAGCTTGGCAGGGTCACATCACGCCCCGAGGCATCTTTCTGCGTTTCGGTTGGTGAAGAACGAGGCTTTGCAAACTGCCCGGCCATACGCCCCACTTTGATCACGGGGCGTTTGCTGCCGAATGTCATCACAACCGCCATCTGCAACAGCACACGGAACGTGTCGCGAATGTTGTTGGGGTGAAATTCGGCAAAGCTTTCTGCACAATCGCCGCCCTGAAGCAGAAAGGCGCTGCCATTGGCGACATCAGCCAGATCAGCCTTCAGCGCGCGCGCTTCGCCAGCAAAAACGAGCGGCGGGTAAGCGGCAAGAGTTGCCTCTGCATCTGCCAGTTCGCTGGCATCTTCGTAATGCGGCAAATGCTTTGCTTCGAACTCTTTCCAGCTCTCTGGGTGCCAATTGTGGGCCACGATAAAACTCGTTTCTTTTGAGACTATTTGATATGCGTTCAACACAGTGCGGGCGCGCGCCTAATAGCGCGCAACACTTATGTAAAGCGATTGGCGCGCGCGCGACACCTTTATTTCAAGAGGTGCCTTTCGAGGATATACCCTTTCTGGCTCAACGCCCCGCCGGTTGGGCCGCTGCTGGAGGCACCGCTGCGACAGTTGCTGCGGTGCCGGTAGTGCCAGCAATTTCAGGCAGATCAGCAAGCTCCTGCCCTTCAGGGATCACTGCCAGCATAAGGGGCATAGTGTTTGCGAAATATCGGCCCGCAAAGTACTGCATCGCGCTTGGAGACGTTTGCGAATAATCGACAAACAGGCTTTTCAAAAGCTCGACGCGCCGAGGATCGCTGCTCGCGCCTTCCAAGTTGTAGAGCCAGAATTGATTTCCGGTCGAGGCACGCTTCACGCGTTCGCCCAGGGGTCCCGTCGCCCGGCTGATTTCATCGAGACTGGCGGGATTGGCTACCAGATCCTGCGCGATTTTCTCCGCCTCTGCGAAGAACACCGGCACGAATTCCGGCTTAAGCTGCGCAAGAGCTACAAACTTCCCGCCCCCATCAATATCTTCTGGCCAATCGGAAAAGGCCTGAGGTGCATAGGTCGCACCAGCTGCCTCGCGGATTTGATCCAGGAGGCGATTTTGGAAGATTGCAGCAAGGATCGTGAGCTGGCGCGATTCGCGAATACCGGCAACGCCTGCACCGCTAGGCCAAGCAACGACGGCGGCCGCCTGATCAGCATCGCCTCTGTGGGTCAAGACCTTGGGCTTACCAGTTGTCGCCGGAAAACCGGGAACGCGCCCTGCAACCTCGGGAGAAATAGGCGTGCGCTCTGGCAGGGCGCCAAAAGTTAAACGCAGTTTTTCAACGATCTCTTGCTGATCAAACTCGCCAAAAATCAGAACTTCGACTGGGCCTTGAGCAAGCAGAGGTTCCCAAACTTTCCTGAACTGTTCAGGTGTCGCCTGATCAAGCATTTCGGGATTGGGCGTGATAAAACGCGGATCATTGTTCGTGAGGATATACTCCATATCACGCGCCAGAACCGCATCGGGGCTAGTCGAAAACGAGCTATAGCCCAGCTGCGCAAGCCGTTTGACACGTTCAACCGGTTGGGGGTCCCATCCCGGCATGCCAAGCTTAGCTGCGAAGAGATAAAGCTGATCGGCCACATCTTCTGAGCGTGACTGCGCTGTGAAGGTGAAGACCGCATCATCAATGTCGAAGTTAAGACCAAGCTTGCGCCCGCTGGTCAAGCGTTCCAGCTCGGTCAAGCCAAGCTCACCGATGCCAGATCGCATCAGGGCTGCTTTGCCTAGATCCGCGTAAAGCGCGCTTTCTTTGTCAAAGGCGCGGTATCCAGCGCCGAAACGCACTTTGACCGTCACACGGCCCGGCTCTGCATCGTTTGCCCAAAGGATAGCCTTGGCTCCATTGGCAAATTCGACCTTTTGAACGTCGAGAATGCCAAGCGGCCCTTGCTCAGTGATCGTGCCGGGTGCGCCCACTGGCGGCAGATCATCAAAGGATATCTGTGCTGCGGCCACCCTTGCTGTCGCGTCTTGTGTCGCGGTTGTGGCAAGAGCGAGCTTGAGCGCGTCTTCATCCGCCTCACCAATAGACGGAGTAATGTAGACAGAACGCGCCACTTCGCCGCGGAACAGGGCGCGCGTGCGCTCATGCACCTCGGATGGGACCATGCGGGGCTTCGCACTGTTGAAGACGTCCAGAAAGACCTGCGGGCTGGCCACGGTCTCGCGGATATCGACAGCGTTGATCAGGTTGTCTGTGAGCGCGCGTCCTGATTGAACCCGCTCTTGCTCAAGAAAATTGATGTAGCCCACTTCGATTTCAGCCGCCTCGCGGTCGATCTCTTCTTGGGTGGGAGGATTGGCAATCCCGTCAGCGATAATGCCGCGCACATCTGCAAGCGCTGCTCGCCAATCATCTCCAATCGGTACGACGCCAACAAATGTCACATTCGCAGAGCGTGAAATAGGATTGTTCGAAATACCTGCGTTCAGGAAAGACGCACCGCTTCGTGCCCGTTTTTCAATCCGGCGATTGATAATGCGCAGCGCAAGCTCATCTATGATCTTGCCTTCATTGTATACAATGGTGTCCTGCACCTGACGCCAAGGCCGCATAATCATGAAAATCAGCCTTCGCGAAAGGTCAGGTTCGACCATGACGCTGAGTTCACCGATTGGCACATCTGCACCGCCCAAAGTGGGCGCTCCAGGAGGGGAGATGGGGTCGCCAAAGTCTGGGACAACGCCGGGCTCGCCGGTTCCTTCCCAATCTCCAAACCACTGCTCGATCAAGCCGGCGAGAACCTGCGGATCTGCATCACCGGCAACCGCAATGACGGTGTTTTCAGGGCGATACCAACGATCATAAAACGCTTTGACCTTTGCGCCATTGGCCGCCGTCAGAGTTTCTTCAGTGCCGATTGGATCGCGTGATGCCATCCTCAGACCTGCAAACAAGGTGCGTCTTTGAACTTGGTTGACACGCTCTCCCGGACCGCCCCTTTCGCGTTTTTCCGCGAGCACAATCGGAAGCTCAGCTGCGACGTTGCCATCGCTGATCACCGGGGCTTTGATCATGCCTGAAAGCAGCTTGAAGCTTTCGGTGAGCTTAGCGGGTCCGATGTTCGGGATATCGAGCTTGTAGGCGGTGTGAGTGGGGCTGGTTTCCGCATTGGTATCTGCGCCAAATGTCGCGCCCAAGCGCTGCCAAGCCGCGATCGCCTCTGCTTTGCCCAGATATTTGCTTTCCCGGAAAAGCAAATGCTCCAAAAAGTGCGCATAACCTTGCTCGTCGTCATTTTCGTGCAATGACCCTGCATCAATGCGCACCCGGATCGAGATCTGGCCCGGAGGAACACCGTTGCGCCTCACCGCGTAACGAAGGCCGTTGTCCATCTTGCCGAACACCCATTTGCGGTCGACGGGGATATTGCTCCCTTCATAAAGCCACGGCGTCTCATCTTCGCCCTGCACTGCCACAGGCTCTGGCACGTCATAGGCCGGCAAAGCCTCACCAAGAAGGATCGGCGCAGGAGGCGGTGCGGCCTCTTGGCTATGCACAGCCACCGACGAGGTGAAAGCCGCGGTAAGGATGGAGAGGGCAGCGCTCGCCCGGATCATAACGTTCATGATCAGGACTATAGTGCGGTTAGGCATGAAGGACCAGTGAATGGTCACCTGCAAAAATGCCGCGCTTGTGGGAATGGGGTAAGCGCCCTATTTAGCGCTCATGTTTATTGAGACCGAAACCACACCGAACCCATCCAGCCTCAAGTTCCTGCCTGGGCGCACAGTTATGCCTTCGGGAACACGCGAGTTTTCTTCGCCTGAAGCGGCACAGGCCAGCCCGCTTGCAGAGGCCATTTTCAATACCGGCGAGGTGGTGAACGTCTTTTACGGCTGGGACTTTGTGACTGTAACAGCAGCGCCAGGCGCTGATTGGAGCGGGCTTAAGGCCGAAGTGGTGACGATCCTGCTTGACCATTTCGTCTCAGAGGCGCCTTTATTTATTGGCGGGAGCGCGGACGGGATTTCGGTGCCGGGCGAGGATACTGCGCTGATCGTTGAGGACCGCGACGAAGACGCTGAGATCATCGCCTCCATCCATGAACTTCTTGAAACGCGCGTGCGCCCCGCGGTTGCCAGCGATGGCGGCGACATCGCCTATCGCGGATTTTCAGACGGCGTGGTCTATCTGACACTGCAGGGCGCGTGCGCAGGCTGTCCGTCGAGCACGATGACCTTAAAACAGGGAATTGAGAGCCTTCTCAAACACTACGTCCCTGAAGTGCACGAAGTTCGCGCCGCATAAAGGATTAACGCCAAGGGTGCACCGCAATTCCAAGGGGGCACGGGCGATAGCTGACTTGCAGCGGAGCTTTGAGTGTTGCAGGGCACTGTGATGCATATGTCGGGGCGAACTCTTGTCATCGAAACCGCAAGCGAGGCTTGCTCGGTTGCCCTGTTCGATGGACGCGCTTGTACTGCCAGCACACATCATGTGCTTGGAAAAGGCCATGCAGAAAGACTGATCCCAATGATCGAGGCGCTCCCGGAAAAGGGGCGCGCTGACCTCATTCTCACATCACTTGGTCCCGGAAGCTTCACCGGCGTGCGGATCGGCATTGCCGCTGCACGTGCACTGGGCGTTGCATGGGGCGTTAAGGTGCTTGGCTATCCGACCCTCGCTCTCGTCGCCGCGCGCGCTTGGCAGCCTGATCCAAGACCGGTTACAGTGTGCATGCACGGCGGGCACGGCGAGTGGTTCGTTCAAGACTTCAATCATGAACGCGCGGAAGATGAGGTCCGCTCGCTGACACCTGAAGCTGCCAAAGCGAGAAGCGCACGCAAGGTCATCGCGGGAAACCGCGCCAAAGATTTCGCGGACCTTTTTCACGATGAGCGTGTGGTGCTCGATCTTTTGCCCGATGCCAAAGCGGCCAATTTGCTCCACGAGACACGGCTGACAGAAAACCTTGCGCCAATCTATGGCCGCGCTCCCGATGCGAAACCGCAGACGCGAGGGCCTATCCCACCAATAGGAAAAGCATGACGCCGAGCGCGCATCATATTGAGCGCATCATGGCGGTGATGGAGGACGCGTTTGATCCTGCTTACGGCGAGGCATGGAATGAACGGCAGATCGCAGATGCGCTCGCCTTGCCCAGCACCCGCGCTCTGGTGGTTGATCAATCGGGCGAAATCATTCCCGACGACTCGGCGCAAATCGGCCCTTCAAATGCAGCCGGTTTTATCGTCACTCGCAAAGCAGCGGACGAGGAAGAGCTGCTTTTGATTGCCGTATCGCCCCGATTTCGGCGGCTTGGACTTGGAGAAAGTCTCATCCACAGACTTTTTGAGAAGGCCAAAACCTGCGGCGTAAATCACATTTTTCTTGAAATGCGGCGCGGGAATCCTGCGGTCCATCTCTATGAGAAAGTTGGATTTAAACCAATCGGCGAACGCCCCAATTACTACCGCCTAGCAAACGGCGAGCGTGTTGATGCGATTACTTTCGGCCTATCCATTTAGACAATAATTGTATCCAATTGTTGGACAGAAAGCTTGTTTTTTGGCAGATACCGTATCTGCGTACTTGCTTGCATACTCGCTATGGGTAATGCGCGATAAATCGGAAAAATCCGAACCATTAAGATCGAGGAACTCATGCAAAACTTGGAAATAGAGATGAAAGAGACGTTGATAGCGCTTACGAGCGATATCGTTGCAGCCCATCTCAGCAACAACAGCGTCGAAATTGATGCTGTCCCTGGGCTAATAACAAATGTTTATGGTGCACTTTCAGGTCTTGGGGAGGAGCCCGAGGCCGTTGAGGAACGTCCAGAACCTGCGGTTTCTGTGCGCGCTTCAGTCAAGCCAGACTACATCGTATGTTTGGAAGATGGCAAAAAGCTCAAAATGCTTAAGCGATATCTGCGCACCAATTACGATATGACTCCCGAGGAATATCGTCAGCGTTGGAACTTGCCTTCGGACTATCCGATGGTTGCACCAAACTATGCTGAAAAGCGCCGTGATCTTGCTAAGAAAATCGGCCTTGGACGCAAACCTGGCGCAGCACGCGGACGCCGCAAGGCAGCTTAAACGCAGAAAAAAGGGTCGCAGCTTGGTGCATTGCCTGTCACGTCATAGTGCAGGCAATGCCCACCTTTTAATCACTGCGATCGAAATTCTTCGGCACCCACCAAACTTGAGCATTGGGTCAACCATCGGTAAGGGGAAAATACAGTCCCCGCCGGGTCGGTCCGGCACCCATTGACCAAGGATGCATTGGCGTGAGCCAGAAAATTGATCTTGAACAATTATGTGCAGAAAAAGGTCTGCGCATCACTGAACAGCGCCGAGTAATCGCAAGGGTTTTGTCTGAAAGCGAAGACCACCCGGATGTTGAGCTCCTGCACGAGCGCGCCTCTGCTATCGACAACAAAATCTCGATTGCAACAGTGTACCGCACCGTGCGCCTGTTCGAAGAAGCCGGCATATTGGATCGTCACGATTTTGGCGATGGCCGCTCGCGCTATGAGCCTGTGCCAGAGGCTCACCATGATCATCTCATTGATGTGGAAACGGGCAAAGTGGTCGAGTTTGTCGACCCGGAAATCGAAGCTTTGCAGAGACAGATTGCAGAAAAGCTTGGCTATCGCCTCGTTGACCACCGGATGGAGCTTTACGGCGTACGTTTGTCGCGCGACGACTAATAATGCCTTAGCTTTTTGGGACGATCCAATGACTGAAACTGAACCTGATGCACTCGTGCAGCGACAAGGCGACCAACACGGTGATGAGAAAGCATGGGCATTGCGCGTTGCTGCTGCCCGCGGTGAAATCACCCCCGTTTCTATTCGCGGCTGGTTCAGGATTGCGATACGGGCCAGCGCGCTTGCGCTGCTGATCGCGGTTATGGTGCCGATGCATTATCTGTACCGTATATTTGCGTATGGCTCGCCTTTTCCTATGTGGTTTCTGCGATTTGCAGCGCGCATTTCAGGCGCAGAAGTCAAAGTCCACGGCACTCATCTTAAACGCGATGTGTTCTACGTCGCCAACCATGTCTCCTGGCTCGATATCCTGAGCCTTGCAGGGGCCTGCGGCACAGCCTTTGTTGCTAAAGCTGAGCTTGAAAGCGCGCCCGTAGTGGGTTGGCTGGCAAGGATCAACCGCACCGTTTTCGTCAAGCGCGAGGCGCGGATGAATGTCGCCGATCAAATCAACGCCTTAAAAGAAGCGCTTGCTGACAATTGGTCGGTCACCGTCTTTCCCGAAGGCACAACCACCGACGGCCAGTCTCTCTTGCCGTTCAAGACCAGCATGCTCTCAGTTCTCGAGCCCCCTCCTCCTGGCGTGATGGTTCAGCCGGTCCTGATTGATTATGGGCGAGTGGCTGAATGGATTGGCTGGATTGGCGAAGAGGGCGGCCTCAACAATGCCAAACGCGTGTTAGCGCGCAAGGGGACATTCCCGCTTCATATTCATTTCCTGGAACCGTTCAGCCCGGCTGAATACGCGGGCCGCAAAGCGATCGGCAATGAATCGCGCCGAAGGATAGAGGAGGCGCTGTGTGATGCGCTGGGAAAGCCTCTGCGTGATTTTGCACATGACGTGCCTCCCATCCGTTATGCAGCGGATGAGAAAGCAAAGCAGCACGCTATAACAAAACTTTAGCGCGCGGTCGCTTAAAGCCCCGCACGCACCAGCCAATCATGAAAGAGCCGCACAGGACGCATCTCTAACGCTGTTGGCTTGCACACAAACCAATAGCTGTATGGGCTGTGAACCTCCGGACCCGGCAAATTGGTCAGCCGGTTGTCCGCCGCACGCCGCAAATGGTCATCATGCATAATCGCAATGCCGAGCCCCTGTGCAGCCGCCTCAAGCATCAAAGCACCTGAATCATAGTGATCAATCGCAGCGGGTTCGAAATCGTCGAGATTATTCGCCTTCTTCCACGCAACGAAACTCTCAGGCAGCTCATTATGAATGAGAAAGGTCTGCTTATCCAGCACCTCGCGGTTCATCTCTTCACCGATCACGCCAGCGGCCGCGCGCGAACAGATTGCATGCACCAGGTTGTGATCGAGACGCACTGCGTGAAGCCCGCTTGCAGGGCCCCGTGAAAGGATAATCGCAGCATCCAGAGTGTCTCCCACCCGGTCTTCCAAATGGGGGGCTGTGTCGATGTCGATGTGGAGCAGCGGATGTCGCTTGCGCAGTTCACCAAGTCGCGGGAACAGTCGCTGGCTGCCAAACATAGGGAGCACACCCAAACGCAGCCGCAGCAGCGCGATGTTGTCGGATTGGCTTTCGACCGCGCGGGCAAGTGCCTCCATATGCGGGTTCACCGCTTCGTAAAATGCTTGGCCTTCATCGGTCAGCTGCATGGATTGGCGGGCGCGGGTAAACAGCTTCTTGCCGACGAATTCTTCCAAATTGGTGATTCGGCGCGAGAGCGCAGATGGGCTCAGTCCAATCTCCTCAGCCGCCGCGCGGGCAGATCCGAGACGGACTGTGCGCATAAAGGCTTCGAGCGCTCGCAGAGGGGGAAGGCGACGTGACGGCATTGAATTCAGCTCCTTTGATAGGAGCTACGAAGAGCCCCGTTGCCGGGATGCAAAAAAGAGAAGAAAATCTAGAAAACCGTACAACGGAGTGAAATTATTGCAAGCCGCTCTCATGTGGCTCTGCCTCTGGCGCGTGGAGCCGCAAACGCTTCACATGGGTTTCATCGCCCGCTGTGACTTCAATGCGCCAACCGCTTGAGTGTTCCAGCATCGCCCCCACTGTAGGCACCGCTTCAGCCAGAACGAAAGCAAGCCCGCCCAGCGTATCCACCGCTTCTTCCACCTCAGCAAGCCGCGGATCGACCGCCCCTGCAACATCCTCAAGCTCAGCGCGCGCGTCGCAGTCCCACATGCCATCACCGATGGGCACAATCAGTTCCTCCGGCGTCTCGTCGTGCTCATCTTCAATCTCGCCAACGATCTCTTCGACGAGATCCTCGATAGTTATGAGGCCGTCTGTGCCCGAAAACTCATCCAGCACCACTGCCAGGTGCACCCGGCGCGCCCGCATATCGGCAAGCACATCAAGAGCGCCGCGAGTTTGGGGCACATAGAGCGGCTGACGCATAAGGACGGTCCAATCGCGCGGCGGGGCTTTGCCCTTGGCAAGATAGGAAAACACATCCTTGATATGCACCATGCCAATCACATCATCCAAGGTGTGGCGATAGACCGGCATTCGCGAGTGACCGTGTTCCGCAAAGGCGGCCACCAATTCATCCCAGCCAAGGCTTGCATCCACGGCCACGATTTCCCCGCGCGGAACAGCTACATCGTCCGCATCGTGCTCCGAGAAGTGGAGGAGGTTGCGCAGCATCTGACGCTCGACCGGTGACAAATCACCATTGCCCGCGCCATCGCTGCCGGATTGGTCGGAAGTATCGCCATTCTCACCCTCGTGCTCGTCGATTTTCTCCTCAAGCGCTTTTCGCAAAGAACGGTCAGCCTCATCGGCGCCGATCATTTTTTTGAGCGCGGTCCCAAGGTCAGACAAGAGACCGCTGCTACTCTCCGCGTCTCCTGCGGCGGCGTTGTTACTATCGGGCATCGCGCTCCTTAGGGCCCTTACGAGGTCTTTTCCGGCTCATCACGGTCACCATATGGGTCTGCAATCCCCAGTTTGGCAAGAGCCCTTATCTCAAGACGCTCCATTGCTTCGGCCTCTTCGTCGCTGTGCACATGGTCATGGCCCGCCAGATGGAGCAGGCCGTGGACCAAAAGATGGCTTGCATGGTGCTCTAGTGGGATGCCTTTTTCTCCCGCTTCACGCGCGCAGGTCTCGAAGGCGAGTGCGATATCGCCGAGCATAACCGGCGGTCCATCAGGCGTTAACTCTGACAGCTCTTCGCGCGTCAACATTGGAAAGCTCAGCACATTGGTCGGCTTGTCGCGCCCGCGCCATTCACGGTTGAGTGTGCGGATTTCTTCGTCAGAGGTGAACAGCACGCTTGTGTGCAGGCACTCGCTTGCAAGCTCAGGTGTCACCGCCGCAATAGTGTCCGCACAACGCTCCACCAAAGCCTCCCAGCGCCCTTCCGGCCAATCTTCAAGATCAACATCTAGCTGCAACGGCTTCTCATTGAATTAAAGTGATTTTCGGCAAGTTTTGGCACACTGTCCAAGAGGAGAAAAGCCTTAGCGCAATTCATGGGCAAATTCGCAAAGTCAAAACAGGTGCAAAGGCAGAGTTCATTACGCGCGGCATAGTCCAACAGGGGGGCATTAGGAAAGTGCGGGTTTCGGCTGCGCCTCCTCACCGTGATGCATTGCAAAGACAAGTCCCCCCATCAAGAAATTGCCCAGATAGATGTTTGGGGGTGTCGGGCCAGCGTAAAGCTTGCACGCATAGGTAGCGTTAAAACAACTCGATATAAGCGGCACTCGATTCGGGATATCGCAACGCCCGCTGCGGGGTGGGAAGCGGACGGTCTGGTTTTAAAGTTGAAAACCGAGAAAGCAGACGCTTTCACACTCTGACCGCTATGACCGCAAACGACCCAGTTTAAGACAATGAAATCAACCATTCTGGCTCCCAAAAGCGGACGGAATTTCCATGGGGGCGCTGCGCCTTGATTTGGATGGGAAGCTGAATGGCGGCTCTGTGTGTTAGCACAGTTTCGCATGAAGGCATGTTTGGGCAGGTGATTAGGTTCAAAATCAAAGTTTGTGGCTGCATTCAATATCGTAGAACTGGTGATGGTGAATGATAAGGGTAAGGTTGGGGCAGCGGGACACGCCTAATTGACCTTTTGGGGAACGATTGATGAGTTTTGATTTGCTAGTTTTTGACCAAAGAAAAGTCCCGCAGTCGGATAAGGAGTTCCTAATTTGGTATGAGGCTTTTACGAAATGGGATCAGCAAGAAGCATATAATCAGATCGGAACTTCAACGCCCAAATTGCGCAAATTTTATGAACATATCTCCTTCAGATTTCCTCCAATGAACCCAATAGATGACGGACGGAAATTAGACCGAATTAGGCAAAGTATAACTGCATTTTTCAGTCATGATCGATCCGATCAAAACACATCTGTCGATGATTTGGATGAGGCCCACTACACCGATTACAGCATCGCAAATGATGCAATCTATCTTAGCTTTGCATGGTCGGAAGCAGAAAACGCACTGCGGGCGACGTTGGATGCCGCTCTAACATCCAAAGTCGGGTTTTGGCTTGTAAGTGCAGACGATAGTAGACCCTTGCGGACCAATCGCGAAATCAAGGCATTGCGAGAAACGCTGGGAGAGTATCCAGTTCGCGCATTCTCAAAAGCCGACTTTTACAAGATGCTCAAAACCGAAGGATGGGCGATTCGGAGAGATCCATATGATGGTTCACGAAGTGCAACCTTCGCCGAAAATCAGTTAATAATTAGAATCGATCCAAGCTTTCGAACAACGGATCAAGGAACGGCCATAGTTTGGTTTGAACACATAATAACTGCGAGCTATGCAAAAGCGACTTCCGCCATCGACCACGCAACTAAGACGATATCTGGTAAACAAGTTTCTGACCGCTTCATTCCTATAGATCTCAACTTTGGCAAAGGGCGAACGGATGTTGTTTCTTCACTTCAAGAAGCGAATGAGATTTTGAAGAATATTGTTGAGCAGTTAAGAAACAAGGACATTCGGGCTGAACTTCAGACCGTATCGAACCTTCCTCTTTCTAGTCCCGGCAATGCGCCAATAAGAATCCTCTCTGCGAAAGCATGTCTGGGAGAAATTTCAGAGCTACGTAAAATACGAGATCGTATGATGGCAGGGGACCGCCAAGGACTCGTGCCATATATTGGGACTGATCATCTCGAAAATGCAGTTTTAGTCTGCGAGGAAATTGGCACGTTTCGCTGAAATCGCGTGTTCAGTGTTAGTTCCAGCGAACTGACTTGCGTGTTTCGGCGCAATTGCCAGGCTTTTTTCTTACGTGACTGGTTTTTACTATAGGTGTCCGAAAACAGACGTTCCGCCCTCACCCCCGGTTAACGACATAAGGGGCCAGCGCAAACTGCGTCCGCTTTTGGTCATTGGCGTGTTTGTATTTTATGGCCGAGACTAAGGTCGCTAGCTGGCATTCGCGTATAGTGAAAACCAGCTCCGTTTCGGCATCCATGATCAGGATCGCAACCGGACCTCCAGCTTTCGACCGGCCCGCGAACAACTCACTCGCCCTCGTAAGCCTCGACTATCCTGCCCACAATCGGGTGGCGGACCACATCGGCGGCGGTGAAGCGGATGGTGCCAAAACCGTCTACATCCTCGAGCTTGCCAACCGCATCGGCAAGTCCGCTCATGCGGTCGCCGCCAGGAATATCGACCTGGCGAGGATCGCCGCAAATGACCATGCGCGAATTTTGACCAAAGCGGGTGAGGAACATCTTCATCTGCTCACGCGTGGTGTTTTGTGCCTCATCAAGGATCACAAACGCATCGCCCAAAGTGCGCCCGCGCATAAAAGCAATCGGCGCGATCTCGATCTCTCCGCTTTCGATGCGGCGCTCGACCTGTTCAGGCGGCATGCAATCATACAGCGCATCATAAAGGGGTCTCAAATAGGGGTCGACCTTGTCCTTCATATCGCCCGGCAAGAAGCCCAGCTTCTCGCCTGCTTCCACAGCGGGACGCGACAAAATCAGACGCTGCACGCTGCCGGTCATCAATTGCGAAACAGCCTGCGCTACAGCGAGATAAGTCTTGCCCGTCCCCGCCGGGCCAAGCGCAAAGATGATATCATCGCGCGCCAGGCTTCGCATATAGGTGATCTGCGTCGCTGACCGCGGCACAATGGTCTTGCGCCTCGTGCGGATCATGATGGGGGTCTTCTTTCTCGCCGCTGATAATCCCCTCCAAAGTGGGTTCATTCGACATCGCAATCAGCGACTCGATAGCGCCTGCATCCAGATCCTGTCCCGTAGCCAAACGATCATACATAGTGGTGAGCGTCTCACGCGCCCGCGCCACCGCGTCCTGTGTCCCCTCAATCAGGACCTTGTCACCGCGCGCATGAATATAGACATTCAGGCGGTTTTCAACCTGCACCAGATTGGCATCGAACTGTCCGAACAGCGCGCCCAAAAGTGATTGGTTTTCAAAGGAAACCTCGGCCTTTGCTCTCTCGCCACCCTGGTCTGTGTTGTCCGATGCATCGTTCGAAATGATCGGTTCAGGCAGCACGGAAGGATCGATTGTCCCGGGGTTTTGCTGTGTGGGTCTGCGTCCCATAAGATCCTTTACGCTTGTCAGCCTCGACCTGAGGCTGGACGTTCCAATGAGTCGCAAACGTAATCGGGTTTCCCCGCTTGGCAAGTAAGGCGCGTCCGCAAGTCTGGGGAAAGTCATAAGCCGTTCATAACGTCACGATACATTCTCAATGATTGTTTAGGAGGATATCTGTGCTCGTATCAGAACTAATCGCCGCCTCTGTTCTTGTCTTAGGCAGCTTTCAGGCAACAAGCACCCCACCACCCGATACACCGCCTTCAGAGCCGCTAACAGAGACAGACGCAGAAACGACTGATGAAATCGTCGTCGAGGCCCCGCCCACTTTGCGCGAACGCCGCAATGAATTGCGACGGATGACACGCGAGGTGCTCAATGAGCCCCGTTTCACTCAGGCCGTAGGCACCTACAGCGAACCCGTATGCCCCAGAGTGTTTGGCCTTGCCAAAAAGGCCGCTGAAGCCATCGAAGCGCGAATGCGCGCGAATGCGATTGAGTTTGGCCTTAATCACAAGGATTTTCCGGAAAACTGTAAGCACAACACCTCTGTGATCTTTGTGCCAGCCGACCAAGGGACAGCCGATACGTGGTTCAATTACGATTCCGATACTCTTGATCACCTGCTCAGCTACGAGCGGCTGCGCGTGCTGAATGAGGAAGGGCCAGTGCGCGCATGGACCTATCGGCCCGTGAAACTGCCCGGTCCGGTCTCTGTCCCGACGAGTAATGGTACAGGCAATGACCGCCTTGCCTTTGCCAGAGCAACGCAGAAGGACTTTTACGCAACACGGCTGCAACGCGCGCCCAATCCGCTTGGCGGCGCAGCAGTGTTGATTGAAGTGCCAGCGGCAAACGGGAAGAGCATCACTCAGCTTGCCGACTATGCAAGCATGAGAACCTTTGGAAACAGCAAAGGGATTGACCCTGATACAGCGCCTGCGGCTCCAACAATCCTCACCCTATTTCAGGACGATGATGCACCAGAGGAGCTCACATCCTTCGATCGCTCGCTCCTGACGATGCTTTATCAAACACCGGCAAGATCAAGCCGCACCAAATTCTATGGCAATATCGCAAGGAATGCTGCTCGCACGGAAGAAGAAGCTCGATCAGAGCCTAGCTCGGCCGAAGTCGATGCAAATCCCGCTGCCAAGGAATAGCTTAAAGTAGTATAGCCCCGGTGCGGTAACAATTGCGGTTCATAGAACAACGGGAGCTATTTGCTCGCTTTGTCGTTTTAAGACACAGACCGATCAACCCCTGAAACAGGTAAGCATCCCCGTGCGCCATTCCACTCTCGCTTCAACCGCTGCGCTCCTATGTGCATTCAGCCTTCCTCTCAGCGCTCAAAACGAGGTCATCAATCCGCAAGAGCCAGATTCAGACGGCGCGTCCGAGATAATTGTCGAGGCCCCGCCGACAGAACGCGAGCGCCGCAATGAACTGCGCCGTTTGGCAAGCGATGTCTTGAACAAGCCGCGTTTCGCACATGCGCTTGGCACTTACGCAGAGCCCATGTGCCCTAAAGTGTTCGGCCTTCCCGACGAGGCTGCCGAAGTGATCGAAGCCCGCATGCGCGCAAACGCCATTGAAGCCGGGCTGAACCACGAAAGTTTTCCCGAAGACTGCGAACACAACACCTCGGTCATCTTCTTGACCGCCGCGCAAGGACAGGCGGAGACCTGGCTCAACTACAATTCCCCTGCGATTGACCACCTGCGCAGCTACGAGCGGCAACAGGTGCTCAACGAAGAGGGGCCAGTGCGCGCATGGTTCTATCGACCAGCCAGGCTAGCTGGTCCTGTTATCGTACCATCATCTCCAAATGGGGTAGCTGATGACACACAACGTCTGGCTCTGATGACGGACGAAAACCGCCCCTTCTATGCCTCCCGAACAAGGCGCGATCCCAATCCCCTTGCCGGAGCGGCAGTCCTTATCGAATTGCCAGAGGCGAACGGAAAATCACTGGGACAGCTGGCCGATTATGCGAGTATGCGCACATTCGGGAACAGCAAAGGGATCGCGCCCGGTGCAGTGCCTGCTGCCCCGACCATCCTCACCTTGTTTGAAGACGGCGAGGAAGCTGAAACGGGGCTGACCTCCTTTGATAAGTCGCTACTCACATCGCTTTATCGAACGCAGTCGCGCGCAAGCCGAACACAGTTTTACGCCAATATCGCAAGGAATGCTGCGCGAGCAGAGACCGAGAAAAGGGACCTGCAAAATTCGCAAAGCGAGGGCCCCTAGATTCTGTTGACAGCTTAAGGTGCAAGAAAAGCGGGGCTTTTGTCTGGCAGATTTAGCTGTTGATCAAACAACAGGAGCAATTTTCCCTTCATTGCGTTTGATAGAATTCCCGAGCATCCAACTTTGAGGCGAGCAGCCCCGCGCGCTTACTCTTTCTTGCCAGCAATGCCGCGCTCCTTTGTGCGGTCACCCTTCCTTTGAGCGTGTAGGACAATGCGCAAGGAAACGGATGCGCCGCCGTCATTCGGCCAGCTCACTCGTCAATCAAAGCGAGGTCGCAACGCGCCTCAACAAGGACCGGCTCAAAAATGTGGGCGCTGTCGTGCTGATCGAAACGGGCGCGCTTCGCGAGAAGACAATGCGTCAAATCGCTGACTATGCGGCCATTCGCCAGCTCGCCTCCGTCAGCGATGATGTGAAGAGCGATCCCAACACGCCTGAGACAATCCTCACCCTCTTCAATGAAAAGTTTTCGCCTGCATCCATCACCGACTTTGATTTTGCCTATTTGGAATCTCTTTATGAGCTTCCAGCAAACACACGCGATGGAACGGTGATTGCCGCAGCAGTTAAGCGCTATAACGAACTGCAGAATTCCAAGGTTGGCGGCTAAACCCGTTCGGCCCTGATCGAATTGGGCCCTGCCTCGACAAGCTTCACTTCAACCAGATCGCCAATCGCCGCCTCACCGCCGTTCTCTTCGGCAAACCACACGCTGGTGAGCCATGGGGATTTGCCGAGCCATTGGCCGGGAAGCTTGCCCTTGCGTTCAACCAGTATGTCGCAGCTTTTGCCCTCTAGCGCGTCGTTGAAGGCGCGCTGGTCGCGGTTGAGGCGCGCTTGGAGACGCTGGAGGCGGTCGTCCATAACATCCTTGGCGATTTGATTGTCCATCGTCGCCGCTGGCGTACCGGGGCGCGGGGAGTATTTGAAGCTGAACGCTTGGGAATAGCGCACCTCGTCAATGACGGCGAGCGTGTCCTGAAACTCCTCTTCCGTCTCACCGGGAAAGCCGACAATAAAATCGCCCGAAAGCGCAATATCAGGCCGCGCCTCGCGGAAGCGTTCGAGGAGACGCAAATAGCTCTGTGCCGTATGCGCGCGGTTCATGGCTTTAAGCACACGGTCATTGCCCGATTGCACAGGCAGATGGAGATACGGCATCAGCTTATCGACCTCGCCGTGGGCGGCGATCAGGTCGTCTTCCATATCGTTGGGGTGGCTCGTGGTGTAGCGGATGCGCTCCAACCCATCGAGCTTTGCGATAGCGCGGATGAGCCCTGCAAGGCCAACCGCCCTGCCCGCTTCATCTTCGCCTGCCCAAGCATTGACGTTCTGTCCCAGCAGCGTGATTTCACGCGCGCCCGCTTCGATAAGTTTGCGAGCCTCGCCGATTAGATCGCTGAAAGGCCGCGAAATTTCTGCGCCGCGTGTGTAGGGAACAACGCAGTACGTGCAGAACTTATCGCATCCCTCTTGAACCGTCAGAAACGCGGTTGGAGAGCGCCGCTTGCGTGCTGGCAAAGCGCCAAATTTCGCAATCGCGGGCATATCGGTGTCGGTCGCGCGGCCACCCTCGACCGCTTTGTCCAGCATATCGGGGAGGCGGTGATAGGCCTGCGGGCCAACCACCATTGAGACTGCCGGTGCACGCGACATGATCTCCTCGCCCTCTGCCTGAGCCACGCATCCGGCAACCGCAATCATCGGCGCTTTCTTTTGCGTTTTGCCTTTGGTGAGGCGGCCAATGTCTGAGTAAATCTTTTCTGCCGCCTTCTCGCGGATATGGCAGGTGTTGAGCACGACCAAGTCCGCATCCTCACCCTCAGGCGCCGCCGACAAGCCTTTTTCGTCGAGCAGCTCGCCCATACGCTCGCCATCATAGACGTTCATCTGACAGCCGAAGGACTTGACCCTGTAGGTCTTAGGGGGATTTTGCGGTTTCATGATGCGGCGCGCTTTAGCTTAGGTGCACGCCGACTTCAATTGTCCTCATCACCCTTCTCGGGCCGCGATTGGTGCACGCATGGCACCCTCTCTCGGTAGCCCACCCCCGGATGCCCGGGAGTTTCGCGCTGGCACTCCACCAAAGGCCGCTCAATCCCTTGAGTTTGCACAAAATCATAGGCGTCCTCATCCGCGTAAGCCGCAATCCATGTGAGGCAATCGGCGAGCAGGCGGATGCGGTGCTTGGTGATACTGTTTTTGCCGGGCCTGCAATTGATCGTGTAGACTTCGGCCGCAGGCGCAGACTTGAACTTGGCAAAGCGCCGCAGCAGCTCGCCGCGCTCGTTAAAGACCGTGCGCCGCACATCGTTCGACATGGCATCGCCCCCGTAAAAGGGTGAGGTGTTGAACATAAAAGCGCGCACTTCCGGGTTTGCGACCGAAACTTCGGTCGCCAGCGCTCCGCCCAGCGAATGGCCCGTCACCACCCAAGGCACGCTGCTGTCAAAGCGGGCGGCTTCCGCTTCAAATGCTTTTACCGCGAGGTCAATTTGATCACTGCGAAGCGTGCCGTAAAATATGTCGCTAAAGCCGTCGAAGTCGGTGCCGCGAAAGGCGAACACCCGGGCTATGGGCTCGCGGTTTTTCTTATCTGCAGCGGCACCGGAAGTGCCGGGCGCAAACTGATTGAAAAGCGCATAGCCAAAGCCTTTGTCAGCCGCATCTTCATCTATCGGCAGAGCCTCCAACGGCTCCAGCATCGGCGGCGGCGCGGTGTAAAGATCGCTATCCCCCTCATAGGCTTGCAGAGAGGCAATGGCGTAAGGATAAGCCTCCACCGCCCCCTCACGCACAAAGGAACACCATCCGCCAGCTTCCATGCGGCAAGGCGAGCGCGATTGAGAGATATCGGGGATCGTGGCGCAGGCTGAAAGGGCGAGGAGCAGAATCATTCCTGAAAGCCGACGCAGACAAGCTTCTAGGGGAAAATCACTGAGGATCATTTGCCAGAGCCTAAATTGATAGTCATGCCTGTGCAAACGAAAGGCGAAAACATGTCATCGATCCTGCAATCCGATTTCTTTTAAGGGCTGATTATTGGACTTTTACTTTCAATTGCAGGTGCTTGGGCGATCGCTCACTTCACGTTCCAAAAACAACAAGCCAATCAAAGGCGTCTAATAAAGAGACTGATCTGCGATACCGCGAAAAATATCGTGAACATCTCGGAGCAATTTGATGATACACGCAATCGCACTCAGTTGATCTATGCCGACTTCCTGATGCTAATTGATATTGAAGTAGGGATTTACGGAAGAAACCGTGAACACCTAGTGCATTTGGGGGAAACAGACGCAGAGGCAGCCCGGAAATTCTTCACAGAAGTTGCGACAAGTCGTGCCGAAGTGGCCACAAAATTGTATGACTTCAACCGGCTGTATTCCCAAGGGTCCCAACATCAAGCCGCCGGCCAGATTAGTGTCGGAAACCAACTCATGGAACACGCAACTACTAACCTGGATCAAGCGAAAGCAGCTGCGGACCGGCTCATTGTCAAAGCCAAATCCGCAGATAGGCTAGTTGCTCGGCTCTCAAGTTAAGCCACAGTCGCCTTCACAATCTTGCCAGGGTTCGCAGGTGGCTCACCCTTGGGAAGCGCGTGGACGTGTTCCATGCCGCTCTCGACCTTTCCCCAAACGGTGTATTGGCCATCAAGGAAGCCTGCATCGTCGATGCAGATGAAAAACTGTGAGTTTGCGCTGTCAGGGTTTTGTGCGCGCGCCATCGAGCAAACGCCTTCGACGTGGGGCTCTGAGTTGAATTCAGCCTTGAGGTCTGGCTTTTCTGAGCCGCCCATGCCGGTGCCGGTGGGGTCGCCGCCCTGCGCCATAAATCCGTCGATTACGCGGTGGAACACCACGCCGTCGTAAAAGCCTTCGCTGGCAAGCTCGGTGATGCGCTCAACGTGACCGGGCGCCACGTCCGGGCGCAGTTTGATCACAACGTCTTTGGGTGTGCCGTCGCCTGTATCGAGCGTGAAAGTGAGTGTATCGGCCATTTTCAAATCTCCTGAATGTTTGGCACGCTCTTTAGCAGGTGATCCGCGGCTGTCACGAGATTGCTTCACCCGGTTGCTTTTCGCCTAAGCGCATCTAAACCCGCAAGGATGGTCGATCCTGCAAACCTCGATGAAGTGCGCCTTGCCACGGACGTGGAGGAGATGGTGCGCCCGGATGACCGGATTGACGATGAGCGTCACGATGAAGAAAACCGGCTCAAGCGCTCTTACGTAAGCTCGGTTCAAGATGCTCTTGATGAGGGCGATACTAGCGCGGTTTACGAGCTGGTGGAGCCGCTCCATCCCGCCGACATCGCCGACCTGATCGAGCTCACCGAAGAAGACGACCGCACCGATTTGGCCGCCGCGATCACCGATCTTATGTCGCCCGAGGTGGTTGCGGAACTCAACGATCACGTTCGCGAGCTGATGATGGAGGAGCTTGCCCCTGAGGACGTTGCCACCATCACCGAGCAAATGGAGACCGATGACGCGGTCCAGCTGCTCGAAGATCTCGACGAAGACGACCAAAAGGCGATCATTGCTGAGTTGGAGCCTGAAACTCAGGCCGCTGTCACAAGCGCGCTTTCTTATCCAGAGGAGACCGCTGGACGCCTGATGAACCGCCATGTGATGGCGGTGCCAGAGCATCTAACGGTTGGGGATCTTATTGATTTCCTTCGCATTGAAGGCGATCTGGAGCATGATTTTTACGAAGTGTTCGTGGTCGATGCCTCGCATCATCCAGTGGGCACTTGCTCGCTCAATTGGATTTTGACGACGCCGCGCAGTATCAAACTGACCGATGTGATGAAGCGCGACCAGACCCTGATCCCGGTGGAGACCGATCAGGAAGAAGTCGCGTTGATGTTCCAGAAATACGCTCTGATTTCTGCCGCTGTGGTCGATGAAAGCGGGCGTTTGGTGGGTCAAATGACGGTGGACGATGTCGTACACATCATCTCGGAGGAAGCGGGCGAGGATGCGCTGCTGCTTTCGGGCGCAGGCGACGGTGACATTAACGAGCCAATCCGTGAGGCATACTCCAGCCGCGTGCGCTGGCTTGTCGCCAACCTTGGTACGGCGGTTATTGCTTCTGCCATCATCGCCTTTTTCGGCGCAGCGATTGAGCAATTGGTCGCGCTCGCCGTGCTGATGCCGATTGTGGCGAGTATTGGCGGGAATGCCGGCACGCAAACAATGGCAGTTGCGGTGCGCGCAATTGCGACCAATCAGCTGACCCGTGCCAACACTTGGCGCATTGTCTGGCGCGAGCTTCGTGTGGCTATGCTCAACGGCGTCACCGTCGCAGTATTGATCGGTATCGCCGCTGGCGTGTTGTTCGGCCCCGAAATGGGCGTGGTGATTGCGCTTGCCATGGTCATCAATATTGCAATTTCTGGCCTTGCAGGCGTGCTGGTGCCTGTCGCGTTTGAGCGGATGGGTCAGGACCCGGCGGTCGCCTCAAGCGTATTTGTCACAATGATCACCGACTCCATGGGCTTTTTCGCCTTTTTGGGCCTCGCCGTGGCTGCGGGGCTAGCACCTCTTTAATCTCGTCATTGCGAGGAGCGCAGTCACGCGGCAATCTAGGGCAGCTGTGCACAACGCTCTGGATTGCTTCGCCTGAAGGCTCGCAATGACGAAGAGAATCCCTAAACTAAGACGATGCCCCTCCACCTTACGAAAATCGCCTATGGCGCACAAAGCTACGCCGAGCTTGAGAGCTGGTATCAGGGTGGCACGCGCGCGCCTTACCTGACCACAAAGTACCGCCCCACCAAATGGGAACAGTGCATTGGTGGCTCGCTCTACTGGATACATCAGCACTCCATCGTTGCGCGCTCGGAAATCATAGGGTTCTCGCAGACCGACAGTGGGCGCTGGCTGATAGAGATGAAGCCCGAACTTGTGCGCGTCCACCCCCGCCCCAAGCGCGCGCATCAAGGCTGGCGCTATCTGAAGGGCGAACCACCGCAAGACTTGGCCGAAGGCGAGGACATTGGCGATGCACTGCCGGGCAAGCTTGCCGTTAAGTTAGAGAGGCTAGGGCTGGTTTAGCGTGGCGACCGCATTCGGATATCGGCCATATGAACCGCTTCTTACCCTCAAACCTTGGGGCGAAAACATCTGGACCGTCGACGGCCCAGAGGTGCGGTACGGATTTGGTCCGCTGCAAGTGCCCTGCCCCACGCGCATGACGGTCATTCGGCTATCCGATGGCTCGCTCTTTGTGCATTCGCCCGTGGAACTCACACAAGGATTGGGTGAGGAATTAGCGCAGGTTGGACCGGTTGCTCACCTGGTTGCGCCCAACCAAAACCATTTCATTTTTCTAAAGTCTTGGGCCGATGCCCATCCCGAGGCGCATGTTTTCGCCGCCACTGGGCTCGCCGATAGGCCCGAGGTGCCGTCGAACACGCCACTAACAAGCGCGGTTGATAGCCCATGGAGCACAGACATCGACCATCTGCGCCTTGAACTTGGGAATTTCACCGAAAGCGTGTTCTTTCACCGGGCCTCGCGGACGATGATCCTCACGGATCTGATGATGAATTACGAAGCGCAGCGAATCCAAAGCCCACTCATGCGTTTGTTCCTGAGGCTAGGGGGCGCAGCAGGCCCACACGGGCAACCGTCGATTGATATGCGTCTTGCCCTTCGCCCTTACAGTGAGGCGCTCAAGACTGGGTTGGAAGCGATGTTAGCGCTGGAGCCTGAGACTCTCATTCTTGCCCACGGCGCGTGTTACCCGGAGAACGCAGCACTAGAAATCCAACGCGCTTTTCCAAATTTGGTTTAGGCTTTTTACGTCAGCGGCGGTGCGCCCGCACAAATCCAAAACGCAATTCCCGCCGATACGGCTAAAGCCCCCAGCGCCCTGCCCCATGGTGCGGGCGAATTATTCTCAACGCTAAGCGCTTTTTCACCCTTCCCGCCGACCATCGGGCCAGTCAGGTTTTGCGCTTGGAATGCGCCGTAGAGCCCGACAGCGGTGATGTGCAGACCGATCATGCCAAAGACCACGTAGTAGAACCATTCGTGAGTATCGGTGAGGAAATCGGCAGTCCCTACTCCGACTAGCGAGTTCAGCGGACCCGTCGCCCCATCATAAGGGTCGCCCGCAAACAGGCCCATGCTTATCTGAGCAAGCGTAAAACCGAGCAATGCCAGCACCGCCAACGCGCCTAAGGGCGTGTGGCCCTTATGCTCCTTGTGCGGAAATTCTCCGCGTAAGTACCCTAGAACCGCGCCCGGACCTTTCACAAAACTGGAGAACCGCGCCGTATCGGTGCCGATCACGCCCCACACGATGCGGAATATAATCAGCGCCAAGAGCACATGCCCCAGCCGCATATGCCAACCCCATTGCGAATTATCGGCCGTCACATACATCGCAGGCAAAAGCAGGGCGAATGACCAGTGCGTTAAACGCACCGGGAGGTCCCAGATCTTCACCGCATGAGTTCTGGCAGGAGGTGAGGCGTCAGCAGCCGGGCCGGCTGGCTCGTCAACCAAATCCTGCTCTGGTTGATCCGTTGTCATCCCGCGATTATTCGTCGTCGACGCGGTATTTGTCGTGGCACGCTTTGCACGCGTTAAGGCCAAGATTGCCAACCTGACCGCCAACCGCTTCGGGATCGCCTGTGGCAGCAGCTGCCATCATATCGCCGCTTGCGGCCACGGCTTGCTCGGTCACTTCGGCAAAGCCTTCTGGGTCTTCCCAGATTACTGCGAGCGCTTCTGTGTCAAAGCCCGCTTCCATGCTCGATCCGTCAGGAAAAAGGTTCGGCAAGCGCTGCAAACGCTCATTAATATCAGCCGCAGCAGGCGTGATCACGGCAAAGTCGGGGCTGTCTTGTTCCAGCTGCTCACGGATTGCTTTGAAGCTGTCGCCGATGGCTTTGAAGTTTTCCTGACGCTGTTCGATTTCGGCAGGCGCATCGCCAGCAGGAGCAGCGGAAGATTCGTCCCCAACATCGGCCGTCTCACCGCTACAAGCGGCGAGCAATGCAAAGGCGGAAACAGCGGCGAAAACGGAAAAGGTCGGTACGCGGGCCATATGGCTCTCCTAAGTCAGTAACGATCCCCTAGTGCGGGGTTTATCGCAGTCTATCGGTTACGCAAAGCGTGTTTTCACCCAGCGGGCGGTTTGGGGAACAATGCAGGCGTGTTGTCGCGGTAAGCCTGATAGGCCGGATCATCTCCCCAACGCTCTTTCGCCTGTACATCTTGCAGGTTGATCCCGCTGATCCTCGTGAGCAAAAAGTAGACGAAAATGGGCGAGATTACGACCAGCCATGATAGGCCGGAGAGCACCGGAACGGCGATCACAAGAATACCAAACCATAAGGTGATTTCGCCAAAGTAATTGGGGTGGCGACACCATCGCCACAGACCAACATTGATGAATTTGCCCTTGTTCGCAGGATCATCTTTGAAGTTCGATTTCTGTGCATCAGCGACGCTTTCAAAAACAAATCCGATGAGCCAGATCGTAGCACCGACAAAGAAGAAAGCGCCAATGGGTGCGCGGTCTTGCGAAGTGATGATTGCCACGGCAGCGGAGGCGGTCAGGATCACCCAAAGTCCTTGCAATGTCCAAGCCACAAGGAAACGCGGCGGGTTCACCCGGATTTTCTCAAACCGGCTGTCCGCGCCGCCCGCTGCGTGAATCCGCTTATAAAGAAACGTGCCAAGGCGAATGCACCAAATCGTTACGAAAGCGGCAACAGCCATGCTTCGCCAATCAAGCGACCCATGGCTCTGGATGGCTGCATAAAGCGCAAGGGCTGTCACCGTCAGATACGTAAGCGCGCCTACGCTGTCGTAGAACTTGTCGCTTTGCGCGGCAGCTGACGGGATAAAGGCGAGCCAGTTGAGCGCCAATGCCCAAAGGCCCGTCACAAACATGGCTGAAAGCCCAAACAAGGGCACGCTGCCTGATCCTGCAAACCATGAAAATGAAAGCGCGATGATCGTTACCACCACCACCACGATTAAACTCTTGCCCGAAGCCCCCATAGCTAACCCTCTTATTGTTTCGTCTTTTTTTGTGCCGCAGCCCGTTTAGCGCGTTCAAACATCAGGCGGACATCGTATTGCTCATCGTCCTCGATTGAACTGGCGTATGTTTCGTAACTAGCGCTCAACTCGTCCATCCGTTCCGCAATGCGTACCAAGTTGTAGCCATGGCTGACCACAAAGCGGCGGCGGGTAAGGATTTGAGGCAGGATGACTTTGATGTAATCTTCCACCGGGAGGGCTTGGCGCATGGCTTTCTCTGGACCAATCCCAGTAAAGACCCAGCCCGGAATGATTGTGCCCGCATGAACATGGGTAGGCATATCCTCGCGCAAACTCTCCGTTATGCCGAGCACGGCGTGTTTAGCGCCGATGTAGGCCGCTGTTTGTGGGAAAGCGGGAAACAGGCTGTTTTCGCTGCCTGTGTTGTAAATAGCACTCGGCGTCTTTTGCGCAACCAGACGCGGGGCAAAAGCGCGGCAGCCGTTCCACACACCCCAGAAATTGATATCGAAATGCGCACGGGCCGCTTCGGGGTCGACCTCCCACAGCTTGCCGCGAGGACCGCCAACGCCAGCATTGTTGAAGACTAGATCGACGGTTTCAAACTTTGTGAAGGCCGTCTCGGCCAGCGCTTCAACCTGAGCCAGATCAGACACATCGCAAGGGTGCGTATCAAAACCTTCACTTGCCGCTGCATCCAGTTTTTCACTTGGCAAATCCGCGATCATCACTCGCGCGCCCTTCGCGGCAAGCCCGCGAGCAAGGCCAAGGCCAATCCCGCTCGCGCCGCCGGCGATCACCGCAGTCTTCGGATCAAATTCGCTCATTTGCCCCCTCTTGCCAAAGCGCTTCAGCTCCGCGTCTTCTGCACCACTTTTCTGAGCACATTGACGTAAGTTTCAGGCCCTTGCGCGCCGGGCACCATAAACTTCTCATTGATGATCATGGCAGGCACGCCTGAAATATTGAGGTCCCATGCCTGGCGTTCTTCGGCGATCACGCGCGCTTCGAGTGCTTCATCTTCAAGCGCGGCTTTCGCAGCCCCCGGTGTACGCCAACGCTGGCTGCAATGCCGAGCAACACTTCGTGGTTCGACAAATCTTTGCGCTGATTGAAATGGGCCTCAAACAAAGCGAGCTTGAGCTTGGTTTGAGCCTCGGGGCCCATTGCCTCAAGCGTTAATCCCAAGAGCTTGTGACAATCGCGCGTGTTCCACATCATCGCTGGCGGCGCTGGCTCTTCTCCGCCTTCATAGGTGAGCGAAACACCCGCGCTCTCGGCAACGGACTTCATCTGCCCGCGCACTTTCGCGCCATCCTCGGCAGAGCGGCCATATTTGCGGCTGAGATGCAACTCTTGCTCTTCGCCTTCGCGAGGCATGTCGGGATTGAGCTCAAACGGGCGCCAGCGAATTTCCGCCTCGATCTCGCCTTCAAGTTGGCCCAGAGCTTGCTCCAATTGGCCATAGCCGATCGCGCACCATGGGCACATCACATCTGAGTAAATGTCGATCGTGAGTTTTTCAGCGCTCATGCTGTTTTCTCCAGCCACCATGCCATCAAATTGTGCGCAATCGCATGGGGCGGCGGCGCGTGGAACGGCCCCTCGCCCTTCAAGGCGCTCGCCACATCTTCGCGCGCGAACCAATTGACTTCGGCCATTTCGGTCTCATCAATCGTAAGCGCGTCATCGTCGGCATAGGAATGGCAGGCAATCATAAGCTGGCTCGGGAAAGGCCAAGGCTGGCTTGCCACATATTCGACATCGCGCACACGCACGCCTGCCTCTTCAAAGACTTCGCGTGCAACCGCTTCTTCGATGGTTTCACCAGGCTCCACAAAGCCAGCAAGCGCGGAAAACCGGCCCTCTGGCCAGTTCTTTCCGCGGCCCAGCATCAGTTTGCCCTCATATTCGGCGAGCATGATGGTGACCGGATCGGTGCGCGGAAAATGTTCTGCCCCGCAATTGCCACAAGAACGCTGCCAGCCGCCTTTCGCCAACTTGGTCGGCGCGCCGCATTGGGCGCAGTGGCGGTGGCGTGCGTGCCAGTCGATAAGGCTCCGTGCTCCGCCATAAAGCGCCAGATCGCCTGGATCGAGGTTCGCCATGAGTGCCCACAATCGCGGGTTTGCCATGCGCGGGGCTGCATCGCCCTCAGCCGGGACAGCAGCAAAGCACGCTTTCTCGCCGCCATCGCTTCGATCAAGCCCAAGGAAAACCAGTTCCGCATCCTCTGGCGCATCGGCCAAAGTGCCCCACGAAAGCCGCCCGGTGTCGCCTAAAAGCGGCATCATCTGATCGAGCAGAAGGAATTTTGCCTTCCAATTCATCAATGCGCCAAGCGCATCGCGATCGGCGCGAATATTGTCCGCCCGGTCTAATGGAGACCCCGCAAAGGCGATGGGCACCTTTTGACCAGCCATTAAGCCGCCTTCTTGGCGCGCATTGCTGCTGTGTCTGCTTCAAGTGCAGCCATATATTCATCGCGAACAGGCAAAGCATCAGATGGCATATACTGCGTAAACAGACACGCGCGCAGACCCAGTTTGTAGTCCACAGCGGCGAGCGTACCAGCAGCGCCGCCCCAGCCAAATGTGCCATTGACACTGCGCCCGCCGGCGCCGTGGCCCTGACCTTCCATCCAAGTGCCGACAAGGTCTGTGCCTTCTGGGAAAAGGTTGGAGACACCGAGCCGCACCGCTGGCTCGCTCATCACGCGTTTGTCACCCAGCTTGCCATAGCCGAGCAGCATACGAAGGAAGCGGTCATAGTCTTTGGGTGAGGAAACGAGCCCTGCACCGCCAGTTGGAAACGCACCCTTCTCAAGATAGACCGAGCTTGCCGCCGGATCTATCGGAAAGGCGGTTCCGTTCAGAAGGCCGTAATTGTCCGTGAAACGGTCCACGTTTTCAGAAGCTACGAAGAACGCGGTGCTGTCCATGCCGCACGGGCCAAAAATCCACTCTTGCAGGAATTCATCAAACGGCTGCTCGGCGGCGACTTCGATGACACGGCCAAGCAGATCAAGGCTCATCGAATAGCTGAATTTGGTTCCGGGCTGCAGGACAAGCGGGAACTTGGCAAGCTCATCGGCAAAGGCCTCAAGGCTGGGCGCGGGATCGCCGCGGAAAATGCCCGGAATAGGCAAACGCGTGACACGCCCTGCGACAACGCCAGCCTCATTATAGGCCTGAACAATCGGGCCTTTTTGGATGATGCCATAGCCGATGCCCGCCGTGTGAGTGAGCAGATGGCGAACCGTGATCGGCGTCTTGGCAGGCTCCAGATTGTCCTCGGTGATTGCACCGTCATACTCGACCTGAACCATCATATCCTTGTATGCAGGCAGGAACTCATGGATCGGCTGGTCAAGACCCATAACGCCTTCAGAAATAAGGATCATCGCGGCCATGCCCGTCACAGGCTTGGTCATTGAATAGATGCGGTAGAGCGAGTTTTCATCGACTTGCGTTTCGGAATTCAGCGCCAGAGTACCTCCGCCGACGTGGTGTGCGTGATCTTCCTGACCCCAGCCGAAGGTGAGATACATTTGCGCGACTTTTTTCTCGGCGATGTACTTCTTCGCCATTGCCGCAACATTGGGCCAGCTTTCATCAACATTGTGGGCAAGCAACTCGCGCCCAAATGGAAGCGTCGCCAGGCTTGCACCAGCAGCGACATAGGCTGAGCTGCGAAACAGCGAACGGCGTGAAAGGGCAGGGTCTGAGAAATTGCGATAGGCCAAAGGTAACTCTCCGATATGCGTCCCGATATCCATCAGTGCGCTTTAATGATCTTTTGGGGGAGCGCAGCTGAACCGTCAATTACGTTGTTAAATGGGACTGGGTTAAAAGGGTTGGGTTAAATGGGACTGGGTTAAATGGGACTGGATTATGTAGCGCTTGAAAGTTTGTCCTTGAACTATGAGGGTGTGCTACCCATATAACACACATGGGAAATCTACTTGCATATCTATTCGGCCTCATCAGCCTTGTGATCGTCATCCCTTCAACCATTCCGTTTCTGGGATGGGGCAATTGGCTGGCGATGCCGTTGATAGTAATTGGGATCATCTTTGGCGCGCTGTCATCGAGTGACGGGGGCCGCAATTTCTGTCTTGTCGTGTTTTTGATCGCTGCGGTCCGCTTGGCGCTTGGCGGCGGCTTTATCTAAGCCCCATCTCAGGCCAGCGCCAGCCTTGCAGCTTTGGCAAAGAGCGTGGGAAGGCCTGCCTCTTCTATTGCCTCAATCGGCCACCATTCACCCTCGCCTGCTGGCATCCCTTCGCCTTCAATCCTGACCACTTCCAAAGTCAAATGCGCATGGGTGAAGGTGTGCCTTACTGCGCCAAGGCTCGTTGCCTTGCCCTCCAAAGGCGCCGTGTCAGTGCCATCAGCTTGCGCGCTCCAGCCGTCATCGGGCAGGCTCCGCATCCCGCCGAGCATCCCTGTTCCGGGGCGTTTGACCAGCCAAACATTGCCACCGCGCTCAAGCCAATAGGCCGTGCCGCGCCGCTCAGGCTTTACTTTCTTTGGCGGCTTCACAGGTAAGCGTTCTGGCTCCCCCGCTTTTCGCCCCTCGCACACATCCGACAACGGGCACAAAAGACAGCGCGGCGCTTTGCTGGTGCAAACCTGCGAGCCTAGATCCATCATGCTTTGCGCAAAATCGCCAGCACGCGCGCCGGGCGTGATTGTCTCTGCCCTCTCGCGGATTACTTTGCGTGATCCCGGCAATGGCTCTTCGATATTGAACAGGCGCGAGACCACGCGTTCCACATTGGCATCCACCACGACCGCGCGCTTGCCAAAAGCGATGCTCGCAATCGCGGCCGCCGTGTAAGCGCCAAGCCCCGGCAGCTTGAGCAGTTCAGCCTCATCTTCTGGAAAGCCGCCCTTTTCCGCCACAGCCCGCGCGCATTTCACCAGATTGCGCGCACGGCTGTAATAGCCGAGCCCTGCCCAAGCCGCCATGACGTCATCATCACTCGCTTCAGCCAAATCGAATACGGTCGGCCATTTGTTAGTGAACTTGGCAAAATACGGCAGAACCGCCGCGACTGTGGTTTGCTGTAGCATTACCTCCGACAACCACACACGGTAGGGATAGGCCGGGTCATTGGGCCGCGCTACGCCGGGCGGAACCCGCCACGGCAATTCGCGCGCATGCTTATCATACCAGTCCAAAAGCGTGTCAGAGATGGTGGCGGTCACGCGCGCTCTATGGCATGGGTCCTTGCACCATGGGAACCACAGGCGACGAAAAGCCCCCAACTAAGGGCGGCACCAAAAAGAGACGCGGAAAAGCGGGACAACATTATTCCCGTCCGCGCGGCCGCGGTGCCAAAGCCATCGGCGACCTTATGCCTGAAATCGGGCGCACAGCTTTTAGGCGCTTTGGCTTTGTCCAAAGCTCGGTTGTCACCCGCTGGCCGGAGATTGTTGGGCCGACCCATTCGCTAATCTGCGCACCAGAAGCGATCCGTTTCCCTCCGGGTGAGAAATCCGAAGGCATCCTGCAATTGGTGGTAAAGCCCGCACACGCGCCGCTGATCCAGCAAGTGCTTCCTGAAATTATCGAGCGGGTGAACCGCTTCTTTGGCTATAAAGCGGTGGCTCGCGCCAAAATCCGGCAAGGCGAGGTTAAGCCGCCATCTGGCAACGCCCGCCCCAAACCGCCGCCTTCTTTGAAGCCTATTCCGATGGAATTGGGCGACAGTTTGCGCGATATTGGGGACCCGGAACTGCGCACCGTACTGGAATCGCTCGCGCGCAGTCTTGGTGATGATGAGAAAGACGACTGAGAAATGACAAGTTTTAAGCGAACAGCCCTTGGCGTCCTTAGCACAGCGGGATTGATGTTGGCAGGCGGCGTAAGCGCGCAAGAAACAACGCAGCAAAATCAGCTGAAAGACGTGCCAAGCGCATTCATGGTCGATAAGCGCCGCGCCTCTTGGCATGCGGAGGTCCAGAAAACCGAGCGTGGGCATATGATCGGCAATCCCGACGCAGAAGCCGCATTGATCGAGTGGATCAGCTACACCTGCGGTCACTGCGCTACATTTGCCCGCGAGGGCGAAGGAGCGCTCGATCTTGCCTTGCTTGCGCCGGGGCACATGAGCGTCGAAGTCCGCCCCGTTATTCGCAACGCCATTGATCTCACCGTTTCGCTTCTCGTACAGTGCGGCGGAAGCGAAGGGTTCAAGGATCGGCACCGTATGTATCTGATCCAGCAAGACAAATGGTTGGATAAAGCACGCAAAGCACCGCAGAGCCAAATGGCCGCGTGGTCACGCGGAGATCGGGCTTCGCGCATTAGCGCTGCAGCCGCGCTTGATCTTGATGATATGTTGGCCGAAACAGGTGTTTCTCGCAGGGATATCACCACGTGCCTGAGCGATGATGCCGCAGCGCAAGAGCTGATGAAAAATGGGGTCGCTGACAACGAGGAATTTGCAGTGCCAGGCACGCCAAGCTTCGCGCTTGATGGTGAATTGCTGGCCAATGTTCACAGTTGGGGCACGCTTTACCCGGTCATTGCGGAGCGCTTCAAACCCGAAAATTCGCCGCGCTAACTGCTAGTTTCAACCCGTTTCTTGAGCAAACCGGGGTGAACTTCCTTGTGTTTTGGCCTATCCACTCGTTTTTGCACACCGTTTTGCACAGGCCCCCATGCTTGTGCTCTTCCGACCCCCGGAACGTAACGTATAGTCTTTTTGCTTAGATCAGAGGATTCTTAACCGTCATGACCGCGCTTCGCAGCTCTTTCAAATTGGCTTTTGCCGCTCCGCTCATTCTTGCTTTGTCCGCCTGCGGTGATGAGGTAGTGGATGGCAGCGTCGAAGGCGACGTTATCGCTCCTATCGCCGCACCTGACGGGGCCAATTGGGTTGATACCGTCACGGTGAGTGAGGACAAGCAAGGCTACATCATCGGCAACCCGGATGCGCCGCTAAAGCTCACTGAATACGCCTCGCACACATGTTCTGCATGCGCGCGCTTTGCTCAAACGGGCAAGGAACCGCTCAAAGAATACGTCAAACAAGGGATCGTCAGCTTTGAACAGCGCGAGGTTTTCTTAAACCCGTTTGACGCAGTGGTCGCGGTGATCGTTCAGTGCGGCGCCCCCTCACAGGTTCAAGCGCTCTCTGATGAAATGTGGCAAAACTTTTCATCGGTCATGACCAATCTTCAATCCAATCAAGCCGCCATCCAGGCCGCTGACCAATTACCGCCAGAACGCAAGTTTGCAGCGCTTGGCGAGGCCACCGGATTAATCGACTTTTTTGCAGCACGCGGCATCTCCGCTGATCAGGCGCGGGCCTGTTTGACCGATGTGGACAAGATCAAGGCCATGAATGAAACGGTCACAGCAAAGGCTGAATCTGTGCCTGTCACCGGGACGCCGACTTTCGTGCTCAATGGCCGTAAACTCGACGCGCTCAGCTGGGACGACCTTGAAGGGATCTTGCAGCGCGCAGGTGCCAGACAGGAGTAAGCTACAAGAATAAGCGCTAAGAGTAAGAGGGAAGCGCACAACAACGATGCAGATCAATCGGCTCAAAGTTTCAGGCTTTAAAAGCTTTGTAGAACCGGCTGAATTGCGCATTGAACCCGGCCTTACCGGGGTTGTGGGGCCCAATGGCTGCGGAAAATCCAATGTTTTGGAAGCCATCCGCTGGGTCATGGGGGAGACGTCCGCCAAGTCGATGCGCTCTGGCGGGATGGAAGATGTGATCTTTGCAGGCACCGACGCAAGGCCGCAGCGCGCCTTTGCCGAAGTGGTCTTGCACGCCGAGGATGACCGCGGCGAAGAGCTGGTTGTCACTCGCCGGATCGAACGCGGTGCTGGTTCTGCCTACCGCGTCAATGGCCGCGATGTGCGCGCCAAAGACGTCGCTCTGACCTTTGCCGATGCAGCGACCGGTGCGCATTCGCCTGCTTTGGTCAGCCAAGGCAAGATCGCTCAAGTGATTGCAGCAAAACCTGCCGAACGGCGCATGATGCTGGAAGAGGCTGCGGGGATCGCTGGCCTGCACGTCCGGCGCAAGGATGCCGAGAGCAAGCTGCGCTCGACAGAGAAGAATTTGGAGCGGCTTGAGGACCTCATGGCAGGGCTCGACGCGCAAATGGCAACCCTGCGTCGTCAGGCAAAGCAGGCGGAACGCTACACCAAGCTTACCGAGCAGATTGCCCACGCCGAGGCGCGCGTTGTCTTCGCAAGGTGGCGCGATGCAGCCTATGCGGCGAAAGAAGCGCGCGAGGCTGCACAAGGGGCAGAGGACCGTGTAACGCTGGCTCAGGCGACCGCGGCTGAGGCTCAGAAACAGCAGGCGGAAGCAGCGTCAAAACTTGCCGACGCGCGCGAGGAACTGGCCGACAGGCGCGATGATGCCAGCGCACATGGCCACCGCATGGCCGCTTTGTCGGAGAAATTGGAGGCCGCCGAACAGCGGCTCAAAGACCTCGACCGGCAGCGCAATCGCCTCGAAGAAGACCGCAAGGACGCCGACCGCCTGACCAAGGACGCAGCCGAAGCGCTCACCCGGCTTGAGCGCGAGGTGGAAACATCGCGCGATACGCTCGCCAAAGCGGAGAGCGAGCGCCCTGCCCTTGCCAACAAAAGCGAAGACGCCGAACGCGCAAGCCGCACCGCCGAACTCGCGCTTGCCAAGGCGACAGCAGATCACGCAGGTGTAGAAGCCGAATGGCGCGTGGCAGAAGCCGCGATTGGTCAGGCCGAAGCACGCCTAGCCCGCGTAGAGCGTGAGGGTGAACGCATTGCCCAGTGCCCGCGCAAGTCTCGAAAGCGGCGAAGATATCGAAGCGGCGGTTGCCGAGGCGCGTGAGGCGGTGGATGATGCCGCCAAAGATGTGGCCCGGCTGCGCACTCGTCTTGAAGAAGAGCAGGCGCGCAAAGGCGAGTTACAAACTTCGCGTGATGATGCGGCAACGGCATTGGCAAGCGCTAAAGCTGAGCTTGCCGGAATTGAGCGGGAATACACAGCCCTCGTGCGAGACCGCGACGCGCGGGCAAAACGGGAAAGGGGCCGCCAAGGGCTTCCCGCAGCGCTCGACAAAGTGCGTATCGCCAAAGGGTATGAGCGCGCCATTGCCGCCGTCCTTGGCCGCGATGCGAAGTCGCCTTTGGGTCGGCCCGCAGATAATCCCGATGGGCGGTTTTGGACAGGCGGCGCGGATGGGGCCTCGGCTGTGGCAGACAATCTGCTCGATCACATCACCGATTGTCCAGAAGAATTGCGCGCACGCCTCGCCCTCGTCCATGTAACGGACAGCGATGATGGCCGCACGCTTGGCCCGGGCGAATGGTTGGTCACAAAGGCGGGCCATTTGCGCCGCTGGGACGGCTTTGTGGCGCGGGGCGAAGGATCTGCGGAAGCCGCGCGTTTGGAAGCGGCCAATAGGCTCAGCGAGTTGGAAACCCAGCTGCCACCCTTGCACGAGGCGCTGGAGGCGGCACAAGCTGGCGAAGCGTCCGCGCGTGAGGAACTCTCAGCGCTGCAAACCGGCCTCATTGCCCGCGAACGTGAACTGGCCGGCGCTATCGAGGGGGAACGCTCGGCGCTTCGCTTGCTCGACCAAGCCGAAGCCGCGCGCGAGCGCAACGCTGCGCGTCTTGAAGAACTCGCTGCATCGAGCGCCGATCTTGAAGAACAACTGACCTCAGCCAAAAATGAAGTCACTGAGGCGGCGCAGGCCCGCGCTGCGCTTCCTTCGCCCGACACTGGCCGCGCGGCTCTAGAGGCTGCGCGGGCCAAGCATGAAGCGGCAAAATCAGGCGTGCAGGCGGTAGTGGCAGAGCTTGCCGCGCATGACCAAGGCCTCGCCGTGGCCCGCGAAAGATTGGCCGCTCAACAGGCGGACAAGAACAATTGGGAAGCGCGCTCTGGCGAGGCGACCAAGCGCGTGGCCGATGCCAATTACCGCCTCGAGGAGATTGAGCAGGAGCGCAATGTCGTCGCTGCCAAGCCCGCCTCGCTTATGACCGAAATCGAGCAAGGCGAAGGAATCGCCAAGCGCCTCACCGAAGAGCTCCAAAAGGCGCAAGGCGAAATGGATCGCTGTCAAAGCGCCATCACCGAAGTCGATCGCCAATTGGCGGCTGCGCAAGAAGCCCTCGCCGTCGCGCGCGAAGGCCGAGCCACGCTCGCCGCACGCGCAGAGAACGAAGAGGCCCGCCGTCAGGAAATGGCGCGGATCTCAGGCGAGAAATTTCAATGCCCGCCCCCGCTGCTCGCCGAACGCTTTGAGTTTGAAGAAGACAGCGTAGAGCCCGCCTCAACCGAAAGCGCGGAGATGGAGCGACTTACTGCCAGCCGCGAACGCATCGGTCCGGTCAATCTTGTCGCCGCCGAGGAACTCGCGCGGATCGAAGAAGAAGCGGGCACAAGCGCCTCTGAACAAGCGGAATTGACCGAAGCGGTCGGACGCCTGCGCGCCTCTATTGGCAACCTCAACCGCGAAGGCAGGGAGCGTTTGCGGGCAGCATTTGAAGAGGTCGATGGCCACTTCCGGGTTCTGTTCACCCGCCTCTTCCAAGGCGGCAAGGCGCACCTCGCGCTTGTTGATAGCGATGACCCATTGGAAGCAGGCCTGGAAATCTACGCCCAGCCGCCCGGTAAGAAATTGCAAAGCCTATCGCTGCTTTCAGGCGGCGAGCAGGCACTGACCGCGACGGCTCTCATCTTCGGCCTGTTCCTCACGAACCCTGCGCCCATTTGCGTGCTGGACGAGGTCGATGCGCCATTGGACGACGCGAATGTCGAACGCTTCTGCGACCTACTGGAATCGATGGTCGAGACCACAAAGACGCGCTATCTCATCGTCACCCACAACGCAGTCACCATGAGTAGGATGCACCGCTTGTTCGGTGTCACGATGGCTGAAAAAGGAGTCTCACGCCTGGTCAGCGTTGACCTTGGCGAAGCGGCTTTGATGGCGGCGGAATAGCGGTGCCGAATGAAGCTTAGGCTTCAATGGCCCGAGCAAGCCGAGCGCGGATTTGTTTAAGTTTTGCAATGTTTTCAGCGAGCGCTGAATCGTCATTAGCATCCGGCGCAGCGTTAGGTTTTGCCTCGCCTCCCGCCGCTTCAGACGCCACAAACTCCTCACCATCACGGCGATCGAATTCGCGGCGCTCGGATTTGCGGCGTTCTGCACCCGAGACACCGCTTGCACGCAAAACAGCCTCAGCCCCTTTGAGTGTATAGCCCTCTTGGTTCACAAGCTGATCAATAGCCTCGACCATCTCGATATCACTTGGGCGATACAACCGCCGCCCGCCGCTGCGTTTCATGGGTTTAAGCAGCGAAAACTGCTGCTCCCAATAACGCAGGACATGCGGTTTTATGCCAAGCGCCTCGCTTACCTCGCCAATCGTGCGAAAGGCACTTTTCGCTTTTCCATCGGAGAAGTCTACCATGCGAAGTTTCTCAAAGTCCCGAAGCGGTCTTTACGACGCGTCGGCGATCTTTTCCTTAAGGAGCTGGCTCGCGCGGAATGTCAGAACACGGCGCGGTGTGATCGGAACCTCAACACCGGTTTTCGGATTGCGGCCAATCCGTTCATTCTTGTCGCGCAGGACAAAGCTGCCAAAGCCTGAGATTTTCACATTCTCACCCTTGGCGAGTGCGTCGGACATCTTGTCCAAAATCGCCTCAACCAAATCGAGCGATTCCGCACGGCTAAAGCCCATTTTGCGGTTGATTGTTTCGGCCAAATCGGCCCGGGTAAGAGTGCCAACTGAACGCATCATATAGAGGTCTCCAATAACCGGCGCGATCACAATAACTGCTGAGAGTGTAAGGCTTTTCTCAAGCGCGCGCAAACGAATGTGTTGGTAATACAACAAACTGGCGTTTCTGTACAATTTTGTCTCACATTCGGATGAGACTTGCACCCCACGTAAATCCGCCGCCCATCGCTTCCATCATCACCAGGTCGCCGGACTTGATCCGGCCGTCCTTGCGCGCCGTGTCAAAAGCGAGCGGGACGGAGGCCGCCGATGTGTTGGCGTGCTGGTCGACCGTCACGACAACCCGTTCAGCGCCGATTTTTAGCTTGCGAGCGGTCGCATCAAGGATGCGTTTGTTGGCTTGATGGGGAACAATCCAGTCGATTTCATCTGAAGAAATCCCTGCGTCGTCAATGACTTCTTTGAGGACGCTCGAAAGGTTTACCACGGCGTGCTTGAACACTTCAGGTCCGCGCATGCGCAAATGTCCAACAGTCTGAGTGGTCGATGGGCCGCCATCAACATAAAGCAAATCGTGCTGCGCGCCGTCTGCATGAAGGCGGCTTGCGATTATGCCGGCGCCGTCTTTTTGCACCGGATTGGACGCATCTGGCGCATCCAAGACGATGGCGCCCGCCCCGTCGCCGAATAGGACACAGGTTGTGCGGTCTTCCCAATCGAGAATTCGGCTGAAAGTCTCAGCCCCGATTACAAGCGCACGCTTCGCCATACCAGTGGTCAGCAACGAGTCGGCGGTGGTCAATGCATAGAGAAACCCGGAACACACCGCCGCCACGTCAAATGCGATCCCGCCATGACAGCCCAGCGCATGCTGCACCTTGGTCGCGGTTGCAGGAAAGGTGTTGTCGGGAGTGGCAGTTGCAATAACAATGAGATCAATATCCGCAGGCGTCAGCCCAGCATCATCCAAGGCTGCCCTTGCCGCCTCTGCCGCGAGCGTAGAGGTGGTTTCCCCTTCACCCGCAATATAGCGCTGACGAATGCCGGTGCGTTCGACAATCCACTCATCGGATGTGTCAACCATAGTGGCCAATTCGGCATTGGTGACAACGCGGCCTGGCAGGGCAGAGCCGGAGCCCAATATTCGCGAACCGGGCACTCTTGATCCTGGCACGTGGGTCTCCGCTGACTTTACGTTACGTTAGGTTGAGGCCGCTCTCGGCTTCTTTCACTTATGTTTCAAGGCCTCACCTATTAAAATCTGGGCCCAATTCACCCAGATCATCCGCGATCCGGTCGATCAAACGGTTCTCTAGGAGCCGCGCCGCGACGGTCACAGCTTGCGCCACACCTTTCGCAGTGGCGCTGCCATGAGACTTCACCACCACGCCGTTGAGCCCCAAGAAAACCGCGCCATTGTGGTTGTTGGGATCGAGATGGTGGCGCAAAAGCTCGGTCGCAGGCTTCGATACCAGAAAACCGATTTTGGAACGGAGCGAACTTGTGAAAGCCTGTTTCAGCAGGTCGGTCACAAAGCGCGCAGACCCCTCTATGGCCTTCAGCGCAATATTTCCGGAGAAACCATCGGTCACGACAACATGCGTCTCGCCGCGGTTGATTTTGTCACTTTCGACAAAGCCATCGAAATTAAGCGCAAGGCCCGCGGCATCCGTCAGCAAGGCGGCCGCATCACGCAGGCTTTCTGTACCTTTGATATCCTCTGTACCAATGTTGAGAAGCCGTACAGATGGGCATTCAAACCCATTAACAATCCGCGAATAGGCCGCTCCCATTACAGCGAACTGCACAAGGTTGCGGGCATCGGCTTCGGTATTTGCGCCAAGGTCAAGCATCACAACATCGTGCGGCTCAAGCGTCGGCATAAGAGCGGCCAATGCGGGCCGGTCGATGCCCGGAAGCGTGCGAAGGGCGATCTTGCTCATCGCCATCAAAGCGCCCGTGTTGCCAGCGCTCACCGCAGCGCCAGCCGCGCCCTCTTTTACCGCATTGACGGCGAGGCCCATGCTAGTGGTCTTGGCGCGGCGGATCGCCCTGGAGGGCAGCTCATCGCCGCTGATCACATCATCACAGTGGAGAATTTCTGAGGCGCCGGCCATACCCGGGTGGCTTTCAAGCGCGCGTTCAATCCGCTCTTGATCGCCCACCAGAAGAAATTGGAAACCTGCATGGTCACGGCGAGCAAGGCTCGCGCCTTCAACCATAACGCGCACGCCTTCATCGCCGCCCATCGCATCAATGGCGATACGCGGGAGGGTCATGCACGAATTCCTTCTTTAGTGACGGCTTAGATGCCCTTCGGGGCAAGCACCAAACGGCCGTTGTAATAACCGCAGTGGTGGCACATCGTGTGCGGACGCTTAAGCTCACCGCAGTTTGAGCATTCCGCGAAAGCTTCAACTTTCAGCGAATCATGCGCGCGCCGATTGCCACGGCGATGCGGGGATACTTTTCTCTTAGGGACAGCCATGGCTCAGCCATTTCCTCAAATAAATGTCGCAAGGAAAACCGCGGATTTGCGCGATTTCCTTATGTTTCGGTGACGCCCTTAAGCCAAGGGTGCCATACGCACAAGGTGAATCACCTCCGCGAGGGGCACGTCCGAGCCAGAAGCGGCGGGAAGGCGCGCGATATAACGCAAATTTCCAAGCTTGCAAGCAGGAAGCCTTACACAATTGCTCCGCTCCGGCGTTGCAAGATCAATGCGATCTCGTTAACTCAGTTTCAGAATAAAACCAAAAAGTGAATTTTGAGGGGATCGTTTAATGGAACTGCTTCCAGTTACTTTGTCTGCTGCGGCGGCGGCAGCAATCTTGAATGTTTGGCTGATGCTGCGCGTTGGCGCGGTTCGTAACGCTGAGAAAATCTCTATCGGCCACCAGGACAATGAGAACCTCGTGCGGCGGATGCGAGCGCAAGCAAACTTCGTAGAAAATGCGCCTTTTGTGCTCATACTTCTCGGCGCGATTGAGATATCGGGACGCGGCGAACCATGGCTGGCGTGGGTTGCAGGCCTCTTCATCATCGGCCGCATTGCTCATGCCTTCGGGATGGAGGGCGACAAGCTTATGGCAGGCCGCATCGTCGGCATTGTGATCACGATGCTTACACTGCTTGGTCTGGCTGTTGTGGCGGCCTTGATCGCAGCGGGCGTGATGTAGAAAGAGCTCGGGGCGTTCCCTTGAGCGCCCCGCTCAACTCAACACATAGTCGCTCACAAAAGCGTTCGTTTGGCGCTCTTGGCCAAAAGTGCTGGTGGGACCGTGGCCGGGGATGAAGGTGATGTCTTCGCCCAATGGCCAGAGGCGCTTCGTGATCGAATCGATTAGGTCTTGGTGATTGCCGCGCGGGAAATCGGTTCGGCCGATCGAGCCTTGGAACAAAACGTCGCCCACAATTGCAAACTTGCTGGGGCCGTGAACGAAGACGACGTGGCCCGGCGTGTGGCCGGGGCAATGGATGACGTCGAGGGTAAGCTCGCCCACCGTCACCGTATCGCCCTGCTCTAACCAGCGGTCAGGGGTAAAGCTCTTTGCCTCCATCCCGTAACGCGCGCCATCGCTGTCGAGTTGCTCGATCCAGAAAAGGTCGTCCTTATGAGGCCCTTCGATGGGAACGCCCAATTCTTCCGCAAGCATGCCTGCTTGCCCGCAATGGTCGAGATGGCCGTGAGTGATGAGGATCTTCTCCAAGGTCACGCCCGCCTTGGCGATGCCGTCTTTAAGCTTGTGCAAGTCCCCGCCCGGATCGGTCAACGCGGCCTTCATCGTCTTGGTGCACCAGATCAGCGAGCAGTTTTGCTGCAAAGGCGTCACGGGGATGATGGCGGCCTTCATGGGCGGTTGTTTGGTAGCGTCGTTCATGCACTGCGAAATGGCGCGGGCTTCATGCAAATGCAAGCGCTCTCAAAAATCGGTTTCCCAATAAGACCCAATCGCTATGGTTCGTGTGAAACGGGGAGAAACATTGAAATGACAATCGCAAGTACGCTCACATTGCCCTGCGGCACGGTGTTGCCCAATCGGTTGGCGAAAGCGGCGATGACAGAGGGGCTCGCTGACCCGCAAGGCCTCCCCACGAGTGAACTCACACGGCTTTACAGGATTTGGGCACAGGGCGGCGCAGGGATGCTGCTGTCTGGCAATATTCAAGTGGACGCTGATCATCTGGAGAGGCCCGGCAATGTCATTATCGACCGCGAACTGACTGAGGACGAGCTTGCCCTGTTCCGTGAGTGGACCGCGGCAGGCACCTCCAACGGCAACCACTTCTGGGCACAAATCAGCCATGCGGGGCGCCAATGCTTCAAGATCGTGAACGAGGCCCCTAAGGCTCCCTCAGCCGTCAAAGTCGGCATCCCCGGAGGCCAGTTTGGAGAGCCGGTCGCGCTTAAGGCCCACGAGATCGAGGCGATCATCGTTAGCTTTGTACGCGCAGTTCGCACCTGCAAAGAGGCCGGCTTTACCGGCGTGCAAATCCACGGCGCACACGGCTACCTCATCTCGCAATTCCTCTCCCCGCGCACCAATATTCGCACCGATGAGTGGGGCGGAAGCTTGGAAAACCGCGCGCGCCTGCTCACCGAAGTCATTCGTGGGTCGCGCGAGGCAGTGGGGCCAGACTTCCCCATCAGCGTCAAACTCAACAGCGCGGATTTCCAAAAAGGCGGCTTTGCCTTTGAGGACAGTTTGCAAGTGGTCGCATGGCTTGAGGAACTCGGCGTTGACCTGATCGAAGTCTCTGGCGGCACTTATGAGCAACCCAAGCTCCTCGGCATTGAAGGCATGGAGCCAGCCGAAAACCCCAATGTCAAAGCCTCGACTGCCAAGCGCGAGGCCTATTTCGTGGACTTCGCGAAGGCGATGAAAGAGGCGTGCAAAGTGCCCCTGATGGTCACCGGCGGCTTTCGCAGCAAAGCGGCGATGGAACAGGCATTGGAGAGCGGAGCGGCCGATTTGATCGGCTTGGGGCGGCCCCTATGCGCCGACCCTGACGGGCCCAAACGCCTGCTTGAAGGTGAGGATGCCTTGCACCGCTACGAAGACGAACTCTCGCTTTTCCCAGCACCTTTGCGGTTCCTCACGGGTATCAAAGCCCTTCGCGCAGCGGCGAGCTTTGCTGTGCAGTTCTGGTTCTATGGCCAGATTTACGCGCTGGGCCGCACGGGCAAACCGGATAAAGACCTCTCGGTCTTCGCCGCATGGCGTAAGACTGAGGCGACACATAAGGATTGGCTAAAGCGGCGGCGGAGTTAGCTTACACTTCCCTCGTCCGTTCGTGCTGAGCTTGTCGAAGCACGCTCGCCAAGGTCCCCGCGCGCCCTTCGACAGGCTCAGGGCGAACGGGTATGAAGCTGACATCTCCTAATTAGACCCAAAACTGGATCACAACCACCGTCATAATGACCGGACCTGCCATGAGCCGCGCAACCATTGTACGGGCAGAACGGCTAAGCACCATGATTGCCACGGCCAATCCTGAGAGCAAGACCATCGCGAGGCCACTTATTAAATCGGCCTCTTTGCTCGCATATCTCTAGATGCCTGCAACAGGTCCTTCCGCTCCCCAAGGGTAGCAATCAGGGCCTGCGCTTGGGAACCGAAAGCTTGAGCTCCTAGAGCTGAGGGTAAATCTGCTAGAATGATAATAGAGATCAAAGTGAAGATTCCGAGGACGACCCAAAGCACCGCGTAGCCCCTCTAAATGCGCCCTCCTTTCCAAACCACCCGTCCAATCACTTCCATCTCATCTGCCGCCACATCCACCGGCGGATAGGCCAAGTTCTGGCTAAGCAGCGAAAACCGCCCTGCCCCGGCTTGCGCCACGCGTTTGACCATCAGTGTATCGCCAAGGCGCACCACATGCACCCCATCTCGAAAAGCTCTCGGCGATGTATCGATCAGAATTTCGTCACCGTCATTGAGCAGCGGCTCCATCGAATCGCCCGCTACCGTGATCGCCTGGAGTTTTGCGCCCTCCAAACCCTGTTCCGTCAACCAGCGGCGGGAAAAGCGGAAGGCGTCAAAAGCCTTCTCAATATCGGGCGATGCCCCCGGCCCCGCTGAGGCCCCAATATTGAGCCTTGGAACATCAATCCAATCGCCAAAAGCTGCGCCCCAACTCGCCGAATAGGATTTTTCCTTTACTCCATTCTCTGGCGCACCAAGCTCTGATTCGTCCACACCAAAAAACTCCGCAAGCATCTTGCGGTCGCCTTCCTCAAGCTTGCGCGGACTGCCTTTCTTAATGAATTGCTGCAGGTAGGAGGCGTTTCTTCCCAATAATTCCGACAGGCTCGCAAGGCTTGTCCCGCGCTCTTTTGACAATTGTGCCAAGCGGTTACGTGCATCTGTCTGGCTCATTCTTCAGCTCCCTTTCGCGAAGTATTGAGGAACATCGTTCACAAATCCTTCCTACATGAAGGATTTTTCCTAGACAAGTAGGAATTCGGGTGGAACATAAATAGAACATCGAGCGAATCGCGGTGCAGGCCTTCAGCTCGATCGACGTGAAAGACAACACCTGAAAGGGGTCACCGATGTTGATTCGAAAAGTTGAGAGCTTCCTGCAAACCCACAAAATGGCCGCCACAAAGTTTGGCCGGCTTGCAGCGCATGATCCGCGCTTTGTGCTGGACCTTCGCATGGGCCGTATCCCGCGTAAGAAAACCGAAGAGCGCACGCTTGAATGGATGGATGAGTACAACGCTGGCCGCCGCGTGGAGGCCCGCCCTCATTCTTTCCGCGTCGTCTCAAACAAAGCGCCCGCTCTGGAAGTGAAAGGATTTCGCTATGCTGCTTGATCCGCAAATTTTGGGCGCAGCACCGTTTGGCGGAGCGCTTGGTTCGCTGCTTGGCCTCAAACCGCTGGAAACGAAATCAGCCGGCGTCAAAACCGGCGACCGCCCCCATCCCATACGCGCTCGGCGCACATCGTCAGACCATTTGCGCGATGCATTGGTCAAGCTGGGAGGAGGCTGCGGCACCTGCTTGAGCCATGATGAAAAGGCGTGGAGTTCAATCACCTTTTCCGGCACGCGTCACGAAATCGTCCTTCGCTTTGAGGGTGCAGAAGCCGTGGCGCAGGGCGAAGAGCTTATGGAGCTATTGCCTGAGCACGAGTTCGCTATCCCCGGTCAACTGGTAGCCGATGCGACCATTCGCGAGGTCGATCACCACTTCGGCATGCACGAACGGCTAGAGATCACAGCAGTACTGCTGCTGCTCGAAGACAGTTGATCCAAACCCGCCGCACAAACCTGCACTACACCGAGCGGCTGGCACGGCCGCGTTCGCCTTCAGATTGGCTGGCATGCGAGCCGCTCAAGATAAACCCTGAGGTCAACTCTCCTGACCAACCAGCGATGATGCCCCCCAGATAGGGGGCGCAGGTCAAACCTACGCGTTGATTACAATCATCTTCTCGATCGTCATTTCGTGCATTGTATAGGGGATGCCGCCGGTGCCATGGCCAGAGGTTTTAAGCCCCGCGAAAGGCATCCAATCCACCCGGAAGGCGGAGTGATCGTTCACCATCACGGCTGACGCATTGATGTTGCGATAGGTGTGCATTGCGCCTTTCAGGTCATTGGTAAAGACCGCCGCCTGAAATGACACATCCAGCGCATTGGCCTGAGCAATCGCATCATTCACATCATCATAGGAATAGATGCAGACCACCGGACCGAATACCTCATTGGTCGACACTTTGGCGTTTGCGGGCGGGTTCAAAAGAACGGTGGGCGCGTAGGTTGTATCGGACAGCTTTTGGCCGCCGCTCAAGACTTTCGCCCCGCCTTCGCGCGCTTCCTCCACCCATTCAGCGACTCGGTCGGTCTCCGCAGGACGGATCAAGGGCCCGCATTCGGTATCCTCAGCGATGGCGTTGCCCACTTTGAGCTCCTTCGCAGCCGCCGCCATGCGATTGCTCAGCTCTTCGACCACCGAAGAGTGCGCGAAGATTCGCTGAACTGATACGCACACCTGGCCCGAATGGTAGAAACCGCCCTTCATTAAAGCGGGCACCGCTGCATCAAGATCAGCTGTCTGATCTACGATGACCGGCGCGACGCCGCCATGTTCCAATGCGCAGCGTGTGCCAGGTGAGAGTTTGGAGCGAAGACCCCAACCGACACCAGCTGAGCCGATGAAAGTGAAGAAGGCGACGCGCGGGTCGGTCACCATCTTTTCAGACGCCTCACGCGATGGTGCAACCGCTTTGGCCCATTCCTTTGGCAGACCCGCTTCGTGCAATATGCCGATGAACTCAAAGCAGGAAAGCGGCGTGTCGCTCGCCGGTTTGACGATAACAGGGCACCCGGTCGCAACGGCTGGCGCGACTTGGTGGACGATCAGGTTCAGGGGGTGATTGAAAGCCGAGACCGCAACCACAGGCCCGATGGGCTCACGCGTGGTCCAGGCAAATCGTCCGTCCCCCGATGGGCTGAGGCCCATGGGTATTTCCGTGCCGCGCACATTTCCAAGATCTTCAATGCACAGCTCAACCCCCTTGATCGCCCGGTCTGCTTCGACCCGTGCATCAATCAATGGCTTGCCGCCTTCATTGGCAATCTGGAAGGCGAGATGATCGCGCCGATCCTTCATGATCTCCACGACCTTCTCAAGGATGGCCGCGCGCTCATGCGTTTTCATCCAAGTCGAGCGGTCTTCGCAAAGCTCATGCGCGCGGGCCAGAAACGCGTCGATTTCATCCCATTCGGCGGTCGGCACCTGGCCGATTTCAGAAAGGTCGAACGGGTTTACTACAGTCTTCATCGTCATCTCCTGATCAAAGCAGTGAAGCGATCAAAGCTCAGCGCTGCGTTCTTTGATGTCGATGTTCAAAATCTGGTCGTTTTCGGAATAATCGACCGGGCAATCAATCAAGTGCACGCCCGGCGTATCGCGGCAATGCGCCAGCACTTCGGTGAGGTGCTCGCTGCTCTCGACCCGATGTCCATGTCCGCCATAGCTTTCGACATATTTGACGAAGTCTGGGTTGCCATAGGTCAAACCAAAGTCGTTGAAGCCCATATTCGCCTGTTTCCAACGGATCATGCCGTAAGCATCATCGCGAAGGATCAGTACTGTGATGTTGAGCCCCAACCGCACAGCGGTCTCAAGCTCTTGGCTGTTCATCATAAAGCCGCCGTCGCCGCAAATCGCCATGACATGGCGGTCTGGATAGAGCATTGCGCTCATCATGGCAGACGGTAGGCCAGCGCCCATGGTCGCAAGCGCATTGTCGAGCAGCACGGTATTGGGCAGATAAGCGGTGAACCCTCGCGCAAACCAGATCTTGTAGACGCCATTATCGAGGCAGATAATGCCATCATGCGGCACACAATCGCGCACTTGCTTCACCAAATGCGGCGGGAAAATCGGGAAGCGTGTATCATTCTCCAGCGGCTCGGTATGCGCAACCTCTGCCGCGCGGTAAGCGAGCATCTGGTCAAAATTCCAGCTGCGGTTCGGCGAGATGTCTTCTTTCATCTGCCAGATCGCGTTGCCGATATCGCCGATAACCTCGATCTGCGGGAAATAGACAGGGTCCACCTCTGCCGTCTTGGTCGAGACGTGGACAACGGTGACACCATTGTCGTGCATGAAGAAAGGCGGCTTTTCGATTACATCATGGCCGACGTTGATGATGCAATCTGCCGCTTCAACCGCGCGGTGGACGAAATCGCCAGCTGACAGCGCTGCGCAACCGAGGAATTTCGGATGGCGTTCGTCAATAACGCCTTTGCCCATTTGGGTGGTAAGAAAGGGAATACCTGTCTTCTCAACCAATTGCTCGAGCATGCGGCCCGCGGTCTTGCGGTTGGCGCCAGCGCCGATGACAAGAATCGGGTTCTTCGAGTTTTCAATAGCCTCAACCGCCTTGCGAACAGCCTTGGCTTCAGCCGATGGACGGCGCGCAACGCTTTTGGGAAGCGGGTGCCAGTCGGTGGTGGGCTCTTCTGCGATATCTTCGGGAAGCTCGATGAGAGTCGCACCCGGCTTTTCCTCTTCCGCGAGGCGATACGCTTCGCGGACGCGGCTGGGGATGTTGTCGCCCGCAGCAATCTGGATCGAGTATTTCGTCACCGGCTCCATGAGGGAGACGATGTCGACGATCTGGAAGCGGCCTTGCTTGGACTTTTTGATCGGCTTTTGCCCGGTGATCATCAGCACCGGCATTCCGCCAAGCTGAGCATAGGCTGCCGAAGTCACAAAGTTCGTTGCCCCCGGACCAAGCGTTGCGACGCATACGCCGGTCTTGCCTGTGTGGCGGCCGTAAGTCGCAGCCATAAAGCCTGCGCCTTGTTCGTGGCGCGTCAGGATGAGCTTGATTTTGTCAGAGCGCCCGAGCGAATCGAGAAAGTCGAGGTTTTCTTCACCCGGCACACCAAAGATGTACTCGCAGCCCTCAGCCTCAAGACATTCGATGAAAACGTCGGACGCTTTTTTGGTATCAGTCATTTAGTATTCCCCCCAAGTTTTGCACGCAACCTAGGCGTCGGTGCGTGGGCCAAATTTTAAGCCGATTTCGCATAACGTAGCCAGTCTATTTCGTCGGCGCGGTGCACCTAATATCCAAGCGCGCGCACGACATTGCCACTTTGTATGACCATGTATTGCAGGAATCCGTCAGATTCCAAGTGCACAATACACATTTTGCAATCAGCGCAGATATTTGACAAAAATCAGTAACCCAGTTTTGGGTCGAAAACCGGGGCTACAGGCTCACCGCGAAGGTACTTTTGCAGGTTATCGAGAAACCGCTCAGCGCTGCGGATAAACATCATATTCTGCGCGCGGCCCGACAAATGCATCGAGATATGCGCATTATCGAGGGTCCAAAGCTCGTGATCGGATGGAAGAGGCTCCGGCGTCGTTACGTCAAGAAACGCGCCTTCGATGGACCGGGTCTTTAGCGCTTTGATCAAAGCGGGCTGGTCGACCACTTCGCCGCGCGCGATGTTCACCAGCACGCATTCGCGCTTCATTGCGGCCAGCTCATCGGCGCCGATCATGTTCACGGTCTCAGGCGTCGAGGGCACTGCAAGGATCACCCAGTCAAACTCGCCCAGTTTGCCGCGCCACTGATCCGGGGTCAGCACGCCCTCGCCTCCCGAGCGCCGGACTACAGTGACGTCCACATCAAAAGCTTCAAGGCGCGGTTTGATGAGTTTGCCAATCGCGCCGTAGCCGAGCAGAAGCGCTTTGGAGCCTGCAAGTTCGCGCTTGCCGGGGCTGTCCATCAGCCACTCGCGGCGTTCCTGTGCGCGAATAACCTCGCGGTAGCCCTTGGCGATGTTGAGCATGCCCATGATGGTATATTCGGCAATGGTGACCGCGTTGATACCAACACCGTTGGTCACCGTAATTCCGCGATCAATCAGTACATCCATCGGCAGGAAATCGAGGCCAGCGTAGATCGAATTGAGCCATTTGAGTTCGGTCGCGGCATGAAGCGCTGCTGCCATGGCCTCTTTCTCGTTCATATCGAACCAGCCGATCTCCGCGCCCTTGACCGCTTCGAGGGCTTCTTCATGCGTCATGAACCAATTGACTTCGAGGTCTTTGGCAAGCTTACGTTCGAGAAGCGGACGGATGAGGCCGGAAATTGCGAGTTTGGTCATGGCGCTTCGTTACGCGCGGAATGCAAGCCACGCCACCCCAAGTAAGAATGGAAGGCCTGCAAGGTCTGCAATCGCTATACGCTTAAGCGGCTCGGGAAAGCCGGCACCGGCGTAAAGCACTAGGAAACTCAGCATGCTGATCCCAACCACTAACACCGCCAATCTGCGCCCATCAGGCACAAACGCCGCCCAAACACAGGCGACGAACACCGCAAGAAACAGTGCGGCACGGTGCTGCATGAGGAGGAACAGCGGGCTGTCAGCTGCAATGCCATACAAAGAGGTCAATGTCGCAGGTCGAAACAAGGCGGCGGCTGGAAGCGCGTGGATTGCAGCAAGGACGAGCCATAATATAGGTTGCATCACGAAACTTACCTAGCGAAGGCTACGAGATGGTCAACCCAGCTTCCAATCCCAGCCCAGCGGATCGCCATCCATCACGTCCACGCCTTTGGCAGCAAGTTCATCGCGGATCGCGTCAGAGGCAGCAAAGTCCTTTTCAGCGCGCGCAGCCCTGCGGCGGGCGATCGCGTCTTCGATTTCATTCTCGGTAATCTCAGCGGAGACCGGACGAATACGCAGGTCTCCGCGGGTGAGCCCAAAAAGATTGAGCCCCAGCACCGCGTCCATATGCTCAACCACAGCACGCTTAACCTCAGGCGCGACCTTCTTGACCGCGAGGGCGTCTTCCAAAGCCGTCAGCGCCACCGGCGTGCCAAGGTCTTCGCAAATCGCCTCATCGAACTTGGCAAGCGGGGCTGCAAACTTCGGGTGCTCGGCAACCGGCTGGCTCTCGGCGTCCTTCAGCCGCTCGGCCGCCATCACCATGCGCTTCAGCCGCGTCAGAGCCGCCTCGAGCCCTTCCCAGCTAAACTCCAACTCAGAGCGGTAGTGCGCCTGCAGGCACATCATGCGGTAGGCAAGCGGGTGAAAGCCTTTGTCGACGAGCAGTTGCAGCCGCAAGAATTCCCCAGAGGACTTCGACATTTTGCCGGAGCGCTCAACAAGGAAATTGTTGTGCATCCAGATGTTCGCGCCCGAATTGCGCGCTTCGCTCAGCCCCTCACCCCCGCAGCATGAAAACGCCTGGTTCTGCGCGATTTCATTGGGGTGGTGGATTTCGCGGTGGTCGATCCCGCCGGTGTGAATATCGAAGGGGAAGCCAAGCAGCTTCTCGCCCATGACAGAGCATTCAAGGTGCCAACCGGGCGCACCTTTGCCCCAAGGTGACTCCCATTCCATCTGGCGCGTTTCGCCCGCCGGGGTCTTGCGCCAAATCGCAAAGTCGCCCGCGTTGCGCTTACCTTCCAGCTTCTCAATACGGCCCTCACCCTCTTCGGTCACGGCGCGCGCAAGCTTGCCGTAATCCGCGACGGTGGAGATGTCGAAATAGAGGCCGCTTTCAAGCTCATAGCAGTGCGCATCCGCGATGCTCTTGCCCCATGCGATCATCTCTTCGACATATTCGGTGGCGCGCGGGTGCTGCTTTTGCTGCACATTGAGGCGCGCCAGATCGGCTTCAAAATCGGCCTGATAAAAGGCGGCGATATCCCAGGCAGACTTGCCCTGCGTCGCTGCCATTTTCTCCATCTTGTCCTCGCCCTCATCAGCATCAGACGTCAGATGCCCCACATCAGTGATGTTGATGACATGGGTGAGTTTGAGCCCCTTGTATTGGAGCGTCCGGCCGAGCGTATCGGCGAACACATAGGCGCGCATATTGCCGATGTGCTGATAGTTGTAGACCGTGGGCCCGCAAGAATAGACCCGCGCCTCGCCATCGTGGACGGGGGTAAAGGGTTCGATTTCGCGGGTGAGCGAGTTGAAGAGTTTGAGCTCTGACATAGCCACGGGCTTTTATGCGAGCGGCGATTTGGGTCAACCGTCCCAATCGCGCGAGGCAAAGGTTTCTTTGGCAAAGGCGAGCGGTTCCGCCTCAAGCTCGCTGCCAATCGTGTCATTGTAGCGGTTGAGGAACCCGAAGAGCGATATCACCGCCACAATCTCAACAATCTGCTTGTTGGAATAGTGCTTTTTAAGCTCATCGAAATGCGCATCACTCGCGCCATTGGGCACCTGCCCACCGGCAAGCGCAAGATCGAGTGCCGCACGTTCGGCATCGGTAAACAGGTCGCTTGTTTGGTATTCCCAAACTCGCGCGACCTTCTCAGCATCCCCGCCAGCGCGCTGCGCCTGATGCGCCGTGTGCGCCATGCAGTATCGGCAACCCGCCGCACTACTGGCAACCGCTGCGATCATGTTCTTGAGAGAACGATCCAGCTCACCCCCACCAAGGATATTGGCCGCGAAAGGTGCAAAGGTCTGAGCCAATTCAGGCCAATGCGCCATAGAGACAGAGGAATTGGGCAAGAAGCCCATAAAGGCCTCCGCCATTGCAAAACCTTGCTTTTGCTCAGGAGTAAGCTCGTCCTCGGCCGGTGGGTCGATGCGCGCCACCGGCTTTACTCAAAGCCGTGAAAGCTGACGTGTTCGTCCAAAGGCACCCGTTCACGCTCAAAATTGTTGAGCGGGGCATCCGGGTCGCGGTAGCCGATCGCCATACCGCAAAAGAGCATATACCGCTCATGATCGAGGCCAAGGTGATCGCGGATCGTGTTCGCATACATCGCCATCGCCTCCTGATAGCAGCTGTCGAGGCCCTCTTCGCGCAGCAGCAAAGCGACGGTTTGCAGCCACATGCCCGTATCCGACCACTGGGGCTCTTTCATAAAGCGCGGGAAGTAAGTGAACATGACGACCGGCGCATCAAAGCTGGTGGTGTTGCGCGCCATCGCCTTCATGCGCGCCTCAGTGTCATCGCGCGCAATCCCCATCGCACCAAACATGCCAGCACCCACCGCGTGAAGGCGCGATTTGTAGGCGTCTTCTTGCTCTGGAGCCGTCCAGTCATATTCCGGCTTTTGCGGGCCGTTCTCGATGATCTTGGCCTGAAGTTGTTTGAGCGAGTCCCCGGTAACAACAGCGGCTTCCCAAGGTTGGAAGTTGCAGCCTGACGCGGCCCAACGCGCAGTGTCGAGCACGCGGCGGATGGTTTCAAGCTCGACCTTTTGGTCGGTGAACATGCGCACAGAGCGGCGGCTGGTGACGGCTTCGGTTACGTTCATTCGGGATAGCTCCTAGTGACTTCGATCGTTCCTACAATCGCAGCGTTGAAATCGTCCAATTCTTCGGCTGGAATCCAGTATTCGGCGTGCTCTTTTCCGCCCGCTAGCTGCACATCGTATTGGTCGAGGTAGTCTTTGCGCACTTCGAACCGCGTGACAAATCCAGAGCCGCTTGCTCGCACGTTCCAGTCACGCGCGATCTTGATCGCATATTCTTCGGTCGTGACGGGATAAAAAATCGGTTGTTCGGGCAGACGTGGAGGCCAGACTTTCCAGCCTGAGTCTTCAACAAGCTTGAGCTCTTGCGGGCCTGTTGGCCTCCAAAGAGTGACGGTTTCAACCAAGTTGTAACTCCTCCCTCGTCACCCCGGCGAAGGCCGGGGTCCAGATAACATCGCGTCTTAACACCAGCCTTAGCTGGATTCCTGCCTTCGCAGGAATGACGAATTGTTCTTCACCGCCGCCGTCCGCCCTTTTCATCCTCGAACAGCTCCGCGAGCTGCTCCATGATCGTGCCGCCGAGTTGCTCGACGTCCATGATCGTCACCGCGCGGCGGTAGTAGCGGGTTACGTCGTGGCCGATGCCGATGGCGACGAGTTGAACAGGGCTGACGTTCTCGATCCAGTCGATCACGCCGCGAAGATGGGCTTCCAGATAGCCGGCCGAATTCACGCTGAGCGTAGAATCATCCACTGGCGCGCCGTCGGAGATCACCATTAGGATGCGGCGTTCCTCAGGGCGATAGACCAGCCGCGAGTGCGCCCACAAAAGCGCTTCGCCGTCGATATTCTCTTTGAGCAGCCCCTCGCGCATCATCAGGCCCAGATTTCGGCGCGCGCGGCGCCATGGTTCGTCGGCTTGTTTGTAGATGATGTGGCGCAGATCGTTGAGGCGGCCGGGACCTTGCGGCTTGCCATCGGCGAGCCACGCCTCGCGCGATTGACCGCCTTTCCACGCCTTGGTCGTAAAGCCGAGGATTTCGGTCTTCACCCCGCACCGCTCCAACGTGCGCGCAAGGATATCGGCGCTGATCGCGGCAATCGAAATCGGCCGCCCGCGCATTGAGCCTGAATTGTCGATCAGCAAGGTCACAATCGTGTCCTTGAACTCCACATCGCGCTCGACCTTGTAAGACAGCGCCGTACCGGGAGAGACGATTACGCGGCTAAGGCGCGCTGCGTCCAAAACGCCCTCTTCTTGATCGAAGTCCCAGCTGCGATTTTGCTGCGCCATCAAGCGGCGTTGCAAACGGTTGGCTAGCCGTGTCACCACGCCTTGAAGTCCCGTCAGCTGGCTGTCGAGATAAGCGCGGAGGCGGTCGAGTTCCTCCGCATCGCACAGCTCTGGCGCTTCGATTTCTTCGTCGAACTTCTCTGTAAAGGCCTTGTAGTCGAGGCCTTCGGGAATGTCGGCTTGCGGGCGGTTTGGACGCGTGGGCGCGTTGGAGGCATCGCCGTCTTCGCCGGGCTCCCCTTCCTCAAAATCCTCATCGCCCTGCATCTCGGCCTCGGTGTCACCGTCAGCCTCGCCCTCTTGCATTTCGCCTGCAACATCGGCGGCGTCGGGCTCTGCCTCGCCTTCCTGCTGCTCATCGCCCGCGTCCTCTTCGTCTTGGCCGTCATCCTCGTCGGAATCGTCTTCGTCAGTCTGATCCTGATCTTCGGTAGGCCGCGTCAGGTCCAAGTCACGAAGCATGTCGAGCGCGAGTTTCTGGAAGGCCTCTTGGTCGCCAAGGCTATCTGCGAGCGCGGACAAATCGCCACCCACCGCCTTCTCAATCGCCTCGCGCACAAGGCTTAGGCCCGTGACGGCTCGCTCTGGGATAGGCTCTCCGGTGAGTTCCTCGCGCACCATGAGCGCCAGCGCGGTCTGCAAAGGCACTTCGGAGGCATTTTGCGCGCGGGTAATGCCGTCGGAATTGAGGCGCATCTCGGTCGCGTCATCAAGGTTTGCTTTTATACCGCCGAACCGGTTTGCGCCAAGCGCTTCGTAGCGCACCTGCTCGATCGCATCGAAGCATGCGCGCGCGACCGGCTCAGGTGGTGCGTTCACGGCATGAAGCCCTGCATCATGGTGGCGCAGTTTTAGCGCGAAACTGTCAGCAAAGCCGCGCGCTTCGCTCACTTGCTCTGCTGGCAAATCGCGGCCCGGAAGAGGCACTCGGAAGCGGTTGCCAGATGCGCCGGGCACGTCTGCGCTCCATGCGACTTCAACCTCAGCATCCTGAGCGATGGCCCGCGATGCTCCGGTGAGCGCTTGTTTGAATTTATCGAGAGGGGTTTCTTCGGTCACGCAGAATCCAGATGAGACATTGACTAGGGTCAGTGCCTCATGCCTCTAGTCATCTAAAGCCGATTAATCAAAAACCTCGTGGTCGTCGTCATCGACCCACCGCCGCTTGAGCATGAAATAGTAAAAAACGAAACACAGCGCTGCAGGAACCGCTAGCCTCAAAAGGACAGTGAAATATGAGGCCAATAGGTTTCCTGCAAGGTCCGCCGGCATGGCGGCCTCGACCTGGTAGGCGAATATAAGGGACAAAACCAAAGCCGACACACAGGTCGTCGCGAGAGCCCTTTGCAGCGGTGGCTGTGTCTTGAAAACGAAGAACGAGACGAACCAGTTGAGCACAGCAATGTAAACTAATGGCAATATTGTTAGGATGACGAAACCGATCATAAGTGCGCCCTGATAATTCTATCCATTACCATCAAACGATGCTTTGCCCCGTTGCTTCCCAATCCTTGAGGAAGCCTTCGATGCCTTTGTCGGTCAGCACGTGGTTGAACAGTGCATGGATCACTTTGGGCGGCGCGGTCATGACGTCGGCTCCGATCTTGGCGCTTTCGAGCACGTGGGTGACGTGGCGCACGGATGCGACGAGGATTTCGGTTTCGAAACCGTAATTGTCATAGATCAGGCGGATGTCTTCGATAAGGTCCATACCGTCAAAGCCATTGTCGTCGTGGCGACCTACGAAGGGCGAGATGAAAGTTGCACCTGCTTTGGCAGCGAGGAGCGCTTGGTTGGCTGAGAAGCACAGCGTCACATTGACCATCGTGCCCTCGCCCGTCAGCGCCTTGCAGGTCTTGAGACCATCAACCGTCAGCGGCACTTTGATGCAGACATTGTCAGCGATTTTGCGAAGGACTTCGGCCTCTTTCATCATGGTCTCGTGATCGAGAGCGACGACTTCGGCGCTGACCGGACCGTCGGTGATGCCGCAGATCTCTTTCGTAACTTCCATAAAATCGCGGCCCGATTTGTGGATCAGCGAAGGGTTGGTTGTAACCCCGTCCAAAAGGCCCGTTGCAGCAAGGTCCTTGATCGCATCAATCTCAGCGGTGTCGGCGAAGAATTTCATGTCGGCTGTGCCTTTCAATCGAGTCGGTTGCAAATTGGAATGCCGCCGCACTCACGAGTTTTCAACCAAGTGCCCGAGGTCGCCGGTGACAAACGGTGGATTTCTTGAAGCTTAGAGCGCCCTGCCTAGCCCAAACACACCGATCAGAAGCGGGTCATTGGTCGCCTGCGGGTCAGCTCGGATCAGCGCCTCTTCGGCGCCGATCTCGTTCCAGATTGCATCATCAATATTGCCCGCAAACCCTTGAGCAATGGCGCTAATATCAGTGCCGCTTACCTGCCGTAGAAGCTCTGCCACACCGGGGTTGGAGGCAATGCGGATCGCGTCCCCCAACTCCGGCACCATCTGTTCGACCAAGCGCCCGCCAAGCTCTCCGCGAAGCGCTGTGGTCGCAGCCTTTGGCCCGCCGCGAACGAGCTGCACCGCATTGGCAAAGCCGATGGTGCGCACTGCTTCGGTAACGATCGGCGCAGCGCGCAATGAGGCATCGACTGCGAAGTCGGCAAAGGCGTCTTCCAATTGGTCCTTCACCAATGATGATGTGAATATGCGGGTCAGAACATTACCGCGCGAACCCAGCACATCCCCTAGTCCCAGCCGCGCGACCTGATTGTCCCAATAGCCGCCATCTGCCGTGAGACGCGCAAAGGCGTTTTCGCTCGAAATAAGGAGCAATCGCCGCACGGCTTCGGTGAGGCTAATGCCGGTGGTGCCTGCGCAAGCGGGCAATGTGAGTGCAGCGGAAAGCGCGAGCCCTCCGCCGATGAACTGGCGGCGCGCGAAGGGTGTGTGCGGGGACTTGTGCATATGTGCCTCTCTCATGGCTGGCTTATCACGATGTGCGTGCATAGATATTGGCACCATGCAGCGCGTCCGAATTCTTGTCCTCAATGCAGCACTTGGGCCTCTTGATTACAAGTTGCCGGATGGAATGGCTGTGGAAGCAGGCAGCGTTGTGGTCGCGCCTTTGGGGCCGCGCACGGTCACAGGCGTGGTGTGGGATGAGGGGCGATTGCCGGGCGCTGAGGTGGATGCATCAAAACTGCGCGCGCTACGCGAAGTCGTGCAAGTCCCCCCTATTTCTCACGCCCTGCGCCGCCTGATTGAGTGGACTTCGGAGTATTACTGCGCTCCATTAGCAAGCGTTGCGCGCATGGTGCTCTCCAGCGGGGGCGCTTTGGGTGGGCCGACCACCACCACCGAATACCGGCTGGTCGAAGGGGCAGTGCCTGAGCGCATGACCCCGCAGCGCGAGGCGGCGATGGATCTACTTCAAGGCGAACAGGGCATCTTGCGCGAATTAGCGGAGGTTTCAGGGGTTTCCACCGGGGTCTTGCGCGGACTTGTGAACCAAGGGGTGATTGAGCCTGTCACGGTCGCCATTGACCGCCCCTATCCGCCCGCAGACGCGGATTTTCACCAGCCCGCCCTGTCCGGCGATCAAATGCGGGTTGCCAAGACCTTAGTACAAGCCGTTGAAAAGCGTACATTTGAACCCTTTCTACTCGATGGGGTCACTGGGTCGGGCAAGACCGAGACTTATTTCGAACCCGTGGCAGAAGCCCTGCGCATGGGGCGTCAGGTCTTGGTGCTGCTACCCGAAATTGCGCTTACCGAAAACTTCCTCACCCGCTTTGAACAGCGCTTTGGGACGCCCCCGGTGCAGTGGCACTCTTCGCTCAAATCAACCGAGCGCAGGCGCGCTTGGCGGGCGATTAGCGAAGGGAGCGCACAGGTCATTGTGGGCGCACGTTCCGCACTTTTTCTGCCATACGCCAATCTCGGGCTGATCGTGGTCGATGAAGCGCATGAGATCAGCTTCAAGCAGGATGACGGCGTGCGATACAATGCGCGTGATGTATCTGTCATGCGCGCGCGTTTCGAGGATATTCCGGTGGTGCTTGCGAGCGCTACCCCAGCGCTGGAAAGCCTCCATATGGCGAACAGCGGAACTTATACAAAGCTGGAACTTCCCAGCCGGTTTGGCGGCGCTGAGCTGCCAGCGATCAAGCTGATTGACCTTACCGAACATAAGCCAGGTGCGGGACGCTGGCTTGCGCAGCCCTTGGTCGAAGGGATTGAGAAGCGGCTGGAGGCCGGCGAGCAATCGCTGCTATTTCTCAACCGGCGCGGTTATGCACCGCTGACGCTTTGTCGCAACTGCGGGCACCGGTTCCAATGTCCCAATTGCAGCGCTTGGATGGTCGAACACCGACTGTCCCGCCGCCTCTCCTGCCACCATTGCGGGCTCGAAGGGCCTGTGCCGGAAAGCTGCCCGGAATGCGGCGTGGCGGACTGCCTTGTTGCCTGCGGGCCAGGTGTCGAACGCATCGCAGATGAAGTCGCCGAGCTGTTCCCCGAAGCGCGCGTCGCGGTGGCCACTTCTGACACATTGGGCTCACCCGAACGAGCCGCAGAATTCATAGCCAAGGCCGAAGCCAAAGCGATTGACGTGATTGTGGGCACGCAGCTTGTGACCAAGGGCTTTCACTTCCCTGAACTCACGCTTGTGGGCGTGGTGGACGCAGACCTTGGCCTCGAAGGCGGAGACCTGCGCGCAGCAGAACGCACCTATCAGCAGGTCGCCCAAGTCGCCGGACGCGCGGGCCGGGGCTCGAAGCCGGGTGAAGTTCTCATTCAAACGCGCCACCCCGAAGCCACCGTCATAGCCGCGCTTGCCGATGGCGACCGCGATGGGTTTTACGAAGCGGAGACCGAGGCTCGGCGCGATGCAGGGGCTCCGCCCTTTGGCAGATGGGCTGCGATCATCCTCTCGAGCGAAGACGAACGCGAAGTGCGCGATGTTGCCACCCGCATGGGCCATTCGCGCCCGAATTTGAGCGATGTGATGATCTTGGGGCCTGCCCCTGCTCCCATGGCGCTGCTGCGAAACCGCTACCGCTACCGCTTCCTCATCAACGCGCGGCGCAGCGCCAATCTCCAAGGCGCGCTTCGCGATTGGCTTGGGACCCGGGAATTTCCGCCCGGTGTGCGCGTGGGCGTCGATATTGATCCTTATAGCTTTGTTTGAGGCACGATTTGCGCGCCGGTGCGTTAGCGTGGCATGTCTTCTTGCCGCACCCTGATTCCCGTCCTTGGCGACCAACTCACCCGTACCCTCCCCTCTTTGATGGGCGCGGCCAAGAAGGACAGCGTCGTCCTGATGATGGAGGTCTGGGACGAGGCTACTTATGTCAAACACCACAAGCAGAAGATCGCACTCATCTTCGCCGCCATGCGCCATTTCGCCGCGGAGCTTCGCGCAGACGGCTGGAGCGTCGATTATGTAAAGCTTGATGACGACGGCAATTCAGGGGACTTCACAGGCGAGGTCGTCCGCGCCATTGAACGCCGAAATCCAGATGCCATCCGCGTGGTTGAGGCAGGCGAATGGCGGGTGCAGCAAGCGCTCGAAGAATGGCCCGATAAATTTGCCTGCGAGGTTGAAATCCTCACCGATGACCGCTTCATTTGTTCAATCTCAGAGTTCCGCGACTGGGCGAAGGATCGCAAGACCCTTACGATGGAGCATTTCTACCGCGAGATGCGCAAGAAGACCGGGCTTCTTATGGACCGCGATGGCCAAGGCAAAATGGAGCCCGTTGGCGGCAAATGGAACTACGATGCCGAAAATCGCGAGGCGCTCAATGGCGAAGATTTGTTCCTGCCCAAAGTGCCCAAGTTTGAACCCGACGCGATCACCCGTGAAGTCTTGGAACTCGTTGAGAACCGGTTTGGTGACCATTTCGGCAAGTTAGAGCCGTTCGAATGGCCTGCCACCGCTGCGGACGCGGAAAAAGCTGCGGATGCCTTTTTTGAAGAGCGCATTGAGAACTTTGGTCCTTATCAAGATGCGATGGTTTATGGGTCAGATGACCTTTATCACTCGATGCTCTCCACCAGCATCAATTGCGGGCTGCTTGACCCGCTCAAACTGTGTGAGCGCGCTGAAAAAGCATACCGTGACGGCCGCGCGCCATTGAATTCGGTTGAAGGTTTCATCCGTCAAATTATCGGCTGGCGCGAATATGTCCGCGGCTTTTACTGGCACTTTATGCCAGGGCTGAAAACCGACAACGCGATGGATGCTGAGCGCCCTCTTCCGGAGTTTTTCTGGACCGGTGAGACCGATATGCGGTGCCTGTCTGACTGTGTCCGATCGACCCACACCAATGCTCATGCTCACCATATTCAGCGCTTGATGGTGCTAGGGAATTTCTGCCTACTTGCTGGGATCAATCCGGCTGATGTGCAGGACTGGTATCTGGCCGTTTATGCCGATGCCTATGAGTGGGTGGAGCTGCCCAATGTGGCGGGCATGATCCTTTATGCAGATGGCGGAAAGCTTGCAACAAAACCCTATGCGGCCAGCGGCAATTACATCAACAAGATGTCGGATTATTGCAAAGGATGCCGGTACAAAGTCGCTCAGAAAACTGGGCCAGATGCGTGCCCGTTCAACCCGCTCTATTGGCACTTTATGAACCGCCACCGCGAACGTCTCGCAAGCAACCACCGCATCGGCCGCATTTATGCAACATGGGACCGGATGGGGGACGAGAAAAAGCGCGATTATCTTGAGACCGCCGATGCGTTTTTGGAAAGCTTAGAGCCAGCGAAACCCGGCTGGGCCCGAGAGAGCTCAGGCGACTAGGCTGGGGCAGCTTTCGGGGCCCAGCTATTCAGGCCCCATCTATTCGGGTCGCAGCGCCTTCAAGAGGCCAGCGGCAGCAGCGGTATCGACATACTCTCGAAGCTTGGTGATTTTGCCGTCGGCAACCTCGCCCACAATGCACAAAACCAGCTTGAACGTCGATCCATCCGGAAGCGTGCCGCACACGTCGTGCTCCTCGACAAATCCGCCCTCGGTTTGCCAGCGCACCGCGTTCTCGTACCGGAAATCCGGCACAATCGAATGCACCGCCCCTGTGAACTGCATCAAGGTCGATTTGTCAATTGCGGGCCCGCCGTTCTGGCTGCCCTCGAATGTGTCAGCGCACAGAGCCGAGGCGCTTTCAAGATCGTTGACCTCAAGTGCAGTGAAAAGGCGGCGGCAGATTTCGATATTGTCCATAGCGCGCGATGCTAAAGCGCCCAGCCAAGGATGAAAAGCCCGCTCTATTGAACCGGCTTATTGGATCGGTACATCTTGCGCTTCGGCATCCTCGCGCTTCACCACCTTGTGCTGCGTTTCGGTAAGGCCGAGCTTCCAATAGCTGGAAGTGTAGAGGTTTCGCGGTCCAACGCCGGCCTCCTCCCGCAGGAAAGAGCGCAAAAGCTTCATCCCCTCAAACTCGCAGGCCGCCCATCCCGCGATCTCGCAATCAGGCACTTCAACTGAGCGAAGAGCATCGGCCAAAAGCGAAGGATGCAGACCTGGCTGAGGATTCACGATCCAACGCAGTTCCACACCCTCGGGCGCGTCAATCGGGACCGCGTCTTCCTCATGCTGTACCTCTAGCACGGCAACACCTTTGGCACCGCGCGGCATCGCCTCGAGGTTGGCAGTGATCGCAGGCAGAGCCGCCATATCTCCGGCAATGAGGTAAAACCCGCAAGTCTGAGGCAAGGGCTTTGCCGGACCGGGACCGCGAATGGTTATGGGATCGCCTACGTTGGCATTCAGGGCCCAGCTTGTCGCAGGGCCCGCTGCATGATCACCATGAAGCGCGAACAGCACATCAAGCTCGCTCTCCCGCTGACGGCGGATCGTGTAGGTGCGCATCAGAGCTTTCTTGCCCGCACTGCCCGGCTCAAGGATGAGCTTGAAATAGCCGCCATCCTGTCCTTTGGGAAAGCCGCGCAAGGCTTCTCCGCCAAGGGTAATCTGATGCATGGAAGGGGAAACACGCTCGGACGCGGTGACGGTGAGATCGTAGAAAGCTTGAGCCATGCAAGTGCACTTAATGAGAATAATTCGCAATTCAATAGCGGGCGCACAATTTCGCTCGACACGCTCGCCCCATTCGCCCAATCACTGAGGTAAATCATCATAAGGACCCGCCCTCATGCTCACAATTCACCACCTTCGCATCTCGCAATCGGAACGCATTGTCTGGCTGTGCGAGGAGTTGGGGCTTGAATACGATCTCAAGCTTTACAACCGCGATGCAGAGACGCGGCTTGCCCCGCCTGAGTTAAAGGCGCTCCACCCAATGGAAATCGCGCCCGTAATCACCGACGGCGATCTTGTGCTGGGCGAAAGCGGCGCGATTATGGATTATATCGTGGGCAAATATGCACCTGACACTGACCTTGTGCCCGGAGCAAACAACCCCGATTTCGCGCGCCATTTGTATTGGTATCACTTCGCCAATGCGACGCTCATGACCAATGGGATGATGAGCATTGCGGTGAACGCTGTAGGCGCAGAGATGCCGCCACCGCTTGCGAAACGCATTACCAATGCATGGGCGCATATCGAGAAAGCGCTGGGCGAAGCGGATTACTTTGGCGGTTCGAATTTCACGGCGGCAGACATCATGCTCGGTTTCTCCCTTACCACAGCCCGCGCGTTCAACGATATGAGCATTGAGGGCATGCCCAATTTGCAAGCCTATTTGCAATGCATCGGCGCGCGCCCTGCATATCAGGCCGCCATGGCGAAGGCGGAACCGGGCTTTCCGCCGAAACTGGATTGAGGAAAGTTATGCAACCTTACAAAGCCCTAAGCCGCTCCATTGCAGGCCACAAAGCCATCATCACCGGTGCAGCCAGCGGTATGGGCCGGGCCACCGCGCACCTGTTTGCTTCCGAAGGCGCGCACGTTGCGGTGACTGACCTTGATCAGACGAAATGTGACGCAGTTGCCGCAGAGATCAATGCAGCGGGCTATCCCGGCTCTGCCTTCCCCTTGGCCCTCGACGTAAGCGATGAAGCCGCGATCAAAACCGGCGTTGCTGAGATTACAGACAAGCTGGGGGGCCTCGATTTTGTGGTGAACAATGCAGGCTTTGCAAAACATGCTTTGATTGAAGACGAAAGCTATTCCGGGGTTTGGGATCAAAGCGTTGGCGCGATGCTTACAGCGCACCAGCGGATCATCAGGGAGGCCATGCCCCATCTTCGCAAAAGCCAGTGTCCGCGCATCGTCAATATTGCATCGACTGAGGGGCTTGGCGCAACGCCCGGCAATTCGCCTTATGTGGCCGCAAAGCACGGGGTGATCGGGCTCACACGGGGCCTAGCGGTGGATCTTGGCCGCGACGGGATTACGGTCAATTGCATCTGCCCCGGCCCTATTCGAACGGGCATCACGCAGGGCATTCCGGACGAGCACAAAGAAATCTACGCCAAACGCCGCGTGCCGCTTCGCCGGTATGGCATCCCTGAGGAAGTTGCACACATGACGCTCTCACTGGTGCTACCCTCGGCGAGCTTCCTCACCGGTGTTGCGATCCCAGTGGACGGCGGGCTGACGATCAAAAACGCCTGAAGCGCCTGGTTGCAAGCGGGAGGATAGAAAGCAGACGTTGCGTTTGCGACCCAGTTGCGGAAATTATTCTTGTCTCCATCGGCCGACCATTCCCGGACTAGCGCTAAGGCCCGTAACCTGCTTAATAGCCGTTTATGATCGCTGGAGCTAGGTGTTGGTTGGGGAAGCTATTGTCCAGATTGGTGATCCTAAGAGTTGCTTTTGCTGTTGTCGCGGTTGCAGCAGCATTAGAAATACCGTTGCAACAATCCGCGAGATCGCAAGGGAAGTCCATCTGCGCGGAGCTGATAGCTTCGGTCACCAACGGAGAACAATTGGAAAGCGGTGCTGGGAACAGATGCGCTGCTGAGCTACCAACACTCCCTGACGAGCAGCAAGCTGGCTTGATGGAAAACTACCTTCGGCTGCGCGCGAGTTTCATACCGAGAGATGAGCAACCAGCTCTAATCGAACAAGTTGCGCCCAATGCAGCACGCATGCTGAAGGTCCTTGAGATTGGGAGAAGCTTTGAAGAGCCTGGCGACGAGAAAGCCCGAGAACTGGACACGCTCGTTGCGCAATCACGATCTGCCAATGACGAACTGTCTCTGGCTTATCTCAATTTCTATCGAGGCATTCGTGCATTTCAACTGGATGGCGATACGGCTCGGATGGAGTCTTTTCTTCAAGACAGCCTGTCTTTCGCCGAGTCTAACGAGATGGTCGGGCTTTTGCCGGGTGTTGTTGGCGCGCTGGCTGTCAGGGCAAAAGCCGATGGCGACTATGCCGTTGCGATTGAACTTTACGAAAAAAACATCAGTTACAATTCAGCAATCGTTGGAGAAGCGGCCCTTGCTGGCATTTATGCGACGACGTCCAATATAGGGAATATCCTGTTTGACCTTGGGGATTACAAGGCAGCCCTGCGACGCCATGAGAGCGCGTTGGATGGATATCGTAAGCTTGAAACCCGATATGATGAGCGCATCGCGCTGTGCCTATTCAACATGGCAATTGCGTACTCTCGCATGGAAAATCATGATAAAGCAATTACTCTATTCGATGATGCCCGCGAAGCCGCGAGCGCAGGAAATGCCGCTTATCTCGATGGCTATATCGACTTTGAAGAGGCTATTTCCCTTTTCGCGATCGGCGATAGGGGCCGGGCGATTGAGTTAGCGGAGAAATCGATTGAGCCCAGAATAGAGTTCCGGGAACCCAGTGAGGCTGCCGTGGCACTGAATTGGTTGGCTGCGCGATATTTGGAAGTCGATGATTTTAATAAAACCATGGCTGCATTGGATCGGGCACAAATGATCATGGGTCTTCGGGACTCCGGTTCTAAAGGCTTGTTAGACAATCCTGGGAACACCTACTGGGCTCTTGAGTACGCCAAAACGCGTGGACGACTTTTGATGCAATTGGATCGATCTAGTGAAGCCAATCAATATCTTGATGCAGCTTTGACACTTAGCGAAGATCGCTTCGAGCAGGAAAAGGTAAGCGCCATAGTAAACTCTGAATTGCTCTTTGACCTTCGCGATAGAGACGCGTCACTTGAGTTGATGCGTGAAAAGGCGACAGTTGCCGATCTAAGGTTAAGAGAGCAAACCACTCGCAGTATACTTGGTTACTTGGCCGCTGGTCTCGTTGGAGTGCTGGCATTCTTCCTTTACAGATCCTACCGCTTGCAAAGGCGTCTTTCGAAAACCAAGGACACGTTTATTGCCGAGATAAATCATCGTGCAAAAAACAACCTACAGATCCTTTCGAGCCTGCTAAGCATGGAGGCGCGACGCAATCGCGATCCGAAAGTTGACACTAGTTCTCAAGTGGATGGTGCGAACCGCGCTCGGACAATGGCGCTTGTCAATGATCATCTCTTCAATCACAGCAAGCCAGACACGACAAAGGCAGATGTTGGACCATTTCTGGAAGGCCTGATTGAATTGCTTGACGAGAGTCTTGGTCGGGACGACGTGATGCTGAAAGTGAATAGCGTCTCAGCTGAGGTCGATGTTGATCGCCTAACGCCGCTCGGATTGATTGTGTGCGAACTTGTCACCAATGCCTTCAAGCATGCCTTCGCAGAAGGAGGCGGTGCGATCACGGTCACATTGACCGGAGAAGTGGGCTCACTCGTGTTGACCGTTCAAGATACTGGAAATGGGTTTGATCCCCAGAGAGCACGCGTAAGCGATAGCTCGCTTGGGTGGGAGCTATTGCATGATCTTTCGGAGCAGATCGATGGCAAGCTCGACGTTCAAACGGGCGCACAAGGCACGACACTGGAAACTTTCGCTAGCATAGGATCCTAATGTGTCTGGGGCCTCTCAAGAGTTGCCATTGTCATTTTGTTCCCAGTTAGCACCGATGATAGGGGTAAGCGGTGGAGCTTCTAAAGCCCCACTCTCTAAGGACCGACTAGACGCAGATTTGCAGAACAAAACTCCGATGCAGCGCGTGAGTAAGCTACAAACTTACGCTAGAAGCAGACTGTCCGCTCACACCCTCAATTCCAGTCAGTAGGCAGCCCCCTCCTTCAGCCAAGAGCGGCCATTCAATCGCGCCCCTCGCGTTTGAGCAACTCCGCCTTGATCTCTGGCCCATAGGCATAGCCGCCCACCCCGCCACTTGCTGGGACGACGCGGTGGCAGGGGATCAGGACGGCGATGTTGTTCGCGCCATTGGCGCTGCCCACCGCGCGGCTGGCTTTGGGGTTGCCGAGCATAGCGGCTTGCTCACCGTAGCTGCGGGTTTCGCCTGCTGGGATTTTGCGCAAGGCGTCCCAGCAGCGTTGCTGAAACGCGGTGCCTTTGACGTCGAGCGGTATGTGGGAGCTGTCCGAGCTTGGTTCTTCAACAGCGGCGACCACCTGTTTGAACAGAGCTGCGAACTCTTCGCCCGCCTCAATGATATCGGCCTTGGGGAAGCGGGCGCGCAGCTCCTTTTCGCCTTCGCCAAAGGATAGGCAGCAAACGCCCTTTTCGGTTGCTGCAACGAGCATGGTTCCAAGCGAGGTGTCGATCACGCTCCAATGCACACGGCGTCCCTCACCGCCATTTGTCCAATCGCTTGCCTGCATTCCCAGCCGTCCCTTCGTGTCTGCGTAAAAGCGCGATGGCGCAGAGTACCCTGCCGCGTAAAGCGCATCCGTGACGCTCGCCCCAGTTTCCAACGCACCGCGCACGCGTTCTTCGCGAATGGCCCGCGCAAAACCCGCGGGTGAAAGCCCAACGGTGCGTTTGAAAAGGCGCTGAAAATGGGCGGGCGAATAGCCGGTGAGCTCAGACAGCTGATCGAGGGTCAACGCGCCCTTACCCTGCTCGGCGGCACTTCGGATCGCGGAAATAGCAGCCAGCACGCATGCTTCCTCGGCGCTTTGCGTATTGGGCGAACATCGTTTGCAAGCTCTAAGCCCGGCCGCCTCTGCATCGCTGGCGTGTGCGAAAAACTCGACATTCTTGCGCAAAGGAAGGCGCGCAGGGCACGAAGGACGGCAGTAAATGCCGGTAGAGTGCACTCCCGTCACAAACGCGCCATCAAAGCGGCGGTCTTTCGCGCTGATGATTTGCCAGCGCTGGCTATCACTTAGATCGGTTTTGGTCATAGCCCTCCTATGATGGCTTTAAACCATAATCGCATCCCGAGCCTTGCGATCAATGTTAGACGCCCTTCATGTCAGACGTCTTTCTCAAGCGTCTCTTTCAAAGCGCCCAATCCAGCTTGCACGATCCCGCGAATGGTACCCTCCTCGCTATCGGGAAGGACATCTGCGATCCATTGAACGTGGCAGCTGCCGTCTGACCCGGCGAGAACCTGCATCGAGGCATTATGGTGGTCCCACGTCCCGCCGTGCGCCGTCCACGCGATCAGCATCGCCTCGTCATCATGGGCGATAATGGGCTCAACCAAGGTCACATCATTGGTAAAGGTCACTGTGCGCACGTTCTTTTGCGGATCATAATCGCACCGGGCGACCAATTGCGGAACGCTTGTTTCAAGTCCGCCAATATCTCCAACCGCCGCCCAAGTGCCCGAAGCATCACGTTTAATCTCAATCGTCTCGACAATTCTTGCCACGGCGCATTTCCCCTCGCTCACGATTTTTAGACAGTTTAGGAGGCAGCGTAATCGAACCTGACCTTGCCGCCAAGCGGCGCAAAGCACTAGACGCAAAGGTTCATGCAGACATTTATTCGATTCTTTTGCGCGGCGCTTATCGCGCTTATTTTACCGGCTGACGGGCTCAGCGCTGATCCAGGTGACATTGATGCTGCCGCGCGCGGCGTTGTGCGCGTTGTTCTGATTGACGATAGCGGCGGCGAGGTAGCACCGATTACGCATGGCAGCGGCTTTGCAGTGGGTCCGCGCCTGATCGTCACGAACGCTCACGTTATCCGTGAGGCTTTGGTCGATGACACGCTCAAGATCGGCATTGTGCCAAGCGAAGGGGACGCAGGCAACTTTGCAAGACCTGTTGCAGTATCCCCTCGCAATGATCTTGCATTGTTAGAGATCAATGATGGCAATTTGCGCCTGCCTCCGCTCACACTTTCAGGCGGAATGAGCGGGGACATGGGCAAGGTTTCGGCAGTCGGCTACCCGATGAATGTGGATTTGGCGCAAGGCCTCGAAATCCGAGATATCTTCCGCGCACAGCCTCCGGTAAAATCTCAAGGATTCTTGTCAGGCGAGCGCCCAAGCCGCCAGTTTGACACCATTTTGCACACCGCTCCTATCGCGCGAGGCAATTCTGGCGGACCGCTGCTTGATGGGTGTGGGCGCGTGCTTGGCGTGAACAGCTTTGGTGCCGATTCTGATGGATCCGATGCGGAATTCTATTTCGCCGTGTCCTTGCGCGAGCTTCTGCCTTTCCTTCGCGAAAACGGTTTGGAGCCGAGCGTCAACGCCCTTCCCTGTACTTCCATTGACGAATTGAATGCAGCCGAGCGTGCGCGGTTCGACCAACAACGCGCTGAGGCCGACGCACGCATCGAAGCGCGCGACGCGGAACTGCGCGACAAACGCAGCGCCGCTTTCATGCAGGCACAGATTGAGACCCTGGATGCGCGCGACAATTCGATGGCTTTGGCTATGATCTTGTTGCTGATCGGGATCGGCGCTGGCTATACCGCCGGGCAATTGCGCAGCGGTATGGCGCAAACGCCCGAGAACGAACGGCGCACCCAAAATCGAGCAATGATCGCAGCCGGGGTAGCTGGCGCTGCCCTGATCGGCGCGATACTCGTATGGATCACGCGCCCGAGCTATGGCGATATCGAAGAACGTGTCGCAGTGCTTATGGGCGAGGTCGAAGACCCGGATGCGCCCGCCCCAGATGGTGAGCCCGCCGCAGATGGCACGCTGATCTGCACGCTGGTGCCCGAACGAAGCCGAGTGACCGGTGCGCGCACCGATGATGTGGAATTTGATTGGCAGGCGGGCGGCTGTGTCAATGAGCGCACGCAATATGGCATGGTGGGCGGAGAATGGACCCGCGTGCTGGTGCCCTCGTCCGAGGCGGCCGTTTCGATCAGTTCCTATGACCCTGAAACCCGCACCTATCGCACAGACCGCTATTTGCTCAGCCAGAATGACATGGAGGCTGCCCGCAAGGCCCGCGGTGAATATGACCCGCCCGCTTGCGGTGTAACCGACGCGGCCCGTGTTCTGGGTGAGCAGCAGTCTGCACTCATCGCCATGCTGCCAGATCGGCCGAATGAACGGCTTGTCTATTCGTGTGAGAGTAAGAAAGCAGGCGGTGTCGGCGGCGCATTGGGCGCGGCGTTTGACGAAGAATTTGGGGTGGGTGAGTAGGCCCTAGCCGTCATTGCGAACCAAACGGACCGCCGAAGCGGTCCGCAAGGCCACGCGGCCGCCGCGGCTTATGCCGCGCCCATTTGGAGCGAGCGGCGCATGCCGCTTGAGCGTGAAATCAAATTACGCCGCCAAAGCTTCCCCGCTCAGCGTGATCCGGTGCATCTCGCGGTAGTGGCCTTGGTAGTCATTCATCGCGTTATGCCAGGTCGTGCGGTTATCCCAGATCGCTATCGTGCCCGGCTTCCATTGGAGGCGGCACTGGTTGGTTTCGGTCAGCGCTGCGTCCAGAAGCTTCGTCAGAAGCGGCAGGCTTTCCTCACGGGTCTGGCCTACGAAATGGATCGTGAAGCCGCTGTTCACATAGAGCATTTTGCGGCCTGTTTGCGGGTGACGGATCACAACTGGGTGAATGGCGCCCGTTTTCAGGTTCTGCCCGCGCAAATGCTCGCCCATGTCGGTTTGAGCATAAAGGCCGCCTTCCTCATAAACGTGGTCGGCAGTGTGATACGCCTCTAGCCCGTCGATTTCGGCCTTGAGATCATCCGATAGCGAATCGTAAGCTGCGCCCATATGCGCCCACATCGTGTCGCCGCCAGAGGGTGGAAGGTGACGCGCCACCAGAACCGAACCCATCGCCGGGATTTGGTCATAGGAATGGTCGGTATGCCATGCGCCGCCGATGTTCGTCTGTTGATCAGGCTCTTTCTTGACGATCGCGATTTCGTTGAACTCTTCCTGCAAAGGAAAGTAGTTGTTCACATCAATCCCGCCCCAGCGCCGGCCAAAGGTGATGTGGTTTTCCGGTGTGAACTCCTGATCGCGGAAAACCGCGACGCCGTGCTCGTAAATCGCCTGCCGGATCGCATCCATTTCGCTGTCGCTGCAATTGGCAAGCGACACGCCCGATACCTCAACGCCGCAATCTGGCGCCATGGGTGTGAATTCCATTCTCTCTCTCCCTCGCCCCTGCTTATATGCAAGGTGCTTTCCATCGTTTGCGGCAATTATTTGACGCAAGGCTGCGCGCATGTCCAGAGAATCCGCGTCACCCCGCTTGCATCGCCAAGTGCCCTTTGCTAGGCGCGCGCCAACTTCGGGAGGAAGGCCCCTCAAGACCCTCCGCAGTCCCGCAAGCAAAATGACTTTTTCTCAGGCCTCAAAGAGGACACCAGACGCGTGGACACTTCCGCCGGTATTCAGGCTAGCCTACAAGGGCGTTATGCCTCTGCTCTTTTCGATCTCGCCAGCGAGAACGGGACCGTAACTGCGGTCGAAAAAGACCTTGAGACATTGGGCGCAGCGCTAAGCGAATCGGATGATTTGCGGGCCGCGACGACCAACCCGCAGCTCACCCGAGCTGAGCAAGGCGCGGCCGTGGCGGCTGTGGCGAAGAAGTTGAAGCTTTCTGAGCTCACCACCAATTTCCTCGGTGTTCTGGCTGGCAATCGCCGCCTGTCAAAACTGCCAGAGATGATTGCCGCCTTCAAAGCCATCGCAGCGAACCAGCGCGGCGAGGTTTCGGCCAATGTCACCAGCGCGCATCCTCTCACCAAGGATCAGGTCAAGACACTCAAAGACAAGCTCACCGCACGCGTGGGCCGCACCGTTATGCTTACAACCGACACAGACGCTGACCTCCTTGGCGGTCTGGTCGTTACCATTGGATCAGAGCGCATCGACGCCTCGATCCGCACCCGTTTGAATTCACTATCGCAGGCCATGAAGGCCTAAAGGACTACTGACACATGGAAATCCGCGCCGCAGAAATTTCAAAGGTCATCAAAGACCAGATCGCCAATTTCGGTACCGAAGCTGAAGTCAGCGAAGTGGGCACCGTGCTCAGCGTTGGTGACGGCATCGCCCGTATTCACGGCCTCGACAAGGTTCAGGCAGGTGAGATGGTCGAGTTTGCCAACGGTGTTCAGGGCATGGCTCTGAACCTTGAAAGCGACAATGTCGGTGTCGTGATCTTCGGCTCTGACGCTGAGATTAAAGAAGGCGACACGGTTAAGCGGACCGAGACCATTGTGGATGTTCCTGTCGGCAAGGGCCTGCTGGGCCGCGTTGTTGACGCGCTTGGCAACCCGATCGACGGGAAAGGCCCGATCACGGACGTAACGCGCCAGCGTGTTGAAGTGAAAGCACCGGGCATTATCCCGCGCGAATCTGTGTCTGAGCCTGTTCAAACCGGCCTTAAAGCGGTTGACGCTCTGGTCCCTGTGGGCCGTGGTCAGCGCGAGCTTATCATTGGTGACCGTCAAACCGGTAAAACCGCTGTCGCAATCGACACCTTCATCAACCAGAAGGGCGTCAACGCAGGCGATGATGAAAAGAAGAAGCTTTACTGCGTATATGTAGCCGTCGGCCAAAAGCGTTCGACCGTTGCGCAAATCGTGAAGCAACTCGAAGAGAACGGCGCGATGGAATACTCCATCGTTATCGCTGCGACCGCTTCTGAGCCTGCTCCGCTGCAATATCTCGCACCGTACACTGGCTGTGCGATGGGTGAATTCTTCCGCGACAACGGCATGCACGCTGTGATCGTATATGACGATCTTTCCAAGCAAGCTGTTGCTTACCGTCAGATGTCGCTTCTGCTTCGTCGTCCTCCGGGCCGTGAAGCCTATCCGGGTGACGTTTTCTATCTTCACTCACGTCTTCTTGAACGTGCTGCAAAGATGAGCGAAAGCGAAGGCCACGGCTCATTGACCGCTCTGCCGATCATTGAAACGCAGGCTGGTGACGTGTCGGCCTATATTCCAACCAACGTGATTTCGATCACCGACGGTCAGATCTTCCTTGAAACGGACCTCTTCTACCAAGGCATCCGTCCTGCGATTAACGTGGGCCTGTCGGTGTCTCGTGTGGGCGGCGCTGCTCAAACCAAAGCGATGAAGAAGGTTTCGGGCTCGATGAAACTCGACCTTGCGCAATACCGCGAAATGGCGGCGTTTGCTCAGTTCGGTTCGGACCTTGATGCCTCGACGCAAAAACTCCTCAACCGCGGTGCGCGTTTGACCGAGCTGTTGAAGCAGAAGCAATTCTCGCCAATGCCATTTGAAGAGCAAACCGTTTCGATCTTCGCTGGCACCAATGGCTATATCGACGATGTCGCTGTTGAGCGTGTGGGCGAATATGAAGAGCAAATGCTCGCCTACTTCCGCAGCGAACATGCTGACGTTCTGAAAACGATCCGCGACAGCGGCAAGTTCGACGATGCTAAGGACGCGACTGTTGCGGCTTTGCAAGCCTTCGCCAAGCAGTTTGCGTAAGTAAATACAGTTCACCCGTCATCCTGAACTTGTTTCAGGATCCATGGTTCAACCAAGCGCTGTTTCCTGAGGACCAGCCACCAAGTTTTGAAATGGATGCTGAAACAAGTTCAGCATGACGAGTTAGGGAAAGATCGAAGCATACAATGCCAAGTCTTAAGGAACTAAAAGATCGGATCGGGTCGGTTAAATCGACTCAGAAGATCACCAAGGCCAAGCAAATGGTCGCCGCTGCAAAGCTGCGCCGTGCTCAAGCCTCTGCTGAAGCCGGACGGCCTTATGCCGAGCGGTTGAGCGCCGTTATGGCCTCGCTCGCCGGCAAAGTCTCCGGCGACAGCGCGCCAAAGCTTCTGGCTGGCACCGGTAGCGACCAACGCAACCTTCTGGTTGTGGTCAACACCGACAAAGGCCTGTGCGGCGGTTTGAACTCAAACATCGTCAAGGCTGCCAAAGCCAAGGCGGCCGAGCTTCAAGCCCAAGGCAAACAGGTCGAGTTTTACCTCGTGGGTAAAAAGGGCCGTGCGCCGCTCAAGCGCGAGTTTGAAAAAGCGATCACGGGCGGCTTTGACACCAGCACGGTGAAGACACCGGGCTTTGAAGAAGCCGACGCGATTTCTGCTGAACTCATCCAAATGTTTGAAGACGGCAAGTTTGACGTGGCGCACCTGATCTATCCGACATTCCAGTCGGCTCTGGTGCAAAACCCAACGGTCAATCAGTTGATCCCGGTCCCCTCACCCGAGGTTTCGGACGACGGCGGCGCCGTGGTTGAGTATGAGCCGGGCGAAGAGGAAATCCTCGAAGCTCTCCTGCCGCGTTATGTGAAGACGCAAGTTTTCGGCGCACTGCTTGAGCGTGAGGCATCAGAGCAAGGCGCTTCGATGACCGCGATGGACAATGCGACCCGCAACGCAGGCGACCTCATCAACAAGCTGACCATCCAGTACAACCGCAGCCGTCAGGCCGCGATCACGACCGAACTTATTGAAATTATTGCTGGCGCAGAAGCGCTGTAAACGAAGGCTAAGGAAACACCATGGCTACCGCACCCGCACTTAACCAAACAACCAACGGCACGATCAGTCAGATCATTGGCGCTGTTGTTGACGTGCAGTTCCCCGGCGAACTGCCCGCAATTCTCACCGCGCTTGAAACCAAGAACGATGGCAAGACGCTCGTTCTTGAAGTGGCACAGCACCTTGGTGAGAACACCGTTCGCACCATCGCGATGGACGCGACCGAAGGCCTCGTTCGCGGCGCTGAGGTGATCAACACCGGCGCGCAGATTTCTGTGCCTGTTGGCCCCAAAACCCTGGGCCGCATCATGAACGTCGTTGGTGAGCCAATTGACGAACTTGGCCCGGTTGGCGCTGATAAAGCCATGCCGATCCACGCTGATGCGCCTGACTTCGTGGACCAGTCCACCGAAGCGGCGATCCTCGTGACCGGCATTAAAGTGATCGACCTTCTCGCCCCTTACGCAAAAGGCGGTAAGATTGGTCTGTTCGGCGGTGCCGGCGTTGGCAAAACCGTTCTTATTCAGGAACTCATCAACAACATCGCAAAAGGCCACGGCGGTGTGTCTGTATTTGCCGGTGTTGGTGAGCGTACCCGTGAAGGTAACGATCTCTACCACGAATTCCTCGACGCAGAGGTGATCAAGAAAGACGAAAACGGCGTTGCAACGCCGGAAGGTTCAAAAGTGGCCCTCGTCTTTGGTCAAATGAACGAGCCTCCCGGCGCGCGTGCCCGTGTGGCGCTTTCCGGTCTCACCATGGCGGAATATTTCCGCGACGTGGAAGGCCAAGACGTTCTGTTCTTCGTCGACAACATCTTCCGCTTTACGCAAGCAGGCTCCGAAGTGTCCGCGCTTCTTGGCCGTATTCCGTCAGCTGTGGGCTATCAGCCAACTTTGTCGACCGACATGGGTAACCTGCAAGAGCGCATTACTTCGACCAACAAAGGTTCGATCACTTCGGTGCAAGCCATCTACGTTCCCGCAGATGACTTGACCGACCCTGCCCCTGCAACATCCTTTGCTCACTTGGATGCGACCACCACGCTGAACCGCGCGATTTCAGAGCTTGGTATTTACCCAGCTGTTGACCCGCTCGATTCAACCAGCCGCGTTCTTGAACCATCGGTTGTTGGCCAAGAGCACTATGACACGGCTCGCCGCGTTCAAGAGACGCTGCAGAAGTACAAGTCGCTGCAAGACATCATCGCCATTCTGGGCATGGATGAGCTTTCGGAAGAAGATAAGCTCACCGTTGCGCGCGCTCGTAAGATCCAGAAATTCCTCTCGCAGCCATTCCACGTGGCAGAGGTCTTCACCAACATCCCAGGTCTGTTCGTACAGGTCGAAGACACGGTGGCCTCGTTCAAGGCGGTTGTGGACGGTGAATACGATCACCTTCCAGAAGCAGCCTTCTACATGGTTGGCGGCATCGACATGGTGGTTGAGAAAGCCGCTAAGCTCGCTGAGGAAGGCTAAGCTAGCGTGACCGGTACGCTCGACATTAAGGACTGCGTCAATGAGACCTGTCCTTGGTCGGGCGATCCGGTTTCAGCAAACAGCCTGACGGTGTATCGCGGCAAAGTTGTGGGGTTCTGCAACCCCGGTTGCCGCGACAAATTTGAAAAAGCTTCGCGTCATTTCGATGCAAGCATTGATGGATGAAACGCGAAAATGGCACTCCATTTTGAACTCGTAACCCCTGCCAAGCAGGTCCGCTCTGAGGAAGTCCACATGGTTGTGGTCCCCGGCTCAGAGGGCGAATTCGGCGTTCTCGAAGGCCACGCGCCTTTTATGAGCACGATTGATGATGGCGCTGTGCAGGTGTTCAAATCAGCAGGCGGTGAGCCTGAGCTGATCAACGTCAAAGGCGGCTTTGCCGAGGTGAGCGAAAACGGCATCACCGTGCTCGCGGAGCATGTTGAAGCTTAAGGCTCCCACCTTCATATGAGATTTGAAAGGGCGGCTCTTTGGGGTCGCCCTTTTCATTTGTCGCGTGAACCCGCTACACCCCACTGCAAGAGGGGATCATCCATGAGCGCACTTAAAGTCTATCACCTGCCCGGTGCATGGAGCCTCCCCACGGTCAGCCCGTTCTGCCTCAAACTCGATGCGTTTCTGCGCATGGCGGATATCGAGCATGAGAGCATCACCGCTGGCACGCCTTTTCCCGGCCCTAAGAAGAAAGCGCCCTGGATTGAGTATCAGGGCAAGAAACTGGGCGACAGCGCGATCATCATCGACTTTCTCAAAAGCGAGTTTGGCAAAGACCCTGACGCACACCTCTCGCCCGCTGAGAATGGAAAGGCCCAAGCGATTCAGTGCCTCGTCGAAGAGCACCTCTACTGGGCGATGGTCTATGACCGATGGTGCCGCGAAGAAAACTGGGCGACGCTGAAAAACACAGTTCTGGGCAGCCTGCCAGCCGCTTTAAAGCTGATCATTCCGCCCATCGCGCGGCGCGGGGTTAAGAAACAGCTCGAAGGCCATGGCATGGGCCTCCACTCCCCTGCTGAGATTGAGGCGCTGGCAGCAAAAGATATCGACGCCTTGTCAGGTATGCTGGGAGACCAAACATGGTTCCACGGCACGCAGATCAGCTTAACAGATGCGACAGTCTATTCGCTTCTCGCCAATATCGCCTTTGTTGAATTTGAAAGCCCAATGAAGGCGATGATCGCGGGGCATGAAAACCTCACCGCGTGGCTCGAACGGTTTAGAGCCGAGGTCTATCCATAGGGCGCTCTAACCCACTTGCCGCTGCACCCAGCGCGCGACTTTCATCATATGCTCAGGGCTTTGGTTCATTGCCGCCTCTTGCATAATCATGGCGAGGGTCTTTGAGGCCAAAGCATCGCGGTAAGCGACCTCAGCATCAGCGAAGGCGCTGGCGATTTCGCACGGGGCTTTGCAGTCGCTTCGCTTCAGTTTGCAAGGCCCATTTTGGCGGATCTCAGTGCAGCGAAACGCTGGCGTTGGGCCTTCAATGGCACGCACAATATCAAGCAGGCTTATGTCGTCAGGGCCGCGGGCCAAGCGGTATCCCCCGCCCTTGCCCCGCACGCTTTCCACAATACCAGCCCGCCGCAGAAGCTGCATCTGCTTGGCAAGATAGGCAGAGGGGAGCTCATAAAACTCAGCAAGTACATCCACGCTGAGCCCCTTACCGGGCGGCAAAATGGCTACAATCGCACAGATATGCGTGGACCATTCGACGCCCTTACCCAATTGCATGCTTGACTCCTTAATTGGACATTCTTTATCCGGATAACATACATCCGATTAAGGAGTGATGACATGGCAACCACCTCAAAACAAGCCAAGCAGGCTCATGGGCGCGTTGCGATCCTGCTGATAATCTTCATCGCAGTGCATTTTGCGACGCACCTTTCCTCGCTTGGCGGGCTTGCTGTGCACACTGAGGTGCTGGGGTGGGTGCGGCTCCTTTATCAGTTTCCTCTGATCGAGATCGCCCTTGTCGGCGCATTTGCCACGCAAGTGGTGCTTGGGTTCAAGCTTCTTAGCGTGATCCGCAAGCGGAAGACCAAAAATCACTGGCATTGGATGCAATTTTTGAGCGGGTGCTATCTTGCCTATTTCATCATCCAGCACACGGCAGCTGCGCTGATTACGCGGCTTTATGCAGGGCTCGACACCAATTTCCTTTGGGCGGGCGGGACGCTCATAATCGAGCCGATCAAGTATGGCTTTGCCGTATACTACGCGCTGGCGGTGATCGCTGTAGTCTGCCACCTCCTTGCTGCCCTGCACTTCCGAGCGCCCAAGAGTTGGCACACCCCGGCCCTTGTTCTTGGCCCGGTGATCGCTGGTGCATTCTTGATCGGATATAGCGGCGTCCTCGCACCCTATGACCTGCCGCAAGAATACAGGGACTATTATACATTCCTTCCCGGCGTTGAGAGCTAGAATTGCCCCTTCACAAGGCCCCCACAAACCTCCACATACCAAGGCAGCAATCCTGTTTAGGAGAGAAGGTTTGAAACTTGTATCCACTCTTGCTTTGGCGGCTGTCATGACCATTGGCGCTGCAACCACCGCAAACGCTCAAGACGCATCCGATGATGGCGTTCCCGGCCCCGACCAAGACCCCTACATCTGGCTTGAAGAAGCGCGCAGCGATGAAGCGCTCGCCTGGGTCACGAAAGAGAATGAGCGCACGCTTGGCGTGCTCGAAGCCGACCCGCGCTTTGAAACGCTCAAAGCCGAAGCGCTTGCCATCTTCGATAGCGAAGACCGCATTCCTTTCGTGAGCTTCCGCCCCGATGGGCTATACAATTTCTGGCAGGATAAAGAGAACCCAAAGGGCCTGCTTCGCCGCACAACGATTGAAAGCTATCAATCCGATGAGCCGGTCTGGGAGACTGTGCTCGACGTTGACGCTCTTGCCGAGGCAGAAGGCAAGGAGTGGGTCTACAACGGCTCAACCTGCCTGCCTACAAACATGGAAATGTGCATGGTTGCGCTATCCGATGGGGGCGAGGATGCCACCATCATGCGCGAGTTCAACACGACCACCAAACAGTTCGTCGAAGGCGGCTTTGAGCTTCCGGAGAAAAGCCAGGGCGGAATTCAGTGGGTCGATGAAGACACGCTAATGGTGGGGCGCAACTTTGGCGAAGGCACCCTCACCGACAGCGAATACCCTTTCACTACCCGCGTGTGGAAGCGCGGCACTGACATCGCAGAGGCGCAAGAAATTTACCGCGGTGAGGCAAGCGATGTGTGGGCAGGCGCGAGCCTTGTGCGCGATGCAGCGGGCACGGTTCACGCGACAACCGCGTTCAGAGGCGTAAGCTTCCATGAAAGCGAATACTTCTGGCTGAGCCCCGCAGATGAGTGGGTGAAGCTCGATATTCCAAAGAAGGCGTCCCCTTATGGTATCGTCGATGGACACATGCTGCTTTCCACCGATGTGGATTGGCTGACAGATGGTCAGACCTTCCCTGCAGACAGCCTGATCGCCGTTGACCTTGAGGAGTTCAAAAAAGACCCGAACGCAGCGGCCAAAACCCTCGTTTGGGCTCCCGGTGATCGCCAGACCAAACGAGGCGGCGCGATTACGGCTGGTGCACTCTATGTAGGGCTCCTCGACAACGTCGTTGGCAAGGTTTTGAAGTTCAACTTCGAAGATGGCGCTTGGGTGAGCGAAGAGGTTGCCCTTCCCGATAACGCCACGGTAGGCATTGCGGCGAGTTCGAATGAGAGCGAGCAGATCATGTTCACTGTCACCGACTTCCTCAATCCCACAACGCTTTATTACACGGATGGTTCGGGCGACCCTCAAGCGCTCAAGACCTCGCCAGCGCGGTTCGATGCGACCGGGATGGAAGTTGAGCAGCACGAGGCAACGAGCGCTGATGGCACCAAAATACCCTATTTCATCGTCAAGCCTGCCGGCATGGCGATGGACGGCGACACCGCCGTCTTGATGACAGGTTATGGCGGCTTCCAGGTTCCTCGCTTACCGGGTTATCTTGGCACTACAGGTAAGATGTGGCTTGAGCGCGGCGGGGCTTATGTGCTTGGCAATATGCGCGGCGGGGGTGAATTTGGCCCTGGCTGGCATCAAACCGCTATCCGCGAAAACAAGCAGCGCACTTGGGACGATTTCATTGCGATTGGCGATGACCTTGTGGCCAAGGGCTTCACCTCGCCCGAACATCTCGGCATCCAAGGTGGTTCTCAAGGCGGCCTGTTGGTTGGCACCGCTTTTACGCAGCGGCCAGACCTGTTTGGTGCAGCCATCGTTCAAATTCCGCTGTTCGACATGCTTCGCTACCACGTCATTGGCCGAGGCGCATCGTGGATTGGCGAATATGGCGATCCGCGCATTCCTGAGCAGCGCGCATGGATTGAAGGCTATTCGCCCTATCAGATGATCAAAGAGGGCGTCGATTACCCCGCCCCCTTCCTTTGGGCATCAACAGCCGACGACCGCACTCATCCAGCGCACGCGCGCAAAGGAGCCGCTCGTCTCAAAGAGCAAGGTCATGACTACTATTACTTCGAGGACATGACCGGCGGGCACTCAGGCGGCGTCGACAATGAACAGCGCGCCAAGCTTCAAGCGCTGCAATACATCTATCTGATGCGGCAATTGATGGACTGATTTGGACCTTATCGGGAGGTCAAACGATTCTCAAAGGGCGGTTTCCTAGTAGGGAAATCGCCCTTTTTTATGGGCCGGGAGAGCGATCTGTAAGCCAAGCCGACACTTCCTCCTCCATTCGTCGCAGGGGAAACACGGAATCTTGCATCAATGCGAAATTAACCGTCTCTGGCAGGGTCCGGTTAAGCGCACAGGCCAATTCTCATCACATGAGGGGCGTAACAAGGAGCAAGTGAAATGGCATATCCCCGCGACATATCCATCGCCCATGCGATTAAGCAATATGGGCTTCCCAAAAGCCACCGTGCGCATTGGTCCCCAGCGCGCAAGGCTGGTGTAGTGCGCGCTGTGCATGAGCGCGCAATCAGCTTCCACGAAGCGCGTGAGCGGTATCTGCTGTCCCGCAGCGAGTTTGAGGAGTGGGAACGCGACTACACCACGGGCAGCGCTGCCTTGGCAAGCGCGCCGCTAGAAGACGCGTAAGAGGTTACCCCAGAGGTCGTCGTTTAGTGGTCTTCGGTGCCCGCTGGCTCATCCTTCCCCCGCTGGCAGGTGTCTTATTGGGCGGCGACCTCAAATAATCTCAACGCCGCGTAGGGGCATGGAAATCGGGCTCTTTGCGCTCGACCCATTTGACGAACTTCGCAACTGCGGGCGCGGCGCGGATCGCATCCGGATCATCGCCGATGCGCGCAAGCTCGGCATTGGTGAAATTGGTGTGTATCGCTTTGTGGCAGATCGGGTGAACAGGCACCGTCGCCCGGCCCTTTTTCGACTTGGGAACAGGGTGATGCCACTGGATTAGTGTCTCAAACGGGCGGCGGCACAGCCAGCAGGTAAGTGCTTGTTCACTCATCCCTTCTTGGAGGCCGCTTTCTTCTTTTTCATCGTGTCGTGAAAGCGATCTGCCCAGCCTTGTTTGACGAGCTGTTCGGCGCGTACCATTCTAAGGTCGCCTGCGCCCACATCTCGGCTGACGGCGCTGCCTGCTGCGACGATGGCGTCATCGCCAATCGTGACTGGCGCGATTAGGGCCGAGTTGGAACCGATAAAGGCGCGCTCGCCGATCACGGTCTGATATTTGAAATACCCATCATAATTGCAGGTGATGGTCCCCGCCCCGATGTTCGCGTCCTTTCCGACGATGGCATCGCCGATGTAGGACAGGTGGCTGGCCTTGGCGCCCACCCCGAGGGTTGCTTTTTTCATCTCTACAAAATTGCCAACAAAGCTGTTCTCTTCCATCACCGCTCCGGGACGAAGACGGGCGAAGGGGCCAGCCTGTGCACCTTTGGCAAGGGTGGCACCCTCTAGGTGGGTGTATGCCTTGATGTGGACGCCGTCCGCGACCGTCACTCCTGGGCCGAAAACCACATGCGGGTCCACTGTCACATCGCGGCCCAGCTGTGTGTCGTGGCTGAAGAAAACGGTGTCAGGGGCTTTAAGCGTCGCGCCTTCATCCATCGCCCGAACCCGGCGTGCGGCTTGCCAACGACCTTCAGCCTCGGCAAGTTCAGCGCGGGAGTTGATCCCGGCAACCTCATCAGCCTCGCATTCGATCACCACCACCCTCTGCCCGCGCGCGATGGCTCCAGTGGCGACATCGGGGAGGTAGTATTCGCCTTGCACGTTATCATTGCCAACCGCGCCGAGAAGCGGCCACATATCATCTGAATGCGCGACAATCAGACCGGAGTTGCACAGGTTCACCGCCCGCTCCTCTTCGCTCGCGTCTTTGTACTCAACCATCTTGGAAACGGTGCCGTCCTGCCCTGCAATGATCCGGCCATAGGCGAGAGCATCGACGGGCCGGAAACCCAGCACCGCGACCTTGGCCCCGTCCTCGAGCGCGCCGAGAAGCCTTTGCACGGTTGCTGCACTCACCATCGGCACGTCGCCAAAAGTCACCAGCACATGTCCGCTAAAACCTTCCAAAGCGCTCTTCGCCTGCAATGCGGCATGCGCCGTCCCATGTTGAGGGTCTTGCAGCGCCGTCACCACTTCGCGGCCCTCAATCGCAGCGTCAATCTGCTCGCGCCGGTCGCCTACGACCACCACGGTTTGCTTAGGCCCAAGCGTCTCAAACTCATCAAGGATGTGCATCAGCATCGGCTTGCCCGCGATCGGGTGGAGCACTTTGTGCATATCGCTTTTCATGCGAGTGCCCTTGCCCGCTGCAAGGATAATAGCGGCGAAATCTGTCATGAGAGGCCTTATACCGTGGAATTGCTAAGCTTCGCGCCTCACTTGCCAGCAATCCCTTGCAGTTTGAAGTCCGTTCCTTCACGCGAGGGATCAATATGAGCAATTTTCCCTTTTCAGCTGTCGGTTTTGACCTTGATGGCACCCTTGTCGACAGCTTTCGCGACCTTGGCGAAGCGGTGAACCATGCGCTTGAACTCGTGGGGTTTGACCGGGTGCCAGTGGATAGCTCCAAAGACCTTATCGGCGGGGGCGCGAAGATCATGCTTTCGAAGGCGGTCGATGCGCAAGGCGGCTTGCCAGCGGATGAGTTCAAGGCGCTCTACAAGAAAATGCTGGGGTACTATTCAGAAAATAACGCGGTCCACACCCGCCCTTACCCGTATGCCCGTGAAGTGGTCGCTGAACTCAAAGAGCGCGGCGTGAAGGTCATTGTGGTGACGAATAAATTTGAGGAATTTGCCCGCAATATCCTCACCCAGATTGGCTTTATCGAACCGTTTGAAGGCGTTATCGGAGGCAATTCGCTGGGCAAAGGGCCCGATGGTCAATTCCTCGCCAAGCCCCACCCAGACCCCATCATCAAGGCGCGCGAGATTTGCGGCGGTGGCAGTTTCGCCTTTGTTGGTGACAGCACTTACGACGTGAACGCCGCCAAAGCGGCCGGCGTCCCGGTGATCGGCGCGGTCTATGGATATTGCGACAAACCGCCCCATGAGCTCGGAGCGGACGATCTGATTGATTCGCTAGGCGGCCTTATTGCTGCCCTCGAATCGCTGTAAAACACCCATCTGACGCTACGGCAGCCACATCGCGCAAATCCCCCTGTTGCAACGCAGCGAAAATCCTGCCACCCAGCGCCTCACACAGAGTTTACGCAAGCGTAAAGCTCGCCTCAAACCGATAAGACAAAATTGGACGGAAAGGATACCATCCCCATGAGCATCGACTTCAAAGACAAAGTAGCCATCGTCACCGGCGCGGGCGGCGGTCTGGGCCGCGAATACGCGCTTGAGCTTGCACGCCGCGGCGCGAAGGTTGTTGTCAACGATCTGGGCGGTTCGCGCGATGGCACAGGCCACTCTGATATGGCGCTTGAAGTCGTTAAAGAGATCGAGGCCATGGGCGGCGAAGCCATGTCGAACGGCGGCTCTGTCACCGAGTACGACCAGATGGAAAAGATGGTCGCCGATGCCAAAGCCAAATGGGGCCGCGTCGACATCCTAATCAACAATGCTGGCGTCCTTCGTGACAAGACCTTCGCCAAAATGACCCCGGATGATTTTGAGTTCGTTCTCAAAGTCCACCTCACCGGTTCTGCATTCGTCACCAAGGCGTGCTGGGAAACCTTCCGCGAGCAAGGCTATGGCCGCATCCTGATGACCGCATCGTCAACCGGCCTGTTCGGTAACTTTGGTCAGGCGAACTATGGCGCAGCCAAGCTTGGCCTTGCAGGCCTTACCAAGACGCTTCAGCTCGAAGGCGCAAAGTACAACATCCGCGTGAACTCATTGTCGCCAGTGGCAGGCACGCGCATGACCGAAGACCTCTTCCCCGAAGAAGCTTTCAAGCTGTTCGATCCCGTCAACGTCGTACCCGCTGCGCTTTACCTCGTGAGCGAAGACGCCCCAACCAATGCCATCGTTGGCGCAGGCGCTGGCGGTTATCACTCCGCATGGGTTGCGATGAACGACGCTGTATGGCTCCCCGAAGGCGAGCGCACTGTCGAAGGCTTTGCGAACCGTTGGGATGACATCAACGACTTCTCCAACCTGATCGCCCCGCAATCGGGTTCCGAGCAATCAGGCGCGATCTTGAAAGCGATGCAGAAAGTCACCGGCACCGGGCCTAGCAGCGCGCGGGGGTAATTCGCCCAATTAGCCACGCACCAAGTTGAAATTTCACGGCTCTCGCGCAGACATGTGCGAGGGCCGTTTTTTACGTGCTCTCAAACCCCTCTTCCAAAATCACTTGCATGCTGACAGCAGCGCTCTAATCTGGCGCATTCCGCTGTAATGGAAGGAGATTTATGGCAGATTTGGGCCTGAACGAAGGCGTCGAACTTTTGCAATCGCGCGCCAAAAATGCAGAATACGCGATCTTCGGCGTGATGGGTTTGGGCGGTGTCGTTTTGGTCAGTGAGTTTCTCTCGCTGCTGGGAATGGTCGACTTTAACACCACTGAACTCGATATGCTTTCAAGCCTGTTCGCCTTTGCCACTTTGGCATTTCTCGTAGTATATTTTGTTTCCGTGGTGCTGGTCTGCATGTGGATTTACCGAGCGCATGCCAATCTGCATGCAGCTGGCAATGAATTGGAATTTACACCTGGTTGGGCTGTGGGCTGGTACTTCGTCCCGATCATGAATCTGTTCAAACCATTTCAGGTTATGAAGGAGCAATGGACCACTACATTTGGGGGCGAGAATAGCTTCGCGAGCGAGGCACCCAGTTCGATTAAAGTCTGGTGGATCAGCCTGATTGTCAGTGGTGTCTTTGGCAATGTAGCGGGCCGCCTTCAACAAGGGGCAGGCTATGAAGGCACCGGCAATACGGTAGGCCTTCTTTTGGCAATATCTGGAAGCGTCTTGATGTTGGTAAGCGCATGGAAACTGATGGAGTTGATCCGCGAAATCACCGCAGGCCACCGCAATGGGTTGAGTGTGGCGGAAACCTTCGCCTAATCCTCAACCGCCTTCATCAGCCGCCGCTCCATCGGCGCAAGGACGTTGGACAGGTCATTGCCACGCTTGAGCACTTGTCCGTGCTCTCCAAACAGCGTGTACATGCCTTGCTTGCGGCGAAGGCTGGGCCGCTTTTCAATGCGGGTATTGGGCCGTTCCGCGGCTCTCCTAAACGCGGAAAAAGTCGCGGCATGGCGGTCGAAATCCATCGCATAATCGCGCCACTGGCCGCCTGCGACCATGCGGCCATAAAGGTCGAGAATGCGCGAAAGCTCATCGCGGTCAAAGCCAACCTGACCCTGAGCGCCCTTACCCGGAAATGCTACAATCTGTCCGGTGCTTCCTCCACCGGCTCCTGAGGCTGAACCCATCAGTCCGCGGTTCCGCTTTTCTTGCCAAGGTCAAATGTCCTTTGCACCGGATCGCTTGAGGCGGCACCCGAAGAAGCGCTGGCAGCTTTGAGAGCGGCGATTTCGGCTTTCATCGCGCTAAGCTCGCTTTCAAGCTTTTCGATACAATCGACTGTATTGCCCTCTTCATCCTCGCACTGCATACCAAGCGGTGTGCCGTAGGGAATGAATTCCTTGATCCATTCTTCGGCTGGCAGCAGAGTTGAGCGCGCTTTGAGCCCAACCATGGTTGCGCCCTCTGGTACGTCGTCGGTCACCACCGCATTGGCACCAATGCGCCCTCGCGGACCAACCGTGATGGGGCCAATCACCTGAGCGCCCGAACCGATAATGACATTGTCGCATAGCGTTGGGTGGCGTTTCCCGCCCTTGCCATTGGTGGGGTTGGTCCCGCCCAAGGTCACGCACTGGTAAATCGTGACATTGTCGCCGATCTCGGCGGTCTCTCCGATGACAGTAAAACCGTGGTCGATGAAGAAATTTTTGCCAATCTTGGCCCCGGGGTGGATATCAATTGCAGTGAGCAGCCGGCTGAAATGATTTACGAAACGAGCAAGGAAAAAGAGCTTCGCATCGAACAGCCAGTGAGCAATCCGGTGCAATCCAAGGGCCAAAACCCCAGGGTACAGCAACACTTCCCAGCGCGAACGCGGCGCGGGATCGCGCGCTTTCACCGAGTCCAGATAGGCTTTGAGCTTAGTGAACATGATCGCGATTCTCCCACCAAATGCGCGAATTTGCAAATCTCAACTACAGCAGCTTTGCTTGGGACGGCCCATGCAAAGCTTCTAGCGCTGCTCGCCAGACAGACATGGTGGCAGGCACGGCGCGTTCAAGACTGATCCGGTCTATCACCTCAACCAGCCTCTCAATATCAGCAAAGCTGCGCCTTGTGCGCGGGATCAGATATTCCGCTGCGCCTTCTGCCAATGACAGCCCGCGCGCCTCAGCGCAGGCCTCGATCAAATCGGCTGCCATCGCATCATCAGGTTCGCCGATTACAAGCTGCATTGAGCCTCCCAAACGCGACCTCAGGTCAGGGAGAGAAACATGCCACGGGGTCTTATCGGCTATCAGCAAAAGCGGCCGGCCCGCATTGGAGCCGCCCTCTTGCACAGAATTCCAGCAGTGAAAAACTTCCGCTTCGTCCATTGCCTCCACGCCGTCCAGAACTGCCATCCCCTGCGTTTGAGCCCAGCGTCCCAAAAGCGATTTACCTGAGCGCCTAGGGCCGGTGAGCACAGCGGTTCGAAAGGGCCAACTTTCCGGGTTTCGCAGCGCTTCGACCACCTGCGCATTCGCAGATCCGAGCACAATGCGCCCCGGCTCCCCGCTTCCTGCAAGAGTAAGCGGCAAGGCAATTTGTGAAGGGTGAGCTGCCGCTTTTGTCATAAGCGTAAAAGACGGCTCTAACGGCTTATGGCGAGTGCGTTAGCGCCCTCGCGCACAGAGAACCCGCGAGCCCTAAGAGCGGCTGCGAGAGCCGATATGTCGCCTGCATAGCTCACTTGCATCACCGAGGTGCCGCCTATGGCCGTGCTGGTTACCGACACGCTGCGAATACCCGCGACTTGACGAACGCTCGCCAGGTTTGCGTCAAAGGTCTGCGGATCGGGAGTCGCAAACTGGATCGTAATTGTACTGACGCTCGCAGGAGCAGCGGTCGGCGCTGTGTTAGGCTGGACCGTCTCAGGTGCAAGCGCTGCGGCAGCGGCTTGCTCTTGCGCGCGGCTGCGAGCTTCGATCGCTCGGCCAATTTCGATCAAACGCGCAATCGCCGGGTCCACCTGACCCGATCCGCCAAGGCGCAATGTGGGATCAGGCTGCAGCTTTCCGTCGGCCAGCGCTTGCTCATAAATGCGGTCGATGCGGTCAACCGCTTTGCCCATCATGTCAGGCAGTGCGCCAGGTTCGGGCGCATTCAGCGTAAAGCTTTCTAGCACAACGCTGTCGGGCCCATAACGCGCCGTGAAGGTGCCGGTGATCGGTCCGCCGGGGAATTGGTGATCAAGCTTTGCAATAGGTACGAGCGCATCGGCCGCGCCATATTGGTCAAGCGTCAAGCGCCACCATGCGCGGCTACGCCGTCCGGCCTGACCGTAATTGAGCAGCAGCGAATCGCCCCCAGCACCCGAGGGCCTCACATAGTCGATCCGGCTTGTGCCCGGATTAAACTCAGCCCAAGCCCGCTGCCAAGGGTTGCGCATTTCGAATGCGGTATAGCTGCCCCCGCTCACCACAACCGGGATCAGCAGCATCGGAGCCGATGACCTCTTTGCCGACGCACCGCCAAGATATCGCCCTGCCCGCTGCCGATCAAAGCTCACACCGAGCGTTGCGACATAGCGTTTGGGCCCCAGCCTTTCGCGCTGGATTACGATTGCCGATACCAGACCGTTCAGTTGGCCATCTGGAAGAGAGGGACCGCCAGCCTGCGCCCATGCTTTGCGCGCTGCTTCTTTCCACGCCTCACTGCGCGCGTCATTGGCGTTGTCGCCGCGCACATCGACTTCAATCCCGCGCACCTCGATATCGGTACTGGACGCGGTGGGTGCGATCCCGCGTTCGCCCGAAACCTGTGCAAGCACAAAGGCATAACCGCCAGCAAGCATCACAAATGCCAACAGGCTCGCCAATGCCCAGCGGGCGCGAAATGAGGCTCTCATAAACGGGCCAGAAGAGTGCGATATTGCCATCATCGGGGAAATCTTCACGGTCTTTGCCCAAACACGCGTGGAATTCCAAGCCCAAAGGGGTAAAGCGCAAAAAATGGAAGGCAAAAATTCATCCTACACCTACGCCAACGCAGGCGTTTCTATCGAAGCAGGCAATGCGCTGGTCAAAGCGATTGCCCCCCTTGCCAAAGCCACAGCGCGCCCTGGTGCAACCAGTGAGCTGGGCGGGTTTGGCGGGTTTTTCGACCCCAAAGCGGCTGGCTATAAAGACCCGCTTTTGGTTGCAGCGAATGACGGAGTTGGCACCAAGCTGAAACTGGCGATTGAGTTCAACAAACATGATACAGTCGGCATTGATCTGGCCGCGATGTGCGTCAATGACCTAATCGTCCAAGGCGCTGAGCCGCTGTTTTTCCTCGACTATTTCGCGACCGGTAAACTTGAAAACGGCATCGCGGAGCGTGTGGTGGCGGGCATTGCAGACGGCTGTAAGCAGGCCGGATGCGCGCTTATCGGCGGCGAGACGGCAGAGATGCCGGGAATGTATTGCGACGGCGATTATGACCTTGCCGGTTTTTGTGTGGGCGCGGTGGAACGCGGTGAGCAATTGACTGGCGAGAAGGTAGGCGAAGGCGATGTCCTGATCGGCCTTGCGAGCTCCGGTGTGCACTCAAACGGCTACTCATTGGTGCGGCGACTCGCTGAAGATAAGGGGTGGAAACTTGACCGCCCTGCGCTGTTTGATCCGGACCGATTGCTGATCGACGCGCTGATTGAACCGACGCGGATTTATGTCGCGAGCCTTCTGCCGCTCATTCGCGAAGGACTGGTGCACGGCCTGGCCCATATCACTGGCGGCGGGCTTTTAGAGAACCTCCCGCGCATTCTGCCTAAGGGCGCGCACGCTCAAGTGAATGCTGATCTTTGGGACCAACCGCGTTTGATGGCCTTCTTGCAAGCCCAAGGCGCGATTGAACCGCGAGAAATGGCGCGCACGTTCAACTGCGGGGTCGGCATGGTTCTGGCAGTGGCCGAGGACCAAGTGGCAAGCGTGACTGAGCGCCTAACGCTAGCGGGCGAAACTGTGGTTCAGGTCGGCAAGATCGAAGCGGGTGAGCGCGGCTGCACTGTGCGCGGTTCACAGGGCACTTGGGGCGGTATGGAAGACTGGGAGGCCGCGCACTTTGGCTGAACGCCCCCGTGCCAAGATCGCCGTCTTTATCTCAGGCACAGGCACCAATATGGCGGCCCTGCTTTATGCCAGCCGTCTGGATGACGCTTTGTTTGAAGTCGTGCTGGTCGCCAGCAATGTTGAAGGCGCTGCGGGGCTCACTCTTGCCGAGACCGAAGGGGTTCCCACCTTCACCCATTCGCACAAAGGCCGCTCGCGCGAAGACCAAGACGCCGCGATGGAAGCCGCCGCAATGAACGCGGGCGCGCATTACATCGTGCTGGCGGGCTATATGCGCATCTTGTCCCAAGCGTTTGTTGAGCGCTGGGAGGGCCGAATGCTCAATATTCACCCTTCCCTTTTGCCAAAATACAAAGGGCTCGACACCTTCGCCCGCGCAATCGAAGCGGGCGATGCCCACGCAGGGTCCAGCGTCCATATCGTTACCCACGAGCTCGATGCTGGCGAAGTCCTAGCGCAAGTCAAAGTCGCGATTGCGCCGGATGATACGCCCGAAACACTCGCCAGCCGCGTCAAAATCGCAGAACATCAGCTCTACCCGCGCGCGCTCTCCCAATATGTGAGCCGGGGGAATGATCCCGAATATCTCTATGCCAAGGTCAGTGAGTTCGCCTTAGCGCTGCCGGAAACATACGAAAAGACCAGCCATGGTTCGCCGGGTTTCCGGGTGGGCACAAAAAAATCAGGCAAGTTCTTTGCGCATTACAGCCAGCAGCACCACGGCTCTGAGCATATTGCTCTTTTGGTCAAAACCAGCGGGATGGATGAGCTGCTTTCTCTCATCGAGACGCAGCCCGAGGTCTATTACAAGCCTGACTATTACGGCGCGAGCGGATGGGTTGGGCTGATCCTCAACCGCCCAAATGTCGATTGGGATCATGTGAACGAGTGGCTTGAGCGCAGTTGGCGCACATGCGCGCCGGCGCGGCTCACGAAACTCATTGATGCAAGCGATATGTTCTAATGGCCAAACGGACACGCGAACATCTGCTTTCGCGTGGGCCCTTGGCGGAGCGCGCCAATGCCTTTCTTGGTAAAGCTTGGGCGCGCGGATGGCTACCTACTCCTGAGCTTACCTCCGATGCGCTTTGGGAAGCGGCATCAAAGGGGTTTGGGGACCGGAAAGGCGCTGAGGAAGGCGGACGCGCGGCAGAAGACATCGCCGACTTTCGCTTGCGGCTAGAGCGCCTTTGCGAAGCAATCACCGCCGAGGCTCAGCTTAATGCGCTAGGACAGGCCATGGCATTCGGACAGCTCGTCCGGGTAATCCGCAACCGGCTCGCCTTTGGGGAATTGTGGCAGTCCAAACCCGACCTTCTTGGCACCAAGCTTGCCCCGTCAATTATCGTTATTGGCCATATGCGCAGCGGCACAACGCGCATTCACAAACTGCTCGCCGCAGACCCTGCGCATTCGCACACTCGCTATCAGGATGCTTATCACCCGGTGCCAGCGCGGCTGGGGATGAACCGGGTGAAGTCGGCGTTTGATCTGGCAATGTTGGGGGCGCTCAACCCGTGGCTTCAATCCATCCACCCGATGGCTGCGACAGAAGTGGAGGAAGAACTCGCGTGGATTTCAGCGGCGCTGCACCACTCGATCTACGAATCGCAGTGGCATATCCCCACCTACAGCGCCTTTAGCGAGGCCCGCGACCCCGCTCCGATTTACCGCGAGTTTGCGAGGATCTTGCGCACTGATGCGGCGACGCGGCGGAACGCGGAAAAGCCTAGGGTGATGAAAGTCCCAGCCTTTGCCGAGGACCTTCCCGCTCTTCTGGCTGAGTTCCCCGACGCGCGGCTTGTTATTGCCAGCCGCGAGCGTGAGGCGGTTCTACGCAGCGCCGTTTCGCTTTGCGCCAACCAGATGGCGGTGCAATCAGACGCCTGCGAATTGGAGCAGATTGAGGCGCTTTGGGAGCACAAGATCACTATGCGCGAAGATCGCATGGCGAAAGCACTGGCGCATTGGAATGGTCCGGTTTCACGGCTCCACTTCGATGAACTCAACGCGGATTGGGGCGGCGCGATGCGGCGCTGTTATGAAGAGCTTGGCATACCGCTTAGTGAGCAGGCGTTAAAGGCGATGGACACCCACATGGAGGGAAGCGCCAAGGGCGTACACCGCACCCACTCAGCCCAGCTCGAACGCTTCTCCAAAAGCAGTTAATACGAAAAAGGGCCGCCCCGAAGGACGACCCTTTCACATTCAAATCTGAAACCCGATCAGCCGACAATTTCGTCGTCGTTAAAGAAGAAGGCGATTTCGGTCGCAGCATTTTCTTCGCTGTCTGAACCGTGGACAGTGTTTTCACCAATAGAAAGCGCAAATTCCTTGCGGATTGTGCCCTCGTCAGCATCGGCTGGGTTGGTTGCGCCCATGACATCGCGGTTGCGTTTCACAGCGTCTTCGCCCTCGAGGACTTGGACCACCACCGGCTCGCTCATCATGAATTCGGTGAGTTCGCCAAAGAAGGGACGCTCTTTATGCACTGCGTAAAAGCCTTCAGCCTGCTCTTTGCTCATGTGGATGCGTTTGGAGGCAACAACGCGAAGGCCGGCCTCTTCGAGCTTGGCAGTGACAGCGCCGGTGAGGTTGCGGCGTGTGGCATCGGGTTTGATGATCGAAAAAGTGCGGGTTGCCGCCATGGGAATGTTCCTTGCGTTAAAGAGAGGGACGCGAAAAGCCCGCGCCAGAAAAGGTTGGCGCGCCCCTAGCGCTGGGCGCTGCCAAGTTCAAGTTTTGTGTTCGATTGTGTGTGCCGGTCTTGGGTATCGCTGTTCAGCCGGTTTCCTCGCTGATCGTCAACTGGCTTGTTACCACGCCTTCATCATCAGGGAACGCGCTCACGGAAAATGTGGTGCCCGTCTGTTTATTTTCCCCGCCGATCATCTTTCCGCCGTTCATACTGGTCTCAATCTGGATCGTGATACCGGCGGCTTCTGCCTCAGAGCGGAAGTGCGCGATGATATCATCCGGTGACATGTCCGATTGGAAAGTGGTGAGGCTGCCTTTGGTGTCGGCTTGATCGACGAGGGTGTTGCTTAAAACCTTTGCGCCGCCAACCATCGTAAAGCCGGCGGGCAGATCGGTGGGCGCTTCGGTATTGGTGCGCATCGAGACCGTGCCGTCCTCGGTCTCTACTGTCATCGAAGCTTCGCCGTTGCTGTTGTCAATTGCGTGTTCGCCGGTTTCGCCCTTCTCAGCGGTAAATTCGCCCGACGTCTCCGACCCACAAGCGGTGAGCGCCAGCGCACTGGCAGCGGCAAACATGATTGCAGGTTTCATAAAGACTTCCCCCAGATATCCTTAGGCAACTTTGACCCATTTGCCGCCGTCTTGGCGGAAAAAAGCGCGCTCAAGCTCTTCGCTACTGTCAAGACTGCGCCAAGTCGCGCGCGCGGCTTCGACCGATGTGTCATCGAACAGCAGAAATGCCCGCGCAAAACCGGATTGATCCCGGTATTCGCCATCGGCGTAAACCACATGGCTCGCGGTGTTTGCAGGCTCGGGCGCGTCCGACAGCAGGATCGGTTGATTTTCACAGCCCGCCGTCCCCGCCTCTCCATTGGCAAGAAAGCTCTCAGGCCCGCTTTTCCATAGTTCACGCGAAATGGCTTGGCGCTGGTCGAGCGAATTGCTGACGACAAGCAGACGCTCACCGCTTTCCATCACGCGGCCTGCGATCAGAGCGACGACCTTTTCAACGGGGTCACGGGAGAGTTGCCAGAAATCGACTTTCATCAGGGAGTGTTCTTAGAACGCTTACACCGCTCTGAACAATACTTCACATTGCCCCAGTCGCGCTCCCATTTCTTGCGCCAGGTGAACGAGAGGCCGCAAGTGAGACAGACTTTTGACGGAAGATCCGACTTTTTGCGCATTCGCGCCATTTTAGTGGCCTACCGCTGTATTACCTGAGGCCATGAGGCTTTACTCAGCGTTGTCCGCGACAAACTGATCAATCAAGCGCGGGCCGTATCCGGTTGCGCCCTTTTCATGGGTTGCCCCCGGTTTATCCGACCAAACCATGCCAGCAATATCGCAGTGCGCCCAAGGCGTGCCCTTCTTGATGAAGCGGTGGAGGAATTGCGCGGCCGTAATCGAACCGCCCCAGCGACCACCAATGTTTTTCATATCGGCAATCGGCGAGTTGATGAGCTTGTCATACGCAGGGCCGATGGGCATGCGCCACAGCTTGTCATCAGTGGTCTTGCCGCTGGCGATCAATTGATCGGCGAGCGCATCGTCATTGGCGAAAATTCCGCCATGCTCATTACCAAGCGCCACGATTATAGCGCCAGTCAGCGTTGCAAAATCAACGATGTGTGCCGGATCAAATTGCTCTTGAGCCCAGTGAAGCGCATCGCACAGGACAAGGCGGCCTTCTGCATCGGTATTAAGCACTTCGACGGTCTGGCCGCTCATCGTGGTGAGCACATCGCCGGGGCGGATCGCATTGCCATCAGGCATGTTCTCAACCAGCCCCATAACGCCGACCACATTGGCTTTTGCCTTGCGTGAGACGACAGCAAGCATGCCGCCCGCAACCGCGCCGGCGCCGCCCATGTCCCACTTCATGTCTTCCATGCCGGGGGCCGGTTTGATCGAAATACCGCCGGTGTCGAATGTCACGCCTTTGCCAACAAAAACAGAAGGCTTGTCGCCCGCATTGCCGCCATCCCACTTGATCGCAAGCAGCTGCGATTCGCGGCGCGATCCCTGCCCAACGCCGAGCAATGCGCCCATTCCAAGCTCAGTCATCTCTGCCTCGCCAAGCACAATAAGCTCTGCACCTGTGCCCGCGAACGCTTCTTTACAAAGTGCCACGAAGCTTTCCGGATACACTATGTTTGCAGGCTCTGTGACGAGCTTTTTCGTGAACTCAACCCCGCGTGCAATCGCAGCATTGCGTTCCCAATCAGCCTCAGTGCCCTCAGGCGCGCCAACCACATGGATAGTCTTCAGCGAGATTTGCTTATCGGCCGCAAGCTTGGTGCGGTATTCGTCGTGAGCCCAGCTGCGCAGTTTAGCGCCGAGTAAGACCGCGCCTGCCTCCTCAGCTGAAAGCCCCGCAGTGCTAAGGTCGAGCACAACAGCGTCTTCGCCCGAGCGCAGATATTTTGCCGCAAGCGCCCCGCCTGCCCGTTCAAGATTGAGGCGGCGATTGTCTGCGCTGGATTTGCCCGCACCGACCACTGCAATACGCTTGGCCGAGCCGTCCACGCTTACAAAACCGTCGTGCGTTTGGCCCGCTGTCCCCTTGAAACGCGCGGCGTCCGCGCCTGCGATGAACACGGCATCAATACCGTACACACCAGCATCTGGGCTGTTTGACAATTCACCCTGATTGATGAGCGCCGCGTGTACGCGAACCTCAGGGAGACGGGCGGCGGTGAAGAGGATTTCCATGGTGGCTCCGACAAATTGGCCCAGTCTTTGAGCCTTTGGATATTTTGTGTTCGCCCGCTTTTCAGCGCGGCTAACCGTGGGCAAGACACACTCGCCCCTGAAACCCGATTGCGATTAAGCGTGAGCGGTGCAATAGGCAAGCCATGTTGGGAGAATTCAGGGTCATCTTGGAGCGAAGCAGCCTTGCGTCTGGCGCAGTGGCGCTTGCCATATGCTGCCTGCCTGCATCGGTTGCGGCAAAAGAGGCCCGGTCAGAAGCGAGCCTACCGGCAGCACAGGAGGCTCCGCCGGAGCAAACGGAACCGTCAGGGCCCTTTCAATCTGTTCAGGAAATCGAAACACGCGAAATCGAGTTTGAGGCAAACTCGGTTGACTATGACGCTGAAGCAGAACGGATAATTGCCCGCGGCGATGTGATCCTGCGAAATGAACAGGCCTCTGTGCGCGCAGACACAGTCGTGTGGGACCGCAGGAGTGGGACCATCAATGCGAGCGGCAATGTGCGCTTTGTCGATAGGTCTGGCAATCAGGTCTTTACCGAAGCGGTCGAACTCAATGACGCCTTCGAAGCGGGCGCAATGGATGAGCTTTTGCTTGCGCTTCGCACAGGAGGCAGGCTCGCGGCGCGTTCAGCTGAGCGCGGTGAAGACGGCATCGTTATGCTCAGCGAGGCGGCTTATTCTGCCTGCCCTGTAACCGATGAAAAGGGCTGCGCAAGAGACCCAAGCTGGCGCATCACCGCTGACCGGGTAACCTTTGACCCTGAAGAAAGCCGTATCCGATTTGAAGGCGCGATGCTGGAGATATTCGGCGCACGCCTGCTCCCACTCCCCGGCCTCGCGATTAGCACGGATGGAAGCGCCGAAAGCGGGTTTTTGGTTCCCAACGTCCGGGTCGATCAGGTGAACGGGCTTGAACTTTCGGGTGAATATTATTGGCGCCTTGCCGAAAACAAAGACCTGACGCTTGGCACTCACGTATACACCAACGCCTCTCCGATGGTGCGCGCGCAATTTCGCCATTTCACTGAGAAAGGCGCGTATCAAATTACGGGCTTTGCGACGAACAGCAATCGCGTCGCGAACTTCGGAGTGGCTCCCACTACCACTAATGAACCGCGCGGGCATTTGTTTGCTAATGGCCGTTTCAATTTCTCGCCTGAGTGGAGCCTAACCGGCTCGGTGCGCGTATCGTCTGACCGCACTTTCTTGCGCCGGTATGACATCAGCCGCGATGACCGCTTGCGCTCAACCATCAATCTAGAGCGGATCGGCGATGATTCGTATCTCAGCGTAGCGGGCTGGGCGACGCAGACCTTGCGGATCGCAGCGGATCAGGGCCAAGTACCGATCGCTATCCCCGCGATTGATTACCGCCATATCGTGGGCCGTGATGTGCTGGGCGGGCAATTGCAAGTTCAAGCCAACACGCTCAGCCTAATCCGCACCGAGGGGCAAGACACACAGCGCGCCTTTGCGGGCGCACGCTGGGATATGCGGACCCTTACCGATCTTGGCCAGCTTGTGACGTTCACCGGATTGGTGCGCGGCGATGTTTACAACACCAATGACACACTCTCGACGGTGACCGCTGTGTATCAAGGCAATGAAGGCTGGACCGGGCGAGGCGTGGCAACGGCTGCGGTGGATGTCGAATGGCCGCTTGTTGGCGAAGCGTTCGGCGGCACACAGGTTCTGACACCGCGTCTCCAGATTGTCGCAAGCCCTCCAATCCGCAATTTGTCCATTCCCAATGAAGATGCGCGAGCGATTGACCTTGAAGATTCCAATCTCTTCGCGCTTAACCGTTTCTCCGGCTACGACCGGGTCGAGGACGGCACACGCGTTACCTATGGCTTCGATTGGGAGGTCAATCGCCCCGGATGGCGCGTCAAAACCAACATAGGCCAATCCTACCGCCTCACAAATGAGGAAGAAATCTTCCCTGATGGAACGGGCCTTTCAGATCGCTTCTCCGACTTCGTCGGGCGCACAGAAATACGTTTTCGCAACTTTGTCTCCTTCACCCACCGCTTTCGGATCGACAAAGACAACTTCGCCGTTCGCCGCAATGAGTTCGATGCAACCGTCGGATCACAGCGTAATTATGTCGAGCTGGGCTATTTGAGGCTCAATCGGAACATTGAAACAGTCGAGGATTTGGCTGACCGTGAGGAATTGCGCGCAGCTGCTCGCTTTACGATTGGCCGCAATTGGTCCGTTTTTGGCTCGGGCGTCTTTAACCTTACCGATGAGGACGAAGACCAGGTCTTTACCCCCGACGGGTTCGAGCCCATTCGCACGCGGCTTGGCATTGCGTACCGTGATGATTGTATCGAATTTGGAGCCACGTGGCGGCGCGATTTCATCACCTTTGGCGATGCAGAAGAGGGCAACAGCTTTCAGGTCTTCTTCGCCCTTCGAAATCTGGGTTTTAGATGATTTTTGCGCGTTGGCACAAATGTAAAAAAGAGCTAAGAGCCCGGCGAGAGGACTCAGCCTGCGTTCAGCCTGCTGTGTCTAGGCGAGGGCAAATGTTGGCTGATACGCGATCGCCAAAGGCTAGATGATGCGCTCTTTTGCGTATGGATCAGCTTCAAACAGAACACGATAATTTATGCGAGAAACCGGGATCAAAACTGTGACCTTGAAGGCTTTTTCAACTCTGCGCACATCACTTGGCGCTACCCTTTGTGCTATGGGCGCGCTTGCCATGGTGTCATCGACGACGGTGGCCGGGCCCGCTTATGCTCAGGATGCTAGCCCGCCGCCTGCCCCTGATGCTGCTTCTGATGCGCCTACTGCTTCGGCCAATCCTTTTGGCTTGCCAAACGATGTTACGCTTTTTGGTACAAGCAACCCCAACGAGCGCAGCGCCACCGCTGTCGTAAACGGGTACGTCATTACTGGCACAGACATTGACCACCGCGTATCGCTTATCACCAACGCTTCGCAGACCGACGTATCTGCCGAAGAGCTGCAGCGATTGCGCGGTCAAGTGCTTCGCAATCTGATTGACGAAACTCTCAAGATTCAAGCAGCAGATGCGCAGGAAATTGGCGTCCAGAAAGCGCAGATCAATCAAACCTACGAACAGCTTGCGGCACAGAACTTTGGTCAAGAAGCCGATGCGATGGACGTCTATCTTAAGTCGATTGGTTCGTCACCAAACGCGCTAAAGCGTCAAATCGAAGGCGAGTTGGCTTGGGAAAACCTCATCCGCCGCAACATCAGCCCGTTTGTGAACGTAGCTGCCGAAGAAGTGACCGGCGTTCTCGACCGGCTTGAGGCATCGCGCGGGACAGAGGAATACCGGCTCGGCGAAATCTATTTGAGCGCGACAGACGAAAACCGCGAAGCGGTTATCGCCAACATGCAGCGGATCGTGGAACAGCTTCAGGCAGGCGGCAGCTTTGTCGCGTATGCTCGCCAGTTCTCTGAGGCATCAACTGCCATTCAGGGCGGCGACACAGGGTTTCTTCGCCTTGCCACTCTGCCAGGCCCCATGGCCGAAGCAGCGCGCCAGATGCAGCCGGGTCAGTTGATTGGCCCGATCGCAATTCCGGGCGGTTTCACTATCATATATCTGATTGATAAACGTCAGGTTCTGACCGCTGACCCGCGCGATGCAGTGCTCAGCCTCAAGCAGATTTCTGTGGCTTTGCCGGAAGGTGTGTCGGAGAGCGAGGCGGCAACAAAAATCGAAGAGTTTGGCGCTTATGTGCAGACCCTTCGAGGATGTTCAGATGCAGAGAGCGCTCAAGCCGCGATTGGCGCATCGGTTGTCTCTAACCCGCAAATTCAGGTCCGGCAGCTTCCCGAACAGCTGCAAAGCATTTTGTTGAGCATGCAAGTGGGTCAGACAACCCCGCCCTTTGGGACGGCTGCCGAAGGCGTGCGTGTTCTGATGCTTTGCGGCCGTGACGATCCTGATGATGCAGGTGCGCCGACCTTCCAGTCAGTCATGAGCTCGATCGAGGAAGAGCGGATCAATAAACGCGCTCAGCGTTACCTTCGCGACCTTCGCAACGACGCCTACATTCAGTACAACTAAAGCACGCATCGCGGTGTCCGATTTACCGCTTGCCGTTTCTTTGGGCGATCCAGCCGGCATCGGTCCGGAGGTCATTTTTAGCGCCTACAGCCGGATGAAAGATACGGCTGCCCCTTTTTTCGTGGCTGGCGGGGTGGATGTGCTGCACGGATGCGGGAAGGCTCAAGGGTCAGACCACAAAATCATCACCATAGCGCAGCCAGCCGAGGCGGCCGGCGCGTTCGCGCATGGTGTGCCTGTTCTGGCCGGGGCAGACGCGGCCTACACACCGGGCAACCCCGATGACGCGGGTGCAGCGCTCGCACTTCATTCACTGGCAGAGGCAGTGCGCTGCGTTTTGCTAGAGAAGGCCAGCGCAGTTGTGACTGCGCCAGTGAGCAAATCGCAGCTTGGCAAAGTGGGCTTCGATTTTCCGGGACAGACCGAATTTCTCGCCAACGTTTGCGGGCTCGCGCCTGAGGATGCGGTGATGATGCTGGCAGGGCCAAGCCTTCGCACAGTGCCGCTGACGGTGCACGTCGCGCTTGCCGAGGTGCCGCGCCTGATTTCGCCTGAGCTGATCGAGCACAAGGCGACAATTGTTGATGCGGCATTGCGCCGCAACTTCGGCATCGCGTCTCCTCGCTTGGCGGTATCCGGGCTCAATCCGCACTCGGGCGAGAACGGTCAGTTTGGTAGCGAAGAAGCCCGCGCGATTGAGCCTGCTATCGAAGCGCTCAAGGCCAGGGGTATTAATGCGTTTGGGCCTGTGCCCGGCGATGCTCTTTTCACCCCATTGATGCGGCCCAATTACGATGCTGCGCTTTGCATGTATCACGACCAAGCGCTCATCCCGATCAAGGCGATTGAGTTTGACCAAGGTGTCAATGTGACGCTCGGTCTGCCGATTATCCGCACCTCGCCCGACCACGGCACCGCTTTTGATATCGCTGGGAGAGGCACAGCAGATGCGGGCGCTATGATCGCAGCAATCCATATGGCAAGCGCGATGAGCAAAGCGCGGGCGGGCGGCTGATGACCGGCCTACCCCCCATCCGCGAGACCATCGCGCGCCATAACCTGTCAGCGAGCAAGGCTCTGGGGCAGAACTTTTTGCTCGACGAACAATTGCTGGACCGGATCGCCGCGCTACCGGGTGATTTGTCGGGCGCGAATGTCCTTGAGGTGGGCCCCGGCCCCGGCGGCTTGACCCGTGCGCTCCTTCGCGCAGGTGCGAAAGTCACCGCCATCGAAATGGACGCGCGATGCCTCCCCGCTTTGGAAGAACTGAGCGACGCCTTCCCCGGCCAGCTTACCGTTGTCCAAGGCGATGCAATGAAGCTCGACCATAGTGAGGTGATGCAAGGCAAGCCCTTCCACGTGCTCTCGAACCTCCCCTACAATGTCGGCACCGCATTATTTGTCCGTTGGCTTACCGGAGAAGATTGGCCGCCCCAATGGCAATCGCTCACCCTCATGTTCCAACGCGAGGTCGCCGAGCGGATCGTCGCGAAAGCAGGCACCAGTGCCTATGGCCGCCTCTCCGTTCTCGCTCAGTGGCGCAGCCGAGCCGCCCTTGCGATGAAAGTCCACCGCAGCGCTTTCACCCCGCCCCCCAAAGTGATGAGCGCCATCGTCCATGTGACACCGGGCGAAGCGCCAGAGGGCGTCTCGGCAAAAACCCTAGAGCGCCTCACCGAATCCGCCTTTGGCCAACGCCGCAAAATGCTGCGTCAGAGCCTGAAAGGTGTGCCTGGGGCTCTGGATGCTATTGCGACAGTAGGCATCGACCCCACACGCCGAGCTGAGACAGTGAGCGTCGAAGAATTTGTGAGCGTCGCAAAGACGATTGGCGGCTAAGCGTTCATCCGATGCCCAGAAGCGGTGCCAATGGGCCAAGCGCGATGAGTAGGCAGGCAGAATGCGCCGCGAGGGAGAAATAGAGCTTTCCCTTGGTCATCAAGCGCTTTCCATGCTGCGAACCAATTCCGCGCGCTCAAGCATCAGTTTGAGGATCTAGGAGCGCTCTGCGGCCCACTCTAAAGGGTTCGAGAACATCAGTATTTCGATGTCCTCCACCCCTTCCCTGCGGATGCCATACTCGTTGCTGAGCATATCCTACTGCGCAGGTTCTACGGTCATTTTGGATAACGGCAGAAACAGGTCGCGGCAGCCATATTTGAGCGGCGGCGCGACGGAGAGCGTCAGACCGTCCTCATACACCCCGACCGTAACGGGCGGAGAATTGGTTTACCCCGCCTATTTGCGCGTCTTCGCCTTTTGGCGCCACTCATGGAGCAGCGGCTCGGTGTAGCCGGAGGGTTGCTCTACGCCCTTGAAAATTAGGTCCTTGGCGGCTCGGAATGCGGGCGCATCCTCATTGCCGATGAGCGGCACATAGGTGGGATCATTCGCATTCTGCGGATCGACTTTGGCGGCCATGCGGGTAAGGCTGTCCATGATCTGCGCCTCGCTCACCACGCCGTGGAGCAGCCAGTTCGCAAGGTGTTGTGAGGAGATGCGAAGCGTTGCGCGGTCCTCCATCAACCCCACATCATTGATGTCGGGAACCTTGGAACAGCCCACGCCTGCATCGACCCAGCGCACCACGTAACCAAGCAAGCCTTGGCAATTGTTGTCGAGCTCTTGGGTGAGCTCTTCATCCGACCAATTGGTGCCCTGTGCAAGCGGGATCGACAGCAGGGCATCTAGCCCAACAGGCTCGGGCAGGTCTTTCTGAATATCGAACACGTTCTCGGCGTGATAATGCAGCGCGTGGAGCGTTGCAGCGGTCGGCGATGGGACCCATGCGGTGTTGGCCCCTGCGCGAAGGTGGCCGATTTTCTCGGCCATCATCTGACCCATAAGGTCAGGTGCTGCCCACATGCCTTTGCCGATTTGCGCCTTGCCTGAGAGGCCGTGTTTGAGGCCAATCGCGACATTGCGCGCCTCATAAGAACCGAGCCAAGCCGACCCCTTCATCTCGCCTTTGCGCATCATGGGACCTGCTCGCATCGAGGTGTGGATTTCATCGCCTGTGCGGTCGAGGAAGCCTGTGTTGATGAAAACGATCCGGTCCTTCACCGCCTCAATACAAGCGCCAAGGTTTGCAGAGGTGCGGCGTTCTTCGTCCATGACGCCGACCTTGATCGTGTGGCGCTTGAGGCCCAGCAGGTCTTCGACTGCATCGAACAGATCGTTGGTGAAGGCGCATTCCTCTGGCCCGTGCATCTTGGGCTTTACGATGTAGATGCTGCCGTGTTTTGAATTGCCATATTTCGCGTGGCCTTCGACATCCAAAGTGCTGATCGCGCTGGTGAAGACCGCGTCCATTATGCCCTCGGGGATCTCGCTCTCATCGGCCAGCAGGATTGCGGGGTTGGTCATTAGATGCCCGACATTGCGGACAAACATAAGGGAGCGGCCCGAAAGCGCGTATTCCTCGCCCGCACCATTCCTATAGGCCTTATTGCCGTTCAACTCACGGGTTTGCGTGCGCCCACCCTTGTCAAAGCTCTCCTGCAAATCGCCGCGAATAATGCCAAGCCAATTGGTGTAGGCGAGCAGCTTGTCTTCGCCGTCCACTGCTGCCACGGAATCTTCACAATCGGCGATGGTTGTGAGAGCGGCTTCAAGATTGATATCCGCGATATGGATTTTATCGCCGCGGCCCACAGGGTGTTCGCCGTCGAACACAACTTCAATGTGCAGGCCATTATTGACGAACAAACGCCCTTTCTCGGTTTCGCCTACATATTGGCTTACATCAGCAATCGCGATGCCTTTGTTGACATCCGTGAGATCGGCCCAGCTTCCTTTTGCAAGAGGCACAGCTTGGTCAAGGAATTGCCGCCCGCGCGCGATCACTGCTGCTCCGCGTTCCTCGTCATAGCCACCAGGGCGAGCCGCTGGAGCATCCAGCGCGTCAGTCCCGTAAAACGCATCATAGAGCGAACCCCAACGCGCATTGGCAGCGTTCAGGAGAAAACGCGCATTGAGGATTGGCACCACAAGCTGCGGCCCCGCCATGGTGGCGATTTCCGCATCGACGTTCTGAGTGCCGATCTGGAAATCCGCAGGCTCTGGAACAAGATAACCAATCTCACGCAGGAACGCCTCATACTCGGCTGCGTCATGCGGCTTGCCAGCGCGGTCTGAGTGATAGGCGTCGATCTTGGCCTGCAAGTCATCGCGTTTCGCCAGCAGCTCTTTACTGCGCGGCGCATAGGAAGCGAGAAGGTCTGCAAAGCCCTGCCAAAAGGCATCCACATCACGGCCAAGCGGCGCGAGAACTTGAGCTTCGAGCAGCTCAGCCAGCGGTGCATATACAGATAGGCCAGCGCGGAGGGTGTAATTGTGCATGTGTGTCCTCAGATACCATCGAATTGGCTCCTGGGGAGGAGGACGGTGTCCATATGGCTAAGCTGCATGGACAATGCAATCGTGACGTTGCGTCAAGCGGGCCTTGATAGTTCAGAAGTGGCCGTTAGAGGTGGTTTCCTATGAAACCAACCACAACCGCAGACGTTGATGCCGATGCTATGCTCGCCCAAGTGCAAGACTGGTGCAGCATCAACACCGGCACCGCCAATTTGGAAGGCCTCGCGCGCCAATTGGATGTGCTCGCCGACGCGTTTTCCGTCCTGCCCGGTGAGATTGAGCGGGTTGACCCAGTACCAGTAACAGCGGTGGATGCGGACGGCCATGAGTTCGCCAAACAGCACGGCCAACATTTCGTCCTTCGCGTACGCCCCACAGCCAATCGCCGCATTTTGCTCACCGGCCATATGGATACTGTCTTTCCCAAGGACCACGCATTTCAGGGGCTGACTTGGCTTGAAGAGGGTGTTTTGGGAGGGCCCGGCGTTGCCGATATGAAGGGCGGGATTGCGGTGATGCTTCATGCGCTGATGGCGTTTGAGAAAGGCGCTGGCGCAGGCTCGCTTGGCTATGACGTTCTGCTCAATTCTGATGAGGAAACAGGCTCGCTTGCCAGCGATGAACTCATCGCAGAGCTTGCACGCGGGAAATTGGCAGCGCTGACATACGAACCCGCCGCCCTTCCCGATGGCACCCTTGCCCATGCGCGTGGGGGAAGTGGGAATTACTCCGTTACCATCACCGGCCAATCCGCTCATGCTGGCCGCAACCCTGATGATGGGCGCAATGCTGTCGTTGCAGCTGCCGATCTGGCGGTGCGGTTAAAGGCGCTGCATTCACCCGACATTTCCGTAAACCCGGCCAAAATCGAAGGCGGCAGCGCCAATAATGTCGTGCCCGACCATGCCGTCTTGCGTTTCAATATCCGCCCTCAAAGAACCGAGGCAGCGGAGAAATTTGCGCGTGATCTCAAAGCACTGACCGCTGCGATTGAGAGCCAGCACGAGGTCTCCACCCACACCCATGGCGGCGTTACCCGTCCGCCAAAGCCGGTGGATGAACAGGCGCAGAAGCTCTTCGACCTCGTTCGGACATGCGGCGCGGAACTCGGGCAGGATATCAAATGGAAGTCGACAGGCGGCGTGTGCGATGGCAACAATATTGCCGCTTGCGGTATTCCAGTGGTGGACACCATGGGCGTGCGCGGAGGGTCAATTCACTCGCCGCAGGAATTCTTGATCACAGACAGCTTGGCTGAGAGGGCCGCGCTGTCAGCACGGGTGATCCAGAGATTGGATGAAGGGGCACTTTCTTGAGCTTTCGACTGCGGGCCGCGCGCCTTTGCGATCTGGAACAGCTTTACCAAATGGCAAAGCTTACAGGGGGCGGCTTTACCAATCTGCCCGCTGATCGCAAGGCCCTGACCTCAAAGCTTGAGCGAGCGACCGCCGCGTTTGAGAACACTGGCGATGAGCTTGTGGATGAGCAGTTTGTGCTGGTGCTGGAAGACCCGAAATCGGGCGCGGTGCGCGGGACGTGCCAGCTTATGACCATGGTGGGACAGCAATGGCCGTTCTATTCCTACCGCCTCAACACTTTGACGCAGTACAGCCAAGAACTCGACCGCACGGTGCGCACCGAGATGCTCAACCTGGTCACCGATCTTGAAGGATCAAGCGAAGTCGGCGGGCTTTTCCTTCATCCCAATGAGCGCGCAGGCGGCCACGGCCTCTTGCTCGCACGCAGCCGGTATCTGTTTATCGCCATGCACCGAAAGCGCTTTGCCGACCGTATTCTCGCCGAACTTCGCGGGATCATTGATGAGCGCGGCGATAGCCCCTTCTGGGATAACGTCGCGGGCCGCTTTTTCGGGATGAGCTTTAACGAAGCGGACTATTTCAACGCGATCAATGGCAACCAGTTTATCGCGGATTTGATGCCCAAACACCCGGTTTATGTCGCCATGCTCGACCAAGAGGCGCGCAAAGTGATCGGCGTCCCTCACCTGTCTGGCAGAGCCGCCATGCGCATGCTCGAAAACGAAGGCTTCGCGTACGAGGGCTATGTCGATATTTTTGACGGCGGGCCCAGCATGACGGCGCGCACCGACAATGTGGTGAGCGTTCAAAACAGCGTTGAGGCGCGCGTTACATCTATGGACCTTGAAGAAGGCGAACGCACCATTCTGGCCACCGGGACGCTTTCCGACTTCCGCAGCTGTTACGGTGCAAGGGTTCTTGATCAAGACGGCGGGATTGCGATCGATGCGGCCTCCGCCGATACCTTGGATGTAAGCAAAGGCGACACAGTCTGGAGCGTGCCGCGCTAGCCCCGTTCAGCTCTTTGGTTTTTCGAGAATAATCACCGTGTAGCTGGTCGCATATTCGCCCAAAATCGGCAGAGCCATAAGCGTATCGCCAATGGCTTTCTTCGCGCCGGCATGACCGAAACCGGACTTATCCAGCCGATCAATCGTAAGCCCAACCTTGCGCACCATGCTACGAAAATCGGCAATATCGAGCCCATTGACATAACCCTGCTCGGCAAAGCTTGACCACTGCGCCCATTTGTTAGCCTTTTTGCTGCCATCGGGGTTCAAATCCCAATGGCGCGGCACAAATGCCGGATCGTCGTAAATCGCCTCGGCTGCGCGGAACATCGCCTTCTCGCCAAAGATCACATGCGCCCATGGAAGCGGGACAAGCGCCTCCATATGCGGGCCCCATGGCCCTTTAAATGGGAACCATTCGATCAAAACGCGGCCACCGGGGCGCAGCACGCGGTTCCAATCGGCAAGGATGCTGGCCGGGTCCATCACATGCTCAAGGCAATCAAAGGCGGTGATGAGATCAACGCTCTCATCAGGCAAAGGGAGCCCTTCTACGGATCCTTCGACAAAGCGCAAAGTCTCTGAAAATTCAGGATGTTTGGCAAGTGTCGCCTCGGCCCGGGCCAGAGCGGCGGTGTCGATATCAACGCCGGTGACAGATTTCGCTAAGCCTTTGGCGGCAAGAAAGAAGCTGAGCTGCCCCGCCCCGCATCCGAAATCGAGCACATCTTTGCCTGCAATCTCATCGTCGGAAAAATGCCGCCAGCTTGCCGTCAATGACGCATCGCGCCAATCGGCATACTCCGCCACATCCGCCATCTTGGCCTCGGGCGGAGACATAAAACGCTTTGAAAGCGCGGTGCAGGCGAATGTTCTCAAATCCATCGCGCGCCTTAATAGTAGACTTGTCCTAATGCTCATTTAAAGCCCGAGGTCATGATTACAGAAATCAATTTCGACGGGATCGTGGGGCCCAGCCACAACTACGCGGGGCTCAGCCTGGGCAATATTGCAAGCGCCAGCCACAAGGGTGATCCATCCTACCCACGCGCCGCCGCGCTCCAAGGCATGGCGAAGATGCGCCGCAATTTGGGCGCGCTGGGGGTGCAAGGGTTCTTGCTGCCGCTGCCGCGTCCCAATTGCGCTTTATACGACGCGCTTAACCTTGATGGGAGCGAGGCCCCAGCCCTGCGCGCAGCGCCGTGGTCCGCCTCCAGCATGTGGACTGCCAATGCAGCCACAGTGTCCCCTGCCCCGGACACTGCTGATGGCAAATGCCACCTGACGCCTGCGAACCTCATCACCATGCTCCACCGCGCGCAGGAATGGGAAGACACCAAGGCGCAATTGGACATTGCGTTCGGCGACAAAGCGCACTTCACAGTCCACGACGCCGTCCCGCCAACTTTTGGCGATGAAGGTGCGGCCAATCACGGGCGTTTTTGTGAAGGCCACGGGGCACCGGGTGTGGAGCTATTCGTCTATGGCAGACCGGGCGGCAATTTCCCCGCACGCCAGCACGAACAGGCAAGCCGCCTTGTCGCGCGTTCCCACGGTTTGGACCCGGAGAAATGCGTCTTCATCGAACAAAACCCCGCCGCCATCGAAGCCGGCGCGTTCCACAATGACGTGGTGAGCGTGGTGAATGAACGCGTGCTCTTCACCCACCAAGAGGCCTTCGCCGATCAGCAAGGCGCTTACGACGCCATCCGCGCCAAATTCCCCGCTTTGGAAGTGGTGGAAGTCCCCTCCAGCGCCGTTTCAATCGAGGAGGCGATCCGCACCTATCTTTTCAACGCTCAGCTCATCACCCTGCCCGGTGGCACAATGAACCTGATCGTCCCCGAAGAGTGCCGCGAGTCGCCAAGCGTTTGGGCTTATTGCGAAGAGATGATGGCCTCTAATGGCCCCATCCGCGAAGTCGTGCCCGTCGATGTGCGCCAAAGCATGGCCAATGGCGGAGGGCCTGCATGCCTGCGCCTGCGCGTGGTGTGCGATCCTGCGACCGTCGACCCGCGCTTTCTGCTCGATCAGGCAAAGGCCGATATGATGGAGAGTGTTATCGCAGCCCATTGGCCCGAGCAGATTGATCCAACGGATTTGGGCAGCGAAGCGCTCGCCCAATCTGTGGTCGCCGCACGCCTTGCTCTGCTCGAAGCATTGGAACTTCAAGCGCTTGCCTAGCTTTGCAAGGAATAGGGTTAACGCGTTTGCAAGGAATCGTCGGAAGCGTTTACACTTGTGTCAGCGTTAACCTTTCAAAGCCGCAGTAAGCCGTAGTTGGCACGCTGTTTGCTCTGATACTCACGGACCAAGGAGTCAGTATGCTGCGCAAGATCGGGCGACTTTTTATAATCAAGAACCGCTTTGAAGCGTTCGCGATTATCTATGCTCTGGCGCTGGGTGCAACGAACCGCGGTCTGGTCTACCTTGAAACCTTCCCGCCCTATTGGGGCGAAGCGCTGTTTCTGGCGGCATGCTGCGCAGTCATGATGGGCGGCGCGGCGATTTTGGATTCGCTTAAGGCGAAGAAAGAGCTCGAGGAAACGAGGGCGCAATTGGCAAATTACCAAGGGAGCGGGGCGCAGAACTAGGCCGCGCCCCGACGATTCCAGATTAAAGAACTTTCCGGAAGATGACTTTGTCATCACCCTCACCATAATACCCGCGAATGCAGGCTTCTCGCTCGTAACCAAGCATGTCGTAAAACCCTCTTGTGCGCTTGAAATCGGCAGTACCCGACGTCTCAACCAAGAGGATGCGCACGCCTTCGCGGCCAAGTTCCCTTTCGATAAATCGCATCAATTGCGATCCAAGATTCTGGCCCTGTACGGCTGGATCGACGGCAATCATCATCACATTCCAAGTGCCATCGGTAAGTGGCTCAGGAACATAGTATGCCGCCGCGTTAACCTGGCCATTGTCGCTTACGATCCACCGGTGTGCAAACGCATCTCCGGCGAAATGTCCTGAAGTCATCTCGGGTAGCATTTCCGAGGGAAACATCTCGTTGACATCAACTAGATATGCGACACGTTTGAGGTCAGCCCGCTTAAGCGGACGAATTGATTTATCGGTCAATTTTTGAACTTTCTTTGAATTCGATATACAGAATACCGCTCAGGAAATCCTCCCTCACGGCTCAATCTCAATTGCCGACCTTGCATAAGGTCAGCTTTATCAGGCAATCGTATTCAAAAATTCTCCGGCGTTAAGTGGGGGTTTCTGTTGCTAGCTACCCCCGGAGCCCCGGAATCCGCTTCTGTTGCCCGGTGGGTCCAACCGCGCTTTAGCTTTGTAAGATCAGGCCGTTAGGCCGTCAGATTACGCTGCGATTGCGAGTGCTTCGTTATCGTTTGCACTTATGAGTTGTGAACAGTTTTACGGGGTTTTCAGCCCGGGCAAAAACTACGCTTTTCAGTCCACGTCGATCCTAGTTCGGCCCCGTCAAAAGTGGCTCAAAAAGAGCAGCTTATGGTGGAGCCGCCGGGTACTGCCCCCGGGTCCGTTGTACCTATTGCACGCAGCAATTTATCGCCATAGCCCGCAAAAAACGGGCAGGACCTATATAGGCCCCGCCCGCTTAATGTGAAGTGACTAATCCACTCCCGCTCGCGGGAGGGGGATATGAAGCGTTACTTCTTAAGCGCGTCGCGGATTTCGATTAGCAAGTCGATTTCGCTTGGACCCGCTGGCTCTTCGGCTGCTGCTTCGGCATCTTTCTTCTCGCTCGCCTCTTTGATTTTGTTGGCATAGCGAACCAACAGGAAGATGATGAAAGCAAGGATGATGAAGTTGATGATCGTTGTGATCAACGCGCCGTAACCGATCATTGCTGCGCCTGCTTCTTTCAAAGCGGCATAGTCGGTCATCGAGCCCTCATAGCCTTCTGGTGCGGAAAGCAGGATAAACTGCGAGGAGAAATCGGCGCCGCCAAAGACATAACCGACAACAGGCATAATGACATCACCGGTAAGCGATGCAACGATAGTGCCAAAGGCGCCTGCGATAATAACCGCGACGGCCAGCTCCATAACATTGCCTTTGGCGATAAATTCCTTGAATTCGTTTAGCATAGTGATCCCCAATTTTGTTGTTGTTTGAAACGCTTCTTACAGCTCAAAACGCTCTTGCCAAGCGTGCGATACATAGCTTTGCACGCCTTGAATCGCAGGGTGCGGTGCCCTATATCGGCAACACACACGGTTTTCGCTGCGATTGGGGGATCAACTCACGCAGCCTTAAGGAGGAAATCCATGAATCTTCGCAATTTCGGCCCCAGGATCGCAAAGGGCATTGTTGTCGCTGCCGTCTCATTGACTCTGGCTGCGTGCGGCATCAACTCGGTCCCCACAGCTGAGGAAGAAGCCAAAGCCAAATGGGCCGATGTAGAAGCGCAGTTCCAACGCCGCGCCAACCTCATCCCGAACCTTGCCGAAGTCGCTCAAGGGGCGGCGGAGAACGAGCGCGGTATCCTTACCGAAGTGACCGAAGCGCGCGCGCGGGCAACCTCAATCAATGTGACCGCCGATGACCTTGGCGACACAGCGAAGATGGAAGAATTTGCCGCTGCCCAAGGTCAATTGGGTCAAGGGCTCGGGCGTTTGCTCGCAAGCTTTGAAGCCTATCCGACGATCCAATCGAACCAGAACTTCCTTGCGCTGCAAAGCCAGTTGGAAGGGACAGAAAACCGGATCGCCGTTGCTCTTCGCGATTACAACGAAGCGGTCCGCAAATATAACACGACGATCCGCACCTTCCCTGACACAATTGGTGCAAACATCATCCACGGCGCAGAACCTCTCGCGCCGTATAGCGCTGTGACCGAGGGCGCAGAAGCAGCGCCAACGCTTGATCTGACTTCGGACTAAGCATGCGTATTGGAGGGGCGCTCATCGGTATTGCCGCGCTGGCCCTTGTCGGCTGCTCGACGAAAGCTGAAAGCGACCCAACCAACCAGAACGAACGCGCTTCTGCCCCGGCGCTCGAATTGACGGGGCGCGTTGTGGACGCGGCGGACATTCTGTCTCCCGGTTTTGAGACCGCCCTCGCCGATAAACTTGAAGAGCTTGAAGAAAGGACGCTTGTGCAACTTGTGGTGGCAACCACCCCCAACCTGAATGGCTACTCGATTGAGGATTACTCCCTCAATCTTGCGAAAACGTGGGGCCTTGGAAGCGCCGAGCGGAACGACGGCTTGTTGCTCTTGATTGCGCCAAACGAGCGCCGAGTGCGCATCGAGGTTGGTTACGGGCTTGAAGACAGCGTCAAGGATGAGGAAGCTGGGCAGATCATCCGCGAGGCTATTTTTCCAAGTTTCAGAAATAGCAACTTCGAAGCCGGGGTGGACGCAGGTGTCGATCGCCTCATCGATGAAGTCACACCCTACGAACAGAAGAAAGCTGCATGAAGCATCTCGCGCTCCTCTTTGCCGCTCTGGCCGCTCTCATCGCATCGCCCGTATACGCCCAGCCGGAGTTCCCGGCGCTTACCGGGCGCGTTGTAGACACAGCTGACATCATCCCTGCCGATGTAGAGGCGCAGTTGACCGCCAAGCTTGAGGCGCTGGAGACCCAGTCTCAGCGGCAGTTGGTGGTCGTCACAGTTCCTGATCTGCAAGGGTATGACGAACAGACATTTACCTATCAGCTCGGCCGCGAATGGGGGATTGGCGACGCGGAGCGCAATGATGGTGCGATCCTTCTGGTCGCGCCGGAAGAGCGCCGCGTTAGGATCGAAGCTGGCTATGGCCTCGAAGGCTACCTCACCGATGCGCTATCCTCGGTCATCATCCAGAACGAAATTCTGCCGCGCTTTCGCGATGAAGATATGCCCGGCGGGATCGTGGCAGGAACCGACGCGATCATTGCGCAATTGGTGCTCCCACCCGATGAAGCTGCGCGAGTGGCCCAAGAAGCGACCGAGACACGCTCAAGCGACGGAGGCTTCCCCTTCGGCTTTCTCATCTGGATCGGCTTCATGTTCTTCTTCTTCGTGCTCCCCATTGTCCGGGGAAGCCGCAGAAGGCGCAAATACCGCTCGAAGGGTAAGGGCCCCTGGAACAAACGACGCGGCAAACGCGACAAATATGACGACGATGATGACGACGACGGTTTCGGCGGCGCGGTTGGCAACATTATCCTTTGGGAAATCGGTTCAGCTATCGCGCGCGGCGCTATGAGCGGCGGCGGTGGTGGCGGCTCCGGCTGGGGCGGAGGCGGCGGTTTTGGCGGCGGTTTCTCCGGTGGTGGCGGCTCATTTGGGGGCGGCGGCGCCTCAGGAGGCTGGTGAAACATGGCCTATTTGAACGAAGCCCAACACAAAATTGTCTCTGCGGCTGTTAAGGAGGCGGAGCTCACCACGTCTGGCGAAATCGTGACTGTTTTGGCGGATCGCTCCGATGGCTATACCGATGTGGCGCTATGGTGGGCCTTAGGCCTCAGCTTTACCGCGATGAGCCTTTTTGCCTTTATCCCCGCCCCGTTCCTTGATCTTTGGGATGCTCTGATTGGCGGGTGGAGCCATGAATGGACCACGGGTGAGCTGGCGAGCATGACCATCGGTCTGGGCCTGCTGACGTTTCTCATAGCATTGGGCGCGCAGCAATGGCAGCCCTTGAAGTTCTTCCTCATTCCCAGCCCCGTCAAAGCCGCGCGGGCTCATGAACAGGCGATCAAGCACTTCAAAGTCGGCGCAGAACGCCGCACCGCGGGCGCAACTGGCGTGCTCATCTACCTCTCGATGCGCGAACACCGCGCTGAAATCGTCGCGGATGACAGCATTGCTGAGAAGGTAAACGCAGAAGTCTGGGGCGAGGCCATGGGCGACATGATCGTGCGCATCCGCGAAGGTCAGGTTGCCGAGGGCATGGCCGCAGGCGTGCGCGATGTTGGCTTTGTCCTCGCCGAGCACTTCCCTCGCGGAGACAATGACGAAAACGAGTTGCCGGATCGCTTGATTGAGGTCTAAGCCTCTCGCTCATATGAGCCATTCCAATTACACCAAAAACGCAGATGCCGACCTGCCAGAGCAAACTCGGTGGGAGGGCAAGTTCATCGTCGCCAAAACGCGCGGCCGGTGGGAATATGTCGGGCGCTCTCGCGGCATCAGAGCCGCTGCCATCATCGCAATTGACGAGGATACCGACGGCACACGCCATGTGATCCTGGTCAGCCAGTACCGCGTGCCTCTGGGCCGTTTCTGCCTCGAAATTCCCGCTGGGTTAGTCGGAGACGATGACGGCGGCGAAGACGAGCTTGCCTCTGACGCTGCCTCACGTGAGCTCGAGGAAGAAACCGGCTACAAAGCCGAGAGGATGGAAGTGCTGGGCGAGTTTTACTCATCCCCCGGCATGGTCTCCGAATGCTTTACCCTGTTGCGAGCGACTGGCCTAACAAAAGTCAGTGAGGGCGGCGGATTACAAGGTGAGAATATCACCGTACACCGCGTCGCTTTGAGCGAACTGCCTGATTTCGTGGCCGAATGGCGCGAGGCGGGCCACGGCGTGGACGTGCGCATAGCGATGCTAATGACACCAGAATATCTGGGGTCAGAATAATTGGGAGAGAATTCACATGACTAAACGCTGCGAAGGCAAATTGGCCCTCGTCACCGGCGGCGCACAGGGCCTTGGCCGAGCGCATTGCATCCGTTTGGCACAAGAGGGCGCGCGCGTCCTTGCGACCGATATCAACGGCGAAGGTGCTGCGGAAACGGCCGAAATCGTCAACGCCGAAATGGGCGCTGGCACTGCGTTTAGCATTCAGCACGACGTCACCGACCCCGCCGCGTGGGAAGCTGCGGTGGACGCAGCGCGCGACCAGATGGGCGGCCTCAATGTGCTCGTCAACAACGCTGGCATCGGCGTTCCCGGCAATATCGAAGAGTGCGATTTTGGCGATTGGCAGCGGTGCTTTTCGGTCAATGTCGATAGCATTTTCCACGGCTGTCAAAAGGCCCTGCCCCTGATGCGCGAGCATGCGCCGGGCTCGATCGTGAACATCTCCAGCATCGCAGGCCTGATCGCGAGCGACACCATGCCAGCTTACAATGCGTCCAAATCGGCGGTGTGGATGCTATCCAAATCCATCGCCCTTCACTGTGCGAAAAAGAACATGCAGATCCGTTGTAATTCGGTGCACCCGACCTTCGTGGATACGCCGATCTTGGATGGGACAGCCAAATCAGCGCAGCTCGACAAAGCCGTGCTGATGGACAAACTCGCGCGGCAGATCCCGCTGAAGTTCGTCGGCGAACCCAATGATATCGCCAATGCCGTGGTTTATCTCGCGAGCGATGAAAGCCGCTTTATGACCGGCGCTGAGATCAAGCTGGATGGCGGGATTTCGGCGATGTGATCACTGCGGACACATTGGAGTGGTACTAAAAAGCGGTCTCGCCAGCCACTGTCAGATCGTCTGCAGATTGGAGAGCAATCTGGGTTTGATAGTAGTATTTTTCAGAGCGCTGACCATCGGCGAAAAACCAGATCTTGGTTTTCTTGGCTGTCCCGCGAACCGCGATAGCTTTGCTTGAAAGAGTGCCCACTACCGGCCCGCCAAGTCGCGCAGAAAGAGCACGCTCGACCGCGGGGGTAAGCGCAACCGTCAGGTTTCGCGGGTCGCGGTAGTCTTCATGTGAATTGAGAAACAATCGGCCATTTTGCCGTCCGGTCTCACGCACGACCATTTCAAAAACGCCCCTGGTGCCCTCCTCCGACTGCGCGGCGTTGAAGACAGCTTGCTCTGGAGAAATACGCAAGGTTGAAGCCTGTTGGGCGGGTGCGGCACAAGACGCGGCACAAAGGCTGAATGCGAACCCTGTTGCGATGGTCGGTAGCGACTTCAATTGCTTCTCCCTTGTTGCGAGAACCTAATATTGGGCGAGGGTATGACCATCGGTCAATAGTTCATTGGAGCGAGCAGCTTCCTTCTCTAGAGATCATGGACAAACAAAAGGGGCCCTCGTGAGGCCCCTTTACCGGTTTTCTCAAATTTTTGCCGGAGACCGTTGGCGGTGATGAAAACCGGCCAGCGTGGCTTAGTCTGCGATCAGCGCGATTGCGAGGTAGATCAGGATCGGGAAACCGACGCCTAGAATAACCGCGCCGACAAATCCGATGCGCCAAATGAGGGCATCAACACCGGACCAATTGGCAAGGCCTGAGCAGACGCCGAACAGCTTGCCGCTCTGCTTGTCGAGGCGGAATCCGCTGCTTGGCGGACGGCTGTTGTTTTGGGTCAAATTGCTCATGCGAGAACTCCAGTGGTCAAAAGTACAGTGCCGGGTGTGGCGGTTCCTTGGGCGGGAATGATGGCCCCTGCCATCAATATCACGGTGATGATGAGCGCTCCAGTGCCTGCAATGACGCGGGCCGCTTTCGTGCTGGAAAGGTCAAAGAAAGAGTACATTATCCTATCCTGTTGGTGGGAAGTGTGAGTTTGCAATCAATCGGCTCAGGCGATGACGGGTGAGCCAGGAACGATTGCGTAGGCGAAGACACCGGCAGTCACGACAACTGAGAATCCAGCTGCGAAGAAGCGGTTGGCGGTTTCATTGGCGAACATGGTTTTGGTCCTTTCGAATTGGGTTAAATAAGCGCCTGAAATTAAGCGATACCAGGGGTTGCTGGGACGATGGCGTAAGCGAACATTGCGGCTGATACGACGACTGAGAGAGCAGCAGCGAAAAAGCGGTTTGCGGTGTTAGTGGCAGTCATTGTTGGTCTCCTAAAATCAAGTCTCGGTATGTTTTCCCGGCGCGTTTTCGTTCTTGGCCGGGGGACACCAAAGACTTTGCAGAAGGCGTGCCAAACTTGAAAAATGGCGGATTTCTGCGGTTGACGCTCTGTTACGAACTTATCCTTTTGTTCATCATTCCGAAAGGTTGGGATTTTTCCCCAATAGTTGGTAATGTTGATTTCAGCAGTTTCAAAGGCTGTGCTTTCGCTCCGCCCCTGCTAGGCGAATGGACGACCATGGCGCTTGCAAAGATCACCCTCCAAAACTTCCGCAATCATGCCGCGAGCGAGCTGAGCGATACTGCGCATTTCAACTTGCTTGTGGGAGAGAACGGTGCGGGCAAGACCAATGTGCTTGAAGCGATCTCGCTGCTTTCCCCGGGCCGGGGCCTAAGGCGTGCAAATCTTGCCGACTTTGCGCTTAGGCAAACTGGCGACGCACAGCCCGGCGCTTTTGCCATTGGTGCAAGCCTGATCGAGCAAGGCCAAACGAGCGCACGTATCGGCACCTATACTGAGGCAGAGCGCCCCACCCGGCGTCTGGTTCGCATCAATGGAGCGGAGGCAAAGTCGTCCTCTTTAAGCGAGTGGCACGCGGTCTCATGGCTTACCCCTTCGATGGATGGCCTGTTTACTGACAGTGCGGGCGCGCGGCGGCGATTTGTGGACCGGATGGCGCTGGCGATTGAGCCGGGGCACGCAAAGGCGGTGAACCAGCTGGAGACGGCGATGCGTGAACGCAACCGCCTGCTCGAAGATCGCGGCGATGCTCGCTGGCTCGATGCGGTTGAGGCCCAAGCCGCGCAGCATGGAAGCATGGCCGCGCAGACGCGTGCGGCATTGGTGGCGCGATTGTCAGATGAACTCTCCGCCCTCCCCGTAGAACCTTTTGCGCGGCCGATCCTGACTTACCGCCCCGGCGGCCCCGTAACGCCAGAAGAGCTGCTTGCCGAGTTCGCGCGCAATCGCCCACGCGACCGCGCCGCTGGCCGCGCGCTCACTGGACCGCACCGTGATGAGCTGGAAGTGGTGATGGCGCAAAAGGATCGCTCCCCCGGCCCTCCCGCTGCGTCTTGCTCGACCGGCGAGCAAAAGGCGATGCTCATCGCAATTACCCTTGCTCACGGTGTTCTTGCAGCCACGGGAAGGCCTAGCGTGCTATTATTGGACGAAGTTGCAGCGCACCTTGATCCCGTGCGGCGCACCGCCTTGTTTGAGCGCCTGCGCGCAGGCAAAGCGCAAATCTGGATGACCGGAACCGAGCTTGCCCCGTTTGCCGATATCCAAGAAGAGGCGGCAATCTGGCGGGTTAGCGGCGGATCGCTCGAAAGGCTCTAGCTCTCGTCAGACGGCAGCGCCGCCACCACTTCATCGATGGTTGATGCGACCAACGCCTCAATCCCTTCGGCCGTGGGGTGAATGCGGTCATTTTGGAACAACTGGGGCTCTTGAAATATATCCTCAAGCCAAAACGGGATCAGCTGCGCATCATATTTGGCCGCCATATCAGGATAGATCGCGTCAAAATCGGCAGTAAACTCCGGTCCATAATTGGGCGGACTGCGCATTCCCATTAAAAGGACAGGGATATCCGCATCTGAAACCACCGTGAGCATCGCATCGAAATTGGCCCGCGTTTGCTCTGGCGAGAGGCCGCGCAAGAGATCATTTCCGCCAAGTTCGAGGATGAAAAGATCGGGCTTTTCCTTCTGGGCCTTTAGCACAAAATCGAGCCGGTCTAGCCCTGCAGCGCTGGTGTCGCCGGGAACCCCAGCGTCAATCACCCGTGCATTAATTCCGCGCGCGCGCATCGCCACTTCAAGCCTTTCGGGATAACCCTCGGGCTCTTTCAAATTGTACCCTGCAAAAAGGCTGTCACCAAAAGCGAGGATGCGCACTTCTTCGCCCATGACGGGGATCGCCTGTTCGCCGGGTTCAAACGCGCCTTGCGCCGTACCAGCGACAGGCTGCTCCACCGGTGCCTCGGACGAAGGCTCTGACCCGCAAGCCGCCAACGAAAGCGCCAAAGCGGAAACCCATGCTAGGTTCGTTCGTACTGTATTTTTCTGCAAGCGTCGCATAGCTTTCGCTGAACCTTTCAATTGGTACTTGTTTGAAACCCATCCCTATCCCATCTGGAACCTCGTGACAAAGCCCTCTTCTGCCTCAGGCACCACCGCCCCAAATGCCGATCTCGCCATCAGTGCGCGCGGCCTCACCTTGACCCTTGGCTCATCCGATGCGCCGGTTGATATCCTCAAGGGCATCGACCTTGATATTGCCAAGGGCGAAGTTGTGGCTTTGCTGGGTCCGTCAGGCTCAGGCAAAAGCTCGCTTATGGCAGTGCTTTCGGGCCTCGAACGCGCCACCGGCGGATCGCTGACCGTGGCAGGCCAAGACTTTGCATCGCTGAACGAAGACGGCCTTGCCGCCGCGCGCCGGGGTAGGATCGGAATTGTGCTGCAAGCCTTCCACCTCCTCCCCACAATGACTGCGACAGAGAACGTAGCGACCCCGATGGAATTGGCAGGCAGCAAAGATGCGAGCCCGCGCGCTCACGCCGAGCTTGAGGCGGTTGGCCTTGGCCACCGGACCGGCCATTATCCGGCACAGCTGTCTGGCGGCGAACAGCAGCGTGTTGCTATCGCAAGAGCCACAGCGCCGCGTCCAACCCTCATTTTTGCAGATGAGCCCACCGGGAACCTCGACGCGTCCACGGGTGAGGAGATTGTTGAGCTCCTTTTCGTAAGGCGCGCCGAAACAGGTGCGACTTTGCTGATCATCACGCATGATGCAGCATTGGCCGAAAAATGCGAGCGCGTGCTCACCATGGCAGACGGTGTGATTGCATCCGACCGCCGCACAGGCGCGCAGCCTGCCGCCGAGGCAGCAGAATGAGCGCACCGGGTACTGCGAGCACTGAGAATGCTCCGAGCCCTCCGGGAGGTCTTGGCTGGGGAGATGCTTGGCACATTGCGCGGCGCGACCTCAATGCGCGGTTTAAGGGTCTCAGGCTCCTTCTGGTCTGCATATTCCTTGGCACAGCGGCGCTTGCCGCGATCGGTACTCTCACCGCCTCAATCGAACGCGAGCTTGAAAGTTCGGGCCGGGAGCTGCTCGGCGGTGACCTGGAGGTTGAGGTTTGGCAACGCGATTTATCGCAGGAAGAGCAATCGTCGCTTGACGAGTATGGCGAGATATCAGGTGGCTACCGCCTGCAAGCCATGGCAAGCACCGATGATGCCGCGGCGCCCGTTGAGCTGAAAGCGGTAGAGAGCAATTGGCCGCTGTTTGGCGAATTCACCCTGGCCGATGGCAGCACGCCCGGCGCGCCCACTGGCAATGACGCCTATCTTGCGCAAGGCGCGCTTGACCGGCTCAATATCGAAGTGGGAGACACATTCCGCCTCGGCACCTCGGATCTGCGCGCAGCAGGCATCATTGCCAATGAGCCTGACCGCTTGTCCGAAGGCTTTCAATTGGGCCCAACCGTGCTTGTGGCAAAACAGGTCCCGCTTGATGGCGGCCTGCTCCAGCCCGGCTCCCTATTTCAAAGCAAATACCGCATTGCATTCACGGATGCAGGCACCGATCCGGAGGGTATTCAAGAAGAGCTCACCGCAGCCTTTCCAAATGCCGGATTTGACTTCCGCACCAGAGACCGCGCATCGCCGGGAGCTGATCGTTTTGTCACTCGGATGAGCGACTTTCTGACGCTTGTGGGACTGGCCGCATTGGTGATTGCGGGCATCGGAATTGCCGGGGGCGTATCCTCATACCTCGATCAGCGGCGCGCTAGCATTGCGACGCTCAAAGTGCTCGGCGCATCATCGCGCGATATTATGCGTATTTACGCGCTTCAAATCGCGGTCGCTGCGGTTGTCGGAAGCGCGCTTGGCCTTGCAGCCGGCGTTCTGGTCACCCCGCTGCTCGGCATGGCTTTGCAAGGGTTATTGCCGATTGAAGGCGGCTTTGTGATTGAGCCTGCACCGCTGCTGTTGGCCGGTGCTTACGGTGTACTGGTTGCCTTTGCGTTTGCCTCTGCGCCGCTTTTGAGGGCGCGCTCATTTCCCGCCATGGCGCTTATGCGCAGCCGGATTGTGCCGCTCTCAAGCGACCGCCGCGCGCTGTTTGCGACCGCAGCGGGTCTTGCGGCGATTTGTATGCTGGCGCTGTTTACCACAGGACAGGCGTGGCTGACTGCAAGCTTTCTTGCAGGGGCAGGCCTTGCTTTGATTGCGCTAGCAGGCTTGGGCCTTGGGCTCCAGCATGTAGCACGGAGATTGCCGCGTCCTTCCAATCCGCTGCTGCGCTCGGCCCTCGCTAATATTCACCGCCCCGGTGCGCCGACAAGCGCTCTCGTCACAGCGCTTGGCTTTGGTCTTGCTGCCTTCGTTCTGCTTGCCGCTATCCAAAGTGCAATTGACGGCAATATCCAATCCCGCGTGCCGCAAGAGGCACCCGACTATTTCGTGATTGACGTCCCGCCTGAAGAGCGGAAGCGGTTCACCTCGCTGATCACCGCTCCTTTTCCCGATGCCACTGTGCGCGCGGTACCAACAATGCGCGGCTCTGTGCTTGCGTTTGGCCCAGAAGGCGCGATGCAGCGCACCGCTGACCTTGAAGAAATCCCAGAGGGAGCATGGGCCCTTAACGGTGAGAGAGGCATCACCTACGCCGACGAACCACCCATGGGTAGCCGCGTTGTCGACGGTGAATGGTGGAACGAGGCAAATGCGGGCGAGAGCCTTGTCTCTATCGACAAAGAATTTGCCGATGCAGCCGGACTTGAGATTGGCGACATGCTGACCATCGGCATTCTTGGGCAGGAACGTGATGTGCGCATTGCCAACACGCGCGAGATCGACTGGGAGAGCATGGGGTTTAACTTCACCATGGTGTTTTCCAGTGGCGCGATTGCCGATGCGCCGCACAAGCTTTCCGCAACGATTGAGCTTCCCGATAACGCCAGCGTCGAAGACCGCGCGCAGCTGTTGCGGACGATGGTGCAGGAATTCCCATCAAGCTCTGTCGTCGAAGTGGGCGAGGTTCTGGTGCAGGCGCGCACAATTCTAGAGCAAGTTGGCCTGGCAACGCTTGCAGCGGCGGCTGTGGCGGTCCTTGCAGGTCTAGCGGTGTTGATGGGAGCCATCGCTGCCGCTCGCGCGGCGCGCACTTATGACACGGTGGTCTTACGGGTTATGGGCGCATCACGAAGGCAAATCCTTGGGCTTCAGCTTGCAGAATATGGCCTGATTGCAGGCGCGCTCGCTCTTGTCGCGCTCGGATTGGGATCAGGCCTCGCTTGGGTGATCATCACCCAATTGTTCGAGTTCGACTGGCTTCCGGATTGGGGCGTGGTGCTCGCCGTCCTTGGAATGGGACTGGCAACGGTGCTCGCATTTGCGCTTGGCGGCTCGCTCCCCCTATTGAGAGCGAAACCCGCTCAGGCGCTGCGCGAACTTTAACGCACATAGACGCCTAAGCGGGCTAGCACCATTTATGCAAAGACGTCCGCGTTGTGAGGGTCTTTGGGGTCTGGACCAAACCGGTTCGGTCCATCCGTGCCGGGGAGGAACATCACGACGATGAAAGCGATGCTCGCAATGATACCGATCAGCGGAATGATGCTGGCCACGATAAAGCCAAGATACCACCAACCGGACATATCACGGTCATGCAGGCGGCGTATCACAACCGCGATACTAGGAATAAATACCGCCAGAATGAACAGTCCATAGAGGCTAATGCCCACGAGTTCCAGCGTGCCTATTCCTGCTAATTGGTCAGGCTCTGAGAAGGGATCGGTTTGAGCCGCAAGCGGATCAGTGGCCGATGCCGCTATAATGTCAAAAAACGCAGGCCCAGCCAGCACGACGCCAACAAGCGTCGTGAATACGACAAACATCCAATATTCCATCCGGCGTGAACGGCCAGAGAAGTCAAAATACCGCTTCAACGGCAAAATCATCCAATGCATAAAATTGATCCCCTCGGTTTAGCGGCGCACAAGCGACCATATGCTGGCCGAATATTCAAGGCATTCGCGCTCTATTCGGGGGAAAAGGCCGTTTGAGTATCCGCGCATGTGGCCAACAAAAAAGACCCCGTGCGATTTCTCACACGGGGTCTTTTGTCAAAAGCGCATGAGCGCTCGCTCGATCAGAAACGGAAGCGAACCACACCGCCATAAGTGCGCGGCTGGTTCGGGTAACCCGATACCGTGCCGGCCTGAGCAACGCCGTCAAACACCGTCGTGATGAAGTCCTGGTCAAGCAGGTTACGCGCGAACGCGCCCACTTCCAGGCCATTGACGAGCCGTAGCGTAACCGACGCGTTCACCAGATTAACTTCGCGTTCGAAATTGTTCGGGCCAAAGGTCGGCAAGCCGTTGTTGATCAACGTATTGCTTTCGTGGTTGTAATCGACACGGGTCAGCAGTGAAGTGCCGCTATCCCATTCATGCGTGTATGTTGCCGAAGTCGAGATTGCGATTTCGGGAATACCCGCTGGGGTAACGCCGGTCAGATCGCCCAAAACGCTTCCGGGGAAGCTGTCGAACACCGGATCGAGGTATGTCATCGCAAAGGTGAACACCAATCCGTCCGTCGGATTGATTGTAGTATCCAGTTCAAAACCCTGAACCGATTGCTGACCCGCATTTTGCAGCGCAAAACCGGTTCCGGTGAAGGCCAGGCTCTGGAACCCTTCAATCGTTTGGTCAAAGATGGCTAGGTTGAAACCAAAGCCTGGCCATTGCCCCTTGATGCCGAATTCGTAGACTTCTGCATCCTCCGGTCCAGCAAAGCGTGAACCTGACGAAAGGTTTGGAAGCTGAAGACCAGCGTCGATGATTGGCGAATCCGGTGCGGCAAACGTCGATCCGCCGGGACCGGCCTGAAAGTCGGTGTTTAAAGGACGGCTGTCCCGCGAAAGGTTGACTGAACTTGCCTTAAAGCCGGTGGCGAAACTGGCGTAGATGTTGACCTCATTCGAAATCTGATACGCCGCACGCAACAGATATGTGAACTTGTCATCATCCGTCTGGCCGTCTTCGACCGCGTTAGGAAGAGCCAGGAAGGGCGGCTGGAACTGAAACGCAGCCAGACCAAGAAGTTCGTTCTGCACTGGGTCTGTCGCCGCTGCAAGCAGGCCCGCCTGAACTGCTGCTGGCAGAGCCTGGAATTCGTCACGATTGGTGACGAGAGGCAGGTTGGGATCAGCTGCCGTGGCCCCCGTGATGAAGGCATCGACGAAGTTGACCTGCGCCAATGGATCAAAGCTCGCTTGGCTAAGCGCGAAGTTCTTTGAATCGTCGGTGTAGTTACCGCCAACGGTAAAGACGAGGCCATCAACTGGTTCATAATCAATCGTGCCGAAAACTGAATAAGATGTGTTGTCCATCTCGAAAAGTTCTTCGGTCAACAGAGGCGTATTGAAAATGCTTTCCTGTGGGAAGCCGAAAGCCGCCTCCAGCCCGTTGAACAAGGTCGGTTGCCCCGTCAGCACTGCCACAGGGTCTTGACCTGCCAGAATTTCAAAGAAATTTCGAATGTCTGTACCGTTCTGGATCGAACTGTCCTGGCTGATCGACTCGTCGAAATAATAGCCGCCAAGCAGGAAGTTGATCGGACCATCAAAATCCGATGTAACCCTGAATTCCTGAGTGAAGGTTTGAACGTCCTGCGCGCGAGTTTCGTTAGCGACGTCTGCGCTGGTGAAATCGATGTCCGTCAGAAAGCTGTTCTTCAGTTCACGATACGCTGTGATCGAGGTGAAACTCAGCGCACCAAGATCGTAATCCATCTGAATCGAGCCGCCATAATTATCGACTTCGTTTTCAGGCACAAAGTTCAGGAACACCTCGCGAGCAAAGATGTCCGTACTGAATTGACCACCAACGGCAAGGATACCCGCCGAGGTAGGGCCCGCGACAACCGTGCCGACGGTGCAACAGACTTCGTCGATCCGCGAATAATCGCCCATAGCGCGGATACTGAAATCAGGGGTCGGTTCGATCAGCAACTGTGCACGCGCAGACCAACGGTTGCGGTCGTTAATCTCTTCATCGAGATTAAGAATTGTGCCGTACCCGTCGCGGCGGTTGTAGCTGCCGTCGACCGAGAATGCGATGTTCTCGGTAATAGGGCCGGTAATGTCACCCTCAATAGTGTACGCATCGAAATTACCGTAGGTTGCCTCAATCGAGCCGCCCCAATCGAATTGCGGCTTCCGCGTAACAACAGAGATAACGCCGGCCGATGCATTCTTACCGAACAGCGTCGATTGCGGGCCGTTCAGCACTTCGATGCGTTCAACATTCTGAAGATCGGAAAGCGCACCGGCAGAACGTGAACGGAACACGCCGTCAATGAAGACCCCGACCGATGGCTCGATACCGAAGTTGTTATCGCCGTTACCGAAACCGCGAATGATGAAAGTCGATGCCGAAGCGGTTTGAAGCTGGCTAACGCGCAGCGATGGAGTGACGGTCTGCAGATCAAGGACGTCGCGGATCTGCGCATCTTCTAGCGTTTCACTAGTGGTCACAGAAACCGAAATCGGCGTTTCCTGAAGCGTCTGCTCACGCTTCGAGGCGGTCACGATGATGACATTGCTGTCGCCATCATCTCCCAGAGCATCGGCCGCATCTGCTGCTTCTTCAGCATCAGCGTCTTGAGCAAAGGCGGCTGTCGGTGCAGTAAAGGCAAAACCGGCGGCACCTGCAAGCAGTGCAAACCGAAGCGACCGGGGGTGCCGGAATTAATTGAACGCATGGATATCCTTCTCCTCATATCCCATCACAAACGTCCAGCCGCCTATAGATGCATCCCCAGATGCTGGGCTGTGACGCGTGTGACCAATGACTTTTGCGATAGGCGAACCTAAACACGCCTACAAGCAGGGTGCGAGGGTTTGCATAAGTGTAAAGTCAGAGCTGTGGCCAAGCAGTCACACCCCAAAAACTGGTTGTTTGCAGGTGCACACAGCATTGAGAAAAGTACTGATTAACAACTTACGCTGCGTCACGCTGTGCCTTTTGCGCTGTGTTGCTAAATTGGCGCGTGATTAGGCTGGGTGAATTACGCCCTTGTTGCGCCGCAGCATAGCGTCTAGGGGGGCGGGCAAATTCCCAAACTTCTTTCCAAAATGAGAACCCTTATGTCTCGCGACCTGCGTAACATCGCGATTATCGCTCACGTTGACCATGGTAAAACCACTCTGGTCGACCAACTTTTCCGCCAATCGGGCACTTTCCGCGAAAACCAGCGTGTTGAAGAGCGCGCGATGGATTCAGGCGATCTGGAAAAAGAGCGCGGGATCACCATCCTTGCCAAATGCACCAGCGTTGAATGGGAGCACGACGGCACAACCACACGCATCAACATAGTTGATACGCCGGGCCACGCCGACTTCGGAGCCGAGGTTGAGCGTATCTTGAGCATGGTGGACGGCGTTATTCTTCTGGTGGACAGCGCAGAAGGCGCAATGCCTCAGACCAAGTTTGTGACCGGTAAAGCGCTCGCCCTTGGCCTGCGCCCAATTGTGGTCGTCAATAAGATCGACCGACCCGATGGCCGCCCGCAGGAAGTCTTGGACGAAGTGTTCGACCTGTTCGCTTCGCTCGATGCCAATGACGATCAGCTCGACTTCCCATCGCTTTTTGCCTCAGGCCGCGATGGTTATGCCAGCGACAGCGAAGCCGCGCGCGAAGGTACGCTTGATCCGCTGTTTAAGCTGATCACCGAGCATGTCCCCTCACCCGGCCTCGACACCACCGGCAAGTTCAGCTTCTTGGCTACGCTTCTCGACCGTGACAACTTCATGGGCCGCATCCTGACGGGCCGCGTTCAATCGGGCACGCTCAAGGTCAACGATCCGATCCACGCCATCGACAGCGAGGGCAACGTCGTCGAAGCAGGCCGCGCGACCAAAGTGCTTTCCTTTGACGGGCTCGACCGGGTGCCGGTTGAAAGCGCGCAGGCAGGCGACATCATCGCTCTGGCTGGTCTTGAGAAAGCCACCGTTGCCAACACCATTTGCGACCCATCGGTGAAAGAGCCTATCGAAGCCCAGCCGATTGATCCGCCAACGCTCGCCATGCGCTTTGCCGTCAATGACAGCCCGCTTGCCGGGCGCGAAGGCGATAAGGTCACCAGCCGCATGATCCGCGACCGCCTCTTCCGCGAGGCTGAAACCAACGTCGCGATCCGCATCACGGAAAGCGCCGACAAAGACAGCTTTGAAGTCGCAGGCCGCGGCGAACTCCAGCTCGGCGTTCTCATCGAAACTATGCGCCGCGAAGGCTTTGAACTTGGCATCAGCCGTCCCAAAGTGCTCCTTCGCGAAGAAGACGGCCAAAAGATGGAGCCATATGAGACGGTCGTTATCGACGTGGATGACGAACACTCCGGCACTGTGGTTGAGAAGATGCAGCGCCGCAAAGCGGACCTCACCGAGATGAAGCCGTCGGGTCAGGGCAAAACCCGCATCACTTTCTCTGCCCCGTCACGCGGCCTTATCGGCTATCACGGCGAATTCCTCTCCGACACCCGCGGCACGGGCATTATGAACCGCCTGTTCGAGAAATATGGCCCTTACAAAGGCCCGATTGAAGGGCGCAATAACGGCGTTCTCATCTCCAATGGCGACGGCGAATCCAACGCCTATGCTCTTAACATGCTGGAAGAGCGCGGCGAACTCTTCGTGGGCGCTTCGATGAAGCTGTATGAGGGCATGATCATTGGCGAAAATGCCAAGCCCGATGACCTCGAAGTCAACCCGATGAAGGCAAAGCAGCTCACCAACATCCGCTCCTCGGGCAAAGATGACAGCATCCGTCTAACCCCGCCCCGCCGTATGACGTTGGAGCAATCGATTGCCTACATAGACGACGATGAAATGGTCGAAGTGACCCCCCAGAGCATTCGCCTGCGCAAGGCGCTGCTGTGCCCGCACGAACGTAAGAAAGCACGTCGGAGTAAAGGTTAGGCCGCGGCAGCCTACAACCGTCATCCCGAATTCATTTCGGGATAACCATAGACGCTTTGGCGTCTCGCTGCTGTTATCCTGAAACGAGTTCAGGACGACGATGGCGGTGTTTAGGACGACGGATAAGGGAAGTGTGCAGCTATTCTCCGTCCGCTTGTGCTGAGCTTGTCGAAGCACTTGTTTTTCGTGTAACTCTGGCCGGAAGGAAAGTGAGCCAAGACCAGCACGATCTATTTCGGTGACAGTCAGCACATGCTGCGCGAGCATATTTCGGATAAGAGCGTGGACCTCATCTATCTCGGCCCGCTGCTCAATTCGAACGCCGATTACAACATATTGTTCAAATCACCCGAGGGGCAGGACAGAGACACTCATGCGCTAGAACCAATCGACACCGATTATCCTACGTTCGCGCTTTCGTTCTGAATGGTTGAAAAAGCAGAGTATGTGGCCAGATTTGTACCGGCCTTGAACTCGAGGTAATCGTTCACGCACAATCGCTCGCTTCTGCAAATCCTGACCCTTGCCGAACTGTTCCAGAACAAACGGCCCGATATTCCATGGGGCGATGCGAACGCCCTCAAAAAGGTGAAGCGCGAGAAAACGAGCAAGCAGGACAAGCACAGCAAGCAGAGCAAGCCACTTTAGAACAATGTCCCATATCGCCAACGCGTGCGACCCGGCGAAAACCTACCCCCTAGCAGCCTGAGCGAGCGCCAAAAAATTCGGCTGGCCATTGCTTGCAGTGACGCCGCCATCGACAGGCAAGTTGACACCAGTGATGAAGCTTGCATCTTCGCTTGCAAGGAATGCGGCGGCCGCTGCGATATCTTCGGGTTCGCCGATGCGGCCCATGGCAACGCGCTGCATGAAGGCGTCAATCATTGCGTCATTGCCGGTGATGCCGTCCACCATGTCTGAACGCGTAATCGACGGGTTGATGGCGTTCACACGAATGCCCATCCCGCCCACTTGCAAGGCGAGCCCGCGAGTAAAGTTGGTCACTGCGCCTTTGGATGCGTTGTAAACAGGCAGAAGGGAATCTCCGCCCATCCCTGACACGCTGGAAATATTGATAATGGACCCCTTGCTCGCTTTAAGATGAGGGATCGCGGCCCGGCTCATGTAAATGACGCCCTTGACGTTAATGTCTATGATGCGGTCAATTTCCTCGTCAGATGTCTTGTGAAGCATCGACCCGCCGCCAACACCGGCATTGTTGATCATCACATCGAGCCCGCCGAATTTCTCGGCGCAGGCCTCCACGATCTCGGTCGCAAAAGCGCTTTTGGAGACATCACCGGGCACGACCAAAGTGCGCTCCGCATCAAGGCTAGCCGCCATCTCAGCGCATTTCTCTGCGTTGCGAGCATTGATGACAACATTGGCACCCTCGTCATGAAAACGCCGCGCAATCCCTTCACCAATGCCAGTGGAGGAGCCGGTGATAATAACCGACTTACCAGCGAAACGATCAGAGATTGCCATATAAAATTCCTTTGCGATTTCGGGCTTTAAGTAGCCCCCCTCACAATGGGCCTTAACAAGCCGCTCAAAATGCGCAAGCGTGGGAGCGGCAAGATCAGCTCAAGACAATATCCGAATAATCCAGAAGTTCGCCATTGCTGCGGCCTGATTGCCAGATCGCAGCGCTCTCATGCTCCTTCCTATAAACGTGCGTTTTGGTCAGATGCGGCGTGCAGGTTCGTGCCAAAGGATCGGCCTCGCACAGAGGTTTTTTGCCTCGGCCGGTCCCGTTTGTGAAGCGAAGCCCTGTGAGCCCTTCCACTTCCTCAACCGGCACCTGAAACGTCTTATAAGCGCCCAACCGGTCGCCGTCTTTACGCTCAAGCCCGTGGCCCGCGATCACCTCTTCCTGACTCAGCAAATAGGCGGTTGCAAACAGCTCCCCATCTGGATTGATCGCAGCAAGAATTTTCCAGAATTCAAGAGGGTACTGGAGACCGCGATATTCTGGATCGGCATTGCCAAACACAGGCCCGGTGAAGGCCTGAAGTTTGAATTCACTCTGTAGTGAGCTGTTCTCAAGGATATAGCGCTCAAGCCCCTGCCAAAGCTGTTTGCTTTGATTAAAACGCGAGTGCTGCGGTACACAATTGGTCCAGGTGCAGGTGTTGTTGGCGCTGATCGTTGCAGCGACCGGGTTCACGCCAAACTCCAAATCCTCGCGCCGTGTCAGGTGCCCTCGGTCAAAATCGTTACGCTTGTAATAGCTGTTATCGACCTGCGCTGAGCGAGCGATCCGATCATCGTACATCCATCGATCATTGCGCCCGGAAAGATAGGGCCGCATGCCCCAGTCCACATTGGCCGCAGAATAGAACGCGAACCTTCGCGCCACGTTCATAACTATGGAATAGTTGATATAGTTGAGAACGCCTGCGGCTTTTTCCGCCTCAGAAAAAGTCTCCCCATACGCGTCTTGCAATGGCGCTATTTGCGCTTGCATTTCAGGGGACAGCTCAGGCAGATTGACCGTCTTTGCCCCTCGCCCAAGGAAACGCGGATTGTAGCCATCTGCGCCTGCCCAATCACGCTCCGGGTCGACGGGCGCCTGTAATCTGGCGCTGTTCTCATGGACGGCGCCGCCCTGGCTTTTGTATTCAGGCCGACCAGGCGTAGCACTGCAAGACGCCGCTGCCTTGTCAATGCTGACCACGCCGTCTCTAACCGAAAGTGTAAGATTGACCGTCTGATCACCGCAAAGCCCATCAGCGAGCGCGGGAATTTCCGCCTGTGCAGGCGGCGCTGCTCCATCTTTTGGAATGCTTGACGAGACGGGCTTTTGGCCGCCGGATTTCCCATCCGCTGATTTCATATAATCTGCGATTTTCACAGTGCGCGCGATTTGGGCGAGACTCTCTGGCAGTCCGCCACCGCGAAACATTACCGGCAGACGGTTTGCAATATCGCGCACTCCTACATTGAGCATCGGCGCGATCATCGCGTGGTTCGCGATCTCCAAATTGGTGCGCAAATGCTCGATGATTTTGGATATCCGGATGCCTTCATTCGCGATCCAGTCGATATCGGCGTCAGTGTGCCGTGTAGGATCGTAATTGTCTCCGCGCACCGTTTTCCAAGCGCCATTCTCGATCCGGGGAACCCCCGAATGGTGGAGTGCCACAACCAACCAATCGTTTGTGAAGACGGGAGCACCCGAGGATCCTCCCAATGTATCTGTTGAATACCAAAGCACATCGTCGCCGCGCGCCAGAAACTGATTGTCCCTCGCGCACACCTGTTTGCGTTCGCCATTGGGGTGCTGAATGATGGTGAGCCACTCGCCCTCCATCACTTTTCCAAGCTCAGCGATCAAGGGAAGCCAGCCGACTTCCTCAAGCGTAGCCATACCGCCGACCGACTGTTCCTTGACCGCAACGATCGTGAAATCGAGCTTTTTGTTGGTGTAGAACAGTTTGTCAGGGTCGAGGCGAAAGCGAATGGGGATGCGGTCCTGACCCAGTAAATCGCGTTCGAAAAACATCTGAATTTCGCTATGTTCAGCAAGCTCTCGGTTCTTGATCACGTGGTTGTTGGTCATGATGACGCCGTCACCCACGAAGAAGCCTGAGCCGAACCCAAGCCGTTTACCCCCGGATTTCACGATCTCAACCCGTACCACGGACCGGGCGACCAAAGCGCCGCGCGGAAGGTAATTCGCATCTTGCAGCTCATTGCCGTCAATAATTCGCTCAAACGCAAGCTGTGCCTCGCGTTCTTCAGAATAAAGATTGTCCAGCATCTGGCGCCGCTGCTTTTGCTGCTGCGCGCTAGCTGCCTCGGCCGGCGAGCCCATGCGAATATCGCGCGCTAGTTTTTCAATGTCCTTGCCGCTTCGCGCTATACGATCGGCAGCCTCATTTGCTGCCCCAAGAAAATCTGGATTGGAAAAGCCCACCTTGACCCCCCGCAAAAAACCATGCTCAACGACAACTCCAAAGAACGTGCAACATTCATGACGTTGCAAGATATTTAAAGCCGTCCGCGCGGTGCACCATTTTCTACATTCGAAGCACAGCGCAATTGCTCAAGATGTAAAGCATGAACGGTCGCGCAATGAAGGGATGTGAATGTTGACACATAGCCATGCAGAAAACAGCAGCAATGTCGCTAGCAATTGAGAAAGTTGAGAGGTGTGTGAAGCCGCCTTCTAGACACTGAATTATGGCCCTAATCACGTATCACGCAGCAGTAACACGCCTTTCAATTTGCCGCTCATTTGTAACCGCGTGCTTAGATCGAGCGAAGTTGCCAATGAACTTTGGTGCCCACGCCCATACCTCCTACTGAGAGAATAAAGATGACCCGCCTTTTCCTTATCATCGCTGCCATCGGCGTATTCGTCGCCGGTGCGAGCACGCTCACTGCACAGGGCGATACCGACAAATGGACCACTTACGACGAAGCTGAGTTCATGATAGCGCAAAAGAAAGGCAAGACCATCGTGGTCGACGTCTATGCCGATTGGTGCCCCACTTGCCGCGCGCAGGCTCCGATCCTTGATGAACTTAGAACCGAAAAGCAATCGAGCGATGTGCTGTTCGTCAAAGTGAACTTCGACGATGAGAAAGCCTTCCTTCGCGCCAATCGTATCCCGCGCCAGTCCACAGTGTTGGTGTTTAAGGGGATGGATGAAGTGGCGCGTTCGATCGCTCAAACCAACCGCACACGCCTTCGTAAAGTTGTTCTGGACGCCCTCTAAACGTCCCATTGCCATTCAAGGCGGCCCCCATGTTCGGTAGCGCAATCCTATCCTTCCTCGCGGGCGTGGTCACAATCCTCAATCCTTGCGTGTTGCCGCTGGTGCCGATCCTTGTGGCATCGGCGCTGGGCAAGAGCAGGTTTGGACCGCTCGCTTTGGCAGGCGGCATTGTCACCAGTTTCACGCTCTTTGGCTTCACAGTCATCGCCTTCGGCTATTCGCTAGGGATCAATGAGCAGTTCGTGCGTTTCTTTGCTGGCGGGTTACTCGCGGCGGCTGGCGTGGTGCTTGTGGTGCCGCAGGCGCAGGCGGCATTGAGCGCGGCCGCTGCCCCCATCTCAAACTTCGGAAACCGGCGCCTCTCTTCTTTGAGCGGTGATGGTTGGTATGGCCAATTTGCGGTCGGCCTTTTGCTTGGCGTTGTCTGGGCCCCGTGTGTGGGCCCCACACTCGGCGTTGCAATTGCAGCCGCCAGCCAGGGACAGGATTTACTTGCCAGCTTCGTTATATTCCTGATCTTCGGGCTCGGGGTTGCGACAAGTGTGCTCGCCTTTGCTTATGGTTCGCGCAAAGCCATGGGCGAGCGCCGGAAGACGCTAGGCGTACTGGCGCATTATGGGAAACCCCTATTTGGTGCAGCGCTCCTCGTCGTGGGGCTTATGGTGGTGACCGGGTTTGACAAGCTGATTGAGATCGCTCTGCTTGATGCTCTGCCGCCGTCGATAATCGAGTTCACGACGCAGTTTTGATTGGATAGGTCTTTGCGCCGAGCCGTTGGCCCTGTACTCAAGACGCAGGAAGGCGGACTTATGACTGAGACAGCTGGACCCGGGAATGCAGGGTCAAAAGACGCGGGATCCGAAACGGGAGGGCCGCGTATCACAGGCTTAGGCGGTGTGTTCTATGTGGCTGACGATCCGGAGGCTACACGCACATGGTACCGCGAAAAGCTGGGAGTGGACGGCGAATATGGGCCGCAGTTTGCTTGGGATGAAGAGCCCAAAGAAAAGCCCTACTCGCTCATTAGCCACTTCAAAGACAGCGAATATATTAAGCCCGGCAAAGGCGGCTTTATGATCAATCTGCGGGTGACGGACCTTGATGGTTTTGTCGAGCTTTTGAAGTCTCGCGGCGTCGACGTATTAGACACAGCGGATGAGGGTTACGGCAAGTTTGCCTGGATCCTTGATCCCAATGGCGTGAAGATCGAACTATGGGAGCAGATGGTCGATGACATGCCCTGACCTCGCCGAGTATTTTGCGAACTCAGTTTGGATCGCGGTACACTTAGCGCAGCGTTAACCAATATCGTTGCGAGAGGAATTAACCACTCGCGGTTACTTGGCCTTAGGTATGAAGCGAACGGCCATCCTGCGCCTATTGGCACCAGCGACACTTGCCCTTGCCCTTACGGCATGCGGAGGGATCATCCCTATGCCCGAAACGCCAAGCTCGGGCACGTCATGGACCGGGGAACATGGTGCGGCCCAAGGCGCGGCATCGCGCGCGCCCTCACCCTATCCGCCACAAACCTACACCCGGCAGGCCCCGCGTGCCGTCATAACCGCCGCTCCGCAAAGCTATGTTGGACGCTCGGCCGAAGCCAATTGTATCAATGCGCTTGGAGCAGGCGGAGCCCAGTTTAACCCATTGCCCGATGCTTATGGCGCGCCTGGTTGCAGCAGATTGGGAACAGTCAAACTTATGTCGATCTCGGGTGATCGCGGCAATTTCGGGATCAGCAATCTGGGGCCCGTCAAATGCGACGTGGCAAATGCCTTTAGCAGTTGGGCACGGTTTGGTGTGGACCGGGCTGCTCAGCAAATTCTGGGCAGTCCGCTTGCTAGGATTGAGACGATGGGCAGCTATGCTTGCCGCAATGTAGCAGGTACGGACAAGCGCTCTGCCCATGCCCGCGCTGAAGCTATTGATGTATCGGGATTTGTCCTTGCCGATGGACGGCGCATTAGCTTGATGAAGGATTGGAGCGGGGGCAATGCAGCAGAGCGCGAATTTCTAAGGGTGGTCAAGTCGTCGGCTTGCAAACGGTTTGGCACTGTCCTTAGCCCAGATTACAACCCGGCGCATGCTGATCACTTTCATCTGGAGGGTACAAAACACGGTTCTTCAAGCGGCCTGTGCAGGTAGCTTTGCAATACGCTGCCACGAATATGAAAGTGGGCGGCGATCTGCCTTAAAAATAAACACGGCCCCGGCATCTGGAAAGATGCCGGGGCCGTTTGGGTACCAAGGGCAGGGTGACTTTTCCTCCCCTTCAAAAGGGCGCCCTACGCAAGATATACACCTGCTTTAACTGGCGGGTTTCACCCAGGTTTAATAGGACATCTGGGCTTCAATCTGAGGCTCCAATTTCGCCTCAAGTTTGAGACGGACGGCTTCGGCGGCGTGACGAGCACCGAGTTTGTGCATCATGTTGGCACGGTGGATTTCAACGGTGCGCGGGCTGATTTCCAGCTCACGGGCGATGACTTTATTGCTGCTTCCTTGTGCGAGCCATTCTAGGACTTCGCGTTCACGTACTGAGAGACTTGCGATCCGGTCACGGGCTTCGATCATCCGGCGGCGTACTGCGCCAAAGACTTCGGCCTCTTTTTCAATCCGGGTCAGACACCGTTCGAAGCGATCTGGATCAAGCGGGAGAGAGAGATAATCCAGCGCCCCCGCTTTGATCGCCTCAACAATCCGGCCCGGACGAGGGTCTGTCTCAACCGCAATCAGAGGCAACCAAATGCCCAATCGGCTGAGCCGATCAAGGATCATGGAAACGCCGCCCTGATCAGGCAGATCGCGGGCGACAATGATCCCCTCACGCGGTGGGTGAATGGATAATTCCGAAATGTCACCATACACTTCTGAATGGTGGCCCAGGGAAAACCCTATTCGGGCCAATTCAGCGCGATGACGGCTGTTGGAATCGATGAAATGGAGGGTGGCTTTGCGTGACATGCTTATCTTGGTGCGCCCACCCAAGATGTAATTCACGCGGCACTAACCCCGATATGGAGTCATACGGTCCGGGAAACCACCAAATCGCTGAATCCCCCTAGGTTATTCACTCCAGTTTGAACCAATTGCCCGCAAGGGTTATGGGGTTATGTGCCGATTAGTCGTTTGGACTCGCCCACAGCCTTACTTCGACTCGAGCGAGTAACCGGGAAGAGACTCGAAAGCAGACTTAAGCGCAGCTCCCCAATTCGACGAGATTTCGCGGAAATATTCATCATCTGCGGTGATACGTCTCTCATGCGACGGGGCAAAGTCGTCCTTGCCAATCACCATAAGATCAAGCGGCGGGCCCACAGACAGGTTTGCTTTGAGCGTGGAATCAAACGATACCATGAGCAGCTTCACCGCGTCCTCAATGCTCATATCAGGCTCATACCCACGGATCAGGATCGGACGGCCGTATTTGGTTTCACCTATTTGAAAGAAAGGCGTGTCTGAACTTGCCTCAATAAAGTTGCCTTCGGGATAGATCATGAACAGGCGCGGCTCCATGCCAGCGATCTGCCCAGCCAGAATGATCGAGGCTGTGAAGCGCGATTTGGTCCCATTGGCGTCCTGCACCTCGCTGATGGTCTGGCGCAGCAGCCGCCCGATCTCAGTTGCAACAGTGAACATGGTAGGACCATTGAGCAAGGTGGTTTCGCGTTCGTCTGGCTCCTTGGTGCGCTCTTCAAGCTTGCTAACAACGGCCTGCGTCGTGGCAAGGTTGCCGGCCGTCATTACCGCAATCATCCGATCACCGGGCACCGACCACGAGAACATCTTGCGAAACACCGAGATATTGTCGACGCCCGAATTGGTCCGGGTATCGCTCATCAGAACAAGGCCTTTATCAAGCACCATACCAACGCAATAGGTCATAATAGTCTTCCTTACTGGCCCAATCAACGGGCTTGCTGCCGGGCGTATTACTGGGCTTGCTGTTCAACTTCGAGGTCAACGGTAAGCACTTGCTCTGACGAACCGAAACTGATGCCTGTCACGGGCGCTGCATCGCGGTAATCGCGGCCCGTGGCCACCCGCACATATCGCGGATCGGGGCTGATGCCGTTAGAAACATCAAAGCCGACCCAGCCAAGCCCTTCGATATGTGCCTCGGCCCAGGCATGGCTTGCCTCCTGTTCGATCCGGTCATTCATCATCAGATAGCCCGAAACATAGCGCGCCGGAATATCGAGCAAGCGCGCAGCGCCAATAAAGATGTGTGTGTGGTCTTGGCACACGCCCTCGCCCGCAGTCACCGCTTCCTCAGCTTTGGTCCCAGCACCGGTTGCGCCTGTGGTGTAAACCACCCGTTTGGCGATATGCGCGGACAGTTCATGAAGGAATTCAAGGTCAGCCACTTGCGGCCTGCCAAGCTCGCGAACCAGATTGTGCATCTGCAACCCCGGCCTTGTAAGATCAGTTTGGCCAAGAAAGCTCCACAAAGGCAGGTGACCTGAATGCCGCCCGATTACGCCGGCATGATCGCTTGTCTCGACCTTGCCCTGACACGTCACCGTGACTTCATGAGCCCCCGGCTCCACCGCAACCAGCGTCACCGTATTGTAGTTCTGATCCTCATATTCGAGCTCAGGCTGTGCATTGCTGTAGACCATATCCCATTCGAGAATTTTTTGGCCTTGTGTTTCCTTGGGCGTCAGTCGCAGGCGCTGAAGCGCGTGGATCACGGGGTCTCTAAAGACGTAGCGGGTGGAATGACGGATCGCGAGTTTCATTGAGGCACCTTACGCCAAGAACCGGTAGTCTTCGGCAATAGCCTGACCAATCGCGCCATTGAGCGCCATGAACTCGGTGAGGAATTCATGCAGGCCCTGCTCGAAAATCTCCTCGACCTTGAGCGCGGAAATTAAGCTTTCTTTGGCTGCAAGTAGGCCAGCGGATTTTCCTTCCTCACCGTGAAGCTCTGCCAGACTTTGCAAATGGTTGCGCAGCGCAATGCGGCAGAAGGCAAGACTGCGGGGGAAGCGCTGGTCGAGCACCAGAAATTCAACGATAGAGCGCGCATCAATATTGCCGCGGTTGATCCAGCTGTAGCTGTTCACCCCTGCCACCGAGCGCAGCACCTGCTCCCACTGGCCAATGTCAAGGCTCGACCCCACATAGGAGAGCGAGGGGAGCAGCAAGTAATATTTCATATCGAGAATATGCGCCGTGCTCTCAGCGCGTTCTATATAGGTGCCGGCGCGGGCAAAATGGTGGCCTTCATTGCGCAGGATCGTCCCGTCCATTGCGCCATGGATGTGCATGCCAGTCGTTCTCAGCCGCGCGAGGACATCACCCAATGCTGACTGGCTGACAGGACGGGAGAGCTGCTTATCAAGCGCCATCCAGTTTTCATTGACCGCCTCCCACACTTCGTTCGAGAGGCATGTGCGCGCGGTCCGGGCGTTGTTGCGCACAGCGCCCATCATCTCGCGTACATTGGCGGGATTGGCAGGGGCCCTGAGGATGAAGTTCCAAACGGTCGCCCCTTCATAGTTCTCATGCACCGCTTCGAACGAGGATTTCAGACCAAGGGTCGATATCACCGAACGCCATTCATCCTCCGCGGCCTCCACATCGCGTGTCAGCGCCATACGAAGGCCCGCTTCTATTAGGCGCGCTGTGTTCTCTGCCCGTTCAAGATAGCGGAACATCCAGAACAGACCATGGGCAGTGCGGCCTAGCATGAGAGCATTCCTATGTGTCCCACAGCCACCATCAGTCTTTCAAAACCCAAGTGTCTTTGGTGCCGCCGCCTTGCGAAGAGTTCACCACCAAAGATCCTTCTTTTAGCGCCACACGGGTCAGCCCTCCGGGCGTGATATCAATCCCCTCGGGCGAGACCAGCACATAGGGTCTAAGGTCCACATGGCGCGGGACAAGACCGCTGGTTTGCGCGCCTTTGCCTTTAAAAATCGGACAGGTGGAGAGTGAGAGCGTAGGCTGCGCGATGTAATTTTCTGGCTTTGCCTCAAGCTTGGCGCGGAAGGCTTTGACCTCTTTCTTGGTCGCGGTGGGCCCAATCAGCATGCCGTATCCGCCCGAGCCGTGAACTTCCTTGACGACCAGCTCTTCGAGGTTGCCAAGGACATAGGCAAGGCTATCGCTATCTGCGCAGCGCCACGTTTGCACATTGGGCAAAAGCGGTTTCTCGCCGGTGTAGAACTCGACGATCTCGGGCATGAACGAATAAATCGCTTTGTCGTCGGAAACCCCAGTCCCGGGAGCATTGGCAATGGTGACGCCGCCAGAGCGGTATACGTCCATGATGCCGGGTACGCCAAGCACGCTGTCAGGATGGAAGGTAAGCGGGTCGAGATAGTCATCATCCACGCGGCGGTAGATTACATCCACCGGCTCAAACCCGCGCGTCGTGCGCATTTGTACCCGCCCATCAATCACGCGAAGGTCCGACCCCTCAACAAGTTCTGCACCCATTTGGTCGGCGAGAAAGGCGTGTTCGAAATAGGCGGAATTGTAGATGCCTGGCGTCAACACCGCGACATTGGGTGTGCGCCCGCCTGAACCATCAAACTTTGGAGGCGCGCATGCGGCAAGCGACCGGGCCAAACGGCGCGGGTAATTGGAAACGGGCTCGACCTTCACCTGTGAAAACAGGTCCGGGAACATCTCCATCATCGTCTCGCGGTTTTCAAGCATGTAAGACACGCCAGAAGGCGTTCTTGCATTGTCTTCGAGCACAAACCACTCGTCAGGCCCCGTGCGGACCAGATCAATGCCGACAATATGGGTATAGACCCCGCCAGGCGGTGTCATGCCGACCATATGCGGTAGCCAAGCATCATTATTGCGCAGCAGGCGTTCAGGAAGGCGGCCAGATCGGATGATCTCTTGCCGGTGGTAGAGATCATAGAGAAAGGCGTTCAATGCCCTTACCCGCTGTTCAATCCCTCGTGTCAGCCTGCGCCATTCGCCCGCCGTGATAATGCGCGGCACCATATCGAATGGGATCAGGCGCTCTTCCGCCTCATCCTCTCCGTAAACATTAAAGGTGATACCAGTGCGGCGGAAGCTCTCATCGGCCTCGCGTTTTTTGCGTTTGAGAAAACCTGGCTCTTGCTGATCATACCATTGACCATAGGCGTCATATGCAGGGCGCGTGGCACCTGTTGCACCGGTCATCTCATCGAATTTGTCCGATTGGTCAGACACGCTGCTAGCCATCCCTGCTAATTCGCTGAAAGTGCGAAAGTATAGTGTAACGAGCGCTCACCAAAAGGAAAGCGAGGAATGCAAACACAGAACAATCCGGGCTTAATCCTGACAAACCCGGTCGAGCTCGCTTAGAACCGCCAAAATGGCATTGGGATCATAGGTGAAACCGGAATGCGTGCAGCGCAGCGCGATTGCCCTGTCCCTTTCTCCCGGCTTGCCAGCCGCACTGCGGGGCCCGATTGCGCCATCGTTCGGGCTCCAAAAGGCGACCGTTTCAACCGATGGTTTTTGCGATATGTCGGTGTCTATGCCCGGCTCATCCACGCTTTCCCCGGTAATCACCGAATAAAGTCGCCAGATGTTGTTGCTGCGCCGCGAGCCTGAGAAGGGTGAGCCCATCGTGATGACTTTGCTGATCAATTCCGGGCGAGATTTTGCCAGCTCACGCGCATAAAGCCCGCCAAGGCTCCACCCGACAAGCGCGGCAGGGCCGCCGCTCGCTTGGCATATCTCTGTCAGCCGTTCTTCAAGGCCTTGAAGGGTTGCCTCCGCAACGCCCCAATTGCGCCCTTGCCCCCAATCTTTCACGCTATGACCTGACTCTTCCAGCCGCTCTGCCATATACTGCATTCGCGATGGTCCATGACCAAAGCCGGGAAAAAGGATCACCGTTTGGGGACGGGTTGCCTTCGGCACCTCAAACTTACGAACCAATCGGCGTGCAGGCTCGATCAGCAAGTCTGCCTCGCCCATGAATTTGAAAAGGCTAGGCTTTCCCTTTTCTTCCTCAGCATAATTTCCCGATGCCAGCTGAATGCGCCGCGCAAGTTCGGTTTCGTTGAGAGCCGCTTTGGAGGAAGCGAGGAAATGTTCGATTTTGGACATGGGAGGATTGTTATACACACCAACCTGCCAAAGAAAAAGCGGCCAGGTTTCCCTGGCCGCTCTTCAAATGCGCCATACTGAAGCGCTACTCAGTGCATTCACCGATACGCTCCTGTGTCACCTTCATCTCCATCTTGCCCTCACCAATACCAAAATTGCCTTCGCTGATCATGGTCATTTCGGAGCCTGTCGGAGTGACCTTGCCCTTAGCTGCTACAGAGACTTCGCCAGTGCCAGCTGGATTGCAGGTCATCGCCATATCCATATCGCCGCCGTCGATCGTCAATTTGGAGATGGTGCAGCTGTCATCCTGACCCTGCTTCATGGACTCGCCATAGCCCTGCTCAGCCATTTCATCAGTCATGCAGAACTCAAAATTCTGGCCGCTTGCGTTTTGCATCATTTCCATCATCTGAGGCGGTGCATTAGGGATATCGAGGCTCACAAATTCCATTGTCGCCCTATACTGACCCGGTTCTGGCTTGATCTCAGCGCCAAGATTATTGGCAAGCTCCGCGGCCTCTTGCTGCGTCACTTCGCCATCACCGTCAGCATCGGCATCCACTGCCTCACTTCCGCAAGCTGCAAGCGCAAGCGATGATGCGAGCACCAGAGCTGCTGATATTGTCGAATAGTTCATTCATGTTCCCCTCATTGCATGAAAAGTGACGCTAAACCGGAGTGAGCCGCTTCACAACAGGCTTGTGATGTACCATATCTGTTCGCATGAGCGAGCTAGTCATCAGACGCGGGCTGGAAGAGCCTGAAACCGGCGACGATTTCACGCCCCACCGCCCGGCGCGGCCCGAAAAGTCAATGCCGGGAAAACCCTTCAAGCTGGTGTCGGATTATGAGCCTGCCGGCGACCAGCCCACCGCAATTGCAGAACTCGTTGCAGGCACCCGTGAGGGCGAGCAAACACAGACGCTTTTGGGTGTGACAGGCTCGGGTAAGACCTTTACCATGGCTTCCGTCATCCAGGAAGTGCAGCGCCCTGCCCTGATCTTGGCACCTAACAAAATCCTCGCCGCGCAATTGTACGGCGAGATGAAAAGCTTTTTCCCGGAAAACGCAGTCGAATATTTCGTCAGCTATTATGATTATTACCAGCCCGAAGCCTACGTCCCGCGCTCCGACACGTATATTGAAAAGGAATCGAGCGTAAATGAGGCGATAGACCGCATGCGTCACGCCGCCACGCGGGCTCTGCTGGAACGCGACGATGTGATCATCGTGGCATCGGTTTCGTGCCTTTACGGCATCGGTTCGGTTGAAACCTATTCGGCGATGATTTTTGATATCAAGAAGGACCAGACCGTCGATCAGCGGGAGCTCATCCGCAAGCTCGTGGCCCTTCAATATAAGCGCAACGACGCCGCCTTCACGCGTGGGTGTTTCCGGGTGCGCGGTGACAATCTGGAACTCTTCCCCTCGCACTATGAAGACATGGCGTGGCGCATCAGCTTCTTTGGCGATGACATTGAAGAGATTGCGGAATTTGATCCGCTGACCGGCAAAACCGGCGCCAAATTGGACCGCGTGCGGGTCTATGCAAATTCGCACTATGTAACGCCGGGTCCGACCATGAAACAGGCCGCCGAGGCTATCAAATTTGAACTAGCAGAGCGGCTCAAGGAATTGGAAGCCGAAGGGCAACTCCTAGAGCATCAACGTCTTGAGCAGCGCACCCATTTCGACCTTGAGATGATCGCAGCGACGGGAAGCTGTGCAGGGATTGAGAATTATTCACGGTTCTTGACCGGCCGCCTGCCGGGTGAACCGCCCCCCACCCTGTTTGAATATCTGCCCGAAAACGCGCTTTTGTTCGTTGATGAAAGCCACCAGACCGTACCTCAAATCGGAGCCATGTCGAAGGGGGATCACCGCCGCAAAATCACTTTGGCAGAGCACGGCTTCCGCTTGCCCAGTTGCATCGACAACCGCCCGCTTCGCTTCAACGAATGGGACGCGATGCGCCCACAAACCTTCTGCGTTTCCGCCACTCCCGGTCCATGGGAGATGGAGCAGACGGGCGGTGTGTTCGCAGAGCAGGTCATCCGCCCCACCGGCCTGATCGACCCGCCCGTCGAAATCCGACCGGTCGAAGATCAGGTTCAGGATTGCATTCAAGAATGCCTTGCGACCGCCAAGAAGGGCTACCGCACGCTGGTCACCACGCTGACCAAGCGCATGGCCGAGGACCTCACCGAATTCATGCACGAGGCGGGCGTGAAGGTCCGCTATATGCACTCCGACGTAGAGACGCTGGAGCGGATCGAGCTGATCCGTGACCTTCGCATGGGGGTCTATGATGTGCTCATAGGCATCAACTTGCTGCGCGAGGGTTTGGACATTCCCGAATGCGGTTTGGTCGCGATTTTAGACGCGGACAAAGAGGGCTTCCTGCGTTCAGAGACTTCGCTCGTCCAAACCATTGGCCGCGCGGCGCGCAATGTCGATGGCCGGGTGATCCTTTATGCTGACCGCATCACCGGAAGCATGGAGCGCGCGATGGCCGAAACCGACCGCCGGCGCGAAAAGCAAAAGGCTTACAACGAAGAGCACGGCATCACCCCCACCACAATCAAGCGCGACATCGCCGACATCGTGGCGCACACCGCCTCTCAAGATGGTGTGACAGTCGACCTTGAGGACAACGAGACCAACAACCTCGTCGGCCACAATTTGCGCGCTTACATCGAAGACCTAGAAAAACGCATGCGCGATGCGGCGGCTAACCTCGAGTTCGAGGAAGCGGGCCGATTGCGCGATGAGATACGGCGGCTGGAGAATGACGAGCTGGGCTTGCCTGATGAGCAGAAGAAAGCGCCTCGCGTGGGCCGCAGTAACGAGGGCAAGCCGGGGACGAGGAAGACGCGGTATGGCAAGACACGGGCTAAGCGGATGGGCGGGAAGCCGTGAGCACTATTGACGAACTACACTAATTTCACTATTTATTCGTTCATTGGAGAGTTTGATGAACGTCGAAATAGATTTCGAAGTATTTAAGGCACTGACGGCGCAGCTCGAGAATGAGCAGGACACGTACAACGAGGTGATTCGGCGATTGCTGAGTCTTCCTGCAACCCAGGTGACTCCACTTCCAGGTGAAGTCGACGTGCCTGGACTCCCTGACAGCTTTCAGGGCTTGGCGGGCAAAGTTGGAGGTGTCTGGTTTTCTGACGTTTTCTTTCCTGATCAGACGCTTTTTCGAGCGACCTACAAGGGTCGTACCTACCGTGGCAGAATTCAGAACTCCCAATGGTTAGACGAAATAGGACAAATTAGAACGAGCCCTTCCGACGCGGCTGGAGCCGTAACTGGCACAAACGTAAATGGCTGGCGGTTTTGGTTCGCTCGGCGACCATCAGACGAAGATTGGCACCGATTGGACACTTTCAAGAAATGACCCGCCGCATTGACAAATCCGCTAGTGTCCCCTACAAGAGACAAGCATTCCAACTGGAGGAAACCGTCATTTTCTCCGACTGGCTTGGCTCCTTAAAGGATCGCCGGGCGATGGCGCGGATTGTTGATCGATTGAAGCGTGCATCAAACGGCAATTTTGGAGATCACAAATCCGTCAAGGGTGGGGTCTTTGAAATGCGGATCGATGTGGGGCCAGGCTACCGGGTTTACTACTTCCAGCGTGGAAAGCAGCTTGTCATTCTGCTGTGTGGAGGCGACAAGCGCACTCAGACAGCCGATATCGCCAAGGCGAAGCGGCTCAAGGCGGAGATTGAAGGCGCTGATGGAGACAAAACCGTTTGACCCGTCGAGTTACCTCGATACCCAAGAGGACATCCTCCATTTTCTTGAGGCCGCGATGGAAGGCAATGATCCAAAACACATTTTGAGCGCTTTGGGCGATGTTGCGCGTTCAAAAGGCATGAGCGAAATTGCCCAGAAGTCAGGATTGGGCCGGCAGGCTCTGTATCGCGCTCTGTCGGAGGATGGGAACCCGACTCTCGAAACTCTACTGAGCGTGCTGGACAGCCTCGGCCTTCAGCTCTCAGTGCAACCGCGCGCTGCCTAGATGCATGAATAGTCGGCTGCCAGCCTTTGGCCTTTGTACCCCACTCTTCGCCCCTTTGCTTTTGGCGGCCGCCTGCAAGCCGCCGCCAACGGACGCGGATATGCTGCGCGATATGCCTGAGGCTGCGCCTACGTTTGCGTCCTCACCGCTGCCTTCGCCGGATACAGAGGGCGCGCAATGGGCCGCCTCGACGCGGAACGAAAGCCGCATTATCTACGGCGTGCCGGGTGAGCCTGCCCTCCTTGCACTTGAGTGCATTGATGAGGCCGCCCCGCTCATCGAAGTCAGCCGCTTTGCGCCCGCTGACGAAGGGGCTGGAGCATTGCTTGCCTTTGTGGGCAACGGCCATATCGGGCGCATTGCGGTGGATGCGAGCGAAATGGGCGACACCTTTATCTGGCAAGGTCGCAGTGAGGCGCTGGATGATGTGTGGGAGCCGCTTGCGGGCCCCCGCGAGCTCACCTCAACTGTACCGGGTGCAGGCATGGTGACCTTAAACCCCAGCGCTTTGCCGGGACTACTTATAAAAGCATGCCGCTTAGGCATCACGATTGACGAGGCTGCTCTTGCTGAAGCAGAGCCCGGAGAGACTGAAGAACCAGAAGAGGAAGCCTCACCGCTCCAGCGCTAACGATTTCGTTGAGCCCGCTCGCTCAGCATTTCAGGAGTGAGCACTTGCGGCAATTTCTCAGGCTCATCCGCGCCCGGCTCATACCACAGGTAAAGCGGCACGCCTGCTGCGCCTTGCTCGGTCAGGAATTGCGTGATCTCCTCATCGCGCACCGTCCAATCGCCCACAATGGTTATCACGCCCACCCGTTCGAAGGCTTTTGCCGTCGCCTCACGCTCAATCGCGACGCTTTCGTTGACCTTGCAGGTGACGCACCAGTCGGCGGTGAACCATACGAACACCGGCTGTCCGCTCTCGCGCGCGCTGGCCAAAGCCTCACGGCTGAAAGCATCGGGTAAAAGGAGGGACTGTGAGAGGTCGCGGACAGGCGGGGAATAGGCATAGGGAAGCGCGAATGATCCGAAAATAAGGAAGGGTGCCACAACCAGTCCAAATGCGGGCCACGCCATTTTCCCTGCTCGCTGAAGCCGCCCAACGATGAAAAGCGCAAGCAAAATGCCGATCAGCATGACTAGCGCCGACAGCCCAAATCCGCGCCCGCCCAATTGCACCGTCAGCCAGATGAGAGCGACCGCGGTGAGCGCCATGGGAAATGCCATCGCCCGGCGGAACGTGTCCATCCATGCGCCCGGCTTGGGCAACATTTGACGAAGCGAGGGCAAGAACCCGATAGCAAGAAACGGCAACGCCAACCCAAGGCCAAGCATTGCGAAGAGAAGCAGCGCCAGAGGCGTTGGCAAGAGAAGCGCTGCACCCAAGGCGGCCGCCATAAAGGGCCCGGTGCACGGCGTTGCAGCCACCGCGGCGAGCAGCCCCGTCCCAAAGGCGCTGCGCCCTTGGCTATTGCCCGTGTCCACACTGGGAAACTCAAAAATCCCCGCAAAGTTCAGAGTGATGACTGTCGCCAGCACCAGAAGCGCAATCACAACGCTCGGAGATTGCAATTGGAACGCCCAGCCCACTTGCTCGCCCGCAGCCCGAAGCGCGAGCATAATTCCGCCCAGCGCCACACAGGCGATCACCACGCCTGCGGTGTAGGCGATGCCCTCTGACCGGGCTTCCGCCTCGCTTCCACCAGCGCGCGCCAAGCTCAGCGCCTTGAGGCTGAGTATAGGGAAGACGCAAGGCATGATGTTGAGGATGAGGCCGCCAAAGAAGGCTCCGAGAATAAGCGACCATAGCGGCGGGGTGAGCCCTTCCGCGCTGTTCATCGTGACGATGGGGTCGCCGCCCAGCGCAACGTCCCCAGCCTCCGCCGCAAAGCGAACGCCGGTTTGGCCGCCAAACGAAAGAAGCCCCTCGATCTTTGCAGCTTCCCCTGTTCCAAATTCGCTGAGCGGAATTTCCACCACCAAGCGGTCGCCGTCGCGCCAGAAGCTTTGGAAAGCAGCGTAATCCACCAATTGCGTGTTCGCGACGAACACAAATGGATCGGCAAGTTCAACGCTTTCCGGGAGCGGAATGCCAAGGCGCAAGCTATCGCCATCAATCGCAAAGCTGGCCTCCGCATTGAGCATTGGCGCGACCTTGGCGCGCCAACGCGGAAAGTCTCCGCCCAAAACACCGGCCTGCCCTGCGCTCAATACAGCGCCCTGCGGCACACAAATCTCGTCGGTGCAAGCAAGGTATTCGACTATGCCTGTGACCTCCGGAATACCTTCGAGCACCGCATCAGCAGGCACCTCAACGGGCACCAACACCGCATATTCACCCTCGTAGATGTGGTTCATCAGCTCTGCGATCAAAAGCCGCTTGGGCACCGGATAGAGCGCCTCTCCCGCTTCCCACCCATCAGGCAGGTCGAGCGACAATTGCATGCCCAGCCCTGCATCACCGGGGTTTGCCCAATAGCCATGCCATTCCGGCGCGCTTGGAGTGAACTTCAGCGCGAGCATCCATGTCTCGCCCGCTTGTGGTGCGCCATCCGCAAACAGATCGGCCGAAATGCGATCGTCGCCTGTGAACTCGATCCTTTGGAGTGCGCGTTCCCGGTCACTTTCGCGGTCAATTTCGGGGTCACTCTGGCCGCTGGTGGGACTATTCGCGCGGGCATCCCTCACTTGCGCCCATCCAATGTGCGGGAACGCCAAAAGCGCCGCAAGGGCCAGCAAAAGCGCAGCGGCCCACGCCCGGTATAATGCGCCAGGCACAAAAGGAGATGCAGCGATTGTCACGTGTCTGGGCTTGCCTCAAATGGGTTGGTGGACCACTAAAAACCCTAACGCACTAATTGGTCTTCGCAAGGCCCACTTGAAGAGTTAGAGGGGTTATCATGAGCACATCAGCCGAAAATCAATCGCGTGACCTCCTCATTCTGGGTGGCGGCCTTGTTGGCATGGCGCTCGCATTGGCGGCTGCAAAACAGGGCATTTCGAGCCATGTTGTCGACCGCGCAGACCCGGCGGATCTGACCAAAGAAGGCTTTGATGACCGCGCCACCGCGATTTCAACCGCGAGCTGGCACCTGTTCGAAAACATCGGGATCGCGGATTATCTTGAACCCTTCGCTTGCGACATTGCCAGCATTGCGGTGACCGATCAGAACAAGCCGGGCCGTCTCGACTTTACGCCAGAGCCGCATGAGGGCACGCTGGGGCGCATGTTCCCCAACAGGCGTTTGCGGCTGGCCTTGTTTGAAGCCGCAGCCGCAGAACCGCTGATCAATTGGGCTTCTAAGGCAGATATTGTAGATCGCGAGCGCAGCGAATTTGGTGTTGCCGCTGTTCTGGCAGACGGCCGCAAGCTAAAAGGCCGCTTGATGATTGCAGCCGAGGGCCGCCAGTCCCCCACCCGCGATGAGGCAGGCATCACGCTTGCCAAATGGGATTACAAACACCGCGCGATTATCGCCGGGCTCACCCACTCGAAACCGCACGGCAATGTCGCCTGGGAGATTTTCTATCCCGCTGGGCCTTTTGCGCTTTTGCCGATGAAGGATGACGCGGACGGCACTCACCGTTCCAGCCTTGTTTGGACGGTCTCAGAACAAGACGGCAAAGGCGTCGCCAAGTTGAGCGACCGCGCTTTCATCGCTGAGGTGCAAAAGCGCATGGGCGATATTCTGGGCGAAGTGACCAGCGTAGGCGCGCGCTCAGCCTATCCGCTGGGTTTCCACCACACGGCCAAAATTACAGATGAACGCCTCGCTTTGATTGGTGATGCAGCGCACGGCATTCACCCAATCGCAGGACAGGGCCTCAATCTGGGCCTGCGCGATGTGGGTGCCTTGGTGCAAGTGCTGGTCGAAGGCGCCCGGATCGGGCTGGACCCGGGCGATCCGGAGTTGCTCAAACGCTATGAAACCTGGCGCGGGCTAGACAGCTTTATGGTGGCGCTGGCCACCGATGGCCTCACCCGCCTGTTCGGAGTGCCCACAGGCGCGGCCAGTGCGGTTCGCCGTCTGGGCATGGCAGCGGTTCAGCGCACGCCTTTATTGAAGACGTTCTTTATGGACGAAGCCCGCGGCGTTTCGGGCGATTTGCCTGAACTTTTGAAGGCCTAGTTGTCGCCGTCAAGCGGACTTGGCTGAGTGACGACATTGCCTGCACCATCGCGAAGCCCGCTTTGATCAAGAACAGCTGCAGTTTCAATCACTTCCAACGCCTCCATCGCGGCTTTCAAACGCTCGGCATCGGCAATCCAAGCCTCTGCTTGCGCGGCCCCCGGCATGCCTTTGATCTCATCAATGGCGTTTTGATAGCGGCTCTGTTCGAGCGCAATTCGTGCACGTTCAAGGCGCAATTGGGGCTGCGGAGAAGGCGTGCTTTCACGGCGCACCACGAACAATTCGCCAATCTCACGCTGGATCCGGGCCCAGCTTATACTCTCTTCCTGACTTACCAATTGAGGGCCAAGTCCATCAAGCCGCGCGGTCAGATTATCCACCCGCAAAGGGTCGCGCGAAAAGCTGATGATCGTGGCCACTGCATTGGGCCATTGGTCCGAAAAGCGAAGGCGCAATTGGTCCGCCAGATAGCCGAGCTCTGCCCCGCGTTCGACCGCACGCCGGGTGGCAAAAGCGATTAGCAGACCCTCGGCGCGCGCAGCGTTTCCAGCCGCTGCCTGGGCCTGAAGATCGAGCCGTGCAAGCCGCTGTTCCGCCGCAGCAAGGCGAGAATCGATGCCGCCTTGTTGATCAACGACGCCGCGCACGACGTCTGCTGCGCCCTCAGCATCTCCATCCTCAAGCGCAGCGGCGGCCTCTGCCAAAGGCGTTGGCGCAGCGCTAGCCGATCCGGTTGGACTGGGCAAAGTGTCACCTTCAATGGGCGCTGCTGCTGGTAATTCAGGCGTGGTGTCTGCGGCTGCGATAACCGCCTCATCTGGCTGCAGATTGTACCAGACCACATAGCCAACAAGCGCGCCGCCAATACCAAATAAGGCAAGCGCGGCGACGAGAAAACGGCCCGTTGAGGCAGTTCTTTTTCGGCTCCCGAATTTTGAGTCCATATCGGATTACCCCTGTCAGCCCGTTCTTTCGTTTGCTTCGGAAAAAGCCAAAAGCAATGCGGGTTCGTTACATCTATATGGCCTGTGCGCGCGCCAATTCCAACATGGCAGCGTCATTTGGTGCTTCACAAACGTGGATATCCGCCCAGCCCCTGCCCGCGGCAGACGCCACTCGCGGCCCAATTGCAACGAGCGATATACGTCCCCGGTGAAGCGCCATACGCCGCGCCTCGCTATCAAATTGGCGCGCGGCTGCCGCTGAATGGAGGAGAACGGTGAGCCCCAATTCTTGGAGAGCGCGCAAAGGTTCGGGAAGTTCCAGCGGGACCGCTTCATACACGGTGCGTGTATCGACGGTGACCCCTTGCGGAGCCTCAAGCGGGACATGTTCAGCTCCGGCAAGCCGTAGAAGCCGGGTCCCGGCGGCCACCGTTTGGAGTACATTTTGCAAGCCGCCGCTTCCAACAGAGGCAATGGCGAACCCAGCGTCTTTTGCGGCCTCAGCGGTGGCATTGCCAACCGCATGGACGGGTTTGTTGGTAAGCCGGCTGAGCGCCTCGCCTCCAAGCCGGAACGCATTCGCGCTCCCAATCAAGAGAGCGTCAACACTGGCGGGATCGGGGCATTCCCAAGGAACAGCGCGCATCTCAAACAGCGGATATCCCACTGCATTCAAACCCATTTCCTCGGCAGCGTGAAGCGTTGCGGCAAGGCCTGGTTCTGGCCGAACGACAAGGATCATCCCGCCCATCAATGCGCCTCAGGCTGGCCCGCCAAAATGCTCAGCAATCGCCGGGGTCGCGCGGTCCAGAAGGTCTCTTGCAAGCGCCTTTACCGGAGCCCTATCCAGCGCACCGAACACGGCCTCACCCTCGACCCGTTCGGTTCCGTCAGGGCTGAATAGCACCGCGCGCATGGCGAGGCCTTCACCGCCGGGCTGGCACAGAACCGCGATAGGCGAGTGGCACGTTCCGCCAAGCTCAGCCAAAAGCGCGCGTTCCGCTTCTAGCTCAGCGCAGGTGGCGCGGTCATCAATGGATGCGAGCACAGCTTTGGTCGCCTCATCATCAGCCCGGCACTCCAAGACAATCGCGCCTTGAGCGGCTGCTGGCACCCATTCGTCAACGTCCAATGGCGAACCAACGGCGCTCTCACCCAAACGCTCAAGACCTGCAGCTGCAAGAAACGTCACATCCGCCTCGCCCGCCTCGAGCTTGCCGAGCCTTGTTGCGACATTGCCGCGAAAGGTCACAACCTTGCAATCAGGGCGCAGGTTCAAAAGCTGCGAGGCCCGGCGCGGGGCAGATGTTCCCACAATAGCGCCTTGGGGAATATTGGCGATGCTTTTGGCTCCTACCAGACAATCCCGGCGATCGGCGCGGGGCAGGACGGCCCCAAATTCAAACACATCCGGGCGGATCGTCTCCACATCCTTTGCTGAATGCACCGAGACATCAATGCGTCCCTCGGCAAGCCAAACGTCGAGCTCTTTGGTCCACAGCGCCTTGCCGCCGATTTCAGCCAGCGGCCGGTCGAGCACTTTGTCACCGCTCGCCAAAACGGGCACAAGCTCAACCTGCGCCTCATCCCAGCCGTGCGCGGCGCACAGTCGCTCCCGCGTTTCAAAAGCCTGCGCCATAGCAAGCGGCGAATTGCGCGTTCCAAGGCGCAGTTTCACCGCCGTCTCAGTGTCCTGTGTCACCAATCAAGTCTCCCCTCGCGCTTGCTCTAGCGGGCACAAGGACTAGATGGAAGCGTGATGGGATCAAAACCACACATTGAACCGCAAATTGTCTTGGGCATTGAATCGAGCTGCGATGAGACCGCGGTGGCGCTCGTCACGTCTGATCGGCGTATCATAGCAGAGCGGATTGCGAGCCAGGAAGAAGAGCATGCGCCCTATGGCGGCGTGGTGCCTGAAATCGCCGCGCGCGCTCATGCAGAGCGATTGGCGCCGATGCTTGAAGGCGTCTTGGCCGATGCAGATATGTCTTTGGCCAGCGTGGATGCGATTGCCGCGACCGCTGGACCGGGTCTGATCGGCGGCGTCATGGTGGGCCTTGTTAGCGGGAAAGCGCTGGCGATGGCTTCGGGCAAGCCTTTGATCGCAGTGAACCATTTGGAGGGCCATGCGCTTTCGCCTCGGCTTGCTGATGAGAGCCTAGGGTTTCCTTACCTTTTGCTGCTTGTGTCCGGCGGGCATTGCCAGATTTTAAGCGTTGAAGGCGCGGGGCAATACCGCCGCCTTGCCACAACTATCGACGATGCTTTGGGAGAGGCTTTCGACAAAACCGCCAAGATATTGAGACTGGGTTATCCGGGCGGCCCTGCGGTAGAAAAACTGGCGTTTGAAGGTGATCCAAAGGCAGTTCCTCTGCCCCGGCCTCTCAAAGGATCGAAAGAACCACACTTTTCATTCGCTGGGCTTAAGAGCGCAGTTCTGCGAGCATTCGAAAGCGGCAAATACGAACCCGCTGGCCTTGCCGCGAGCTTCCAGCAGGCCGCCGTTGATTGCCTGATTGACCGGTTGGAGAGGTCGCTTAGCGCAGCAGGCCCTCACCCAGCCCTTGTCGTTGCAGGCGGTGTAGCCGCCAACCAAACGATCCGCAGCGCTTTGGAGGCGCTGGCAAGCCGCCATGCGATGCAATTCGTCGCGCCGCCGCTCAAGCTGTGCACTGACAATGCGGCGATGATCGCTTGGGCGGGATGCGAGCGGCTTATTACCGACCCAGAATTTGCAGGCGATCCGCTGGACCTCAAAGCCCGGCCCCGCTGGCCGCTTGATCCGGATGCGGAGGCCGTGCGCGGCGCGGGGGTGAAAGGATGAACGCTAACCAAACGATAGGCGTAATCGGAGCAGGCGCGTGGGGAACAGCCCTTGCCCAAATGCTCAGCAGCGATGGGCGGGACGTGCTCTTGTGGGCTTTCGAGCCCGAAGTTGTCGAGGCAGTCAACGAAGACCACCGCAATCCGCAATATTTGCCCAGCGCGACACTATCACCCACCATCCGCGCGACCGGCGACCTTCGTGACTTCGCCGAGATCGACATTGTTCTCGCCGTAACTCCCGCTCAGGCTTTGGGCCATGTGCTCCAAGGGCTGCCAAAGCCGCCACGTGACCTTGTCCTTTGCTCCAAGGGCATTGAGGCAGGCACGGGAAGGCTCATGAACGATGTGGCGCGGGCCGCATCACCCAAAAGCATCATCGCTGTCTTATCCGGTCCGACCTTTGCGCACGAAGTGGCAAACGGCCTGCCAACCGCAGTGACCCTCGCCTGTGAAGGTGGACGCGGCCAATGGGAGCGCGTGGCACCTGCAATCGCGAGGAGAGCCTTTCGCCCGTACTATTCGGACGATGTCACAGGCGCTGAAATAGGCGGTTCGATCAAGAATGTGCTCGCCATTGCCTGCGGCGTTGTTGACGGGCTTGGTCTTGGCCAGAACGCACGGGCCTCGCTGATTTCTCGCGGATTTGCCGAAATGCTGCGGTTTGGAGAGGCTCTGGGTGCGCGAGGCGAAACGCTTTCGGGGCTTTGCGGGCTTGGGGATTTGGTGCTGACTTGCTCCTCGACCTCAAGCCGCAATTTCTCGCTGGGCAAGGCATTGGGCGAAGGGAAAACCGCCAGACAGCTCTTGGCCGATCGCACAACGGTAGCCGAAGGCGCTCACACCGCACCGGTGCTCGGACAACTTGCTCTAGACCGCCAAATCGCAATGCCTATCGTTACCGCTGTCAACGCTATCCTCGAAGGCGAAGCACCGCGCGATGTTGTCTCTCAGCTTCTCGCACGGCCGCTGACCGCGGAACAGGCCAGTAGTCAGGCCAGCGATCAGGCAGATATCGGTTGAGCACCTCGCCGCCTCCCCCGGTTGATGTACCCCCGCCCGGCGGCCTACCGCCCGACAAAGGCGGCGACGATATGGCGACGCTTGCCAAAGGCGGCCGGACCAACACGCTCGGCTTCATCCTGCGCTTGCTCGGCGGGCTACCGTTTCTATTCGTAGGCTTCCGCTTTTACGGCGTTGAGGAGATGGGCAAGTTCGCCGCCGCCTTTGTGGTGATCGAGATATTCGCGCTCGTGTGCGCTCTCGGCGAAAAGCGCGGGCTCGCACAGCGGCTGACTGATGGGATCGAGAGCCACGAGGGGACCGCTGCAAACCTCGTGTTTGATGCGATGCTCGTATCGCTCATGTTCTCAGGCCTCGCGTGTCTTTTGATGATTGCCTTCCCGGTGATCATCTTCCCAAGCGGTACGGGCAGCCAGTTTGACATGTGGATGATCGCTGCAATCCCAGCATTTGCACTCACCGAAATATTGCTCGCAGCGCAGGCTTACAAGTACGATATCGCAACGACTGTCCGGGCGCGTGCATTGGTGGAACCGTGGACCAAATCACTGCTTGTGGCAGGTCTCTTTTATGTGCCAGCGCTCGCGGCAGGCGGCATCGCGCTGGCGTTTCTCGCAGCGACCTACGCCGCTTTCTTCACTGCGCTCTATTCTTTCGTCAAGACTTACGGCCTTCCCAAAGGATGGCGCCCTCGCCCGCGCTACCTGCTTAAGATGACCTCGCGCGCGGTGCCGCTTATCGGCGCCGACGTAATCGAACGCAGTACGCGCCTTCTTGACGTCTTCCTTTTGGGCCAGTTCACCTCAGCTGGCACAGTTGGCATTTACTGGTTCGCCAAGGAAGTCGTGAGCCTGCCGCAGAAACTAAAAACCAGTTTTGAACCGATCCTCGCACCCGTCATCACCAAGAACCTCAAGACCGGCAATATGGCAGCCATCGCCTCGCAAGTGCGCCAAGTCGGTTTTTGGATCATCGCGCTTCAGTTCGGCATTGCCCTCACCCTCGCCATTCCTGGCGAAGCGGTGATGGGGCTCGGCGGGCCTGAAATTGTGGGCGGGACGGGCGCTTTGGCGATCTTGCTTGCCGCCGAAGTGATCGCGTCGATGGCGGTCGTTTCAGAAAGCGTGCTGGTATACATCGCAAGAAAGCGCAATCTCGCGATTTCTGTGGGCGTGATCACCTTGCAAGCCGTACTCACAGTCGTGTTTATTCGGTTGGTTCAGCATTGGGGTTATCCTGAAGGTTTCCAAGCGGCCGGGGCTGCCGCCGCATTGTTTGTGGCACTGAGCGCGGCGAGTTTGGTGAAGTCGATGGTGCTAAAAACGCTTCTGAAAGCCCCGATCTCGAACTGGCGCTGGGCTTTGGTCTGGGCAGCTGGCCCAGCGGTTCTTGTAGGGTATTTCTTTACTGAGTTTACGCCTGAATGGGTGGAAATCGTTTTCGGCGGCCCTGCCATTTTTGCCGCCTATTTCTGGGTAATCTGGAAGTGGGGTTTCGATGAGTCAGACAAGGTCCTCTTCCGCAAAAATGTTGTACCCGCTGAAGCGCCGACAACTCTATAAAGCGTTTAAAATTCGGGTTCTACGAAGGGCAGCCGGACCAATATTAACGGTGCAATTCAGCGCGGCTCATACACAGTTCATCTTTGAAATGAGACCTATTCGCGCCGGGGCTAACAGAGGTTTGATGCCTCTGGGAGCCGGCCGAATGCTGATAGGAGATGTGCAAGGCAAGCTGCGTTTGCAGCGCACATATGGCATTCACGGCGCTGCTCCAGTGGATGTAATGGAGGACTGAAGCATGCCATTTAAAACAATCGCAAACCAAAATTCGCAAGACAGCTTTCGGAGCCGGAAAACCGCAATTTTTGGCGGCGTCATCCTTGCGCCTGCGCTGTTGCTCGCAGGGTGCAGTTCGGGAACGAGCGATGTGGCAAGCACAGGCACGTCACCAACCGATGTAGCGATTGCACCTCCGCCGCCACCACCTCCTCCGCCGCCTCCACCTGCAACGGCAGAAGCAGATCAGTCGATTGTGGTTTCAGGGTCACAGGTTCGCCCGAGCGGCTTGGAATCGGCATCGCCTGTTGCGTCTGTTTCTGCTGAAGCGTTGAACCGCACAGGCGCAAAACGGCACCAGATTTATGCACCACCAGTCATCGTACCGGCCGATCCGGGCCGCGAACAGTATGATGGCGAAGAAGTGTCTCCGGTGAAACTCACTAATGCAGAGCCTGTGAGCACCTTTAGCGTCGATGTTGATACGGGCGCATATGCCAATACGCGGCGTTTCTTACGGCAAGGCGCCATGCCGCCGCGCGACAGCGTGCGCACCGAGGAAATGATCAATTATTTCCGCTATGACTATGATAAGCCGAGCGGCAAGAGCACGCCCTTCACCACCAATATCGACGTCGCCAAAACACCTTGGAATGACGATACCTATCTGATGCGTGTCGGCCTTCGTGGGTATGATATCACGCGCGATGAACGCCCTGCGTCAAACCTGGTGTTCCTGATGGATGTTTCGGGTTCCATGGGCCGCCCTGATAAACTCCCGCTCGTCAAAACTGCGCTCTCTGGCCTTGCCGGGGAACTGGGCGAGAACGACAAGGTCTCTATCGTCGTGTATGCTGGCGCTGCTGGCCTTGTGTTGGAGCCCACGAACAAAACCGCACAAATCCGGCGCGCTTTGAACCAGCTTAATGCAGGCGGCTCAACCGCTGGCGGGGCGGGAATTGAACTTGCCTATAACATCGCCGAAGACAACTTCATCAAAGGCGGTGTCAACCGCGTAATCTTGGCCACCGATGGCGATTTTAACGTCGGCATCTCTGACCGCGATGCGCTTGTCGAGATGGTCGAGAAGAACCGCGACCGGGGGATCACCCTCACCACATTGGGCTTTGGTACAGGCAATTACAACGAAGCCTTGATGGAGCAGATCGCAAATCACGGGAATGGCAATTACGCCTATATCGACAGCGCCTTGGAAGCGAAGAAGGTGCTTGGCGATGAGATGTCATCGACGCTCTTCACCATCGCTAAGGACGTCAAAATCCAGGTTGAGTTCAACCCAGCGGCGATAAGCCAATACCGCCTTGTCGGTTACGAAAACCGCGCGCTTCGCGAGGAAGACTTTGACAATGACGCGGTCGATGCAGGCGATATTGGTGCAGGTCACCAGGTGACTGCGATCTACGAAGTGGTTCCCACAGGGACCAAAGGCTGGATCGCACCGCGCCGGTACGAAGATCAGCCAGCACGCGCGGCGACTGCCCGCATCTCAGAGGCAGCCCATGTGAAGCTGCGTTACAAACTGCCAGATGGCGACCGCTCGCGCCTGCTTGAAAATGTCGTGACGAGCGATGCTTTCACAAGCGCAAGGGCGCCGCGCGGCGACTTTGCCTTTGCAGCTGCGGTCGCGGCCTATGGTCAACTGCTTCGCGGCGATGACATGATGATGGGCTTTACCCATGAAGATGTCGGCACGCTTGCCGGGCAGCAGAACAATTTCTGGCGCCAGGAATTTCTCGAACTGAACGCGCTTGCAGGGTCAGTCAACGCGGCGCAGCGCGGCGGAGGCTGACACTCCGCGCGTATGCCTAGATTTTGGTCCTTACGGCCAAAATCGGCCAGCCTTCCCAAAGCTTACCCGCGGATAAGGCCGGCCGAACTGCGTTTGCCTCCCCTCTTCACCTCCTCCGCATATGCCCCGCCGCGTTTGGGCGAACGGGCTTTTGTGATCTGTGCCCTTGCTGCTAAGGGCCCGGTTGCAAGTCAAACCGTTTGAAAGATCCCCATAATGCCTGAGAACCTTCAGCAATTCGTCCCGCTTATCCTGCTTGCCATTGCGCTGCTTGTGGCGTTTTGGGTGTTGGTCAGAGCCTCGCGCAAAACAAAGATCGTCGGTAAACAGGAAGGCGATGTTCTAGACGAAGGTGCAGCCCCTGCAGCGCGCAATCAAGCCTTGATCGATTCTGCCCCTACGGCGGCATCACAAACCGGCGTGCCTCTTGAAAGCTCAGATGTGGAGCCTGCTGCGAAGACGGCGGCGCCCGCTGCTCCGACACCTGCTCCAACCCCAAGAGCAGGCTTAAGTCCAAGTCCAAGTCCAAGTCCAAGGCCTACCGCCAAAAACACAGATGATTTAAAACGGATTAAAGGCCTTGGCCCCAAGCTCGTCACTCTTCTTTCTGATCAAGGCATTACAAAATTTGAACAAATTGCCTCTTGGAGTGACGCCGACATTGAGCGGATTGATGCCACGTTAGGCAGGTTTGCGGGCCGCATTACGCGCGACAAATGGGTTGAGCAGGCAAAATTGCTGGCCGCCGATGATGAGGGTGAGTTTGTCAAAACCTTCGGAAATAACGGCTAATCTGTAGACTCCTCGATAATGGAATCTGTTTCTGGCTGAAACTGTGATACGCTCCCTTCCGGGATCAGAATCGGAGGAGGGGCGTGCTATGAGCCGCATAATTTTGATCGCCGAAGACGAGATGATCGTAGCCCATGATCTGTGTGAAACCGTTGAAGAAGCAGGATTTCACGTCGAGGGGCCCCATTCTGGAATTTCGTCGGCTATGCTCGCGTTTCAAAAAGAAAAGCCGCATGCCGCTATTCTGGATGTCGAACTGACTGACGGCAATGTCTTCTCTTTCGCGCGAACGCTGAGTGCCGAAAATGTGCCGGTGATCTTTCATTCAGGAAGCCTCACCCGCCAAGAGATCAAGGATAGATTTCCAGAGGCAATTGTGCGCATGAAACCGTGCCCTCCAACAGCTATGCTGGACGCAGTTTGTAAGGCTTTTGCTTGAAGCTTGTCGAAGGGGACGTTGTTGTCCCTCAACCGTTTTGGCCCTTGCCCCACCGGTTCACAGCTGCCAAAGCGCATCAAACAAGTTTCAATAGAAACTAAATGATCTTGAGTTGAGGGGTATTTGTGAAACTTCACGGCTATTTTCGCAGTTCCACGTCATATCGCCTGCGCATCGCGCTGGAGCTTAAGGGGCTGGCTTACGAGAATATCGGGGTAAACCTGCTGAAGTCTGAACAGAAGGAAGCAGGCTTTACCGATCGCAATCCCTTCGGCAGCGTGCCTCTGCTTGAGGCCAATGGCCGTGACCGTGCGCAATCAATGGCCATGATTGAATGGCTGGATGAAGCCTATCCCGAAAAGCCGCTTCTGCCTATTGATGTGGAGGACCGCTTCACCGCGCGCGAACTCGCCTATGCCATTGCGACCGAGTTGCATGCTCCGCTCAATTTGCCTGTGCTGAAATATCTGAAATCGAAATTTGGCCAGTCACAAGATGAGATCGACGTGTGGTATGGCCACTGGCTCGGGCGCACGTTGAAGCCGGTTGAAGAACGGCTCTCTCAATTGCAAACAGGCGATTTTCTGTTTGATAGACCGGGCCTATTTGAAACCGTATTGCTCCCTCAAGTCTATAACGCGCGCCGTTTTGGTTATGATTTTTCCTCTGCACCTCATACTGTGCAGATAGAGGCGGCGTGTCTGGCGCTCCCCGAGTTTCAACGGGCACACCCAGACAACCAGATCGACAATCCAGAAAGGCAAAATCCATGAAGCTTGCAACCCTCAACAACGGCACCCGCGACGGCAAGCTTGTGGTGGTTTCAAGAGATCTGACGCGCTGCTGCACGGCGGGGTATATCGCGCCCACGATGCAGGCAGCGCTCGATAATTGGGAACGCGTGCTGCCAGAGCTTGAATTGCTGGCGACCGATGTGGAACATGAGGCTGTACCGTGCGAGCGATTTCACGAGCGCCAAGCCCATTCGCCCCTCCCCCGCGCATATCAATGGGCTGATGGCAGCGCCTATATCAATCATGTCGAACTTGTCCGCAAAGCGCGCGGCGCTGATGTTCCGGAGAGCTTTTACCACGATCCGCTGATGTATCAGGGGGGTCAGACAGCTTCCTGCCTCCGCGCGCCGACATCCCATTGGGCGACACCGCATGGGGCTGCGATATGGAGGGCGAGATTGCGGTTGTCGTCGATGATGTGCCGATGGGTGTCTCGGTGGAAAACGCGGCGGATCACATCAAGCTCATCATGCTGGTCAATGATGTGTCCTTGCGCGGCCTTATCCCGGGTGAACTAGCGAAGGGATTTGGCTTTTTCCAGTCCAAACCCTCAAGCACGTTCAGCCCCGTTGCGGTCACGCCTGATGAGTTGGGCGATGCGTGGAAGGACAGCCTCATCCACTTGCCGCTTATGGTGGACTATAAAGGTGAGGCGTTTGGCCGCGCAGAGGTCGGCGTTGATGCGACCTTCAACATGGCGCAGTTGGTGGCCCATGCCGCTAAGACGCGGCCGCTTTGCGCAGGCTCAATCATTGGGTCAGGTACAATTTCGAACAAGGGCAGCGATGGCGGTCCCGGAAAGCCCGTTGCCGAAGGCGGCCTTGGCTACTCGTGCATTGCTGAAATCCGCATGATTGAGACGATCGCCGATGGCGAGGCGAAAACGCCGTTCATGGCTCCCGGCGACACGGTGAAGATCGAAATGCGCGATGCGGAGAACCACTCAATCTTTGGCGCGATTGAGCAGACAGTGGTGCAAGGCTAAAGCTTGGGCAGATCGGCCGTATGAGGCTCATGCCCCCAATGGCGAGCCAGCTTCAAAATATCGGTGCCCGCAAGAGTGACTGTCGCAGTGTTGCGTAAGGGGTGAACGCCGACCGGTTCCCCCACCGCAAGCGCTTCGTCGAGCACCAATGCGATCGCTCCGGGCTTTGCGTTGATCATCGCAAGCGGCGTTACAGAACCGGGGGAGACGCCGATCAGCTCTTCCATCGCTTCTGGCTTGCCAAAGCTCAGGCGGCGGCGATTCAGGAGCGGGTGAACGCGCTTGAGGTCAATCCGCGCCTCGGCTGGCACGGTGAGGAGGAAATAGGCTCCGCCAGCATCCTTCAAGAACAGGTTCTTGGTATGCAGACACGCCATATCGGTCTTGACTGTCCGGCTCTCCTCGACGGTGAACACCGCCAGATGGTCAAACACTTGATAAGCAACCCCAAGCTCATCAAGATCAGCCATAAGCCCCGCCTCGCCGCGCCTCGGATAAGACATGCTAGACCTCGACAGGTTTGTAAGCGGTCGCCTCGTCGCCTGTATTGGGCGTGCCGTCTGCGTCCATTATCAAGAGCTTCACCTCACCCTTGCGCGCGCAGGGACGGTGCTCGGTCCCCTTGGGCACCACGATCAAATCGCCTGCCGCCATCGTTTCGGTCCGGTCCCGAAACTCCATATCAAGCTCGCCTTCGACCACCAAGAACAGCTCGTCCGTGTCAGGATGGGAGTGCCAGTGAAATTCGCCCTCCACCTTAGCAAGGCGCACTTCATTGCCGTTGTAATGCGCGGCGAGACGCGGCGCCCATTGCTCGCCGAATAGAGCAAACTTGTCGGAAAGAGTGACCTTAGTCGCCACTAAAACACGACCACACTTCGGATGCTCTCACCTGCATGCATCAGGTCAAAGCCCTTGTTGATCTCCTCAAGGCTCAGGCGGTGAGTGATCATCGGATCAATTTCAATCTTGCCGTTCATATAAAGGTCAACGATGTCAGGCACATCGGTCCGGCCCTTTGCTCCGCCAAAGGCTGTCCCGCGCCAATTGCGGCCCGTCACCAGCTGAAAGGGCCGCGTGGAAATCTCTTTGCCAGCTTCGGCAACGCCAATGATGATCGAAGTGCCCCACCCCTTGTGACAGCATTCCAAAGCGTCGCGCATGACGTCGGTTTTGCCGGTGCAATCGAAGGAATAATCCGCGCCGCCATCGAGCATCTCAACAAGGTGCGCGACCACTTCGGTGGTCTCTTTGGGGTTTACAAAGTCGGTCATGCCGAACTTCTCTCCCCATTCGCGTTTGGAGGCGTTGATATCGACGCCCACGATGCGGTTCGCGCCTGCCATCTTCGCGCCTTGAATGACGTTAAGGCCAATCCCGCCAAGACCAAAGACAACGACATTGTCGCCCGGCTGTACGTTGGCGGTTTTCGTGACTGCCCCCACCCCTGTGGTGACCCCGCAGCCAACATAGCATGCGGTATCAAACGGCGCGTCCTCGCGGATTTTCGCAACCGCGATCTCTGGCAGAACAATGAAGTTCGAGAAGGTCGAGCACCCCATATAGTGGTAGATCGTCTGGCCCTTATAGCTCATCCGTGAGGTCCCATCGGGCATCACCCCCTGCCCTTGTGTCGCGCGAATTGCGCCGCACAAATTGGTCTTTCCCGAGAGGCAGAACTTACACTCCCCACATTCAGGGGTGTAAAGCGGTATCACATGGTCATCGGGCGCGACGGAGGTGACGCCGGGGCCTGTCTCGCGCACCACGCCGCAGCCTTCATGGCCCAGAACACTTGGAAAAATGCCTTCGCTGTCGAGCCCGTCCAGCGTGTAGGCATCGGTGTGGCAAATGCCCGTCGCCTTAAGCTCAACAAGAACCTCGCCCGCCTTCGGCCCCTCCAAATCAAGCTCAACGATTTCAAGCGGTTTCTTCGCTTCGAAAGCGACGGCGGCTCTGGTCTTCATTGCAATGTTCTCCTGCTGCCGGAGTATCCTGACAGCACGAGAGAATTTTGGTCAAGCCGCGATATCAGGCGCGCTTGGCGTCAATCGCTTCGACAAAGCCGTGGTTCACATCGCGGTGTTCTGCCTCATCGGCGCGCACCGCGATAATGACCTCGCGGAGGCGGGCGTCTTCGGGAAGCTGCCAATAGTCGATGGCTATTTGAGGCGCCGGTACGTTCTCGTGGCGGCCCGCATCAACCTCTGCGAGGTATCCTGTGTAGCTGATCACCGCTTCCTCTTCGAAATAGGCGACCACACGGTGCGCCGTGCGAGGGGCAAACAGGTAGAGGAAGAAATAGAAGTTGTAGAACACCATTTGAGTGACTGCGATCACCATACGCTCAAACCAACTGGGCCGGGCAATCTCGATAAAGGTCATGAGGTGCATCCGCTCATTTTCCGCCTCGTCGAGCAGAGTGCGGATCCAGCCCTCATCATCGCGCATATAGCGTAGCGCTTTTAAATGTAGCCAAAGCCCGCCGACCATTCCGGGAACAGCCGCAACAGTTTCTAGCACAACCGCGCGGTGGCCATAACGCTTGGCAAAGAAGGTATCGGCAAAAAATCTTAAAAGCTTCACGAAAGCAAATGCGATCTTGTCACTAAGGGTCTGAGGCGCGACATGACTGTCTATCTCTGCGTCGTAATTGACTTGACGCACTAGCGGGCGCGGATCGACATTTTGCATAGCGGTTCCTCACGGTTAGGCGCACAGCATGCGGGCGAATGGTGGGTGCGCGGGTCTGCCTTACTAGTGATGAATATGGGTTTTTCTGGTCCCTATTTCTCTCAGAACGCACGCAATAGATGTTCGGTTCCGCGCAACCCTGAGCCCAAAGCGCGCGTCAAACACTGCAAAATCCGCATACCTGCGTTTTTTCGCAGTTCTTTGATGAAGCCCTGCACAAAGATTGAATTGCGCGCTCCATCTGCTATTTGGTTTCCATTGAAACCAATACGAACCAAGGAACCGCTATGACCACGTATCCCGCAATCAAGATGCTGATTGGAGCCGAATGGGTGGAGAGCGGCGGCGATGGGTCGATGTCTATCATCAACCCGGCGAATGAACAGGAAATCGCGCGCGCACCCAAAGCATCCAAAGAGCAATTGGATGCAGCCCTTGCGGCAGCTGGCGAGATCGTTCCCACTCTGGGCGAAAACGCCAGCGATTGAGCGTTACCGGATCATCCGGAAGGCAGCCGATCTTTTACGCGAACGCACGCAAACCATCGCACGGGTCATGACACTCGAAATGGGCAAACCCCATGCGCAGGCTGTCGGCGAGACAGCTGGTGCTGCTGATCTGATCGATTTCCTTGCAGAAGAAGCCAAGCGTCAAGGGGGCCGCCTTGTCCCGGTGCGTAGCCACAACTTGCTTCAACAGCGTGTCACACAGGAGCCTGTGGGGCCGGCCATGCTGTTCACGCCGTGGAATTTCCCGATCAACCTATCTGCCAAGAAAATCGCCGGCGCGCTTTCGGCAGGATGTAGCGCAATCTTGAAGCCGGCTGAGACGACGCCGGGGACGGCGCAATTGCTGGCCGAGTGCTTTGTTGACGCAGGACTTCCCGCTGGCGTGCTCAATGTCGTTTACGGTGATCCTGCAATGATCTCCGAGCATCTAATCACCTCTGACATCACGCGTAAGGTGAGCTTCACCGGATCAACCGCAGTAGGGCGGCAATTGGGAGCGCTCGCTGCGCAAGGCCTCAAACGCTTCACTTCCGAGCTTGGCGGGCATGCCCCGGTGGTGATCGGCGAAAGTGCGGATTTCGAGCGGACTGTGGCGGCCTGTGCTGACAGCAAGTTCCGCAATGCTGGGCAAATTTGCGTCTCCCCCACCCGTTTCCTCGTCGCGCGCGGGATCTACGACAAGTTTGTCGCAGAGTTTGCGGCGCGCTCGCAGAAACTCAAAATCGGCGATGCTAGCGTAGACGACAGCGTTGACATGGGCCCTCTCGCGCACAGCGGCAGACTAACGGCAATGCAAGACTTGATGGCGTCGATGGGCGGCGCCGAGGGTGAGATCGTCTCGGGCGGGACTGCGCTAGAGGGTGCAGGCTATTTCTTCGAGCCAACAGTGATCGCCGGGCCTTCCGCCGGTAGCCGGTTGATGAACGAAGAACCCTTCGGTCCGGTGGCCGGCATTGTGCCTTATGACACGATCGAAGAAGCGGTCGAGATCGCAAATTCGCTGCGTTATGGTCTGTCTGCTTATGCGTTTACCGGTTCACTCGATGAAAGCCACTATCTGGGCGATTCTTTGAGAGCGGGCATGGTTGCAATCAACCACTTCGCGGTAGGCTCTCCGGAGACACCTTTCGGAGGCATTGGCGACAGCGGATTTGGTTCTGAAAATGCGGTTGAGGGCTATATGGGATACACAGAGACGAAGCTGGTCACGGTCGCCAAATCGGCGCCGTGAACTTCGCGTTTCGGTGATCGTTAGGCTCGTCGCTAACAAGGCGCCTCACCGGCTTTAGCGAGCGCCGAATACACCCGATACAAGCTTAGAAAACGTGCTTTGTTTAGACATGGGACGAATGCGTCCATAGTGCGCGCGGCGTGAGCTTTCGTCGCCAAAGTATACAGTACGGCCCATGGCATCTGGACCTGATGAGATAATGGTTGGTCGTTCCATTGTTTCGCGTCCCCGATTCGTTTTTTGTTATGCGGAGAAGCTATCATCACTAATGTGGAAAACTAAGTCAAAATTTAGCATTCGGCGCGGTTTTTTACAATTTTGGTCAATCAGGCGCGGCCAAGAAACTGTGTGCCTCCTCGCATGGCGTAACAATCGTTCACACTTAAGCACGATCAGTGCGCTGCGCCCCGGCCTCACGCACAGCTGCCAGATCGGGGTATCCGTTAACGGCCATCAAGAGATCAGCTTCAGCCAGCATACTGCGAAGAACCCACGAAGCTCCTTTTGCCCCGCCAATTGCAAGCCCGTATATGTACGGACGTCCTACCCCAACCGCAGTTGCTCCCAGAGCCAGCGCCTTCACCGCATCGCTGCCAGAGCGCACACCGCTGTCGAAAAGAACGGGGGTATCACCAGAGGCAGCAACCACATCAGCCAGCAGATCAATGGTTGCGATCCCTCCATTGGCTTGCCGCCCCCCATGGTTGGAGCAGTAAACCGCATCCGCGCCGTGATCGACCGCTTTGCGCGCGTCCTCGGGGTGACAGATGCCTTTTAGAACGATTGGCAAGTCGGTGACCGACTTAAACCATGCGACGTCTTCCCAAGTAAGCACCTGACCAAAGGTCGCAGCAAACAGCATGATCGCAGAGCGCGGGTCTTCCTCTGGAGGCTTCTCCAGCATGCCCCGAAAGACTGGATCAGAGAAATAGTTCTGCATCACCTTGCCGCGCAGCTGCGGGAAGTTGGACGCATTAAGGTCACGCGGACGCCAACCGGTAAGCCATGTGTCGAGCGTCACCACAATTGCTTTAGCGCCCGAGGCTTCTGCTCGCTTGATTAGGCTTGTGGCCAGTTCGCGGTTGCGCGGGGTGTAGAGCTGGAAAAAAGCGGGTGTGTCACCGCATGCATCGAACACATCCTCCATCGGATCGTTGCCAAGGGTCGAGACGCAAAACGGCACTCCCACTTCGGCAGATGCGCGGGCGGCTGCCATATCCCCATGGCGGTCCTGCGTTGCCTCTCCGTTGAGACCGATTGGCGCCATGAAAAGCGGGCTTTTGAGCTTCATCCCAAAAAGGTCGATAGAAAGATCGCGCTGCGTGCAATCGACCATCATTCGCGGGATCATACCCCAACGGTGGAACGCGCCCGAGTTGCTTTCCTGAGTGTGCTCGTCCCCGCAGCCGCCAGCGACATAATTGGTGAGCATCTCGCCCAGCGCCTCATGTCCGCGCTTCTCAAGCAACGCGAAATCAACTGGAAAATCAGGCAAAATCCCCTGAAGCCCGGCGTTATAGATTTCGTTTTGCATCCCACCAAAATTTTCCAAGGGGCACCTCTCTCCCAAACTGTACGTTGGATTAGAGAATGCGCCCAAGGAGCCGCTTACGGCAAGTCTTTTCGGTAGAATTTTAGCCGAGCCGTTCTTGCAGATGGGGCCGTCCACCTAGGTACCACGCATAGAACGCTTTAAGCGCCGACAGGACAAGTTGGCTCCGAGCGCTCAGTCCAAGCGGCATAGCTTTTGACGCCTATTTGAGCGCGAGCCATGAAAAGGCACAGCGGCCTGCGCTGATCTTCGGTACGGGCATTGAAGGGGGCTCCAAAAGCGAACCGGTTGCCCTCGGTGTCCGTTAGATCGGACGGCTCCCAATCCCCGCTCCTCGCCCAGGCGGCCGGCCCAACTGAGCCAAAATCGTTGGCGGTCTGCATCTGCCACTCGCCTCCAATCTTGTCAGAGAGGAACATTTCCCGCGCCCAGTCTGGCAACTCGTCCAAGGCTGCGAAAACTCGCCAACATATCACGGTCGGTCGCAGTTCGCTCGGTCGTCACATCATCGCCCCGGCGCCGCTTTATTCTCTCGCCCCGATCACGGCCTCACTGCAAACATGGACGCTCTGAGCGGCGATGGTCATCGGCCAGATTGGCGATCATATGGACGGTATTAGGGATGGGATTGCGTGTGCATGCAACCACCAAATGCACAAAGCGGACCCGCTCTTCTTCGAGCACGTCCGCCGCGCCAAGCGTGTCTTGGGTTTCGCCCAAGCCGCGACATTGCTGATCAAAAACAAAAGAATTGAGGGTGCTGAGCTTTCACCCAGCACCCCAAATCAAATCAGGAAGCTTCCGCCTCTGCGATATCACCAAGTGCAGCGAGCTGACCCATGCAGCCCTTTTCGGCCAATGCCGATGCCAGCGCGTCTGGTTGACGATAAGTCTCAGTCATAGCGACGATCTTTACGTCGACCGATGCAGGCGCTGTTTCTTCAGAAGCTGGACCAGTAATGGTGTAGGTAGCGCCATCAGCAAGCTTCATACCTTCAGGATCAAGAGCGCGCATGCTCTCTGTCTCAACGAAGTTCACATCCAGCGTCGTATCGCTGCCTTGAGGTGCGATGGTGTAGGTTTGACCCTCTGCCGCGCCAGGCCGCCATAGGCGCACATTTTCAAGGTTATACAGGCAGGTCGTGCCAGAAGCGGCGACATTGATGAGCCAAAGGTTTGGCATAGTCGCAGAGCTGCCTTTGCCGCCCCGCACTGCCCCTGTCCGGGCGCGGTTGGATGCGCCTTGGCGAGTCAAACGCGCAAAACGTGCGCGGGTCCGGGTGGCGCCTTCGCCGACACGGAAAGTTCCGGGGCCTTGCATGACTTTAGTGCCGCCATTGACGAGTACAGTAACCTTATCACCGGCACGAAGCGTCACTGTCGAGCTATCGGCTACCTTTTTGCCGACAGGATAGGTTCCCGCCGAAGGGCCTGTTGATTTCACCACAACACCAGCCGACGCTGCACCTGATACTGAAAGAACTGCGCCAGCAAGCGCGAGACCCAAAGTACGAGCCTTAATTTTATCCGAGAACATATGCTCCCCCATCGTTCAAATTGCGAATTCGGCTAGCGTAGTTTTCTAGCGCCGAATCCTTGGGATGACCAGCAACCACTTGGTCGATTAACTCCACTGCTAGTTCATAGTTGCTATCTATAACCTGAACAGCCTCTACGAGTTTGCGCCGATCTTCCTCAGGAAGGTCCGGCATTGGTTGGTAAATATCCACCGGCTGAGCGCGGCCGCGCAGGACAATTCGTCCCATCGGAACCCACCAGTCCGGATTGGATCTCTCAATAAATTCGCGGCTCGCTGACACGCTTGACTGAAGCGGCTTATTCGCCGCCTCAAGCCGTGCAGCGGTGTTCATCGAGTCGCCGAGAGCCGTGTATTGGATGCGGGTTTCTCCCCCGAAGTTTCCAACCACCGCCTCGCCATAATGAAGCCCTACGCGGGTCTTGCCGATTTTGGGCAAGTCGGGGTCCATCTCTGCCACTTCCTTGCGAAAATCTTCACCCGCCTGCCATATTGCATAGCCTGCATTCAAAGCGCGCTCTGCATCATCCTCGCGGGCGATAGGTGCCCCCCAAAAGGCCACGACCGCGTCGCCCACATATTTGTCAATAACACCGCCGTGGTCGAGTACGACTTTGCTGAGCATCTCGAGATATCGGTTGAGCAATTTCGCGACCATCTCTGGTTCGATTGCGTGGCTCATTTTGGTGAAGCCCTCAAGGTCTGAGAACATCACAAAAATCTCGCGCTTCTGGCCGCCGAGCGAAAGCAGGTCAGGCTCGTCAATAATCGCCTCGGCGATGTCGCGCGGAATATATTTGCCGAGCGCGCCTTGCGCAAATGATCTCTGCGCAGCCCCTGCCGAACGCGCCGCAGCGGTCACAACAGTAAAGGTGATAATCCACGCAACCAACCAACCGACCGCAGGCAGGCCGTAGGTATCGACCTCGTTGAAATGAAGCACAAATGGCAGACCGATATAGATCGCTCCCAGCCCGGCCAAAAGCGGCACAAGTTTTTGCGCTGGCCATTCTAACAAAGCGACCACGACAGCACTTGCAACAACCACAAGGGCCATCACCCATATGCTCCACATGGGTATCTGGGTGAGCCGTTTGCCGTCGAGCATTTGCGCAATGAGCTCACCATGGACCGACAACCCTGATGGTTCTGCTCCGGTCCATGAAGTGAATGAGGTAACGACGCGGTCGTAATCGAGAATGTCGCCGCCGATCAGAACATATTTGCCTGCAATCTCCTGCGCGACAAATTCTGCAACCGCGGGGTCAAGATCAAGGAAAAGCTCAATCGACAATGTCAGGAAAAGCGGCTCTTCCACCGCCGCCTGCTCGTCTCCGCCAGCTTGTGGATCATCTCCAAAATCAGCACGCAGCGGCCTGCGATATTCGATCGCGCCTTCGTAGCCGTTGAATTCTTCAAATGGGCCAGCGGCATCCTCGATCATAGAGCGCCCCAAGAGAGGGGGTAGATCGGCTACGATATCGGGCCACACGCGAGTTGCGCCAAAATCGTCGTCAAGTCGGATACTTGCCCGCTTGGAATTGGTGTCGCCATCTTCAATTGCGTACATGAACTCATCGAGGAACTGCTGCTGCTGATACATAATGTCATCAGCGTTCGTGGCCACAGTCGCATAGGCAACCGATGTGGGCGTCTCCATCGCGCGCAATGTCTCAACCAGATCAATATCCTCTGTTTGAGGTTGGTCGAAGAGAATATCTATCCCAATAGCTTTGGCACCCATTCCATCCAAATTGCGCAAAGCTTCTGCCAATGCGCCGCGCGGCAGTGGAGAGCGTTTCTCCAGATTGATCAGCGACTGATCATCGAATACGACCAGAACAATGCGGTCATCCTGCTCAACCAAATCCGCAGCAAGATAGGCGCGCGTATCGTAAAGAGCCCGCTCTGCATCGCTGGTGATTGCTGTTGGCTCTTGTCCGCCAGGCAAGGCCCAACTGTAACGGGCAATAAAAACGGAAAACAGAACGAAGATGACCATTCCGATAAGCTGAACGGTGCCTGCCTCGCGCAGTCCCCGCACGTTGCGCGCAAATGCGCCAATACGCTTCTTCTTGGCCGTCTCATCTGCCACTAAAGATCCCCCGCAAGCCCAATCCAAACAATCTCGTCTCTTCCACGCTGAAAGCAGCTTTGCCACTGGCGAGCAAGCTCTAAGGCGGGCCTTAGGGCCAAATCCCTAAGGTGCGGCGTCTCGTATACAAGAATGGCGCCGAAATTCTGTGACCTATATCACTCCGTGCCCAAGGGGCATCAGCGAGCAAGAACGCAAGTGCCTGATAGCGCCAAACCGACCGTGTAAATCCGGTTGAAAAGAGCGCTTCAGGCTTTGCAGCGCGGCTTCGTTATTAGCCACAATCGGGCGATCACTAGGAAAAAGTTCATTTTCTCATGCTTTGGTGAATGCAGACAATGTTGAGGCACTTAGTCGTTTATGCAAAATCTCTCTCAGATCGCCCCGATCCTTGGCGCATATGATCGCAATATAGCGCCGTATTCGCGCCTGCCACATACAAATGTGCGCAGGCCATTTGGCAATCGCGGTAAGTCACGTTATGCATACCCAATGTCAAACGACGTTTTGCAATGCTCATCTGAACAGCGAGGAAGCGCTCTTGTGCTTTTGCCTGAGGGCAGAGTGGACGAGACGAGTGCGGATGCATTCAAGGACTTTCTTGTCAGTTCGGTAGAAACCGGCCCTCAAACAGCCATTATCGACCTGTCGGGCATTGCTTACATGTCATCGCGTGGCCTTCGCGGCCTTACACTGGCACAGCGCGCCGCCGGGGACAGCGGGACGACCATTGTGCTGGCGTGTCCCAACGAGACAATGCGCGAAATCCTCAGCATAAGCCGCTATGATATGGTGTTCAGAGTGGTAGACACGATTGAGGAAGCTATCGGAAATTAGCATTCGTTAGGGGGGATTATGCAGGTCCGGTTTTGGGGAACTCGCGGCTCACTGCCTGTGGCGCCGCACGCATCGACCATTGCTGATAAGGTTGCAGATGCGCTTCTTCATGCATCGGGCAAGACGTTTTCAGATAAACAAGCCGCTCTCGACTACGCCAATAGCGAGCTCGATTTCGCGGTTGGGCAAGGCTATGGCGGCGCGACCAGCTGCGTTGAGATGGACGTTGGTAAAGGCGCGTTCGTGATCTGCGATATGGGCTCGGGCCTGCGCGAACTTGGCCTCGATACGCTCAAACGATTGGCGCAGGGTAACCGCCCCAAAGAGTGGCATTTCTTCTTATCGCATCTTCATTGGGACCATATCATGGGTTTCCCGTTCTTTGTGCCCGCCTTCGTTGAAGGTGCTAAGGTAATCATTCACTCCGGGCATTCGGACGCGGAAGCAGCTTTAAGACGCCAGCAAGAAGAGATTTCCTTCCCGGTTCCCTTCGATTGGCTCAAAGCCGATATCGAATTCCGTACTCTTGAGACAGGCAAAAAATACCCAATCGGTGAGCTGACGGTTTCCTTGACCAAGCAAGACCATAGCCATGACAGCTATGGATACCGCTTCACCGATGAAAACGGCTGCAGCGCGATTTATTCGACCGATGCCGAGTACAAGATCGACAAGATGGCTGACGAAGATGAGATGGCACAGTTCATGTCAGGCGCGGACCTTGTGATCGCTGACACGATGTATTCGCTGGCCGACAGCGTTTCGATGAAAGAAGATTGGGGGCACTCCTCCAATATCGTGGCAGTAGACCTTTGCCATCAAGCTGGGGCCAAGCGGCTTGCCCTGTTCCACCACGAGCCCACCTATAGCGATAGCGATATCGCCCGGATGCACGCTGAAACCGTTCGCTACGAAGAACTCGTGCGCGAGAGCAGTCCTCTGGAAGTTTTGTGCTCCTATGACGGGCTGTGCGTCGAGCTTTGAGAGCCGAGCATACAGGAGTGATGCCCCCCAAAACCAAGCGTAGGATCACAGCAGCAGTGCTTGCAGGCGCTCTGATTGGCGTCCTCCTCAGCGTTTTTGGCGGTGAGTTTCAGAGGCGGCTCGTCTTTGATACCTGGCAACAGTGGACGCAGCGCGAGGGAACAAGCGACGATGTGGTCGTGGTCCTGATCGAAGACCGCAGCGTTGAGGCAAAGGGCGAATGGCCTTGGCGCCGCACAGATATTGCGCAGCTTGTAGCCACCATTAATGCGGCTGAGCCCAAAGCGCTTGGCATTGATATCTTCTTCACAGAGCCAGACCGTTTCCGCCCTGAGAAACTCATCGAAATCGCAGCACAGGAGGGGCTCGACGAAAATCTGCGCGCCGCTCTCACGACCTTTCCCAATGGCGATGAACAGCTCGAAGAGGTCTTGCTTCAAAGGCCTACTGTCATGGCCCAGGTTCCCAGCAGCAAAGGCGGCCGGACAATTGACGATGAGCTGACCTTTGATGAGGTGCAAGGCGCCCCTCCCAAAGGCATCCTCACCACCAACCGGCTCCTTACCAGCATCCCTGATCTGGATGCCGCCCCTTCTGCGCGCGGGATTGTATCGGGGCCGCCTGACAGCGACGGCGTCGTGCGCCGCGTTCCTTTATCGGTTCAATTGGATCAATATGTCGTTCCCGGATTTGCCGCGCAATTGGCTCTGCTAGCACTGGGTGATGAGGAACCGATGGAGTGGCGGGGCAACCATCTCAAAATCGCAGGCAAAATGGTGCCATCCGATCCCCGAGCCAACCTTGAGCTGAAGATGAGCGCCGCATGGGAGCAGAACGTCATCACCGCGATCGACATTCTGGAAAACCGCTTCACGATTGATCAGCTCAAAGGCAAAGTTGTGCTGATCGGGTTTGGCGCAACCGGAACAACTGACATCGTGGCCACCCCTATCCAAAGCGAGATGCAGGGCACTTTGGTTCAGGCCCAGGCGGTCGATGCGATCTTGAACGGGCATTGGCTGTCGCGTCCCGGCTGGGCTAAGGCGGCTGAGTTTGCCATCGCATTTGCATTGGTTGCAGCGCTCCTTGCGGCCGGGCTTGGGCTTGCAAAATGGCTGTTTGTGCCAGTCGCCGTGACAGGCGCGCTTCTTCCCGCAGGCTCCTATCTCGCGTTTGATCATGCCGGCCTGCTGATTGATCCTTTGCGCCCGATTATCATCGCTTTGTGCGCTGGCATCGCTCTTGTGCTTGTGCGTTATGCCCTTGCCTTTGCCGAACTGGTCGAAAAACGCATTGTGACTGCCGAGCAGGAAAAGGAAAACGATAGTGCGCGCAAGCTTCAGCTCACAATGGTGCCAAGCGCCGCACGCTTAGCGAAATTGGGCACCCGCACAGAAATCGGCGCTGTGCTTGAGCCGGCAAAATCGGTTGGCGGTGACTTTTACGATGCGATGGAGTTGGAAGGGAACAGGCTCGCCTTTCTCGTGGGCGATGTCAGCGGGAAAGGGCTGCGCGCTGCTCTTTTCATGGCCTTGTCGAAATCTGTCTCAAAGAACAATCTCCTGCGCTCAAGCGGCGATTTGGAGGCCGCTGTGCGTCAAATGAACGCTGAGCTCATGGCCGAAGAAGATGAGGAGATGGACCTCACATTGCTCGTAGGGGTGATTGATTGCTCAACTGGCAAAATCGAAATGGTGAACGCAGGCCACGAAGACCCGATGGTGGTCCATACTGACGGCAGCGTTGACGTTGTCAAAATGGCCGGAGGCCTTCGCCTTCGTACCCTTGATGGCTTCCCCTACAGCGTTGAAACCCTTGAGCTTAAACCGGGCGAAACCTTGGTTATCATCACTGATGGCGCAACCGATGCGATGAATGTGAACGAGGACCGCTTTGGGCTTGATCGCGTCATGGCAGCCCTTTCACAAGACGCCGCGCAAACGGCGCCTGAGCGCGCTCAGCAGATCGCAGTCAAGGTCCGCGCCTTTGAAAAAGGTATGGACCCCGCCGATGATCTCACGATCTTGGCGCTGCGATACCTTGGCGCAGACGCAGAAGGTTAGCGAATGGTCACAACCGCGACACGGAAATCGCGGGCATTGTAAGGTTGGCCTGCATCAAGAACCGACTGCGCCCAGTTCTGGGAACCGGCAAGATCTTCGATATCCTCGTCGCTAACCGCGATATTGTTTTCTTTGATCCGTTGCTTCACCTGCTCAAGGACAGTTTTGGCCCGGCGTTCTGAAAGCGGCTTGTTGATCTTTTCACCGCCAGACACATCTGTATGCGCCGCTATCTCAACCTGGAAGCCGGGGCGATCTTGGATGTTTTCAGAAATGAACGCCTGAAGCCGGTCAAGCTCCTTGGGTGCAAGCTCGTTTTTTCCGCGCGCGAAATAGAAATAATCGCGCACCACCATGGGCGGAAAGCCCTCGGCGACATCAGTGTAAAACGGATCAGCCCTATCGTATTGGCGAACAAGACGCGGGGTTTTGGAGCCCCTGAGCTTGGCCTGCTGGCTAAATTCGCCAAGGAAAGCCTCGCGGCCGTCCTCATATTCGATAACGACCCCGCCAATATCTTTGCCCGCTTGTGACGGCGAAAGTAGGGTGACCCGCTCTTTGGACACGCAGCCAGCAAGAGCAAGCGCGGTGCCAAGGATGAAAAGTGTGAGACCTTTTCGCATCATTCATCCACCTCGACCACGAATGTTGTACCGCGCACACCAAGGATAGATGTCGGCGTTTTGAACTTCATCCGACCAGAACGCGCCAGGTCGCCTGAATCAACGCCAACCGTCCCGCGCTCAATCACCATCTGGGATGAGCCGGTTCTTTTCGCTCGGTCGAATTGATAGCTGGAAATGATCATACGGCTGCGCGGGCCAATCACCATGCGGGTGTTATCGACAAAGGTAATGCCCGCTCTTTGCCGAGCAGTTGTCACGACGATGTCACCCTCTTCGAGACGGAAACCCGATGTACCGCGATACTTCTTGCTGTCCCGCACGACTTCAATACCGCCAGCGGTCACATTCTTGATCCGCCCGATCTCTTCAGCGGCCACCGGCTGCGCAAAAAGCGCGAGGGGCGCGGCCAAAAGTAAAATGTAATTTCGCATGTATCCTCCCCTGTTGAAGCTGTGTTAGCATAGAAACATGGGGCACAGGAGACAGTTTTCAGCGTTCGTTACAAAAGATAGCAATTGTGCTTGCGCGGTTCGTCACGCTTTGCGGTTCACCCGCGACTTTCTGGCTGAATATTCTTTTGATCCGCGCCTTCAGGTAAAGCTTGTGATCCTCGTCGAAGAGCTTGTGACCAATGCCTTCAAACATGGAGGGAAATCGCGGGATCTAGCGCTGTGCCTGATCCTTTCGCAAAACGACTTGGCTGTGCACCTTTCAATCGAGGACGATGGAGAGGAGTTTAATCCGCTCTCCGCACCTCCCATCACTATGCCTGACCCTATAACCGGCGGCGGCATTGGGCTTGCGATTGTTCATGCTTGGGGTGAGGATGCGGTCTACACCCGGCAATCTGAGCGCAATCGGCTTGAGTTGACCTTGCGTTAGCCGCTCGCCGGTTATTGGCGCGCAAACAATTTGAGCTCGCACGCCGGCACAGGCGCAAAATCGTTCAGCTCCTCAGCGTCTTCCAAGCGGCGGGGATCAATTACCAAGATGTACTGCACGCCCCACGCATCGAAGAATGCTCTCCTGCCAGCCGTATCAAGCATGCCTCGGGCGATGTTGCGCGGCTCCATCATCGTGCGAAACCCGCCAAGGGCACCTGCTTTGGCGGCCAAGGTGTTGTCACCGATCACCAGAATGCGAGCGCCAGCGTTTTCACCAATACACCGGCGCAAGCGCGATACATCTCGCGGCGCTTCAAAAGCGGCCCATTGATGGCTGAAGGGCAGCTCTTTGTTTTGCGCACTCACAATATGCGAAAGGGTAAAGCCTGCGACCCAAAACCCAATGACGATTGCAAATATGGACGCAAACACCTGGCGCTGACGCGGCGTCTCGCCTTTGCTGATAAGCCACACACTAAGCGTCAAAGTCGCTGCCCAGAAGGGAGCTGAATAATAGCGATATTCTAGATATCCCGTCAGTATTTGCGGGACCATCAACGCAAACAAGGCAGCGGTAAAAATAACCACGGTGCACAAACGAGCGCTAGTATAAAGCTGGGCGGGCCGCGGGTGTGGCGCTTTAGCGCACAGGATTACCACACCGCCAAGTGCAGCTGAGGCCATCGCAAGGGCCAAACCAAAAGGCGTTAAGAGCAAGGCAAGCGCATTCACGAGCCACTGCCCTGCATTGCCCAGCACTTTCATGACCCATGCAGCAGGATCATCAAACACATTGGCCGGGGGCGAAAGCCACCAATCGGTCACAAATGCCTGCGGGTCCAGTGACGCCGCAATTCCGGCGTTGTCGGTGGCGAAAACAGCTCCAAAGGTCCAAAGCGAATAAGCCGCCCACGGCAAGACGGCGATGCAGGATGCTGTCAATGCGGCCAATGCGCGCAGGCCGCTTCGGGTCACCCAGCCGACAATCACAGCCATAAGAAATGGCAAGAGAGCTGCATCAAAGCGGTTCATTACCGCTATCCCTGCCAGAAGCCCAATCAGGCAAGCACGGGCGATACCGATCATTTTACCAGCCAAGAGATTCTGCAAAAGGAGCGCCAAAATAAGCAACTGTAAAGGGATTGTGCGCCCACCAATAAGCTCATCCCAAACCATTGAGTGAGCAAGCAGGAGCACAAATGCACCGGCCAATCCAAGCCAGTGCGCGCCCGTAATTGTTCGACCGAGCTGCTCTGAGACAAGAGCGAAACCGAAATAGCTCACAAAAGCGAGATAGAGCCCGGTGCGCGCACCCGTTCCGAGCAGCGCGTCGACGACTGCGATTGCGCTTGGCCAGAGTGGTGCAAAGGCGCTCGAATACTCAGAAACCTGCGAATAGCTGCGAAAATGGGTGAAGCGGTAGAAGTCGGAAAAAACCGTCTTGCTCAGTTCATAAAACGCCCAGCTATCGGGTGAGTAAGCCGGCGAAGCGATGACGCTTAGCAGGAGTATGCCCAAGATTAGACCAGCGACAAAAACAGGCCCGCGCCACCTTTCGCGCCGCCGGTCAACTGAGGTTGATGCAGGTTCCGGGGTGTAGCCGCCAGTGGCCGCCTTCACCGTCTCTCCCAAAAGGGCGAGCTTCGAGCCAAAACCGCCGATCTTTGTGGGCACGTTGCCGCTTTCGGGATAGCGTCTTATGACAGGCACATGGCCAACCTTCAGACCGAGTTGCCCTGCCCTTAGCGTCAGGTAAAAAAGAAGGTTGTAGACCTCAAACTCGGCGCGAAAAGGTTTAACATCGCTGTGGAGCAAATAGCGCGCGGAATAGGCTCTGAAGCCGTTTGTGGTGTCGGTGAAAATATGACGTCCGGCCACGCTTAGAATAGGTGCATGGATCAACCGGTTTGCAATCGCCCGCTCAAGCGGCGTGTTTTCCGCCTCGCCGCCTGGCAAATAACGCGAGCCTTGAACATAGTCACAGCCCTGGTCGAGCTTCGCGGCGAAATCGGCGACGGCCTCGACCCCATCTTTGCCATTGCCGTCGATGGTGACGATCCCGGCATATCCCTCACGCAGTGCCCACGCATAGGCCATGCGAAGCTGTGCGCTGAGTTTGCCGGGCCCGGTTTTGGTAAGCACAGCGCGGACGCCAATAGGCTCCACAAAATCGGCATCAAGCGAGCCATCGGTGGAACCGCCATCTGCAACTATTACGTCTACAGCAAGCCCGGCATCCTTTATGCGCGCCAACTGGCCCCGAATACGCTCACCCTCATTGATGACCGGGATGACAAGTGCGTATTGGTGCGCCTTCTCGCGGTATAACGCCACATCGTGGGTTGGGATTTCCCAAGCGCTATCATCAATTTCGAGGGGCTTCGCTGCGCTCATCGTGCTTGGCTCCTTGGCGCAGTTTCACCAAAGACAAACAGCTTACTCAGAGCAAAATTGACGAAGAACGAAATGCCCGCTCCGCATATCAAAATAAACAGAGCAAACGCCCCGGCAAAATAGGCATCAAGTGCGGCCACAACGGCTGCTCGCACCGCAAGAGTGATGGCTGCCACACATCCATACCGCGCCGCCCTGCCCAATGACAGCGCGCTCGTGCCGCCGTTGAAACTCCACAATTGATGCAGCACATAATTGGCGCAGGCCGCGCAAACAAAGCCGATAACAGCCGCCAGAGCCAAGGGCATGCCAAAGCCCTCATGGAGGCCGTATGCGATGGCAATATCAAGCACCACACCGAACACAGTCACCGCAAAGAAGCGCAGCATCTCGTTCATGCCCCCACCTCTTTGACCAGTTGGTCAACACCTTCGGAGATGCTGGGCAGCGCGTCATAGTCTATCGGGTCGTAGGTCCTTGCGAAACATGTGCCCCATCCGATCGCAGAACCATCCATCACCTCGAATGTCAGCCGCGATTCCTCACCCGCCGCCACAGGCACAGCGACTTCGACCATGCGGGAATTGGCAATGCCATAACGCGGAAAATCGCTCCATTTTGGGCTGGCTGCCGCGCGGGTCAGAGGCGATGCTTCGGTGACGGTGAGTAATGCCGAGCGAGAACTTGCATCAAACCCCTCGCGTTCCAAGAAGAGCGATGCCATCCCCGTTTTCGCGCCTTTGACCGTCACGGTAAAGCGATCGAACTCCCAATCGGTCATCTCGCATTGCACCTCTTCAGGGCGCGGTGATGCGTTGGTGCGCACCCACAAAATATGCTGATCAGTGCGGGCGATGGGCCGGTATAAGTCGCGCAAATTTTTGAAGAAGGACCAATTGGCGCGCGTATTCCATTCTGCCCAACCTGAATAATCCGGGGCAATCGTCGTCACTGCAACGGTCTTGCTAAACAGCAGCTCGTTGAACTCGATGCGATTGCGCTCTCCCAATGCATGGATGAGCGATCCCACCGGCGCAGGGCTTTTCGTCCCCGCCGCAATGTCGAGCGAGGAGGTATAGACAGACAAAAGCCGCTGATCCTCGGCAAAGCCCTTCTCGCCGATGAAGTGTGACAACCGCTCCATGCCCGCCAAATCCTCCGCCATTTGGCGGGTGACAAAAAAGCCCAGTTTTTCAGAGTACACGCTGCGATCTGTGCCTTGCATGACTTGTATAAGAGCGCTGCTATCGAGCCCAATCATCGCCAGGGCGGCCAGAGAGGCTGATATCGGCAGAGCCTTGGAGGGGAAACCGTGCAGAAGGCTCTTGGCCCAGGTCAAGATCGATTTTTGAAACACAATGATTGGGGCGCACACGCCAAGCACAAAGGTAACCGCGTTGTATTCAGATCCAATATGGCCGCCGACTTGCGGAAGAACCGCGGTGCCCAAAACGCTGGCTGCAACAAATACAAAAGCGCCCAAGCGGATAGGCGAGCCGCGCCCTTTCAGCCGTTTCACAAAAGCAAAGGCCGCGCAGCATGTAAGAAGGATCAGGCTCAGCGTAGAGAGCGAAAGGTTGCTGACAAAAATCCAAGGCAGGTCCAGCACCGACAAAATGCGCGTGTCTCTTGCCCAAGGCCCAAAGTACCAAAATTGGTCGCTGGCGACGTCTGAGAAATTGTATTGGAACCAGCCAGAGGGGGACCCCTGTGTGACTATCGTAAGCAGCGCTGTTGCTGACAAGACAGTCCCCGCTCCAAAGGTCACGATCGCCTTAAAAAGCAGCGCCGCGCGCTTGAACAATCCGGCGGCAAGCCCAATAACCGTAGCGAGTACGAGCGGGATACCGGCATCGTTCGACCACAAGAGCCCTAACCCTGCGACAACGCCCAGCCAAAAGACAGGAGTGAGCGCCCCTTGCTGCAAAGCGCGCCTAAGCGCCCACACGAAAACCGGTAAAACAAAGAACGGCAATGCGCCGCGTAGAGGTCTTAATGAAACGCCCGGATCAAGGGTTGCTGGATAGGGAATTTTGGCAAGACCCAGAGCTGTTGAGGCTGCGTAATAGAATACAAACACCAGCACGATCACCCAAAGCCAGCGCTGCGACTTGGGTATGGGCCGCAGCATCCAGATCACCGCAAAAGCGCCTGCGATACTCCCGATCAGGACCATCGTATACGAGGCAAAGGTGGACGCCCAAAGCGTCTCTCCAAAGGCTATGAACCCCGGCAAAAGGGTCAGCATGATCGTGATGCCGAGATAGGACTGAAACTCACTGCCAAGCGCTGCACCGTCAGCAAAATTGCTAAGCGCAAACCACGTCTGCATTGCCCCATCAATCGAATTGAGGTTGTGGTCGTAAAGCAATATCGCGCCGCGAAGTGCGGCAAGAATGAGGAACAGCACTGCCGCCCAAATCCATGCCTGCGGGCCGCTGCGCGGCGCAGATGGTGAGCGTAATGCCCCGGCCGCCTCAGGCATATTGAGCCTCGAGGACATAGCCGGAATGAGCCCGCGCAAATTCGGGCGCTGTGCCCTTAACCGCTTCGAACAAGTCGTAAATATTGTCGATCTTACCGCCCAGAATCGAGATCACACGGCCGCCATCTGGCGATTTGTGATAGAGAATGGGACGGCCATCATCCTGCTCATTTTTTACCAGAACGGTTTTCACATCATAAATCGAGCGGCGGTATTTCGAACCGCTTAGGCACGGCAAATAGCGCTGAGCATCGCGCAGCATAAAGGCATAGCGCGTGTCATATGCGCCCTGCCGGAACCGGCTCGCAAAATGGCGGTACGGATCGCGCGGTCCTGCCTCTTCGCTCCAACTTTCATGCGGTGTGTATCGCACATGTGTGAGCGAATAGAGGTCCGCAGAAGGGTACGGCATAGCTGAGAAAAACGGCCCATCCATAACGGTGACACCGCGTTCTTGCAGCTCTTCTGGAGGCTCTATCAGAGCAAGTTCAGCCACCTCATATTTGAGCCGGGCTTCGGGCAGATTGGCAAGGCCCAGGACCTTATTAATTTGCGCATAGGTAATGTTGAAGGCGTATCTGGTAGTGACTTCACGTCCGTCTGAGAGCCCTACTGTCACGCCATCGCGCCGCGCATCCAGCGCTAATACCTCGGCCGAAAGCCGCAGCTCAACACCGGCCTCATCCAGCCGCTCCGCCATTGCTTTAGCGAGGACAGAGTAATCAAAAGCGGTTTCGAAACAGGCAAAGACTTCCTCCACCATATCTTCGCCGAACAGGGCGCGGTCATTGGGTTTAGCCACCGCAATTGGCGCGCCCATATCATTAAACATCCGGTGGAATTTCTTCGCTGAAACTTTAGAGCGGCGTTTGGCAATCGCGTAGAGCATCTGAAACTCGTCGACCACTGCTTCGGGAAAATCCTCGAGGAATTTTCTGTGTAAAAGCATTGACTTAACTGCCGTCACAGCTGAACGCGGGTAGTGAAATCCGGTGTGCACCCGCGCTTGGTTGACGCGGCTTGCACGGGTCATCAAAGCATCGCCCGCTTCTACCAAAAGCACTTTCTGAGAGATCGAACGCAGATAAAGCGCAAGACAGCAGCCGTAAAAGCCGCCGCCGATCACGACATAGTCATAGCGGGCAGGAAGCGTAGCGCCCATCAGCCATCATCGCTCAGAGTTTTGGGGCCATTGGTGCGCGTCCAATTCTCGCTTTCCAGCTCAACATTCAGATCGACTGCTACTTTGCCAAACAGGTCGATGCGGTTGACCTCCTCCGCTACGCGCTCTCCTTTATCTCTGGCCTGTGCACGCAGCAGGTGCTGCAATCCAAGGCTAAGCCCAAGCGTCGACACCCCCATGAAAACAGCGCTCACCGCGAGCATTGTGTTTGTTGTCAGCCAGCCGGGCGCAAGGCTGTCAACCACGATAACCGCGCCTACAATCCACGCAGTATAAGCCAAGCCAACAAGGGTCAGCACGCTCGATGAAATGGCGACAACCGACAGAATTATGGGGGTTAGAAAAACCAGAAGCGTTTGCAGCAATTGCATGCGCCGTCCCACATCTGTGAAAGCACTGCGCGACGGCACCTCACGCGGCGCTCTATACGATGCAAGCGGAAGCCGGGGGTCGCGCGGAGGATATCGCAACGCGAGACGCGGCTCATCGTGCGAAAGCAGCTGGTTCAACAGTGTGCGCGGCATGGCTATGGATTGGAAATCGCTCGGGTAAACGGCAAAGCCCGCCAGCCGGCCAAGCGCGATAAATGGCCAGCTTAGAAACGCTTTAAAGGGCTGCGTCTTCCCGCAGTTCGCCAGCGCAATCGCATTGTGTTTCTCGGCATGTTTAAGGAATGCCAGCACATCAAGATGCGCCGCCTCATCCTCTTGCGCAATCAGGACCAGATCGCCGATGGCCTCTTCAGCGGCGATCACGCGCCTTTCATAATATTCCGTGCCTTTGCGCACCACGAACAGGCGCACATCGCTGACCTCTTCAACAATTGGCAAAAAGGCATCCTTCTGGTCGGCTTCAACCACAAGAACGATCTCGCGAAAGCGGTAGACTTGATCCAGCCGCTCAGCGATTTGCCTGATCGTTGCGAAGTTCTGCTTCGTGGCGGAAGGTGTTGCAAAACAAACCGATACAACCACATCCTCGCGCTGTTTGGCAAAGTCCTTGGAAGAGGGTTCATGCATGGACGGCCCCCTTCTTTGCGTTGCTGTGCCTGACAGCTTTTTCGAGCGCCGCAATCGAACTGCGGACCCCTTGCAGACCATTTTCGGGCCTGCGCATCTCTATCGAAATTGCTTTGTTGTATCCTTGGGCGTTGAGGGCCGAGAGCACTGGCACCAATCGCTCCGGATCGGCAGGAGCGGGAACCAGCTCCGGCTCGCTTACATGGACATGATTGAGCGGTGGCGTGAGCGATCTGAGATATCCGGGCACATTGTCAAAGCTCGCGTTCATATGCATCGCGCCAAGATCAAGTATTGCCGCAATTGCCGGATGATCGACGCGTTCGACAAACTCGCTCGCCTCTTCGAAAGTGGTGAGGAAATTTGTGCCGTAGGCGGCTGGGTTTGCCTCAATCGTGATGCACGTCCCGGCCGTTTTTGCTCTATCGCCAAGGGCGGTAAAGACCTCGGCGGCCTCATCCAACGCTTGGTCCATTGCCATATCATCTGGCACTTTGCGCTGCGCTGGCGATCCGAAAACGAGGTTTGGGATGCCAAACCTTCCCGCCAGATCAATCGCGCGGTGCATCCCTTCTATGAGAGCCGCTCGCGCCTCGTCACCTTCGAAGAGCCCTGCTCCCTCGACGCCGAAAAGAACCGATTGCATCGAGACCAGCGCGAACCCATGATCGTTTACCTCTGCTAAGGCCTCGCGCGCTGCATGCTCACCAGGCACGAATGGGTCAGCGCTTTTGTGGAAGAACAAGCCGGGTGCAATTTCAAGCCCGCCAAAGCCTGCATCGGCCATAGCGTCGTAGGCCTCAAAGCGCTCTTGCGGGGACCACGCGATGTTGGAGATCGCAAGGTTCATGCCTGCCCCTTTTCGCTTTCGAAGAACGCGCTAAGACGCTCTAATGTGGTTTTTGCGCCGAACAGGTAAGGCGCGTGTGAACCCCACAATCCGGCGTGTTCACTGTGCATGTCTTCGCTATGCAACCGCGCTCCGGTTTCGGGCATTTCTTCACCGGTCAACCGCTTGTGGATTTCGCTCGCTTTGAGAGGCTGCGAGGCGCAGTGGAGATGGGTGAGACTATGCTGCACTGCTACGCCAATATCGCTCCAGAGCCGTTCGATTTCATAATATTGATAGGTGGTTTCGCGATTGTGGAATTGGACGGCAGACGCACCAAGAGCCTTGATCTCGCGCTCCAATTCGCCTCGGCGCGCATCGCTGTTGAGCACCGCGCGATCGAGTTTTGGAAGGCCAGTGGCTTCATCGGGTTTATAGAGAGCCTTGACCCAATCGTGATATGCGCGCGGTAGTCCGTCAGACAGGCTAGCAAGCTTCTCTGCGTTTAGCAGTGAGGGAACCGGATTGAGCAGGTCAAAGATGAAGTTCTTGCGCAACCCATGCCCGAACAATGCAGGTAGACGCACGATCAGACTTCTCTCGAAGTTATCCTCGACAAAGGCCTCAAGCTCGCGCCGGTGCCGGCCATAGGCGAGGGTTTCTTGAAAGTCGTTGGTGCTTTCCGTGTGACCTCCGGCAAAGTCAGACAGAACCGCAATGGATGATATCAGGATGAAGCGCTCGGCCTTGACCTTGGACAGTCGCTCGATCAGCCCGTGGATCTGAGCACGGTCCCGCTCAGGCGCGCTGTTAGCCTCGATCATGGAGCCCGGCGCTGCGGCGCACACCAGCGTGCCGAAGGACTGCCCCTCAATGTCATCGACGTTCGCGCTGTTGAATTGGGCTTCAAATGCGGTTTGGCGCAGCAGCGCAGACCCCACGAAACCTGTCGCTCCCAAAAGACCGTTTACGGCGCTTTCGCCAGTCAGTTCCTGTGTTGAGCATGTCATCGAACAATCCGACCGTTCGGCCCTCGGGCTTGGTGAACCAAAAATTCACCAACGGCCCTAACGAAGATTGCTGAGGAATCTGTTAATTACGTCCCTGCTTGTGAGCGAATGGAAAAGCGTTTGTCTCAAATAGACATGGGCTCTGGGAAGCGCCGGGCGATGTTCAGTCGCATCCCATCCTGAGGCCTCAAGGTGATGCGCGACTTGGGATAGGGGATGAACCCGGGCACCGGGGCGAAGCTTACATGCCGCATCACATGAGCAAGGATTGTAACCGCCTCCATCATCGCAAATCGCTTACCAATGCAGATTCGCGGACCGCCGGAAAATGGAATGTACTGATAACGGTGATGCGAAGCGGAGCGCTCTTTTGAGAACCGTTCAGGATCGAAGCTATCTGGATTTTCCCAAAGCTTTTCATGGCGGTGCATCGGATAGATCGCAAGAATGACTTGATCGCCTTCATTCACTGACACATTGGTCAATTGCTGGTCATGCGCTGCAACCCGTCCCATGGCAGGGGCTGGCGGATAAAGCCGCATCGCCTCTTTGATGACCCACTCATGCGCTTGGAGCTGCGGCAGATGCTGTGCACTTACATCGCCGTCACCACACACATCGCGCGCTTCTGCAACCAGCCGCTCCTGCCACTCAGGCGCGTGCGAAAGCAAATATGACGCCCATGTCAAAGCAAGCGAGGTTGTCTCATGGCCTGCACCGATAAAGGTGATGATATTGTCGCGAAGCTCCAAATCGCTCAGGCCTTTACCGGTTTCCGGGTCTGCCGCTTCCAGCAAGAGCTGCAACAGATCGGCCCGCGATATCCCGCTCTCACGCCGGGCTTGAACCGCCCGAACGGCATCGCGCCTGAGCCGCTCAACCGCCGCGCGCCCCTTTGCGCCCCATGGCCGAGGCACATTTACAAGGCCAGGCACGAAATCGAACAGATCAATCTTGCCGAGAGTTTCAAGGAATAGCGATACATCTTGGGCAATCCGCTCGGCATCAAATGTCCGTTCATCCCCTGATAGCAAAGCGCCGGCAATGATCTCGAATGTCGCATCAATCATATATGGTAAAACGTCGCCTTCGCTCGCGGTTTCACCATCACGGCGCGCTGCGGCGATACGGCTCGCCACTTTACGTGCGGCGTCGTTCATATCAGGCAAGAGATCGTTAAGCCGGTCGTTCCGAAACGCTGGCGCTGCGGCTTTTCGCTGGGCTTTCCAGTCATGACCCTCCGCTGTCAAAAGGCCGTTCCCTGTCGCACCGGACAAGAGACGGTGCTCCACTTCTCCTTTGGGAAAAGCGTCTTGGTGCGTGAGCAATACTTCCTGAATTGTCTGAGGATCGCTCGTGTAAATCACTTTGCGCCCCAATACCACACGCTCAAAATGGTGTTCTCGGTAGAGTTGCGAAGAGAAAACCTCGACCGGGTTGCGAAGCAGTTTTCGGATGGCAGCAAACAGCGAGGCATCATCGGAAATGCGGTTCACGGATACAGGTTCAAACAGAGGTGCGCTGGCCATGATCGTTCCTTGGATTGCTCATTCCGCATGCGCTATGGGGCAAGTGCGTGCTGAAGACGAACCAGAAAAAAGGCAAACTTATCAACTCGAAGCCAGGGCGCTAACTGGTGCCCGCTGAGCGCAGCCGATCATAAAGGAGACGCGTTTCGAGCAGGTTCGAAATCCTAAGTCCCACCTCGATGACATCGAAAGGCTTGGCGACAAAATCCTTCGCTCCAAGAGCCAAGGCCTTCCGGCGCGCCTGTATAGTGGTGTCCGCTGTGAGGACCAGAACGGGGCGAAATTCATCAGCTGCATCGTGACGCGAAAATGCCTCGAGCAGCTGAAAACCATCAACCTCTGGCATCATCAGATCAAGCAGCACCAAGTCGGGCTGCAAATCGATATAAGATTGCAGCGCCTTGCTCGACTGTGTCAGGCAGTGAATGTCCTGATAGCCCTCGCGCTCAAGCAGGTTTCGAAGCAGCATGACGTTGGCTTCCTCGTCGTCAATCACTAGGATACGGCGCGCAAGGATTTCCTTAGGATCAATCAGTTGGGCTGGCATAGCCCTTCCTTACTCTGCTGTTTGCTGTGCGTCGAGCGGGTGGTTCTTTGCGGGCAGGGAAAACCAGAAACGCGCACCCTTGGCCAGTGGCGTATAGTCCAGAACCCCGCCCATGGATTCCACCAGACTCTTTGAAAGAGCAAGGCCAAGGCCAGTCCCTTCGCTATGCGAGTTTTTCTGCTGGCCAAGCCGGTCAAAGGCGGTGAACAGCCGCGCGCGGTCTGAGGCCGCGACGCCGGGCCCATCGTCCTCGACAAATATTTTGACCTCATCGCTTTCGCTGCCTGCACCCAGCCTTACAAATGCACCATCAAGGTTATATTTGGCGGCATTGCTAACAAGGTTCAAAATAACCTGGGTCGTGCGTCTTCTATCCGCCTGAATGCGCATATCCTTTGCTGGCAATTCCACTTCAAAACGAAGACCTGCGCTGGTCACAATCGGAGCAGCAAGATCGCGTATTTCCTCTAGTAGATCAGCGATATTGACCTCTTCAATCTCAACCTCCTCGGCGCCTGCCTCAATGCTGGAGATGTTGAGAAGGTCATTGATGAGCGCAAGCAAATGGCGTCCCGCTTTTGCGATTTGCTGGACCGCGTCGCGGTGCGGCTTGGCAAAATCCTGCTCGTCGATTTCAAGCAGCTGACCAAAGCCCAAAATAGCATTAAGGGGCGTGCGAAGTTCGTGACTGGTGCGGGAGAGAAACTCGCTTTTCGCAAGGTTCGCCGCCTCTGCTTCTTCACGCGCTTGCCTCAAATCTTCTTCGCTGCGCCGACGTTCTGTCATATCGCGCGTAACTTTGGCAAAACCTTGCAATGCGCCGCTTTCATCGCGCAGCGCGGTAATCACAACATCGGCCCAAAACTGCGTTCCGTCCTTGCGGATGCGCCAGCCCTCATCCTCGGCGGTGCCTTCTTCTTTTGCGCGTTCAAGCATTTTATCTGGCATGAACTCGCGTGTATCTTCGGGGTAGAACATGCTGAAATGTTTCCCCAGAACCTCCTCTGTTTGCCACCCCTTGATACGTGTCGCACCAAGGTTCCAGCTTGCAACAACACCCTTTTGGTCAAGCGCAAAAATGCCGTAGTCACGCACCTGTTCAATCACGAGACGGAAGCGCTCTTCGCTTGCCTTCAGATCGTCTTCGCGTTTGCGCAAAAGGGCGCTCGCCCGCGACATTCCGCGCGCCAACCGGCCCAGCTCATCAGCCTCGTCGGGCGGAGCCTCCAGGCGCTCTCCTCGCGCCAAAAGCTCTGCATCGCCCTCTAGCTTGCTCACCCGGCGCACGATGCCAGTGGAGAAGAGATAAACGGCCGCAAAACTGCCCAGAAGGCCGATTATCGCACTGACCGCGGTAAGCGTAAGAAAGCGCGTGCGCACGTCGTCCACAAGGGCACGCCTGCGATCAAGGACGATGCCCTCGAGCCGCTGGATATTGTCAATTTCCGCTCTGACCGCATCCAGCGCAAGCTTATTGGCAACCAGCGCTTCTTCGATTTGCTCCAGGCTCGGCTGTGCGGCCCCTTGCGCCAAGGCGATTGTGGTACGAAGGCCGTCGCGCTTTACCTGTGTCACCTCCAGAAGCTCAATAAAACGCGGGCGAACGGTTTCGTCCTCAATCGCTTGTTCAAGCCGCGTCAGGGTTGCGGGTAAGTCCTCTTCAGCCGTGTAGTAGGGTGCCAGAAATCGCTCTTCACGCGTCAGAGCATATCCGCGAACGCCTGCCGCCGCTTCGGCGAGCATAGCGTGTACCTGATAGACGTCGCGCTGAATTGCAAAGGCGCGGCGCACGTCGTCTTCGGCGCGGCTCTCAGCGCTTGATGCAAGGTAAAGCGAAAACAATGCACCCAGCAAAACCGCAAGCGGCAATGCCACGACGACAAGGCCTTTGATCGCAAGCGGGCGGTCAGTCCAAAACCTGATCGAACCTTTACTCATACACCGCCGGTGTGATCAGATTTGAGCTTGGTTGCAAGCACAGCGGCCTGTGTCCGGTCTGCGACGCCCAATTTTGCTATCAGCCGTTCGACATGGACTTTGACCGTAGCCGGGCTGATCCCGAGATTGCGCGCGATTTCCTTGTTGGTGAGACCTTCTGCGACCAGTTCCACCACCTCGCGCTCACGGGCTGTCAGTATCTTGCTGAGATCGCCCGAAGCAGCTGAGGTCGCGGTACTATTCATCGCCGCGCTTACAAGGTCGAGAGGAATGGCAGAGCGTCCGTCCAAAACCTGCTCAATCGCGCTTCGTAAATCGCCAATTTGTGTGTCTTTGAGGACATACCCCGCAGCGCCCGCTGCAAGAGCGGTGCGCACATAACCCGGCATGTCGTGCAGGGTCAGCATGATGACCTTTGTATGCAATTCGAGTGCCGCGATGCGTCGGGTTGCCTCAAGACCATCTATCCCGTCGCCTAGCCGGACATCCATCAGAACGATATCCGGCACTACATCGCGCACAATCTCAATGGCTTCTTCGCCAGTGCTGGCGAGATGAATGTCCTTAAAGTCGTCACCTGCCAGGACCGCGCGCAGGCCCTCCCGCGCCAGTTGATGATCATCAACAATGAGTATGCTGGGAGAGGGGGCTGCGTCAGGCATTAAGCGTACTCACATAAAGAGAGGGATGGATCATAGAGATGCGGGAAAACGCGCTTCGACCACAACACCACCAGCCTCTCCTGCCCCCCAGCTCAGAGTACCGCCGATGAGCGACATTCGTTCTTTCATTACTTCAATTCCGATGTTCTTTCCCGAAAAAACACCGTCTTGTGTGGTTTCTTCCGAAGGTCCGACCCCATGATCTTCGATCTGCAATATCAGCGGATCGGTGTCGAACTGCGCATATACCGAGACAGCGCAAGAACCGCCAGAATGCTTGCGAATATTCGCCGCAGCTTCTTGCGCAACACGAAAAACAGCATTTTCAATCAGAGGGTTGAGGCGGCGATCGTTTCGCAGCAGTGTTTGAGACACCTCGTACCCATCTGCCTCAAGACTATCAAACAGGGCTTGCAGGGCAGGCACCAGCCCTAAATCATCGAGCAGTGTGGGCCGCAGCCCTCCAATGACGCGGCGCAGTTCTGATACGAGCGAGCGGGCAACCTCGCTAGGCTGCAATTGGCCATTCGCCGGTCCGTTTCCGTGCGAGCTATCGACTTCGGGGCTCTCGAGAATACGCACCAAAGCCGTTGCGGTCTGCGCTACGCCGTCGTGCAATTCGTGACTGACCCGGCGGCGTTCCTCTTCTTGCGCGGTAAAAATCTTGTCGAGCAGCTTGCCAAGTGTTTGCTCACGCGCTTGTAGCTGTGAGACCAGGCGCGCGCGCTCGTTGTCTTTTGTGATACGGTCGATGGTCGACCCGATAAGGTCGAGTTTCATGCTGAAAGCATCGCGGTCTTCGGCATCTGGAATATCTCCAAGCTCCGTAAGGCCGTCTACGATCAGCCAAGCGATTGGAACCGTATCATCGCCCGGTGCAGCTATTGGGATAGCGCCTTCAACGCTCACGCCGTCTTGCGATACAAACACCCGTCCACCGCGGCAGCCGGCAAAAAAAGCCAGCCTTTGCGCGCAGCGTTCAAGAACTGCCTCGAGCGTGGCCTCGTTCGCCTCTGCCAGTTCGCGCGCTGAGATAGACAAAAGCCGCAGCCGCGCAGCGCGCGCTTCGGATGCGCGGTAAAGCTCGCGCAGCTCGGCGATTGATTCCGCATCTGACGGCATAACGGGCGATGGATCCTGCATACCCCCTATAATAGGGTGCGCTTTCAAAACTGCATAGGCCGCCCGGCCTAAACCGGGAAGACTGCCAAGCGGCTGACGCATGTGCTGCGTCACCGCGCTAGTCAGATTGCATGCCGGCATGGCCGGACTGTCAATAAAGCGGTGCCCCTTGTTTGCCCCTCCCCTCCCCTTCAAGGGGCACCGTGACAGCCCTCTAAGCCGGCCAGTGGCGGCCGTGGACGGCACATTACAGCAATGGCGCGCGGGCCCCGTCACACCGTTTGCCAAATGATACCGGCGATTGGAGCGCCGCTGCCTTTTTGAGGCAATGCCTTTTTCGACAAACGAGGTTGATCGTGACTTTTCCAAACAAGACCGCGCTTCTTATCGGGGCATTGGCGATGCCGTTTGCAGTGCCTGCGACCGCGACCGAAGATGATTTTAATGTGTGGACTGGACAATTTGTGACGGTCGACCTTGGCGAAGACCGTGATTGGTATCTTCGCGCCGAAGCGCAAGAACGCTTTACTGATGATGCCGAGAGGCTGGGCCAGTTGCTGCTGCGCTCATTCGTTGGTTACCGGATCACCGACAAAGTCAATATCGGAGGGGGCTATGCATATATACTTACCGATCCGGTCGGCCCGCCCGAACTTAATGAGCACCGCTTTTATCAAGAATTGAACGTGCGCCTGATCGACAAAGACGGCGTAACGCTCGATTCCCGGACCCGGCTTGAGCAGAGGACTTTTGAAGAGGCAGATGGCACCTCATGGCGGTTTCGCAACTTTGTCCAATTGAAGGTGCCGATCTCCGAGAACAACAAATTTGTCGCCTATACAGAGCCCTTCATCGAGCTGAACGACACCGCCGTGCAGTCAGGCGGGCTTAGTGTGTGGCGCAATTTTGTCGGCGTCTCGGTTCCGCTCGGCAAAAACATTGAGGCGGCTCCAGGCTATCTCAACCAAACCATCTTTCGAGACGGGCGCGAGGACCGAATGGATCACATTGCCAATGTGAACGTGTTTGTGAAATTCTAAATTGGTCGATTAAAGAAAGACGCGCAGCTTACATAAACCCGCGACTAGCTTTGTCGGCCACTTCGCTTTCATCCCAGCCCAAAAGCTCGCCCAAAACTTCCGCATTGTGCTGCCCCGGCGTCACCGGAGCCGTCCGGCGCACCTGCCCTTGCGTCTTAGAAAAGCGCGGGAAAGCGTTCTGCATCTTGAGCGGGCCATGCTTTTCAGTCTCGACCTCGATAATCGCCTCACGCTCCTGAAAATGGGGATCGGCGAGCATGTCTTTGGCGGTGTAGACGCGGCCTGCAGGGATTGAGTACTCGATCATCAATGCGTCCAATTCATCAATCGTCAGCACCGCGGTCCATTCATTGATGAGGTTGTCGAGCTCGGTCTGATGAGCCCCGCGCGCAAGGTGGGTCGCATAGCGTTCATCCTCACCCAATTCAGGCCTGCCCATCGCCTTCGCAAACCGCTTAAAAATCGCGTCATTGTTCGCGCCGATCATAAACGGGCCATCCTTGGCCGAGTAAACATTGCTGGGCGCGATACCTTTGAGGATTGAACCAGAACGCTCGCGGATAAAATCGTTCTTGTCGTATTCGGGGACGAGCCCCTCCATGACCTGAAGCACGGCTTCGTAAAGAGCGGTGTCGATCACCTGCCCCTCACCGGTTTTCTGACGGTGGTGAAGCGCGGCAAGCACGCCCATCGTGCCGTAAGTCGCGCAAAGCGTGTCACCGATTGAGACGCCCATACGTGCAGGCGGCCGGTCGGGATCACCCACAATATAGCGCCAACCACCCATAGCCTCGCCAATGCCGCCAAACCCGGCGCGAGTGGAGTAAGGCCCTGTCTGGCCATAGCCCGACATGCGCGCGATAATGAGGCCGGGATTGGTTTTGTGAAGCTCTTCGGGTCCAAGCCCCCACTTCTCTAGCGTCCCGGGCTTGAAGTTCTCGATCAGAATATCCGCCTTGGCGATGAGCTGACGGGCAATATCTTGCCCCTCGGGCACGCGAAGGTTGCAGGTGACCGAGCGTTTGTTGCGTGCGATCACTTCCCATTGGACTTTCTCCTCGCCCTGCCCCCATTCGCGCATGGGGTCGCCCTTTCCGGGCGGCTCAATCTTGATGACGTCCGCCCCCATATCGCCAAGCAATTGGCCGCAGAAAGGCCCTGCCAGAAGTTGGCCCATCTCGACTACGCGGAGGCCTGCAAGGGCGCCTGTGTTAATCGCTTCAACCATGGCGCTGCTGATCCCACGAAGGTTGGATTGGCGCCTCGAGGCCGGTATCGTCTTTGCAGTTGGCGCGAAGGGTTTCGATGTCGGGGCCATAATCGAACAACGCAAGCTCACCGCGCGCAGCCTTGATCGCCGCACGCGAGGTCTTGGTGCCGCTTTCATCGACGCTGTGATCGTCATTGATGATAACGCCGTAATCGCGCGCGCCTTCTTGCGTCACGAGACCTTGGCGCACTTCCAATGCCACCAGCTCAGGATCGCGTGTCAGCGGGTCACCCCAACCTCCGCCGCCCCATGTGATGAAGTGGAGCTGTTCGCCCGCCTTCACCTCGACGTCTTCGACCTTATTGCCGACGATTTCGGTGGTGCCGTCGAGGCGTTCGAGAAGCTTGGTCGCGCGTTTACCCGGATGGCCGCCGTTGACGCCCCAAGGCGGCACAAACCAGCGGTCATCGTGGATCGCAATCGCGCCGTCCGCCAAGAAGCGGTAGGTCATGTGAATGCCATTGCCGCCCCGGTGGAGACCGGCTCCGCCTGAGTCTGGTGCAGTCTCATAGCGTTCAATCCGCAAGGGGAAATAGCGCTCAAGAAACTCGTTGGGCACGTTGGTAAATCCCGGCCACAGCGAGTGCCCATCAGGACCGTCACCCAGTGGCCGTCCCGGAATACCGCCAAAGCCGATCTGGAAGAGCTGGAACCAATCCGCTTTCTTGCCCTCGCGGTTATCCCAACCCGAATAGAACAGGTGCGGCGATGAGGAGAAGCCAGCGGCATTCAGGAACTCAGGCGTACCTTGGCCGAGCAGTCCGCCAAGAATATCAAAGATGCGGCCCAGCGCGTGGGTGCGGCCTGACAATGCCGCCGGGAACTTTGGCTTGAGCAAAGACCCTTCCGGAATGCGCACTTCAATGAGATCATAGAACCCATCGTTGAACAGGATCTGAGGGTCGAAGACCATGATCATGTAGATGCCGAAGAACATCTTAAACATGTTTTCATTGAGGTAGAAATTGATCGACGCCGCTGACTGCGGATCGGTGCCGTCGAAGTCCAAAATCACCTTATCGCCATCGCGCCACATGGTGCATTTGATCTTGTAGGGGCCATAGCCCTTGCCGTCGTCGCAGATGAAATCTTCAAAGCTGTTTTTAGCTTCAGGGATCGCCTGACCAATCAGCGCCTTCATCGCGCGGTGGTTGCGCGCCAGCAGTTCCTGGGTGGCGGAGTAATACACATCATCGCCAAAGCGCTCTGCCATTTCGACAAGGCGATTGGAGGCCACGCGGCAGCTAGCAATGAGCGCGTTCAAATCCGCCTGACACCAATCGGGTTTGCGCGTTTGGTGCATGACGAGCTTCATCAGGTCGTCATTATATTCGCCTTTTTTCCAGATCTTAACGGGCGGAATGCGCACGCCTTCTTGGAAAATCGAGGTTGCCTCAATCGGCATGGAGCCGGGCACCATGCCGCCAATATCGGACTGGTGCCCGAACATGGCGGTGTAGGCGATCAGGCGTCCATCTTTGAACACGGGCAGCATGACGAGCCAGTCGTTCGAGTGACTGATCGCGCCTTCGCACGAATATGGATCGGAGAGGAAGATCATGTCTCCATCCTCAATCGTGCCCTCAAAGCTCTTTAGAAATCCACCGATGAAGCTGCCGAATTGGCCCACGATCATCTTGCCCGATGGGTCTGCGATCAGCGGGAAGGCATCGCCCTGCTCGCGAATACCGGGGCTCATGGCAGTGCGCACAAGCGTCGCGTCCATTTCGGTGCGCGCGTTCCTCAGAGCGTTCTCGATAATATCGAGCGTGACCGGGTCGATATCTAGTTTTTTAAAGGGCGCGGTGTTGGTTTCGATGATTTGTGCTGGCATTATTGCGCTCCAAAATTCTCTATGTCGGCATTCCGGCACAAGCCGGAATCCAGGGAGCGGCACTGGTGGCTCCGCACTGGACCCCGGCCTGCGCCGGGGTGACGGGAAAGGTGAAGTTTCTGCATCACGGTGCAGCCGTTGGATTGATCAAGATATTGCCCACCGCATCGATTGTCGCGGTGCAATCGTGCTCAACGAGGGTGGTTGAATCCATCTCGGTTATGATCGCAGGGCCGGGAATGGTGTCCCCTTGGAGCAGTTTCGCGCGGTCGTAGATGACGGCAGCGCGCTCCTCCCCATCCATCCACAACGTGTGGTCCTTTATCTTGGCATGGGCCGGATCGCCGCCGCCTTTAGCTAGCTCTTGGGCCTCCAATTCGAGCGACTCTCCGAGAGCCACAGCGCGCAGGTTCACGATCTCATGGGGTGTGTCCATGTTGAAGGTGAAGAGGCGGCGGTGCTCTTCGTCAAAGCGGGCCAGCAGTCCATCAATTCCAAGCTCACGCAGAGTGTTCTGATCAACTGTGAGAGGAACCTCAAAGGCCTGCCCTGCATAGCGCACATCAATCTCAAACTCGCTGGTGATGCTGTCTGGCGGAATACCATCTTGCTCCAACTCACTGCAAGTTTGCTCAGCCATTTCGTCCAGAACCTCGATCAGCTCGGCGACGTCGGTATTCATCGCAAGCTTGCTGAAAGAGCGCGCAGTCTCAGTCCGCATACGCGTTGTCGCATCGCCCAGAGCGCAGAGCACTCCGGGGGAGACGGGCGAGACAGCAGGCCAGGAACCCATCAATTTCGCTACAGCGTTGACGTGCAAAGGCCCTGCCCCGCCAAAGCCCATGAGGGCAAAGTGGCGCGGGTCATAGCCTTGCTGAACGCTAATCATGCGAAGCGCGCCGAACATATTCTCATTGACGATATCAATGATCCCGCGCGCTGCATCCATGAGGGGGACGCTGAGCGCATCGGCAATCGTCTGTACCGCCTTTTTTGCGCCTTCGCGGTCGAGCTTAAACGATCCACCGAGCAAGTCCTCGGGCAAATAACCGAGCACCACATTGGCATCGGTCACGGTGGGCAGTTCGCCTCCTTTGGAATAGGCCACCGGCCCCGGCACAGCTCCCGCGCTTTCAGGGCCGACCCGAAGCGCTCCGGTCAATTCCGGCACGTGAGCGATAGAGCCGCCGCCCGCCCCAACAGTCTTTACGTCAAGAGCCGAAGCACGCACCGACAAGTGTCCCACTTCCGTGGTCCGCACCCGGCGCGGCTCAAGCTTTTCGATGAGCGCAACATCCGTAGACGTCCCGCCCACATCGAGCGTCAAAATGTTCTTAAGCCCTGCGTTGTTCGCCACCCAAACCGCGCCCGTCACGCCGCCAGCAGGACCGGACATAAGGATATTGACCGGATGCTCCTGCGCCTTCTCGCTGCTCATCAAACCACCGTCTGAACGCAGCAGCGAGAGCTTGCCCTTCACGCCTGCTTCGACAAGCTTGTCGCGCAAATTGGCGATGTAATTGCCCACCACCGGGCGCACAGCCGCATTGGCGACGGTGGAGAGCGTGCGTTCATATTCCTGCATCTCGGGAAGCACTTTGTGGCTTAAGGAAATCGGCACATCGGGGCCGAAAACCTCCTCAGCAATCGCGCCGATCTGCTTCTCATGCGCGCCGTTGACATAGGCGTTGATGAGGCTGACGGTGATTGCCTCGACACCTGAGGCTTTTAGCTGCTGCAGAGCCGCCCGAGCCCCTGCCTTATCGACGGGGCGCACTTCATTGCCATCGGCGTCCATCCGGCCGCCCACGGTAAGGGTGTCTTCAAGCGCAGCCAAAGGCTGAGGCTTGGGCCATACGATCCACGCCGCCAAACCGCCGGGCACAAAACTGCGCGCGATTTGCATGATGTCGCGGTAGCCTTCGGTGGTGATAAGCCCGACACGCGCGCCCTTGTTTTGCAGAACCGCATTGGTCGCAACCGTCGTGCCGTGCAGGAAGAACTCAATATCACCCGGATCAACCTCGGCTTCAGCAGTGATCGCCAGCACGCCGTTCAGGATACCTTCCGAACTGTCATGCGGGGTCGAAGGCGTTTTGTGCCGCCAGAAAGCCCCAGAATCTTGATCGAACAGCAGCAGATCGGTGAACGTGCCACCCACATCCACACCCAGACGGTAACGCATCAGGCGATTTCCTTCTTGTCAGGTTGAGCGGCCGGAAAACCGCCAGACTTGGCAACCATCGCTGGTAGCTCTTTGGCCATAATGTGCGAAAGCCAAGCGTTGGTCTCAATGAGTTTTGCAAGCGAAACGCCGGTGTCTATCCCAGCGCGCTCCAGCATATATTGCACATCTTCGGTGGCGACATTGCCCGCAGAACCCGGTGCAAAAGGACATCCGCCCAGCCCGCCGATAGAGGCATCAATGGTCGAAGCCCCGGCCTCAATCGCGGCCCACACATTGGCGAGCCCCGTCCCGCGCGTGTTGTGAAAATGCATTCGCACGGGCAGATCGCCCACGACTTTTTTCACCCCTTTGATCAGACGCGTGACATGCGCTGGATTTCCCACGCCAATCGTGTCCGCAAGCGCGATCTCAACCGGCCCCGCCTCAACCACCGCCTTCGCTATTGCGATCACCCGTTCCTCAGCGACCTCACCTTCAAACGGGCATCCGAAACTTGCGGCAATGGTCGCTTGCGCTGTTTTGCCTGCTTTGTGAGCGGTGTCGATGATGGCCTTCGCCGCCTCAACCGAACCTTCCGAGGTCTGCCCTTGATTGCGCATCGCAAAGGTGTCTGTCGCCACACAAACCGCACCCAATTGGTCAATTCGCCCCGTCGCCAGCGCCCGGCCCGCCCCGCGCTGGTTCATAACAAGACCAATGTAGGTCACATCATCGCGGTCCGGCAGGCCAGCGCATACCACGTCAGCATCCGCCATTTGCGCCACAGCTTTGGGATTGACGAAGCTCGTCACCTCAATCCGCCGCGCCCCAGCGTCAATCGCTCGGAAAATCAGGCTGAGCTTATCTTCAGTTGAGACAGCCGTTTTCTCGTTCTGGAGTCCGTCACGCGGGCTCACTTCAACGATTTCGACAGTTTTTGTATACACTGTTGCCATTACGCCGCACCCTTCGACCGCTTAACTTCCGCCTTCCCAAATCCAGTGTGGGCATCCGCATAGGCGTGAAAAGCGCGGCGAATGTGTCCCGCCATAATGCTCATCGCCCAGACCCCATCGCGCCTCTCAAAAGCGGTCAAAAGGTCAGCATGCTCGCCATGCGAACTCTGGAAAGCCTCTGGATCATAATGCTGCGCTGTGCGCCAGATAACCGGCTGCTCAATAAGGGTTGTCAAAAGACTCTTCAAACGCGGAGACCCTGCCGTCTCAAGCACGAGCGCATGAAATTCACGGTTGCGATCCAAAAAGGTCGTGATATCGGGCTCCGCCTTGGAGATTGCTATATATATCCCTTCGTTACATGAAGTTAGCCGCGCAAGGATATCACCTGTCATGCGTTCAGCTGCTCGCTTCGCCGCATGCCCTTCCAGCATCGCGCGAAGCTCAAACGCATCGGCCACGTCATCCAAAGACCAGTCTGCAACATAGCTGCGCTGCGATTCGGTACGGCGCACCAAAAGGTCCGCCTCCAACTGTCTAAGCGCCTCGCGGACAGGTGTACGCGACACGTCGCAAATCTGCGCCAATGCCTCCTCGCGCAATGCATCCCCCGAGGACAATTCGCCGGATAGGATCATGTTTCTGATCGTCTCATAGGCGCGGTCTGACGCTTTTGTCATAGTAAGATTTTCATCCAACATGAAGGGCTTGCAAGAGGTCGCGCCAAGGCTTTGAGCAGCCTTGACTCCAAGCAATTGTATACAATAGTGTCTGAACCATGCAAGGCGCTCTTCGAAAAGCGCGCTGCTTGTGAAGTGGCGGGATCCACTTTGGCTGCAACAACGCAGTCTGGTGCCAAAAGGATCATTCGTGTCAGCAAATTGTTCTAATGACGCCCCACAATGACCGACAGGGACGGTCAGGCGGCAACAGGGCAATTGAAAAAGGGAAAACACATGCGTCACCTCCACCTTTTATCCGCAGTCTCCTTTGCCAGCCTCGCTTTGGCCGCACCGCTCAGCGCGCAGGACAACGCCGCGTCTCAAAACGCCGACGCTCAAAATGCAGCGGAAGAAGACGATAACGCGATTATCGTCACAGCTCGCCGCCAGAATGAACGCTTGCAAGATGTGCCTGCTTCGGTGTCGGTTCTGACGGCGGATGCGCTGGAGAAGACGGGTGCTCAAAACGCGGCGGACTTCTCGCAGCTCACTCCAGGCGTGACCATCGTGACCGGTACGGCGGAAGCGGGCGACACACAGATTAACATCCGCGGCATCAACGGTGCGCGCGATGCGGAGAGCTCGGTCGCTTTGGTGGTCGACGGAATCCTTAAAACCAATACCGCGCAGCTCAATCAGAACCAAGGCACACTGCGCCAAGTCGAAATTCTCAAAGGTCCGCAGGGCGCTCTGTATGGCCGAAACGCGGCAGCCGGCGCAATTGTGCTCCAGACAGTGAAGCCCGGAGACTTTGCCGAGGGGGGCGTGCGCGCTTCTTATGCCAATGACAACACGTTCGAGGGGACAGCATATATCTCTACCCCGCTAGGCGAAAACATTGGTGTGGTTGCATCGGGCTACTACCGCACCACAGACGGCTTTTTCTTCAACGAGTTTCTCGATGACGATGTGGTCGACGATCAGGAAGTTTGGTCGGTCGACGGCCGTTTGGTCGCAGAGCTTGGCGATGCGACCGAAATCGACGTGAAGGCGCGGTATTCGCAGCTTCGCGGTGCGTCCATCAACTTCAACTCCTCGTTCCACATCCCGGCCTTCGGCGGCACCAACCCAGCTTTCTTCGAAGACGTGAACGAGCACCCATTTGTCTTCAATGGCAATATCCGCCCGACAAACGAGCAAGACAGCTTCGACATTTCAGCCAAGATCGAGCATGAGTTCGACAGTATTACGCTTACCGCATGGGCGCTTTACTCCGATGTCGATCAGCTCCTGACCGCCGATGGCACCAGCGCCGACTTTGCGCGCTTCATCTCGGCCGCTGACCCGGCTGCACAAGGCGTCGTCGACAGCTGCTTTGCGTCTACCGCTGAGCTTACCGGTTTTCCGATCGCTCAGCCCGGGTTTATCGGCCAAATCCCTGTGCCGTTTATCTTCGCGCCGGCCAATGGCTCCACCTTTGGCGCATACAGCCCGACCACATGCGACGGCACACAGCTGCAAATTCGCGAGCAATCCGACATCAGCGCTGAAATCCGGCTGGCCTCCAATGGCGGTGATGCACTGAGTTGGCAGATCGGCGCTTACTTCCTCAATATCGACCGTGAAACCGGCGTTTCCATCGGCGGTGATACAGGCGCGGGCGTTAGCCGCGAGCTGTTCAACGCGCCCGGCAGCTCCAACCCTACAAGCCTCCTTTTGAACGATGAATTCGATACCACGGTTTATGCTATCTTCGGCAATGCGGAGTATGCGTGGGAGGATATCACTTTGGGCCTTGCGCTGCGATATGACATCGAGGATCGCTCTTCAGAGAGCCTTGTACCTGCGGGCGCGCTTGACCCGTTCGCAGGCGGTCCGATCAACCCCGGCCTGGCCTTCGGCGCGTTCACCCCGGTAAGCGAGACCTTCAGGCAGCTTCAGCCGAAACTGTCTTTGAGCTACCAACCGAGCCCCGACCTCAATCTCTACGCCAACTGGGGAATTGGGTTTAAGTCGGGCGGCTTTAACAACCAAGGCTCTGCGGCGATCATTGATGCCAACTTCGTGCAGTTCATCGGCGCGGATGTGACCATTCAGGACGTGTACGACAAAGAAGTTTCGTCCGCCTTCGAAGCGGGGGTCAAAGGCGAGCTTTTAAACGGCCGGATCACTTTCGATCTGGCGGGTTACTACACCGATATTGACGACATGCAGTTCTTTGAGTTCTTCGTGGGCTCCTTTGGCCTGCTGCGCGTTGTGTCAAACATTGACGAGGTCGAGGTTTACGGCCTCGAGTTCAATACAAGCTTTGAAATCATCGAAGGCTGGAAGTTCTTTGGTTCTGTCAACGTCACCGAAAGCGAGATCAAGGCGAACAGCTCGCGGCCTTCGACAGTTGGGAATGAGAGCCCCTACACGGCCGATTACACGATCAACCTTGGCACTGAGATCGACACGCCGATGAGCGACAATGTCAACCTCATCATGCGGGCCGATTACCGCATCACGGGTCCAACCTGGTTCCATTCATTCCAAGATCAAACCTCGCCGACGCTGTTCTCAGGCTTGCTTCCGGGTTCGGCGCTCGCGCTTCCAGCCTTTGTAGGTGACGCAGACTACAGCGTCTCTCAGCGCGAAGCCTTTGGTGTTCTGAACCTTCGCGCCGGGTTCGAGATAGGTGATTTTACGGCGACCGTCTTCGCCGAAAACGCACTGAACCGCGAGTATTTGAACGAGGTGATCCCCGCGATTGAGTTTGGGGGATCGTTCATTTCACCTGGTGCCCGCCGATTGGTTGGAGTGGAGGTCGGTTATAGCTTCTGACGCCGGCACCATAAAAGAGCGCTTCGAGCGCCGCGAGAGGACAGGTCTTATCGCAAGGCCTGCCCTTTTCTTTTTGTGCGGTGTAAAAGAGCCTCGAACTGCCTTGAAGCTGCAACATGGTACGGGCAGCAAGCAAGACCTCAATTAATCGGGATCTTCATCAATGAATGACTACAGATCACGGCGGCTAGAACTCTCCCGGCGCCTTGCGCTCAAGTCCTTTGGTTCCTCCGCAATCCTTGGATTGTCGCTTGTCACAGCGACGGGCGCGATTGCTCATCCGGTGTTCCGGCAATACCCGTTTCAACTGGGCATTGCATCTGGCGAACCGGAGGCGGATGGCTTTGTGATCTGGACCCGCCTTGCCCCGCAGCCGTTTGAGCCCGGCTATGGCATGCTGCCTGCCCCGGTCGAAGTGAGCTGGGAAGTTGCAAGCGATGAGCGGATGCAGAACCGAGTGGCACAAGGCACAGCGGTTGCGCGGCCAGAGCTTGGCCATGCGGTGCATGTTGAAGTAGTAGGGCTCGAGCCCAATCGCCCCTATTTCTATCGTTTCTATTCAGGGCGCGAGCGGAGCGGGATTGGCCGCGCAAAAACGACGCCTGCGATTGGCCAACCGATTGACGGTTTGCGCTTTGGTGTTGCGGGATGCCAGAATTATGAGGAAGGCTATTACACCGCGCATCGCTATCTCGCGCAGGAAGAAGCGGACTTCATTTTTTGCTATGGCGATTATATTTACGAGTATCGCGGCGACCGCATGCGTGCCAAGTGGCACGGCGGGGTTGAGGAAAATGTGCGGCCTCACTTTGGCCAAGAAATCCACACTATTGAAGATTACCGCCGCCGCTACGCGCAATATAAGATGGACCCTGACCTTCAAGCCGCGCACGCCTCTGCCCCGTGGTTTGTGACCTGGGACGATCATGAAATCGACAACAATTGGGTCGCTGACATTGATCAGGACGGAACGCCCGCCTCGATCTTTGCCCTGCGCCAGCAAATGGCGATGCAAGCCTATTACGAACATATGCCTTTGCGCGCATCCTCCATGCCGCTGGGCAATCGGATGCAAATTTTCCGGCAGGCGCGTTTTGGTGACCTGCTCGATTTGAACCTGCTCGACACGCGGCAGTACCGGACGGATCAGCCGTGCGATGACCGCTGGGCGAGCTATTGCGATGGGGTTGATGATCGGGCCGCTCAGGTTCTGGGCAAAGCTCAAGAGGAGTGGCTGTTCGACAAGCTCGGCTCATCCAAAGCGCAGTGGCAGGTGCTTGCGCAGCAGATCATGATGATGGACCTCGACCGCAAAATTGGCGATGGCGAGGGTCGCAACCTCGACAGCTGGGGCGGCTATGAACGCCCTCGCGACCGGGTCTTGGCGCAAGTCAAAGAACTTGGCCGTGACAGCGTTGTCGTGCTGACGGGTGACGAGCACCAGAACTATGCAGGCGAGCTTCATTTGGATGGGCAGCGACCCGGTGCGCGCCCAATCGCAACCGAATTTGTGTCGACTTCGATTACATCGGGCGGAGATGGCTTGGACAAGCGCTCTGACACGGTGGAAATCCAAAAGGAAAACGAGTGTCTCAAATGGCACAATGCTCAGCGCGGCTATGTCATGTGCGATGTGACGCGCGATCAGTGGACGACCGAGTTTAAGACGGTGGACCATGTTTCCAAGCGTGGTGGTTCGATCAAAACGCGCAAGCGTATGGCAGTGGCGGCGGGTCAACCGGGCACCTTGGCCGAAGCCTAAAGCAACTAGACAACAAAAAGGGGCGGCTGAGAATACCTCACCCGCCCCTTTTTTGTGTCGCTTATTCAGCGCTTAGCCTGGAAAGTTCGGAACTCCGCTGCCCGGAATGTACGGCGCGCCTTGTGTCGCTAGCTCATCCTCAAGCGTCTCTACCCGAAGCTCCACATCGCGCAGTTGGCTGAGCACTTGCTGGAATTCGCTCTTAGCGACTTGGAAGGCGCTCTTATCCGAGCCCGTCACTGGCGATTGGTGGTTCCAGCCCCAACCCCTGATCTGCCCAATACGCTGGGAGATAGAGAATGGCACTGGCTCGTCGCGGCCTCCAATGGTCCGGTCGCCGAACAGCGATACATCGGCAGAATCGAGCAGGCTTTCGATCTGTTGAATGCTCGTGCGCTGTGCATCGTTAGGCTGTGGCAGAGCCTCAACTGCGACCTTCATCAGCTCGATCCGATTGCGCAGCTCGCGCGAAGCAGCGCCTGCACCGGAAACCGCTTTGGAAAGCTCAGCAGTTTCATTCTGGAAGGCGAGAACGCTTGCGCGATCGTCCGCCAACTCAGGGCTGTTGTTGAGCTCTTTCACAGTAAAGGTCTGCGGGTTCCCAAGCGGTGTCAGAATGCCGTTCACCCGCTTGCCCATCTGCACAGTGTATTCACCCGGAAGCACCAGCGGACCCGTGGGCGGGCTCGAGAAGATGCTGGTGCTTGGCGGAGCGAGGCTCGCGGGGTTCGGCGCAGGGTAGCGCAAATCCCAAGCCACCCGGTGGAGGCCCTTGGTGTGCGGTCCGGTCATACGGCGCACGATCTGGCCAGTTGCATCTGTAATCGTGAACACAATCGCAGGCGCATCCTCGCGGTCTTCTGCACGAAGCGCTTCCCACGATGGGTACGGCGTATCGCCGCCGGTCTTCTCAATTGTGCGCTCAGCCTTGCGGCGGCTTTGCGCGCGGGTTTCCAGCCCATCGCGAAGCGTGTAGGTGAAGACCGCGCCAAACGGCGGGTTTTCAGCGAACCAGAAGTTGTCACCATTGGACGCCTGTGCGCCGCCATAAGTGCCCCACAAATCGCCTTCAATATACATCCAAGGGTCGCGCACGGGGAAGAGCGTGGCTTCGCTCGCAGCGACCGTAGAGGCGCTGGTGCGCAGCGCCGAATAATCGTCGAGCACATAAATACCGCGCCCGAAAGTGCCCACCACGAGGTCATTCTCACGGCGCTGGATTTCGATGTCCCGCACGTCGATGGTCGGGAAATTTGCTTTGAGTTGCTGCCAATTGCCGCCGCCGTTCTGCGTGTAGAACAGGCCAAACTCGGTGCCTACGAAGAGCAGGTTCGGGTCAACATGATCCTCGGCAATCGTGTGGACAGAGCCCTTCCCAGGCAGATTACCCGCAATAGACGTCCACGTCCGGCCACGGTCATTGCTGCGATAAACGTAAGGCTTATCATCCCCGCGCTTATGATTGTCGAAAACCGCATAGGCGACGCCCGCATTGTGAACCGAGCTGACGATGTCTTCAACGAGCGTCATCTCCGGCACGCCGCGCACGGTAGTGAGCCTGCGCCAGTTTGCACCGTTATTCTCGGTGACTGAGATCACCCCGTCATCGGTGCCAACGTAAATCAGACCTTCGACGAGCGGGCTCTCAGAAAGCGCAATCGCCGCGCCGTAAATCGAAGTGCTGTCGTTCTTCGCAATCGCATCAACGCTCCACACACGGCCCATAACTTCGAGCGCGTTGCGGTCAATCTGGCGGGTCAGATCAGGGCTGATCTTCTCCCAGGAATTGCCTTGGTCGTTGGAAGCGAAGAGATACTCCGCCGCGTAGTAGATCCGATCCGGGTTATGCGGACTGATAAGAAGCGGCGTGTTCCAGTTCCATTTGTATGCTGGCTCACCGGGCTCTGGCTGGGGGTGAGGAATACCCGCTCCTGTGTGCGCCGGTCATAGCGCGCCAAACCGCCATATTGGTACTGTGTGTAAACAAGGTTGGGATCGCGCGGGTCGATTTGAGGCTTATAGCCGTCACCTCCCAGCACAATGTGCCAATCGGAATTGGTGATGCCGTGGACGAGCGTCGTGCGCGAAGGCCCACACAGCGAGTTGTTGTCCTGCGTCCCCCCGCACACATTGTAAAACGGCGCCGCGTTATCGGGCTGGATGCGATAGAACTGCACAATCGGCAGGTTCTGGAAATGCCTCCATTTCTGGCCTCCATCCCAGCTTTCATAAACCCCGCCATCACCGCCGATGATCATGTGCGAGGTGTTGTTCTCATCAATCCACAGCGCATGGTCGTCCACATGGCGCGCCGCATTGCTCAGATCAGAGAAAGTCTTACCCCCATCGGTCGAGCGCTTTGAAAACGTGTCGAGCGAATAGAGAACATCCGGGTTTTTCGGATCGACCACGATCTCGTTATAGTACTGGGGGCTGGTGGTCATATGACCCGAGCGTTTTTCCCAGCTCTGACCAAAATCAGTCGAGCGATAAACGCCCTTCTCATCGTCCTGCGCCTCAATAATCGCATAGAGCATATTCGGATCAGACGGCGCCATGGCAAGACCGATGCGGCCCAAATCATCTTTACCCGGAAGGCCTGACGAGACCTTGTTCCAGCTTTCACCGCCATCGCTCGAACGGTGAATAGCAGACCCCGGACCGCCGTTGATCAGCACCCACACATGGCGACGTCGCTGATACGAAGATGCGGTGATCAGGTTGTAATTGTCCGGGTGGACGACAAACTCGTTAATGCCGGTGTGCTCGTCAATCTCGAGGATGAGCTCCCAGCTCTCCCCGCCATCGGTCGTCTTATAAAGCCCGCGATCCCCGCCTGCCGACCACAACGGGCCTTGCGCTGCAACCAAAACGTGGTCTGCATCCTCAGGGTTGATCCAAACTTGGGAGATGTGGCCTGAGTCCTTGAGGCCCATATTCTTCCATGATTTGCCGCCATCGGCGGATTTGTAGACGCCGTCACCAAAGGCAACCGAGCGCTGAGCGTTGTTTTCACCCGTGCCAACCCAGATGGTATTTTCATCGCTAGGGGCGATCTCAACAACTCCGATAGAATAGGCACCCTCGCGGTCAAAGATCGGGGTCCAGGTGGTGCCTGCATCCTTCGTAACCCAAAGACCGCCAGAGGCTGTTGCGACAATGTAGTGGTGCGAGCCGCCTTTGAAGAAAGCAAAATCCGAGATACGGCCGGAGACATAAGAGGGACCGATGAGCCGTAGGGGAAGTGAGGACAGAGCGCTTTTGTCATCATCTTGTGCCATCGCAGGAGCGCCGGTGCCCACTCCCATCAGCAAAGCGATGAATGCAAATGCGCGGGCAGCGGATTGGAAAAGATGTCTCATGGCCTCGTGGCCTCCCCGATAACGACTCTCTTGAGGGGCGACCTTAGTCAAGAAACACGCCTTGGCAACGCGCAACTTTTGTGCGCGCCGCTTTTCGAATGAGCCACAGCCCCCGCACAAGCTCTATCAGCCAAGCCGCCGCTTCACGCTTGACCCTTGTTCCCGCCTCGTCAAAGACAAAGTAATGTCAGATAGTTTGGATGAAAATTACGCAAAGGCCTATGGAGGTACGGCCGGGTTCGGAAAATCGCCCGCGCTGATACTGATCGACTTTGTTGAAGGCTATTTCGATCCCGATTGCGACCTCTATGCCGGGGTTGAGGATGCACTCGCCTCTGCCCTTCGCGTCAGGGAAGCCGCGCAAAGGGCCGGTCTCCCTGTCATTCTCACAAATGTGGTCTATCACCCGAAGGCCATCAACGGCGGGCGCTTTTATGAAAAGGCCCCTCCCTTACGGTATTTCCTTGAAGGCAGCCCGATGGGCGCTTGGCCCAAAGGGTTGGAGCCTACTGCCGACGAGCTTGTCATCTCCAAACAATACCCAAGTGCATTCTTCGGAACCTCCCTCGCCTCGACCCTAAACAGTATGCGTGTGGACAATGTGATCCTGACAGGGCTCACCACGAGCGGATGCGTGCGCGCGACGTGCGTGGATGCGATGAGCCATGGCTTCATCACAACCGTCGTACGCGAGGCATGCGGAGACAGGCATAATGGCCCTCACGAAGCGAACCTCTTTGATATGCAAGCAAAGTATGCCGACGTTGTATCTGACGACCAAATCATCGCCTATCTTACGTCGCTTGGCGTAGCGCAAAAGTGATTGATATCCCTGCATAAACACGCTGCAATTTTACAATTTTCAGGAGTTTACACTCACGCGCTTGGTTTATCGCTATAGGCCCTTTTAACGAAGAAAAGGAGGAACAAAGCGATATGGATCGCCGAGTGGATGACACTACACCGGACACAAGCACACTTTGGCTTGCCATCGGTTTAGGCGGCTTCTCGGTTTTCGCCTCGTTCTTTCTTGCGATTTACTGCTCGGCCGGCGGCATCACTGAACAGAGCGCCGCAATCGAAGTCAATGGCTTTGAAACGGTTGAGAACGCTGCCGACTAAAGAGCAGCAGCGGTAATCTTCGACGTGCGGCTAGGCCCTTCGGGTATTTAGCACACAAGTGCCAAGCCAATCGTTTGAGGCGAGCTCCATCCTAACCCCCCGGAGCTCGCCTCATCCTTTTTTAGCACCACCAGTACACATGTGCTGGCCGGTAAAAAGATGTAATTTGTGAGCTATAAGTGACTGCACTCACTGGATTGATTGCTCAGCGAATGTAACATGCAGTTGTAACAAGCCGTTCATGTTACAAGCTTCCAATGAGACGGCGACCACACGGAGATACCCATGCGAATTGCCCTTGCAGATGATGATCGTGATATCCGCGAACAGGTTATGGCGCTAGTCAAGAAGGCAGGGCATATCGTCGATGACTTCACCAATGGTCTTGACGTCCAAAAGGCATTGCAGCGCGATACCTTTGACGTGGTATTGCTCGATTGGAATATGCCGGGGCAAACAGGGTTCGAAGTCCTCAATTGGGCGCGCGAGAACCTTGAATCGGCCCCGCCCTTCATTTTGCTGACCAGCCGCCAGGACAAGAGCGATATTGTCGCAGGGCTTGAGGCGGGCGCTGTGGACTATATCGTCAAACCCGAAAGCGACGAGGTTATTCGCGCCCGCATCGAAGCAGCTGCACGGCGCACAGCGGTCAAAGAAACTCGTGAGACCGCCGAATATGGTCCGTTCGAGGTCAATTACAGCGCACGCAGCATATCGCGCAGCGGAGAGGCCATCACTCTCACCGCTAAGGAATATGATCTGGCGGTGCTCTTATTCGAAAACATCGACCGTCCGCTTTCTCGCAGTTACCTGTTCAGCCGGGTGTGGGGCGGAAATATCGACGTCGAAACCCGCACAATCGACATGCATATATCACGGCTGCGCTCAAAACTGGGGCTGACACCTGAATCAGGCCTTGTGATCAGGACCGTTTTTGGCTTTGGTTATCGGATGGATCACTTTGAGGTCGAAGCACTGACCTAAATCAGTGCGCGTCGGCCTATCGTTGGTCCCCTGATGGGAGCAGGTCGACATGCAACTCTTTGGAATGCAGAGCACCACTATCATAGGTGCGTTCGCGGTGATGACGGTATCCCTGTCCGCTTGCGCGGTGGGTTCGCCAGCCTCGATCACATCATCCCGCTCCGACTCCAGATACGTGACAAGTGTGGAATTGCTGCGCGAAGCTGATGAAGCCGAGCTTCGTTCGCGATTTGCAGAAGAGCTGCTCGATGCTCTTGAGGCACGCGAGATCTCTTCAGAAACCGGTGCAAGCTTTGTCGCTGACTTTGCCGTGTCTGAGCGTTCAGCACAGGTCGCTTTACAGCCAATCCGCGAGGACGGGGAGGATACCGAGGTCGCAGCTGAGACGTTGTCTTCGAGCATTTTCGACAAATGCAAGCCCAACCGGGTCAGCGCAAGCCTTGTGGTCTATTCGCGCGAAACGGGCGAAGTGCAGGCAAAATCTTCTGGAGAATTTCTCGCCTGTCCAGATGACCTTGAACAGCTCAGCGATCTTGCCCGGCTTTTGGTACAGCGCACATTTCGCAAGTGATCAAAAATGCGCTCATCCTGTGGGAAGAGTAATTACGAAACGGGTTCCCTCGCGCTCGCCTGAGTGCACTTCAATCTTGCCTTCATGCAGATCAACAACCTGCTTCACATATGCCAATCCCAGCCCAGAACTGGGGCCAGCGCTGGTGTCGCGCGCACCAAACCGGGCAAAGGGGTCTTCGCGCCTTTCAGGCGAAAGACCGGGCCCCCGGTCCGCAACGCTCAGCACACAGGTCCCCAACGCTTCGGCCTGCAATCCGAGCTCAACCGCAGAGCCTTTTGGTGAGAATTTCACCGCATTGCTGATCAGATTGTCAAGCATTCGGGCAACAGCAAAGGCGTCCACACGCGCAAATATCGGTTCCTCGCCCGGCTCAAACTCAACCTTAACCCGTTTTTTATGCGCAAGCGGAAAGGCCCGGTCCGCTGCCTCTTGAAGCACAGAGCTCATCTCAGTTTCCTCGCGCTCCAGCCCCTCATTTGCGATCCGCGCAATCTGCACAAAATCTTCCGTCAGTTTGAGAGTGCGGCGCGCCTGATCCTCAATCCGGGTGAAGCGCTCTGGTGTCTCAAGGACCCCATCACCCTGCTTGGCAAGGCTGATGATCGCAACCTGAGGAGAACGCATATCATGGCTCAGAAACTCAAGCGTCTCGCGCCGTTGCCGTTCTGCTTCCTTGATCTCTGTTACCTCGCGCAAGGACAAAACCTTGCTTCCCACATCCGGGTCAAGATCCGCAGACGCCAGCCAGAACGTGCGTCCATCGCCGAGGGTAAGCTCATCGCGCGGCTCATTGAGAACGCCATGGGTGCGGTCAAGAAGATCGGTGAGATGGGCCCCTTGGACATCGCTGATCGGGCCAAAGAGATCCTGAGCGGTGAAGTTGCCAATTGAAACCGCGCCCTCACCATCCGTCACCAACATGGCATCAGGCGAGGCGTTAATCACATCTTGGATGAGAGTGAGATTGCCTGAAACACCCTTGGTAAGGCGCCGAAGCAAGGCGACCTGCTGAGCAACAATGTCAAAACCCTCACTGGCCTCGCTCCCCGTGACACTGGCAAGTTCGCGCAAATTGGCAGCCTCGTTTTCAAGAAAGCGGCTAACCGATGACAGGCGCCGCCAGCCCCACAAGGGATAAGCGATCACAATAGCGACCAGCGCCCCGCTCACCGGGAGCCAGATGTTGAACCATGCAAGAAGCAGGAAGGCACACGCAAACAGTCCGGTTACGAGCGCTAAGGCGGTGATCAGAGACGCGCGGGGGGTGAGCCTCCAGAACCCTGCAAACAACAACAGTATCGCTGCGATCTGAACGGCGACTGTCGCCGTGTCGCTGGCTCGCTCGATCAAATCATCGGTGAGGATCGCATTTGCAAGGTGCCCCTGAATTTCCACTCCGGGGAGAATACCTCCGGTGTGAGCGGGCGTCGAATACCGATCACCAAGGCCAGGTGCAGACGCTCCGACAAAAACGATGGCGTCCTTGAAATATTCGGAGGGCGCACTTCCATCCAGAACCATTGCCGCTGAAAACGACGTAATTTTCCCATTTTCCCCGTACCGGATGATCGCGCTCGGCGGCACGCTATCACCGCCCGGTTCGATTTGCTCGGCAACCTCTAGTGCATAAGTAACGAGATGCGGATAGACCTCGCCTTCAATCTCTTTGAACAATTCAAACCGGCGCGCTACCCCGTCTTCATCTGCGGTAAGGCGGACATGGCCTAACCGCCGAGCTGTATCGCGCACAGGGGCAATCGGATCGACCGCAACGTCAACAAAGCTCGCGTCCAGTTTCTGCTCAAAGCTATGCGGCAATACAACCTTGCCGCTGTTTCTTATCGCCTCGCCAAGCGCTGCATCACTCAAAGGGGCAGTGGGCTCCAAAAACAGCACATCATACGCAATCACGCGCGGACCAAAGGCGGAAAGCTGATTAATGAGTTCGGCATGTCTTTGCCTGTCCCATGGCCATGCACCGACCGCATCAAGGGCCGAGTCGTCAATCTCAACGAGGATGATAGAATAATCGGTCGTAGGCGCATTGATCTCCCCCTCAAGATCAAGGAGGTAAAGGTCAAACCGCTCGAAAGATCCGCGTTGATGGCTCAGCAATACGATAGCCAACATCGCAGCAAACAGCACGATCCACTCAACAATAAGCCTGGATTTCAGGGGTTTGGACGAATGATCTGTGACTGATTGGCTGGGCAAACCTTTGGCCTATTCGCTCACAGAAAGGTCGCGCGGTTCGCTCCAGACTTTGATAACTTCGCCCTCGTCGATGATAGAGGTGGCAACCCGCCAGCTGTAGGTGCCGAGAGGAAGATCGCTGATGTACACTCCTGTGGTCTCAAGCCCGACTTCGTCGATGATAGGCGAACTGGGGTTATCTTTGCTCCAAAGCTGAAAGGCGGAGTAGCTAATCCCGCTGCCCTCGGGGCGCCAGGCGAATTTGTATGCGTCCGCAAAGGGGGCTGGTTCCGCCCCGACATTGCTCCCTACGCGTTTGCGCCGAAAAGACGCGTCTTCGCTTTGCCAAAACCCTTCAAGCCCGTTTTGCGCAATCGCGCGGCTGCGAACTGAATAGCGCCCATCGGGAACGTCTTTGAAAGCGATGTTCAATTGAGGCGAAACCAGCTCGTCCACCACCTCGGTAAAGGTCACATCGGTTGCGATCTGGGTGCGATAGTTCACTGCTCCGGATAGCGGTGCAATGGCAAACTCGACCAACTCGCCGGTTTGAAGCCCATTGCGGTCCGATAAACTGGGAGCAAGCAGCAGGTCTTCTGGCTGCCCAAGTCCGCTGGTGTCGCTCGCAAGGCCCTGCCCCGCTGGCGCTGCGAGAGAAGCGCCGCCTGCTGATATATTGACCAGCCCTTCAGTCACCTCGGTTAAGGCGACCGCTTTTTCCGCATCGTAGCCAACCCGAAACTCTGTCCCGCGAACCGCAGTCACCGCAAGCGGTGTACCGGTGCGAAACCGCTCTCCCTCGCGCAGTTTTGGCGCAGTGATCTCCCCGCGTCCTCGCAGCACCCGAAGGTCCACATCAAGCGCATTGTTGATCCGGTATCGCTTCGCGCGCCTTATCTGGACGCTTGAATTGGAGGGAAGCGAAAGGGCCGTTCTGCCTTCGCCAGCAAGCGAGATGAAGGAGCGCGCGCCAGTTGAAATGATTGCGTTTTGACGGATCCGTTGGCCCGTTTGGGGGGTGCGCGTTCTTCCCCCTTGCTCGATCCGAACATTGCCTTTGAACGATACCACTTCGAGCGGCACCGGATCCCATTTGAGCAGCGAACGCGGGACAGTGATAATCTCTCCAACCGGAATACCCCGGTCGTTCGAGATACCATTGAGCCGCTGAACCCGAAGCGCTGCATCCCTCGAAACAAAAAAGTCGCGCGCGAGACCGAACAAGGTGTCGCCTGCTTCAAAGGTGTATTCTACCGCGTCTTCGCGTCCGGATTGTGTTTGTCCGGATTGTGCCTGTGCGGAGCCCGCCGTAAAGACGCTGCCGACAACACCAACCGCAAGACCAGCTGCCAGAATTTTCCCGATATTATTGACCATGATAGGCTTCCCGCCGATTTTTAGTCCCCTGTCCGGACTAGCTTTAGCGCACTTCTTGAAACAAACCAAAACGATGGACGCAAGTTTTGGCGAACTTTTACAAATTTTTGCCTGGTCGCATCCCCTTAAGCCGGGACATCTTGTCTCGTCAGAAGCTGTAGCGCGCCGATGCCACCGCAGATACCTGCTCGGTTTCCACGATCTGCACACCGTCGGACGTGATCCGTGCATCTTCGGCATTGACGCCAAGGTTGAGGGAGAACCCGCGTGCGATATCATAGCCTGCGCCCAGACTAGCGGCATATTCGGATTGCCCGTCAGCCTGTCCGTAGTGCAGTTCGCCAGAAAGCCTTAGTCCGCCGAGCTGAGTTTGCGCGCCTCCGGATACAAACCATCTGTCAAAGTCTGAAATAGGACCGTCAATGATCTCATAGCCCGCGCCCAGATCGTAAATGGTGCTGCCGTAGACCATCTCGGCGACAGCGCCTGCGCTAAGGGTGTCAAAATCGGTCGTTTGATTAACTGAGGTGAAAGAAGCGCGCCGCAAACGGCCCGAAAAGCGCAAATCGCGCTGACGGATAGGACGCTGGAACAGCGCTCCAACTTCGAAGTCGCCGTTTTCGTCGACAGCCACGCCAATCTGACTTGCTCCGAACCGGCCGACATACGCCCCGCCCAAGCGGGACAATTGGCCGTAGAAATCGTCAAATGCGAGGAAGCCATTGCCCACACCGCGCTGACGGCGCGTTAGTTCACGGACCTGATTGGCGGTGTTGCCCCCAATCAACGTACCGAAGCTTGTCCGCACAAACCCTGCGACATTGTCGTTGTAATCATCCAGGCCCAGCGGACCGCCAAGGAACAGGCTGCCAGGATCCGTTGAGTATTGACCAAAATAGGTGACACCCACTTCCCAACGGTTTGCCAATTGTGTCTCAGCCGAAACTTGGACGTTGCCGACAAACTCAACCTCAATCGTGGGCTGATCGCCGCCGGTGACTTCATTGTTCTCCGCCAGAACCGGAATATCGGCAACACCGGTCACCTCAAAGGTAATACCGCCAAGCTCATAAGCGATGGGCTCTTCCAATGACGACAGCCGGTCGTAATTGAGATTGACCACCTGCGCCTGAGCCGAGCTTGCGATCAAGGCGAATACTCCTGCGCCAGAAAGAAGAAGCGTGCGTTTCATTATCACGTTAATCGCGGGAACATGGTTTCAAAGGCCTGCCGTGCAATCAGATTGCCCGCATTATCAGCAGCGGTGTGATCAGACATCCAATGGACCCCGCCATAAATGCGGCTCATCCCGTTTTCCCAGCGCGCTTGATCAAGGCTTGTGAAATAGCGTTTTTTGCCCGTTAGCGTCGGCCACAGCACCTGATCAGGCGATTCGTGGCTGAAACGGACCTCATCTGTGCCAATGATCAGCTTGGTCATCTCAATCCCGGCAGCGCCAAAGGTCGAGTGGCCTGAGGTGTAGGCGGGAAAGTTGGGTGTGGGGATATAGCTTTCCCATTTGCGGTCCTGTCGAACCCGCTCATCCGCGGCTGCAAATTTTCCGGCTCGCAGACAAATCGCTGTTTCCGGGCGCAGGATATCGTGGTGATATTTGCTGTCCCATGCCTGGATCGAGGCATCGGCCTGCGTTGCCCCGAGAAGGGCAAAATTACGCGCCATATCGAGGAAATCGAAGCCCCGGTCTTGCATGACCTGAAGCGCGATATAAAGGAAATGTCCCGGAGGGGTGATGCCCCACGGACCATCTTCCCAGAACAAGGCAATCTCAGATTGATCCTCTGTGCGAGAGCGGCTGTCCTTGCCGCCAAGCTCGCGCACTTGAGCAAATTCTTCGGCAAATCCAGGGCTGCGCACATCGGGAAAATCTTCGACTCGGAATTGGTCTGATCGGGTCATGGTCCAAGGCGTGATCTTGCCGTGGCCGGGGAAAAGCCCGCGTTCATAAGCGCCCACAGTAGGGCCCGGACGCGCTGCATATGCGGGGCCGGTCGGCGTCCATTTCAGCACATCTTTGCGGCGAGGATAGCGGCCATGATAAAAGTTGACGCTGTGCGGTTCAGAGCCGTCGCCTGTGCGCATTTTGTTAATCGCAATGCCAACCTTGCGGCCCCACTCGATCCCAAGCGACTTGGCCTCGCTATCAGCGAATTTGTCTTTAAAGGCGCGGCGCTCCCACAAAAAGGGTTGGCCAAAACACTGCGAGGCAGCCGTTGCGAAAGCAACGCCATAAGCGACCTCAGGATGCGCACCTGTTGGTGCCCAGCCCAGTCCATACTGGTCTGCATATCGGCGCAAAACGCCATTGGCCGCAACAAAGCCAGCAACCATGGGCGCTGCGAAATTATACGCTGCACGAGGCGGCGCGACCCGCTGATCGCGGACCTGCTGCATTAATACATCAACCCAATGATAGACTGTGTTAAAGTTCTTTGGGTGGACGATATTCGTCAGATAGCTCGAACGTGAGCCGAATTGTGCGGTCGAACAGCCGGAAACGCCGGCTGCACCTGCGGTTGCCAGGCTGGCTGCAAGAAAGCTTCTGCGTGAAAAGTTCATAACTCGTGCCACAATGAAAACGACGTTTGCGGCGGCCCTAAAGTGGTTAGGTGACTTTATGGTAAATTTGCCCCTCGCCAGTTACAAAGCGGCGCACTGTGGGGGCTCCTGCAAGAAAAGGGCGGGAACCAAGCCGGGCTGGCGACCATTTGCCTTATGTCATCCAAATCGAAAGAAAATCTATGAGCGAGCACGTCAAAGAGCATCAAGGAAAGACCGTCTTTATCACTGGCGGGACGAGCGGGATCAATCTGGGCATCGCCAAAGGTTTCGCGCGCGAGGGAGCCAAGGTCGCCGTCATTGGACGCGACCCGGACCGCGCCGCCAACGCTGAGGCTGAGATCAAGGCCGAATGCACCGCAGGCGGCGATGCAATGGGCTTTTCATGCGATGTTCGCGACTATGAAGCGGTTGAAGCGGCGCTTAAGAAAGTTTCGCAGGCCTATGGCTCGATTGACGTCCTCGTCGCTGGCGCGGCAGGCAATTTCTACGCGCCGCTTTTAGGGATGAGCCCCAACGCATTTAAAACTGTGGTCGATATTGACCTGTTTGGCACCTTTAACGCGTTCAGAGCGAGCTATCCCTACATCACCAAACCCGGTGCATCTTTGATCGCCATCTCCGCAGGGCAAGCCGAGCGAGCAGGCGCAATGCAGGCTCATGCCTGCGCAGCCAAAGCGGGCGTCAACCAACTCACGAAAGTGTGCGCGGTCGAATGGGGCCCTGCAGGCGTGCGTGCCAACATCATTTCGCCAGGAGGGATTGCCGACACCGTGGGAGTCCAATTCCTGAGCAAGGACCCGGAGGAATTCGATCAGGCCATCAACCGAATTCCGGCCAAGCGCCTCGGCACGGTCGATGAGATCGCTGATGCGGCAAAGTTCCTAAGCTCGGATGCGGCGCGTTATATCAACGGGCAAGTGATCTATGTGGACGGCGGGCTTTATGCGGGTGATGCCAGTACCGATTGCCTTAACCCGCCTCCCAGAAATAAGGCTGCGAAATGAGGGCCGAACACGTAGGCTTATAGCTCGCCGCCTTGGCGAATTTATTACCCCATCGCCCCTTGCTAAGCGGCAGGAGTGTGCTTTCCTCGCCCCATTCCTTTCAATCGCGATTTCCCATCAAAAACCGCGCGCGCGATCGGCCGGACTTCAATCCCTGAACAGTGTGCCACGGCCGCCAAACGGCCCATTTATCGAAAGAAACTTGGAGAACGGGGGAGGAAAGGAGCTCAGCTAAGAGCGACAATCCTCATCCTCTTCACACGTTTCGCTGTCGTCGACCCAAAGGTCCTCATTACCAGCGCCCGTGACCGGATCGTCGATGAGAGGATCATCGTTGAACTCTGAATCGGGCGACAGCTCGATCAGACCTCCTTGCAGCGGACCTCCCGAACGTACGTCAGGCGGTGAGAGGCCATCGTCGATCAAATCGCGCGTCTCCACTTCTGACGCATCCGAAGTCAGCTCCTGCGAAGAAGGCGGCGCTGCTGTTGGTGGTGATGGCGGCGCTGTTGTTGGTGGCGGCGGTGTTACCCCGGTCTGGCCGCAAGACGCTGGATCAGCGATGATACAACCGTTGATTGTGGAGCTTACCGCAGGCGTGCTGCCAATCGCGGTCACTGAAATGGCTGCGATCCCGGTTTCACCGCCAACGATGCCGTTGATGGCAATGGGTTGATCGGTCGAACCACCTGTCGAGATAGATAGCGAGTTCACTTCAAACCCGCGGCGTTCATCAAAGTCAGTCCCGCTAGCGGTGTTCTGGATGAACACTTCGCTGGCTGTGGTCTGAATGGTCAAATCGTTCGCCCGGATGACACCATCGGTGCGAACGACCCCATCGTTATCGGCAAGCCGCAAATCAATCTCAGCGACGCTAAGCCCGTCAATATCTAGGAAGGCCTGATCGGTGACGGCAAGGAAGTCCGTAGCAAAGACCGACAAGTCGCCGGCAAGACCATTGTCCACATCAAGCACAAAGATCCCGCCATTGGCCGTGTCGATCCTGACGAGATTGGCCGCATCAAACGAGACAGGGGTAGCGGCAAGAGCGCCGGTCACACTGACGTTGCCCAGCACCTCGATATCACCTTCAGCATTGAAGCCAAGGGTACTGGATTGCCCAAAGTTCTGGCCAAAGCTGCTAAACCCGTCCCCAGCGGTGAAGTTGGCTGTATCCAACAAGAGAAGCGCGTCAAACCCGCTCCCATCAGAGCGTGCTGTGAAGTTCAGACTGCCCCCCGAGGTGATCTGTGCAAGCTCGGCATTGTCGATTTGGTAAGCGTTATTGGGGTCGTTCGCCCCGCCCACAACCATATCGCCAATTGTCTCAAACCCGATAAAGAATGTGCGGTCTGCAGTCCCGATGATGCTGTCACTGCCAAGGGCAACATCACCCGAAACGATACTGATCGCCTCGCCAATGGCTGTCCCATTGATAGCGTCGAAAGTGCCGCCTGCGTCCACCTCGAGGAATGTCCCGGCATCGGCGGAACCTTCAATCGTAACGCTGTTTCCAGCAGAAAGGCTGATATTGTTGCCAGATGCATCATTGACAACGAGCTCGCTGCTGACGCTGCTCAAGTTCACATCCTGGCTTGCCTGCGCGAGGAGTGCGACCAAAGTCCCGTCGGCGGTGACATTGATGTCTCCATCTTCTGCAATCGCCTGTGTGTTGAGGCTTGTGCTTGAGGTGACATCAATCGCAGCCCCAGTGGCAACCAGAAGCCCGTCAATGACCGCGTCGTCGACTGTCACCGGGCCGCCGAATGCACGAAGGTTTGCATCGGGCGCTGTAAGAGCGCCAAGGTCAATTTCGCCGGGCTGTGCAATGGCCACCGGTCCGCCAGCGCTTCCGCCTGCGCCGCCGCCGTCGGAACCCGCAACCACATCAACCTGAGCACCGCCAGAAAGAGAGTTGCCGCGCACGAAGGTCTGCGCAGCGAGATTGACCGTTGTGCCTGCACCAAGCGTGTCAAATTCGATCTCAGACGCGCCGATATCGGCAAAGGTTTCTGCGCTTGACGTGCCAAGGTTTGCCGCATCCTCAACCGATATTAAGATACCGCCGCCTGTGACAATGTTTGCAGTGATGCCAGCATCGCCTTGGGCGCTAAAGTTGCCTGCCGCTTCTACCGCGCCAAGGGCGATTTCATCGGCTGCGTCAATCTCAACATCTCCGCCAGCAAGCGTGTCAGCGATCGTCACGCCGCCCGCGGTAGCGGTGACGTCGACATCGCCGCCTGCATCAATCGAACTGATGGTGACGAGGCTACCGGTGATAGAGGTGTCGCCGCCGCTGATCGCGCCTTCCAAGTTTGGCGAACCGGCTGCGGTGATGGTGATGTCGGTTGCGGCATTGACCACACCAAAGCTTGCATCACCCGTCGTCGCATCCGCAGTCACAGAGCCAAGCGATGTAACATCGCCAATTGCGATATCAAACGCGTCCAGCATCACATCGCCGTCGCTCGTAATGTCGCCCGGACCAAAATTGGTTGCAATCGAGCCATTGCTTGCATCAAGCACGATCGCATTTTGCGCAGTAAGGCTGGCGAACAAAATATTCGAGCCACTGTCGAGGGAGATGTCCTGTGATGTGACATTGCCAACGGCGATAAAGCCAGCGCTGACAGACACTTGGTCGCCTGCATCAATATCACGGACGTCCACACCGCCAGCATCAATCGAGGCGGTACTGCCAGCAGAAATGCCTCCACCAGTGACCAGGCCAGACGCGCCGATTGCAACGTCGCTCCCGCCAAGGAAGCCATAGTCAACGTTTGCACCGTCGAGGGAGATAAATCCGCTGACGTCCGCAAGATCAAGCGATACGTCGCCGCCTGCTACAAGACTGATGTCGGAAGGCGATGAGGCCTCACCGATGGAAATGTTGCCATCAGCTGACAGGTCGATACTGCTTTGGCCTTGGCTAAACACCCCTGCGACAAAATCGCCTGCTACGGAATAGGAACCCGTCGAGCTGCCCACATCGTCGACCAATGTGAGGTCGCCCAATGTATCAATGCCGCCGACAATAATGGAATTTCCAACGGTGACGCCAATATCATTGCCGCTGGTGAGGAGCCCGCTGCCAAGCAGGCTGCCAGCAGCAGTGATGAGGATCTGATCAGCACCAATATCGGCATCACGCAAATCAACATCTCCGGTCAGGCTTTCAGCCGAGAATGTACCGGTTGCATTAATTTCAGTGTTGATCCCGTCTGTGCCCATGACGATGTCATTGCGGGTCTGAATAGAGATATCGGTCGCCGAAATCTCAGCTTGCTCGATAATCAGTTGGATCGCATCATTATTGCTATCAAGTCCGATCTCTATGATGTTGTCGGCGTCCATATTGCCAAGGCAGATAACCCCTTGAAGGCAAAGGCCGCTAAGCAAACCGTCATCATCGCCAAGAGCGACACCAGCATCGGGCGCATCAAACACGTCAGCTTTGATCGACCCTGCGATAAGGGTGCTGTCGAGCCCCTCAATCGCATCGGCTTCAAGGATGATCGCCGCATCATTGGCGTTGACCGTCCCGTCGAGCACTATCGAGGCAAATTCGCTTGCCGGAAGCGAAGCAAGATCATCTCTGATCGCGCCTGCTAGCAGCTCCACGTTAGGTCCGCCTGAGAACGGCGTTGCCGCGTTAATGGCATCGGTCGGATTATTGGCTGCCGAAATCTCAGCACCAGTCTCAAGAATAATATCATCGCCGGTAAGGACAATAAGAGCGTTGTCTGCGGCGGTTTCCGATCCAGCGGCAAAGACAGCATTGCGCCCTGCAGTGATGGAAATGTCTTCAAATCCTGTGACGGTTCCTGTGATCGTCGCATCTGCTCCGGGATTGAAGAATGGTGTGCTGCCCCCCGGACTAAGGTTGCCTGCTTCGATAATAATGCCGCTGGCGTTTGCACCGCCCGGTCCTGAGTTCTCTGCATCATTTAGCGTAACATCGCCGCCAGCGGTCAGGAGAATGGCCTGCGCTGCCCGCAGATCGTTTGCGGAGATGTCATCAGAAGTGTTGATCGAAATCTGGCCAAGCGTTCTCAGAATGGAGCCTTCACCTGATTCAAACGAGCGGCCCAGATTGATGCCTATACCGATGCCTGCATCAAGCGAAATCGTATCGGCAGTGTTGCCAGTATGGGTGACGAACATGTTGCCAAGCGACGCGTTGAAGTTGGCTGAGCCCGCCACCAGCAATTGCTGCATCCCATCAAAGGCGAGCGTGATGTCACCATCGAGCGCGTTCACGGACAGATTGCCGCCAACATCACCGCCGTCAAGGCCAACTGATGCGCCCGTAAGCGTCACATCGCCGCCGCTGGTCACGCTGTCGAGCAGCGGGCTGCCTGTGGCCGTGATGTTGATGGTCGTGCCCGCATTGAGCGCGCCAAAGCTTGCATCACCATCGCTTGCATCAGCTGTGATTGCCCCTGCGCTCAAGATATCGCCCATGTCGATATCTTCAGCGGTCAGGTCCACATCGCCGCCGCTATCAATATCGCCTTCGCCTGGCGTGGTTGCGCCGATTGTACCATTGGCGGCGACAAGCGAAATTGCAGCCGGCGAAATGAGCCCATTGAAACGCAAATCCGCGCCGCTGGTGAGCGAGATGATGCCTGCCTCCAACGTGCCAATCGCGATGCTACCAGCTGCGTCGAAGGTGGCTGTGTTGCCGACCGTGATTGATCCAAGACCGGTGATATCACCCATGGTCGAGGTAACATTCAAGCTGCGCGTGAGAGTGCCGCTGTCGAGATTGACCGAAGAGCCGTTCACATTCGAGTTGAAATTGGCAACCAGATTACCAATGGAAACTGCTCCAGGCGCGTCGACCGAGACAGCCTGGTTGGTCGATTGAACAAGTCCAACATCGACCGAAGCGGCATCAATCGTCACAACACTGTTCGCGCCTTGTCCCAAGAAGTCACCGCCGGTCAGTGCCCCTACGATGTTGAGATCGAGCAGGCCATTGGCGGTCCCGCTTTCGATACTCGCATCGCCGTCAACATTGACCGTAAGACCGGGGCTTGTCGTGCCTGAAAAAAGGTTCCCCGCCGTCAGATTGCCGCCGACGTTCAAAGAGCCTGTCAGGCCTGCGTTCATATCGCCAATGATGAGATCGCCGGCAGTCGTCACAGCGGCGGTCGATGAGGTAGTGATACCGGCAATATTGCCGCCCGCTCCCGAAGTGATCGTTGCGATACCTTGCGCAACCGTGACTTGGCCGGTGGTTATATCCCCTGTGTCCGTCGTGAGGGCGATACTGCCAGATGAAGTTACGGCCGCATCGCCAACATCAATCGAACCAGACGCGTCGAAGTCGATAGAAGCGACCGCGCTCAAATCTCCGCCAGCAATGTCGGCCGCTTGGACTGTAAGACCGCGGTTTGAAGTGACATTCCCTATATCAGCCGTTTGATTTGCTGTGATGAACACATCACCGAAACCACCCGTTGTGGTGACGCTGTCCGCAGTGAAGTTCGTAGTCGCAAGACCGCTGAAACTGCCCGCTACAGCGGTGCCCACATCAATGGCGCCCGCAGAAACCAAGTCGAGGCTGCTTGCGGCCGTAGCATTGCCCAGTATGAGATCACCTACGGTTGTCGTGAGGTCGACGATACCGCTCGCATCAAGAGTGGTTATGCCAATCGAGCCGCCCTCGGCAATGACCTGACCAATCCCGAAACCAGCGCGCGAGGTATCGACATCATCCACATTGACCGCGCCGCCTGCATTGAACTCTATCCGCTCAATCCCGTCGGCGGTGCCGCCCGAGATATCGCCGTCCGCATCAACGTCGATAAAGCCGTCAGTATCAGCGATCAACGTACCAAAAGTCACATCCTCGGTCGCATCAAGCCGGATAGCATCGACAACGCTTGACCCGGTTATCGTACCATCCGCTGTGCCGGTGATGGAACCATCGGTGGCGATCAGAGTGACGTCGCTCGGCGTGGTGATCGAATTGTATGCGATCTCCTCTGCGATGATCGTCACTGCCGAACCTGCGACGATATCGCCAAGCGAAGAGCTGTCGAAAATACCCTCTGTCACATTGGCGATAAAGGCCGTGCCCACATCCACTGCGCTTACTCCAGCAGCAGGATCAATATGGCTGATCGTTATGCTCTGTGTTGCGTCCAGCGTGGTGGTATTGACCGGATTTGCGCCCGGATTGACAAGCAGCTGGCCGTCATTGCGCATCGCGATCACGATATCGCCTGTGACATCAAGGTCGAGGCTCTCATTGACGGTGATTGGGCCGCTATCTGAGGAGATCGAGATAAGGCCTGTATTGGTGCCCGCATCGCCGGTCGCATCGACCGTCAGACTATCGAAAGCGATCAGCCCATCAATCGACGGCGACATATCGCTAATGGTGACAGTGCCCCCTGAACTTGCGAGTTGGAAGATGCCCCCGCCGCCTGTGCCAGTGGCAACAATGTTCACGTTGCCTAGGTTGATGATGCCCGGGCTACCCTCAATCACCTCAATGGTGGGGCTGCCTCCAACCCCGGAACCGCCAGCGGCCGGGATGGTATCAGTCGGACTGGACACAACTTGACCCGGATCGCCGCCGCTTCCGCCCTGACCGACTGCTACCAAATCGACATCGCCGATATTTATTGTGGCGCCAACCGCGCGCAGCGTCGGAGAGCCGCCTATGCCCGTGCCGCCGACGCCGCCGCTGCCGACAAACTCGTTGGCCGTTGCAAAACCGCCCATACCGCCAGCGCCGCCTGTGCCGGTGCTTGACAGAAGAAACGGATCAGAGGTTGCCGCTGTGATTGTGACCTCGCCGCCAGTTGCCGCAAGTATCCCGACAACCCCTCCGGTCGCCTGACCGCCAACGCCGCCGTCACCTGCCGGAAGACCAGCGATCTGATCTTCACCATTGCCGCCTGCACCACCGGAACTGTCTGCGTTGAGCGTGAAGTCGGCTGCGCTGATTGTAATGAGAGCCTCGTCCTCGACCGCAATCGTTGCCGATCCGCCTGCTGCATTGCCGCCTGCGCCGCCGTTTCCGCTTGGGTCTAAGTCATTCTCACTGAGAGAGCCGGTGCCGCCTGCAGCGCCGACCGCACCAGCAATAATCGAAACGCTGGAGTCCGCCTCAAAACTGCCGCCAACACCCGTGACGAGCAAGCGCGCATCGCCACCTGTCGCATCGCCGCCATTGCCGCCATCAGTGACCTGACTATCGCTGACGGCACCAGGAAGTCCGCCTGTCGCAGTTGAATCAATAGTCAGCGCTTCGAAGACCACACTCACGTTATTGATTGCAAGCTCCGCAGAGCCGCCGATGCCGTTACCGCCTTCGCCTGCGAAACCGCCGTCACCTCCAGCGCCCCCTATGCCTTGCGAAAGCACCGAATAGGTCTTGGGCGTCGTATCAGACTGATTGAGCGAGATCAGCGCGCTGCCACCTGTACCGTCTCCGGCATCGCCGCCTGGGCCCTGTGCAGGCAAGCTGGTAAAGCCGCCAGAACTGGTTCCACCCTCACCGCCGCGCCCGCTGGAATTTACGGTAAGCGTGCCGAAGGTAAGGTTCCCGGCCACATCGTTGAAGACTGCGGTGCCGCCAACAGCATTACCGCCTGCTCCGCCGCCTAAATCGGGATCGGCCGACGAATCTGCCCGACTAAGGCCTCCATCGCCGCCAAATGCCTCTGTCGAAACAACGACGGCAACTGCGTCCACGGTGGCGTTACCATTTAGGTTGAAAGTTGCATTGCCCCCAGCCGCATTGCCGCCATCCCCGCCAACAGAACCAAGTGATTGACCGCCCTCACCGCCAAGATTGCCGCTGTTAGATGACGAATTTGCAGCCGCTGAGACAGTGAGCGTATCTGTGACCGTAAGGGTTCCGGATACGGCGTTGAATGTAGCAGAGCCGCCAATTGCATCGCCCCCGTTTCCTGCGTTGGTGGTGACGGTATTGCCGTTAAAGAACCTGCCGGGAATGCCGCCTATCGCACCCGACCCGCCTTCACCTTCCGCTTCAACGTTGAGATTTACGACTGTCGCATTCCCGCCATTAAGGTTGAAGACAACCTCACCTCCGACCGCGTCGCCGCCCTCACCGGTGTTCTGAAATCCATTAGTGGCATCGACGCTACCATTAGCAAACTCACCGCCCGGACCGCCAAAACCGCTGGATGATACGTTGATGTCTTCAGCCGTGAGCGTTCCGCCAAGCACGTTAAACACAGTCAAGCCGCCAGAGCCCAGACTGCCATCGCCGTCAAAATTGGTCTGAGGCACTTCGCCATCGAATACAAATGTGCCGTCTGTACCAGCGAACAAATCTTCGAATGTTAGGCTTCCATTGTCGCCTTGCACGGTGATGGTGATAGTTCCGCCGACACCCTGCCCCCCTTGATCTTGTGCGCCCGAACCAGGGGATGCAAAGCCATTGGCATCAATAAAAAGGAAATTGTCAAAAGCGATGACGCCATTGTCAGCAAGCACGGTCACACTGCCGCCAAGACCAGTCCCTGAATTGGGGTTATCCGGGTCTGGAATGCCTATGCCATCAGCGTCGATGAGACTAAAGTCAGACACGTTGATGGAGCCGCCATTGGTAGCGGTAATCGCAATATCGCCGCCTCGGAAACGATCACTTGAATTGCCGGGTCCAAACGCTTCGTTGCCAGCATTCGCATCAAAGATGAAATTGTCAGCGAGCAGCTGGCCATTGTCGGCCGAAACGCTGATACCACCCGCTTGCGTCAAATCGCCCGGTGCGCCTGTTTCGGCGCTTGTATCGATCGTTAGGTCGTCGCCGAGCGTCAAACCAGCACCTGTGTTGAAGCCGGTATCAGAAACGCTAACGGAAACCGTATCGCCAGATGGTGCGGATACCGCGCCCCGAGTGATGGCGGCAACACTGATCGATTCAGCTACGCTGACCCCTGTATCAGAGCCGAAGATATCAATGGTTGCACTGCCGCGTTGGACGGCGCCGGTAAACCCATCACCAAGACCATCGAAAGAGGCCGCAGCTTCAGCTGACACGTCGACGGACACAAACCCAAAGGTGTAGAAACCAGATGAGAGCTCAAATGTGAGATTGCCGCCTGTTGCATCATTGGACTGAGCAATCGCGTCATCTGTGCCAGCAGTGGCGTTGGCTCTCGCAAAAACAGACAGCGAACCAAGTTCCGCACCGCCGCCATCAAACACTACTGAAACATCGCCTGCAATAGAATCGCTACCCTGACCGTTATCGCCGCCGGAGGTGCTTGTGCCTGCAACGTTGCCTGCGCTATTAATATTTAGACCGCCATCGACGGTCAGAGAACCTTCAGTGAGAGCAACCGAAACGGCGCCCCCTTGCGCAGAACCGCTGCGCACTTCGCCTTCGCCGCCATTGGCAAAAGTATTGATCGCAAAGCTTCCGCCAACGGAAAGCCCAGCAGACTGGCCAACAGAAACGCTGATATCGCCGCCTACACCGTCGCTGCCAATGCCTTGACCGCCGTTATTGCGAGTGTTGCCGATATCATCGAGACCCTGTCCGCTTGCATCAAGCGTCAGATTGTTACCAACGCTAAGAGTGCCGCCATCAGGTGAACTAAAGCCATCTTCGAAGTCGACGGAGAGGTTGATGTTGCCGCCAGTTCCTGCGCCGTCACTAGCTCTGACAGAAAGCGAACCGCTCACATCGATCAAACTAACCTGATCGACTGAGATATTGACCTCTTGGCCTGCGATAAGAGTGAGGTCAGCCTCGTTATTAGCGCTGCCGACGATTACGTCATTGTCGTCAAAGTTGCTGTCAGTGAACGCCCGTAGGTTGAGGCTTCCCTCGGCAAAAGCTGTTGTGTCGGATGTCAGGCTTAAATCAGTAAAGTTGATGTTTCCAGCAGGGCCGCCATCAACTGATGTGTCAACGGTGTTGAACGAAACCTCGACATTTTGGCCACTCACCCGCACCTCGCGTTCACCGCGTTCGACCCTATTGCCGGTTGTTAGGATGATATTGCCATTAACAATATCAGCTGAACTGGCTTGGGCGTAACCAATCTCACCGCCGAGCAGCATAGACAGCGCGTTATTTTTCGGTACTGCGACGAAATATATCGCCTGTTCGTCTGTGACGCCTGTGGATGAAGGACCGGTCGTGATGCCGCCGTGAATAATCCCCTCACCGTCTTCGGTCCCCACTTCAACAGAGATATCGAACAGGTTGTTCTGAATTGTCAAAGTGGCTTCTTCGGCAGCCACATAGGCAACGGAACCGTTTACATTGACCGTACCATTCTGAACGATACGCGGTGCAACCAAAGCTACATAGGAGTTGTTGTTATTCGCAGTAATCGAGGCTCCGCTTTGGATTTCAACCGCCGATGAAGGATTAGAGGTGCGTGTGAAGTCGATAGAGGATGCGCCGGCCACCACACTACTTTCGCTGACCTCACTGCTTGTCAGAAGCAGGCTTCCAATATTGAACGAGGCGTCGGAGCCAATGATCAGCCCCCGGGGCTCGAAAACCAGATGTTCCCGCCTGGCACCCCTCCACTGACGGTCGATGACACGGTTCCGTCGATAACAACGGGGCTGTCCACACCGGTCAGGAAGGTCGTAGTGATCCTATTGAGGACCGTGTAATCGCTCGCGTCCCCAGTGAACAAAAGATTATTGCCGGACCCCAAGAAGGTGATCGGAGACCCGTCTCCGATATCGAATGTCGCCCAGTCAATAATCGCTGAGCTACCGAGAATTTCGACTGTATCGCCTGCGACAGCCGGCGTGAAGCGCACCTGTGCATCATCGAACATCGCAGTCGCTCTGACCGAAATCCCGTCCGTACTCTCCGCAGCCTGAGCCGACGCGGTGGACGGCACGTTTGCAGTGGTCTTTGTCGCGCTAGGGGTTTGGGTGGTATTGAATAGCGGCGAGGAAGGCACCGCTGTCATTGCCACTGCCGTTGCCGTTGGAGCACTTGTTACATTTACCTGGTTCTGCTCAATTGGGGCTACGGCGTTGTGCATGATTGTAGGCGTATTGGCCGGTATGGCTAAAGCCTGCGTGTTGACCGTTTGTGTCGGAACACTTCGCGCATTCGAAATACGCACAGGAACATTCGGTTGATTTGGCACACGCAAATCTGCGGCATTTGCAGGCAGCAACACATTGGGTGAGGCCGCGCTATGGTTCAAAAGGCCCGGGCTCGATTGAGCAAGCGCAGGCGCTGTCCCTGCAACCAGGGCAGATGCCCCCGCGATGATTGAGCCGCTCCGAAGCCATTTCAGTCGTTTGTGGCTGCGATGGGTAGGATTTTGCGTGTTGATCATGTTTTTTTCCCTCTGGCTCATTTGAACCAGGGCTCCAATTGCACCGTAAGCGTCCCTAGAATTCGGACATCGCCCCTGCTCGTCGCCAGATCTGGCCTTTCAAGCGGAACGGCCGCAAACAGGTCGAACAGCGCTTGCCGGCCGATCGCCATTCGCACCCCGCCGCCAACCGATGTGATGCTGTCTGCATCGTCCGCGATATTGTTCACCGAAACAGTCGCATAATCGGCAAAAACAAACGGCTGCACCGCGATACCATCGGGTGTCTGAGGGATCACAGAGCCATAAAAAGCCTCAAGCTGGAAACCCACACCCTCATCGCCGATAATTGCGCCCGGATCATAACCGCGTCCGACCGTGAAGTTACCGCCCGAATACTGCTCATATCCAAGCAACGCATCGGGCGACCATTGGAAACGCGATCTTGCGGTGAGACCAAACAATGGCGTCGCTCTGTATGTGATGCGTGTGTCGCCGCGCACGGCAAACCCCGTCGCTTCGCCATCCAATCGGCTGGGCGGGACGACGCCAGGCGCAAGGCACGCGGCAAAGCCAACTCCGCATGATGGTGACGCCCCGAAAATATCGAGGCCCTGACGAACTTCCACCGCGGCTTGATAGGAGAGCTTCGGCTCAAACACGGTGTATCCACCGCGCCCATTGATGCTGCCCTCATCGCTGCCGTTCATATCCAGCCGCGCAAAAGCAACACGCAGCTCGTCCCGGCTGAAATCAAGGTCGGTGAAATCGACACTCTGGTTGATGAAATCACCGCCAACCGACAGCGTCAGATTTCTCTTTTGCGACCGGATAATCGGGTAACGCGCATAGGCGGAGACCGCCAGCGTATCGGTATCAAAAACATTCGGACCAGGCACATCCGGCTCAGACCATGCGCGGGTTGCGGAAAGGCCAAGTGTCAGCCCTTCAGAGCCGACTTTAAACTCATGATAGCCAGAGGCCACGATCTGCTCATCAAAATCGTGTGTCGCATAGGCGCTGAGCATGGTTTCATCGCCAAGGCCGGTAATGCCGTTCACCCGCACGCGCGCAAGACCGCCAAATCGACCAATCGCTTGAGAGCCGAAGTTTTGGACGTTCGCATCTATCAGCAAAGGTGTGTTCACGACGTCGAAAACACCCACAACATCGCCCGGCGCGCCGCCCTGCTCAGCCGTCAACGGTTGCAGCGTCAGGCGCACATCGAGCCCCGGTATATCGCGGGCGAGAAGAAGATATCTCTCCGCCTCATTGGCGTTAAAGACCTCCTGTGCAGACAATTTGTCGAGGACAGGCTGGAGAGCGCCTGACTGATTGCCAGCATCACCGCGCACCTGCACCGCTTTCATCCGGGCAAGAAGGACATCAAATCTGACCGTTCCTTCCCCGATAGTCTGGACCGGCACCTGCACCGCTGCAAGATACCCTTGAGCGCGCAGGATAGTCGCTGCACGGTCGCGGATATCGCAAATGGTGGCGACCGGTATTTCCTGACCCACATAATCGGAATAGGCAGGCCTAAGGATTTCTGGGTCGATAGGTCCAAGGTTCGAAAATTGCGGAGCGCTAAAGGTGAACTTAAGCTCTGAGAATTGCTCAGCTGCCAAAGGGCACGCAGCGCGCTCAATCTCACTTTCAATCGAAACCGGATTGGCTTCACCGCGCAATTGAGCCTCAAGCGTGCGGCGCTGGATCTCTTCACGGGTCGGAGCGATTTGCCCCTGCGCCGAAGCTGGGCTTGGAAGAAGACCCAGTAGCGCAAGCGCTGTAATCCCGGACAGGGAGCTGCGCGCAATCATGGCTTTCGAAACAATAGAAGTGATCATCACAAGGCTCCCCGTTCTTGCGCCATCGCAATGTCAGGGGCGCGGTCCTGTGATCCGGAGGTAAGGAGCGGCCTTGTCGCATCTCCGATGATTGCAAACGCTGACCAATAGAACGGGTGCGACGTCGCAGCCTCATCCATCAAAAGTTTGCGTGACTGCCCAAGAGCATTGCCAATCGTTTGGTTCTGACCGCGCTTGAACATTTCGATCATCAAACGCTCAGTGGAATCAAAATCATCGGGCACCGGCCAATGGCTGGCCATGACGGCGCGTCCGCCTGCACCGATAAACGCGCGCACAAGGCCTTCAAGTTCCGAGCCGCCGCCCGTTTCAATGCCCGCTGCCAAAGTGGCTTCAACGCTAGCAGCGCCAGCGGTGTCGCACGCCGATAGGATAATTAGATCAGCATCAAGGTTAAGCTCAAAAATCTCTTCAAAACTCAAAAGCCCATCAGAGGTTGCGCCGCCAAACGATGTGACCAGCGCAGGCTTTGCCGGGCAATTGGGGTTGGGCGCTGTGACAAGGCCGTGCGTTGCGAAATGCAGCACACGAAATTCATTCAAATCGCCGCGCGTTTTGATGCTGTCGTCGGTGAACCCCTCGTTCGTCACAACCTGAGCCAAGTCAGACCCGATAAGCCCTGCCGCCGTGCGGAGCTCGGTTGAACTAATCGGATCATTCCATTGGCTTGCAGGCCACAGACAGTCGCGCGCAAATTGCGCCTCGCTAGCTGTAAAGCTTGCTGGAAAGCTTGCGCCAATAGGCGCGTTTTCGCCGAAGCCGACATATTCTCGGCGCGCTTTTGAATTATTGGAACGGCGCGATTGGACGAATGCCTCGGCAGACACCGCAGTGCTGATTACCCGGTCACGGGCCAGCCAATTTACGCCAGTGAAATTATACTCATCGCCGTTCGGCCCCTGCAACTGGTCCTGATAGCGTTGTACAGAGACATCGTCTGTCACCAACACATCAATCGGCAAGCGCAACATCGCGCCATCGGGTTCAAAAATGATATGCTGCGCGCCTTCAAGCGAGCCTGCAATCGGCCCGAACAATTTCTTGTAAAGCTCGCGCGCGGTTGTGATTTCAAACGGGAAGGTTACGTTTTGCCCGCCGTCAAAGAGCGAGATGGATTCGCGAATGATATCGACTTGCGTTTCAAGCTCGTCCGCTGAGATGTCTACGCGGTAAGCCATGGCATTCTCGCGATCAGTGAAAAACACATAGACATCGTCGCTCACCAACGCGACGCGGGCGTATACCTCACCAGGTTTCAGGGTTTCCCGGAATTCGGAAAGTTTGAGAGATGATTGAGTGACCACCCGGTATTGCGGATAAGCGTTAAGCTGGACCTGTGTTTCGATCAGAGCGTTCTCAAGCCGCGATATCTGCGCAGACAGCTTGGTTGATCGCGCTTTGGTTTCGGCAGTTGCAGGCCGGGCTTCGAGCGCCTCAAACCTGATGCGCGAGCGCTCAAGTTCGCGGCCAAGATCGGTTGATTGACGGAAAAGCCGCGATGCTTCGTCGGACTTTGCGCTGAGCCTGCGCGCAAGCACGGCCTGCGTTTCGGCAACCCCTGGCCGGATCAGAACCTGAGTTGCCTTAAAGAAGTTATCAGCCGCGGCCGGATCGCTCGCAACACGGCTCGCCAAGAGTTCGTAATATGGGTTCAGCTGGTTCGCAAACCCGATAATTGCGTTACGCTTTCCAAGCGCGCGGTCAATCACTGTTTCGTAAAGATCAAAGGCTTCCTCTTCGCGGCTTTCGCGGAGCAGGAAAGAGGCAAGGCGCGCTTCGGACGCGCTCACAGCGCGGCGCTCCGGGAATTGGGCCCGAACCAGTGCCAAGCCATTGCGCAAATACGCCTCAGCGAAGGCCGAGTTACCTTGCCGCTCAGCGATGAGAGCAAGATCACCCAGTACCTGACTTCTGAACCGGGTGATTGACGTCACCCGCCCGTCGCGAACCGCCAATGCCTGTTCATAAGCCGTAATCAGGTCGACGCGCGCTGCATCTAGATCGCCAGCCAGACGCTTCGCAGTCCCGCGGATTTGCAAGGCCTGCGCATCAACAATCAGAATTCGCTCTTCGGTCGTTAGGCTGAGCTCATCGACAATGCCGAACAGATATCCACTGCGCTGCTCCCGGTTGAGCCGCTCAGAAATCGGCAGTGTTATCGACAGTTCACCTTGCGCCGTGCTCGCGCCCGCTGCGCTCGCCGGAAGTTCCTGGGACAAGCGCTCAATGGCCGCATCGCCGAACCCCTGATTGAGGAGATGGATTGCCTCAAAATTGCGCAAGAGGCGCGCTGTCAACGGATCATCGCCTCCAAATTCACGGGCCTGCTCAAACAAGCTGCTCGCGACCGAAAATTCGCCCAGATTGCTTTTTTGAAGCGCGCGATTGACAAAAAACTCGCCCGGATTGATCGCCGCATCGCCGTCATCCTGAAGCCGTTTTTGCAGCGTCTCAAAATACGCAGCCGCTTCGGCATAATCGCCGGCCAGATTGCGGCGATACCCCTCGGCGAGGGCTTGCTCAGGCTTAAGCGTATCGGCTTGCACTCTGGCAAATGACAGCGGGTCCGATACGCTGGTTGAGGCCACATCAATCGTGCCTTGCGCAACAGAATCGCGAAGCACCGATTGCAGCGCAAGGGTAGTCGCATCATCATATGCGCTGAAGCCCTCGGAGTAATAGGTCAGCCCATTGGCCTTGGTGGTAATCTGGCTCCAGTCAAGTTCGCTGCCTTCAACTTTGCATATCTGTTTTGTCGCACCGGCAACGGGTCCGGCCGAACTGGAATCGCCAGCAGGGCAGGAAACCCCAAACCGGCGCATGGATTTCACCGCACCGCGCGCCTCTGCATCAAAATTCTCAAAGGCAAAGACCTCGGCAATCGGGCGAGGACTGTCACGGCACACAATTGCCCAGCGCCGGTCAAAGATGGATTTCTTGGCAGAATTGGACAGGCTTCGATCTTGAACCTGACACAAAATGCCATTGCTATCACCGATCGGAAAACTGTCAGAGGTGAGAACCGATTGGCTCTGTACCGGCGCGCCTACAAGCGAGATGGCGAAAAGCGCACAGACAATTGAAATCTTAGTGGAAAAACGCCCCACATCTACCCCCTTTTGGCGCCACAATTACCCTCAACCCCCTCGCTGAAACATCAGCGAGAAAGCAAGACGCCTTAAATTTGCACGACCGCACCTTAGACACACGATTTGCGCGTCAATAGTAAGAACCCGACAGCCTTTTAGAGACTCGCCGTCCGCTTACTGATTACGCAGTCTAGACCCAAACGGGCCGAGATACGAATCTCGCATCCCGAGTGGTTCAATTGGGCACAACTGTAGGGGTAAGGCTGCAAGGCTTCAGTGACGCAAATCACTTTTTGCCAAATTCAAATTTGGTGCCCAGGCAGCATCAGAAAAAAGGCTCCGATAGCGCCGCGCGGTGCCACCGAAGCCTCTAAAGTGTTTTCACTAGGTCCAAAGACTGATTTAGAAATTGCCGCGCAGGCTCACGCCGTAAATACGCGGCTGGTTCACGAAACCAGTGTTGTTGTTGAAGTCAATCGCCCCGATGAGGTTCTCTTCATCGGTCACGTTCCGCGCGAAAGCGCCGACTTCATATTGACCGTCTGCAAACACATATCCAACCCGAACACCCAGCTCATTATTGCCCGAGTGATTGAACTCGAGGCTTTCATAAAGGAATATGTTCGTCTGACCCTGAATGAACCAATCAGCGTTGAAATAAAGCTCGTTCTCACCGACAGGTAGAGTGAACTGCGCCTCGATATTGAAGTTCGTCCTTGGTGCCTGGGGCAGCGGATTGCCATTTATGAGGGCCAGGCCGCTCTCATTCAGCGGATCGACCACAGTGCAGGCAAAACAGACTGCCACCGCGAGATCATCATCTTTGATCTCTGTATCAACATAAGCGAAACCAGCGCGCAGGAAGAAGAAGTCGCTAGGGTTCCAGTCAAGGTCGATTTCGAACCCGTTGGCATCAGCATTTTCAGCATTGATAAGCGAGATAAAATTACCCGCCCCGCCTACAGCCGTAAGCTGAATGTCGCTCACCTCGTAGTAGAAAATAGAGCCATTGAAACGCAGTGTGTCATCAAACAGCGTCGTTTTAAAACCGGTCTCATAGGAAATCACTGTCTCAGATTGCGCCTGCGATGTCGGAACGCCAAATGCGATGCTGCGCCCTTGAATAGACGGCCCTCTGAAACCCCGCGCGGCGCGTGCGTACATGTTAAAGTTGTCTGTGACTTCGTAAGTCGCGCTCAGATCCCAGCTGAACTGGCCATCGTCAATTGATGTCTCCAAAGTGCCATTGTCGAGCGTGAATGTCGGGTTCGGCACCAAAAGGACCTCAAAGCTTTTTTCGTCATCGGTGTAGCGCAGGCCGCCTGTAAGCGTGAGCTGATCGCTCACTTCGAAGCCGACGTGACCAAAGACAGCCCAGCTGTCAGCATCGGATTGCCAGGTTGTTGCCGGAGCGGGAGAGCCACCAAGGAAGGTGGAATCTAACAGGCTGTTTTCAAAATAGAACGCCCCCACCTGCCAGTTGAAAATACCAGAAGTATCGCTCGCCAGCCGAATTTCCTGCGTGAATTGATCGCTGTCCGAACGCCCGCCTGTATCGGACGGGAACGGAATGTTACCGGGGAACGAGAAAGTTCCCCCGGTAAAAAGGCTGGTGCCGGGTGAAAATGGCGCAGGAGCAACCCCGCCAAAGGTGCCCGCAAAGTCGATTGCGCCGCCATCAATATCACCGCGCCCGGAGCGGTTGAGATCGCTGTAGCTGGTGATTGAGGTCAGTGTGATGCCATCAGCCACATCAAGGCTCAACCGGAGCGATGATAGAAAGATATCACGGTCAGCGGGATTGCCCCCTCCCCCATCATAAGCAACCACATCGCGGTCGAAATTATTGTTGAGCTCGTTGCTTCCGGCGGTGAGGACGTTTGCACGGAAGAAAGTGGCTGAGGCATTCGAGTCCGCATAGCTGACCATTGCCAGCGCACTAAATCCCGGTTGATTCAGTTCAAGCTGGACGCGCGCGGCTGCATCAAAAAAGCCGCCAGAGAAATTCTCTTCTCCGGTGAATGCATTGTCCACCCAATCGTCTTGGCGCTGATAGAGGCCAGAGACGCGAAAGTTCAATACGTCCTCAATCAAAGGACCGCCGACAGCAGCCTCTGCATTGACCGTATTGAAACGGCCATAGTTGAGGTTGAATGACCCTTCGAGAACGTCCGAAGGCTTGCGGGTGTCAAACTTCACGATACCCGCCGGCGTGTTGCGGCCAAACAGCGTGCCTTGCGGGCCGCGTAGGACTTCGACCTGCTCGACATCGAAGATCGGGAAGCCTTTGAGGATCACGTTTTCCAGAACCACATCATCGAGCACGACTGAAACGGGCTGAGAGGCCGCAGTGTCAAAGTCAGTGTTGCCAAGACCGCGAATATAAAAGCGAGGAGATTGGCGCCCGTTCGAGCTTTCTATATTCAGTCCCGGGACCCGCCCATTGAGGCCCAAAACATCTTCAACCCCGGAAAGAGCGTTCTCCAAAGACGCGCCCGACAATACGCCAATTGAGGCGGGCACGTCCTGCAAATCTTGCTCGCGGCGCTGCGCAGTCACGATGATCGCGTTGCTGCTTGAGTCCTCAGCAGCCTCTTGATCGGCGGACTGAGCGAGAGCCTGTCCACTGAACATAAATGTGCTGAGTGCGGCTGACGATAAAAATAGGCTTTTTTGAACATGGCGAACATACTCCCCTTCATGACCATTTACACAGATCTGCCCCAAGTCCAGCCAAGCAAGAGCCAGCCCACCCGGCCGGTTCGTTGTTCAGCTGCCAATCCCAAATTTTGTTGTCGTTTTTAAAGAATTTCGCTGCGCTAAGGACATAGTCGAAGAGAGTCAAATCCACCTGTCACCATGCGAAACTCGCAAAAGGGAGAACACTCAGACCGCAGTTTACAGCCCATCAACAACGCCCCTCTAAACGTATCACATCAGGCGGGTGTTTAATGAATGCAGTGTTCCAAAATTCTCAGACCTACAGAAACATATCTGATGACGCACATGCCAGCGAGTCCCGCCTAGACATAAGCGCCGGTTTGCTCGATCAAAACCGCGAGGGTTGCGCGGCAGCATCACGTGAGCCTGAACCGAAACGGCGTGACCGCAATCTTCTCCAGCGCATCTTTGGGGTTCAACCTTACGATGCCAAATGGGAACACCTTCAACGAGAGTACCAGAACACGCTTGTATCGCGCTATATCGTCCAAACAGGATGGAACAGCGTCGTTGCGATGAGCCTTATATATCTGCTTGGAGGGCTCGGCGAAAACTCTTGGCTTATTCTCACCGCGTTTTGCATAAATGCGTCCGCCTTAGTCTTCGGGGTTTCCTTCACGCCCGGATCGAGGTTCGGGAAAATCCACTATATCCGAACCGCGCAAGGGACGTATTGGGCTTACTTTAGCTTGCTCGTATTTGCGTTGGGATGGTCGATATTCGGCTATGCAACAATGCGGTATTTGCCGCCTGAATGGCATGGGTTGGCAGTCGCTATGCTGGTTTCCTTGATCGCGATGGGCGGGCTTGGGTGCTCGGCATATCCGCCGCTTTCCTTGAGCTACATGTCGATCATTGCAACCGGGGCTGGCATTGGAGTGGTAAGTGTGGGCCGTCCTCTCGAAGCCTATTATGTCGGCGGCTTGGTTTTTCTGATCATGCTGCTGTACTTCCAGTTTCTGCGCCGTTCGCACCATGGCCTTCGGCATGTGAGGAACGCGGCTGAACTGGAAGCTAGCGCAGCTGAAAAACGCGCTGCGATCGAATCCAAGCACGAAGCAGAACGCAGCCTGCTGAACGCAAGAGAGCAAGAGCGCCTGCGCGACGAACAGCGCCGTATTGAAAAAGACGAATTACAGCGCGAGGAGCTTTTCACGCTCGCATTGCAATTTGAAAACACCATAGGCGAGGTCTCTAGCAATGTTGCTTCGGCAGCCCATCAGTTCAGCGCAACTGCCAAAGCGATGTCTCGGCAAGCATCCGAAGCTATTAAGCGCACAGAAGATATCGCCGCTGCAATGGAACAGGTCGCACGCGGCAGTACAGCTGCTGCGGCTGCCTCTGATGAGTTCGCGATCTCGATCGACAATGTCGCAGGACAGGCAGCAACCGCCGCGCAACTGGCCCGTTTTACAAACGAAACAGCGCGTGCGACCGATGCCACGATGGCGCTTCTTGAGCAGCGGTCAGAAGACATCGGTGAGATCGCCCAATTGATCGACACAATCGCGGGGCGCACCCGGCTCTTGGCGGTGAATGCATCCATCGAGGCCGCGCGCGGCGGCGAGGCCGGACGCGGGTTTGGCGTTGTCGCAAGCGAAGTGAAGGACCTCGCAAGCCAAACGCGCGAAGCAACCGGTCACGTCTCAAGCAGGATTGAGGAGGTGCAAAGGCGCTCGCAGGCAAGCGCGAAAGAGCTTGCTGATATCAGAGAGCAGATTGGCGTCCTTGAGAACGCAGCATCATTTATCGCGATGACCATGGATCAACAAACCCATGCGAGCAAAAACTTGGCCGAAAGCATTGATATGGCAGCTTCTGGCGCTGGAGAAGTGTCTGCATCCACACAGGATCTGCACACGGCTGCAAGCGCCGTGGGCGACGTATCAGGTGAACTTCTTAAGGCTTCGGACGACTTGGAACTGCAATCCAATCTTATGAACGAAAAGGTCGCAGAATTCCTTTGCCAAATCCGCAAGAACTGACCTCCTGCTCGCACCAACGCGAGTTCTGCGCAACTTACCGGGCCAGGATATCTGCGACCGGTTCATATGCGTAGCCAAGCTCTTCAGCGACAGCCTGATAACACACTGAGCCCGCGTGAACATTGAGCCCTTCTGCCAAGTGCGGGTCAGCCGAAAGCGCGTCGACCCAGCCCCTGTCAGCAATCCTCAAGGCGTGCGGAAGGGTCACATTGTTGAGCGCATATGTGCTCGTGCGCGCAACCGCGCCGGGCATATTGGCAACGCAATAATGGACAACGTCATCAACCACATAGGTGGGATCGGCATGGGTGGTAGCTTTCGATGTGTCAAAGCACCCACCCTGATCAATCGCAACATCAACCAGCACCGCACCTGGCTGCATATCCTTCAACATCTCGCGCGAGACAAGCTTGGGCGCCGCGGCCCCGGGGATCAGCACTGCGCCAATCACAAGGTCGGCCTCGCAAACCGCTTCCTGCAAATTGGTGAGATTGGAAAAGCGGGTCTTGGCCCGCGATTCAAAGTGAATAGCGAGCTTTTCAAGGACTTCAGGATTGCGGTCAAGTATTGTCACATCAGCGCCAAGCCCTGCTGCCATCTGCGCTGCATTAAAGCCAACCACACCGCCGCCGATAACAGTCACCTTTGCAGGCAAAACACCGGGTACACCGCCTAGAAGAACACCGCGTCCGCCATGCGCTTTTTCGAGTGCGCTTGCCCCTGCCTGCACGCTCATTCGGCCTGCGACTTGGCTCATCGGTTTGAGGAGGGGAAGCGAGCCTTCTGCACCTGTTACGGTTTCATAAGCAATCGCAGTGACGCCGGATTTCACGAGGTCTTCGGTTTGTTCAGGATCGGGTGCCAAATGGAGATATGTGTAGAGGACCTGCCCTTCACGAAGCTTCGCTCTTTCGACAGCCTGAGGCTCTTTGACCTTCACCACCATTTCACACTCAGCAAAGATCGGATCGGGGCCATCGGCGATCTTTGCGCCCGCAGCAATATAGGCGTCATCCAAGGCGCCGATCCCGAGCCCGGCACCGCTTTCAATCCAAACATCGTGCCCATGAATGGCAAGTTCGCGTGCGCTTTCTGGGGTAAGGCCAACGCGGTATTCGTGGTTCTTGATTTCCTTAGGGCAACCGACAAGCATATTAGACTCCTTGCAAGTACTTTAGAGCAACTTATCACGATTAGAGAGGCAATTCTGAACCGTGTTTGCGGAATGTTTCGCTCTATTGGGATTTTAACCGGTTAATTGATATTGAGAGTGAAAATCGACCAGATCAGAATGCAGGCTTCTGGAGCAGGTCCAAATAGATGCTGGACGCTTCATGACTTCTAATCTCAATCGGTAGGCGATGGCGGTTTCAATATGTGGGCTGCGCCTATTCTTGCTTACTGCGTCAACTCGCTCCTTTATCGGCAATTGATGCGCATATGGGGCCTTTACCCTCGCAAGGCAAACCGTGTTTGCGGCGGATCGCGGGCATATGTGACGCATATCACTGACCGCGAGTATTAGGACCTCTATATACATCTCAGATCGGACCAGTGTAATGGTCGTGAGGGGGAAATATGATCCGTATATCGAAGCTCGCAAAGGTAAAATGGGTTGGCATTTCGCTGACCTCTCTCGCTGCGTGCACAGCGCAAGGCGCTTTTGCTCAAACCTATGGCTCTTTCGGCGACAATATCGCTGATCCGGGGAACATTCCCGACATCATTGAAGCGGGTAACGAGGCAAATGGGACCAATGATGATCCCAATTTTCCGCCTTCACCTCCAGGTTTTGGCAACCGTTTTTCCAATGGGCGCACAGCGGCGGAGCTCCTACCCGAACTGCTTGATTTCAATCTGACTGACATTAACAATGAAGCGGTCGGCAATGCATTCTCGGACCAGCTCCCGGTCAGCCTTGCAGGCGGCATTTTGCTTGGCAATGGCAGCTCTATTCCCGGCCCCATCGGCCGGGGGCTGACCTCACTCAACGACACCGATATTGCGAGCCAAGTCGACAATTTTCTGGCGAGCGCGGGAAGCCTTAGCGAAGGCGACGTGATGCTTCTCTACGCTTCGGGTAATGACGCAGCGCTGGCTTTGAACACGGCGGCCCTCACCATGGCGCCGCCCGATCAAGCCGCGCAGCTTGCGATTTCAGGGGCACAAGCAAACGCTGTGAACACAGCCGCCTCAGCGCAAAGATTGCTCGATGCAGGCGCTGGGACGGTGGTTGTCTCGAACCTGCCGAACATCGGACAGACGCCTGCCGCGCGCGCTGGCGGGCTTTCGGGAGTGCAGCTGGCAACGCTCTTTTCAACCACTACCAATCAAGGCCTTGCGACCTCGCTTTCGGGGCTCAATACCGGTGATGGCACATTGCTGCTGGCCGATAGTTTCACACTCACCAACGATATTGCCGCAAACCCTGCAAAATTCGGCTTTAGTGATGTGACCAACCCGTGCTCGCTCGTGCCAACATGTGTGAACGCAGACCGGTCGGTGCAGGATCAATTCCTGTTCTGGGATGCCTTCTTCCCAACCGCACGGGGCCACGAGATTTCCGCTGCTTTCTTGGCCGATACGATCAACGCGCCGCGCACCCTGCCAGCCCTTACCGAAGTCGCCCGCTTTGCTACCGAAGAGCAAGCGCGCTCGCTTTTGAGGCTTGAGGGCGATGGCCTGTGGGTGGATGGACGCGCCGGATACGACCGTATGCGCCGCACGCGCGATACATTTGCGGCGGGGTATGAGGCCGATGGTCCGAACGTGCAACTCGCACTTGGCTATACCTTGCTTGATAGCTTCACCGTGGGTGTTGCCCTAGGGTATTCCGACAAGGATGTGGACTTCGATTTTATTGGCGGAGGGTTCGACAAACGCTCGGTGCACGTGAGCGGCTTTGCCACGGTCGAGACGCCTTTCGTCGACCTATCCGCGGCGCTCAGCTACGGCTCTGACGATATCGAGAACCTTGCGCGCGTCACGAATGTGGCAGGGCAAACGTCGGTGGGTGAGACTGAGGGTGACAGCATAGCAGTGGTGTTCGAAGCCTCGCGCTCCATCGCCCCAACCCCTGTGATTACCATCCGCCCGACAATACGCGTGGGCTATTCGGAAAGCGATGTGGATGGCTTTACCGAAAGCGGCGCAACGGGCCTTTCGCAGGTGGTCTCCGACCTTGCGCTGGACAAAACCTTCGCAGAATTGGGCGCAAGGGCGCAACTGGAGTTTGCCGGTGTCGATGCGCATCTTTCCGGCTTCTATCACGTGCGTTTGGACGGCGGATCGCAGGAGATAAACTCCGCACTTGTCACCATCCCTGACTTCACCCGCAGCGCCACCGCGCTCGCGGGCGACCGCAACTACGCACGGGTCGAAGCCGGGCTTTCGAAGACCTTTGGCAAAGTGCGAGTTGGTGTGAACGGCACAGCGACCTTTGCCGACAGCGACTTCAGCCATATTGGCGGGAATGCCAATGTGACAGTGTCATTTTGAGGTTAGGCTCGTTCTAGGATCAGGCTGAGAGGTGGGCGATGTTGTCCAACACGCCGACGGTCTGCTCGCAAAGCACCCCATCTGCGTTACCGTAAATTCGGCGGCCATCAGATCAAAGGCGGCACAAATGATGGTCAATGACCGCTTAGGTGTCCCTTCTCATCTATTGACCAAATATATGCCTTACCCTGCACTTCCATTTTGCTTAAAGGTGCTACAAGGCATTCGCGAGTATATTTGGAAAGCCGCTCTCCCCGCGCTAGGAGACTTGCGCTAAAGTTCTACAAAAGTGCTTTAGCTATCTCTTGAGCAAGCACATCTGGCGGGGTCGGTTTAAGAAGGAGGCGGGCCTGTACCCCCTCCCTCTCGTCCAGCGGATAATCGGTATGACCGCTTATATAAATCACGGGTAATTCAGGGATGTGCGATCGCAATTTGTTTGCGAGTTTAAATCCGTTCATGCCTCCTGGCATCACCACATCGCTAAGCAAGAGGTCGATCTGGAGGCCGCCTTCAACCATGTCGAGCGCTTGCTCAGCCGAAGCAGCGATCGACGGGGTGTAGCCCATCTTCTCTATCAGATCTTCGCTCATGGCCAGCAGCAAAGGGTCATCTTCGACGACCAAAATTCTTTGCCCTTCGCCATCCATGATCATATCGTTCATCATAGCAAACTCTTCGGCCTCTCAGCCCGGAGCGGGCGTAGACATAACGCAAATTGCTACTGACCGCACTTTGCAAAAAAGCATGCTAATCAAATTCAACTTTTTGCTGCATCAACAACATCTAATCCAAGAGACTGACACTAAGACCGCTTGGTAGGAAAGTCGTTTATTTGAAACAGACCAGGACGCGCGCCGGAACGCTCACCAGCGCACTCGTCAATATAGGTGCCAGAACAGCGGTTAGCACAGTGCCATTTCATAGATCTTGATCCCTGCCGCAAGCCACCTTCGAAGCGCGCCCAAAGTTTTCAGGAGGCGGAATTCGCATTATTGCGGCTTTGGAGCCTCACCTTGATCGCGCGCAACAGGGAGTGAAGCAAGTGTGCGTTAGACGGAAAGCACACAAGATCATATCGGTATAAATACATATGCAATTTGGATTACAACCAATTTAAATGATCTGATCACAGCCCTTCACGCTCATATTTGTGCTGGGCTTCATTCAAGCAAAAATAAAAAACACGTTTTATCTGATCTTATTCAATCCGATTTCGTTGTAGTATTATCAATTTGGTTTAGCATACGAGTTCTAATTGAATAATTTTTGTCTTATGATCCATATTCGGGCAAACAAAGACAACAATTGCGGGACGGGAGCGAAACAGGTTGGAGCTTGAAACATCAGACGACTCCGGAGTTGAAGTTCACTCTCAACTTGATTTCCCCATAATTGCGATTGGCGCATCTGCAGGCGGACTGGAAGCCGTGACGCAGATGATCCTCAACACCGACACTGGCACAGGCATGGCCTTTGTCCTCATCATGCACCTCGATCCCAATCATGAAAGCATGATGGCAGAGCTGTTATCGAGCAAAACCCGCCTGCGTGTTCGCCAGATCAGCGACAATGAACACGTCGAGGTCGACTGCCTTCACATAATTCCTCCCGGCTCAGGCCTGCGCATCGAAGGCGGCAAGTTCAAACTTGATCCCTTTAGTGAGCCGCGGGGCCTGCGCCGCCCCATCGACAGCTTTTTCGCCTCAGTTGCGCAAGTACAAGGTGACAAAGCCGCATGTGTGGTGCTGTCTGGTACGGGTGCAGATGGGACTGCGGGCCTGCGCTCAATCAAAGAGTTCGGAGGGGTCTGCGCTGTCCAATCGCCTGAAGAGGCGCGCTATGACGGGATGCCTGTGTCGGCGATCTCGACCGGACTTGCCGATTTCGTGTTCGAAGCAGAACAGATTATTCCGCGCCTTCGCTCCTATTTTGATGGCACGCTTGAGGGCAGCCTTCCATTTGCAGAGCAAGTCACAGAAACTTGGATGCAGGAAATCTTCGCCCTCATTCGGGAGGGCGTAGGGGCCGATTTCTCCGGCTACAAGCGGTCCACATTGCTGCGCCGATTGCAACGCCGGATGCAGGTGCTCGATATCGACGCGATAGATAGATATGTCGGCCATCTGGCAGAATCGCTTGAGGAACAACAGGCTCTTGCGCGCGATTTCCTGATCAACGTGACGTCGTTTTTCAGAGAGCACGAATATTTCGAACACGCACGCCAGACAGTTTTGAAACCGCTCCTTCAAAACGCAAATGGCACCAATGAGGTCAGGATCTGGATTCCGGGCTGCTCCAGCGGCCAGGAAGCTTTCACGATCGCTATGATGGTTGCTGAGACATGCGAGGAGCTTGGCGTAAGCCCCCTCGTCCAGATTTTTGCAACTGACGTCGATGAGCAGATGATCGAGCATGCGCGCAAAGCGTCCTATCCGCTTTCGATGTACACTGAGATCCCTGAACACTATCGCGAGAAGTACACGGTTGCTGCCTATGAGAGGTTTGAGTTTCTTCCCGAAATCAGACGCTTGGTCCGCTTCTCAGTTCACAACATTGTTCAAAATCCGCCCTTCTCAAAAATCGACTTTGTTTCATGCCGCAATCTTCTGATTTATCTGGGGCAGCACCTGCAATCGGAGCTGTTTGCACTTCTCCACCTCAGTTTGCGGCCGGGCGGTCACCTTTTGCTAGGAACCTCAGAGAGCGTCAGTAGAGGAAACAATCTGTTTCGTCCTATTGACCGAAAAGCGCGGCTCTTCAGGCGGAATGACGCGGCCAAACGCATGCATGTCAGCCTGCCTCTCGGCAACACGTCGCGTGACGGCGTCGTGCAGCGCGGGATCGGACGCCTTGCACGGGAAACCGATTTCCCCCGGCACCAGAGCTTTGATGCCTCCAACCTCTCGATCTACGAGCATTACGCGCCGCCTTTCGTTCGCATGACGTCTGATGGTCAAATCATTGATAGCTCAGGCGATTTGAGCCTGTTTATAGAATCGCGCCCCGGTGATGAGCGCACCCTTGCGGCGCTTGGGCGCGGCGCTCTTTCAGATGTGGTGACCCCATTGGCGGCGCAGGCGATTGCGACGGGCGAGCGCCTCTCTTTGAAGGATATCGAGGTCAATTCGCCTTTTGGTACCCAGAAAACCGACATTCTTGCGCACCCCATGAAGGACGAAACAGCGGCGATCGTGTTCCTTGTGAACGAGCGCCTTCAACCCCTTGTTGATCAGTATGCATCGCGCCCCATTTCCAGAGACCAGCGCATCAGCGATCTTCAAGATGAGCTGAAGAGCATCAAGCTTGAGCTCAAGATCAAAGTTGAGGAAATCGAAACCGCGAATGAAGAGCTGAAAAGCTCGAATGAAGAAATGATGTCGATGAACGAGGAGCTGCAATCGGCCAATGAGGAGCTAACAACCGCAAACGAGGAGCTCAAAAACAAGATTGATGAGCTCACCTTGGCCAATGCGGACCTCGACAACTTCCTGCAATCTTCTGATCTTGCGATGATCGTATTGGACCGCGAAAGCCGAATTCGCCACATAACGCAGGCCGCGCGCAACGCATTCCCGCTGGTGCCAACGGACGAGGGACGGTCGCTGGGCGAGTTCAACATTCCGATAACCGGGGTGGCTTTGCATGAAGAGGTCTACAAAGTCATCAAGACCAGCGAAAGTATGGCGTGCACCACACCGCCCAATGATGAAGGCAAAAGCTTTTTCCTTCGGATTACCCCCTATTTCTTTGCAAGCGGCGCAGTGGAAGGGGCCTCGATCACTCTGCTGGATATCACCGAAGAGGTTGGCCTGCGCCAGAACCTCAATGTCCAATCAGAAAAACTGCGCAACGCCCTTGAGACCGCACGCATGGGCATGGCTGAACACGATGCCAAGACTTTCGAGGCCAGCATTGATGCAACCATGGCAGCTCAGCTCAATTTACCCGGGCCCGGCGTGTATCCGCGTGAGGCCATATTCGAGCATTTGGTCGAGCAAGATCGCGGGACCGTCCACGAAGCCTTGGAGCACGCTGCAAAAAGCGGCGAAGATCTCGAAATAGACTTCGCTATAGAAGTATCAGGCAAAGAGCCGCGGCAATTCCGCTCAAGAGGTTTTCTCTTCACTAATCCCGATGGCGAAACGAAAATCATCACGCCGACTGTCGAAGTCACCGCGATCAAGCACCAGCAAATGCTGGTCGAAGAGATGAGCCACCGAATAAAGAATCTGTTCGCGGTGATCGGCGGGCTCATTCAGGCCGCTCCGCAAGAGCTTCCTGAAACTCAGAAGATGGCCAATGATTTGATCGAGCGAGTGGTGTCACTTGGCCGGGTTTACGATTTGGCGCGCAAAGACTTTGGCACTGGAGGCGCAGACCTCGATGATCTGGTCCACTCCGTCGTCCAGCCGCATACAACCTCACAAAAACTGACCTTGCGGGGTCCAAAGGTCCATGTTGATGGTGATGCGGTAAACACGCTCACCCTTATCATTCATGAGCTGACGACCAATGCCACCAAATATGGAGCTTTATCACGGCCAAACGGGTCAATCACCATTTCTTGGGAAGAGAGGGCCGATAAGAAGGTCGAATTGAAATGGTCAGAAATCACACCTGACTTTGAGCTAAGTAAAAACACCGATGGGTTCGGAGCAGTACTTATTGACACAGGGGTCCGGCAACTGAAAGGTGAGTTCAGTCGTGAGTATTTCCCAGAAGGAGCTCAGATTGAATTACGTTTCCAACTCTAGCTCTACTATGAGCTTATTTGAATATGAACCTTGCGATGAGGTATTGTCTGATCGCTCCATTCTTGTCGTCGAAGACCAGTTTATTGTCGCTGCGGGAATTGAAAAGACCTTTCGTAAAGCCGGTGCTCGCTCGGTAACGGTGGCTGGAACGATGGAAGACGCGTGGAAGTTCGCTAAAGAGCAAAGCTTTGATGCAGCTCTGCTCGATATCAGATTACCAGATGGCTATTCGTTCCCCCTGGCGCTCCATTTGTTCTCGCGAGGCCTTCCTGTCGTGATGCATTCGGGTCATGCGGAGATTTATCACTCAGCCAAATTGCCAGGGATCATTTTCTGTCCGAAACCTGCAACCCCGGCTGAACTCCTGGATTCTGTGGTGAGAGCGCAGCGTCTTTCTAAAGATGCAGCGGTGCTTGAGGGCACCGAAACAGGCTAAATCTTCGATCTTGCGGTTGAGGTGACAAATGCATTCGCCAAAGACCGTTCGGCCGATGGCAACAGCGGCTGAAGTCCGCTGCGAATATCACAGTCAGGCGCCAAAAACTTGGCAATCATCTGAATCTGAGCAGCAATCTGCAAATCTGCATATTCAAGCGGCAATCCGCGCCCCATGCACTCATGCAGCGGCTTTCCTTGGCACACGACCTTTACATGCGTCCCAGAGGTCAAATCATGCCTTGCGACAAAATCGCGGACTGGCTTTGAGCGCGGTGATGAATTCTGCATTAGCAATCCGAATGGATTTTCCGCGTGCACAGCGCTGCACAAAAAAGTGCCATTCGTAAGGCTCTCGAGATGATCCCGCGTTAGGCCGCCCGTGCCGCCAACCGTCTGAAAAACTACCGACGCGCAGCGCAAAGCCTCATCCAAAGGTTGGACGCGCTGACCATTCATAACCGCCTTCACACACCTCACCGGATCAGCTTCCACGACAATCACTCGGCCGCCGTAAGCTTTGGCATATTTGGCGACCCCATAGCCTATCGGGCCATAACCAAGGACAACCACATCCGCGCCGGCGATCTGGAGGTTGGTGATATCGAGAAACCCGGAAACACACGCTTGTCCGATGCCGTGAGAGAGCAGCACCATCTCCATCAGGTCGGACCGGGTAATGTCGATTATTGGGGTCTTTGAGGTGGGCACGATGTCTGAACCGGCCGCGCTCACCAAAATAGCTCCTTTGAGCGGCGCTGTTTTGAGCGGCGCTGTGTACGAACACAGCAATTCTCCATTGGTCTCCAGCATGACGTCCAGTTCTTGCGAAATGAACGCATCGCGGCTTGCGGTGAATTTTGCGCCCGCAAGCTCTAACGCAGCGATCAGGTCCAGAGCGCCCGGAGGCGTATCTTCGACCAGAAAGCTAACCTCGAGGCCAGCGCCTGAGAGAATTTGACCGAGGCTCGCAGTGGCCGCATCAAGGGGTAACCCTATGCCGATTGAGCCGCCGAGTTTGGCCTTTAATAGTCCGGTCGCATCTGCGCTTAAGGGCATCGAGCCGCGAGCCCATTTGATGGCTGATAAACCAGCATGTGCTTCTCCGCCACTTAGCGCTACGTTCCCAGTCACAACTCGATCCTATCGACATGCCCTAGCAGATCATCTTCTTGCTCTTCGCGTGCATGGGTAAGCCCGATCCCAAGCGAAGCGAGTTTCGCCTCTGCGATGGAATCGTCGATGGATTTGGGGAGAATATGAACGCCCGGCTCCATCTGTGAATTCATCAAATGGTGCGCACCAAGCCCCTGAACCGCGAAGGATAGATCCATGATCTCAACCGGGTGACCGCTTCCCCCAGCGATATTGACAAGAGCGCCTCGGCACAGGACGTGGATGTCTCGGTCCGAGAGCGCAAAGGTGTAAATTTCCGGTCCAGAAACGGTTTCTGCCTCGGCCAACTCGCTTAGCGCATCCACATCAATTTCTAGATCGTGGTGCCCCGCATTGGCAAGCATCACGCCGTGCGGGAGCAACGCGAATTCCGGTTCACCAAGCGCGCGCATTCCGCCCGTCGCGGTCACCACGAACTGCGCATCGGGGAGCACAGCGTCGGCGGTGCCCACTCGCATGCCGTCCATATGTGCCTCAAGCGCCCGGACGGGGTCCATTTCGATGACGCTTACCCGCGCATTCATTGCATGCGCATATTCAGCGATCCCGCGCCCGACATAGCCATAACCGACAACGACCACCCTCGCGCCTGCAACTTTGCGGCCTGTGAGCGCCAACAGCGCCTGCATCGTGGTCTGGCCAGTGCCATACCGGTTGTCGAACAGATGCTTGCACCGCGCATCATTGGCGGTGAGCGCTGGGAATGGAAGCTTACCGGCCTCGTGCAAAGCATACAGGCGCGCGGTGCCGGTTGTGGTTTCTTCTGAGACGCCTTTTAGACGCTTGAAAGCTTGCGGTCGGTGCATGGCGATACGCATGGTGAGCTCCGCGCCATCATCGATGATGTATTCAGGCTCAAGGTCGGCGGCGGCGAGGAGTTCCTTCTCCCAGCTTTCGTGATCGCCGCCCGCATCGGAAACGACACGAATGCCACGATCGCGCAAAGCCGCCACTACTGAACCATGCGTCGTCGAAGGATTGCTTCCCGCCGCGATTACCTCAGCGCCCGCCTCCGCCAGAAGCAGCGCGAGATAGGCGGTCTTCGCCTCTAGGTGGACGACAACGGCAATGCGCTTGCCCTTGAGAGACCCGTCGCCAAGCCGATCCCGGACCATCCCGCGCATGACGGGGGAGTGCTGCTCCACCCAGTCAATGCGCGCGTTACCATCGTCGACGATGGCTTGATGGTCTGGCCCATTATCACCAAAGCCGTTATCGCCTCGCAGCATTTATGCCGCGACGGGAGGTGCGTATTTGGTGAGGTTAATACCTTCAACGGCGGCTGTGTATTCCTCAATCGTTGGCGTCCTGCCAAGGATCGTTGAAAGCACCACAACCGGCGTGGATGAGAGCAGGCTTTCACCCTTTTTATCGGAAGCATCTTCCACCACGCGGCCTTGGAATAGACGCGTCGATGTCGCCATCACCGTGTCGCCCTTGGCAGCTTTCTCTTGGTTGCCCATACACAGGTTACAGCCGGGACGCTCAAGATAGAGCATGTTCTCATAATCGGTGCGCGCGGCGTTTTTCGGGTTCGTGTCGTCGAACTGGAAGCCTGCGTATTTCGCAAGCAATTCCCAATCGCCTTCCGCCTTCAGCTCATCGACAATGTTGTAGGTTGGAGGAGCGACCACGAGAGGCGCTTTGAATTCAACCTTGCCGTTTTTCTTCTCAAGGTTTTGGAGCATTTCGGACAGGATCTTCATATCGCCCTTGTGCACCATGCAAGACCCGATAAAGCCCAGATCGACTGTCTTCTCACCGCCGTAGTAGGAGATGGGACGAATGGTATCGTGGGTGTAACGCTTTGAAATGTCGTTATTGTTGACATCCGGATCAGCGATCATGGGTTCTGCAATAATGTCGAGGTCCACCACCACTTCAGCAGCGTATTTCGCATCAGCATCGGGGCGCAGAGCGGGCACTTCGCCAGAGCGGATTTCAGCGATCCGCGCGTCAGCCTTGGCGATCAGGCCAGCCAGCACGCCGCCTGCATTGTCCATGCCTTTGTCGATCATGATTTGAATGCGCGACTTCGCGATTTCGAGGGACTCAATCAGTGTCTCGTCTTCGGAGATACAGATAGAGGCCTTCGCCTTCATCTCTGCGGTCCAGTCTGTGAAGGTGAAGGCTTGGTCAGATAGGAGCGTGCCAATGTGCACTTCGATCACGCGGCCTTGGAAGACGTTATCGCCAAATTGCTTGAGCATTTGCGCCTGCGTCGCGTGGACCACATCGCGGAAATCCATGTGGTCTTTGAGTGTCCCTTTGAAGGTCACTTTGACACTTTCGGGGATCGGCATAGTTGCCTCGCCCGTCGCAAGCGCCAGAGCCACTGTGCCGGAGTCCGCACCAAACGCGACGCCTTTGGACATACGCGTGTGGCTGTCCCCGCCCACGATAACCGCGCGGTCGTCGATGGTGAGATCGTTCAGCACCTTGTGGATCACATCGGTCATCGCCGGGTATTCACCCTCTGGATCGCGCGCGGTGATGAGTCCGAACTTATTCATGAAGCTCATAAGCTTGGGGATGTTGGCTTGCGCTTTCTTGTCCCACACCGATGCCGTGTGACAGCCCGACTGATACGCGCCGTCTACCGTTGGTGAGATCACGGTCGCGGCCATCGCTTCCAATTCTTGGCTGGTCATCAGGCCGGTGGTGTCCTGCGAACCCACGATGTTCACGCCTACGCGAACATCAGAGCCAGCGTGGAGTGTTTGGCCGTCCGCTACGCCCACAGCATTGCGGTTGAAGATTTTCTCAACTGCGGTGAGACCTTGGCCTTCATGGCTGATCTCACGATTGGGCGCATAGGAAGATTTGAGCGGAAGGCCCAAGGTGGTTTGCGCAAATGACTGAATCTTCTTGCCAAAGACAACAGCGTAAGAGCCGCCCGCCTTCATAAACTCCATCTTTTGCGCGGTGAAAGCGCTCGATATGTCGGCGAGTTCTTCGCCGCCTTCGTAGAGTTTCTTGGTTCTGGTGTTGATTGTCAGGACTTTGCCGGTTTCCACCGAATAGGCCTGCTCAAGGATCGGATCGCCGTAGCCATCTTTTACGACCTCGCCGTTCTCATCGACCTTCTTGACCCAGTTTTTGAGGTCCAATCCAATGCCGCCGGTCACGCCGACAGTGGTGAGGAAGATTGGCGAAATGCCATTGGTCCCCGCCACAACCGGAGCGATATTGACGAACGGCACATAAGGGCTCGCCTGCTTACCCGCCCAAAGCGCGACGTTGTTGACGCCGGACATACGGCTGGAGCCAACGCCCATCGTGCCTTTTTCCGCGATCAGCATAACGCGCGCATCGGGGTGCTTTTCTTTAAGCGCTGTGATTTCTGCCTGCGCCTCTGGTGTGATCAGGCATTTGCCGTGCAACTCGCGGTCAGAGCGCGAGTGCGCTTGGTTGCCCGGAGACAAAAGATCGGTCGAAATATCGCCTTCGCCAGCGATATAGGTGACGACTTTGATCTCTTCGTCGATCTCGGGCAGCTTAGTAAAAAATTCGGCCTTGGCATAGCTTTCAAGAATAGCGGTCGCGACGGCGTTTCCATCGTTGTGAGCTGCCGCCAACCGGTCAGTGTCCGCCTCGTACAGGAAGACTTGCGTTTTCAGCACCGCTGCTGCCTTGGCCGCATTCGCTGCATCATCGCCAAGTGCAAGATCGAGCAGAACCTCAACCGAGGGGCCGCCTCTCATGTGGGAAAGAAGCTCAAATGCGAATTCAGGGGTAATCTCGGCAACGCTCGCTGAGCCAAGGATGATCTCTTTCAAAAACGCCGCTTTAACGCCTGCCGCGCTCGTGGTGCCCGGAAGCGTGTTGTAGATCAAAAACTCTAACGACTCCGCCCGGTGCTCATGGCCCGCATCTTTGATTTGCGAGATCAGCTCAGCGACCAGCGCGCCGTCGTCAATCGGCTTTGGCGCAAGCCCTTGGATTTTGCGGGTTTCAATCTCGTCGAGGTATGATGCGTAAAGGCTCATGGCAGATCCCAGATTTTCTGTGTGGACGGTTGCAGCAGATTGTGCGGCGTCAAGCACGCGCATTTGGTCGTGCTTTGCCGGGTATTGAAGACTCCTCCAGCGCGCAAGGAAATTTGGCACGCCCTAGAAACGAAACTTATGCAATCGCGCGCGCCAAATTCGGAATTTTGTAGGGCAGTACAGCGGCTTAGTGCAAGCTTCGGATAAGAATTCCGCCTGCTACCAGCATCGAAAATGGAAAATCTGTAAAAAATCGAACAACGGGCCCGCGATTTGCGCTTGTTTGAGGGCCAGAAGCGCGTTTGAGAGTGCGACAAGCCGTGCCAGCAGATTTGAAAGGTTCATAAAGCCAAGGAGGCACGCATGCGGCTGGAGCAGCACCGACGAATGGCTTTCAGACACCTTTTGCACTTCAAATTTCAAGCATCGTGCGCGAGGATGCGGCAGAAGGGATAGAGTGCTCGTTCCAAAGGAACAGCGTTCGCAAACAATACAAACCGGGGAGAGCGCGGGTGACGCTTCAGACAATAGATATCGTGATTATTGCTGGCTATGCGATCGCATTGCTTGGCATTGCTCTGTTCGTCAGCCGCGAGCCTGCTGGGCACGAAAAGAACACTGAGGATTACTTTCTTGCTGGCCGCGCACTGCCTTGGTGGGCGATTGGTGCTTCGCTGATTGCCTCGAACATTTCTGCAGAACAGATCATCGGCCAATCTGGGCAAGGGTTTGCGGTGGGCGTCGCGATTGCCGCCTATGAGTGGCAGGCGGCGATTGTCCTTATTATCGTTGCCAAGTTCTTCCTACCCATTTTCCTCAAACGCAAAATCTACACCATGCCCCAGTTCTTGGAGCAGCGGTATGGGGAAGGTGTAAAGAACCTGATGAGCGTGTTTTGGGTCGCTCTTTACACCGCTGTAAACCTTACGGCGGTCCTTTGGCTGGGCGGGCTTGCGGTGCAATCTCTCACAGGTTGGGGGATTATGTCTTGCATGATGGCTCTGGCTGGATTTGCAGCGCTCTATTCGCTTTACGGCGGGCTTAAGGCGGTTGCTCTTACAGACATCATCCAGGTCTTCGTGCTTGTAATCGGGGGTCTTGCGATCACATGGTTCGCCCTTGATGCCCTTCCCGCTGACGGCGCGCTCGGAGGTTTTGCCTATCTTATGGGTGAGATGCCGGGGCACTTTGAAATGATCCTTGAGCCTGAGCATCCTGCATACGGTGACCTGCCCGGTATCTGGACGCTTCTGGGCGGGCTTTGGGTGCTGCACTTTAGCTATTGGGGTTTCAACCAATACATCATCCAGCGCGCACTTGGAGCTGAGAACCTTGGCGAAGCGCAAAAAGGCCTCGCCTTTGCCGCTTTCCTTAAGATCCTCGTGCCGTTTATCGTGGTGGTGCCCGGTATTGCAGCGGTCATCTTGGCGCAGCAAGGCGTGCTTGATGGATCAGCACTTGCCGAGAAATCGGACCGCACATACGGCGAACTCATGGCCTTTGCGCCCGCTGGCCTTCGCGGTTTGGTGTTTGCGGCTCTCATCGCAGCGGTTGTCTCATCGCTTGCCTCGATGATGAACTCGGTCTCCACCATTTTCACCATGGACCTCTACAAGGCGGTGCGGCCTGATCGCGGTGACCAGCACTATGTGACCGTTGGCCGGATCGCGGCATTCAGCGCTATGGCGTTTGCACTTGTCCTTGCCCGTCCCTTCATTGGCGGTTTCGAGAGCGGGTTTCAGACGGTTCAGGAATACACCGGCTTTATCGCGCCGGGGATCGTCGTGGTCTTCCTGCTTGGTTTCTTCGACAAGAAGACAAACGCGGCAGGCGCCCTTACGGCGCTTATCGGATCACTGCTGGTCAACATCGCATTGAAGTTCGGTATGCCAGACGTGCCGTTCATAATCCGTATCTGGTTCGTCTTCCTCGGCGCTTTGGTGGCCGCCGCGGCCATATCACGCATGACCACAGCGCCAGACGAAGAGCGCACCGTGAACCTTTCCGATATAGCCTTTGCGACAAGCACACTGTTCAACACGCTCGCGGCGATCACAGTGGCGATGCTTGTGGGGCTCTACGTCTGGCTTTGGTAACGCGTTAGGGGCCAAAGACGCAGGCCGCTGCCTTAACCGATAAGCCGTTCGATCAACCAGAAGCTGCCAATGGCGCCAATACCATAGGTTGCCGCGGTGAGCGCTCTGTTCTCGATCAGAGACGGCATGCGCCTGAGCGCTGACAAAACCACTATCGTGAGCGCGACAACCAAGAGCTGTCCTGCCTCGACCCCGACGTTGAACGCGAAGAGTGCGGCGGCGAGCTGGGTTTGGGGCAGACCAATATCGGCAAGCGCGCCTGCAAATCCAAAGCCATGCACAAGGCCAAAGGCAAAGGCGACAGCCCAGGGGAAACGGCGTGTCAGTGTCTGCCGGTCAGGATCGCGCAGAATGAGCGCTACCTCGACTGCAAGAAACACAATGGAGAGCGCAATCAGCGCTTCTACCGGGCGTCCTGGAAGCCCTGAATAGCCGAGCACTGTGGCCACCAGAGTGAGCGAATGGGCAACCGTGAAGGCGGTCGCCGCCTTGATCACAGGCCACGGACTGCGGATCAAAAGCACCAGCGCAATCACAAACAGAAGGTGGTCCCAGCCAAACACAATGTGCTCTGCGCCAATGATGAAATAGTCCCACAGGACGCTTAGCGGCGACGGCTCTGCTAGGATCGTAGTCGATGGCTCGTCAGCGGTCAGGCGGAAGCTTTGCGTTGGCGCATCTATCGGAATGTAGCGCGCGATGGCGTCCGATTTGCCGAGCAGCTCGGAAAGCCCAAATGCACCGCCTGCCGGGTCACCTTCGCAGGTCAGACTAGCGCGGCCCATAAGGGCGGCGGACTGAATGCGCTGCACCGCCTCGCCCCGGATCGCGCAATTGTCAGGGATCACCGGCTCCAAGCGATCCGCAAGCAGCCCGGCACTGCCCACTGAGAGCGTCACCCTCCAATCGAGCGTATATTGCCCCTTGTCCGTCTCACGCATTTCCACGACCGACGGGCGCAGTTCATGCGCGCTGAGCGGAAAGGCGATGAGGAGTGTAAAGAGGCCGATCAGCCAGCGCAGCATGGGGCTCACCGGTCGATGTCGATGCGGTAAGCGCTGCTGAGCGTTTCAAAGGCTCGCTCTTTGCGCGCCTTAATCTCAGCATTGCGCCAGTCATTTGCAATCGCGACCCGCAAGGTCTCAAAATCAGGCTCAGGCACTTCGCGCGCAGTCAACCGAACCAAGTGCCAGCCAAAGCCTGAGCGGATGGGCCCCTGCCACTCATCCTTGGCATCAATCTGAGCGAGGCCAGCGGCAAACTGTTTGCCAAATTGAGCCTCAATATCGCGCAGGTTAGTTGATGAAACACTTCTTGGCAGGCTGGTCGGCTCACTTTCAACAGAACCGCCCCCCACGGCATTTAACACACTGTTTTCATTAGAAAAAAATGCCTGCTCAAAGCTCAACTTAGCATTTGCGGACGCATCATCAGAGTAAGCTTCCGGATTGGCCTCGAAAAAGGCGCGCAAGACCTCCTCCGTAGGCTCTGCGGTTTCGGCGGCTAAGCTTGCCGAGAGGTCCATTTTGGAAACCAAACGGCGGCGCACAATCGCATCGCTTTCGTCAAGGCCAAGCCGCAATGCCTCACGGTAAAGCACCTCTTCGCGAACGAAGGCATCAATCGCCAGGTCAAGCTCCGCATCTGTGGGGGCACGCCCCATGGTCAGCGTCCAGCTTTCGGCGATCTTCTCCGTTTCCGCAGCCCCCACGCTGATCACGCGGCTCGAGGGATCAGGCGGATTGCCGCCCCATGTAAGGGCGACGTAAAGTACAGCGCCGAGCGCAGTGAAATGAACGAGCGGCTCGCGCGTCCAAGCAGGTAAATTCATTTTACTTCGCCGCTTTTAGCCAGATCGGCGAGGTGTAGGCCCGCTCCTGCGCCACAGCATCGTCCATGGCCTCCTCGGAAAGCGTGATCCCAAAGCGCACCGCATCAAACAGTGTCCAGCGCGGCGTCGGGATCTCAAGAACGCGAACGTAATAAAACGGGCGTTGGCCCACTTGGTAGTCAGGATCGGTCCAGGTGGTGCGCAGTTCCGCTGCGCCTATGTCGTTGGTGTAGGTCGCATCCTCGCGGTTCACCGTATCACCCACAGGCGTGAGGCTTCCGCCAGATTTGCCGCGCGTGTCGCTGTCGCTCCACACTACATCGTAGACCTGCTCTTGCATTTCGCCAGAGCTATCGAGCCAACCTTTGATGACCTGAACACGGTCGAGGTTGGCCCCATCGGGGTCTTTCATCGCGCTGATCAGGAAGCTTGGCGCTTTGCCTTGATCGGTCAGCTCGCCGCCCATGGGGACGCCGTCGGTATAACCTTTGCGCACCCAATCGCCGTCCCAATCATCCGCGGTAAAGCCAAAGCCGCCGAACACCCGGACGCTCATGCGCGGACCGGTGGTCGCGTAGACTTCGCGGCGCGCAAACGCATCGAAGATTTCAGCCCGCGTATTGCCCCGTGCCCAGGCCGCTGCGTAGCCGCCTGCAAGGTAATGCCAGCCGAAGCGGCCCTCACGCGTACCAAGGTTTTGTCCTTGTATCGCCCTGTCGGTATAGGACTGCTCGTTTCCGGTGTGTTTGCCCCAGAAATTGTTCTCATCCCCTGTTGCAAGCGAGGTGTGGCTGTCGGTCGAACCGATCATGCCAAAGGCATATGGGTTGACGCCCAATTGCTCTTCTAGAGTAAGCCCGCGCAAAAGCGCCGAGCGTGCATAAGAGCCTGCATACATCGAAGGCTCGGTCTTCTCGCTCAAAGACAGATTGCCAAAGTCCCAGCCCTGAACGCCGAACCCTGCCATCTCATCATTGGGAGAAAGATATGGGTGGGTCTCGCTGTCGCCCTTAATCTGGGTCGCCTCGATCACCGGCTCGGCCCACGCGCGAAGGGCAGCGTATTCCTCGGTCATGGGCGAACCATCTTCCATGGTCATTTGCCACATCATACCATTGGAAAGGTTGCCATTGTGCGGGATCGCCAGAACCCGGCCGCCCGTCTCTGCCTCATAATTGCGCATATATTCCCAGAGCTGCGGCGCTTTGGTCTGAAGACCGGGAAAAGGCACAGTCTGGCGCGTCTTATCCGAGCCATCGCGGAACATGACCACTCGGTGCAAATTGTTGCCATTGGGCATGGCAGTCCATTCATAGCCGGCAAGCGCCGTGAAGACGCCCGGCTCATTGTAACGATCAAGAATGGAAAGCTGTGTGTTCCAAATGTCCTTAGTCGCCTCGGCTGCTGCGTCTGGATCGCCTGCGAGCGCCGTTGGCGCATTGCCTTCTGCGGCCGCTGTGACGAGTTCACCGATCGCCTTGGTCGATTCCTGCGGGCTTTCGTGCATCATATCGTACCAGCGAAGCACGGTTTCATCGCCGATGACCCAGTTCACATACCAGCGCGGCGCGTCATAAAGCCTGCGGGTCGCGCCAAGCGCATCAGAGTGGTCGGCGATCACCAGAAAGTCGAGCGGGCGGGCAAGCTGTGTGTCAGTGCCGGTGGTGGCTGTCACTGTCTCACCGCGTGCAAAACGAAGCGCCGCCTCTGGCCCCAGCCGTGTACCAAAGCCGAAGGCATCTACTGAGTTATCAGTGTGAAGGTGGGTGTCCCCCCAATAAGGGCGGTCTGGAAACTCTGCGAGTTCGATAGTGTCAGTGCCATCGCCCGAAGCTTCGGGACTTGCCTCAGGCTCATCGCCCGAACACGCTGCCACACCGATTGCCAAAATGCTTGCCGCCGCAAACGAGCCAAAACTCCCGCGCATTAGCCCTCTCCCCTCATTTATTGTTCTTTGGGTAAGAGCATTGCCACCACACGCCCGCAGGTCAAGCAAGAAGCCTTGGTGATGGATTGAGTCTGCCCCGCTGGGGCTACCCAGTCTACGCACAGCCCGCTAGGTTTTGACGGCGAAACAGTCCTTTAGAAATGCAATCAGCTCGCCCTGCTCACCAGCCGGGATGGACACACGGCAAAGCTTTTCGCGCGAGTGCAAGATCGCTTGCCTTTTGCGTCGGCCTCAACACTTGACCGGCTTCCCTTTCTCCTAAAAGTTCAAGCGGATTATGATTGACGTGCGTTTTGCAGAGGCAAGCCGGGCGCTCCCATTGCTTTTAGGGGCTTAGCGATGCAGATGTTGCGATAAGAGCCGCATTACAGGGTTGGGATATCGTTTTATGAAGGCTGGCTCATGACCCTGCGCCTAACCAATGTGTCCAAGACCGTCGGCGGCAAGCCCCACATTCACCCGGTCACTCTCGAGCTTGAGCGCGGCACGATGAATGTGCTGCTCGGGCCAACACTTGCCGGTAAGACCAGCTTGATGCGGCTGATGGCTGGGCTGGACAAGCCGGATACGGGTCAGATTGAATGGGACGAGGCTGATGTGACGGGCGCGCGGGTGCAAACCCGCGATGTCGCCATGGTCTATCAGCAATTCGTCAATTACCCCTCGATGAGCGTGTTTGAAAACATCGCCTCGCCTTTGCGGTTGCAGAAGAAATCAGCGGCCGAAATCAAGGCGAAAGTCCATGAGATGGCCGAGCTGTTGAAGCTTTCCGACCTTCTGGACCGCAAACCCAGCGAGATTTCAGGCGGGCAACAACAACGCTGCGCGATTGCGCGTGCGCTAGCGAAAGATGTGGGGCTCGTCCTGATGGACGAGCCGCTTGCCAATCTCGATTACAAGCTGCGCGAGGAGCTGCGGGTGGAAATACCGCGCCTGTTCGAGGCATCCGGCAGCATCTTTGTTTATGCGACGACCGAGCCTGAAGAGGCGCTGCTCCTTGGAGGGAACACCGCGTGCCTTTGGGAGGGACGCGTTACGCAGTTTGGTGCGGCGATGGAGGTGTACCGCAGGCCGGTGGATGAGATCACGGCGCGGGTCTATTCCGACCCGCCGATGAACTTCGTTACCGTGCGCAAGGAAGGCGCAAAGGTGCACTTTCCCGGTGGTCAGGTGAGTAAGATCGAACCGGGCAATACTCATATGCCAGATGGCGAATATCGCGCAGGGTTTCGCGCCCACCAGATCGGTGTTGGAGAGGATTTGCCCGGCGCTTTGTCGTTCGAGACTTCGGTTATCTCGACAGAACTAACGGGGTCAGAAACTTTCGTGCACCTGCAAATGGGTGACACGCGCTGGACCGGTTTGGTGAGCGGGCCTCAGAGCTTTGCAATAGGAACAAAGCTTGAGGTTCATCTGGACCCTAAAGGTCTGTTCGTTTTCGACAGCCACGGCAAGTTAGCGCTAGCGCCGCAGGCTCAAACTGCAACGGTGGGAGCTTAGACGTGGCATCCATCACTCTCGAGAACCTCGCACACAGCTATGCTGCGAGCCCAGAAACTGCGGCTGACTTTGCTCTCAAAGAGGTGAACCTGCAGTGGGAAGACGGGAAAGCCTATGCCCTGCTTGGGCCCAGTGGCTGCGGCAAAACGACGCTTCTCAACATTATGTCGGGCCTCCTCCAGCCCACACGCGGACGCGTGCTGTTTGGCGATAGAGATGTGACCGGGGCCTCAACGGCTGAGCGCAATATTGCGCAGGTTTTTCAGTTTCCCGTTGTTTACGACACAATGAGCGTGCGCGACAATCTGGCCTTCCCCTTGCGCAACAGGGGCGTCGATAAGGCGGAGATATCGCGGCGTGTTGAAACCATTGCCCGTATGATTGGGATTGAGGATATTTTGGGCCGCAAGGCGCGCGGACTGACGGCTGATCTCAAACAGAAAATCTCGCTTGGCCGGGGCGTGGTGCGCGAGGATGTGAATGCTATCCTGTTTGACGAACCTCTGACCGTCATCGACCCGCATTTGAAATGGGAATTGCGCACTCAGCTGAAGGCGCTTCATCACGAATTTGGTCACACCATGGTCTATGTGACCCATGACCAAACAGAGGCCCTGACCTTTGCGGACAAAGTGGTGGTGATGAATGCTGGAGAGGTCTTGCAAATTGGCACGCCGCGCGAATTGTTTGAGGCGCCTGCTCATACCTTCGTGGGCTATTTCATTGGCTCACCAGGAATGAACTTTCTACCCGTCTCTCTCGAAGGAAGCGATGCGTTTGCAGAGGGGCACAAGCTCGCACTTGGGCAGGACTATGGCGCGCTTAATGGCTCCGTCGAACTCGGCATCCGGCCCGAATTTGTGCAGCTGACAAGCGGCGACGGCCTGCCTGTGACTATCAACCAAGTGCGCGACGTGGGGCGTCAGAAATTCGTCAATGCCAGCGTGTTTGGGACCGAGATCAATATCGCCATGGATGCCACTAAAGAGCTGAATGCCGACATGACCAGGCTCGCATTCGATCCCGCCAAAGCAAGCGTATTTCACAATAGCTGGCGTGTTGAACCAGAGGGGCACGCCTGATGGATAAACCCACCAACAACCGTGCATGGTTCCTTGTCCAGCCTGTTCTGCTCCTTGTGGCATTCTCCTCGATCATTCCGATGATGACGGTGGTGAATTACTCGTTTCAGGACAGTTTTGGCGGGAACGAATTTTTCTGGGTGGGCCTTGAATGGTATCGCGAACTGCTTCGCTCTGAACGCTTGTGGGACGCGCTTGGGCGGCAGGTGATGTTTTCAGGCCTTGTCCTTTTGATCGAGATACCGCTGGGCATCTTGATCGCGCTTTGCATGCCAAAGAAGGGCTGGACCGCCTCGCTTTGCCTTGTGCTAATCGCCCTGCCCTTGCTTATCCCATACAATGTGGTGGGCACCATCTGGCAGGTCTTTGCCCGCTCAGACATCGGCCTGTTGGGACGCCTCGTCACCGATATGGGCTTTGAATACAATTACGCGCAGGATGCGGTGGACGCATGGGTGACGGTCATCGCGATGGATGTGTGGCACTGGACCTCGCTTGTGGCGCTGCTTTGCTACGCAGGCGTGCGCTCGATCCCGCCCGCCTATTATCAGGCTGCCGAAATCGACCAAGCGAGCAGGTGGAGCGTGTTCCGCTATATCGAACTTCCCAAGATGCGCGGAGTTTTGATCATTGCCGTGTTGCTGCGGTTTATGGACAGCTTTATGATCTACACAGAGCCATTCGTGCTCACAGGAGGCGGACCGGGTAATGCGACGACGTTCCTGTCGATTGACCTTGTGAAGATGGCACTGGGTCAGTTTGATTTGGGGCCCGCTGCTGCCTTTTCGCTGATGTATTTCCTTGTCATCTTGGCCATCTCTTATGTCTTCTACACCGTGATGATTGCGAGCGATAAAGAGGAGGCAGGCTCATGAAGCTCTTCCGCGCCAAGTCTTTGATCATGATCGCTTATCTGCTGTTTTTGCTGGTGCCGATCTATTGGCTGATCATTATGAGTTTCAAGCCGAATTCGGAAATTCTGGGGGCGTTCACATTGTGGCCGCAGGAATTCACATTTAAAAATTACCGTGTCATTCTAACCGATGCGTCCTGGTATATGGGATTTGTGAACAGCTTCATTTATGTCGCTCTAAACACAGTGATTTCGCTGTGCGTGGCCCTGCCCGCAGCATACGCTTTTAGCCGTTACCGGTTCATGGGCGACAACCATCTGTTCTTCTGGCTGCTGACCAACCGCATGGCCCCGCCGGCAGTCTTCGCGCTTCCGTTTTTCCAGCTTTATTCTTCCGTCAATCTGTTCGACACACATATCGCGGTGGCGCTTGCGCACTGCCTGTTCAACGTGCCGCTGGCGGTGTGGATTTTGGAAGGGTTCATGCGGGGCGTCCCGCGCGAGATTGACGAGACCGCTTTTATCGACGGCTATGGTTTCACGCGGTTCTTTACCCGCATTTTTGTGCCCATGATCGCGCCGGGCATCGGGGTGGCGGCCTTCTTCTGCTTTATGTTCAGCTGGGTGGAGCTGCTCTTAAGCCGTACTCTCACCAGCGTTGATGCAAAGCCAATCACCGCGATTATGACGCGCACCGTATCTGCGTCTGGCCTTGATTGGGGAGTGCTGGCGGCGGCGGGCGTGCTCACCATCATTCCGGGCGCGATAGTGATCTATTTTGTCCGAGGCTACATCGCCAAGGGCTTTGCCCTAGGGCGCGTATAATGGGGCGCGTGTAATGGATTGGATGGCCTGGACCCTGCCGACGGCGCTTTTTTTCGCGGGCATAGCCTTAGCGCTCGCCGTGATGAGTGTGCTAGCAATGAAGCGCCCGAACACGCCTCGAGTGGGCATTCTCGGCATTGAAACGGCACGCGGGGACCGTCTGTTCCTCACCCTTTTGGGCAGCGCCTTTATCAACCTTGCGTGGATCGGGATCACCGATTTACCGCAATACTTTGCGCTTGGAATATGCGCAGTGTTTGCGTTTTGCATCTTTCGCTGGGTATGACGGGCCAAACGAATAATCATACGGGATGAGAGAGATGAGAATTGCCACCGTGCTGGCTGCGAGCCTTGCTCTTGCGGCGTGTTCAGATGAAGCGGGTTCCGATTTTGTCGTGCTCAGCGATGAAGAACGCCAAGCGGCCGCTAGCGATTTTCTCGATACTGAAATTGGCGATATGTCGGCCCTCACCCGCGATGAGCAAATGGCCGAAATCCAATGGTTCATGGAGGCAGGCCAGCCTTATCAGGGTATGGAAATCTCGGTAGTCTCAGAGACAATCGCAACCCACGAGTATGAGAGCAAAGTGCTCGCGCCCGCATTCTCCGCCATCACTGGGATCAAGGTCACGCATGACCTCATCGGAGAGGGCGATGTGGTGGAAAAACTGCAAACACAAATGCAGTCAGATGAGAATATCTATGACGCCTACGTCAACGACAGCGACCTCATCGGCACCCACTGGCGTTACCAACAGGTGCGCAATCTGACTGATTGGATGGCAGGCGAAGGCGGCGATGTGACAAGCCCTACCCTCGACCTGCCCGACTTTATCGGCACAGACTTTACCACCGGCCCCGACGGCAAGCTCTACCAACTGCCAGACCAGCAATTCGCGAACCTTTATTGGTTCCGCTACGATTGGTTCACCGATCCCGCGATCAAGGCCGACTTCAAATCCGAATATGGCTATGACCTTGGCGTTCCCGTCAATTGGTCAGCTTATGAAGACATCGCCGAGTTTTTTACCGGGCGTGAGATCGACGGGCAGACCGTTTATGGCAGCATGGACTACGGCAAGAAAGACCCCTCGCTTGGCTGGCGCTTTACCGATGCGTGGATGTCGATGGCGGGCATGGGCTCTGTGGGAGAACCCAATGGCCTGCCGGTCGATGAATGGGGCATCCGGGTCAATGACGCCTCGCAGCCGGTCGGCTCCTGCGTTGTGCGCGGCGGCGCGACCAATTCGCCCGCTGCAGTCTATGCGCTCGACAAATATTCCAAATGGCTGAACGAATTCTCGCCGCCTTCTGCTGCTGGCATGACCTTCTCAGAAGCCGGTCCTGTCCCTGCCCAAGGCGCGATTGCGCAGCAGATTTTCTGGTACACCACCTTCACCGCGAACATGGTCGGCGAAGACGCCTCAGCGGTTCTCTATGACGATGGCACACCGCGCTGGCGCATGGCGCCAAGCCCTCACGGCGCCTATTGGGAAGAGGGGATGAAGGTCGGATATCAGGACGCAGGGTCTTGGACGCTGATGAAGTCCACTCCTGCCGACCGCGCGAAAGCGGCTTGGCTCTACGCGCAGTTCGTGACCTCGAAGACGGTGGATGTGAAGAAGGCTCACGTGGGCCTCACTTTCATCCGCGAATCCACCATTCAGCACGAGAGCTTTACCGAGCGCTCGCCAAAGCTTGGCGGGCTGGTTGAATTCTACCGCTCTCCCGCCCGCACCCGCTGGTCGCCTACTGGGACCAATGTGCCGGATTACCCGCGGCTTGCACAATTGTGGTGGCAGAATATCGGCGATGCGTCTTCGGGCACCAAGTCCTCGCAAGATGCGCTCGATGCACTGTGTGAACAGCAGGAACGCGTTCTTGAGCGGCTAGAGCGATCTGGCCTGCAAGGCGACCTTGGCCCTACATTGGGTGAAGAGCGCAGCGCTGATTACTGGCTGAGCCAACCCGGTTCTCCCAAGGCCAAACTTGCCAATGAGGACCCAGCACCCGTCACCATCGAGTACGACAAGCTGATCGAGACTTGGAAGTAAGTCTGCTGCCTTTCGAAAGGACTTAAGCTTTGCGGCCAGAGGCTTTTGCGGCGACAAATTTGCCCCGTCACAGCAGCGTTTGAGGTGAACTTTGCGCAGCGGGGCGAGATCGCGGCCGACCTTTAAGGCGGTCAGCGCACAGCTAAAGATGAGGCACCCTGGGCCAAAGACACGCCCGGGCGGTCAGTGGAGGCGGGCTTTTACCCAGCCAGCCGGGCGCACATTGTGGCTATGAACTCTTCGCCAGCAGCATTCTGATCAAAGGATTTATCCAGCGCCGCAAAGGCCATTTGCCCGCGCAGAAACGAATAGATAACAGGGGCGTGCGCGGCAGGATCAATATCTTTGCGGATATTGCCGAGCTCGATTCCTGTCCTGATTTCTGTCTCGATACCCTTTTTACCCTCAGCATTGAGCTTGGCGATGGTCTTGCTCAACCTAGGGCTGACAAGAGCTTGCGCGATCAAAATCTGAAGGGTTCGAATCTCCACCCCATGTCCCGCAACGTAGCTGCGCACTAACGCGATCAAAGTCGGCAGCCCGCGCTCATTCGAGGAAATATCCGCTGCGCGCTTGTTGTAAGCGCCCACCACATGCTCTGCGACCCTGCCGAGCAGATCCTCCTTGCTACCAAAATAATGAGCCGGAAGGCCTCGGCTATAACCAGCGCTCTCTGCGACGTCCGCGAGGGTAAAACCATCATAGCCAAATTTGCCAACCAGCTTCACCGCCTGATCCAGCATTTGGGTCTCTGCTTTTTCGCGTCGCTCAGCTTGAGTTCGGCGCTTTACCTCAGCCATGGATTGGGTCTCATGTTGGTTTTGGCCCTGCTCAACATGGAGCTCAATATGGGCGCAATATTGGGCGAAATTTGCTGATGTAGGATAGGGATTTGTGCAGGCGCGTGTCAATCCAGCCATAGGCGCAATGGGTGCGCAAAGACAGATGCGAACGGCGCAGTTTGCGGCGCTCAGAGGGCGACATGCGCCACTGTTAAACCGTCCCTCGCAATTTATTGATCGACTGACCAACAAGTGATAGCAACCAACTTGTGACTGCCTAGAAAGGGTGAACGCGGCATTGCGGGCTGGCAAGAACCAATGCTGTGCCTGATATTCCGGTGGCTGCCCGGTGGCTACCCGGCGGCTGGGTCGTCGCTCAAAAATGGGGACATCACGGAGCTTAGGAATGCCTGCCACGCAATATGATGTCCTGATCGTCGGCTGCGGGCCTGTCGGCGCAACCCTTGCAAATTTGCTGCGCGAAAGTGGCCATTCGGTTGCGATATTCGACCGCGACAAGGACGTGTTTCACTGCCCGCGTGCAATGATGTTCGATCCGGAAAGTTGCCGCATCTATCAACGTATGGGCATTATGGACCGGATGTTTCCAGATGATGCCAAGCCGTTTCAAACCTTTCGCATGGTCAATCACGAGCGCAAAACGCTGGTGGAAATGGACTATAGCAAAGTTCCGCCAAGCTTTGGGCACTCGGGTGTCGGGACCATGTTCCATCAACCAACTCTTGAACGCCTGCTGCGCGAAGATTTCGAGCAAGGCGTGAAGGTCGACAGCTTCCTTGGATACGAAGTTCTGAGCGTCTCATCAGGCGATATCTGTGCGACCTTGACCGCGAGAAAGGCAGAGACTGGCGAAGAAACCGAATTCACCGGCAAATACATCGTCGGCTCCGATGGCGGCGCGAGCCTGTGCCGCCGGTCCATTGGCGCGAAACGAATTGACTTCAACTACCGCCGCAAATGGATCGTGATTGACGTTCTCGTTCACGATCACGCCTATTGGGAGGGGCTGGAAGACTTTTCAGAATTCATGTGCCGTCCGAACGGGGCAACGGTGTTTGTCAAAGGTTGCCGCGGTCATTTGCGCTTCGACTTTGAGATCGACGAGGATCTGGCCGATCAGTTTAGCCATGATGATGCGCTCGCGCACATCTCAAACTACATCGACACCTCATCCATCGAGATTCAGCGATGCGCGCCTTACAATTTCTATGCCGGAATGCCCGATATCTGGCGCAAGGACCGAATTTTGCTGGCTGGCGATGCGGCACACCAAACCTCGCCTTTTGCGGGACAAGGCCTAAACATGGGCCTTAGGGACGCCGCTCACTTAAGTTTTCTGTTCGATCTGATATTTGGCGGCAAAGCCGATGACCGTATTCTTGATACCTATCACGAGGAACGCTGGCCGCATTGCGAGAAGGTCATCAACAGAGCCTCGCGCACGGGATTACAGCTGAGCACGACCAGCAAATGGGAGCAGGTAAAGCGCAACTTTGGTTTCTGGCTTGTCAGAATGTTTCCAAAGCTTGCCGGGGTTGCCAATTCTGACGCTAGCTTCCCTGCCTATAAGGGCGGGTTGATCGGCACAGGGCACGAATTGTGCGGTAGGCGATTGTGCCAACCCGAAGTAATCGACGCGTCCGGCGCACGCCAACTGCTTGATGAGGTGGTCGGCAATGGCTTCGTGCTTTTGCTGTCAGAACCGGCAGAGGGCGACGCCATCTCTTGGTTCAAGCATGAGTTTGGCGGCTCGGTCTTTGTGATCGGCAAAGACTTTCAGGATGCCGATGGTGAGCTGGCCGAATTTACCGACGGCGACGCCGTTTTGGTGCGCCCTGATCGCTACATCTTTGGCGCAAACGAAAGCGGCAACGATCTGTGCGCGGCATTTCGCGCCCACCTTGCCCGCTTTCAAAACTAGACGGATCAGAATTCCTTCGCCGCCTCTTTCGCTGCTTCTTTCGCCTTGGCAAGCGCTTCATCCAAAGCTGGCCCCGGCATGCCCGTTGGCTGAACTCGGATCAGGTTGATGTCCGTAAAGCCCAAGAAGCGGAAAATGTGGTCAATATATGTGCTGGCAAAGTCGGTCTTGGGCGCGTCTGATGCGAGCGGAAAGCGGTCCTCATACGGGCTGCCGCTGGCCATGATGACCTGCAAAGGCCTGTCTGTGATTTGGCCGACATATTCAAACTTATTATTGACCATCACCGTAACGCCAACCTGGGTCACAAGGTCGATCCAATGCTTCAGGCGGTACGGTATTGAAAAGTTCCACATCGCCGTCGACAACACCACTTTGTCCGCTGACTTCAGCCGCTCGATCTCTTGCATGACGCCTGCCCATTCGCCCTGCGCCTCGATCCCTGAGCCAGTGGTCATCAGCTTCATGAGGTTTTCCATTTTCTGGTTCGCGCCTTGCATTCCAAGCGGAGCCAGCTCGGTCTCGAACAAGGGAAGATGCTCAATTTCATCGCCAGGATTGGCCGCCTTGTAGCTTTCTAGAAATTCACTCGCGACTTGGCTGGAGTACGAGCTCTCTTTGCGCGGGCTGGCTTCGATAAAGAGTACTTTCGCCATGGAATCTGTCCTTTGTCTTTTAGAAATAGCTAGGGTTGTTGAGGGCGGTCAGAGCGATTGCCCATCGTCCACGGTGAACGTCCCGCCAGTAACATGGCGGGAGGCATCCGAGCACAGGTACAGCGTCAGATCATCCAACGCGCCAATATCCATCAGGCGCTTGCGGTGCCAACTCGCAATCTGGCGCTGGCCGCCCTCCGTATCGAACCAGTCGCCCACGATTTCGGTGCGAATATAACCGGGCTGGATGGTGTTGACGTTGATGCCTTTGCGCACCCACTCCCGCGCAAACAGCCTGCCAAGATGCGCAACCCCTGCTTTGCTCGCAGCGTAGGCAGCATCGCCTTGCGCTGTCATCTGAGCGGTGATCGACCCGATCAGGACAATCCGCCCCTTGATCGCATCAGACCCTTCGGCCGCAATCATCCGCTTTGCGCCTTCGCGGGCAAGCAAGTATACGCCAAGAAAATTGGTATCGAGAACCGTGCGAAGCCCCTCAATGGGCACTTCGGTTGAGCGCCCATTTGCGGCCGTCCCAGCGTTTGCAATGACCGTATCCACTGTGCCAAACGCGGCTTCCGCTTTGCCGTAGGCTGCAATGACAGACGCTTCATCCGTTACATCGAGAGCGACGGCCAAAGCCTTGCCTCCGGCCTTGTCGATTTCTGCGGCAAGCGCTTTTGTTCTATCCGTTCTGCGGGCGCCAAGAATTACATTCGCGCCAGCATCGGCCAGAACCGTTGCGAGGTGCGCGCCAATGCCAGACGAAGCGCCGCTCAACATCACGGTACGATTTGTTAGGTCTGAGATCATCGCTTGTTTCTTCGGCCGTCCTGCTTTGATCGCGGAGCAAAAAGCAGTTCTTAGCACGGCTTTTCGCTACTCATTTGTTCATCGAAGCGATAGCTAGTAGTTGCTTGTCAATCAACTAATAGATGAAACGCCGATACGCACTCTTCGATGCTGCAAAGCCTGAATTCCGTCTGAGGATGCGGCGGACGAGACGCTGCATCAAGCGAGGGTCATGGTGTCCCGCCGACTTTCAATTTGGAAAACGGCGAATAGACCCAGCGCAAACTGATACCCCGTCATCACGGCTAAGCGGATAATTCCCGGCGATGAGTTCCAATAGCGAAAAGGACTGTCTCGTTTTTAAGCTACGGACACCGCACCGCACCACCGGACCAAGCGCGCTGCGCTAGCCGGTGCATGTGCTGTGACAGTGCCGATGCGTGTTGTGTCAGTCCTCAGTTCTTCTACCACTGAAGCCTGAAACCTGTGGTAAACGAAAGGCCGCGGTTGTCCCCAAAACCTCCGTCCAACGAAGTGCGGTACGAAGCCTCACCATAGAAGGTTTTGTTTTCGTCCACGGTCAAAGAACCTCCCAACCCAACTTCGGCCCAGGTAGATGGCAGACTGGAATCAAGGCTCACACCTAACACCTCGGCAGAATTGTCATCCGAGAAGCGATGCAGCACGTTCCCGATCACGTAGTATTTTTCGCGGTCTCCGCTTGCTTCATCGTTATTCTCGAATTCATAGGCGATACCAATACGCCCCTCGAGGCTAGACTGGTTGCCAAGGTCGACTGTGTTGTTGGCATTATCTACGAAGCTTGCGCCATCCAAATTGCCCCAGACCAGCTGTGCTTGCGGGACCAACGTACCGTTCTGGCTGGTCTCGACGCGGCGACCGACCTCAAGGCTCGCAGCATAGGCTCGAGTGGTCTCATCTTGCGCCAGTTTCCCGGCTAATGATGAGAAAAAGTCGCTGGATATCCAGTTCGCTTGTCCTTGGATGTCAAAATATGTTCCGCTGTCTCCGTACCAAGTCGCGGTGAGACCAACCCCGTAGGCTTCAGAATCAATGTTCCCAAATCCGAGGGAGTTGCGTGCCGACGCGTCTTGGGTCGCATATTGAGCAGTAAGGCCCAGAACCATTGTGCCATCATCGTTTTCGTCCACTTCAAGGTCAATGCCTGCCTGAAGTCCCCAAGACGACCGATCAATGTCCGTACCTGTGCTTGCCGTGAGGTCTAGCTGATCGCCGTGAGCTCTAATCCAGATACCATCACTGGGCTCGATCTGATCGCGCGCCAACTCTTTTCCAGCCCACTGGCGCTGACCAACGCGTTGCTCAAGTGTTGGCAAGTGATTGATCCAGCCAAGTGCATTTGACGCAGCCTCGTATGTTGCACCAGTTGCGTTAGCCACCGATCCAGCCTCTAGAACAAAACTGCCGTCCAAAAATTCCAGACCGTAATCAAATGCTCCAACCGTAAAGTTGCCGCCTGCCAACACAAATGCGTCCGCATCGCTGGCTCCTTCGACAGTTACGATAGTCAGATCATTGCCCGTTCCGTTCGACGGGGTAAGGTTGTTGACACTTACGATGGTCGTGCCCGTCGCATCGCCTGTGACAAGTAGAGTGTCTGCGGTGTCATTCGTCGTATCAATATCTACGATCAGGGAACCGCCGCCGGAATAATTGCCGGAGACTGTAAAGGTGTCTCCGACAACGCCGTCTTGCGTTGTTATCACACCGTCATTGATCACATTGCCAGTGACCGAGTATACGCCTGACCCCGCACCAGTTCCGATGAAACTGCTTGATGAATCGATGCTCAGGTTGCCGAGGATCGCAAGTGCATCGCCTCCTTCAAAGACAGCGCCGTTCGTGACAATAAAGCCAGTGCTCGGCGCGGACCCTACAGAGACTTCACCGTCGGTGACTGTGAATGAGCCACCATCAACAACGATTGTCTCCCAGTTCGTTATGTCTGTGCCATTCGTCTCGACAGTCAATCCGCCCAGGGTCAGCGTATCAACAAAGCCATCACCGCTCGACAAATCATCGCCGCCATCCAGAGCCTGGCTGCCATCATAAGCAGCCGCGGTGACTGTCAGAGTGTCTGATCCATCGCCAGTTGATATGCCGGTGGTCGTACCGCCGCTCCACACAACTGCATCATCGCCTGCGCCGGTGTCGATAGCGCCAACCGTACCTGCCAGCAAAGTCACATTCTCAGTGTTGTCTCCGCCAGTGATGCTGCCAACAGAGCCGGCCGTGTCGACCACAACCGTATTGCCAAGATCATCGGCTGCAGAGCCATCCTGACCGTCATTGGCAACATTGATGTCGCCCAAAACGCTCGCATTGCCTGACACGGTGATCGTATCATCGCCGCCTGCCGCTTCGATGTCGCCGGTCACAACCGCATCGCCGGTCAGCGCAATGGTCTCATCACCAATACAGCCATCAACGCTCACCGCGCTGCTAGAACCACCCAAAGTGGTGGAGCCGCCGCAAGATGCGTTCAAAGTCTCGGTTACAAGATCGGTCACGTTCACAACCGCATTGTCGTCAAAGCCGACAACTTCCCAGTTGGTGATGTTACCGCCATTGGCCGTAACGCTCGCACCGCCCAGGGTCAGCGTATCAACAAAGCCATCACCGCTAGACAGATCATCGCCGCCATCAAGAGCCTGGCTGCCATCATAAGCAGCCGCGGTGACTGTCAGAGTGTCTGATCCATCGCCAGTGGTTATGCCGGTGGTCGTACCGCCGCTCCATACAACTGCATCATCGCCTGCGCCGGTGTCGATAGCGCCAACCGTACCTGCCAGCAAAGTCACATTCTCAGTGTTGTCTCCGCCAGTGATGCTGCCAACAGAGCCGGCCGTGTCGACCACAACCGTATTGCCAAGATCATCGGCTGCAGAGCCATCCTGACCGTCATTGGCAACATTGATGTCGCCCAAAACGCTCGCATTGCCTGACACGGTGATCGTATCATCGCCGCCTGCCGCTTCGATGTCGCCGGTCACAACCGCATCGCCGGTCAGCGCAATGGTCTCATCACCAATACAGCCATCAACGCTCACCGCGCTGCTAGAACCACCCAAAGTGGTGGAGCCGCCGCAAGATGCGTTCAAAGTCTCGGTTACAAGATCGGTCACGTTCACAACCGCATTGTCGTCAAAGCCGACAACTTCCCAGTTGGTGATGTTACCGCCATTGGCCGTAACGCTCGCACCGCCCAGGGTTAGCGTATCAACAAAGCCATCGCCGCTAGACAGATCATCGCCGCCATCCAGAGCCTGGCTGCCATCATAAGCAGCCGCGGTGACTGTCAGAGTGTCTGATCCATCGCCAGTGGTTATGCCGGTGGTCGTACCGCCGCTCCACACAACTGCATCATCGCCTGCGCCGGTGTCGATAGCGCCAACCGTACCTGCCAGCAAAGTCACATTCTCAGTGTTGTCTCCGCCAGTGATGCTGCCAACAGAGCCGGCCGTGTCGACCACAACCGTATTGCCAAGATCATCGGCTGCAGAGCCATCCTGACCGTCATTGGCAACATTGATGTCGCCCAAAACGCTCGCATTGCCTGACACGGTGATCGTATCATCGCCGCCTGCCGCTTCGATGTCGCCGGTCACAACCGCATCGCCGGTCAGCGCAATGGTCTCATCACCAATACAGCCATCAACGCTCACCGCGCTGCTAGAACCACCCAAAGTGGTGGAGCCGCCGCAAGATGCGTTCAAAGTCTCGGTTACAAGATCGGTCACGTTCACAACCGCATTGTCGTCAAAGCCGACAACTTCCCAGTTGGTGATGTTACCGCCATTGGCCGTAACGCTCGCACCGCCCAGGGTTAGCGTATCAACAAAGCCATCACCGCTAGACAGATCATCGCCGCCATCAAGAGCCTGGCTGCCATCATAAGCAGCCGCGGTGACTGTCAGAGTGTCTGATCCATCGCCAGTGGTTATGCCGGTGGTCGTACCGCCGCTCCATACAACTGCATCATCGCCTGCGCCGGTGTCGATAGCGCCAACCGTACCTGCCAGCAAAGTCACATTCTCTGTGTTGTCTCCGCCAGTGATGCTGCCAACAGAGCCGGCCGTGTCGACCACAACCGTGTTGCCAAGATCATCGGCTGCAGAGCCATCCTGACCGTCATTGGCAACATTGATGTCGCCCAAAACGCTCGCATTGCCTGACACGGTGATCGTATCATCGCCGCCTGCCGCTTCGATGTCGCCGGTCACAACCGCATCGCCGGTCAGCGCGATGGTCTCATCACCAATACAGCCATCAACGCTCACCGCGCTGCTAGAACCACCCAAAGTGGTGGAGCCGCCGCAAGATGCATTCAAAGTCTCGGTTACAAGATCGGTCACGTTCACAACCGCATTGTCGTCAAAGCCGACAACTTCCCAGTTGGTGATGTTACCGCCATTGGCCGTAACGCTCGCACCGCCCAGGGTCAGCGTATCAACAAAGCCATCACCGCTAGACAGATCATCGCCGCCATCCAGAGCCTGGCTGCCATCATAAGCAGCCGCGGTGACTGTCAGAGTGTCTGATCCATCGCCAGTGGTTATGCCGGTGGTCGTACCGCCGCTCCATACAACTGCATCATCGCCTGCGCCGGTGTCGATAGCGCCAACCGTACCTGCCAGCAAAGTCACATTCTCTGTGTTGTCTCCGCCAGTGATGCTGCCAACAGAGCCGGCCGTGTCGACCACAACCGTGTTGCCAAGATCATCGGCTGCAGAGCCATCCTGACCGTCATTGGCAACATTGATGTCGCCCAAAACGCTCGCATTGCCTGACACGGTGATCGTATCATCGCCGCCTGCCGCTTCGATGTCGCCGGTCACAACCGCATCGCCGGTCAGCGCGATGGTCTCATCACCAATACAGCCATCAACGCTCACCGCGCTGCTAGAACCACCCAAAGTGGTGGAGCCGCCGCAAGATGCGTTCAAAGTCTCGGTTACAAGATCGGTCACGTTCACAACCGCATTGTCGTCAAAGCCGACAACTTCCCAGTTGGTGATGTTACCGCCATTGGCCGTAACGCTCGCACCGCCCAGGGTTAGCGTATCAACAAAGCCATCGCCGCTAGACAGATCATCGCCGCCATTGAGAACTTGCCCATTATAAAGCGACGCTGAGACCGTTGCTGTATCTGAGCCATTCTGTCCGAAGAACCCCCCGGTAAGAGCGCCCCCGGTCCAATTGAACACGTCATTGCCATCGGCAGCCGTGGCCGCAGCGCGGTCATCACCGTAAATGTCACCGGTGAAACTTCCGCCTGTCAGATTGAAGACGTCATCACCAAGGCCCAAAATCGCATCACCAGTCGATGTGCCCGCTGTGTTGACCGTCACATTGCCCGACGTTGTTGCCTCGTCAATTCCGTCAGAATCGGTATCGCCATCGCGAATAGCAATTCCTGACGCCGATCCATCCAGCGTAGCTCCTGCTGCGATCTCTATCAGTCCAGTTCCAGACCCTATAGAGTGGATTGCTGAACCGTTACCCGCCCCACCAGTGATAGTGCCGCCGGAAATATTGGCTGTGTATGTTCCGGTCCCATCATTTTGAACTCTCGCACCATCGGAATCTGTGCCGCTCGCTGTAACGATACCGTCTGCAACTGATACCAAGGCATCTGCCGTGCTTGCAGTATTGTTTACCTGAGCAAAGACGCCGTGAGATCCTGCCCCGGCGGTGGTGACGGTGCCATCCACGAGAGTGGCTGTTGCTGAGCCAAGACCATCGTTTTGAGCGTTTAGTCCAGCAGCGTTGGCTCCGCTTGTCGCAACGGTGCCAGCTGTCATGGTGGTATCAGCAGCAGCGGTGCTTGTGGCATTTGTCACGTTTGCGAATGTACCGCGCCCATCGTCTCCAGTGGTCGTAACCATACCGCCATTTACATTAGCGCTCGCCGTCCCGGTTCCGAGCCCAGTTGCCTGAACTCCAACCGCAAATACGCCAGCGGTCGAAATAGATCCGCCCTGTATGGCAGCGATTGATGCGCCTTGGCCCGAGCCTCGCGCTTGCGCACCGCGCGCACCGTCACCAGTGGTTGTAATCGAGCCATCGACAAGGTTTGCCGAAACTATTCCGGTGCCGTTGCCTTGGGCGCGAAGTCCATCTGCGCCGGAGCCTGCAGTGGTCAAATCGCCGCCGGTCATGCTCGCTGTGGCATTAGAACTGCTGCTCGCGTTGTTTGAAAATGCTTGCACACCAAACGAATTGTTGCCTTGCGTGCTCACTGAGCCGCCTTCTAGGCTTGCAGTTGCTTCGCCAAGGCCGTTGGTTTGAGCAAAGATCCCGCGTCCGCTATTATTGGTGGTCATCACAACGCCATCGGTCATCCGCGCAGAAGCGGTGCCGTTGCTTGAACTGTTGGAAACGAACGCAAATCCGCCATGTGCGAAGGTTCCGCCGGTCGTCACTGATCCGCCGTCGATAACGACAGTTGCGTCTCCAGTCCCTCTGGCCTGAGATTGCAGTCCGCGTGCGCTAGCCCCGCTGGTATCGATAGAACCTGCCACAATCCGAGTGAGCGCTTCACCCGAACCAGAGTTGTCCGCCGAAAGGCCGCGACCGTTTGCACCGGTGGTGGTCACCGTGCCCATATTCAAAACAGCAGACGCCTCCGCCGTGCTTGCAGAATTGGTGATTGTACTAAAAGCGGCATGGCCTGCCGAGCCGCCAGTCGTAACCGAACCCCCGTTTATTTCTGCTACAGTGTCGCCCAATCCATTGGAAAGCGCAAAGACGCCGCGCGCGGCTGCACCTGTTCCAGTGTCAATTGATCCGCTTTCGACTGTTGCTGTCACAGTTGCTGTGCTGGCTGCGTTGTCTATCGACGCCAAAATGCCGTGCGAAAAATCTCCGTCCGTTGAGATAACACCGCCATCCAAGGTGGTGGTTGATATGCCCAAACCGAAGTTGATCGTCTCCATCCCGCGCGCGCTATCTCCAGTCGTGGTGATGCTGCCACCTGTCATGGTGGTGCTCGAAGCTGCTGTGCTGGTGGTATTGGAGACTGTACTCAGGGCACCGTGACCAAACTCTCCGGAAGTCGAAATCGTACCGCCTTCAACCAGCGCAGAGGATGATCCGAGGCCGGCGGTAACAGATTCGACACCTCGGGCGCTTGCGCCGGCCGTGGTGATACTGCCATTCGAAATGGAGACTGACACTGCACCTGTGCTGTTCGCATTTACATTGTTGACCAGCACACCATGCGCAAATTCACCGCCAGTCACGATTGTGCCGCCAGTCACAACACCGCTGGAACCGCCGAGCCCAGCATTGAGCGCTTGGAGACCGCGCGCACTGTCTCCAGTCGTGTTGATGTTACCGCCGCTGATCGCAACCATTGACGTAGCCATGCTCGTGGTGGTGGACACCTCAGCAAGGCCGCCATGAGAAAACTCTCCAGACGTCATTACGGAACCGCCGCTGACCTCGACTGAAGCATTGCCCGTTCCGCGGTTTCGGGCAACCAAACCAGGCGCGCTATCGCCGGTGGTTACCACTGAGCCGTCTGTCAAAGTCGTCTCAACGTCTCCAGAGCCATCAGTTCGCGCGGTCAAACCGCCGCGATTGTCACTTGAGGTGGTGACGGTGTCAAAAAGTGTTCCGTTAACGGTAATATCGCCAGTATTGGCGGCGTCCCCAGATACAAGCACACCGGGATCTTCGACAACGATGCCATTATCGTCCAATTCCAGAGTGAATTCCTCTGGCGTGTTGTACGTTACCCCGCTTCCGAAAGTTCCGGCGGGACAAGAAATCGTTGATGCCCCCGGATCATCGGGGCCGCATTCGTTCGCTGCGTTTGCGCTGACGGCCGGAAAAATGATCATCATCGCCGTACCGCCCAATAATGGTGCAAACGATGCTGCTACGCCTTTCTTCTTTGTCATACGCCCACCCCTTAATAGGTGAAGATACGAAGGAAGCTTTTCTGCGTGTGTCATTTTACGTCCTCAGGAATGTTTGCGATTTAACGCATGTGTCTTTTTCAGCGTTCGATATTCTATTGTTCAGCAAAATCGGATGTGTTTCATTTGACCCATCAATTAGCGCCAATATACTTAACAGATCGTTCACTTGTCTTAATTTTTGGGATTCTGATCGCCGCTTTTGCCTGCCAAAAGTTACTAATTTGGCAAGAAAGAGCGCGGCTATGTAAAAGCTCGTAAACGCTTTTCCGCGCGCTCTGCTGTGTTCTCGTGCCGCAGGGCCTGCGGTTCCTCGCAGGCATGGGCGAGGCTGGCGAAGATCATTTCGCCGAAGCATTCGCCTTTCAAGTAGGCGGTGGAGCTCTCAATAAATGCGTTCCGATATGGCCTGCCCGGCGCGTGGCCATGCCCTTTTCACGGCTCGGCCCTTTGACCAGCGCGGGATCGCCATAGTGGTGAGTTCGGTCCAATTATCGCAGATGGTCGTGTAAGACCGCGCTGTTCTCATATCGCCTGGGAAATCTGCGGGCTCAGCCGCCCCCTTGCCTCTCGCTCGTTGGCGATCGCGCAAAAGGTTTCTTCGTGTCGAGGGATGTTCGCAGAGTATCCGCGGTCCCGTGCGGCTAGTCAGAATAAGACCCTCGATCCTATGTCAACACCCCTCCATTCGGTGCTATCGGCGCGCTCATGAGAAAGAAACCCTAGCTCCCATCAGATATACGGGGATGTTTAGGCACCTCCAACAAGGCTACGCCCGAATCATTGCTGAGCGAAGCGCCGGTACTGTGATGGAGTGGTATCGGCCACTTTCCGAAAAGCCGAAGTGAAATGTGACTGGTTTGAAAACCCAACGCCCAGTGCAATCTCGGCGACAGGCCAATCCGTATTGCGCAGAAGCCTTTTCGCTTCCTTGATGCGCTCTGCGTTTACATATTTGTGCGGCGGTTCTCCAAAACTGGCTTTGAACCTCCTGGAAAACTCCGAAACGCTCAACTGACAAAGGTTCGCAAGCTCATCAACGCCAATCGGTTTGTCGAGGTTTCTGGCAATAAAATTCTCCACGTTTTCGCGCGCATTTCTGGCAAGAACTATTGTGCCGGAATTGGAGGCGGATTCCATTTTCGCCGAGTCTATCGTCGATGCCGAGTTTGAATAATTTGCAGTCGCTGTGTTGACCAAGACATCGACTGATTCAATGCTGAATGGCTTAATCAAATACCCGTTTGGCCGGATCACTGACGCCTTTAAGACCGTGCTGTGATCGGCATGGCTTGTAAGAAATGCGAGGGCCATCTCGTGGTCTTCGCGCAGCTCTGTCGCGAGAGCAATTCCGTCTCTCTCGCCGTCAATCTGGATGTCGATGAGAGCCAAGTCAGGCGAGTGTTCTGATGCAAGCGCGACCGCTTCTTGATATTCGCTTGCAGTCCCCACAACCTCGTGGCCGAGCAAATGCAGTATCTCTGCCAAATCGCGGGCTGTTACCCGCTCATTTTCGATAATTAGAATTCTGCTCAATGCCTGTCTCCAGCGGGTTTGTCGGTTTGGCCAACCGTTTCAACCTTTCGACATCACAATCGACCGGTTCGCAACACCCACTTCGCAATGAGAAGCGGGAATTGAACAATTATCTCCGGAATTAGAAATACGCGAGCCCCACTTGCTGCGAAAACAAGATTGAGACGGCGGGTTAGGCACCTGTCAGAGGAGGTAAGCTTGCTAGCAGAACAAATTCCGAGTGATACCGATCACCAGTCGACAGCTTGGGGTGAACTGATCTTGAGCCCATCCCGGCGTTACCATTCGCCGAAGCGGCGAAACTATCACGGTTGGGAATCTGTGCGAGAGATTGATGCAGTGACGGTTTGCGAAGACCCGCGTCACTGGAAGTCACTCACAGTGCGGTCCTTTCGCGGTGACAAGGAGGCTTATACAAAGTTGCTTGAAGAGTTTTCAGTCTGTCTGGAGCTTTTCTTCGCCCGAATTCTACCTGACAATGCGGCCTTGTACGCGGTCCAGGATACACTTCAATCGGTCGGGAGAAAAATTCACACTTGCGACCCCAATCGTCCAATATTGCCATGGCTGCTCGCGATTGCGACCTACCGGGCAAAGAACCCCAGTTTCGAATATCGCATGAATTAACCCACCCCGCGTGCCCCTACTGTCCCCATGTAAAGGCACGCGAAGACACCCGGCGCTCTCTCCCTCAGGCCCTACATGAAGCGCCGGGTGTCTACCCTTTTCCATACCGCTGGTTTGACGAAGACCAGCCTTAACGATTGCATACGGAAAAAACGACGCCAGAAGTTTGCGATCTTGAATACGACCACGCCGTCTGCAACAGACCAGCAGCTTTGGCGTCATAGCAATTGGGGAATCAAGTGACCATACAAAGGCCTTTCATTTATCTGGCGGCCGCATTTGTCACAATATCGCTCGTGGTCGGTGCGATCTTGCTGCTCGAACCGATCAAAACCGAGGCGACTAGCGCATGTGATCGTTTGCTTGCGCAGCTACCGGAAAGAGGCCCTGAGCGCCTTTCCGCCGGCGAGCTTTGCGTCAACGAATTGCCAACCCTTTCAAAACCCGAACAAAGGCGCATTGTGCGCGACTATGCCCGGCGGCTGCCAGACTATATCGAACCCAGCAAACTGGGAGACGTGGTGGCGAGCCTTCCAAGCGATATTGCGCTGCCGCTTGAAGCGTATGCCGTACGATACTCGGCAATTGGGTCGGTAGAGGACCAGGCCAACCATCTCGACCAGTTGAGTGATCGCGCCGACAAGCAAGATGATGATCTAGCAAACGCGCATATCGCATTCCGCAGGGCTGTCAGCGTTTTTAGAAGTGGCGGTGACTTTCAGGTGATGGAACAGCATCTGCAAACGGCGCTCTTGCATGCCGAAAGCACGGATGCGGTAGGCTTGATACCTTACATCACAAATTCCCTCGCGATCCGCGCGAAAGTCGACGGTGAGTATGATCTGGCGATCGCCAGATACAGGAATGCCCTCGAACAGTTTGAGACGAGCGGCGATATGGGGTCCACAGGGATTGTCTATTCGAACATTGGGAATATTTTCTCGGATCTGGGAGATAGCCAACAAGCCGTTAGCATGCAGGAGAGAGCGATTGACATCTATCTCAAGCACTCGCCTGAGCAAGAGCAACGCCTTGCAACTGCCTTTACTAATCTCGGCACTTCGTACGCGGACGAAAGCGAATTTGAGAAATCAATAGATGCTTTCGATCAGGCAAGGCAATACAGCGATAGGCTCGAAACACGCCGCATGGACGGACTGATAAACTATCAAAATGCCCTTGCTCTTTTTCGGACTGGCAAACGAGACGAGTCGATACAGATGGCTCAACTTTCAGTCGACCAAATCCTGGAACACCGCGACCCGTCCGAAGCCGCAACAGCTCTCAATTGGCTCGCTGCGAGACATCTTGAGGATGGAGACTTTAAGGAAGCACGCGCGTCGCTGGACCGGGCTCGCACAATTATGGAGCCAGAGGGGACGGGAGTGCAAGGGCTCCTTGCGAACCCTGGCAACACATATTGGGCTCAGGAATACGCAAACAGTATGGGCAGTCTTCTGTTCGCGCTTGGTCAGCGAGCTGAAGCTGCAGAATATCTGAACGCTGCGCTAGCGCTAAGCAGTGAGCGTTTCGAACGAGAGAAGATGAGCGCCGTGGTCAATAGCGAGTTGCTGCTCAAATTGCGGGACCGTGACCTTCAACTCGGTCTCATGGAAGATGAGGCGGCTATTTCCAGCCTCAAACTGCGTCAGTCGCACCTTCAATTGCTCACTGCGATTGCGGTGGCGGTCGCAATCGCGCTCGGCGGAGTGGTGGCCTATCGTGCATACCGATCACAGCGCCAAGCTGCCGATGCGAAAGACCTGTTTCTCAAAGAAATTCATCACCGCACGAAGAACAATCTGCAACTGCTAACAAGCATTTTGAATCTGAGTTCGCGCCAAGAGAGTAGCGAAAGCGATCAGCAGCTGGATGCAGCGAGCAGGGCACAGACGATGGCTCTTGTCCACGAACATATCTATGCTCAAGAAACGCCCAGTTCGATCTTGATCGACGTGAATGAGTTCATTGATAACTTGTTGGTTTTGCTGGAGCGAAGTTTCGGCCGGGACGGCATTGAGCTAACGTGGCAAACGGATAGTGAGGGCGTTGATGTGGATCAGCTCACACCGCTGGGCCTTCTCATCAGTGAGCTGATCATCAATGCCTACAAGCACGGATTTCCAGAAAACGGCGGGTCTATCGCCCTTGAATTTCAAGCACAGGCTTCTGGTTTTGAGTTGAAAGTCAGTGACAACGGGACCGGTTTTCCTGAAGCGGACCCGTCGAAGCAACAAAACGGCCTTGGAATAAGGCTCATTGATGATCTGATTGACCAGCTTGATGCAACACGAACGCTACAGACTGACCAAGCTGGTACAATCTGGACGATATCGTCAAAATGAACGCTTGATGCCGTAAGGTCAGACCGCTGCCCCCCGTCAGCAGATGTTCCCCGCCAGCGTTCGTGAGGCAGATTGAGGTGATTGGATTGATGAGATTAGAATGACCAAGTTCCAAAGTTTATTGAGAGCGGATGGTGAAGGCTTCGGACGCCGCCAACACGTTCAATATGACGTTTACACTCTCAGATTGCGACCGCGCCCACATCAAGCACAGACCGCGGGTGCTATCGGATATTTGGCAGAGCGGCAGCCATCACCCAACGAGGAGAGAAGATTAAACAGCAGACACTCGCGAAGCGGAGCCCTTAAGACGTCTCACCTCATCTGACGAGAGACAATTGCGGCAGGAATTCTGCTTGGAGCCGGAGGCGGGCCAATCACACGTCTCAGCTCTAGATCAGCAGTCCTCCCATGGCCGCGAACACCCTCTTGATGCCAATTGCTGGCCCAGAAAGTTCTGCCTTTTGATTTGATTCGTCACGGTTACCGATACGTATTATAACTTACAAAACGCCGGGATTTTTGGGTGCACTAGCCAAGTCCTGTGTGTTCTTTCTTGGTCACAAACACATGTGGAGAATGACCTGCTCAATGATCGTCGCCTCAATATAGGATGCCGGATGGCTGGTTCAGTCAGCTTTCTTTTTGAAAGTCATTTGATGTGATGGGGATCAGTGTTCGGATATTAACAGTGGTGGCAGCGCTTTTTGCGCTGAGCGGCCCCCTTTCGCACGCCCATGCTAAGGGCGTTGTCACCGCAGAAACCGGCACGTTTTCGGGCAAACTTCCACCTTCATGCGCTGTGCGGCTCCAAGTTGCCAACAATGTCGAAAAAGGCGCAGGCCAGTGTAAGGATAACCTTCTAGCTCTGTCTGAAACTTCATTGCACGCAATTATCGACGAAGATTTGCGACTGGCCCGCCTCTACCTTCCGACCGCACACATCGCCGAAATAGCTGGACGGCTGAGAGGGCGGCGCGCAGCATCGCTTTTGGCTGCGGCAACTATGCTTGCTGCAAGAAATGATGAGCCGGTCGACTTGGGCGATTTGTCTTCGGCAATCCACACTGCGAAGCGGACCGAAAACTGGGTTGCAATGAGTTACCTGGCACACGCTCAGTTTCTCTCCGCGGACGAGAATGAAGACAAGACATCGATCGAGAAAATGAGCGACAGAACCAATCTGTTTGCGCGCCACTCCGGTACGATTGGCCTAGAAACGCTGATCGCATTCGATGCTGGCCAAACGGTTTACAGGCAACGCGAATACAACACCGCGTTAGAGGCGTTTGGCGCCGCATATCAAGGTTTCGCCCGGCGCGGTGACCGATTTAATGCCGGCAGGGCCTGCTACCAACTTGGTCTTGCCATAGCAAAGACTGATAAGACTTTCGCTGATTTGTACGGCCAGGCTATCGCCGCCAAGGGCGCACCTGAGGAGCCTTGCCTTTTGACTGCTGCTGAGGCTCGGGGCCGTGACGAACAGGTCGATTATGAGACGCTCATGCGCCTTGGGATGGAACAGATCGAAGCCGCTGAAAAACTTGGCTTAATGAACATGGCTCCAAGCATCTACAATTCCAGAGCCATCTACGCCAAGCGAGCAGGCCAGTATGCCGAAGCAATGGAAATGTATCAGCAAGCGCAAGAAGGTTTCGTGCAAATCGGCGAGAATGCTCTGGCCGCTGCAACTCTCGTCAACAGAGCAGTCGTATTTACCGAAATTGGCGATCCTGATTCCGCTATCCCGCTCATTAAGAAGAGCATCCCGATAATGCAGCAATTCGCACCAGATCGGGCAGATATGGTCCTCAAAGCAGAATACCAAATGGCCAAAGCTCACGCGATGGCGAAACGCCATGAGGAGGCTAACCGATGGTTTGCATTGGCGATGGAGACCAGTGCTTCGCTGCCCTACCGCAAATTCGATGGGATGGTCGCCGGGCGATACGCTCGCTCGCTCTACGAGACCGGTGATTTGCAAAACGCATTTGTAACGGCAGAGATGGCCTCAGATATTCTCCTGGAATATGGAACAGTTGCCGACCAGCCTGAAGCCGCAGGGATATTGGCATGGTTGGGGGCTCGCTACGTCGACAATGGCCGCACCGAACAAGCGCGATCTGCACTGGAGCGCGCACGCGCGTTGATGCAAAGCGGTAACGACAGTCAATTCTACGCGCTTGATGCGCCAGGCGACCTATTCGTGAAGATCGATTACGCTGAGGCAATGGCGCGCGTTATGAGCGCTTTTGGACGCGATGATGAGGCAGCGCGGTATGCACTTGCTGCCCTTGAGCTGAACCGGCGCAGACTTGAAGAAACAGGCCTTCGTGCGATTGCGAATGCTGAAATTCAGCTAGCTTTGAAAGAACGCGAAACATCGTACAGCTTGATGGAAAAGCAGTCCGAATTAACCGCGTCAGAGCTGCGCGCTTCACAATTGCGTGCGGGGCTGGGCGCGGTCGCAACGGCATTGGCTGTAACGCTCGCACTATTGGCATTCACTGCATTTCGGCGTCAGCGCAAATTCGCGCAGCAGAAAGATACATTTCTTGCTGAAATTCACCACAGAACAAAGAACAACCTGCAACTGCTCACGAGCCTGTTCAATATGGATACTCGCCGTCAGGTCGATGGGGCTGATCCAAAATCAAATCAAAGGGAGGCAGCCAACCGAGCTCGGACCATGGCTTTGCTGCACGACCATATCTATTCGCAGCCGCTCGGCGAAACGAGTGAGATTGCCCTGCGACCATATGTCGAGAAGCTGCTTGATCTTCTAAGGAAAAGTCTCGGCCGAGATGGCATTACAATTGAGAGTGAATTGGACGATGTCAGCGTCGATCTTGGTAGTCTCACTCCGCTTGGACTAATTGTGAATGAGCTTGTCACTAATGCATTTAAGCACGGATTTATGGCGTCGGGAGGCAAAATCACTGTCAGCTTGCGCGATCATGGGGCTAAGATCGAGTTGAAAATAGCGGACAATGGTTCGGGAATTAATTCTTCACTGACGAGAAGCGATGGGTCAGGCATAGGCCTTTTCCTGGTTGACGACTTGGTCGCGCAGCTCGCAGCGGAAAAGACCCTCGAAACCGGGCGCGATGGCACCGTGTGGTCATTTCTAATCTCCAAACAATCAGACTGATTGAAGCCCGCTTACCCTAACCTTGCGACTATTTCAGACCAGCGAGATGAAATAAGAATGCATGCGCGGCACCAATCCTAGCCTCAATGTTCGCGGCCTTTCGGCATCTGCGTCTGATTGCTCGACTGATCTCAACTGGCAGAACCGGTGCGAGCTCCCCGATCTGCTAGTCGACATTGCTTGTTGGAGGCATATGAGCATAGGCGAACCCTCGCACCGACCGCTTGTCGATGCGCATGTACCCGAGCAGAGGCGGGTGCCGGCTGTGTAATGGCTTTTACCGGTACGAATATAATATCGCTCGGCCCGATGGTCTGCAATTTCTAACCGCGCCCCTTCTCCGCCCCAATCGCAATAGTTCGGGGTTCGAAGGCGGGTTTATTGTCGTTATCAAGTTCTGGCGGGAACATGCCGATTGGCTTCAAGCCCTTGGTTTTTTGGACAACCTAGGTACGCTCAAGATGCGGGTGCTGATCGAGAAGCACTTCCTGCCCGGCGATCTAAAAACCAGATCGAAGCCTTCGTCGAAGAGTACAACCATCAAGGCTACCACGAGAGCCTCGACGACGTCACACCGGTCGATGCCTACCTCGGCAGGGCAACCGCCATCATCAAACAGATGAGATCAAACACTCGTTAAGCCAGAGCCTCAGCGCGTCTGGATTTATCGAACGACGGGAGAAAAGGTGGTGGCGGAGACGGTGGGATTCGAACCCACGATACGGGGTTACCGTATACACACTTTCCAGGCGTGCGCCTTCGACCACTCGGCCACGTCTCCGTTGGGAGAGCCCTCTAAACGCGGCGGGCTTGAGGTGCAAGCGCTGTGATGTCATGTCTGCGGGTTATGAAACACATGACACTCGCCGCCGCCGCATTGATCGCAATTGCCGCTCCGCTGGGCGCGCCTCTTTCCGCTCAGGATGAAGAGGAGGCGGCGCCCTCGCCTAATGAGATTGTGAACACTGCCGCGGCTGAGGATTGGTTGCAGATTGCTGCGGAAGACCTGCTGGTGATGACGCTCGCACCCCCGGATCAGGGTCGGGGGCAGGCTTCACACGATGGGAAGCCGCGCGAAGTCGTAATCCAGCTGATGCCAGCGCCTTTTAGCCAAGGCTGGGTGGAGAACATTCGCAAGCTCGCCCGCGCCAAGTGGTATGACGGTATCACAGTCAACCGCGTGCAGGACAATTACGTCGTCCAATGGGGCGATCCGGGGCATGACAATCCGGAAGGCGAAGGGATTGAGACCAAGCCTTTGCCTGAGGGGCTAAGGGTGATGGGCGAGGAGGACTACGAAGTCCCGATCACCGAGGAAATGCGGAATGACGCGACGCGCGATCATGGCCAAAGATCGGAAAATGGGCCGACTGGGTGGACGGTCTATGCACCTTTAGACTCTAGTCAGTTTGAGAACAGCCGACGGCTGTCCAACATTTTTGGCGGCGACCCATACGCTTATTTCAATTTCTCATATATGGGATGGCCCATATCTTTCGGCAACATGACGCACGCGTGGCCCGTCCATTGCTACGGCATGGTCGGCGTTGGCCGCAATTATTCCCCCGACACTGGCTCTGGCGCTGAGCTCTACACCGTCATCGGCCATGCGCCCCGGCACCTTGATCGCAATATCGCGCTTGCGGGCCGCATTATCAGCGGGATGGAGCATCTCTCCTCCCTTCCGCGTGGTTCAGGTGTCTTGGGCTTCTACACCGAGGAAGAAGTAGACCTTCGCACCCCAATCCTCTCCATCCGCGTTGCCTCTGACCTCCCCAAAGCCGAGCGCCCCGCATTCGAGTATCTCTCCACCGAAACCGAGACCTTCGCCAAGTACGCCGAGGCCCGCGCAAACCGCCGCGATCCGTTCTTTATCGTGCCAGCAGGCGGGGCGGATATCTGCAATATCCCAGTGCCCATTCGTGAGGTTGCGGGTGGGGAGTAACTGCCTCAATTCGCCATTGCGAGCCCCGAAGCGGTGCAGCAATCCAGAGCGCTCACGCGATCCGCTCTGGATTGCTTCGCTACGCTCGCAATGACGGAGGAAATCACCGCCACCCTCTCTTTACGCCGGTGGCAAGGAGATAAGGGCACCTATCACCTCGTCGGCTTCACAGGCGATCAGGCCGAGGCTTTGGCTGGCCATGCTCTGATGCAAAAACTCGAATTCGGGCGCATTCGCGGGTTTGGCTCTGTCAAAGTCACCGCGACCGTTGGCGAGACCAGCTGGAAAAGCAGCGTTTTCCCGCAAGACAAGCAGTCCGAATGGATCCTGCTCATTAGCAAGAAGATCATGAAAGCCGAGGACTTGGCACCCGGCGATGAGCTATCCGTGAGCGTTACACCGCTTTAATTCGCGCTGTTCACGCAGCTTTATCGTCGGCTTCCAACTCGCGCGCAGAACGGCGAACATCTGCAATAAAGCGGCCCGCCTTATCCCGAAGATCTTCCGCATGATTGCCAAGCGCAGTTGCGCTTGCCACCACATCATCAGCCGCCGTACCCGTTTCCTCGCTTGCCTCGCGCAGCGCCACAAGCAGCTCGCTGACCTGACGCGACCCTTCGGCGACCGTGTCGATATTGCGCGCAAGTTCTTCGCCAGAAACCGATTGTTGATCCACAGCAGTCGCGATCACGACAGCCACTTTTTCAAGCTCACCGATCTGGCCATAGATCGAATTAAGGTCTTTGGCGCTCGACCGCGTGGAATCTTGCATTGCAGTAATTTTCTCAGCCACCGAACTGGTCGCAGCGCTTGTCTGCATAGCGAGTTCTTTCACCTCGCTTGCCACCACAGCAAAGCCGCGGCCTGCCTCGCCGCCGCGCGCTGCTTCAATCGACGCATTGAGCGCAAGCAGATTGGTACGCTGAGCGATGGTTTGAATAAGCCCCGCAATCTCGCCCACTTCTTCAGCAGCACCGGATAGGTCATCCATCCGCGTATTGGCAGAGGCCACCAAAGTGGTCGCATCGCGCGCCAGGGTTGCAGACGCCGTTGCTTGCTGGCTGATTTCATTGATCGAAAGCGCAAACTCATCGGTTGCCGCAGCAGCAGCGGTGACATTGGCTGATGCACTTTTCATTGCCGCGCTCGCGCTATCGGCCTGCCCGTTTGAACCATCTGCGACATGGACCATCTGCGCAGAGGTCGCCTTAAGCTGCTGCGAGGCGGCCGACACCGAAGTGATCAGCTCGCCAACCGACACTTCAAAGTCATTGGCGAGGTTTTCCAGAAGCTGGCTCTTTTCCAATTTCAAAGTGCGCATCTCTTCGGCAAGCTGCTTTTGGCCATCAAGCTGGGCTTCGACTTCTGACGCGCGGCTTTGCGATAACTCACTCAGTTGGAGCGATGAACGCTGGAAAATTGCCAGCGCGCGCGCCATCTCGCCGATCTCGTCGGTGCCGTCCCGGCATGGGATGTCGATCGAGGTTTCCCCTGCGACCATTTTATCCATCGCACCGGTAAGCTGCCTGATTTTTTTCGAAACATTTGCAGCGATACGGCGAGCCGCAAAGCTGGCAACACTGATACACAGAATGCTCAAGATCAATAACCCTAACAGAAACCTCGAGATGTCTGTGAACAGCTGGGCTGTGCTTGCCTTTATCTGGGTGCGGAAAGTTTCGGTGAAGGCAACCAGATCAGATCTGACCGCTGTGACATCGCTGCGCAACACCGCCAGATCCGGCGCGCTTGCGCTGGTGGCCTCAAGCTCGATATGGAGCGCCTCAACCTTCTCGCGCAGATCCATATACGTCGCACCATAGGTTTGCGGCATTGAGCCGCTGAATTGATTGATCGGTTCATCAAGCAGGGATACCGCTTTGACAACAGCTTCGTCGGCCAATTCAATCGCGCGGTCACGCGCCTGCGGCGACGTTGCTCGCTCTGCCTGCTGAAGACGGTCTGCGACCTCGTAAAGCGCGATTGCAGCGTTGTTGCTGCGTGCTTCGACGGCATTGGAGATCGAATGATCGCGGCCTGTTTCTGTGAAGAACCAAGCGGCGAACAAAATCAGGCCCACAAGAAATGCGAGAACAATAGTATTGCCAAGCACCGCTACGCGAAGTTTGCCTGCGACCGAAAGGCGATCAAGCCAATTGATATTCACTATCGTATCAGGCGTCTGCTCGGTCGAACTGCTAAACTGACCGGCTGACAAATCAGGCTCAAACTGATGGTTTAGCGCTGTCACTACCCCAATCCCCTTTAGTGCACCGGTCCCAGTACGGGTCCGGACTTACTAAGGGGAATTACCGGCATTGGTTTAAGACATGGTAAACTTGAAATTAACCACGCGAATGCGCCGCGCTCTGTATAATGGTCAGATACGATCTGCCTGCGCCACAGCATCGCTTGCCCGCAAGGCTGAAAGGATGCGCGAGAGGTGCGCCACATCATTGACCTCTGCATCAATGGCATAGGTTGCAAAAGGCGGCTCCAGATTGGATTGGCGAAGATTGGTCACATTGATTTTATTCTGCGCAAAGATTCCCGCCATCTCCGCCAAAGTGCCCGGCCGATCATAAATCGTGACTGAGAAGCGCCCAACGGCCCCGTGCGAGCGCCTGCCCCAATTGAGGTCCAGCCAATCGCTATCAACACCGTTGGCCAGTTCAAAACAGTCAATCGTATGGACGATGACACGCTCGCCTTTGCGCCTTAGTCCGACAATCCTATCGCCTGGTACTGGGTGACAGCAATCAGCGAGCTCAAAGGCGACACCTGGCGTTAGTCCCCGGATTGATATTTCGCGCTCTCTGCCGGCCCACTCTTCTTCTTCGTCAAATTCCGAAGTGCAGCCCGGAACCAGCGCCTCCATGACCTCGCGGTCGCTGATCTTGCCGCCGCCAATGGCAAACATAAGATCATCCGGTTCATCCATCGAAAGCCGTTTGACGGCGTCGTTAATCGCCTTCTTGCCAATTTTCGCAGGGACCCGCGATGCAATCTCATCGAAGAGTTTCAACCCGATCTCAGCCACTTCGTCGCGCTCTTTAAGCCGAACCGCCCGCCTGATTGCAGCGCGCGCTTTCCCGGTGACAACAAAACCCAACCATGACAATTGCGGGCCTGCATCTCCGCCTTTGATGATCTCCACCACATCGCCATTCGAAAGCTGCGTGCGAAGCGGCATGTGCCGGCCATTTATCTTCACCCCAACAGTGGCAAGCCCAAGATCGGTGTGCACCGCAAAGGCGAAATCAACCGCCGTTGATCCTTTGGGCAATTGGAACAGCGCGCCCTTCGGGGTGAAGGCGAAGATGCGATCCTGATAAATTGCAAGACGTGTATGCTCGAGCAATTCCTCAGCATCGTGGCTTGCATCGACGATCTCAATCAGATCGCGCAGCCAGCCTACCTGCCCATCAGCCTTGTCCGCTTGCTTATAGGCCCAATGCGCAGCGAGCCCGAATTCGTTGCGATGATGCATTTCGTGCGTGCGAATTTGCACCTCAACCCGCATCGAATTTTCATACATCAATGAGGTGTGAAGTGACCTGTAACCATTGGTCTTGGGCGTCGAGATGTAATCTTTGAATTTTCCCGGCAAAAACTGCCAAGTGGTGTGAAGCACGCCCATCGCGGCATAGCAGTCTGTGATATTGTCCGTGATAACGCGGAAGGCCATGATATCTGTGACCTGCTCAAAACTCACATGGCGCTCTGACATCTTTAGCCAGATTGAATATGGGTGCTTTTCGCGGCCCGCCACCTCAACCGAAAGGCCCGCCTCCGCCAGAGCCTGCTTGATCGCCAGCGCTATTGCATCAACCTCGCCGCTGTCTTCACCGCGAAGTGCGCCAAGCCGGTCGGTGATGGTGGCATAGGCTTCGGGCTCAAGCTGCTGAAAGGCGAGGGCCTGCATTTCTCGCATATATTCATACATACCCACCCGCTCAGCGAGAGGCGCGTAGATATCCATGGTTTCGCGCGCGATACGCCTGCGCTTCTCAGGCTTTTTGATGAAATGGAGCGTGCGCATATTGTGCAAGCGGTCCGCAAGCTTAACCAGCAGCACGCGAATATCCTCAGACATAGCGAGGAGGAATTTGCGCAAGTTTTCTGCGGCCCGCTCATTTTCGGGCATGGTCTCGATCTTCGAAAGTTTCGTCACCCCATCGACAAGCCGCGCCACATCCGGGCCAAAGTTCGCCTCAATATCGTCGATAGTTGCCAAAGTGTCTTCGACCGTATCGTGGAGCAGCGCGGTCATGATCGTCTCTTGATCAAGCTGCAGGTCGGTCATCAACCCTGCAACTTCGACGGGATGCGAGAAATAAGGGTCCCCGCTTGCGCGTTTTTGGCTGCCGTGTTTCTGGACCGTATACACATAGGCACGGTTAAGCGCCGCCTCATCGGCGTCAGGGTCGTAATCAAGGACCCGTTCCACAAGTTCATACTGGCGCAGCATTGACAGCAATGTGCGTGGCTAAGCGCAAAGCTGCAAGCGTAAAACGCAAGTCAGCCGATGATCGGGTCTTTCGCATCGGTGCGCATGGGTGAGCCGCGCCCAACCGCCCCCATTGCGAGCCATGTTGCAGCGGTGATCGTGCCTACCCGTCCAATGAACATCAGCGCCACAATCACGAGTTGTCCGTCAACGGGAAGATCGCCGGTGATCCCGCGGCTAAGGCCCACAGTGGCGAAGGCAGAAATCGTCTCGAATACGATGTCCTCGAACTCAAATGCCGTCCGCGCCATCAGGTAGAACGAGGCAAGGAATATCGCACTCAGGGCGAACATAATGACGGTGACGGCCTGGCTGGCCAGCCGGTTGCTGATTTGGCGCCCCTCCATCTCCGCATTGCCAAGCCCGCGCACCTGATAGATCAGGATGACGAACAGGATGGTGATGGTGGTGATCTTGACCCCGCCCGCTGTCCCCGCGCTACCGCCGCCGATAAACATTAGGATATAGTTGAACAGCACCGTCTCATCGCGAAACGCCGCGACATTGAGGCTGTTAAAGCCGGCTGTGCGCGGCATCGCCGAATGGGTGAAGGCGTTGAGGAGCTTTGCGCCAATGGACATCGGGCCCAAAGTGTCAGAATTGTGCATCTCAGCTAGCAGCACTGCGAAAAATCCACCGGCGAGAAGGATGATCGTGCCGTACAATGTGATGCGGGAATGCAGCGTCCAGTTTGACGTTTTGCGCCCGCATTGGATCATATCTTGGATCACCGGAAAGCCGAGAGATCCGATGATTACTGCAAGGACAATCGGCATCAGGACCAAAGCGTCCGTATTGAAGCCCATGAGGCTGTCCGAAAAAGTCGAAAAGCCGGCATTGTTGAACGCGCTCACCGCTTGAAAGAGGCCGTGCCAGAAGGCGGTTCCGAGCGGCATGTCGTGAAGAGTGTGAAAGCGGTATGTGAGCACTGCAGTGGTCACGGTTTCCACGATCACTGTGACGATCAGGATCAGCTTGATGGCAAAGCCTGCATCCGAAAGGCTTAATTGCTCGCGCTCAATATCGCGCTCCACCGTGCGGCGGAAAACCACATTGCGACCCAAGACCAACGCGAAGAACGTCGCCGCTGTTTTAGTCCCCAGACCGCCGATTTGGATCAGGAACAGAATTGAGCATTGCCCGAACATGCTCCAATAGGTTGGCGTATCCTCGACGATAAGGCCTGTGACCGCGATGGCTGAGACGGCGGTAAAGAGAGCGGTAGACAAGGGCGCACCCGCCTCGCCTGTCGTGGAGAGCGGCAGCCATAGTAAGATTGTGCCAAACGCAATGGCGATAAGGTAGAGGAGCGGGACAAGCCGCACGGGATGACGCATTGCCCAAAGCATGCAGGATTAAGCCCTAACCGTTGGGATTGTTCCGAAATTTGCCTTCACTAAGCAGTCAAACACGAGGCCATGCCGCTCGCAAGTGCTTTGGGAAAAGGGCCTCCTAACTCCAAGTCGCCCTCGGCGGGAGGCTCATCAGGATCGCGTCGATATTCCCGCCGGTTTTAAGGCCAAAGATCGTGCCCCGATCATGCACCAAGTTAAACTCAGCATAGCGCCCGCGATATTCGAGCTGCGCTGCCTCATCCTCCGGCGAAAACGCGTCATTCATGCGCTTGCGCACCAGCTTGGGATACACGTCGAGAAAGGCCTTCCCGACATCCTGTGTGAAGGCAAAATTGCGGTCGAAACTAGCATCGTCCTCGCACGCGAGATGGTCGTAGAATATCCCGCCCACACCCCGGTGCACTTCGCGGTGGGGGATGTAGAAATAGTCGTCCGCCCACTTTTTGTACTTCTCATAATAAGTCGGATTATGCGCGGCACAGGCGGCGCGCATTGAGGCGTGAAACGCCTCGGTGTCTTCCTCGTGCGGGATCGGCGGGTTAAGGTCCGCCCCGCCCCCAAACCAAGCAGCCTGTGTGGTCAAGAACCGCGTGTTCATATGGACAGCGGGAACCTTCGGGTTCCACATATGCGCGACAAGGCTGATGCCGGTTGCGGTGAACTCAGGATGTTCAACGCTCGCCCCGTTCACTTGATTGGCAAAAGCTTCGGAGAAGGTCCCACGAACGGTCGAGACATTGACGCCGACCTTCTCGAAGACTTTGCCCTTCATCAGGCCTTGGACGCCGCCACCGGGATCATCATTACCTTCTTCCTCGCGGGTCCAAGGCGTATATTGAAAGCTCGCATCTGAGCCCGCATCGCGCTCAATGCTTTCAAAAGCGGCGCAAATTTGATCGCGAAGGCTCTCAAACCATGTTTTTGCACGCTCTGTATGACCGGCCCAATCGCTCATAGATATCCCTTGTCCATTGTTGTGATTGCATGTGCCTTATGACAGCAAATGTGTCCACCCGCTTTGACACTTGTCAAACGGGAGCCGCCAAGTCACAAGAGCGCATGGTTCCTGTTTCGTTCCGATCCGATTCTGACCTCAGCGCTTTGGGCGCTACGCTCGAATTTGCGGGTGAGGAGATGGTGCTGACCAAATCACACGCGCTTTACTGGCCGCGTGAAAGAGCGCTGCTTGTGGCTGATCTCCATCTTGAGAAGGGCAGCTGGTACGCGCAGACCGGGCAAATGCTCCCGCCCTATGACAGCCGCGAGACGCTGGAGCGATTGGCCGATACGCTAAAGGCAACCGGTGCGCGCCGGGTGATAACCTTGGGCGATAACTTCCATGATGATGCAGGCACGGGGCGCTTGGACGCGTATGCAAGCGGGATGCTCGAAGGCCTTATCCGCGCGCACGATTGGGTTTGGATCACGGGAAATCACGACGAAGACATGCACAGAACATTCGGCGCTGAGAGCTGTAGCGAACTTGAGCTTTCAGGCGTGATCCTTCGCCATGAAGCCAAGCATGGCGAGACGCGGCCTGAGCTTTCGGGCCACTACCACCCCAAAATGCGCATTCGGGTCAGGAACCGGTACATCGCGCGTGCCTGCGCTGTGGTGAGCCGGTCAAAGATAAGCGGAGACCGCATGATCGCGCCGGCCTTTGGAGCCTACACCGGCGGTATGGATGCAGGTGCACCGGAGATATTGAAAGCGCTGAGCCCGGCACGCGCAATTGATGCAATCTTGCCTGCTAAGGGCAAATTGGTCACATTCCCGCTTTATCGCGAGGCTGCTTGATGGAATTTGCGCCGCTGCGATACGGTTGGAATGCCATCACCATTTGGCACTTCGTGGTCTTGGCTGCCTTTATGGCTCCCACCATTTGGGGTTATTTGTCCGGTTCCACTGCGGATTCCTCGGTCACTTCCGGTTTCAGCGGAGTGGTTTTCTTCGCATTTATGATCTGCTGGATGTATTTTCTCGTGGCCCCGGTTCTAGGACAAATCTTTGGCGATAAGTTCACCTTTTCAGCGGCTTGGCCAAGCTCCCTTTTGCTTGGAGTTGCAATGGCTGCCGCATTCGTCAGCTTGGTTTTGTCGAGAGGTGAGAAGTCTATCACTGGGGATGATATTGGATTGGGCCTTTTCGCCTTTGTGACTTTTTCGGCTTTCTTGGGCCTCGTTTTGAACCTTGTCCTTTGGCTTATGCCTCGAATGGTTGGCTACGGAGTCTTCGACTTCCCCAAGCTTTCTTGGGGTGTCCAGTTGTAAGCCAGCTCCGCCCCGCTAAGGGTAAATTGGTCACATTCCCGCTTTATCGCGAGGCTGCTTGACCTGCACACCTAGTATCTTTGCGATTTCACCCCTATACTCGAAGACTCGAAATATGGCTACAACAGGAGAACCCACATAGCCCGTCCACCTCGGCGTCAGATGGCCCCGCCAACGAAAAGCGGCCCTCGTTATGATCAGTTTATTCAAGTCCCAAAGGTCCGCGTCATTGATGACGAAGGTGAAAACCTGGGGCTAATGTTCACGAATGAAGCGATGGAGCAAGCGAATGACAAGGGATTGAACCTTGTCGAAGTGTCCCCCAATGCGGACCCGCCCGTGTGCAAGTTCCTTGATGTTGGCAAATACCGCTATGAGGCCCAGAAAAAGGCCAACGCTGCGCGTAAGACTCAGAAAACGCAGGACATCAAAGAAGTCAAAATGCGTCCCAACATCGACACGCACGACTACGATGTGAAGATGCGCAACGTGAACAAATTCATCGACAATGGCGACAAGGTCAAAGTCACGCTTCGTTTCCGCGGCCGCGAAATGGCGCACCAGCATTTGGGCATGGACTTGCTTAAAAAGGTGCAGGAAGATGTCGAAGAGACCGCCAAGGTCGAAGCATTCCCGCGCCTTGAGGGCCGCCAAATGCTAATGGTTCTGGCGCCGAAGTGAGCCCAAAATGAGCAAGGGCCTGGCCAAGATTATCGAACACTTTCGGCAGCTTCGCCGAGGTCCTACGCATGATTCTTGGCCGGATCCCTCAGGTCGCTGAACCCCCGGTCGGAATGGGAACCCAAAACGCCGCCCTCGGCGAAAAGGTGACGGCAGCTCAACGGCTGACAGACCTCATGGACCAAAAAATCCAACACTGTCGGGCGGCGCGGCGGCTAAACTGGAATTCAGAGAAGACGGTTAAGTTCCTACTCAAGGAGCCGGGTGGATCATAGTCCAGAACTTTGGGCCACCACCCGGCACCTCCCACTCTTCTAAAATCTCAAATCCCAACCGCGTGTAAATTGCGACGTTTCCGGGCGTTGCGGTCTCTAGCAGCACGCCTGTGCCCTGCTGCGCCGCCCGCGCGATGCCTGCGCGCACAATCGCCCCGCCCCAACCCTTGCCTTGGGCCTCTGGCGCAACGCCGACATAGCGCAGGTACGAATACGGCTGCGGGCTCGGGTGGCGTTTGTACATTTCCTCCGCGACTGAGAGGCCGCGCGGTAGGTCTGAGCGGAAGCCCGCCAACATCCTCAGGTTGTCATAAAGGCCAGCAAACACCCCATCGCTCACCTTGCCCGGAGGATACCACAGGCTCGCTGCGCCCCCATCAGGGGACGCCAATATCTCACCGTGGCGGCGCGATTGCTCGGCCATTACTTTGAAAAACCCGGGAAGCATCGCGCGGCGTCTTTCCTCGGCAGGCACGATCCAGCTGAGCGCGGGGTCATTGTGAAAGGCGGCGGCAAGCGTACTCACTGGCGGTCCAAGGCGCGCGCTGCTTGGCAAGAGCTCTATAGGTCGATCATCACGCATGGGCTGTGCCTAAACCGTTTTGAGCGCCCGCGCCAATCCATCCACAAGTGCGGGCGGTCCGGCCTTGCGCTTGGCCGCCAAGCTGGCACTTTTGCGAATATTGGCAAAGACAGGACACAAGGCTGTGATGACCGCACAAAGAATTGGCCTGTTTCTTGGGCCCCTCGGATTTGCGCTGACGGCTTTTCCCCCGCACCCGGCGGTATGGAGCCGCAAGCTTGGCTGGTCGCAGGGCTGGTCGCGTGGATGGCCGCATGGTGGATGACCGAGGCGGTGCCGCTGCCTGTGACCGCGCTGCTGCCCTTTGTCTGCTTGCCATTATGCGGGGTGATGACGGCGCGCGAGACGGCGAGCGCTTACTATGCCCCCATTTTGTTCCTGCTGCTGGGCGGCGCATTCATTGCGCTGGCCATTGAGCGGACAGGGCTGCACCGCAGGCTAAGCCTTGCTATCCTGAAAACGATTGGTTCGGGAGGCGGTCAGGTGCGCTTGCTGTTCGCCTTTATGATCAGCGCAGCGATCCTTTCCGGGCTCATCTCCAACACATCCACCACGCTCATCATGATGCCAATGGCGCTTGCCGTGCTGGCAGGCGGCGCTTCTTTACAGACCGCGGGTGGACACGCGGACGGCCACGCGGAAACGAGCGGCATATATGGCGCGCTACCAATGGGGATTGCGTTTGGGGCGACGATCGGCGGACTTGGCACAATTGTTGGCTCGCCCACCAATGGGATCGCGGTGCAGCTGCTTGATGATATGATCGGGCTCCAGATTGGCTTTGCCGAATGGATGACCTTTGGTCTGCCCATCGTGCTGCTCGGAGTGCCGCTCGCGTGCCTGATCGTCGCGCACGTGCAGAAGGTAGCGGCCCACCCCTTCGACGTCGCGGCGGCGCGTGCAGCGATTGATGATCATTCTGCGTGGAGCCCTGCTGAAAGGCGGCTGGTGCCCATCATCGCGGTCACATTTGTGCTTTGGATGACGCGGCGCTGGGTCGCACCATACCTTCCAGAAGGCAGCTGGACCGATGGTACGATTGCGGTGATCGCGGCGCTCGCGCTGTTCCTTTTGCCCGATGGCTCGAAAGCAAATGGCAAGAGCCGGCCCCTTCTCAGCTGGCGCGAGGCCGACCGTGCGCCTTGGGGCGTGATTCTGATGTTCGGAGGCGGGCTCGCGCTCGCTTCCGGCATGCAGGCCAGCGGGCTTGCAGACTGGCTGGGAAAATCGCTTCTGCCGCTCGAAACGCTCCCCTTGGTGATCGTGGCATTGGCGGTGGTGGCGATGGTCGTTCTTGTCACTGAGTTTGCCAGCAATGTGGCCACCGCCAGCGCGATCATTCCGGTTGTGGCGAGCCTTGCGGCGGGGCTTGGTCTTGGTGAGGCAGCGATTTTGATCGCAATGCCAGCAGCGCTCGCGGCAAGCTGGGGCTTTATCCTGCCCGCTGGCACAGGCCCCAATGCGATTGCCTGGAGCACCGGGCGGCTGCGGATTGAAAAGCTTGTGCGCGCTGGACTTGTGCTTGATATCGTGGGGATATTTATGATCGTTGGGATCGTATGGGGCATCGCCGCTCTGGTCTGACTTTTGCGCCTAAAGGGCAATGTGTTTAAGTCATTTGCCAGAGGGCGAGCCCTCATGCAGAAAATCTGTAGCTCGTACGTGCCCGCGGCCCGCTCAGAGATGATACGGAGGAATCCGGTTGCACATGAAACCGGATCGAAATATACCAATACTTGCACATGGCGGATGGGGAGAGGCGCTTCTGCGGAGGTTAGAAGCGGGCGCTCCAATCGCCTTCACAATGTGAGGTCCCTGCCTTCCTAGGGATGATATGCAGGAAGGAAATCAGCCCCGTGACTGATCCAATAGACGCAGCCGGAAACCCCACGCCCAATATCCCGAGCCAGCGCCGCAAGCCAAAGCCTGAACGCACCGAAATTGGCGGACGGCCATTAAAGCCGTCAACTCTGATGATGGGGCATGGGTATGACCCAACCCTCTCAGAAGGCTCATTGAAAGCCCCTATATTCCTCACCTCGACCTTCGCATTTCCAAGCGCGGCGGACGGCAAACGCCATTTCGAAGGTATCACAGGAAAGCGCAAAGGCGGGGCAGATGGTCTTGTCTATTCGCGCTTCAACGGGCCCAATCAGGAAATCCTCGAAGACCGCCTTGCGATTTGGGATGGGGCAGAAGACGCGCTTACCTTCTCAAGCGGAATGACCGCGATTTGCATCTTGATGATGGCTTATGTGAGCCAGGGTGATGTGATCGTCCACTCCGGGCCACTCTATGCAGCCTCGGAAGGGTTTGTTGCAAAGGTTCTGTCAAAGTTCGGCGTCACCTATATCGACTTTCCCGCAGGAGCCAGCCGCGAGGAGCTGGACGACGTCCTGGTTCGCGCGAAACGCCAGGCAAGCGAAAATGGCGGAAAAGTCGCAATGATCTACCTCGAAAGCCCCGGCAATCCGACCAATGCTCTGGTCGATATCGAAGCGGTAAGAGACGCGCGTGATGCCAACCTCAAATGGGATTGCCCCATCGCTATCGACAACACATTCCTTGGGCCGCTGTGGCAGCGTCCGCTCGGCCACGGCGCAGATATTGTTGCCTACTCGCTGACCAAATATGTGGGCGGGCACTCCGATCTGGTCGCAGGGTCTATCGCAGGCGCGAAAAAGTGGATGGATCCGGTACGCGCGCTCCGCAACACAATGGGCGGCATCGTTGATCCCAACACCGCATGGATGCTCCTTCGCAGCCTTGAAACGGTTGAACTGCGCATGGCCCGCGCGGGCGAAAACGCCGCCAAAGTCTGCGCCTTCCTCAAAGATCACCCCAAGGTGACCGGCCTCGGCTATCTCGGCGCAATCGAAGAAGCACGCCAACAGGACATTTACAACCGCCATTGCCTTGGCGCAGGGTCAACCTTCAGCGTGTTCCTTAAAGGCGGCGAGGCAGAATGCTTCCGCTTCCTCGATCATTTGCAGATCGCCAAACTCGCCGTCAGTCTTGGCGGGACAGAAACGCTCGCAAGTCACCCGGCTTCCATGACGCACCTCTCCGTCCCCGAAGAGCGCCGCGCCGCACTTGGCATCACCGACAGTCTTGTGCGGATCAGCATTGGGATCGAAGACCCGGACGATCTGATCGCGGACTTTGAACAGGCTCTGGACTACGTCTGAATTGCAGACTAACCTCTCTTCCAAGGCTCGTTTGGGAGAGAGGAAGTTGAGATGAGCGGCACGCGAAAACCTGTCTGCCTCGTTCTTGGCGCTGGCGCCGGGATCGGCGGCAACACGGCCAAACGCTTTGCCAAGGGCGGCTATCACGCCGTCGTGGCTAGGCGCTCTGATCAGGAGGGTTTGGACAGCCTGGTCTCAGCGATCGAGGCAGACGGCGGCAGCGCCACTGGCGCGCTGATCAATGCGGCTGAAGATGGCACTATCGAAGAACTCGTTGAAAGCATTGAACGCGATATCGGCCCGATTGAGGTGTGCCTGTTCAACTTAGGCGCGCAAATCGGCAATCGGCCATTTTTCGAGACCCCCCATAAGGCTTTCGAACTTGGTTGGCGCATGACCTCGTTCGCGCTTTTCCGTCTGGCCCAGGCAATGCTTCCAGCGATGCTGGAGCGGGGGCGCGGCGCACTGCTTGTGACCTCAGCAACAGCAGCCATGCGCGGCAATGCCGGACAACACAGCCACGCCGCCGCGATTGGCGGCCGGCGCATGCTGTGCCAAACGCTCAACGCCGAATTTGCCCCGCAGGGCATTCATATCAGCCACATCATCGTCGATGGCCCCGTCAATGCCCCCGACACTTTGGGCCGCCTTCTCGGAGACAAATTTGAAGCATACAAAGCGTCAAAGGGTGAAGATGGTGTCCTTGAGCCTGCCGCGCTTGCCGAAACCTATTGGCACCTCGCTCACCAGCATCGCAGCTGTTGGAGTTTCGAGGTCGATGTGCGCCCATGGACAGATGCACCATGGTGGAACGACAATCCTCCGGCAGCGATCAACACCCGCTCAAAATGACAATTCTATTCAGCAGATAACGCCATTTCGGGCGCATAATGCAAAATGTTACCCTTTCAGGCTTCAAGCCATGATCATGTTAACTATGAATTGACCTAGATTTACTAGATGCAGTCAGATTACCAGCCTATTGGCAGGCTCCGGTTTGGCGGAGTCAGTTAACGGGCATGCCTTATTGGGAATGCTGTGATGCGCGTTGATATTCTGATTGCGATGATAAGCTCCGGTCTGATTGCCCCTCTTGCCCTTATGGCTGGTGGGTTCTTGGCTGCGGTTTTCGGAACCATTTTTCTCATTTGGTATCGCCGAAGAAAGGCGAACGCTCGCAAGGTTGCTGAAGAGCCGCGCGCAGATTTCGCGATAGATAAAGCCGAACCGGCCAGACCAGATGCGCAGGCTGTTCCCGCAACGAAAAGCGCAGGCCGCCGGCGTTCACTCGTCGCTGGAGCAGAGCGCGAAGAAGGGACACCTTCGGGCGAAACCGCAAACGTGGCCTCTGAACCTGGCGAGGTTGAGATACAAGAAGCAGAGTTCACCGAGTACGACGCTGACGAAATCGAGAGTATCGAAGATGCCGATCTAGGTCTGGACGCGGACATGGACACGGACACGGACACGGACACGGACACGGACGCGGACACGGACACCGACAACACCCTTGATGAAAGCGAATTCGGCAGTGAAGCGCAGTGGATCGAGGAGAACGGCCAAGACGAACAGGACACAGCATCGCTCACCCCTGATGCGTCTTCAGAAGATGACGAAATCTGCGATGACGAAGCGGCGAGCGTAGCAGCACTTGCAGCATCCGCCGGGGTAGCGGCCGCAGCGGCAGCTGACGCAGACCGGGCGCAGGATGAACCCGTGACACTCGAAAACGAGTTTGCAGACGACCTCCCGGCGCGGTCTGTGCCCCCGGAAGTTTTGGCAGGGCGCAAGCAGCCAATTGTATTTCGTCAGTTCTTACCGCAATCACCGAGCAAGGATGGATTGTCCTTTTACGGCGGGCAACCGATCGGTCCTGCCGGATTTCAATGGCCCCGTGAGCGCGGTGCGGAAGGCGGCGCTCCCATGCAGTTTGTAATGCAGTGGGATTGCACCCAATTGTGCCAAGCTGATCCGACCGGACTGCTTCCCCAAGACGGCGTGCTGTACTGCTTTATCAATTGCAACAAAGATGCCGATGAGGATTTTCTATCCAGCCATTCTTTCATTCACCATACCGGTTCAGTTCAGTCATGGGGCCCTGTGCCTGAACCCGAAGATGCTGGCCCCGCGCTTGGCGCAAATGGCGGATTTGCGCTTAGCGGCTGCACCGATGAGGTTGATAACGCCCAAGACTATGTGCCGCGTCTTCTGCCCCGCTTCCCGTTTGCACCCATGGGTTTGACTTATCCGGATTCTGATGAGGATGATGGTGCTTTCTGGTCGGCCAGCCATGCAGCGCGGGCCTTGCTCGAAATTCAGGAAACCGGTGCTGCGCTCAGTTCAGCGACGCACGATATGGAAGGGGCGCAGACCGATTTGACCCGTCCTTTCCCCTCCTTCCCGCATGATTTCGGCGCGATCCGGGTTCTTGCAAGTCGCATGATTGATGCCTTGCGCGAACCTTATGAAATTCTGCCAGAAACACTCTACCCGGGCCTGTCTCCGAAAGAGCGTGAATTGCAATTTTCCGCCTGGCTTGAGGAAGCTAAGGAGCTTTACATTCTTGGCACGCAGCGCCCTCAAAGCGTGAAGCTTGATCAGCCTATCGCCGATGACATTTGGCAGTGGTTTGAAGATCGCAAAGGTGTCTTGGGATCTGCAGTGTCCGACCTTATCATCGAATCGGTCGATCTTAGCTTAGGCGTAGGAAGTGAGGCATTGAGCAGCGTGCCGGCCAATTGGATTGACCGGGCGATGAACGGTCATGCTCTTGCAACGAAAACCGCGTCCGAGATTGAGGCCAAAGGCGAAGGCCACAATGACCCAATCAGCGCCGAAACCCCTGCGCGTATGTTTGGCCCGGCCACCTATGCTTCGGGTGAGGTGGAAAACCTCGCCAGCGATCACCTTCTGCTGCTTGAACTGCCAAGCGGCGCTGGCCCGCAGCACCACTTTGACGGCAATATCCTGCAATATTGGATCGCGCCTAGCGATCTGGCTGCTGGCAATTTCGACACAGTGAAATCGGTTGTGATTACGCCCGGCGCCTAGGCACTCACAAGATTGGCGATAAGAGAGCGCAGTTTTGCGTCAAGCTCAGCATCTGTCAGCTTTCCAGCATCTGTGTCGAAGTTCGAGTCAAAGCTTGGCACTGACAGGTGGCCGACGACATTGCCGCCAAAGTGAGGGCTTGCATCTGCCGCGAATTTCAGCACGCTTTGCCCGCCTCGTTCGCCAGGAGACGTCGCTAACAAGGCCATAGGTTTGCCATGCCACACTTCGCCTCCCACTCGGCTGCACCAATCAAACAGGTTTTTGAAGGCAGCGGTGTAGGTTCCGTTATGCTCTGCAAAAGAGATGATTAGCGCGTCGGCAGAAGCAATCTTGGCAAGGAAGTCGTGTGCCAATTGCGGAATACCGCTCTCTTCCTCGCGGTCATGCCGGTAGATCGGCATTTCGTAATCGTGGATATCAAGCGTCTCTACCTCGCAGCTCTCTGCGAGGCTGGCGGCATAACGCACCAATTGATGATTGATCGAAACACTGGAATTGCTGGCAGCGAAAGCGAGAATATGCATTTTGAGTTAGTGTCCTTTCCATTCGCGGCGCTCTTCCGCCACACGCAGCACGTCATACGCGACTTGCAGTTTTTGAAATTCTTGGGCTGCTTCATCATCACCCGGCTTTACATCAGGATGCACAAGCTTGGCTTTCGCGCGGTAAGCTTTCTTGACCGCCGCAAAGTCCGCATCTGCCTCCAATTCTAACAGCTCCAGCGCGCGCATTTCATCGGCGCTGCGCGAACCATCGCCCGATCCCATCCAGCCATAGTGGGAAGCCTCAGCATAGCCTTCTGATTGCTGACGCTCTTCCTTGGCGCGTTCGGCCTTCTCCGCTTTGTCGAGGCCCTCAAAATAGTCCCATTTGGAATTGTATTCCGCCGCGTGCTTTTGGCAGAAATACCACTTATCCGGGCTGTTGGGCGCTTTGGGCGCTGGGCAATTGCCCGGCTCTTCGCAGCCATGCCGGTCACACAATCGAACATTCACCGCCTCGCGCGATTCCTCATAGCCGCGCCAGCGCGGGAAACCCCAATCGTTGGAGCGATGCGGCTTAGGCATAATCAGCCGGTGCCAGGGGCAATATGTCGTTTGTCAGGCGCATTATGCACATCATCTAGGGGGAATAGCGCACAAAGGGAAGATATGTGAGTGACCTTAGGAACAAGTTGCCAATTGAAATGTTGCATTGCAATAGTTCGTTCACACATAACGCTTAGAGCTCGGCGCTCTTTGAAGGGATATTGGGCCAGTTTCATGAGCCAGCAATTGCAAATCTCCAGCCTTTTTAGCGCTTTTGCGCTTGTGTGCCTGTGTCTGCTTGCGCGCGCTGGCGGCGATGGTGAGCTGCACTTTGGCGGCACCAGTGGTCCTATTGTGCAAGTGCTCACTCATGCTGAAACGGCCGCCAAATAAAAACGCGCCCGCCCTCGTATGAGAGCGAGCGCGTCAAATTTTCGGTTACACAGACTTAGTTGATGATAACGCTCGCCGCTCGGCGGTTTTGCGCCCATGCAGCGGCGTCTGAGGCAAGCGCAACCGGGCGCTCTTTGCCGTAGCTGAGCGTTTGGATGCGGCTTGGATCAACCCCAAGGCTCACCAGATAATTCTTCGCCGCATTTGCACGTCTCTCACCAAGGGCGAGGTTATATTCGCGTGTGCCACGTTCATCGGTGTGCCCTTCGATTGTGAAGGTGACTTGGCTGTACTGGGCAAAGTACTGAGCCTGGGTCTGAAGTGAGGCGGCATCGGCGGAGTCGATGTTGAAACGGTCGGTGTCAAAATACACGACAGCAGAGCCGCCAACCGCGCGTTCAAAATGCGCCTGTGAACCAACACTTGGGCCCACTGGTCCGGTGTCAGTTGGAGGTGCCGGTGTGGGCGTGGAACTGGTTGGCGCCGGCGGCAGTTCCTCAGGCGCCTTTTTCGAACATGCCCCCAGAGCCAGCGCAGAGGTCATAAGAACAATGGTTGCGGTCTTTTGTGCAGAGAAGGTCATCGATTTACTCTCCGTATTGTACCCGAGCAATCATGCGCAGGCAGGGCAAAGGGGTCAATAGCTAATGCAGCCCCCAGATTTATGAGAGATTTACGCCCATTCATTATGGACGAATGGGTCCCCATGCAGGATCAGAGGCGTCAACCGGTGTTGGCAGCCGCCTTTCATTGCGGCCGGTCAAATCAACCTGCCATAGCGAGGATCGCCCTGAACCGCGCGTCGTCCGGAAGAATTGGATGATGCGGCCATTGGGGGCCCAGGTCGGTGCCTCATCTTGCCACCCTCCGGTAAGCACGCGAAGGCTACCGCCTGACGGCGTCATAACAGCCACATTAAAGTCGCCGGCAATCCGGGTGAAAGCGATTTGGTCTCCGCGCGGGCTCCACTCAGGGTCGCGCAGCGCCCGCCAAAGAAGCTGATCCGGCGTTGGTTCGTCCCGTCTGCGTCCATGACATAGCATTGCTGAGTGCCGGAACGATCGCTTTCAAACACGATCCGGCGACCATCGGGCGAGTATGACCCGCCAATATCAATTCCCGGCGTGTCCGTCAGACGGGTTGCTCGCCCGCCATTTACCGAGATACGGTAGATGTCGGTATTACCTGCAACGGCCATGGAATAGAGGATCGAGGCGCCATCAGGCGACCAGCGCGGCGCAAGCGTGGGATTGCTGTTCTGGGTCACAAGCGTCTGTTTGCCTGTCCCAATATCATAGACATATATGCGCGGGTTCCCATCGACATATGACAGATACATGATCTTTGAATAGTCAGGCGAATAGCGCGGGGTAAGCGCAGTTGCGCTCCCCAATGTCAGGAAGCGGTGGTTTGCGCCGTCTGAATCCATCACGGCAAGACGCTTGACCCGGTTATTCTTTGGACCCGTCTCAGCGATATAAGCGATGCGGCTGTCAAAGAAGGGATCTTCGCCCGTGAGCCGCGCATAGATAAGGTCTGAACATTTGTGAGCCGCGCGCCGCCAGTCAGAAGGACGCACGACATAGCCTTCGCGGATCAACTCTTCCTGAAGCGCCACATCGAACAGATAACACCCCACAACGAGGCTGCCATCGGCCCTTGCTTGAACGTAACCTTGAACCAGCATTTCGCTGTCGCGCCTGATCCATGGCTCCCAGCTTGGCGCTTTGATTTGAGCAAAAGAAGGACGCGGCAAAGCATCTGGGCCGGTGGGCCGAAACAGGCCGTTATTGCGCAAGTTTGCCGTAATCACCCGGGCAAGCTCTAACCCAAGCGCGCGGGTGCCGTTGGCATTGGCCGGGGTCGCCACATCGCGGTCAGCTGCAAAAGCTGCAATGGCAATCTCCAGATCATCTCCATCAAGCGAACCGACAACGGTTTCAGTCCCAACGACTGCGCCGTCATCTGGCACATCATCTGGTGTGGCAGCGGATATATCGGCGGAGACATCAGCGGATATATCGGCGGCTTGGTCATCGTCCAAAAACGACGAGCCAACATTGGTGCTACCGCCATCCTCTGATGCTGGTGCCTCATCTTGTGCGTGCACGCTGGGCGTCCAGGAGAAGACCAACGCGAGTGCGAGGAGTGCGGATAGAGATGGGAGATTTCGCATGTTGTTTTGTTTCAACCTATTTCTTCACGAATCTGAATTCGCGTTTGCGCCACAAACTGTAGTGTTCAGCCGGTAAGCCATCGAACTTGCCCACAAGGCGCAAGGCCCGCACCGCGCATTCTTTGAACCGGCCAGCCTGTGCAGCGTTGCTTGGGTTTTCGCCGCTTAAACGTGGATCTGAAATATTCGTAATCGTGCCGCTGCGATCCATGCTGAAGGAGACTACCGCGACGAGCTTATCAATGTCGAGGCCTGTCACCCGGCAGCGATTCCATTTGGGCGCCACTTGGCCCGCAATGCTAATTTTGATGTCAGCCTCAACAGCCTGAGTGCTGCCAGCGCCGTCATCATTACCGAACGCGTCGTCGAAACCGGTATCACCGCTCCCATCGCGCCTGCCGCTCGCGCTCCCGCGCGAGGGGGCCGAGGGGCTGGCCCGCGGGGCAGCGGTGCGCCGAGGAACAGGGTTTGAGCGTTCAGGACGCACCACCTCTTCGGGCGTTACCTCATCTTCGAGTACTGGAGTTTCCTCAGTAGGATCTTCGACAATATCCAATGCGTCTGGAATACCGAGCGCTGCCGAGCCGCCCGCCTCCTCAAACCCATCCTCTAAGGTGACAGTGATCGCCCCATCACCGCCAAAAGTCAGCGGCTTTGCGGTTTGGAACTGCACAAACAAAAGCCCAGCAAGAGCGGCATGCAAGACGACCGCGACCCCAAGGCCGACTTTATCGTCTGTGTGAAAGCTCCTCTCTTGCATCGTCCTATCTTTGTTATGGTGCCGCGTCTGAACCGTTTGTGACCAATGAAATTGAGGTGAACCCTGCGCGGTTGAGTTCGCCCATCACCGCCATCACCCGGCCATAGTCAAGCGCTTTATCACCGCGAAGAACAACTACAGGCTGCTCACCATCATTTCGCCTCACCGACGCAAGAGCATCGGCAAACCCGCCTGCTACGACAGGTTCGTCTTCGAGAAAGATGCGCCCGTCATTATCGAGCGAGATGTTGATCTGATCAGGCAGTTCCTCAACCGGATTGGCGCGGCTTTCTGGAAGCTCAATCGGCACGCCGACGGCTGGCAGGGTCACCGTCACCATAAAGATGATGAGAAGCACCAGCATCACATCGACCAGCGGCGTGACATTGATCTCTGCCATTGCCGCGCGCCTTGTGCGCTTGCCCCTACGACGGCCGGATGAGGCAACACCCAGCCCCACTACGCTTTATCCAATTCGCGGCTAAGACCTGCGTGCACCTTATCGGCAAAGCGCTGGAGCTTGGCCTCATACTGGTTCACCGAACCCGAAAACCGATTGTAGAAAATCACCGCCGGGATCGCGGCAAAAAGGCCAATAGCGGTTGCGAACAAGGCCTCTGCAATACCGGGCGCCACCACGGTGAGCGACGCGGATTGCTGCGCGCCAATTTGGAAGAAACTGTTCATAATGCCCCACACGGTGCCGAACAGGCCCACGAAAGGCGCGACCGATCCGGTGGTCGCAAGGAAGGTCAGCTTCCCCGCCAACACATCAGCCTCCTCGGCGACCTGGCTTTCCATTGCCTGACCAATGCGTTCACGGGTTGCCCCTCGATCAGGCGACCCATTTTTGGTGGAGCGCTTCCATTCGTCGAGCCCAGCCCCGGCAACGCGCGCCGAAGGAATGCCTACCCGTTTGGATTTTGAAAGCATTCCCTCGCGGTCATTGGTGGACCAGAAATCGCCCTCATATTCGCGGCTGGTAGCGTTCAATTTGCGCATCCGAAGCACAAAGGAGACGATGATCGCCCAGCTCCAAATGCTGGCGATAATCAGCCCCACCATCACCGCTTGAACGATGATATCAGCGTCGAGAAACAACTCTAACGGGTCGAGCCGGACCGGGTCCGCCCCATTCCCGGCAACGTCTGATGCAAGAGCGCTTAGGAGAGTTAAGTGCACGTATTAACGTCCTTTTCCAGAAATGAAGTGTTTGAAACTTGCGACCCATTCGGGCGGTTGACGGCGCGGGCGACCTTCGGCTGTGAGAAAGCCAGCGCGGACCTCTGCGGTTGCGAGAATGTCGCTACCGCGCCTTGCGACTTGTTCCATGCGAACGCTTGCCGCGCCCACCTGGCTCGTTATGGTTTCGATCACAACATCATCATCAAGCTTGGCAGGGCTTAGATATTTGATGCCAATCTCTGTCACAGCATAGGCGCCCTCCCCGCTTTCAATCGCCGCGCGCTGATCAATTTCAAGCAGCCTCAAAAGGTCAGAGCGCGCACGCTCAAACCAGCGCAAATAGTTGGCGTGGTAGGTTATGCCGGAAAGATCGGTGTCTTCGTAATAGACCCGCACCGCGTATAGATGCCGCGAGCCATCAAGGACGCCGCCCGGAAACTTCAATGAACTGGGAGTTGGTTTAACCATGGTTCGTGTGGGTTAGCGTGACTGACTTGAGCATTCCACCCACAACTGCAAATCGCGACATGAATGTCGACAGAATGAATCGTCCCTGCGGCCAGATGAGCCCCCGGATTAAGCGATCATACGCCCGAGGAACTGCCCGCCAAAGATATGCACGTGCAAATGCGGGACTTCTTGACCGCCGTGCTTGCCGATATTGGCCATGAGGCGGTAACCGGGCTCCACCAACCCCTTGGCCCGCGCAACCGTGCCCACCGCGCGCACAAATCCGCCGATTTCCGCGTCCGATGCTTTGGCGCTAAAATCGTCCCAGCTCACATATTCGCCCTTGGGGATTACCAGCGTGTGCACTTCGGCTTGAGGATTGATGTCCTCAAAAGCGTAGGCCCATTCATCCTCATAGACTGTGTTCGAGGGGATTTCTCCGCGCAGGATCTTCGCAAAGATATTGTCCGGATCGTAAGGAAGCGTTGGGTCGATCGGCATTTATTCGCTCCTAGAGGCTTTTTCGTCGAGGCCGGAGAGCCCTTCGCGCTTGTCCAGCTCGGCAAGCACGTCATCAAGGCTCACCCCTTGCGCCTGCAACAGGACCATCAGGTGAAAGACGAGATCGGCGCTTTCGCTGACCAGTTCATCGCTCACCCCTGTCATTGCCGCGATCACAACCTCGGTCGCCTCTTCGCCGACCTTCTGCGCGATTTTTGCGGTGCCTTTGGAATAGAGCTTTGCGACGTAGGAGGCCTCCGGCGAGGCGGTCATGCGTGTCACAATCGTGGCTTCAAGGCGCCTAAGAGTATCTGTGCGTGTGTCCATGATTTGGGCCTTAGATAATTCGCTCGCGCCAATAAACCCCTCCCCCTTTCAAGGGGGAGGATGGGAGGGGGTCATGCGGCGTTTGTGGATGCCACATTCCCACCCCTCAGGCCCCCTCCCCTAAAGGAGAGGGGAGGTTTAAGTGGCCCGCGCCGGTAGTCCTGCCTCGCGGAGCGCATCGTGTGCCTCCGCGATGGAATGCGTACCGAAGTGGAAGATTGAGGCGGCCAGAACCGCGCTTGCCCCGCCTTTGGTTACGCCCTCGACAAGGTGTTCGAGATTGCCGACACCGCCGCTCGCGATCACTGGGATGGAGACAGAGTCCGAGATCGTGCGGGTAAGCTCCAAGTCATAGCCTGCCTTTGTCCCGTCTCCGTCCATGGAGGTGACAAGCAATTCGCCTGCGCCAAGACCCGCGACCTTTTTGGCATATTCGACCGCATCAATTCCGGTGGGTTTGCGGCCGCCATGGGTAAAAATCTCCCATTTCCCCACCCCCGTTCGCCCTGAGCCTGTCGAAGGGCGCGCGCGTACTTCGACAGGCTCAGCACGAACGGATGTTGGATCTGAGACCCGCCGCGCATCGACACTGGCCACAACGCATTGGCTGCCAAACCGGGCCGCAATCTCGCTAACCAGTTCTGGCCGAGCAACAGCGGCCGAATTGATCGCAACCTTGTCTGCGCCTGCGAGCAAGAGCGCACGCGCATCCTCAACACTGCGCACCCCGCCGCCAACGGTCAGCGGCATAAAGCACACCTCAGCGGTGCGCTTGACGATATCAAGCAGCGTCCCCCGCCCTTCGTGGCTGGCCGAGATATCGAGAAAACACAGCTCATCGGCCCCCGCTGCATCATAAGCGCGCGCTTGCTCTACCGGATCGCCAGCATCTTTCAGATCGACAAAGTTGACGCCCTTCACGACGCGCCCATCGGCAACGTCGAGACAGGGAATGACGCGGATACGGACGGTCATCATTCCTCCCCAAACTGGGGAGGGGGACCAGACGCAGTCTGGTGGAGGGGCAGGCTGCGTTTGGCCGAAGGTTCCCCTCCACCCCGAGCTGCGCTCGCGGTCCCCCTCCCCGTATCGGGGAGGATCACGCCCTCGCCCCCATCTGGATCGCTGCTGCCAAATCCAGCTTGCCCTCATAAAGCGCGCGCCCGGTAATCACGCCTTCGATCCCAAGGTGCGCTTGGATCGAGAGGATGTGGATGTCTGAAATGCCCTTTACCCCGCCGCTCGCGATCACAGGGATATCGACGCGCTGGGCAAGCTCCACGGTCGCGTCGATGTTCACACCTTTGAGCAACCCATCGCGGCCTATGTCGGTGAAGAGCAATGAGGCAACGCCTGCATCCTCAAACCGGCGCGCGAGGTCCACTACGGGCACATCGGACACTTCCGCCCAGCCCTCGGTCGCGACCATGCCGTCCTTGGCGTCCACAGCGACAACGATCCCGCCTTCCCATTCGCGCGCCATTTCTTTGACGAATTCAGGGTCTTTGAGAGCCGCTGACCCCATCACAATGCGCGCAACGCCAAGGTTGAACCAGCCTTCGACCGCGGCTGCATCGCGGATGCCTCCGCCAAGCTGCACATAGCCGGGGAAGCGCTCGATAATGGCCTTAACCGCTTCGACGTTACGCGCTTCGCCTGCGAAGCTGCCGTCAAGGTCCACCACATGCAGGTGCTCTGCGCCGGATTCTGCAAAGATCATCGCTTGAGCTGCTGGATCGTCACCATAGATGGTGGCGCGGTCCATATCGCCCTCGGCAAGCCGCACAACCTCGCCGCCTTTAAGGTCGATTGCGGGAAAGACGATCATGGCGTTCTCCCTTCGGTCCGGGCCACCCACGCCCTCCACCCTTCCACCCGGATTATCACACCGGAGTACGATCCGGGTGGAAGGGTGGAGGGCGTGGGCGGCTTAGCACAATCAAACATCAGGGTTTCCAATCCAAAAAGCGGTCGAGCAGGTCCAGACCGAACTTCTGACTCTTTTCAGGGTGATACTGCACCCCCAGAATATTGTCTTTAGCCACCGCTGCAACCAGAGGTGATCCGTGCGAAGTGAGGGCGGCTATCTCGCCTGCATCGTCCGCTGCAAAATGGTAAGAGTGCAGGAAGTACGCCTCGCCTGCCTCGACCACTGGATGCGGCGTGGAAACACTCACATCATTCCAGCCCATATGCGGGACTTTGATGGCGGTATCGGAGGGTTCAATCAAACGCACTTCGCCGCCAATCCAGCCGAGCCCTTCATGGGTGCCGTGTTCGAGGCCGCGGTCAGCGAGGAGCTGCATCCCCACACAAATGCCAAGGAATGGCGCGCCTCCGCTCAGAACCCCCTCTTCCAGCGCCTCGACCATGCCCGGAACCGCGCGAAGGCCTTCCGCGCAGGCCTTGAACGCACCCACACCGGGAAGAACAACCCGGTCTGCCCTGCGAACCACTGCGGCATCGGCGGTCACCGTCACATTCGCGCCCACGGCCTTCAAAGCATTGTGGACCGAGTGAAGGTTGCCCGCGCCGTAATCAACCAGCGCAATGACCTCAGCCATTGAACGCCTCTAACCCTGGCCCCGCAAAACGCGGTGTCCATTCGATCATCTCGCGCTTCGCAACACCGGATGTCAGGAATGGGTCTTTGTTGGTGAAGCTCTCCGCCTCGGCGCGGGTTTTTGCGCGGATAAAAACCAAGCCGCTGTCGCGCGGCTCGCACGGACCCCATGCAAGGAAACGTCCCGCTTCATAGCCCGCCTTCAAAAACTCCAAATGCGGCGCGAGAAACCCATCGACCTCTTCGATCGGCACTGTGTAGGTCAGCCGTGCAATGAATATGCTACCCACCAAGCTGCCCCTTCGTGCTTGGGATAGCGCCGCCCTTTCGTAAGTCACGTTCAACCGCGGTTCGCATAGCGCGCGCAAAGCCTTTGTAGAGGCTTTCGCAAATGTGGTGATTGTTGGTGCCGTAAAGGAGCTCCAAATGCAGCGTGAGCCCAGCAGATTGCGCAACGCTCTCAAACCAGTGCTGGATCAGCTCGGTGTCCCATTCGCCGAGCTTTTCTTGGGTAAACTTGGCGTTCCACACACAATAGGGCCGCCCCGAAATGTCGAGCGCAACCCGGCTCAGCGTTTCATCCATCGGAGAATAGGCGCTGCCATAACGGCCAATCCCCGCCTTATCGCCAAGCGCCTCCGACAAGGCCTGACCCAAAGCAATCGCGCTATCCTCGGTTGTGTGGTGCTGATCCACATGCAGATCGCCTTCGACCTTCATCGTAACGTCAATCAGGGAGTGCTTGGAAAACTGCTCAACCATATGATCGAGAAAGCCAATTCCGGTGGAGACGTCATATGCGCCCGTACCATCCAGATTGACCTCGATCAGAATAGAAGTTTCAGCGGTGTTCCGCTCAATTTTCCCGGTGCGCGCTGCTGTGCTTGATGCGTTGCTCATGGGCCCAAGCCTATATACGCCGCCGCCCTTCATGCAAGCGTTGGCGGGCACCAGAAAAATTGCAACTAAAGCAAGTGTTACAATAATCCGGCATGAAGTGCTTGACCCGGACGCCATGCCTCGTCACGACTCGCAATCACTATGACCGATGAAACACCCGATAGCCTGATCCCTTACGATGAGATCGTGCAAGAAGCGCTGCGCGCTGTGGTTGGGCGTGTGCTCGGCGAAATTGTTGCCGGTGGGAGCGAGCTTCCGGGCAACCACCATTTCTATATTACGTTCAAGACGGGCGCAGCGGGGGTTTCTATCCCTGATCACCTGCGCGAACGTTTTCCCGACGAAATGACTATCGTTCTTCAGAACAAATTCTGGGAACTCGAAGTGCGCGATGATGGGTTTGGTGTGGGACTTTCCTTCAACCAAATCCCGGCAAAGCTTGACATTCCTTTTGCTGCAATCACAGCATTTGTCGATCCTGCGGTGGATTTTGGACTTCAATTCCAAGCGGCGGGCGACGAGCTTGAGCCGGAGGAGCACGACTTGGCAGAGAATGACGCCGAGACGAGCGATACCAAGGCGTCAGACAGCGGTTCTGGCGATGAAGGCGATGGCTCAAACGTCGTGACAGTCGACTTTGGGCGCAAGAAATAAGGTCTAAGGGTCCTTGAGGAAAAAAGGCAAAGGCACTCTTCGCAAGCTCCCCCAGCACCCGCAGCAGGCGCTGCGGTCAATCTTGCCATTGCTGAGGTCGTTTTGCGTGCGCTCGCAAACCGGATGCGCGTCAAGCTTGATACCGATATTTTTCATGAAGATCTGGAGAAACGCAAAAGCGGCCAGCGTGATGCCGTTGATGGACGCTCATTGCTTACGTCTGTTGGATTGTACGGAGCAAGCAAGCTGGCAGGGCGTTCGCGCGGCGGGCTTGGCCTTGTCGTGGGCGGCCTTCTTGCAAAATCGCTCTATGAACGCGGCAAAGCAGCGCGCGAAAAACGCGTGAAGGGCCGGACCGAAACGCCTGAGTAAGTGACGGTAACCTTACCCAGAGACTTGATTTAAACGCAAACTCGTGTGCAACGCTGGACTATGAGCGACACTCAAACCACCGATAAGCTATCGCGCCGAGGCCTTTTGTTCATCCTCTCCTCGCCCTCCGGCGCGGGCAAGACGACATTGTCGCGCAAATTGCTGGGCCAGGATGATGACATTCAATTGTCCATCTCCGCCACCACCCGCAAGCCGCGTCCTGGCGAGGTTGACGGCAAGGACTATTACTTCGTCTCAGACACCGAATTCGACCGCATGGTCGAAGAAGACGATTTCTATGAATGGGCCCACGTGTTCGACAATCGCTATGGCACGCCTAAAGGCGCGATCCGCAAGGGATTGAAAGAAGGACAGGATTACCTGTTCGACATCGACTGGCAGGGCACGCAGCAGTTAAAGCAAAAAGATGATCAGGACGTGGTCACCGTCTTTGTTCTTCCCCCCAGTCTCACCGAACTGCGCCGCCGATTGGAAAGCCGGGGTCAGGACAGCGCTGAGGTGATCGACGGCCGCATGGAACGCGCCCGCGATGAAATCAGCCACTGGGCCGAATATGACTATGTTGTCGTCAATGACGATATGGACGCATGCTTTGCACAAGTGTGCAAAATCCTAGACGCAGAACGCATGCGCCGCACCCGGCAGACCGGGCTGATCCCGTTTGTGCGCGAGTTGATGGGGTAGCTGCGTCGTGGTGGACCAATGACAGCGCCCTCTTACCCGAAAGCGGACAAGATTGGCTGAAGCCGCGTGTGTTATGAAAGTGGGGGTGGGAGCGGACATTCTCATTCCAGAAACAAAATGATGCAGTTTGCTTGGCTCTTTGACCGCTCAATCAACTCCCGCGAGTTTTGCACTGTCATCCCAGAGTGCTTCTGAGACCTTTGGGTCCTGAGCGATCTGGGATGGATCGGGCCAAGTTAAAACCCCTTTGCGAAGAGCCGCATACACTCTGTCTTGCGGCGCCTGAGCGGTGGTCGCAAGTTGAGCCAGTCCCAGTCCAGCGTTCGCCATGGAGTTCATGCCTTTTGAAAAGGGCACCACCAATGGCAACAGCGGCCAGACCAGTGCTCTAACAATCAAAGATTGATCGCGCACCAAAGAAGTTCCCGGAGTTAGCCCTGGATCATAAGCGTATACAGACCAGCCTCGCGATTGCGCGTAATCGCTGCGTGCAAGATAAAGCGCCGTCATCAGGTTGCAAAGCTTCGACGATGAGTAAGCACGCATTCCTGCCACCGTAGGCGATTGGTCAAGCTTTGGATCACGGTCTGGGTGGGCAAGCCATTCTGCCTTTGCATGTCGGGGTGGTGGAACGCCCGTCTTTTCACGTGGGTCATGTGTGCCGCTCGAGGTGATGACTATTCGCGCCCCATCGGCAAGTTGCGGCATCAAAAGCCGTAGCAACAAATAATGCGCCAGATGATTGGTGGCGAACGTCATTTCGAACCCATCAATGGTTCGCGTGTCCGCATCGGGCCGCTGTCCGCCTGCATTGAGTATGAGATGCGTGATTGGCTCCAATGGGAGCTCAGATGCAAATGAACGTACAGAGGAGAGGCTTGCGAGATCAAGCATATGTGAACCCCAACCAGCAAGGTCGGTCGCCCGATCTCTTACTCCCATAATCTTTGTCTTCGCAGCGCCTGTTAGCTGCTTTGCTGCAACAAGACCAAGTCCCCGCGAGCCGCCAGTCATTACGATCATACGCATATCCTTACATTGTAAAGTTTACGCTGCATAGTTGGCGTGCTAGCTGGCGTCAATGACGAAAAGTAAAGCCGGAACTTATCATCACGGAGAACTGCGCGACGCGATCATCGCTGCTGCGCTTAACTTGCTTGAAGACGAGGGTGTCTCGGCGCTTTCGTTGCGCCGGTTGGCTCGCACAGTTGGTGTCAGCCCGATGGCACCCTACCATCATTTCAAAGACCGAGAGGCCCTTTTGGCAGCGGTTGCAATTGTTGGTTTTAAGCGCCTTCAAGATAGCAAGGTACAGAGCGAAGATGCCAGCCAGAACGTCCGAGAAGCGTTAGCTGCAGGTGGTGCAAACTACGTTCGCTTCATTCTTGATAACCCCAACCTCTACAGGCTTATGCGACGTCCAGAATTCAATGATGCAGCCACCTATCCAGAACTCCACAAGGCGATGGCTGCGCCTGCAGAAACACTACTGCGCCTAATCATCAGTTTGTTCGAAGAGTATGATTTGACAGAACATTCCGCGGAGCAATCTTCGTTGAAGCTATGGGGGCTTGCACATGGAATTGGAACGCTCGCACTTGATGGTCAGTTGCGCCGTGAAACCGCCGTTGCGCTTGCCCATGATGGGGCAGCGGACATGGTGACGGGATGGTTGCGCAAATGTCAGTGATCGAACTTTGAGCTACCGTTGCCCCAAATTTGGGGACAGGCGGGCCATTTCGTGTCCGCTCTTGGGTCGAGAGCCGCCATTCGCGGCTCTTGATTTCACCGTCTGCTTTGGTTGTCATTGACTTCGCAGGCGGCCTTTCCGCTTCCCCCTCACGTCGTCTCCCGCTTCTCCAACTGCTCCAGCAACTCTTTAAGCTGCTCTTCCAAAATCCCTGCGCTGTCGCCGCCGCCATAGTTTAGCGCACCGCTGGAAAACGTCGTGCCAAAAGTGTCGGCAAGCGATTTCGTTTGCAGCACGCCGCTCGCAAAATCGCGGGTTGTCAGGCTGTCGAGCGGGTGCACAAATGCGCCCCACACAACCCCTTGCCCAATCGCGTAGCGCGCATCCAATGCCGTATCGAAATTGGCCTGCATCAAACGTGCCAGCGCCTCCCCGGGAAGCGCGCCTGCCTCTGCGATTGGGGTGATGATCCGCATCCGGCCTGCATTCGCGTCAGTGACGACAATCAACATCCGCTCCTCAACCGTAAACTGCCAATTGTTGCCGCTACGCTCCGCCTCGCCGTCAAGCGCAGCGATGACCTCAGCAATCATGTCAAGCGAGGCCTGGTTCTCTGGAGAAATCTCAGCCGGTGCCTCGGGTGCTGGTGTATCTGGGGCTGTTGCATCTGGGGCTGGTGCGTCGTCGCTGAAATCGGGTGGCGGGAGGGTTTCTTGTGCCAGCACCGGTGAGGACAAACCCACCAGCAAGCCTGAAAGGGGGGCAATGAGACTAAAACGGTTGGTGCGCATGATTGACAATGGGTAGGGCCCTTCGCTGCAAGAGTTGAGAGTTGCACGTATCAGTTCGCATCAAACCGCCTCTGAGTTACACATATCGGCATTTATTGAACGGGGACGAAGGTTATCTTTTGCCGCTCACATACTGGACAATAAAACGCTGTTTATTATGCTTTAGCCCGTCTCATGATTAGCCAAGGACACGTGAGGGGGTCGCAGCATTGTTCAATCGACTGACATCGAGCGCGTTTAGGGTGCTCTGCGCAGGGGTCATGGCTTTCCTTATGACGCCTGCAGCATTCGCCAACATGCCCCAGTCCAACCCGGCGCAGGTCCCACTGACCGAATATGGCAAGCTTCCCGAAGTGGAGCGCGCGGCACTCTCTCCTTCGGGCGAGCGAGTGGCCCTGATCACGACCGTCCACGGCGAACGGGTCCTTTTGGGATTGGATAGGAGCGCGGGCAAACCGATCAGCCTCACACGCGTCAACGATATGAAAATCCGCAGTATCGAGTGGATCGACGAAGCCCGCATCTTGATGGTCGCAAGCACCACAATCGACCTGCCTTCAAACTTCACCACCGACAAATATGAAGCCAACGTCGGCCGCGTCCTGCCTATGGAGGGGAATGAAGGCGGCGGCGTCATCTTTGACAGCGATAGGCGATATTACACAGGACTTATGGGTCGCTATGGCATTCGCATGATTAACGGCGAGCCCTACGGCTTTTTTGGCGGCCTTCAGTTTAAGCGCAACGATAATGGACCCGGCCCAGCCTATGTTTTCGACCATGGCCGCCCGCATCTGTTCAAGGTCAACCTGTCAGACTTCAAGGTGACGCGCGTTGCCGAGGCGGCAAGGTCGGGCGCTTCGAAGGACTGGCTCGTTGATGCCAATGGGCGTGTCGCATTTACGCTTGATATCAACGACCAAAGCGGCGTGTGGCGCCTGCGCAATGCGCAAAACCGCGTCATTTTAGAGGGCCGCCAGCAGGCTGGCGGGATAAGCCTGAGAGGCCTCACCTTTGACGGTTCCAAAGCGATCCTGGTTGAGCGGGGTGAGGACCGTCAATATTGGTATCAGATCGGACAGGAAGGCGGAGAACCTGCCCCGTTCCTTGATGATATTCGATTTGAACGGTTGTTTTTCGATCCACAAACCGGACACCTCATGGGCTACACGACTGGTGAGGGTGAAAACGAGCGGCATGTCTTTGCCAATGAAGCTTATCAAAAGAAGGCCGAGGCAGTGCGCAAAGCGTTCTCCGACTATGAAAGCTGGATGTCGGATTGGACTGCGGACCTGAGCACAGTGATCGTGCGGACCAGCGGTAATGGCGATTCCGGCACGTATTTTTCGGTCGACCTAGCTGACAACCGCGCCAATGCTCTCGCCTATGAGCGCGTTAGCATCACACCTGATCAAGTAGGGCCAATCTCAACCTTTGAATACACCGCGCGCGATGGGCTTGAGATGGATGGGATTTTGACCCTGCCGCCGGGTAAAGAGCCGAAAAAACTCCCTGTGGTCATTCTCCCCCACGGCGGCCCTCACAGCGCCGATCTTCCAACCTTTGATTGGTGGGCGCAGGCCTTTGCCAGTCGCGGCTATGCCGTCTTCCAACCCAATTTTCGTGGTTCCACCAACCGCGATGCTGCCTTCCGCCTCGCGGGTTATGGCGAATGGGGGCGCAAGATGCAGACCGACAAGACAGATGGTCTGATGGCTCTGGCCGAAGCGGGCATTGTCGATCCTGCGCGCGCCTGCATCGTTGGCGCTTCATATGGTGGCTATGCTGCACTTGCGGGCGTTACGATCGAGCAAGGCATCTATAAGTGCGCCGTTGCGGTCAATCCGGTGAGCGACATTCGCGCGATGTACCGCGAAGGATACCGCGAATCCGGTAAAGAGCGCACCACCAAGGTCGCATTGAGGCTGCAACTGGGCGAACCGGAAATGTGGGATGATGTGTCACCGCGCAGACTTGCTGAACAGGCTGACGCGCCGATTATGCTGATCCAGGGGGTAGATGACACAGTCGTGGTTTACGAGCATTCGGCCAAGATGGCCGATAAGCTCAAAGACGCTGGTAAGCCCCATGAGCTTGTGACGCTACCGGGCGAAGATCACTGGCTTTCGCTTTCGCAAACACGGCAGGAAATGCTCAAGAATACGGTCCGCTGGGTGGAGGCGCATAACCCGGCGGATTGAGCTGGCCGGGGAAAGGCGATTACGCTCGCCCTTCCCCGATTTCGCTAACCGCCTGAGGCGTCGCCAAACAGGTCCGGGATCGAAGCATTCACTACGCCGCCATCAACCGTCAGCGTCTCGCCGACCACATAATCGCCCGCGCGGCTGCACAAATAGATCGCGGCGGCAGCCATATCTTCTGGACCGCCGATCCGCTTTGCTGGGATATGCTTTGAGCTCTCATCGGGAGCCAGCTTGGCGGCCTTGTTCATCTCGCTCGCAAAGGCCCCCGGCGCAATTGAGGTCACGATGATGTTGTTGGAAATAAGCCGCGCAGCCATCCGGCGGGTGAGCTGAATGACGGCCGCCTTGGACGCCTGATAGGGGTAGGTTTCCCACGGGTTGATCCGCTGGCCGTCGATAGATGAGACGTGGATCACCTTGGCTGGATGGTCACCCTTGCCAGCCGCAACCAGCAGGTCGTGAAGCTTCTGTGTGAGGAAAAACGGTGTTTTGACGTTCAGATCCATCGTGCGGTCCCACCCGGCCTCGGTGAACTCGGTATAAGGTTGCCCCCAGGCAGCACCCGCATTGTTGATCAGGATGTCGAGCTTGTCTTCCTTGGCAGAGATCGCATCGACCAGCGTTTGGATGCCGTCCATCTGGCTAAGGTCAGCGGGAATGCCGATCACTTTATCTGCGCCAAGTTCGTTAATGGTTTCTTCCATCTGCTCGACCTTGCGGGCGGAGATGTAGACCTTTGAGCAGCCTGATTGGAGCAGGCCCTCGACAAACATCTTACCGATGCCGCGCGAGCCGCCAGTGACCAATGCGACGCGCCCGTCAAGGCGGAATACTGAACTGATATCCATTGTGAATTCTCTCTCTTAATAGCCGCTTAGCTCTGCCACGCGGTTGGCGTGGAAATAGGCATCGCCCAGGAATTCGGCGAGCGCGCGGTCGCGTTTCATGTAAAGGCCGATGTCATATTCGTCGGTCATGCCAATCCCGCCGTGCATCTGGACGCCCTCCTTGACGGCGAGGCCGGCCGCCTTGGCGACTTTGGCTTTCGCAACGCTCGTCATCAGGTCGGCGCTGGGTGCGCCTTCGTCGAGCAATTGCTGTGCTTTGATCGTTGCAGCTCTGGCAATCTCAACCTCGGAATAGAGGTGGGCTGCGCGGTGTTGGAGCGCTTGAAACTCGCCGATGACTTTGCCGAATTGCTTGCGCTGTTTGAGGTAATCGACGGTCATGTCCATCGCGCCGGACGCTACGCCAACGCCTTCGGCAGCTGCGCCCACACGGCCCGCGGCAAGCATGGCATTAAGCACCTTGCGCCCGCCATCAACCTCGCCGATGACCGCGTCGCCGTCCAGTTCGACCCCGTCAAATTTGATATGGGTAGCCATTGACGAATCGACCAGACGGACCGGGTCCTGGCTCATGCCGCCTGCATCTTTTGGCACGGCGAAAAGAGTAATCCCATCCTCGTCTTCATCCGAGCCGCTGGTGCGCGCTGCGACAACGATCATATCTGAGCTTGCGCCTTGAATTACAAAGCTTTTGGAGCCGCTCAGCTTAAAGCCATTGCCGGACTTTTCGGCCCGTGTGCCAATGCGGTCTGGCCGGTGTTTTGCGCTCTCGTCGATAGCGACCGCGAACACACTTTCACCCTCAATGAGGCCCGGCAGATAACGGCCTTTGAGATCCGAGGAACCATGGCTGAGTGCGGTTGCCGCCAGAACGCTAGAGGTCAAAAACGGTGAGGGCGTCAGATTGCGGCCGATCTCTTCCAGAACGATCCCCGCCTCGACATGGCCCATCCCAAGCCCGCCATCGTCTTCAGCAACCAGCATGCCAGTGAAGCCCATTTCGGCCATTTGCTTCCACAGCCCGTGGCCGAACCCATCGGGACAATCCCGGTCACGCCAATGGCGCAATTGTTTATTGACGTTGCCTTCTTCGGCCAAAAAGCCGGAGGCGCTGTCGGCGAGCATCGCCTGATCTTGCGTATGAAACAGTGGCATTTCAGTAATCCTCGAATGTTCTTTTTATGGCTATTCTTTTTATGGCTGTGAAACCGCTTTGGAGAGCCAGCTTGTCAGCTTAATTTTGTCTATGCTGTCGCTGAAAAACAGATGCGCTCCGCCAAAGCCGCGCCCTGCCAACTTGACTTGAAACATCGTGTCAGCGTCGATGGAAACGCCGTCGATTGAGGCCGTGCGGATGAAGCTGATGACAGAGCGCTTGTTAAAAAGGCCTGCCTCATTGACGATAATCAGCCGCAGATTGGTGAAGACCGCGCCGCTATTATCGCCGCGCGTCGCAATTTCGACTTCCTCGCCTTCGAGCAAAATCGGTTCGACTTGCGCGATGGTTTCAGCGCCATTGGTCTCATCACCAAGCATAGCGCCGAAAAAGCCGGTAATCATTATCGAAGTGTCTGACATGAGCGTTACCCGCCCGGCAGATCAAGAATGCGCTTCGAAATGACGTTGAGCATCACTTCGGACGTGCCGCCCTCAATCGAGTTCGCTTTGGTGCGAAGCCATTCGCGCGAAGGCGTGCCGCCGCGTGTCTCGTCGCTTTCCCATTCAAGACTGCGTGATCCGCCCGCACTCATCATAAGCTCATGGCGGCGCTTGTTAATTTCGGTGCCGACATATTTCATCATGTTGGGCTGTGCGGGGTGGCCTTTGCCCGCTTTCATCTCGTCCATGAACTTTTCAGCCATGGCGGTGAAGGCCAGCGCATCCACATCGAACAGCGCCATTTCGCTGCGAAGAATAGGATCAATGTCATCGCCAGTTTTGCCCGCGTGACGCTTCATCGCCGTGCCAATGGCGGTGGTGCGTTCACCGCCGCCCATGCCGGAAATCATCTCGCGCTCATGGCCAAGGAGGTATTTGGCAACGTCCCAGCCGCGGTTGATCTCGCCCACATAACCGGGGCAATCTTCGCCGTAAGATTTGGGCACATTCACATTGTCGAAGAAGGTTTCGCAGAACGGGCTGTTACCGCTGATCAGAAGGATCGGTTTGGTCGTAACGCCCTCACCCGTCATGTCGAACAGCATGAAGGTGATGCCCTTGTATTTGTCTTCCTTATTGGTGCGAACAAGGCAGAAGATCCAATCGGCGTGGTTCGCGTAAGACGTCCAGATTTTCTGGCCATTGACCGTCCAATGATCGCCTTTATCCTCGCCGTAAGTCTGCATAGAGACGAGGTCAGAACCAGAGCCGGGTTCCGAATAACCCTGACACCAGCGGATTTCGCCGCGTGCAATTTCGTTCAAGAAACGCTTCTTCTGGCCTTCGGTGCCGAATTTGAGGAGCGCTGGGCCAAGCATCCAGATGCCAAAGCTTGAAAGCGGAGGGCGTGCGCCGATGCGGGCCATTTCTTGGCGCAGCACTTTGGCTTCAGGCGCTGAAAGGCCAGCGCCGCCATATTCCTTGGGCCAAGAAGGTACGGTGTAGCCCTTGTCGCGGCACGCCTCGAACCAGGCTTTTTGTGCATCGTTTTTGAAGGTGGCTTTGCGCCCGCCCCAATATACGTCGCTATCGTCGCGAACAGGTTTGCGCATGTCTTCGGGGCAGTTTGCCTCCAACCACGCCCTCGTTTCCTGACGGAAGCTCTCTAGATCGGACATGTCCGACTCCTCTCTTATGAAATCCCAAACTTGACGCTTACGTTATGGTCATTTGCGAGGCTGCTGCAAGCACTCTCGAATGCGATTCTCTAACAAGCGCGCTTGCCGTAACGTCAGTTCAGATTGCGTTGACGGCCCTGCCCTTGCCGCTAGGTTGCAAATCGAAATTGAGAGAGGGATCAAACCAATGCGATTCTCAGGGAGAACCGTGGTCGTAACCGGCGCTGCATCGGGGATTGGCGCGGAGAGCACGCGGCTGTTTGCGCGCGAAAGGGCCACAGTTTTTGCCAGCGACATTGACGATGAGGGCGGCGCAAAGCTTGCCGCTGAGACTGATGGCGATGTGCGTTTTATGCATTGCGATGTGAGCAATCCCGCTGCGATCAAAGCGCTGATGGACAAAGCTGCGAGCGATACCGGCGGGATCGATGTGGTCTTCAACAACGCAGCGGCTGGCGGTGCGCGCCCAGCGATTGACGAGATTGAGCCAGACGAATGGGACATGACGATGGACTTGGTCCTGCGATCGGTCGCTATGGGCATCCGCTACGCCGTCCCGCATATGAAGGGCCGCAAGGGCGCATCCATCGTGAACGTCTCCAGCGTGGCCGCGGTTGGCCCCGGCTATTCGCCCACCGCCTATGCCGTGGCGAAAGCGGGCGTTTTGCACCTCACCAAATGCGCGGCGGCTGATCTTGCGCAGCACAACATCCGCGTGAACGCTATCCAGCCCGGCTTCATCAACACCAACATCTTCACCACCTCAATGGAGGTGCCTGATGAGATGAAGGAGCTGGCCAAGGGTGTCATCGCCCAGCAGTCCGCCAATGCCCAGCCGGTCAAGCGCGGCGGCCAACCCAGCGATATTGCTGAGGCGGTGGCCTATCTTGCCAGCGATGCGGCGGGCTTTGTCACCGGCACGTCGCTTATTGTAGACGGCGGGATCACCATTGGTCCGAGGCATTCTTGGGACCCTGAGCAAGGCGGCTTCCTCGAAGGTCTTCAGAAGATGGAAGATGAGGCGAAAGCCGCAGCTTGTGAGGCGGCGGGCAACTGATGCAAAGCGCGATAACCGGACCTATCCCGACCAAGTTCAAACTCATCCATGGGTTTGGCGCGGTCGCGTTTGGGGTCAAAGACATCGGCTTCCAGTTCTTCCTGCTGTTTTATTACAGTCAGGTCATGGGCATGGACGCCTCGCTCGTTAGTCTGGCGCTCCTTTGCGCATTGCTGATTGATGCGGTCGTTGATCCAATCCTCGGCAATCTATCCGACCGAACCTACACCAAATGGGGCAGGCGATTGCCTTGGCTTTATGCCGCACCCATTCCGCTGGCATTCGCTTGGGTCATGCTCTGGTCTGCGCCCGGCGGAAGTGTCCCATCCTTTTGGGAGCTTTTAGGCATGGCGGTGGTCGTGCGCGTGTTACTGTCATGCTGCGAAGTGCCTTCCGCATCGCTGATCCCCGAGATTACAGCAGACTATGACGAAAGGACCACTCTGTTCCGGTTCCGCTATATCGAGGGATGGCTTGGCGGAGTTCTAATGCTGACTTTGGCCTACACCGTCTTCCTTGGCGGTGAGAACGGGCAGCTCAACCGCGAGGGGTATCAGGATTTCGCCATTTTCGGCGGCATCCTTATGGTGATTTCCGTGATGGGCTCCGCCTTTGGCCAGCATAAGGTGCTCGCGCGCCTGCCAGAAGTGAAGCCTGAACCCTTTACGCTCAAAGGTTGTTTTGAAGAGATCATCGAGGCGTTTAAAGAACGGGCCTTCCTCATATTCGGTGCGGGCGCGCTGACCGCCTATGTAAACCAAGGGATCAGCTTTTCGCTCACACCCTATGTCACAGCCTATATCTGGCGGCTCGATACGGTTGCCATTCCCGGGCTCCCTGAAAGCATTACCGCTCTAAGCCTCTATCCGCTCATCCTCGCGCTTTCCGCCTTTGCGATGTTTTTTGTGGTGGGGCCAATGCATGCCCGGTATGGCAAACCTGCAAGCGCGGCATTTGGAGCGATAGGCACAGCAACCTTCACTCTCTTACCCTATATGGCGCTCTATTTTGGCTTTTGGCCCGCGCTCGATACGCTTGTTTCCGCAGGGCTTTTGTATGCGCTTCTGCTGGTTGGAAACACGCTTTCCATTGTGACCTTGATTTCAGCCACTTCGATGCTCGCAGAGATCGTGGAGGCCTATCTGGAGCGGACCGGACGCCGCGCGGAAGGGGCATTTTACTCCGGCAATTGGCTCATCCAGAAATGCGCAACGGGCCTTGGTATCTTCCTCACTGGACAGTTCCTAAGCGCCATCCAATTCGCAACTGACGCGAAACCCGGAGAGATCCCTGAGAGCGTGATTGGCAACCTTGTGCTGTTCTTTGCGCTGGGCACAGCGGCTCTTCTGGCAAACTCAGCCTATTGGCTTTGGCGCTTCCCCATCACCCGCGACGACCACGAAGCACGCGTTGAGCGCCTGTCGGAGGGCGCAGCATAGAAATTTCAGAAAGACAACCTTGGCGCTGGCGCAAAGCCATGCCACGGTGCGACCAAATTTCAATTAAACGAACCAGGACGAGAGGTAACCCAGCAATGGATTTTGAACCCACAGAACGCCAAGTGTACTGGCGTGACCGCGTCAAGGGCTTCATCGAGAAGCACGTGCGCCCGAACATGGACACTTACAAAGCGCAGGACGCCGAGGGCGACCGCTGGAAAGTCATCCAGATCATCGAAGACAAGAAGGCTCTCGCCAAAGAAGAGGGCATTTGGAACCTCTTCATGCCGCCGCGCAACGACGGCCATCACCACGTCGAAGAGACGTTCGAATTTGAAGGCCCCGGCCTCACCAACCTCGAATACGCTCTGTGCGCTGAAGAGATGGGCCGCATTGGTTGGGCATCGGAAGTGTTCAACTGCTCTGCGCCTGACACGGGCAATATGGAAGTGTTCCACCGCTACGGCACGATCGAGCAAAAGGAACAGTGGCTGCGCCCGATCATGAACGGCGAGATCTCGTTCTGCCTTCCTTATGACGGAGCCTTTCACCGCTTCATCAGACGCGACCAACATTGAAACCAGCATCGTGCGCGACGGCGATGAGTATGTGATCAATGGCCGCAAATGGTGGTCTTCTGGTCTTGGTGATCCGCGCTGTAAGGTCTCCATCGTGATGGGTAAGACCGATCCAACCGCTGGCCGTCACGCACAGCAGTCCATGCTGCTCATGCCCAACGATGCGCCGGGGGTGAACATCATCCGCCACCTGCCAGTGTTCGGCTATGACGATGCACCGCACGGCCATATGGAAGTTGAGATGAAGGACGTCCGCGTTCCCGTCACCAACATGCTGCTTGGCGAAGGTCGCGGGTTCGAGATCGCCCAAGGGCGCCTTGGCCCAGGCCGTATCCACCACTGCATGCGCACCATTGGCGTTGCAGAAGAAGCGCTGGAGAAGATGTGTAAGCGTCTGCAAGAGCGCGAAGCTTTCGGTAAGCCGATCTACAAGCATTCGGTTTGGGAAGAGCGCGTGGCGCGTGCCCGTATCGACATCGACATGACCCGTCTGCTCTGCCTGAAAGCGGCTGATATGATGGATAAAGTCGGCAATAAAGCGGCCAAGCAAGAGATCGCAATGATCAAAGTTCAAGCGCCGAACATGGCGCTTAAGATCATCGACGACGCGATCCAAGCCCACGGCGGCGGCGGCGTGTCGAACGATTATGGCCTCGCCAACGCCTATGCACATCAACGCACCCTTCGTCTCGCCGATGGTCCTGATGAGGTGCACGCACGTTCCATCGCGCGTATGGAGTTTGGCAAGCACGTTCCGGTCGATGGCCCTACGGCCAATGCCCTGCGCTAAAGAATGAGCGGTGAGCCCCGGCGCAGGCTGGGGCTCACCGCCCAAGCGCCGCATTGAATGAGACCCCGGCCTTCGCCGGGGACACACAAAGTTCTTAGGGAAAACCATGGCAAAAGCAGCAATCCTGGAAATACCGGGCCAAGGCCTTGTAATCGGCGACATCGAACTCGCTGATCCTATGCCTCATGAGGTATTGATCGACACAAAGGCCTGCGGTCTTTGCCATTCAGACCTGCATTTTATCGACGGCACCTATCCCCACGCAATGCCCGCCATTCCGGGGCATGAGGCAGCGGGCGTGGTCCGCTCGGTCGGCTCCGAGGTCAAATCCGTAAAGCCGGGCGATCATGTGGTCTCCTGTCTCAGCGCCTTTTGCGGTCAATGCGAATTTTGTGTCACTGGCCGTATGGCGCTGTGTCTTGGAGGCAGCACGCGGCGGGGCAAAGGCGCTCCGTCACGGCTTTCCAGGAATGGCGGCGAACCGGTCAATCAGATGCTCAACCTGTCCTCTTTGTCGGAACAGATGTTGATCCATGAAAACGCCTGCGTCGCAATCGACAAGGATATGCCGCTCGACCGGGCAGCGGTGATTGGCTGCGCTGTGACGACAGGGGCCGGAACGATCTTCAACGCCTGCAATGTGACGCCGGGTGAAACCGTTCTGGTGGTTGGCTGCGGCGGGGTTGGTCTTGCCACCATCAACGCTGCGAAAATTGCAGGGGCCGGCAAAGTCATTGCCGCAGACCCTCTCCCCGAAAAGCGCGAACTCGCTAAAGCCCTCGGCGCAACCCACACGGTCGATGCGCTTGCGGATGACGCGGTCAAACAGATCCAGGAGATTTCAGGCGGCGGCGTGGACTGGGGTATCGAAGCGGTTGGCAGGCAGGCTTCCGCTGACCTTGCGGTGGCAGCGCTCAAACGCGGCGGCACTGCCGTGATCCTCGGCATGATGCCGCTCGATTGCAAAGTGGGTCTTGGCGCGATGGATTTGCTCGGCGGCAAAAAGCTGATGGGCGCGATCATGGGGATGAACCATTTCCCTGTCGATCTTCCCCGCCTTGTCGATTTCTACATGCGCGGATTGCTCGATCTCGACACAATCATCGCAGAACGGATCAGCCTTGACGAGGTCAATGATGGCTTCGACAAGATGCGCGGCGGAAGCCATGCGCGCAGCGTTGTTGTGTTCGACTGATAACAGGAAGCAAAATGGCAATCGACTTCGATAAGGAAATGGTCGGCACCGTCGAAGTGTCTGACAAAGACAAGCTTGATATGGGAGCGCTCACTGCGTGGTTTGAGGCCAATGTCGAAGGCTATGAGGGCCCGGTCAGCTACAGCAAATTTAAAGGCGGCCAATCGAACCCGACCTATAAGATCGAGACACCCTCAACCAATTACGTCCTTCGCCGCCAGCCCTTTGGCAAATTGCTGCCTTCCGCGCACGCGGTTGATCGCGAGTATGCGGCGATGACCGGGCTTCACCCAACCGGCTTTCCCGTGCCGAAAACCTATGGTCTTTGCGAAGATCCAGAGGTGCTTGGCTCGAAATTTTTTGTCATGAGCATGGCCGATGGCCGTTCGCTGTGGAACGGTGCGCTTCCCGGTATGGAGCCGGATGAGCGCCGCGCGATTTATAACGCGCTGATCGACACCATGGCGGATTTGCACCTCAACAAGCCTGATGAAATCGGCCTTGGCGATTATGGCAAACCCACCGATTATTGCGCCCGCCAGATTGGACGCTGGTCAAAGCAATATAAGCTCTCCGAAACCGAGCATATGCCCAAGATGGAGCGGCTGATCGAATGGCTTCCGCAAACGATCCCGCCGCAGCATGAAAGCAGCGTTGTCCACGGCGATTACCGGCTCGACAATGTGATCTTCGCTCATGATGAGCCGCGCGTCATTGCCGTGCTCGATTGGGAGCTTTCAACATTGGGCGATCCGATTGCGGATTTCTCGTATTTGATGCTCAATTGGTTCCAGCCCGCCGAAGGCCGCGCGGGCCTGCTTGGGCTCGACCTTGAGAAGCTGGGCATTCCATCCGTGCAAGAGGCAGTGGAGCGCTATGTTGCGCGCACCGGCTATCCTGTGCCGCCGATGGAGTGGTATTTTGCATACAACCTCTTCCGGCTTGCTGGCATCATGCAAGGGATCAAGAAGCGCGTGCTTGATGGCACGGCCTCGTCAGCCCATGCAAAATCCATGAGCGACCGTGTGTCGCCCTTGGTCGATGCGGCCTATAACTTTGCGCTTCAGGCGGGGATGCCTGAGTAAGTCTCTTCCCGCGTGAGGCTTGCCTAGAAGTAGGAGCTAAGCGAGATCAGTGCGCCCACATCACCAGGTGCATCGCTGAAATGGCCCGGTTGATTGCGGTAATAGACACTTGCCGAAACTGTTCCCACCGGCAGGCGCCCGCTCCAGCCAAGCTCACCAATCAGCTCGCGTCCCGAAGGCGTGAGCGATAAAGCCTGACGGCCCGTGATCGCGCTTTCGGTGGCGTAGTCATAGTCAACCGGGAGATCCAATTGCAGCGCACCGCCGCTCACTCGCAGTGGCTGGCTAAAGCGAACACCAAGGCTATCGCTGCGCGAAAATACGCCGAAGCGCGTCAGGTCCAGTGACCATCCGCTCGTATTGATCTGCGAGCCTGCTCCGATCAGCGAACCGCCCTGCGGCCGGGTGAATCCAGCACGGTAGCTTGCCCCCATTTGCCACCGGCCACCCACCTTGCGTGAGACCCTGCCATCGAGAAAAATGCTCTGTGCACCTTCAAGTCCCAAGACCGGATTGAAATGGGCCCCAAGCAATGTGTCTTGCTCAAGCAAAACCGTCGCGCCAGCGTTCAGATCAAAGCCTGCCCAGCTGCGGTCTGCGGCAAATCCGACACTGGTAGTGGGTCTGCGCTCAATCTCTCCGTCAAGAGCATCGTCAGCGTTGCGGAAATCAGAAAGCCACGCGCGTCCGCGCTCTGCTGAGATGGTAAGGCCCCATTCCCCAAACTCGCGCCGCGATGCGATGGCGATCTGACTGTCGCCCAAAAATCCGGTGTCATTGCCTGCCTCAGGTGCGATCTGAAACGCACCGCGCCCTGATTTTTGGGATTGGGCCCCTTGAAGCTGCGCGACAAGCCCGGATGCACCTTGCGAGATTGCAAAGCCAAGCTGCATATCAGGCGCAATTCGCGCCGCAACCCGGCCTGCCAGAACCCGCGCGCCGAACGCCTCTTCGCTTGTCAGTTGGAGGTTCTGCGCCCAGCCAACCCCGGCCGCGCGCTGTCCCTCGCCCACTGTGACGGCAACGGACAGCTGTTCGTTGCCCCCTGCCCTCGTCCTGGCACCTTGACCAACTGCCCCGCGAAGGCGTTGCACCTGTGGTGCATTGCGGGTGTTCTGGCCCAGCTGCGCTGTAAAAGCGCGGTCATACCGGTCGGTCACAATGGCCGAAAGCGAGGCTGTGTCCAACGCATCGCCCATCGCCGCTGAACCAATTGCAAAATTGTCAGCGAGCGCGAGCACATTTCCAGTGCCAGCAACGGTTGTTGCGCCCTGAGGTTGAAACGCTTGCGCGATATCGAGAATGCCGGCGCCAAAGACATTGTCCGTGCCAATGGCACCCGCATCACGCGCCGTATCGAAGAGTATCTCAGCGATTTCAGCGCCAGTGAGATTGGGAAACGCCTGAGCCAGAAGAGCCACAGCGCCTGCCACCTGAGGAGCGGCGAAACTGGTGCCGGAATACAGGGTGACAAATTCCTGACCATCGACTTCTTCGATGAAGAGTTCACCTTCATCGTAGACGCAGCAAATCCTCTCGCCGCGCGCGGCAATGAAGTTGCCAGCAAATTGCCCCGCACGGTTGCTGAACTCGGATATGTTGCCGTTGTCATCAACCGATCCGACGATGATGACGTTATCGCCCCCAGCCGCGATCAGAGTCCGGGAGAATTCATCGACCTCATCAGGCGGCAATCCGTCATTGCCAGCGGCTGCAACAATCAACACGCCCGCGTTCGCTGCGCGAGCGACGGCCTCTTGCAATTCGAGCGACGCTGCACTTCCGCCAAGGCTCAAATTGACGACGACAGCGCCAGCCTGCACCGCGACATCAATGCCGCGCGCGATATCGCTATCAGCAAAGACGCAGCCAAGGCTGGCGTCTTGCGGTGTGTCTTCACCGCAGGAGCCCGGCCTGTCGGCTCGCAAGGCAAGAACCTGAGCATCAAAAGCAATGCCAATCACGCCGGTGTCATCGAGCCCTGCTGCAGCGACCAGAGCGACATTGGTGCCATGATCATCTTCTGGGTCAACGAAGCGGCCAGCGCCTGTTACATCTTGAGAAGCTGGGTGGATGCGGCCCGTAAACTCCGGACTGTCGATATCAATTCCGGTGTCGACAATCGCAATAATCTGACCTGCTCCTGTTGTCCCGTCGGTCCACGCGGTTTCCGCTCCGTGGAAAACCGCCCCGTCCGAGCGCCTGACCTCAGCGGTGTCGAATGATGAAGGCGGCGGCGGTGGTGGTGGCGGCGGTGGCGGGGGCGGAGGCGGAGGCGGCGGGGGAGCCGGCACAGGAGGCACAGAGCTCACACCAGGACCCGAAGCACCGCCGCCGCCGCCGCAAGCCGAAAGCGCGGCGCAGGCAACGGCTGCTGCTGCAATTTTCCATTTGATCGGTGATGCAGAATCGCTCTTTGGCGGATGAGGCTGCGCCCTTAGGTGTCCGCGCGCGCCTGGCACTGCAAGCAAACTTATGGCCAGCGGCCGCAAAGCCGCACCGGGCAAAGCCCGAGAGGTGAGAGACATATATCGATTCCTTTGCCTTTAGCCCCCTAGGCTTGAGGCCTTCTAAGCCTATTAGCTAACACCGATCAAGCCGTTGTCTTGCGCGACTGCCTCCATTTAGGATCAAGCTTTATCAAAGATCGCGCACTTGCCGGTAGGTGTACGAAGAGGTAGCAGCAACGCCGAATCTGATCCCTAGGCCTTCATCGTCCTGTCCTGAAACGGGGCAAGCACTTGCGACAAAGGCATCTGTTTTCACGGAGCAATTATGACTGAGACCCTCATCACCGCCATCGAGCAAGCGTGGGACGCGCGCGATATGATCACTCCGCAAAGCGAGGTGCGCGGCGCGGTTGAGGAGGCACTTGAGATGCTCGACAGCGGCGCTGCGCGTGTTGCTGAACCAGCAGGCGATGGCGAGTGGCAGGTCAATCAGTGGCTGAAAAAGGCTGTGCTTTTGTCTTTCCGCCTCAATGAAAACCGAATCATCGAAGGCGGATCTGCGGGCGCGCCCGGCTATGACAAAGTGCCGAGCAAGTTTGCAGGCTGGGACGAGGCGCGCTTTGCCGATGCCGGCATCCGCGTCGTGCCGGGAGCCATCGCCCGCCACGCCTCCTACATCGCACCGGGCTGTGTTCTCATGCCAAGCTTTGTGAACATCGGCGCCTATGTGGGCGAAGGCACGATGGTGGACACATGGGGCTCGATTGGTTCGTGCGCCCAGATCGGAAAAAACTGCCATATTTCAGCAGGAACCGGGATTGGCGGCGTGCTTGAACCAATGCAAGCCAACCCCACGATCATCGGAGACAATTGCTTTATCGGCGCGCGCTCAGAGATCGTGGAAGGCGTGATCGTCGGCGAAGGCTGCGTCGTGGCGATGGGCGTTTTCATCACCCAATCGACCAAGATTGTCTACCGCGATACCGGCAAAGTCATCAAAGGCCGTATCCCTCCCTATTCGGTTGTGGTGCCCGGAACCCTGCCTGATTCCAGCGGCGGTCCCTCGCTTGCCTGCGCTGTGATCGTGAAGACTGTGGACGCGCAAACCCGCTCCAAAACCGGGATCAACGAATTGCTGAGGGACTAAGTTGGAACCAATGTGCCAATGATCCATTGGGTTTTACAGCTGATCAGTTAAGAGGGACGTATGGACGACAAAGACGACGCCATTCACATTGAAGATGATGACGCACGCGCGGCAAGCACACCGGGCATTTTGCGCTACATCCTCGCGTTTAGCCTCATTCTCGCGATTATCGCCATGAGCGTGATTTGGATCGTGCCTGCTCTCTACGGCTGATCGTCAGCCTTACTCTGGGCGGGGATTAGCGTCTCGATAGGGCGCTGATCTCTTACCCTTGCCGCGTGCCGCTCTGCTTCGCGCAGGACCCGCAAGGCATTGCGGCTTGCGATCAATTCCAATTCGACCTGACTGTATCCGCGCCTGACCAGTTCAGCGAATAGCTGAGGGTAGCCGCTTACGTCTTCAAACCCGGCAGGCCCATTGGGAATGCCGTCAAAATCCCCTCCGATTCCGATGTATTCGACACCGATGGCCGTCCGAATATGGTCGATGTGATCGGCCATATGGCTCACCGTCGTCTCAGGCTCAGGGTTAGCCGCATCCCATTCGGCCATGGCAGCTTCAACCACGTCAGGCTGGCCGGGGAAGAGTGATTGCTCCCTTGCTTCGGCAGCGACACGTTCTGCAAACCACAAACGCCTTTCTTCATTGAGATAGCCGGGGACCGCATCCACCATCACTATCCCGCCATTGTCAGGCAGGCGCATGAGAACGCTGTCAGGCACATTGCGCGAATGTCCGTTGATCGCCCGCGCTCCCGAATGGCTGAAAATGACAGGCGCACGCGTGACATCAAGCGCGTCCATCATCGCCTCTTCGCTCACATGGCTAAGGTCCACCAGCATGCCGAGGCGGTTCATCTCGCGCACCACATCCCTGCCGAAATCGGTGAGGCCGCCGTGCTCCGGATCATCGGTGGCGCTGTCGGCCCAGGGCGTGTTCTTAAAGTGCGTAAGCGTCATATAGCGCGCACCAAGTTCATACATCTGCCTGAGCACCGCGAGGCTCGATCCGATCGAGTGCCCGCCTTCCATGCCGATGATCGAGGCAAGCTTCCCGCTCGCCACCGCGCGTTCGATCCCATCTGCAGTTTCCGTGTAGGCCATCTGATCAGGGTACTGCGCAATCAACCGCTTGATCACGTCGATCTGTTCCAGGGTCTGCTGCACCGCTTCCGGTCCGGTCTGGTTGACCGATACGAACACCGACCAGAACTGCGCGCCCACCCTGCCCTTTGCCAAGCGGTTCAAATCGGTCTGCATCGCCCGGTCTTGCGGGTGGTTTGCGCCGGTTCCAGTGGTGTCCTGAAAATCAAACCCCGCGATCTGGTTCTCATAGCGGATGCGCAATTGATACGGCACGTCATTGTGACCATCAAAGACCGGCGCGATATCAAGCGCGCCAAGCGCTTCGACGAGTGCGGGATCAGGCGGCGGGGCAGGTTCTGTGGCCTCCACCGTTTCTGGCTCAGCCGTTTCTGGCTCCACCGTTTCTAACTCGCCTCCGTCCGCAAGGAGCCCTTCTTCTAAAGACGCTGGCGATTTATCCTGAGCCAGAACGGGCGCGCTGGCGATAAGCGCAATTGCGGTGATAGAGTGAAGTGCATGTTGCATCTGGCAGGCCTCTCCCGGTAGGCAGGCGGTCGATCAGTCAAGTCCGGTCATCATGACTAGCGCGCCCGAGGGATACAAACAATTGAGCATTTCCGCCAATCCAGAGATACACATCAATCGGAGCGCGCAAACGTGATCAAAGCCGCCCTGCGCATCCTTCTTGCCGTATTTTACGCCTTTGCAGGCTATATGCATATCGCGCAGCCTGAGCCGTTCCTCGCGATCATGCCCGGCGCCATTCCGGCCCCAGAGGCGATCATCTTTTGGACAGGCATTGCCGAGATCCTCGGCGCGGCGGCCATCCTACAGCCATTTAACCTTCGCCTGAGGCAATGGGGCGGGATTGGTCTTGCGCTCTATGCGCTGTGTGTTTGGCCTGCAAACATCAACCATCTTATTCTCGATATGGCGCGCGAGGACGGCGGACTGGGCGCTGCCTATCACATACCGCGCATGTTCGCGCAGCCGGTGATCATCTGGCTTGCTCTATGGGTGGGCGAGGTTCGTATGCCGCAGCGCAAATCTGCCCCGTGATCCGTTCGTAAAGCGGCGTGTCATCTCGCCCTAAGAAACGAAAAGGGAGTAGGAAAGCCACTCCACCCCAGCGAGGCGGCGGCCGTATTGGAAAGGGCAAACAGCTAGGCCAGCGGAGCGGGGCTCATTGCACCGCGCCGCTGGCCTGCTGAATAGGCTTTGAAAAGCCGTAAGCTCCCGAAGGGCTTAGCTGAGGTGCTTTGACACCGCAGCGGTCATTTTAAACATGGAGATCTGGTCTTTGCCGATCACCGCGCCAAGCTTGCCATCAGGATTAATCTGACGCTTATCTTTGCTGTCCTGAAGGCTGTTTGCCTTGATGTATTCCCAGACTTTCGAGGTCACCTGAGCGCGGGTCATCGGGCCTTTGCCGATTACCGCTTCGAGATCACTTGAAAGCGTTACGGGCTTTTGCAGTGCGTTGGTCTTGCCAGCCATGGATTATCTCCCTTGTAATTATGGCAGTTTAGTCAAAATTCTAATCAATCAAAATCAAAGTCGTCTTCGAAATCAGCATCAGCAGCCTCAACCCCTGTAAAGGGCGCATAGAGGACTGCACAACCGGTCACGAAACCTTTGATCGCTTTCTTGATTTCCTCCTTCGTTGCCCCCGGCATCATCGTCAGCGGCAAGTCAGTTGAGAAAATCTGAAACACATAATGGCGCGTCTCGCCAATTGGCGGGTCGGGCAATAGCCATTCCGAATTGCCCCGCGCGTTCTTGCCAGCGCGCGGCGGCACTTCGCCTTCGAGAAGCTTGCCCTTTTGGCCAGGCAGCCCCCAGATCACCCATTGCGCCGCCGGGTCATCACCCGCGCTTGACGCGTCTTCGACAATAATCACGATTTCCTGAGCGCCAGGCGGAGGGGCATTCCATTCAAGCGGGGGCGCAACCGCGTCCTCCTCGACAGCCGTGAAGCACGGGTCAAGTTCCTCACCACCTTCGAAAGCAGGGCTCCACATTTTGAAACCACCTTTGCCAAGCGTCTTTGCGTCCCCAAGACTTGCAATCGCAAGACCGGGATGACGCGCCGCTTCGGGCAGCGATGAAGTGAGCCAATCGGGCAGGTCAGCCATGATTCTGTCTTTCCATATCTATGGTGCTAGTCGGAACACGGGGGCAAAACGAGAGAGCCACCCGCGATTTGCCCCGGTTTGTTGAGGAAAACTCGAGAATTTTTGTAAGGTAGAGCATCCAAAACCGATTAATTGCCCCTGATTGCGGGTTTTAAGGCCACAGATCGCAAAGTGAAGTCTTGCCCGCTGCGCATAAATATGCATGAACAATAGCCGCGCGGGGGCCAAAACATCAAAAAGACACGGGAGCCGCAGCTTTCTCATGAAACATAGCCTACTCATGGCCTACAGCGACACATCAGCTGGCCGCCAAAAATCACTTAGCACTCTTAAAACAGCAGGACGCACCGCTCTATCCGCGACACTGGCATTGGCGCTGGCAGCGTGCGGTGGCGGCGGTGGGAGCAGCGCGCCAACGCCCAGCCCGATTGCGGCACCAGCGCCAACACCGACACCTGCGCCGACATCCGATGCTTGCTCGGTCGGCAACCAGATCGCCTTTGCTGACGATGTGCTCAACGACTGGTATCTGTTCCCCAATCTGCTCGACAACACGGTGAACCCGGCGAACTTTTCCACCGTCCAATCCTTCCTCGATGCCCGCGTTGCACCGGCACGGGCGCAGTCCCGCGATGTGGGCTTCACTTTTGCAACGTCAATCGAAGAAGAAAACGCGCTCATCAATTCAGGTTCCAGCGCAGGCTTTGGCATTCGCCTTAGTTTTGACCAGACCAACAATCGGCTGTTCATCCTCGAGGCGTTCGAAAACGCGCCCGCGTTCCAATCCGGCATCGACCGGGGCACCGAAATTTTGGCGATTGGCGTTGATGCATCCAACCTTGAAACAGTGAGCGATCTGCTCGCAAGCGGCGGGACCACTGCTGTGTTCGAGGCGCTTGGCCCATCGGACGCGGGCGTCACTCGCGTCATCCGTTTTGCGCAGGCCGATGGCACGGTTCTCGAAGAAAGCATTGCAAAAGCCGACTTCTCGCTTGATCCGGTATCGGACCGCTACGGCGCGGTTATCATCAATGATGGCGGGCGCAGTGTTGGCTATCTTAACCTGCGCACGTTCATCGTGAACGATGCAGCCGATCAACTGCGCGATGCCTTCCAATTGTTCACCTCCAATAATGTTGACGAGCTCATCATGGACTTTCGCTATAACGGCGGCGGTCTGGTCAGCGTTGCGGAGACGCTGGGCGATTTGATGGGCCGCGATCAAATCAGTCAGGTCTTCAGCCGGACGGTCCTGCGTGAAGAGCGTTCAGACCGCAACGAAACGCGGTTGTTTCTCTCCGAACTCAACGCGCTTCAGCCCGAGGGCCTTGTTCTCATCGGCACCAGAAGCACCGCATCTGCATCCGAGCTCGTGACCAATGCGATGCTTCCTTATGTTGCCTCGGGCCGGATCGCGCTGGTGGGCTCTGACACCTCGGGTAAGCCGGTTGGCCAGTTTGCCTTTGACCTTGCCGACTGCGATTTGCGCGTCAGGGCTGTCACCTTCCAGACGCTGAACGCCAATAACGAAGGCGACTATTTCACAGGGCTGGCGAGCGTCATGCCAAACACCTGCCGGGCCAATGATGACTTCACACGGCCACTTGGCGATCCAGGGGAAGCCTCGATTGCCACTGCTCTCGATTTCCTTGCCGGGCGCAGCTGCACTCCGATCAGCGGCGTTCAGGGACAAAGCGTTCGCAGCGTTGGCGGGCCTGAAATCGTAATGCCGGAAAGCCCGAGTGCAGCTCAGCTGCAAATCCCCGGCCTGTTCTAAGACCAACACGGCCCAAAACGAATATGAGGTTGCCCCTGCCTAAGGGGCGACCTCACCTTCTTCGAAGGGTTCATCGCTGGTGTGCGCGCATCCGAACAGCGTCACTTCGTCCAATTGGAGGGTGGCGGTGTAAGGATATGTGCGCTCGCTCATCCCGTCACTGCACGCACCGGGCGTCAAAGCAAGGTTGACCGGCGCGCCGTCCCAGTCCCCTGAAAAGCCGATACCATTGTTACCAGCGAACCGCGAGACGGGGAACATTGCCCCATCGGGCAATTCTGGCGAGGAATATTTCGCTTCAAATCCGCCCGCCACAGGCTTGATAGCGAGCCCCCAGAAAGGCTCTGTACCGCCAACATCAATGGCCGCGGTTTCAGCGATACCATCAAAGGGGGCGCTATCGCGGCTGATTTCCCCTTGTGTCTCATTGCATGCTGCGAGCATTAGAAGAACGGAAGATAGAGCCAGGCTTTGTTTCATGCCCGCCCCGATAGCATTGTCTGCAAGCGGTAGGAAATCGCCCGCAGACAGAACAAAATAATTATTCGGGCATCAAAACCGCGTCGATGACGTGGATCAGACCGTTTGAGGCTTCCACATCGGTTGCGGTCACTGTGGCTGTTCCGCCTGCCGCATCGGTCAGCACAACTGCGCCATCGACCAATGCCGCGCTCAACGTGCCGCCGCTGGCAGTGGTCACGGTGTAGCCGGCATCGCCCGCTTCTTCGATTGCAGCGATCAGGGTGGCTGCATCGACGGCACCTTCGACCGCGTGGTAAGTGAGAATGCCGGAAAGCGTCTCAGTGTCCTCGGTGGTGAGCGTTTCAACCGTGCCCTCTGGCAGTTTGCCGAATGCATCATTGGTCGGCGCAAATACGGTGAAGGGACCTTCGCCCGACAAAGTCTCGCCCAGCCCAGCAGCGGTGACAGCCGCCACAAGCGTTGAGAATGTCGCTTCATCGCCAGAGGCAACCTCGACAATCGTGCCGGGCGCTGCGGCTTGTTCGGCCATCATGCTGTCAGCGCCTGCTTCATCAGCGGGAGCCTCTGAGCCGCATGCGGTGAGTGCCAATGTGCTCACTGCGACAAAGGCGGTGAGGGTTGCTTTCTTCAGCGTTTTCATAACGTGATCCTTGTCTGGGCGCCCTACAGGGATGGACGCGGCGGGAACTTAGCGCAGCTGCAATTGTTCTGACAGCTCCAACGATAATTACGCAAAGTCCGTCCCCATGGATGCTCTTGGCCTGTCAGGATAGCTTGCATGACATTTGTCCCAACCCGGTCCGCTGGCCTTCAACGATTGGCTGAATTCGCGCCTGCTTCGGGTTCGCATTACGCCCGCTCGCGCAATTATGACGATGGCACGCCGGAAAGCGGGATGCTCGGCAATGTCTCGCAATTGTCGCCGTGGCTGCACACCGGGCTTTTGAGCGAAACTGAGGTGATTAACGCTGCGCTGTCTCACCATTCTCCTGAGGATGCAGAGAGCTTTGTCTCCGAAGTATTCTGGCGGGTCTATTTCAAAGGCTACCTTGAACAGCGGCCCAGCATTTGGGCAAGCTACACCAAGGGCCGGGACAAAGCCCTCGCTGCGATTGATGCCAATGCGGGCCTTGCAAAAGCCTACGCCGAGGCGGCCGAGGGGCGCACCGGCATTGCAGCGTTCGATCATTGGGTGCGTGAACTTGCTCAAACCGGCTATCTCCACAATCACGCCCGCATGTGGTTTGCGAGCATCTGGATTTTTACTCTCAAACTCGACTGGCAGCTTGGCGCTGACTTCTTCTTGTCCCACCTTGCGGACGGCGATGCGGCCTCGAACACGCTTTCGTGGCGCTGGGTGGGCGGGCTTCACACCAAGGGCAAAACCTACCTTGCACGGGCCGACAACATCGCCCGCTATACTCAGCGGCGTGCTGGTGGCCCTCTCGAGGTAGAAGGCCCGGCAAGCGAAGCCGAACCCCTCGAAGAACCCGAAGAGCACGCTCGCTCAATGCCCGACCTGCCGACCGGAGAGCTGGGCGATAGGCCCTTCGCCCTCCTCCTCCACGATGAGGCAGCGAGCCACATCCCGCTCGCCTTGGCCCGCGCCCCGTCACTCATCATCGCCGCTGCCCGTCCCGAAGCCCGGTCGCCGGGCGCTGTTGGCGATATTGCCCTGAACTTTACCCGCACAGCGGTCACGGACGGGGCAAAAGCGGCCAGCGAAGCATACGGCTGCGAGGTCGTTCATTGGACCTGCAACGGCAGCCTCTCAGCGATCCTCTCCGAGGCGAAAATCGACAATTTGGCGGCCCCCTACCTTCCCACCGGGTGGACGCGCGATGCGCTGTGGAGTGAGCTTGCCACGCTCCAAAAACACGGCGAGCTCATCCAGCTCGTCAGCGACCTTGACCGGGCGACCTGGCCCCATGCAAGGGCCGGGTTTTTCCGGATCAAGAAAGCCATCCCCAGCATCCTCGCCGAGCTTGGCATCACTGGCGCATAGGCAGATTACATCACCTTCGCGCGATCGTATTAGCGTGGCGCAATCGTATTAGCGTGGCGCGATCATATTACTTTATCTGGGCGAGCATCGTGCTTGTGCCGCTCCTCTTTCCCAAACAGCCGCTCCAGACGCTGCGCCAGAGTGTTGGCCGCGCGCCTTGCGGCATCATCGACCTTATCCGCTTTGCCCGTCACACCAATCGGGCGGCCACCACGGGGGCGCGCCTCGATGGTGCAATGTTTGTCATCCGCGCCGTGCTTGGACCCGTTCACATCCGAGACGTGAACCTCGACGCGGGTCAGTCGATCCTCAAACCGAGAAAGCTTCTCTCGCACCATCTCTTCAATCCGCTCCGCCACGTTATGAGTGCCCATGACTGAGCTGTCGGAATTGAACTGAAACTGCATCTCGCGCTTCTCCTTTGGTTTTCACTTATGTGTGCATTGCTCTGCACCCAGAATGTGGCGATTGATGGGCGAAAATTACAGTCTTGTATCCTCGTGTTTGATCCTTAGTTCGAATGGTGTGTGCTTGTATTTTCGCGCCCCGACACAGTGAGATTTAGGCCGTGTCGCCAACGCGTTTTGGAACACCGCTGTTCCTTATGTTCCAACACTTGTGCGGCAAGACCCCCGGAAAACCGCGGTCTTTAGGGCAGATTTATGGAACACCTTACCCGGCAAACTTCGCCCGCAGGCGATCAAGACCACTCGTCTTCCCAGCGCTCCAGCCCGTGCTCGATCCGCTGCAACAGGCCTACAAATTCGCCCCCCTTGCCATCGGGCGGGTAGGCCGATGCGGGATGCGACGAGGGGGCGTGATTTTGCCGCCCTTTTTCCCGCAAAGACAGCAGAGCAATCGTGAGCTTCTCATCATATTTGCGCGAGGTGTGGATCAATTCGCCTTTGTAAAAATGGGGCACTTCCACACCGTTCAGCGCCCGCTCAATCGCCGCATCAGCGACTGCATCAAGGCCGCATTGCAGCGCTGCCTCCCAGGCAAGGTCAAAAGCCTCGCCCTTAAGCTGGGCACGCATACGATAAACAGAGGTTCGCCCTACACCCGCCATACGGGCAGCCTTAGCGACACAATGCGTGGCCGCGAGCGCTCGCAGGAAAACAGCCTGCCTGCCAGTATCAAAGCGGCGGCGTTTGCGCGGGGCTATATCCTGTGCGTGTGTGTCACTTACCGCGCTTACGGTTTCATCTTTGATTATTCGCGTCTGTTCCATCTGCCAGTATTGGGCAGATTTTGGCGAAGTAGGAAAGTGTGTGCGCTGCCCGCAGGCGTTTGCCGTCCCCCGAGGCTCTAGACTCTCGCCCCTTCAGGTCACTCAACTCTTCAGGTCACCCACTCTTCAGGCCAAAAGCCCCGCGGTCGATTGCATCAAGCGATTTGAGCTGTTCCACGGCAAGCCCCACCATTTGCGACGGGCTTCCGCCTGCTTTGGCCGCGGCTGCGTGAACCGAACTTTCGATCGCATCGGACATGGGAGAGGGTATGCGCACGGTTGCAAGGATGTTGTTGATCTCAGCGCTGCTAAGGCCAGCGACCTCGCTCAATGTGCCGCGCATCTCAATCAAAGGATTCACGAGATCGCGCACCGGCTCTTCAGGGTCAACGCGGTATTGATCAAAATCCTTGCCAAATGCATCGTTGATCGCGCTCAGCGCCTCGGCAAGTTCGCCGATGAAATGCTGTTTGGCGTTTTGCACATGATAAAGATCGCGCAAATGCAGCTCCGTCCAGCTTTTGTCATTCGCCTTGGCCGCGGCGCGCGCGTGATCAATGATATCGGTTTCTGCGGTGGAAAGACGCTCAACCTCAGACACCGCCTGCATAAACCGCGCAACGGGCGGCGGAAGATCAGCGGCAAGCGCGAGCTTGCGCATGGGCACGGCAGGAACGTGCTTTCTGTAATCGGAAATCTTGGGATCAATCCCGCCGATGATCGTCGCGCCGCCTGCCCCCATCAAAATAGAGCCGCCCGCTGCAAGAGCGACGCCGACCACCGAAACCAGCACGCCTGCTGCTGAGCCTACCGCACTTGCAGGCAGCGATGCGGCGACCGCAAAGGCGCCCACAATGCTGGCGATGATCACGACCAACCCGGCCACAATCATGCCCATCCCGGTGGAAATTTTGCGCCAGTCGATCTTGACCGCGTTTTGCACCGAACCTTCAAAATCAGGAAGCGTCAAACCGCTGCCCTGTGATTGATCAGGCGCAGCTGCGCCGTCTCCTGCACAAGTCAGCCACGGGTTATCGGGGCCCGGCAGCGTTTCTAAAGGGTCACCGCCAAGCGGTCCTCTCCAAGGCATTTCTACTCCTCGAGCCTATCATCCAAGGCTCACCCAGCGCCGACACATCTGGCGCGATTCTTCGCAATTGGGCCGGCTGCGTTACTGTCCGCAAAATTGCACCGTGTCTGAGCAGTGAAGGCCCATAGGGGGGTGCGATTGTACAGGCGGGTGCACTGGCCACCTCGTCATGCTTCAGAGTTATTGTGCACTTGCGAAGAATACTGTGCAGTTGGTCACACTTTACCTGTGAAAGCCGCCGGTTTGGTGAGGATTTACTTCTTCTTACACTGTGAAAGCGCATGATTTCATTGCGACTTTCAACAAGAAGTAGAGCGCGGATTTCCGAGACACAGATTGCGGTTGTACCGGTTCCAGTTTTCAATATCGCGCTGCCCGCTGCCAAAGGGGGTGATCGGTGTGCGGCTGGATGGGTTATAGCCATACCCTTGTTGGCCCAGCTGAGTGCGCTGTGCGCGTCCGCGCGCAACCGCTGCCTTCAGGCGCTCCTGCATCTCGATCTCGCGTTCGCGTTTGGCAGCAACATAATCGAGCCGCTTCTTGATCCGGCGCGCATCCGGGCAGCTTTCTTGAAGGCCCCGCTCACACGCGAAATTGTGAAACCTGTAAGCGCGGCCATAGTCCCAAGTGGCCTCTGAAAATTCGGCAAAAACCCGGCACGCAGAGCCCGACATGTACCGCTCACACAAAGCGCGAGAGAGATCGCCTGTGACCCGGTTGTAGAGGCCTTTCTTGTGGCGAAAATGAGCAAGCGCTGTGTAGCAGGTGTTGGGCTTTGCCCCCTGCAAACATACATCGGCCATCACCAATGCACGCGCGTCTTCGTCAGTGGTTTCAAAATCGTCCCACGGACGGCACAGATCATGGATACCGCCATAACACGAGGCGCGCGCAAACATGTGCGAGATGGGCCTGGGATCGTCTTCAAAACTGGTGGTGCGAAATCGCCGGTATCCAATCTCACACCGGTCGATATCGCCTGCCATGCACACTTGCATCCAGGTGATCGCAACATTGCGGTCGGTGCGCCCGAACAGCCCGTTGGCGAGCGTCACCGCCCTATCGCAGGCGGCGCGGTTGGCTGTGCCGCAGGCCTCAACCGCGCTCCACCACCGCTCGCGGTCTTTATCGGCAATCTGCCCCGCATTATGCCCCGCATCATGCCCTGTTTTATTCCCCACATCCTGGGCAGCAGCGGGCACCGGCAGGACGAAGCCTATTGCCGCGCCAAGGCTGATCGCCAAAAGAACCGCTAGAAACCGCACGATCGCCCCAATCCGCAGTTAGCTGTTGTCGGATTCGCAGGCGTCCATCGCCTTGTAGACAGCGCCTTTTCCGCTCCAGACGAACGGTCCAAAGCTGCTCCCATCCATGGCGACCGTGAAAGAGCTTGCATCCTTCAACTGCGCATAGGTGGCATCGGATGCAGCCCCCTCGCCCCAGCCGCCCCAGGCATATTCGCGAAAGCCTCCGGTATCATACCCGCCAGAGCGCGACGCTGCGCTGTCACCTGTGTCGAACTTTAAGGTGACAGGGTGGTTCTCATTGGGATCTCTATCGCGGTATTTGCTGATGAACCGCCCGCTGAGTTGCAGGGCGAGATTGCCATCACGAAGGCGGCGCGAGAACTGCGCCCGAATTTCGTCGCCGTTTGTGTCTGTACCAAACACGGTAATCCGGCACACTCCGCTGCCATATTCGGCAGCCATGCCGCTGGCATCAGCCTTAGGCGGCTCGACCAGAGTGATACCCTGAAGTGCCATTAGGCTTGCGGCTGAAAGTAGAATGCTCATTACGGGGCTCCCCATTGAAATTGCGTGAGATCAAGTAGAGCGCTGGCTGGGGTGGTTCAATTTACAAACCCTGTTAGAATTTGAACACGCGTTGTTTCTGGGCGCGGTGAGGAGAGCCAAGCTATGACCAACAAGGGACGTTCATCGGCCATCACACTCACTGCGCTCACCTTCGCAATGCCGCTCGCCCTTGGAGCATGTGTCGGTGCGCCCGGCCCCGTCGGCAATATGGCCGTGCCAGAGCCTGCAAAGCCGGTGGTGCTCACCGCATACCTTGGCAAATGGCACGAGTACGCCCGGTACGAAGCGCCATTCCAAGAAGGCTGCGAAGGGGTGACGGCGCAATATTCTATCCGCGAGACCTCATCTGCCTCCAACATCCGCGTGGTCAATTCGTGCCTGAAAGGCGGGCTTGACGGCGAGCTCGAGCAATCCGCAGGCCGCGCCAAGATCGTCGAGGGATCGAGCGGCGCAAAGCTCAAGGTGAGCTTCTTCGGTCCTTTCTTTGGCGATTACTGGGTGCTCGACCGCAGCGAGCCGGGTGCAGACGGCCAGTATGAATGGTCCATCGTAGGCGAACCCTCAGGCCGGTACCTCTGGATGCTCACCCGCGAGGCGGTGCCCAGCGAAGAACGCCGCACCATGCTGAAACAGCGCGTGGAGAGCCTCGGCTATGACTGGGACTTGGTGCGCCTGACCAAACAGGCCGCACCATGAGCACAATAACGATCCTGATCGACGCCGACGCATGCCCGGTGAAGGAAGAGATTTACCGCGTCGCGGCCCGCTTCAAAGCGCCCCTTCCCGAAGCCCATGTGCGCGTGGTCAGCAACTCCCCCTTTCGCATCCCTGACAGCCCGCGTGTAAAACGCGTGGTGGTCGATAGCAGCTTCGATGCCGCCGACGATTGGATCGCTGAGGAAGCTGTGCGCGTCTCCCCAAAATGCGTGGTCATCACCGGCGACATCCCCTTGGCCGACAGGTGCCTCAAAGCAGGCGCGCGCGTCCTAAAACACAATGGCGATGAATTCACCTCCGCCAGCATCGGCAGCGCCCTTGCCACCCGCGCAATCATGGAAGACCTGCGCGCGGGAATGGCCGGAATGGATGGGAGCATTGGCGGCGGCCCTCCCCCATTTAGCAAGGCGGACAGATCAAAGTTTCTGCAAAGCCTCGACCGGGTGATGATGGCCCTATCGCGGGGTTAAGACGTCTCTGGGGTTAAGACGTAGCATGGGGTAAAGACGTAGCATGGGGTAATGCGCCTGCTCTCTTAATCGCCAGAACCCACCACTGTTTCCGCGCGGTACGAACACTCACCCAGCGCCTCGAAATATTGGCGAAATGCCTGCGCGTCCCCGCCAAGAGCCCCGCGCAGCCGCGCCTCGGCCTCCTTCCCTGCGTTTCGCATGACAGCGCGGTCCATATCATTCGTTCGGAACAGGTCCGCTGACGCAATCGCGTCTCGCAATTGCAAGGGCCGCGTAAAGGCATCAAGAGCCGGTTTGGGAAACGCGCCATCATCTATCGCATCGGCGTGCAGCCTCCACCGGCCCACACAAACGCTCGCTTCCCCCGCGGTGTAGACATTGGAAGCCTTCGCTTCGCCCGCATAGAGATAGGTGACCGCCATATCCCAATCCACAGCGCGAACCTGCGCCTCCTTCGGATTATACGCGGTGCACTCGATCTCGATTTGAGCGCCCGCCGCCAAGTCCTTCACCGCCATGGTAGAGCGCACGGGATAGCGGCCCTCTTGGAAGAACTCGCGATAGACCGCATTAAAGGCCCCAAAGTCGCCAATACGGCTGAGCCAAACGGTGCATTTGAACAGCGCATCGTGGGTGAGGTTGTACAACGCGAGGGTCTCCCCAATCCGCTCCATAGCCCGCCGCGTTTCGGCCTCGATCCCGTTTGCTTGGTCAGCGTCGGTGGAACGCGCAAGGCCGAGCTGCCCTGCAAGGTAGAGCGTATCGCCCACCTGCACAGCGCGGGAGAATGGCGCAGAGGAGGCTTTGTTGGGAAGGAACTCGGGGGTGGTGGCTGGCGGGTTCTCCGCGATGGCAGGCGTGGCGGCGAGCGCTAGGGTGAGGAGCGCGGTTAGGGTGGTGGTTGGGTGGGGCATGGTTTCGGCACTACAGTTTCAAGCTGCGATACACGACAGAATCTTAATTCACACCGCTAGGAAGGCGGCTTGAGCTAAGACGCTTTCGCTCTGAAAAGAGTAGTGAAGATCGCTTCATCACTCTGAGGAAAGTCATTACGAATTCTCCAGTAAAGAGCAAAAGCAGAAACTTCCCACCCCCAAAATAGACAGTACGAAGCATAAGAGGGGCATCCGCTAGGGATATTGGTGCCTCAATCGAGGCAAAGAATGCTAGTATTGTTGCGGAAAGCGACAGGTAATTGAGATAGACGACATTATCATAAATCTCGTCCGCAAGTTCGTTCAAGATTGAGGCATCAGCTTGGTCTTCCAAATAATCTTGGCTCGAAACTGAGAGGGGATCCGCCGCCGCAAGATAGAACTGAATACTGAAGCCAAAACCCAACAGAACAGCGAGAACCGAGAGAAGTGAGTCACCCAGCTGCTGTGAAGCCACACCCACCACGCTGATGGAAGAAGCAATCAATACAACGACGCAACGCCCCAGGAAAGGGCTCTGCCGCTCCTTTGTGATCGGATGATAGAACGTCTTAGAATTTGCAGTGAAGGCTTCGAACGGACCCAATCGATACTATCCCTTCCCCGCGTTGATTATTTCTTTGTCTAACAGCTGGAGCATTTGTTTCTTCAGCTCATTTGGCTCCGGATGACCTTCAGACGTCAAAGCCACATCAGCATCAAACTTTGTGGCGTGAACACCATTATCGAACAGATAAAGGGTCTGTTGCCGACCATCAATGTCAACAACGATATTGCAATTGGCGAGTTCATCTTCATCGAAGAAATGTAGCCCCGATTTTTCCAGTTCCTTTATCAGGGCCTCCTTTCTATCTTTCACCGGAAGCTTGAAGAGCGGCAATATTCCGCCTCGCACCGCGTCCTCAAACGGACTGCCCTTTTCATTTCTTTGAAGTGAAACAACACGCCGCTCGACAAGTGAAGGCTTACCTCCCTTCTCCTCGGTTGGACGCTGCGTGGTGAGGCGCACCTCTTTTGGTGAGACGTTTTTGGCCGCGTAGCTCATGCTTCGGATCGCAGTCGAATTCAAAGCCAAGCCAGAAGGCAGCAGTTTCTTTACTGCGAAGGAGATATCGCCATACCCGCCAAATGCTCCAAGATATTGCGCCCCAATATATATTTTCCCATCCTTTGAGAGGTACAGCAAATAGTAGAATTTTCGAATATTCAAACTTCGTGAGGGAATGGTTCCTTTCTCGTTATTTTCATAAGAGTGACCGGTATAGGTCGCGTGAAATGCTCCAAAAATCGTTAAGTCGTTGAGTCTTTCAAAATCGGTCAAAGGCACAAGGTTTCCTGTGCGCATCAGCGACACATTCTTCTTCTTCTTGATATTTACCTTTGGGAATTCTTTGATTTTTTCGGCCAGCACCGCAAACTCATCGACGTTGAATTTGCCCCCGTCCTTTTTCGAAATATAGTGATAGCTTAAAAAGACCTTTTCTTCACGGTTACGTCGCCCCATCAAAATACTCCGCCACTTTATTAGGTTCAATGGAGCTCTATCGAGTTTTATTTGTAACTACGATAGCATCTAGTAGCGCGTCCACAGTTGTCTAGATCTCACAACTCAGAGAAACAAAGACTGCTTGCACCGCTCAAACCCAGTTCGCCCTGAGCCTGTCGAAGTTCGATTGGCAAGCGTTGTGGCTGCCCTTCGACAGGCTCAGGGCGAACGGGTGTTTGGTCGCATGAAAGGTGAACGGGTTAACAGTAAGAACTACTCCGCCGCATCCTCCGGCAAATACAGTTCGCGTCCTTTCTCGTCATAGAGCTTGGACATCTCTTCCATCCCCTTAATCGCAGCCTGCCTGCTGGCCTCGGCGGTTTCTGCGCCCAGTTTTTCGGCGGCAAGGAAGCTTTCGGGGCTTTCGTTTTGCTTGGCGGCGAAGTCGCGCACCTCTTGGCTGATCTGCATGGAACAGAACTTTGGTCCGCACATGGAGCAGAAGTGGGCGGTCTTTGCGCCCTCTGCGGGGAGCGTTTGGTCGTGGAATTCCTCGGCCGTTTCGGGGTCCAAGGACAGGTTGAACTGGTCGCGCCAGCGGAACTCAAAACGCGCTTTTGACAGGGCATCATCGCGCACTTTGGCAGCCGGGTGGCCCTTGGCGATATCGGCTGCGTGGGCGGCGAGTTTGTAGGTCACTACGCCGACTTTTACGTCGTCGCGGTCAGGTAGCCCCAAGTGCTCTTTGGGCGTGACGTAGCAAAGCATAGCGGTGCCGTACCAACCGATTTGTGCTGCACCAATGCCGCTGGTGATGTGGTCGTACCCGGGCGCAATGTCGGTGACGAGCGGGCCCAATGTGTAGAAAGGCGCCTCGCCGCAGACTTGCAGCTGCTTTTCCATATTCTCTTTGATCTTGTGCATGGGGACGTGGCCCGGCCCCTCGATCATGACCTGAACGTCCTGCTCCCACGCGCGGTGGGTGAGCTCTCCCAGTGTGTAGAGTTCGGAGAATTGCGCCTCGTCATTGGCATCCGCGATGGAGCCCGGGCGCAGACCATCGCCCAGCGAATAGGCGATGTCATAGGCTTTCATGATTTCGGTGATGTCGTCGAAATGCTCGTAGAGGAAGCTTTCCTTGTGGTGCGCGAGGCACCATTTCGCCATGATGGAGCCGCCGCGAGAGACGATGCCGGTGACGCGCTTTGCGGCCATGGGCACATAGGCGAGGCGAACGCCTGCGTGGATGGTGAAATAGTCGACGCCTTGCTCGGCCTGTTCAATCAAGGTGTCGCGGAAGATTTCCCAAGTGAGGTCTTCGGCAACCCCGCCCACTTTTTCCAGCGCTTGGTAAATCGGCACGGTGCCCACGGGGACGGCGGAGTTGCGGATGATCCATTCGCGGGTGTCGTGGATGTTGCGGCCGGTGGAGAGGTCCATAATAGTGTCCGCGCCCCAGCGGGTGGCCCAGACCATTTTGTCGACTTCGGTGGCGACGTCCGACGCCACAGCGGAATTGCCGATATTGGCGTTGATCTTAACAAGGAAATTGCGCCCAATTGCCATAGACTCTGATTCCGGGTGGTTGATGTTGTTGGGGATGATCGCGCGGCCTCTTGCGACCTCATCGCGGACAAATTCCGGCGTGATGACATCGGGAATTTCCGCGCCCCAGCTCTCCCCATCACGCTTGAAATCAGCGGCAAGTTCGCGGCCAAGGTTCTCGCGTTCCGCCACATACTCCATCTCAGGCGTGATGATGCCTTTGCGGGCGTAGTGCATTTGGCTGACGTTGTGGCCGGCTTTTGCGCGAAGGGGGCGTTTCACAACATTGGGGAATTGCGGAACGCCGCCAGAGCGGTCGGGGCCAAGCTGGCCGTTGTCCTCGGGCTTGACTTCGCGCGCGTCATATTCCTCGACATCGCCGCGCGCCTTGATCCAGTCGGAGCGAAGGCCAGGGAGCCCTGCGTTAATGTCGATATTGGCATCTGTGTCGGTGTAGGGGCCGGAGGTGTCGTAGACGCGCACAGATGGCTCATCGCCCTCAAGGTCGATCTCCCGCATAGCCACACGAATGCCAGAGCCCGTGCGCGCGCCGACATAGACCTTGCGGCTTCCGCGGATGGGTCCGGTGGTTACGCCAATCTCTACGGGTGAATTGATGTCGGCCATGTTTGCTCGCTCCTAAGGGCGGAATGCGAGCGTGTGGTCAAAGCCAAAACCGCTCCCTCCGCCTGTGTTAACAGGTTCAGGTTCAACGGGTCGGACGGTGCTTACTCGTCCCTCTCAGCGCATAAAGCTACGCTCCCCGGGGATGGAAAGGTGTTACGCCTCATCCGAGCGTTAGTCCATAGCGATCAGGTACAGTTCACGGCCCCGCTCGCACCTTTTATCAAAGGACGAGGTGATCTTGTGGTAGCCGCCGTGGTCATTTCGCGCCTGACCGCCCTGGTCATTTCGCGCCTGACCGCCGTGCCTGACGAACAGCCTATAGTGAAGCTCTCGGATGTCGGTTTTATAACAGTACGCTGTTCAACACCTTCGCTCAGCCGACAGCGCTATCTTGGCCCTGCCTTACATCTGGTTTTGGTGACAGTTGAGCGGTGACGCGTTATTATCTTGGCCATGGAAACACGTAGAACGTTCCTGAAAACTGGTTCGGCAGCGGCGATACTGGTCAGTTTGCCAGCTATCTTGAGCTCCAATAACACCAGCGCTCGAATGCTCGAATATTCCGGTGTCAGGGCGCTCGGCCTGCCAGAGCAGCGGCTCTCGATCTGGCTTCCGCCGGGCTATGACGCCAGTGCCAAGCGCTATCGTGTCCTCTATATGCATGATGCACAAAACCTGTTCGATCCGGCGTTATCGACCTTCGACAAAGTCTGGGCAGCCGACAAGGCGATGCTGGGACACGCCGCCAAAGCAAGCGAGGATCCTTGGATTATCGTCGGCATATGGTCACCAGGTGCGGACCGCTACCGCCAATATATGCCGGAACCAGCCTACAATGCGGCAGGCGCAGACCTACGGGCGCGAATGGACGCTTTTGGCAATGGGAAACCCATCGTCTCACGCACCTATATCAACTGGATCGCCAGCGTGCTGAAGCCATGGGCCGACCGTCACTTACGAACCAAAGCCGGGCCGAATGACGCAGCGATCATAGGCTCAAGCATGGGCGGGTTGATCAGCCTCTATGCCTTTCTTGAGCACCCCGAAGTCTTTGGCCGGGCTGGCTGTGTGAGCACTCATTGGCCGGGGACTTCGCCTCAAACGGTTAGCGAGCCGGACGCGGAAATGCTCAGCATTTGGCAGGAATTCATAGCGAAACGCCTTGGGAAGCCAGGCAGTCGGCGGTTGTGGTTTGATCATGGCGACGCAGCGCTAGATGCGCACTACCCGCCATATCAGGCCGCCATTGACGCTCAAATGGGAGCCAGTGATTGGGTGCGCGGCAGGCATTGGGAAAGCCGCGTCTATCCCGGCGCGGAGCACGAGGAAAACGCATGGGCGCAGCGCCTTCCCGAAGTGCTTAGCTGGGTGCTTGGCTAGATCACTTTTCGATAAATCGAACCGCAAGGCCGCCCGATGAGCCGAGCTTAGCCACAATAACGCCGCCACCTTTCACTTCGACCTCTTCGATGACGATGTCGTAAGGGTTGGTCTCCCAATGGGCATCCGAGCCGTCGCGGTACACCTGCGCGGTGTAGCGTTTGCCCTCGTCAAGGAAGCTCAGCGGGATCTCGATCACACGCTCGTCCTCGTCTGTCACAGCGCCAAGGAACCATTCGCCCCCTGCCCGCCCCTTTCGGGCGATGGCGACATATTCGCCAACTTCGCCTGCAACAGCGACGCTTTCTTCCCAATCGGCCTCAACATCTTTGATAAATTGGAAAGCATCAAGGCGCGCTTCGTAATTCTCTGGCAGGTCGGCCGCCATTTGCAGCGGGGAATAGAGCACAACGTAGAGCGCTAATTGTTTTGCCAGTGTTGTTTGCGGGCGGTTGGAGGGATCACTGCGCTCCATGCCTTCGCGAAGAGGTGGCTTCTCATTGGGGCGCAGATCAAAAATGCCTGGGGTAAAATCCATCGGACCTGAGAGCATGCGCGTGAAAGCCAGAATGGAGATGTGCTCAGGCGGATTGGGCGGTGTACCCCAGGCGTTGAACTCCATCCCGCGCGCGCCCTCACGGGTCATCCAATTGGGATAGGTGCGGCGCAGCCCCGTGTCTTTGACAGGCTCGTGTGCATTGATTGAAATGCGGTGTTTGGCCGCTTCTTCCAAAACGCGAATGTGGTGCCTGACCATGAACTGGCTGTCGTGCCATTCATATTGCTTCACGCCGTTGTCGTCATAGCGCACAATATCGCCAGCATCGGCAACATAACCCGTCTTCACCTCGCGAATACCGTGCTTTTGGTAAAGTGCAAAACCATCGGCCATCTGCGCTTCATAATTGGCGACATTGCCGCTCGTTTCGTGGTGACCAATGAGGCGAACGCCCTTGTCGGCGGCGTATTGGCTCAGCATCGGCAGATCGAAATCGGGGTAAGTCTCGGTAAAGCTGAAAAGAGCACCATTGTTGAACCAATCGCCGTCCCAGCCGGTGTTCCACCCTTCGACGAGCACGCCCTTGAACCCGTGCTTGGCGGCAAAGTCTATATGGCGGATCACATCAGCATTGTTCGCGCCGTGAATGCCTTCATTGCCCCATGTGCGGTCGCGAATGTGCATCTCCCACCAGACGCCCACATATTTGCCCGGCTCGACCCATGAGACATCGCCCAGTTTATTGGGCTCATTAAGGTTCAGGATGATATCAGAGTTGATAAGGCCAACTGCGTCGCCGGCGATCTGAATGGTGCGCCAAGGGCTTTTGAAAGGCGCAGTAGTGTGCACTTTGATCCCATCAGACCCCTCGCGAAGCTGCGCCTCGAAATCGCCGGGTCGCGCTGCCAACAGTGACATAGCGGAATAGTCCATCAGAGCCGCCTCGTGGACCGAGATGTGCACACCGTTTTGCCTGCGGAAGGTAACTGGCGTATGCGCATCATCCACCGTCCCAGCAGGGCCCTTGCGATAGATATATTCGTAGCGGTTGAACTGACGGCTGGGCGTCCACCAAGTGTCAGCATCTGCTCCAATCGCAAATTGGGTTAATTCATCGGTGATCGCGATTGCGCCCTGGAGCGCGTCCTGCTCTGGTAACTCATATCGAAAACCCACGCCTGTATCGAATACGCGGAAGCGGACCGTCATGTGGCGCTCGGGCCCGTCAGTCGCGGCGAAGATCACTTCAATTTCATTGTAATGGTCGCGCACTATGCGGCGTTCGCCCCACGGCTGTTCCCAGCTTTGGTCGACGGAGACTTCGGTTGTTAGCGGATCTAACTCAAGGCTATCTTCAAAGCCATGATGATCACGGAAAAGCATGCCTAAACGCGAGGACCGCACCGCTTCTTTACCATCGTAGCTGATCGAATAGCTAGCATGGCCGCCGTCATCGCTAATGGTCAGGACAATCTTTCCATCTGGCGAAGTGGAGGTTAGCTCTGCTGCTCTGAGTGGCAAAATCGCAGTTAAGCTCAAGAGCGCCAGACCGGCCCATTTGATCCAAAGGCGAAGCATCACTTTCTCCCAATCATCCGCGATCAATTCGCTGTGAAAATGCGGTAGTCCCAAGGCGCCAATTTGAGCCTGGTATCGCCTTTAAATTCTACGTTATCCCGCCGCATTACGTCCTCAAATCCGCCATGATGGCGGGCAAACTCAAATGTCACGTCTTGGGTACGCGGTGAGAGGTTGAAGACGCCAAAAACGCGGGCCTCTCCCTCGCCCCTGACAAAACTGAGGACATCGCTAGACGCCGAATTGGGCACTTCGACCAAAGGCGCACCATAGCGGCCATTGTGCAGGGCTGGCTCGTTGGTTTTAAGTGCGATCAAACGCTCAAACAGCGGCGCGTGTTGCCCTTCCTTCCACTCGATCTCGTCCTTCTCGAAGAATGCGAGCTGGCGGTCCAAATCGGCCTCTTGACCATTATAGATGAGGGGCACGCCCGGCCCCACAAAGCTTAGGGCAATTGCCGCTTCGTAGGCTGGGCCGTAAATCTCTGATGCGACACCATCCCATGAATTCTGATCGTGATTGTCGGTGTAGACCATTCGCATCGCGGCGTGAGGCCACGTCGTCTTTTGCGATAGGTAATAGCCGCGCATAGCGCCCGCACCGCTGCCATCGGCGACAAGCTCCTGCATCGCCTCTTTCCAGCCCCAGCCATAGGTCGCATCAAACGCGCGGATGTGAAGATCACGCTCTTCCCATTCGGCAAGCATGAAGACGGGCTTGATTTCATCCAGTTCACCGCGTGCGGTCTCCCAGAAGTCGAGCGGGACGAAGCCAGCAACGTCTGCGCGATATCCGTCAATGCCGAATTCGCGCACCCAATAAGTGAGGCTGCCGGTCATATATTCGCGCAAATCGGTGTTGGAATAATCGAAGTCGGCGACATCGGACCAATCTGTCCCTTCGGGCGGCATCATCTCGCCTTCTGGGGTTTTGGAGTACCACTCAGGGTGCTCTCTCACGAGGGCATTGTCCCAAGCCGAATGGTTGGCCACCCAATCGAGGATCACTTTAAGGCCGAGAGAATGTGCCTTATCGACAAAGGCGCGAAACTCTTCCTCGGTGCCTAAGTCAGGGTTGATCGCGCGGTAGTCTTTGACCGCATAAGGGCTGCCCATGGTGCCTTTGCGCTTTTCCTCCCCAATCGGGTGGATAGGCATGAGCCAGACGATGTCGACGCCCATTTCAGCCAATCGCGGCAATTGTTCCTGCGCGGCTTTGAAGGTGCCTTGCGCAGTGAATTGGCGTGTGTTGAGCTGATAGATGACGGCATCAGCCGCCCAATCGGGCGACTGAACCTGAACCACATCGCTCGGCTCATACGAAGTCGTAGCAGCGGCGTCGCAGCTCGCCAGAGCCAAGGCAGCGGCGGCGCATGTCAGGCCCTTGGCGATCTTCATGCCGCCACCGATGCGTTTTTGCGCTCTTCGATAGCGGCGCTTGTGCCGTCGGTCACAAAGAAGGTCGCAATCGCTGCCAAGGTGAAAGAAGTTGCCGAAATCGCCATCGCGTAAATGGGCGCACCGTCGAAGAATGTGGTGAGCAGGAAGCCCAGCAAGGTCGCTGCGATCAGCTGAGGCACGACGATGAAGATGTTAAAGATGCCCATGTAGATGCCCATTTTCTTCGCAGGCACTGACCCTGCTAGGATCGCGTAGGGCAGCGACACTATTGACGCCCAAGCGATGCCCACCGCCACCATGGGAAGCCAAAGCAAATTGGGATCGCGGATCATCAACATGCCCGCAAACCCCATCGCGCCAATCGCGAGGTTGGCGGCGTGCAAATGGGTGCGGTTCATCTTGGCTGCGATGATTATGAAACCTAGCGCTGCCGCGGCTGCGATCCCGTTGCGAACCGAGCCAAGCAAGCTCCACCAATCGGCCGCGTCCTGATAGCCTTGGGTTGCAGGGTCTGGTGCCATGAAGTGGAACTCAGCCACCGCAGGCGTCCCGTAAATCCACATGGAGAACATCGCGAACCAGCTGAAGAACTGCACAACTGCAAGCTGGCGCATGGTTTTGGGCATGGCGAAAAGGTCGTTCACCACCTCCATAAAGCCGTTCTGATCATTGCCGCCTGATCGCATCATCCCGGCGATGAGCTGGATGACACCAAAGGCCGCGATAAGCCCGGCGAGCACATAGAGTTCTTGCGCAATCTCCAGATCGCCCAGCCATTCCGGCCTCGTGCCTCCGCGTCCAAAGAATACGAGCGCTGCAAAGGCAAGCCCGACTATGAGCCAGATGATGCCGTTTTGGTTGAACTGCGCCGAAGAGCGGCGCTTCGTTTCTGCCTCAATGCTCTCAATTCCCAGCGCTTCGTTTCTGGCCGCCTCGAATCCAGCGAGTTGCTCAGGCGAATATTCGCGCGTCTTGAACACTGTCCATGCAACCGCTGCGAAAAGCGCCGCGCCGCCGATATAGAATGCCCATTGCACGGTTTCTGGAATTTGCCCCTCGGGCGCGACATTCGAAAGCCCCATCCAATTGGTCATCATCCAAGGAAGCGCTCCGGCGATGACCGCCCCCACGCCGATAAAGAAGCTTTGCATCGCATAGCCCTTGGTCCGCTGTCGATCAGGGAGGTTGTCTCCAACAAAAGCGCGAAACGGCTCCATCGTGATGTTGAGCGCTGCGTCCATGATCCAAAGCATGCCCGCCGCGACCCAGAGCGTTGGGGAATTGGGCATGAGGAAGAGAGCCATGGTTGCGATGATCGCGCCGATCAGGAAATACGGCCGCCGTCTACCAAAACGCCCCCAGGTTTTGTCCGACATATGCCCAATAATCGGCTGAACCAGAAGGCCTGTCATAGGCGCTGCAATCCACAGGATCGCAAGCTCATTGACCTCAGCGCCAAGAGTTTGGAAAATCCGGCTGACATTGCCGTTTTGCAGGTCAAAGCCGATCTGGATCCCCAAGAATCCAAAGCTCATGTTCCAGATCTGACCTGCATTCATCGCAGGCTTGCGGCCCTGACCAGAAACACTTTCGGGCGCATTCGCGCTTGCCATTATTTCTCTCCCATACAGCCGCACTTGGTGATAATGTGATCTTGTCCCAAACACTCTGCGCATAACGCAGCTACCCCAGCTGCATGTGCGCGCGGGCAATCACTTTAAGCTCTCTCCCCTCAAAATGCCGAGCTTGCAAAATTTTGCAAGTTTCTTCGTTAGAATTGTATGGATTTTGCCATATATCGCTAGCTCCAATTCTGTTCTCGCGTTAATTAGTGTTTTTTTGCAGCATGTTAGATTAGACACCTTTCCTTTACGCAAATATTTGCAAATTTTTTCAGTTGATGGCAATTAGCGGCTGGGAGTGGATGAAATGAAACGAATCTTAATCGCTGGATGTGTTGCGACCTGCGTGCTTAGCGCTGCAACGCTCACCCCGATTTCTAACATTGCCTCGGCTATGGAAGAACCACCCGCCGAGATCGAAGCCACCTTGCGTGAGCGTCCGCCAGAAGATGAGGTGGTCTATTTCGTCCTGCCTGACCGCTTTAACAACGGCGATGCATCCAATGACACCGGAGGCCTTGAAGGGGACAAGCTCGACCACGGTTTTGAGCCTACACATAAGGGTTTCTACCATGGCGGGGACCTTGCTGGCCTCACCGCAAAGCTCGATTACCTCGAAGGCATGGGCATTACAGCAATCTGGTTTGCACCAATCTTCAAGAACAAGCCGGTCCAGGGACCGGAAGGCGACGAATCCAGCGGCTATCACGGATATTGGGTGACAGACTTCACCAGCATCGACCCGCATTTTGGCACCAATGAAGAGTTCAAAGCCTTCGTCGATGCAGCCCACGGTCGGGGCATGAAGGTCTATATGGACATCATCACCAACCACACCGCCGATGTGATCCGTTACCGCGAAGGCGAGGATTTCGGTTACGCCTATCGCAGCCTTGCCGATCATCCCTATTCGCGCCGCGTAGAGACCGGGGAAGCGATCAACGAAGGCTTTATGGGCGATAGCGAACAGACGACGGAAAACTTCGAAAAGCTGACCGCGTCTGACTACGCCTACACGCCCTATGTTCCTGAGGCCGAAGCCTCCGTAAAAGTCCCGGCATGGCTCAACAATCCGATCTATTATCACAACCGGGGCAGCACGACCTTCTCAGGCGAAAGCAGCCGTTATGGCGATTTTGCTGGGCTCGATGACCTTTACACCGAGCACCCCCGCGTCGTCGAAGGCATGATCGACATCTATGCCAGCTGGATCACCCGCTTTGGCATTGACGGCTTCCGGATCGACACAGCGAAACACGTCAATCCGGAATTCTGGCAGAAGTTCGTGCCTGCGATGCTTGCCACGGCGCAATCAGAAGGCATCCCCAATTTCCTTATCTTCGGTGAGGTTTATTCCGACAGCCCCAACAGTGGCCTCCTCGCGCAATTCACCCGGCGCGACGGTTTTCCCGCCGTGCTAGATTTTGCATTCCAATCCGCCGTGCGCGAGGCGATCGGCAAGGGCACGCCGCCTTCTGTGATCGTCGATATGTTCGATGGTGATGTGAATTACGAAGGCGGCGAAAAGGCTGCGCGCACTATGCCAACCTTTCTTGGTAATCACGATATGGGCCGCTTCTCGACGCTTATCCGCGATGACAATCCCGGCATTTCACAGGACGATCTGCTGGCCCGGGTTAAGCTTGGCCATGCCATGCTGATGACACTGCGCGGCAACCCTGTGATCTACTATGGTGATGAGCAGGGCTTTGTCGGCGACGGTAATGATCAGGCGGCGCGCGAGGATATGTTTGCAAGTGCGACGGCAAGCTACAATGACAACAATCTGATCGGTACTGACAGCACGACGGCTGGCGAGAATTTCGACACCGCTCACCCGCTCTATACGCTGATCAAAGAGCTAGCCGCTCTGCGCGGCAAGCATGCGGGCTTGAGGCGCGGAACACAGGTGGTGCGCAGCTACAATGATGAGGCCCCCGGTCTCGTCAGCTTTTCGCGCTTCGATCCTGCAAGCGGCGACGAATATTTCCTTGCCTTCAATACGAGTGCTTCCCCGCTTTCAACCAAGTCCACCATTGGTTATGGGACGCGCGCGTTGGAAACGCTCCATGGTGCGTGTCCCGGCAAAGTGATCGCTCCGGGAAGTGTGCAATTGGAACTTCCAGCGCATGGGTGGTGCATTGCTAAAGCGGTTGGGGCGTAGTCAGGTGAACCGGCAGGTTGATATTCTTGGGGCCTCGGGCAGCCAACAGTCCCACGAATGGTGGCGCGGAGCGGTGATCTATCAGATCTATCCGCGCAGCTTTCGTGACAGCAATGACGACGGCATTGGCGATCTCAAAGGCATTGCCGACAATCTCGATTATGTCGCTTCGCTGGGCGTTGACGGCATCTGGATTTCGCCCTTCTTCACCTCGCCGATGAAAGATTTCGGATATGATGTCGCAGACTATTGCGGCATCGATCCAAGCTTTGGCACGTTTGAGGACTTTGACGCGATCATCGAGCGGGCGCACGCGCTCGGCCTTAAAGTCATCATTGATCAGGTTTACTCGCACACTTCTGACGAACACGCGTGGTTCAAGGAAAGCCGAGCGGATCGCACAAACGATAAAGCGGATTGGTATGTGTGGGCCGATGCAAAGCCCGATGGCTCGCCGCCTTCCAATTGGCAGTCGGTCTTTGGCGGGTCAGCCTGGCAATGGGATGGCCCGCGCAAACAGTATTATCTGCACAATTTCCTGACCTCGCAGCCCGATCTGAATGTGCATAATCCGGATGTTCAGGACGCGCTTTTGGACGCCGCGCGTTTCTGGCTTGATCGCGGTGTCGATGGGTTCCGCTTGGATGCGCTGAACTTTTCCATGCACGATCCCGAGCTTCGGGATAACCCGCCATCTGGCGCGCCTATAGAGGAGATCACAAGGCCTTTCGACATGCAGATCAAGCGCTTCAACCAAAGCCATGAGGATATTCCGGCCTTTATTGAGCGTATTCGCAGCACCATCGATGAATACCCTGACCGTTTCACCGTCGCGGAGGTTGGCGGCCCGACACCGCTGGCTGAGATGAAGACCTTTACTGCTGATGGCAAGCGCCTCGATTCTGCATATAATTTCGACTTCCTTTACGCGCCTGACCTGACCGCTGAGCGGATCAAGGCCTCGCTTTCCAACTGGGACGGCACGCCTGCTGAAGGATGGCCGTCATGGGCATTTTCTAATCACGATGCGCCGCGCTCGACCTCGCGCTGGGCGAGGGAAAGTGCCAGCTACGACCAAATCGCGCGCCTATCGATGATGATCTTGCTGTCCTTGCGCGGCAATCCGATCATCTATCAAGGTGAGGAATTGGCACTGCCTCAAGGAGAGGTTGCCTTTGAAGATCTGCTAGACCCAGAGGCAATTGCCAATTGGCCGCACACTTTGGGGCGAGACGGCGCTCGCACTCCCTTCCCTTGGGCTTCGCGTGAGCCTCAGGCGGGGTTTTCCAATGCCAATCAGACATGGCTAAAAGTGGATACATCACAGGCGAGCCGCGCCGTTGATACGCAGGATGAGAACCCGGCTTCCGCCCTCAATTACACGCGTCAATTGCTTGCGCTTCGTAAGTCGCTTCCTGCTCTTCTCACCGGATCGAGCGAGATTTTGGATGCGCCCAGCGACATTATCGCCTTCATTCGGCGCAGGGGTGATGGTGCGGTGTTGTGTGCGTACAACCTAAGCGACGCGACGCTTGACTGGGCCCCGCCTGAAGAATTTAGCGATGCAAAGCTTGTCGCAAGCGAAGCAATCGGCCAGAGCATTCAGGGCAACAGCCTTGGACAAATATCAGGCTTGATGACACCCCAGTCGGGATATTGGGCGGTCAAAAGCGGCGGTTAGGCAAATGGGGGCCGAAACAAATGGCTAGCAAGAACGCACGGCTGGAGGACATTGCGCGCCAAGCCGGTGTCTCGATCTCAACCGTTAGCCGCGCGCTTAACGACAGCCCCGCCGTCAATCGTCGTACTAAGCAGGAAGTCTGGCGCATCGCCCGCGCGCATGACTACGATTTCCGCTCCACCATGCCCAATGGCCCGATTGGAGCGGACGCCACAATAGCGGTGATCGTCCCCGCCCCCAAGCGCGTGAAACCCGGGTGTCAGACCCGTTTTTCCTCGAGCTTTTGGCCGGCATTGCGGAGGCTGCACGCGACCGCAAAGTGGACCTTGTGATTAGCCACACTTTCCCGCGCACGGTGGAAGACCTTGAGTTTGCAATGACCACAAGCCGCGCGAAGGGCATGATCTTTATCGGTCAAAGTTCGCTTCACGATGGCTTTAACGAGTTGATCGACCGCGATGATCGCTTTGTGGTCTGGGGCGCAGATTTTGCCGATGCTTCGTACTGCACCGTGGGTTCGGACAATGTCGTCGGCGGTAGGCGCGCGACTTCTCACCTCATTCGTTTAGGGCGCGAGCGGATCTTATTCCTCGGCGACACTGAGGCACCCGAGGCAGAGCAGCGCTATCGCGGCTATCGCACGGCGTTGGAGCAGGCGGGGTGCGATATTGATGACAGCCTGACCTTGCCAGCGCATTTTGATGTGCAATCGGGCGAATCCATCACTCGTTCCGCCATTAAGCGAGGCATCAAATTCGACGCCATATTCGCCGCAAGTGATCTTATCGCCATCGGCGCAATGCGCGCACTTGCCTTTTCAGGAATTTCCGTACCCGAAGATGTGGCAGTGGTCGGCTATGACAACATCCCGGCTGCGCGCTTAGTCACCCCGCGCCTCACAACAATCGACCAAGACACGAACCTCGCTGGCCGGATGCTCGTCTCTAAACTGATCGACACCCAAGGTGGGCAGGCAATCTCTGAGCGGCTTGAGACAAGCCTGCTGATCAGAGAGAGCTGCGGAGGGTAAGCTCGTCCCCCTGCATCAATAGGGCCTCAATAGGGCCTTTCGCGCCGCCGCCCTTAGTCTGACACTGAAATGCAAAAGGCCCGCTGTCGCCAGCGGGCCTCTCTTTTGAACGGTTCAGAACGATTTAAAATTCGTAGGTCGCGCCAAAGAAGATGTTGCGGCCGAAGAACTGCAAGGTTCCTGTCTGCGCGCGCTGTCCAAAGAATGAACGCGTTGGCTCATCGGTGAAGTTATTGGCCTGCAGAAGCAGTTTCAGCCCGCCCAGAACACTGTCATCAGGGAAGTTATAGGAGACTTGTGCATCAAACACCGTTTCTGACGCATTGGTTACGATTAGCTCACTGATACCAATCTGTGGCGCGACAAAGCTTGTGCGATACCGCATGCCAACACGGGCACCGAAACCAAATTTCTCGTAATAGATCGTCGGGTTAGCGACACTTTCCGATAGTCCAGGCAAAGAGAGATTGATCGTCTCCCCGCTCGTCGCACTCTCAAAACCGAGATCGCTTTCCGAATAGGCGTAATTCAGAATGACACCAAATCCATCAAGCGGTTCGGGAAGAATATCCTGGAAGCTGTATGTGAGGTTAAATTCCAAACCCCAAACATATCCGCCTTCACCATTCACTGGCGCGAAAAGTGGCCCCGTGGTTTGCAATGGTCCCGTCGCATTCGGGTTTGGAACCAGGGCAAACCCTGCTTCGGCAAAGTCGAAATCGGGAACCACGCCGCCAATGATAAAGCTACGCAGATCTTTGTAATAGGCTGCAGCTGCGAAAATTCCATCATTGCCAAAATAATGTTCGTAGCTCACGTCCAATTGATTGGCGCGGAAAGGTTCCAAAAGCGGGTTACCGCCCCCACCTGTCGCGATGTTGTCGTTCCCAACGCTTGCATTGATCGCAGCTCTTGTATCAAAAGTGCTTGGCCGCGAGATTTGGCGCGTTGCTGAGAAACGCAAGAGATCGCTGTCCGACAATTCAAGGATCAGGTTCAATGACGGCAGAAAGTCAGTGAAGTCTGTTCCAGCCGAGATCAGCCCGGATCCATTGGCCGATGATTGATCAGTATGCTCGACACGCAGGCCAATATTCCCGCGCAGTAGCAATCCGCCCACTTCAGTGTCGATGTTAAGCTGCGCATAACCAGCATAAATATCTTCTGAATTGGTAAAGCTCTGATCTATTGTGAAGTCGAAGAACTCTTGGCTTGTCGGACGGCTTGTCCCCCCTTCTGGACCAAAGGCTGCATCGAAAACAGCATCAATGTCGAAAACCGCGAAATTCGGGAAACCGGCGGCTGCAAAGCTTCCTTCAAATCCGCCCGTAGTGACTTGGCTTGGGTCAGCGGGAAATGGCGTGAACGTATCGTTCAGGCCAAAGGTAGAGAACGAAGTGACCGTCCGCTCAAGGTCACGGCTCGAATAACGCGCGCCGAACTGCACATCGCTGAAAAAGCCTCCGCCGAACTCCCAGTCGAAATCAACCGCGACTGCGAACAGCTCATCAGTATCAGCTTGGGGCACGAGGAACTGGCCAGTAAGCAGGAATGTATCTGCGTCGGTAAAATCAATCTGCGAACCGTTCAGATTGATATTGGTGATAGTCGGCAAGTCTAACGCGTTGGTTTGGAACGTCGTCGAAAGAGCACCCGCGGTCGAGTTCGCCTCAATCAGATTACCCATACCGTCGTCAAAGAGCGGACGCGTGTTGATCCCACTATTGTTGAAAAAGCTGTCGCCGCGCGAGTAGCTGATGTCGAAAGCGGCCGTAAAGGTTTCGCTTACATCATATTCGAAATTACCACCAATGGTGTAGAGCTCGTCGGAACGGCCTTCGTCCTGGTTCACCAATTCTGTGCCCAGTGCAAAACCGAAACCATTCAATCCGACTTGGTTAGTAAAAGTACCGCCCGTCACTGCATCGCCTACAACAACCGGATTGGTGATCACTGTATCACCGCTTTGCGTGCTGAAGACGCGTAAACCGCGGCGGAATACATCGGAATCGAGCTGCGAATAATAGCCATCTATCAGTACACGGAAGTCAGATGATGGCTCCCACTCAATCACGCCGATAAGACCATCGCGCTCTTCACGGCCACCAAATTGGATCAATTCATATCCAAAAGAACGCCGGTCATCGATACCGTTGCCGTCAAAATCCTCACCAGCGGGCGAACCGTTATTTCCCGGTGTAGGGAAATCGAACTGCACGAAACGTGTGGCCACATTGGGCTGAGATAACCTTGCATAGCCAAGCGCAAGGCCGAGGGTGTCGTCCGCAAGCTTAGCCTGTATTGATGCGGAGAAGCGATAGCCGTCCGATCCTACGTCGGGACTTTGGCTTGCGCGGTCATTGTACAGACCGCGAAGGTTCACTGACCCCTTAAAACTCTCCGAGTTGTCCAGAGGCCGAACAGTTTCGAGTTCAACGCGGCCGGCAATACCGCCCGCAATCACCGACGCTTGCGGAGTTTTGTATACAGCAGCCTGACGGATCAGCTCCGATGGATATTGGTTGAATTCGATGATCCGGTCGCCACTTGTTGCAACCTGCTCCCGGCCATTGAGCGAGGCAGAAACCAGATCCTGAGAAAGGCCCCGAATGTTGATTGCGCTGGCTTGTCCACCAGTCCGCTGGGAGGTCACACCTGGCAATCGAGCGAGAGACTCAGCAATAGAAGTGTCCGGCAGACCTGCGATATCGTCAGCACTGACGACCTCCGCGATAAAGCCTAGCTCACGCTTTTCTTGAATAGCATTGACGACCGACTGCCGAAAGCCAGTTACGATAATCGCATTTTCTTCATCTTCGGTGACCTCAGTCGTGTCGCTCTCTTGAGCCATTGCAGGCGAGGCAACCGCGACAAGTGCGAGCCCAGTTGCCGCTCCGGCCAATAGCCGAGCATTAGCGGTGAAACGCTTCATTCTCATAATTAGTCCTCTCCCAATCGCATCGCGACTTTGCATATTTTGCATTTTTTTTCATAGCGCAGAAATAACGAGACGTAAAACAAGAATCTTTGCACAGCCTTTGATACAGTCTCTTTTGGCTATAATCTCTATAATACAGTATTTTATATCGGGGGAAACACTGAGGCGCTGACAATATTCGGTCGAGTACACTAGGACTGTGGCGACTTTGACACACACCGGATGTCGGAAAATCTGAATTCCTAAATTCCCCGCTGAACTCACTGATTTGAGAGAGCCAGGGATCAGAATTATGCTTTATATCAATGCTATAGATGCCTCTGGGATTTTGCCACCCAGATCTTCTGGGGTCCCTGAGGAGCGAAACTCATTCTTGGAGTGGCATGCAGGATCCGTTCATTCCAGCGGATCAGGTTCATGGCAGATATTTTATTCATCCAATCAGTACGTTAGAACCACAATCCTATTCTTACAGGAACTCGAGGTTTCTATCGAATTTTCACGTTTGCAAAAATTTGCAGACGCTGCTCTGCACTATTCTCACTTGATCGCACCCATTGGGCAAATCGGCCAACTTACACGATCCCCTGATCCTGCCGTCCGCAGGATTACAATCGGCCAACCAGCAGAAAAACTCAGCAAATCTGCGACTTCCTAGGCGGCGTGGACAAATTGGTTGACGTAGCGCTGGCTGATTGATTCAAGGCTGCCTTTTGGAGGCAGGCTTGAGCCGAGGCGATCTGACAGAGGTGGAATGGCGTGTTTTGAGGGATTTGCTTCCGATTGAGGCATCGAACCGTGGGCGTGGCAGACGACCTGAACATAACCGCTCCATCATCAACGGCATGCTTTGGCGGCTTCGCTGTGGCACGCCCTGGCGCGATGTCCCGCCCAAGTACGGCAATTGGAACACGATCTATCGGCGGTTCAGGCGGTGGAGTGAGGCCGGGGTCTGGGAGGCCGTGTCCGTCACGCTGGCCGAGATCATGGCAGACAGCGGCCACTACAGCATCGATAGCACCACGGTTCGCGCCCATGTTTCGGCAGCGGGCGGAAAAGGGGGACTCGTCGAAGAGCTCTTGGCCGCTCGCGGGGCGGGTTCACCAGTAAACTTCACTGTCTGGCTGATCGACGAGGACGGCCACTCGCCTTCCACCTGACAGTCGGCGAAGCGGCGGATTGCAAGGCCTATGACACGCTGATCGCCCTGCCAGAGCGAGTGCCGCAGGCGTTCTTGGCCGACAAGGGATACGATGCCGATGCCATCCGGGCCGATCTTGCCAAGAGGAACATCGAAGCCGTTATTCCGGGACGTTCAAACCGCCGGGTGAGGATCGAATATGACCGGTCACTCTACAAGAAACGCAACCAGATTGAGCGCTTCTTCGGTCTTCTGAAAATCAACCGCGCCATCGCAACCCGATACGACCAACTCGCAGAAAGCTTCCTCTCCATGGTCCACATCGCATCAGCCAGATACTGGCTCAAATTTGTCCACGCCGCCTAGTCCCACAGCAACGCCAAACGAAGCCCGAGGACTGTGCGTTCTATTGCTGTGTCAAAAGTATCGGTCAGCCCCGCTTCCCGCATCGATTGCGCATAGGGGAAAGCATAAGACTACGCACCGGCATCACAGTAAACACACCCTTGCCTCGCCCTTGGATAGAGCGGGTGATCAATGAATATGCCGGGGTCAATGCACTGACGAATATTAAACCGCGCGCCCTGAAGACCGCTCCTGTTCTGACGCAGTCGCGGGGCCAATACATCACGCAACCCTTGCGGTCGTTGCGCCCGGCTTTAGATTGTGTTCACTTGCATGGTTCCAACCGGGAAGATAATCCTCAAATGCCTCAAGAGCCTTGTCGGACAATCCAATAGGAATCGTATCGGAACCTTGAATCGGAATAGCCATTTATTCGACCTCCCGCATTTTATGCAAACGAGGAATGGCGAGGCCAACCTCCTTAATTGCCGCGTATAACTCGTTCGAAAAACAGACCGGCAATCGCCCCCTGATCCTGCGCTCAATCCAGAGATGGGCCGATCCAAAAACGCTACGGCGCAGGGCAGTTTTTTTGACGGCCTTATCCTTGTCTATCAGCCTGTACTCGCCATTTATGCATGGCACACAATGAGACGGATCACTTTCTTCCGGCGACAAACTGTCGAGTGTTTGGCCAACGAAAGCAGTGAAAAACTCCCTTTCACGGGCCGGTTTGTAATTCGTCTTCAATTCGAGCGGATAAAACTCATGCATGTTTGGCTCAAGCTCTTCGATAACACCCTTCAACGCCGAGTCGACGGTCAACGCCCGAGTGATTATCAGGGAACCCGCATTGAAAGGGGTCCGATGACACTCAAAAAATCTCGGCCATTCATGCTCGAAAATTTCATTGAATGCCGGCCAGTCCGCCTCACCTACCGAACCACGCTCAGCATGCAGCTTCCGCGACGCGTATCTGGAATAGTGCCACCCTGCCGAAAGCGGGTCATCGTAAACATCTTCAATCGCATGAGGGAACAATGCCTTCTGAACTTCAGGAGGCTGAGCGTAATAGTGTTTTCGCAAGCGCGTGTGCCAACCTGTCTCGCCCTCCTCCCCGGTACCCTCGGGCAAACCCTCCAATCGAAACCGACCCATAGAATACGGCCACAAAAAACCCCAAGCCATCACTCAGCCTCTCTTCACATAACAAAGGCGCACGAACCCACCGACGTAGGTTGCGCGATCAAATCTCAACAACTCGGCAGGTGGATGCGACCCCACACCATTGCTCCCAATCCCAAGCTGTTATTTTGACGCGAAAATTTTTCAAATCAAAGCAGTTCTAAATAAAATCGAGAAAATCTTTCCACACGACTGCGATGACGACTTTGTGCATAGGGGAAAGCGCAAGACTACGCGCCGGCATCACAGTAAACACACCCTTACTTTGCCCTTGGATAAAGCGGGCGATCAATGAATATGCCGGGGTCGATGCACCGACGAATATTAAACCGCGCGCCCTGAAGACCGCTGATCCGACCACTTTTGGAAGAGATGTAGTCAACCCAGTCCGTGGGCCGTATGATATCATCAAAAGCCATGAGAACCCCTTTTCAGGCTTTAAACTTGATCGCGCTTGGCGGTCCCAAACCCCGTGAGGCCAGAATCATTCAAAGCCTCTCCAAATTCATCGGAGCAATAAACCATGTTCCTGCTCCAATATGGATCACGCCAAAGATGCCGGTCACCGATCGCCTTGAGATCAAACACCGGCCTCTGTTGGGGCTCGACAGAGTGATCGAAATACCATTGACCCCGGCGCAGACCATCTTCCATCCGCTCATCAAAAAACCCTCGCCAGGTTAGGGTCGTCCTTTCTGGATCAAGGCTGTCGATCAAATTGCAGCACACAAACCAGTAAAACTCATCGAACGGCTCTGGGTGTTTTTCTGAATAATACATCGCCACGGGCAGGAACTGATGCACGCCCGGCTCAATGCTCTCAACCAGATCGCGAAACCGCGAAGAGACCAGCATCAAGGCGTTGTCGCCAAGGGCATAGTCAGGCGGGGCCTTGGATTTGCTCTTCCAAACCACCTTTGCGGGCGTTGTCCCGGGCACTAGAGGGTAGCCATAACCAGTAGGTAAGAAATCTCGCGCATCAGCATGCCGGTCAACCTTATCGGGATGGAGATACTCGGCTTTCGACCATATATCATCCTCGCCAACCACATAGTAATCCGGACTAGTCACATGGACGCCTACCCTACCGATTGAATATACCACTTACATTCCTCTATTTGCATGAACGCAGGCCAACACGCGAAAGCCGCGCGCGAACGCCGCTCGATATCTGCACAGATTTGGTGGATGCGACCCCACACCATTGCTCCCAATCCCAAGCCGTTACTTTGACACAAGAATTTTGAAGCTCAAGGCAGTTCTAAATAAAATCGGGAAAATCTTTCCACACGACTGCAATGACAACTTTGCGCATAGGGGAAAGCATAAGACTACGCGCCGGTATGATAGTAAACACACCCTTGCCTCGCCCTTGGATAGAGCGGGTGATCAATGAATATGCCGGGGTCAATGCACTGACGAATATTAAACCGCGCGCCCTGAAGACCGCTCCTGTTCTGATCGAGACGTGGAGCCAATACATCACGCAATCCTCGTGGACGCTCCAAATTGTTGGTGGGGCCGTTGAACGCCATTACACGCTCTCCCTCTTGGTGAGTTCAAGACCTGTAAATGCCTCAGACAGAAGAACTTCCCCGGCGGCTGAAGAACAATAAAGATGCTGTCGCTTCAAGTTGGGATCCCGCCAAAAGTGTGCACCGCCAATACGTTCGCTGCTGAATACGATCTTCGGGGGAACGCTGCGATCATACCCCGGAGGAAGCTCAGCGTCCTTCACTCTCTTTGGATGAAACCACTTCTTTCCCTTTAGCTGGACCCAAGTCGTATGCTCTCTGTCCACGCTGTCGATGCGATTGCACACATTCCAAAGCCATCGCTCAGCCAGCGGCTTCTTCTTTTTATCAACCACCTGCACAGGGAAGAACTGATGCACATCAGGCTCAAGCTCCTCGATGATCGACTTAATCTTGGCATTCACGCAGGGAAAAGCATGGGGATTGTCGCAGTCCAACAAATCCTTAGAGGAACTCCATTGCCATATGGTCGGCACGTGATCGTCAGCGATTGGCATTCCCAAATGATATCGATGAGTCTTGTTTATGATCTGAAGTCTTCGCTTTTCTTTAGTCTCAGGACCAGCAAGCTCTATTTCCATGGGATTGCCATCCAGAAATTCCTCAGAAGGCCACTGGTAGTAGGGCATCACAAAAGAAATCGAATAGACCATCAGTTCGCCCCTCCCGTGGGCAATGGAGGCTCAAATGGTGGGATACCACGCGCGCCCCTCAAGGGCCGCGCGCATGCGGCAACAGAACTCATACCTGTAAGTGGATGCGACCCCATACCATTGCTCCCAATCCCAAGCCGTTACTTTGACACAAGAATTTTGAAGCTCAAGGCAGTTCTAAATAAAATCGGGAAAATCTTTCCACACGACTGCGATGACGACTTTGTGCATAAGGGAAAGCATAAGACTACGCGCCGGTATAATAGTAAAATGCCCTTACCTTGCCCGCAGATTAAGGTACGGCCAATAAAAGTATCAGGACCAATGCACTGACGAATATTGTACCGAGTGAGAACACAGTTCGCCAATGTGCTTGCGGCTGACTGCCCATTCGCACTGAGTTTTTATATGGTCCTCTTTGCCGCAAAATTCTTTCTCAACCCTCTTCGCTGGCGACCCCGAACAGGCACACCGCTAACAGCACGGTGGCGAGAACGCCTGATGCGCCTGATGGCATGAAGCCGTCGGCGGTGATCGACATGCTTCGGCCAAAACCCATCACCACCGCATTGCTGATCATGGCGACGAGACCCACGGCCGCTGTCAGACCGCCCAGCGCTTTGCTGCCTTGCGCGACTTTGGCCATGCCGAAGACAAGCGCTGCCAGACCCAGCAGAACTTTCGCTGCGTTGTAGCCAAAAAAGGATAGGGCAACGATTGATCCGGCCAGTGGGGCGGTCTCTGGACTTGCCTCTGCGACCTCGCGGAAAGGGCCAAACTGCGTGAGGCCGATGCCCACTTGAAACACATTTAAAACCGCTGACATTGCGATGGCCGACCAGCCGAGATGGAGGCGCTTTGCCTGAACCAAAGCCGACCCTGCGAGCGCTGCCATGAGGGTGAACACCATAGCCTCAATCGACCACAAAGGGCCGCGGTCCACCTCAGGTGCCAGCACATAAAGCGCGGTGTAGACCGGCTGTGACAATGCAGCGAGAATGAGCAAGATAGCGGTGAATTTGACCGTGCGGCCGAATGTAATGTCCATGTAATTGGTCCCCTGTTTGAAAGCTTTCTGTTGTATTTTCGCGGGGCAGGCAAGCCCGGTTACACTTCAGGCGTGCATCGCAATCAAACCGAAAGGGATGACATACGCACCCTTGGCGTGCACAGTCTTTTGCAAGAATGATGAGAGGACCCCCATACCATGGCAACAGCCGCGCCCGCTGAAAGAGCCACCGCCCCCTTCGATGTGAGCGATGAGACGCTTTATGTTGAGGATGCATGGCGGGACAAATTCGCAAAGCTGCGCGAGGAAATGCCTGTAAGTTATTGCCCGGAAAGCCCCTTTGGCCCCTATTGGTCGGTGGTCACCTATAATCTGGTGAGCGCGGTTGAGCTGGATTGGGAGACCTTTTCCAGCTCTTACAAGAACGGCAATATTGTCATTGCGGACCCGCCGCCGGAAAGCAATTTGCCCAATTTCATCGCCGCTGATCCGCCCACCCATACCGAGCAGCGAAAGGTCATCACCCCCGCGTTCTCGCCCAGCCAAATGCGCACCCGCGAGCAGCAGGTGGTGGATCTTTGTACCCAGCTTTTCGATGAACTTCCTCAAGGGGAGACCTTCGATTGGGTGGACCGTGTCTCGATCCCGCTCACAATGGGGATGCTGTGCATATTGTTTGATATCCCGCTCGAAGAACGCCCGCAGATGAAGCTCTGGTCGGATTATGCAGGCGGGGTTTCCTCGGACAATATGAATGACGAATGGCGCGCTGAGTGGATGGCTCAGATGCAGGCGATGCTTGGCCGGTTTGACCAATTGTTCGATGCCCGGCGCGGGGAAGACCCGGCCGATGATCTGATCAGCCGCATGGTGCATTCCGATGCCATGGGCAATATGAACCCGTTTGAGCGGCTGGCGAATATTGCACTGCTGATTGTGGGCGGCAATGACACGACCCGCAATTCGATGAGCGGGCTTGTCGCAGCCTTGAATGATTTTCCCGGTGAGCTGGATAAGCTCCACGATGATCCCAAACTGATCGCCAATGCCGCGCAAGAGATCATCCGCTGGCAATCCCCTGTGCTCCATATGCGGCGCACAGCTATGGCCGACACTGAGCTTGGCGGACAGCGTATCGCCAAGGGGGACAAGGTCGTGATGTGGTATATCTCGGCCAACCGGGATGAGGCGGTGTTCGAGGGTGCGGACCGCTTTGATGTGGCGCGTAAGAATGCGCGGCGGCACCTCGCCTTTGGACACGGCGTCCACCGCTGTGTTGGGGCGCGGCTTGCCGAAATTCAGATCGGGACGGTGATCACGCAGATCGTTGAGCGGAACTGGCGCATTGTGCAAGACGGGCCGGTCGAGCGGGTTAAAAGCCCGTTTCTGCGGGCCTTTAGTGCGATGCCTGTTCGGATTGAAAAGCGCAGTTAGGCAAACTTGGCAGGGATCGCCGGATCGCTTGTGTCGAGGAGCGGGATCTCCCCTTCGCCTAGGCCTTCATAAGCCTTCGCCCATTGGCCCATCCATTTGGGGTCTTCCACCTTGCTCGGGTGATAGCCCGGCATAGCAGCGCGCAGCATAGCGGGGCCCGCGTGCCAGAAGAAGCGCGCGACCATGGCGTAAAGCGATAGGCGGCTGGAGAGCTTTCCCCAGCGCCCGTCGCGTTTCAGCATACGTTTATACGCCTTCCGGCTCATCCAAGCGACATGCCATGAGCCCATGATTAACCCCCATTGCTGCGCAAAATAGTTCCTGCCAAACAGATGTTTGTAGAGGTCATAAGCGACATTCTTGTGCTCGGTCTCTTCGACAAAATGCCACAGGACGAGCGATGCGACGTTTGTATCTGAACCTGCAAACAGGGCTTTGCGGTGCTCAGCAAGCCACTCAGCGATACCGATGGTCATCGTCTCAAATCCGGCGCTGTAAGCGAGCCGCCATTTGAGGCTGCGCTTGCGAAACTTGGCGTAGTCGCGCACCATCATCGCCTCGACCTCGGCAAGCTCGGGATAGCTCGCCTTCAGGATATCGTTGTAACGCCGGTGATTGCGATAGTGTGCGCCTTCCTGCCCCATAAACGCTTCAACCTCCGCTCTAAGCTTCGGATCATCGACATGGATAAGGGCCTCGCGCGCGGTCTTGATCAGAAACGGCTCAAGATAGGGCATGGTGAGCGAAGCGCCGTTGACCATATGGCTCCATTCCGGACGCGCCGCATTCCACACGGGGTCAATCCCTTCGTCAAAGCGAAAGGGGATGCGGCGAACGAGGATTTGCTGTCCAAGAACTTCAGAGGGGCTCACGGTGCGCTCCTGATGCAAGAATAGTGCTGCCACGCGCCCCAAAGGAGCAGTGCAAAGCCGACATGCACGCCGATCATCGCAGGCCAGCCAGACACAAAGATGATGTTATTGGTGAGGACGTCGCCCGAAAACGGCCCTCCCCCAAATTCAAGTCCGCGTGTGCCCAGCAAAGCGTTGGCAATCGCGGGCAATGTGAACATCCAGCCAAACGCCAAACACGACCAGAAGAGCACGCTTTGCGCCCGCTCGCCCAGCCGGATGTATGCCCCAGCGGCCCCTACCGCGATCAGGATCGTGCCGTTGGTGATGCCTTCCAAATGCGCCATATTCCACGCGCGCCGGTCGCCCGGAATATCGGCCGGAATATCCTGAAAGAACGGCCACAGATCGAACGCGCCAAGGGTGAAGAAGAAGTAGAGCCAGCCGGAGAAAACCGCCGAAATCAGCAGTCCCACACCATTGATCACCAAAAGCGACCGGCGGCGCTCGGTCAAAATATTCGTCCGACTCATCGCACTTCTCCCCGGTGCATATTCCTGCCCTTGTTGACCAGTTTTGCAGCTTAGGCAAACCTTAGCTGACAGGACGCCGGGAGAGAGTTCAAATGCCGTTTAAGATGACCGAGATGGTGGGATGCGAATTTCCGCTTTTCGCCTTTAGCCATTGCCGCGATGTGGTGGCAGCAGCCAGCCGTGCGGGCGGTTTTGGGGTGCTGGGCGCGGTGTCTTATACGCCGCAAGAATTGGAGCATGAGCTCAATTGGATCGACGATAATGTGGACGGCATGCCTTACGGCGTCGATGTTCTGATCCCAGAGGTGCAGGCGGTTGACCATTCGGTGAGCGCGGACGCCATCATCGCACAAATTCCCAGCGAATACCGCGATTTTGTTCGCCAGATCCTGCGCGATGCAGGCGTGAGCGAAGAGGCTGGCGCTCTCAAAGGCGGCAGCCAAGCGCCCAATACGTCTCTGGGTCAGGAATTGCTGGAGGTGAGCTTCAATCACCCGGTGCGCCTCATCGCCAATGCGCTTGGAACGGCTCCTCCCGAGATGATTGCTGCGGGCAAAAAGCACGGCATTCCCGTGGCGGCGCTGGTCGGCGCAAAGGAACACGCGCTCAAACAGGTAGAGGCAGGCGTTGACATCATCGTTGCCCAAGGCGGCGAAGGCGGCGGGCATTGCGGCGATGTCTCCACCGTCGTTTTGATCCCCGAAGTGGTGCGCGCAATCAAAGACGCGGGCGCCGATATTCCGGTGCTGGCCGCAGGCGGGATTATGACCGGCGAGCAGATGGCCGGCATGATGGCTATGGGCGCGGCGGGTGCTTGGTGCGGGAGCGTTTGGCTTGCCTCACCCGAGGCGGAGACCAGCGAAGTGTTCCGCGAAAAAATGGTCGCCGCCGGATCGCGCGACACGATCCGCTCCAAACACCGTACCGGCAAATTCTCGCGCCAATTGAAGAGCGAATGGCATGAGAAATGGGCCGCCGCAGGCCTACCCGCCCTGCCCATGCCTTTGATGAGTTTGCTAGCAGAGCCCGTCCTGCGCGCGCTTGATCAAGCCGCAGTTGGCGGCAACGTGCAGGCCCAAGCGATTTCAAGCTACTGGGTCGGCCAAGGCCTTGGCCTTGTTCAGGACCAACGCGGCGTTGGCACAATCGTGCAGGACTTCAAGGCGGGCTTTGCGCGCGGGTTTGAAGGGTTGGCGCAAGCGATTGAATAAATTGCTCAGGATCAAAATCTGGCCATTGCCGTTTCTCGGTCTGGGTTGTGCGTTCGTCTAAAAAATAGGCGTCGATCCATCGGGCTACACCCGTAATCGAGCGTTCATTGCTGCCTCACCACAGTATCTTTAGAGGAACGATCAACCCCGCAAGTCCACTCTCTAGGAGCAAACGGATGATCCCCGCATTCAGGCAGACCGCGACTAAAACCCTCTCACTTCTCGCAGCGTCATGTGCCTTCATCGCTGTCCCCGCAGCTGCACAAGACACCGCATATGACGCGCCCAATGATGCACAGGGTTTTGAGACCACAAACGAAATCATCGTAGAAGGCTACACCAAGAAAGAGGTCCGCCAATTCCTCTGGCGCACTCTGAAAGAAACCGGCGACAAGATCGCTCGGCGCGCAGACCCGGTGTGCATCGGCATCGACAATATCCCGGCAAGCGTCTCTTCACAGATCCTTGCGCGGGTCAAAGCAAACCTTGAAAAAGCCAATATCCCGTACGGCGAAGAAGGCTGCACGGTGAACGCTTCTGTTGTGTTTCACGACAACCCACATGGCTTTGTAAACTGGCTCAATGACAATCGCCCCATCGCGTTTCGCGCTATGTACAAGCCGGAAAAACGCCGTCTTATCCGCGAAGAGCGCCCTGTTTACAGCTGGGTATTTATCCCCACGAGCGTTGAGACAGCACGTTCGGGCGCGGGTGTTGGCGAACAGCTTGTGAACCAGCAAATCATTCCCTCATCGGACGGCGCGCTTACATCGCGCATCGACCAATCTCCGCCTGAGACGATCAGCCACACCTTCACCGTGCTTGATCGCAAGAAGATCAACGGCATGACAACGATCCAGATCGGCGACTTTCTGACGCTGCAAGTCTTGATTGAGTTCGTGCCCGGCGAGGTGCAGCAAGTGCCCTCAGACTCGATCCTCAACCTCTTCTATGTCGAAGACGCTGAGCTTGATGCGCCAGACGAGATGTCCATGCTTGATCGCTCGATGCTGAGCGCGGTTTATTCCGACGACAACCGCCGTTCAAGCGCCGCCGCAGTGCGTACGACGATTGCGTCAAGCATGACCAGCCGGCTGGATGATGAAGGCCTGCTGCGCAATTAAACAGCACATCTGATTGAACGGTTTTGCCGGTATCTCAGACGGCCGAGTGATGCGTATTTCCCCAACCCGCGTCACTCGGTCGATGGAATCTCTACAACCTCGCCTACCTCGCTGAAATAGGTCCACTCGCCCTCTTTTAAGCGGTCTGGCACTTTCGCCGGGACATGGACCGCAACCATGCCCTGCGCGTTCAGGACATCGCCGATCACCGTGTCTAAATCCTCACGGCTCGTGAACCAGAAGGGCACGAAAGCAACTCCGGTGCGCTTGGCCTCCAGGAAGGATGTGAGCGCGGCATAATGTTCAGGCGCCGGATCGGCATCGCCCAAATGCATCACTCGCGACACCGTGCCAGCGTCGCCCGGTACACTCACACGATATGTGATATTATGGACATCGGCGTGGCGATCAGGCCACCCGGCATGAGGACTGCGGAATGCATCAATAGTGGCCCCGGCAACGGTAATCGGCGCGCTCGCCTCGCCATTTTCTAGCGCGATAGGGTGGACGCGGCGCTCGAAGCCGTTCTGCCAACCGGGTCCTTCGCGAAGGCGCTCTAACCCCTGCGATGGTACAACAAGCGTCAATTCAGGCTGAGCGCTGAGCATGGCGGTGAGCTGAGACACAGAAAAGTGGTCGCCGTGTGCGTGGCTTACAAACACCGCATCCACCCCGTCATAGGGCGCAGCGCCTGAAATGATCGCTTCGATCAGGTCAGGGGTAAGCTCTTCCAGTGACCCGAAGTGATCGTCGTAAAGCGGGTCGAACAGAAACTTGAGCCCATTGCCGCCGCCGCCTTTCTCGCCTCCTCCTGCGTGCTGGGTCATAACACCTGCATTCAGGATCGAGGTCGCCTGATTTGCTGCCGCACCGCCCGTTTCATTGCCAGCCGGCTGCGCATTTTCCGATAAAGCCGCACCGCAAGCCGTTAAAAGCGCGGCAAGGGTAAGGGCGCAAAGAGCTCTGCCATTAAAAGCTGCGTGCGGACTGCTCATGAGCGTCTCCTTATTGCTTGGCTGAAACGCGGCCCTGATCATTAAATGATGCGTCATTCAATGATGCATCACTCAATGATGCATCACTCAATGATTTGGCCGCGCACCATTACGAAATCAACGTCCTCCAGCACGCTCACATCGGCCAGCGGATTGCCGTCCACCGCGATGATGTCTGCGGAAAAGCCCGCCTTGAGCTGACCGATCTCGTCTTCAAGACCCAGCACGCCTGCGGCAATTGTCGTGGCGCTTGCCAATGCCTGCTGATTGGTCAGCCCGCCCTTCACCATCAGTGCAAATTCGCCTGCGTTCTCGCCGTGCGGAAAGACGCCCGCGTCCGTGCCAAAGGCAATTGGCACGCCGTATTCAATCGCGCGTTCAACAATGGTGTCAGCGTAAGCTGCAACGACGCGGATTTTCTCTTCGACGATGGGGGTGTAAACGCCCTTGCCAAGGCCCTTTTTGATCCCTTCAAACGCCATCAAAGTGGGCACCAGATAGGTCCCGCTTGCCTTCATCGCTTCAGCAGCGTCCTCGTCGATATAGGTGCCATGCTCGATGGTTTGGACACCGGCCCGTGCGGCGTCTTCGATCCCGCGCGCGCCGTGCGCGTGGGCTGCAACATTGAGGCCAAGGCTGCTCGCGGTTTCAACGATTGCGACCATCTCTGGGTTGGTAAAATGCGCCTCAAGCCCGCGTCCCTGCTGTGAGAGAACGCCGCCAGTTGCCGTGATTTTGATCAGGTCCGCGCCATATTGCGATGCTTGGCGCACCTTTTCCGCGCATTCAACAGGGCCTGTGCAGGCAAAGCCGCTGGCGAGCTGTTCATTCACATTGCGGGTAAAACCAGAGACATCGCCGTGCCCTCCAACAATCGAGATAGTGCGGCCAGAGGTGACAACGCGGGGGCCTGGCACGACGCCTTCTGCCGTCGCGCGGCGCAAGGATTGCGTCACTTGATCGGTGCGGCTGCCAAGGTCGCGAATGGTGGTGAAGCCTGCAAGAGCGGTGATGCGCGCGTTCTTGGCTGCAATCAGCGTCGAATATTCAGGCGGCGTTGTGGCAGAGCGCCAAAACTCGCCAGAGGGATCGCCGGACAAGTGCGTGTGCAGGTCGATCAGGCCAGGAAGAACGGTTTTGTCGGTGAGGTCAATCTGCTCTGCACCGCGCGCCTCCCATTCGGCGACGGCTGATGCTTCAGGATCGTAGATAGACTGGATTTTGCCGTCCACCACCACGATCACCTTGGGACCTGTCGGCGCGCTATCCGCATCGGTGATGACGCTTCCTGCACGGATTATCGTGATCTCCTGCGCAATTGCTGGAGATGCCATAAGCGCCAGCGTTGCAGCCAGGGATGTCAACATCACTCGCAATGGGTTGGCGGTTCGCATGGTTCAGGTCCCTCATATTGGTTTGTTTTGCCCACTGTGATGGAGCGGGGGAGAAATTCTGGCAAGAGTGTCTCTCGTTTTAAGAAGCGCCAGCGGCCTGCCACTCAGCAATCGCATCAATCGGGAAGAGCAGCATGATAACGGTGAGTGTCAGCCCATCGCGCACCACCCATGCGGCCAGCACTTCGAGCACAATTGCCCCGACAATCGTCACCTTCACTGGCAAGCGCATAGCGAGGTAAAACCCAAAGGCCATCCACCCGATATCGGCAAAGGAATTGAGCACACTGTCGCCTGAATAACCCCAATTGGCGGTGACAGAGCGGAAACGGTCGATCACCATTTGGGTGTTCTCAAGCACTTCCCACGTGGCCTCTAAAAGCACCGCTAATGGCAGGCCCCAATGCACCGCTTTCTCCCCGCCGACCTTCCATTTCGCGAACAGCAACCAGCCGAGCGCATAGAAAATCGGGCCATGGATGATGTGGCTGGGCGTGTACCAATCCGCGATATGCTGACTGTTGCCCATCGAATTAATGTCGCCATGCCACAGCTTCACATAGCCGCACTCGCAAATCGGCGGGCGTCCCATCGCGAGCAGTATTCCAACCGTTGCAGCGGTGATGATGATGGAGACGATGATCGTCTGACGGGACGGTTTCAGGAGTGCCATGTGCAACTTTCTGAATCAAAGGCGCAAAAGACGCAAGTTTCATCGTCTCACCGCACTGTAACATTGCTCCGACACTTCGCAGCGCCTAGGGCGTTGACATAGATGACCGACTCACAAGTGGATTGCGTGGTTGTAGGCGGAGGCCTTGCAGGCGGATTGATTGCGCTTGCGCTTCAACGTGCCCGCCCGGAATTTCGTATCCGTGTAATCGAGGCAGGCCGAACCATCGGCGGCAATCACCGCTGGAGCTGGTTTGACAGCGACCTTTCCGACGAAGGCCGCGCGCTCGTTTCGGCCTTTCGCCAGACTGATTGGGAGGATGGCTATGAGGTCAAATTTCCCAAATATCGCCGCAAGCTGACAACCGCCTATCGCTCTATGGCCTCTTCTGATTTCCATGAGGGCATTGTACGCGAGTTGCCTGAAGGCTCGGTAGTCCTGGGCCGCAAGGCCGTCACTTTGGACGCGCGCGGGGTAGACCTCGCCCCCTCGCAATACGAACCCGCGACCCGCATTAATGCTCGAAGCGTCATCGACTGCCGCAGTTTCAAGCCGAGCAAGCATTTGAAAGGCGGCTGGCAGGTCTTTCTTGGCCGCCATATGCGGCTCGACAAACCGCACGCGGTGGAGCGCCCTGTCATTATGGACGCAACCGTTGATCAGCTCGCGCCGCACGGCAATGGCGGCTCGTACCGGTTCGTTTATGTGCTGCCATTGGGCGTCCACGATGTCTTTATCGAAGACACATATTACGCCGATGACCCGCTGCTTGACCGCAACGCTCTGTCTGGCCGGATCGACCAATATGCAAGAGCGCAAGGGTGGACCGATGGCCTTCCAGTCGGACACGAAGCAGGCGTTTTGCCCGTCCTCACCGGGGGCGATTTTGCCGCTTATCAGGACGAGGTGCGCATTCCCGGCGTTGCGATTGCGGGCGCGCGCGGCGGCTTCACCCATCCGCTGACCAGCTACACCATGTGCGCAGCGGTCGAAAATGCGCTCGCGATAGCGGAGGAAGCCGACCTTTCCGGCGAGCAGCTTGCCGCCTTTTTTGACGCCCGCGCGCGGCGGCATTGGGCAAAGACAGGATACTACAGGCTCTTGGCGCGTTTCCTCTTCTTCGCGGCCAAGCCAGAGAAGCGCGTGCAGGTGTTCCAACGCTTTTACAAACTTCGCGAAGGGTTGATCGAGCGGTTCTATGCCGCGCGGTCCAACACCTTCGACAAGGTCCGCGTCCTGTGGGGGGAGCCCCCGTACCTATTCACAAGGCCATCCCGGCCATGTTCAAATCGGGTCCCGCGCTGAAGTCAGATAAGTCTGACAGGGGCACAGCGCAGGCCGCCCTAGAACCTGGGGCACATGAAGAATTGCAAAAGGAAACAAGGCCATGAACGCCGATCCCACATTAGATTTCGCGCCATCAATAAGCGGCGAACGCGGCATCAATCCGGTAATCGCTGAAAAATACGCTGGAAAGACCGCCTGTGTGATCGGCTCCGGCTTTGGCGGCATGGCGCTCGCTCTTCGCCTGCAATCGCATGGCATCGCCACCACCGTCGTCGAAGCGCGCGATAAGCCGGGTGGCCGGGCGTATTTCTGGGAGAAAGACGGCTTCACCTTTGATGCTGGCCCCACGGTCATCACCGACCCGCCTTGTCTTAAAGAGCTGTGGGAGCTGACCGGCTACGACATTTCTGAGGATGTTGAGCTGATGAAGGTGCACCCCTTCTACCGCCTCAACTGGCCCGACGGCACCAACTTCGACTATTCCAACGATGACGAAGAATTGGCCGCCGAAATCGCCAAGCTGAACCCTGACGATGTGGTCGGGTATCAGCGCTTCCTCGAATACTCCGCCCGCGTCCATGACGAGGGCTATGTGAAGCTGGGCACTGTGCCCTTTCTCGACTTCAAGAGCATGCTCAAAGCCGCTCCCGCCCTTGTCAAAGAGCGCGCATGGCGCAGCGTTTACGACATGGTCTCAAGCTACATCAAGGATGAGCGCCTGCGCGAAGCCTTCAGCTTCCACACGCTTCTGGTTGGCGGCTCGCCGATGAAGACATCCGCGATTTACGCGCTGATCCATAAGCTTGAGAAAGACGGCGGCGTCTGGTGGGCGCGCGGCGGGACCAACCGTTTGATTGCGGGTATGGTGCGTCATTTTGAACGCCTTGGCGGCACAATGCGCGTGGGCGATCCGGTGGTGCAAGTGCACACCGCTGGTACAAAGGCAACCGAGGTTGAGACCAAGTCGGGCTGGAAACAGCGCTTTGACGCGGTCTCCTCCAACGCGGATATCATGCACTCATACAAAGACCTGCTGGGCCACTCCGACAGGGGTAAGAAACAAGCGAAGGCCCTTGCCCGCAAAAGCTTTTCACCATCGCTCTTCGTCGTCCACTTTGGCCTTGAAGGCACATGGCCAGGTATTGCGCATCACCAAATCCTGTTTGGCCCGCGCTATCACGGTCTTGTCGACGACATCTATAAACACGGCGTTCTGCCGCAGGATTTCTCGATCTATCTCCATCACCCAACCGTCACTGACCCCTCGATGGCACCAAAGGGCATGAGCACATTTTATGCGCTCGTGCCGGTCGCTCACATGGGCAAAATGCCGATTGATTGGGACGTCGAAGGGCCCAAGTTTGAAAAGGCAATCCTCGATGAAGTGGGCCGCCGCCTTATCCCTGATATCCACGACCGCATCGTCACCAAATTCAGCTACGCACCCAAGGATTTCCAGGCCGACCTCAACGCCCATATGGGCAGCGCGTTCAGCCTCGAGCCGGTCCTGTGGCAAAGCGCCTATATGCGCGGCCACAACCGCGACGATGTGATCGACAACTTCTACCTTGTCGGAGCAGGCACCCACCCCGGCGCTGGCATCCCCGGCGTGGTGGGAAGCGCGAAGGCGACGGCAGGGCTGATGCTTGAAGATTTGGCGGTGAAGTAAGTCCTCCCCGGAACCGGGGAGGGGGACCGCGCAGAATGCGTGGTGGAGGGGCACCCGATGATCACAGGACCACAGCAGACGGTTAGACGGGCGAGAATGCTACGCCGCGAAATGACGCTGCCCGAAGTTCTGTTGTGGCAAGCCCTTCGCAAACGCCCTGGACGCCACAAATTCCGACGCCAGCATCCCGCTGGCCGCTATGTGCTCGATTTCTTCTGCGCAAGGGCAAAGTTGGCGATTGAGATCGATGGGCGCGCGCATGACAGCGCAACAGCGGTTGCGAGGGATCGGGCGCGTTCTCATTTTCTCCGCTCTCAAGGAATTGCGACCACGCGCATTCCAGCCAAACTCGTGCTTGAAGATTTGGCGTCAGTGGTTAGGCGTATTGTCGTGATTTGCGATGAGAGAGTTAGCGCATTGGCGCACGTACCCCTCCACCAAGCTCCGCTTGGTTCCCCTCCCCAGAATGGGGAGGACCTATGAAACGCCCCATTCAACGCCTAGCTGTCTATTGCGGCTCCGCCACACCCCAAGACCCGCGCTATGTCGAGCTTGCCTATGACGTGGGTAAAGCTCTCGCTGAGCGCGGTATTGGCACCGTTTACGGAGGCGGCCGCCTCGGCCTTATGGGCGCGGTCGCCAAGGGCGCTAAGGACGCAGGCGGCGAAGTCATCGGCGTCATCCCTGATGCTCTGATCAAATCCGAAGTTGCCAATCACGATTGCGACGAATTGATCGCTGTCTCCGGCATGCACGAACGCAAACAACGCTTCACCGACCTCTCCGATGGCTTCGTCACCCTGCCCGGCGGCGTTGGCACCATGGATGAGCTGTGGGAAGCGATGAGCTGGGCGCAGCTTGGCTATCATTCAGACCCCGTGGGGCTCCTCAACGCCTTTGGCTTTTACGACGAACTGATCGCATTCAACGCCAAAATGGCCGACGTCGGCTTTGTGCGAGAGGTTCACTCCGGCATCCTCGTTCATTCAGAGACCATCGGTGATCTCATCGACAAAATGAGCCGCTACGTGCCGCACAAACCCATCTTTCAGATGAAAGCGGACGACTTGTGAGACAGGGCCCACCCCCAACCCCTCCCGCAAGCGGGAGGGGAGAAGAAGGGAATGCCCCTCCCGCCTGCGGGAGGGGAGCGAGACTTAGCGAGCCGAAGGCGAGGTTAGTCACAGCGGGGTGGGCTGTCTGATGGCAATCGACCCCGAAAGACGCGCTGAACTCGTCGCCCATGCACGGGCTACGATCAAACACGGCTCGCAAAGCTTTTCCGCCGCCTCGCAATTGTTCGACAGCGAGACCCGCGAGCGCGCATGGCTGCTCTATGCCTGGTGCCGCCAATGCGATGATATTGCCGACAACCAAGTGCTTGGCGGAGAGCTTGGCGACCAATCCGATTTGAACGAACGCCTTGCCCATATCCGCCGCCTCACGGCCCTAGCGTTTGAGGGCAAGCCCACAGGCGACCCGGCGTTTGACGCTCTGGGCGTGGTGGCCGAGGAATGCGGTCTCACCCCCGCCATGGCCGAAGACGTCATCGCAGGATTTGCGCTCGACGCCGATGATTGGAGGCCGCGTTCAGAGGCCGATATGATGCGTTATTGCTATCACGTCGCTGGCGCTGTCGGCGTGATGATGGCGGTGGTCATGGGCGTTGATCCGGGGGACCAAGACACGCTTGACCGCGCGAACGATCTGGGGCTGGCCTTCCAACTCTCCAACATCGCGCGCGATATTGTCGAGGATGACGCAGCAGGCCGCTGTTACCTCCCCATCAACTGGCTGGTCGAGCAAGACATTGAGCCCGGCCAGCACACCAAACCCCATCACCGCGAGGAGCTAGCCGAAATGGCGGCGCGCCTTGTAGTCCTCGTCGAAAAACACGAAGCCGCCGCGCGAGTGGGCGCAGAACGCCTTCCCTTCCGCAGCCGCTGGGCCGTGCTCGCCGCCGCCCGCATTTACGGCGCGATAGGCCGCAAGGTGCGGACAAGGGGCACCGAGGCATGGAACAGCCGCACCTTTGTGCCGCGCTGGGAGAAAGCAGCCTACGGCGTGCGCGCGTTTCTCTCCGCCGCGATCAACCGCGAGAAGCACCCAGACGGAGAGATCACATGGGGCATCAAGGATTTTAGGCCGGCTTGATGCATAAACGTCATCAGTGCCAAAGAAACGTCATCCTGAACCCGTTTCAGGATAACCGTATCGGCCTCGCGCCCCCAAAAGGGTTATCCCGGATCAAGTCCGGGATGACGAATGCGGCAAGCGGTTTCCATTGTAATAAAGTTGCGCTAGTCCCGTTCTCCATGAGAGGACTTCTGACATTCGCCGTAGCCCTGATGGCTATCAACCCAATCCCGATTAGCGCCGAAAACGTAGCCCAGCCCGAAGTGCAGGTGCGCTCCGCCGCGCAGGCCTTTATGGCCGCGATCGGCGATGCGGACAAAACCGCGCTTGCAAATCATATGATCCCCGAGGCTATGATTACGGTCCATAACCGCATGGCCCCGGAAAACCTACGCGTCGATTTCATTCCCGTCTCCCAGCCTCTTGAACGTTGGGCCAAGGGGACACGCGAGACCCGCGAAGAGATGTGGATCAAACATGTGCTGGTCGATGGCGACATGGCGCAGGTTTGGGGCTTTTATGAGTTCTACGCCGATGGTGAGTTCAGCCATTGTGGGATCAACTCACTCTCGATGGTGAAGACGAGCACAGGCTGGAAGGTGGGCAACACGAGCTTTTCGATGGAAAATGGGTTCTATTGCGACGCGAAGACCATCGCCATTGATGCGCGAGAAGCCGCCCTTGAAAATGAGCAAGTGCCCCAATGATCAAAAAACTCCTCATCGCCAATCGCGGCGAGATCGCTTGCCGGATCATGCGCACTGCGCGCGAGATGGGTATTGCAACCGTCGCGGTCTATTCCGATGCGGATGCGAAGGCGCTGCATACCCGCTCTGCCGATGAGGCGGTGCATATTGGGCCCTCGCCTGCGGCTGAAAGCTACCTTGTGGGCGCAAAGATCATCGCCGCCGCCAAGGAGACGGGCGCGGAGGCAATTCATCCCGGATATGGCTTTCTCTCAGAGAACGCAGACTTCGCGCGCGCCGTGATTGAGGCGGGGCTCATCTGGGTCGGTCCCAAGCCAGAAAGCATCGAGGCAATGGGCCTTAAAGATGCCGCGAAAGAGCGAATGATCGCCGCCGGTGTTCCGGTGACGCCGGGGTATCTCGGCGAAGACCAATCGCTGGAGCGTCTCACCGTAGAGGCCAAGAAAATCGGCTATCCCGTGCTGATCAAGGCCGTTGCAGGGGGCGGCGGTAAGGGGATGCGCAAGGTCGATGATCCTGCCGATTTTGCAGCCTCGCTCGAAAGCTGCCAGCGCGAGGCCAAGGCGAGCTTTAGCAATGATGAGGTGCTGCTGGAGAAGTGGATCACTTCACCCCGCCATATCGAGGTGCAGGTCTTCGGCGATAGCCACGGCAACGTCGTCCACCTTTTCGAACGCGATTGCAGCTTGCAGCGCCGCCACCAAAAGGTGATCGAAGAGGCCCCAGCTCCCGGCATGGACGAGGCCACCCGCGCAGAAATCTGCGGAGCCGCCGTGCGCGCTGCCAAAGCGGTGGACTATGAGGGCGCGGGAACGATCGAATTCATCGCCGACGCCAGCGAGGGGCTCCGAGCCGATCGAATCTTCTTTATGGAGATGAACACCAGGCTCCAGGTCGAACACCCCGTGACCGAAGAGATCACCGGCGTAGACTTGGTGGAGTGGCAGCTGCGTGTCGCTTCGGGTGAGCCGATCCCGCTTAAGCAGGAAGAGCTCTCCATAAACGGCTGGGCGATTGAAGCGCGGCTATATGCGGAGGATGTTTCCGCTGGTTTCCTTCCTTCGACGGGGACGCTTGAGCAGTGCCATCTACCAGATGAAACAGAGAACATACGGGTCGATACAGGGATCAAACGTGGCTCTGCGGTTTCACCTTTCTATGATCCGATGATTGCCAAAGTCATCTCTCATGCGGCGACACGAGACGAGGCAATCTTCGAGCTTGGAACTGCGCTGGAGGGAGTAGCTGTTTGGCCTGTTAAATCGAACGCGGGGTTCTTGTTCGATCTGGTAACGCATGCGGCATTTGCAGCTGCTGACCTTACAACCTCGTTCATTTCTGATCATGATTCTGATCTGAAACCGATGTCAAAACCCATCAAAGAGATGCTCAGTCGAGCCGCAATCGAGCTTCTCGACCAATACCAAGAGGATGGTCGGCGCGCGCTCTCCGGTTTTCGTTTGAATGCACCGCTCAACCGAGTTGTCCGTATGCGTTCCGGCAAGGAAACATACTCGGCCGAGCCTGACTATGAGCGTTCTGACCACAGCTTCTCGTCGCTCGCTGCTCCTGATGTTGCTCTAGTAAGCTATCGCGCTGACACTTTCGCGGTTTCACTGGATCACAAAAGAGGCACCGGCTCCGCCTCCGCCGCCGACGGAGCAATCCTCGCACCCATGCCGGGCAAGGTCATCGCTGTGGACGTGGCCGAGGGCGACCAAGTCACCGCTGGGCAGCGGCTGATGGTCTTGGAGGCGATGAAGATGGAGCATGCTCTCACCGCCCCCTTTGACGGGACGGTGACGGGCCTCGCGGCCTCGACAGGCGGGCAGGTGCAGGTTGAAGCGGTGCTTTGTGTGGTGGAGCCAGCTGTGGTGGGGTCGTCGGAATAGGCCCACCCCCAACCCCTCCCGCAAGCGGGAGGGGAGCGAGACTTGCCAAACCGAAGGCGAGGCTTAGTCGCAGCGGGGTGGGATGTTTGCTCTCTGCCTATCCATTTTCGTCACCCTGAACTTGTTTCAGGGTCCATTTCGCCCCATGCACCTCAGCACGAGGACGAAGGATGGATGCTGAAACAAGTTCAGCATGACGGGAGAGTAGGTTGAGCTGGGCCAAGGAACTAGAAGAACTGCGTGCACGAGAGGCTCTCGCCGAAGAAATGGGGGAGCGGACAAGGTCGCTCGCCAGCATTCGCGCGGCAAGATGGATGCGCGCGCTCGGCTCCAAGCCATTTGCGACCCCGGCTCCTTCCGCGAAATCGGCAAGATCGCTGGCAAAGGCCGCTATGACGAAAACGGTGATCTGCAAGGTGTCACCCCCGCCCCCTTCCTCTTCGGCAAGGCCACAGTAAACGGCCGCCCCGTTGTCGCCACAGCAGATGACTTCACCATTCGCGGAGGCGCTGCGGATGCGGGCATCAAGCGCAAGATGGTGCAGGCAGAGCAGATGGCGCATGAGCTAAAGCTCCCCATTATCAAGATGATCGACGGCACCGGCGGCGGCGGCTCGGTCAAAACGCTCGAGCAGATCGGCGCGACTTACATTCCGGCAGTTCCGGGATGGGGCGATACGGTAAAGAACCTCGATACGGTGCCCGTGGTGGCTCTGGCTCTTGGCCCGACCGCTGGCCTTGGCGCAGCGCGTATCGCGGCTAGCCACTATTCGATCATGGTGCGCGGGCTCTCCCAATTGTTCGCAGCAGGCCCCGCCGTGGTCGATGGCTTGGGCGAGGCGTATAAGAGCGCGCAGGACCACCAGCAGGCCAAGGAAGAACTCGGCGGCGTCGATATTCACACCCGCAATGGCGTGGTCGATGATGAGGTCGCAAGCGAGGAAGAGGCCTTTGCAAGGGCGCGCTATTTCCTCTCCTTTATGCCAGAACACGTCGGCCAACACGCCCGGCGCGCTGAACCCACGGACCTGGTTGACCGGCGCGAGGAGGCGCTGCTCTCCCTCGTCCCGCGCGATGACAAGCAGGTGTATTCGATGCGCCGCGCGATGGACTTGATCCTTGATAAAGGCACTGTGTTTGAGATCGGCAAGAATTGGGGCCGCGCGGCGATCACCGCGCTTGCCAGGCTCGATGGTTGGCCCGTCGCGGTGCTTGCGAGCGATCCGAGCTACCTGGGCGGATCATGGGAGGCGAAAACTTCCGAAAAGGTCGAACGCTTCGTCAAACTCGCCGACCAATTCCGCCTGCCGATTGTGCATCTGGTTGATAACCCCGGCTTTATGATCGGGCGCGAGGCGGAAGAGGCGGGGACGATCCGCTACGGTGTGCAAGCGATGAACGCGATCTACCGCGCCGCCGTACCGCTTGCGAGCGTCGTGCTGCGCCGCGCTTACGGTATTGCGGGCAGCGCCATGAGCAATGCAGACCTTTACCAATATCGCTATTGCTGGCCATCGGGTGATTGGGGCAGCCTGCCTATCGCGGGCGGATTGGAGGTCGCGTATAAGTCGGAAATCGCGGCGTCCGATGATCCCGAGGCAGAGCTTGCCAAGATCAAAGAGCGCCTCAGTAATGTCACATCGCCCTTCCGCTCAGCCGAGCTTTTCAACGTCGAGGATATCATCGACCCGCGCGACACGCGGCCCTTGCTGTGCGAATTTGCGGACCTTGCTTGGCGGCGGCTTAAGGCGGATAGCTAAGCACTACCCATTGGGGCGAGTGAACAGCTTGCCCTTTTCGCTGAAAAGAACAAAGCAAACCGTTGTGAGCGAGCACAGTACCATCGCTGTCGCCAATGGAAAAGCGGTGCCGTCATAGTAGGCGCCAATCACCGCGCCCAGTGCGCCCCCTGCGGTCATGCGCAAAGCGGTGTGGATCGAGCTTGCCGCCCCTGCGATATGGTAAAAAGGCTGCATCGCGATAGAGCCAAAGTTCGCGCCGACAAAACCCAGCATCGCCATGTTGATGCTCAGAAGCGGCAGAAATTCCCATAAGGCCTGCTGCCCGTCGCTCGCTGACCACATCTGAAGGCTGGCCGAGACAATGAAGGCGAAGAGCGCGGTTTGACTGACCCTCCGTGCACCGAAGCGTTCAACGATGCGCGAGTTGAGGAAGTTGGCAAGCACCATGCCCAGCACACAGCCGCCAAAGATAATGGCGAAATAGTCGCCCATGCCAAAGCTCTCAGCGATCAATTGCTGGGAGGAATTGAGGAAGCCGAACAGCGACCCGAACACAAGGGCAGAACCGATGACATAGCCAATAGCGCTTCGGTTGGAGAGCGCCTCAGCCATGTTGCGCGCGATCGTTCCGGGGTTGATGGCTTGCGCGTTTTCAGGCGTCAATGTTTCCGGCATGCGGAAATAGGCCCAGGCCCCGACGCCAATGCCCATAATTGCCATAAAGCCGAAAATCGCCTTCCACCCGGCCACCATCTGGATCAATTGTCCAATAGCTGGCGCAATGAGAGGCACGACCAAAAAGGTCATCATGATGAGGCTCATCAGCTTTGCCATTTGATCGCCGCCCACCCGGTCGCGCACGATGGCGGCGGGAAGCACGCTAAGGCCCGCAGTGCAGAGCCCCTGCGCAAAGCGTATCATCAAAAGGCTTTGAAAATCGGTCACAAACATGCAGGCGAGCGAAAAGACAATATAGGTCGCAAGCGAGATGAACAGGATGGGTCGGCGTCCGAACCTGTCGGCCAATGCCCCCGGAAAAAGTGCCCCGATCCCTGCGCCAAGAAAATAAATCCCGATCACAAGCTGGCGGTCATTGCCTACCGCTGACAGATCGCGCGCAATATCGCCAAGCGCTGGCAACATCGCGTCAATGCCAAACGCCTGAAGGCTCATCAACATCGCCATCAGCACGATCAATTCGCGCTGTCCCAGCGGTTTTCGCTCAGTGTTTGGGTGAAGGGACGCAGGCATCGTGCGGCTGTGCACGTTAGCGTTAAGATTGGCCACAATTTGTTGCGCATAGGTTTGAAATGGGCCGGCTTGCGCTTGGCTCAACGCTGCACCAGCCCTGCCCTTTCCTCTGGCGGGGAAAGTCACTAGTTTGGCGTTGATGGCTGGCGATGCTCAAAACGAAGATGAATTGCCCGATGAAACGGCAGGTCTCAGGAAGATCATCCATGTCGATATGGACGCGTTTTTTGCAAGCGTTGAGCAGCGCGATGATCCGGAACTGCGCGGCAAACCCGTCGCGGTGGGCGGCTCCGGCGGACGCGGGGTTGTCGCGGCGGCAAGCTATGAGGCGAGGCGGTTTGGCGTGCGGAGCGCGATGCCATCGGTGACGGCTAAACGGCTGTGCCCTGACCTTATCTTCGTTCGTCACCGCTTTGACGCGTATAAAGAGGCCAGCCGGATCATCCGCGCGATCTTTCACCACCATACGCCGCATGTGGAGCCGCTTAGCCTGGATGAGGCGTATTTAGATGTGACCGAGGACCGGCTTGGTATCGGCAGCGCGACGCGGATTGCAGAACTCATTCGCCAGGAAATCCGCGCCAAGACAAAGCTCACCGCAAGCGCGGGCATCTCTTACAACAAGTTCCTCGCCAAAATTGCGAGCGATCAGAACAAGCCCGATGGCATGTGCGTGATCCGGCCGGGTGAAGGCGCGGATTTTGTGGCCTCGCTTCCGATCCGGCGCTTCCACGGCGTGGGCCCAAAGGCTGAGGAAAAGATGAAGCGGTTCGGAATTGCAACAGGCGCAGACTTGGCGACCAAGGATATTGCTTTCCTTCGCGCTAACTTTGGGAGCTTTGCTGACTATCTTTACCGCGCGGCCCGCGGCATCGACCTGCGGCCCGTTCGCGCGCACCGGGTGAGAAAATCTGTCGGGGGGAGCGCACCTTTCGCGAGGATATCTCTAGCGGCAGCATGCTGCGCGAAACGCTGGAAAATACGATAGACTATGTCTGGGACAGCATTGAGCGCACAAAAGCGCGCGGACGCACGGTGACCTTAAAGGTCAAATTCAACGACTTTAAAAATATGACCCGCTCAAAATCGGCCACGCACTGGATCGAGACAAAGGATGAATGGGCCATGCTTGCCCGCGAGCTTTTGGAAGAAGCGCTACCCCTGCCCATGCCGATCCGTTTGATGGGGCTCACCTTGTCCAACCTTGATCACGGCCAAGAGGAGAGTCCCAAGGAAGACAGCGCTCAGCTTTCCTTGCTGTGAGACGCCTTGTAATCGCGCCACATCGCCAATCGCTTAGGCACGGCGCGGGTGAGCGATTGTGGCAAAGCATCGGGTGCAAAGAACCGCGCCTCCAGAATTTCCCGTCCGTCAGGTTTGAGGCTTTGCGAGACTTGGACGGTGAACAGATGCGATGTGTGGGGAGAGCCTGAAAGCGTCTCGTTCAAAACGCCCAGCGGCGTCAGCTCGGCCACCTCAAGGCTGAGTTCCTCGCGAAGCTCGCGCCGAGCGCAATCCTCCGCATCCTCGCCCGCCGTGATGCCGCCTGCTGGGAGGCCCCAGTGCGCTCGGGCCATAAGAGTGCTTCAAAAGCATCACTTCGCCCGCTTCATTGGTGACGATCACACTGATCCCGCAAATCGGAACTTTGCGCCATTTGCGCCAACGATGGCGGACCTTGTGCGCGGCCTGCAAAGCCGAACGGTGCAGCTTAGGCGGCAGGACCGCCCCCGCGATCTTCTCCATCAGGCGAAGCATGTGACCTGCTGTTTCGCAGCCCCTAACAGGCGTGCAATGGGCAGATCGTGCTCACCTGCCATAGCGGCTTTGAACACGCCCAACTTATCATCACCCCGGATCACAAACATGACCCCTGCACTGTTCAGCAATGCAGGGATGGTCAAAGTGATTCTGTCGAAGGGCGCTTCGGGTGGAAGTGGGTCCGGCGTGAGGCGGCGCGTACGCTGTGTGTCATCCAACTGCGGGTCCGTGTTCGGGAAAAGCGAGGCGATATGTCCATCACCGCCCATGCCCATCCAGCACAGCGCGAAATGCGGAGGCTCGGCCTCTTCGCTGAGAGCCACCACTTGAACACCAACCGGTTCGAAGATCGCTCTGATCTTTCCTGTATTCGACGCTTCATGATCCTCTGGCACGATCCGGTCATCACCCGGCCACACCGCAATGCGCGGCCAATCAAGTGGTGCCGTCACCAGCTCTTCGAATATTGGAAAAGGCGTCGAGCCCCCCGGTACGCTGATCGCGATGTCGCCCTGTGTAACGGCGAGCGCAGCGCTCAGCTTACCCGCAATCCACCGGGCAATGTCTCCGGCGCTTTGGCCGCTTACAAGTGTCACATTGTCCATGCCATCTACGCATAGCAAAAGGGCCGCTTCCCGCGAAACGGAAACGGCCCATATGCTTTATGAATAGGATTTCATGTGTCTGTGCCGGATCAACCCAGCGTAGATTTCAGGAACCACACGCGCTCTTCAGCAGCGTCAGTCCAATCGTCAATCATGCCGTCGGTGGCGTTGTCGCCTGCGGCCTCGGCAGTCTCTTTCATCGCTTTAAGGCGCGTGACCAATTTCGCGTTGTCATCGCACAGCTCGGCGAGCATTTCCTCAGCCGAAAGGTTTGCATTGTCCTGATCTGCGATTTGGGTGTGCGCTGCGATAGAGCCGATGGATGTCAGCGTATCGCCGCCAATCTTGCGGGCGCGCTCAGCGATCTTGTCGATCTCATCGCGGATCTGGATGGCCTGCTCGTCAAATAACAAGTGTAGGTCGCGAAAACGCGGGCCAGTCACATGCCAGTGAAAGCTCTTGGTCTTCACATAGAGAGCGAAATGATCGGCCAACAGAGCATTGATTTCTGCAACCATTTGGGTTGTTGAATTGTTGTTAGGGTCAAGCATCGCTTATCTCCTTTTGCTTTGTCGGGCCAACAGTATAGCTGGCTGCCTTCACAACAAGAAATGGGTGCTAAGCGATGGATTTAAAGGTCTTTTCCGATAGAAAGACCAATTCGCAGTGATCGTATAAATCGGTCACAGGAACACGAAACGAGCATTCAAGCCGATCACAATCCCTGCAACAAACATACAAAAAGCAAGCACGAAGCGGACCGTGCGCAGGGGCAGTGTTTGCAGTGTTTGCGCGCCCAGCGACCATCCCAGAACCACCGCCGCACTCCCTGCCAAAGCCCCTCCGATGAGCGCGGTGGTCGGGAACACCGCCCATGCGGCAAGCGCAAAGATTGCAAAGCGTGCCGCGTCCTGCATCTGGCGAAACACCAGCACGGCGGCAATCGCAACGTAAGAGCGCGTTGGCTCTTTCATGGGCTTTACTTTGACCGGCCATGCAAGCTCCACGGCCCCTGCGATAAGGGCAAAAGCGACCAGCATTTCCGCCGCGCGCCGAGGCAAGATTGCGGCCATGGTGGAGCCAGCATAAGCCATCGCAGTCGCAGTGCCGATAGCGCAAATCACCCCGATGATCAGCAGCGGAACATTGCGCTCCAAGGCGCTGGAAAATTGAGCAATAATGAGCTGCTCGCGCCCGCCAAGCGCAATGAGAAACGTCAGGATCAAGGCAAGCAGAAAGGCGTCCATACAGCGTCTCTAACAGCACAAAATTAAATTGCATCAAAGCGCGACTGGCGCGCGGTCAAATTCCGGGTTAGCGTGGCTTCCAAGAGAAAACGGGAGAGATCATGAAACTCACAGAAGGTATGGCCGCGGTTGTGACCGGCGGTGCGTCGGGCCTTGGCCGGGCGAGCGCAGCAGCGCTGGCGGAAAAAGGGCTTAAAGTCGCGATTTTCGATATCAATGACGAAGACGGCGAAGAGCACGCCAAGGCAATTGGCGGCACCTTCCACCATGTCGATATTATGAGCGAGGAAAGCGTGGAGGCAGGCTTTGCCGCTGCACGCGCAGCCAATGGGCAAGAGCGCGTCACCGTCCACTGCGCTATGGCATCAAAGCGCGGCAAGACCATCGGTTTTGACAAGACCACAGGCGGTTTCAAGCGCCTTCCCACCGAGGATTATGCCTTTGGCGCTGAGGGTATTCTGGTCGCGAGCTTTAGGGTCGCGAGCATCTCGGCGCTCGGTATGGCGAACAGCGATCCGGTAAATGATGACGGTGAGCGCGGGTCGATTACGTTGACCGCCAGTGTGGCGGCGCAAGACGGCCAAATCGGCCAGGTGATTTACGGCTCGTGCAAGTCGGGTGTGAACGGCCTTGTCCTTCCGATGGCGCGCGATTTGATGGACCTCGGCATCCGCGTGAACTCGGTCATGCCGGGGATTTTTGCGACCCCGCTTATGCTGGGCATGAAGGACCGCAATCCGCAAATGTGGGACCAATTGAACGCCAGCGTGTCCTTCCCAAAACGCTTGGGCGAGCCTGAGGAATTTGCCTCGCTGATCTGCGAAATTGCGGGCAATTCCTATATCAACGGCCACCAATTCCGCCTTGATGGCGCAATCCGGATGCCGCCAAAATAAGCTGAGAGATCGTCAAATGAACGTTGAGTTTTCACCCGAACTCGAAGCCTTCCGCGCCGAAGTCGCCGAGTTTTTCGCTGCCGCCCCTACGCCTGCAATCCGCGAGGCTGGGCGCAAGACCACGAGTGTCTTCGCACCCTTCGACCAATGCATGGAATGGCACCAAATCCTCGCCAAAAAGGGGTGGTCAGCGCCGCATTGGCCGGTCGAGCATGGCGGCACCGGGTGGAGCGTGGAGCAGCGTTTCATCTTTGCCGAGGAATACCGGAAGGCCGATCTTCCCCCACTCCTCCCGCAAAGTCTTGGCATGGTGGGGCCTCTTTTGATCGACATTGGAACCGAGGAGCAGAAGGCGAAGTATCTCCCGCCAATTCTCGCCGGCTATGATTTCTGGGCGCAGGGGTATTCCGAGCCGGGGTCCGGTTCTGACCTCGCCTCGCTCCAATGCCGGGCCGAGCCTGATGGTGATGACTACATCATCAACGGCTCCAAAATCTGGACCACTTACGCGCACCACGCCAACCGCATGTTTATGCTGGTGCGGACCGACAATTCGGGCAAGAAACAGCAAGGGATCACCTTCCTCCTTCTCGACCGGGTGGATTATCCCGGAATGGAAATCCGCCCCATTTACGGGCTCGATGGCTTCCCTGAGCAGTGCGAGGTGTTCTTCGAGGACTGCCGCGTTCCCCAATCGGGCCGCGTGGGAGCGGAGAACGATGGATGGAGCGTTGCAAAGCATCTGTTGAAGCATGAGCGCGGCGGCTCTGCGGCGTCCCCGACACTGGTTCATTATCTCGACCGGGCAAAGGATGCGGCGGCAAAGACCCCCTCACCTTTCGGAGGAATTCTAGCGGACGACCCAGTGTTTCAAAGCGAGTTTGGCGAACTTCACGCCGATGTTGCGAGCCTTGGTCATATGGAGAAGCTTGCGATCAGCGGGCACGAAATTGCCAATGATCCGGCCTACCCATCGCTCAACAAGACGATCAATTCTGAGCTTCTACAGCGCGCCTCAACGCTGATGAGCAAAGTGTCGGGCGTGGGCGGACTTGCGCGTCAGTTGGAGGCGTTGCGGGTGGGTTCCAACGTCGAGCCGCAGGGGAGCGAATTCGACCTCATCTCCATGCCGCTCTATCTAAACAGCCGCGCGGCCTCGATTTATGCGGGCTCAAACGAGGTCCAGCGTGACCTTATCTCGCGCAGTCTTGCGGCAGGAGCCTAAACGATATGGATTTCAGCTTCAGCCAAGAACAAGACATGCTGCGGACAAGCGTCGCAAAACTTTTAGAACGCAGTTACGATTTCGAGACGCGTCAAGCGCTGGTCGCCTCTGATGCGCCATGGTCGGCGGAGGTTTGGGCGCAGTTTGCAGAGCTTGGTCTTACCATGCTGCCCTTTAGCGAGGAGCACGGCGGGCTTGGCGGATCAATTGCCGATTGCGTGGCCTTTGCGGGCACCTTTGGTGAGCATTTGGTGGTTGAGCCTTATGTGGCCTCGACCGTTCTTGCAGGCGGTGCTTTGGCCGCGAGCGGCACTCCATTGGCGCTCGAATGGATTGAGAAACTTGCCAGCGGCGAGGCAACCCTCGCCTTTGCCTATGAAGAGGGCAATGGGACCGCGACACCAGAGCAGGTTTCGGCGACCGCTCAAGTCAGTGGTGATAGCGCAATGCTCACCGGCGAGAAGCGCCTTGTGATTGCAGGAGATGCTGCTGATGCGTTGATTGTAGTCGCGCGGGGGGCGGATACGGGCACACTTGGATTCTACCTCGCCGAAAAGGACGCAAGCGGGCTCACCACTCGCCCTTACAAGACCATCGACGGACGCGCCGCTGCGACCACCGCGTTCGACCAAGTGCCTGCTCAGGTGCTGCTCGAAGACGCGGGCGAGGCGATTGAGACGATCCTTGCAAAGGCCATCATCATCGGGGCTGCGGAGTGCCTTGGCGCGATGAAGGCGCTGCTTACCCTTACCAGCGAATACGCCATGACAAGGAAGCAATTCGGCCAGCCTATTGGCATGTTCCAAGTGGTCGCGCACCGCCTTGCCGATATGAAAATCGCCTACACCAAGGCGCTTTCAACCTTCACCTACACCACCGCGCTCGCCAATTCAGGCCTCGCTACCCCGCGCGATATCGCAACGCTCAAGGGGCAAATGGGCAAGCTCGGCCGCGAGATTGGTGAGGCCGCGATCCAAACGCACGGCGGGGTCGGCATGACCGATGAGCTCAGCGTCAGCCATTACCACAAGCGCATCCTCGCCTTCGATGCGAGCCTTGGCGGATACCAATACCACCTGCGCAAAGTGGGGCAGTTGGCGTGATGACGCAAACAGCTTTTGCGCAGCTGTGTGACTGATCTGAAGCACGGCGGCGAGCGGCGCGCGTCAGAGGCGCTCAGGTGCCGGCCATCAATTGCTACTGGTCGACAGCGCGTTGGTGATCCCAATGACAGAGAATGCCGCGCTTGAGATGGTCGAGACAAACCGCTGCAAATCAGCGCCAGGCGCGGTTGAGACATAAAGCACATCGTCGTCGCGAATGGCAAAATCCTGCATGGAGAAAAGGCTCGCAGGATCGGACAGGTCAAGCCGGTAAATCACCGGAACCCGGCCATCTGCGGTAGTCCTGACGCTCGCATCAAGTTCATCACCAAACGCCTCGCGGTCTTCGAGACGAAAGACAAAGACCCCTTTTACATCAGCGCGGCCATCATTGAGCCCGCCAACCCGGCCGAGCGCCTCAGCCAAGGTCAGGCCCGAGCCATCAAATGGCACCTCAGCGCTTTGACGAACCGCGCCAAGCGCCACAAAACTAAACGGTTGGAACAAAACCGTGACCACATCATCAGGGTAGAGCTGGACATTTTGGGCAGGGTCTTTGACCACGCGGCTCAAAGGCATCGCGACAACGTCGCTGCCGCGCGTGATCTGAACAATCGAACGGTTCACCGGATTGCGTGTGCCCCCGGCGCTGGCAAGAGCATCCAGAACCCGCTCGCCGCGCGCACTCAGAGGCATGCGCCGTGCCTGTGCGACCTCGCCAAGCACTGTCACAGTGGTTTCATTGCGGACAAGGCGGACGATGGCTTGGGGATCATGGGCCCGGCCGCGAAGGCTGCGAACAATGGCGCGCTCTACGTCTGCAACCTTGCGGCCCACCACATTGATCGGGCCGACAAAGGGTACAGATACCGTACCTTCTTCGCCCACGACTTGCTGCGGAATGCCAGCAAAAGCCGCGACTTCGGGCGCAGCACCGATCCCTGGTGACACATTGGTCGCGCCAAACAGCACCGCCGGCGGAGCCTCCCAGATCGCAATATCAAGGACATCGCCGTACCCGATCTCCTCAACCGAGGGAGCGGTATCTGAAAACACTTCGGCAAACTCGAAAGAGCGGCCATATTGGTCGAGCACTGGCAAGCGCACTGCCGTCGAGTTCGACGATCTCAATCCCCTCGCCAAGATAGCTTTGGCTGTCAGCGTCGCGCACATCGCCGCCCGAAGGGCCTGCTGCACCCAGCGTCGAGCATCCTGTTACGAGGAGTGCAAGCATGGCGGCCAGAGCCACCTTTACGGTGCTCCTATTGGACACATGGTCTAGGTTAGTCATTGGCTTCATGTTCATTGCTCATCGTCCAATTTTGGTCCAATTTGATAAACCACCCTAGAGCCATTTACGGTAAAGCGCATCAAGGCGCCTGCGGTAAGCTGCGGGTGAAAAAGTTCGGCTTGGCGCTTGCCCTTATCGGCAAATTCGCGCGCTGCGGTTTCGTCGCTGTCGATCTGGGCAAATGCGCTTGCGATTGACTTTGAATTGTAGGGATCAACCTGAATGCCTGCATCGCCAATAACCTCGGGCAACGAACCCGTATTGGATCCGATCACAGGCGTGCCCAGCAACATCGCTTCAAGAGCAGGCAATCCAAACCCTTCATAAAGCGAAGGAAACAAAGCCGCCTTTGCGCCCCGTATAAGGTTGATCAAAGTGCCTTGGGGACAATAGGAGAGCTGAATAATCCGCGATTTTCCGCTGCCCTCGGTTTCTTTGAGAAGCCGAAGTTCTTCCTCCGATTTCCACGCTCGTGCCCCGACGATCACAAGCGGCGCTTCCACGCCGCTGGCAAGGTAGCCCTCGATCATGCGGTGGATGTTTTTCTTAGGCTCAATCGAGCCCCAAAAGAGGTAATAGTCGCGGTATCCAAGGCCAAAGCCTCCCTCAACAATGCGCGCGACTTCCACATCGCTAAAGGCAAGCGCAGCATCAGGCAGGGCCACTGATTGATAGGTGTTCGTGATCCGCTCCTCGGGCACGCCCAAGAGGTTCGTAATATCGCGCTTTGAGCATTCCGAGACGGTCACAATATGGTCTGCTCGTTTCGCAATCTGCTTCACGAGCTTCAGATATGAGCGCTTGTTGTCGAGCGTTGTGTAAGGCAGGCGCAGCGGCACAAGGTCGTGCATTGTATAGATATTCGCAGCATTCTTGACCGCAATCGGCAGCGGATAGGTCCAATGCGCAAGGTCCACCGATCCGGTGGCTGAAGCAGGCCCAGATGAAGGCCCAAATGAAGGCGCAAATGAGGGCATGGTGACGGAGGAAAAGCCGCGTCCAATCGCAAATCCGGCATTGGCACTGTGAAACATGTCTTCGCAATTGAAGATGCGCTGACAGGTAGGAAGCCTTTCGGCAAAGGCGGTTGGCACCACTTGACCTGACAGATCAAGCTCGCGGGGATGGTGCTGAAACGGGCTGCGTGCGCCGCTGCGCACGGCGCGCGCAATTTTTTGCATCCTGCTTGTTTTCAGCGGTACGGGATCAAAGAAACTGATCTCTTGGAGCAAAGGCTCATCGCTGCGGGCAATAGGCTGTCCGTACAAAACGGAGACCTCATGCCCCAGCCCCGATGCCTCATGACACAGATTGCGCGCATAGGTAGCGATCCCTGTGCCTTTGGCCATTGCCAGATTGTATCCGTCAATAAGGACCGAGCCCATGGTTACGCGCCCTTGCGAACCAGAATGCCGAAGGACGTGGTGGTCCATTCGGCGATCTGCAATTTGAGATGGGGTTCCTGAGTGTAAGGCGGCACATCAATATGCTGGTCTGCGGGCTGGTCGCCTGTCTCAAAATTGAAAGCAACCTCGTGCCCTTTGCGCGCGAGACGCTTGCCCAGTTTCTCAAAATCACGGCGGCGGAAAAGCACCGTCGATGTGTCGTCAAGCGTCTTCACATTGGAGGAGCAATTGAACTCTGTCGTATGCACGGCCAGACCGCCGGGTCGCAGGCAATCAATCGAATTTTCGATGAACTGAAGCCCCTTGTCGATTGAGCCCAGATGCTCAAGCGCGCAGGCCGACCAGCAAAAATCAAATTTGCCCGCTGTATCAGGGGCGATTGCATTCATGTCCATCGAGCGAAAATTGACCAGCCGCTCAAACTCTTCGGCTGCGCAAATGCGGCGATTGTTCATCGCATTCTTGCTCGCCGCATGCTGATCCGTCTCGATCCAGCCAAGCCCTTGCGCATGCTCAGGATCAAGATCGGTCCCAAGAATGCTCACACCGTTCTTCGCAAACAACGCAGGCAGCGGCTCTCCTCCGACACCAAAGCCGATGCCAGAACGGCCCGGTTTGATCATGTCATTGAGGTGGAGGCACTGGAGGATATAAACAAACTCCCACTGTTTGCGGTGCAGCCAGGGCTTTTCTTTAAAGCGCGCGCACCAATTGGCGTAGATTTCAGATTCCATCTGCGCCTGCGTGCACGCCTGCGACACCGGCGCATCAAGAGTGGGCGTGCCATCGGTCACGCTGAAACCCTTCGGTGAGCCGCCCGCGCCCAAATCGCCAAGCGCATCGAACAAATTGTACAGTCGGTCTGCTATCATAACCCATCTATCAAGCCGCTCTAAGGCAAGCCCATACGTCCTTTAAGCAAACCGCTCTTGCAAAGCGGCTTGTGTCTTGGGCCAATTTGCAAAACCACCGCTCGCAACCAAAACCGGCAGCGCTTCTGCCATGGTTTCAATCATCCGGGCTGCTTTGCGGATCCCCTTTTCGCTTTTTTCAACCTCAGCAATCGTCACCAGATCGCTCGCCCAAAGCTTAGGCGTTTTCGTAACGGCCCCGCGCAAAATCAGCTGCTTACCATAAGCCTTGAGGTCATTTCCGGTTTCGAGCCAGTCACGGTGCATTTTGGCAAAGCGTTCATCCTTGATCATTTCGGCAAGGCAGGTATCGAGATCATCGCATTCGCGCATCAAATGGATCAGATCGCCGCGATCCAGTTCCTTTATCCCCCATGCGCAGCGTCCAAAGATGTTCACATCGGGAATACTCAAAGGCTGTTCATCAGTGGGCCCAGAATGCGGCGCCTTCAGCGGCTTTTCGGCGGGGAAGCGTTTCTGCTTTTTAAGCACAAAATCCATGAACTCAGCCGTTTCACCCACCGACTGTCCAAGCGCGCAGGCCGTGCGATAGCCGATCTCAGCCAGCTCAAAATCGCCCGCCTCTTTGACCGCATGCGCCCACTGGTTCCAGTAAACCCCGTTGAATGGAAATAGCTCAAAGGCTTTCTCAAACACCTGCCGGCCCTCATCCCACTTCTTCGCCTGCATGGAGATGTCAGCTTCAAGAACCAGGTTGAGGAATTTCTCATCGTGCAGCGCGGTTGAGTTGGTAACTTCGATGATCTGTTTGCGCGAGGTGGCGGCCATCTCCGGTTTGGCAGCAGAGGTGATCTGTTTGTCTGCGATACCAATTTTGGTGCGAAATTCGCTATAGGCCTCTTCGAAATCGTCATACATTTTTAGCTGAGCATCATGCAGCAGAGCGAATTTGTTGCAGTTGTTGCTGATATAGCCGACGTTGTGCGAGACGATGATCATTGCCCGGTCAGCGCGCCTCTCGAACAGTTCATAATTGCACCGCGCATGAAAACGCGCATCGCCCACCGCGCTCACCTCATCAATGAGGAAGCAGTCGAATTCGGTGATCATCGAAATCGCAAAGGCGAGCCTTGCGCGCATGCCAGAAGAATAGGTGCGCACCTCCTCTCGCAGGTAATCGCCAAGCTCTGAGAAATCCTCGACGAAGGCCAGATTTGTCTCAAAATCCTGATTGTAGATGCGGCTGATAAAGCGGACATTATCAACCCCGGTCAGATTTTCCTGAAATGCCCCGCCAAATGCCAGCGGCCATGACACGCTCATATCGGCGACAACTCGGCCCGAAGTCGGAAATTCGGCCCCGCTGATCAAACGGATAAGGGTGGATTTGCCCGCACCATTGCGCCCCAGAATGCCGAGCTTTTCGCCTTTCTGGAGCTCAAAATTGAGGTTCTCCAAAACCAGCTTTTCCCCAAAACGCGTTGGGTACTTTTTATAAAGGTTCTCAACCCGGATCATCCCGGCACCACCCGGCGCGAAACGTAGCGCAAGAACAACAAAGCGATGACCGACAAAACGAGATTGAAGACGATCAGATAGGACAAATTGTAGATAGGCGTGATCTTTGACCCGAAATATCCATCACGGATAAATTCCACCCCGTGAACCATCGGCAGGTACAGCACGATTTCCTGAAACCGCGTGGGCAGAGCAGAGACCAGAAATGCCGCCCCTGACAAAGGGAACATCAGATAGGATGCCGGGTGCCAGAACTTGTCCACGAGCTCGCTGAGATAAGACAAAGTGCCAAGCGCAATAGCCAAAGCAGCGCCAAACCACGCCATCAACAGCCACCCTCCTGTGACCATTAACACGTCTTCTGGTGGCTCGATCCATTCGATCGCGATAAAAACCACTCCCAATGTCATAAAGGAGATGGATGCGCCCCCTGCCTCAAGAAATATTCGCGAGAGATAGATATCAAGCGGTTTGATATTGCGGTGATACAGGAGCGCCGAATTGGCTCTGATCGCGCCAATTGTTCGCCCGGGCATATTGCGCCACAAGAGAACCGAGGAATAGCCTGTCAGAGCAAACGCAGCGATGGGCAGATCGCTTCCGTGAATACTCTTGGTGGCCGTCCACAAGGCCGTCACACCGAGCGTAAAGAGCATCGGCTCCACAAACAACCACAAAAAGCCGATATTGTGCCGCCCATAACGAGTGATAACCTCACGGATCAGCAGAGCGCCAAGCACGCGGCCTTGGACCGCCAGGCTCTCACGCAGTGGAGGTTTTTGATAGGCGTCGGAAGACATCAGTCGCGGTGCTCACGAACGCCAATCATCAACATTGTCAGGACGCCCCATGTAAGGAACCCCAGAACGAGGGTCGCAAGAATGCTGCGAATACGGCGCGGCTCTTCTGCAAAGTCTGGCGTACTGGGATCAGAAATCCGCTCAAGATAGGTGCGCTTGCGGCGTGCCTCGGCCTGCGCCTCTTGCAACGAGGCCAGCGCAATCGCCAATTGCTGCTCGGCAAATTCAGAATTTACCGTCAATTCCTGATAGCGCACCATCGCATTAGAGAGCGAACCGCTTCCACCGGTGAGGTCTTTGCGTGTCCGCTCGATTTCCGATTGAAGCTGGCGGATCTGGGTCGTTAGAAACGGAATTTGTGAGGCTTGCGGCGTGTAGGTTTGCAATTGACGAAGCTGCGTTTTTGCAGCGATCAGCTGGTCTTGAAGCTTGCCCACCATTTGCAGGCCAACCAAAGATTCCTGCGCGGGGTCCACAATGCGCTCAGCGCCGCGATATTGCGCAAGTTCGAGCCTTGCAGTGCGCGCTTTATCGGTCGCCTCATCCACTTGTTTCTGCGCCAATGACAAAGTGTCATCACGCGAGCGTTCTGAAAGGCTGTTCACCAGAGCCTCAGATTGGAGCAGCAGGCGCGAATTGATTTCCTGCGCCTCTGAAGGGTCATAAGCGCTCACCCGCAAGGTCATCACTTGACCTGACAAGCCTTCTGCAACCGCCACTTTGCCAGAAAAATAATGATAAAGCTGTTCTTTGCTCTCGCCCCAGATTGTCCCGAAGCGGTCGAGGTAAAAGATATCGGGGCCGGTGTAGGCTTCCTCGACGAACTGATCCTGATTGGCCTCCTCCAAAGCGCGCCTTGAGAGGATATATTGGCTGATAGTTGCATTGCCTTCAGCACCGCCCCCTCCGCCGCCGCCAAGCCCCGCGCGGCCCAGAACTGCGCTGATCGGGGAGGCCCCCTGCTGTGAGGGGGTGCGCACCACAAATCGGCTTTCCGAAATGTAGACGTCATTCGTCAATATCCCGAAATAGATGATCGAGATAAGAGTTGGGACAATGACCGTTGCGATAAACAACGGGTTGATGGCTTTCAGACGGTCTAACACTCGGCTTGCATACTCTTCATTTTCACCGGCTTGTCCTGAGACAATCGTTCCAACCAGGGATCTATGATCTCAAAGTGGTTTTGCCAGGTGGGGGGAACAAATCGCCCCATCATGTTTAATTGTTGATCACGCTCATGATCTGTGAAAGCAAAGCGGCCAATCGCGTGTTTCCATGCCCCTTCATCAGCAACATCTAGCAGCTTTGGAATGCCTTGCCCAATCTCTTGAAAGCTGGGGATGTCATTGGCTATCACCGGGGTTCCATTTTGCAACGCCTCGACCACGGGGAGGCCATATCCTTCGGCATGGGTCGGCATCAAGAGCGCGCGCGCGCCTTCCAAAAGTTCGCCGATTTCGGCGTCGTTGGCACCGATTTTGAACTGCACCAGCTCTTGTATCGTCGGCATCGCATGATAGGCCTCAAGGATCGCTCCGCTTTGCGCGCCTTCTTGGCCAACGATAATCAACTTTGGGCAAGAGGCTCCAAGTTCTGCGGCAAGCTTCTCCCACACGCGCAGCAACATGGTGTAATTCTTGCGCCGCTCAATCGTACCGATACACAGGAAATAGGGGCTATGCTGCGGGCTTTGCGGCGAGGCCAGTACCGGTTCGGCAGCGGGCGAGGTTTCACCCTCGACAAATGCGGCACCTGCAAGAGGCGCAACTGTCACAGGAGGAAGTGGGCTGCCGCGTTTTTGCGCAAACTTTTCAAGCTCAACCTTGGTCGCATTGGTGTTCACAATCGCGCCAAAGCCATGCTGTAACAAGCCCCGCACCCGGCCAAAATGACGCTTCGCCGCATGCGCGCTGGTTAAACTTGGGTGGGTGAGCGGGATCAGGTCGTGTAGAAAATAGACGCTGCGCAGATTGCTTTTGGCGACCCACCGATGGTGGGTCGGCAGATCAAAATCGGTGTGGCTGGGGTTGATGTAGATCCGCCCCCTACCTTCAATCCGCGAAGGAGAACGGGCAAGCGCCAGAGGTGCGAAACGAAACAGTTTTGAGCGGAACCCCGCACCGGGCTGCAAAAGCAAATCAAACAAGGTCGCAGAATCTCTGCGGCTGAAGACTTTCACCACGCCGCGGTGCTGCACCACAGCCCGCGAACGCTCAGAAAAATGGCGCGTGTAAGCCTCGCACACCCGGTCAATCCCGGTCGAGCGCCGGTTGCTCCAGCTGCGCGCGACAAGCCGCGTTACATCAAGCAGGATTTCATCTGCACTCAAGACGCGATCCCCAATGCAGCAGGCCGCATTTCTTCCTGCGCGGCCCAAGAAGCAGCCTCCTGGCCGAGCAGCGAGAAACGCTCATCCAGCAATTTTTCCGCCATCTCATGCGCTTTGGGATCGTCAACATCCATCCACCAGCTCGGCCCCTCAAGCGCGGCGATATCGAGCGTCGCAGCGCGGCCCTGATCAGCCAGCCGCTGCATGCCGTCTGACAAAGAGCCCTGCTTACCCGACGCAATCGCAGCGCCAATGGCATCCGCCAGAGCAGGCGTTGCAAGGAAGGCTCCGCAATCAACCGCGTCATATGCGGTTAAATGCTTGCCAATCGCGGTGATGAAGCCATCGCCGCGCATCGCCACCCAGGTCGCATCATCTGGATCAACAAGTTCGCTCACCGTCTGCGTGTCGATGGCAAGGGTTACAGCGGCATCGCAGCTGCCAGGGTGACCTTTATCCTTTTCAGCAAGCCCCTGAAGAATTCCGGTGGAAAGCAAGTGATCGCACATCACGAGTAAATAATTGCCCGAAATGATGCTCGCCCCTGCCATCACCGAATGGCCATTGGGTTTTTCCCAGTCATCAACCCGTTTCGTAACGATTTCACAGCCGGTCCGAGAGCGAATTGCGATAAGCGCATCCTCGATCAGGTCGGCTCGGTAGCCAGTCACAACCACCACACGGCTCACTCCAGCGCTTACCAACTGACGGCAGGCAATCTCAAGCAAAGAGACGCCCTTCACCATGGCAAGCGGCTTGGAGGGAGCGAGGTCTCTCAGCCTACTCCCAAAGCCTGCGGCAAGAATGAGACCGTCCATCGTCGATCCTCTTTGACTATTTGATAAGCGCGTGGCGCCGGAGATCACTCAGCCGCTTCAGGCAGGCTGGTTTGATATTGATCGAGCAGGCTATTGGCCACATCCTCAGGAATTTGCTCGGGAGGATGTTTGCAATAATAGGCAGATGGCAGCGTTAAAGCGCCGCTCTCATTGCGATCAAGAGCTTGTTTGCAAAAACGAATTGCATCAACAACGCAAGCCGCCGCATTCGGACTGTCTTCAACCGACAGGCGCAGCTCCAAATTCATCGGAACCTCACCCCACTGCGTGCCCTCAACGCGCAGGAAGCAGACTTTATTGTCTTTTTGCCATGCCACGTATTCCGAGGGGCCGATCAGAATGTTCTCATCCGCAAGTCGGGTCGCAAGCGCGGCCTGCACGGCCATGGTCTTCGATTCTTTCTTATCGCTCAAACGGTCGCGGTCGAGCATATTCATAAAGTCGGTATTGCCGCCGGTGTTGAGCTGATAGGTGCGCTCAATATTAGCGCCGCGCGCAGCAAACAGGCTCGACAAAGCGCGGTGCACGATAGTCGCGCCCACCTGCGCCTTAATATCGTCGCCCACAATTGGCAGACCCTTTGCCTTGAAACGCGCTTCCCATGTTTCGTCGCTGGCAATGAAGACAGGTATGCTGTTCACCACCGCACAGCCCGCTTCAAGCGCGCATTCCATGTAGAATTCGGTTGCTTTTTGCGATCCCACAGGCAGGAAATTGACCAATACATTAGCCTGCGATGCACGCAGAGCCTCGACGATCTCTTGCCGTGAGACCGCCGCATCGCGGTCGGCAATCGAAAAGCCGCGCTCGCCCGCCTGCGTCATATGGTCCGCTACACCGTCAAGCGCAGGCCCCCGAATGACTGTCACCCCGCACGGTTCCATGTCGGGGTTAAAGGCCGCTGTGTTGTTAGGCTTAGCGAAGATCGCTTCTGAGAGGTCTTTGCCCACCTTGCGGTCATCAACGTCGATGCCAAGCACGAATTCGATATCGGACACTGTGTAGCCGCCCACGATTTCGCGGATCAGGCCATTGGTCGAATTGTTTGATTTGTAAAACGCGACACCTTGAATAAGGGAGCTTGCGCAATTCCCCACACCAATGACTGCGACTTTAATCGAATGCATTTTACTTCCTAGAACACCCAAAGATACGACACGCAAAAACGTGATGCTTCATGCCCCCTCCCCTAGGTAGTTGCAGGAAATTACAGACCAAAAAACGAACACCCTTCAGCCTGCAGCGAAATGTGGCACTCCCCAGTGCCAGGACCGTTCCGCGATATAACCAGCATTACCTCATTTGTGCGTCCCACAATTTGGCAAGATGCACAACCATAAAAAGCGCGATTTGAGCCAAACTCCCGGTGACCTGACCCAATTGCAACAACGAACGCTCTTGCATTGAGCCGAATGAAAGTGCAGCGAATCGAAGGGGATTGGGTGAATTTTGCGCCTGATCCTAAACCACTTTCAGGCGATAATGCCGCAATTCGGAAGCCATTAAAGTGACAGTTGTTTGCATAGATTGCAGATATATTAGCTCCAAACCCAGCGGGATTGGAGAGGTCACCTGGGCGCTTGTCCGGCACCTTCCTAAACTTGCACCTGATCTGAAATTCGTCTTGCTAAAAAACGCCAAGTTCGGTGGATCGCTCCGTTCGCAGGCCAATGTCAAAGAGGTGGCGGTCAAAGCTGCGGCGAATTCACCGGCGACGCTTTGGTGGCTTGGCAAGGTCGCGGATTTGGACGGCATCGACCTTTTTCATGCACCTTTCAATATATTGCCAGCCGGCCTGCCCATGAAAACCGTAACAACTATCCACGATGTTATGTGGCTCACCCATCCGCATTGGTGCAATCCGAACCTCTATGGCCACATCGAACGCCGGTTTTATGCAAATGGGATAGACCGGGCTTTGACGAAAAGCGATGCGGTTGCCGCCGTCAGCGGTGCGACGAAGCAGGCGATTGAAGCGCTGCGGCCTGAGCTTGGCGGCAAGGTGACAGTCACCCGCTCCGGGGTATCAGAGGAATTTCGCAAGGTCGCAACTGACCCTGCGCTACTAAAAGAGGCCGGACTTTCGCCGAGCAGCAGGTTCATCCTCACCGCCGGGCAATATGCGCCGTATAAAAACCATGAAGTCGCGATCGAAGCCTTCGCCAGAGCATTTGGGAGGCGCGAGGATGTAAGCCTTGTTATGGTGCAGCGGCGCGGTGCCGGCGCGCGCAATCTGGTGTCGCTCACGCGCGCATTGGGGATTGAGGAGCGCGTCCATTTCACCGGGCCGGTGAGCTTTCCGGCGCTGCTTCAACTGTATTCAAGCGCAATTGCGCTTCTGCATCCGTCCTTATGCGAAGGATTTGGCAATCCAGTTGCCGAGGCGATGGCATGCGCCTGCCCCGTTATCACCAGCAATGTGAGCGCGATGCCTGAAGTTGCAGGCGGCGCTGCGCTCTTGGTCGATCCGCTCGACACTCAGCAGATCGCCGCAGCTCTCACTAAGGTCGCAGACAATCCGGATATCGCAAAAGACTTGAGTCACAAAGGGCTGGCGCGGGCAAAAGAGCTGTCGTGGGAGGAGTTCGCGCGCGCCAATCTGGCGATTTACCGCAAGGTATTAGCCTGAGCGATGATAGCAGCCGAAGCCTTGCGCGCTGTCAAGATTGACCATGCAAGCACCAACGTGAGCCCGATGGCCTCAAACGCGAAGAAGTACAAAGGCGAGCCTTCAAACATCGCAAGGCCAAGCACAATGGTGCGGTAATTTGCGCTCAACAGATAGGTTGATCGCAGCACAGGCTTGGTCTTCTCCTGGATATCCTGCCGCAATGCCTCAAGCGTCCTGCCATGCGCCTGCGAAACAAGCGCGTCGACCTCGCGCCCGCCGGGGGCAAGGAGCTTAGCAAGGAACACGTAATAGATCGCGAACCCGCCCAGAATGCCCTTGGGCTGATCCTCCGCATTATCCTTTGAGCCGTCCTTTGTCTCGCGCGTGACCCTGAGCCACGGCGCTTCATAGACCCAGTGCTGATACTGGCGGCGCTGCACTTCATAATGGGCCGCCTGAACAATGCGCGCGGCCCCTGCGCCAATTGCCAAGGTCCAGGCTAGCGCTGCCCCGACCTCACCCATCAATACAATCCCGAGCGCTACATAAAGGACGATGTGGCCCACATAGTCGCAAACCCCGTCGATCACTTCGCCGATGCTGCTACTGCGCCCGGTGAGCCGCGCCAGATCGCCGTCTGCCCCGTCGAAAATGTGCCAGCTCATGTGGAAGGCAAGACCAAGGCCCGCCGCCATCCACGTTGCGCTGCTTGTATAACAAACCGCCGCAAGGACAATCATCACCCCGCCTATGATCGACACCATATTGGGCGTGATCAAAGTAGGCACCAAAGCCTTTGCGAGCCGCATTGAAAGCGGATGATAGATGCGTCCGTTGAGCCAATCCTCCAGCTCGCGCGGACGGCCCTGAGCAGTCTCGCCGCCTTCGCCACGCGCAGAACCGGTGTCCGTGCCTTGTGGAGGCGGAGCTGAATGGGGTGGCTGGCCGTTCATAAATGTCCTGCTTGGTCCGCAGCTTTCGCCTTGCACATGTTCTTTTGCGTTACACTTGTTCAATAGCAAAGCACTTGTTTGCTCATCTCAAGCAGATTAGGCGCACACTATTCGAGCTCGAACTGATCTTTTCAATTAGCGACTTCCCGAAAGCCCACACGCAATGGCAAGCGCCGTCCTGCTTTTCTCCAGCAATGCTATAGCCAATCATTTGGTTGCGGGCATCCCTGCTGCTGTACGCGCCGCCCTCACCCTTTGCCAGAGGGAAGAGTTTGAGGGCAGCGACGCTTTGGTGGTTGCAGTGCCTGGCGGGTGGAAGGCGAGCGCATGGGCGAGGTCTGAATTCGCGCGGGTCTTGCCCGGTGTAAGGGTTACCAATGGCGATCCGAATGAACCCAATTTGCCTCAAGGTCTGCCAATCATGGACGCATTGTCCCTCCTCCAAGAACGTCCGGTGGTTTTGTCCGATTCTGAGGCGGTCACGCACTGGCAGGTCGAGCTTCCACCCGAACGCGCACAGATCAAAGCGCTCGATGCGATCGGCACAAGGCTGCTCAAAGCCACAGGAAAACCCACCGACGGCTATGTCAGCCGCGCGCTAAATCGCCCGGTATCGCGGGCAATGTCGAGCGTCCTGCTCAAAATTCCCGGCATCACGCCGATGCATGGGACAGCCCTTGCTGCATTTGCTGCGGTCCTGATGGCAATGTGTCTGATATTTGGCGGCGCGTGGGGGCTGATCGCGGGCGGACTGCTGTTTCACGCAGCCTCGGTGATTGACGGGGTCGACGGCGAGATTGCGCGCGCGACGAGGCGCTCGTCCGAGTTTGGCGCTAAGCTTGACACCATTATTGACGGGATCACCAATCTTGCCTTCCTGTGCCTCTCAACGCTCAATTTGTGGTGGCAGGGAGACACAGACGGGGCGGTCTATGGCGCCTCGGGCCTAGGACTTCTCATCATAGGGCTGACCGCATTGGGGCTAAGGTCAATTGCGATGGGCGGGCCGTTCACATTTGATGCGGTGAAGAACAATTTTCGCGGCCGTCCCTCCAAAATCACCAGCACGCTTGCCGCGATTGCCTCGCGCGATGTCTATGCCGCTGTCTTTGCCCTCGCATTTGCGCTGGGCTTTGCGAAATGGGCGCTGCTGGTGTTCGCCATTGCCGCCGGTATCTGGCTGGTGACGATCCTGATCGTCCTTCTCCAAACTAGCGCAAGTGAGAGGTGAATGGTACCATCAACCAAATCAGCAAGATCGAGAGTTTTGCCTCTCGCAATATCATCGCATAACTTATATGCGCCTTGCGAAGAATCCCCGAGACCTGAGAAAGACTGAAAGCAATTCATGGCTGAACCGAAGCGAATATTGACGGTTTTTGGCACAAGGCCAGAGGCGATTAAGCTCTTCCCGCTGCTTCACGCGCTTGAGAACGATGCGCGCTTCGACAGCCGCATCTGCGTTTCGGCTCAGCATCGTTCGATGCTCGATTCCGTGCTGGAGATCGCGGGGATCACCCCGCATCACGACCTTGACCTGATGAAGCCGAACCAGTCTTTGGACGCGCTCACCGCCGCAGCGCTTACCGGGCTTGGCGCGGTGATGGATGAAGAGGAACCCGACTGGGTGGTTGTTCAAGGCGATACCACCACAGTGATGGCAGGCGCGATTGCGGCCTATTACCGGCAAATTCCAGTGTGTCATGTCGAGGCTGGTCTGCGCAGCGGAGATATTTATCGCCCTTGGCCCGAGGAGGTGAACCGCAAGATCGTGGGAAGCTTTGCCAAGCTGCATTGCGCTCCGACTGAAACCGCCGCCAAGGCTCTGCGCACGGAAAATGTTGATCCTGCCGCCGTCCATGTGACCGGTAACACCGTTATCGACGCGCTGCACTGGGTGACCAAAGAAGTCGAAGAAAAGCCGCAGCTGGCCAAGGGCCTCGCGCAGCTGGAGGCGAAATTTGCGGGCAAGCGCATCATCGGCATGACCAGCCATCGGCGTGAGAATTTCGGCGACGGTATGGCGGCGATCGCAAGCGCTGTGAAGCAAATCGCCGCGCGCGAAGATACCGCCATTATTTTTCCGGTGCATCTTAATCCCAATGTCCGCTCCGTCATGAATGCCGAGCTTGGCGGCCTTGATAATGTCGCTTTGATCGAGCCATTGGACTACCCGCATTTTGCAAGGCTTTTGGATATCGCTCACATCATGCTGACCGATAGCGGCGGGGTTCAGGAAGAGGCGCCTGCTCTGGGTAAGCCGGTTCTCGTAATGCGCGAGACGACAGAGCGGCCCGAAGGGGTTGAGGCTGGCACTGCCAAACTCGTTGGCACCAATTGTGAAGCGATTGTGAGTGAGGTGAATACTCTTCTCGACGACAGCGAGGCCTATTCGGCCATGGCACGCGCGCACAATCCTTTTGGCGATGGGCAAGCCGCTCAACGAATTTGTGAATTGCTCGCTCAGTAATTATACCCATCATCCTGCGTGCTGGCCCGATGGGCTAGCGCTGCATAAACACTAGACCGCACACAAGTGGAGCGCGTAAGTAATGAGAAGTTCGACCCAATCAGCAAGCGTGATTGGCCTTGGCTATATTGGCCTGCCAACATCAGCCATTATGGCGCGCGCGGGCTATAAGGTTCACGGCGTCGATGTGAGCGCACACGTGGTCGATACGATCAACCGCGGCGAAGTGCATATCGAAGAGGTTGATCTGGATGGCCTCGTGCAAGCGGTGGTCAATGACGGGTTTCTGAAAGCGAGCCTTGAGGTTGAACCTGCCGACATCTTTGTGATCGCGGTTCCCACGCCGTTTTTCGACGATGGGAAACACACGCCTGATATTTCCTATGTGCTCGAAGCGGCTGAGAAGGTCGCCGCCGTCCTCAAGAAGGGCGACTGTGTGATCCTCGAGTCCACCTCGCCAGTGGGCACGACAGAGAAAATGCGCGATGTGTTCGCCGAAAAGCGCCCCGATCTGGCGATGCCGGGCCTTTCAGAAGGGACGCCGGATGTTTCTATCGCCTATTGCCCGGAGCGGGTTTTGCCGGGTAAAATCCTCGAAGAGCTTATTCACAACGACCGCTCCATCGGAGGGATAACGCCGCGCTGTGCCCGCAAGGCGCTCGCCTTTTACAAACGGTTTGTGAAAGGCGAATGCGTTGTCACCGATGCGCGTTCGGCTGAAATGACCAAGCTCGTAGAAAACGCCTTTCGCGATGTGAATATTGCCTTTGCCAATGAGCTTTCGATGATTGCGGACAAGCAAGGCCTTGATGTGTGGGAGGTGATCCGCCTTGCCAACCGTCACCCGCGCGTGAACGTCCTTCAACCAGGGCCCGGCGTTGGCGGGCACTGTATTGCGGTTGACCCGTGGTTTATTGTGAACGGCGCGCCGGAAGAGGCGAAGATCATTCGCCAGGCGCGCGAGACCAATGACGGCAAAATGCATCATGTTCTGGCCCGCGCGAAGGCGCTTGCAAGCGATCATCCCGGTAGCACAATCGCTTGTCTTGGCCTTGCCTTCAAAGCCAATATTGATGACTTTCGAGAAAGTCCTGCGCTCGCCATTGCTGCCGGACTTGCAGCCGATTTTGGCAACCAGGTGAAAGTGGTTGAGCCTTATGCTGACACTCTTCCCGGCGAATTCGATGGCACAGAGGCTGAGCTTATTGATGTCGACACAGCGCTAGAGACCTGCGACATTCTGCTTTTACTCGTCGATCACGACGTCTTCAAGGCGATTCCGCCTGAAGAGCGCAGCGATAAAATCGTTTACGACACGCGCGGTGTGTGGAGCTAATTTGACTTGAGAGCGCATTATGACGTTTGACCTCGTCTCAACGTGGGGTGAAGACTGCGGCATCTTTGAATATGCCCATGCGCTGCTCGATGAGCCTTCTCTTGGACAGCGGCTTGGGCATGTGTTTGCCCATGACGGCGATGCGAAGGCGCGATCAGGAGATGCGGATCATATCCACCGCTGCTGGACTAAAACTTCTGACCAGCAAGACCGGCTTGCCGAAAGATTAATGGGTTCGAACAGCGAGGCTCTTTGGGTGCAATATCACCCGTCCTTCTTCACACCCAGCACGCGCGCGGCCCTTGCGGCAATCTTGCCTGAAACCGGCTACACAACGCGTGTTATGACGGTTCACAACCCAGATGGCCTCAAAGACGATGCATTTGCCAATGCCTTCACACATATCATTGTCCATAATGAGAGCGCCCTTGATCACATGGGAGAGAGCCTCGCTGCCAAAGCTCATGTGGTTCCCCATTTCGTCTATTCACGCAGCAATTTTGAACGCCAAGAACGCAGTCCAGCATTTACAATCGCCACCGCTGGATTTGCCGCAGAAAACAAGCGCGTCCCCTTCCTGATTGATGCATTTTCCATGGCGCACAGCCTCAATGCGGAACTGCGTTTGCATATCCTCACGAGCCCATTACCAACCCATTCGTCAGCTTTCGAGGTGAGCCGGATTATGGCAGCCGTGAAGCGCAGCCCTGCCTGTGAGGCAATTCACTCTGACTTAGGCAAGAAAAGCATGAAGCAATTGCTGACATCGCTTTCTGCGGCCGATCTTTTGTGCATGCCTTATGGGGACACTGGCGAATCTGCCTCCGGAGCGGTACGCTTGGGGTTGAGCGCTGGTGTGCCGATATTGCGCTCTGACAGTCCCATTTTTCATGATCTTCCAGGCGGCGATCTCATTCTTGAAAACTCCAAAGTAGAGACCCTTGCTGAAGCGTTGTTGATGCTCTCTCTGATGCCAGCATTGTTGACGAAAAAGATCACAGAGATTGATGAGATCTACGCGCGAACCAATGCGGCCCAAATTGCCGCCCGCCTCAGCGAATTGCTCAACTAAAATGACACAGTCTGCCCGCCCATTATCCAGCGATCAGAAAGCGGCAATCTATCACGCCCTCGCTTTGCGCGCGGGTGACTTTCTGAAGGCGTGTTTAGAGGTACTGAGACCTGAGGTAGACCCCCTAATGGCGCCATACAGTGATCTTTACGAAGGCTTAGCGATAGGGGAATTGGGCAAGCTGGAAGCCCTTGACCTTGCCCTGAAAAGCCTCGGTTTCGGTCCGCTTAACGCTCCCCAAGAAGAGGCGCAACGCTACGAGATTGCAACGCTGATAGCATTTGCACCCGAGAGCGATCAGGGGTTCGTCTCGCTCTTAATTGATTTTGTTGCTGGCCGTTCTCCAACCGCTGAGGAGGCTGTGCAGTTTGAGCATTTGCTGAGATCAGGCAAGAGCAGCCGGATCGGCCTGTTTGAGATGCTAATCAAAAGATACAGCGACCGCTTCTCAATCGAAAATGGGAACGTGATAACGCTCCCACCCGCGATGGACGCTCTCACGGTCTGCCAAACACGGCGCGGGCGCATGTATTTTCACGAGGACATCGTCCTGAATGCCGAGGTCCGCGATACAGATGCGCGGCTCTGGTCACTGGGCGGAGAACTCCTTCGCTGCCCAATTACCCTGCCCGAACCGGGTGATTGGGAACTGGCGTTCCAGGTAGATCAGGAGTGGGCGCGAATGCTCGAAATTGAGGTGCGCGGCGCTGATTGTAGCACTCTGTTATGTTCAACCAAATCATCGCAAAGCTTGGACGGTGTTCTCAGATTTCAGGCCTTGGAAGAAATGCGGATCGTGGAATTGGTCCTCTCATGCGCGAAGGGACCAGCGGCTGTTCCCGCAGCTTTTGCGCCCATTCGCATCAGGATGAACCCGAGAAACCATAATGCCTAACGGCACCTTCCCCCTTCATGGAGAGAACAACGCGAAACAGTGCTTAGAAAACTGGATGGTGCCTACAATCTCAGTGATCAGTTCCCAAAAACGCGCCAGCCGCAGGCCTACCTTCATGCAAGCCACCTCACATCCCACATACGCCGCCAATTAGCCGGTATCGCACTCAAGCATGGTCATCTCAGAAACGCAGCCGTTTTGACGATTGGCCCTTTGATAGCGGGACAATTTCCGCGCCTATTAAAACGCCTCGCCGGGATATTCATGGACAGCGGTTACCCTGCGCACGCACTGCTCTATTTCGGTGCCGCCACCCATTTCTCAGACAGCAATGATATGTGTAGCGCCAATGTGTTCGAGCTTGGACACTGCGCAAAGCTTGCAGGAAATTATGCATTAGCAAGCGAATGCTTCGCATTTGTGGTTGCCCAAGATTGGAAAAGCGAAAAACAAGAGGCGCGCCCATCTCATGATTTGAAGGATGCAATCTCTGGTCTGACGGGGTCTTTTCGGTTGGAATAACGTGTGCAAATTTACAAGAATGCACCCTCTCGGATCTGGAATGTAAAATCCCGCGATCATCATTTGTGTCTATGCCGCGAAACTGTATAGAAGCGGCCAGTTCATTCCACCGGGCAAATAGATGAAACTGAGTTTCCTGAATCCAAAAAAGCTTTTGAGATTTCTCTCGCATTCTTCGGATCAAGCGAAGGACAAACGAGCGGTCGGCAAGATATTGGCGGACAAGAAAACCGTCAGACTCTTCGGAAAAACTGGTCACCGAGGGACCAACTTGTCAATCGAACCTTTTGGGTCGCGCGTAGTTGTTTTTGAGTACGTTCCCGAGGGTGATTACCAGCTCTCGATCACTCACCAAGACAAGATGATCCATGACAATAGGAAAGTCCTGACCGCAAAGCTTATGACATCGCGTCGTGAGCCTAGCGAGTTGGTTGCACAAGAGATGGGCTTACTGGTCTCCGATGATGGGGAGCCCTTTCTCTATGTAGGAGGGGGACGCTGGTCGAAAAGCCGGTTCAAACAGATCGCAAAAATCCCCGTCGCATCCGAGCGAGAATGGATCGCGGTGTCGCTGGAATCCAGTCTGGACCGTTACATCAATATAGATAACATCCGTTTCGGGCCTGACATCATCAACATGCGCCGGCTTCAGCATGACATCGCGCCTTATGTGGCGAAAATGTTGGAGAAAAGGCAGGATTTGCTTGAGGCAGATTTCATTCTTTACGCTGATATCAACTTGAATGTGGTTGATGGCTCTTCTGTTTGGCTTTCATCCATGCTGTCGGCTTTGGCATCGGCTGGAAAGACCGTGGTCTTGTCCAAACAGAATATCCATAGCGATGTGATCTGGTCGAATGTGAAAAACCGCGAAAACGTATTACCCCTTAGCCCCCAAGATTTTAGGGCCGACGATCAGGTGATTTCGCCAGAGGTCGCGATTGGCCTGATCAGAGAGCTTGATAACTTTCTTCCTAAAGTGCGCAGGGTCGTCGTGCGAGGGCTTAGCGCGGCCGAATTGTTGTCGCAAACTCGGCAGTTCCGAGACCGCTCAACCATCTATTTGACCGACTTCTATGACATTGAGGACGGCAAGCTCAATGTGAGTGAGAAAGCGGCAAAGGCGGTTGGGACAATCGTGTCGCAGGCAGGCCATTTGCTTACCCAAACAAGTGTGATTGGCGAGAAAATTGCTGAGGTGTCGGACACTCAGATTGGCTGTCACAGCTTTCCTCCCCCATCCCCGATACGCTGCCAGTGATCGCGCAAGGCACGCTTGGAAATGGGCCAGTGAAGATCGGATACGCGGGCAAGATCACTCCGCTTTGGGGCGTCGATCAAATGCTCGATTGGACGAGCGAATTGGCCGAAACGGGCATTGAGAGCGAGCTTCACATTGTTGCCAATCGCATCTCTGACGGTGTTGGGAAAAAGAACGTACCGGGCTTTGGCAAATCCATCCGCTCAAAAATCGAGCAGTCTGGCAGCGCACATTACGATGACTTCAACCGCGAGGCGTCCATGAGCAAGATGGCGCAAATGGATTATGTGTGGTGCTACAGGCCGCCAGCTCTTGAAGACAATACGCTCGAGGTCTCAACCAAACTCATTGAAATGGTTGGGTCGGGCGCTGCGTGTCTGTGCTATCCGAGCACCATCAACCGGAGCCTCCTTGGCGAGGATTATCCGTTTTTCATTGAGAGCCCTGATGACCTTCGCCGGATTTTGGAAAGTGGGTCTAGAACACTTCCAGCAGGCTTGAGCGACAAGATCAAACAAAACCACAGCTTGGGCAATATCACCGAGCGATTGGCCCGCGATGTTCTGGGTACGTCCGCCGCGTCTGATGATGCGCAAACAATTGTTGTTTCCGGGCATGACTTCAAATTTATCGACCCATACCTCTCACACTTAAAAGCTAAGGGGCACAAGGTTTTAAGGGACACTTGGGAATGGGGTGGTCCAAAAAACCTCGACCAGTCGCGCAAATTGCAGGCCCAAGCCGATATTGTCTTTTGCGAATGGGGATTGGCCAACGCAGTTTGGCACAGCGAGAACAAGCGCGAGGGAACCAAGCTTTTTATTCGCATACACTTACAAGAAATCAACGAGCGGGCCAGAAAGTTTGGCTATAAGATCAACCAAGACGCGGTCGATGGCTATATCTTCGTCGAAGACGGCGTGAGGCAAACGGCGATCGAGATGTTCGATATTCCAGCGGACAAAACGCACCTAATTGCCAATTTCCTTCTCGATGATGAGTATCGCGATCGATCGCCAAGCAAGCATGTTGATGGTTTGGTGCGTTTGGGCATGGTTGGGATAATCCCGCAGCGCAAACGGTTCGATCTGGCTGTAGACTTGCTCAAAAAGCTGATCGACAGCGGCCAAGACGCGCGTCTTGAGATCAAGGGCCCAAGGCCGGAACAGCTCGAATTTATGCGCGCGCCAGGCCGCGCCGAAGAATTGGTATTTTACAACGAAGTGTACGCAATGATTGAAGCCAGCCCGCAATTGTCCGAGGCGATCACATTCGAACCTTGGGGCAATGATGTTTCGGAATGGTACCGCAAGGTGGACTTCATCTTATCGCCTAGCGACTTTGAATCGTTCCATTACGCGCTCGCAGACGGGGTCCTGTCTGGTTGCACGCCGCTGATCTGGCCATGGGAAGGTGCGGACAAAATCTACGACCCAGAGTGGATCGTTGCCGACACAGATGAAGCCTTTGCAAAAGTCCAAGAGACACTGAGCCTTACCGCGCCCGAGCGTTCAGCTATCGCTGCGGCAAAGCGTAAATTGTTGGTGGACCGCTATGGGTATTCCAGAATATTCGCGCAGCTTTCCAAAGCCATTGGAATTGCGGGCGGCAGTGAGACGGGAACCGCCGAAGCTAAATATTCACAAGTTCACTAAGAAGACCTTCGCCAAGGTGCCGGTCATCGGGGCCAATCTGCCCGTCTTGTGACAGAACATTATAGGGGTCGCACGAGTAGGTCCGAAGACCCAAAGCTGCCGCCTGTTCGAAAAATTGCGCGAAATTGTCAGACAAGGGCGATTGCCCTGCCAAAAGAGATATAGCCTCTCTTGTGAACAGCATAGGCCCACTGCCCAACGCGCCGACATACCGGTGAGCCTCGTCGGGCGCTGTCAACCGCGTCGCATCTGTATTTTTGCAATAGGAAAAATACGAAGCCTTCCCGATAATGCTGGCCTCGGTATACCGCAGCGGCAGCGCAAGATCTTCCAGCATTTGCGGGCCGTAAACCTCGTAATCTCGCAAAAGCACGACCAGCTCGCCGCTCACCGCTGATAGCGCCGATGTAAAGTCGTCTGCATTAGCGGATACCCGGGCATGGAACAACACGGGCATGCCGGAGCATATTTGTCTGACCTGTTCTTGTTCGCTCAGGCCAAATTCTGAGCCGGTTAGGACAAGCAATTCAAAGTCTCTATGGGTTTGCCCGGCTAGAGATTGAAACGTTGGCTTTGCTTTTTCAAAATCCTCACATGGCAAGATAAGTGTGAGCTTTGCATCATCGCAAGGATGCCTCAGGCGCTTTGCCAAATGCTTGCCCGGAAAAGCAGCATCGACCGCAGAAGCGATTTGCACAAGCCGGTGATTGTATGTGTGCTCGCGCAGGACGCGGCGATACCCCATGTGCCCTTTTCGCGCCGCTTCATCCGCATCACTTGAATAGTTTATCAATGCGCGTTCAACCTCCTCGCTAGAGGCAACCTGATCGACTGCACTGCCCAGCAGATTATCAATTGCATCGCAAGGCGTGGAGATGACCGGAGTGGCGCAGGCAAGAACCTCAAAAACTCGGCGCGACATCATTGTGGGAGAATCGCTGACCGAGTTGACGTTAAGAGCGCAGGAATGGCGCTTGTAGACATCCACAATCTCGTCAAACGAAACCGGAGGTTTGCAAATCGCGCGATATTTTTCCGGCATCTTCACATCAAGACTGTCCGAATAATAGGCCCGGTCATAAATCACACCTTCGTGAGTAAGCAGCGCATCAAACAGCATATCCATCTGCTGCGTGCGCGAACCATGGCCAGACACGTAATATGAGCCTGCAAAAAAAGCTCTGTGGTCTCTTTCGATACTGCGCCCCACCGGATTGCATAAGAATGGCTGTGCAGCAAAAGGAAGCGCAAAAACACGGGCGTGACCTAGCTCACCCTTGTACCGTTCAATAGCGAGGGCATCGGTCGTGAACACGATATCGAACAACTTTGCTGCGTCCACAAACTTTTCAAAATGCAGCGGGTCTTCCTTGTTCCAAAAAACCGTGGGAATGCCCCTTTGACGGCACAGATCAAGCAGCCGGTCGAGCTCTTTTGCATTGGAGTGAACACGGGGAACTTCGAGCGCGTAAGCCCATTCTGAGAAATTTCCCTGCCAAGCGCTCTCGACGAACAGGAGGTCCGGCTGGAAATAATCAATTTCACGTTCCCAATCGGCGAAGGAAAGCATGATACTGCAAAACTCAGGGGACCAATTCTCGTTCGAGAATTCGTCCATGATTGTGGCAACGACCAAATCGCTTTTGCCGCGGCCCGCTGGCGCGTTGGATTGATCTTCAGGTACATGATTGTCGAGAAAGGCGGCAAACTCGTTTCTCAACCCAGGGGTCTGCGAAATGGCTTTCTTCAGCCGAAAGGACTCTTTTCGCAGGCGCGCATACTCGTTCACAACCCGCTCAATGGACTTTCTCATGCCAAAGGCCCCTATCGGTGTTTCAAAGCCGCCGGACGTGGCCGTTTGCCCACAAACGTCATCCGCGACACAGCCTTGTACAAGACGCCGGCCGGTATTGTCTGCCGATCATTTTCTCGGCCCTCACCTTGACCAAGATAGGCAGAGGACAGGCGGGGAGCCGCAGCCAAAATATCTTTGCGCGCCCAGCCCAAATGAAGCAGTTGTTCGTATGCATCGTGCATCTCAGTATCTGCTCGCAAACACGCAGCAAAAGCCTCTGCCGCGCCATGTTGGTCGCCTGCATTTTTCAGCAGGTGGCCCAAGTGCAAGCTGACCTCTGCATCACCGGGATCTAGCGCGAGAGCTTGGCGATAGGCATTCGCTGCCCTTGCCGCATCACCGGCTTCCTTGCGCATATGGCCCAGTTGAACCCAGATGGGAGCATTTTCGGGGTCAGACTTCAGGGCCTGTGTATAAAACGAGGCCGCATCGCGCCATTCTTTCTTGGCGCTATGTGCATTGCCCTGCTCGATAGCAGCATCAATATCGCGGCGTTTTGAAAACCCGCGCACCAGAAGCCCGAACGCTGTCCCAATCGGGTTTCTCCTAGACATCCAAAGCACCTTTAGCTGCGCTGCGCAGGCACGTTGGTTCTCTGGTCCAAATCCATGGCAGGGCGCTTGTGAGCCGCACTTCGAGGTAAAAGGGTAGAGGTTTCAAATATCTTCCATTCTTAAGGCGGTAAACTATGGATCATTCGAGCTGTGTAAGTCAAAAGGAGCCGCGCTGCATCAAGCAGTTGGCCCAAAGCCGGTCACGGTCTGGATTTCGGCCGCTCAATTACGGGCTTGGATAGCGACGCCTCGCTGCGATCCCGTTACGACATTGACAGAATTTGATTTGCGTACTCCTCTTGCTGTTCCTTACTTCGAGCATTAAGACCTTACATTATGTCTTTGGATATCAGAAAACCATGACGTCGCAGCTCGGCGTTATCATCCCTCACGCAATCCCTAACGATCATGCTCGGCAGGTCACGGCATTTTCCATGTTTGTCGAGGCCAGTGAGAAGTATGAGCTCTCCAAGATTGAGAGCCCTCAAGTCTTGGATCTTGGTTGCGGCGCTGGAAACAGTTTTGAGCATTTGCGCAAGACGCTGCCTAATCTCTCCTATTTTGGAGTTGATATCGAAGCATCTCCAGAAGTCGAAGGGCGTGTGCGCGATGATCTGACGTTCGACACGTTTGACGGTGTCAATCTTCCATATGCCGACAGTTCGATGGATCTCATTTTCTCCTGTCAGGTGCTTGAGCATGTGCGATATCCCGAAGAGCTTCTCCGCGATGTTCACCGGGTCCTGCGCCCTGGGGGAGTGTTCGTGGGATCGGTTTCCTTCCTTGAGCCTTATCACAGCTTCAGCATTTTCAACTGGAGCCCTTATGGGATCGTCACTCTGTTTGAAGACAATGGTTTGGACGCTGTGACGCTAAGACCCGGAATTGATGGGATTGCTTTGACGCTGCGCAATTTGTTCGGTCACAAACCCTTCCAATCGAGCTTTGGTCAAGACAGCCTTTTCAACTATTTCATCAACTCGCTTAATGACAACCAAAAGCGCAGACCGGAACAAATCAATGCCCAGAAACTAGCCGTAGCGGGGCACATCTGCTTCCATGCTTCGAAATAGGCTAGGCGATCTAACAAGAGATCAGCCTTGTCTGTCTGTGCCCGTCTGTGTCCGTCTGTGTCCGTCTGACACAGCATTCGATCCTACCTGCAAATTGACAATCCAGCCTCCCCGGTTTAGCCCGCGCACAGATGGTGCGGAAGGCGCGGTTGCGCTTGATGCTAAGAGGGAAGCCGGTGCGCTTGATAAAGCAATTCCGGCGCTGTGCCCGCAACTGTAAGCTGGGAGCCCTGAACCAACATGTCACTGGCCAAGCCGCAACAAGCGAGGCTGGGAAGACGGTTCAGATGCGTTGATCAGCAAGTCAGGAGACCTGCCATCGCGTCGTTCGTCCGGGGCCGGGTTCAGCCCAGTGGGACAGGAAAGTGGCGGGTTTCGGCTGGCTGTGTTTTTCCCAAAGTAGCGGCAGCGTAAGGGCTGTTTTCTCGCGTGGTCCGGCAAAAGCTGAAGCCGCGCAAAGCCCCTGTCAGATGCGCCAAGCGGAGAGGAGAAGGCCTTCGCCCCGGCTAGGCTTTGGATCAACAGCCCAATGAAAATCAGTATCTACCTCGCAGCCGCCTCTTCGATTGCCCTCATCTCATCTGCTGTGCATGCAGAAAACACCGATCGTTTAGGAGGTGAATTGGCGGACGGGCCGAGCATCATTGTCACCGCAAACCGGACTTCACGCGATGCCTCGCAGGTCGGCGAATCCGTGACGGTGATCACCGAAGAGGAAATCGTAAACCGCCAGGCGAGCGATGTGATCGACCTCCTGCGCACCGTCCCCGGCGTCACGTTTAATCGCAACGGCGGCATCGGCACCGCTGCGGGCGTCTCGATCAGGGGGCTCAAAGCATTCAAACCGTCGTATTGATTGACGGGGTTAAGCTCAATGACCCCTCTTCGATTGGCGGCGGCTTTGACTTCGGCCCTCTTCTCACCGGCAACATTGCACGCGCCGAAGTGGTGCGCGGCACCCAATCGGTGCTTTACGGAAGCCAGGCGATTGGCGGGGTGGTCAACCTGCTGACACGCGCGCCCACCGATGATCTTGGCGTGTTTGCACGCGCTGAATATGGGTCGCGCGGCACCGCTGAGGTTGTGGGCAATATCTCCGGCAAATTCGGGCCGGTCGCCGCCAGCTTTGGCGGGACCTATTTCGACACAGACGGCATCTCAGCCTTCAACGAGAAGCGCGGAGGAACAGAGGATGACGGGTTCGAAAGCCTTGGCTTCAATGGCAAGGTCGATATCGCCATAGCCGATAATGTCTCGCTCGACCTGCGGGCATTTTATGCCGATGGCGAAACCGAAATTGACGGTTTTGCGCCCCCCACCTTTGCTTTTGGCGACACCAATGAGGTTTCAAACCGGGAGGATTTCGTTGGCTATGCCGGGATCAACGCAAGCTTTCTCGATGGACGTTTTCGCAACCGTCTTGGCTTTGCATACACCGATATCGAACGCGAGAATGTCGACAAAGACACCGATTTTGTGACCTTCGATGGCAGCGGTGAGAACCGCCGGTATGAATATCAGGGCGTGCTGGATGTAGGTCCGGATGAAGGAAACGCGGTCCAAATCGTCTTCGGGGCAGAGCGCGAGGAATCTGATTTTTCCGCGTCCAGTTTTGGCGGCGCGCCCACGATTGCTGATGCGTCGATCAATTCGCTCTATTCGCAGATCAATCTGAGCCCCGCCAAAGGTCTCTCCTTGACCGGCGGCCTTCGCTATGACGACACCGATACATTTGGAAGTGCCACAGTATTCGCTGCGAGCGGTGCGTATTCGCCCAATGGCGGCCAAACCACCTTGCGCGCAAGTTACGGCGAGGGGTTCAAAGCGCCTTCCCTGTTTGAGCTTTTCAGCGATTTTGGCAATCCTGATCTCGTCGCAGAGAGTTCGGAAAGCTGGGATGTGGGCCTGACGCAAAGTTTTCTCGAAGGCCGCGCCCAATTCGGCGTCACCTATTTCAACCGCGATGGCACCGATGAGATCGGGTTTGTGGGATGCGATGCCTCCATTCCGATATGCAATGATGCGGCCAACCCCCGCCCCTTTGGCACCTATGCCAATATCGGCAGCGTGTCGGCTGATGGCTGGGAATTCGGCGTTGCTCTAAAGCCGGTCGATGGGTTTGATCTCTCGCTCAATTACTCGGTCATCGACGCCTTTGACGACACCACTGGCAATCGCTTGGCCCGCCGCGCGGAAGAAACCGCAAGCCTTGTTGCAGATTACCGCATGAAAAGCGGCTTTGGCATCGGGGCGACCGTTCTGTTGGTAGGCGACAGCTTTGATGATGCGGCCAACACACGCCAAAATGACGGCTACTTTGTCGCTGACCTGAGGGTAAGCTACGGCATTTCCGAGGCGTTTGAAATCTTTGGCCGCATCGAGAATATCACTGATGAGGATTACGAGACGGTCTTTCAATTTGGTCAGCCGGGACGGGCCGTTTTTGGCGGTGTTCGTTACCGGATGTGATGCGCGTTAAACTCTCGTTCGCGGCGTTTATAAGCGTGTGTCTTGCCGCTTGCTTGCCAAGCGATGATCGCGTTCTTGATGAAGAAGGGCGCGATGAGCAAACGCAGGGCGCCGCGCGGGTGCCAGATAGGCCCCAGCGCATCGTGAGCCTTGATTATTGCGCTGATCAATATGTGCTGGAATTTGCGCCGCGCGCGAACGTCCTTGCGCTGTCAGTTGATGCGGACAAACGGTTTTCATACCTGCGCGGCGAGGCAAAAGGTCTTCGCCAGGTGCGTCCGCGCGCGGCTGATGTTCTGGCGCTGGAGCCTGATCTCATCGTGCGCTCCTATGGCGGCGGCCCCAATATCACACGGTTTCTGGAACGTGCGGGAGTGCCGGTTCTGCAAATCGGTTTCCCGCAGGACATCGAAGAGGTGAAGGCCGAGGTTTCGCGCGTCGGCGGTCGATTGGGAAAGCCTGCCAACGCGCGCGCCATTGTCGCCGATATGAACCGCCGCCTTGCAGCGATAAAGAGCAAGGCCAAGCAAGGCCCGAAAGCGCTTTACATGACTCCGGGCGGCGTTAGCGCGGGGCCGGGCACGATGATCCATGAGCTGCTGACTGCTGCTGGTCTTGAGAATTTTCTGGACGAGCCAGGCTGGCACCCGGTCCCGCTTGAGCGGCTCGCTTATGAACGCCCCGAATTGGTGGTGGCCGCCTTTTTCGAAAGCGAGGCAGACGATCTGAGATACTGGAGCGCGGCGCGCCATCCTGTCGCTAAAGCGCAACTTGAAGAGCGACCGGTCGCATCACTCGACGGCGCTTGGACGGCGTGCGGCGGATGGTTTTTGATCGAGGCGGTGGAGGCCATGGCTAAAACCGCGCGAAACTCGCCGCGGGTTCCCTCATGAGCCGGTTAAGCGCCCTTCTGACGGTCAGTTTGATCGCTGCGGCTGTGCTATCACTGCTGCTGGGCTCCGTACCCTTGCCGCTGGACCGCGTGCTTAGCGCCCTCGCCTTCCATGGCAGCGCCGCTGATCAATTGGTGGTCTGGGACATTCGCCTACCGCGCACCCTTGCCGCCGCACTGGTGGGCGCAGCACTGGGCATGAGCGGGGCGGCATTGCAGGGGCTTTTGCGCAACCCATTGGCAGAACCCGGCATATTGGGCGTTTCTGCAAGCGCAGCGCTGTTTGCAAGCTTTGCGCTCTATTACGGATTGACAAGCACCGCGCCTTTCGTGCTGCCTATTGCTGCGGTCACAGGCGCTTTGGCGGCAACAGGGCTCGTTGCTGTGGCCTCTTTGAAGAGCCGCAGTGTAATAACGCTAATCTTGATTGGCGTGGGTCTTTCGAGCTTTGCAGGCGCGCTCATGGCGTTGCTCATGAATTTGGCGCCCAATCCCTTCTCACTCGCCGATATGGTTAATTGGATGCTGGGTTCCGTTGCCAATCGCAGTTTTGACGACCTCGCGCTCGCCGCGCCTCTGGCCCTTGCGGGGATGGCAGTCCTTATCACCGCCCGGCGCGGACTTGCAGCGCTTGGCCTTGGAGAGGAAACCGCCGCCGGGCTCGGTGTTGATCTGACGCGGCAACGCCTCGCCGTGATAATTGGCGCGGGCCTTTCGACAGGGGCAGCAGTGGCTCTGGCAGGCGCAATTGGCTTTGTCGGCATCGTCGCCCCTCACCTAGTGCGGCCCTTTGTGCGCTATGACGCCGCGCGGCTTCTGGTGCCATCGGCGCTTTTGGGAGCGCTCCTTTTGGTCCTTGCTGACATCGGCGTGCGGGTGATCCCTACCGATTTTGAGCTTAAGCTGGGTGTGGTTGCTTCGCTGATTGGCGCGCCGGTCTTTATCTGGATCGCGGCTAAGAGGAGGCTTGCATGAGCCTGTTTGCAGCGAGCAATCTGTCTTATTCAACGGGCGGCCAGTCGCTGGTCCGAGGTGCCAGTTTCACGCTGGGACCCGGCACGCTTACAGCGCTTGTCGGTCCCAACGGTGCCGGGAAAACGACATTGCTGCGAATGGCTGTCGGGGTGCTTGAGCCCGGTGCAGGCAGCGCGAGCGTGGAGGGATGCGATATAGCAGCTTTGCGCCCGGTAGAGCGGGCCCGAAAACTCGCCTATCTTCCCCAATTGCGCCCCTTGGTCTGGCCTCAGCCGGTGCGCGATATCGTGGCGCTTGGCCGGTTCGCCTATGGCGGCGCGTCCCCACATCGGTCTCCGGCAGACGAGGCTGCGGTGACGCGCGCAATACACGCCTGCGACCTCACAGGATTTGAGGAACGCTCAGCGGACACGCTTTCAGGCGGCGAGCTTTCCCGCGTCCATTTGGCCCGCGCATTGGCTGCCGAAACACCCGTCCTATTCGCAGATGAACCCGTCGCAGCGCTCGACCCGCGCTATGCCCACGAGGTCCTGCGCCTGTTCAAACGCGCCGCCAGGGAAAGGCGCGGCGTGCTCACCGTCCTTCACGATCTATCGCTTGCCGCGCGCTATGCCGACCGGCTGATTTGGATGAAAGACGGGCAGATAGTCGCGCAAGGAACTCCGCAAGAAACCCTTACGAAAGAACGCTTGGCCCAGGTGTTTGGCATCGAGGCCAATGTGGACGTGGACGCATCCGGTTCGGTCTCGCTCAGCATTCTGGGCCCTGTCTAGACGACACCGCTCAATCGAGATCGAACTCAAAGCCCCAGCGCGAATAAGTGTCGACAATCGCCGGGCGCCTTATGATTGCCTGCCGGATATCATCTTTTCCGCTCGTATCGCCTTGGGCAAGCTTGATAAAGCCGCGCAGCATCAGCGATTCGTCTTGCCACGGTGACAGCTCGAGCGCCTGCTCAATATCCGCGCGCGCCTCTTCGAGTTCGCCGACACGCAAGTGGTGCAATGCCCGGCTGTCTAGAGCCTGCGCCGTGTCTCTGCTGCGCTCCACTGCAAGTCGGCACACATCCGCGCCCTCTTCCAATACGATTTTCCAAGTGGCGATAAACCAGCATTTTGCATTGAGCAGATCGCCATTGTTGGGATCGTTCTCAAGTTCATACGAAATCCGTTCAAGACCCGCTGCAGCGTTGCCCTGAAGCGCTTCCAATTCGCCGATCGCTGATGCCAGCGATTGCCTTGCCTTCGTATCGCCGCCCTCGCCTTCCAAAAGCTCCAATGCAGCATCAACTTCGCCAAGCTTTGCCTGCACATCAGCAAAATTGATTGCGCGCTGGGTCGATGGGTCAAGCGCATACGCCTCACCGTAATCGGCCTTTGCGGCCTCCAAATCGCGCAATTGGAGATGCATGTATGCGCGGTCGTGATAAAGGCCGGGGGTCGGCTCAATTTCTATTGCACGCGTGTAATCTTGCGATGCTCCGGCAAAGTCATATGTCATTTGGCGAAAACCTGCGCGTGCGATCAATGGCGTTGCTTCATCGGGTTCGTTTGCAATGCTTTTGGCATATGCGGCCTCTAAGGGCGCCAAGCCGCTTCGGTCCGCATCCCCTGCATAGCGCCAGCGCCGCAGTGTCTGGGCAGGAGCTGTAAAGGTCAACTTCTCCCCCGCAAGCCGCGACGCCTTGCGCCGTTCTTCGCGAATGTGTTCTGGCGCGATTTCGCCGCCTTGGGTGGTAAATTTTTCGAAGACGGAAACGCTGCGCCCTTCCATTGCGATCTTGCGGGTGAAGGATTTGCCCGCCGCCTCGGCTTCGAGTTCAAGCTTACCCCTCACTTTGAGCTCGCTCGCCTCAAAAGGAAGCGTCAATTCGAGCAGGTTCGCATCGCTGCTGGGTGCGCCAATAGCGACGGGAATATCGCGCCATTCTGGTTTGGAACGGTTAGGCGAGAAGCGTGCCCTGCTCGGGATCGCGTTCAAGATGTATTCGCCTTTGAGCCCGTCAAATTTGAACATGGACGGCATGATCCCTTGCATGATGACGGTCAACTCGCTGTCATCCTCGCCCGGTTCAACGGCAACATCTGTCAATAGGGCTCTGCGGCCAAGCATCCCGCTCATGCCGCCTTTCATCATGTCTTCGAACTTCTCAATTTCCGAATTCATTTGCGCTGCGAGAGGGCCGTAAGTGACCAATTTCATCGTAGTCAGCGCAGGAATATCGAGGCCTGCCGATGCATCTGCAGTCACGAACACTTCGCGTTCAGGCACACGGGGAAGCGTTTGTTCAAGTGCCACAATCGAGGCATTGGCATCACGCAGAGGCAGGTAAAATTCAAACGGCGGAACATTGCCAACCGTGCGCATATTCGCACCGATTGATGTGCCGTCGAGGAAATACTCCTGCCCGCCAATGACCGCGCGCACCAGCACATGGTCAAACGCACCCGGAATTGGCAGAGAGGCGGGGACCATATTGCCGCGAGCGGAAGATACCAAAACCGCTTCTGCTTGAATGCCGAGCCGGTCCAACACAGCAAGCAGCATCACCGTTTTGGCTTTGCAATCGCCGTATTTGCTCTCCCATGTGGTTGATACATCCTGAGGCAGGTAATTGCCCCCGTCGAGCCCGTTCAGGAGATAGCGAATATCCTCCTGCACCAGCTCAAGCGCATCGACCGCCTTTTCAAGTTCGCTTACCGGCCGCGCTGCGATTGCGTCAATTTTCTGCTGAAGATCGGTGAGGCCCTCAAGGGCATTGCCGACCTTGTAGTAAGGCGCCATCGTGCTGGAGACCTCTGCCCAATCGGCAAAGGTGGAAACTTGCAAGATATTGGGCTGGGCATACCGCAATGGCGCTTGGGGAGGGATGGGATCGGCCTCAGGCAAAGGCAGAATGACTGATAGCCAGTTGTATCCGCCGCGCTTTTCCGGTGCGTCAATATCGAACTTGCGGCCCGCATGATACCGCACATCAAGGTCATCAGGCCAGGACACAGAAATGCGCGAGAAATCGGCATCAATGCCCGGCATGCCCCCTCCGAGCATTGCCATGGCGCCGCGTCCGCCATTTGGCATCTCGCGCCATAGGATGGCTTGGCTTTGCACCTCATCGCCCAAAGCCTGGTCTGAATTGGTCACAGAATAGCGGAAGCGCAATTCGTCGCCCACCTCCAGGCCCGGCACAGCCATGGTCGCCGTCAGCGAACCATCCAGAATGCCGCGCTCCAGCATGCGCTCTCGGCGCAGAACCTCAAACTCGCCCGCCTCGGCCAAAACGTCGATTGTCTCGCCGCCGCGAAGGATCGAAACCTCATGAATGATAAGATCGCCCTTATCCGGCAACCACTGAGCTTTGAGCGTGCCAACATTGGCAAGATCGGTCAGGCCTGAGATGCGATAAATCTGATCTTGATAGGCCCACTCCTGACCCTGTTCGAGCCGGATTTGCTGATCGAACACAATGAGATCATTGCTTTCATCGGCTTCTATCGCGTCAAAATCGACATCCTCGATCCACTTTGGGGCCGGATCATAAAGCGGCGTATCGCCCGCTTGCACGCTTGTAGCCGTGGCCATCGCAAAAATAGAAACGGCCGCTTTGTATATTCGCAAATTCATCGAGCAATTCTTCAATTCTGAAAGTGTTTGTCACAGCTCAGTAAAGACTTCTTGAGCCGCTCACCTTTTAGATGGTGATTTGGATAGGAAACCAATCATTGCGCGCATCACGCCTTATGACAAGGAACAATCCGCCCGCATCTGCGGATTAGCTTGCAATTTCGCATGTGCCAGCCTGCGCTAAAACACACAACTGAACAAAAGTGCAGGACAATTCAGGAACCACAAGAGCCAACCTGCGCAGTGCGCCAGGGTTTTAGTCGCAGTCGTCGACCAGCTCGCGGCTGACAATCTGCTCAAAGCGTTCCTGCTCTGAGGATATATTATCATTCACACACGGCTGCTGCGGGAATTGCCCGATGGCCAGGTCGCATCCCATAACCAGCCGCAGTGTGAACGACTGATGGGTCATGCTCAGCGCTGAACCCGGCCAGAACCGTCGCCGCTCATCAGTTTCTCAACCTCTGGCACGGTAACGCGGTTAAAGTCGCCCATGATCGTGTGTTTGAGAGCCGAGGCCGCCACAGCGAACTCAAGGCTCTGCTGACGGTCTTCATAAGCGTTGAGGCCATAGATCAGCGCAGAGGCAAAGCTGTCGCCGCCGCCAACACGGTCAACGATATCGGTAAGCTCGTATTTTTTGCTGAGCTTAAAGCCGCCTTCGCGGGTGCGAAGGCAGGCCGACCAATTGTTGCGGTCTGCACTGAGGCTCTCCCGCAGAGTGATCGCGATGGTGTGCATGTTCGGGTAAATGTCGAGCACCTTCTGGCCCAGCGCTTCATACTTCTTGGTATCAAGCTCGCCGCTCTCCACATCAACATCAACCGAGATATCGAGTGACTTTTGGCAGTCTTCCTCGTTCGCAATGCCAACGTCGACGTACTTCACAAGCTCACGCATCACTTCTGGCGCGGTCTTGCCGTATTTCCACAGCTTGCCGCGGAAATTGAAGTCACATGAGACGGTCACACCGGCTTCTTTCGCCGCTTTGACGCAGGCCATCGAAAGGTCCGCTGCCGATTGGCTCAGCGCTGGCGTAATGCCGGTGATGTGGAGCCATTTGGCGCCTTTGAAGATTGTGGGCCAATCAAATTCATCCATACCTGCATTGCAGATGGAAGAGTTCGCGCGGTCATAAACAACCTTGGATGGGCGCTGGTTCGATCCTGTTTCGAGGAAATAGATACCAACCCGGTCGCCGGAACGGCTGACGTGCGCTGTATCGACGCCGAACTTGCGCAGTTCCATGATGGCGTTTTCGCCAATGTCATTATCGGGGAGCGCGCTTACGAAGCCAGCATCCAAGCCATAGTTAGACAAGGCGACCGCGACATTGGCCTCGCCGCCGCCAAAGGTTGCTTCAAATTCGGGTGATTGGAAAAAGCGTTGGTGGCCCGGCGTTTTAAGCCGCAGCATAATTTCACCAAAGGAGAGGAATTCAGCCATGGGGAGGAGCTTTCATTCAGCGAGCGGCCTGCGCGATTGACACAGCTTCGCTCGCAAGGGTTGTGATCTGGGAATAGTCGCCGATGGCAACCGCTTCCTTGGGTGTAAGCCAGCTGCCACCGCAGGCGAGGACGCTGGGAAGGGCTAGAAACTCAGCCAAATTGCCTGCCGACACACCGCCGGTTGGCATGAAACGCATTTCCCGGAACACCGAGGAGAACGCTTTCAGCATCGGTACGCCGCCAGCGAGCGATGCAGGGAAGAATTTCACCTCACGAAGCCCAAGCGCATAAGCGCGTTGGACTTCGCCGGCGGTCATGGTGCCGGGGTAGAAAGGGATGTCTTCGGCAAGGCAATACTCAGCGATCTCGTCAACGAGACCGGGTGATACGATGAACTGCGCACCGCTTGCCCGGACCGATTTGGCCTGATCAAGGGTCAGCACAGTTCCTGCGCCAACGATCAGGCCCTCAGTTTCAGCGAGGATCGCTTCCATGCCTTTTTGCGCGTCACTGCTTCGCATAACGACTTCGATGACCGACAAGCCGCCTTCGCCAAGCGCCTCAGCCGTTTTCACAGCGCGGCCCGCATCATTTTCGCCAATGAGCGGTACCACAGGTGCAGCAGCCAAGCGGCTTGTCAGTTCATCACGCATTGCATTCCATTCCGATTATGAGAAGGCCAGGCCGCCATTGATATCCACATTCGTGCCTGTGATGAAAGAGGCTTCGTCTGAACATAGGTATGCAACAAGATCAGCGGTCTCTTCGGCTTTACCTTGACGGCGAAGCGGGGTTGAATTGGCCACGTTTTCACGCGCTGCATCAGGCGTAAACTTGTCGTGGAAGGTGGTGGCGATCATGCCGGGGCATAGTGCGTTCACGCGGATGCCTTTGGGCCCCAACTCTTTGGCAAGGCCGCGGGTCATAGTCATCACCGCGCCTTTAGACGTCGCATAGGCAATCGCTCCGCCGCCGCCGCCATCGCGCCCTGCAAGCGATGCCAAGTTCACGATTGCTGCGCCCTCTTTCATAAGAGGCACGGCCGCCTTGCACGCGAGAAAGGTTGAGGTGGCGTTCAATTGCATGACGAAGTTGAAGAACTCTTCGTCCATCTCCTCCAATGTTTTGCGCGCGACAAGGCCGCCAGCGTTGTTGACGAGAATATGGATCTCTCCGCCGAACGCATCAGTTGTGGCAGCAATCAGAGCGTCCACATCAGCAGGCTTGGTCACATCAGCTTTCACCGCGATGCCTTTACCGCCCGCCGCTTCCACAGCGGCGACTGTTGCATCGGCGTCCGCTTGGTTGTTGTTATAGTTCACAACAACGCTTGCGCCTTCGGATGCGAGTTTCACACAAACCGCGCGGCCAATATCGCGGCTTCCGCCGGTCACTACGGCCACTTTGCCAGCAAATTTCATAATCGTTCCCCCTTAAGGAATGTCTGCGGCCTTAGGCCGATTTTGGTTTCAATGGTTTGATTTCGGGGCACAGGATGAGCACCGAAAGAACAGTCGCAATCGCTAGACCAGCGCCAACGATAAAGGCAGGCGCATAGCTATTCACTGTGATTGCTGGGATCAGGAAGTTCAGACCCACAACGGCAAGCTTCGCAGCGGTGCCCGCATAACCGGCCAAAGTGCCGACCGATGCGCCGCTGTAAAAATCGCTGGGCAGTGTCTGAATGTTGCCGACAGCCGTCTGGAAACCAAACAGGATTGCCGCCATCATAAGAACCGCGATGAGCGGCGTGGCTGCTTGAGTGGTCGACAAAAGCGAGACCAGCATGATCACACCGCCAAGCGCGATCACCGATTTGCGCGTTTTATTGACGCTCCACCCAGACTTGATCCGGTTACCGGCCAGAAGACCGCCGAACCACGCACCGAACATGGCGCCAACGTATGGGATCCAAGCATAAACCGCGATTTCCTCAACACCGAAGCCATAAGTCTTGGCGAGATAAATCGGGAGCCAGCCCACAAAGAGCCACCAGATCGGGTCGAGGAAGAAGCTTGCAAGGATCACGCCCCAGCTTTCCTTCCGGCTCAAAATCTCAGCAGAACCCGGTGCGTAATCGGCGACCTCATTGGTTTCGACATTGCGCTGACCGGTCAAGATGAACTGCCGCTCTTCCTCAGAAATCCAAGGGTGAGCGTCAGGGCCGCTTTTGTAGACGATAAGCCAAGGGATCAACCATAAGAAGCCGAGTGCACCAATGGCAATGAAAGTCGCCTGCCAGCTGCCGAGCCACACGAACAAAAGTCCGATGATGGGTGCGGACACAATGCCGCCAATCGCAGCGCCTGAATTGAAGATGCCCTGCGCAAGCGCGCGCTCGTTGATAGGGAACCATTCGGCGTTTGCCTTGGTTGCACCAGGCCAGTTACCGGCTTCCGACACACCTAGAACCGCACGGAAAACCGCGAAGCTCATAAGCCCTTGGGCAAAAGCGTGAAGGATGGTCGCAGCCGACCAAACGACGATTGAAAGCACGAAACCAAGCCGCACTCCGATCCAGTCGAATATCTTACCAAAAATCGATTGACCAAAGGCGTAGGCAAAGGTGAACACATTGAGAATGATCGCATAATCATACTCGGTCAATTCAAGCTCTTTGGATATCTCAGGCCACAAAAAGCCCAAGGCGCCCCGGTCGATATAATTGATGATGGTCGCAAGGGCGACAAGCCCGACGATCCAGAAACGCAGTTTCCCTTTAAGCATCGCCCTAGTTCCCCTCGGCCAAAAAGTCTTCGCGCAATGGACTGAAGGTGTCGATCAGGACGCCTGCCTCAAGGCACACTGCGCCGTGATCAAGGTGCGGCGCTATGTAGAAGCTGTCGCCAGCCTCCAGCACCTGTTTCGTCCCGTCGATAAAGACCTCAAACTTGCCGCTTTCGACATAGGTTGATTGGCTGTGCGTATGGGAATGAACATCACCCACTGAACCTTTTTCAAACCAGACCCTGACGATCATGATTTCAGGCCCATAGCCGAGTATCTGGCGCGATATTCCGCTACCCAGATCCTCTTTGGGTGTGTCCTTCGCGACCACGAAGGGCGGGCTTTGCGCCTCTTTCACCATTTCCATTCCCATCTCCCGTTATTCTTTGTCACTGAGCGCAGTTACGCCAGCAAACCCCGTCCAGGCGATGGTATCGCCCCCGATAGTGACACTGTGCGCCGCCTCTGGATCAGGATTGTGCGAAACCGCCACCGCGTAGCGCTGCCCTGATTTCAGGGTCAGTTTGACTATGTCCATTTGCCCCGCCCGCGCATGGGTGAGATCTTCGACAAGACTGCGACTGTCGAGCGTCTGCTCGGCCGCGCCATCATAGCTTCCGTGCGCCTCGAGCAGGCTGGCGAATGACACAGCGCCTTCACGCTGTGCGCGAAGCATAAGCAGCGGCTCGCGGCGAAGGTTGAACTCAGGGTCATTCGCCCCGCTCTCGCCAAAAATCGCGGTGAGCGGGCCGTTGCCAGCAAAGCGGTACGTGTAGAACCGCCCATCCAAGATCCATGTGAGCGCGCCCTTACCGCTCTCGAGAGCGGCTTTGGCATCGACCCAAATGTGCTGGTAGCCATTGGCAGAGCCGAGCACGGGGCGTTCAGCAATGTTGCGCTGCGCCTCGAAGTCATATTCCATGATGTGCCCAGAATAATGCAAAGGCAGATCATATTGGTGCGCATCATCGCTTGAGGCATGGACAAGGTCGATCACCAAAGGCGCTTCCAAGCCTGGGATCGAAGGCATCAACAGCGTACGTTTCATCGAAACGCCGGGATAGGCGCTCCCGATCATCCCGCTTGTGACCTGAAGCCCCTCTGCGTCGGAGAAGTAAGTCTGCGTGGGCCAGAACTTATCAGCGTATTTGCCGTCACCGTCGAAATGGCTGGTCTCGTCCACAACCAAAGTGTTGTGAGCGACCGATGACTTGGCCCAAGTCTCGTTCTCAGGCAAATAGCGCCCGCCGCGCTTTGCCTCGATATTGAGGAAACGCGCCGCGCCATAATCGCGCACGATCTCATTGCCATTGTCGTACATTTGCCAGGCAAGCTTGTCGAAGTGGCCGTGGCCCATACCTTGCGAGCTGTTCTTGGCGATCAGCACGGTGGCTGGCTCGCCTTCCGCATTGGCTTTGCCTTGGCGAAGGACAGCAACAGCTCCTTGGTCACCTTCGGGTCCATCAGTCAGCAAAAGTGAGCGGAAGGGGAAGGGCTCTGCCTTGCCCGCCGCCAGATCCTTTGCCACCATTGCGCCGCCCGGGGTGAGGACAGTGCGCCCCTGAAAATCAGCGATCGACAAAAGAGCTGGATCGCGGGTTTGCCCGTAAGCAATCGCGATGCCTTCGTAGAGCTCGGCTGTACGCAGGCTCTTGTCCCGGATCGCGTCATTGAACGGGAAGAAATAACCGCGATAGCTCAGCTGAACCGTCGTGCGCAGCGCCTTTAGCAATATCGCATCACGGTGCTTGAAGATTTCCCGCTCAGGCTCATTACGCTCAATTGCATTGGCGAAAACAAGGAAAGGGAGCAGCGCAAAACGCTGATAATACGGACCTTCGGTGTAATAGCCATCGGGTGAGAACAACAGTTCGGTTTGGCGGATAAATCCTGCCTTACCGCTTTTGTCAGAACCCAAAAGAGCGCGCTCGGTCATATCCTTATCGCCGAGCAAATATCCCGTCATGCCCACACCAGCGGTCGCCCAAGTGGCGTGATTGTGGATGCGGTCAAAGGTTGCGACCGATTCCACCGACAGGAAATGCGCCGCAGGGCGGAACACCTGGTCGTCGATTTTTTGGCGGTCTGCATCGCTCAAGGTGCCGCGAATATCGCCGTATCCTTGCACCGCATGGACCAGCCACATGGCATCATTAAGGACTTGCCAGAAGATGCGCCCGGAATATTGGTTCGCCTTGGCCGGATGCTCACCCAGCGTGGGATAGAGCTCGGCATATTCAAGCAGCATATCGCGCACATAATCGCGGTAACGCTCATCGCCCGTGATCGTGAACAATTGCCCGCCTTGATAGATCGCGCGGAAATTGCGTTTGTGTTGTTCGTGGGTGTAGCCGCCGCCGGGATCCTTGGGCTGAGGCACTACGACGCCGTCTGCCATCATGCCGTCAACAAAGGCGCGGGCCCGCTCCATTTCCTGTGCGAAGAGGGGCGCGTGCGAGGGCGCACTCTCAAGGGTCACATCGGCATGACCATCGGCCGCCAGAGCGACGCCTGGCACGCTCGCCAAAGCGAGCGCAGAAACAAGTGTAAGGGCGCGCATCATTCATTGCCTCCTTCTGCAAACTCGTTGTCCGAAAGCTGCGCGCGGTGCCCGCCGCCGAAGATCAACTCTTCAAGGAGAAACGCGGCAGTGCCCGAAAATGCGTTATTGCTGATCTGGGTTTTGGGCGTGCCGACTGTGTGGACCACACGCAGCGGCGCTGAGGCACTCACAACATTGCCGTCAATCGCTGCGATTTGAACGCCGTGCAAATGGACCGATCCGCCCGTGCCATTGGTTGGCGCAAGCCCCACATTGTGAAGCACGTTGCCAGCGATGGTCACATTGGGCCCAAAGGTGCTTTCATCGCGTCCGCCTCGATAAATGCTGGCAATAGGCCCGCCGATATTGGCAAAGGCATTGCCCGATATATCGAGATATTCGACATTGTACTGGCCGTAATCCTCGGTCTCCGCAGAGGCCGAGACGATGGTGCCTGAGATGTTTTCAAACGCGCTGTTCGTAATCGAAACGCTATCAGCCAGAGTGCTTTTGCCCAGCGTCACCACGCTGAATGATTTGTTCACATCAAGGTTGCGCACTTTGATCTGGTCAAGCTCAATCCTAAGGTTCGACTGGATTGGATAGACCCCGGTGCGGATCATTGAATTGCCAACAGAATCGGGTGCGCGCACGCCGTCAATCGCAAGGCCGGAAAGCTTCAGATTACCGCCTTCTCGCAGCTCAACAAGGGTTGGCCGCGCAAATTCGATGACCGTCTCTTCTGCGCCCGCTCCCACAATGGCAAGCGTCGTCGCCAGCGGAATAGTGCGCTCGGTCACATAAGTACCAGCGGCAAGCTTAAGGACATCGCCGGGACCCGCCGCCATGGCGGCCTGCGCCAAAGTGCCCTGCCCTGGAGCCACTTCGATCACTTTGCCCGAAGAGCCGAATTCCGCAGGATCGCTAGGTTTGGGATACCAACTTGGCCCGACTTCATCGAGGCCCACCACTTTCAGATCGCGCGGCGCACCCACTGATGCAAGCGCAGGGTCCGCAGGATACAGTAGACCATTCTCGCCGCGCACCATCTCAACTGAACCTTGGGGCAACGAGCCCAGCTCGGCTGCAACCCCGCCTGCACCCACTTGGTTGTCAGCGAATGTGAACCCGGAAATGTCGTCGTAAACCTCAAGGAAGGATTGACCCTCCAACCCGCTCAAAAGGTTGTTTTTGAACGTGGAATTGCTTGGCGCAGCGGAACGCTCTTCATCCGCGCCGACATTGAACGCAACCCGGCGGCTGTCGACAATGGTGTTGCCTTCAATTTCAGCGCCTTCAACCTCAACATAGCGATTGACCGGAGAATTGGGGACGCCGTTCATGATGGCAAGCGCGCTGGAAAACGCTTCTCCACGAAGCCCCTCCATATAGTTGCCGCGCACCGCCTGACCGCGATTGATCACGCGAATGCCGCCGGTGTAATCCGCCCCCTCCCCCAGAAACACATTGCCTTCGACCACATTGTTGTCGCCGTGCCGCAAGGTCAGCGTCCCGCGCGCTGCGCGAAAGACATTGCCGCGAAAGACATTGCCGCCGGACTTGGACGAGATGATTTCCACCTCGCCTCCGGTGCGGTCAAACATATTGTAGGCCACAAGCGTGTTCGAGTTGAACATCGAAAAATGGCTGGTGCCAATGCGCAGGGTCTCTCCGCCATTCGACCCCAACACCGCGCGCGGGCCGAAATAATTGCGCTCAATCCGGTGATTGTTCTCGCGGCTTTCCTCTGTGTCGAGGCGCACTGCAAGCGCCACCCCCTTGTTGGTTTTGCCTGCGAGGTAATTGTAGTCAAACCGGTTGTTCTGACCATAAATGCCAACCCACAAGTCGCTTTCGTACCGGTCAGGCTTGCTGAAGCCGTCGATCACAACCTGCGTCACGCGCGAATTGCTGGCCTGATCATCCTTGGAGACACGGAAAGAGACAACTTCGCCGCGCGGGCTGTACCCATCACGGAACACAAGGCCGCTGACCTGGACGTACTCACCGCCGACCCGAAGGCTCGATTGGCCGGTGAGAAACACTTTGCCAGGCTCCTGCGCCGTAAGCACGATGGGCGCATCTTCGCGCCCATCACCGGTGACAACCAAGTCGAAATTGCGCCACTCGCCATTGGCAAGAACGATCTCATCGCCCGCCTCAACCCTGGTTAGCACATCGGCATATTCGTCTCGCGTTTGGACAAGGTAGCGTTCCGCATAGGCCGGCGATGCCAGAACACACGCAGCAGCGATCACAAGGCTCACCCTTGGCGACATCCAAAATTTCCCTCATCCAAACTTTATTGGGATGGACTATAGACCAGACCAAATGAGTGTCAATCAATCTGGCATATAGTTTTCAGAAGGTTTGTCGCACCAATATGGCTAGGCAATCTTTGAAGCTGCAGCAAACCGCTCGCGGCTCTTTGAGGCCTTTGCCTGCAACTCTTCCATCGCCATTTTCTCGGTTGCATCCAGCATCGCTTCGATCAAACGGTGAAAGTGTTCGCGCATCGCATTGCGGGCACCTGACGGGTCTCGGTCGCGCAGCGCAAGGAAAATCACTTCGTGTTCTTCTGTACGCGTTTCAGCATCATGAACGCAGACCGCTTCATAGGTCGCTTTCACTTCCGGAATGTCCTCGCGCATCTGCCAAAGCGATTTTACCGTATGGATCATCGCAGCATTGTTGGACGCCTCAGCGATTGTTGCGTGAAACTGCGCATCGGCTTCATTGGCCGTTTGCTCATCCCCGGTTCGCATCTGCTCGATCAATCCGGACAAGCGCTCAATACCTGCATCGGTGATATTATGGGCAGCAAGCGCCGCGGTCTCAGATTCGACAAGAAGACGAGCCTCAGTCACCTCAAAGGCGCTAGCCGATGGCAAGGCAGCAGCGCTTTCGGGCTTCTTCTCGCTGACATAGACTCCGGAACCGGTCTTGATTTCCAAACGGCCAATCGCCTGAAGCGCAATTTCCGCCTCACGGATCGTCACGCGGCTCACATTGAGCCGTTCAGCAAGTTCGCGCTCGCCCGGCAAACGAGTTCCAGCAGGGAATGCCCCTGCATCAATCAGCTCCGAAATTTGCTCGGCAACGGATTGAAAAAGTCGTTTACTACTCATGCCCTACCTCCGGCGAGACGCTACCTCGATACTCTACCCACTTGACCCCATAGGTCGAGGGGGTTTTACAGTCAAAAGTCAGGTTGCCGCAGCCCCTTTAACACGCGGCAACCCTAACCAGATCAGAAGTGCGCACGAACCCCTGCAACTAAGCGAGGACCGTAAACCAGCACCTGCCCCAGATCATCTGGAGCGCCGCGCAAGTCAGTACGCTGCTTGTTGGAGAGCAAGTCAAGTCCTGGAATCGAACTTGGCGCGCCCTGCGCGTCAATGCGGCGACCTTCTGCAAAGTTCAAATCAGAGCGTTGCTCTTTATTCACACGGCGCGAATATGGAAAGTCAGCGTTGACATCGACATCCGGGCTTGACTGATATTGCACCGTTCCAAAGAATGCGCTGCGAGTGCCACAGTTTCCACCGTCAGATACACCGTCGCTGGTGACGCCAGGGTCAACCAAATAAGCCCGGATTGCGTTCATCGCCCGCTTTTCCTGCGCAGGACTGCTTGAACCGCGGCGCTCATAACCGAGCGACATGCCCAACTCGCCGCCGCCCACCGACCATTGGTCAACATGGCTGAGCGAGCCGCAATAGCCGAGGTCGTTGAGATGTTGATCGGAGTCCAAAGCAAAGCCGCCAGGACTGAACTCGCCTTTGAGCTTGGCCTGCCCTTCAAAGACATCTGCAACGCTTTCCTCAGGCTGCTCACCCTGCGCAAGCGCAGGGCCTGCGATACAAGCAAACCCCGCAAGCAGTGCTGCAGAGATTGATACGCGCGAAGGGCCGCGATGAACTACGCGAAATGCCATATGCCCCTCCCTCTAATAGACTTTTTATTTTGGTTGCACTCCAGAATAATCGGGAACCGCACTGAGTCAACCTCTGCATCATACCAAAGTACGGCTTTTGGACTTACCAATTGAGCTGCACCCCTCACAGCCGAGCCGAGACTGGAGAGAGTGATGCATTTATGTGACTGGCCCGGCTAATTTTGAACGATGGGGTTCACCGGCTGGATAAAATCCACAAGCAAAAAACCGCAGAATTCCGGCGTTTTTGGAAAGGATTGGCCTATTGGTATTACAGAGTTATCCTTTTCTGCCTGCCAATTTGGTTGACTAATGCGTTTCGGAGCCTAGCTTTTTGAGTGTCAGCCAAACAACTTGGTGATGGGAGAGAGTAATGAAGTACCTTAACGGGGGCAAAGGCCTTCCTAACGCACGCACACGTTTGATTGCCGGTCTCTTGGCCGGATCAGCAGGTCTGATGCCAGCAGCGGCGGCAGCGCAAGACAATGAAAACGACGTGAGCGTCGCCGACAGCACAGAAAACGAGATCATGGTAACGGGCATTCGTAGCTCGCTGCAAAGCGCGCTGAACGAGAAGCGCAATGCCGACAGCCTGATCGAGGTCATTCAAGCTGAGGACATTGGCAAGCTTCCAGACCAAAACCTCGCCGAAGTGCTTGAGAACATCACGGGCGTTCAAATTACCAGGACGGCAGGTATCGGAACCGGAGTTCAAATTCGCGGCACAAACGACAACTTGGTTCTGATCAACGGTGTCAAGACCGTTGCCACTGGAACGGGCCGCGGCGGTCTTAATTTTGAAGATGTCAACTCGGCAATTATCGGTGCTGTTGAAGTCATTAAGGCGCCAACGGCGGCAAACATCGAAGGTTCGGTTGGTGGTACCGTAAACCTTCGCACAATCCGACCGCTAGAACTTAACGACCGGCTCCTTTCGTTTCGCGCTCAAGGCGAATACAGCGAGCTTTCCAACAGTGTGAAACCGCGCCTTTCCGCCAACTTCGGCAATGTCTGGGAGGCGGGCGACGGGGAGATCGGCTTCGTCATCAGCGGCAGTTATACCGAACAGGAAGGCACCTCCTTCAGGCCGCGGGTAGACCGCGACAACCTGATCGGCGCTGGCCAAGCCGTGACCGCCGCTGGCGCTGCCGGCCCTGACTTTCCATTTCTGAATATTCAGTTCCTCAATCAGGAACTGGAAAATTTCGAATTCGAAACATTCAACATCGCGGGTACGCTTGAATGGGCTCCTAGCGACAATCTGAAGTTCTTTGCCGACGTCATTTACAAGGACCAAGAGCGCCGTCAGGACAGCTCGCGTGTTCAAGGCTCCGGTGTCAGCGCGGTTGACACGGTCAATGTTCCCGATGGTTTCGAAACCGTCACCTTCGGAGCGCTCGACGGAACCGATCTCGGCAGCATTGAGGCAGCTCTGTTTGGCACCATTCAGCCCAACCTTGCTCAGGACGACGATGATCCAAACCTTCGTTTCTCCAGTGATACAGGTGCTCGGGTAACCGAGACCGAGCTGTATCGGTTGGGCACTGAGTTCACGACGGGGCGGTTCACAACGCAGATCGAAATCTCGCGCTCGACTTCGGATACTGCCAACCCGAATTTGAGCACCACGCTCAACTTCATCAACCCAAACCCGCTGACACCCCTGGATGGCAGCAGCAACGATAACAGCGTTCCGTTCATCTACGATTTGCGTGGTGGCGCGCTGACTTTCGGCCTCGATTTCAACTCGCCGTTTGCGCCTACGGTCGAGCAGCTGCTCGATCCGAACAACACCGTGCTTGATGCTGTAACCAACAGCAACAACATGACAGAGAACGAGGAGGATGCCTTCCGCATCGATACCACGCTCGATCTTGATGGCGTGCTGGGTTTCATCACGTCGGTCGATGCAGGCTATCGCTACAACGATACGTCTACTGAGTTTACTCAGCTGCGTTCAACCTTCGGCACTGGCGCGATAGCGAACAGCCCCAGCGGCTCGGTGCTTGCAGGTTTGATTGTCCCCGGACCTGACAATTTCGATGAAGCTGACGGGCGGACCCTCGCATTCCGCAACTTTGTGGTGATCGATCCTGATCAAGCGTTTTCTGATCGGGACAATGTCATTGCGGCGCTTCAAGCTGCGCTGGATGCGACCCCAGGCGGTCAGGCTGCGATTGCCAATGGCGGGCGCTTGCTGGGCGATATCGATCCAAATTCGGCAGGCAATCTTGGAGCATCCTTCCGTATCGAAGAAGAGACGCACGCGCTGTATGCGCAGGCTAACTTCGAAACTGGACCAGTTCGCGGAAATATCGGTTTCCGCTGGGTGGATACCAGTGTCGACTCATTCGGCAACGCAATCGCTAACGGCGTAGCCTCGCCGGTTACTGCTGGCGGCAGCTACAATGAGTTTATGCCGCGTATCAATGTGATCGCGGAACTGACTGATGATCTGTTCCTTCGCGCCAGCTTTACTGAAGATATCAACCGTCCAGATTTTGACGATCTGTCGCTGTCGGTGTCTTTCCCGACCGGGCCGAACAATGCGGTGAGCCTCGGCAACCCGAACTTGGCGCCGGAAACGGTCCAGTCGTATGATGCGTCGCTGGAATGGTATTTCGCACCCTCCTCTCTGGTTAGTGTCGGCTTCTTCCACAAGGATCGCTCGAACCTGTTTGTGACTCAGGTGGAGGATGCGTTCGAAGATCCGGCGACCGGCTTCCGCGACATCACCGATCCATGTGAACAAGGAGGTATCTTCAACCCAGTGCCGGATCGTAACGTCCTTTCTGACGTGCCTGGGAACGGCCTATGTGTTCCGCTACAGACGATCATCAACGATTCTGCCAACACAACACAGACCGGCATTGAGGTTTCTTTCCAGTACGATCTCTCTCAATTCGAGGATACTCTGGGATTTGCCTCGGGCTTCGGCATTATCGCCAACTATACGTGGCAGGACTTCGGTGGAGGCGAGGCAACTCAAACATCATCGGGGCGTGGCCAAGAGATTTTCGAGGCCATTAATCCGAATGTTCCCGATCCGGTCGAAGCCGTTCAAGGGCTGCTCGATTTCTCGGAGAATGCCTACAACATCACTCTCTATTACGAGAAGTTCGGCCTTTCGGCGCGTGCCCGTTACACCTGGCGGGACGCGTTCCGCACGCTCGATACGGCGGGCGGCGCTTCGCTCAACTCAACACTTGGCTTCCCGGTCGTCACTGACTCTCGGGGCCAGTTGAACGCAAGTGTCGTTTACGATGTGACGGACTATCTGAGTGTTGGTGTTGAAGGTGTAAACCTTACCAAGTCGGACATCAGCCAGTTCTGCGTCAACGATGACGCTTTGCTGTGTTTCCAGGGGCTGCCTGATCGGCGCCTCACGTTCGGCGCGACGCTGCGCTTCTAGACTTTCCTTAACTAGGCAAGCTTTCAAACAGAGCGCCCCGCCATCGTGCGGGGCGCTTTTTTATTTGGCGCAAAGCAAAGCGTTTACAGGTGCAAACCGGGCATTGTTCAGCTTGGGTTGAGCAATCATTTGCTATAAAAATGTTGGAGAAGGGCAGAGGAATATAATCATGTATTTCAAACAGATGAAACTTGGCTACGGCACGTTGGGCGCGGCTGCTTTGGCTTTGTGCGTCCCGTTTGCTGTGACTGCATCGCAAGGCGATGAACGCGCGCCCAGCGACGCCTTTGACCTCAGCCATTGGAAGATCACCCTGCCCTCCGACGGCAACAATGACGGCAAACCTGACGAGATCACCGTGCGCGCCATGCAAGGCTATGAGCATTCCGACTTTTTCTATTTGAGCGATAAGGGCCGCATGGTCTTTGCAGCGCCCAACAAGGCGCCCACAACGGCCAATTCGACCAACACCCGCAGCGAACTGCGCCAGATGCTTCGCGGCAGCAACACGCGCATTGGCACGCATGATCCGGGCAATAATTTTGCGGTCGAAGCGCGCAAAAGCTCCGACGAATTCGCCTCAATTGGCGGCAAGCTCGAGGCTGTTTTGCGCGTTGATCATGTGTCGCTGAACGCTGGCGATCCGGCAAAGCGCCCGGCCTTTTCAGCTGTGGTCGGACAGATCCACGCAGTGAAGTACAAAACCACGCGCAGCGGCTTTGGCTACGGCAATGAACCGGTCAAAATCTATTACAAAAAATTCCCCGGTCACAAAACCGGTTCAGTCTTCTGGAATTATGAGCGCAATTTATCGAAGGATGACCCCAACCGCACCGACCTGTCGGTTCCTGTATTCGGCTACAATTGGGATGGAACAGAGGACCCCGGCGACCAAGGCATCGCTCTGGGTGAGGAGTTCAGTTACACCATCAACGTCCACCGGAACACGATGTATCTGACTTTCCATAACGAGCGGCTTGGCACTGTCCAGCACACACGCAGCCTAGTGAGAGGCGCGGATGAAAAGGACAACCCTTCTGCATATGCCGGCGACTCGCTCTATTTTAAGGCCGGCATCTATAATCAGTGCAGCACCCGCACAGGCACGTCCATGTGGTACGCAGGCTGTCCTGGTACTGGGGATTGGGAAACCGACAAAGCGGCGGGCAATTACGCGCAAGCAAGCTTCTCAAAACTTGTGGTGGGGCCTTCAACGCCGCCCGCTGAGTAGAACGCCGTTTGGTGCGTTGATGCCTTGGCGCGCCCAGGCTGAGGACGTGACACACAAAAAAGCCCCTCGCCTCTTTCGAGAAGGGGGCTCTTTGCGTCCCTGATGATCGAATCAGAACCCGATGGTGATGCGTGCACCGCCGGCGTGTGTTTGTGAATCGTTGCCAAACAGACCGTCCTAAATGACGCCCACCGAGCTGTTTTCTAACAGTTTGAAGCTTGCCTCGACCTGAGCATAACCGGCGCTGTTCGATTGCTCTGCCCCAAACACAGTGAAGGCATTGCCGCTGCTGACACGTGCTGTTGCCGATGGGCTTTGCTCACCAAAGTTTGCAGAGCCGGAGTTCTCCCCGCCCTCTTCCACTCTGCGTGCAGCGATCCCGCCGTTCTCAACGAATTTTTCCGTGTTCGCCTCGCCAAAGTTGAGACCCACGTAAGGATCAATCACAGCGCTGCCCATATCAAGCGGATATTGGCAGAAGACCATGCTGCCAATATAAACTCAGTGACCGAGGGGGCACGTAGTCGATCTCATGCGCGTTTCTCAGGACGCCCGCCAGATCATCGTCAATCGCATTGCCAGCATCAAACCCGCCCCTTAACTCGCGCTTGCTTCGGCGCTTTGAATATCGAGGAAATTTAGGCCAGCGCAGCCGATTGCCGATGGCGTTGCATTGGGCGGCGGGCTTGGGCTGGGCGTTGGATCGGGTGGATGGGTTCCAAAAGACGTCGGCGCGCGAAAGCCTCCCCCACCGCCGCAACCCGCGGCCAAAAAGGCTGCTGCCATTGCAAAGGCGGTCGATCAAATCGCGCGGCTCAATCTCACTATCTCCCCATCTCGTCGCTTTTTTTAGTGCTCATGCCCGGATTGCTAACCTCTCCGAAACAGAAATTGAAATGATTGTCATGCCAATTGGCGTGACAGATTATCAGATGGACAGCTAGGATTGGTACAGATACTCCCATGGCAAGAACAAGAACCAAGAGAGGAACGGCGCATGGCGGTCCAAGGACTGACGCGGTGAACAGCGCACATGAGATAATCGGCTGGCGGGCAAAGCTGGCGCTTTTCCTGCCCGGCATTTTTCTGGTGGGTTTCAACATCGGCACAGGCAGCGTCACCACAATGGCATCTGCCGGGGCCAATTACGGGATGACGCTCTTGTGGACAGTGCTTGTGTCTTGCGCTGCCACCTTCCTGCTTGTTGCGACCTACGGCCGGTATACCCTTGTGACCGGCGAAACCGCACTTGAAGCCTTTCGCAAGCACATACACCCGGCAATCGGCATATTCTTCATCCTCGCACTGGGGGTTGGGGTCTGCGCCAGCCTTATGGGGGTGATGGGGATCGTCGCGGAAATTAGCTTTGAATGGTCGAAGACCTTTATCGAGGGCGGGATTGCGCCGATCTATTGGGCGGCGTTCTTTTGCGCGATTGCCTATTTCATCTTTTGGGGCGGGCACACGCAAGTTTTTGAACGCATCTTGGCCGTTGTCGTCGCGGTAATGGGTGGATGCTTCGTGCTCAATTTCTTCATCCTGATGCCGCCTGTCGCCGATATTGCGAGCGGCCTTATCCCTTCGCTTCCCGATGTAGCCTCAAGCGAGACGAGCCCTTTGCTGCTCATCGCGTCAATGGTGGGAACGACGATTTTCTCTGGGCTTTTTATCATGCGCACGACCCTCGTGAAAGAGGCCGGGTGGACCATCGCGCATGACAAACAGCAGCGCCGCGATGCAGCCTTTGCCGGCATCATGATGTTCATCATAAGCGCCTCGATCATGGCCGCAGCAGCGGGCAGCCTTTACGCAGGCGGGATCGGACTTGAACGCGCTTCGCAGATGATCGGATTGCTGGAGCCGCTTGCAGGACCATTGGCGGTCTCGATCTTTGCGATTGGGATTATTGCAGCGGGCGTTTCCTCGCAGTTTCCCAACCTCATCATGATCCCATGGCTCCTATGCGATTATCGCAGCAGCCCCCGCGATATGACCTTGTGGCAGTACCGCGTGTTTGTCGGCATCATATCGTTTTTGGGATTGGTCGTGCCTTTATTCGATGCGCGCCCTGTGCTGGTTCTGATCCTTAGCCAAGCGTTCAACGTCGTGCTGCTGCCAGTGACGGTGGGATGTATCCTCTACCTTGGCAATCGCAGCGATTTGATGGGGGAATATCGCAATTCGCCTGCCACCAATGCGGGACTTGTAGGTGTATTCCTGTTCTCGCTGGTAACAGGTTACATGGGCTTTCAAGGCCTGATGAGCATGCTCTGACGTCTTAATTTGAAAGGGATGATCTATGCGCGAGATCCTGGCGCTGGTTTGGGCCAAATGACCCGGTAAGCCTTGAAGAGATACGCCAAACAGGCGCGACTGACATTGTCAGCGCTTTGCACGATATTGCAATCGGAGAGCCGTGGCCGAGAGACCGCATCGCTGCGCACCGCGCCTTGATCGAAGAGGGCAATGTCGAGGGCTCCTCGCTTGCATGGACCGTGGCCGAGAGCATTCCGGTTCACGACGACATAAAGCTCGCCGCACCGGGGCATGAGGCATATGTCGATGCGTGGATAGAGAGCATGGAGAATTTGGCAGCTGAGGGCGTCAAAACCATCTGCTACAACTTTATGCCAGTGATCGACTGGACCCGGACAGACCTGCGCCACCGGCTGCCCAATGGCGCTTATGCGCTCAAATTTGACCAGGACCGCTTTGCCGCTTTTGACCTCTTCATTTTGCAGCGCGAGGGCGCATCCTCGGACTATGACGAGGGCGAAACTGCTCGCGCTCGGTCTGCCTTTGAAGCGATGTCGCCTGCCGAAATTGATGGCCTTACGCGCACCATCATTGCCGGGCTTCCAGGCAAGATGACCGATGCTTACACCCTTGATGATTTCCGCGAGGCACTGGCGCGCTATGCCCATGTTGATCATGACCGGTTGAGGGCTAACCTTGTGGGCTTCTTGGAGCGTGTCTTGCCAGTGGCAGAGGCACTTGATGTGAAACTCGCAATACACCCAGACGATCCGCCTTGGGATATGTTCGGATTGCCGCGCATCATTTGCACGCCTGATGATCTTGATAGGCTGTTCGAAGCATCACCCAGCCGCGCCAATGGCATCACCTTGTGCGTCGGCACCTATGGCAGCCGCCCGGACAATGATCTGCCGCAAATGGCGCGCGATTACCGTGACCGCATCCACTTTGCCCATCTGCGCGGAGTGTCGCTTGATCCTGAGGAGCCCCGCACATTTGTGGAGGCCAGCCATCTCGACAGCGATATTGATATGCTGCGCGTGATCCGGAATTTGCTCGACAATGAAAAGGCGACCGGGCGCGATATCTTCATCCGTCCCGACCACGGCCATTTAATGATGGGTGATGTCGCTAAGGCGACCAATCCCGGATATTCCGCGATTGGCCGGATGAAAGGCCTTGCCGAAATTCGCGGAGCGATCCGCGCGTTGTCCGCAGAATTTTAGCGCACCTGCTTCGCCGCTCAGTACCGCCGGGCAGAAGATCGCATGCTGATCAGTGTGGGCTTGTGCTGGGGTTGGGGTTTTAGGTCCGACACGCGGCATGCCACGCTCATAAGCGGCAGATCAAAGCGGCTGACATGCAGAATGCGTAGCGCTGTTGAGGCAGCCAGCAGCAGCTCCCCTCATCAATCCCACCCTTCGTTGAGCCTAAGCGGTCCATCGCCGTAAAGGTAGCTTGCATCAAAATTTGCGTATTTGCGCAATGCGGACCAATCATCGGTGTATAGGCTACCACGCCTGATTTCAGCCAATTCCAGCTCGCGCAATTTACTGACGGCGCGATTGGCGTGGATCGCGCTTACGCCGGACATATCTGCAATATCTTTTTGAGTGAACGGCGTTCGCACCACCCGTTCATTCGCACGATCTATCAATTCGAAACGCGTTTGCAGCTCGCAGTAGATATGCGCGATGCGCCTCGGGGCATCGAGGCTTTCCATCATCTGTATCCACTTGCGATGGATTGATGCATCAAGCAGAGTTGCGAACCACATCGCCCGCCCCAAACGCGGGCGCTCTTCAAGGACGCGTTCGAGCCTTGAATGGGGAACAAGGCTGACCTTCACATCGTCGACTGCGACAATGGAATGGTCCAATCGCTTCAATGGAAAACTGTGCAGATCGACAAAATCGCCGGGCAGATGAATGCCTACAATATGCCGGTTGCCGCCCGCTTCGATTGTGCGGAACATAAACCCTGACAACAAGATCGCGCTGACATCCATACGTGCGCCCTGCTCGACCAGTTTTTCGCGAGCGGGCAAGACAATAGGCTCGTCGAACAAGCTTTCGATATATTGCAGATCGTTTTCGTTCAGGTGCTTGCGAAGGCGGCCGGCGAGAAACTCCCCGCTAAGTGGGTAGCTCGACTTAGCAAGCGTTTGCAGTCTTTTGTCCATGCCATAGCATTAGAAAACTCGAATGCGCACGGTCTATTGACAGATGTTAGGCTTTTCAAATTTAATTGTGGAGCGCCCGTGCAGGGCTATGAAAAGCCTTCGTGAAGGTGATTGGAACCCTCGCCGTAGAGATAGTCTGCCTCGAACAGGCCGAACGCCTCGAGCCGCTTTATATCCTGAAATTCAACGCGTCCGCGTTCAAACTCTGCAATACCGCCTTCGCGAAGGTCGCGTAACGCGCGGTTCACATGGATGGTCGTCGCACCGCACAGTTCGCCCAGTTCAGATTGTGTGAGCGGGGTCTCAAAACCCTTTTCGCTGCCCAATCCCACCATTCGCAGGCGGTGCCAAATCTCAGCAAAGATATGCGCGATCCGGCGCGCAGTCGTCAATTGTTCAAGCTTCATCACCCATTCGCGGTGCATCGCCGCATCAAGCAAGGTTGAGAACCAAAGCAGCCGCGCCAGATGGGGGTGCTCTTCCATGATCGCGCGCAGGCGGTCGTGGGGGACGTAACCCACCTTTGCAGGCCCGATCGTGTCGATATTGTGGTCGAGCCGTTTAAGAGCAAAACAATGCAGGTCAACAAAATCGCCGGGTACATGAAAGCTCACCCCGTAGCGGTTTTCAGAGCTGTCAATTGTCCGCACAACGAAGCCCTCAATAAGCATGGTCGAATGATTGTAGACCTCGCCGTGCTTTAAGATGCGCGTTGGCTTCTCGATAAAAGCGACCTCTGAAACCGCATCCTCGAGGATGCGCCGTTCGTCGTTCGACATATCATGGCGCAAACGCCCGGCCAAAAACCGCCCGGTTCTGGGATAACGCTCAAGCTCAAGCCGGACATCATCAATCAGCATGCAGCGCCCCTCCGTTCAAGGAATTTGGGCACTTAACACTGTCCAACGAATTTGACGAGCCTTCGGGCGCAATAAATTGGCTGGCTTCTTGTGCGCAGGCTACACAATTTTAGCGAGACAAGGGACATCACTCGACCGGACGTGACCCGTCCAGCAAATCCTCCTCACCCGTTTCTGAGCGCTCTTTCTCAACCGTTTCCCGGATTGTCTGATCAGGCGCAACACTCGCCAAACTGCTGTCATCATCCCTTGTTTGTTTCGGCTTCGGTGTGCTGGGTTGCGGGCGCTCATCAGCCCTGCTTTGAGCATCCTGCCCGAACGCCGCATCTAGGCTTGGCGATTGGTCGAAACGCAGGCGATAAATCGGCTCGGGAAAAGTGAACCCGCTCGCCTCCAGCGCGTCTTTTGCTGCCCTGATCGCAAGACTGCGAGCTTTCACAAAATCGGTTTCACGCTGGTCAACCCAGGCGTAAAATCGCAGCACGATGCTAGAATCGCCGACCTCCTCGATCGCACCGTATGGCTCTTTTGTATCCAAGAGAAACGGCAGTGCGGCGAGCGCCTCAACACCGGTTTTGATCCCGCTTGCCGGGTCGTCTTCTGCATCAACGCCGAGTACGAAATCCAGCCGCCGCTCAGGATTGCGAGTGTAATTGAGGATCGTGCCCTTGAAGACATCGGCGTTCGGGATGCGCAGGTGATTGCCATCCATCGTCATCAAAATGGTCGCCCGCGATGTCAGCCGCATCACGACACCTTCATGTTCGCCGATCACCACATGGTCATTCGATCGGAAAGGCTGACGCAAGCTCAGCATGATCGAGGCGACATAGTTTTCGAGCGTGTCTCTGACCGCGAAACCGATAGCGATGCCGATCACCCCTGCCCCGCCAAGGATCGTTCCCATCAAAGCATTCGCGCCGAGAAGGTTGAGCGCGCTTACTAGCCCGAGAATCACCGCGATCACGCGGACGGCCTGCGCGACGAGTTCAGCGAGGAAGACGTTCGGCAATATCGCCCGCCAGAGAGATTTCCAACGCGCTATCAAGTGCCCAATGAAGGCGACGGCGAAAAACAGCGCAAGTGCAACCGCGAAGAGCGGCAAGCTCGCTTTTACCTCGTTGATCTTGGTCGAAAGGCCCTCGACCGCTGGCGACAGATTGCTTTCCAGATCGCGCAGGCGCTCGATCCGGTCTCGGACAAGGATCACTCCCTCGACCCGCTCAGCCAATGCAAAGGCTTCCTGTGCGGACTCGCCGTTCGCGACCTCTCCGCTTAGCGTGACGACGCCGGATTGAGAGACAACCCCCACCTCGCTAAGCCCGTCTACTTGTGCGAAAATGGATTGCAAGCGCTGCTCGATCAGTTGGTCGAGCTGCTCGCGGTTGTCCTTGACGGATTGCTCATCACCGATCTGCGGACTGGCGATGCTGATAGGGTCGGCCGCCGCCTCCGCGCCGGATGCATCATCTTGCGCAGATACAGTGCTGACATTTGAGCTGCACGCAGCGCAAATGATCACAAAAATTGCCGCGAATTTGGCGAATGGGCCGCGTCTTAATGTCATAACAAACCAAATCTTTGCGCGGCGATTGTTTCCCAAAATATCATTGTGAGACCGAAGATCGCCGGAAAACTCGGCGTATCACCCGCCAAACTTGATTGATGTTAGTCAGGGAACCATGCTGCGAACCCTACATTGTATCGCTGTTACTTGGGCACTCACCGAGCGCCGAACTTTGAAAGGGATACAATGTCGGTTCAACCAAAAATCGCTCAGCAGAGCTCCATAGAAATACCAATTCCGGCGATAACCGCCACCATAACTGCCGAAACAGAAGCAGAGCCCGGACACGGCACAAAAGCTCGTAATCCATGGCCCACTTCTGCTCAAACGACCAAGTCAGTGCGGCGCAAATCTGTTTCCACGCGCTCTTTCAAGCGCCAGATGATCGCCTCTCAAGATGCTCTTCGCCGCTTCGCCCTCAGACTTTGCAAGCGCGAAGATATGGCTGAGGATCTAATGCAGGAAACACTGATGAAGGCATGGGCTGCTCGCGGCCAATTCAAGCCGGGAAGCAATTTTCTCAGCTGGGCTTTTACAATCCTGCGCAACTCATGGCTCAACCAGCTGAGGCGCGAAAAGAAATTTGTGGCTGAGTTTGACGATCAGGCAGCGGAGAACATCCTGTCTGCACCGCCTTCTCAAACCACAACTTTCGAGCTGGCTGATTTGCAACGCGCTATGTCAGAATTACCGACCGACCAGCTTGAGGCGGTCATGCTCGTGGGTCCTGGTGATCTGACCTATGAGGATGCCGGTGAAATTTTGGGAGTGGCGGCCGGTACGGTCAAAAGCCGCGCGTCGCGTGCTCGCGCTGCGCTCGGCGATATTGTCGATGAGGGCAAAGTCAAAATGGCATTGGCCGATACCGAAGATGCAACCGATATCGCCGAAACATTTGTCGAGGCGATCGAGCAAATCGAACAAGGTGGTAACATCGAAGATGTGATCAACCTTGAACAGGCAAGCTAACTCTCCCCCTCCCCCTTAAGCTTGCCGACTCAAAGGCGCCGCGATTTGTCCCGAAATCGCGGCGCCTTTTCATTTTTGTGATGAGTAAGCCTAGAGATCACTCATAGTGTGGACGTCAGATTAGGCGGTGGCCATGCTGGTGCGCGGGCCAAAAAGCAGCCACAAGATCACACCAATCACCGGCAGCACGAAAATAAGGATCGACCACACCAATTTGGCGGCGACCGATGAGCCAGAAGTCCAGATGCTGAAGAGTGCCCAAATGTTGAGGGCCAGTACGAGTAATCCGATAATTCCATATTCCATGATAGTTTCCTTTGAGTGATGAGAATAGATGATGCCGTGTAGGCTGTGGGAGCGGAGCTTTAGCTAACGTCTTCGCTCAAGCTTTCGAGGATGCGTGCGTCGGCTTCTAGTTCGCGTTCGATCTGCAAGAACATGGCGCGGTCGCTGACCGTCAGGTCACCGTTTTCGATCACATCGCGCACTTTGTCACGAAGACGGCTTTCGCCATCGTCAATCGTCTTGATTGCCGCTTTCTCGTCGCTTTGGACAAGCGAGACGACAGACATAATGCTGCGATGAAACGCGCCTAGTGCTGTGCCGTCGGTGTCAGGGGTCACACCTTTCAGAATCGAGTGCGATCGCAATACGGGCGGCCATATCGCTGCGTTCACGCGCGCGATGCTTGAAGACGCGTTTAAATGCCGAACGCTCGGCACTCCCAGCGGCTTTTTCATAGCCTTCACGCGAATCGATGATGTAATTCAGCGCGGTTTGAAGAGTTGTTGTGTTCGATTGTGTCATTGTTCATGCCTTTCTATACCACACCTACAAAACCAACGCACAGCCGTTCCAATTATTATTATTTTATTTCAGGTGTTTATTGCGCAAAAAGGCCCAGCAGTCTGCGAAGACTGCCGGGCCTTTTCGGGTTTGATTTTCGGCCTTAAAATAGGCGATTACTGATCTTCGTTGACGTCGCCGGGTTCAATACCAATCACAGGCACATCAATTGTTTTGGTTTCGGTTGAAACATCAACATCAGGCACCTCGACTTCGGTTTCGGTCGTACCGATTTTCACCTCAGGAGCGTCGACTTCGTATTCAGGCAGATTGCCTTCATCGACGGCAATGTCGATATCGGGCAGTTCACCCTCTTCGGTTTGTTCGATGTCACATGCTGTGAGAGCCATAGATGCAAGAATGGCGGAAACGGTTGCGGTTGTCTTCTTCATGTTCAGGTTCCTTTCAATTGGCTTAGAGATAGGCGCGCCTATCGTTCCAAAAGAAACTGACCCAAAGGAATTTCATTCGCCGTATCAGCGATCAATCGTTCGATACGATACGCACTGATTCTTTGAATGTGTGGGTTCGGTACGGAAATGGAATTTCGATGCCGGCTGCATCAAGAGCGCTTTTGATCTTCCGGATCATCGCATCGCGGCTCTCATGCTTGTCGCGGTTCGTCGAACCACTCCACCAACGCACTCGAAAATCGACCGAGCTAGAGTTAAATTCGGTCGCAAAAATATCGACCTTCTTATCGGTATCGGCCGCATCCACGCTCTCCACAGCCTTGCGGATTACGGAGGCAGCTTCCTCAAGATCGGTGTCGTAGGAAACGCCGACTATAAGTTCGAAGCGGCGCTGGTCCTTATCGGTCAATATCTCGACCGGATTTTTAAACAATAGCGAGTTGGGGACGACAGCCAGTTCGTTCGACAGCTTGCGAATGTGTGTCTCCCGCAGCGATATCTGCTCCACTTTACCCTCGACGCCTTCACACTCGATGTAATCGCCGATGCGCATCTTCTCGCGCAGCATGAGAAGGACGCCGGCCATGAAGTTCTCAAACACATCCTTAAAGGCAAAACCGACCGCCACAGTACCAATACCAAGTCCTGCGACGATGCTGCTGAGCGTCAGGTCTGGCAGTAGGATTGTTGCTGATACCAGGAGCCCTGCTGCCCAAATAAAAATGCGCACGGTGAGCTCGATAAGTTCGCGCAGCGAAGGACGCATATCTGCGCCTTTCGTGATCTTATCGGCGATCTTGGTCGCAAATTTTGCGGCTGCCCAAGTGAGGGCAAGAAAGACGGCTGCAAACGCGATGTTGGGCAGCATCTCAATGACACCGCGTCCCATCTGCGCAAGCTGACCAGTGAGGATGCTAATGGGCTCGAGCGATGTGTCTGTTGATTGAGTCATCTTAAGGGTACATCCGGACGCCGCAGAAGTTCCCGACATTGTGACACGCCGCGGTTGTTGCTCTTGCCTGCAGTTTTAATTGAAGGCCTCAGCCACAAAGCATCCTGACATTGCAGCGAAAACTTTTGCATCGTTTTTGGAACGATCACTGCCCGGCCTTGGTAATCGCCATGAACAGCGCATCATCTGATCGCGCGTTTGTAAGCCCCGAATTTCAACACGAACACAGCCAAGGTATCCTATGACACTCTCGACCCTCAAAGACCTTTACATCGACCAACTTCAAGACCTTTACAGTGCGGATAAGCAGTCACTTGAGACGACGCGTAAACTGCACGTTGCGGCAACCAATTGCGACCTCAAAGACGCGCTTGCAGCAGGTGTTGATGGCATTCAAGAAGGCATCGAAACACTCGAAGGCATCATCACATCACACGGCGCGAAACCCGACGGCGAATTTTGTAAGGGAATGGAGGGCCTTGTGAAAGAAGCCCGCGCCCACGCCCTCGATATGAACTTTGGCGATGACGACGTACGCGACGCCATGATCATCACACAGTTTCAGCGTATGACGCACTACGGCCTTGCCGGTTATGGCTGCTTGGTAGCCTTTGCGAAACGCCTCGATCTGCATAGCGATGCGGCGAAATTGCAGAAATGTCTCGACAACACCTACGACGGCGACCGCACGATGTCGGACATCGCCACCGGTGAAATCAACAAGGCTGCCGCCGCGTAAACGACTTTTGCGACCACTGGTCGCAGGTTCGCCTCGCTAATAGACCTGGAGCGTGGCGAGCATGCACTGGCCGGATCACACATTGGGTGTGGTTCGGCCCTTTTTTTATCCCAGCACCTTACGTCGAAGTGCAAGCACCGCCATTCTCGTCGCGTGACTTTGATGAGCTTTCCCGCCCCGACACGTTACTGGAGGGTGGGGGTTTTCTGCCGCGGGTTTTTGCCCCGCCTGCCAGCCGGAGAAATGTTCACTGACCTGCATCTGCGCTGCGCGTCACTGTCATTTCGCGGCGGCTAAATTGAACCGCCGTCGCCGATCCTGGACGTGTCACCATCGAGTGACCGCACGTCGCAGAGGATTTTCTCATCGAGAACCTCGGCATGGAGCACAGAGATATCGCCCGTGCTTTCAAGAACGACCGCGCGCACTCGTTCGAGATCGCATACATTTGCCTCTCGCAATTTTGCCCACACATCGCTTCTCGCAACGCGCGTCTCCTCAAGCGCCTTAAGCTGCCATACGCCATCCTTCACGAGAAGAACGGGATCGTTCGCCATGGCCGATTTTGCGTGTTCGCTGCGACGCCTGACGGTCGCTAGAATGACCTGCACCGCCAGAATTACAGCGATCGCCCCAGTGTTTTGAACAAACGCGGGCCATTTGTCTGCCGCCGCAGCCCCTGCGAGCAAAGAGCCGATTGCCACCGTCGTCACGAAATCGAAAACCGTCATTTTCGAAAACGAGCGCAATCCTATGATGCGAGTGGCGACCACCACCACAAGGAGTGCCAAGGGGCCTAAAAGAATTGTCCTTAAGGCTAAGTCGAGTGCGGACGCGTCTGAGAAAAACATGATATCCTACAATCCTTTCATGCCGTCTGCCTCGGCCAGATGGCTGAGCATAGCCGTCTCCAGCCTGGTGAGGTCACGCACACTTTCTGCGACTTGGTTTACGAGCTCTTGCCGCTGTTCATAGCTTCGATCTTTCAAATCAATAACGCTGGGATGGATATAGCTGCCGCGTGCGATCGCAGGCGTATTGCGCAGCTCCCTTGCAGCTGCTTCGCTCATCGCCTTGATTGTCAGAACCTCATCACTGATCGCTCGTTCAAACGCAGCCAATGATCCTGCCCAGGTCCGAAAGGTTTTGGCCGTGATTTGCCGATCTCCAGTGACGTCTCGCAGCCATTCATTCACCTGCTCAGAGCGCAGCGGGTATGCCTCGCCGTCTGCGCCCGCATAACGAAACAAGGTCTTGCCCGGCAATTCGTCAATAATGTGCAGCGTCTTCATCAGCCGCCTGTCTTTGATCTGCCTTCGCACGCGTTTACCGCCCTTAGCGGTGTAATCGAGATGAAGGGCGCCTTTTGCAAACCGGACGTTGCGTTTTTTAAGAGTCGATGCGCCTAGCGCGGTCCTGGCATAGGCTTGATTGCCGATGCGCAGCGGAGCATCATCGAGCAGCCGAACAACGGCAGCGATGACAAGCTCGCGCTCTGGTTCATCAAACGCGCGAAAGGTTCGGCGTATTCTGCGCCTAATGCGCGGCAATTGCGCGCCAAAATCAGCGAGCCTGCTAAACTTGGTTCGTTCGCGGTAAGCGCGCCATGCTGGGTGATAGCGGTATTGTTTGCGCCCAGCATCATCGACGCCGGTGGCTTGGAGGTGCCCATTGGCTACGGGACAAATCCAGACATCGCTCCATGCAGGAGGGATGCCAAGACTATCAATGCGCGCCAGGTCGTCCTCGTTAATTTCACCGCCAGTTTCCGTGTATCGGAAGACGAATTCATCGCCCTCCCGAGTGCGAGAAATCCCCGGAGTGTCAGCGTCTACGAAGGTCAGATTACTAGTAGGTTCAATTCCCTGCGCAGCGTCATTTGCACCTTGTAAGGCCGAGATAGGCCGCAAGGTCAAAACGTCATATCGCTAGCCAATTGAGCCGCCTCAGGCGTGCTCAGCGATCAGCTTCTCGATATCACCAACTTCATGATTGGTCAGATCCTTGTCGAGCTCAGCCACAATTCGCTTTTGAACTTCCTGATGCCATTCCTTGCGCAATTCGCCCAAGGTCGATGGGTCCGCTGCAACGATCAATTCATCGAATTCGCCGCGATGCGCTCGCTTATACAGATGTTCCGCTAGATCACGTGCGAAGCGATCTTTGGCCAATTGATGCCAATCGGTGTCTTCGACTGCGGACTTGTGCCCTGTACCATCAAACATCCGCCCTCGGCGGTTCGCCGCCTGCTCGCGATTGGGCGGATTGTCTTGTTCTTCCTTGCGAACCACCTCAAGGTGCAGGTCTTTTGCATCGCCCACGTTGCGCAGGAACAATGCCTTTTCGCCATTGGCAATCAGCACGAGGCAATCATGGCTCACGTTGCTTTTGTCACTATCAAGATCAGGCAGGGATTGGGTCTCATAGACCATTACAATTTCCTTCGAATGTTTAAGGCCAGATGTCAAAACACAGGGCGGGAGCGCAAAAGGCCTGCGCTTTACAAGCGAGAGCCGCCAAACAGCCGCTCTAGGAAAGTCGGCTCATACATCGGACGCAGCGGGCCATGTTTATGCAAACGAAGCGAGGCATCGGTGTACGGCCGCGGAAGGGTCCAACGATCCGGTTGGCTGGACTGGATACTAGCGGTTACCATGACGTTCTCCTTTATCGTGCTACAAGCAGCCGTCCCTGCTTCAATTGTACAGTAGTATCAGAGCCCTAGCGGCTCGTACTGATCCTGAAGAATAGTCGCGAAGGCCGCAAAGGTTCCAAAATGTGCAAGATTTTTGACAAGCCGCGCTGGCGGCCCGCTCGGCAGACACATATGTGCCCATGCATCAGGCCTTTTTCACCTCATCATGGCCCTTGAAGACCTCTTGCCCATCAGCCTGCTCAATTTTGTAAGAGGGGCAATCCTCGCTCGCATCACGCGTCACTTCGTTATCGTCAATCTTGAGCGTGCGTTTCTGTGTATAGACTTGCACGATCTTGCCAGACGCGGTTCCGTTACCCCAGTCCCACTGGACTTTCGTGCCTTCACTGTATCCACTCATTGGTACGCTTCCTTCTCTTTCATCCTGCAATTGATTGATCGGCGCGGCGTCAGATCGTCTCTTTGGCCGCCGCCAACGCCACGCTGTGCTCAACTGTTTTTTGCGTGGCCATGCCAGTGCGACTTATGGCACCGCCTTGATCCCTTGATGTCAGATCCCGCATTCTCATTCAGCCCGTCAGTGCGATCGCGGTGGCTGTTGAAAGCGCGCTTGTTGTGGCGGTGGCAAAAGAACCCCAAACAATGTCGGCAAGGCTGACCTTGGTAGACCACACTTTCAGCACGGCCTGGCTCGTCAGGTCATAGGTGGCATAGCAAAGCCCGCCCAGAAGAGCGCCGTTCAGCAGCGCAGCACCAATATCGCGTTCAGCCAGAGCCGGTGAAATTACGAACCACGCCATGCCTGCAAGGTAGAGCGCATAAAACGCGAGTGCGGGCGCCATGCGAAAGTCCTCTGCCATGACTTCGCCGATGGCAGGACGATAAAAATTTGGCCCCGCCCAGCGCAGCCATAAAGCATCCAGAACTCCAAAAATTATCGCCGCCGATATCAGCGCAATCACCAATTGCATCGACTATTCTCCTGAGATGATCTTTGCCTCGCTTACCAAGAGGAAAAAGGATCGTTCCCAAGCAGTCATTTCAAAGTCTCAAGAATGAATGCGCACGCTCATGACCTGCCCCATCAAAGTGATTCACCGGTTAAGTTAGAGTTCCGGCTCAGACCAAGCACAACCGCCTCAGATCAAGGCAGGTTTCTCGGCAGAATAAGCCGGTTTCTGCTTTTGGGGGTCGGCTACTAATAGGGCTGTTTGCTAAATGCCTTGTGTCAGCTGAGCTGCCGGCAGCAGCAGAACTCTAGCTTCCACCGTAGGAAAAGAGGCAGCCCGCTGGCTGACTTCTCTAGAGCCATCAAAACTGTCCCAGAAAGTTGATAAATGGGCCGTGACTGGAAAAACTCTGGTCAGTGAGATCATCGGAAAAGTCCGATAATGAATAGCCAACTCCAAGCTTAACGTTTTCCCCTACATGTCGGTAGACTGCTCCAAGTGCGCCTAAACGCAAATCATCTGCCGCAGTCGTCCATAAGGCACGCCCTTCAATCAGTATATCCCATTTGCTGACAACGTTATAATCCCCTCGCAGCACGGCAAGGTGGGCGGTTGAGCTAACAAATTCGTCGCTCTCTCGGCCCAAAGACACCCGACCAGTTCTGTAGCCGTAACGTCCACCTAAGGTTAATTTTGGAGTGACATCGTAATTGACATCTAACAGGCCGATATGACTCACCTGCCTGGGGCTTTCGACTTGGCCAGAACCGGTAAATTGTCCTACTGGACCTAAATCTTCAAAGTATGTAAACCGAGCAAGGGCGTTGAGCTTCTCATTATTGACTGGACGATATGCAAATCCGGCTACAACTTCCGTAAACTCAGCTGCAGAAATCGACACACTGCTGTTGTCGGCATCCGCCAAGTTAAAACGACCTACAAAACGCCAATCAGGATTAACTGCAACGTTTACGTCATTGCGCAGTAGCCAGACTGTCTGATCCAGGCCTCCGGGGCTGGTTTCGCGCCGCAATTCCAATGAAGACCCGAGACGCACGTCTTCCTTTGTGTAGCCAATTCCGAATGTTGCTGCGGTTCTTTGAAAGAGGCCAGTTGTGGCATCATCAATCTGTCCGCGCTCGAAACTACCAGTGAGACTGAGATGCTCAATTGGATCGAATGTTAAGCCAAAGCTGCGTGACAAAGCGGGGGCTGTGCCGCCGATTCCGACTCTGTTTTCACCGTAGACAGACAGTGCATCAGAGAAGCGCTGACGTGCTCCAAGAACTAACGAACTGCGGTTCGATCGTGTGAAGATGTTTTGGCTATCGAGGCCGGTATCAGTTCGATCAGCGAATAGACTATAGCCTACATACGCTTCTGATCCCTCGCCGAGGCGTCTGTTAAACTGCAAGTCAGCGCCAAGGCCTCCATCTCCACCAGATACCTCGCTGGCGATAGAAAGGCGCTCAGTAAGTTGTGCATTGACGCCAACACCAGCTCGGTTGTTCCTTTGGCGTGCATCATCTCGATCTAGGGTTATTTGGCCGAAACTATAGGCTTTCCAGTTATTTTGACCAGGCGAATACTCGACTTGCAGTGCCGCATCGGTCCGACGACCATCTTGAACGCTGTTGAACAACTGGCCTGGAACACGATCTTCATAGCGCAGACCGACCGTGGTGGTAAGCGCACCCGTTCCCAAGGCAAAGGCATTCTGAAGGTCGATCGTACCAGTTTGACTTTCCCCCGCGTTGCCAGTGCTGAGCGATTCAAACCCTGCAGAGATTCGGCCAGTTGCAAACGGGATATCACCTGTCACCCCCCATCGCTCGGTTTGTGATGGGGTTAATCGGCCCGCAGAGGAAAAGCCTGCATCCTGGTTCTCAAAGTATCCCCCGAAAACTGGGCCTTCACCACTTTTGCCTTGAAGTTCATTTATATTTATCGCGGCCTCGGCACGCCACGCCTGTGCTTCCACGCCAGCGATACCCGGTGTCGCAATATCAGTGAATGACAAGCCGCCATCGACAGAGTTCGCTTGGCCAAAACCAGGTCCGTCACTCTGGGCGAGCTCGGCTTTAAAATAGGTCCCTGCAGTTGCGCGAACCAAAACGTCCGCACCTAAAACGGTCTGCGCGGCTTCCTCGACAGTGTCGCGTTGAGCGGTGACACCCAATCTTACGAAGTCACTCAGCCAACCTGAGGCACGACCGCCTAGAGTGTAGCCTTCAAGACTACCAACAGTCGGCGTAAACTCGTAGCGAACAACCAAAACCGGTACGTTACCGGTTGAGCTGCCTTCACGGACCACCCCGCTGCTTGCAGCGGTTGATGCTAGTGGGGTGAGAAGTGTAAGCCTGCCTTGTAGCGGATCGAAGTCATAATCCTGTTGCGGAAATAGATCGCGGGATTCGAGCACAATGCCGGTTTCACGATCCCTCACTTCGATACGAACTCGCTCAGAGCCAATTGACACATCCTGGCGCTGGAGGAAATACAGGGACCCACCCGTGCCGCGGAATTCTTCGCGAGCCGGAACTGTTCCTGGGTCTGAGGCAAAGCCTGTTATCTGTAGTTTTCGCTCGCCGAAATCGGTAACCGCGTTGCTGTTCAAATCAATCAACGCGCCAAACAGTCCACGGTCGAGCTGAGCAAGCTCAGCCCCGTTAATGCTTGTTGTAAAGTTCCCGATCACAAGTTGAGACTGATCTTTTTGCACACGCAGATAAAAGCGTCCCTGAGTTGGAGCGTCTTCGACCAAAGTTGAGTCGTCTCCATATGTGGGGTAGAACTGCTCGCTATTTAGACGGCGTAGCAATTGACTAGGGTCCCTGCGGTCAAGGTTGCTGAATAGGTCTTCAAGCAGTTCCTCGCCGGTATCAAGTGACGACGTGATGCGCCAGTCATCACCAATTACACCTTTGGCGTAGAACGCGCCACGCCCGATCGCATAGCTTCCATCAGCAAGTGCATCACCCGAAACTTCGCGAGAAGGACCGCTACCGAAGCTTTCGCCGAGTGTGATCTCACCTTGCCCAACTACGAACCAGTCATTCTTAGGAACAGCGAAGCTCTGCGCGGCTCTTCGTACTTCCTCTCCATCACGGCGGATAGAAACGACCATTTCGCCATCTTCTCGCGAAACTATCTGTTGATCCACGAAAACGCCATCATTTGAGATAGGGACCGCTCGTCCTGATACGAATACGCGCTCGCTTCCGGCGTCAGCCTTACCGCTGACCGTGGCCATCAACCCTTCAAGCTCAATATTGCGACGCACAGCCTCATCAACTTGACCGAATTCGAGCCGATTGGGCGCGGTTCCGTAATCAAATTCCTCGCTTAGAAGCGTGAGTTCGTGAGCTGCGCTCTCATCAAATTTGCCATCCTCGCTGTATACGCGAAAAACAAAATAAAGCGCATCCGGCATAGCATTGTCAGCTGTCCAACTGGCAAAGCCATTTTCGTCGACTGTGACGCTGGCTAACGGTTCACTATCTGGTGACGCACCTGCTGGAAAGATGCGGATTTCTCCGCGCTCAATGAACGCCGGATAATTGGTGTAAGTCTGAAAAGCGACGGGTTCACCGCGGAGCGCAGTTCGGACGCGGTCGACGATGCCAACGCTTATAACCGGAGTGAGCACGAGCGTATCAGCGCGAAAACGGATCTCGTATCCATCTTCACCAAACTCATTTGCGTTTGCTGTGGAGGCAGTTGGCTGACCGGCTTCTTGCCCAGCTTGGGTGTTCGCAAAAGTGGGGCTTGCGCTAATAGCAAGCGCGACACTCGCAGCACTAGTGAACAATGGCATGGTGCGTTTGAACTGTGAGTTTGTCATCAGTCTTCCCCTCCTTGATCACCGTCGTTTAGTCTGGTTCCCCTGTATTCAGTTGGCGCTACTCCAAAGTTGAGCTCCCCAAATTTACCGCGGGTAAGGCGGATAGAACGTGGGTTCTCGGTAGTTGTAGCCCAGCCAAGTGGGAGGGTGCGTTCATCGACCTTGAGAACAAAGTTCGATCCGATGCGAGCATCTGGTACGGCGGCGCAAGCGATGTGATAGCGACCGAACTCATCTGTCGTAACCAGAAGGCCATTGACAGTCGCGAGACGCACGCCTGGAACACCAGGCTCACCTTCGTCTTGGTATCCGTTGCGGTTCCGGTCTTCGAAAACCTTCCCAAGCAGTTCCGAACAATCGAACACAGTGCTTGGGACAATTCGAACTGTCGCGGTGCCACGATTTGAGATTGGCGTATTACTCGGTCCATCTAGCGCGAAACCAGTGTTCGTCCTGGTGCCACTCGTGACACCGGCGCCGACGGTTACGACAAGGCTGTAACTCACCGAACCAGCGGCTGGAATGATCTGGTCACGCCACTCAAGTTGCCGGTTTGAATTAGTGGTGATCGGCGCTTGTAGAATCCCATTAACACGCGCAGATCCTTCGATAAACTTTAGGCCAGGGGGAAGAAGGTCGACTATCGTCACACCGGCTCGTTGAACACTTTCCGCGTTACGCACCACGATCTCATAAGGAACAAGGTCGCCGGTACTTACATCACGTTCGGTACTTGTTTTCGTGACTGTTAAAGGATCGCGCGAAAGGAACGGGTCAAGCGGGATGTGATTGTAGATTATGTCCGGGTCTCCAGATTCCAGCTCAAATGTCAGGAAGTATGTTGGGTCACCTTCCGTTGGTGCAGTGGGTGAGTTTGAGACGAGAACAGGTGCTGGAAGACCAGTTGGGTCAAGCGCGTCGCCTTGGGGCGGCAGAACTGTCGAGACAAAACTGAAGTCTGTCGGCGGCGCCACAAAGATCGTGTAAACTGTCTCTGTACCTGGGCATTGAGATGAGGCCCCAGGTATTATATCGAATCGATACTCGCCACTCCCACCGGTTGTCTGCGTCTGCTGGCTTGGATCGAGGAAGCATACATCGGGCAGCTCGAGGCCATTTGGTCCGAGCAGGCTGACAACCGCTCCATCTACAGGATCGCGTGTGACGCTGTTGTAGACCACGCCTGAAGGGTCGATTGGTAAGTTCTGGTCGAGAACTGTAGTGTTCGATCCTAGGTCAAGGTTCTCAATTTGACCGTAAACAACGTTGTTCTCTGGATTGCGGAATCGGATTGTATATCCTGGTCCACTGAGCAATTCTTCAAATCGATACGCCCCCTCAGCATCGGTTATCGTGGTGGCGACAATTTCTTCCCCAAGCAGCACCTCTACGATCCAGCCTCCGCGAGGCTCATCACCATCACTAAACGCGCCATCGCCATCGACATCTAGGAAAACTGTCCCTTCAACTGCGCTGATTGCAGGATCGATAACGATGGTGACAGTATTCGTAGCGCAGTTCGTTGGGTTGAGGACCTCGCAGACTTCGTATTCGATTAGATATTCGCCTGGAGGGACGTCCGGTCCTACCGACACGTTGCCACTGGCAACGTCCAACACAATACCAGGGTCACCAGCACTCGTAAGAACCGTTAAAGTTACCTCTTCCGGATTGATTGGAATGCCATTGAGAGTGTCGTTGGCTAGAACGTTTGTTACATTAGGGTTTTCTGTTCCCGCAGCTATCGGTTCAGGGTCATCTGAACTTGCGACAATCTCGGGTGGTTCGACACTTATAGTGACCGTGCTGGTAGCGCAATTCGTTGGATTGAGCTCTTCGCAGATCTCATAGGTGATAGTGTACGTGCCAGCAGGTGTGCCTGCTGGAACATCGATCAGCCCTGTCGCTGGATCAAGGGTCGGCACGGGGCCGCCATTGATCGGATCAGCCGGGGTGACTACGCTGATGTCCACATCATCCAGGGTCGCAGGCGCACCGTTCAAAGTGTCCCCATCAACAACATCAAGCACACCGGCCTGCCCAGCAGCTCCGTTGACGCCTGCAACGCTATCAGCATCCGCCGCAATAGAGGCGGCTTCAACAGTGATGCTGGCTGTGTTTTGTGAGCAGTTCGTTGGATTGAGCTCTTCGCAGATCTCATAGGTGATGGTGTACGTGCCAGCAGGTGTGCCTGCTGGAACATCGATCAGCCCTGTCGCTGGATCAAGGGTCGGCACGGGGCCGCCATTGATCGGATCAGCCGGGGTGACCACGCTGATGTCCACATCATCCAGGGTCGCAGGCGCACCGTTCAAAGTGTCCCCATCAAGAACATCAAGCACACCGGCCTGCCCAGCAGCTCCGTTGACGCCTGCAACGCTATCAGCATCCGCCGCAATAGAGGCGGCTTCAACAGTGATGCTGGCTGTGTTTTGTGAGCAGTTCGTTGGGTTGAGCTCTTCGCAGATCTCATAGGTGATGGTGTACGTGCCAGCAGGTGTGCCTGCTGGAACATCGATCAGCCCTGTCGCTGGATCAAGGGTCGGCACGGGGCCGCCATTGATCGGATCAGCCGGGGTGACCACGCTGATGTCCACATCATCCAGGGTCGCAGGCGCACCGTTCAAAGTGTCCCCATCAAGAACATCAAGCACACCGGCCTGCCCAGCAGCTCCGTTGACGCCTGCAACGCTATCAGCATCCGCCGCAATAGAGGCGGCTTCAACAGTGATGCTGGCTGTGTTTTGTGAGCAGTTCGTTGGATTGAGCTCTTCGCAGATCTCATAGGTGATGGTGTACGTGCCAGCAGGTGTGCCTGCTGGAACATCGATCAGCCCTGTCGCTGGATCAAGGGTCGGCACGGGGCCGCCATTGATCGGATCAGCCGGGGTGACCACGCTGATGTCCACATCATCCAGGGTCGCAGGCGCACCGTTCAAAGTGTCCCCATCAAGAACATCAAGCACACCGGCCTGCCCAGCAGCTCCGTTGACGCCTGCAACGCTATCAGCATCCGCCGCAATAGAGGCGGCTTCAACAGTGATGCTGGCTGTGTTTTGTGAGCAGTTCGTTGGGTTGAGCTCTTCGCAGATCTCATAGGTGATGGTGTACGTGCCAGCAGGTGTGCCTGCTGGAACATCGATCAGCCCTGTCGCTGGATCAAGGGTCGGCACGGGGCCGCCATTGATCGGATCAGCCGGGGTGACCACGCTGATGTCCACATCATCCAGGGTCGCAGGCGCACCGTTCAAAGTGTCCCCATCAAGAACATCAAGCGCACCGGCCTGCCCAGCAGCTCCGTTGACGCCTGCAACGCTATCAGCATCCGCCGCAATAGAGGCGGCTTCAACAGTGATGCTGGCTGTGTTTTGTGAGCAGTTCGTTGGATTGAGCTCTTCGCAGATCTCATAGGTGATGGTGTACGTGCCAGCAGGTGTGCCTGCCGGAACATCGATCAGCCCTGTCGCTGGATCAAGGGTCGGCACGGGGCCGCCATTGATCGGATCAGCCGGGGTGACCACGCTGATGTCCACATCATCCAGGGTCGCAGGCGCACCGTTCAAAGTGTCCCCATCAAGAACATCAAGCACACCGGCCTGCCCAGCAGCTCCGTTGACGCCTGCAACGCTATCAGCATCCGCCGCAATAGAGGCGGCTTCAACAGTGATGCTGGCTGTGTTTTGTGAGCAGTTCGTTGGATTGAGCTCTTCGCAGATCTCATAGGTGATGGTGTACGTGCCAGCAGGTGTGCCTGCCGGAACATCGATCAGCCCTGTCGCTGGATCAAGGGTCGGCACGGGGCCGCCATTGATCGGATCAGCCGGGGTGACCACGCTGATGTCCACATCATCCAGGGTCGCAGGCGCACCGTTCAAAGTGTCCCCATCAAGAACATCAAGCACACCGGCCTGCCCAGCAGCTCCGTTGACGCCTGCAACGCTATCAGCATCCGCCGCAATAGAGGCGGCTTCAACAGTGATGCTGGCTGTGTTTTGTGAGCAGTTCGTTGGATTGAGCTCTTCGCAGATCTCATAGGTGATGGTGTACGTGCCAGCAGGTGTGCCTGCCGGAACATCGATCAGCCCTGTCGCTGGATCAAGGGTCGGCACGGGGCCGCCATTGATCGGATCAGCCGGGGTGACCACGCTGATGTCCACATCATCCAGGGTCGCAGGCGCACCGTTCAAAGTGTCCCCATCAAGAACATCAAGCACACCGGCCTGCCCAGCAGCTCCGTTGACGCCTGCAACGCTATCAGCATCCGCCGCAATAGAGGCGGCTTCAACAGTGATGCTGGCTGTGTTTTGTGAGCAGTTCGTTGGATTGAGCTCTTCGCAGATCTCATAGGTGATGGTGTACGTGCCAGCAGGTGTGCCTGCTGGAACATCGATCAGCCCTGTCGCTGGATCAAGGGTCGGCACGGGACCGCCATTGATCGGATCAGCCGGGGTGACCACGCTGATGTCCACATCATCCAGGGTCGCAGGCGCACCGTTCAAAGTGTCCCCATCAAGAACATCAAGCACACCGGCCTGCCCAGCAGCTCCGTTGACGCCTGCAACGCTATCAGCATCCGCCACAATAGAGGCGAAAACTGTATCGCTATCCGTAGCCGAATTATTGGCCGACGACGGGTCTGAAACACCGCTTGGCGCAGTTACAGTAGCGACGTTAACTGCGTCTTGCGCTGCGGCGTTGCTATGCATGGCCAAGGCAATAAATGGAAGCGCGCTGGCAAGCATAGACTTGCTGCGGATCACAAACCGCTTGGAGCTAAGAGTTCTGTTTCCCATATCTAATCTACCGTGCATGAGAACGACAGAACCGTGCTGCCGCCATTTGGAATTGTACCAAGAGTGATGCCCGCACCGGTCAGCATACCGATAGTGAAACTACCAGAAGGCACACCGTCACCCGTGATGCTCACGGGGTCTCCCCCTGACAAGTCAGACTGCTAGTTGGTATATCTCTAACGAGAGCCCCAGTTACCTCGTCCGGACCGTTGTTCGTTACCGTGATCACGTAGGTCGTCACAGATCCCGAGACGAGCGTATCGTCAGGCTGATCAACCTCGCCATTCACGCCTGGCGTGTTGGTCTTCGTAACCGATAGGTCTGCCTCGGCATTTACAGAGACAGAAGCGGAAAGCACATCATTGTCGGCAATCGGGTCCAATTCATCACTAGTTGCAGGATCCACCGTGTTTGTAATCACCTCCCCCGACTGACCACTATCCACAGTGCCTTGAAGAGTGAGGACTTCAGTCTGATCAACAGGCAGTGAGCTAATGGTCCAAACACCTGATGTTTCATCGTAGTTTCCAGAAGAAACACTGCCGTTGCTACCTGACGCAATGAGTCCGGAAGGAAGAGTGTCTGTCAAAACCACATTTGACGCAGCGTCCGGCCCGTTATTCGTAACGCTAATGCTAAACGTAACTGTGTCACCGACAGAAACATTCGCGGGCGTTCCAGACGCGCGCGTTTTCTCGGTTTGCAGATCTGCCGCAGGGTCTCCAGTGAGCGTAATGGTCGCCTCATTAGAGGTATTACCGACATTGTCATCGACAGTGTAGGACACCGGGCTAGGATCACCCAAAAAGTCAGTCTCGGGCGTAAATATGATTTGGCCAGAAGGCTGCACAGACCAGACGCCCTGGCCAGGAACCGTCAAGGTCAAGCCATCACTAGATAGGATAGAATTAGAAGGCGCGCCAGTGAGGGTTAGCTGTACACTTGAGGGATCAACACCTGAACCTTCGTCGGTATCATTAGCGAGAGGATTAATCACCACATTTGAGCTGCCGACTGTAAAACTCTGCGCATCATTTTCAGCAACAGGAGGAAGCGGCGCACAGGTGCGAACAATGATCGTGTCCAAGCCTATGTCATTGCCGCTGGTTTCATTTACATTGCTTCGCAGAAAAACTCGGGCCTGAGTGGAACCCAACGTAGCAAAAGAAGACACATAAGTTGTCCAAGTCGGTTGCGAAGTTGCTTGAATAAAACCAGATGACGACAAGATTTCGCCATCTCCAGCCTCATCAACCGTCCCATCACCGTCATCATCTACTCCAACACGATCTACCAAAACGTCAATGTTTGGCGGAGCTAAGAAAGTAAACCTGTCGACACCCATATTCGTTACATCGGCAGAAACAGACACAAACTCATCGTTTACCCCGTAATTCAGCAGGTTGCTGCCCCAAAGTGTCGCACCAGCTGTGTTGCCTGCATTGATAACCATAAAAAAGTCATTGGGAGCCAGCGTGGTCGATCCGCGGAGCCCCGTGTGCCAAACACCAAAAGTGCTGAACACGGTTTCAGTCGTGAATGCGCTGTTTAGGTCAGGCGGGGAATTGGGCCCATACGAAACAACCGGGAAGAAGCTATCCGCCCCTCCGAGCTGATTGGCCGTCTGGCCAGCACCAGTGCCGAAACCGAAGGTCCCGTTTTGTGATACGGTGACTAGATTTGGCGCATTGGTGTCTATCACACACACGCCAAGATCGCCGACCGGCGGGCCGATAGTCGTTTGAGCAGCGACTGGCTTAACCCCAACGGACATGGAGGCGCCAAGCACCAAGGAGATCGTTAACAACCGCGCATTGAAGCGGGACACTCGCCCCAGCGCCATCCAATCACTTAACATGTTTCTGCACTCTCAACTTTTGCTTGGGAAACCAAGCTGGCCCTGCCTCTTTGGGGTGGTCACGCTTACCCCATGCTGGCTTCACTTCGGAGAGTTCGCAGAAAGTGGTTAGCGAAATGATAACTTTCCACGCAGATCGGGGGAATTTTCATCTTTTTACAAACCATTTAGATGTCGTTCTTTTCTCCCCGCGGCAGAAGTATTTCAGCCAATTTACCACCCCAAGGGGAAGGATAGGCTGCCAAAATATCCCTCGCTGGCGATGGGGCTCATTTGTAGCCGGGTGCCTTAGGTCCTGTTGACAAAAGCGCGTTGGGGATTCCCAAACGGGTCATTCATTGATTCAAGGCTGCCTTTTGCGAGGGCAGTAATGGCGCGCGGTGATTTGACGGAGGAAGAGTGGGCGCTGATTGGTCCGCTGTTGCCACCTGAGGGGGGCGCTGGGCGCGACCGGCAGAGGATAACAGACGCTTTCTCAATGGCATGCTGTACGTGCTGCGCGTCGGTTGCCCGTGGCGCGATATGCATGAGCGCTATGGCAAGTGGAACTCTGTTTATGTCCGCTTCCGGCGATGGGCTGAGCAAGGCGTATGGGATGCTCTATTGCAAACACTGGTCGATCTGGGGCTAACCGACGACTGGCAGCACATGATCGACAGCACCAGTGTCCGGGGTCACTCACAGGCTGCGGGCGCAAAAGGGGGACTTATAAGCAAGCTTTTGGTCGATCACGGCGTGGACGACGGGTGATCCGGGGGATCACCCTAAAGGAGACGCGGTTTTACGAGCAAAACCCACGCCCGGTGTGACAATCAAGGAATGCCTCTTGGCTTCCTCTTAAGCGGCGGTGAAGCTTCGGATCATACGGCTGTCCGTCGTCAGATAAATTGAGACACGCTTGGGTTTTGGCTTAGCGAGTGTTTGGTCTCATCTGGTTGATGTGTTTTAGGCGGCTAGCTTTCGGTGAAGCAAGCGCCGATGTTTTAACGTCTGTCGTTTGATCCTTTCTCTTCGTTGGATGATGGTTGCGGCCCTGCCGAAGTAGGCGTCGGCAGGTGTGACGTTGTCGAGGCTCTCATGGTAGCGCTGATGGTTGTAATGCTCGACGAAGGCCTTGATCTGACATTCCAGATCGCCGGGCAGGAAGTAGTTCTCCAGTAGAACACGGTTCTTGAGTGTCTGGTGCCAGCGTTCGATCTTGCCCTGGGTCTGCGGGTGGAACGGCGCACCACGCACATGATCCATGCCGTTCTTGCCGAGATAGTCGGCTAGTTCTTCAGCAATGTAGCTCGGCCCATTGTCGGATAGCAGTCTTGGCCTGTGCTTGACGTGGGCGTGGTCGCAGCCCGATGCTTGCAGAGCCATATCCAACGTCTCGGTGACGTCTTCGGCCTTCATGGTCGTGCATAGCCTCCAGGCGATGATGTAGCGCGAGTAATCATCCAGCACGGTCGATAGATACATCCAACCCCATCCGATGATCTTGAAGCTTGGCCTGCCCCGGCGAAGGCCGGGGTAAAGTCTGTCTGCCACATCTCGTTCGGACGTGTTGTCTGGGTGTGGAACTGATCAGCAGCCTTGATCACGGTATAAGGCAGGGCTGGTGATCAGATCGTGCGCCTTAAGCAGCCGGTAAACCGTGGCTTCAGACACAAAGTAGCGCTTCTCGTCGGTGAAGCGCACCGCCAGCTCTCTGGGCGATAGCTCGCTGTACTCCAACGCCATATCGACGATCTGCTGCTGGATGGTCTCAGGGACACGGTTCCATGCGCGCTGTGGTCCGGGCTTTTGATCCTCCAACGCCGCTTCACCGAAGCGCTGATAGAGGTCGTACCAACGATAGAAGGTAGGACGGGCAACGCCCAGCATGTCCAGTGTCTTCTTCACTGGTAGATGGGATCGCTCGACCAGCCTGATGATCTCCAGCTTCTCAGAGGCGGGGTATCTCATTCTTCGTCTCCCCCATCCCCGATTATGCTTTTTTTGAGCAGACGCAACTCCAGCGTCTGCTCAGCCACAACCTCCTTCAGATCACGCGCTTCCCGGCGCAGGTCCTTCACCTCGTCAGTGGTCGCCGCACGCGAAGTATCGCCAGCAAGCCTGCGCTTGCCTGCCTCCATGAACTCCTTCGACCAGGTGTAATACAGGCTCTGGGCTATGCCCTCCTTGCGACACAGCTCGGCAATACTGTCATCGCCGCGCAGGCCCTCAAGCACGATCCGTATCTTCTCTTCCGCTGAAAACTGACGCCGCGTTTTGCGCCTGATATCCTTCACCACCCGCTCAGCAGGTGCTTTGGAATTTGCTCGTTTTGATCTCATCTTCGTTCCTTACAGTCACTACGATGAGACCAAAACACTCCTCTATCCAACTACCTCAATCTGTCTCATGAACGCTGACGGGGAACAGGTAACAGGCATTCACGGATGATTAGGCCTTCGATATCATTGACCAACCTTTTGCCCAATTTGGGGAATGCGTATTTCTCTAGTGTTGTGATCCACTGATCTTGATGCTTGCCGTTCTTCCAGCCAGCCTTTTGCTCGCCATGAACTTTTCGCGCAGCCTCGGCGAAGATCGGCACAACCCGCTCGGCCTTCTCCCGTTCAGCAATCGGATCAAGCCCGCATTGGATATCGCGGCGTAGATCAATCGCCGTATCGCGCGCTTCTTCGAGAGAGATTAACAACAACGACGCAAGCCCGATGTCGCGTCTTCGTCCTTAAATGGTGGCCCTTAGGACCCAATAGCCCTTGCGAGGATCCTTCAAAACCAGGGTGAGACCGTCCCCGTCGCCGTATCTTCCAAGTGTCTTCAAACTGCGAATTTGCAGTGCGGTAAGCTTTCCCATGACCATCCATCATCTGTCCGCTCCCACAATTGCTCCCACAATGAATCAAAGAAACAGTGAGACTGATGAGAACATAATAAGAACAATAGATTCCAATGCAAGACCCAAAAAGCCCAGAATTCTGAGGCTTTCAGGGACTTCGTTGGACATCTTGGAATGGTATAGGTGGCGGAGAGACAGGGATTTGATACCTCTCTCCCAAGGGACTCCTAACCTTCTGTTTTTAATGCTTTTCATTCCGGGATGCTCAGTAGGTGTGTCACACCGTGTGGAACAATGTGGTAAAGTTGATCTCGTAAGCACTCGTTCCACTCTTGCGCGAGAAATGACGGAGATGGAAGAAGAGTAGTTCAGTCGTCGTACAGATCTTAACTCATTGAAATTACTTGTACACCGTTAATCGCTGTCGATTTGTGTACCAGCTGATGTACCGAAAAATGTGCCTAAAGGCTCAGAGGAGCACTCCTACTTTTGACCGTCATCAAACTAGCCATTTGAGTACGCGTCAAACGGTGTATGCGGAATACACGGCTATTCCAGCGCTGTCGAAGGAGGCGAGGAAATACCCGTGGTCCCCCCAATCTGGACCCAGGCTGTTTTTGCATATCCAGTACTTATGCCTGTCGTCATAGCCTACTATCGTAACAACATGATCATACGCTGCCTCAGAGGTCTCTACCGAATAGATACCCACTCCGTCCCAGTCCTCGAACCTATCGTCAACCAGCATGGCGGCTGCAACCACTGACCCATAGAACAAGGCATGCTTGAACTGAAAAACCCCGGACACAGGCTTAAATTGCGGCACCGCTATCGTAGTATCGACCGTGCATGCGTCTTTGGGCCACGGAAACGGACCAGAACTAGCTGATGGGACTTCAGATTGGCCGATCAATCCGGCCAGAATGCTAGGGTCCATTCCCTGATCACAATTAAGGCCCGCCTTGCAAGAATGAATCCAGCCGGCGGCTACCTCATAAGTCGATCCATCCTTTCGCAGATGATGGTTTTCTATCAGCGATGCGAAGCCAAATGACGTGCAGGAAGCCGTGCATGGTAATTGCTGCCGAACAGGTGAGACTAAATTTCGGTCTCTCAAATCTACATGGCCAGCGGCTCCAGATTCGGGAACAAACGGGAGCCCTTGTCCTTTGAACTGACCGGGCTCAAACCGCTTAAGGAATCGCCCCTTGGGCGGGAACTGACTAGCCTCCTGCCATGTCATTGACCCAGTAATTCTAAGATCCTTTTCTCGGCCTCAACCTCGGCTAGTCTTGCTTTCAAAAGCTCTACGTCTGCGTTCAGCATGTCAATTGTCTCTTGGCTCTCTGCGGGGCTTGGGGGATTCAGCTTGTTCTGCGCTTCCTCTATAGCGACTTCCGTCTCCAGCCTCTTTTTCTCTGCATCCAGCGCAGATTGCTCTTTCTCATCATTTATCTTGTCCAATGCAGCGAGTTGAGTAGCGAGAGCATCACCCACGGAAGAAAGTGCTTCACTTGGAGCTGATTTGGATTTGTACCCAGCCCGGGTCAGGTAGCCATTCTTGGAGAACTCGATAGCAAATTCAGCACTTTCGAAAGCACCGGTTGAAACCTCGAACTTGTCAACAAAACCCAGTTGCGGAACAGTGTCGCGATGTCGGTCTAGTGTCTTGAACTCGTGACCAGCGTTTCCAACTGGGATTCTTGGGTCTTTGTGAGTCTCAAAGATCAAACTACCCTTGATCGGATTCCTATAGAATAACCCTGAACCAGCCGCTTTGATTGTTTCGCCTTCAGTGCCTTGTCTGCCAATCGATTGGCTGTCTGAATTCAATGAGAAAAAGACTTCAAATGCTCGCTTTTGGTTAGGGCCAGCACTAACTCGACCGACCCATTCATCTAAGACTTTTTGAGGGAGTCCATATGCCTTGCTACGGCCCAGATCGTTGCCGTTCAATGGCCAAGAAATAGCTTCGGTGGTGTGTGATATTGGCTTCAATGCAGCAGTGACGACGGCTCGTTGAGAACCGATGGTCTGCTTCATAGATACGAGCTTTTGATGTGCAGCCAAAATGGTAGGATCGGAAAGTGGATCACTACCTGGGTATGCGATTTTATGCTGCGCTACGAGCTCGGCCAGCTTTACAGACTGCGCTTCCAACGCGACTGTCTGAGCTTTGAGCGCTTTCAACTGCGCATTTGCATACGAGACTTTTGTTGGAATGCCATTCGCAGTATTGCAGGTAACAGCGCGTCCTCCGGCAGGCGCGGGCACCCCGAGCGCCATCCCTGCCACCTTAATGGCACTCACAATAGCCGGAGCGGCTTTATCTTCTACGGTAGCATTCAGCGACTTAAGAATGCGAGAGTCTTCATGGTACTTCACTTCTACCGAAGATGAATTGAAGAATGTGGAGAGCGATTTCGGGTCAATGACGTATAAGTGTTCCGGGTCTTCCACTAACTTTTTGGTGACTTCGAATTTCGTAACAACCTTCATGTTGCTGGCATTACATTCGGAGATCCGTCTCTGAATTTTGACCGCAAACTGCGCCATAGGCAGCGCGTACACCAAGCCGGTCTGGGGCCCATTTGCATAGTTAGCCACCTTTAGATTTGCCACGCATCCAGAGGTTCCCAAAGCAATTGGCAATAAAAATAAGGTGCCCGGTCTCATAATAAATCCCCCCATTGAATAAGTCGCCACTGACTATAATGAGCAGGGTTTAGATTGCAATCAGAATGAAAGCTGCAACTGAGCGAATAAATAGAAGATGATCGTTCAGTCTCTTTCTGGACTAGGGCAGTTTCTTTCGACATTTGGCTATGGGCAAAGACTTTTTCCGTAAGTCTTTAAAGTGTCGAAAATACGTGAATCCAATGATTGCGCCTAGAATCTAGTGCTTGGCCCGAGCAGTTCATTGCTCGTGGCAACGGCTAAAGAAATCATTGTATTGGCGCACCCGAGAGGAAAGGAAGTGCGTCAATTTCTGATTCCCTAAGTACCTGATATTCCTAGAATCATCATATCATGTGGAACACACGTGTGTAACACAATTGTGGTACAATTCCAATCTCGGCTTACATGTTAAACTTAGCTTCGCAAAGGCTATCGACCATTCGGTTTTTCGATATCGTTTACAGTGCACGAAATTGCATGAAGTCCCCGCTGAACCTCGCAGTTTTTGCAGATGGTAAACGCGATTAGGCCCGGATTTCCGCCGTTCTCGGCGAAATCCGTTGTGCAGCCATTTTAACCATGATTGCGACATTTTGACCTAAATGACAGCCCGCTGATGATTTCTGATTTAGGTGGCTGTCTGTCTAAGGGGCCGATTCAGGAAGGCGTGGCATAAGATTGCACGTGGTTAACTAGTACCTGCCCGATATACTCACCCAACCGAACTGGAACAGCATTTCCAATCATGCGGCCAAGCATGTTGAAGTTAACCTCGCCATTTTCGGGCAAGAATGCGTAGTCTTCTGGAAAGCTCTGAATCATAGCGGCTTCGCGAAGGCTGATTGCCCGATCTTGGTCAGGGTGACCAAACCTTCCATTTCCAAAACCGTAGCACTGCGTTGTCATCGTCGGGGCCGGTTTATCCCATTCCATCCTACCGTAGACCGAGGGGTATGTGGCTCCTGACTTCTTAGAGTGGCACACAGCCACCAAATCCGCAGGCCAATCCCGCCAAGTTCCCCCAGGAACTGAAGCGCGAATGCGTTCCATGTTTAACGGGCTAAGAGACGACGCAGAGTGGAGCAAGTCATCTGGATGTGTCTCGCCAGCCTTAATGGGAGGTAAGTCCGCAATTATGTCCCTCACAGTGACTTCAGGCTCGTCAGTCTCGGGCAATGTTATGGGGCCGAGCTTGGAGGCGACGAACACCAGCCGTTGTCTGCGCTGCGGCAATCCAATTGTTCGGCCGTCCACCACTCGCCAGTCGAGAGAGTATCCTAGGTCTTGGAGACTCGTCACAAAATCCTTAAAGATCGTCTGTGAACGCAGAGGAGGGACGTTCTCCATTGTTACGAGTGTCGGTTCAGTTTGTACCACTAAGTCAGAGAATGCAGTTAATAGACCCCAATCCTCGTGGCGCTTTTTGCGTCTCGCAGATTGCGAATAGGTTGAGAACGGCTGGCATGGCGCACATCCCGCCAGCAAAGATATCTTTGAGTCTACGAAGACATCGTTGATTTTGCTTGGGGACATGTTCGCAACATCCGCTTCAATGAAACGAGCATTATTGTTCTTTTCCATAGGGAAACGGCAGGCCGGGTCGCAATCCACGCCGAGCCGCACGTCAATGCCCGCATTGCTTAGACCATGTGTTAGTCCACCAACGCCACAGAACAAGTCGACAGCCACAATGTCGCAGGCACCGATCAAGCTGTTCCTCCTTGTCTTGCTAGGTATTGCTTCTGATCCATATATCCCTTGAACGCCTTACAGACCGCTTCAAGGTAAGGCAAAATTCTGGCGGCTAAATCGTTCAAATCATCCAGAGTTAAATCGTTCGCGCCGTCCTCAAATGTGCTTTCCCCATGGGCGATTGCGTTTCTACGGTTTGCAAGGAACTGCAACGCAGTCTTTTCGTCACGATACTTTCGCTCATAAGCGGCACGGCTTACTGAGTTTGGCATGCTCAATCGACAGCCGAGGCGTCTAGCGACCTTCTTGATTGCGTCATCTGTCCAACTGCCGGGCTCTCCCTTAAGAGCAAACGGGGCAGGGCTGTTCCCAGACGCAAGTACTCCTCCTATCTCTGTCATGCGTTCGACGGCTTTGGGTCCAATCCTGTCCTCTCCCGACCAAATCTCTGCCCTTACCCATTCGGAAAGGAGCTCTTTTCTCCAATCTTTTGGAAGCTCATTCACTGCCTCTGAGCCAATATGGGCCAGCGTCCGGGTCATGATGGCTTCCACGATGTTGTAAAGGTGTATCAAAAGGCCTGACTTGAGGGTGTTGATATGCCTGATTTCAACAAGTGGTTCACCATCGTTCGGAGCATCATTGACCCGGTCCGATAGCATCTGAGCTATTGATTGGTGCCGCTGGAACTCAAGCTTGCGCTCTTCCAAATAGGTTAGAACATCGTTCATTGATTGAGCAGCCAACTTCGCACGACATCAATACGGTTCAGCAGCTTGCTTTTGACGTTTGCGGCGTCAGACTTTGTCGCAACTCCAAATTCTTCGGACTCTAACAAAGGTGTCATGTTTGGAGCTTCGTCCGCAATCTCAGGCCTTTCTCGTAAGGCAAGCGCTGAGCCAACAGCGATTGACTCATATCTGACCCGTGGCACCTGATTGCCGGTCTGCGACTTTGTGAAACCAAATGGACTGGCGCTGTTGACAAATGCGAGTACCCGCAGAAACTCCTCGCGCATTTCAGCTGATCTTTCGTCTCCACCATCTTCTGCCAACTCCTCATTCATGGTTTGCACAAATGAAAAGTAGAACCGCCTAGGTTCTTCTCGGTAGCCCAGCATGTCCGCGCCTTCAGCGCCTTGACCGGCCCGATAATTCGAAAGGTAGGCAAAGAAGCGAGTTACAAGCTCCTCTCGCTCGCGAAGGTTCACGAGTTTTGAACTGACTGGAGTTAGGGCAACGAACTCCTCAAGCTGCGACAGCTCAATTACCAAGTCCATAAATGGTCCCGGCAGGCTGCCGCGACGAATCTCGGCATCGTTAGCCGATGTCCCCCCAGTATTGATCCTAGCGAACATTTCCGTTCGTGTGACTGCGTCGGTTGCGTTATCCAGAATTATGGCGCGGATCGGCGTCTCACTAAATATGAGCTGCCTTGATCTTGGGAAGTCTGAGAACTTCATTCCATTAGCAGCAGGCAGCGTTTCTAACTTCTTTAGTGCGAAGCCGTCGTCCATGAAATTTCGGATCGTGCGCAGGCGCTGCGAGCCATCAACAATTTCCATTTTGCCTTCTTGATCTTGCCAAAAGAACACGAACGGAATCGGAAGCCCCATCATCACGGACTCTATGAACTTTGATTGTTTCAACGGTGTCCAGATTAGTTTTCTCTGATATTCTGGAACGTAGTACCTTTCTGACTTAAGCTTCTCCACGATGAACTCGAACGAATACTCAGTGACAGTGAACTTGACGGTCTTAGCGTAGTCCCTGATTTGCTGTTCAGCTTCTTCGATTTGCACTTGGTCTATTCTTGATCTCATCTCATCGCCGCCATCGTCGATTGCACATTCATTCCCGCTCTAACAACCGCTGACAAGATCGCAATCTTCGATCTGTCCGGATTTTAGAATGCTATCTTGATGGCGGTGTCTGACTCCATGCAATCCACCAAGGTCAAACTCGTCCAACATCAACACCGAAACCGAGGCCGACCGTCAAACGTATCGGCAGTTTTTGTAAATTGGATTGCCAGTTTTCCGCAGAACTCTGGGTTTTTTCCAAAAACCGTTGTGTAGCCATTTTAACCATAACTGGTCGTTTTGGTGCTCTGGTTTAGACCTTAGGAATCGCTGATTACCCGCACTAAAACAATGAGCGCTGGCTATTGAGGTATTGGGAGGCATGCTCCGGCAAATCACGCTTAAAAACGCGGAGGAGGCTCTGGGTTGCACGCTCTTCGGTTCCGTCCCGCAAAATACTGGTTGGGTCAATTTCATGCCATCGCAGAAGCCAGACCGACACATCCCAAGTTCTGTGGCAGCGAGCCGGGTCACCCTCGGCGCACATGATCGCCACGTTCTCTTTTGAGCCAGCTTCGGCGATCCCAGAGACCGCTTTTGCAATTACTGGCAATTCTCGATCATCGCCTTGATCGCCGCCAAGCGCTTCGCCCTCATGTGCGTAATGAATGCCGATCCGATCAGACCAAACCTCAATGGCTTTGCGGCTGAAGCTGGGGTTTCGCGACCATGGGCGGGAGCGTATATCAATCAGGCGCGTGATTGATCGCCGTTCAAGCTCTCGAGTGAACTCTGTCAGCGATCTATTAGAATATCCAATGGTCCAAATCATGCGTAACTCCAATACGTTAGTTGTAATGAAGATTAACTTCAGAGAACCCTGCTGGGCAGCCTAAATCGCTTGTGGATCAACGATTTGCTTAGCGGACACCTATGCCCGCCAGCGTGCAATCAGTACGCTCACGTATCTTCCATAGCTCGTACTTCGAGGAGTTCTCTGCCTGCAAATAGGCTGCTGATACGATCCCAGCCTGAACACAGAGATCAGTGCGGGTGCCGCCATTAGCCTTCACAATCTGGTACTGCCGAGCAGCTTCCTCTGCGACTTCGTTTTCGATTTCTTGCAGGCTTGGTCCACAACCGATCAGAGCCAAACATAGACAGCCAACGATCAATCTCATCACATTTCCCCGAACTAGTTTCAGGAAAAAGTAGAACTTGTATTGCAATTGATTGCAAATGGTTTCGTGATTTGGCGAAAATCGTAAATAGCTTCACTGCCGCATCCGTGCGGATGTGACCAATCCGGTTGCCGGAGGTCATATGCAGGAACTGATGGATCGATTTGGGAATTTGCTGGCTGCGCACAGGAGGCATGCTGGCCTTACCCAAGAGGCACTAGCGATCAAAGCTGACCTCAGCCCAGACATGATTTCTAGGCTTGAAACCGGCTCGACAGGCGCACGTTTCCCGACAATCCACCGATTAGCAACCGCCCTAGAGATTGACGCTGCGGCGTTCTTCACTGACCAAATCCAAACAGGCGCTACAGAGCGCCCGGAGCTGAGGAGGCTGACCGCAATGCTCTCCCGCCTGACCGATGAGCAATTGGTCTTTGTCGAAGGCGTTGTGAACGCATCCCTTCAATCACGCTCCTGAGGTCTCTCAGGGCCGTTTCAGGCGCATTACCACCCTTCGCACTGTCATCGGGTGCCATTGGCCTCCTGAGGCCGTCTGAACGTCATTCTCGTTGAGATAGCTCGCTATGTTTTGCAGCGTCTTCAATCCGGTCGCTTGAGCAGCCTCGATATGCGGCGCAACATCTTCAGCGTGTTTCAGGGCGGCTTCTCGATTTAGTTTCGCAAGCAACTTGCCGTGAGAGCCAAGAACAACGCCGCGCTCTTTTGCTGCCGCGAGCGCGGCTTTGGTGCGTTCAGAGATCATCTCTCGCTCATGTTCGGCGAAAGCAGAGAGGATGTGCAGCATGAGCTTGTTCGCATAGGGCGCATCGACCGCTACAAACTCAACGCCGGACTCCATCAATGATGACACGAACGCAACGTTACGGGCCAACCTATCAAGCTTTGCGATGATCAGCGTCGCTTTGTTGCGCTTGCAGGCAGCGAGCGCCGCTTGAAGCTCTGGCCTATCTTTCTTTCGGCCAGACTCGGTTTCGACAAAGAACTGATCGACCGTTCCCCCTATCTGCAAAGCATAGTTCTCGATGCTAGTTCGTTGAGCCTCCAATCCCAATCCCGATAATTGCTGCTTCCCGGTGGAAACTCTTAAATAGCCGATTAGGATGGCTCATAACCTGTGTTGGTTGATTTGTGTGTTAAATCTTGGCTTCTGAACCGCCTGGCGTACACCCCAAATCGATACCCTTAGCTTGGAACACAATTGGTCCGGCCGCGCCAAGTGGGAACGGTCGACGGGGCCTCATCCTTCAGAATCCAGAAGTGCGCCTTACCAACTCTATGAGCCTGCGGAACTCTCCGTCGTCTTGGTTTGACTTCCACATATTTATGAATTTGCAGACGACCTGAAGATTGCCGGGTTCGTAGTGGCCGTCGCTGTCTCTGCGATCAAGGGAACAGCAAAGCTGGTGATCGTCCCCTCCACGAAACTGGAGGGGCACCCCGGTTATTGCACAAAGGCCCTCTTGGGCTTCATAAAGTGCTGCGATGTACGTCGCCAACTCCTCCCGATTGGCGAAACCAAATTCCTTGTTCTTGACCTTCCGCTCTTCTCGCTGGCCATTGGACCTGAGTGACGTTTCCCAAGCTCTATTCGCCAGATCGAAGAAATCGACCTCTCTCGCGTTAAATGTCGTTACAGGATGTTTACGCGCTCCAACCTTGGTTTTGTCGCTCCAATCTGGCTTCTCATGCCACAGGCTCAAGTCCTCACCCTCAATCAGAGCGCGGGCGTAGGCAGCGTAGTCCTCACTCAGCTCTTGCAGGGTAGCCTCCGTGACCAGAAAATCTGGTGTTTTCGGATGCAGTCCTTTCCATTTCAATGGCGCACCATTCCGGTTCAGGTTTGACCATGGCATCGCCGGTTTGCGGTAGTAGTACACCTCTGAAGGGCCATCTGGATTTGGTTTGTGATCAGGGCCAACGGTAATGATAGGCGGATCATCAGTGGTTATTGTCCACCATAAATGTTCCCCATCCTGATGAAGCCACATATCGCCACTGCTTTCCGCAATTATCGTGCCTAGATTGAACCACCGACCAGCAACAGCTCGCGTCGGAGAGATGCCCTTGGCGGTTTTCAGGTTTTCAACGCAGAAGTCGATGTAGCCTGCTCTGTCCTCAGCCTGCCAAAAATCATGCAGCCGAAGGTCTTGCATTGTTGCTATCTCGTTGCGAGCGAGACAGTCCGACCAAGCATAATTTTCGCGACCGAAGTTCGCGACGTAGACCTTCATGTGCGCCCCCTTCAATTAGCAGACTTTGGAATGTGATCTAAGCGAACTGACACCAAACAACACATCAGCGCCCAAAATGCGGTCGACCGAGCTTTAGGCTCTTTCTCCTTTAAGTAGTAAGACGATGCCAAAATTGACACTTCCCAAGCGCATGAGGTGCCGGGGACACAGCTGTCGTTAGCGTATGATATCAGAAATGTAGTTCGCGAGCTTGTCTTGTCTTTCCAGTCCGACATCACCGCCTTTTGTGAAGTTTCTGCCGGTTGTTTCCGCGATCATTGGTGCCGCTCGGTCGATAAATTCTTTCATCTCGTTTATACCTGTCCATCTCGTGCGGTAAGCGGTCAGGATTTGCTTGGTTAGGTCCAGCATTGGCAGGAGGTTCTGTTCGACATCTATAACGGCGATGTCTTCGCACTCGATCCGATTTGTCCAACTTGGGAAGGATCGAACCCATCGGGCGCACTCTGTAGCAATGACATCGGATCGGTGCTTCCAATGAATGAGCAAAAGCTTCGCTGCCAGACGTTTTAGAAACCTCTGACGAGCTTCCTCAGAGAACATGGCACGTCCATATCCACCAAACTGGGCGGAGCGCGGACGAAATCGATATCCAAGATAGTTCATCCGGTGATTGCCAATCTCAAGAGGCTGACCGGTCAAGTAGAGCGATCCAGAATGGTGCCCCTTCAATAAAGAGGCGAGGGCATCGATTTTCGCTTGGACCTCCAGCTCCGTCTTGGCCCCGATGAGTATATCATCGACATGACTAATGGCATGGCGGGCGTTGAGAGCGGTGAGGTGTTTGTCCAGCACCAAACTGGCGACTAGGACTGAAATAAGCGAACCCTGCGGAAGTCCATTCCGGATCGCGGCTTCTGAGCTATGGTTTGTGTTGTCCCTATAGAGACGTTTGTGTCTGATCTCTGTGTCTTTGTGAATGAAGATGCTCACGTTGACGTAGGCCTTCGGAAGGAAGCCCAACACCTCTTGAACCATCTCTCGGGTGATTGATGGAAAGAAATCTTTTACATCCAATAACCCGAACCACCTTACTCCTTTCATCTTTATGCTGTGCAGCGTTTCTCGGATCGCTGCTTCCCGACCACGCCCCTTGCGGGCGTATTCAAAACGGCTGTGCCCAACCGTGCTGAGAATGATGTGTTCGATTATCTTCTGCGTCCCACGCGAGGCGCGACCGAATGAGCAAGTTGAACGATAACCGCCCTTTGGCTTATGGCGTGTACTCGCCCAGACATATTCACCGTTTGGCTTTCTGGGATTGATCCGGCGGGATTGTGTTTTCAGCCCCTCCCACGACATTTTTCGACATGGTCGGCCTTTGCCGTTCGCTAGGATGAAAGCAATCAAACGAGAGCTATCAGACTTCTCCAACTCGAAGATCGCCCGACGCAGAGATTTTCGCGAGCCACTAGTGTGGGCTGATCGCAAACGGGTCAGCAGCTTACGATAACGTATGACCGCTGCACGTATCTCGTTTTCAATGCCGTGCGAGAGTTTAGGCACACCCAGCAAAAGCATAGCTGCGACCCGCACTTCATTGAGGTCGATGAGGCCACTCATTTTTGCTTTCGGTTTCGCCATCAGTCGTTGCCTTCTGATGATAAGAAATCAGCCACTGCCTCTTCTCTATAGAAGACGCTCTTGCCGATCTTACGAGCTGCTGGACCGTAGTTGCGACGCCTCCATGCACGGAGGCCCCAAACGCTCATCCCAAGCATTCGCGCAAGTTCGGCTTCGGATATGTGACCATGTACCTTCCGGGCCATCACATCGCCCCCGCAAGGCATGCGCTAACGTGCCACGAAATGCTGCAATCATTGCAGTTGCACTCTGGGCTTGTGAGTATTGGAAATGGAAAATTTCGACAGTCAGGCATTAGAGAGCTCCCTGTCCAAGCGGACATGTTAGTTTGGGTAACTCTCAACCAGCTCGCCTGCGGCCACGGTCATCACATGACGATTGAGCAGTCTCGAAGTAAGATGCCGCAGTTCGGATTACAAGGACACATTTGCAGTCATCTACAGGCAATCGCCCCATAAACCGATCAGTCGTTGTTACTAAGCAGCTCGGGCAGGACGATTGGCCATTTCGCGCCCACCATCGTGCTTAGCTTAGCCTCGAGGCCTATATCGTGGCTGTAGCCATCCGAAGTCTGAGTGCCCTCGTGGCCAAAGATAGCGTCAATCAAGTACTGAGGAGCCAGCGAGCTTCGATAGATATCTTGCACGCCATGCCGGAATGAATGAAACACTAGCCTACTATCCGATAGGTCACGGCTATCCATAAAGCGAGCAAACCACTTTGAGAAAACAGTTGAGGCTTGGCCGTCTTCACCGAACTTAATCTCATGGAACAATCGACGGCATTTCTTCGCCTTTGATGATCGCTCACCAACGAATTTGTCAAAGCCTAAAGCAATGAGATCGGGATGGATTGGCACCTCCCTCTCTGCCGCATCAGATTTCAAATGCTTGACGTGCCCGTCCCCATATTGGTCATTTATTGAGATGTGCGGAATGTTGTGATCAAGAACTACGTCTGTGGTGTGCAGTTGAACCAGTTCACCAAGTCTAGCGCCTGTGTAATAGCCCAAAACAGGTATCCAGAATTTCGCATCTTTGATGACGGAGGTGCCGGGTTCAAATCTCCGAAACCGAGATCGGCATCCAGTGAACAAAGGTGCAGAAAACAGCGTCTTGATTTCCTCGGGTGCGAACGGTCTCCGGTCCTTCTTTTGTTTTTTGTAGCCAGCAAGATCGACCGCCAGATTGGCAACCGGACTTGATTCAATGTAGCTTTCTTTCACCACCCAATTCCAAAACGACTGAACCGTTTTGAAGGTCGTGGAGGCAGTTTTCAGAGATACTTGACCATTTGCGACATTTGTCTGGCGTTCCACAAAGCTACCACTCTCGCCGCGATACGATTTCCTCAGTCGCAAGACGCCATCTCGAAACCTACGCATATCATCAACACTGACCTCAGAGACGTGGGTTTTCTCGCCGAGGTGATCAGTGAGGAGCACTAGTTTTGCTGACATCATTTTGATGGTTTTTGCAGTGCAAGAAACCTTCTTCGCCGCCAAATAGCGATCAACCAGATCGACGATCTTTGGACCAGAAGGTCGCTCGGCAGGCGATACTTCCCCCTTTTTCGCAGGAACTGGAGGTCTCGAATGGTCAGTTGCAACATCGAACAATTTGTCATGCGGTTTGTACGGAACCAGCCTCTCGTTGAGTCTAAAGCGAAACTGTCGCTGCTGCTCGATCAACGCACGCAATGCTCCGACAAGTAAGTCATGCTGCTCACTTTCCGGCAATTGGCCGAAAACCGAGACTTTCTCTGCGAGCAACCTTCTTGCCCCCTTTATTTCGCTTTTTGCTGGGTTGAAGCATTCCAGTGCCTGCAACAGCACCGCCTCATACTCCTCGGACATTGAGAGCTGGGCCGCGAGTTCGTGATCCACATCGCTCGCCCTAAAGACGAAAGGATGACGCTCCACGTCAAAGGACAAGTCAGAGAAGACTGACTGAATTATCTCTACAATTTCAGCCTTTGAATTTTGCTCCGATCTAAGCATGCTAAACACCTCAAAGACGCGTGCAGCGTATTTTGCGGCGAGCAGTCGTGCTTGATCTGATCGTGCCACGCCCAAAGACCGACGGATTTCAAACCTTCCCACTCGCTCAACTAAGTCGTGAGGCACCCGCACACGCAAATAATAGATGCCCCCACGACGAGACAAGTACGAGACCCTTCGACGAGAATTGCTCATCGGCCCGGTCTCGGGAAACTCATCAAGCTGATTGATTCTGGTCTAAATCCGCAGCTCTGGTGCGGGCCTCTGGTCTCGTGATCCTTGATCTGTGACCATCGCGCATTCGATCCCTTTCGGGCACAACCTGCAACTAGATTTCCCAAGTCTTGGGGTCGCCGACTGTGTCTCACCGTGTGTCACACCTGCGACACAAGAGAGAAACGATTATCCAAGATTTAAGGATTTGTGCGGGTTTTAGCAAGAAGTGGCGGAGAGACAGGGATTCGAACCCTGGGTACTCGTGAGAGCACAACGGTTTTCGAGACCGCCCCGTTCGACCACTCCGGCATCTCTCCGCATGTCTCTGCGATCGCAAAGAAGCGCGCCGGGTACACTGCCGGTTAGCGCTTGCCAAGGGTTCTCGCTTAAGAAAATGCGGGCATATCTGGGACGCTCATCTCAAAATCGCTTGTTTTGCCGCCGCGAGCAGCCATATTCTGGACCTCATGGAACGCTCTCATTTCTTTTCTTACCAAGCGGGCCGCACAATCAATGCCCCGCGACAAACCCGCAGCCGCTTTGGAATTGGCGAAGTGGTGCGCCACCGCCTGTTCGATTTTCGCGGCGTCGTTTTTGATGTGGACCCGGTCTTTGCCAATAGCGAAGAATGGTATGAGGCGATCCCAGAAGACATGCGCCCGCCGCGAGACCAGCCGTTCTATCACCTGCTCGCCGAAAACGAGGAATCGAGCTACGTCGCCTATGTGAGCCAGGGCAACCTAGTGGGCGATGCCAATGGCGGCCCGGTTGATCATCCAACGGTCCCGCAATTGTTTGAGCAGTTCAAAGACGGTCGCTACCGGATGCGCCCCTCGCTAACACATTAAGGCGCCTAGCTTTTGAGCTTCCACCCGGTGCGCAGGACGGCGTAGACGGCAAGGGATATGATGAGATTAAACACCCCAATGCCAATCGCTGCGGCCATAACTGCGCCGCCATCACCAATATCGCTTTCGCCCAGGAAACCATAACGAAAGCCCGAAATCACATAGAAGAACGGGTTCGCGCGGCTGACTGCTTGAAATGCAGGCGCGAGGTTGTCGATCACATAAAATGTGCCCGACAAAAGCGAGAGCGGGGCTACGACAAAATTGCTTATGGCGGCGTTGTGATCAAATTTCTCGGCCCAGATCGAGGTCGCAAGGCCGATGAGGCCCAGCATCACCGATCCCATCAGACCAAACCAGACAACTGCCCATAGATGCTCAATAGAAAGCGACACGCCAGGCCAAAGCACCATAGCCAGGCCCACCGCACCGCCGACAAAGATAGCGCGGGTGACAGCGGCCCCAACGATTGCCCCCATCAACTCCCCGGGTGACAGCGGCGGCATGAGGTAGTCAATGATGGTCCCCTGGATCTTTCCGCCCAAGAGCGAGAACGACGAATTGGCAAAGGCGTTCTGCATCATTCCCATGACGATAAGGCCAGGGGCCACAAAGCTTGCAAAGTCAACGCCAAGAACCTCGCGCCCGCCTCGGCCCAATGCGACGCTGAAAATCACCAAAAACAGGAGGGTTGTGACCGCAGGAGCCCAAATCGTCTGCGTCTGGACCTTGAGAAACCGGCGCACCTCCTTCATATAGAGCGCCAAGAGCCCCACACGATTGATTCCGGTGATCACTGGAACGCCGCGAGGGGGAAACCGGGTGCTCGTGCCTGCATTTTCAGATTGGGGAGTGCCCGCTTTATTGGGTGTGGCTGAAAGGTCTCTTTCCATGACGAATGCGCCTAAGGCCTCTGGTGTCTTGTGACAAGCTGCCTATCTACAGGCGGCACGTGAAAGAACGGATAAAGTATGAGTTGGACTGACGAGCGGATCGAGACGCTCAAGAAGATGTGGGAAGGTGGCTCCACGGCCAGCCAAATCGCAGAAGAATTGGGCGGTGTGAGCCGCAATGCCGTAATCGGCAAAGCGCACCGTTTGGGGCTAAAATCGCGCCCTTCGCCTGTGAAATCGGGCGATAAGAAAAAGAAAGCGGCGGCGAAAAAGCCCGCGGCTAAGGCAGCGCCTCCCAAAAAGGCAGCGCCCAAACCTGCGTCAAAGCCCGCCGCTGCACCGTCTCCTGCGCCCTCGGCTCAGCAGCCCGATGCGCCGATCAACAGCCAGCCTGTGCCCAACCCGACGCCCGATCTACCCAAGATCGTCTCGGTCGGCCCCGGCGGCTTCCTGCGCCAAGGTCCCGGTGATCAGCAACCGCCGATCCCGCCAGCGCCGCCGCGGCGCCTCGTGCCAGCAAAACCCGATCCTTCAATAAAGGACAAAACCAGTATTCTGGATCTGTCCGACAAGGTTTGCCGCTGGCCTATGGGTCACCCGGGAGAACCAGATTTCCACTTCTGCGGTACGCCAGTGAACCCGGGCTTTCCGTACTGTGTTGAGCATTGCGGACGCGCCTATCAGGCACAGCTTCCGCGCGGTGCCCGCAGACCCCCGCCGCCGCTTCCTTTTGGCGGACCGCGAGTTCGGTAACCGGGCATACATCAATACAGCCCTTCGAAAGGCCCGGTCGCTGATACAGCCACCGGGCTTTTTCATGAAAAAGGCCGTTTCAATCAGGAGAAACATGACATGGCACTGACCCTTCACGAAGCCTTCGTCCCAAACGCGGTGCAGATCCTTGGCGGCATGCGCGGGATCATCGACAAAGCGCAAAGTCATTGCAGCGACAACGGCATCGCTGACAGCGAGCTTTACGAAGCCACCTTGCACGAAACAATGTGGTCCCTGCCGTGGCATGTACGCGCATGCTGGGTGCATTCAGGCTTTGCGATCAATCTCTACAAAGACGGGTATTTCTCGCCTGACTTCACCGAGATACCCGCCGATTGGGACGCGATGCGCGCGATGGTCGATGATGCGGTTGCGCAGCTTAATGCGGTCACGCCGGAGTTTCTCGAAGACATTTCAGACAAAACCATCGGCTTTGAGCTGGGCGGTAAGAGGCTGCTGGAGATGACCGGTCAGAACTTCCTTCTGGGCTTTAATCAGCACCACTTCTTTTTCCACGCGACCACCTTTTACGACATTTTGCGCCACAAAGGCGTCGCCCTAGGTAAACGAGACTTCACAGGCATTCCCCGGATCATCGGTGCCTGAATGAGGAGTTTGACCTTGCCAAAGACGAAACGTGTTGTTGATGGGCTCGCCGTCCTTTCTCTGATGGCGTGTCCGGTTGCTGCATCGGCGCAATTGCCAGAGCCTGTGCGCGCGATGATTGATGCCGCTATTGCCACCGGTGACGAGGCGAAGGTGCGCACTGTCATTGATCTGGCGCGCACCACAAACCCCGATGATGGGGCAGAGCTCGACACAATTCTGGCAGGGTTCGAAACACAGCTTGCCGCAAACGCGAGCGAAGAGGCTGCTGCAAAAGAGGCTCAAATGCGGTCCGCTGGCCTGCTGGACAACTGGTCAGGCCAAGGCGAGCTTGGCGCATTTATGTCGTCAGGCAATGCCGACAACACGGGCCTTACCGCAAGCCTTGCGCTCACCAGAGATGGCATCAAGTGGCGTCACAAACTCGCCGCGCGCGCCGATTATCAGGAAAGCGAAGGCATCACCACCCGCGAGCAATTCCTCGCCGCTTACGAGGCCAATTACAAGTTCAACGACAGGTTGTACGCTTATGCCCTCGGCCAGTACGAGCGCGACCGTTTCCAAGGGTTCGGGGCAAGATACGCTGTCTCTGGCGGTCTTGGCTATGACGTACTGACCGAAGGCCCAACGCTGTCTGTCAAAGCTGGTCCTGCATGGCGGCGCACCGAGCTGATCGGCGGAGGCACCACCAGCGATTTTGCTGGCCTGGCAGCAGCAGACTTCGACTGGGCCCTGAGCGAAAACCTCACTTTCACTCAAGACGTCAGCGCCTTCGTTCAGAGCGGTTCCAGCACCTTTGTTTCAGACACTGGCCTGCAAGCGTCCATCTCTGATGCTGTCTCGATCAGGCTGTCCTACACCGTGGAACATGACACCGATCCCCCAGCCGGAGCGGTCAATACCGATACGCTGAGCCGGATCACAATCATCTACGGCTTTTAAGCAAATCTGAGAGAATAGGTGCACCGCACAATGCGCGGCTTTCACCCATTTTTTCATGAACTTGATTACAATCGACAAAGCCGATCTGGCTGATCGGATTATTGCATTATATTGCGATGCAACAAATCCCCATGTGCTGCGTTCCTTATTCAAACCTCTCATTGAAAAACCCAATTAAAAGGAACTACCATGGGCATTATCGGATCAACCATCCAACCTTTCAAAGCGACCGCTTTCCAAGCTGGCAAAGACTTTTTTGACGTGACCGAAGCGGACATTGCTGGCCAATGGGCCGTCTTCTTCTTCTACCCTGCTGACTTCACCTTCGTGTGCCCGACCGAGCTTGAGGATATGGGCGAGAAATACTCCATGCTCCAAGACATGGGCGTCGAAGTCTACGCGGTTTCAACCGACACTCACTTCAGCCACAAGGCATGGCACGATGCTTCCGAGAAAATCGGCAAGCTTCAATTCCCATTCCTTGGCGACCAACTCCATACGCTTTCCAAGCAGTTTGGCGTGCTTCGCGAAGAGATGGGCCTTGCTGACCGTGCGACCTTCGTTGTTGATCCTGACGGCGTGATCCAGATCATGGAAATTACCTGCGAAGGTGTGGGCCGCAACGCCAACGAACTGACCCGCAAGATCAAAGCGGCACAATATGTGCGCGCGAACCCCGGTCAGGTATGCCCGGCAGCTTGGGAAGAAGGCTCCGACACGCTTGCCCCCTCGCTCGATCTTGTAGGCAAGATCTAACTCCACCAATCGGCATTAAGGCGGCGCTCTCCCCTCTCCTTTCGCCGCTGTGATGCCAGTCTTCTGTCTGAGTTGATCTCAGGCCGATAAAGTCTGGAAGCGCCCTGCCCCTCTCTCCCTCTCCTTGGGTGAGGCGCTTCCAGCCCATCTTTTTCTCAAACACCTGCAACGGACATTCGCCGCTATGCTCGACACCAATATGCAAGCCCAGTTGAAGCAATATCTCGCCAATTTGCGCGAGCCGATTGAGCTTGTTGCCTCGCTTGATGGGAGCGAGAAATCGGCGCAAACCCGCGAATTGCTCACTGAGATTGCCGCCCTGCATGAGATGGTGAGCGCGAGCTTTGACGGCACGCATGAGCGCAAGCCTAGCTTCGTGATCCGCCGCGGCTCTGACGCGACTAAGTGGGTGCGCTTTGCTGGCCTTCCGATGGGACATGAGTTTACCTCACTCGTCCTCGCGCTGCTGTGGGCAGGCGGCCACCCACCCAAGATCGACGCCGACCTCATCGAGCAAGCCCGTGCGCTTGAAGGCGATTATGAGTTCGAGATGTACTTCTCGCTCTCGTGCCACAACTGCCCGGACGTGGTGCAGGCGCTTACGCTCATGGCGCTTGAGAATCCGCATGTCACCGCGACCCTCATCGAAGGCGGCACCTTCCAGGATGAGGTTGAGAACCGCGGCGTTCTCGCAGTGCCAGCCACCTTCCTCAACGGGGAAAGCTTTTACAACGGCAAGATGGAGCTGGCTGAAATACTCTCCAAACTGGACAGCGGCGCCGATGAGAAGGCCGCCGAGAAACTCTCTGCCAAGGACCCGTTCGAAGTCCTCGTCATCGGAGGCGGTCCTGCTGGCGTGGCTTCGGCCATCTACACCGCGCGCAAAGGTTTCCGCACAGGCATCGCAGCCGAGCGCTTTGGCGGGCAGTTGCAAGACACGCTCGGCATCGAGAACCTGCCCGGCACCAGCTACACCGAAGGCCCCAAGCTTGCAGACAACCTTAAAGCGCAGACCAATGAGAACGCCATCGACCTGATGGACCTGGCCCGCGCGACAGAGCTCAACCCCGCCACCGAGGCGGGCGGCATGCACGAGGTCACCTTCGCCAATGGCGCAGTCCTAAAATCGCGCTCTCTCATTCTTTCCACCGGTGCACGGTGGCGTAACCTCGGCGTTCCGGGCGAGGCTGAATACCGCAATAAGGGCGTTGCTTACTGTCCCCACTGCGATGGCCCGCTGTTCAAAGGCAAGCGCATCGCGGTCATAGGCGGCGGCAATTCGGGTGTTGAGGCGGCCATCGACCTTGCCAAGATCGTCGGCCATGTGACCCTCATCGAGTTTGACACCAAGCTTCGCGCCGACGAGGTGCTTCAGGCCAAATTGCGCTCGCTTTCCAATGTCGAAATCGTCACCAATGGCGAGACGACCGAGATCACCGGAGATGGATCGCGCTGCAATGGCCTCGTGCTAAAGGACCGCAAGACCGGCGAAGAGCGCACTATCGCGCTCGAGGGCGTCTTCGTTCAAATCGGCCTCGTGCCAAACACCGAATGGCTCCAAGGCACCGGCCTCCAACTCTCCCAACATGGCGAGATTATCGTCGACGCACACGGGGCGACCAACCTCCCCGGCATCTATGCTGGGGGCGATGCGACCACCGTGCCCGACAAGCAGATCGTCGTTGCCATGGGCGAAGGCGCAAAAGCTGGGCTAGGCGCATTTGACTATCTCATCCGCAACGAGCCTACTGAGGACATCGCCGAGGCGGCCTAAGTATCCTGTCCCTAACTCCCGCGCTTTTTTCCGAACCAGATCACATGGTGCGCGCCCTTGTTGTTCGGGCGAGAGCGCACACTGACTTCTTCAACATCAAGCCTCGCCTCTTGCATGCGGCGTCGAAAGCCGTGATCGGGCGCGGCTGACCACACCGAGACGATTCCGCCGGGGTTAAGCGCATCGCGCGCTTTCCCAAGGCCGGTGCGCGAATAGATGCGATTGTTATCGGCGCGCACCATGCCATCGGGGCCATTGTCGACATCGAGCAAGATCGCGTCGAACTTAGCGCAAGTGCCGTCATTGGCATCGTCGATAAGCGCCGCCACATCGCAGATCTTGAGGTCGAGGCGCGGGTCTTTCAGGCATTCTCCTGTCAAATCAGCCATGGGCCCTCTTGCCCATTCGACGATCTTGTCTGAGATTTCCGCAACCACAACCTCAGCATTGTCGGGCAAGCGCGCCAAAGCCGCGCGCAAAGTAAAGCCCATGCCATAGCCGCCGATCAGGATGCGCGGGTTTGGCTTGTCCAACCGGTCGAGCGTCAATTCCGCCAATTGCTCTTCAGAGAACCGCATGCGCGTGCTCATCAGCTCATTGTAACCAAGCACAATCATGAAATCGCGCCCGTGCTGAAAGAGCTCGAGCACTTCACCGTCGGGTATCTCGACGGTGTCTATGAGTTCACGTTTGAGCATTGCGTTGGCCTTCAAAAAGAAAGGGCCACCCTTATGGGGCGGCCCTTCTATTGTCATCCATTCTTGAAGCATTAGTCCTTCAGGAAATCGGGCATCGACGCTGGGCCGTCATTGCCGCCCTTATCGCCGCCGCCGCCGCCATCACGGCGACCACCACGGTCTCCGCCACGGCTGCGATTGCCACGTGGACCGCGCCGATCACCGCGATCACCGCGTGGCTTGTCACCGCGCGGCTCACGAGGTGGGCGTGTGTCTTCCAATTCTTCGCCGGTTTCCTGGTCAACAACCCGCATCGACAAACGCACCTTCCCGCGCTGGTCGATCTCGAGGACTTTGACCTTCACCTCTTGGCCTTCGGAGACGACGTCGGTTGGCTTTTCAACGCGCTCGTTCTTCATCTCGGAGACGTGGACGAGACCGTCCTTGCCGCCCATGAAGTTAACGAATGCGCCAAAATCGACGATGTTGACGACCTTGCCGTTGTAGATCTTGCCAACTTCGGCTTCTTCCACAATGCCTTCGATCCACTTTTTCGCCGCTTCAATTTCATCAGCGTTAGAAGACGAGATTTTGATCGTGCCTTCATCGTCAATGTCGACCTTCGCGCCGGTTTCAGCAACGATCTCGCGGATCACTTTGCCGCCTGTACCGATAACGTCGCGGATCTTCGATTTGTCGATCTGCATGGTCTCGATACGCGGTGCGTGCTTGCTGACCTCGTTGCGTGAACCGGTGAGCGCCTTCGCCATTTCGCCAAGAATGTGCGCGCGGCCAGCTTTCGCCTGCTCGAGCGCTTTTTCCATGATTTCCTGGGTGATGCCCGCAACCTTAATGTCCATCTGAAGGCTGGTGATGCCCTCCTCCGAACCGGCCACTTTGAAGTCCATATCGCCAAGGTGATCTTCATCGCCAAGAATGTCGGAGAGAACTGCAAAGTCCTCGCCTTCAAGGATAAGGCCCATGGCGATGCCCGATACCGGACGCGCGAGGGGAACACCTGCATCCATCATCGACAACGCGCCGCCGCATACGGTGGCCATCGAAGATGAACCGTTTGACTCGGTAATGTCTGACAGAACGCGGATGGTGTACGGGAAGTCCTCAACCGTAGGCAGAACCGGGCGAAGCGCACGGAAGGCAAGCTTACCGTGACCGGTTTCGCGGCGGCTGGTAAAGCCGAAACGGCCCACTTCGCCGACCGAATAGGGCGGGAAGTTATAGTGCAACATGAAGTTGGTGTAGGAGAGGCCTTCGAGCCCGTCGATCATCTGCTCGGAATCTTTCGTGCCAAGCGTGGTGGTGCAGATCGCCTGCGTTTCACCGCGCGTGAACAGAGCCGAACCGTGGGTGCGCGGAAGCAGACCAACCATGGCTTCGATCGGACGAACCTGATCAAGCTTACGGCCGTCGATCCGGGTGCCGTCTTTGATGATAGCCCCGCGAACGATTTCGCTTTCGAGCTTCTTGACCGCTTTATTGGCGACCATTTGCGTTTGCGGCTCTTCTTCGGCGAAGGCCTCTTTCGCTTTAGCGCGCACCTCGTTGAGAGCGTCCGAGCGGGCCGATTTGTCGGTCAGCTTGTATGCGGCTGCAATGTCATCACCAACGATGCCGCGCAGCTTTTCTTTGATCTCGGAGGTGTCGTCAGAAACGTCGACTTCCCACGGACTTTTGGCAGCTTGTTCAGCCAGTTCGATGATCGCGCCGATAACCTTGCGGCTCTCTTCGTGGGCGAACATCACAGCGCCGAGCATTTCTTCCTCGGTCAGCTCTTTAGCCTCTGATTCCACCATCATCACAGCGTCCTGTGTCGCTGCAACAACAAGGTCGAGCCGGCCATCTTCGCCAAGCGCTTCGTCAACTTTCGGGTTGAGGATGTATTCGCCGTCATTGCTAAAGCCAACGCGCGCTGCACCGATGGGGCCCATGAAAGGAACACCAGAAATAGTGAGAGCAGCCGAGGCAGCAATCATCGCAAGGATATCTGGCTCGGTCTCGCCATCATAGGACATGACCTGACAGATGACGTTGATTTCGTTGTAGAAACCTTCTGGGAAGAGCGGGCGGCAAGGACGGTCGATAAGACGCGATGTGAGCGTTTCTTTTTCCGTCGCACGGCCTTCGCGCTTGAAGAAACCGCCCGGGATACGGCCAGCGGCTGAGAATTTTTCTTGATAGTGTACGGTCAGTGGGAAGAAGTCTTGTCCCTCGCGCACTGATTTGGCGGCGGTCACGGCGCAAAGCACCACTGTCTCGCCATAGGTAGCCAATACAGCGCCGTCTGCCTGACGGGCAATACGGCCTGTTTCCAGAGTGAGGGTTTTTCCGCCCCACTCCAGCGATACGGTTTTCGTGTCGAACATGGATTTTCCTTTTGAACCCGCGACGCCTCATTGCGCGCGGGGCCTACAATTCCGGGGAAACCGTCCCGGTCCGGTCCGGGGCGTAGTGTGCTAAGCCCCAAGGCTGGATCACCGAATTGTGACCCGTGCCCCTTACTTTCCCCCAATTGTGAACCCCAGCGAAGGCTGGGGCCTCGTGCCGCAAGCAGTGTGCCTGCTGGAGGGAGGTCCCAGCATTCGCTGGGACTCACGTTTGTGAAAAAAGGGCGGCTCCAACCGGACCCGCCCTTTCAAAACTCTTATTTCCGCAGACCCAGTTTCTGGATCAGCGCGTTATAACGCTCCACATCTTTCTTCTTAAGATAGGCAAGAAGATTGCGGCGCTTGTTCACCATCATCAGGAGGCCACGACGTGAGTGGTTGTCCTTGTGGTTGGCTTTAAAGTGCTCGGTGAGGTTGCGGATACGCTCGGTCAGGATCGCGACTTGCACTTCTGGCGAACCGGTGTCGCCTTTGGCTTGCGCGTTGTCCTTGATGATTTCAGTCTTACGCTCGGGTGCTACCGACATATTTTCTCTTTCTACTCAGCGACATCGGGAAGGTTAAAACCCCTGACCACCTTGGTTTGACCATCCGTAACTTGCACCAGCGCCACCGGAACATTTTCCAGCATCGCACAATACAGCCCGGCGGGTTGGGGCAATCCAGACACGACCCGGCCCTGTTGGACCGCCTGCGCGTCTGTCTGGGAGAGGTGAAGGGCCGGGATGTCGTCCAGCCCTGCCTCTAACGGCAAGAGTAGGTCAGATAAGTGCGCGCCATTAGCGATTTCGTTCAATTTGTCCAGCGAAATCGCTTGTCCCTCGAGGAATGGCCCCGCCTTCGTTCGCCGGAGGAAGGTGACGTGGCCACAGGTTCCAAGTGCGCGCGCGATGTCCCGTGCAAGAGAGCGGATATATGTGCCCTTTGAAACGTGGGCGGTGAGGGTCACACAGTCCTCCCCAACATGGGGAGGGGGACCGCGCGTAGCGTGGTGGAGGGGCAGGTCGCGCTTAGCCGAAGGTTCCCCTCCACCCCGAGCGGCGCTCGCGGTCCCCCTCCCCGTTTCGGGGAGGATTGTGAGGGAGTGAATGGTCACCGCGCGCGTTTTCAATTCCACCTGCTCCCCAGCCCGCGCAAGGTCGTAAGCGCGTTTCCCATCAACCTTGAGAGCTGAGTACGCTGGCGGCACCTGCTGAATGGGTCCGGTAAACCGCGGCAACACCGCCTCGACCTCGGCCAAAGTGGGCCGCACATCAGAGCGCTCCACCACCTCGCCTTCGGTATCGAGCGTTGCTGTTTGCTCGCCGAACTTGACCGTAAACTCATAAATCTTGCTCGCATCGAGCATCCGCCCGGCAAGCTTCGTCGCCTCGCCCAAGGCAATTGGCAACACCCCTTCGGCCAGCGGATCAAGCGTCCCGCCATGCCCAACCTTGGTTTTGGCGTACCCTGCTTGGCGAAGGTTCCGTTTTACCGCTGCCACACCTTGCGTCGAGCCAAGCCCGCGCGGTTTATCGAGGATAATCCAGCCATTTGGTGCGGGAAGTTTATCGGGGCCTGCTTCAGCCATCCCATTCATTCTTCAAGAGCCCAAACACGGCCGTATCGCGGCGATAGCCAGTCCAAGTCACCATATTGCCGCGCAGAGTTCCTTCATGCTTCGCGCCCAGCTTGGCTATCGCAGCGATCGAGCGTTTGTTGCGCGTGTCCGCGCGCAGCTCAACCTTGTGGAACCCGCAGGCAAAGGCATGGTCGATGAGCAGCTTTTTCATCACCGTGTTGAATGGCCCTCCGCGCACCTTCGGCGTGATATATGTCCCGCCAATTTCAACGACACCAGATGGGGCCGGACGGATATAACTTGTCGTACCAACCAGCTTTTCACTGCGCATATCGACCACCGCAAAATTGACCCAGCCCGATGAGCGCCACAGATCGAGCGCTGCATCAAACCCGTCGCCGCCAAGGTTCACCGGGTAAACCTCCCAGATCTCCTGATCTTCCCGGCAAGCACGCCGCAGCGGCTCGATATGCTCATCGGCAAGCGGCACCAAACGCACGGGGGCCTGTTCAAGAATGCAAGAAAGCGCTTCCATGACCCGGCCCCTTAGGCCAACGCGACCGCGTTTGCGAGACCCTCATAATAGCTCATCACCTCGGCCACCAATGGCAAAACCGTCGCCTCCATCCAGCCGGTCCCGAAAATCCAGCTGAACGCAATGACGCCCACGATTAGCACCATGCCCAGCCGCTGAAGCTTCTCCCACTGAGTGCGCAAAGGTCGCGGCAGCAGCCCGCCAACTATGTGCGAACCATCAAAAGGCGGGATCGGGAGCAGATTGAACAGCCCCAGAAACACGTTGATCAAGATAAATAGATAGAGCCCCGTTGCGACCGGCAAAGTGGTTCCATCAGGCGCAATCAGCATGGGAAGAGCCGTTTCACCCTCTGCCCAGCTTGCACCCACGGTCCCCATAAGGCCCAGTAAAACCGCCCCTACAAAGGCGAGCACAAAATTGCTTGCAGGACCCGCCGCGGCCACCGCCATCATGCCAAAGCGCGGGTTTCTGAGCCGCCATTTGTTGACAGGAACCGGTTTCGCCCAGCCAAAAGCAGGCGCTCCCAAAAGCAGCAATCCGCCCGGGACAAGCAAAGTGCCAACGGGATCGACATGGCGCAGCGGATTGAGGCTGAGGCGTCCTTTCTCGCTTGCGGTCGGATCACCCAAGGCTTTCGCGGCAAGACCATGTGCCACCTCGTGAAACACGATGGCGATGATCAAACAGGGGATGAATATGGCGGCAAAGCTCAGTGTATCGGACATTGGCATCTATGTAGGGATGCCAAACGCTCCCCGCTAGCCAAGTGCGCCGGTATCCCCCCTCAGGGCGGCGCTAAAATGCTTGCGGCATAGCGCCACATAGCGGTCATTGCCGCCGATCTCAGTCTGCTCGCCTTCACGCACCGGATTGCCAGAGCCGTCAACGCGCAAATTCATCGAGGCTTTGCGCCCGCACCAGCACACCGCTTTCATCTCAACCAGCGCGTCCGCAATTCCGAGCAAGACCGCAGAACCGGGAAAAAGCTCGCCTTGGAAGTCTGTGCGAAGCCCGTAACACAGCACCGGAATGCCATGCTCATCTGCCAGAGCGGCGAGTTGCCAAACCTGGCCCTGCGTCAAGAACTGCGCTTCATCTACCATCACACAGTCAAGCGGCGTTTTGGCGTGCTTTTCAAGGATGCGCGCCTTAAGGTCAGTGTCAGGCTCGTATAGATGCGCATCGGCCTCAAGCCCGATCCGGCTTTTCACAAGGCCCCGTGAGCGCGTGTCGAGCTTTGCCGTCCACACCATGGTCGCTTGGCCGCGCTCGCGGTAATTGAAGTCGGCTTGCAGGAGCGAGGAGCTTTTGCCCGCATTCATGCTGGCATAATAGAAATAGAGCTTGGCCATGGGTGCACACTAACCGGTTCGCGCTGAGCGTGTCGAAGGGCTTTGGTCCCATGTCTGTGCAAAGGCCTGTTGATGAGTGCTCATTCATTGATGTGACAGGCAGGATCGGCAATGCTAGCCAGAAGCCAAATTCAGATTGAAACGGGGATCACACATGGCATCGACTGCCGAGGGGAATACGCATCAGAGCATGACCGGCTTTTTGGGCTGGGTTGAGCGTTCAGGCAACAAATTGCCTGATCCGGTGTTTTTGTTCTTCTATTTGATCCTTGCGCTGGTCGCGATTTCGGTCCTCTTGGCAGCTATCGGTGTGTCGGCCCTCCACCCCACAAGCGTGGATGAGGCGGGCAATCCTGAGGTCATCAACGCGGTGAGCTTGCTCGCGCCTGACAACATCCAGAAACTCTGGGTCGAAATGCCCAAGACCTTCACCCACTTCCACCCGCTCGGATATGTCCTTGTTGTGATGCTGGGCGCAGGGGTCGCCGAGCGTTCGGGTTTCTTCGCCGCTGGCATGTCGAGCGCGGTGAAGAGCGCTCCTGTGAGCCTGCTCACGCCGGTTGTGGCGCTGGTCGCGATGATTGGAAACCACGCAGCGGACGCTGGCTATGTGGTACTGATACCGCTTGCAGGTATCCTGTTCGCAGCCGCTGGACGGCACCCCTTGGCCGGGATTGCCGCGGCGTTTGCAGGGGTTTCAGGGGGCTTCTCCGCCAATATTTCTCCGGGGCAACTCGATGCGCTGCTGTTTGGCATCACGGAGGAGGCTGTCGGCGCAAGCGCGCTTGATCCTGCTTGGAGCGCAAACCTAGCGGGCAATTGGTATTTTATTGCCGCGATGACGTTCCTTTATCTGCCGATCATCTGGTACGTCACCGACAAGGTGATCGAACCCAAGCTTGGCCCATGGACGGGCGGTGCTAAACCTGTTGCGGGCAGTGATGATGCGGTCGCTGAGGCGTCTCCTGAAAACGCAGGCAAGGGTCTGCGCAATGCAGGGCTCGCTGCGCTGGGCGTTGTGGTGCTTTGGACGGTTATGGTGTTCGCACCGGGCACGCCTCTCATCAACGAAGCGGCATGTTTGACAGAAGAGGGCGCGCGCATTCCCGATTGCTCGATCCACGGCGAACTGCGGCCCTTTTACCAGTCTCTGGTTGCAGCCTTCTTCGTGCTCTTCCTCGCTTGCGGTTGGGCTTATGGTAAGGCGGTTGGCACGATCAAAGACCACCGCGACCTCGTCAATATGATGGCCGAAGCGATGAAGGACATGGGCTATTACCTTGTCCTCGCTTTTGCCGCCGCGCACTTTGTCGCGATGTTCTCATGGTCCAACCTTGGCCTTATCTCAGCGGTTCATGGAGCCGCCGCGATCCAATCGACCGGCCTACCGCTGCCGATTGTGCTTGGCCTGATGGTGATTTTTGCAGGGATGCTGAACCTGTTTGTGGGCTCAGCCTCCGCCAAATGGGCCCTCCTCGCCCCGATCCTTGTCCCGATGCTTATGCTTCTGGGGATCAGCCCTGAGGGCGCAACCGCCGCTTACCGTGTGGGTGACAGCGCGACCAATATCATCACGCCGCTGATGGTTTACTTCCCGTTGATCTTGATCTTTGCGCAGCGCTGGGTGCCGAGCTTCGGCCTTGGCAGTCTGACGGCGACCATGCTGCCCTATTCGATCTGGCTGCTGATCTCTGGTACACTGCTGATCGTGATTTGGTTCTATCTCGGCATTCCGCTCGGACCTGATGCGCCAGTGGCCTATTCGCTTCCCGGCACCTCATGAATAGTGCGAGGGGCTGCAACCTATCTGGGCGGGCGATGATAAGAGACAAGGAGAGCTTACAATGATCCCCTTTCTGCGACGTCTAATGTTGCTTCCGCTGTTCGCTGCCTTTCTGGCAGCCAATTTGGATGCGCCCGTCAATTACCGCATAGATCAGAGCAATTCGCTCCTCAGCGCCAAGGTTCCCTTCCTCGGCCTCTCCAGCAAAACCGCAACCTTTCCCAAAGTGCGCGGCACAGCGACCATTGTGGGTAATGACCCGGCCAAGACTGAGATTGATGTCACTTGGGATGCGACAGCCATCACCGCGCCTGACACGGTGACTTTAAACCGGCTGAAGGGCGAGAAATTCTTCTGGGTCGACGAATATCCGACCATCCGTTTCAAAGGCCGCGCGCTCAAAATGACGAGCGCGAAAGAAGGTTCGATGACCGGCCGGCTCACCGCGCGCGGCGTGACCCGCGACCAGACGTTGAAAGTCAAATTTGACCGCAATCCTTTGACCGCAGGCGCCAACGACCCGATCAATTTCACCGCAACAGCTAAGATTGACAGGCGCAATTACGGTATGAAAAGTTTTCAACTTATCGTCGGCAATAAGGTCGATATCAGCTTGCGCGCGCGGATCGTACCGCAATAAGGCCTATTCTTTATCGGCCTAATCGTTGGTCAAATCGCCAGCTAAGTCGTCGTCTAAATCTCTGGCCACCTTGGGATCGCGCAGCAGTTCCTCAATCCGGTCCGCTTCGGCAAAGCTCTCATCCTTGCGAAACTTGAGCTTAGGGGCGAATTTGAGCCCTAATCGCTTGGCAACCTCGCGCTGGAGGAATGCGGTGTTTTGGCGCAGGGCCCTGACCACGTCATTCTCCGCACTGCCCAAAAGCGGCTTCACATAGGCCGTCGCGTTTCTGAGGTCAGGCGTCATGCGCACCTCGGTCACCGCGATGTTGGACGCGCTCACCACATCATCGTGCACCACTTGCCGGGCAAGCAGCTCGGACAGGATATGACGCACTCGCTCCCCCACTTTAAGGACGCGGACCGAGTGTTGCTCACTGGTGTGATCTTGTCGTTTGGCCATGCGCACCCTTTAGCGGCAAGCTCGCCATGTTTCGAGCAATTCTTGGCAGAGGTGTAACTAAACGATTCAAACCGCCGAACCACTGCATATCGAGAGGCTGAATAAGAAAGGCTCATACCAAATTGAACCTCAGCCTAATGAACAGAATTTATTAAATACAGTAAAGATAGGAAATCCCCATGAAAAACCTTACTATTATGCTTGTAACCGCCGCTCTTATCGCCCCAATTGCTACCTCCGCTTCAGCCGCGCAAAAAGTTGGCACTCCAGGCTCGCAGGCGCGTCATGAAATGAACCTTGCATCTAGCAACGAAACGGTTGGCGATACGATCATCGTGGAGCGCAGCAGGGAAGCGTCTCAACAGACCCGTGAGAAACGCAACCGCTCAGCGCTCGCTGGCAAGGTCAACGTGGCCGTACGCACAAGCCGCTAAACCGGCACGCAAATAAGAGCATTATTCCCCTAATGACTCTTGGATGGGCGGGTGGCGAATGTCGTCATCCGCCCATTTTTGCAAGGATGTTCTTGAGAGAGTTCATATTGCGTGCGGTTCCTTTGACCTTGATGCGTCGCTCCAGAAATTTGCTTGATAGGTCCGACACGCCAACGCCGTGGACATAGTCGAGGAATAGCACCCGGTCCCCAATCGCCAGCCGCTCGCTGCCTTTAGAGCGGTGTTCTTCGATCAGCGCATCGACGGCAGACTGCTCGGGCTGCTGGCTAAGGAAGATGGAATGCACCATCTTGTCGGTGCCATGCTCGGGCCCAGTTCCGTGAAAGGGGTTTTCCTCAATAGCCGCGCGCACTTCATCGCGGGTGCGGACCATGACGCAGGAATTGAAACCAAAGCGGGTTTTGATGAGGTCTTCCAGAGCAATTTCGAGCATGGCGGGGTCTTGGTCGTTATCCAGCACCACATTCCCGCTGGCCGCGATTGTTGTGACCTCCCCGTATCCTGCATCGGCAAAGGCCGCCTTCACATCGACCATCTTCACGCGGTTGCCGCCGATATTGATCGAACCGAGCAGGGCGAGGTAACGGCTCACACGTCGAGCCCGGTGTTGGTTGAACTAGGCCGCGAGGTCGGCAGCGCCGTCGAGGTTGCGCGCGCCATCAGCTTGCCATCTTCGGAGAACAGCTCGCCTTCGAGGATCACAACCTTGCGACCACCCTTCACCACCCGGCCTTTGCCTATCAGAGGCCCTTCCGGGATCAGCCGGATAAGGCTCATCGAAATTTCGAGGTTAAGCGGTGCCATTGCGCCATTGGTGGAGGCGACATAGGCATAGCCCATCACATCATCGAGATAGCCTGCGACAAGCCCGCCCTGCACCCCGCCGCGATGGGTGACCATCTCTGGCCGCACGGTGAAGTGCATGGTGGCGGTTTGGGTTTCCGCGTCGAAATCGACGAATTTAGAGCCAAGGAGGGCGGTGTGCGGAGAGGTATCCGCGTCCTTGGGGTGGATGTATTTTTGCGTCATTTCGCTCAGCCAAAAGTCCACCAGACAGGCGTGCCTACCAACACAAAAGCAACCGCTCCAATCGAGAAGCAACCATCAAGGATCCCGTCCCGTGTCTTCTTCCACCAAGGCTTGTTAGCTTCCTCGCGTGCCCGGATTTGCTCATCGCTCATATAGCGGCTGTCGTCGTCAGTCATTTCACTCCCCATAATCCCCTCCCGCTTGCGGGAGGGGCAGTGAGACTTGGCTCGCGTAAGCGGGCTTAGTCGCAGCGGGGTGGGCCTTCTCAGGCCCACGCCCACCCCCGACCCCTCCCGCTTGCGGGAGGGGAGTTAGATCACCCAACCTCCAACGTGCGCTCGCGAAGCTCGACTTCGAAGACTTCGAGCTGGTCGCCCGGCTTGATGTCGTTCGTGTCTTCCAGAACTACGCCGCATTCGAGACCAGAGCGGACTTCGTCCACGTCGTCCTTAAAGCGCCGCAGTGATGCGATGGTGGTCGCCGAGACGATAACATCTTCGCGGGTAAGTCGCGCAAACAGACCTTTGCGGATAACGCCCTCTTCGACGAGGAGACCTGCGGCCTTATCTTTCTTGCCTGAGCGGAAGACCTCTTTGACCTCGGCCCGGCCAACAACGGTTTCGATCCGCTCTGGACCAAGCTCGCCGGCCATTTCCTTCGCGACTTCTTCGGTGAGGTGATAGATCACATCGTAATACATCATGCGCACGCCGTCGCGTTTGATAAGCTCGCGCGCTTTTGCGTTTGGACGAACGCCAAAGCCGACAATTGGCGCGTTGGACGCCGCTGCCAGTGTCACATCGCTTTCCGTAATCGCACCGACACCTGCGTGCAGGACGCGCGCTTTGATATCATCGGTGGAGATCGAGTGGAGCGAATTGACGATCGCCTCAACCGAGCCTTGCACGTCGGCTTTGACCAGAACAGGCCATTCGATGACGTTGCTCGCCAGATTGTTGAACATCGTGTCGAACGAGGTTGGCGCAAGCGCCGTGCGCTTCTCGGTCGCTTTTTCCTGACGGTAGGAGGCGACTTCGCGGGCGCGCTGTTCATTCTCCACCACGGTCAGGCGGTCGCCTGCCGATGGCACGCCGCCAAGGCCAAGGACCTCGACCGGCATGGAAGGCCCAGCCTCTTTGATCTGCTTGCCCTGGTCATTGACCACAGCGCGCACACGGCCGCTTTCAGTCCCAACAACGAAGGTGTCACCGCGCTTCAAAGTGCCGCGCGTCACAAGCACAGTCGCCACAGGACCGCGGCCCTTATCAAGCTGCGCTTCGATCACGGTTGCGTCTGCATCGCGGTCTGGGCGTGCCTTAAGTTCAAGCAGTTCGGCCTGAACATTGATCGCCTCAAGCAGGTCATCCAGACCGGTTTTCTTGATCGCAGAGATTTCAACATCCTGCACATCACCCGACATTTTCTCGACGATCACTTCGTGTTCGAGCAGGCGGTTACGCACATTGTCCGGGTTCGCCTCTGGCTTATCCATTTTGTTGATCGCAACGATCATCGGGACGCCTGCGGCCTTGGTGTGCTTAATCGCCTCAATCGTTTGAGGCATGATGCCATCATCGGCAGCCACCACCAGCACGACAATATCGGTCACATTCGCACCGCGCTGGCGCATCTCAGTAAAAGCTGCGTGGCCCGGCGTATCAAGGAAAGTGATCTTTTGCTTGTCTTTGGTCGTGATCTGGTACGAACCGATATGCTGGGTAATGCCGCCCGCTTCGCCTTTGGTGACATTGGCACCGCGAAGAGCGTCAAGCAGCGAGGTTTTCCCGTGGTCGACGTGGCCCATAATGGTCACAACCGGCGGACGCGGTTTCTGCGTCTCTTCAGGATCAACATCCTCTTCAATCTGAATGTCAACATCGGCCTCTGAGACCTTCTCGATATTGTGGCCGAATTGTTCGACGAGCAGTTCCGCTGTGTCCTGATCAATTGTCTGGTTGACCGTCACCATCATATCGAGATTGAACAACTCTTTGACGAGGTCTGCGCCCTTTTCGCCCATGCGCTTGGCGAGTTCGCCAACGGTGATGGCTTCGGGCACGATAACATCGCGCACTTGTTTTTCGCGCGGCTTGGAGGAGCCTCCGCCGCCTTGCATCCGGCGCTCTTTCTCACGCGCGCGTTTGAGCGCGGCGAGGCTGCGCGCGCGGCGGCCTTCGTCCTCGTTCAGAGCCTTGGTAACGGTCAGCTTGCCAGAGCGGCGCTTGTCCTTGCCGCCGCCTGTCTCCTTAACCGCGCCCTTGTCGTCTTTCTTCTTCGCTGCCTTTTTCTCAGGCCGCTTGGGTTCGGGACGCGAAACGGGTGTGAATTTACGCGCCGCAGGTGTCGGCGTGCCGGACCTTGCTTCTGGTGCAGGGGCCTCTGCCGGCGCTTCGGCTGCTTGAGCCTCGGCCTGTGCCTCAGCTTCGGCTTCCTGCTTAGCGCGCTCTTCGGCCTCTGCCTTGGCTTTGCGATTGTCCTCTTCGCGCTTCTTAGCCTCCTCAGCGTTTTGCTTTGCACGTTCATCGTCGCGTTTGCGGTTTTCTTGCGTCATCCGCAGACGTTCTTCCTCAGCCTCACGCTGAAGACGGGCGACGCGTTCTTGCGGCGTTTCGTCCGAGGCGGCTGGCTTTTTAGGCGCAGGCGCCTTGGCCACGGGAGCAGGTGTGGGCGCAGGGACCGGTGCGGGCGCTGGCTCTGGCACAGGGGCAGGCGTTTCGCCGGGCTTCAGGAGCTTGCGGCGGCGCTTCACCTCTACCGCCACCTTATTGGTGCGGCCGTGGCTGAAGGTCTGCTTGACCTCGCCAGCGTCCACCGCCTTTTTCAGGCCGAGTGGTTTGCGGGCTGGTTTTTTCTCTTCGTCGCTCATCTAGCTCAATTGTCCTTCAAAAATCTCTTTTTTGCGGCCTTTGTGGGCGCGCGTATATCGTGTCGTTTCGGCCATAGACCTTCACGTCGGGGGATCATTCCCCAAAAACCGTGAGAGGCGGGTGACGTCGCGGGCCACTCTGGCGTCAGCCGATTTGGCGGCGGTCTTAGGACCACCATTTCGCCCCGAAACCCCCAAATGCACGACATTCTCGCGGCCCAATGCCACAGAGAGGGCGTCGCGGTCCAGTGGCAAGACTGTTCCGCGCTCCCCAGACCCCTCCTGGTCAGTGCCCACGCGCCACGCCTGATCAAGCTTCTTGCGCCCATCCTCGCTGCTGTCGCTTGCATGCAAAAGCAGCGCGATGCGGCCAGAACGGGCGTGTTCGGCAAGCTTGGCAGAGCCCATCACGATGTTGCCGCCGCGACGTTCAAGGCCAAGCCGATCAAGCAAAGTGCGAGTGAGCGCATCGGTGATCTGTTGCGCAAGTTGATCGCTGTAGGAAAGCCTGCTTCCTTCTGGCCCGCCCTTAAATGCGCGAAGAAGCGCCTTCTTGAAGTGGCCATCAGCCATAGCATTTTCAAGGCGCTCACGGTCGGGCGCAATCCACGCGCCGCGGCCAGGAGCCTTCCCTTGCGGATCAGGCAGCACCTCGCCGGCAGGCGAAATGGCGAGCCGGATCAGCTCGTCACGCGGGAAGCTTTCTCCGCAAAGAACACATTTGCGCTCAGGGCCAGATGACGCACAGGACCGATCACTCCCGGAATCGCTTCCGGGAGCTGGTTTTTCAGTGGTGTCGGAGCTTACGCACTCATTGTGGGGAGTCCGCATCGGCGGCCTCCTGACTTGCTGGTTCCGCGTCTGCAGACGCAGACTGACCGTCCTCGTCTTCGAACCAGTGTGCACGTGCGGCCATGATGATTTCGTTGCCCTGCTCTTCTGAAAGGCCAAACTCACCCAAAACGCCGCCCTTGTCCTGCTCGCGCTGTGGGGGCTTGCGCATGGGCGGACCATCGGGGTTATTGTTGCGGCGACGCGGCGCTTCGCGTTTCTTGGCGATCAATTCATCGGTCGCAAGGTCGGCCACATCGTCGAGCGTTTTGAGACCCGCTTTGCCAAGGACGACCAGCATCGCCTCAGACAGGTGCGGGAGTTCCGCAATCGCATCTTCAACGCCCATTTCGCGGCGAGTGGTACGGAAGGCTTCTTCGGCACGCTCAATCGCCTCTAGCGCGCGGCTTTGCAGCTCTTCGGCGAGTTCTTCATCGAACCCTTCGATAGAGGCAAGCTCGGCCAGCTCAACATAAGCAACCTCATCAAGTTCAGCGAAGCCTTCGGCCACGAGAAGCTGTGAGAGCGTCTCATCGACGTCGAGCTCTTCTTCGAACATTTTCGAACGCTCAGCAAATTCCTTGGAGCGCTTCTCGGAAGCCTCTTCCTCGGTCATGATGTCGATTTGCTGAGCGGTCAGCTGGCTGGCGAGACGCACGTTTTGACCGCGGCGGCCAATCGCCAAGGACAGCTGATCGTCAGGCACAACCACTTCAATGCGGCCATCGTCTTCGTCGAGAACCACGCGGGCAACCGTCGCCGGTTGCAGCGCGTTTACGATGAATGTCGCAGCATCGTCTGACCATGGAATAATGTCGATCTTCTCACCTTGGAGCTCTTGCACCACGGCTTGAACACGGCTTCCCTTCATACCCACACAGGCACCAACAGGATCAATGCTGCTGTCGTGGCTGATCACGCCGATCTTGGCGCGCGAACCCGGATCGCGGGCGGCGGCTTTGATCTCGATAATGCCATCGTAAATCTCAGGCACTTCCTGGGCGAACAGCTTGCGCATGAAATCAGGTGCAGCGCGGCTGAGGAAAATTTGCGGACCGCGATTGTTGCGCTCAACCTTAGTGATGAGCGCGCGGACACGCTCACCCACCCGGGCGGCCTCGCGCGGGATCTGCTGATCGCGGCGGATGACGCCTTCTGCGCGGCCAAGGTTCACGATCACATGGCCAAACTCAACCGACTTAATGACGCCGGTGATGACTTCGCCGGCGCGGTCTTTGAACTCTTCAAACTGACGCTCACGCTCTGCATCGCGGACCTTTTGGAAGATCACCTGCTTTGCAGACTGCGCATCAATGCGGCCAAGATCTACCGGAGGCAGCGGATCGACAATAAAGTCGCCAACGCTTGCGCCCTCTTGCAGTTTCTGACCCTGTTTCAGGTCCACCTGCTTGAAGTAGTCCTCGACCTCTTCGACCACCTCAACCACGCGCCACAGCGTCAGATCGCCTGTGACAGGGTCAAGCTTTGCGCGGATGTCGTTTTCTGCACCATAGCGGTTACGCGCGCTCTTCTGGATCGCTTCTTCCATCGCTTCGATCACGATGGATTTGTCGATCATCTTTTCCGATGCAACGGCGTTCGCAATTGCGAGCAATTCTGCTTTATTGGCGGAAATGGCACTGGCCATCAGTCGTCTGCCTTCTCTTTGGTTTCTTCTTCGATTTCGTCAGCGCCGCTTGTATCAAGCGGCTTTGTCGCAGCGATCAGCGCGTCTGTAAGGACAAGCTTTGCACTGTGAATTTGGTCACGGGGAAGCGAAACTTTGCCCGTTTTGGAGTCGGTAAGCGTCACTATATCAGCATCAATGCCGTTTAGCTCACCTTTAAATACGCGCTTGTCCGTTTCATCGCCTGACCAACCTTTGGTCATAACAATGCGCGCCTCGTGCCCTGCCCAATTGGCAAAGTCTTTGGTCCGCGTCAGAGGGCGGTCGATACCCGGCGATGACACCTCAAGGTGATACGCGCCTTCGACCAAAAGTTCGCCCGCTTCCTCGCGCGCATCCATCATATCGGACACGCGGCGCGAAAGGGCAGCGCATTGCTCGATCACCAGCTGACCCGTCGCAGGGTCTTCGGCCATGATCTGCAAAGCCTCACCGCCATCACCCGCCTCAGAAGGCATCATCGCCACGCGCACTAGCTCAAATCCCAAAGCTTGCGCTTCGGGTTCAATCAATGCGGAAAGACGGGCGGCATCAGTCATTTGGTCGGCGCAATACTCTTTAAGTGTGGCTTCAGCTGTATACGTGTCTGACAATGCCGTCTCGTGCCGGCCCCTCGCGGCGCCAGCCCTTGTTGTGTTCGACAATGTCGGGATGAGAAGCCAAGTAGGCGCAATGCTATAGATTGGCAAGCCCTATAACGACGCTTCCCCAACCATTAACGCCGGTTTCAGCTCACCCCTGCGACCCAGTCCCTCACCTCTGCTCGAAGCTCGCGCAGCTCATCGCTGCGATAGGTCTCAGCGAATTTGCGCATATCGAGCACATCCTTGTCTGCAAGAGGAGGGTCGAACGCAAGACCACTGATCCCCCCATGAGGCCCCTGAGCGCAGCGCACCACATCGCAAAACAGCTCAAGCCCGCCAATTTGCAGGAATGCGGTTTCATGGGTGTACAAAGGCTTCTCCAACCCCAATTGAGCGCCTGTGCATGATAGGTCGAGCAAAATGCAGCGGTGTGTTATATAAAGCGAGACCAGCTTTGCTGGGATCGACAGGCGCAGACGGGCGGCGCTTCGGCGCCCGGTGGTCGTGTTGGTTTCTGACGGTGTTTGCTGGGGAACCTGCTGGAGCCGCACTTTCAATGTGCGCTTTTTGAGAGCCTTTGCGCGGTCATTGCCGACTGCATTTTGTAAAGAAGCTCTCGAGACGCCCATGATCAATGAGCAATAAAATAATAGGGTCAACCCAGAAGAAAAGCTGACCTAAGGACAATCGCGTATGCGTGTACCGCCTCACCTTTATCAGACCGGCACTGCTGCGGGGTTTTTCGCTTGGTGCTACCTGACCATTCCGGTCCAAGTCTGCGCGGTGGTGCGCAATTCACGCAGTTCTTTGAGAGCGAAATCCTTTTGAAATAACCGAACCTGAGCCACGAAAGTATCAGTCACCGGAATTTCAAATATGGCGGCATTCTCCCCGATGTTTTGGCGCTTGATGATGACAAAATGATCGACAGGGCCGCAGCGCAAATAACCGGCGCTTTCCACCCGAAGCGGCTCGCGGATCGCAAACAGCACGCCTGTTTTTGACAGATTAGTCACAATCACTCGCACATTGCCGAGTGTCGAAATCAAAGTGCCCGGTAAACTTAGAGGCAGACGCGGCGCGGCACGCTTTGCTGTAAGTGCTTGCGCGGCCGGGTTATCATTCTTTTTTGTGCGGCAAGCCATGCCACCAGCTCCATAACCTGCTTATCGCTATCAGCGCGGATCATCACCCCAGCCGCCATCGGCCGAGGCGTATGGGTCGCGAGAGCGCGCGCCTAAACCGCGGCCGTTGTCGGTGCCGCCATCTGCAGAACCATAGCCCCAACCATCTTGCGCAAGTTCATGCTCGCGCGCTGCCTGCCGCGCTTCTTCTATAGCCCTTTCGCCGAGCACCGTCGCGCGTTCGCTGACACCCTCGGCGACTTTAGGCGCCACATAAGACGCACCGGCTGTGAGGATTAAAGTGATGCCAAGGCCCACAATCACTACCGCCAGAATTATGAATCGCACCATTCCGGTAAAGCTGTCGACCAGATCGACAAGAACACGCATATCGGCCTCCCTCCAACACGCCAAGGTCGCGCAATCGCAACCGGGCGCACGGGAAGTTTTAACCGCTAGTAGTAAACGACCTGTGAAAGAAACGCGCATGCGTGGCTGGAATTAGGCTTTCAAACCAACAGGCTACTCCTGCCCCTCCATAAGGCCATGCTTCTTAATCGCGTGGCGGAGCTGATCATAGCTTAGCCCGAGCGCTTTGGCAGTCTGGCGCTGGTTCCAGCGATGCTTGCCAAGCGCGTGCTCAACAATTGCCCGCTCGTGCGCGTCAACGGCTGCACGAAGGTCATCGACCTTTTCCAATTGATCACCTGGCGCGCCTTTGGTGGCTGCTACCGTGCCGGCATCGGTCGCAATGGCAGCAGCAGCGCTGCTATCAGACCTGCGGTGCGAGGGCGCCGCCGGTTTCCAGGGACTTTCAAACGGGTCGAACTGCACATAGGCAATTGGCGCCTCGTAATCGTCCCAGCGATAAACCGCGCGCTCCACCACATTCCTAAGCTCGCGCACATTGCCCGGCCAATCGTGGTTCTCAAACTGTTCCATCACATGAGGCGCGAAGCCGGGCCAGCCAAACCATTCAAGTTCGGTTGCCATGCGGCGCGCGAAATATTCGGCCAAAACCGCAATATCCCCCTCGCGCACTCGTAAAGGCGGCAATGTTATCACTTCAAAGCTAAGACGGTCGAGAAGATCAGCGCGAAATTCGCCAGACGCTGCAAGGGCGGGAAGGTCATCATTGGTTGCTGCCACAATGCGCACATCGACCCGCACCGGTCGCGAGGACCCGATGCGGGTGACTTCGCCGTATTCGACCGCTCTCAAGAGCCGTTCCTGCGCGCCCATCGACAGCGTACCGAGTTCATCGAGGAATAGCGTGCCCTTATCAGCTTCCTCGAACCGCCCAGCACGCGCCTTGGTTGCCCCGGTAAAGGCGCCTGCCTCATGCCCGAATAACTCTGCTTCAATTAGTGTTTCAGGCAGCGCTGCGCAGTTCATCGTTACCAGCGGCTCATCCCAGCGGTTGGACAGGCGGTGAAGACGTTCAGCGATCAGCTCTTTGCCGGTGCCGCGCTCGCCGATGACCAGAACCGGACGGCTCATGGGAGCAGCTCTCGACGCGCGTTCAACCGCGTCGAGGAATGCGCCAGACTGGCCAATAAATTGGTTTTCGCGCTCCACCCGCTTCCCTCATAAACTCGTCACTCGGTGTTTATGGCCAACATATAGGAATTTTTCCCAATGCTTGGCAATGGTCGCTAGGGGTAAAACTGAGGATTCAGAGAAATAGCACCATTATTCAATGTCTTATTCTCTTTGGCACACCTTCTGCAAAGTATCGAGCAACACTGAAACATCAAACGGGGATACCAAAATGTACACCAAAGCTTTCTTCCAAACCAAACTGGGCCAAGCTTCTTTGGCGAGCGTTGTTGCGATGACTGCGATGGTCGCTTTGACCACTCAAATGAACCTTGTCGCACAAGATGCGCACTTCGCGCAGCCTGCTGGAACCACAGCTGTTCTGGCCGAGATGGCGTAAGGCCGATTTTTGTGACCAAACGAGATGACCTTCCCAATGGGCCCCAAGGTCCCACCGGGCCGGAGCGTACAGCCGATAAGGCAGGCACGCCCCTAAAGCCTGCTAAAAGTCCCGTCGATGACGATATCCTTGATGCGGTATTCGACGACGTGCTGTCCCCGTTGCACTCAGAGACTTCAAGCAGCGCTTCGGCCCACCCCTCTGCGGAGAAAAAGAAGGTTTCTCGCCTGGATGCGGAAATCGAGGCCTTGCGCCGAAGCCCCACCCCGACGCAAAGTCTCCCCGCAACGCATTACGAGAACGACTCGCCGAATGGACCGGGCTCGAACGCGAAGAACAAAACAAACCCATTTCTTGATGGAGCAGCCTTTATGGGCATTTTCAGCCGCACGCGTGATATTATCGCTGCAAACTTTACCGATATGCTGGACAAAGCGGACGACCCGCAGAAAATGATCCGCATGATTATCCTCGAGATGGAGGAGACACTTGTCGAGGTGCGCGCGTCTGCTGCACGCACGATTGCTGACCAAAAAGAGATGCACCGCCATGTGGTAAAACTCGACCGGCTTCAGGCCGATTGGGCGGACAAAGCGCAGCTTGCATTGTCAAAGGACCGCGAGGACCTTGCGCGCGCTGCGTTGGTGGAAAAGAAGAAAGCGGTTAGCATGGCGGATCAGCTTAAAGAAGAGATCGCTGTGCTCGACGATGCTTTGCGGGCTTACGAAGTGGATATCCAAAAGCTGCAATCGCGTCTTCGCGAAGCGCGCAGCCGCCAGACACAGATCGCAGCGCGCCTTGAGAGCGCTGAGAACCGCGTGAAACTACGCTCGCTGATGAGCACAGAGCGCACCGATGATGCGCTGAGCAAGTTCGATCAGATGGAACGCCGTGTCGATTACGCCGAAGGCCGCGCTGATGCGATTGCGATTGGCAATGAGGGACCACCTTCGCTGTCAGACGAAATCGCCGCGCTCGAGGGCCAAGACGCGATTGATGATGAACTTGAAGAAATGAAGAAACTGCTCGGGAAACCTGACGCAGACAAAGGAGCCTAAGCCGTGCCAACCGAAGTTGTTTTTCTAATGATCGTGCTATTCATCGGCCTTCCGTGGCTGATCCTGCACTACACCACGAGATGGAAGACTGCTGCGACCATCACGTCGGATGACGAAGTGCTCTTGGAGGAGCTCTACAACCTCGCCAAACGCCTGGATGAGCGCATGGACACCGTCGAACGCCTTGTTGCTACCGACGATCCCAGCTTCAATCCGGTCAAGCGCCTTCAGGCCGACCAGGAAACAGACAATCAGCAACTGCGCGAGCTTGAACAGCTTATCGCAGAGAAAAAAGGAGCCCAGTCATGAACAGCCGCACCTCGCTTTACCGCGACAAGCACAACGCCAAGATCACAGGCGTGTGCGCCGGGATTGCAGATTACACGGGCGTCAATGTGTTCTGGATACGCCTTGCTGCTTTTCTCTCGATATTCATGACGCAAGGGCTGACCCTTTTTGGATACTTCATCGCCTCATTCGTGCTCCAGAAAAAGCCGCCGCATCTCTACAGCGACGACAAGCAGGAAGAGCGGTACTGGCAGCGCGTCCGCCAAAGCCCGACGCGCACTGCCCGCGAAATCCGCGCTCGATTCCGCGATATCGACCGGCGGCTGGCGGATGTCGAAAGCTATTACGTCAGCAACAACCCGCGCCTGACACAGGAAATCGAGCAACTGCGCTAAGCCATCTTTTCACACGAAGGGGGAATACTCATGTGGGACTGGGCCTATCTCGTTCCGATTGCCGGAATTTCGATCCCGATCTTCGCGATCTGGTTCAAACACCAACAAAAAATGGCTGAGCTGCAAATGGATGCAACGGCCGATGCGACCGCCGAAAAGGCGGCGCAATACGCAGCCCAAGTCTCCAAGCTCGAAGACCGCGTCCAAGTGCTCGAACGCATCGTGACTGATCGCGGTTATGATGTGGCAACCCAGATCGAGGCCCTTCGCGACACCCGCGAGGTTGAAGACAATGGCGCCGGTGTTCCGCTCGATATTTCCTCGAAGGAGAAAGCGTGATGGATTGGGGCAGCCCTGAATTTGTGCTCGGCATCATTGCGCTTTCCACCGCCGGCTGGATCATCAACAATTGGATCCGCGCCAAGCACGGCTATTCCCTCGAAAATGAGTGGGGCGGCATGACCGAGCCCAGCGACACGGCGGAAACCAAGCGCCTGAAGGCTGAAAACGCCGAGCTCAATGGCAAGCTTGATTCTATGCAGGATCGCATGATCGTGCTCGAAAAGATCGTGACCGATAAAGGCTACGGCCTTGCTGATGAGATCGAAGCCCTCAGAGACAAACCCATGCAAGGCGTACCTGCCAAGAATGATGCCGGTGTCCCACTCAACATTAAGTCAAAGGAACCCCGCTCATGAGCGTCGATGCTGCTGCAATCATTGTCCCCAATTTGCCTTGGATCATTGGCGGCGCGCTTGCGCTGGGTGCAATGAGCGTCGCTGGCTGGATCCATACCACCCGCCTTCGCATTAAACATGGCTATCCGCTCGAAGGGGCTTGGGGTCAGGCCATCAAGCCGACCACCGACCACGAAGCCAAGCAGCGCGTGACCTTGCTTACCCAAGAGAATGCGGAACTTCGCGCAGAGCTTGGCTCGGTCAAAGACCGGCTCGCCAATGTGGAACGGATCGTGACAGACGGGAGCTATCAACTCTCATCCGAGATCGACAATCTGCGCTCGCTTGAGCACCAGAAAGACGCCAAAAAGACGGTGGGCAACGCATAATGGACAGCGACCTCCTCATCATATTTCCAGCCATCGTCTTGATGCTGATGATTATCGGCATTTCGGTGAGCGCTATTGTGGACACCGTACTCAAGCATAAGCGAGAAATGCTCGAAATGGAGCGCAATGCTCAGACGCACTGGGGATGCGGATCTGAACGACCGCACAGAGATGATTGAGGAACGCCTCGCAGTGCTTGAGCGTCTCGCCACAGATCGCAGCACTCTATTGTCCGATGAGATTGAGGCCTTGCGGCTGGATGTAAGCGAGCGCCGCGAGAAGGAGAACAGCTGATGTTTGGTCCTGATACCGCTCTTATGTTTGATGCCATACAGATCTCGGCTGTGGTGGCTGCAGTTACTGGCGGCGCTGTGTATTTCGCAGCGCGCTGGACCCGCACATCCAAAAATCGCCGCGCGGTGGACATGGCTGCAAACTCGAACCTCGAAGAGCGCTTGCGCGTGCTCGAACGCATTGCCACGGACCGCTCGGTTGATTTGGCCGAAGAGATCGAGGCGCTTCGCACGGCCCAGACCCCCACGCTTAAGGAGGGTTCGCAATGAGCGGATGGGCTATCTTTGCTATTGTCGGGATCGTTGTCTGGGGCATTGTCCAGATGGCGAAGGCGAAGGCCGGGATTATCTCGGATGAGGACGGCAATGAAACCTTTGTTGGCGCCAATGACCCGCAATCGAAGGCCGAGAACGAACAGATACGCACCGAGATGAAGCAGCTCAAAGAGCGTCTTCATGTGCTCGAACGCATTGCAACCGATAACAACACTTTGGATGCCCGCGAGCGCGCCCGGATTTCTGCAGAAATCGAGGCTCTTCGCGCACCTGAAGATGATGGAATTCCCCTCCCCTCCTCTTTAGATGAAAAGGAGCAGAGCCGATGATGTTGGAACCAAGTCTTGTAATTGCCGCTGCTTGCCTTGTGGGTATCTGTGTGGTCGCTTTCGCTCTCCTTCGCGCCTGGCAAGGCTGGCTTGACCTCAAACGTCAGGAACTGGATCGTTCGGCAGCGCGCCGGACCTTGGATGCGCCCGAAATCGAGGGCGGCGCGGGCGCAGGAGCCGCGCGCATTGAGCTGGCCGATATGAAAGAGCGGATCAAGAAGCTTGAAGCGATTGCCAGCGGTGTCGAACTTTAAGCGGGTTGAGCTTTAGCGCGACTGGCTTACATGCGGATCCATGCGATCACTTGAAGACATCTTAGAAGAATATGAATTTCTCGAAGGCGATGAGCGGTACTCATTGCTGATTGAGCTGGGCCGTGAGCTTGAAGCCATGCCCGATGCGCTTAAAACCGATGCGACCCTGGTGCGTGGGTGTTCGGCGGCAGTGTGGGTCTATCCTACCGACACATCAGGAAATGGCGCCCTTCATTTCCTCGCGGACAGCAATGCGGCCATCACCAAAGGCATCGTTGCACTGGTGATTGCCGCTGTTCAGGACAAACCCGCACAGGAGGTTGCAAAAATGGACGTCACCGGCGTGCTTGCGCCCTTTGACCTCAAAAACCAGCTTTCGAGCAATCGCACACAGGGCGTCCCCAATATGATCGCCTTAGTGCAAGAACACGCCGCCCGGCTGGCTGGGTAGTGCGCGCGAAAAGGTATCAGCTAGCCCGCGTCATTTCGAAACTTCCGCTGCCATCTTCATGCCGCCACGTCCCGGTGATATTTGTGCCATCAGCTGAAACTCTGCCGTCATAGTGGATCACCCGGCTGAACTCGTCCCCGCTCGCAAGATACCGCTTCTCAAACTGGATCACGTCTTCATCAAGTGTGCCGATAATCTCAGCCTTGATGTCGCCCTTAACCGTAAAATGCGGCTCGATAATCATACCGGATAACACCCCGTTCTTGCATGCTAAGCGGGCATGAAACGGCATTTCACCCAGATCATCAGAAGCAAAATACCGGTAACCACCTTTCCAGCGGCCCTTTACCTCAATTGTGGTCGGCATTTGGCTCTCCCGCCCGTACGAACCTTAGCATTCACGCACGCACACCTTCGCGCACTGTTTGGCGTTATCTTTGCCATATTGGGTTAAATACAGGGGACCATTTGTGCAAGAGCAACTCCTTCGCCAGCTAGGCCCCGGCGCTGTCTCGTACTACCGCGATACCCGCTATGGCCTGACGTTTAAGTTCTGCCTTGAGCTTGGCAGGATTGCGCGCAATGACGAAGCCAAAGCTTACTCCGCCTTCTTTTCCAATCGTGGCATGGTGCAGCTTATGGGCCTGGACCAGCCGCTTGGCATAGCCTTTTTTGGGCACCCATTTGAAGAAACGCTGATGGACGAGACCATCATGCACAATCGCATATACGATGCCGTAGAGATTGACGCCGAGCGCAGCCCACCACAGCCACTCCCAATAAAGTGAGCCGAAAATGTACATGGCCGCGTTAATTGTGCCGAATACGGTTGCGTAAAGATCGTTCTTCTCAAAGGTGTTGCCGTGCGGCTCATGATGGTCGCGGTGCCATCCCCAGCCCCATCCATGCATGATGTATTTGTGCGCCCACCAGGCAAACACCTCCATAAAGATGAGAGCGCCCAGTGTCATCGCGATTGCCTCAAGCCAGGTCATGCGCAGCCCCGTCCCCTATAGTTTTGGCCCCTACTTGCTCCTTCGGGCCTAGCATGTTTCCGATCCCAGCTCGCCGCGCACTCGGCAATGCCCACCAAGGCACATCCGGTCTGCGGTGATGTTCGAGGTGATAGCCGAAGTGAAAGCAGGTGGCGAGGCTCAGCAGCATGCCAAAACGGTCGCTTCGCGCGTTGTGATCATCGGCAAAGGGTTCTCCCTCAAGGTGGGCATGCGTGCGAAAGGTTCCGAAATAGAAAAGCTGTAGCGAGGACAGCAGCGCCGGCGCTCCGTAAAGAAGTACAATCTGCACCATTGGGATGCCGATCGCGAGCCAGTAAATCGCGACCACTGTGTGGACGAAAACAAGCGACTGCCAGCCGAAATAGCGCTTGAAAAATGTCCAATACCATTTGCCGAAATGGCTTGGGTTGTCCTCATCAAAGTCCGGATCGCCCGTATGGCCAGCCAGCCGGTGATGCGTGTGATGCGCGTCCCTCAAGGTTTTCCACCCGAAGCCTGCGTAGAAGAACAAAAGCACGGTCGCGATCCCTGCGCCAAGCTTAGGATTGGCAGGAACCAGTGTCCCATGCATCGCATCATGGCACACGATAAACACGCCCACAGAGAGCCAGCACTGAACCATCGCCATCGCCAAAGCGAGCGGGAGCGTTTGCCAAGTGAGTTCAAACACGAACATCGCATAGGCGTGAATGCCAAGCCAGCTTCCCGCGATAAGAGCGCCCAGCGCGAGACCCACTGCCCCTTGTGAGGCTTTCGAAGGCAGAGTGAAAGAGGCGGTCATTGTGCCGGAAGATGCGCTATGGGCGGTCATTTGGCTGGGTATAGGCGCTTGGGAGCAAGCACGCCAAGGAGAGATTATTCGCCCTCAGAGATTTCGGCAAAAAAGAACTCGCGCAAGTGCTCGCCAATTCGCGCAGGACGCAGGGTTTTTGCGTCAATGCAGCACCAGCTCGATTGCACTTCGGCAAGCACATCTTCGCCCCGGCTGATCACCGTCCGGTAGAATGCGCGCGCGCCGTTATACCGCTCAAGCACCGTCTGCGCGATGACGGCGTCATCGAGGAAAGCAGGCTTTCGGTAGGTGATCTCATGCTTCAAAGCGACCCAAGCTTTGGCCGCAACTTCATCAGCGGGCGCGACCTTTTGCCAATGCGCCAGCACAGCATCCTGCACCCAATTGAGGTAGCGCGCATTGTTGACGTGCCCCATGAAATCAATGTCCTCGGGGAGCACTTTGATCGGAAAATGAAAAGACGTTGCTGACATTCTTGTCAGTTAGCACGTCCCGGAGAATTTTCCAGCCCTATTCGCTGAGTAGAGACACCTAATCTTGCACGGGCACGCCAGTCGCGTCTATCGCCGGTCACAAGACACTTGAAAGACCAGCAAATGCCAACAAGCCCCCCAAGCAAGCCGCGCACGCTTTATCAAAAAATCTGGGACGACCATGTGGTCGAGACCCGCGATGACGGCACCGCTATTATTTATATCGACCGCCATCTGGTCCACGAGGTGACCAGCCCGCAAGCCTTTGAAGCGCTGCGTTTGGCAGGGCGGACCGTGCGCCGGCCTGAGCTGACACTGGCGGTGCCAGACCACAATCTGCCCACCACTGCGCGCCGCGATGCGGCTGGGGAAAAGATCGCCATTGAGGACCCGCAAAGCGCCTCGCAATTGGAGGCGCTTGAAAAGAATGCGCCCGAATTTGGCATCCGCTACATTGGTGATGCAGATGCAGAGCAAGGGATCGTGCACGTTGTGGGCCCGGAACAAGGCTTCTCTCTGCCCGGCGCGACCATTGTTTGCGGCGACTCGCACACGGCAAGCCACGGCGGGCTTGGCGCGCTCGCTTTTGGTATCGGCACGAGCGAGGTGGAGCATGTGCTCGCGACGCAAACGCTGCTGCTCCAACAGTCCAAGTCGATGGAGGTGCGCGTCGAAGGCGAGCTTGGCGCGGGCGTCACTGCCAAGGATGTGGTGATGCATATCATCGGCCGCATTGGCGCAGCTGGCGGCACCGGTCACGTGATCGAATATCGCGGAAACGTGTTTGAGGCGATGAGCGTCGAAGAGCGCCTCACGGTCTGTAATATGAGCATCGAGGGCGGCGCACGCGCTGGCCTGATTGCGCCTGATGAAACCACATTCCGCTACCTTAAAGGCCGCCCCATGGCCCCCAAGGGTGATGATTGGGACAATGCGCTCGCCTATTGGAAAACGCTGCATACCGACGAAGGCGCGGTGTTTGACAGCTCGTTTGTGATTGATGCCGCTGAGATCGCGCCCAGCGTGACTTGGGGCACCAGCCCAGAGGACGTTCTTCCGATCACGGGCCTCGTCCCTGCCCCCGAAAGTTTCGCGGATGAGAACAAGCGGGCAGCGGCGGCCAAGAGCCTTGAATATATGGGGCTAACCCCTGGCACCCCGCTGACCGATATCTCGGTTGAAAACATCTTTATCGGCTCTTGCACCAACAGCCGGATCGAAGACCTTAGGGCCGCTGCTAATGTGCTCAAAGGCAAGCACAAAGCGGGCAACGTGCGCTGGGCCATTGTGGTTCCAGGCTCCGGCCTCGTGAAGGCGATGGCTGAAGACGAAGGGCTAGACCGTATTTTCACAGACGCAGGCTTTGAATGGCGCGAGCCGGGATGCTCGGCGTGTCTCGGTATGAACCCCGACAAAGTGCCGCCGGGCGAACGCTGCGCCTCAACCAGCAACCGCAACTTCGTGGGCCGTCAGGGACCGGGAGCGCGAACGCACCTCGTCTCGCCGGCCATGGCCGCAGCGGCGGCGGTGAAAGGCAGGCTGGCGGACGTGAGGGAGCTTTGATTCCATGAGTTTTTTAAGGAAGTTGTTCGGGCACGGGCGCGGCAAGGCCTCTCAAGGCGACACCAAAACGCCAGACCTCAAAGTCAATGAGTCCGACCTTGATGCTAATAAGCCCGACCTCGATGTTAATGAGCCCGGGCTCGATGTTAATGAGCCCGGCCTCGATGCTAATAAGCCCGGCCTCGATGTTAATGAGCCCGATGACCCACGTTATGCTGAATTCGCCGCAGCACGGCGCGCCATGTGGGAGAGCATTGGCCCGGTCGATGATGATGTAATCGCTCATCTGATCAGCCCCGAATTTCAAGGCGGTCCTGCATGGCCGACGACAAGGCAAGCATATCTGCGCGTCAGGCCGAACGGGCGGACAATCATCGCCTCAGACGGGCTAAGCGACCTCTTTTCTGGCACAACAATGCCCGACGCAGGCTTCGAATGCGAAGTCTACATCGAAAGCGATGAACTGACGCAAGCCGATTTCGGCGAGCTCACGAAAAGCTGGCAATACTCACTCATCGAAAACTTCGCTCAAAATGTGGCGAATTTCGGAGGAATAAACGATAATTTGGACCGGCTTGGGGTCGTCTCGATGGAGCTGCCCGCCCCTGCGAACATGCCCGAAGGCTGGATCACACAAAACGGTAATGTAGGAGCGCTCATCAATCTGTCTGTGCCAGAACGTCCAGACTTCTGCGAGCTTGCTGAGGGCGTTCGCATTCGCATCATTGCGCTTACGATCCTTCTCCCAGACGAGATTGAATATCTAATTGAGGGACGCGCAGAGGCGCGCGCCGATCTGGCCGCACGCCTGCTCGCTTCACCGACCGGTCTGGTATCCTCAACTCAGCGGCCATCTGTGCTGCAGCAGTCAAACGAACGATGAATGAGATGAGAAAGACGTGGCCATAACTGGAAATTGCCATTGCGGTGCCGTCAGCGTCACCGTGCTTCACGCTCCGCCCTTCGTAAATTTCTGCGATTGCTCGCTTTGCGCGAAGACAGGCGGTGTCTGGGGCTATTATGAACGCGGCCAAGTCACCTTTGATGGCAAGACCCAAACCTACCGGCGCACCGACTATGCTAAGCCAGCTGTAGAAATGCATTTCTGCCCCCAATGCGGTACGACCACTCATTGGGTGACGACAGAACATTTTGACGGAGACCGTGCAGGCGTGAATGTCCGCATTTTTGAGCCATCCCAACTCAACGGCATCGAAGCGCGCTTCCTCGATGGACGAAATTGGTTCGGAAAAGCGCCTGCTGAACATCGGCGCGCGCCCGGTAAATTGGGAGTAGACGCCTTCCTGTGAACGATGCTCTCTTGCAAAGCGCGCGATCGCCGCTCATGTGGACTCTATGACCGACAAAACCCCTCCCCCCGACGCCTCTTCAGAAGAGAAATCCTCAAACGGCCGCAAAGCTGCCATTAGCGCTGCTGCGACTATCGGTTCAGCTGCTGTCGCTGCTGCGCTGCTTTATGCGGGCAAGCGCTTTATGGCCAAGCCCACAGACAGTGCCATCGGCGAGACACAGGCGGACACAGCGCCCTCAGGCGAGCCGCCCCAAACCGACTAACCCGCAGGAAAAGTCATGCAGCCCCTTTCCAAGGTCGAAGGCCGCGCCATTCCCTTTGGCGCGAAGAATGTCGACACTGACATTATCATCCCAGCAAAATGGCTGAAGACCATCACCCGCGAAGGGCTTGGCGAAGGCGCGTTCGAAACCTTGCGCGAGGACCCCGACAACATTTTTGATACGCCTGAGAACAAGGGCGCACCGATCCTTATCGCTGGCGATAACTTCGGTTGCGGGTCGAGCCGTGAACACGCCGCTTGGGCGCTTGGCGACCTTGGAATTCGCGCGGTGATTGCGCCTAGCTATTCCGACATTTTTTCAGGGAACGCGGTTAAGAACGGCATTCTGCCCGTGGTCCTGCCGCAAGAGGCGGTTGACCGGTTGATGGAAGTCGCGCGCGGGGGAGACCCGATCCACATCGACTTGGAAGCGCAGACCGTTACCACTGAGTTCCAAGACCGCTTCACTTTTGAAATTGACCCTTTCCGCAAGCATTGCTTGCTTGGCGGGCTTGATGAGGTCTCACTAACACTGGAAAGCAGCGCTGCAATCGGCACTTACGAAGACAGACGAACAAACGCACAAAATTGGGTCATGGCCGGTACTGCTATTTCTGGCACAAACGCCGCCTGACGCCAGATAATTCAGGGAGAGAAGATCACATGAAAGCCATTCAGACGCATGAAGTGGGCGGCCCAGAGACGTTGAAGCTCGACGAGATTGACGCGCCGACACCGGGTAAAGGCGAAGTCCTGGTCGATGTGAAGGCCTGCGCGATCAACTATCCCGACACGTTGATGATCCGCGACCTTTATCAGTTTAAGCCTGAGCGTCCCTATTCCCCCGGCGGCGAAATCGCCGGTGTGGTGGAAAGCGTTGGCGAAGGCGTTACCAGCTGCAAGCCGGGCGACCGCGTGATCGGCATGATCGGAAACGGCGGCCTTCGCGAAAAAGCAATTGTTCCAGGTGACCGCCTATTCCCAATTCCAGAAGGCGTACCGTTTGAGAAAGCGGCGTCACTGCTTATGACCTACGGCACGACAATCCACGGGTTCAAAGACCGCGGATTTATCAAAGAAGGCGATGTTGTCTTGATCCTGGGCGCTGCTGGCGGTGTGGGCCTCTCTGCGGTTGAGCTTGCCAAAGCTTACGGCGCAAAAGTGGTCGCCGCTGTCTCCTCTGAGGAAAAGGCCGAAGTGGCTCGCAATGCGGGCGCTGATGACGTGGTTATCTATCCGCGCGATGAAATGGACAAAGCGGCCTCTAAGGAACTCGCAAACGCTTTCAAAGCGGCATGCGGCCCCGCCGGGGCCAATATCGTTTACGACATCGTAGGCGGCCAATATTCAGAGCCAGCGCTGCGCTCCATCGCGTGGGAGGGCAAATTCCTCGTCGTCGGCTTCCCGGCTGGCATTCCCAAGCTGCCATTGAACCTCACCCTGCTCAAATCCTGCGATGTGTGCGGCGTTTTCTGGGGCGCGTTCACCGCGCGTGAGCCTGCGAAATTTGTCGCACAGGTCAAAGAGCTCTTTGCGCTCATGAAAGAAGGCAAGATCGACCCACTGGTCTCCGAAACCTTCCCGCTCGAACGCGCAGGCGAGGCAATTGCAAAACTCGAAGCGCGCGAGGCGGTGGGTAAAGTTGTCGTGACAATGGATTGATACGATAGGGAGGCGCTTGCGGCTTGCGGCCCTCCCCTCTATCTGGCTCAGGACACCATTTTCCAAAGGGAACCCCCATGACCGATTTTAGCGACCGCCAACGCGGCGAAGAAGCCAAGTTTGCGATGGACGAAGAAACCGCCTTCAAAATCGCTGCACGCCGCAACCGCCTGCTTGGCGAATGGGCCGCTGGCAAGATGAAGCTTACCGCAGAAGAGACCGAGGCTTACAAAAAGGCCGTCGTGCAAGCAGACTTTGAAGAGGCAGGCGATGAAGACGTTATCCGCAAGCTTCTGGGCGATCTCACCGCCGCCGACACCGACATAAGCGAGGCGGATATCCGCGCCAAGCTTGAAGAGATGGCGGTCGAAGCCAAGCGTCAATATATGAGCCAGAGCTAAGCGAAATGCCCATGCCTGGTCACGAAATCGAGGCAGCGATCAAAGCTGCCCTTCCCGGCGCGATCGTCGAGCTCACTGACTTGGCGGGCGATGATGACCATTGGGCCGCCAAAGTGACGGCTGAGCAGTTCGCTGGCAAAAGCCGCGTCCAGCAGCACAAGATGGTCTATGCGGCTTTTGGCGACAAAATGGGCGGGGAACTGCACGCCTTGCAAGTGACCACCGTGGTCCCCAAATAACGCTCATGCAATTTGACACGAATTTGAAGGTGCTTCTTAATGTCTGACACTGATGCCCGTATCGCTAGCGTGGTTGGCGACAACGATGTGGTTCTCTTCATGAAGGGCACGCCCCTGTTCCCGCAATGCGGCTTTTCCAGCCGCGCAGTCGCGATTCTCGACCATTGCGCCGTGCAATACGAAAGCGTCGACGTGCTCCAGGACATGGAAATTCGTCAGGGCATCAAGACCTATTCCGAATGGCCCACCATCCCCCAGCTTTACGTCAAAGGCGAATTCGTCGGCGGAAGCGACATCATGATGGAAATGTTCGAAGCCGGTGAGCTCCAACAAATGATGGACGAAAAGAAGGTCGCGAAGGCCGAAGGGTAGGAGGAAGCTCCTGTTTTGCGCACGCCCATCCGGGCGCGCGTCCTCGCTAGACGTCCTCCGCTCCGCTGCGGACCTGCTGCGGGCGGGCGGGCGCCCTTGCGGTCCCGGTGGGCCCGTGCTCCGCGACATCATTGCAAAGTAGTGCCAGAAGGACGCCACAGGCGTCGCAAGGCCGACTGGCCACCCGCAGGTGTCCCGAAGCGCAGCGGAGGGAACAGCACCGAGGACGCACTCGCGGATGCGAGTGCATGAGACCAAAGACTCAAAAACCGCCTCGCACCGGGTAAATGCGAGACGGCTTTTGTAAAACGGGGAGGCTAGACCCGAAGGACCAGGAGGGGTCTGCCTCTTGTTGAAGACCACTTACTTCACATGTAACAATGCATCTCCCGTGCCAAAAATGCTACTGCGAGCTTTTCTGCGCAAGACGATGGTTAGCGGCGGGTTAACCCACGCCCAAATGTAAAAATTCCCGACAAGCATGGGGCACTACTCACCATCTGGATAGGAGCCTGCACTTGGCAAGGACGACTTGAGCCTGCATCATCGCCCTCGATGATAGACGAATCCAACGCTAGCCCGCCCCCTCAAGAGGGCATCCCCGCCGCAACCATCATTATTTACCGCGACTGTCCCGAATCCGGAGCGCCGCAAGTGCTGATGACGGTGCGCTCTCGCAATATGACCTTTGCCAGCGGCATGGCGGTCTTCCCCGGAGGCCGGGTGGATGACGCCGACTTTGCTCTGGGTGAAGAGGTCGCCAAGGCCGCCGGGGGCAGCGTGACAACTGACGAGGCCGCCCACCAAATTGCCGCAGTGCGCGAGACGCTGGAGGAAACGGGCCTTGCCCTCGGCCTTACGGGGGACATTACCGCTCAAAGCGCGAAAGCCGCGCGCGCGGTGCTTGAGGAAAAGAAAGCGTTGGCGCCCGTCCTGGAGGCGTTTGGATGGACACTCGACCTTGACCAGATCGTGCCATTTGCCCGCTGGTTTCCGCAGAATGAGAAAATCCCGCGCGTTTATGACACGCGCTTCTACCTCGCCAATCTGGGCACCGGCGATGTCGAGGTCTCGGCCGATCAAGCCGAAAACACGCGCCTGTTCTGGGTAAGCGCGAAAGGCGCTCTGGAGATGGCGGACCGCGGTGAAATTAAGCTCATCTTTCCCACAAGGCGCAACCTTGAACGGCTCGCCCTTTTCGCCAACTTCGAAGAAGCGCGCGCTCAAGCTGAGGCGATCCCGGTGAAGACCATCATTCCGCAAATCGACAAATCGGGCCCAGCGCCCATGCTCACCATCATGGCAGATGCAGGCTATCCCGTAACCGCTGAGCTTTTGGAGACGGTCGCGAGAGGGTAAGGCGCACAGTGCTGACGCAAGAGCAAATCACGCAGTTTCACGCGCGCGGCTACATTGTGCTCGAAGACTTCAAGGTGCCCGAAGAGCTTGAGACATTGCGCGAGCGAGCGGCTCAAATCATCGAAGACTTCGATGCCGAGGGTCAACGCTCCATCTTCACCACCAAGGAACAGACACGCCCACGCGATGACTATTTCCTGACCTCAGGTGACAAAATCCGGTGCTTCTTTGAAGAAGAAGCGTTCGACGAGCAGGGCCAGCTTGCGCAGGAAAAGGCCCTTTCGATCAACAAAATCGGCCAAGCCATGCACGACCTTGATCCAGTGTTCGAAGATTTCTCACGCGATCCCAGATGCGGCGCACTGGCAAAGGCGCTTGGTCACAGGGACCCGCAAATTCGGCAGTCGATGTACATTTTCAAACAGCCGCGCATCGGCGGCGAGGTGGATTGGCATCAGGACGCGAGTTTTTTCTACACCACGCCCCTGTCAGTCCTGACCTTCTGGTTCGCAGTTGATGATGCGACAGTGGAGAACGGCTGTCTTTGGGTGAGCACGGAAGGGATAGGCACCCCCTTGCGGCGAAGGTTTTGCTTAAGAAATGGCGCGGCCCAAATGGACACTTTGTCGGATATTCCCTGGCCAGATGACCGCAGAGCAGAGGCGCTCGAAGTCAAAGCCGGTTCTCTCGTGCTCTTTCACGGGCTCCTGCCGCATTACAGCCCGCCTAATCGCTCAGACAAACCCAGGCACGCCTACACGCTGCATGTGACCGATGGGGCCTGTGAATACTCGGACCTCAATTGGATACAGCCCCGCGATGATTTACCCGCTCGCGGCTTTGATCCGGTCCAAAGGGCATAAAGCGCCAATTGCTCAGGCCGAAGGGGCGCAAAACCCCGCTCTAAGCCAGCTTAGCGGGGCTGCTCATTTGAGGTTTCGCATGCAAAGGCCCGCCGGCAAGCAAAGCCGAGAGTATGCGAGCCTCAGTCCTTTCAGTTAGGGCAAGATATAAAGATTGACTTCATAGCCATCCGGTCGCTATCCGCGCGCACCTACCTGCTTGGCGAAACGTGGATTTCACAAGGCACCGTGCCCAGATGGCGGAATTGGTAGACGCGCGTGCTTCAGGTGCACGTATCCGCAAGGATGTGGAGGTTCGAGTCCTCTTCTGGGCACCATTTGTTCTTCTCACGTTCTCCCAAATAATCTATAAAAACCTCAGAAATCCAAGGGATTTGGCCCTTGGGTCGTTCCGGATCGTCCCACCTGTTCTCGGCCGTTCCAGACATTTTTGCGGGCCTTTTGTGGGCCTTTTGCAAAAGGCCCAAATGAAAAGGCCCACACATGCCTCTGACGGATACCAGACTCCGAGCCCTCAAACCGAAAACTAAGCCGTACAAAGTCGCCGACGAGCGCGGCCTGTATATCGAGGTCACGCCCGCTGGCGGCAAACATTGGCGTTTCCGATATCGAATTGGGAAAGCGCAAAAGAAGATTTCACTCGGCAGCTACCCGGTGGTTGGCCTCAAGGATGCGCGAGAAGCAGCCATTGAAGCGAGGCAGACCATGGCTTCTGGCGGCGACCCAGCGGTGGAGAAGCGCAAACAGAAGATTAGGGATGAGTTTCTTTCGGCGAGTACTTTCGAGGCGGTCGCCCGCGAGTACATCGAGCAGAACATGGTTCAGAATGGCCGCGCTGAAGCGACTATCGTCAAGGCAAACTACTTTCTTGATAAGCTGGCACAAGCGATCGGAAATCGGCCACTCCACGAGATCGAACCTTTCGAAGTGCTTGCCCCTCTCAAACGTCTTGAAACCACAGGCAAACACGAGATGGCAAAAAATATAACTACCTATGTTTCAGAGTGTTAGAATTCCGATTGAAGGCCCTATTCTAGACCATTTGTTTTCATGAGGCGCAAATTCCGTATCAGTTCTTGTACTTGCTTTGCCTCATCTTGAAACCAACCCGTTTTCCCCTTGTTAATCAAATTCACATAACTGCAGGTTGATCTTCATGTTCTTACAAGACTGCATCGCGGCCAGAAGGATACTTGAAAGTCATACTAAGAATTTGAAAGTTTCGATTACCTGACAGTAAAAGGCCAGGCGCTAACTCCGAGTTCATAGGAGTTAGAAACATGAATTCGAATTCGCCGCAGCATGAAAATCAAAATCAGCGCGCTCATGATGCTTCAAACGTCTACCGTTTGCACGCACCCCTCCCTCATTTCGCTCCGAAATCCCGAGCTCCACTCGCCATTGCGAGGACGGATGAGGAGATTGTTCTGTCGATCATCAAGTCAGGACGCACTTCGCTGGCGTTTCAACCCATATTCAAATTTGCTCAAGGCGGCCTCGACATCGACAAGTTCGAATCGTTCACCGTCTGGGGTGGTGAAGACGGCCGCATTGTTCGGCCCGAAGCGGCGTTCGAGATAGCCAATCACCATGGCTTGACCGGCCAGCTTATAGAGGCGCTGCTGATCAAGACGTTTCGCCGCTGTGCCGATCTCCCCTTGGACATAAAAGTGTCGATCAATCTGACGCAAGATCAATTGCTGCACGATGGATTGGTGTTTCAGATTCTCAGAGCGTCGAACATGACCGGCTTTGATGTAGGTCGCGTCATATTCGAAGTGTCTGAAAAGATAACCGTATGCGCCATCCCCACAATACGTGCGCGGCTCAGAGAACTGAAGATGTTGGGCGTCTCAATCGCTCTTGACGATTTCGGCACATGCGCTGCCGGGATTTCGGTTTTGAGTGACCTGCCCTTGGACATAATCAAGATAGACAAGTCACTGCTTCACAGCGCCCGGGACAATAAAGATCAACGTCAATTGCTGACTGGTATAGTCAATTTATTTAGTCAACGATTTGATAACGTAATATTTGAAGGTGTCGAAACAAAACAAGATTTCGATGCCGCCAATTCGTCTAGCTCCGGCCAATTGCAGGGATTTTATTTCGGTAAGATTCTGCGACTAAACAATCTAGGCGACTACGTTCGGCGCCGCGAATGGTCGGTATAATCAAAGAAAAATCCAGGGAATTAGATATGATCAAGTTAACATTACATGCCGATGGCATCAGGAAACGATCGCGTTTTATCTCAAAGAACGCTCTCGCCAGGGGCGGTGCGGTGGTTGCGCTTGCTACTGCCGCGGCCTCTTATCCAGCATCGGCTCAGGTGGTTGATGGTACGAACAACAACGCGGCCGGAACGGGTTCGGTCGCAATTGGCGACGACAACGACGCTAACGGTCAAGGTGCAGTGGCGGTGGGCGACGAGAACGATTCCGACGGCCCGGGTGCCGTCGCACAAGGGTCGGGGAATATCGCGAGGGGAACCGATAACAGCGGAACTCAGCGCGGATTTGTCGCAATTGGTTTCGAGAACAGCGCTGTGGGCGAAGGCTCGGTCGCCTCTGGTTTTCGCAGCTCTTCCTTAGGCCGCGGCGCTGTCAGCGTTGGGTCTGGCAATGAGGCGACCGGTAATGGCGCTGTAGCGCAAGGTGACGGAAATCTTGCCGATGGCGCTGGCGTTGTCGCCTTGGGCAATGCCAACAGTGCAAGTGGCGGCGGTATCGCGGCCGTTGGCCTGGGGCTTGTCGCAACTGGTGATGGAACTGTCGCATTGGGTCTGGATAGCAACGCGATTGGCGATGGAGCCGTGGTGCAAGGGTTCTCCAACGTGGCAGAGGGCGAAGGGGCTGTTGCAACCGGTAATTTCAACGATGCGTTAGGTGATGCCGCCGTCTCGATCGGGCGGGGTAATTTCACTATTGGAAACAGTTCGATCGCTATTGGTGATCAGAACACTGCTGACGGCGTGAACTCAATTGTTCTTGGTAGTGGTAGTGAGGCGAGCGCTGATGAGGTGATTGTTATCGGCTCGGCAGCAGCGGCATCGCAAACCGATGCGATTGCAATCGGCGCTCAAGCGTCAGCGACTGGTATCGGCAGCAGCGCTTTTGGAGCTAGAGCGTCAGCCTCAAACCCCAACAGCATCGCATTTGGCACGGATGCAACTTCTTCAGGCGAGGCAAGCGTTGTCGTAGGGCACTTTGGTTCAGCAACCGAGCTGGGCGCAATCGCACTTGGCGATCGAGCAAATTCGTCTGCAAGAGATGCTATCACACTTGGCCGCCTCTCATCCGCCAGTGGGGAGTCCAGCGTCGCGGTCGGTGCTGCCAGCAGTTCGACCGGCGATGACGCGATAGCATTGGGCGTGTCGTCAGCTGCGACCGGCAATTCGAGCATGGCTTTTGGCCGATCCAGTACAGCAAGCGGGCTGAACAGCACGGCTTTCGGCATAAGCACCTTAGCAACCGAATTCGGTGCCCTCGCGTTTGGCACCTCGGCCATCAGCAGTGCGGCCAACGCGCTGGCTGTGGGAACGGAGAGCCAGGCAAACGGCACGCAGAGCGTCGCGTTAGGCGTGCGCGCGCAAGCCACGCAGGCCGATACGGTCGCATTGGGTGCCAGAGCATTTGCCACCAATCAGAATGATGTGGCGCTTGGCGGCTTTTCTGTGAGCGATGCTGCCAGTGCCGGGCCGCGAAGCATCAATGGCGGGACAATTGCCGGTGCCACTGCCGATGCCGTAGTTTCAGTCGGATCCGACACGCTCAAACGTCAGATTTCCAATGTTGCAGCCGGTGAAGTGACGGAGCAATCGACCGACGCGGTAAACGGCAGTCAGCTTTTCGCTATTGGTTCAGCACTTAATGACGTCGAAGGCGATATCAACGGGTTTCGCAGCGATATAACGACGCTTCAAGGCGATGTTACGAAGGCTGAGGCAGATATCGCATCATTTATGAATGGCCCTGCCGGACTGGTTCAGCAAATTGGGGGTGCGCCCGGTTCGGGCGGTATCACCGTTGGGTTGAACACTGGTGGCACATTCGTCAGTTTCGCCGGCACCAGCGGGAACCGCGTACTGCGCGGCGTCGCCAATGGAGAGGTGAGCGCGGCATCAACCGAAGCAGTGAACGGTAGCCAGCTATTTGCCTTGAGTGAGACGGTGAACAGTATCGAAGGCGATCTCACGGCTGTGCAGGGAGACCTCGGTGCGGTGCAAGGCGATGTCACAAATCTTCGAAGCACCGTGACGACATTGCAAGGAGATTTGGGCGCAGTTCAAGGGGACATCACCACCGTCCAGAGTGATGTCACGGCATTACAAGGAGATCTGGGGGTGGTTCAAACTGATGTCACAACGCTTCAAGGCGACGTGACCGATTTGCGTGCCGCCGACGCCGCCTTGGCCACTCGAACGTCCACACTTGAGGGCGACGTCGCCGCAATTCAGGGCGATGTGAGCAATATCCAAAACGATCTGACATCGCTGGAAGGTGATGTCACTCAAGCCGCCACTAACATCGCAGCACTGGCTAACGGCACAGCCGGTCTTGTCCAGCAGGATGGAGGAGCCCAGGGACTGGTGATATCACGGTTGGCCGGGATACTGGTGGAACTGTTGTTAGCCTCGCTGGGACTGACGGAGACCGGGTATTGAGCGGTGTTGCTGACGGTGCGATTAGCGCTGATTCAACTGAAGCAATTAACGGAAGTCAGCTGTTTGCCGTCGCTCAGAAATCGGTGAACGCTATCACCTATGATGAACCTGCCGGCCCGGCCGAACCGCCAAGCTCGGTCACATTCGGCGGTGTGGGCAGTCGAACGCCCATCCGGCTTCGAAACGTAGCGGCAGGGACAAGCGCAAGCGATGCTGTCAATGTATCGCAGCTCCAGCAATCGGCGCAAAACACTTTGCTCTCTGCCAATCAGTATACCGATCAACGCCTTCAAGAACTGGCCTTCGATCTTGGTGCTATCGAAAATCGCGCCAACGCAGGCATCGCATCGGCGCTGGCGCTGCAGTCACCCGCGCTGGTTCAACCTGGAACGCTGACAGGGAGGCTCGGAGTGGGCACATATCGCGGGCAGGTCGCATTCGGCCTAAGCCTTCGCCGAACGGACGATGAGGGAGAGTGGAGCCTTAGCGGCGGGATATCCGGCGGACCCAATAGCGGTGTCGCAGCATCGGTCGGGCTGGATTTCTTGTTAGATTGAGGTCTTCGAAAACCGAGATTGGTTGCCGTTTCCTGGTGCAACCTGGCACCCAGGGCGTATCTTTGGATACACCCTGGGTGCTTCTAATTGCAATTTAGGCTGACTGAATTTCTTCATTTGCAATCACCCTGAAAAAGCACTCAGGCTGAGCCAGACATCGGCAAACCTCGAAAATACTGAGGCCAGTCAATGCTGTTTTGCTAGCAATCAATCATTTGCAGCTTCGGATAAACCCATGCGCATAGTTCGGCGCATCAAGAATGGACACATTCTCGGTTGATCGGTTATCCATACAATGCAATTGTAATTAAATAACAGAAATAGAATAGCACAATAATACTACTTTTTATAATTATTTCATTTCATCATAGAAGGAATTGAAGTAGAAGTGATCCAATTGCGCCCATGAATTTTTCGGCACCACTTAGGAATTGTTCAAACATAATTATCTCCTTGTCTAGATTGCGAACATTGCCATTCCAAAATGCGAATTTATTCGTTTAGATCAATGCATTTTACTATCAAAATCCAATACTTGAATTTCAAGAAATATGCGCTGGGTTTGGCCTAATCGTCCAAATGTTGGCTTCGGCGGCGCCTCTTATCATCGCCATCGCTTGCGCGGCGGGGGCTGGGTTTCGCTCAAGCTTGATCAGCTCGGTAATGACGCCGAGTGCGGCGAAGGTGCGCCAAGGAGAGGTGGTTGAGACAGCAGCAGAGAAGTGGATGGCCGCTCGTAGATCAGCCACCGGTTTCTTTAGCTGTCATTCAGATGGAGCGGCGTGCAACCACACCGCAAAATTCCTTACAAAATCCAATCCATTGCTTTCAAGATCGGAGCGGAGAATTGTCCGACTATTGATCTAAATACCTGAATTACATGAGAAAAAGCCTCATAATCGGTTAAGCCTGTATACTTGTGTCAAACACGAATATGTATGAAACTTATAGCACTTGTGGGTGTAAGAATATGGGGCTTCAATCAATTGAAGTCAGTAATCGCAAAGGGTGATTTGAAATTTCGTTATGTAGATAGGGTCTTAGTGCGGCGTGGTCGCACAATGCTCTACACTCCCCGATCAGATTTTATCTTGTACGCGCCGATATATCACTTGGCTGCGACTGATATTATCCTTGCCCCGCTTTTTTAAGCAGTTAGAAAAAAAGGATGTGCCAGTGAATATGATAGTGGGGGGACAACATTTGAGTGCTGGTGCTGGATCCTCTGACGATTCACCTCGCTGGCTCGGTCCGTTTTTTTCTTCGTGCCCCTCTCGTTACTTTTTGCAGCCTTGGTGTGGGATGCGATTAACAAGGGTAATCCTTTAGTCTCGGCGATAGCGGCGATATCTGTTGTCGCTTTCACGTCATTGCTTGTCATAAAAGCGATCGACTGGTTCGAGCACAGCTGGCAGCGGGCTGGATCGGTCATCGCAATATTTCTGTGCAGTTTCCCCTTTTCATATACAGTGATTACCTTAGCGGGCGATACTACGACTATTTATAGAGAAATGTTCGGTGCCGCAGCGGTGGTGTTCATCACTTCCGCATTGCGACTTGGCTATCTGACAATTGCCGCTAGATCTTCGGTCAACCATTCCCGCAAAGAGCAAAGGGCGGTTGCAGAGCGGATAGCGGTCAACAGACTGGCGCCCGAAACCATACTGGAGATGCTCAACTCAATTCATACGAGAGCTGTCGAAGACCCGGATGCGTCGGCAGAGCTTGTGCTTTCGCTTTCGATTATGTTGAAGCATTTGGCAGATAGCGCTGACCGTGATTTCAGCGACGCCCAGTCAGAGCTTGATGCGATAGCGCGGTACAGCAATCTGCTTTCAGGAAAGGAAGCTGGCGGCTTCACGATCGACTTACAATTTCCGGATTTTCCCGATGTACGCGTCCCGCATATGGTCTGTGTAAACCTCTTCTATTTTTGCATCGCTGTATGCAGGCAAGACGAACGCTGCCGAAAATTGACCGTGCGTTTCGAAGAAATATCAGACGGTTTCCGATTTTCGGTCGCAGGCGCAGATGGTTTGGATGTCAGAGCATGCGAGCAAAAGATGGCACCAATTACGGAACGGCTGCATTCGCTCTATCCGGAAAGATTCGAGTTGAATTTTAGCGCGCCATCGGAGCAATTGAACAAAATTGAACTCACAGTTTGGTAGCAGGATTGGGCTGAAAATGACTTCGGTATCTGATAGCTTTTTTGCCCGTTTGGATTCGTATTGACGATGAGCGATCCTGGCGCATGGCGAATTCCAAACAGCTTTAAATGCAATTGGCTGGGGGTAGCTTTCTTCGTTGGACCGCTTCTGGCGTTCATAGGTGTTTATCTGATTTTGTTTCAGGCTTATGTTCCGGATTTGGACCTGCCCGAGCAGTCCAATTCGGTCTGGAACGCGGGCCGAAATCTCATCGTAGGACTGGTGACCGGGCTTGCAGTTGTGAAGCTGGGCGAGCGATCATTGTCATGGCGGCCTGCCGCTGCGAGGGTTTTTGGCGTCTACATCCTCGCCTGCATGCTTCTCTACTTGCCGACGATCATGGCCGGGCATGCAGGAAACTTTGCCAAGGATATGGGAACTGCGGTCATCGTCATCATGGTGGTCTATGCATCGCGCGCGGCCTACACTTTCGTTAGAGCAAAAGAACTCGCTCGAAATGCGCGCCTGGACAAGCAGCTGGTAGAGCAAGAGGCGCTAGATCGAAGGTTGAGCCCCCATGTTCTCTATAACACGCTCAATGCAATCTATGCAGAAAGCTTGGAAGACCCGCATTCCACCCCGAAACTCGTGCTTATGCTATCAGAGATGCTCAGGCACGTAACCGACAAGGCAGGAGGCGACTTTACTGATTCTGAGAGTGAACTTCGTTTTATCAAGAATTTGTGCACCATCACCTCCAAGCGAGGTAGCGACCTCGTTCGAATAAAGCTCGACCTGCCTGAAGAGACCGACGTGCAAGTCCCGAACCTACTGTGCTCGACCTTGGTTGAAAATGCCATTTCGCACGGCCGGAAGGCAAACGGCGGCCTGGACTTGGATATCCATTTTTCTGAAACCCATGACGGGTTTATCTTTGCAGTAGAGAACGAGGTGGGAGTGGCTCAGGGTCCGCAAGCCAAAGGTCTCGGCTCGGGGATCAATTCGATCTCCAAGCGGTTGGCGCATCTGTATCCAGGCAGGCACCGGTTCTTTTACGGTGTACTGAAGAACGGGCGCTTCCTTGCGGAGATCGAGACTTGGTGAGTCCGTTCACATATATCATGGTTGATGACGAACCGCCGGCGCTAGCGGTGATCACAGCGCTTATGCGCAAGCATCCGCAGTTCAAGATGCTCGCTTCCTTCGTTGATCCAAAAGAGGCGATGGACTTCATTCGTCATGAGCAGCCTGAGCTGCTTCTGCTTGATGTAGAGATGCCGAGGATGAATGGCCTCGCCTTGCTGGAGTGTATTCGCGAGGAGGGTATTCTCCCGCCTGTTACGGCATTCGTCACCGGAAAGCCGCAATATGCGATTGAGGCATTTCGTCTCGGTGTCAGAGATTATCTGTTGAAGCCAGTATCACCCGAAAGGCTGGCTTTAACCTTAGAGAACCTAACTCCCCTACTGAATGCCGCTCGCAATCAAGCAGAGCTACCGGCGATGCTCAGTTTCAAGGAGGGATCCGGGCACCGGTTGGTCAGCCCCCGTGACATATTGTGGATCGAAGCGGTCGGAAACTTCTCGGAATTGGTCAAGGCTGAAGATGCGAGAGTTATGGTATCGGAAAGTCTGCGCGAACTGGTTCCAAGATTGACCGGGTTCGGATTTGTGAGGATTCACAAGTCGACCATCATCAACACCCTTCATATCCGTGCAACTTCGCCGTCAAAAGTTGTTCTTTCCAACGGCGAAGTCTGCACGGTGGGGCGCACATTTCGTGAAAGCCTTACTTCAATCGCGGCCCGAAGCGGCTCTGTCGCCCCATAGACGAAATGCGGATTAACGGTTCCTAATCTCCTTTGGGGTCGCGCCAAACTGCCTTTTGATGACGGTCGACAGATGGGCGGCATTTGAGAAGCCACATTCAAACGCGACAATCGTGAACGGACGGCTGGTCTCTGAAATCAAAAGATGCGCCCGCTTGGTTCTCTGCCTTAGCACGTAGGCGTATGGCGTCTCGCCGGTCCGCTCTTTGAACAGCTCGGTAAAGCGCTGGCTTGAGAGCCCCACGACAGAGGAGATCGTTTCGACGCAAAGGTTTCTGTCGCCGAGGTTCTGATCGACGAAAGCTTTTGCTTTGGCCATTCGTCTCAGATCGATTTGGGCTTCGCTCGGGGCGGCTTGTGAGCCGTGCAGCAGTTGTGACATCAGGCGGGCACCAATGCCCAGCATTACGGCTTGCAGCGACAACTGATCGACCACCGAAGAACGCTCCGGCGCTCTGGCAATTTGGTGCGCCAACATCCGGCCATAATAGCCGAGAAAGGAATCGCTGAATATTTGGTCGCGCAGGCTGCTCTCATTCACGCTTTGCCCAGCAGCATCCCGCCATTCCTTTAGGGTCCTTTCTCCGACCTCAAGCATCACGATTGGTGCGTGGCTGTCGAACTCAAATAGCGGTTTCACCCCAGGGGTCAGGATAATGATTTCGTCTGAGGAAAGATCGCGCGCCTCTTTCAAAGCGCCTTCCGAACAAATTGAAACTGAGGTCGGCCCTAGCGCAATGACGATCGAAAACTTCGCAACGCACGCTGCCGTGCCGAAGCGGCCTGGGGGCACACACAGCAAATTGCAATCGCGCCAGCGCATGGAATTCTGAGGCGTAAGGACCGTGCGCTTGTTCGGCAGAAACTCAAGGCTGTCGAAAAGCCCGCTCAGACCATTTTCAGCTATCTCTCTTGTTAAAACCTGCATCTTATCCGCCTTTCTCATCTTATCGAAGGCATTCGACTTGATGAGCAGTCAGTTAGCTCTGAGCAATTAGCGGTTGAAACCGGCAAATGAAGAACGGCGGTTTAATATGATAAACTACGCATATTCGTAAGAATCCGTACCGTGTCGTGGCCAAATCGTTAGCGTGAGATGACCACCTAACTCTTTTTGTCTTCAGTAGGGAGGACGATATCCATCAACTGACTGATACAGAATTGGCAGCGTTTAAGTGGCAATTGATAGACGCCTGTACTTGAGGTTTCAGAAAAGAGGTTTGACCGGGAACACGCAGTTTTCAATCTGTGTGGATGCGCGCGGTGAAGGAGCGCGTAATAACCTTGGCAGTGATGAAATATATTCGTGGCCAAAGGGCTGCCCCGCCACTGCGATGCCTCTTTTGAATTCCCCTATTGAGGGAAGCGCCCATCAGGGCCGAACCGGCGCATTACGCCGCCGTTCTTGATCCAGAGACACTAAGGCGGGTTGCCTATCGCTATGGGCGATGTTTGACCTGCCTTTCAAAGAAATGAACCGCTATTCCTCCCGCAGCGAGCGGGCGAAGGAATCCGTCAGCGGTTTGAGAAGATAGGTTATCGCAGATTTTGATCCGGTGTTGATAAATGCCTCAACGGGCATGCCGGGCAACAGCTGCTCACCAGCCAGTATGTTTATCAAGCTGTCGCTATCGGGAAGGTCAACGATGACGAGGTAATACGGCGCACCGGTGATTTCGTCGGTTCTTGCGTCTGCTGATACCGTATGCACTTTTCCAAGCGCTTCAGGTGTCTGGTGCGCGCCAAATGCCGAGAAACGGACCAGCGTTTCCTGACCAGTGCGGATCTTGTCTACGTCTTGCGGCGCGATACGCGCTGCCACCTGAAGCCGATCATCCGCAGGCACGATCTCCATTAATGATGCACCGGGGGCAACCACGCCGCCAACTGTATGGGTCGATAAGGAGAGGACGCGGCCTGATTGCGGAGCCCGCACTTCTGTACGGCGAAGAGCATCGACCGTCGTGGTGCGCTGCTCTTCGAGTTCTGCGATAGTGACTTCAAGCTCGCGCAGATCAGAGATGGTTTCTTCCCGGTCGGCCTCTTTCAGGCGTTCGATCTCAAGCCTCGTTTCCGCAATGACGCTTGTCGCCTCAGCAACGCTCGCCTCAAGTGCCCCTTGTTCGCCGCTTAATCGTTTCGCCTCGCGCCGCAATTCGTTCAGGCGCGTTTTTGAAGCGAAGCCTCTTTCGTAAAGCTCCTCGGTGCCGGACAACTGCTCGTTCACGAGAACGTTCTGATCGCTCAAAGCATTGATCTGCGACGTCAGGCCAGTGATCCGGTCTCTTTGCTGTGTAAGGCGTTCCCTCAGCAGCGAAACCTGCGTGCTACGTGTCCTGCGCCGTGCATCAAACAATCGCCGCTGCCCGGCTAAGTTCTCTGAAAATGCGGCGCTGCCAATAACATCGCTGATACCGCGTCCCGACGGGGGCATGTTGACGGTGTCTCGCTCCGCCTCGAGCCGTGCACGGCGCGCATAACCTTCCGCCAGCTGGCTATCAATAAGTGCTGCGTTCGTCTGCTGCACCGTGGCAACTATGCGTATGACAACATCATCCTTCTCGACGAGATCGCCCTCGCGCACGAGGATTTCATCTATGACACCGCCTTCGAGATGCTGGACTGATTTTCTGTTGGATTCGACCACCACTTGGCCAGATGCGATAATCGCGCCATCAATTGGCGCGGCTATCGACCACAGCAACAAACCGCCAAAGACAGCGCCTACCGTGCCAAATCCGAGTTTGTAGAAGAACCCGCGGTCGGCAGGCGCGAACGAATGATTATCGGCCTCAACCACGCGCGCCACCCGAGGCGTACACCGGCTTCGATCTCGGGTCCAAAGAAGCGACCTGCCCTGGTGCGATTTTCTGAAGAATATCGTCGCGCGGACCCATGGCCCGGATTTCACCGTCTGCGAGCAAGAGCAGCTTGTCGACATACGCGACCGTGCTCGGCCGGTGCGCAACAATTATACTTGTCGCCCCCCTGCTCGCAAGGCCCTGGATAGCTTTTGCAAGGGCCGCATCGCCTTCTGCATCCAAGTTCGCATTCGGTTCGTCCAGCACGACCAGAACAGGGTCACCAAACAGCGCACGAGCCAGCGCCAGACGCTGCCTTTGTCCAGCCGAAAGGCGCCGTCCGCCATCGCCGATTTCAGTTTCGTAAGCTTCGGGAAAGGACAAGATCATGTCATGTGCTCCTGCCGCCATCGCCGCTGCAACGATAGCCTCCGGGTTCACATCCCGGCGGAACCGGGCGATGTTTTGCGCTGCGCTGCCAGCAAACAGCTCCACTTCCTGCGGAAGAAAACCGACATGCTGGCCCAGTGCGGTTTGATCCCAATGTTCAAGATTGGCCCCGTCGAGCCTGACACCCCCGGCAGAAGCCCCTTCAACACCGACGAGCGCCCGGGCCAGGGTCGACTTTCCAGCGGCACTAGGGCCGATAATCCCCAATGATTCTCCAGCATTCAGCTCAAACGAAATATTCTTTAAGATGGGGGCGGCAGCCCCGCTTGGCTGACAATAAAGCCGTTCGACCGACAGGCTGCCGCTTGGAGCAGGCAAAGGCGTGCGCTCAGGTGTGGGCTTTCTGGCTGCGATCACGCTCGAGAATCTGTCATAAGCGCCAGCGGCCTGTGCAAAATTCTTCCATTGACCGGTGACGATTTCCACCGGCGCCAACGCACGCCCCGCGATAATCGAAGCTGCGATCATTACACCGGGAGTGATCGTGCCTTGCACTGCAAGATATGCTCCCGCACCAAGAATTGCCGATTGCAAAAACAATCGCGTTGCTTTCGAGATCGCGGTGAGCCCGCCGATGCGGTCGGTGGCGGTTAGCGCGGACAGGCTGGAACGGTCGGCGAGTTCGCGCCAACGCGCTCTCAATCCGGCTCGCATGCCCATGGAATCGGCGGCGGCTGAGTTTCGCAATGCGGACAGGGCTATTTTGTCAGAGGCTGCCGCAGTGACCGAAGCGACATCATTCGCTGTGCGCGATGAACGGTCATTGACATAGGCGAGAGCCATCAAAATGATCAGCCCGCAAACCGCAACCAGGCCTAGCATCCAATGCATGAGGAAGATGATTGCTAGAAACAGCGGTGTCCAAGGAGCATCGAAAACTGCGGTCAATGCGGGGCTCGCAACGAATTGCCGAATTTGCCTCAGATCGCGCAATGGCTGATCCGCCTGCGGCGACCCACTCCGTGCCAGATCAACGGATGTATCAAATGTGATGTCATTCAGGCTCGCCTCGAACGATTCACCTGCACGAGCGAGTAATGCGCTGCGGGCAAGATCAACCACGGCAAGCGCAGCGAACAGTCCGAATGTGAGCAAGGTGATCACAAACAACGTTTCGTATGACCGGCTGGCCAGAACCCGGTCATAGATCTGCAACATGTAAATCGGACCGGTGAGCATCAGGATGTTGATGAAAAAACTCAGTATTCCTGCGCGTATCAAAACGCGCCGGGCAGCCCCCTTTGCCAGTGTGATCTCGTCAGACTGTACCGCCATTGCATCAACTGTGTTCATCGTCGAGGCAACCTATGGGGCCAGTATCGGCGGGAGCATTGTCGCGGCCATACCGAAATCGCTAAACGATGAACAATTGCGAATGGGGCTCGATATGAACACTGTAGGAATCATCAACGCCGTGCGTAACAGTGCCCAATATCGGGCTTTGACCGGCGACAGCCTCGTCAAATACAGCTGCGGTTGTGAGAGGCACAGCTGGGCTGGCACCGGTATGTGAGGCAGGTGCTGAAAGTGCATCGGAGAAATGGAACACATCGCCTTCAACATCGGCTTGAACGAGCCCCTCAAGCTCGGCCGTTTGAACTTGCGCAGTTGTTTGTTCGCTATCGGGTGCCCCGTCAGCTGTAGACGCATCCGTCTCCACCAGTTCGAAACGCACAGCGTCGACGACAATCGTTCCATCCACGCCAGTGGCGTCAACCGACACGAAGAATTCTTCCCCTTCTTCAACTGTTACCGTCCCCAAGACCGCCCATGAGCCGGGTACGTCGAAAAGATCGAGGCCTTCGAAGGTAAACAAATCATCCTCTGTGCCGAAATCGATGTCGACCGAGCGCGTATGGAAGGTGTGTGCCTGGCCGCTCGCATCGCGGATGGTGCGGAAGGATACTTCGTATGTCCCAGCTGTAACAGCCTGCGCTGTATAAGTGATTGACGCACCGCTATCCCCCGGCGTGTAGAGGAAATTGTTGCCCAAAAAGTTGCCGGGAAACGCAGCGCCGGCATCCAACCAATCCCCGCTTAGCTCTGCATCGTCATTGTCGACGATCAGCACCTTGTCGGCGGTTACCGAGGCATCGTAGGCGGAATAGGCATCAGGCCGGAAGCCCTCTTTGATATTGCCTTCGCGGGTAACGCCATCGCGCGTCTCGCGCACGAGGTCGAACCCTTGCGAGGCGGTCGATCCTTCGACAATGGTGGTAAAGAAGCTGGCATCCTCGGTGATGAAACGCGGGATGTCGAAATCGACCTCGCCATTGTGATAGGAGCCGAGGAGTTCGGTTTTGCCGTCATTGATAGTCTTGACGACCGTCCCGGCCCCTTCTGTCTTCAGACCCAGAATCCATACCGACGCACCGTCGTTCAGAACCTTGGCTTCATGCCCCTGGGCTTCATTGTTGCCTTCGATATTGAGCTGACGCGCCCAAACGTTCTGATCGTGAAGACTGACCGAGCGGGCCACGATATTGGCGAAATAAGCATCACCTTGCTCCCCATCGGCGGTTGCTTTGTACTCCACCCCGGTCAGGTCGCGCAGGGTCACAGTTCGGTCGGAATCGTGCAGGAATTGTGTGACCTGATTTTGCGAGAACACTGTGCGCAGCGCTTCTATGATTACAGCGTCAGACGTGCCGTCGGCTATGGTGAATGTTGCCCCCGGCTCCAGCCATGATCGGCCAAGGCCCACGATTTGCTCGACATCGCCGCGCACCACGACCTCTCCGATGGTCCAAGTGCCGTTAGGCACGTAGACGGTCGTCGCACCTGAATCTATCGCGGCCTGGAAAGCGGCAGTCGCATCTTCCCCTTCCACAGCACCAAAGTCGGCAATGCTAACCCAAGTGCCTTCGTTGGTATTCCAATTGGTTTCTGGTGTTTCCCTGACTTCGAGGTCCAGGCCGACGTCAGGGCTTTCGAATAGCTGGTACGTGCCGCCCCGCGATCGATCGAATGCACCGAAGGCGAAGTATTCGTCCACTTCTGCCCCTTCGATGTGGCCATTTCCCTGAAAGGTCGGGATCTCGCTTCGAATGGTGAAGTCAAAACCGTCTGACGTCACATTTTTGGCGTGAAGCTGAAACTTGTTGAGCACGGCGTACTGATCTTCGATCGACGGATCGGTCGAGGTAAAGCTGCTGTCCAGCAGCACCATCCGCGAAACGCTGGTGTTGTGAATGCCGATACCAGGCCCCTCGTAATCAATGCCGCGAAGGAATGCGACATGGGAGAACTGGCTCGTGATACCGAAGTCCTGGCCGCGAAGGGTAATGTCTTCAAGCGTTACGCTGTTGACCTGAAACGCCGTGGCGATGCCGGTTTCAAAACCGATAATCGTTACACCCTCGATGAGCGCAGGACCAAATTCCGATTGCTTAATCAGGTCAAGCCCCCTGAACCCGCCTTCGCCCGATTTGATTGTCACGTTGCGAATGGCAGATTGGTTGTTGCCAGCAAACGCGATGCCTGTCGCATTCGTGTTACCCGTGCCGATATCGAACGTGAGGTCGAGGATGCGATTGTCAAACGCTTGTGCCACAGAGCCGGGATAGGACAGGATAGGCCCATCATGACCCAGCCCATCGGCGAGTTTGAAAATTGTTCCTTCCTCGCTTTGCCCGCGGATCGTCACAAAGCTTGGCACAGAAGTTCCAGTGCCTGCTGGCAGCACTAGTGTGTCCGAAATATCATAGGTGCCATCGCCGAAATAGATCGTCGAACGCGATCCCATGGTATCGAACAGCGCCTGAATCGCTGCGGTATCGTCGATCCCATCATCAGCGATGATACCGAAGTCTGCGGCATTGATGACGCCAGAGTCCGACGGCAGAACGAAACCAGTTTCGCTCGTCAGGAAGCTGAAATCGGCCTCTGACAGCTCTGCCGCATCGGTCGCACTCAAACGGATGGTCGTGTCTTCAAGAGTGATGCGGGTTTCGGAACGGACAGTGGTGATCGTCAAATCGCTGAACGAAGCGCCTGTATTCTCGAATACAATCGTATCGACCCCGATTTCGAAATCGCGGATGGCATCGTCTCCAGAGGCATTTGTGAAAACGAACTGATCAGCACCCGATCCGCCGGTCAGCACGTCATCTCCGGCTCCGCCGTTCAGAAGATCGTCGCCGTCAAGACCCCGCAAAATGTCGTTACCCGCATCGCCTTGCAGGATGTCGTCGCCAGCATCGCCAAGAAGACTGTCGTTGCCATCACCGCCGCTAAGTTCGTCATTGCCATTGCCGCCGCGCTGGAAGTCATTTCCGCGGCCGCCGGTCAATGTGTCAGCACCATCGCGGCCATATTGCGCATCGGCACCAGAACCGCCAGCGATCACATCATCGCCGTCGCCGCCGTCCTGCACGCCGCCGCCCGAGCCGCCGATCAGAACATCGTTGCCAGCGTCGCCTTGCAGGATCGTTCTCTCAGTGACGAGCGCAGCGTTGAAAAGATCATCGCCGGCATCACCCCGCACCCGCTCAATACCGCTCGCTGCCAGATCAAGGGTCACGCCGCGCTGATCGCGCACGACAACCCAGTCGTATCCTGAGCCGCCATCAATCCGTGTATCGTCGGCATCGATATAGAATATGTCGTCGCCCGCACCGCCAATCAGCTGGTCGGCACCGGCACCGCCTGTGATCCGGTCATTGCCGTCACCACCGTCGAGCACATCGTTGCCTTGACCGCCATCAATGCGATCATCGCCAGCTTCACCGAAGATTTGATCTTCGCCTGCTTCGCCAGACTGCCGGTCATTGCCCGCGCCGCCGCGCAGAGTATCATTGCCCGCATTGCCGCTTTGACGGTCGTCTCCAGCGCTGCCGATCAATACGTCATCACCGCCTTGGCCGTTCTGCGTAGCGCTGCCAATCAGGCTTGAAGCGTCAAAAACATCGTCTCCGTCATTACCGGTCACGCGCTCGATACTGCTTTGCCCCTGGTCCAGCGTAACCCCATCGGAGGTGGCGACGCGAACTTCATCAAAGCCGTCACCGCCGTCGATCAAAGTGTCATCCGCGTCGATATCAATAATATCGTCGCCCGCACCGCCGATCAGCTGGTCAGCGCCGATCCCGCCAAACAGCCTATCATTGCCATCACCGCCATCAAGCAGATCGTCGCCTTCACCGCCATTGAGCCGGTCATTGCCTGCCAGACCAAAAATCTGGTCGTTACCTGCCCCGCCGAACTGCCGGTCATCACCAGCGCTGCCCGTAAGAATATCGTCGCCGCCTCCGCCGTGCTGCGTCGTATTGCCTAACAGGCTTGAAGCGTCAAAAACGTCGTTCCCGTCATTGCCGAAAACTCGCTCGATACTGCCCTGCCCCTGGTCGAGCACGACACCATCGGACGTGGCGACACGGACGTCATCGAAACCCTCTCCGCCGTCGACCAAAGTGTCGTCCGCATCGACATACAACGTGTCATTGCCCGCACCGCCGTTCAGCTGGTCAGCGCCGCTATCGCCTCTGAGAATATCGTTACCATCGCCGCCACCGAGAATGTCGTCACCAGCGAGCCCCCGCAAAGTGTCTTCTTCAGCTGATCCGGTGAGGATATCGTTTTGGTCGGTGCCGGTTACAAGATTGCTCATTTTGCATAGCCCTCTGCTCTATTTGGCAAAATGGGAGCGTCAAAGTTTCGCTATTTTCGTCAGCGCCAATGACTGCTTCTGGAGCGAGCAGAGCATGCACCCAAATCGCTACCGGTCATTCGAGCGACTGACGCCCCGCGGATACCTGATTTTACATATTCAGTCATGATCGAATTTGGTTGAAAAGCACCTTGCGATCAATGGAATGTTTTGTCGGACAGTCCGAGTAGAGGTGTTGAGAAACCACGCTTGACCGCGCATGGTTAGGGGTTTCCCCGTACCGGCTCACCTCCCGGATATTAGCCGTGCCTTGGCATGACGAACTCGCAATACGCGCAGAGTGATCCGAGGTCTTCCAATGTACGGCACAATAAATGAGGGCGTTTCACCCTTCGCCGAAGCGAATTTGAGCAAAAAAGCATGGCGCTTGCTATGCTTTTTTGCGGGTGCAAGGCTCATCCATTCTAGCCGGATGGACGCTTATGACGATGCGGATACAAACTGTCCTGCTGGCCCGCCGGGCGAGGCGATTGAGGTTGGGCTGAGGATTGAGGCTGGGCTGAGGATTGAGGCTGGGCTGAGGATTGAGGTTGGGCTGAGGATTGAGGTTGGGCTGAGAAAGCCGCTGCATGAGCAATCCGCGCCTGCGACACTGACAATCCAAAGCTAACCTAAGGCGGGCCCCTCACACATGCCGCAACGGTTACCAGACTGCTTTTGCCTTTCACCAGGCGCACTCGATACTTTATTTCCGATGCACATTGTGCTGGACGCGGGGGGCACCGTGCTGCGCCTTGGCCCTACTCTGCAAAAAATCATGAGGGACGATCCATCTGGCTCCAAATTCTTGGATATTTTCCGGGTGCATAAGCCAAAGTCGGTCACCTCAATCGAGGGCATCAGAGCCGCTATTGGTGAGAGAATGCTGATCCATCCTCGCAAGACCCTCGATTACGATATTGAGTTCCGATCTGTCTCGACAAATCTGGGAGACAGCGGCGAACATTTGCTCATCGACTTTGCCTTCAGCGCTGATTTTGTGCAATTTCTTCCCCGGCTTAACCTGAGTACATCTGACTTCAAACCGAACGATTTGTCACTCGACCTTATTGACACAATCAAGACCCAGCGCACCCTTGTCGAGGACAGCTATCGCCTGACCAGGGCGCTTGAGCATTCGCGCAAGAAGGCAGAGCACGCCGCCAATATTGACTTGTTGACAGGGATTCCGAACCGCCGATCACTTTACCGCTTTCTTGAGGAACAGATCGCCGAGAACTTTGTCGATGATCTTCGAGTTCTTCTTCATATCGACCTCGATCATTTCAAGTCTGTCAATGACACATGGGGGCATGCCGCAGGAGATGCGGTGCTGCGGCACACAGCCGATGTGTTGGCCAAATCCGCTGGCGCCGAAGGCTTTGCTGCGCGTTTGGGAGGTGATGAATTTGTGCTTGTCGTATCTGCCGGTTCAGAGGCGCTCACACCCGAAAAGCTATCGGCCCAAATTTACGAGGAGATCGCAAGGCCGATCTCGTTCCAGCAGCACGCACTGCAAGTCACTGCAAGCATCGGGATAGTGAGCTTTGCAGAAGAGGACACCAGCACCCCGGATGAGCTTTTAAGCCGGTCCGACATTGCGCTGTACGAAGCAAAGCGGACGGATCGCAAAGCGGTGTTATTGACCAGAGATATGCTTGAGCGGCATATCAATCGCAGCGCTTTGATCCAAGAAATTGAAGCCGGATTGGCAGCTGGCCAATTCGTGCCATTCTTTCACCCCAAGGTGGATACCAAGCGCAACGCCGTCGTGGGGGTTGAAGTGCTCGCAAGATGGCACCACCCTGAAAAAGGCCTCGTGCTGCCAGCGGATTTCCTGGAAGAAGCCCAATCGGCCAATTTGATGGGCGGGATTGAAAGATCAATCATAACGCAGGCTCTCTCCATCTATCGCGGCTGGAGGGAAACTGACGATATAGCCGGGAGGCTCTCGATCAATTTGACAGCCGCCAACCTTTATTCCCCCGCCTTTACCGGATATCTTCAAAAAGAGCTCGCCCGGGCGGATCTCACTTCGCATGACATCGAATTGGAGCTGCTTGAGTCCATTTTGTTCGATGACGGCGAGGCATCGCTCTTCAGCAGATGCAGAGAGCTGCGCAGTGCTGGATTTCATTTGACGCTGGATGATTTTGGAACCGGCTATGCGTCAATCTCCAGCCTGATCGACAACACGATTGAGACGATCAAAATTGACCGGTCCTTCATCACGGGTATCGACAAAGACCAGCGCTTACAGCGAATTACACGCTCGATTATGGCTCTTTCTGAGCAGCTTGGGCTGAACGTAATCGCTGAAGGGGTCGAAACGCAGCGCGAAATGGAAATTCTCAATGCCTATGGCTGCGACATTATCCAAGGGCATATTTTTGGCCTTCCGCGCGGGGCACGCGAGATGTCGAGATGGTTTGAGGAGCGCCGGGAAGAACCCTCTAAGGCGCAGCCCCAATAGGCCGCAGCAACAGCTTCCAACTGGACATCGGCAACCTGCTCAACCAATGTCGTACGCATGGCGTTACCCAAGACCGCTCAGCGTGTAATCTGGCCCCGTTTAGCGTGGTTATTGCTTATCATTGCAGGCTTTTTGGGGCCGGCGGCCGCCCTTGTATTCGCAGCACACCCCCTCTCCGTCGGCGCGGTCGCGGCGATAGCCTTAATGGGCGCAGGGATCATCGGAGGCGCGATAACGGGGCGCTTGTGGTTAGGCCTATGCCTCGCGCTTTTAGCGGGGCTCACGGTAAGCGCGGTTGCATTCGGGTTCGGGCTGGCCAGCGCACCAATCCCGGCATTTGGCGCGGCGGCTGTTGTAATCGCGTCTTTTAGCTTTGCTGCACGCGGCGCTCTTTTTGCGAAAAGCGGATTGGACAAGGGCTGGTGGATAGCGGTCTTTGTTGTAGCGGGCGAGGCGGCCATCATCTTGACCGCTATCGCGCAGCCAGGCGCCTTGCCCGCTTGGCTCTTGGCTTTATTGCCTGCCCAGTGGGCGACGATCGCGCTCAACGCTTCTGTGACAGGGGCGAATACGTTGTTTGCAAGCGCAGCCTTGATCGCCCTTGGCGGCACCGGAGCAGCTACGCTTGTGGTGGCGCGGTTATGGCCGAAGCGGTGGACTTACGTTATAATGTTCACGGCCTGGATCGGCCTATCGGCTTTGGTGTATAATCATCCCGGCGCGGCTTTCTGACACCCTGACCTAACGGCCTCTGCCAACTGCCGTTCAGTGTGTATCCGCATCTCCGGCACCGCGCGGAATTCTGATCGAATCCACAAGCCGGCGCACTTCCAGCGGGGTTGCAGCAGTGAATTTCGCGGCCACAACTGCGACTGCAAAATTGATCATCATACCGATTACGCCGATCCCCTCCGGTGATATCCCAAACAGCCAGCTTTCCGCAGTATTCGCCGCCGGGTTTACCAACTTGAAATAGGCGATGTAGCTGAAAGTGAAAACGAGACCTGAGACCATGCCTGCTATCGCGCCTTCCTTGTTCATGCCTTTGAAAAAAATGCCCATGAAAATCGCTGGGAAAAGGCTTGCGGCAGCAAGACCAAAGGCGAAGGCCACAACCTGTGCGACCCATCCCGGCGGATAAATGCCGAGGTAGCCTGCCACCACAATCGCTGCGGTTGCTGCAATACGCGCTGCCAAAAGCTCGCCCTTCGCCGAGATTTTGGGAGTGAAAGTTTGTTTCAGAAGATCGTGGCTTACCGAGCTTGAGATCACCAACAAAAGCCCTGCTGCGGTTGACAGAGCCGCTGCCAAACCGCCTGCTGCCATCAAGGCCACCACCCAGCCCGGCAAATTGGCAATCTGCGGGTTGGCGAGCACGAGAGTGTCGCGGTCGACGTAGACCTCATTTGCACTTGCCGCATTTGGCGTATTGGCGATCACACGCTCGCCGGAGGGGCCTCGCTCGCCAGTAAACTCAGGCTTACCTTCGAAGGCGGCTCCTGGACGGTATTGCATCACGCCGTCGCCGTTCTTGTCCTGCCAGGCGTAGAGCCCTGCGTCCTCCCATTCGGTGAAGAAGCTTTCCACCTGAGCATACTCAACATCGTCAACCTTGTTGATGAGGTTGTACATGCCAAACGCGCCCACTGCCGGGGCAACGGTGTAAAGCGCTGCGATAAACACCAGCGCCCAGCCAGCCGATTTACGCGCATCAGACGCCTTAGGCACGGTGAAGAAACGCACGATCACATGCGGTAACCCGGCGGTCCCGACCATCAAAGCCATCGTGATGCAAAACACATCAATCGTGCTTTTTGACCCGCTTGTGTATTCATTAAAGCCCAGCTGAACGAGCACATTGTCGAGGCGTTCAAGCACATAAGTCCCCGAGCCATCGTTCAACTCTGACCCCAATCCGATTTGGGGAATAGGATTGTCGGTCAGATAAAAACTGAGGAAGAAGGCCGGCACCATATAGGCAAAGATCAGCACGCAATATTGGGCGACCTGCGTGTAGGTGATGCCCTTCATCCCGCCCATCACCGCGTAAATGAAGACAATGCCCATCCCGATGATGACGCCCATGGTTATCTCAACTTGCAGAAACTGCGAGAAGACGATCCCCACCCCGCGCATTTGGCCTGCGATATAGGTGAAGCTGATGAAGATTAGGCAGATGACCGCCACCACGCGCGCGGTCTTGGAATAGTACCGCGTCCCGATAAAGTCGGGCACAGTGAACTGGCCAAATTTGCGCAGGTAAGGCGCAAGCAGCAGCGCCAAAAGCACATATCCGCCTGTCCACCCCATGAGATAGACCGACCCATCATATCCAGCAAAAGCCAGGATGCCCGCCATGGAGAGAAAGCTTGCAGCGCTCATCCAGTCCGCTGCCGTTGCCATCCCATTGACGACCGGGTTCACCCCCGCCTGCCACATAAAACTCTTTAGTAGACCCCGCCCGCGACCAGATCGCGATGCCGATATAAAGGGCAAAGCTCAGCACGACGAAGAGATAAATCAGGGTTTGCGTTTCCATCCCAAGCGCCCCCTCAATCATCCAGATCGTATTTGCGTTCAATCTGCTTCATGCGCACGACATAAATGACGATCAAAACGATGAAGATGTAGATTGCGCCTTGCTGTGCAAACCAAAATCCAAGCGGATAACCGCCAAGGCTGAATTGATCGAGCCAATCGCGAAACACAATACCGCAGCCGAAACTCGCAGCGAACCAGATGGTCATCAGACTGCACAAAAGGCGGATATTTTCCCGCCAATACGCGCTTTGGTTGGGGGCTGTCTCGGTTTCTTCCGCGCCGGTATCGGGTGATCCAACTGGCTCGCTCATATCTCTCCCCTTCGGTCCCTTTGGCCCTCTTGTCGGCAAGAGCACGCAAACTCTCAAGCCGCTTGGATGACTATCGCGGTGACGGCGTGTATCCTTAAAGCGTGGTTACGCGCGCCTTTGCCGTGATTGGCCATCGTCCTCTCTGGCAAGAGGCATCATTGACGGGTATGATACGGTTGCACCGTTTGTGCCATAACTTTTATCTCTGGCGAGTGCCAGAAAGGGCTTCACATTGACCTACACGCTCTACGGAATGGCCGGATCGCTCTACACAGCGCGGGCACGCTCTTACATGCGCATAAACGCGGTGCCGTTTACCGAGGTAAAGGCGGGGAGCGAGGAATTTACAGGCGAAATCGTCCCTCAGGTTGGTCGCTGGATTATCCCCGTTGTCAAAACCCCTGAAGGTATGATCATTCAGGACAGCGCGGACATCATCGACCACCTTGATGCTGCGGGCTTTAGCAAGCAACCGGTCTATCCCGGCGATCCCATGGTGCTGGTAATCGCTCACCTGTTTGAATTGTTCGGCTCTCACGGCCTTTTGCGCCCAGCGATGCATTACCGCTGGAACTTTGATGAGGTGAACCTGCCCTTCTTGAGGGAGACTTTCCGCGACGTTCTCCCATCCGGTCTGCCCAAGGAGGCGGAAGACGCAGCATTTTTGCATGCCAGCGGCCGCATGAGGAAGGCTGCTCAAGTGTTCGGTGTGAACCCTGCGACTTACAGCTTGGTCGAAGAAAGCTATTCGCAGTTCCTGTCGCTAATGGAGCAGCATTTGCACGCGCACCCGTTTGTGCTTGGCGGCCATGCGACTATCGCCGATTATGGATTGATCGGAGCAATGTATGCACACCTCGGCCGGGACCCGGCGCCTCTCCACTTGATGCAAGTCAAGGCGCCCAATGTCTTTCGCTGGGTGGAGCGGATGAACATGGCCGAAACATTCGTTGATGCCGCAGTGGCACGCTCTAAAGGCGCGTTATTCGATAGCGCCAAGCTGCCGGAAAGCCTGCTTCATCTCATGCGCTTTATTGCAGAAGAATATTTGCCCGAAATCACGGCCCATGTGGACCGCGTCGACGTCTGGCTTAATGATAATCCCGAAGCCGAAGCGGGCACGCCCACTAATAACAAGTCGATGGGCAGCGGCTTGGGAATGGCCGCGTTTGAATGGCAAGGCGCAGCGATTGAAACGGTTGTGATCCCCTATCGCTTTTGCCTCCTGCAAAGGCTGCAAGATGCGTTTGAGCGCCAGGCGAGCGGCGATCAAAGCGTGGTCCGGGGTATTTTCGAAGACGCAGGGCTTGGTAGCCTGTTGAGCTTGCGCACCAAACGCCGAATTGAACGCAAGGACAATCAAGAGGTCTGGGGCGAGGTGCAGCAATAAGCCGGGTCCTAGCTCAGGCCGATTGAACCTGCGCTAGAAAAGCCAGTACCTCGCGGCCAAAAGCCTCTGGGACGTCCTCAAGCAGAAAGTGCGAGCCCCCTTTAAGAATGACGGGCTCATAATTGCGCGTTCCAGGGATCGCCGGGCGCACGCTGTGATAGCCTTTGGGCGCGACCTGATCCTTGTCAGAGTACAGCGTCAGAAACGGTTTTTCGAAGCTTTTAAGCTTTTGCAGCGCGTGCCAATTCTCGGTCAGCATCGGGTTGTCGTTGCGGGTGGGAAGCATCTGCGCGAACTGCCGATTGCCCGTTAGGTATCGCTTCTCAGGATAAGGTGCCGCAAACCCCGCAATATCCTCATCAGGCATGTTTTTGAGGACTATGCGGCTTAGCGTTTTCCAATGCTGCCAGTTCTTTTTGAAACGAACATAAAGCTGGAAGGCGCGGAGCATCCCGGCACCCTTACGCGCCATCTTTTCGATTGGCTGATCTGGATCGCGCACTGGAAGGCCGGTGTTGGACATGATGACACTGGCGGCGCGGTCTTGATAGTCTGCAATCGCGCGAAGACCGATGATGCCGCCCCAATCGTGCAGGATGAAATGCGCGTCTGTCAGGCCAAGCTTACCGAACAAAGCCTCCTTCACCCAGGCTTCGTGCCGAGCGATGGTGTAATCGCTCATCTGCGAAGGTTTGTCCGAACGCCCCATTCCGATGAGGTCGATAGCAATGGCGCGGTATCCTGCACCTGTCAGAACGGGGATGAGCTTTCGCCACATATAGGACCAAGTCGGATTGCCGTGGATCATTACGACGGGCGGCCCGTCTTTTGGTCCCTCGTCGATATAACCGATGCGAAGGCTTCCGCCCTCGTGATCGGAAACATCGACATAATGCGCATCAAAAGGGAACCCGGCGAGGTTTTCAAAACATGCATCTGGTGTGCGAAGGAAATTCATCGCGGTGCGCCTTTCGTTCGGCATATTTGGCGTTACCTTGCATCAGCAATTTGCTTGTGACAATTGCTTTTTGACAGACATAGTGCCATTTCTTTTGTGAGAGTTGGGAGAGGGACTTTGGGCAAGAAGATTGCAATTGGTTTTGGGGCGTTGACAATCATTTTGCTCGCGGTGGGTATCGGATTCCAACAACAGATAGGTGGGTGGCTATTCCAACGTGCCGTCGAACAAAACGCTGGTGTAGACAGTCTTGCAGGACTTGAAGACGGCCTGCATGTCGGGCTGTGCGGAACGGGCTCTCCTATGCCAAACCCTGATCGTGCGGGGCCTTGCAACATCATCATCGCAGGCGACCAAATGTTTCTCGTTGATATTGGCGAAGGCGGGAACAGGGTTCTCAACCTGATGGGCATCAATCCGGCGAGGGTCGATGGTTTGCTGCTTACCCATTTCCATTCTGATCACATCGATGGGCTTGGCCCGCTTATGCTGTTTCATTGGACGCGCGGTGCGACGACGACACCCCTACCTGTTCATGGCCCGGCCGGCGTTGAGGCGGTCATTGACGGGTTTAACGCCGCCTATGCGGCCGACGACACCTACCGCATCGCGCACCACGGCGAAGAGGTTGTCCCTCCTTCAGGAGGCGGGGCGGTGGCTGTTCCATTTGAGATCGCCGAAAGGCGCCGCACAGTTCTTAAGCAGGATGGGCTCACCATTACTGCCTTCACCGTGGATCATGCACCGATTGATCCGGCGGTTGGCTACCGTTTTGACTATCAGGGCCGCGCGGTCTGCATCAGCGGGGACACCTCGAAATCCCCCAACCTAGAAGCCGTTTGCAAAGGCGCTGACATCATTGTCCACGACGCCTTACAGCCGGTGATGGTCGAAGAAATGCGCGCAAGGATGCTGGAGTTGAACAATCCGTCCGCCGCAAAGATCATGCTCGATATTCAGGATTATCATGCATCGCCCGAAGATGCCGCCGAGAGCGCTCAGAGCGCTGGCGCTAAGATGCTGGTCCTCTCGCACCTCGTCCCGCCTCTGCCCGCAGATTACCTTTACCCTGCATTCCTTGGCGATGCGGAGAGCCGCTTTGACGGAGATGTGTTGGTGGGCGAAGATGGTATGCTTTTCTCGCTTCCCCCTGGCAGCGATGCCATCATCCAAACCAACCTAATGTGAGGTCCGGTATGACTTACACAATTCACGGCGCGCTCGGCTCGCCCTATTCGATGAAAATGCGCAGCTTGATGCGGTATCGGCGGATCACGCATGTCTGGTCTCATGGGGCCCATGTGCAGCAATTGGCAGCAAGCAGCGGCCTTCCCCCGGTCATCCCCGTGATTGAATATCCTGATGGCAGCTATCGCAACGATTCCACCCCAGTGCTGTATGATCTGGAAGCGCGGCATGAGGAACGCAGCGTGGTCCCGCCTGACCCTGCGACCGCCTTCATCGCGCATCTGCTCGAAGATTTTGCCGATGAATGGCTGACAAAGGCGATGTTCGGCTATCGCTGGCTTGAGGAAGTGGATCAGGTGCAGATGAGCCGTTGGCTATCCTTTGATGCGCTCAAAGGCGGCGGGATTGCGGCAAGCCAAGGCATGGCTCAGCATTTCCGGGACCGGCAGGTTGGGCGAATGGCAATGGTTGGCTGTACGGCTGAGAACTTTGCGCTCATCGAAGATTCGACCCGCCGTGTTTTGCAGGCGCTAGAGAGCCACGTGGTGAACGAGCATTGGCTGTTCGGCACCCGCCCTTCGCTTGCCGAATTCTCGATCTACGGCCAGCTTTCACAGCTCGGCGTTGATCCTACCGCGCAAGCGATGATGCGCGCTGATTTCCCGTACACATTCCGCTGGCTCAGCCATATTGATGATGCATCAGGGATCGAGGGCGAATGGGATGCTCCTGATGCGCCTCTGCAGCCTGTGGTTCACCGATTGCTGGCCGAATTCGGGCGCGTCTATGTGCCGTTCCTGCTCGCCAATGCAGCTGCAAGCGAGGCGGGTGAGAGCACCTTCCGCATCGAAGTGGACACCATGCCTTACGAACAAGGCGTCTTTAAATATCAGCTCAAATGCTTGCGCGATCTAAGGTCACGTTACGGCGCGCTGGCCGCCGATGTCCGGGAGAGGATTGACCCCATCCTTGGCGAGGCAAATTGCCTGGAATTCCTCCAGTGAACCACATTATCGGCCGGCTGTTCCCCGCTCAATTCGACAATATCTATCGCGGCAACCGCATTGCGCTCTGGTTCTTTTACCCGCTGACCGCGATGACGCTTTGGCGCAGTCAGCACCATATCACCGCGCCCGACGGAGGCGCACAGAGCATCGCCACAATTCCGCTGGACACTTACACGCAAGGCGGTGCGCAGGGGATCGTCACGATCTTTGCCTTGTGGGGTCTGGCTCAGCTCGCGATGGGGCTGATGATGCTCATGGCTGCGGTCCGGTACAAGTCGATGATCCCGCTCCTTTGGCTGTTCATCTTCCTTGAGTATGGCGGACGCCGTTTGATCGGGATTTACAAGCCATTAGAGACGATTGAGACCGCTCCGGGACAAACCGCAGCCACTGTTTTGCCGATTGTCGCCCTTGTGATGCTGATCCTTGCCCTGTGGCCGGAACAACAGACGGACTGAGGAGCGCCGCTCTATCGCCTAGTCCGAGGGTGGTGCGCGCTGTGTATCGACCAGCCGGAAGCCGATATGATCCGTACCAAGGTCACGCTCCTGAAACTGGCGTGCGGCAGGACGATACCGCGCGCAGTAATTCGCCGCGCACAAAAATGATCCGCCTTTAATCACGTTGACAGGGCCCGGAGCGTCTGCCCTCCCCGCGCTGCTTGTTGTCCATTCCCAGACGTTGCCGATCATATCGTGGAGGCCGAACGCATTGGCTTCAAAACATCCGGCAGGCGCGCGCGATGTGTAACCATCATCGCCCAGATCCCTGGCGGGAAAGACGCCTTGATAATAGTTGGCCCGCGGCGCGCCTGATGCATCCTTGGGTTCCGGCAGGCTACCGGCTCCCGCTCTTGCGGCATATTCCCATTGCTCTTCGCTCGGCAGGCTCATCCCGGCCCACTGCGCATAGGCCAGCGCGTCATCATAAGAGACATGCACCACAGGATCATTGGCGCGCCCGTCTATCGAAGAGCCCGGACCGCTGGGCAAGCGCCACTGCGCCCCCGGCACCCAGGCCCAAAAGCTTGGATTATCGGGGGTCGGCACGCGAAAGGTGGCCGAACCCGGCACCAGCATTTCAGGTGGGGCGCCTTCAAGCGGCGGCGGCGCGCGCTCTGCCATGGTCACATAGCCTGTCTCGGCGACGAACTGCGCAAATTGCGCATTGGTGACTTCGGTTTGGGATATCCAAAATCCATCGACGCTCACGGTGCGCGGCGGACCTTCTTCGGGGTAGAGCGGACCCTCGCCCATAACAAAGCTGCCGCCCTCGGCCCAGATCATTTGGGCTTCGGCAATTCCCTCGCACTGTGGTTCACCGGGAGGCGCATCCCCTTGCTCCTCAGCCGCAGAGCACCCCGCCAAGAGAAGCAACAGTATCAACGCCGTACGCTGCACCATCATTCATCCAAACGCGCGATAACATCTGCGACCATCTGCTTCACTGCACCTGCCGTATCACTGGCAGACAAATGCTCATCTTCTCTTAGCATCCGCCACGTATCGAAACTGGTCGCCACAAGGATCATCCGGCCGGCCACTGTGTCTGTGTGCAATTGCATAGGCAGGATGGAATTGAGCCGCGCCTTTTGCGTGTCGTAGAGCTGTTGAAAATTCTCTTTGAGAAAGCGCGAACGCCTGCGCGCAGCGGTGGTCGAGATACGGTAGGGAGCGATCCCCTCGCTGACTTCACAGCGCCGCTCGATCAGCTCCATCAAGCGCTCGCGCCAATCATCCGAGCTATAGGGCGCCTCGAGTATCGGGCGATAGGCCTTCACAAGGATCGCATCCACCTCGCGGTAGATCGCGTCTTTGTCCTCGAAATGGCGGAATAAAGAGCGCAGGCCAACGCCCGCTTTTTTGGCAACATTGGCGGTGCTGGGGTTCATATCGCCGCTCTCGATCAGGTCCATCATCGCCTGAATTATTCTAAAGCGGCTCGCCTGACTGCGTGCGCGGCGACCATCGCTCGAGGTTGTCTCGGCCTCTAGCACATCAGCAATTGCAGTATTGGTCTGGCCCATGCCTATCCTTGTTCGAAGCCGCTACTCAGTGGCACCCATTGTGTCATAACTCCAGCGCTTTTGGACCCGCCCAATCACCGCCATCCCTGCAATAGCAAATAAGGCGAGGAACATACCCGCGATGAAGCGCACTTGCACAAAAGTGATCGTGGGACGGGTGATGAAGACCTCGGTGTGGGCAAGCGAGGCGTTCTTAAAGGCGTTGCCTTCCACCATTCTCTCATCCGCAATCATATCAATGAGATCGCGCAGCGAACGGTATCGGATCACCGCGACCCTATCCACGCTCTCCCCATATTTGCCTAGCATGAGGCCTGCGCGCTCGCTGACAAAGACCGGATGCCCGCCCCGCTCAATCAGCAAGGGAAAAACAATAGCGGAGTAGTCTGCTTCCGCCTTTATCGCGTCTGGCCCATCGGCGCGGGTCTCCAAATTGACCGCATAGAACTCCTTGCCGTCATCATGGGGCAGCATATCGCGCAGGTTTCGGCTCATGCTGCCTTCGGGCGTGTCTTCCAATCGAACGCCGTGCAGCTGTTCAACCTCGGCCAGCATGGCGAGCCCCTCTTCCTCAGAGATCGGATCACCATTGCCGCCGTACCACACCCAGAAACTGACGTAGATCAATCCAAGGCTGGCGAGCCAAATCCATTTCGCGCGGTTCATTGCTCTCAATCGCCCCCTAGTTTGGCCAGTAGATGATCTCATCGCCTTCTTCGTATTCTTCAGCGAGCGATTTATCGACCATTGCTGTCATCAACGTCGAAGAGGGGTAGAGCAGTTTGCGGTCCTTATGATGCTCCTCCAAAAGGCTCATAAGCCGCTGAGCCATTTCTGGGTTCTGCGCGGTCAGATTGACCTGTTCGGTCGGGTCATCGGACAGATTGAACAGCCAGCTCTTGCCCTGAGATTGATCAATCTGAAACTTCCAATCGCCCGCGCGCACAGCCCAATAACCGCCGCTTTGCCAAAAAATGGCGTCGTCCTTGCGTTCAATCGGTCCGGTGCCAGAGGCGATGGGCAAAAGGTCAACGCCGTCAATCTCGCGATCGGGCAGTGGTGCTCCGGTGACCGAGGCAATGGTGCGGAAGACGTCGATATGCGTGACCGGCTGATCCACTGTCTTGCCTGCGGGCACACCGCCGGGCCAACGCATCATAAAGGGCACCCGCACTCCGCCTTCGAACAGGGTGAGTTTCCAGCCGCGATAGGGCGCATTGACCTCAGGCAGGCCGATATAACCTGCCCCGCCATTGTCGCTGGAGAAGATCACCACGGTGTTGTCCGCCAGCCCTTGCTCCTCCAGCTTATCAAGGATCTGGCCCACGCTGCGATCAAGCGCGCGGATCATTGCGGCGTAAACGCGCAAGCGGTGCGGTTTGATATCGCCGCCGACGGCCTCAAAGTCCTCACGCGTCGCTTGCAAGGGTGTGTGCGGTGCCCAGTGCCCGAGGTAGAGGAAAAAGGGCCGGTTCTTATTCGCTTCAATCGCGCGCAGTGCCTCATCCGTCCACCAATCGGTCAGATAACCGCCGGGACGAAACAGCTGCGACCGGTTAAAGGAGCCTGCAAAACGCTGAGAGGCCCACAGAAAGCGATCAATCGGGTCAAAATCGACCTTCGCATTCACGACATCGGGACTGTCCTCAGGCAGATAGAGCCCTTCATTCATCAAGAGCGATTCATCAAAGCCTTGTCCAAGCGGGTCGATCCCGGGGTTCACGCCCAGGTGCCATTTGCCGATGTGCATGGTGTGATAGCCTGCTGAGCCGAGCATCTCTGCGAGCGTCACCTCTTCTGTTGGCAACCCCTGATCTTCGTAAGCCGGACGCTGGGCATCGGCATCGGGATCATAGTTGCCAGAAGGAAGGTCAGGCCTGATGTCGCGTGAAACGGAGCCAACCACTTGCCCCATTCCAGCAGGCGTCGGGGTGAACTCAAAGCCCGTGCTGGTCGCATACCGCCCTGTCATTAGCATGGCGCGCGAGGGCGAACAGGTCGCATTGCCCGCATAGCCATTGGTGAAGTTCACACCCTCCGCTGCCAAGCGATCAATATTGGGAGTGGGCACCAGGCCGCCTGCAACTCCGCCACCAAAGGTCGAGATATCATTGATGCCAAGATCATCGGCGAGGATCAAAATGACGTTGGGCGGGCGTTCTCCAATAGGCTGTGCAGGCTTTAGCGGACCTTGTTCCCAATCAATCTTGGGGGTTTCCGCTGCAATCGCTGGCAGGTCGCGGTTTTTGACGCCCCACAAGATAATGTCGGTCCTGAATGTGTAGGCAAGCGCGCCTGCGAGCAGGCCCACAGCCAACACGCCGCCAATGATCTTGTGCCATCTTTTCATCGCTCGCCCCCAACTTTGGGGACGTCTTGCGATCGCCCCCCGATCAGGTACTGACATAAATAGTGCCAATTTATGAGTCAATCCGCCTGCGCTGTACGACAAGCAACAAGATCAGGTGGACTTAAGGCGCTACGAAAACAGTCCTTGCGATGAGCCGCTCGACTGCTTCAGGGTCCACTGGAATGCTGCTGGGATTGAGCAGTCCCATCTCCGGGGCAAACGCAAAGGCTGATCCGGCAATGGCGATGATACTATAGTAGAGCAGCGTCGGATCGCCGGGACGCACCGTGCCCTCGCGCTGGCATTCTTCGATTTGTGCGATCATCGTCAAATATGAATTCCTGATATAGTGATCGACGAGCCATTCGAGCCGAGGTGTTTTTGATCGTCCTTCCATCGTCATCAGGCAGTGGAGATCGGGCTCCTCTTGGCAGATGCGAATGAAGCTTCGGATACCAACGATCAATTTTGATTTTGCATCGGCCGCACCTGACCGGGCGAGCTCGTCGCGGGCGATGTCATTCGTGTGCTCAAAAATCTGCGTCATCACCGCCTTCCACAGATCGTCTTTGCTTTCAAAGTGATAGAGCAGAAGGCTTTGTGCAACGCCAAGATCATTCGCAATTTGGCGGGTCGAAGTGCCATCGAAGCCGTTGATGGCAAATCGCTTTTTTGCAGCCGCAATGATCTGTGAGCGTCTGTCAGCCGCGCTTCGCCGTGCTCGCTCTTTCAGGTTATTTGCTGCCATGGTGATTGCATTACCACGCTGTTGATCGAACGATCAATAATGGTTACTGCCCATTTGTCCTATTGCCGGATTGGCCGCGGCCTACCTTCGGCACACGGGTTCGCGACCGAACGCAGCAAGGAAGTGTCACAATGTCCGCTCACGCAATCACTCGGACGCCTTTTCCGCTCATTTCGAGAGATCAGGCAAAGTTCAAGGAAACCTATGGCGGCACCGAAGGTGTGATCGTGGTTTTCTGCACGTTAATCCGGTCCGCGCTTCCTTCCGATACATGCCTGGTGACGATGCACCCTATTGGCGGCACGGGCTGGCTGCCGATCATGAACGAATTTGTGCAGCAAGGCGTCCATGTGCTGGCGTGTGACGGGCGTTATCGCGGCGCGGATTATGCGCTCAATATGGAAAAATGTGCGGCCGATCTTGGCTCTGCGGTCAAACATGCAAAGGAGGTGCTGGGTTATAAAAATGTGGTCCTGCTTGGCTGGAGCGGCGGCGGCTCGCTATCTGCTTTTTATCAATCGCAGGCCGAAAATCCGACCGTCACCTCAAGCCCGTGCGGCGGCGGAGTGGACTTGACTCAGGCAGACCTAATCCCTGCCGACGCAGTCATCCAAATCGCAGCGCACATCTCTCGCCATCACACTTTGACCCAATGGATAGACGCCTCCATCACCGATGAGGCCGACCCTGACAAACGCGATCCCTCGCTTGATCTTTATGGCGATGAAGTGAAGCCGCCCTACACGGCCGAATTTCTCGAAGGCTACCGCGCAGCGCAAATCGCGCGCAATCGCAAGATCACCGCTTGGGTAAAACACAAGCTTCAGGAATTGGCTGATAAGGGCCGCGAGAATGAGGAATTCGCCTTCACCACGCATGGTACAATGGCCGATCCTCGGTGGCTTGACCCGGCGGTTGATCCCAATGACCGCAAAACCGGCTGGTGTTATCTCGGCGATCCCAAAATCGTCAACAACGGTCCCGTCGGGCTGGCGCGCTTTAGCACCCTTCGCAGCTGGCTTTCGCAGTGGAGCTATGACGATGCGAATGCCCATGGTCCGGCAAGCCTTGCCCATGTGACAAAGCCCGTTCTGGTGGTCGGCAACACGGCCGATGATGCTTGCACTCCCAGCCACACACAGGCGATCTTTGATGCGGTGGTCCATGACAAAAAAGAGATGCATCAGATCAAGGGTGCAACCCACTATTACTCTATGCAGCCCGATAAGGCGAAAGAGGCGGCAAGCCTCGTGATGAATTGGCTGGAGCGTCAGGACCTTCGCTAAACCCGCTCCAAACGCGCACCAGGGCACAGGAATAAATTTGATCCAAGAACACTGAACCATAACATGAAATATCATCGCGGAGGGCCTTAGCCATCACGCGGCTTTAATGTGCACAATGAAAGAGCAAGCCGAGGTACACAGCGAAGAGAGAGTGTGTGTGCTGGGAGGCAGGAAGGATTATGGGGCTTTACTGGATGCGAGATTGGAACTTGGTTCTTTATCGCCCCCATAGCCGCCCTGGTCACCGCTGCATTACTGCATTAATTTGTGTAAGAAGACAGCACGCTGCGCCGCATGCGGTTTAACCGCGGCAAAAATCAGCTGGCCTACCTTTGAGAGGGGAATCGAATGACGAGGGTTTGGATCCATATGCTGGTCGCCTGCGCAATGGTAATGGGCCTTGCACACCCGGCCCACGCACAAACGAAGCCCAATTTCCTTATCGTTGTCGCCGATGACATGGGCTGGTCCGACCCCGGATTTCTCGGCAGCCGTATCAGAACACCAACGCTGGATAGCCTAGCGCAGCACGGCATCTTCATGTCGCATTTCTATGTCGCCCCGACCTGCTCACCGACCCGCTCGATGCTGATGACCGGGGTGAGCAATCACGCCGCCGGCGTTGGCTCGATGCACAATCTCCAAGCCGAAAATCAGATCGGCCATCTCGCTTACGGTGCGCAGCTACATGACGGCGTCGTGACCCTCGCAGAAATGCTCAGCGCCCGCGGATACACCACCATGATGAGCGGCAAGTGGCATCTGGCTATTGATGAAGACCAGCGCCCGCACCGCCGCGGCTTTGCACGCAGCTTTGGCCTTGTCGAAGGCGGCGCAAGCCATTTCGCCGATGCCATGATGATCACGCCGTCGGAAAACGTGACCTACCTTGAGAACGGCAAGCCGACGAAGCTGGCGAGCGATTGGTATTCCACCATCGGCTACACCGATAAGATTATCGAATATATTGACGAAGCAGGCGATGAGCCGTTTTTCGCCTATCTGACCTACACTGCTCCGCATGATCCCTTGCAGGTTCCCGATGACTGGATCGGCCGCTACAAAGGCGTGTTCGACGATGGGCCCGAGGTGTCGCGTGAAGAGCGGCGTCAGCGTCTGATCGAACTGGGACACCTCGGGGCCGATGCTGAAATGGCAGAGGCGCTCAACTTCCCGTCATGGCTCGATTCTCACTACGCGCCCTGGGACGAAAGAAGCGATGAGGAACGCCGCACCCATGCCAAACGTATGGAAATCTATGCCTCCATGGTTGAATTGCTCGATGCTGAGCTTGGCCGGGTTATCGCGCGTCTTGAAGCCAATAATCAGCTATCCAACACCTACATCATGTTCATGTCAGACAATGGCGCAGCGGTCACAACGCCGCTCGCTTATCGCGGCAACACACGCGAATGGCTGCATGAGAATTTCGACCTCAGCCGCGAGACGATGGGTCAGATGGGTTCCTTCACCTCCATGGGTCGCGATTGGGCGCATGCGAGCAACACTCCGTTTAGCCGGTTCAAAGGCACCGTGGCCGAAGGGGGCGTGCGCTCTCCGTTGATTGTCGCAGGACCGGGATTGGAAAGCGGTGTGACGCGGACCATTCCTGCCCATGTCACTGATCTCGTGCCCACGGTCTATGAACTCGCCGGGATCAATCCCGCAGCCGACCCACTGTATGAAGGCAAGCTACAACCACAAGGAACCTCTATTGTTCCGATTTTCGAAGAGGCGAGCTTCGATGAAACGCGCATCTTCTTCAACGAGCTGTTTGGCAACCGCATGGCGCGTAAGGGGCGCTGGAAAGCGGTTTGGCTAAGCCCGCCTTTTGGCAGCGGCGAATGGGAATTGTACGATATCGTCGCCGATCCCAGTGCCACCAAAAACCTGGCCGAAGCGCATCCAGAAGTAATCTCTGAAATGGTTGCGGCCTATGATGAGTTTGCCGAAGCAAACGGTGTCATCCCGCCGCACCCACGCCGCGGCCTTCGTTCGGGCATTTTTTACGAGGGCGAGTGCAATTGGTGGTGCAGTGCAAAGTTCAGTTTCCTTGATACGCTTGCCAGTCCCACCGGCCACATGATCCTGCTGCTTGGTGTTCTGGGCGCGCTGGGCTTGATCTTGTTTTTCGGCATCCGGTGGCTGCGGCAGCGCCGTAAAATGGCGCGCCAAATGGCCCACTAACCTGGTGCCTAACACGCATTTCTAGCGCCCGCTCCAAGGACAAACGCTGCCACCCACCGCTAATCGCGATCTGATCCTCAGTAAGAATGGCTGTCTCCATCTCCGTCGCCGTGATTGTGGCCGCCGCCAGCGTGGGTTGCGCGCTCAGAGCCGCCTGCGCCCCCGCCCATGCCAGCTTCCCACCAATAAGCGCGGCGTCCTCCGTCACCTGTGAAGACTTCCTGCATCGTTTTAGCATCGTACATCCGTCCGCCGATCATGACGCTTTCGATCTTGTCGCTGTCGCGCACATTGATAGTGGGGTCTGCGGTAAGGACCAAAAGATCAGCGAGCTTGCCAACCTCAAGACTGCCCACGTCCTTTTCCATGCCAAGCGATTGTGCTGGGTAGATCGTCGCGGTTTTGAGGGCCTCGACAGGGCTAAAGCCGCCGCGTGCAAAGCTCCAGATTTCCCAATGCGCGCCAAGGCCCGGCTGTTGACCATGCGCGCCGATCGACACTTTGATCCCGCGATCTGAGAACTTCTTGGCCTCGCGTGCTGCGTTGTCGTCTACAAATGCCCAGTCAGGAGCCTTTGTCCGCCGCCCGCTGCTTGCCAAAAGCACCTTTGGCGGTGAGTGGATCATCAGTGGATGGTCGAACACATCGGTCGCCTGACGCCAGTACGGATCGCCTGCAAGGCCGCCATATGTGACCGTCAAAGTGGGCGTGTAATTGGTATTGGATTGGCCAAAGAACTGTAACACATCCTCGTAGAAGACGTCGCCGGGCACGTTGTGCTCCATGGTCGAATTACCATCAGCGATCAGGTTCATATCCATCCCGAACAGTGAGCCGCCCTCGGCCACCACCAGCATGTTTTCCTCTACCGAAGCGCGCGCCACCATCTGCCGCTGTTCGCGGCGCGGCTGGTTGTAGTTCTTGATCGAGATGCCGCCCTGCGCCTTGATCCGGCGGACATGGGCGAGCGCTTCATCGTATGTGTCGATCCGCGCGTAAATGCTGGGCGCTTTGGCCCCGTAGACGATCTCCCCTGTTGAGAAGATGCGCGGTGCGAGAAGCTTTCCTGCCATCTGCCGCTCAGCCGAGGCGAAGATCAGGCTCGCATCGCTGGAGGGATTGTGCGTGGTTGTGGTCCCCATCGCCAGATCCTGAACAAGGCTCCAGTTCTGCTGCGGAATGAGCTCCCCCGTGCCGTGGGGGCCATGGTGGTGGGCGTCGACAAATCCGGGCATGACCACTTTGCCGCTTGCATCGACCATTGTGGCCCCTGCTGGCACGTCAACTTCGCTTGCTGCACCAATGGCCGCGATCCGGTCGCCTTCAATGATGATGACACCGTTCTCAATGACGCCGGGATCCTCGGTGCCGAGGCCAGCTGCCATGGTGAGGATTTTCGCACCCGTGATAGCGACGATGCCCGAGGGCACAGGCTTGCTGACCGTGACCGCCATCGGGATCGCGCTGTCCGGTGTTTCGTAGCCATTGTCTTCATCATCCTCGCCCATGGGCTTCGAGGCGAAGAATTCGCTGACCTGCGCTTGTTTTAACTCAGGCCCAATCGACCAGAACAAGGTCTCGCCGCCGCGCGCCCAGCCCATGAAATCCGCGCCGCCCTTGGACACCATGGTAATTGGCACAGGGCCTTTATTCTCGTTTACATCGACCGGCTTGCCGCCCGGGATCACCGGCATGGCAAACACTTCGTAATTTTGGCGGAAGGCAATCGTCTGGCTGTCAGGCGCAATGCGGAAATCGTTGACAAGGCTGCCGGTCGCGTGGGTGCGCACCTTCTCCCCGTCCAAATCAGACGACATAAGAGCAAGCTTGTCACCTTCGCGTCCGACCATGAAGATACGGTCGCTTGAAGCGCCGAATTGCGGCGTAGAGGCACCGCGCGAAACAAAAACCGGATCGCCGCCGCTCACCGCTTGCAGATAGATACCGGGATTTTCCGATTGCTCAGGCGCGGTGAGATAGCCGCCGCGGCGTTTTTCGTAGGCGATTGTCCGGCCATCGGGCGACCAGGCAAGGTTCGCATAGTGGCCCGGCGCAGGCGATACAACGCGCGCGTTTGCGCCATTTGCATTCGCCACGACAATCTCGCCAAGCCTCTCATCGGTCCAGCGCACAAAGGCAAGCTTGGAACCATCACGGCTAAAGGCGGGATAGGCCTCAACCGTATCGCTGGTGTTGCCTGTCATCGGGCGGGCACCATCGCGGCCCCGCGCCGATTTCGTATGCAATTTGCCGAGCGTTTCAAAAACCACGCGGCTGCCATCGGGTGACAGCGTGCCGAATTTGGCCATTCTTGTGGTGAACCGGTCGGGCGAAACTTCGATCACCGGATGCGGCGCATCGGCAATACCGCGCGTGTCATTCACGCTAAAGGGGATGACCGCATGGTTCGCCCCGTCGCGGTCCACCTGGTTAAGCTTGCCGCCAGCCCAAAAGACGATTGAGCCGCCGTCGGGCGTCCAGTCCATATTGGGATAAACCCCGGTGACGGCCCAGGTTTCCTGCACATCGAGATCAAGCGCATCGTAGATCATCCGCTCGCGCCCGCTTGCGATGTCTTTCACCCATAGCTGCGAGGTGTCTTTATAGCGGCGAACAAAGGCGATTTCTTTGCCATCAGGCGAAGGTGCCGGACGCACTGCCCCGCCATAGCCATCGACCACAGTGGTGACCTCGCCGTTTTCAAGGTCGTGCTTTTCGATTGCAAACACGCCCGCATTGGAATCCTGAGCGTAGATAAATGTGTTCCCGCCGGTTGTGTTGCGGGTGTAATAAATCGCCTTGCCATCGGGCGCGAAGACCGGTTCGCCCAGTTCCTTTTGCAGAGCTTCATCGCGCCGCTCCACCACTTGGACGCCGCCGCCGCCGGACACGTGGTACATCCAAATCTCGCCGGTCCCGAGCGAACGCTGGGTGGTGAAATGCTTCTTGGCGGCGATAAAACGCCCGTCCGGCGACCATGTGGGCTGGTTCAAAAGGCGGAAATCTTCCTTGGTCAATTGCCGCTTGTCTGAACCGTCCGCGTTCATGATCCAGATATTGTCGCCGCCGCCGCGATCCGAAGTGAACGCAATGAGCGATCCGTCAGGTGAAAAGCGCGGATGCACCTCCCACGCTAGACCTTCGGCAATCCGCTTCGCGTCACCGCCCGTGATCGGGACGGTGTAGATATCGCCCAGCATAGTGAATGCGATGGTTCGCCCGTCGGGCGACACATCGACGTCCATCCAAGTGCCTTCATCGGTCTTGATCGGGACTTCGCGGATAGTTGCGCCTGTGGGTGCCTGAACATCCCATTTGGCGTCATCCTCCCCCTTTGCACCGCCTTCGTGATTGTCCGCATATGCGGCGCTGGCGCTCGCCAAAATGGTCCCTGAAAGCATCGCGGTGACTAAACGGCGAACGGTGAAACGGCGCATATACAAAAACTCCCCTGTCAGACCCCGAGACTGGTAGTCTGGCTATTTTCTAATGTCACGGGGCCAGCATCAGCTTGGCCGCCGCTTACCCTTTTGCCGCGTCGATATAGCGCTCCACGTTCTTTGCGAGCACGTCCATCGGCACATTTCCGCCCAAGATTACGGCATCGTTGAAAGCTTTCAAATCGTAAGTCTCGCCAAGCTCGCTTTGGGCTTTGGCTCTCTGATCGGCAATCCGGCTATGACCCAGTTTGTAGCCCGTCGCTTGCCCCGGCCAGCTGCAATACCGGTCGACCTCGCTTGCGACTTCCTGCTCTTTTGAGCCATTGCGCTCGACAAAGAAGTTGACCGCGCGCTCCCTGCTCCAGCCTTTGGAGTGGAGGCCGGTATCCACCACCATGCGGCAGGCACGAAAGGCAAGGCTTTGCAAATAGCCCAGCCGCCCAACCTTGAAGTCGTCATAGGCGCCAAGCTCGTCCGCCAATTGCTCTGCATAAAGCGCCCAGCCTTCCGAAAACGGATTAAACGCAAGGATCGAGCGGATCAGCGGCAGGCGATTGGAATATTCGCCTTCCCAAACATGGCCCGGAATGGTCTCGTGAAAGGTGAGGTCGGCAAGATCATATTTGCGGTGCAGATCCGTGGTGCGAAGGTTGATCCACATACGCCCTGGAATGGTGCCATCCTTGCTGCCAGCACCGCCATAAGCTCCCGGCGCACCGGGTTCCTCGGCAAGCGGCAGGCGGCGCACTTCTAAGTTGGGATCAACCAGCGTGTTGAACGCGCGCGGCATTTCGCCTTTGATCCAGTCAATCCGCTCCTTGATAAAGGCCATGATCTCCGCGCGTCCGGGGTCGCCTTCCGCAAATTTATAACGCGGGTCCTGGCTGAGCCCCTGCATGCGCTCACCAACCGTGCCTTTGGTGAACCCGATTTCGCGCAGGATCGGGTCCATCCGGGCATGGAGTTCTTCGAGCTCTTCCAGCCCTTGATTGTGGATTTCATCAGCGGTGAGATCGGTGGTGGTGCTGGAGCGCAGGGCCCATGCATACCACTCCTCCCCTTTCGGACGCTCGCGCATTCCAGGGTCATCTGTCGCAAGGCCGCGTTGACGTGTTAGCTCATCAAGCTGGCGGCCGAGCGCTGCGACAACTTGCTCACTTTCAACCTTGGCGGCTTCTTCGGCAGACGGGTTTTTCAGCCCAGCCTCAGCGGACCGCCTAGCGAGCGATGAGGTAAACAATTCGGCCCGCTCAGCGGTGGCAATTGTGCTCTGCATTTGAGCGATAGCTTTGTCGATGAGGAAAGCGGGCGGGATCACGCCTATGTCCGCTGCCGACTTCATACGGTCCAATTCGCCATCGAACACGGCGGGCATCTGCTTCATGCGTTCAAGGAAGAATTCGGCATCATCATCATTAGAAATCGGGTGGCCGGAATCCATGAAACGCGGAAGGTCGAGATATGACCCCACGTTTTGGATCACCGCGTAAGGCGCAGTGCGCCAGCTCCCGATAGGAATGTCGCCATAAGGCAGCGCAAGACCGTCCAGCGCCACTTGATAGCCGCTTTCAACCGCCTCAAAGCTGGTGAGCTGATCAGGAGTCAGGTTATCTCGCGGATACGATTTGGTGATCTCCAGATCATGCAGCAACGTCTGCGCAAGAGCATCCTGCCCCGCTTGCGATTGATCCTCCAGCTTGCCGCGCAGATCGGCGAACTTCGCCGCATCCACCCCCAGCGCCGTCGCACGTTCTGGTTCGTGCCGCAGCAGGTTATAGCCAACCTCTTCAAGCCATTCATCCGGGCCAAGTGACGTCACAGGACCATCACCGCCCATCATATTGCATCCGGACAGGCTGAGCGCAGTGGTTGCGCCAAGTCCGGCAAGGGTTTGGCGGCGGGTTACATCAAAGTGTCGTTTGGTCATGGCGTCAGGGTTTGACGCGCGCAGATGAGCAAGTCAAACCCCAGAAGCTCCAAAGGGAATTGAGCTGTACCCCGGCATCCCTGTCACCGCCCGCCGGTTCGCAGAAACGCAGATCATCGCTCGCTTGAAACCAACAGGCGCGAAACTTTGCGGCGAGGGGGAACACCCATTACCAGGAGCATAGGGGTTAGTTCGAGCGGATAAACTGGTCCAGGATTTCGACCAGCTCTTCAGGCTTGTCCTCCTGAATGAAATGGGCGCCGCCTTCAACCAAAGTATGCGCCTGCCCCTCGGCACCCGGTACGCCCTCCTGCCATTGTTTGTCGCGTCCGGCCATCAGCTTGTCATCGCTTCCAAATGCGGTAATCAAAGGCTTGTCCCAATTGGCGTAGAACCCGTCAAAAATCGCCTGGTTCTGCCTCAATTGGCTTGCCACCAGACTTGGGAACATCCTTACACCGGCCATGGTCTTCTCGGTTGGGAAAGGCGCGGCATAGCCTGCGAGTTCTGCATCAGACAATTCGCGTGTGGTCGCGTTTTGGAAGAGTACAGAGAAGTCAAATGTGTCACTCGTCTTCGCATAGGCGACCCATGTGGCAAAAGAGAAATCCTCGCTGCCAAATTCAAGTTCCTGAACATCGCCCTCGTTCCATACAGACGCCCGAAACAATGGGTAGCCAAGCCAGCCTTGCACCCCGCCCGCCGCCGGAAGCGTTGTGTTCGACAGCATAATCCGAGCAAAGCGATCTGGGCGCTGTTCCACCACACGAAGTCCAATAAGACCGCCCCAATCTTGGGCAAACAAGGTCGCATCCTCAAGCTCAATCGCATCGACAAAACCGGTCATCACATCGACATGCATTTGATAGGAATGATCCGACCAGTTCACCGGTTTATCAGACTTGCCAAACCCAACATTGTCAGGGGCAATGACGCGGTATCCAGCATCAGCCAGCAGAGGGATCATATGACGGTAGAGATAGCTCCACGATGGCTGTCCATGCATCAACAGAACGGTTTGGCCGTCCCTTGGCCCCTCATCGACATAGTGAATTCTGTAGTTCGCCACCTCGACATAGTTTGGCTCAAAATCGTAATCGGGCAGGTTTTCAAACTGGCTATCCGGGGTGCGTACGACTTCGCCGGTCGTCCATTCCTGTGAGGATTGCAATGAGACAACCGCAATCACACCAAGGACCGCAAGGAGCCCCAAGCCAATCAGCAGCCCTTTGAAAATTTTCATCATGATTTCGCGCCCCTTGCTCACTCTTGGAGGGTCATTTTCGACCGAACCTTACATGGCTATGTGAAGACAGATAGGCAATTTTCGCCCGGTTGTCTTGCAACTATATCGGGCCGCGATTTCGTGAGGCTACGCAATACTGTTCACGGCCAAATCTGCCACGAACGAAGGGCCGCTATCTGAACCAAAGATAATAGCCAGGCATGTCAGTCGTGCTGTTCGCGATTACCCTTCAGATGGTCACCGAACCAAGTCAACAATTCTTCCGAAATATCGCGCACATTGGCCGGGGAATTGGCTAAAGAGTGGTTCTCCCCCCAATACCGTAAGAGACGCGCCGGCCGTCCACGGCGGCGCAGCAGAGAATAGAGCGTTTCAGCCTGAGTTAGCGGTGCCCGGCTATCAAGCTCCCCGTGGATGATTAAAAGCGGCGTCGTGATTTGATCGACATGGGTCAGCGGCGAATTGCGGTGGTAAAGTCCTGGATCGGCACCCGGATCGACCTGAAAGTGAAGCGCAGTTTCGTAGATGCCTTGGTTGGCAGACATGTCCTGATCCGCACCACGCCATCCCCGCGCCGCTGGGTCAAACGAAGCAGCGTTGGTTGCTAAATCGCTGGCACCTGCGATCGAGGCTACTGCTGCAAAGCGGTCCGTTTGCGCGGCAAGAGCATTCACCACGTATCCACCAAAGCTCTGTCCAAAAACGCCAACACGCCGCTCATCTGTTATGCCCAGGCGGACCAACTCATCGAGGGCTGGAAGAACACCATCAGAGACCGCACCGAAAGGTTCGCTTGGTGCATCGCCGCGCGGGATAGGTATTGACGGGATGACCACCACATATCCTTGTCCGGCATACAGCTCGAGATTGTAGAAGCCTGACATATGCGGATCGAAAAAGAAGTTGTCGACGCTTCTGGGAGAGTAGCCGCCATAGACCCAAAAGAGCGTTGGATATGAATTAGAACGGTCGTAATCTGGCGGAAACATCACCGCCATTTTTTGAGGGCTGCCATCAACGTGCACATAGTCGATCATGCGCCGCTCACCTCGCTGAACCTCAGTGAGATGAGTGTTACTTTTCATCAAAAGCACCGGATTGCGGCCCCAGGGCACCGATAGAATTGCGCTTCCCTCAAAACCTTTCTCAACGACCACGAGCCCGGTGCAATCATGGTCAAGTATGCGAGTGGATGGATCGAGCGTCACAGTGCGGTTGATTGGACCTGCTGCCGTCCGCAAAGAGACTACGGATGAACCGTCCTTAAAATTGACCTCAAGCTGCGCTGGATCTTTGCATTCAGACAAAGACGCAGTCGGCCAGCTCACAAACCCCTGTGCCTCGCGGTCATAGCGGACGTGGCCCGCGTCTCCTTTGCCCACAAGCGCCCCATCGCCCAGCGCCGTGAGTGATGTCAGCCCTTCTTGATCTGAAGAAAAGGTGGTCTCCTCCGCAGTCTGGCTATCCATTATATGCCAACGCTTTTCGCCGCCGGTCTTGCTGCTCAAGACAAGGAGCCGGCGATCATCGGCCCAAAACGCGTAATCTCCGGCGCCGTGTTGCGGGAAAAGAGGGCCAACATCTCGGTTGGAGGCCATGGACACCATCGTTAGCGTAGAGCTATCAAGAGCCCAGAGCTGGGCTGCGTTGCGCGCTGGAGTGGCGCGCGCTCTTATTGCAATGCGGCGAGAGTCGCGAGACCAGCCTGCCAGATCAACCGGGTATTGCGCGCCTTTCGGTAAGCTAATCTCGGTCAGCGTGCCCTTGCCCCGAAGGTCGGCCACAAAAAGCGCATTTTCAACCTCCCATGTGCCGAAATTCAGGCGTGGCTGAGCCAAAAGATGCTGCGGTATTGCGCGGCGCGGCGCGAGTACGGCGGCAAGCCCACCATCAGGCGACAAAACAATAGAAAGTGCACCGAACATGGGAAAGGCCGGGATAGATCCAAGGCTGGTGAGCGAGCCGTGTGCCAGATCAAATATGACCAGTTCCGCTGCGTTTGCTGCGCTACCCTCAACGCGGCTATCCGAGCGCGAGACGGTTGGGTTTTCTCCTGCGCGCAATCCTTGTCCTGCGCGAGCGGCCTCGCGGTGGAATCTAGCGAAACGGTCGACCATTGCCGAGCGTTCTCCCTCGGGCATGAGCACAGCCAAAAGGCGTGTCTCATCCAACCACAAAAAGGGTGCATTCTCATCATTGCTACGACACACCGCTGGGCTGCTTGCACCAGCTCCGCGTAAGTCTAATGCGTTAAGCCCTCCCCCATAGCGAACCTGCGTCATTATCGCGCGATTGCTCACTCGGCGTGGCGCATCTGATGAACGATCCCAAACATAAAGACGAGCGCTATCGCCTCCTCTGGGCTCTCCCCCTCCGGCTCGGTGGAGAGCATGGCGAGCTTTTTGCTATCTGGGCTCCAGTGCGGGCACCAGTAACCGGCTGCAGCCGGGCTGCCCTTGGTGAGGGCGCGTAGATCGCTTCCATCACGCTTGACTAACCAAATGTCGTTGCGTGATGGGTCTATCTCATACGCATTTCGGCCATACACTTCCCCAAGGCCAGCAGGGCGCGGCATAGAGATCGCGATATCGCGGCCGTCGGGAGAAATATCAGCGCCATCTACCGTTTGAAGGTTTAAAACGTCATCAATTGTAAGTGGGCGAGCATGAGCTGCCACTCCAAGAAACGCCGCCAAGACAATCTGAGTAGCAATAACTGCGGCTCTGAATACAAACAACATCCGGCCACTTCGCTTTGAAACTCGCATAGCGGCTAGCCTATACTCAGATAGGTTTGTGCGCAATTCGGCCGGAAGCAGGCGGTCTATCGAACCTCTTGGGCGCTTCGAACGCATACTGTCCCCTTCCTGCCTCAACAGGGGCACCTCACGCACTAATCTGCTTTAGATGATTGCGTTTTCTGCTGTTAGTGCGTGCACTACTAGGTGGTGGCGGGAGTTGGATTTGAACCAAGCGCAGGCGACTGTGTCTCCGGGGGAGGCGCACAAAGCCGAGCCTTCACGTTATTCGGTCCTTCGCATCGATTGCCTTTCGGCAATCGGCCCCGGCCTGCCAGTAGGGCAGTTCATCCTGAGCGGCTGGCCTGCCAGCCAGCCGAAGGGCCGGGGCAGCTTTTCTCTAATCTCACTGCGTTCGCTAAGAGAAATTGCTGGTTGCGGGAGTTGGATTTGAACCAACGACCTTCAGGTTATGAGCCTGACGAGCTACCGGACTGCTCCATCCCGCGCTACCTAGCTGGGCGTCCGGACATGTAGCCCATAGAGACGCCAAAAGGGCCAAACCCGAAGGCAAGGCCCCTAAGTGCCTGCCTTTGGCAGGCCAAAGACAGTCGACAGTGAATGGGTTCTTTCCCGTAACAGCGCCGATTAAGACACTTCCCACAAGCTACAATGCCTGGCGGCGACCTACTCTTCCATGCCTTAAGACATAGTACCATCGGCGCTAACTGGTTTCACGGCCGAGTTCGAGATGGGATCGGGTGGGTCACAGTCGCTAGGACCACCAAGCAATGAAGCCTGTGGGATACCCCGACAATGCGGGGTGTTACGGGTTATAAATCGATGATCGGTTTTGTGAACGTCTGGCTGGAGTATTTCTCCACCGCAAGACGAGCTTACCCAAAAGGCAGGCCTGTCATTGACAGTGCGAATTCTCAAGCACGAATAAATCATTAGTACCAGTTAGCTCCACACATTACTGCGCTTCCACACCTGGCCTATCAACGTCATGGTCTCTGACGGATCTAAAATACCTAATCTCAAGGGAGGCTTCCCGCTTAGATGCTTTCAGCGGTTATCCCGTCCATACATAGCTACTCTGCGGCACTCCTGGCGGAATGACAGATACACCAGAGGTATGTTCACCCCGGTCCTCTCGTACTAGGGGCAACTCCTTTCAAGTATCGACGCCCACGGCAGATAGGGACCAAACTGTCTCGCGACGTTCTGAACCCAGCTCACGTACCACTTTAATTGGCGAACAGCCAAACCCTTGGGACCTGCTCCAGCCCCAGGATGTGATGAGCCGACATCGAGGTGCCAAACACTGCCGTCGATATGAGCTCTTGGGCAGTATCAGCCTGTTATCCCCGGCGTACCTTTTATCCGTTGAGCGATGGCCCTTCCACGAGGGACCACCGGATCACTATGACCGACTTTCGTCTCTGCTCGACCTGTCGGTCTCGCAGTCAGGCATGCTTATGCCATTGCACTCTCGCAGCCGGTTTCCAACCGGCCTGAGCATACCATCGCGCGCCTCCGTTACTCTTTAGGAGGCGACCGCCCCAGTCAAACTACCCGCCATAGAGGGTCCCTGATCCGGATAACGGACCTAGGTTAGACATCAGAAACAAACAGGGTGGTATTTCACAGGTTGGCTCCACTCGGACTGGCGCCCAAGTTTCAAAGCCTCCCACCTATTCTACACAGTTTCTTCCTAATGCCACTCTAAAGCTGCAGTAAAGGTGCACGGGGTCTTTCCGTCTAACCGCGGGTACTCCGCATCTTCACGGAGAATTCAATTTCGCTGAGCATATCCTGGAGACAGTGGGGAAGTCGTTACGCCATTCGTGCAGGTCGGAACTTACCCGACAAGGAATTTCGCTACCTTAGGACCGTTATAGTTACGGCCGCCGTTTACTTGGGCTTCAATTCGGAGCTTGCACTCCTCCTCTTAACCTTCAAGCACCGGGCAGGCGTCAGACCCTATACGTCGTCTTGAAGCCGACTTAGCAGAGTCCTGTGTTTTTGCTAAACAGTCGCTACCCCCTGGCCTGTGCCCCCTGAAAAGAGTTGCCTCGATTCAGGGCCTCCTTCTTCCGAAGGTACGGAGGCAATTTGCCGAGTTCCTTCAGGATACTTCTCTCAAGCGCCTTGGTATACTCTACCTGACCACCTGTGTCGGTTTCGGGTACGGTTTATACGGAGAGGCTATTTCCAGGAACAACTTGGCAGCATGCCCAATCCAATAAGGACACACTACTTCCGCCATCCGTCACACATCTCCAAGCCCACGAATATTTACGTGGTTCCCATCGACTACCCCCTTCGGGCTCGTCTTAGGGGCCGGCTAACCCTGCTCCGATTAGCGTTGAGCAGGAACCCTTGGTCTTTCGGCGAGAGGGCATCTCACCCTCTTTATCGCTACTCATGTCAGCATTCGCACTTCTGATATCTCCACGGTCGGTTACCCTCCCGCTTCATCAACTTACAGAACGCTCCGCTACCGCTCATAGTAAAACTATGAACCCTAAGCTTCGGTAAATACCTTTAGTCCCGTTACATCTTCGCCGCAGGAACCCTTATTTAGACCAGTGAGCTGTTACGCTTTCTTTAAAGGATGGCTGCTTCTAAGCCAACCTCCTG
>NZ_CP200286.1:2252500-3373002 GCF_057364965.1 Erythrobacter sp. S259
TACAGGCGCGGTCGTATTCCCGGCGATGTTCTTTGCCTGGGTCGGCGGCGGAACCATGGGACTTGTGAATGCATGGGGCATAGCAGCGCCGGTGCTTTGCCTGATCACTTTGACAGTGACCTTGCCGCGCATTGGGGTGACACCGTTTGCGCTTGGGGCAGCGCTCACCCCGATTATTCTTGCATGCGCCGCCATGACGATGGCCGTATTGGGTGTCCAGTGGCTGCTTCCGGTTGAAAGCCCGCTGCTTGCCTTGGTTCAAAGCTCTGTTGTCGGGGCTGGCATCTATGGCGCTACCTTCTGGTTTGGCTATCGCGGCATCGTGCGAGAGACTTGGGCGCTCCTGCGAAGTCCAGATGCAGAAAAAGCTCTGCGAGCCTCGCCTGAAGATCAAAACGCTCACCTTAGGCCGCGTGGACAAGTTCAAACCGTGACCGGGTTGAATTTGTCCACGCGGCCTAGGGATTTGGGGTAGCGGCGCTTGTCTGATACCATCCTCAATACAACGATGACCCGGTTCGAGACGACCGCTTGAGGAATAGATATGAGCCTTCTTTGCACCCTACCGCTGCTCACCGCGAGCCTTATCGGATCAAGCGCCGCAGCAATTGCCGTCGAGCCGCCTGCGACAGTGCAGAACCTTGAGACAGAGGCAATCGCCCCGGACTTCACCGACCCTTCAACCGAGATACTTGAGCTGGAACAAGACCGTGCGCGGCGTTTCACTGTTCCGGTCATGATTGAAGGCGCTGGCCCTTTTGACTTTATGATTGACACCGGCAGCCAGGCGACGGCGGTGACTTCACAGATCAATGAAGGATTGATGCTCACTCCATCGGGCACGGCGACACTGGTGGGCATGGCCAGTCGCCGCCCTGTCAATCTGGTGGAAGTCGCCTCCATGAGCTTTGGCCAGCAGACGGTCTACGACCTTATTTCGCCAGTGCTCGATGCACGAAATGTGGGGGCTCAAGGGATTTTGGGGCTTGATAGCCTTCAAGACTACCGTGTGCTGATTGATTTTCGTGAAGAGACAATCGCCGTGCAAGATGTCTCTTTGATCGACAATTACAGGTCCGGCTTTGAGATCGTCGTGCGCGCCAATCAGCAATTTGGGCAATTGCTTATCACCGATGCCGTGGTCGAGGGCGTGCGCGCGACGGTGATCATTGACACCGGTGCGCAGGCAAGCATCGGCAGCCTTGCTCTCCAGGACAAAATCCGCCGCAAACGCGCTCAAGAGGTCATCGCAACTGATGTAAACGGCGTGCAGATGACAGGCGAGATGCAAACAGTGAGCTCGCTGAAGATCGAGGGGATTGCTCTCACCAATGTGCCGCTTACCTTCGCGGACACACCCGCATTCGACGCCCTAGGCCTGGGTGATAAGCCGGTGCTTGCACTGGGCATGCAGCATTTGCGGATCTTTGACCGGGTGGCGATAGACTTTTCTGAAAAGCGCGTGCTGTTTGATGTGCCGCGCGATGTTGCCCGCGCAATGCGCCGTGCGCGCGGCCGCGGTCCGGGCAGCATATTGCGCCCCTGACCTCGCTGGCCTTGCGGATAGTCCCATTGGTCTCCACATGGAGCCCGCATGCCGCCTGACACCGCCACTTCTGACCGCCCGACAAAGCTTGCTGATGCAGAAAGCTGGGCGACGCTAAGGCGGTTTCTTCCCTATCTTTGGCCAAAGGATAATCCCGGGCTTCGTAGGCGCATCGTCATCTCCATGGGTCTGGTGCTGCTCGCGAAGGCGGTAATCCTGTCGCTGCCTTTCGCTTACAAAGGCGCGGTCAATGCGATGGAGGGAACCGGCGCGCTTGACGATACGTCCGGCGCAGCGCAGGCTGCGATGGCATTGGTCGCCGCGTACGTGCTGGGCCGCTTCACCTCGCTCCTATTCGACAATCTGCGCAATGTCGTGTTCGAGCGCGTGGGGCAGATGGCAACGCTTAGCTTGGCCGAAGACGTTTTTCACCGGCTCCACCGCCTGTCCTTACGCTTTCACCTGACGCGGCGCACGGGCGAGGTCACAAAGATCATTGAACGCGGGACCAAGAGCATCGACATGATGCTCTATTTCCTCCTCTTCAACATTGCCCCCACCGCGATTGAGCTGATTGCGGTGGGCGTGATCTTCTATCTCAATTTTGGCTGGGAGCTGGTTGCGGCGACGGCGCTGTGTGTTGTCGCCTACATTGTCACCACACGCGCGATCACCGAGTGGCGTACCAAGCTGCGCCGCGAGATGAACGATCTCGACGGGCAGGCGTTGCACCGCGCGGTGGACTCGCTCCTGAACTTTGAAACGGTGAAATATTTCGGCGCTGAGGCCCGCGAGGAAAGACGCTATTCGCAGGCCGCGCGCGCCTACGCCGCCGCTGCCATGAAGTCGGAAAACTCTCTCGCGCTTCTCAACGTCGTCCAATCCGGCATCACCAATGCGCTTATGGCCGGCGCTATGATATACAGCGTTTGGGGCTGGTCGAAGGGCGAGCTTACCGTGGGCGATCTCGTCTTCGTGAACACCTATCTGATGCAGCTGTTCCGCCCGCTTGATCTGCTTGGCTGGGTTTACCGGACCATCCGCCAGGGCCTTGTCGATATGGCGCAGATGTTCACCCTGATCGACACCAGCGTCGAGGTGGAGGACAAACCCGGCGCACCCGCACTTAAAGTTGCTCAGCCCAGTATCACTTTCGACAATGTGACCTTTGGATATGAAGACGACCGGAGGATTTTGAACGGTCTATCGTTTGAAGTGCCAGCCGGATCAACGCTTGCCGTGGTGGGCCCATCGGGCGCGGGCAAAAGCACCATCGGGCGATTGCTGTTCCGTTTTTACGATCCGCAAGGTGGGCGTATTCTGATCGACGGACAGGACATTGCCGAAACGCGGCAAGACAGCGTGCGCGCGGCGATCGGTATCGTTCCGCAGGATAGCGTGCTCTTCAATGATACGCTTGCCTACAATATCGCTTACGGCGCGGAAGATGCGGATGAGGCGATGGTCGAACAGGCCGCGCGGGACGCGAGCCTGATGCCGCTTATCGAGCGGCTCGGCGACCGGTTTGAAACTATGGTGGGCGAGCGCGGCCTTAAGCTCTCAGGCGGTGAGAAACAGCGGGTCGCAATCGCGCGAACGCTGGTGAAGAACCCGCCAATCCTGCTGCTCGATGAAGCCACCAGCGCTCTGGACACCCGCACCGAGCAGGAGATTTTGGGCACTTTGAAACGCCTCGCGAAAGGGCGCACCACCATTGCCATTGCCCACCGGCTTTCAACGATTGCCGATGCCGACCGGATTATTGTCCTCGACCACGGCACACTGCGCGAAAGCGGGACGCATGCCGAATTGCTCGCGGCTGGCGGGCTCTACGCGGAGATGTGGGCCCAACAAGCCCAAGAGAACCGCGAGGTTGAGAGTTCAGAATAGAACCTGTTCGTACTATTGGCCGGTCTCTTTACGCAAGGTTGGGCTGGATAAGTCCAGCTCCTCTAGGCTCACCACTTCGATATTGTCTCGTACTGCGCGCAATTCATCAAGGAACTGAGCCGCATCCCCGACAACCACAAGCGTCGCCTGATCGGGGTCGATAATCGCCTGCGCCGCAGCGCGCACCGACTGCGCATCTGCCCCCGCCAATCGCTGCGACATGCGCAGCGCATCTGAGGCTGGCAGGCCGTGCAGCAAAAGGCCCGATACAATCACGTTGAAACCCGCGCTGGTTTCAAGCACCCTGCCATAGCTTCCCTCAAGATACATGCGCCGGCGGCCAAGAAGTTCTTCGTCCAGCGCCTCGGTGTTCAGCTTTCCGATTTCAGCCAGAATGATCTTCGCAACCTCAGCCGCCGTCTCGTTGCGGGTTTGCGCTGCTGCCGTAAGCAGCGACCCATCGCGGTGGCCTTCGATGCGTGAATAGGCTCCATAAGAGAGCGAACGCTTGGTTCGAATTTCTTCAAACAAACGCCCGCTCGAGCCGCCTCCCAAGACCGCATTGGCCACTTGCAGAGCGTCGAAATTTGCCGAACCGCGCGCGGGCGCCCGGATGGCGGCATAGACAGAGGCCTGTCCTGCGCCCGGCATGTCGATCACAATTGTTCGCGGCGCGAGAGGCGTACCATTTGCGTTTTGGGCAATGCGCCCAACCGCATTTGGCGTCTGCCAGTCGCCAAACATCGTTTGTGCAGCTGCAACAGCCTCGTCTGCTGCGAGACCTCCGGACACAACGATCTGCATCCGGCGCGGGTGGAAGAAGTGCTGGCGGTGATAGAGAAGATCGCTGCGATTGATTTCGGCAAGGCTCTCAGGCGTGCCCCCTGGGTGATTGCCATAAGGCGCATCGCCATAAACGGCGGTGCGGGCCGCGCGGCGTGACACACCGCTGGGATCAGTCATGGTAACGCGCAGCGTTTCAATCTGGCGAGCGCGTTCGCGCAGGAATTCCTCATCAGGATAGAGCGCGCCTTTAATAATCTGCGCCGCCAAAGCGCCTGCTTGCGGCAAATTGGCTGTCGGCGTGGTCAGTGTGAAAGTGGTGCCATCATCATCGGCTTGCCCATCAAAACGGGCGCCCAGGCTTTCAAACCGGGCGGCAATGCTCTGTGCATCATTTTCATGAAAACCGCTCGCTGCGAGCGATGCGGCAAGCTGGGCGATCCCTTCATGGCCTGCCGGATCGGTTTTGCTGCCGCCGGGAAAAACCATGGAGACAGCGGTAATGGGCACATTGGCCGTTTGCGCCGCGATCACGGGAATACCGTTTGAAAGCTGCGCCTCGAGCATTTGCGGCATTTCAGCTTCCGGGGCCTTTGATGGAGCAGGCGGCAGTTCGCGCTCACTTTCGGGTTTGACCGATAAAATCGCCCCTGACGCTGGCGGCAGCCGTCCGAAATCGGGCAATGGGATAGGGTTGGCGTAAGAGTTTTTGTCATCAGGACCATTGCGATAGGTCACAGTCACCCGGCGTTCTGGATCAAGATACCGCGATGCCACCCGCAATACATCTTGCGCGGTCACCTGAGTGATAAGAGCAAGGCCAGTGTCAGCATAATCAGGATCGCCGCTCGCCATAAGCGCCTCGCCCAATTCGAACGCGCGCCCCCTCGCCGTTTCGCGCCGGCGAAGCGAGGCAGCGACAATCTCACTCTTTGCCTCGGCCAGCTCTTTTTGCGTGACAAGCGCTGAGCGCAAACGCGCAAGCTCTTCGTCCATCGCCGCTCCCGCAGCGTCAAACTGGTCGGGGCGTGTCAGTGCGTAAATGCTGATATGGCCCGCTTCGCGAAACATCGGAGCATTGCCTTCCGCCTGAACTGCAAGCCCCTTTCGCACCAGAGCGTTGGAGAGCCGGTTGTTCTCGCCCCCGCTGATTATGGTCATCAGCACGCGCAATGCAGGCGCGTCGGGATGATTGATCGACTGCCCTTTCCACACCCCCCGATAACCGGCAAAGGCACATTGGGCGCTGTTGCATTGACGGTGCGCGGCCCTTCGAGCCCGGGTTCGTAAGAAGCTGCCGCAGTGGGCGCAGGGTTAGCGCGCGGCGGGATATCGGCAAAATACCGGTCCACAAGCCCGCGCAAATTCGCCGTTTGAAAATTGCCAGCGACAATGAGCGTGGCGGTATCGGGCCCATAATACGCTTCGTAAAAGGCGCGGGCATCTTCGAAGCTTGCAGCATCGAGGTCTTCGATCGAGCCGATGCCTGCACGCCTGTGGGGCAGAACATCATAGGCATTCTCGGGCAGGATATAGCGCTGCAACCTGCCATAAGGCGGCGCAAGCACGCGTTGGCGCAGCTCTTCTTTTACGACGCCGCGCTCAGTTTCGAACACTTCTTCATCGACCACGAGGTTCGCCATCCGCTCCCGGTGGGTCCACAGCATGGTTTCAAGGTAAGCTGCGGGGACTTGCTCAAAATAATTGGTGCGGTCGATCCAATTGGACGCGTTGCGCGTGCCGCCCACATCGGCCGTTAGCCCGTATATCATATTGTAGGGCATGCTCTCGGTCTTGCGGCTGCCGATATGTTCGAACAAATGCGAGAAACCCGAGCGCCCGTCAGGGTCATGCTTGGAGCCGATTTCGTACCACAGCGATGTGGTGACTGTGCTGGTGGCGGCGTCTGGCACGGCGATCACACGCAGACCGTTATCGAGCTGCCACATGGTGTAGTCGATTTTGGGAGCGGTGAGCGGAGGCGCGCTCGCTTCGGGCGCTGGCGCGGCATCATCGGCGAGTGCGGCGGTGCTAGTGGCAATTCCCAATGCGATAACACTGGTGAAACAAATTGTGCGGAGCATTGGGGGCCTTTGGTTGCGGTCTTCGTCTTACACTAAAGCCTGAGTGAGCGGTGAGTTCAACCGTGCAGTTATTGCGCTCCGGCGCTTAAGTCCCGCAAGATGTTCATAGCATCATCGCGCCGCTCCCACGGGACGAAGAGGTGGTCGTGGTAGGCCCCCGCGATCACGTTGCACGCAATACCCGCATTTGCGAGTGCGGTTGAGACCGCTGCTGTAAAGCCCACGCCCTCCAAGTCAGAATATACCTGCAACGTGATCTTGGCGAACAAAGGCGCATTATCACTTTGGGTCGTGGGTATGATCTGCGAGACTCCCTCTTTCTCCCAAACGATGCAAAAACGCCTTCCGATGAGCCAGAGCCACCCAAATGCGAAGGCCGCAAACATTGAGACACGGTCGTATCGATGCGGCGCCGGATCAAGTTCCGGCTGCATCCCGGCGAGCATATCGCCCAGCGCCGAGACCGGCTGTTCACTCACAGAATATATTTCGACAGATCGCTGTCCCCGGCAAGCTCGCCCAGCCGCTCGTGCACATAGGCGGCGTCAACTTTCACCGTCTCGCCCTCATGCTCTTCGGCCTCAAAGCTGATCTCTTCGAGCAGCTTTTCCATGACCGTTTGCAAACGCCGTGCACCGATATTCTCGACGCTTTCGTTCACTTGCGCTGCGATGGTCGCCACCGCCTGAACCGCATCTTCGGTAATATCGAGTTCGACCTTCTCCGTGCCGAGAAGCGCAGAGTATTGCTCCACAAGGTTCGCGCGGGTTTCTGAAAGAATGCGCACGAAATCCGCTTGGGTCAGCGCGCGCAGGTTCACGCGGATCGGCAAGCGGCCCTGAAGCTCGGGCAGCATATCGGATGGCTTCGCCACATGAAACGCGCCTGATGCGATAAAGAGGACATGGTCGGTCTTCATCGGCCCATATTTGGTCGCAACGGTCGTGCCTTCGATAAGCGGTAGGAGATCGCGCTGCACGCCTTCGCGGCTGACTGAACCGCCGCGCACATCAGAGACCGCGATTTTGTCGATCTCGTCCAAGAACACAATGCCATTGGTTTCTGCATTTTGCAGAGCGGTGCGGCTCACGTCTTCGTCATCAAGGCGTTTGTCCGCTTCCTCATCGACGAGCTTATCCCACGCCTCTGGCACGCGCATTTTCTGTTTCTTGGTTTTGCCCTTGCCGAATGCTTTGCCCATCATGTCCGACAGGTCGATCATCTGCATATTGCCGCCCATATTGCCCATATCGAAGGGCATGCCATTGCCGGTCTCAGCAATGTCGATCTCGACCTCGACATCGTTCATGGCGTTTTGAACGATGCGTTGGCGAAAGCTTTCGCGGGTCGCCTCGGATGCGTTGTCCCCCACAAGCGCGGTGAGCAGTCGCTCCATCGCAGCCTCGCTCGCCGCCTCGCGCACGCCTTCGCGGCGGCGCTCTTTCTCAAGGCGGATCGCCTCTTCGACAAGGTCGCGCGCGATCTGTTCCACGTCGCGCCCGACATAGCCGACTTCGGTGAATTTGGTCGCCTCGACCTTCACGAAGGGAGCTTCTGCCAGTTTGGCGAGGCGGCGGCTGATCTCGGTCTTGCCGCAGCCGGTTGGGCCGATCATCAGGATGTTTTTAGGCGTCACCTCATTCTTGAGTTCAGGCCCAAGCCGTTGACGCCGCCAGCGATTGCGCAGCGCCACGGCAACAGCGCGCTTGGCGTCTTTCTGGCCGATAATGTGTTCGTCCAATGCGGCAACGATTGCCTTTGGGGTGAGATTATCCATGTGAAGGAGTTCCTAAACGGTTTCGACCGTCAAATTGCCATTGGTGAAGACGCAGATATCGGCGGCGACAGCCATCGCCTTGCGCGCGATTTGTTCGGCGTCTTCTTCATAATCGGAAAGCGCGCGGGCCGCAGCCAAAGCATAATTCCCGCCCGAACCAATCGCCGCAATCCCGCCTTCAGGTTCGAGCACATCGCCATTGCCGGTGAGCACCAGCAAGCTCTCTTCATCAGCAACAATCATCAGAGCTTCAAGATTGCGCAGATATTTATCGGTGCGCCAATCCTTCGCCAGCTCCACTGCGGCGCGTAGCAATTGTCCGGAATATTGCTCCAGCTTTGTCTCAAGCCGCTCAAACAGAGTGAAGGCATCTGCCGTCGCGCCAGCAAAGCCAGCCACAACCTTGCCGCGCCCCTTTTCGTCATTGGCCCCAATCCGCCGCACTTTGCGCGCATTGGGCTTCATCACGGTGTTGCCCATGGAAACCTGACCATCACCCGCCACAACGATTTTGCCGCCGCGCTTTACGCCGATGATGGTGGTGCCGTGCCACTGTACAAGGCCGTGGTGTGCCGCTTTATCGTTCATAACCCGAATATGGGGGGCAGGATTAATGCGTCAAGACGCTGCCTGAAGGTGCATACCACGGCTAACCCCAAAGCCGACCGCGAGGCTCACGCAAAGGTCTGCCTGTCAGACCGATTTACGGACCGCCGGGGCCGCCGGGGCCGCCCACACCAGCGCCGCCAACCTGTCCGATATTGCCGAACAAATCTTCAAGGAAACTGCGCTCACGGCCAAGGGTCGGCGTTTTGTCACCATCGGGCTGCAAATAGACAACCTCTTCAACGCCCTTGGTCTCAACCGAGGCGACATTGCCAGCATCGTCAAACCGCACCGTCAACACAGAATGCTCGCGGATGCGCGGGCGCACAAAAGGGCGGCGTCCTGTGACGCTGGAGATGTAATACCAGGTTTTCTCGCCATATTGGCTTTCATAGGTCGGACGGCCCAAGGTGCCTTCGACCGAGCGGCGATTGTCGATGCCCGGCTGAACGGTGCGCACCAGCAAAGGATCATTCACAAACCCGCGCGATCTCGCGGATTGAAGAGCACCCTGCCATGGCCAGTACAGCCACGCTAATCGCTGCAATTTTGATGGTTTTGGCAGGCAGTAAAGCTGTTGCACGCATGAGCTTGAATTCAATCCCGTTCTGACGTTGTCTTGATACATTGCGCTGACCTGGCCACTTGCTGCATCGAACAAGCGGCCTATATCGCTTGCTAACGCCTTAAGCGGTGGAACGGGCGCTGGCAATGTACCTTCAGGCAAAACTGCTGCATCCGGCCGCGTGAATTGTGGCTGAATGCGTGTTCCGGCCGTAGCTTGCGCGCACTTTCGGAACTGCAACTGCATACAAACCGTTTAGAGCATCAAACGAAAGGAAATCATGTCGTTTCTCTCCCGCCTGCTTGGCACCGGCCCGGACCCGCGCGAGGCTGTGCGCCCCTTATGGCACCGGGTGGTGGAACTTGCCCGTGATCCCAAATTTTATGCTGAGCATAGGGTTGCAGACACTGTTGCGGGCCGCTTTGATATGATCACCGCTGTCCTGTGCGCGGTCATGGTGCGTATTGAGGCCTCCGAAATGCGAGCGGAAAGCGCGCTTCTTGCTGAGCTGTTTGTCGAAGATATGGACGGACAATTGCGCCAGTTTGGCGTCAATGATGTGGTGATCGGCAAACGCGTTGGCCGGTTGATGAGCGTGCTTGGCGGGCGGCTTGGATCGTACCGCCCCGCCTTTACCAACAAGGATGAGGCGAAACTCACAGAGGCAATCGCGCGCAACACCACCTTTAGCGCGGGCGCGGATGAGGCCGCATGCAGCGCCGGGATCGCGCGCGAGCTTCTGGCTTTGTCGCAGCGTCTTGCGAGTTATGATGACAAAGTGATTTTGAACGCGAGCGGGATTGAATGAACGAGGTTCCAACCACTCAATTGACCAGCGAACTGGAACGCCTGATCAAAGTGAAAGGGCTCCCCGCTGAGCCTGTCCTGATTGAGGCAGATGCTGGCGAACGCGCTGCGCTAGCGGCCCGATTCGGTCTTCCCGGCATCGACACTTTGCGTGCCGAAGTGGACGTCGAACACCGCGGGTCAGCCATCCGCGCGGTCGGCACATTGAAAGCTGCAATCCGGCAATCCTGCGCGATTTCGGGCGAAGATTTTCCCGCACAAATCGAAGAAACGCTTGATCTGCGTTTTGTAGAGCAAGGCGCGCTTGATTGGGCGGCCGGTGAGGACGGCGACCCTGGATCGGCGTCCGGGGCAGGCATTGAAATTGAGCTGGACGCCCAAACTTGCGATGAGATCGAATATTCAGGCGACGCTTTTGACCTGGGCGAGGCCGTCGCGCAGACCTTAGGCCTTGCGATTGATCCTTACGCCGAAGGCCCGGGCGCAGATGAAGCGCGCAGGAAAGCGGGCATTGCGCGCGAAGGCGAACAAGAAGGCCCGCTTGCCGATATGCTGCGGGGACTGGCGAAGGATTGAAGCTGGAGGATCAAGCTTCCCCTTCCCGCCATGGGTTGAAGAACAAATCCTCTACGGCGACGTCAAAATGCGCAGCCAGCTGATAGGCTATGGGAAGTGAGGGATCATATTTGTCCGCCTCAATACCTATGATCGTCTGGCGCGATATACCCAGTGCATCTGCCAAATCCGCCTGATTGAGACCGCGCGCTTTTCTGAGTTCGCGAAGGCGGTTCTTCACTCTGCTTTTCCTTTAGACGAAGTGCTTCCGCGCCATTTCCACCACAGATACATCGCAAAACCTGCAATAACCTGAGCGAAGAACATGTGCATTGCCCCTTCGCCATAGTCCGACTTGTGCGCTTTGTTCGCGATCATCCAGAGCAGGAAAGCAAAAGCACCGAAAAAGCCGCCATGATACCAGCCGCTCATCAGGCCGTGCTGATGGACATCATCAAGACTGCGCCACCACAAGAGATTTATCGACCACACACCAGCTCCCAAGGCGAGAAGCACACCAAAGGCCAGCCAGATGTTGTCACCAAACAAGTCTGTACGCAGCGCATATCCAGCAAAAAGGCCAAAAGGGAGCATCAGGGCTACACACAGTGCAAAGTAGCTCCACTGACGCCGATCATATTTCGAAATCAACATAGGACATCTCCCAAGAATGTAAAAAGATATATACATTTGGAAATGATCGAATGTCAAAACATTTTTACTTTTGGAGGAGTTAAAGTCTGTTTAGCAACTCAAAATGGTTGTCAACCAAGAGGCTCGCACCATTTGCAGTTAACCTGCCTGCCAAGCCTGCATCTGCATGCCCACCACCAGTAAATCCAATTGCGAACATACCAGCAGCGCTCGCGGCTCTGACCCCGTTGATACTGTCCTCAATCACAGCGCAGTTCTGCGGCTGTACTCCAAGTTGCTTGGCCGCATGCAGGAAGAGATCTGGCGAAGGCTTGCCGTTTGCGACGTGGTCCGCCGAGTAAAGATGCGGTTCGAACAGGTCGACCAAACCTGTGATAGTCAGTTTGGCTTTGAGCCTTGCAAATGGGGCAGAGGAAGCAACCGCAACCTCACCGTCAAACGCGCGAACAAGGTCCGCCACGCCGTCAATTGGCTTCAGCTCTGCCTCCATTCGAGGCCAAATGCGCGCCGTAAGACGCTGGCCAAAATCGTCTGGAAAATGGCCTGCATATTGCGCGGCATAGTCGGCCCGCAATGCAGCATAAAAGTCGGGATTTGAGAGACCAACAAAGCGCGACACATAGGTCGCATAGTCATACGTCAGCCCAATCTCGGCAAGTAGCTCACGCTCGGCCGCTATGTGGATGACTTCTGAATCGACCAGAACCCCATCGCTGTCAAAGATCAGAGCCTCACAGTCAGTAAGCTGCATCAAAACGGAATATCATCGTCCAGATCGTCGTAGCCGCCGCCAGATCCACCAGCGCCGCCGCCTGAACCGCTGCTTGCGCCGCCCGAGCCACCGCCAGAGCCGCCTCCGCCTTGGTTCCAGCCGCCGCCACCTTGGCCGCCGCCGCCCTGACCACCGCCGCCGCTTTGGTTCCAGCCGCCACCGCCGCCGCCGCCTTGACCTCCTCCGCCGCCGCCGCCGCTAGCGCCGTCGAGCATGGTGAGCGTGCCGCCAAGGCCTTGGATCACCACCTCGGTGGAATAGCGGTCATTGCCGTTTTGGTCCTGCCATTTGCGGGTTTGCAGCTTGCCCTCAACGAAAACCTTGGAGCCTTTTTTGAGGTAGCGTTCGACCACATTCACAAGGCCGTCAGAGAAAATAGCAACCGTGTGCCACTCGGTCTTCTCGCGGCGTTCGCCGGTGTTTTTGTCTTTCCAGTTTTCCGAGGTCGCGATGCGCAGGTTTGCGACACGGCCACCGTTCTGGAAGCTACGGATTTCGGGGTCTGCCCCCAGATTGCCGATCAGCATTACTTTGTTAAGCGAACCTGCCATGGCGTCGTGTCTCCCGTAAAATGGGCCGTGGAATTGGCCGTGCAGCTGACGAACTGCGAATCTGTAGCGTCTTCATAGGACACGCTGAAACGGCTGGCGAGCTGTGCCAGGCGTTTACCCACTTCCAGTTTCAAAGATTTAACGCGAAGGGTAGCGCAGCCGCCCCAAAAAGCGCGATAGGCTTGGCAACTCGGTGTCCCCATTGAGAAATTGCGCTTTGGCTTTCTCAAACTTCATGACGCCGTCGATACGGCGGCCCAGAAACTCGTGGGTTTTGACCTTGCCCTCGCTCTCATCATTGACGAACACCGCGAGCGTTGCGGAATAAATGCCTGCCAAGATCGCCCGCTTGGTGTAGTGATTGTAGTCGGTCGCCGTATCGCCTGCCAAACGCCACATAATGTCAGCAGAACGCCAGCCCAGTTGAAGCGAGCGGGCCGCATTTTGCGGCATCGCCATGATCGACATAGCGCGGCGCACCGCTTCATCGACATGCTCCACCGCCTCAAGCCGGAAAGCCACCAGCGTGCGAATACGCTCGCGGATTTTAAGTTCACCCAGACGCTCTGCAGGCCATGCGTCTTCCATTTGGCTGTCAACGCTAGCGACCCACGCCTCGATCATATCCATCGCTTGAGATCGGCCCTTGGGAAAGGCAAGTCTTGCCACATCCACGTCCGCGCCCGCCATGTCAGCGGCCGCCTCAAGCGCTGTCTCATTCCACCCATCAAACACCGCCGATGCCGCAATTTCAGGAGCGAGCGCCAAACGCAGCTCATCAAGCGTCATATCGGCAAATTCTGGAGAGGAGGTCATGGCGCATGTGTCCTAAGGAGAGAGGCTCAAAGGGGTTTTAGAAGGTGGGGCCGTACTGCTTTGGCTTGTCCTTGCCCTCGCGCTCCTTATCCGCGTTCTCGAATTCGCGCAGCAAAAGCGTGTTTGAACTCAGCCGAAGCATATGGTCACGCGCCGAGCGTCCGGTATTGTCATTGACATCAGGGTCAGCCCCATCTGCGAGCAATTGGCGCACCAATGCCACGTTGCGCTGGTGCACGGCGGTCATCAGGGGTGTCTCCCCCTGACTGTCAGCGATATCAACATCGGCCCCGCCTTCGATAAGCTCTTCAACGCCCTCGTTAAAATTCATCCGAACAGCAATCTGGAGTGGGGTTTCACCTTTGCGATTTGCGATATTGGGGTTGGTTCCTTTTTGGAGGAGAAAACGAACCCAAAGCGTATCACGGCGCAAAGTGACAATATGGAGGCCTGTCTCACCAGAGGTGATGTCGCGCGTATTGGCGATTTGCGTGCCGGGCTCGCTCAGCATCTCGGTGGCAAGGTTGCCGTCGCGATCCTTGACAGCTTTGAGGAATTTGTACCCCTCCGATTGGCCGATTTGCGCTGAGACGGGCGCAAGCGCGCTCAATGCAAACAGCCCCGCAAGCAGCAGTCCCGCCAACCGGACCGTGGCAATCCGCGCTCCAAACCCTAAATTGCGAACACTTACCAAACCCACGCTTTTCACCTTCCGCATTTCCTGTCAGACTCACGCATATAGGGAATGTTCCCAAGCGTTTCATGCCCCAATGTTGAATAGGCAATTAGCAGACCATGAACATTCACGCCAAGCCCTCCCGTTTCTTGCTCGCTTTATCCGCTCTCCTCGCCTTAGGCGCCTGCGGATCAGCCGAAACCGATTACGGCGAGCCGCCGCTTACCGGCGCTGCAATCGGCGGTGATTTTGAGCTGATCGACAAGAACGGTGAAACTGTGCGCTGGGACGATTTTAATGGTCAGTACCGGATAGTCTATTTTGGCTATGCCTACTGCCCTGATGTGTGCCCCACAGACGTGCAGCGCACTATCCAAGGGCTCAATCAGTTCACCGAGCAGGAGCCCGAGCTTGGAGCGGGAATACAGCCCATTTTTGTCACCATAGATCCAGAACGCGATACGCCGGAGGTGGTCGGAGAATTTGCCAATGCGTTTTCCGAAGACCTGATCGGCCTCACCGGCACGCCAGAACAGATCGCGGCAGCGGCTAAAGCATTTGCGGTCTTTTATTCTAAAGAGACGCCCTCGCAAAACGGCGCCTATCTTATGACCCATTCCGACATTGCCTATTTGTTCGGTCCCTCAGGCGAGCCTTTGGCGACTTTGCCCAAAGACCTTGGCGCGGATGCTGTTGCACAGGAACTTGCCAAATGGGTAAGGTAGCGCCTCCCTCTCCCCCGCCGCAGCTGCGTGAGGCGTTTTGGGAGCTTCCATTAGACCAGCTCTCCCGCGCGGAATGGGAGGCGCTGTGTGATGGGTGCGGGCGGTGCTGCCTTCACAAGATCGAAGACGCGGACACCGGCGCGATTGAAGACACCAATGTCGCTTGCAAGCTTCTTGATTGCCAAACAGGACAATGCAGCAACTACCGCAATCGCAGGGCGTTTGTCCCCGATTGCCTGCGCCTCACGCTTTCTATCGTTGAAGATGTGCCGTGGCTTCCTGCAACCTGCGCATATCGCAGGCGCGCCGAGGGCCGCGCGTTGCCCGGCTGGCATTACCTCATCACAGGTGAGCGCAGCGATGTCGTGCAGGCGGGCGTATCTGTTGCAGGCCGGGTGATCAGCGAAACCGATGCGGGGCCGCTCGAGCACCATATTGTCGATTGGAGCAGTTAGGCCGTGATCGACTGGCTAAAGCGATCCCATCTGGAGCCGGAAATTGAGCTTGGCGGCGTCAACGTGCCGATCACGCTCAAACGGCATGCGGCGGCCAAGCGATTGACGATGCGGCTTGCGGCCGATGGGAGCGAGGTGCGGATTACCTTGCCTAAATGGGCACGCACCGCTGAGGCCATCGCCTTTGCCCATTCGCGCGCTGATTGGCTTGCCGAGCAATGGGGCAAAATCCCGCAGCGCCAAACACCGGGTGATGGCAGCAATATCCAGTACCGCGGGCAGAATATGCAAGTGGTCTGGGACAGAAACGCGCCAAGGAAACCGGCGGTTAAGGGCGAGGTGATTGCTTTGGGCGGGCCTCAAACCAGTATCGAGACCCGGCTCAAACGCTGGCTTGAACAAGAGGCGCTTGCGCTTTTTGAAGGCGATATTGACGACTACACCAAGGCGGCGTCTTTAGACCCAGTGCCTGTCGGCATATCGCGCGCTCAAAAGCGTTGGGGCAGCTGTTCGGATGGGGGCGCGGCAGGCACGAAGCGCATTCGGCTCAATTGGCGCCTTGTTCAGGCGCCCGATTTTGTGCGCCGATCCGTGGCCGCGCATGAAACGGCGCATCTTGTGCACTTTGATCATTCGCCCGCATTCCACGCGCTGCTTGGTTCGATTTACGAGGGCGATATCAAAACCGCGGACGCATGGCTCAAAACCAATGGACGCGCGCTGTATTCAAGCTTTGGATAAGGTTCGCACATGATCACCCGGTAATTGAGTGTCGCGCGGTAGGGTTTGATTAACCTTACCCACTTAGATTGCATTCATGTTTCGAGGAAACGCTTTCTGGTCCTTGCGTTTTGGTACCACCATCGGGGCAGGCGCGCTGGCACTTGCTGGCATGTCTGCCTCTTTGTTGGTGCCCGCATCACCATTGATGACTCCTGCCAAAGCGCAGGGCAATTGCCCCAATTGCGACCTGCCTCCGGGATGCCGCGGCAACGGAAACACCGGCAATGGAAATGGCGGCAATGGAAACGGCGGCAATGGAAACGGCGGGGACAAATCCAACAACACTAACAGCGCAGGCAACGCGGCCAGCCGGCCCAATTGTGAGCGGCTCGACATCACCATTGAGAGCGACATTGATTTTGGCCGCATCGTCCTTTTGGGCGACGGCGAGGGTCAGGTTGTGCTCGATCTGGCCACTGGCAAGAAAACCCTGATCGGCGATGTCGATGATCTTGGCGGTATGCCGTTTACAGGCCGCGCCATCATCACAGGCGCGCCGTTTCAGCAGGTCATGATCAATCTGCCGAGCGAAGTCGCAATGCGCGATGGACAAGGCGGCGATGCGTTGATCCGCGATTTTGTGATGGACGTGGACACCTTCCCCGTGCTCGATAGCTATGGCCGATTGGAGTTTAGCTTTTCCGCGACACTGGTGCTCAGCTCAAAGCAGCAATCAGCAGGAAATTTACGCGGCCGCGTGCCGATCACCGTCGAATACCCTTAAGCCCACTGGCGTTCGCCTGCCTGACGGCTTATATTGATCAGCGATATGAGCCGTCTTGCCAAATCACGCTTTAATCCAGCGCCAGGGATCGCTGACTTCTGGAATGAATTCCGGAAGCCCAACCCTTACCGCGTCCCCTTGCTTTTGCTCTCGATGATGCCGTTCGGGCTCATCTTCTGGTGGCTGTCGGGGGAGACGGTCTACAAAGACCCGGAGCGGCCCTCGATCACCTATATCACCACCTTTGCGCCTGACCGGTCAGACGAAGAGATCATGGCATCCAACCTCGCCAACCAAGAGGTGAAGGAGCTGCGCGAGGCCGCGCGCGAGGATATGGCTGAACGTAAGCGCGAGCTGTATAAGGCGCTTGGAGCAGCGGCGGGTATGGATGTTGAGGAGATCGACCGCCGCGGGCGCGAGGCGCGCGCAGCTGAAGAAGCTGAGCGGCAGGCTGAACTCGATGCCTTGCTTGCGCCAAGCGGCGAGGATGAAAGCGGCGCTCAAGGCGCGGATGTGCCCACTGGTTCCCCGCAAGAAAGCCCCGCGCCATAGTTTCAGCAGGCCCCACTCATCCTGAATGGATGGCGGCGACCGCGCGTTATGCGCTGCGCACTTATCCCATGTGCAGTCCCAATCCCGGGGTCGCAGCGATCCTTGTGAAAAAGGGCCGCGTCGTCTCGCGCGGGATGACCCAGCGAGGCGGCCGCCCTCACGCAGAAGCCGTTGCCCTTGAGCGCCTGGGCGATGGCGGAGCGAGGGGCACTACCATGTACGTCACGCTTGAACCGTGCGCGCACCGTTCGGCGCGGGGGCCAGCTTGCGCCGACCTTGTCGCGGATGCGAGACCTGACACTTTGGTGATCGGCCAGCTCGACCCTGACCCGCGCACCAATGGCAAAGGGATGGAACGCCTGCGCAAAGCCGGGATTGAAGTGCTGCTGCTGGATGATGAGGCCTCACGCGAAAGCCTGAAAGGATTTCTCACCCGCGAGGCGCTCGGACGGCCCTATGTGACGCTCAAACTGGCGACAAGCCTTGATGGACAGATCGCGATGGCCGATGGGACCAGCCGGTGGATCACCGGCGATGAGGCACGGGCACACGTCCATGCGCAGCGGGCCCGCCAGGACGCAATCCTGGTCGGCGGCGGCACTTGGCGGGCGGATAAGCCCCGGCTTGACGTGCGCCTCCCCGGCCTCGAGGACCGCTCGCCTGAACGAGTGCTGCTTTCAAGAGGCGTTGCGCCTGACGGTGTGCGGGTCATCAATGAGCCGCAGCAGATTGGTGCAATTAAAGGCGCCCAAACGCTTTATGTGGAGGGAGGCGCGCAGGCGGCAGCAAGTTTTCTTGCCGAAGATCTCGTCGATGAAATCCACCTCTACCGCGCGCCAATTGTGATCGGTAAAGGCCTAAGCGCGCTCGGCGACATCGGCCTTGAAACGCTAGCAGGCGCGCATGAGCGCTGGCAGCTAATCGAAACGCGGCAGCTTGGCAGCGACGATTTCACACTCTATCGGCGTCTTCGCTGATTTTCGCCGGCAACAGGAGTTTCGTCACATGTTCACAGGTATCGTCACCGCTATAGGCACGGTGTCACACGCCGAAAAGCGCGGCGACTTGCGCCTGCGGATCACCGCGCCCTTTGATCCAGCGCGCATCGACATCGGCGCCTCGATTGCATGTTCTGGCGTGTGCCTGACGGTGGTTGCCAAAGGCGGTGAGGCGGGCGGTGCCTGGTTCGATGTTGATGTTTCCGGCGAGACAGTCAGCTGCACCCATGCGGGGATGTGGGAAGAAGGCGCAAAGCTTAACCTTGAACCTTCCTTACGCCTTGGAGATGAACTTGGCGGTCATATCGTCACTGGCCATGTCGATTGCGTTGGTGAAGTCATCTCTGGCGAGGTGGTCGGCGACAGCTGGAAGCTCATCATCCGCGCACCCAAAGACATGGCTCCCTATATTGCGGGCAAAGGGTCGATCACGGTGAACGGCGTGTCGCTCACCGTGAATGAGGTCCGCGACCAAGCGGACGGCGCATGCGACTTTATGCTCAACATCATACCGCACACCGCCGAAGTAACAACGCTGGGCGAGCTTAAGGCGGGATCAGAAGTTAATCTCGAGATTGATGTGCTGGCTCGGTATTTGAAGCGGATGCAGGGCCTCGCTGCGCAAAACTAAGCCTGTCGCGCAGGCTGCGCACTTTACTGGGTAACAATGGCCGAGCCGTTCGTAGCGAGCGATGTTGCAAACGCCCGTTTGCGCAGTGGTCGCAGTGGTGCGGAGGCCGCTTTGGTTGACGCTTGAGCTTGCGCCTTCGCCGATCTGATCGATACCGGCCTCAACAACGGTTCCGGTCTGCGAGACTTTGCTCTGGCTTTGAGCCGCAGCCGGAACAGCTGTGGCCAAGGCAATAATGCTCACACCGAACAATAATGTCATTTCTGTTCCAAAACGAGCAAGGGCGGAGCGCAGTTAAGCGCCCCGCCCTCGCAGTGCAATTCGAGTGGTTTGCGCGATTATCTGCGCGACATGCGGTCCGGAGAACTATCATAACCATCGACGCTTTTCGAGACGAGAACATTCACCTCAACGCGGCGGTTTTGCGCTTTTCCTTGCGAGGTCGAATTGTCAGCGACCGGATTCGATTCTGAAAAGCCGGTCGGAGTGAGCATCCGGTAAGGAGCCCAGCCGCATTGCTGCTGAAGGTAGTTCACAACATTGCCGGCGCGCTTTTCAGAAAGACGCTGGTTCACTTCCTGACTGCCTGTGGAATCGGTGTAGCCCACTACCAAAAGCAGTGCGTTGTCGATTTGGTCTGCCTGCGCTGCGGCATTGCACAGCTCACCGCGCGCATCCGGCGTCAGGCTAGAGCGGCCTGATCCGAAATAGACCTTGGTTGTCGATTTGACGTTGTATTGATCAATATCGCCAAAGCGCCCGCGCAATTGCTCGGTTGCAATCGCATTGGCTTCAACGCCTGCGGCATTCTCGCCGATCATCGCTTCATTACGCGTAAAACGGCCATTGGTCCCTTGTGCAACCAACAAGGCGGTTTCGTAGTCGCTTCCTGAAAAACGAATGCGTTCTGCGGCAAGACCGCCGGTCCACTCACGGGTCGCGACCTTCACGGGAAGTCCATCGAGCAACGCATCAGAGCCAAGGGCTGTGGTGCCAAGACCAAGAAAGCCGCCCTTTGCAAGGATGCGGGTTTCTTCGGTCACTGCCAAAGCAACCGTGCTGCCATCCGGTTTGGTCACTTCGACACGGTCGCCGCGTCGCGCCGAAATAAAGCCTTCAATCTCAGGCCCAACAACAAGGTCGCCCAGCGCACCAGGGCTCGGGGCCGTGACGGTGGTGAGAACTTCGGGTTGAGTAGCAGGGACCGGGCGCACATCTTGCGCCGCCGCTCCGCTCGCAAACACTCCGCCTACAAGCGGGAGGGAAAATGCCCCTGCAATCAGCAGGGTCTTAGGGGTCAACTTCATCACGTTTGCTCCTTAAAGCATTGTTATCAGTCATCATTTATAATTCGGCGAGAAAACACCGTTGGCATCTATCAAGCCACCGGTTTTCACGCCGCCACGCCGATAGGCGTTTGCGGGTCGATATGCCCTCCCCCCACGCAAAATCGGTTAACTTGCGATGCTCGTCAAAAAATCATCGCATTCGCAAAAGCTCACCCAAACCTCTGCGAAGCGAAAGAAATGATCGTGTTAACCTTGCACCCAGATGAACAAGAGCAGAAAAACGATAGTCTGTACGGTTATCTGGTGGCAGGTGTGCGGTGAGCGGATTTAAAGTTTGCCCGGCGCGTCTCGTGTACAGCGCGCCTCGCGAACCATCGCAAAAAGGGCGCGTGAGGGGCACAGCCCCCGCGCGCCCCCGCGCTCCTACCTCTTTTGCCCGAGTCGCTTGAACCGGGTCTCACCTTTGATGAGTCTCATGTTTGCCTGAGTTCATCACCCATGCCGCTGCCTTCCTGATCTGTGGCATAACCCAAACCCTCGCACGCTTGTCGTCCGATAGGGTTGCAAAGAGGGCCAATGCGTACATCAGGACAAACCCCCATCTGTGGAGGCGAATTGCTCCCAACTGGTTTGTATTTTCCTTTCAGCAGCGAGGGAATAGACCGGATATCGGGGTTAATGCCGCGACCGGGGATGCGGCCTTGCGCATCTGTTCATTTTTGCGAAAACATTTTCCTACTCGCGCCTTGATGTGCCTTGCTTTGCGGCATGCCTTCTCAAGCCTCCTGCAAACCGTGCTCTACCCGGTCTCGCCCGCCCGCCTTTATCCCGGTTAATCAGCGGGGACGCAAAGACGGGTGGAGCGCGCAGACGCAATGTGTGTTTTTGGCGAAGCTCTATGTCACCGGCTCGGTCAAAGCCGCCGCCAAAGCGGTGGGGCGCAGCCGGGCGAGCGCTTATAAACTGCGCAAGCGGCCTGGCGCTGACAGTTTTGCAAGGAGCTGGGACAAGGTGCTTGCAGGCCCCAAAAAGCGCGGACAGCGAGAAACCAAGGCCAATCTGGAGCACCGCCGCCGGCCCGATTGGCGAAAGTTGACACATAGAGAGCTGTTTTGGCGGTCTCAGGTGGGGTTCCTGCGCCCTGTGATCTATCGCGGACGTATGCTCTCTATAGTCCACAAACCCGACAATACCGCGCTTTTGCGGCTGTTATCGCGCCTTAATCCGGTGTGCATGGGCGGGGCCAAGCGGGGCGCAAAGAAGCAGGAGCCAAACTTTGAAAAAACCCCGCTTCGCTGTTCCAAAAATGAGGCGTCAATGCCGCCTCCTAAGAGACAAGCTGCTAGCCCGTAACCTCAGCGATAGCGCCGATAAACTTGTCGATGTTGTCCATGGTGAGACCCGCAATGTTGATGCGGCCAGAGCCTGCCATATAAATGCCGTGTTCTTCGCGAAGCTCAATCACCTGCTCTTTAGAAACCGGCAAGGTTGAAAACAGCCCATTCTGGGTTGCAAGCGGAGCAAGGTCGACCGAGCCTTGTTGACCCGCCTCGCCAAGATACTCGCGGACCTGACGCATGCGCGCACGCATCTGCTCAAGTTCATCGAGCCACGCTTGCGTCAGCTCAGGATCGCGCAAGATCACGCGAACGGCGGCAGCACCGTGATCAGGCGGCATCGACCAGCTTGCGCGGGCCAGAGCGTTGGCGTTTGAGAATGCCTTGGCAAGGGTAGCGCTGCCCTCCTCGCCTTTCTCGGCGAGGATGTAGAACGCGCCAACCCGGTCGCGGTACATGCCAAAGTTCTTGTCGCAGCTGTAAGCAATGAACGCCTCAGGCACTTTGGCAAGGACGGAGCGCATACCGGCCGCGTCCTCTTCCATACCAAAGCCAAGGCCTTGGTAAGCGGTGTCAATAATCGGGAAAGTGCCGCTGGCGACAAGCGCATCACCAATCGCTTCCCACTGTTCGGGTGAATAATCAATGCCCGTCGGATTGTGACAACAGCCATGGATCAAAACAGCCTCGCCCGGACCTGCGCCATTGATTGCAGCGAGCACCGCGTCGGCGTTGGCCGTGCCATCAGCATTGGCATGGTCAAACGCCTGAAACTCCAGCGCGACGTCCTTGATGATCTGTGCGTGGTTGGGCCAGCTCGGTGTGCCCATGTGGAGCTTGGTAATGCCCATGTGTTTAGCAAGAGCGATAGCAAGACGAACCGCGCCCGTTCCGCCCGGCGTCTGCATCCCTTCAAGGCGCCCGCCCATGGTGGCGTTCGAACCGAAGATATACGGCATCAGCGCGTGAACAAAGCCCATATCGCCCTCTGGTCCGAGGTACGATTTGCTGTCCTGATTATCGACCAGCCACTGCTCCGCACCCTTAATCGCGCCGAACACAGGGGTCCCGCCTTGCCCGGTGCGATAGACACCGACGCCAAGGTCGATTTTATCGCCGCGCGTATCAGCTGCGTAGAGTTTGATGAGCGCCAGAAGCGCGTCCGGGTTTTGTTCTTGGAGTCTTTCGAGCATGGGCAAGCCTCATACTCACCTTGCGCCGCGCTGCAACCACCTTTGGAGATTGTGCGCGGTGAGCCGTGTTTAGAACGGTAGCCAGCGGTGCTTTTTGGAAAAGCGCATATAGCCTGCGTTGACGCCAAGCCGGAGCCCTGCGCCCATGCGAATGGGGATGAGCACGACATCGCCGCGCCGCACATAGCTCGCGTGCAAGCCGCCCACAAGATAGGCTTGGCCTTCACCTGCAGGATAGCGTTTGAAGATGTCTTCGGTGTCGAACAGATTATAGACGAGAACAAAGGTGTTGCCCGCATTTGCGCCTGCATCAAGCCCAAGGGATGGACCGGTCCAATAGACTTTCCGCTCGCCCTCGACCTTGTGATAAAGCGTGCCGGAACCATAACGCGCGCCAAATATGAAAGCGCCGCCCGCTTCGCGCCCAACAATGTATCCGTTGGGCTCACCCTGCTTCCTCAGAAGGTCTTCGATCATCCCGGCAAGACCCTTGGCGCCTTTGCCAAAGATGCCTTCCGCCGCGCCAATCAAATCGTCTTGTCCGTAAGTTCCAGGTTGATTGCCAGCTTGATTGCCAGGTTGATTGCCAGCTTGAGCAGCAGACGCAGCGCTGACTTCGCCCTGCTGCGGATCGCGCCACTGCGGCACGCCTTGGCCAGCACCCGCCTCTCCATTGGCGTAATCCGAAAAGTCATCCGAAAATCCGGGCTCAGCTGGCGCACCGCGCGCCGGTGCTGGCATTCCAGTTACAGGGCTGAGCGAAGGGGCAGTCCGGAAACCGCCCGTATTGGTGTCTGTAGAAGATACAGCTTGGTCAGTGATATTGTCACCGACGAAACTCGGGCGGCCAAGATCAGCGTCAATCGCGGTGCTATCAGGGAACCTGTCAGCCGCCGGAAAAGCCTCAGCGACCTCACCGGCCTCGCCCTGAATTTCACCCGGGATATCGCTCGCAATCTCGCCGGGAATATCAGTGGGAATATCATTGGGGACGCTGGTTTCAAACGCCGCATCGGGATCAAAAGTTTCGAGCGCCTGAGCATTCACTGGACCAGACACGCTTGCTATTGCCAATCCCAAAGCGCTCAAAAGGACCGCTGCCCTGCTCAAAACCTGAGGAGCACGTCCATCAGGATTGCGTACCGAGAAAATGGACTTGAGCATTTCAAACACCTTTTGCTTTGTGCGGCTGTTGAACACATGATGCATTCGCCCCGGCTGGAGCTGAACCGTATTGACCGCGCGCGGCAACGCTCTTGTCGGTCAAACGAATCGAAAACGCGACGAGCCGAAGATGACGGCTGCGCGTTAATCGCTTTCACCGCGCCTCTGCGCTCTAATACTAGTAAGCTTTACGCAGGCTGCACCGGTGCGTCAGGCCCTGAACAGGTGCAATTCATGCACATTGACCTCTTGCCGCCCATGAAAGCGTTGACTATAGCCCGCCGCCTAAAGCCGAACGCAAACAGATGCGTCGTGCGGAGACGTGGGTGAGTGGCTGAAACCAGTTCCCTGCTAAGGAACCATACCTACTACGGGTATCGAGGGTTCGAATCCCTCCGTCTCCGCCATTTAGCCCTGATTTCATTGGACAATTTTTCAATCAAACTTTGCGTTACCATAAACGCTCCCCGATAGGCTGCTGGTTTGGCGCTATGTCCAATGGCTCGAACAACTAGCAAGGATCATACCTGCCACTTGACTCGTGTGGGCTACCGTCATCAGATTGCGGCATGCGTTTTATCGAGAATGGACCAGCGGTACCACTGCACCTTCTTGAACAGCAGACTCTCGGGAATGTGATTTTCTTCTGCGGAGCAGGTGTTTCGGTGCCAGCCGGACTTGACACCTTTTGGCGACTTACAGACCGGGTGGCCAGAAGCTTGGACAGTAAGCCAGCGCAAAAAGCCCTTGAAGGTGGCGTCGATTTCGAGCTTCTCGCCGACTTGCTGGCGGATGAGTTTGGCAGCGGTAAGAGAGCGAAGTTCGCAAAGGTTCTGAAAAGCAATGCAGCGCAGGAAGCGCTCGCAAACGGAGTCGCTTACGACCGAGTGTTCGCGTTGTTGTCGAAGGAGTACGGTCGCCCTGAAATTGACCGCCAAATCTTCACCGCGTTAGCAGGCAAGAAAGCACGAACTCTGGCTCACCACCGCAATATTCTGCGCCTGTCTCAAACCTCTACCGGCGACACGCAGTTGGTCACGACAAACTTTGATAGGCTCTTTGAAAGGGCTGATCCAAAGGTGGAGGCAATCGTGCCACCAGCGCTACCGAGGCTAGACCTCAATCAAAAAATTAACGGTGTTGTCTATTTGCATGGAAGGCTGACCGATACCAGCCTGGGCGAACCTGCAAACTATGTGATCAGCAGTCCAGACTTTGGACGTGCGTATTTGGCAGAAGGCTGGGCCAGCCGCTTCGTCAGAGAGTTACGTGAACGCCACACGTTGGTCTTCCTGGGCTACAGCGCCGATGATCCACCGATGAGGTATCTGCTCGAGGGCCTAAACGATCGTGACGGAGTAACTTACGAAAACCCAATCTACGCATTCGCACCCGATGAAGACGGTCAAAGCATCGAGAATTGGATCGACAAGGGGGTCACTGCAATTCCCTATTCGCCCAAAGACAATCACTCCTTGCTGTGGGAAACCATTCGTATTTGGGCAGACGCAGCGACCGAACCTGAGAAGTGGCATTCTTCAGTCGTCGAATTGGCGCGGCGCGGCCCGCGCAATCTCAAATCGTTTGAACGCGGGCTGGTTACCGACCTCATCCGGACCGTGAACGGAGCTAAGGCTTTTGCTGAGGCAGACCCTCCCCCACCTGCTGAATGGCTTTGCGTTTTTGATCCCAATGCTCGGTATGCGAAGCCAAAGAAGGCGAGTTTCGAGGACGGAGCTAAAGAAATTGACCCTCATGATATGTATGGGCTGGATGATGATCCCCCAAGACCGCCAAGTGCCTCTAATCGGCTGTTTGAAGAAAGCGCAGCTGATCCCTTAAGCGCCGACAGGAATGCCGATGCTGTTATTGATCGCCCACGGCTACAAGGGAGCCACCCCGTCTTTCATAACCGACTTCCATCGAGGCTTGGTAGCATATCAAGTTGGATAGCATCGGTCTGCGATCAACCAGCAGCTATTTGGTGGGCTTCGGGATGGAGCAGTATTAACAACCAGGTCCTTTTGCAAATCTCAAACCGGTTGCGTGGTCACAATGGGAAGGCACTTCCGGACCAAGCTGCCAAATTTTGGACGTTTTATATCGAGCGGGCTGAGGCAAAGCCTCTCAATGATAATGAATACCCTTGGTATGATTTTGAAGCGCTAGTGAAGAAGACTGGATGGACACCGTCTGCCCTGAGATATCTCGAAGACTGCGCGCGCCCGTTTGTTACAACGGCCCGTCCTTACGGTGGACCAATACCACCAGCAGAAGGATGGGCCGAGATCGATCTTCAGAATGTGACGCGTTTGGAAGTCACGGCACTCTCTCGCCATGACTCGAAGCTTGAAATTCCGCATGAACATCTGGCGGATTTCATAAAGGTCATCAGGTGCAGCCTGAGCCGCGTTCTGGAGTTACTTACTGAGATTGGAGATTGGTTCTGGCGCTCTCCAAACCTTCATCCGACAGAAGACCCTGATGAACCATATCACCACGATGACAAAGATCAGCTGGTTATTTGGGTTAAAGCACTATTTCAGCAGCTCTTGGCGCACGACAAGGAGGCGGCCAAGTCCGAGTTTTCTTCTTGGCCAAATGATGAGGAAAAGGTGTTCGCAAAGTTGCGAATCTGGGCTGCGACTTTGCATGGATTTCTCACTGATAGCGAATCTTGCGATGAGCTTCTCAGCCTGCCGAATAATGCGTTTTGGGACACCTATGCTCAACGCGGGATTCTGCTATTGCTGCAACAGCGATGGGGTGGTTTCAGCACTAAAGAACGGAGAATGCTTGAGGCTCGGATTGCCGACGGACCAGACCACTGGGAAGACGAAGAGACAAAACCGTTCGAGAAACGGAAAGCCCGCAGTATTGCGTCCCGGCTGAGGTGGATCGAACTACACGGCTGCGACCTCAGCGACCAAGCAAAGCAGGCACTTGATAAGTTCAAGAAAGTCGATCCAAGTTGGAATGATGATTACGCTCGCGGGGCCGATGAGAGTTACGGCCCCAAGGGCGGCTGGATAGCCGAGGATACAGACACAAAGGGTCTCGAAGATTTGTTCATCGGCGAGATATTAGAACGAGCAGAAGCTGGGACCGAAGAACGGTTTGGCGAGCTGAAGCACTTCAAGCCGTTCAAAGGATTGGTTCAGTCTAACCCCCTCAAGGCTCTCTCGGCACTGCGCCTCGCGTTGAAGAATGGAGAGTTTCCAACGCAGTTTTGGATTGATCTACTCTCGACTTGGCCGCAAGAAAGTTCGCTTCGATTGCGATGGCTGGTTGCAAAGACCGTAGCCAGCTTAAGCGATGATCAGGCTCTTGAATTGCGGTATTACAGCGGCGAGTGGCTTAGAGCGCATATGCGCGCCTTTTACAGAGTAAGTCGCCCCGACGCGCTTAGCGTATTCGATGGCTTCCTTGGACCATTTTTGAATGCTCCGCCTGAGTTTACGAAGAGCAGTATGGGCAACGCCACGATAGCTGGAGAAGTCCAACTTGAATCGCAGGTCTCGATCAACAAGGCAATAAATAGTCCCATTGGGCATCTGACTGATGCGCTTTGGAGAGTGACCGCGAATAGAGGAAAGCCGCTGGGATGGATAAACGGGAACTTAGCAAGGCGGTTCGAAACTCTCTCGCGAGCGCCTGGAGATGGCGGCGGGCACGCCATTGCAACATTGACCTCTCACCTGACCTGGATTGAGTATCGTTACAAAGATTGGTCTCGTGATTTCCTTTTGCCTAAATTCGCTTTGAATGACGCTCATAGCGAAGCCGCTTGGCACGGACTCATGTATGACCGGAAGCAATTGCCTATTGAAGTCTTCCGAATGCTCAAACCCGATTGGCTGTCTATCATCAAAGGCCAAAGCCCGTGGAGCATGGCACTTGAAGGTCGTCGAAACCTGATTGCTGGGATGGTCAATCTGGCAAACCCATTGCTCGATGAAGGAGCTGTCTTCACGTTTGCAGAAGTTCGAGATGTGCTGCGAGAAACCGACAACGCAGGTAGAAGCCATGCGATTTGGTCACTTGCCGACTGTTTCTCACGGCGAGGGGAGTGGGAGGGCTTTGTTCAACCATTTATTGAACACTCATGGCCGAAAGAGCTGCGCTATCGCAGTACCGATGCCACTAGAAGCTTTCTTCGTCTTGCAGAGCATTCAGGAGATGATTTCCCTGCTGTTGTGAAGGCAATCCTTCCTCTAGTTCGGCCCTTGCAACATGGCGAAATGTTCACCTACCGCATTTACCGCAATAGGAATGGGAACGACGCGGACACAGAGCAATTTGCGCAGAAATTTCCAAGGGAGACGCTTCAGCTACTCAATGCGATCACCGGAGATGACAGGGTGCAGGTTCCATACGGTTTTGGACAGGCAATCAGAGCATTAGTGAGTTTTGATCCGACAGTACAAGAGACCGCTGAATACCGACGACTTAGTGGCCTAATTGACTGAACGGATGCACCTCTAAATCAATTTCAAGGTTAAGTTTTATCAACCCCTCTTGGGGTTCGTCTGTTTGGAGCTCATCGAGCTGCGTTTCTTCCCCGATTCAGAGCGCGGGCCAGTGCTCATTCCACCATGCAATTTGCAGCGACCATTCCGAAACAGATCGCGGCGCTTGCAAGGCGTGCCCGCGCGTGTCTTTGCGCCGCACTCCATACCACGGCACTCTTCAGGAAATGGGACCGCCTTGGGAGGCGGATAGGAATATCTGCGTGCCCGCCATTCAGCCTGAACGCGGTCATGCTCTTCATAATGTGCGCGCAGGAGATTCCTAAGCTTCGCTTGATTGGATTCATCCAAAATTGCCTCCGTGCCCAAACTTTGCGCCTAGTTAGCTTTTGAGTCCAACTGGTCAGCAAAGCAAATGGGACAGAGAAATAGCATTGGGATATGGCACAATCTCGCGCGCGCGCGCGAACTGGTCGCGCATGCGCGTGCGTGATGGTTAACCAGCACTATTTTCGGCTAGGAGCAAAGGCCAAGAGAAGCAGCCCAGCAATTACCAGTAGTCCGATCATCCAAGGGGAATCCTCAAGCCCTTCCTCACCGATCTGTACGAACAGTATCAACCCAATCAAAGCAGCAGCTGCGATCAGGATGTACCGCTGGCTTTTCGATAATAACATTTGCTCATCGCCTCGTGTTTTTTCGGACTGAAGAGATTTAGTGGGCAGGGCTGGCTCTCTTCGTCTCTTGACGAGACTCGTAATGGCCCAACCGATTGTTCCTATGGCGACTAAACTCCCATAAAGTATGGCAAGCGCAGCTTGAACTTCTAGCGCCCAAAGCGCGATCAATCCGCCGAATGTCAGAACCCACGGCACTCCGAACTTATCAATGGACTTGTTCGCGGGAGCCTCATTCCCAACGAAGGAAAGCACAGAAACATACAGGTAAGGGATCGTTGCCAAGACCACCCATGCAAAGATCAGGCTTCCCCAGACTAGTTCTTCGTCCATTGCCTCTGACCATCGGCAAACGCGGCTCAGATTCGCTATGCTCGACCTCATTTTCCGGCTGGTGCCGGGAGGTTGAACATGCGCGATCACGAGGAAGCGCACCCTCCTTATTCGCCGGAGGGCTGTTGTATTCGGAGGCCACCCGACATGGGCGGACTCGTGATCAGCACTAAATGTGCACCGTTAAGGCTGTTCAGACCCAAACGGCTTGATTTCGTTAGCTCAGGAGCTGCATTGACTGCAACCGGTTCTGCGAGAATATTTCCAACATCCCAGCTATAGCAACCGCGTCATCACACTCTGCTACTTTGCGACATGTGAGACAATCTCGCGTGCGCACGCGCGATGCGAAGGGGTTCAGGCAAGCATCAAGAGCACTAATGTAGCCTTCTTTATTGCCTTACCGTCGTTCGTTGCACCGAAAGATCACTCTACAGGAACCGGGCGCGCCGAGCATAGGAGGTCGCGCCCGCGTTACCTTAGTAAGGGGGAGGTCGCCGCACCTTCACCGCAAGGTCGCCGCATGAATTGCCGAGAGGAACGGCGAGAGGGCCGCCGCGTTCGCCGCAAGGGGTCGCTGCAAGGGGGTCGCCGCACTTTGGAAGGGGTCTCTGCGCTCATTGGCCGTTCTGCACCAGCCGGATACCGCGCCGGGTCTTTCGATCATCGCCACGCCACAAGTCCGCATCACATTCGATAATGTTGAGGCCGAGCAGCCGCTCCATTGCCACTTCAAATTCGGGCTTCTTCATGCCCTTGGCCGCAGGCATCCCGGCGAATATCTTGGGAGCGTAGTTGCTCCCCGGCTTGTGCGAGACGTTCCGCCCTTGTTCAGTGCAAAGCGCGAGGCATTTGAGAAAGGCTTCATTCCCCGCGTGAGCCTTAGCTGCGTCGGCCAGCTTGCGCGCCGTCTCGGTCGGCAAATCATCCTCCAGCACGAAGGCCCAATTTACCCATGCAAAGCGCAGTTGCTCGCCTTTCCGGGCATAGTTGGCCTTGCCGACTGTTAGCGTGCGCATGTCAGTTTGCAGATCGTGCTCGATTGTGAATTGCGAGCGGACCGCGTTTAGCCATGCAGTTGAGCCTGAATAACTGTCCCCTGCCTTGTTCGGATGGCCCAAAAGAATGATGGCCGCGCCGCTCTCGCCTGCCAGCCGGTTGAGCGCGTTGACGAAGCGCGTCACTTCGCCCCGGTCGTTCTCGTTCCCGGTGAACAGGTGCGCCACGTTATCGAGCGCCACCAGCTTGGCTCCGGTGCGCCGGATCATGGCCGCTAGGCGATAATAGGCGGGGGACAGGGTTAACTCACCGTCCGACCCCTCAGACTCCAATGCGTTGTCGAGCGCACCTCTAAGGCTTGCCACATGCAGCTTGCCCGCAAGGCTGGCGACCGGCACGCCCAGCGCCTCGCAGATATGCGATTGCCGCCAGTGCAATTGCCCCTCGTCATCTTCGCAGGTGAGATAGATCGCCGGGGCTTGGCCCATATCTAGGCGAAGCGTCGGAACGCCAGCCGCAAGCGCGGTTGCCAATTGTTGCGCCAGCAGCGACTTGCCCGCGCTCCCTGGCCCTGTGAACAGCGTAACTTCACCGGCTGGGGCTAGATTAGGGATGACGAACTGCTTTGGGGCAGGCGTTACTTTCGAAAGAGCATTCCAGTCGAGGGTTTGAATTGCCGCCGCCGCGATTGCTTCGCTCGCCTCATTCAGATCGGTGTTGGCATAGTCCATCGGCTTCGTTGCTTTTGTTGCCATAGTCATTCGCCCAACAGTGCCGCTTCGATGCGTCCGGGAACATCGCGGCGCAGAATGTCCGCAAAATCGGCGCTGGAGTCCGCTGGGCAGGTTTCCGACCTTGGAGTAGCCACAACCCCGCCAACAGCCTGGGCGGTCTTCATTGCTTCTCGCAGACCGACATTATCCTGTAAGTGACGATCATCGTCCGCTGCGATCACAAGTTTGCGTGTCGGAAACAGCTTGCGCATGGACCGCGCGACGGTTTCGAGGTTGCGCGCGGACATAGCAGCCGCAACTGCAAATCCCGTCTCGGCGTAGATAACTGCCATCGTGGCGAAGCCTTCTCCGATTACCAGTGGCCCCGTAGTTGGCTTGCCATCGGAAGAGTGAATTGCGTGAGGCCAGAACAAACCAGCCGTTCGAGCGCCCTTTGAGAACAGTTTGAAACCATCGGGCTGGATACGTTGCATGTTCCAAAGGCGAAAGCGTGGATCAAACATCGGCACCAACAAGGCATTGCCAAATTGGCGAATGCCAAAGGGCTTCAGTCCTTTGGAGATAAGGTAGGGGTGCGCGGGATCGGCGCGGCTGGCAGTCGCCCAGATACTGTCAACGGAACCTGCTGCCGCTTCCTCAGTCCGCAGCCGCTCTCGCTTACGGGCAAGCTCAGATTGCTGAATGGAGCGCCGTTCCGATACAGTCAGTCCGCGTCCATTGTTCGGTGGCAGAAACCCGTCAGCACGCAGCATGTTTTTAACTGACAATGCGATAGAGCCGTCCGCGTTGAAACAATGCACCAGCACGCCGTCAGGTGCATCAGGGCACAGTGTGATCGAAGTCCCTCGATCTCGGCGAGAGTGGCCGGGGTTGGGATAAGCGCGTTGCTACCAGAGAAGGTGCCGCCATAGTGACTGGCGATAGCCTGTAGGTTGATCATAGCGCGATTTCCGTCTCAGCCGCATTCTGGCTGGCGAGGTCGATGCACTTGCCTCCGGTGATGCAGGGATAAGCGTCAGCCATCGCTTTCACCACTGAGACGGCTGTGCAAATGTTCGCGACCGATGTGGACCGCGATCAAACGAGGGAGTGCTTGCGGCGATTGCTTGCTGGGACTATCAAACTTCGTGGAAGCGCTGACCAAGCTAATCCACGAAGCCCCGCCACCGCGCGGGGTTTCGCATGTCTGGCGCATGTCTCATTCGCCCCCTGCGATAAAGGCTTGCAGGCTCGCAGCAGGGATCACAGTGCGACCGCCGATGCGCTTTGCTTCTAAACGCCCCGACTTGATGTGAGCGAAAATGGTGGTCTTGCCCAAGCTCGTTGCGTGCATCGCTTCTTTGATGCTGTAGGCGAGTTTGGCAGTTTCATTGTCTTGGTCAGTCATGGTTCACCTCGGTCTCTATGGAAACGAGGCAGAATCTGTGTTGATTTTTCAGCGAGAAATAGACGGCACGATTTATTGGCGTATCGATACGGCGCTATGATTTACGACCGGGCATCGAACGGCCAGCATCGGGAGCTGCCGCCGACCAAACGCGCAGAAAGCCACGTTCTGAAAGACCGGGACGAAACTTCTCCAGCGCTTCTTCCTTGAATGAAACCTTGGTTCTCTTTTGCTTTTCGTCTTTCTCAAATTCTTCGCACAGCCAAGCGCGACACTGCTCTTCGGCAGACTTTTTGGCAGCTACCGGCTTGTCATCGTTGCTTACTTCAACACCAACCTGTTCTGCGAGCGATGGGAATTGCGCTACAACGTCAGAAGACCGGAATTGGACCATGACATAGGGTCGAAGTCGTTTCGGATTTTGAGGCGCAACCGTTAGTCGCGTCCATTCGACTGACGGGATTGGCGCGAAGTCTTCTTCTGCCTTCGCACCGTATGCAGTCAACCGTTCCTGTTGCAACGCAGTCGTGACCTCTTTCTCACCGGCGATGATTTTTCTGTCATCGTAAAACAGCAATGCTGCAAGCTGCGTTGCGGTTTCGGTTTGCTCGGCAAGCTCTGCATCTCGATACCGAACCCAAGCCATGAGTTGGTAAGGATTCAACCAGACCGGGAGTTGGTCCTTCACGCTACCGCGCCCCTGATCAGCGTAACCTTGGAAGAGGCTTTGCCATCAATCGCGAGATAGTCAGACCAATCGGCCATCAATCGCAGCCGCTTCTCAAACAAATCGCCGCGTCGGTAGGCACGCTCCACGGCATTGCCTATGGTGTGCGCCAAAGCCATCTCTGCAACCTCATGCGAGTAGCCTGTTTGCTCCGCTGCCCAATCGCGAAAGCCAGAGCGAAAGCCATGCACGGTTGCATCCACGTTCATCCGCCGCATGAGCATCATCATAGCCATACCAGACAGTTTACCGCCACGCGCACCGGGGAAAAGGTATTCACTGCCCAGCGCCTTCACCTCTTCGAGAATTTCAAGAGCGCGAGGGGAAAGCGGAACACGATGTTCGTTTCCTGCCTTCATGCGCTCGGCTGGCACAGTCCAAAGCGCTGCCTCCATATCGACTTCTGCCCACGTTGCACCAATCACTTCACCGGATCGTGCAGCAGTCAGAATTACAAATTCGAGTGCCAACGCTGCTACCGCCTCCCGATCCCGCAGAGATTGGACAAAAGCCGGAATGTCGCCGTAGGGCATGGCTTTGTGATGACCTCGCGACAGCTTTGTTCGGGCGGGTAAGATTTGTGCAAGGTGGCCTCTCCAACGCGCAGGATTTTCACCTTCACGATAGCCGCGCGCTTTAGCGCTATCCAAAACGGTTTCAATCCTCCCACGAATGCGGCTGGCAGTTTCCGGCTTAGTTTTCCAAATCGGCTCTAGGATTCGCAGGACGTGAGCTGTTTCAATTTCACCAACGGGCATATCTCCAATCTCAGGATGCGCGTAAGTTGCCAGAGTGTTGCGCCACTGCTGCCGATGTTTCGGATTGCGCCAACTTTCTTCATTGACAGCGATGTAGGCTTCAGCAGCATCCCTGAATGTCACTTGCGCTGCCTTGGCGGCCTCAGCCTCAGCGAGCGCCTCAGAAGCCTCCGTGGCGCGTTCTACGAGTGGGTCGATACCAGCTTTCACCTTAAGCCTGAGCGCGTCTCTCTCATCGCGTGCTGCTGCCAGTGACAAACCATCGGAGCCAGCCGAACCAAGGCCCAGATCACGCGACTTCCCATTGAGCATGTAACGATAGACCCACGAACGCGCTCCGCTCTCTTTCACGAGCAATTGAAGACCGCCGCCATCGGCGTGACGACCGGGCTTCGCGTGTTTCACTGATTGAGCGGTGAGCGCATTATGTAGCTTGCGCGGCATAGAATAGCCCCTGTTCCCAAAACCGTTCCCCGATAGAGCGGTGATTTTATGGGAACTGTATTGGCCTAGAACGAACCGATTTCAAGCTGATAATCCAGCAAGTAACTCAAAGGCTGTGAAAATTAGAACCGTACAAAACCTCACAGGCCTAAAGTTTGGCGGACTCCGTCTCCGCCACCCCTCTTGTAAAGCACTGAAACGGCACTACCTCGGTGTCGTTGCGCATCTGTGCCGGAACTTTTGTGTCCACACTGATGTCCACAAGGACGAGGCGACCCCCTCTAGTTGTGCGAGCAGGCCCACCTGCAGCAAACCGTGCAACCCACGACCAATGGTCTCAGGGAAGCAGGTCGCTCCATGGAAGCGAATTGAACCCCCAATAGACGGTCTTTTGATAACTACTGATCCGGTGAGGACGCCTTAGTGCGCGCCCCTTACCTGATGCGGCGGCCATCAGGGTTCTACTTCAGGATTCGGGTACCCGCTGATTTGGTGGACCGTGTGGGCACGGTAGAACTGCGACGGGTCTTAGGACCTATGCGGTTTCACGATGCACGCATCTTGGCGTCCTCTATCGGATCGAAAGCCAAAAGGGTTTTTGAGATGTTGCGAGAATTGGACGACCTGTCGGAACAAGAAGTGGCCAACCTGATCAGGGACTGCTTCGCTGAAATGCGAACGCAAGTTGATCGCCCGTATGTTCCAGACGAGGAGAACAACGAGTCCGAAGTCGATTTGTGGGAGGAGAGGCACGAACAGCGGGCGCTTGCGGAAGAACACAAACGTGATCTCAAAGTGTTAACGAAAGCAGGAAGTCATTCCTCCAAGGCCACCGCACTGGCCCAACGCTTCGCACAGGAGAAAGGTATATCGCTCGCGGGTGCTTCGGCAGAGCGGCTCCAAGCGGTCGCCGAAGGTTTCGCACGTGTCCTCATAGAGGTCGACGAGTGTTTTCTCCATCGTCTGGACGACAGCGTTTCACCGTACAATCCGAAAGACCCGCTCTTTAGTGAAGCACCCCGAGACTACGCGGCTGGTGTGGGCCTGACCTTGAACGAGCTGATTGAAAAGTATCTTGCCGCAGAAAAAAGAGGTGGCGGCCCAAGACGCTTCGAACACATGCGCCGAAGCTTAGACTGTTGGCCGATTATCTGGGCGGTGACCGGATCGCGGAAACAATCACACGAAAGGACTTGGCAAAATTTCCTGACGAGCTTCTCAAGCTTAGGCGCAAGCACCCACCTTCCGCGGCGACGACTTTCAAGGCACGCCAGACCGAAAACCCCAATGGCCAAATCATGGCCAGCACTGCGTCGGGGATTCTCGCAAGGACCACAGGCCTTTTTGCGTGGGCTCATGAGAAGTGCTTTATTTCGACCAACCCAGCCCTTGGCCTGAGGGTGCACGGGCCAAAGCAACCAAAGGGGGTGAGGTCACGCAACTCCTTCAAGACACATGAGATCAAGGCGATCTTTAGTGCTCCGCGCTACACAGGCTGCAAATCGTATGCTCGCCGCAATCAAGTTGGGGACGTGATTCCGAAAGATGACGACTATTGGATACCAATCCTCGCCTACTACACCGGTGCGAGGCTTAGTGAGCTGATCCAGCTGCATTTTTCTGATTGCATATTAGAAGGCGATTACCCGCATATCTCGATAAACGATGGGGGTAGTGGCAAGGACGGTGACGCTGATTTCAAGCATGTGAAGTCAAAGGCTGGTCTTCGTATCGTACCGCTTCATCCCGACCTCTTCTCGTTAGGCTTCGGAGAATTTGTTCGCCAACAACGAAAGCTAGCCCGATCGCGCAAGCGGATATTCTTCAGAGTGAATTATGGAGCGGACGGAAGTGCTTCCACTGCCTACTCAAAGAAATTTGGGCGGTTCTTATCGAGTGTTGGGCTGGATGATCCGAAGCTGGTCTTTCACTCCTTCCGACACACCATGATTGACGCGTTTCGTAACACGGGAACGCCTCTCCAAACGGTCAATCAAATCATGGGCCACTCGAACAAGTCCGAGAACCAGCACTACGGCGAAGGCGCGGACATCGACGTTCTCTGGAAGGCGATGGCGGAAGTAAAAATGCCAGTAAACCTGACTGGCGTGATCCCCAAAAAGAGCGGTGAATAGCCCTCGTCACGCAGAAACTGTAGAAAAATGACAAAGCTCCTCTGGTGCAATTACTTGCAATAAACCATTGAAATATTATGTATTTTTATGTTGACTTATGTTGAGCTTTGCATATTTATGGTGTTACCTGCGTATCAAGGAGGATCGTGGATGAGGCCCTAGCGCCTTTAGCCACAGCGCAAGTCCGGTTGTTTGCATTGACCGGCTGCGCTCCTTGGGTGTCGAAACCAGTGCGAATGATTGCATCGGGGACCGGACATGGAAGACAGGCTTTGCACACCGAAAGAGGCGGCAGATTTTTTGGGGGTTAGCGTTTGGACGCTAGCGCGATGGCGGATGGAGTGTTCAGGCCCGATGTGGGTGAAACTAGGAACCCAAAGAAACTCGCCTATCCGATATGAGCAATCAAGCTTGAACCTTTACGTTGCTGTATATGGTCGGCGGCAGTGGAAGCAGAAGTCATGATATTGGACGCTCCCGACGAAAAAGCCGCCCGACACCTCTGCAAGCGTGCTCGCAAGAAGCGTGATCGCATGATGGAAACAATCGGTCTCAACGCGGACAAAACCAATCGAGAAAAGAAACGAGGTATTCGACGGATTCTCTCTGATCCACACTGCATCTTTGCGACGCTTGTCGATGTGGTGCAAAAGCGGGACGGGGCCGAGGCACCCATCCTGCCGCTGCTACCCAAGGCTGACCAGATCAACATGTGGGCCAAGTGTGAAGAACCGGTCTGGTTAGTGAGAAAAGAGCGCTATCCAGGCAAAGTACGTTGGCATTGTAGCTTGGGCCCAATTGAATCGACGCGAAATGCGCTGCTGCGAATGGTCCTCACACGGACAAACGAGCTGCTCCCCACTCAGTTCATGAGCAACGGGGGGCCTCCAAAGTTTGAACTATGGCTTGCGGAGTATCTCCCCATAGCAAAATTCGTATTCACGACAGATATTCCGAGATACTTTGATTTGGTACAAAGGGATTCTGTGTTGAGCGGCTTGCCTCATCTGAAGCGAGTCATTGAAAGGGTCCTCTTCGATGTTAAAGATAGAGGAAAGCCTTTCATCGGTGGCCTGAATGATAGCCTAGACAAAGTCATTCTCTCCAACACCACCTCATTCGCTGGCGTGAGTTCACCGGGACGGGGTATCCCGTTGGGTGCGGCGGGGTCCAGCATTGTCTCTGAGCTAGTCATCAAGATCATTTTGCATGCAATTGCAGATAGCTGTCCGGGCGTCCGTTGTGGCGCCTACGGCGATAATCTGATCTTCTTGATCGAGGATGCGCAATCGATCCCGTCATTGAAAAAGGCCCTCGACACACAGGTCGGCAATCATGTCGGTTTTGATGTCACCGGCGAACTCGCCCATCGCAACACTTTCGTCCCTGGTGACCAGCGGTTTTTCTTTTGTGGTTGCTGGTACCAATGGGAAGAGGGAGCGCTGAAAAAGCGGTCAGACGAACTCAGGCTTGGGAACTATGCAAACAAGATTATCAGCCTAGCAGGCGACGCCAAGACTCCGGGCGACTTTCTAGCGCTTGAGAGGAGCGTCAAAGGCTGGATGATCGCCCATAGTTTCTCACCTCATGCCGTGGAGTTGGGCGGCGAAATCATGGGCCACATCGGGCAGATGAAAGCATATGAGGAGCTCACTTAGCCTGAGCATTCTCACCTTCTATGTAACTGGAAAGAGCGGCTCGACGCTGAAGTTGCGGAATCGGCGTAGCTCCTTACGGTGCTTCAGCCAAATATCGTGAGACGTTCGTTACGAGTGAGCAGTTTGGCTTGCCATAACGAGTTCGAACGCTTCCGCCTCGGACATGATTATCCAATTTCGACCATTGCCGAAGCGGTTTTCTCCGAACATCTGAGTTACAGAGGGGGAATCCAGTCTAGGTGGCAAATACGACAATGCTAGACGGTGCTTTGGGTCGGGCTGACCCTCTTGAGGGGGCCGTCCTTTTCTGTCCGCGTAGTCATTGATTGCAGCGAAACCGCTCATTAGCCTCGGGATTGTGGGCATAAGGACTCTGCCAGACATCTCAACATAGAGATTGGAGAGATGCTCTCCAATTTCAGCGTACATCCGGTCGTAACGACTTCTTGGCGCACCCGCGTCACTAAACATATCGGCGAACAGCTCAGACGAATACCGATTCACAGCAATGCGTCGGAGATTGAAGAACGAGTGGCTGCCGGGCAGTTCAACGGTTAGGTCATTATCCATGCGAAAATGGCTATAGTCGAGAAATGCAAGATGGAGCTGATGCAAGTTCAGCGAGACGTTGTAGCTCGCGAGAATTGTCTTGATTGCTGAGGCCGACTCTTCTTCTAGGTCGAAACCCTGACTCAATATCGTAACAACTCCAATTAATGCGAAGAGATCGCACGCTATCTCTTCGCACACCTGCTCTCTGTTTGAGAGATAGAAGAGCCTCTTGGCCTCTCTCTCTCGTTCGTAACGATCTCGCTGCTCTTCTGGCATAAGGCCGCTGGGCGATAACTCTTCTCCAAACCTCGCCAATTCAACGATATCGTCAAAGTGCTTCGAAACCCAATCGGAGATGGAAGGGTCGGGTATGCCAGCGTGACATCGATAGTGATAAATTTCGTGCGCGATTATCGACACGTCGATTACATCATTGAAGAGTGGCTGGAAGCTTGGGCTAAGGTACTCGCGAAATGCCCCTTGTGCGGCCGCCAATATCTCTGGTCTAACCATTGGAGGGCCTTCATATCGCGGGCCTGAAACATCTCCTAGCCGCTCCGAGTACCATCCATCGATCTTGCTAACCCTCAAGCTGCCAGCAGCCTTAAAGAGCTCAAAAGTCGCCGTCTCGGGATCATCAGAAAACTGAGCCGAAAACGCCGACTTTAGGATAATCGACTGACCCAAATCGAAAAAAATCGCCGCCCCATCAGGGTTGCAGCTGATGCAAGCTGATTGCTCCTCATCTGCAATTGGGAATAGGCCCAGCAGATCGGCGTTTGCTGGAGCTAAGGCGTCATAAATACCGTGCAAGCGGGACCAATATGCATCTTCGAGAGCGATTTCGCGAACATAGCTTTGCTTCGAACGTAAGAAGTGTCTCAGCCAACGTGGGTGGCTCTCACTTGCCATCTAGCGCGGCCTCTTTCGAAGCTCCCCTAATTTCCATTCCATCTTTGGTGATTGTGATATCGGGGATCTTACCCTTCAAAGTTGCAATTAGCACCGCAGTACCCGTTGCGAGAGTGCCATAATTTTCGATGACCAGCGTCAGCACGTCCATCCCACCGTGACCTGCTACGGGTGCTACAAAGACATTCTCCGGGTCTTCTGCTGATTGCGCAATCTCGTTGAGAATAGCTTTTGCTTCTTCGTCTCCAGTAGAAATTTCAAGCATCAAATATTCCTCCCATTAGAAATTTCAGAACCGAAACTGGGGCAAATTAGTCTAACTGCATCAATAGATTCGCTCCAAAATTCCGAACAAAGTCAGTATGCAAAATCAAGAATCGTTTTGCAATGTACATTGGTATTCAATCAGTCCAAGATTTAACAAATAAACCACCCTTTACTTGATCAGGAGCTATGACTCTTATTGGCTATCTGAGAGTTTCCACAGGGAAACAGCAGCATTCAGGATTAGGGTTAGAAGCTCAACGAACCAGCATTGAGAACTACGCTTCGCAAACTGGGGAGACCATCATTCAGATTTTTATAGAAATTGAATCAGGTGGCAAAAAGAACCGCCCTGAGCTCCAAGCGGCTCTCGAAGTTTGCAGACGCCAAAAGGCTACGCTCATTATCGCGAAGCTAGATCGGCTTGCACGCAACGTAGCCTTCGTATCATCGCTCATGGAGGCAGGAGTTGAGTTCGTGGCTGTCGATGCGCCATACGCGAACAAACTAATGCTGCATATCCTATCTGCTTTCGCTGAACACGAGCGCGATATGATCTCGCAGCGAACTAAGGCCGCCTTAGCGGCCGCAAAGAAGCGCGGGGTGACATTGGGTGTCAATGGAAAGGTATTGGCTCAGCAGAACTCCCAGGCCGCATTGGAGCATGCAAAAGCTGTCGAGCCCTACTTAGAGTTGGCCGAAGCGAAGGGAATAACCACCCTTACTGAGATCGCCAGCTTTCTCGAAGGCAACAATGTGCCTACTGCAGGCGGAGGCAGGTGGCACCCAATGACCGTCAAGAGAGTGCTAAACAGAGTACGGCGTTGACAATTTGGTCGTGGCCCCCTGGTATCCTGATTCGATCCTGGTATGCGTCCCAAGCAATGCTTGAGGACTGCCGTTGCAAATGCCGCACAAATTCAAAATTGTTGATCTGTTCGCTGGACCAGGCGGACTTGCGGAAGGATTTTCTTCGGTCCGTAGTGGCGATGGCTCACGGTTGTTCGAAGTAGCTCTATCAGTAGAAAAAGAGCCGTCAGCATTTGCGACGCTGCGGCTGAGAAGCTTCTATCGCCAGTTTCCTGAAGTGCCTCCAAAAGCGTACTTTGAGTACTTGGCAGAACAACGCTCAAAAGACGAACTGATTGCGCAGTATCCAGATGAGTGGGCTGCCGCTGTGAAAGAGACCCTTCAACTTGAACTTGGGGCGCCAGGGATCGAAGCTGAGCTGAATAAGAGGTTAGATGAAATCAGCGTTCACGACGGTGGACACACGATCCTTATCGGAGGCCCACCCTGCCAAGCGTATTCGTTAGTCGGGAGGGCGAGGAACCAGGGTCAAGCGGGGTACGTAGCGAGGGAGGATCACAGGCACTTTCTTTACCAAGAGTACATCCGAATAGTCAGGAGGCTCCAACCTGCAGCGTTTGTAATGGAGAACGTCAAAGGCATACTCTCAGCTAAGATCGACGGCGCACCGATTTTCGAACAAGTGCTCACCGACATGCGGGGAGCTGGCGGCCATCCTGACAGTTACGCACTCGTTCCATACATCCCCGAGACGAATGTCAGGTCTGGACAGTTTGTTGTTCGATCTGAAGACTTCGGAATCCCTCAGAAACGCCATCGCGTAATAATCATCGGTTTGCGGTCGGACCTTGCGGCTCAGCTTTTTCCCGGAACCAAGCCGGTGCTGTCGCTTGGTAATGAGTATCCCCGAGCCACCGTTGCGGACGCAATTTCAAGATTGCCCACGCTAAGGAGCGGCCTAAGCAAGTCCGCTGACACTCCTGAAAACTGGCGTGGAGCCCTGTCCGAAGCATTCAATGCCGCAATAAAGGCATGCACCCCCGGCGACGATGGATTGCGCGATGTACGTGAAGCCCTAGTCCTTGGCGCAAATTCGATAGGGTCCATGGAGTCGCTTCCCACTAGGAAGAGCGCTGCTCTACCCTGTGTTGGGATGACTCCTCTAGATAGTTGGATTTCAAGTGACCGCCTCATTGGATTGCCCAATCACGAGACACGCGGACACATGGAAGCAGACCTTGCTCGTTATGTGTTTGCAGCGACTTTTGCCCAATTGCGAGAACGCTCTCCGAAATCGCACGAGTTTCCAGACAAGTTGGCACCAAACCATGCTAATTGGAAATCTGGAAAATTCGCAGATCGATTTAGGGTTCAGGGATGGAATTCTCCATCCAGCACAGTGACTAGCCACATCTCGAAAGACGGTCACTACTTCATTCATCCTGATCCGCTCCAATGCCGAAGCCTCACGGTCCGAGAAGCCGCTCGGCTTCAGACGTTCCCTGATGATTACTTTTTTGAAGGCAATAGGACACAACAGTTCGTTCAAGTTGGCAATGCTGTCCCGCCGCTTTTAGCCCACCAGATTGCCGTGGGTTTGGCAGGATTGCTCTCACCTAGCTAAATAAGATCGTCCCGATGCGAGAATTGTAGTTAGTAATGTGTTGCACCCAAGAATGAAGTAAGCTCTCTCGCATTCGGAATATCTTTTCCGGTCCCAGTTTACCTTTCTGGAACGAAAGGACCTCTGCCGACAGAGAGAGAAGGTATTTAGCTGAAATTACGAGGACGATATCTTCGCCCTCAAACTTCAATTTGCTGGACTTGATGTCCCCGGCTGGGCTCAATTTCACAGCAGGGTTTGCGGTTAAAGTGGAAGACGGAACAATACACCCTAGCGCCAAGCTTTTGAGCGACCTCTTGTTGTTGGAAAAATCGCAAGCTGGGCTGATCTCCATTAGCGCCAGACGCATTTCCGACAGGACTGCCCGATACGCCCTGTCGATGCTATCAATTTTGCCTTGAATGTCGTCTTTCTGTGCTTGTTGATTCGCGTTCTGAAGCTTCGTCTTCAACCCCGCAATTTTTTGCTGGTCTAGATCAACAAGACTCTCTTTGAACTGGGATATTTTCGCGCTGCTTTCGCTGGGGAAAACCATCCGAGTGAACAAGGCGTCCCAGCTCTCACAAACCCAAACATCGCCAGGGCAGATAACCTCCAAATTTGGAGTTTGGTCGAAATGAAGCAGAGAATTGAGAGTATGTTTGCTGGCCTCACCTAACTTTACAGTTGGTGGCTGCACCGCGTTTGTCCAGACCTCACTTGATGCGGGACCAGCATTACTTTGGCTGATCTCGTCCCGCAGAATATTTGATATCGCCTCATTGATGGCGACCGATTCATTCCCAGTCAAATTCTGACCCGCGACCGCATCGCCCAATGATGAGAGTGTCGCGGAAATGCTGGTATCAGGTATGTCGACAAGCGCATTTACCGTCCTGTTTGCGGCCGAGAGGACGCTTTTCTCCCAATGGAAAAGAGCCCTTAGCTCGGCCTGCCCCTCAAGGTGAGTAGCGAACTTCTCAAGGATGAGTAAGGCATCGTAGCCATCCTCGCCCTTACAATCGTCTTTCGAAATTCCTTCAAAATAGAACGGTTCTCTTATCCGTTGGCTCTGAAAGTACCTGATCACAACGTCTTTCAAGTCGTCGAGAGCCTCCGGCTTCGCAGTCCAAGCAAGGATAATGTATGGCCCCTCGGTATTGCTCACGACTTCAGCCAAGCAGGCGGCAACGTTGCCTAGGTCTGTCCGACTGGGCTCTCGCCCACCCTCCTGCATCTGGATGTCAGTTATTATAATGCGAGGACAGCAATAGGCGGTTTTCCTGCAGTTCTCTCTAGCAGATGTGGCGTCCTTAAAGTGCACTGGAAGAGAAGCGATACCTGCGGACGCTAAGGCGGTGGAAATCCCCATTATGTCCTGAGGATCATTATCGACGATAACGGTATTGACTACTTCTTGCACAGTTCACCCCCATTGAAGACTAGGGCGACAACGGCACCATCTGCGGCTTGGGGGACCCCTTCAATTTCGCCCTGGTCGAGTAAGAGCAACTCCCCTCCAACCATCTCCATTACGGTCTGCGTGTAGTAAAGGCCGATACCCATCCCTCCAGGTTTCGTAGTTCGGAAAGGCTTCACCATATCTGTCTTGTCGATGTGCCTCCAACCCGGGCCATTGTCTGCAATTACAATGGCTGGCCCCTTCTCGAATTCCTCCGAAATGCCGACCGAAATATACTTCTTCTTTTCTTCTGCACCCCAACGCTGGTCTAGCCAGAATATCGAGTTATCGATAATGTTATTTATGGCACTCACCATTAGATTCCGTGGGATTTTCACGAAATAGTTTGGCGCGTCATCCACCAAGACGGGACAACTCAGGATGATATCATGCAACGCGAAACGGACTTCCGCGAGATCGATGTTGGTTTGAAGCAGTGATTGAAAATCGACAGGCTTGATCTTCTCGCTTTTGAGCAGGGTCGCGTAGGTATCTAGTAGCAGCTCAAACCTGTTGAACTGCTCCAAAATGATTGAAATCTCTTTGCCCGATTCCAAATTGCGCTTTGCATCAGAGATTCCGTGCTGCAATTCATGAAATGCGATGGCCATGTTCAGTCCGGCCATACCGGACGTCAGCATTACGCTCTGCATCTCATCGTATCTTTTCTCGAGGCGAATGATTGTAGGCTCAAACTCGTCAGAAAGCCGATGCTTAAGAACTAACTCCCGGAGATCATCAATCGGGTTCTCGAGTCCGATCACAGAGGGCTTTGCGTCGGACTTTGTCATACTACGAAGACGGTTCTTATCGTCGAGTCTAAGAACTTCTAACTTCCCAATTGCTGATTTAACAATGGCCTTGAGGCGCAGAAAATGGTTGTTTTCGATGAACCCTTCACGATTGGTCTTCTCAACCAAATTTGGGGTATCCGCCAAATCCAGTGAAATCGCGCCAACTGTGATGCGTCGATTCAGTCCGGTCGAAAGCCGATTTACGCGACGGCCATCCATCTCTAGCCAATCATCATCGGGCTCGCCGTAATTGTAGACGCGCATACCGTCACGATACACTCTAATGCCTTGGTTTTCAGCCATGAACCTCTTCGTTGTGGACTGGTCACCATAGTATGGCTTAAGTGCCGCATCAAAGTCGAAGACATATATTTCGCCGGTGATCGCACCCAAACCGTCGAAGAAGCCCTCACGATCATTCACGTAAAGTTTCTGCGTAAATCTATCGTCGAATTCGCAATATTCATCATTTGCTGCGACGTGACGAGCCGAAATCTTCGATGCCCTCTTGAGCGCTTCATTTGGAGCAAAGGAATAGTCCCATGACCACTTCCCATTCTCGAAAATGAACGAAAACTTGAACAGCGATTGCTTGATCACTTCTTGAACGTCTTGAAGATCACTTGTCCATTCCGGGTGTTCCTCGACACTCAGATCGATTTCAAAATTTGGGGTTTGATCGCTTAACTTATAGGTCGCAAATTCGAACGGCGACTGGATCGATACGGCGTTCCGATAGAGGCTGCGTACTTCCTTTTTGTTGAGCGTGTCATACAGCTGCGACACGACAATCTGAGTGCCTGTATGGCCGTCGAGAAATAACTCAGGTTCCTCTCGCTCGACAATCTCAATCTCTGCCTCATCAATATACTTGTGCTTATCGAGAATCGACCAGTCGAGCTTGAGATAGACTTCTTTGGCGCCTTCAGCTTTGGTCGTCAGCTCTATCACCCGCCCCAACTTGTGGACCGCAAACCTCCCAACTCCTTTCTCGCCTAGGGGCAACCGGCCGTGCTTTTTGCTCGTCTTGCCTTCCAATCGCTGAACATGCCGGTGATCAGCGCCGGGTTCGAGCCACACGTTCCGAATTACGTTTGCATCCATGCCTTCGCCACCATAGTCGGTGACTGTAATTCGAGCCGCATCCAAATTTTGAGGGTTTGAGATTACAACTTCAACACGCTCAGCATCTGCGTCGTATGAATTCTTGATCAACTCAAAGATTGCTAATTGGGCGGTGCCAATTAGCTGATCTCCAAGAAGTTTTAGTAGTCGGGCACGTGGTTTGAATTTAGCCTTCATATTTGAACAATACTGGCTGAAGGGAATCTTTCAATCATGGCAGGATTTTTCTCGGAGAGCTTTATCTTCTAAGCTCTAGAGTTCAGAGCAGCCGACACGACCCCGTCTAGCCAGACCAGCTGCTCTTCGGTGAGCCGAGCTAGCTTGGCGACCAGCTTTCTAAACGCGGGTCTCGCCATAGCACCGGTTTCGATTTCGTCTGTGAAGAGTGCCGCAGGATCAATCCGCAACGCGCTAGCTAGTCTCGCAATCGCATCGAAGCTTGCTCCAGTCTTGCCTGCCTCAAGCTTAGAGATAGAATCCACACTCAGATCAGCTTTCGTCGCCAACTCCTCCTGTGTCATTCCGGCATAGCGCCTTTGCCCCGCAAGCAAGTTTCCAAATCGATCATTCAGTTCCGGCATACACCCTCCAACGAGGACGGTTTGCCAATTTCGCGTTTGGAGGGCAGGGAATGACATTACGAGTTCCTTGCCAACAGGAATAACATTGCAAGTAATTGCAATCCGAGTCTAAGATTTTCCGGAATGACATTCGGAGAAATGACAATGAAATTGAGCCTGAGCTGTCTTTGCCTTGCTCTGATCGGGTGTGGCCCAAGCTTGCAAGAGATCAAAGATGAGGTGGCAGAAGATGCACTCCGCCAATATGAGATCGTAAAGGAAGACGGTGGCAACCCCATCGACCTCTGCGTTCACGCTGGCCTGGTGGCCGCCGCATACCTGCAAGCCGAAAACTCTTCGAAATACTCCATATGGAAGTCGAAAGAGGCTGCCGACTGCGCCAAAGCGCGTGTCCAAGACCTAAAGCAATAAAACGCCTATGCGCAGCGCTTTCGACTGCCCAGAAAGAAGTCCACGAGGTATACTTTGATGCAATCAAAGCATTGGAGTTATTCATGATTTATACGATTGGCTATTCGAATAGACCCCTACCAGAGTTCACAAGGGAGCTAACAAGGCGATCCATCACCCGATTGGTTGATGTGCGTTCGCGGCCTTGGTCCAGAAACCCAAGCTATAACCGCAAGGCTATCGAGCGATGGTCCGAACAGGCGGGGATACACTATCGTTTCGCAGGGGAGACACTGGGCGGCGATCAGCCAGAGGATCGGGAATTGCCAGTAGTTGCAAAAGCAGTCTCTGGGATCGCCGAAGCTAGCTTACAAGAGAACGTGGCGATCATGTGCGCTGAGGGTGACCCAGCAAGATGCCATCGTACATGGGATGTGTCGGTCTGGTTGTTTCGCTGGCATGTCATCGATCCCATCAGCATCCTGCGAGATGGTAGCGAAGAGAAATCGACGCAAAGCCTCCTTCGCGTTTCTAAGCGCGATTTGCCCGAGCATGCCTCCCAATACCTCAGTTGCCAACGGTCGATGTTCTAAGGCCTCAAATTGGCCGCCAAAGAAACGATATCCTAGCAATCACGAGTGGCATTTTTGGTAAAAAATCCCTGCACAAAAGATTATGGTAAAAACGGCAGATTTCCAGGAAAAACGAGAGGTTCGACTTGCGGAGATTGTCGATCCGTCGGCGGTCGAGTGGCAATCGATTGCAGCGGAGTAGCATCACCTTCGAGCAAGTTGGAACAATCGACCAACCCGCAGGTCCACATTGGTCCACATCGTGGTACACAGTCACCGAACTTAGAAACCTGAAACCCGCAGAAATCCTGGAGTTTTGAGCTATGAGAATGGACGACAGACTTTCCCTCCGTCTCCGCCACCTACACCATCCCAAGAGATCCCAGAAAGTCCCTGAAAGCCCCAGAATTCTGCGGTTTCTCGGACTTGTATTGGATTCTTGTTCTTACTTTGTTCTAACCTTTCCCACACTTTCTACCCACCATTGTGGGAGTAGATGTGGGAAGAGAACTAGGATGGATGGCTATGGGAAAACTTTCCGCTGCTCAGATTCGAGCTCTTACTAAGCCGGGCCGCTACATGGATGGCGATGGGCTGTCGCTGCTGCTCACCGCCTCAAGAAAGGGGTATTGGGTGCTGCGTGCGACTATAAACGGGCGCCGAAGGGACATCGGCTTAGGGTCGCTAGACTTAGTTACATTGGCTGAAGCCCGCGAACTCGCGATCGACATGCGCCGCGATATTCAGCGAGGCATTGATCCGATCGAAGAGCGCAAGCGCCAGAAAATCGAAATCCTCACGTTCAAGGCCGCTGCAGAGAAGGTCCACACCGAGCAGAAAGCACCCTGGAAGAATGGTAAGCACTAGGATCAGTGGATCAATACACTCGAAACCTATGCTTTTCCCAAGCTCGGCGACCGGCTCGTAAATAAGATCAAGGGACCGCTCATCCGTGAAGTGCTTCTCGATTTCTGGCTGGAGAAGCCAGAGACGGCTCGCCGGGTAAAGCAGCAGATAGGCGTTGTGCTGGGTTGGGCATACGCAAACGGAATGCGCGCGACCGAAGCGCCAATGCGCTCGCTCAGCCGCGCACTGCCACGACAGCCGAAGCAGGTCGGTCATTTCGCTGCGATGCCCTATGAGGATGTCCCAACTTTCTTGAGGCGTCTGCACAAGCGAACGAGTGTCGCACGGCTCGCGCTTGAGTTCCTGACACTGACTGGCTCTCGATCGGGCGAGGTGCGGAGTGCGAAATGGGCGGAGATCAATCTGGACGCAAAACTCTGGACTGTCCCTGCGGAGCGGATGAAGATTGGAAAGGAACACGTGGTCCCGCTGACCGATGCAGCAATCGACGCGCTCGAACGTGCCAAAACTTACTACGATGAATGCAGCGATCTGGTCTTCCCCGGTCGCAATGTCTTGCACCCGATGTCTGACATGACGCTGCTCAAGATCCTGCGTTGCGCGAAGTTGCCCTTCACCGTGCACGGCTTTCGATCTGCATTCCGGGATTGGGCCGCAGAAAAGACCAGCTATCCCGGCGAAGTCGCAGAAGCTGCGCTCGCACACAGCGTCGCCAATAATGTGGAGGCGGCATACCGCCGGACCAACTATCTGGATAAGCGCAAATTGCTGATGAACGAGTGGGCGACTTATGCCATGGGTAAGGCCAAATGATGTGTCAGGTCGAGCGGTGCCTTCGCCACGCGAGAAAGCATCGGTCTATTCTGGTATAGCAGCCCCCTTCTGACGAATGCCATAGTAGTCGAGATAGCCCTGCCTGTTCTGCGTTCGGCGCTCTGTCTTCTCAGGCGTTTCGCATTCCAGCACAGCGCCGAGCAAACGCCCTGCCCGCCCCAAGATTTCATCTGCCAACCTCATGATATGCAGGTTGGGGACAGCTTCTGGCCGCATCCGTAGTAGCTCGTCCATTGCCTCAGATTCTTTGCCCGGGCCGAGACGCTGAGACAGGATCGCCAGCGCAATTGCTGTCGACCGACTGATCCCTGCGTGGCAGTGAATGAGCAAGCTTGCGTCTTCGCGATCAAAAGCAAGTGCCGCCTTCAGGTCATCCGCGGACGGTAAGCGCAATTCTGGCCGAATGTCGTGCGGTGCTGGAGCAGGTTCATCAAGGTCGACGAACTTCAACACCAAGAAATCAGACGGGTCAGGCCGATAAAATCGAATGATCTTTTTCGGACGAGAGTCTGGGTCATAGCAGCCGATTATGCGATCAAAGCTGCGCTTCTTTCGCCGCGCCCACGGAAAAGGCGCAATCGTGATCGAACCATCAGTCATAGTCGCGCCTTAATACGACTTCCCCGGATGCAGCAAATCGCTTGCCCAATAATCGGGACCCAATGCGAGACTGGCCTCTACACTTTTCGATAATCGATGTTGGGGGCGGCTCATTCGCGCTTCTCAATGATTATTGCTGTTTGACAATATCATGCTCACCGATCTATCTGTCCTCAGTCCTAGGACAGCGGACAGATGGATTTCATCATGAAAAGTCAAGACATCGTCATATTGCTGAAGTTGCTGAGTCTGGAAGAGCAGATCAGACAAGGGCGTCTCCATGACCCTGAAGGCTCAGACCCCTTTGCAGTACGCAGCCTAGAAAGATCTTTGGGTATCAGCAAGACGGAGGTCAGCGCATCGCTCAAGCGCAGCCTTGCCGCAAACCTCGCTATTCGATCGAGCGAGCGACCAAAAGTGAACCGTCGCAATCTCACAGAGTTTGTCCAGCACGGGCTGAAATATGTGTTCCCTGTCAAACCAGGTGCACCAGAACGTGGAGTCGCCACTGGCTTTGCTGCCCCTATGCTGGAAGGGCAACTTGTTAGCTCTGGGGCCGACATACATGTTTGGCCCCATGCCGAGGGGAAAAGAGAGGCTTATCCATCGAGCCGCTGTTCAAATCCGTGCCGGAAGCAGCTCTCAAAGATGAACGGCTATACGAATTCCTCGCGCTAATCGACGCGATCAGGCTAGGAAACCAACGCGAGGCGAATCTGGCCCAAAGCAGGTTTGATGAGAGGGTTACCCGCTGATGAGCATTCAGGGTCAGCTTCTGCATATGTTGGAGACGGTCGCCGATGCTCTTGGAGACGACCTATGCCAACAAATGGTATTTGTAGGCGGATGCTCGACCGCAGTGCTCATCACCGACGAAATCACCTTACAGGAAGTGCGGGCAACCGATGATGTCGATTTGATCATCGACTTGGCAGGAATGGCTCAATGGATGCAACTGCAAGAACGTCTGCGCGATAAAGGCTTTACCGTCTCGGGTGAGGACGAGGTAATCTGCCGCATGCGCCTTGGGAATCTCAAGGTCGACTTCATGCCTGACGATCCGAACATATTGGGCTTCACAAACCGCTGGTACAAAGAAGGCATCTACACTGCGATCAATTTCGCGCTGCCAAGTGGGCGAGTGATAAAGCATCTCACGCCGCCGCTATTTCTCGCAACCAAACTCGAAGCTTATAATGGTAGAGGCCAGAATGACCCATTGGGCAGTCATGATCTCGAAGACATCATCAACGTCGTGGACGGGCGACCCGAGCTCCTTCGCGAAGTCGAGTTGGCAGGTGTAGAAGTGCGCGATTACCTCGCAAAGGAATTTCACGCGCTCCTTGAACATCCGGACTTTGAGGGCTTTCTCTACGGGAATATCAGAGGCCCCGATGGCAGGGCTGAGATCGTCGTAAAAAGGGTAAGCGCGCTAGCAGCGATCAAGTAGTCCAAATCGATTCCCCAACAGTCTCACGCAAGTTTCGTCCTCAAAGCCCAATCTCGAACGGTTTGATCCGCTCTTTGGTAAGCTCTGGTGCCTTCTCTAGTTCAACCTGCGGTTCCTGTTTGGTGGCTGGGATCTGACCCGCGCGCCGTCCCTTGGCTGCCGCAGTTCCAAGCCGTTCGGTGGTTTCGGCTGCCGAAGACTTCTCGCCTAAGTTGGTCGCAATACCTCTCCCAACCTTGTCCCGGCTGTCGACGATCAGCGTAAGCTCATCCCGCAATCGCGTGATCGTGACGAGGAAGTTCCTTTGCGAGAGCAGTCGCCGCTCGCGGCTGTCGAGCACGGCGATGCCCTTATCTGCGGTGAGGCCCTGCGCCATATGGGCGTTGAGCGCATAGGCGAGGTCGATCCGCTTCAGCATCGGGTCGTTCGGCTTCAGTCTATGCTCCATGCCGCTCGAGCTCATGACCGTAACCCCATCCTGATCGATCGCGGTGACTGTTGCCCGGTCTGCATTTATCATTCCACGTCTATGGTCGCTCGCCGCCCAACGGATGGCGCTCCCGGTATAGAGATCGAGATCCTTCTTCTCGAACAGCTGCAATGCTTGGTCGCTGCCCTTCGCCGATAACCTCGCTGGCACGAAGCGGCGCAAATGCCCTCGCTCATCGCGAAGCGTAACAACACCATTCTCAATATCCACGGCGGCGATCTCATGACTTCCGCGCCCAAGCCTATGGCGCGATTGACGGCTTGCCACTTCCAGCACCATGCCCGGCGCGTAATTGCGCACGTGTCCGTCGTCAGATAAATTGAGACACGCTTGGGTTTTGGCTTAGCGAGTGTTTGGTCTCATCTGGTTGATGTGTTTTAGGCGGCTAGCTTTCGGTGAAGCAAGCGCCGATGTTTTAACGTCTGTCGTTTGATCCTTTCTCTTCGTTGGATGATGGTTGCGGCCCTGCCGAAGTAGGCGTCGGCAGGTGTGACGTTGTCGAGGCTCTCATGGTAGCGCTGATGGTTGTAATGCTCGACGAAGGCCTTGATCTGACATTCCAGATCGCCGGGCAGGAAGTAGTTCTCCAGTAGAACACGGTTCTTGAGTGTCTGGTGCCAGCGTTCGATCTTGCTCTGGGTCTGCGGGTGGAACGGCGCACCACGCACATGATCCATGCCGTTCTTGCCGAGATAGTCGGCTAGTTCTTCAGCAATGTAGCTCGGCCCATTGTCGGATAGCAGTCTTGGCCTGTGCTTGACGTGGGCGTGGTCGCAGCCCGATGCTTGCAGAGCCATATCCAACGTCTCGGTGACGTCTTCGGCCTTCATGGTCGTGCATAGCCTCCAGGCGATGATGTAGCGCGAGTAATCATCCAGCACGGTCGATAGATACATCCAACCCCATCCGATGATCTTGAAGCTTGGCCTGCCCCGGCGAAGGCCGGGGTAAAGTCTGTCTGCCACATCTCGTTCGGACGTGTTGTCTGGGTGTGGAACTGATCAGCAGCCTTGATCACGGTATAGGCAGGGCTGGTGATCAGATCGTGCGCCTTAAGCAGCCGGTAAACCGTGGCTTCAGACACAAAGTAGCGCTTCTCGTCGGTGAAGCGCACCGCCAGCTCTCTGGGCGATAGCTCGCTGTACTCCAACGCCATATCGACGATCTGCTGCTGGATGGTCTCAGGGACACGGTTCCATGCGCGCTGTGGTCCGGGCTTTTGATCCTCCAACGCCGCTTCACCGAAGCGCTGATAGAGGTCGTACCAACGATAGAAGGTAGGACGGGCAACGCCCAGCATGTCCAGTGTCTTCTTCACTGGTAGATGGGATCGCTCGACCAGCCTGATGATCTCCAGCTTCTCAGAGGCGGGGTATCTCATTCTTCGTCTCCCCCATCCCCGATTATGCTTTTTTTGAGCAGACGCAACTCCAGCGTCTGCTCAGCCACAACCTCCTTCAGATCACGCGCTTCCCGGCGCAGGTCCTTCACCTCGTCAGTGGTCGCCGCACGCGAAGTATCGCCAGCAAGCCTGCGCTTGCCTGCCTCCATGAACTCCTTCGACCAGGTGTAATACAGGCTCTGGGCTATGCCCTCCTTGCGACACAGCTCGGCAATACTGTCATCGCCGCGCAGGCCCTCAAGCACGATCCGTATCTTCTCTTCCGCTGAAAACTGACGCCGCGTTTTGCGCCTGATATCCTTCACCACCCGCTCAGCAGGTGCTTTGGAATTTGCTCGTTTTGATCTCATCTTCGTTCCTTACAGTCACTACGATGAGACCAAAACACTCCTCTATCCAACTACCTCAATCTGTCTCATGAACGCTGACGGGGAACAGGTCAACGGTGGGAACAGATGCGATCGCGTAATTCTCAAGACTTGAGGTCCCTTATAAGTTCATCGGCCTCTGAGCTCAGTTGACTGCTTTCAAAAGTCTCCACAAGGCGACTCTCAAAGTGCTTGGCGTACCATGCTGTTTTCTGATCGCGATGAGCGGCATAAGCCTCATCTGAGAGCATCCCCCAATGCTCCCAGAAAACTCTTTCCCCTCCGACCCTCAGCGTGAAGTCAGGGAGATAAAAGCTCCCATCAGGGGTGTAGGCAGGTTCTTCATAGGTGAAGGGAATTCGCGCTTGATGAAGCAGGTTTGCAATGATCACTTCCGACTTGGATCGTACCATATCTCCACTCAGTGCTTCGTGAATCTTCCCGCTTTCATACCAACCTTCTCGATTCAGTAGATGGTCCTCGACAGGTCTGAAGTGGTCGAACAACGATGAGGATACGAGCAAGCTCTGTGCATTCTCTTTGCGTCGAGCATCAAGCAATGGCGACAGGTTTCCTTGCACATAAAGTCGACAATGGCCCTGCGCGCGCGTGAGTGCAGTATAGAGCAATTCAGCAGAAAGAGGACGACGAGAGGCTGGCAAAACTACAAATGTTTGCTCGAACTCACTTCCCTGCGATTTATGGATCGAGATTGCATAAGCCAGCTCCAGGTTTCCCTCTACGCTTTCGGAGACATATTTGCCTATCCTATCTGTCGGCAATCCTTGGCCATAGTTCACGCAAAGCTTCTCCTTACGAGCAAACTTAACCTGGAACCTCTTGAGCCGTTTTTTGCTATACCCCGCAAAGACCTTCTTCAGGTCACCTCGATCAAAGTTATGGGCTTCGACGTACCCAATTTCGCCGTTAAAAAGCTCAACCTTCCGCGACTTCTTTTCATCGAAATCATAAGCCCATAAACCGCGGCGTGACGTTCTGTTTTGGACTTGGATTACCTTGTCATTCAAAGTGACGCCATCGATAGCCCCGATACGATCCATAAGGTCGTTCGTGAGTACCGACTGGAGTGCGACGTTGAGAGCATCGACACCATGCATTTCGCCACGATGTGGAGTAAGAACCTGAAGCCTCTCCGGTCGGTTCTGCATCACTTCCTTACGCCAAACCTTATAGACCGGTTCCTCTCCGTCGCTAGCAGGTAACGAGGCTGTTAAATCTACGATTAAGCTTTCGACGAGATCGTCGGGAGTATCCCAGAAGATTACCTCGAGATCTTCGTCAACCTTACCTCCTTGATGAACCTTCTTTAGCAAGTCCTCGGCCTCGGGCGTCGTTTGCTCAGCCTGCGCAGTCGGATCGACGAGAAATAATTCGGCGAGACCAAGAATGCCTTCCCCGCGTCCATCGATGCGATTTTCCATCTGGCGCATATTCGTTTCGAGCACTGCCAAGTTTTCAGCATTCGAGCTTCGCATCCAAGCAATTACGTCAGAAAACACCCTTCCGCGACCGATCGGAGGCAACTGGTTGTGGTCGCCTACAAGGATCAAGCGCTTTACACCCTGCCATTCGATCGACCGGAAAAACGTAGCCGCCAGTTGAAGGTCAAGCATCGACGTCTCATCAATGACGATGGTTCCCTCTAAATCAGAACGTTGTCCGCCTCTTCGTTTAAAAGTCAGGTTGTCGTTCAGCCATCCATTCGACGCCAGAAAAGAATGGATTGTAGAAACGTCAACGCCTGAAATCTTGTGCCGCTCGAACACAGCTCTAACTCGGTCGGTTGCCTTGCCGGTTGGAGTCATCACGTGAACCGGAGCACCTGCCCCTTCGACCTGACGTAACCCCTTCACGATTGCCCGAATAATCGTCGTCTTGCCGGTCCCCGCCCGACCTGAAATAACTGAAAGAGGAAGGCGGAAGATCTGTGCGCATTGGCCCGCTTGGGCCCGAACGGCATCGCGGTAAGCCTCACCGCCTTTTTGCGCGAGGATTGATTCCTCATCGGATACAGAACGCAACCAGAAACCGTCTGAAATTGGCCGTGAGAGGGAGATTTCAGGTCGGTCAAAGAGCTCGGCGAGCGTTCTTTCAACCGTTCGTTCATCTTCGAAAACGCGTTTCAAATAGAGGTAGAGCCGATCGCTTTCTGAACGGAGAACTAGCGACTTCTCGAGCGCTTCGCGATCAATCTCAAAATATCGCATACTGAACGTATGCCGCTTCCACTCGGGCAACCGATCAAGGCGTGAATTGACTTCTTTCAGCACGACGTCCGCAGGACGGAAGGTCTGATTGGGTTCTCGGCGCAATTGGTCGACACACAACGAACGGAACCTGCGGGGATCATCGTGAAGCATCTCGCATAGAGGTTCTGCTCCTAGCTCGGGAGAAGGGTAGACCCCTCGATCAACGGTGCTCCATGGAATGATGTCGTCGGGACCGTCGCCAACAAAACATTCGCTCAATAAATATGGGTCATCGACAATTCCCTTCAGCTCGGACAGGCCGTGTGAAGATCTATTTTCGCCCACGATCGCTTCCAGCTGATCGAAGTAAAGGTCAATCCGTATTGCGACGCTCTTCAGGAAGGCCCTGACGTCATCTTCGAGAAGTTGCCACGACCGTGCGACTTGCTTCGCAGCCACCCCGGTTAGATCGAGACCTGGACATTCCGACCCGTTCTCCAGGGCGTTAAAAAACTGCTCGAAGGCTTTCTTTTCTTGTCCTGCATCGCAAAGTGCCTTCGCCTTCGGAATACAGGCTTCGGCGTTCAGCAAGTCCATCACGGTGAGAAGTCCGGGATAGAGGCCACGACGCTGCCAGAGGCGGGCAATCTGGGCTTGGATCCATTTCTCTCGGGCGCCCCAGTCCTCATGCTTGTCGCCGATATCTTTCAATCGATCGATAACACCGAGCATCTGCTCAAGCATGCCGATCGTAGTGTCATCGGTCAGATGCCTTGCCCCGTACTTGCACGTCGCAGGGTGTTCTGGAGTAACAAGGATCGATTCCAGGATTTCGGGTTGATCCCGATAGGCGTGATAGGGAATGCGAAACCCTTCGTCGGGGTAATGCGAGCTGATATTGCGCGCCCAGATCATCCCGCCCGCATAATTCTCGCGAACATAGTCTGAGGGGTTGGAATAGAACAGCGGTTTGCCGATCTGCTTGACCCTCGAAACACCTACGATGACGTATTTCGGGTCGTTCTCTTCAGTGTACGGGTTTGAGTGGTTGGCGTAATAGAAAATCAGACTTTCGTCTTCGTCCAGCTCTTCGAAGAAAGCTTCTGCGCCCTCGCGACGCTTGTCGTTGTCAAGCCGTCCGCTGGTGTAAACCTCGTCGCCATACATTGCTTCGTACGGCCAGACGCAGACTGTTGATGGAGGAATGTCCCACTCTTCACGCTCCGCACCGCCATAGAAGAAATCCGGCGGGTTGGAGAACCCACGTATAGAATCGGGACCGAACGCGTTGACGCTGTAGATGCAGGGCGGCAGATCATCGCTATCAAGCTTGCAAACGGCTTTCCCAGCGCACTCAGTTTCCCGTTCCAAGTCTCGTTCTCGGTGGATCACATCACCGGGGTAGGACCGCAAGCCCACGCAGTAGGTGTTCTGCTCTGGCTTGGCACAGATGCGCCCGTTCCAACCATCATCGTGCCAAGCAACGCGAGCAGTAAGGTGCGTGGTCATGCGTTTTCAAGATCCTCTTCAGTTTGCACCCACACCTGCACCGCGCCGTGGAGCGCTTCGATCTCGGCAAAGTGCGGGTGGTCAGCGAACTCGGTGATGTCGAAGTTTGCGCAGAAATCGAGGTCGATTAGCGACATGTAGTTTTCGTGGATCAGGACTTCGCGGACCTGGTCTGTCGCATCGATGTGCTCGCGTTCTTCAGGATCGCCGGAGTCGAGCAGGAAGCGCTTATAGCCATCGACGATGATCGCCTCACTGTGGCTCTGTATCTCGGCGACAACACGCAGGACTTCGTGAATCTTAGCGGACAGTTCGGCTTCGGTGCTGAAGAAGATGTTGCCGTTGGAATGCGCCGTCTCGTTCCGGTCCTTCACCAGCTTGGTGTAAGTGCCGATCTTGCCGTTGTCGCACTGGATGAGCTTGAGGAAGCGCATGACGTTGCTCTCATTCACGACGTGAAATGTGAACGGGCTTGTCGATTCCATGAGTTGCTTTTCCATGTCCTTGCCGAAGCCGATCAGCGCGGTCGCGAAGTCGGCTGGCTTGATCAGTTTGATCTGCCAGATGTTGAAATAGACGAAGCACATGGTGAGCATGTGATAAGCGAGGAAGGCGAACTGGTACTTCCCGCTTTCGCAATTGTCGTTGAACGCCTCCCAGAGAAACTGGATATACTGCTCTTCCTCAGGCGTTCGGTATGATATTGGCAAGAAGGCCTCGAGCTGATTTGCTTCGTCTATTATCATCACGCTTCTTCAGTTTTGGGAGCCCAGATGCTCTCAATCGCGCTATCGATGGCGTGTCGTTGCTCTGCTATCTCGTCCTTCAATCGATCAATTTCGTTTCTGTACGAAACGACCCGCTCAATAATCTCCTTCTGCACGTCTATCGGAGGTAACGGTATCTGAATAGTTCTGAGAATCCTGATGCTCAATCCGCTTCTTTGATTGTCACCGGTGAGTTCTCGAATCTCTTGGTACATTGATCGAAGGACAAAAAAGAGAAAATCAGGCAAGAGCTGATCCTGACTCTGCGGGCTTATCGCTACGAGTGACTGGTTACATGTCGCATTGGCCATTCGAAGCATGGCCACTGTCCCTCTAGTTTTCCCCTGCCCATTGAGAGCGATCAAAACGCTATCTTCTGGCAATACTCGAGCATTTGAATTTTCGATCCCTGCTTGTGTGATCCTTTTCTCACAATCGAATATTTGTTCTTGGTGAATATCTCCCGATACAAGCCAAGGGACAGTCCCATCCTGATAATACGCTGTTTCACTTGATGGGGGCGTTCCGCCCGTCATAAATGAGCAGACCCCTCCGAGCTTCACAACTGGCCAAGCGAGTTGTGCGAAGCGCTCATTTTCTTTGTAATTCTCACCGCCTAGATTTGCGATTTCGTCTGCAAGAATGCGTGCTTTCTCGACAGCAAAGCCGATAGAAGAGTCCAGCTCAAAATTTTTTCCAATGCGTGCCTCACTGAGCCAAGCGGTAAGTTCCGCCTGCGCTTGAGGCAGTTGAGTGCCCTTCAAGGCCTTCCGTTGCGCGCCCAGGCCAAACCCGTCATTTTCAATTTTGAAAAAGGCGACCTCATCGCTTGCTTTGGCAACTGCGCTGTCCAGGATCAGAATCGAAGTCTTAACTCCTGAATAGGGATTGAAAACTCCGGCAGGCAGTGAAATCACGGCTGCGAGATACTTGTCGACTAATGTCTTACGCAATTCGACATAGGCGCTCTGACTTTGGAAGATGATGCCTTCGGGCACGACAATCGCCGCGCGCCCCTTCGGGGTCAGATGCTCGGCGATATAATCGACAAACAGGACCTCGCTCCGCTTCGAGGCAATCGAAAATTTTGTGTGCGGCTTGATCCCGCCCTTCGGCGACATGAAGGGCGGGTTGGCGAGGATCACATCCGCCGTTTCGCCCCATTTATCCTCGCTGGTGAGCGTGTCGTATTCCTCGACCTTAGGATCGAGGAAGCCGTGCAGGTACAGGTTGACCAGGCTCAGCCGAACCATGTCCGGCGAAATGTCATAACCTTTGATGTTGTTCGCCAGCCGTTCGCGATCGTCGGTGGTCAGCAGGTCACCCGAATAACGCTTCGGGTTATCAATGGCCGCTTCGGCTGCGTCAGTGACTTCCGCCACTTCACCAAGCGGCTTGGGTTCCGTGGTGTTGACCTTCAAAATATGCTTGTAGGAGGAAATCAGGAAACCTGCGGTGCCGCAGGCCGGATCGAGAATGACCTCGTCCTTCTTCGGATCGATAATTTCGACCATGAAATCGATGATGTGGCGCGGCGTGCGGAACTGACCGGCGTCGCCCTGGCTGCCCAAGACGGACAGCAGATATTCAAACGCGTCGCCCAGCCGTTCGCTATGGTCATAGCTGAAGCCGTTTATCTCGCGCAGGAAGCTGCGCAACGTCTCCGGGTCGCGATAAGGCAGGTACGCATTGCGGAAGATGTTGCGGAAGAGCTCGGGCAGCCCTTCATTCTCGACCATCTTCACCAACGCTTCGGAATAGATGTTGAGCATCTCCTGCCCGCTCACGCCCGGCGCGAGCAATTTCGACCAGCTGTAACGCTCGTATTCGTTGACGAAGAATTTCCGCTCGAAGCCCATTTCCTCTGCCTCAAGGTCCATGTCGTCCATGAACTTGTAGATCAGTGCGATCGTGATCTGTTCGACTTGGCTCTTGGGATCGGGGACCTTGCCAACGAGGATATCCCGGCAGGTGTTGATGCGGCGCTTGGTTTCTGTGTCTAACATGGGCAGTCTTTATGGGAGGAACGGGTTCAGGGACACGTAGTCCTTGATATACTCGGGGATACGGCGGACCCATTCCTTGGGCACGGCCTTCAGGTCTTTCATGCCGAAGATCGGATTGACGTTGAGATCGGCCACGCGCCCATCGTCGATGATCCGACGGACGTTGGCATCCTTGATGTAGGCTTCAAAATAGTACCGCATCTGGGCGATCCGGTCGGCTTGCTCGGGCTTCTGGTCGAGCAAGAACTTCTGGAACTCGTCGTCGATCAGCTCGTCCTTGGACTTAAAGCGCGGGATGTGGCCGAAGGCCTTCTCGATCAGCTCTCTCACTGTGAGGCGACGGTCCACTCCGGCAGCGCGACGAAGCTTGTCGAGGCTGAAGTAATCGTCCGGCTTGTCGAACACCTGCTCAACTACGCGGCGCGCCGCAGCCTCCCAGTTCTGCTGTTCTACCATCTCCGCAAGGGCAACATCTTGGCGGACGGTCTCTTCGAACTTTTGAAAAAATTCGCGATCGATCCGCATCCCCTCAAGGCCGATTTGCTGCTCGTTCTGAGAGGCGATGGCGTCTGGCTGGAAAGTCTCAAACCCTTTGAAGCCGGCGCGCGGCGTTTCGACCTTGTTGATGAAAGGCTGCGCTGCCGGGTTGGGAAGGGTCAGCTCCTCGTCGTAGTCGAACTTTTCCTCGAAGAACTCGCAGTTGGCGAAGAAGTCGAACAGGCGGAACTCTGTCTTCTGAAGGTCAGCAATCTGCGCCTTGAGCGCCGGATCGCGCATTTCCTCTGCCAACCGATGTTTGCGGGTCCCACGGCCCTTCATCTGCACGAAATCGGAAGGGCTGAAGATTGGCCGCATCAAGGCCAGGTTGAGGATGTCGGGACAATCGTAGCCAGTCGTCATCATGCCGACCGTGACACACACACGCGCACGGCTGGTCCGGTAGTGCTCATTGAACCGGCTTCGCCCTCCAAGATTGTTGTTCGCAAACTGCACAGTCATTGTCTGGGCGTTCATGACCTCGCTCGTGACCTGCATTGCGAAGTCCGACTTGTATTTACCCAGCCAAATTTGGTTGGCCATCTCGTTCAGGATCTGGGCGACTTTGGCAGCGTGATTCTGGCTTACCGCGAAGACAAGCGATTTGCCGAACTCGCCCGTAACTGGATCGCGCAGGCCATGTTGCAGGAAGGTCCCGCAGAACACCTCGTTAGTCGCCTCTGCAAAGAACTTCTTCTCGAAGTCCCGGCCACCGAAAGCCTCTTTGACTTCGTTACCGTCATCGTCAGTGACATCAACGGTGAAACCCTCATCCGAGAGCAGTTGAGTGGTAATCTCGGTCCGGGCATCGACAACGTAGGGGTTGATGAGAAAGCCATCCCTGACCCCGTCGAGAAGCGAATAGCGGAACGTAGGATCACCACTTTCGCACCCGAACGTCCGGTAGGTGTCGAGCAACATGCGCCGCTCGGTCTCGCGGGGATCACGCGCGGTATGAGGCCTTCTTCGATTGCTTGACGTAGTCCTTCGGCGTGGCTGTAAGGCCGAGCTTGTAGCCGACGAAATACTCGAAGACGGCGCGAGCGTTTCCGCCGATCGACCTGTGCGCTTCGTCTGAAATGACCAGGTCAAAATCTGTCGGTGCGAAGGCCCTGCGAAACTTGTCGTTGAAAAGCAGCGACTGGACAGTGGTGACGACAATGTCGGCCTTTCGCCAGTCGTCCTTCTGTTCCTTGTAGATTACGCAAGTGAAGTCGTTCTTGAGCAAGGCCTTGAATGCCTTGTCGGCCTGGATTTCCAGCTCGATCCGATCGACCAGAAAAAGCACCCGGCGCGCATTGCGAGTCTTTAGAAACAATTTAATGATTGCTGCTGAGGTCAGGGTTTTGCCGGTCCCCGTCGCCATCTCGAAAAGGAACCTGACATCGCCTTTCTTCACTGCCCGTTGAACGGCGTGGACTGCTCGTTTCTGATAGTCGCGCAGGAAGCGAAGATTGTTCTTATCGATAAACGCTGGGCGCTCATCTTCATTCTTCCAACCTGCTTCAATGGTGTAGTTCGGCAGCTGCGTGAGCGCGATAAAATCGCTCGTTACCGGTTCGCTTGCTAGACGGTCGGCGTCCGGCTGGAACGCATGGTGATCCTTGATCTCGCCGGGACCCGGGAATTTGGTGATAACACTCGGGTTTCCCTGCTTGAGGTCCCAGAGATAATGAATGTTCCCATTCGATAGTATTACGAAGCGAGCGTCTTGTTCACGTGCATAGCGCCTAGCCTGCTCCTTGGCAGAAAGTGGGTTCTTGCTCTCTGATTTTGCTTCGAGGACAATCAGTGGCCGACCATCTGAACCAAGCAATAGGAAGTCTATGAAGCCGTTCTTTGTGGTCTCGAAGTCTTCACCCAGGTCATTGATCTGAGTTTCTGTAATCTTGGTGTTAGGCTCCAGAACGATATTCGCAGGACCGCTTTCATCATCAAAGAAGCGCCAACCAGCTTCTTCGAGAAGCCGGTTGATCTTGACCCTTGCCGCTGCTTCTTTAGCCCCCAACTGCCCATCCCATACTAGTCATTGGACCACCTATCCGAGAGCAAGCACTTGATTGCAAGCGCTTCTCATGTTGGTCTCAGTCCAATAGAAGGTCCAACATTGGGCTATCCGCAAATTTTGGAACTAAGCTGCTAAAAATAAGCCTGTGGTAGAAATTGTGGTAGCGGGGCCTCAGAGCATTTCATGTTTCCCTTTAACCACAAGTGGTTGTCCATTCCCACTTGCCACCTCCGTCTCCGCCATTTTCCTCCAACCGCCCTTCTCAGATTTCAAGGCGGCTGTAGGCCGTCAGCGGATGAGCCGGATGTGAGGGTCAAGGCGGCGAAAGCGGCACTTCGCCTATAGACGACTTACAAGATAGCCCGCTCAGCCGCCTCGGCTGAGCGGGGAAACCTTATGGCTTCAATTCACATCGGTTAAGGGATCGCTGAGCCGCTCACTACGCTTCGCATGAATAACAAGGACAGTTGCGCCTTTGCGGTTCTATCCTGATTGAATACACCGCGCCCGCTGGATGTTTTGAGCCATTCATGACCTATGTAACCAGTCGGCCATCCACGGCGAACCAGAAGGAGAGGCCCGCATTGCCTTACGTCAGTCCAGAACGCCAAGGGGGCAGGTCGACGATGGAAACAGACTGCGCCAAACGTGAAAGCCAAGGCACACCCTTGCGCCGTGGGCTGAGGTCTGTGGGCAGCTTCATACTTACATTCGGCGCGGTATTGGTCGCAGCGGAGGTGATGCTAAGGCTCATCGGCTGGATACAGCGCGAGGTGGGCTGGGCCGCGTTTGATTATGGGCTATCCTTTGAGTGGTCGGCCTTAATTGCGGCGGTAACAAATGGCCTGCTTTCACTCGTCAGCTTGGTTGCCTTATTCGCACTTTTCGAGTGGCGCCAGGCAGGCTTTACGAATTTTAAGGAGCGCTATTCAGAAGGCCTCATCTATGCCTCCACTGCACTATTCATTGCGACAATCCTGCAGACGCTGGCATTCTCATGGCTGTCGGAGGTTGAAGTCGATCCGCTCTTAAAAGCAGATGATCTACCCTCCCTCCTGATCATATTCCCGATTGTATACATGATCGTGATCGGCTTTTTCGAATACTGGTTGCACCGCGCGCTGCATGATATTCCTATTCTTTGGCGCCTGCACTCCATTCATCATCAAATAGAAGAAATGAACGCGGCGCGAAGCTATTCGCATTGGGCTCAGGACACGCTTTACCTCGCAGTCATCACGATCCCCTTGGTTTTTATCATAGAGTATCCGCAGGAACACGTCGCATTGCTCACGACGTTCTACCTCGTCTCGAACTATTATATGCACACCGACAATCCGGCGATGTCATTCCCTCCGATGCTAAGGCATGTGCTCGCCGACAACGTCTATCACCACTACCACCATTCCCGGGCCATCGAGCACTGGGGACGCAATTATTGCTCCTTCTTCTCATTTTATGACCGCATTTTTCAGACGCAGCATATGCCCGAAGATGAGAGGTTTCATCCAACCGGAATAGAGGGTTATCGTCCCCTTACAGGCTGGACTGATTACCTGATCCGTCCGTTTACGCGGAGCGGTTGAGCATCATCTGCCAAAAAGATAGTTGACACCTGTAACCAATTTGATGGTTTTTCCGAACAGCCAATAATAGCCATCTTAGTGGCAACGCTGGAGTTTCGAATATGAAGATTGCTTTGATTTCCGCCCTAGGGCTTGCAATGGCCGCCACCTCTGTGCCCGCTGACGCATCAGGCTCTGGTTCAGGCTCGCGTGGTGGTTGGACGAGCGGGGCGTCTGGCAGCTCAGGCCTTAGCGAAGCTGAACGCCTTAACCGCCGTGGACGCTCCCAAGTGCGCAAGCGTATCACATGCAAAAAATGCGAATACCATGACCGGCTCGATCGAACCACTGCCGCGGAAGTCGCAAAGGGTGTTCAAGCGGGTCGCTTTAACATCAAAGAAAAAGATCGCACTGCAGTGCTCTATTACCTGCGCGGACGATACGGCGTCTAAGCTCCTGGCCTAGAAAGGCTGAAAGCGGACAATTCGATGGAGAGAAGCGCGGCAGGACCCGTTGATAACTGGCGGGCTCCTGCCGCGGCATTGGTTTTCTTGGTCAGCACCGCCTCATTGGTTGTACTGACCAATGAAATCTCCCCATCCGTCCAGCACTATGTCGCTATTCTGGCAGGCGGTGGCGCTTTAGTATCGTTATTGCTTTGGCAGAATGTGAAGGTCAGCGCGCGCACCGTGTTGCTCGTCGCGGTTATTGGCCACATCATTGCCCTCTTCGGCCAGACTATCTTTGAAGACGACTATTACCGCTTCTTATGGGATGGCTGGCGCACGCTCCAAGATGGCACGCCGTATGGCGTGCCGCCAGAGCAGTACATCGACGACCCAGCGATCCCACGGGCGATGCAAAATGTGTTGGAATGGGTAAACTACCCTGAGTATCCGACGATATATGGTCCTGTTCTGCAGGTTCTCTTCGCAGTCACGAGCCTATTCGCTAGCGATAACGAGATCGGGCTCAGGGTCCTTTTCGCGTCAGGCACGTTAGCGGTTTCAGCGATGATCGCACGCCGGCATAGCGGCGGGCGAACAGCGCTCTTTGCATGGAACCCGCTGGTTCTCGCAGAGAGCACACTCCATCTTCATCCAGATATTTTTCTTGCCCTTGGACTTTATGCAGCGCTCTTGTCTGGCAAACAGCGGCCAGTCCTTGCAGGCTTGTTTTTCGCAATATCGGCGGGAACCAAAATTGTGGCTCTGGCCGCTTGGCCAATGCTGCTGCGTCTTGCCCCCAAGGCCCTCTTCAGTGCTGTTGGCGCCTTGCTCTTCCTGTACTTAATCTTCGCACTACAAGGACAGGGAGCGGGGTTCGATTCAACAGAGACGTTTGCGACGCTTTGGTACTTTAACCCTATCGCATTCGAACCATTATTGATCCTATTGGGCCCAGGCTGGGGCCGCCTCGCCTCCTTGCTTCTAGCAGGCGGTTTGGTCATCTGGTTCCATGCCTCAGCTCGGGACTATGACAGTGTACCAATCGCGCCAATCTTTGGGGCAATCCTGCTTTTCGCACCAGCCGTCAACGCTTGGTATCTTCTCTGGCTCCTACCTTTCGCGATGGATCGGCGCGATGTCTGGCCCTATGTGGCAAGCGCAGCATTGCCCTTGTCCTATCTAACCGGTCTCAATCTTGAGCTTTATGAGCTCGAGGCGTTTGAAGTGCATCCTGTTGCCCACCGCGTCGAATGGGTACTTATCGCAGGTGCAATCGCATTTGATGTTTTTAGGAGTTTCAAGAGTTCAGGAACACCTTCCTTTGAAGGAAACCCGGTTCATCAGCCCAAAGTCTCGGTGGTCATTCCTGCGCTAAACGAGGCGAGCTCAATCGGCGAAACGGTGCGCGGTATCGTTTTGGCGAAACCGCTGGGATTACACGAGGTCATCGTTGCTGATAATGGATCCACAGACGATACGGCGGCCATTGCCAAAGATGCTGGCGCAACTGTCGTGTCCCAACCCGAGCGCGGATATGGTGCCGCTTGCCTTGCTGCTCTTGGCAGGGTCGACCAAAGCAGCAACATAATCCTGTTTATGGATGCCGATCTTTCTGACGATCCGGCCGATGCGGAGAAGATCCTAGCTCCAATCATCCAAGGAACAGCAGATCTGGTTATAGGTTCACGCACAATAGGGCAGATTGAAACCGGTGCGATGAGCGCGCCGCAGCGATTTGGAAATTGGCTGGCTCCCACCTTAGTGCGCTTGATCTGGGGTCAGCGTTACACTGACTTGGGGCCATTTCGCGCAATTCGGCGAGATGCGCTCGATCGCCTCACCATGGCGGATCGCGACTTTGGTTGGACGATCGAGATGCAGGTGCGCGCGGCGAAATTGAATTTAAGAACGGTCGATGTTCCGGTGGTGTATCGCCGCCGCGTTGGTATATCAAAGATATCTGGCACCGTGCGAGGAGTCTTTGCGGCAGGGTGGAAAATCTTGTTTGTGATAGCCCGCGAAGCCTTTGGCGATTTTGGGCAATCTGACCGAGCCAACGACCACAACAAGACCGAAGATCCACGTCCCGCGGTTTAGCGAACTAACCCGCAGCTTTGTGTAACAATTTGGCCTTTCACTGCGAATTGCTGTTCAAAGATGCAACAGGAACGGAGCCTTATTAATGCAGCACCTTCAAACCAACGGAAAGTTCTTGTCGTCTGGCCTCTCAAGGCGTTCCATCTTGTCGGCAATTCCGGCAACGGCCGTCTTGGCTGCATGCGGAGGCCCGAGTGCGGGCGGATTGGGTGAGGAAAGCTTCACAAGCGCATCTGGTTCCGATGACACGATTGATCATTCAGCCTGGGATGCCCTCCTCCAAGAATACACGAGCGAGGGCGCTCAAGGCGTAAACCTTGTCGACTACGCACGCTTGAAGAGTGAGGCGTCAGATGCACTCTCTAGCTATCTCGAAGCAATGCAGGCGGTTTCGATTGAGAATTTTGGACGCGACGAGCAATTCGCCTTTTGGGTGAATCTGTACAATGCTGCCACCGTTGATGTGATCGTGCAGAACCTGCCCCTCGATTCCATCCGCGACATTGGCCTTCTTGGTTCGGGCCCTTGGAAAGACGACGCGGTTGTGGTCTCTGGACGCACGCTCAGCCTCGACAACATTGAGCACGATATTCTGCGCCCCGAATGGCAGGATGTGCGCATCCACTATGCGGTGAACTGCGCGTCCATCGGCTGCCCCAATCTTGCTCGCACAGCCTACACCGGCGAAAAACTTGAAGAAATGCTCGAGGAAGCCTCTCGCGCATTCGTCAACCACCCGCGCGGGTTTGGCGGCGAGCCGAATGCCATCATCGCTTCCAATATCTATGAATGGTATCAGACAGATTGGGGAACCGAGCAGGACGTCTTGGCACACGCGCGCGAATATGCCGAGGGCCCGGCCGTGGCATTGCTCGAAGAAGCGCAGGCGATAGACAGCTATGCTTACGATTGGTCGCTGAACAAAGCGTAGGCCTGTCAGACTTGCCAAATCCCTGTGACTGAACGAGAAAGCTGATCTGTGACAGACTTGACACCGCACCTCGTTCTTTTCGCCAGATACCCTACGCCAGGCGAATGCAAAACGCGGCTAATCCCTGCGATTGGTGCGCAAGGGGCAGCTGAACTGCATCGCCATTTGACCGAACAGACGGTGAAGCTCCTGTCCGCTTCGGGAGCACCGGTGTGCGTTGCCACAACGGGCGCGCAAGCAACCGCGTTCGAGGCATGGCTCGGCTCGCAAGTGCATTTTGAGGAGCAAGCCGAAGGCGGCCTTACAGAAAGACTGTTTGCATTCCTTGACCGCGCGCCGGTTGTCTTCTTCGGCGCAGACACGCCCGACCTTAAAGCTGAGCATGTGCGCGAGGCTATCGAAGGGCTTGCCACACATGAAGTGGTGATCGGTCCCGCAACGGACGGCGGATATTATCTGATCGGTATGCGCACGCCCTATCCCGAGCTTCTCACCGATATGCCTTGGAGCACGGATCAAGTGCTTCCCGAGACGCTGAGGCGACTGGATGGACTTGGGATAGAGCCGTTGCTGCTTGAGCCACTATCAGATTGTGATCGGCCTGAAGACCTGAAGCGTTGGCCGGACCTCGCCGCTAAGCAAGGGGCTTTCGTAGCTCAATCAGTGGGTGAGTAACTAACCGCCCGCTTGTCTTCGATCAGGCGCCCCCAATAGTCATCAAAAGGGTGGATGGCGTCGGTCGCTGCGCCAGATGCGGAGATGAGCGCTCGGTCTTCATTTCGCCATTGAAACAGCCCGCCAATTAGGTTGACCGGTGGTTTGCCACTCTCGCGCTCGACAAGCTGCGCCACGCGGTCTGCGAGGATCGTGGAGCGCACGCCAACAGAGCAGTAGAATATCGCGCGCTTGCCTTGGAGTTTATCGGCGAAGTTTTTTGCAAAATCCGCCTTGCTTATGTCCGGATCGACAAGGATAGCCCCAGGCAAATGGCTCACAGCGAATTCGTCACTTTCGCGCACGTCAAAGAGCACGACGTCATCTGGACCCAGCGCGGAGTAATCATCAGCGGCCAAATGCTCAACGGTGTCATAACTTGCTGCGATACCTTCATGAATGCGATCAAGGTCTGAGGTCTGGAAAAGCGCAATTCCCCCAATCGCCGCCAACAATACCACTCCAGCTATGCTGCCAAAAACGAGCTTCTTCTTGGTCATGGCCGCTCCTGAATGGTCTCTCGCTGCGCCGAACTATCAGTGCTCTTGAAGGGCAGGATTAGCGACCAGAGAAGCGAGGACGGGCTTTCGTCTTGATGCTCATCCAGCCCGATCACCATGCCCTCGTGCCCACCATAGGGCTGCGCAACATAGGTCCCAAACAGACGGTCCCAGATCGACAAGAAAAACCCATAATTGCTGTCCGTTTCGCGGTGGATAGTGGAATGGTGGACCCGGTGCATATCGGGCGTGACAATGACCATTCTCAGGAGGCGATCAACCGCAAGCGGCAGTCTGACATTGGCATGGTTGAACATGGCCGATGCGTTAAGGATCACCTCCAATAACACCACTGCGAGCGCTGCCGGGCCAAGGGCGATGATCACCAGCAGCTTGTAAGCCATCGAGAGAATTATCTCGATTGGATGGAACCGAATGCCGGTCGTCACATCAATGTCACGATCGACATGATGAACTTTGTGGACCCGCCAAAGAATCGGTATCTTGTGAGTGGCCACGTGCTGCGCCCAAACTGCGAAATCCAGAAGGATAATGGCCAAAGTGACTTCCAGCCAGAAAGGTAGGGCAAAGAGGTTTAAGAGGCCCCACCCCTGCTCACCCGCATATAGAGCGACACCAACGGCCAGGATGGGAAATACAATGCGCAGCACGATACTGTCGGCGATGACGAGGGACCAATTGGTGAACCACCGCGACCCGCGCGGCTGCGTACGCTGTTTGCGGGGCACCAAAGCCTCTGCGAAGGCCATGATCGCGAAGACACTGGCAAAAACGCCCAGTCTCACCGCTCCTTCGCTCAGCCCAAAGACTTCCATGAAATTCTCTTTCCCGCGTGCTCTGCTCAGCCATTCGCAGCCACAGCTCTAAGTGTTACGCGGGTTTTACACCAAAATTGAGCGGTTCAACAGCTTCCTTCGGCGCGCGGATCGGGTAAAGAATGCATGCGATGACTAGCGTCACCATTGTCATACCCACCTTCAACGAAGAAGCAGCCCTTCCCGCCACAATCGACGGGCTGTCCCGCCTATCGCCCCAGCCAGACGAGATTCTGATTGCCGATGGGGGGAGCGAGGATGCAACCCTCGCGGTTGCTGAGGAAGCTGGCCTCAAAATCGTGAAGTGTTCGCGCAAGGGACGCGGTGCGCAGATCAATCAAGGGATCGCTGAGGCAGCGGGCGATCTTATCTGTGTCCTGCATGCCGATAGCCTCCTTCCGACCGATGCGGTCACTCTCATTCGGGAAACTATGGCGGATGAGAACACAGCTTTGTCGAGTTTCTTTCCCAAGCTCGTCGGCGAACGTCGCACTCGTTGGGGTTCAACGCTGCACAATATTGTGAAGACTTGGTACGCGCCGCTTCTGACGCGCCCAGACCTGTTCTTTCGCGGGGTGAGGCTGCTGTTTGGTGATCACGCCATGTTTTTCAGACGCAAGGATTTTCTAAGCTTCGGTGGCTGTGATGAACGCGTCGCTATTATGGAAGAGGCCGGACTCTGCATCAACTTTGCAAAGCTTGGTCGCACTAAAGTCGTCCGGCGGTGGGTGGTGACGTCAGACAGACGGATCACCCAGCTCGGGAGCCTGCGCGCCAACTACATCTACTTAAAGGTCGCTTTGATGTGGTCTTTCGGCGTGCGTGAAGGGCTCGCCGAGCATTATCCAGACATCCGTTAGGCATACAATTGCGCGTTTGGAACCGCCAAGCGGGTCGAGCCGCCGGCGCCTCAGCGCATGGCTTAGTAACGCCAACCAAGCTCGACGCCGTACGTGCGGGGCTGGTTGAAGATACCTGACAGGTTGTTGAAGTCGATCGCTGAGACTGTACCAAGCGTGCCGGTGAGATTGCGGACAAATCCTGCAAAGTGGATATTGTTCAAACGATAGCCTGCACGCGCGCCGCCTAACACTTGCGGCTCGGTTTCAAACTCGACCGATTCATACAGGAAGATGTTCGCGCTGGAGCGATACGACCAGTCGGTCGAGGCAAAGATCTCGCCGTTGCCCACGTCCCGGTTGTAATCGAGCACAACGTTGGCAATGAACCGCGGAGCCTGCGGGAAAGGATTGCCATCAATCAAAGCGCCGCCGGTTACTGGGTCGATGGGATCGAGCACTGTGCAAGGCGTTGCAGAACCACAAGGCGCGGTCTGCAGGTTCTCATCCTGAACCTCGGTCTCGTTCCATGAGAAGTTGCTCATCAGCGTGAGGTTATCCGTCACAGCCAAATCAAACTCTGCCTCGATGCCGTAGCCAATGCCTTGGTCGGCGTTGAGCAATTGGTTGAAATTGCCCGCGCCGCCGATAGCGGTCAGCTGTTGATCGTCAATCGTGAAGAAATAGCCATTGAGGTTGAAGCGCGCCCGGTTGTCGAGGAACGTGGTCTTCACACCGGCCTCAAATGACAGGATCGTCTCGGTATCGGCGACCGTCACACCATCGAAATCAGGCGTGAGGTTCGCAAAGAGAATGCGGCCCTGGATCGAAGGCGCCCGGAAGCCGCGTGCAATGCGAGCGTAGAGGTTGGTGTCCTCTGTCACGGCATAGGTCGCCGACAGATCGAAGCTGATATTCTCATCGCCAACATTGCGAAAAAATGGTCCAGCGGCCGGTGCGCCAAATGGGCCGATTGGCCGAATGACCTCAAAGTCTTTGTCGTCATCGGTAAAACGAAGACCAGCGGCAAGGTTCAGCTTATCGGTCACATTCACGTCAACCGAACCAAAGAGCGCCCAACTTGTCGTGTCCTGCGTTTGGAAAGCCTGACCGTTCTCAACACCGCCAGCAAGCGTGTCGAAGTTGAATGACGAAATATCGAGGTTCTCATCAAAGAGATACAATCCAACTGTCCAATTGAACGTGTCTTCATCCGTATTGGTCAAACGCAATTCGTGGGTCAGCTGATCAAGATCATCAATGCCATCACCGCTTTCCGCCGGAAATGGGATAAGGCCCGGGCCGCCACCTGTGGGGAGGAATGCTGCTCCAAAACCGCCATCAACATCGCCGCGCGAGAAGGCCTCTGCAGTTTCCCAACCGAAGATATAGGTCGCGGTGACCCCGCCAAACTCCAGATCAGCGCGTGAAGTGATCCCGAATGTGTTGGTGTCCAAAGTGGAGAAACGCTGTGCGTCGGCGAAGGTCACATTGCGATCAAAGTCGGGGCGCACATCGTTGGATCCGGGCAGGAACGCATTGGCCTGGAAGCTCGTCTGCCCACCGTTGAGGTTGCGTCCGTGCACATTGATCAGCCATTCGAAATTGTCGCTCGGCGTGATCAGAGCCTGGGCGCGGTAAGCGAAGTCATCAAATCCGCCCGCATCCGCATTGGGATCATCATCAATCTGGTTCTCGATGAAATCAGATCGGCTTTGGTACGTCCCGGAAAAGCGCAATGCGATCACATCATTTAGCGGGATGTTGAGCGCGCCTTCGAGCAGGACGGTATCAAATCTCGCATATGACCCGGTGAGATAAGCATCAAATGTGTCCTCGGGCTTTGCGCTTTCGAACTTCAACACTCCGGCAGGAGTGTTGCGGCCAAACAGCGTGCCTTGTGGTCCGCGCAGTACCTCAACACGGGCGAGGTCGAATACGGGGAAGCCTTTAAGAACAGGGTTCTCCCAGACCACTTCATCATAGATATAAGAGACCGGTTGCGATGCGTTGAAGTCAAAATCTGTGTTGTTGAGACCGCGAATACCGGGACGCGGGAAGATGCGGCCGAACGAGGTCTCGATGTTTAGGCTGGGAACACGGCCAGACAGGAAGAGTGTGTCCTCACCGCCCCCACGAAAAGTGTTGAGCGTTTCGGTTTCGAGCACACTGATCGCAACCGGCACGTCTTGTGCGTCTTCAGATTCCTTGGTCGCTGTGACGAGAATGACATCTAAACCAGAACTTTCCTCTGCGGTCTCTCCTTCCGGCTGACTTTGAGCAAGAGCAGGTTGTGAAATCGCCATGGCACCTAGGCCTGCCGTGAGCCCTAGGACATTTTTGTTCAGATGCATTTTTGGATAGCCCCTCTTTTTGTACGGTTCTTGGAAACAGGAACCCCTCAACAGGACAGCTTCGTAGCAACGTGGCTGATCGTTACAATTTGGCGATAATTGAATTTGGAAGAACGGCACACTGTTTTCGGCAACTGGACTGCCGCCTTTGCCCAAAGTCCCATGCGAAACTTGCTAGCAGCTCGCACCCGATAACTATGAACGGCCATCGCGCTGGCTCCCGAACACGATATGCGATCCATTGATTGAGCACGGCATAGCTCAAAGGTGCAGCGCTCACCCATGCAAGCAGTGCCGTGTTCGGCTGTCATGCACCAGCATAGACGGTTAAATGAGGGTAAGGCAGCCCGCAGCGAGGCGCGCACTACCGAATTTCGGCATAGTTCTCTCCGAAGCAATTGGTCCTCCCAGGCCTTTGTACGAAGGTGTCAGTGTGCAGGTTACATGGCGCCAAAAGAGCGCATGCGCCGCGCGCAGTTGCGATTTCGATCCGGCTCTTTCGATTAATCAGTAACCATCCGCCATTTATCGGCGAACTGACGATCAAACAGAGGACGATATGAAAAAAATTTTGATCGTATTGGCGCTTGCAGCGCTCATCGCAGGCTTCTTCTTCTTCGATCTGGGACAGTATCTCACCTTTGACGCCGTCAAATCGCAGGTCGAAGGCGCACAGCAAACCTACCAGGATAATCCCGTTCTGGTGATTGCGATTTTCGTGGCAATCTATGTGATTGTCGCAGCGGCATCGCTTCCCGGCGCTGCACTCCTGACCTTGGCAGCAGGCGGATTGTTCGGCTTCGTCACCGGCACCATCGTTGTGTCTTTCGCGTCCACTATTGGTGCGACGGTCAACTTTCTTGCCGCTCGCACGGTCCTGCGAGATTTTTTTGAGGCAAAGTTCGGTGACTGGCTCAAAGGCATCAACAAGGGGCTCGAACGCGATGGCGCCTTTTACCTCTTCACGCTTCGCATGGTGCCAGCCGTCCCGTTTTTCGTGATCAACCCCGTGATGGGTCTCACACGCATCAAGACATGGACCTATGTTTGGGTGAGCCAATTGGGCATGCTGATCGGCACCGCTGTTTACGTGAACGCTGGCACAGCGCTCTCCACGCTCGAAAGCCCGGCTGGCATTTTGACACCCCCAATCCTCATTTCGTTTGCTCTTTTGGGGATCGCGCCATGGATCGCCAAAGGCATCATCGGCGTGATTCAGCGCCGGAAGGTCTACAAAAGCTTTACCAAGCCCAAGAAGTTCGACCGCAATATGGTTGTGATTGGCGCAGGCGCTGCTGGCCTTGTCTCTTCACTGATTGCCTCAACCGTCAAAGCCAAGGTCACTTTGGTCGAAGCGCATAAGATGGGCGGCGATTGCCTCAACACAGGCTGCGTCCCCTCCAAGGCGCTCATCAAAAGCGCAAAGGTCGCAAGCCAAATGCGCAACGCGGACAAGTACGGCCTGGAAAGCCATGATCCCAAAGTGCCGTTCAAGCAAACCATCGCCCGCGTTATGGAGGCGGTCAAAGCGATCGAGCCGCATGACAGCGTTGAGCGCTACACCGGACTGGGTGTCGACGTGGTCGAAGGATACGCCAAGATTATTGACCCGTGGACGGTCGAGATCGCGCGCAATGATGGCGAGACCCAGCGCCTGACCACGCAGTCTATCGTGATTGCAGCAGGTGCTGCGCCTTTTGTCCCGCCAATCCCTGGTCTAGACAAGTCTAAATACCTGACCTCTGACACGATGTGGGAAGCCTTTGCCGAGATGGATGAACCGCCCGCGCGCGTCGCCATCCTTGGCGGCGGTCCTATCGGCTGCGAGATTTCGCAAAGCCTCGCGCGCCTTGGTTCGAAGGTCACTCAGATCGAGATGATGGACCGCATCATGAGCCGCGAAGACCCTGAGGTATCGGACCTTGCCCAGAAAGCGCTCGAAGAGTCCGGCGTAACCGTGCTTACCAGCCACCAAGCTGTTGAGGTCACCAATTCAGCTGTTGTCACCAAGCATGGCGACGAGGATGTGGTGATCGAATATGATGCGCTGATTGTCGCTGTTGGCCGTGCAGCCCGTCTGACCGGTTACGGGCTCGAAGAGCTTGGTATCGACACCAGCAAAACGGTCGTCACCGACGAATTCCTCGCAACCAAATTCCCGAACATCTACGCAGCGGGCGATGTCGCTGGCCCTTTCCAATTCACTCACACCGCTAGCCACCAAGCATGGTTTGCCAGCGTGAATGCGCTGTTCGGAATGTTCAAGCGGTTCAAGGCGGATTACTCTGTTATCCCTGCGGTGACATTCCTCGACCCAGAGGTGGCCCGCGTCGGTCTCAATGAGACCGAGGCCAAAGAGCAAGAGATTGAGTATGAGGTCACTCAATACCAGCTAGACGATCTCGACCGCGCGATTGCTGAGAACGAGGTCAAGGGCTTCGTGAAAGTTCTCACTGTGCCGGGCAAAGACAAGATTCTCGGCGCCACGATCGTTGGTCATAATGCAGGCGAGATGCTGTCTGAATACACTCTTGCGATGAAGCACAAGCTAGGCTTCAACAAGATCCTAGGCACGATCCACCCCTACCCGACCATGGCAGAAGGTAATAAGTTTGCCGCAGGCGAATGGAAAAAAGCTCGCAAGCCGGAGAAGCTCCTGAGTTTTGTCGAGAAGTACCACGATTGGCGGCGAGGATAAGGGATATCCTCGGCCAAATGAAAGGCGCGGCGTCTAGACAGAGCGCCGCTCCTCAAACATTCTCCGTGACCTATTCTGTTTGTAGGCCCCAGACTTCTTCAAGGCGCGCATCGCGGCCGCACCGCGAGCGATAAAGTCGATACCGAAACGGGTTCTTCTTGTAATAGTCCTGGTGGTATTCCTCGGCGGTGTAGAATGTCGCCCGCGGAAGGATCTTCGTGACAGGCTCTTCCTGAAGCTCTTGGGTCCGCTGCTCTTTTGAGCTGTTGGCAGCCTCGGTTTCCTCATCGGTCTTAGGGAAAATCGCGGCACGGTAGCTTGTGCCCTTGTCACAAAACTGACCGCGCGCATCGAAGGGATCAATATTGGTCCAGAATGTCGCGAGCAGGTCTTCATAGGTCAATTTGGAAGTGTCATAGATGACCAAGACCGCTTCATAATGACCCGTCTCACCAAAGGTCACTTGCTGATAAGTCGGATTTTTCAGGTCGCCTCCCGTGTAACCGGATACAACTGTGACGACGCCGTCGAGCTTCTCAAAGTCGGCTTCCGCGCACCAAAAGCAACCCATTGCGAAAACCGCTGTGGCATTTCCAGGCTCCGGTTTTTCGTCAGCGATGGATTGACCAGCTGGCCCGGATTGACTGGCTTCAACCTGCGGCGAAGTACAACTGGCAAGCAGAACAGACCAAGCTGCCGCGAAGAAAAACCATCTCATTGATATCAAGCTCACACTAGCATCTCCTGGGGAGCCCCCTTTGGTATTCACTCGGCCAGATTTCGGAAGCAATACAGGAAATGTTACAACACGATTCTGAGTATATTGCGGCACATTCTAGAATAGGGATCAAACGAAATCGAGACCGAATGCAAGGGACTACACGCGGCATTGTCAGACTGACGGGCATTTTTGATTTTGCGTGCTACCGGCAGGCTATGGATCGTAAAGTGAGAGCCAAACCGCCCAGCCCTGTCAGATGCTTCAACTCTTCGGCTGAGATCATCCGCTTGTTCGCGAGGATGTACCTTCGCTTTCCACTTTCGCGTTGAAATGTTGAGGACCTTCTTGCGGAGCACTGGATCGGCATCTACCCAGAAACGCTCCGGACCCGGCGGAATAGGCTCGGCCCGATGTTCTCAGCTCATGCATAACGTTAGCGTGTAAGCAGGACGCGGGGTTCTCGCCAAAGGACGTGGCAGCACTATTCAGGCCTCAGCGCATTTACGAGATCGCTACGATTTCGGTGACAGGAGATGGGGACTGCACCAGCGCCAAGTCCAAATCCTGTAAAATGTTGTATCTTGAGCAAGCTTTTTCGGCTGCCAGCCAAGTTGTATCGAAATTACGGCCCTTGGTTTCGTTCTTCGCGCAGGATTTTCATTAGAACTCCGTATTTTTTACACTCGGCGCCCTGCTAGTGCAAATATCTGATTGATAAGGAAAGTCCGTTGAGCCAATTTCTCTTCTTGACCGACTTTATCTGGCTGGTTTCACATTTCTTTGCGAGCAGCACTTGTAAAATCATCTGGCATATTGAGGGCGCTCCTTTCCGATCACATAGCCAAATTTATGCCGCCAAATCAGTGGCATAGAATTCTGCAATCTGACCGGCGGTTCGGCGCTGTTTACCATCTGTTAGCCTTAAAGGCCCACTCAGAACGTCCACAGCGCCCGGATGCACCGGATGCTCTAGCAGTTGGACGGAAAAAACGATGTTTAGTTTGCAAAACGCTCACGCGAAGATTGCGAATGCGAAATGGCTCCTGATCGGAATCATCGCGCTCGTAAGTGGGACGGCAGCATCAGCAGCAGACCTGCAGGTTACCGGTTACACAGTCGATCCCGACCCTATTGCTGACACCGCAGTAGCGACATTTACCATAAGCGTTGCGAACAATAGTGGGCAGGCGGTCGATGATCCTGTGGTCACGATCGAAATTCCTGCAAACTTCGATGTCACCAACGCTCCAGGCAATTTTCCGTCCTTCTGTGTCTTGAGCGGTGCACCGGGTAACCAGGTTCTGAACTGTACTCTTCCCCAATTGGTTCGCGGCAGCCCGCAGACGTTTAGTTTCAACGCGACAGCTTCTTCACCTGGCGCTCAAAATACGACTGCATCGATCTCTGCTGTTGGCAATACTGATAACAATCCAGGTAATGACAGCATCACCATCACGCCAACCGTTCGCGGCGGTGCTGATGTTAGCGTGACCAAAGCAGGCTCTGCCCCCAGCGTTATTGCTGGCGGTGAACTGACATATACGCTGACAGTCACCAATGATGGCCCATCGACAACTTCATCCGTACGCGTCGTCGACAATCTGCCGGCCGCCTCTGACTTTGATTTCACAAGCGCCACCGGTTCAGGTTGGAACTGTAGCCGCTCAGGCCAAGTGGTCACATGCGACTATGCCGGTCCTGCCCCAGCGATAGGGGCACCCTATCCTCCGATTAGCATCGTAGGCGATATCGCCTCTGCTTCTGCAGGCACGATCACAAATATTGCCAGTGTTGAAGTGACGGACCCTCTCCTGCTCGACCCTGATGGTACGAACAACACGTCAGACCCGGTTGTCACCAACATCGAAGCGGGCAGCGACTTGCAAGCGGTTAAGTCGATGCCAGCAACTATCACGGTCGGCAGCAATGCGTCGATCGTTCTGACAATCCGCAACACTGGTCCGCAAGGTGTACCAGCCGGTGCGACTATCAGTGATACCATTGATAGTTCTCTGCAAATCGACACTATCCCCGCAGGATGCTCTCGCACTGGTCAAACCGTCACTTGTGCCGCCGGTGCGATCGGTTCTTCGGGCCAAGAGAACTACACGATTGGTGTCACTGCCATTTCTGCGACGAGCGGCACGCTCAATAACGTTGCTGAGGTTACGCCTCCATCAGGTTTTGCCGATCCCGACTTTGGCAATAACATAGCAACAGCGCCCTTCGAAGTGGTTGCCCCGAACGCTGACCTTCAGCTGCGCAACAAAGTCAAAACTCCAAATCCTGTGGCTCCCGGCGAGAATGTGAATTCGCGCATTGTCATCCGCAACCTTGGTCCTTCGGCTGCGAGTTTCACACCTTCCAATCCGATCCGTTTCACTGACACTTTGAGTGCAGACGAAACATTTGTTGCTGTCGCTACGGCGGGGTGGAATTGCTCGGTTGCCGGTAACGTCGTGACCTGTGAAACAACGGGAACAGGGACGCTCAATGTCGGCTCTCAACTGGTCATCAATCTGACCACCCAAGCGGGCGCCGGCACTGATACTACGATTACGAACACGGCTTGTACGGACACAAGCGGCGGTTCTGCGCACACGCCTTCTTCTGCAACCAGCCCGACCGGCAATGACTGCCGTTCGGCCAATACGCGTTCAACCACCAGCGCGGCTGATCTGACGGTTGAAAAAGATGTGAGCCTTTCGCCCTCATCCGGCTTTGCCGAGGACGTCACCATCAGCGACAACGATCAAGTGTTCTACATCCGCTTGCAGGTATCCAACATTGCTGGCGGCGACACAGCTCGCACAGTTCGCGTGACCGATGCATTGCCAAATTTCATCAATGGCAATGGGTTCACGACCTCTGTGACGACTGAGAGCGTTACCTCTGGTTCGCTTAGCTATAATGCTGGAAACGGCACGGCGACTTGGACGCTTAGCAACCTTGCAGGCGGCGATACCGAGACAATTGTATTGCGCGTAGAGCGTCCGTTTGAAAGCGGTGACTTCACCAATTTCGCCTCGGTCTTCTCGCCGGACACAACTGAGCTCGACACCAACAACAACACCGATTCCGCGACATACTCGACTGTCGGTATCGCGGACATGACGATCAATTCAAAGTCGGTGACGCCAAATCCTGCGCGCGTTGGTGTGCAATCAACCTACGTCATCGGCGTTCGCAACGATGGGGCGAACCCTGCCGAAGATGTGGTTGTCACCGATGTGATTGATCCAAACCGTTATCTGATCCTGAATAACGCTACGACCACCAAACCCGGCGCGACCTGCACCACCACGGTCTCAACCGGGACTGTCGTTTGCAACATGGGCACGTTCAACCGCACCGAAACGCGCCAAATCAATATTGATGTGATGCCGCTCTTCCCCTTCGGCACCAACGACTTTTCGGACCTGCCTGCTCAACACGTCAACCAAGCGACCGTAGCCACCAGCACACTTGACGAAAATGGCGGCAATGACCCCCAAGCTGGCAACAACTTCTTTGACCTTGATCACACGGTCAATGCGCCGACTTTCGACCTGTCAGTGACCAAGACGGAATCTAACCCTCAGACTGATGATCCGGTGCGATTTGATGAGACGCTGAATTACGATCTTCGCGTGTCGAACTTTGGTCCATCGCGGGCGACTGATGTTATTGTCACCGATATCCCGGCGCCTCCGCCTGGACTGACGATGACGCTCGATTCTTTCGTGGTCAATCCTGTCGCTGCCAATGGCGGTCTGACCCTTCAGGCTGCACCGAACGCAACCTGTGCGCCGTCTGGTGCGAATGTTATCTGCCGGATTGACGGGGCAAATGCCGACAACAACGTGCTCAACGCGGGCAGTCAGGTAATCTTCCGGCTTATCTTCACGATGGGCGGCACACCGCCATCTGACATCGTTACCTTTGCAAACTCGGTTGAAGTCACATCAGCTGAACAACCCACTCTCAACGGCGCCGGAGCCGATGTCCAAACCGCGAACAACAGCGCGACGCAGAACACCACAGTTCTGCCGTCAACCGATCTTGAGATCGTAAGCAAAACCCGGACGGGCGCGCTGGAGCGCAGCGTGAACGAGCCGATCGAGTTTGTGATCCAGTTCCGCAACAATGGTCCTTCGACCGCGACCAGCGTGGTTATCACTGACACTTTACCAAGCGGCTTTGTCTACGCGGCAACTCCTGCTCCATCTGCGGTTCCCAGTGGCGGAAGTTCTGCAACCGTTGCGACCCTGAACTGCTCGGGCACCAGCACCATTTCTTGCGAAGTGACCGGCTCATTCCCGGCCGGGGCAAGTGATACAGTCGACCTTTCGGTCTATGCCCGCGCTGAGGCTCCCTATACGGGCCCTGTCGCTCCTACAGATGCAACAGACACCGCCACAATTGCGCCTGGTGTCGATGAATTTGGTGATCCGCTGAGCGAAGACCCTGACAACACCAATGACAGTCAAACGGCTGTGGTTCAGATCCGCCCATCTTCGATTTCCGGCACAGTCTACGCAGACGACAACGACAACGACACGATCGAAGCCGGTGAAGGCATGGCTGGTGTCACGGTCACACTGTCGGGCACAGACGCCTTTGGAAATCCAGTTACCTTTACAAGTACCACCGACGCTGATGGAAACTACACATTCGACAACGTCCCGCCTTCCGACGCGAACGGCTATTCAATCGTCGAAACACAGGTTCTTACCCATTACGACCTTAATGAGACCGCTGGCACTTTAGGCGGTAGCGTCGACAACTCCGCCTTTGGGGATGATGCTGCTCAAAACACAATTTCCGGCATCGTCCTGCCCGCTTCGACCGATGGCACTGGCTACATCTTCCAGAACCACACCAATGCAGTGATCGAGGCCAACAACGAAAGCGTTGGTCCGATCAACAGTGCGGAAGGTCAGGATGATGCCATCAATGTCTTTGACAATGATCGCCTCAACGCCAATCCGTTTGATCCTGCGGACATCATCGCATCAGTCACAGCGCCGGCATCAAATGCAGGCGTAACACTCGATACGGCATCGGGCCTTGTTGATGTCGCGCCGGGTACGCCTGCTGGCACCTACACGATCGACTATCAGATTTGCGATGCGGCCGATCCGGACAATTGCGCCGATGCGACCGTAACTGTTGAGGTGGTGGCGCCTGCGATCCTTGCAGTTGACGATAGCGTAAGCGGTGTCAACGGTGCGAGCGGTGCGTCTGACGTGCTCAATGTTTTGAGCGACGACATGCTCAACAACGCGGATGTTGACGTTGATGATGTGACCATCACAGTTGCAACCAATTCAAGCGTTCCTGCTGGCCTCACTTTTGACCCTGCTACAGGCAGTGTGTCTGTCGATCCCGGCACGCCTGCTGGCACTTACAGCTTCGATTATACGATCTGTGAGAACCTGAACCCGATGAACTGTTCGACAGCGACTGCGACCGTTGAAGTGGTCGCCCCTGGCATCAATGCTGTCGATGACAGCGTAACCGGGATCAATGGTGCAAACGGTGCGAACAACGTGCTCAATGCGCTGGCCGACGACACGCTGAATATGCAGCCTGCAACCACCAGCACGGTGACGATCGCGCTGGCACCGGACGAAACCGTTCCTGCTGGTCTGACCTTTGATACGGCCACTGGCAATGTCTCGGTTGATCCGGGCACACCTGCTGACACCTACACCTTTGACTATCAGATCTGTGAGATCTTGAACCCGCTCAACTGCTCTATCGCAACCGAAACCGTCACGGTGGTTGGAGCGCCCATTCAGGCTGAGGATGACAGCGTAAGCGGTATCAATGGCGCGGGCGGTGCGTCTGACGTGCTCAATGTTTTGACCGACGACATGCTCAACAACGCTGATGCTGACATTGATGATGTGACCATCACAGTTGCAACCAATTCGAGCGTTCCTGCTGGTCTCACTTTTGACCCTGCTACAGGCAGTGTGTCTGTCGATCCGGGCACGCCTGCTGGCACGTACAGCTTCGATTATACGATCTGTGAAAACCTGAACCCCACGAACTGTTCGACAGCGACTGCAACCGTTGAAGTGGTGGCAGGTTCGATCACCGCCGACGATGATGCCGCGAACCCGGTAAACGGCGCAGACGGCGCGACCGGTGTGATTGACGCGATCGACGGCGACACACTGAACGACAGCCAGACCGATCTGAGCGAAGTCACTCTGACTGTTCTGGCACCTGCCACGTCGATCAATGGCGGACTTGTGCCTGCCGTGAACCCAGCAACGGGTCTGGTGGATGTGCCGGCCGGCACGCCTGCTGGCGACTATGTGATCGACTATCGCATCTGCGAGGTTCTCAACCCTACAAACTGCGCCGATGCAACGATCACTGTTCCGGTTACCGCCGGTCCGATTGAAGCAGTTGATGACAGCGTTGCCGACATTAATGGCGCAGACGGCGCAGCTGATGTGCTGAACGTGCTGACCGGTGACACGATCAACGGTGATCCTGCGACCACGGACAATGTCACGATCAGTGTCGCACCGGATTCCGAGGTTCCTGCTGGTCTGACCTTTGATCCTGCAACGGGCAATGTCTCGGTTGATCCGGGTACACCTGCCGGTGACTACAGTTTCGAATATCAGATCTGTGAAGTCTTGAACCCAACCAACTGCATCACTGCGACTGCTACGGTTACTGTTGTGGCAGCGGATATTGCGGCGGCGCCTGATATGGCTGAACCCGTCAATGGCGGTTCAGGCGGCGCCGGCGTCATCGACGTCCTGCCAAACGACACGCTGAATAACAATCCGGTCGATCTGAGCACTGTCGACATCACTGTTGCGGTCCCTGCGACGCCGATCAATGGCGGCCTTGTGCCTGTCCTTGATCCGGCAACGGGTCTGGTGGATGTGCCTGCCGGTACACCTGCTGGCGACTATGTGATCGAATATACGATCTGCGAGGAGCTGAACCCGCTCAACTGCGCGGCCACGACGGTCACTGTTCCGGTTATCGCCGGTCCAATTGAAGCGGTTGATGATAGCGTTGCCGACATTACCGGCGCAGACGGCGAAGCTGATGTGCTGAACGTGCTGACCGGTGACACGATCAACGGTGATCCTGCGACCACCGACAATGTCACGATCAGTGTCGCACCGGGTTCCGAGGTTCCTGCTGGTCTGACCTTTGATCCTGCAACGGGCAATGTCTCGGTTGATCCGGGTACACCTGCCGGTGACTACAGCTTCGAATATCAGATCTGTGAAATCTTGAACCCAACCAACTGCGTCACTGCGACTGCTACGGTTATTGTTGTGGCTTCGCCAATCGAGCTGACTGATGACAGCGCGATAGATATTGATAGCTCGGCTGGTCAAGACAATGTGCTCAACGTCTTTAACGGAGACACCATCAATGGTCAGCCTGCGGGCCCCGACAATGCGATCCTTTCGGTCGCACCGGGTTCAAGCCTGCCGCCTGGCATCCTGTTCGACACCGCCACTGGTCAGGTAAGCGTTGCTCCTGAGACTCCAGAAGGCACCTACACGTTCGACTATCAGCTGTGCGAGGCATTGAACCCGGACAATTGCACCACAGCGACTGTTACGCTGACGGTTGTCCCAACGCTGAGTGCGGTGAACGGTATCGTCTATCTGGACGAAAACCTGAACCGCGAGTTTGAAGGCGACGAAGAGTTGCAGACCGGTTGGATTGTGCAGGTCGTGCTCGATGATGAAATCGTCGCAACCACGCAAACCGACTCCGATGGCTTCTATTCCGTCGAAGACCTTACGGCTGGTGACGGCTATCAAATCCGCTTCGTAAACCCGGCCAGCAATGTCGTGTTCGGGGTGATTGAAGCAGACACGCTGCCTGCCGGCGGGTCGCTTGATGACCAGAACCTGCCGATTGACCCGTCAGGTGTGGTCTATGACGCCATCTCGCGTCAGCCAGTTGCCGGAGCTTTGGTCACACTGGTGGGTGCCAATGGCAATTCGCTTCCCGTGGTTTGCTTTATTGATCCATCTCAGGCCTCACAGGTCACCGGAGCCGATGGTTACTACCGCTTCGACATTGTAGCGGGCGCTGATCCTGCATGCCCTGTTGGCCGGACCCAGTACAACATCGAGGTCACTGCACCTGATGGTTATGCTGATCCGGAATCAACAGTGATTGCAGCTCAAGATGCCCCGCTCAATGTTGCTGGTCTGGGTGATCCTGCGGCGGTTGTGCCAAATGCAGACGCACCGCAAGTTGGCCAGCCAACGACGTACCATCTCGGCTTCCTGATCGCGGCTGGTGATGCGAATGTGGTCAACAACCACATCCCGCTTGATCCGTTCACATCGCGCACTGCCCTATTGGTCACAAAGACCAGCACGGTACGGACCGCTAGTGTCGGTGATCTGGTCCCTTACACGATCACCGTGATCAACACCGAAGCGGCTGACCGCGCGTCTGTTGACGTGGTCGACATCCTGCCACCGGGCTTCCGCTATGTGCCGGGGTCAGCGCGGGTGAATGATGTCGCGGTTGAGCCTGTAACTGACATGCGCGAGCTTCGCTGGAACGATCAATTCCTACGCGGCAACTCGACTTCGGTCTACTCGATCATCGCCGCCATTGGCGCCGGTGTGACCGAAGGCGACCGTATCAACACCGCCCTTGCTCGCAATGGCATTGACGAAACGGAAATCTCAAACCGGGGTCAGGCTGTGGTCTCGATCGTTCCAAGTGCAATCTTCGACTGCGCTGAGATCATCGGCAAAGTCTATGATGACTTCAATGGCAATGGATATCAGGATGAAGGTGAGCCAGGTATTCCGTCTGCCCGTGTGGCAACGGTCAATGGTGAGCTGATCACGACTGACGAATTTGGTCGCTATCACATCACATGTGCAGCGGTGCCAAACGCTCAGATCGGTTCGAACTTTGTCCTTAAGCTCGACACGCGATCTATCCCGGCCGGCTATGAGCCAACCACGGATAACCCGCAGTCTATCCGCCTTACCCGCGGTAAGATCAGTGAGCTGAACTTCGGGGTCCAAAAGCATCGTGTGATCGCCATTGCGATTGATGCTCAGGGCTTTGAAGCGGGCACCGCCAATCTGCGCGGCGTTCACATGAAATCGTTGCAACAACTGGCCCAGCTCGAAGAACAGCAGCTGGTGATCCAGGTCACTTATGGCCGCAACGATGCTGAAAGTGATGAACTGGTTCGCAGCCGTCTCGCACAAGTTCGCGCTCAGATCGCCCGAGCTTTCCAGTCTGACGAATGGGACGGCCCACAGCCAACCATCGAAACCAATATGGTGCGCACCGCCGTGCCCGATCAGGGTGGGGAGTAAGGACCATGACAAAGGACAACACAAAGAAAGCAAAGAGCGTCAACATGACTAAGCTCACTATCGCTCGTCGCTCAGCTATGTTGGCTGGGGTGTCGACAATGGCCACGCTTGGCCTTGCTACACCTGCTCTGGCTGCACCCGAAACTGCGTTTGAGCAAATGTCCAAAGCGGTTTGGCACAGCGGCGCGTATGAAAGCGCGGCGGCAAGTGCGCCAGCTCACCATTCGGTGTCTGCCCCGCTTATGGTGCAGGCCTCGGTTCAGGCCTCAGTTGTTCAAAACGTGGACGCGAAACCGGCCCCGGTTATGTCGATCGGCTTGGTCGACGCGCATGATCAAATCCGCCGCGGTGTTTCTTCGCGCTTTATCGCCTATACCAATTACAGTGCATTCGTGAACCGTATGGAACTGCGCATCTTTGATGCCGGGGTAGATGTTGGCGGTACGCCGCATGCGGTGATCGGTGCAGGCAAGGATGGCATCTTCGACTGGACTCCCACCCAATATGCCTCGGCCTATGTGAAATATGTGCTGCGCGTCTATGATGCAGATGGCAATTTCGACGAAAGCGCGCCGCAAGAGCTCACTCTGCTGTCAGCGGCCCATTCCTTGCCTGCGCAGGCCGTACCGCGCCCTGAATTTGGGAAAGTCGATGCAGCAACCACTCGCAATATTGATCTCGGTCATGCGCTGGGCGTGATTGTTCAGGGACAAGCCGCAGATAACGCTTTGGTCCGTATAGCCGGACAGCTTGTGCCCACCAACGCGAAAGGCGGCTTTGCCGCAGAGCAGCTTGTCCCTGCTTATTGCAGCGGTCTTTCTCTGACAACTCAAGCTGGCTGTAATCAAGAACAATCGCTGACAGTTGAGCGCAAAGACTGGCAGCTTACTCAAAATGAACTTGGCAACCGCGCCAACGTCTTCGTTGCAGAGGACGACGCCAAGCCGGCCACGACGCTCACCAATGAAGACGGCTTTGCAATCACATTGGATGCTGAGGATGAACGATCCACTCAGAACCCTTATGCGGTAAAAATCCGCACTGATGAAACTCATGTCGATCCGGTCCTGGCGGTTGGATTGGTTGAGACAGAGCGCACCGTTGTTGAAGGACAAGAAGCGACCTTTGTCAGCTACACCAACTATCCAAGCTTCATCGAGCGCGGTGAACTGCGAATTTTTCGTCAGGGCATGGCTGCTGATGCACAACCTTTGGCGATTGTTGCGGCCGACGAAGCGGGAATTGTGCGATGGACGCCGCAGGGCGTGGATAGCTCAGAGCTGTTCTATATCTACCGCGTGTACAATAAAGACGGCGCGTTCGATCAAACGCATCCGCACGAAATGACTGTGCTCAACGAGCCTTTCAGCGAAGCGGAACCGCCAACCCGCCCTCTGTTTGGTCAACGCGATGAGGCGATGATACGCAACATCAATTTCAATCAAGGCGTCACTGTCACCGTCACCGGAAGCGCGACACCTGAAGATGAGATCGTACAAATTGCTGGCCAAGTGGTGCCTATTGATGAAGATGGTTTCTTTGTAAGCCAGCAGATCTTGGATCGCTCAACCAGCGAAGTCGAAGTCAAAATCGGCACGCGCGACCATGTGAATTTCACTGCGGTTCGCAATGTTGACGCTGGCGGAGACGACTGGTTCTTTGTTGGCCAAGGCGACCTGACCTTTGTGTCGAATAACGGTTCGCTTGCCGCAGTTGATGTGAGCGGCGACCCGCTCACCGATGGCGATTTTCTGACGTCGCGGGCGGCATTTTATGCCAAAGGCCGGCTTGAGAGCGGGGTGACCATCACCTCAGCGCTCGATACAGGTGAGACTTTGCTGGAGGACATTTTCAGCAATCTTGATCGCAAGGATCCGCGTCAATTGCTGCGCCGTCTCGATAGCGATCAGTTCTACACTACCTATGGTGACGATTCCACGCTGGTCGAAGATGCGCCGACACAAGGTGCGTTTTATTTACACGTTGAGAAGAACGACAGCAGCTTGCTTGTCGGTAACTTCATTGCGGACATTGAAGCCGCTGAGTTGGCACAGCTTAATCGCGGCACCTTTGGCGCAATTGCCGATCACAATTCGATGGCGACCACCGAGTTTGGTGAGCGCAAATTCCAGGTCACTGCCTTTGCATCAGATCCCGGTACAATCCCGGGCCGCGATGAGTTCCGCGGAACAGGTGGTTCGCTCTATTTCCTCAATCGCCGCGATTTGACGATTGGTTCGGAGCGCCTCAGCGTTGAGATTCGTGATCTCGACACTGGCCTTGTGCTTTCACGCCGCGATCTGCGGCCGCAAGAGGACTACGACATCGACTATTTCCAAGGTCGGATCGTGCTTTTGAACCCGCTATCCTCTTATGCCGATGATGGCAGCTTGGTGCGGCAGGGTTCTGGTCCGGGCAATATCCCGGTCTTGGTCGCACGTTATGAATTCACGCCCGCCGTGGGCGATGTGGATGGCTACACTTTGGGTGGCCGCGTTTCTGGCTGGATTGGCGATACGGTTCGCCTGGGTGCAACAGGTCAGCGTGAAACCACTGATGCCGCTGACCAGATATTGCTTGCCGCTGATGCGACGGTCCGTTTGCACGCTGGCACATATGCGAAAGCGGAATTTGCGCAGAGCGATGGCCCCGGCTTTGGACAGCAAAACTCCGTTGATGGCGGTCTCACCTTCACAGATATCGGCGCAACCGGCATCAGCAATGTGAAAGCCAACGCGTACCGTGCAGAGCTTGCGGTGAACTTTGCAGAGCTTCGCGGTTCGAACGAGGACTTGGGCGGTGTTACTGCCTTCTATGAGGACTTCGAGGGAGGCTTTAGCGGCAATGGCCAACTCACTCAGGCGGATACCACGCGCTGGGGCGCAGCACTCAGCGCAAACCTTGGGGTTTCGACACGGCTCGAAGGCGAAATTGAGCGATTGGAAACCGACGGGCTGGGAGACCGCACTGTTGCCTCTGGCGACGTTACGCAGGCGCTTAGCCAAGAAATTTCAATATCGGCCGGTGTCCGTTTCGATGATCAGGCCGCTGGTCTTGTCAACAACACCGCGCAAACCGGTCAACGCACAGACGCCGCCTTACAAGTGGACTTCGATCCGATTGACAAGAACTGGTCGATCTACGGCTTTGGCCAACTGACCCTTGACCGCGATAGCTCGCGTCAGCGCAATCACCGTGCCGGTGTCGGCGGCAAAGCCGAGATCAGCGACCGCGTTTCGCTTTCGGGCGAGGTATCGGGCGGCGATGGAGGTCTTGGTGCAAATACTGAGCTTGCCTATCGCTATGGCAATGGATCGGAAGCCTATCTTGGCTATGGTTTGCTAACGGATCGCACGGATCTTGGCCTCCAGCCGGTTGGGTCACTGGCACAGGCCAACCGCGGCACGTTGACGCTTGGTGCACGGCACCGGTTTAACACCGCCTTGAGCATCTTTGGTGAGAACCGGATTGAGCATGCTGGTCCTGCTCCAGCTCTGATGCGCAGTTTCGGTCTCAATTGGGATCCAAGCGAGCGCTGGTCTTTTGCGGGCACCTTCGAAAATGGCCGCATCGACGACGGCATCACTGGCGAGTTCCGCCGCACAGCTGCAACTTTGGGTGTCGGCTATACCGATGAGGATTTCCAGTTCGCATCGAATGTTGAAGCCCGCTTCGAAGAAGGCGACGACCGCGATCAAGAAGTTTGGCTGGTGCGCAATACTGCGACTTTGCAAATGCACCCTGACTGGCGCGCGCTCGGTCGTCTGAACTTTGCACTTGCCGATACCGAAACGCAGGATGTGCGTCTTGCCGATTTTGTGGAAGGCAGTATCGGCTTTGCCTACCGTCCGATCCTGAACGATCGTTTCAATCTGCTTGCGCGCTACACTTTCTTGCAAGACCTCGGCCCGGTCGGTCAGATCACAGCAGGCGGTGAGACCGCGGCGCCAAAACAACGCAGCCATATTCTGTCTGTTGATGGCAACTTTGACCTCACCAACACCATCACGCTGGGCGCAAAATATGCTTGGCGCGAGGGAAGCGTCTCTGTGGGCCGTGAAAGCGATGAGTTTGTCTCAAGCTCAACTCAGCTTGGTGTGCTTCGCCTCGATTGGCGTGTTGTCAAACAATGGGATCTGCTCGCCGAAGTTCACTATTTGACGAACGACATTGGCGGTGATGATCGGGTTGGCGGCCTTGCGGCGATCTATCGCCATCTGGGCAACAACGTGAAAGTCGGCGTCGGCTACAGCTTCTCCGATTTCTCAACCGATCTGGCAGACCAAAGCTACACGAGCGACGGGTTCTTCGTTAACCTGCTAGGCAAGTTCTAGGTCTAGCAAGGTTTCCTCGCGGAATCTCAGGGATGGGGCAATTCTGCTGCGTACTTCAGCATTGATGCCCCCATTCGTTCCTACTACCTGTCATCCGGTGAATATCGAATGGGAGAGAGGACCCCTGAATGACGACATCAATCACCGCAGCCATTGCATCGCCTGAGGGCGGCCCATTCACTGTCGACAAGCTTGAATTGGATGCACCGCGCGATGATGAGATATTGGTGGAAATCAAAGCGGTTGGCCTGTGCCACACAGACGTTGTTGCACAGGCGGGTATTTTCAACTTCGGCCTGCCCGTTGTCTTGGGCCACGAAGGCGCTGGGATCGTTCGTGAGGTTGGTGCAAGCATTACCAAAGTAAAACCTGGCGACCGTGTCGCGCTTTCCTTTCGGTCATGCGGCTCTTGCCCGAAATGCGGCGACGCACACCCTGCTTATTGCCAAACCATGCCAGCATTGAACTATGCCGGAATGCGCACCGATGGATCGCGTTCGATCCACAAGGGCTCAGACGATATTGCCTCTAACTTCTTTGGCCAATCGAGCTTTGCAACACATGCGCTCACCTATGAGCGCAATGTGGTCAAAATTCCCGACACAGTCCCGTTTGACATCGCCGCACCGCTTGGTTGCGGTATTCAAACGGGAGCAGGAAGCGTTCTGAATGCAATGGATTGCGAGGCTGGCTCCACGCTTTTGGTTACAGGTGGCGGCACCGTGGGACTGAGCGCAGTAATGGGCGGGAAATTACGAAAATGCGCGGCTATTATCGTCGTCGAACCGATCGCTGCCCGGCGGGAGATAGCGATGGAACTGGGCGCCACGCACACCATTGATCCTGCTGTTGTAGGCGATCTTGCGGCTGCGGTTCGGAAAGTCCAGCCTATCGGCGTAGATTATGCGCTGGACACCACTGGCCGTCCGGATGTTCTTGAAGCGATCATGCTGGCGCTTGCCCCGCAAGGGACATTGGGCATTGTCGGCATCGCTGCGCCGGGCAGCAAACTGCCGGGCGAAATCAACCAGGTCATGACCTACGGCCACACGGTGATGGGCATTATCGAAGGGGACAGCGAGCCTTCGACATTCATCCCTGAATTGATGGAGCACTATTTAGCGGGCGACCTGCCTGTCGATAGATTGCTCAGCACGTACAAGCTTGAGCAGATCAATGAGGCGGTCGCCGATCAGCATTCAGGCAAATGCATCAAGCCAATTTTGTCATTCGAATAGCCAATAGGTGCGCCCCTTTCTCAAGCCGGGGACAGCGCTCTTCTAATCGCCGCAATCGCTGCTTTGGTCACTGATTGCAAATCTCCGTCTGGCTCAAGCAGGGCCTGCATGATGACGCCCAGCATCAGACTGCCAACGACGGTCGCTGCCACTTCGGGCGCCAAAGCAGGGTCGATATCGCCTTCCTTTTGTCCAAGCTGAATAAGCTGCGTCAGGTCTTTCCGGGTGAGATTGTGGTTGTCAAAAAAGAACTCCTGACGCTCGCGCCGGTTGGCCAAGGCATCTGCAAATAGCATGAAATGCGCGTTGATCTGTTTGTCATGCAGGATCCGCTGAAAAAGCACGTCGACATAGCTTTCGATCTTTTTGAGCGGCCGGTCATTTGACTTCAGGCAGGCGACGTATTCCCTTCTTCCCGCTTCGGCGATGTCTTCCAGCAAGGATGAAACGAACTTCTCTTTGGACCCATATTTTTGCGTGACCAGGCTGCGGCTGTAACCGGACATTTCGCCGATCCGCTCGAAGGTAACGGCCTGATATCCTTCGGCCACGGTGATGTGAGCACCCGCATCCTTGAGCGCTTTGTCGGACCTCTCCCGGCGAACGCTTTGGGGTTCTCTTTTCTTCAACTCAAACCTTTCCCGTAAGCGCCGTTCAGCGACACTGCTCGCTTGCCCAGCCGATCACTAGCTTGGTCACAACTGTCATTGCAAATTTATGGACCTGTTGACGCGCTGCCGCATCGCCGACCGCATTGCGGGTCAAGGACTAGTTGATTAACTAGCAATTGAAAACTACGCAGTCAGCCAACAGGACAAAAAAGTGAATGGAGAGGTTCATGTCACCTGAATTGCCAAATGCGCTTGCCGCCGCAATCGTCGATCCCGCCACCTACACAAACCCGCAGAAAATCAACGCTGCCTTTGCCGAAATTCGCCGGGACTACCCTTTCGCAAAAGCCAAGGTCGAGGGCTACGATCCTTTCTGGGTCGCATCCAAACATGCCGACGTAGTCGCTATCGAAACTCAGCCCGATATCTTTCTAAACGGAGCCGGATCGAACAATCTGACCGAAAAAGCGAGTGTCGAAATGATCAAGGCGGCCACGGGGGAGAACAACCTCATCCGCTCCTTGGTCACTGTGGACGGGGCAGAGCACAACGCCCTGCGCAAGATTGCCTTTCCAGCCTTCACGCCCAAAGCGCTCAAGACGCTGGAAGTGGATATCCGGAACATTGCCCGCGAGTATATCGACAAGTTCATCGAAAAGGCTCCGCAAAGCGATTTCGTGGCTGATATCGCCCTGAACTATCCGCTTCGCGTTGTGATGAGTTTGCTGGGCGTGCCGGTGGAAGACGAACCCTTCATGCTTCGCCTGACGCAAGAGATGTTCGGTGCGTCCGACCCCGATTTGAACCGTTCAAAATCCGAAGTCACTCCCGAAGAGCGGCTGGTGGCTCTTACTGCGGTCATGCAAGAGTTGGAGAGTTACTTCGGCAAAGTCACCAAAGAAGCGCGCGAGCGGCCAACCGAAGGGCTCAACAGCTTGATTGCCAATGCGGTCATTGACGGCGAATATCTCAATCATCGCCAGCTGATGGGCTATTACATCATCGCCGCAACCGCAGGGCATGACACCACTTCAAACACGGTATCGGCCAGTATGTGGGCCTTGGCTGAGCGGCCTGAACTGCTTGCCGAGTTGCAGGAACATCCCGAGCGAATTGATGGATTCATCGAGGAATCCATTCGCTGGGCCAGCGCGGTCAAAACTTTCATGAGGACCGCTGTTGAAGATGCCGAAATCGCCGGGCAACAGGTGAAGGCAGGGGATTGGATCTTGCTCTCCTACCACAGCGCCGCACAGGATGAGGATGTCTATCCTGACCCGTTCACATTCGACATCACCCGTCCGCGGCGCAGCCAGATTGCCTTCGGGATCGGGCCGCACGTTTGCATCGGTCAGCACCTTGCCCGGATGGAAATGCGCGTTCTTTGGGAAGAGCTGCTGCCGAAGTTGAGCTCGGTCAAACTTGCTGGCGAGCCCAAGCTGTTCAAGTCCAACTTCGTGGTCGGGCCGAAAACCTTGCCTATAGAGTTTTCGGTTAAATAGCTGCGTGTTGGAACCGGGAATTTTTTCGCCGGGATCAAACAAGGAACCAAGTCATGATCTCAGACGTCACATCCCGCACCGCGATGCAAAGCATAGCTTCACGCGACGTTACTGGCGGGACGTTCACAGTTGACAGCGGACAGCCGCTTTGACCGGTGGCACGGTGCCAGAAAGCGACCTAGGAGAAGTTCGCAAACTTCTAGACCAGGTCACGGTTTCCGAGGGCAATTCGGTTGCATCGGCGGCCAAGTCTCTTTGCGATGTTGCCAAACACTGCGGTTTTAAGGTGGTGGCCTTTCATGATCTTTCGTCAAAGAACTTTATCCAAGATGGCGACGGTAAGCTCATCAATGAAACGGTGTTTGGCTGGACCAAGCCTGAGGAACGCTGGTGGGACGAACCGCTCGTTGGCCTGAGTTCGCCGGTGGCTGCGTCAGCGCGCTATGCGCATGATGCGTTCTGGGTCAATAAAAGCGGACCCGGTTCTGGCGCGCCGAATACGCACCTTAAGTCTGTTCAATTTGGGCCATTTTTTGAAAACGTCACCCAGTTTCAATCCATGATCATTGTTCCAGTCCATCAGCCATTCGGCCGTGTTGGGGTCGTGTGCTATTTCCCGATTAGCAAACAGACGGAAAATCTAGAAAATGAATTTCGGCAGCACTCGTGCCTTCTTTCGATCCTGGGATGCCGTTTTGTACGCAATTTCCGGCGTCTTGATGATGTGTCGCCGTGGATGCCTGAGAATTGCACATTGACCAAGCGTCAGGCCCAGTGTTTGCATTGGGCCTCTCTGGGAAAGACAGACCAAGAAGTTGGTGACATTCTATCGCTCAGCCACGCGGCCGTTCGCTATCATTTCGCCCAAGCGATAGACCGGCTGGGATGCGTTAATCGGACCCAAGCGGTCTTTAAGGCAGGTCAACTCGGGTTTATCGGAGCCATCCACTAAGCGCCCCACTAGGCGCCCCACTAGGCGCCCATGCACCCCTGCCTCGCCTCGGGGCGTATTTTTTTGAGGTATCGCGGTAGTTCTGACGCTGGCTAAATGACGTTCATCATGATTTTGATCACATCTTCGTCGCGAGCATCGAAAATCCGGTAGGCCTCTGCGCCCTCGGCAAGGTCCATCTCGTGCGAGAAGAGCCCTGCGCCTTTGAGCCTGCCCGACTGCAGCAGCGGGATGAGCGGCTCCCAAAGGTCCGGCACAGGGGCAACGCCCGCCTTCACCGTCACACCTTTATAAAGAATGTGATTAAGCGGCAGCGCCACGTCAGGCTGCGGCAGGCCTATGAAAGACAGCGCCCCGCCCCGCCTCACCAATGGCAAGGTTGAGGCAACGGCGGCGCTTGCGCCTGATGCTTCGAAGACGCAGTTCACGCCGCCCTTGGTCGCTTCAACGATAGCGCCAATTGCCTCCTTGCCCGGAGCGAACGCGGTGGCACCGAGCTTTTCAGCATGCGCCCGGCGTCCAGCCACAGGATCAATGGCGAAAACTTGTGATGCACCGCGCAAGAATGCGAGCTCAATGCCAAGCAAACCAATCGGGCCAAGTCCGACAACCGCTAAAGACTGACCCGGCTGTAGCCCCGTATTGTTTATCCCGAACGATGCTGTGGCGAGCGCATCGGTCAGCAGTATGGCTTGTTCATCGCCGACACCTTCAGGAATTCGCATAAGGGTCCGGTCGGCATTGGGGATTTGTACGAATTCTGCTTGTCCACCGTTCATCTGATTGCTGAGGCCGAAGGCGGTCGACTGGCGGCATTTGCCGGGCATACCCGTGCGGCAATATGTGCATTGTCCGCATCCAGTCCCGCCTGCGGCCAAGACCTTGTCCCCGACCTTCAGGTCATGAACATCCGGCCCGGTATCCACGACCTCTCCGATAAATTCGTGGCCCACACAAAACTTGTGTTGGTCTGCATCATAATTGGTCTCGCCAATCTGATCGCCGTGATAAATGTGAAGGTCAGAGCCGCAGATGCTGCATTTTTCGACCTGCATGATAACCGCATTGTCGATTGTGCGTTCGGGATCCTTAAAATCTTCGTAGCGAATGTCGCGCGGGCCGTTGAAGACTAGAGCTTTCATTGCGTTTCTCCATTGATCGAAACGGCCTTTTTCCAAGCCGGCCGTTCCTGCAGTCTCTCGAAATAGGCTTGCACGCGATCTGGGAGGGGCAATCTACAAATCGCGTTTGCCAGAAAGAGACTGTATCCCACTGAGATATCAGCGGCTGTGAAGCGTTCTGCGGCGATGAATGACCTTGCGCTAAGATGGTCATTGAGCATCTCGAAAGCCTTCTCAGCTTGAAACTTCACATAAGCCTCAAAACCTTCGGAAACTGCATATTTTTCGATGCCCATCATCTGACCGAGATAGACCGCGAGATAGTGCGACAGTCCGCTTTCGGCCATGTGGAGCCATGTCAGATAGTGCCCAAAATCCCCCTCGTCGGGTTCGACACTCAAGGGTGATGGACCGTGCTTGGCGAGAATATATTCCAGAATAACGGTCGATTCCAAAATTAGCTGACCGCCATCATAGAAGGCGGGCACCTTACCCATGGGATTGATCTCCCGGTACGCATCGGACGCAAAATACGCAGCATTATAGCCCATCACCTTCAGCTCGAAATCGAGCCCCATCTCCTCGAGCAACCATAATGGCCGCAAGGAACGAGAATTGGGCGTGTGAAACAAGATCAAGGACATGGAAGGACCTACCCCTGTGAGCCATGAATTTGGACAATAACTTTGCCTTCGACTTTTCCGTCTGCGATATGCGTTGCTGCTGTCACCGCATCACCGAAATCAAAGACCTGGCTGCTTGAAAGGTCGATTGCGCCCTCCTGCCAGTGCTTGACCAAATCCTGATGGGTCTCGAGCACTTGATCTGCGCTCCATCCAACGGGCATCGCGCCCAGCAGTGAGATGTTTTTCAGCACCGTTTCTTCCAGAGCGATGCGCGCCCACTCGCCGCTGGCATAACCGATCACAATAAAGCGCCCTTCGAAAGCCATTGCGTTGAAAGCAGCGCGTGCGGCTTTGCCACCGACGGGATCGAAGACGACTGAGACGCCTTTACCGCCAGTAAGCTCAAGCGCTGTCTCGGTTATGTCTTGCTGCCTTCTGTCGATGACTTCATCCGCGCCGATGCTCTTACAGAAAGCGGCTTTTTGCGGGCCGCCCGCAACAGCGATCACGCGCGCGCCTTTCGCTTTTGCCAATTGGACCGCTGCATTGCCGGAGGAGCCAGATGCACCAAGCACCAGCACGACGTCGTCCTTCGCAATCTTCGCGCGCCGGACGAGTGCGGTCCATGCGGTTTGATAGGGTATGTAGAGACCTGCTGCCTCTACTCCGCTCATTTCCTCGGGGATCGGCAATAGGCCGGACAACACGCCATCACCGGTGCCACTTGCCCGCATCAAGCACTCTTCGGCCAAGCCGCCAGCCTGCGCTTGGAAGAGAGTGGGACCAACCACGCGCGTGCCGATCAATGCTTTGTCGACACCTTCACCGGCGGCGATCACCTCGCCCGCTGCCTCTTGCGACGGCGTGAAAGGAAGCGGCGGCGTCAATGGGTAGTTATCCCGGCTCATCAAAACGTCGGGCAGGCCCAAGCCGCAGGCTTCGACTTTGACTTTGACCTGACCGGGGCCAGGCTCAAGAGGCTCGGCATCCTCTTGAAGTGCCCAAACATCTTTTGGCTCTCCAAACGAGCTAACTACCCATCTACGCATATTGCACTCTCTCTTCTTACCTTTTCACGGCGGCTAGCGGCTTAGTCAGTGGGCACGTCATTCCAGCCTTCGCCGGGTTTCGCGTATTGCCCGATCTTGAACTTACCAAGCTGCGAAGCGTGCACCTCGTCGGGGCCATCAGCGAGACGAATGAAGCGCTGCGTTGCAAGAATGCCTGCCAAAGGCACATCGTCGCTCACACCCATGCCGCCGAACATCTGGATCGCGCGGTCCGCGACCGTTTGCGCCATTTGCGGGGCAACCACTTTGATCGCCCCGATCAAATCCTTGGCGTTCTTAGCCCCGCGCCGGTCAATCGCATCGGCGGCTTTCAGAGTCAGCAGGCGGGCCTGTTCAATGTCGCAATAACTCTTCGCGATCTCCATCCGAATGCTAGAGCGGTCCGAAAGCATCCGGCCAAAGGTTTTGCGCTCAGTCACGCGCTGACACATGAGTTCCAGAGCAAGCTGAGCCGATCCGATAGAGCGCATGCAGTGGTGAATGCGGCCCGGGCCAAGGCGGCCTTGTGCGATTTCAAACCCGCGCCCTTCGCCAAGGATAATGTTTTCTTTGGGAATGCGAACATCCTTCAGATGCACCTCGCAGTGCCCGCCGGGAGAATGGACATCGCCAAACACAGTCTGTGCACGGATAACCTCTACGCCGGGTGTATCACGCGGAATGATGACCGTTGATTGCTGCGAATGGCGCGGATTGTCCGGATTGGTCTGCCCCATGAGCAGCAGGACTTTGCAGCGCGGGTCCATGATGCCCGAGATCCACCATTTCGTGCCATTGATGACATAGTCATCACCGTCGCTGCGGATTTCAGTGCGGACATTGGTCGCATCCGAGCAGGCGTGATCGGGTTCGGTCATCATGTAGACTGAGCGTATCTCGCCAGCGAGCAGAGGCTCCAGCCACTGCTGCTTTTGCGCATCGGTGCCGAATTTGGCGAATACTTCCATATTGCCAGTGTCAGGCGCGGAGCAGTTAAAGACCTCGCTGCACCAACCATTGCGGCCCATAATTTCTGCCAAGGGCGCATATTCGAGGTTCGTGAGGCCAGGGCTGTATTCACCGTATTCCTCAGGCAAGAACAGGTTCCAAAGCCCAGCAGCTTTCGCTTTTTCTTTAAGCGGTTCGAGGCCGGGCCATGGCTTCCACAGATTGGCCGGATCGCGGTTCCAAGCGTGGATTTCGTGATCCACAGGCAGAATGTTGGCATCGACAAAGGCCTGCAATCTGGCGATCAGGCCTTGCGTTTTCTCGCTATATTCAAAGAGCATAATATGGGTGTCCTGGACGGTGTCTGATTGGGTGGCTGGCCTTTAAAGTGAGAGCCCGCCATCTGCGATGAGTGTGTGGCCTTGCACATAGGAGGCGAGCGGCGATGCCAGGAACATGGCGGCACCCGCCATATCTTCCGGTGTCCCATAGCGCCGGACGGGGATCGTTCGCAGAGCGGCTTCGCTGCGCTTCTCGTTTTCGGTAGTAACCGCCGTAAGCTTTGTTGGCACCAATCCCGGGGCAAGACCGTTCACCCTGATGCCATCACGCGCCCAAGACTGGCCGAGCGTTTTGGTAAGGCTGATCGCAGCAGCTTTAGAAGCGGCATAGGCTGGATTGCCAATATTCGCGTGCAAGCCAGAAATTGAACTCACAATCACAATCGAGCCTTTGGCCTCGCTCAGCATTGGCTTGAATTTGGTCGCAGTGTGCATGACGGAGTCAATGTTGATGCCCATCACATCGTCCCAGCCTTGCTTTTCATATTCGGCCTGTTTGTACCGGACAAAGCCCTGAGACTGGATGAGCACATCCAAGCTATCGAAAGGCGGCCCGTAGGCGCTCAGTTCGTCATAGTCAGCCACATCGACCTTCGCATAATTCAACCCTTCCAGATTAGACCCCTCATCAGCCGAATAGTCATTTGCTGAGGCGCGCGTGCCCCAAACATGGACCTCTGCCCCGCGAGCAAGGAAACCGCGAGCGATACCGTTCCCGATACCGCTGGAGCCGCCGACAACCAGCACGCGTTTGTGCGAAAAGTCCAAATCACTCATATCCGTTTCCTTCTCAATTCTTCGCGATCAATCGCGGTGTGCGTTCGAACAGTGAAATCGTCATTGTATGCAATCGGTCGCCAGGTTCTTTGGGGCCTTGCCAGCGCCCGCGCGCGCATGGGCGCCTTCCAAGAGGCGTGCCTCAGGCTTCATAGCGTCCTTGGAGGTGTTGCGCAGATGAAGCGGCGGTCTGCGAAGCACAAAATCGCGGTCCCTGCGGTCAAACCGAAAGAGGATATTCTGCCTCCCGCCAGCCAGAAGCTGAACCTTCCTGAGCGGTGCGCGTTGGAGGCCGATATCATCCATCCAAACCGCCAAAGCCCGAGGATCAGCCGGTGCCGACACTTTGTCCGATTGCCCTTTCATAATGCAACTGTATTAAACAACTGCATTATTGCAACCCACAATCGCATGTGGTCTAAACGTGAGCGCAATGAGCAAACTCTCCCTAAAGACACGCAGCCCTTCGGTTGATCGGCTCAAAACCGAAGCACAGCGCCTTTTTGCCAATCGCGGTATCGACGGGGTGACTGTGCGCGATATCGCGGCGGCGGCTGGACAGAAGAATCCCGCTGCGGTGGGTTATCACTTCGGGTCCAAGGAAGCGCTCATCCGTGAGCTTATCGTTGATGGCGCCAAAATCATTGATGACCGCCGAAACCAGCAGCTTGATGCTCTGGAAGAAGCCGGCGGCGAGGTCAGCATTTCTCAGGTCGTCGATATTCTGATCTATCCATCGGTCAATCTGGCCGCGCGCGGAGAAACGGACACATACAATCGGTTCCTGCTTATGCTCACCATGGCGCACCGCGACCTGTTCGACGATGCATTGGAACGCCGCTGGAACTCAGGGTATCAGCGCTGTCTCAAACATCTGCGGACCCTGATGCCAGCCAAAAGCAGAGCTATTCAAAATCAGCGCTTTATCTTTCTTGAATCTTATCTCGGCGGGGTGCTGAGTGCGCGAGAAACGAGGCTCGATGACACAAGCCGTGCTCACTCAACCTGGAGTGACAAATCCACGCTAGCGCATTTCGCAGATACGATTACCTGCATGCTGGAAATGGAATAGAATGTGCGAACAGCGGTAGCCGAAGCCCAGACTTTTCCGGCATGTGCGCTTCCCAATGAACGATGGTTTCAAGCGAAATTCTTCGGGCGGGGAACAGCGGCCTCGTGATTGGGCTTTACCTCTAGCTCAAATAGTCAGAAGGTGCAGGCCAACAAAAGAAAGCGACGCTGTGATGGCGCCGAGAACCACTCGGCTTCATACTGACGAACGCTGTTTGGGAGAGATTGATGGCCGAAGCGACGGTGGTTTCACCGACGAGCGCAGTTCCTGCATCGGGAGGTTTCGGTTCGCCCGGCTACCGGGCCTATGTTCTAAGCGCCCTGCTCGTTGTTTATATTTTCAATTTCATCGACCGGACAATCATCAATATCCTAACTGAACCAATCAAGCTCACCTTCGGGCTTGAGGATTGGCAGATGGGCTTGCTCGGCGGGCCCGCCTTTGCGGTGCTTTACACCTTTATCGGCATACCGATTGCGCGCGGGGCTGAGCGATATAACCGCGTCGGTATCATCGCGGCCGCCGTTATCGTTTGGAGCCTTTTTACGGCCCTTTGCGGGTTTGCCATGTCATTCATGATGCTGTTCTTATTCAGAATTGGCGTCAGCATCGGCGAGGCAGGATGCACACCGCCTGCCCAATCTCTGATTGCGGACTATTTCGTGCCATCACGGCGCGCTACGGCGGTTTCAGTCTATGCTTTAGGCGTACCGCTTGGCGGAATGCTGGCCTCGGTGTTTGGAGGACAGCTTGCCGGGCTGGACGGTGCACAATACGGCGCCTGGGTCGGCGCGATGGGCCTCGGATTTCTGTTTGGCGAACTTGATTGGTCGCAGGTTGAAGGGTGGCGGGTTGCCTTTGTAGTGGTCGGATTGCCGGGACTGCTCTTAGGTCTGGTGGTATGGCGGACCATCAAAGAGCCGCCGCGCGGTTACACAGATCCCGCCGCGCTTCAGGGCCTTAAGAAGGTCAGCTTCAAAGAGGCGCTGGCCGTTTTGGCTAAGAAGCCTGCCTATCGGCACATCGTGTTTGGGGCGACGCTTGCCTCCTTTGTTGGATATGGGATCGGCCAATTCACAACCTCATTCCTGCTGCGCACGCATGGCCTGACGATCCAACAGGCCTCGTTGCTTTACGGCGTCGTTCTTGGTGTCATGGCGGCTATCGGCGTATTCAGTTCGGGCTGGCTGGCGGACAGAATGTCCAAGAGATATCCCAATGCGCTCTCATGGCTGCCGGCCATCGGCCTTGGAGCCTCCGTCCCGCTTTATGCATTTGGATTTTTGATGCCCAATCTGTGGCTCGCGGTGCCCGCGCTTATGCTCGGCGCGATGATCCACTATTTCTACCTCGGGCCAATGTATGCCGTATCAGGCGGCGTCGTCGACAGCAGGATGCGTGCAACATCGGTTGCGATCACTTTGTTCGTGGTCAATTTGCTGGGGTACGGGCTTGGCCCGCCGATTATCGGTGTGCTCTCGACTGTGTTGAAGAACATGTTCCTCGACGGTCAATCGCTCGGGCTGACGCTTGAGGCGTGCAAGCCGCTGTTGTCGCTCGGCGCTGATGCGAAGGCGCTTCTCAGCGGCGCGGAGTTGGACGCTATGGAAGCCTGTTCTAGCGCAGAAGCGCGCGGGCTTCAGTGGTCGATTGTTATCTTCAGCTGTATCTATGGCTGGGCGGCCCTGCATTACTTACTTGCGGGACGCACGCTCCAGCGCGACATGGTTGCCAACTCGGAAGCCTAATCCGCCAGCCTTAAGCTCAATACCGGATAATCTGGGAGCGGTCAGGCCGCTTCCGGTTTGCCGCGATTTGCCAACTGCACTCGTCGGCACACTGAACCTCGCTGCGATTGTATCGCTGGCCGCGTCGATACGGCCATTCTCTGCCAGCGGCGGCAGGACGCTATGGAGGAAGGCCAAAGGACGGTTTGCGATTAGGGCGGGCAGCTCAGTAATCGTGCTGGCCATCAGCCTCGTTTACATGGCCATTGGTACCCACAAATAAAAAGGCGGCCGACACAAATGCCGGCCGCCAATCCAACCCCAGTGGAGATTGGGGTTAAATTTAGAATTGCGTGCGAACTGTCACGCCATATGTGCGTGGATCTTCAAGAAACGCGCCGCGCGAACGCGCCCCGGCGACACCGCGAAGCGGCGTATTGAACGTCACGTTTCGGGTTTGCTCGTCGAAGATGTTGTTGCCCCAAAACTCGATTGTGAAGCTCTCGCTTGGAGTGGTGAAGCCAATCCTTGCGTTGGCTTTGACGTTCGCCCCTTGGATATCAAACGGGAGCAGAATGTCCGAACCCACCTCGGTCGCCTGCGTGCTGGTCCGGCGTGAGGTTTCAAAACGAATGTTCGCGCTTGCAGCCATCACCCAGCCAGAATCGGTGATTTCGTTTTCGTAGAGAATTCCAGCATTCCCGACGAACTCTGGCGCGTTGGTCAAAGTGTTCCCGCACAGGTTTGCGGCTTGCGCGAGCGGGTTGGGGTCACCTGCAACACAATCGCTAGGATAGCGCGCATCGGCATAAGTCACAGCAGTGTTGAACGATATCTCATCGCTCGCCTGCATCTGGAATTCCAGCTCGGCACCGCTGCTCTTTGCGGTTGGTACGTTGAAGGTTTGGAACGCTACGCCGGTGAATTCAAGCACCTGGAAGTCGCTCAGCTCTTGATGGAAGATAGCAATATTTGCGGTGGCACGCCCTTCGAACAGGCTGGCTTTGAGACCAAACTCGTAGGCATCAATCGTCTCAGACGCGAAGCGCGGATCAAGCCCGCCGACACTGGCTGATGCGTCCAGGTTATAACCGCCTGATTTGTAGCCGTGAGTAAAGCTGAGATAAGTGTTCACGTCTGGCGACGCTTCCCATGCGATCTTACCGGTGTAGATCAGCTCATCATCGTTGAACTCATCAAAAACGCCGCCTTGCGCGCCGTTACCAAAAGTAAGCGGCAATCCGACAGCGCCGGGCACATCAGCCGGCACTGCGAAGACAAAGCACAGCAACCCATTGAGGCCAGTGGCGCCAAACGCAGGGTTTGTAGCAAGGCAAGGGTCGTTTGAAGCCGCGATCTGAGTGAAGGCACCTTCTTTCTTGTCATCGGTGTAGCGAATACCCGCAGTAAGGCTGAGCGTATCGGTCACGTTGAACGTATTGTGGGTAAAGATCGACCAGCTTTCCGCGTCTTGCGTAAAGACGTTTTGTGCAAAAGCGCCCGTGAAATCGACATCGGTTAGCGCGTTTGGATTGCCAGCAAGACCGCCCGTGCCGATAAAGGCCAGCGTATCCACATTGGGCTGGCCAATCGCGGTCAGGAACGAGTTGATATATGCCTCGTAATCCGGACCCAGACCGAGGCTGCCCTCAGGGTTTGTGGCAATTTCTTCATCAGCATAGTAAGCGCCAACCAACCAATCCAAAGCGCCATCGAACGCTTCACCTTGCAATCGAAGCTCATGCGTGATGGTTTCGATCTCGGTGATGTTGGGAGTGTTGGTCGGATTATTGAAAATCGAGTCCCCGGTGCCAACCGAGAAAACGGCCAAACCAACATAGTCAGTGCTGCGTGCACTGAACGCATCGAAATCACGATAAGACGCGATATAGGTCAGCGACGCATTGTCACTAATATCCCAGTTCAATTCCGCAGAGAAGCCAAGGTTGTCATAGCCGTTCGCAAGATCACTTGTCGTGTTGGTCAATCGGTCAAAATAGATGCTGCCCTGGTCGTCCGGGCTTCCAATGTTTGGCGCTCCGCCATCAGCCGGAAGGCCATTGGCCAAGAAAGCAGCACCGCTGGCGAACAGTTCAGATTCGCGCACAATCACAGCTGCACAGCAGCTTTCATCAGCGCTCGCAAAATCGGCGATCAAACGCAGACTGACATCGGCCGATGGCTCCCAGTATACCTGCCCGCGAAGCGAATAACGGTCACGATCATTCTGATCTTCGCCCAATTGGTTGGTAAGCAGACCATCACGCCGACGATATGCACCCGAGAAACGAACCCCTAGGGAATCCTCGACAATCGGAAGGCTGACACCGCCCTGCACATTCGCAAAGTCGAAATTGCCGTAGCTGGCGTTAGCGAAGCCTTCGACCGTATCAAGCGAAGGCCGCTTTGTGGTGATGTTGAGCGCACCAGCCGAAGTGTTGCGGCCAAACAGAGTGCCTTGCGGGCCGCGCAGGATCTCCACGCGTTCAACATCAACAAGGTCGCCCAATGCCGCACCCGGACGCGAAAGATAAACGCCGTCTAGGAAGACGCCGACAGCGCTCTCAAGACCGATGTTGTTACCAGTGGTACCGACACCGCGAATACGGATCGTTGTACCGCCGGTTTCTGTGTCGGAAGAGTTTAAGTTAAAGCTTGGCGATACAGCCGCCAGTCCCCGGACGTCTGCAATCCCCTGGCGATCCAATTCTTCAGTGCCCACCGCTGTCACAGCGAGAGGAATTTCTTGGAGGTTCTCAGCCCGGCGTGTCGCCGTCACGATAATCACATTGTCGCCAGGCGCTTGCAGTTGTTCTGCATCTTGCTCGGCGTCTTGTGCTAATGCTGGTGCGGTGAATGCGCTGCATGCCATAAGGCCAGCAGCATAAGCGGTAAGCTTACGCGTCATAGTTTTCCCTCTCAACTTCCGCTCGACATTTTGCCGATGCGGCTCTCCGACTCAAAACAGTATCAGCAAACTCACAGGGCGCAAGTTGAAATAATATTAGGCGCGCTATCGAAGATGATAGTGCTGATGTGTTGTCTTTCAGCGCATATGTGACCAACGCCTGTCCATATTGAGAGCCGTTTGAGGGCCGAGACGGCTCATTGATGAATAGGGAGCAAGCGCAGCTGTACCCCGTCAAAGAGGCCTTATTGCAATGGCGCTTCTATGGGAGCGGGATTTTGCTTCTTCGCTTTTTTGAGCGCTACTTGTAGCGTCTTTTTAAAAAGCAAGATTGGGAGGGATGGATGACGCAGGTTATGCCGGGATGGGCTATGGAAGCGCGGGCACTGATTAATTGCGGCGCTCGATCAAGGCGTTCCTTGCGCGGAGCGCTGGCAGGGACAACTGTGGCTGCGAGTACGCTAGTAATGTCGGCTTGCACTTCAACCCAACCAGCACAGCCTGAGCTGGACCTTGCCGCTCTTGCAAAAGTCGCCGCTGTCGGTGAACGCTTCCAGTCTTACAACGTCGAGATGGTCGAAGTTACCGGGGGGAGTTTCTGGGCGCCTTATGCCAATCGCAATGGTGAACGGTATCGGATGCGTCCGCCGATGGACCTCTCATCACAGCGCCTGCGCAATCTGGCCCGCCATCTTGGCCCTGCCTATGTCCGGGTGAGCGGTACATGGGCCAACAGCACCTATGTGCCAGCCAAGGGCGAGGTGACAGAGGCCCCGCCAAGCGGCTTTGAGCAAGTCCTAACGCGCGAGCAATGGCGGGGCCTTGTCGATTTCTCAAACGCCGTTGATGCGAAGATTGTTACAAGCTTCGCAATAAGTGGCGGAACGCGCGATGCGGCTGGTGTTTGGCAAACAGAGCAAGCGCAAAGACTGCTCGACCTGACGCGCGAGGCCGGCGGAGAGATTGCGGCTGCCGAGTATGCGAATGAACCCAATGCAACAGCGCTTGGCCGGTTCCCTGCTGGTTATAGCGCCCAAGACTATGGCAGGGACTTCGCAATTTTCCGGGACTGGGCAAAAGCGGGCGCGCCCGATTTGACCATCCTTGGCCCCGGCAGCGTAGGCGAAGGAGCGATCTTCGGGAGCATTCCTGTTGCAGCCCAAGCAGCCTTCATCAGCACGTCTGACATGCTGAGCGCCAATCCGGGGAACGTCGATGCTTTCTCCTACCATTTCTACGGCGCAGTATCAGAGCGCTGCGCAGGGATGGGCGTAGATGTCGCCAATTTCGACGAAGTGCTCTCGCCTCAATGGCTGGACCGGACGCTTGCGGACTATGAGTTCTATTCAGCACAGCGAGATGCGCATGAGCCCGGCAAACCGATATGGCTGACCGAAACAGCGCAAGCGGCCTGCGGGGAAGCCCATGGGCAGCCTCATTTGCTGACAGCTTCCGGTATCTGAACCAGCAGGGGCAACTGGCTCAGCGCGGTGTTCAAGTGGTCATGCACAACACACTCGCCGCCTCTGATTATGCGTTGATTGACGAGGACACGCTGGAGACGCGCCCTAACTACTGGGCTGCATTGCTATGGCGGCGCACCATGGGTTCGACCGTTTTGGCTTCCCCATTTTCGCCTACATCTGACTTGAGGATGTTTGCCCATTGCTTGCCTCAACAAAACGGCGGGGTTGGATTGGCGATCTTAAACCTTGGAGAAGAGACGCGTACAATCGCTTTGGGTAGCGACGCCGAAGTTTACAGCCTGACCGCTCCCGAGCTCGCATCCGAAGATGTTCTCATCAATGGAGTAGAACCAAAGATGTTGGACGACGGCACGATAGTTGGCTTGTCTCCAATAATTCAAAATGGGACCAAGCTTGCCGCGCGCTCAATCACATTCGTGGCCGCGAAGAGTGCCGACAATCGCACGTGCAGCAGCTGACAGGGTCAGTGAGCAAGTCCAAAGTAAAGAAAGAAGTCTGAAATGGCGCGCAAATTGCTTAAGGGCTTGGGCCTTTTGGTCATCGCAATTGCTCTGCTTGCACTGCTTGCGATTGCCGGGCTCTGGATTTCTTCTGCAATGCAATCCCGGTCCAATTTGGCCGAGCTCGGCGAGCGCGCTCCGGTGATCAAGGTCGACGGCCTATCCTTGCGCGACCTCAACAAGAACGGCGAACTCGACGTTTACGAAGATGTTCGAGCGCCCGTGGATGACCGGGTCGAGGATTTGCTCGGTCAAATGACGCTTGAGGAAAAAGCGGGCGCCATGTTCATCAACTTCACCACGGTCAGTTCCGATGGTGAGCTGTCTGAAAGCGTGAGCCTCTTCGATCCGCAAAGCTTGGTATTCTCGCCGAATAGCGAGCTTCTTGTCGCCAAGAAAATGAACCATTTCAGCTTGGCTGTACCGGTTGAAAACGTCGACACATTCGCGGCGTGGTCCAACGCACTGCAAGAGGCGGCTGAGCGCACAAGGCTTGGCATCCCGGTAACGCTGGCAACAGACCCAAGGCACGGCGTTACCACCGGCGGCGGTGTGGCGCTTCCGGCGGGAGCCTTTTCGCAGTGGCCCGACCCGATTGGTTTGGCGGCAATCAACGATCCTGAGCTGGTCCGCGAATTTGCCGATATCGCACGGCGAGAATACCGTGCGGTGGGCCTCCATCTCGCTCTGCACCCGACTGCCGACCTTGCGACCGAGCCGCGCTGGGCGCGCATTGCGACGACCTTTGGCGAAGACGCGAATTTGTCAGCCGCTTTGACCAAGGCGTACGTCTTGGGAATGCAGGGCGAGGAGCTGGGCCCGCAAAGCGTTGCTACGATGGTCAAGCATTTTAGCGGCGGCGGACCGCAGGCTGGCGGAGAGGACGCGCATTTTGAATACGGCCGCGAACAAGTCTATCCCGGTGACAATTTCAGCTACCATCTAATACCATTTGAAGAGGGCGCATTCCCCGCAGGCGCGGCGCAAATCATGCCCTACTACGGCATTCCGGTTGGTCAGACTGATGAGGACGTTGGCTTTGCCTACAACAAGGCGATCATCACCGGTCTGCTGCGCGAACGCTATGATTTTGACGGGGTTGTATGCACCGATTGGGGATTGATCTCGGACACGCAGATCCTTGGCGCGTTCACTGTGCTGCCAGCGCGGGCATGGGGCGCCGAAGACCTCTCTGCCAAAGAGCGTATGCTAAAGATTATCGAGGCGGGCAATGACATGTTCGGAGGCGAAGAAGTCCCTGAACTTCTGGTCGAACTCGTGCACGAAGGCTCGGTCAGCGAGGCGCGGATCGACCAGTCCGTCAGGCGCATATTGCGCGACAAATTCCGCCTAGGACTGTTTGACAATCCTTTCGTTGATGCAGACGCCGCCAAGGCACTTGTCGGCAACGCCGATTTCGTGGCGGCTGGCCTTGAGGCACAAAGACGATCCTTGGTGCTTCTTAAGAATGGTCAAGAACAGGGGGCACCGAGCCTCCCGCTAAAGGGCAAACCGAAACTCTATGTCGAGAATGTCGAGCGGGAAGCGGCCGCGGAATTCGGGCAGCTGGTTGAGCGCCCCGAAGAGGCTGATTTTGCCATTGTCCGCACGAACGCACCATATGAGCCGCGCGACGGACTATTTGAGAGCATCATGCATGCCGGCGCCTTGTATTTCGCAGAGCCCGAGAGGCAGCGCTTGACCGAATTGGCAGACAAGGTGCCGCTGATCCTGGACATATATTTGGACCGTCCAGCCGTCTTTCCCGAAATCGCTGACAGCAGCGCTGCCATAATCGGCAGTTTCGGCGTGAGCGATGCGGTCTTGCTTGAGCTCGTGTTTGGCCGGTTCAATCCGTCGGGAAAGCTGCCTTTCGAGCTTCCTTCATCAATGGCGGCCGTCGAGGCTCAATTGGAAGACGTGCCCTATGACAGCGCCAATCCGTTGTACCCATTTGGGCACGGGTTGACCTTTGCAAGCGGTGTGCCTGAGGACGACGGGGTTACGGACGAACCCGCAAAAACCGAAGCTGCAAGATCAGAATAGGAGATGGCAATGACGACGGCGCGCAAATGGCTCAAACGGCTTGGCCTCATCTTCCTGCTTCCAGCGTTGCTTGTTGTCGTCGCTCTCGTCTGGGTTGGCGCAAAGCTCTTGTTCTACAGCCAGTCTGATGATGAAACGCATCTCGCCCTCAAGCGTGACTACCTTGATACGCTGAAGGAAGGATCGAAAAGCGCCGATCTGTCAGACCGGTCCTCGCGTCCAAACATTATATTCATCCTCTACGATGATTTGGGGTACGGCGACATCGGTGCCTTTGGCGCTGAGGCCATTGCAACGCCCAATATTGACGCGCTCGCCGAGGGCGGGATCAAGCTCACCGACTTCTATTCACCCTCGCCCGTATGCACGCCGTCGCGCGCGGGCTTCCTGACGGGCCGAATGCCGCCGCGCGCAGGCCTGTCGAACGTCGTATTTCCCGGGTCAAGCCCGCTGAGTTCCATCAACAAATTGAACGGCCTAAATGTCCGTCTGCCAGCTGAAGAAATTACCATTGCCGATATGCTTGGCGCTGCGGGCTATCGCACCTTTATGGTGGGCAAGTGGCATATCGGGGAGGAGAGCCCATCTTTGCCGAATGACTTTGGCTTCCAGAGCTTTTACGGCGCGCTCTACAGCAACGATATGGAACCCTTCGCTCTCTACCGCGACAAGGAAATTGAGGTTGAGCATCCGGCTGACCAAACCAAACTCGATGCGCTCTACACCCGCGAGGCGGTAGATATTATCGAACGCGAGGCAGCCAATAGCGACGCGCCCTTCTTCCTCTACTTCGCGCACAACTTCCCGCATGTCCCGCTTTATGTTGAAACGGGCCGCGAGGGACGGTCACAAGCAGGGCTGTACGGCGATGTGATCGAATCCCTCGATGATGGTGTTGGACGCATAGTCGCAGCCCTTGATGAGACCGGTGCGCTCGAGGATACGATCATCATAATCACCAGCGACAACGGCCCTTGGTGGCAAGGCGACCCGTCAGCGCTGCGAGGCCGCAAGGGAAAGACCTGGGAGGGAGGCATGCGGGTGCCTTTCATCGTTCACTGGCCTGCCCGCCTCGACGCGGGACAAGAGCTGTCTGACATGGCCATGGGCATTGATCTCTTGCCTTCCTTCGCGGATTGGCTGGACCTTCCTTTGCCCAAAGACCGCATCCTTGATGGCCGCTCTATTGCATCGATGCTCGAGGACAACGCGGGCACGCCGCATGAATATCTCTATTATTTCGCCGTCGATGAAGCGCTCGCTCTCAGAAGCTCTACGCACAAATATCACGGCGTTCGCAACGTCAATTATGGCCCAATGAATATCCCGTTCGCCTTTTCTTCGGCGGAAGGCCCTTGGCTCATCAATCTCGAACTCGACCCGCGCGAGGCTTATGACGCCTCAGTGCACAACCCAGAACTGGCAGCGGTTATGGCAAAGGCTCTGGCAGATAAGCGCGCTGAGATGGAGGCCAACCCGCGCGGTTGGATCGAAGACTAGCAAGGCTTTCAACGAAGGCCGCACCCGATCCGGGAGGGCTTTGCATCCAAAGGCAAAGCGTGCATTGATTGCGCTACAAATTAATTGACTGGCGAGAGAATAAAACATGTTCGAAGTCCCTCAAGACATTCAAAATTACCTCAAAGTGCTCGATGATTTTATCGAGGCTGAGATTAGGCCGCTTGAGAACCGCGACGACAACATTCGCTTCTTCGATCATCGCCGCGAACATGCGCGAACTGACTGGGATAATGATGGATTGCCGCGTGAGGAGTGGGAAGAGCTCTTGAAGGAAGCTAAAAAGCTTTCAGACCGCGCCGGGCATTATCGTTATCAATTGCCAAAGGAATTTGGCGGCCAGGACGGAACCAATCTTGGCATGGCGGTGATCCGCCATCATCTGGCCAAAAAAGGGCTCGGCCTTCACAACGACCTTCAAAATGAGCACTCGATTGTGGGTAATCTCGTCCAGCCCTTGATGATGCGGGACTTTGGAACTGAGACACAAAAAGAGCGCTTCATGGAAGCTATGCTTCGCGGCGAGCAGCGCTGGGCGTTCGGCCTGACTGAAGAAGCGCACGGTTCTGATGCGACGCATATGAACACCAGAGCCACCCGCCATACAAAAGACGGTGTAGAAGGCTGGCTGATCAATGGCGAGAAGATGTGGACCACAGGCCTTCACACAGCCACTCATGTCATGACCTTTGCGCGGCATTCGGGCGAAGATGGTGATGCGAAAGGCCTTGGGTGCTTTGTCGTGGATACCAAAGCGCCAGGTTTTGAGGTTGGGGAATATCTGTGGACTTTCAACATGCCCACCGATCACCCCAAGTGCAGCTTTCAAGACGTATTCGTCCCTGATGATATGATCTTAGGCGATCTCGACTGGGGCCTCGCCGCTGCGCAGCATTTCGTGCACGAAAACCGTATTAGGCAAGCAGCCAGCTCGCTTGGTGCGGCCGAATATTGCGTGGCTGAGGCCATTTGTTATGCGCAAGAGCGAAAGCCTTTTGGCAAGCCGTTGTGGCTCAATCAGGCGATCCAATTCCCGATTGTCGAGCTTTCCACCCAGTGCGAAATGTTACGCCTGCTCATCTTTAAGACCGCGTGGGAAATGGATCAGATGACCAAACCCGAGGTAGCAAAACGCCTCTCGCATAAGGTCTCTATGTGCAATTATTGGGCGAACCGGCTGGTGTGCGATGCCGCCGACCGCGCGATGCAGGTGCACGGCGGGATTGGGTATTCGCGCCACAAACCGTTTGAGCACATTTATCGCCACCACCGCCGTTACCGGATCACGGAAGGGTCAGAGGAAATTCAGATGCGCAAAGTGGCAGGCGTTTTGTTTGGCAAGATCAAGACCTGAGGCAGTCACCGGCTTGATCTGGGCTATTCGATAATCACAAATGGTGCCCAGACCGCTGGCGAGAAACTTCCTTTGCGGACACCTTCCTCAAGCAGTGCCAATTGAGCCTGTCTTAAAGCCTCACTGCGCTCCATCCCGCTGCTTGATGCCTTAAGCGTTTGTACGCTCAGCCGCGTTGCAACATCATCGCGCACCGGCCAGTGCGACAACAAAAGCGAGCGCGCGCCGGCAAGCTGAAATGCGCGCGCCAGACCGGAATAGGTCGGCGATGCGCGCCCCTCACCCGCTGCCGTATTGCATGCAGAAAGCACCACCCAATCAGCCGTCAGCGTAAGGCGTCCGATCTCACTTGCGGTCAAAAGTCCGTCATTATCAGCAGACGTGCTCGCCTGTCCGGGAGTGAGCACCAGAGCCGGTTCGCCGAGCCCTGCAATCTGGCCGCTCACCAATCCGTGGGTTGCAAATGCAAGAACCTGATATTGGGCAAGCGGCGCAGCGCGCACGGCCTCTTCTGTGGCCTCATCGCCCGACAAAACCAGGCTTCCTTTATCAGCAAACGCCGCCTCAAGCGCTGCCAGCTCTTCGCTTGCGCCCGGAAGCGAGGGTAGCGCGGCGATGCTCTTCACATCTACAACTGCCCCGCGAAGAGCGGCCCTGTCCGCAGGCGGTTCAGCAAGACTGGGCGCGCCGATCCCTGCAAAGCCATTCGGCGCATTTGCCCGCTCAAGCTGACGGCCGCCAAGCCCGGGAGTGATCGCGATAGCATAGTCTTCGATGAGGAAGCGCCGCCCTGCGTCAGGCTCACGCCGGGAGACAAGAACAGACGGCGGTATCACCGCCAATGGACCGCCCGCTGGAAATATCAGCTTGTCCGAATTTTCGATCGCTGCCTGTATTTCGGGCGGGAACACAAAATCATAGAGCTGGTGCGCAGCAGCCGCGTCGAAGACATCCCGGCCGCCAAGACTTGCATCGATGGAACTGCGAACGGTCTTGATAAGCTCGCGCGCTTCGAACAGGGGCGTTTTAGTTTCCCCCAAGCAAACCCCTCTGACGTTAGCGCTATGGTTATGACGCGGTCGGAATAAACTAATGGCAAGATGTATGCCTCGCCTTCAGCCAACAGGCTGCGAGCCGCGTCAATTCGCAGCGGTTGGGGGCGAAGGAAAGTGGCAAAATCGGGGTAATCGCTCGAAAGCGCAGCCGCCGCCTTTTCTAATGCTTGCACTGCCTCTGACAGCTCGGCTGAACTCCCCTCTCCATTTGCAAACCGCGCTCTGGCATCATTCTCAGCCGCGCGGGCCAAACGCACATTATTGAGCGCGGCGCTAAATCCGTCGGGATCGCCGGGGTATGAAAGCGCTGCGGCGCTCATGGCGAGATCGCTGATCACACTGAGCTGAGCGCTGCGCCAGGCGCGCTCTATGTCGCCGTTCATAAGCGAAATAAGTGTTGCATCACGGAAAAACTCAGTCCCATCAGAGGCAACCGCGCGCCGATCCTGATCTTGCGCATAAACATCAAGCAAGGCGCTTTCATTGGCCTCAAGCACAGGAGCAAGAGTTTCAGCGCCTCGCTCGGTCTGTCCAGCTCTTGCCAAAATCAGCGAAGCAAGTGTCTGATATTCACGGCGCTGCGGATTGGTCGCCTCGAGCTTTTCGTGCGCGGCGAGCGCTTTTTGAGCGAACAAGAGCGCTTCATCATGTTCGCCGCGCAGGCTTAATGAATTGGCAAATCCGATGCGGGCCTGCGCATGATAAGGATCATCATCGCCTGCGTCCTCATACAGGCCAATGGCCTTTCGGTAATACTCGGTAGCCTCGTCCAAGCGCGCATCTTCGAGCAGCAAACTTGCGATCAGCGCCTGATGATATGCATGTTCGTTTTTGTCTGAGTAAGCCTGATTTCCCTCGGCTCGCAGTGCAATCTCAACGGCATCGCCAGTGCGTCCCAGCCGCGCATTCAAAACCGCTGTGTTTTGAAAAATGCCGAGCAATTGCGGATCGGTTGCCCCCCATTCTTTGACGCCGATATCAGCAATTCGTCCGAACAAATCGGCCGCCTCTGCGATACGCCCTTGATCAAGGGCGACAAGCGCATTGCTCAAGAACACGTAGAGCCAGCCAAGGTGATCATCGCGCGGAAGAAGTTCGAAAGCGAGCTGTTCAGTGTACCGGACCGCTTGCACGCTCGCTTGCAGGTCCTGATTGCGCAGATACGCTGCGTATTGATAGGCGAAGTTCACCTTCGCAGGATCACCGGGTGCCAAATCCTCCAAAGCGATATTGAGCGCTTTCTTGTGCCACTCAACCGACTTTGCAAGGTCGTCCTCATGCACCAAATAATACCGGGCTAAATGGTGCGCTGCAAAGGTCCTTGCGTAGCATGGCGCGCAGCTTTCCCGCTCGACCATGGCTGTCAATTGAGCAACGTAATCCGCCTGTTCAGCCGTATCCGTAGCAAAAGCCACAAGCCCATGCCCGGCCGCGCCCATTCGCGCATCATCATGCAAATCCAGCTCATCATTGGCGAGATAGAGCTCATAGGCCTCCTTATATTTCGCCTTGCCAATCAGACCCATAATAAGGTCAGAGATCCGCGCGCTTTGCACGTCTGCGGGCGCATCTTCAGCCATCGCTTCATAAGCGGCCTGCGCCTCTGGTAGCGCCTCGTTCGCATTGCCGTAAATGTCGAAATACTGCGCTGAGGCGGGCGTCGCTGCGGCCAGAATAGCAACTGCATAAAGCGCCTTAGTCGAAAACAAGAAAATAGACCGCACGCCCCTCTCCCTTATTAACCAGCTCGATCGAATAGCGCTGCGTATAGAGCGGCGTAAACCGGCACGATGGCGCAGGCGTTTTCGCACTATCACAAACGCGCCGCGCACTTTGGTCAGAGACACTTATGCTGACAGGCCCTGCACCTTTATGAGAGACAGCCAGAGTGCTGGGTTCACCAGATTTGAAGGTTTGCGCGCTTGTCCAGCGTTCCCCCGGGGCCAGCTCTCCCCGCACATATGCAGGTCCCAACAGGCGTCCGCGAAAGGGCTGCGCCCCTTTCCCCGCTGCCTTGGCCCACATACCAAGCCGGTCCAATTGCTCCTCGCCTCGCGGGGCAATACCGCTGGCGTAAAGGGCGCTCACAAGCTTACCAAGCTGCTCATTTTCACGCGCATCATAAGCGGCCTCTGCCCGTGCTAAACCTTGAGCCAGCTGGCTGGCCCGTGTTAGCGTCGCGAACGGGGCTGAGGGTTCTGCGAGTTCTGCGGGTTCCGCGAGCGAAGACTTGGCCGTGCTGCGCGCTGCTACCTCGCCCGATATCGGCGCGCACGCAGCGCTTGCCAGCATCACCCCGGCAAGCAGCAATCCGGTTGCTGTTCCTCTCCCCCGCATGATCGCGAACCTACCGCTGCGCCACACAAAAACCTTGTACAAACCCGACGCAGCTTTAGCCGACGCGACTGTCTTTCCTAAGAGCATACCTTATCGTCCCAGCCGGAAGCGTGATCCCGCTTCGCAATCTTCCAAAGTGAGCTGCAAACCGTGGCGCTCTGCAATGGCTTTTGCGAGAGCCAAGCCCAAGCCGCTGCCATTGGCCTCGCCCGTGCTCGCCCGCCCGCGGTAGAACCGGTCAAAAATTCGTGTCCTGTCCGCCGGTGAGATGCCGGGGCCATTGTCGGCAATTACCATTTCAGGGCCCTGTTTAAGGCTTACCTCGATCCGGCCGCCGGGAGGGACATATTTGAGTGCATTGTCGAGAAGATTGGTGACAAGGCGGCTGAGTTGACGCTCTTCGCCTTCCACCATAACTCCCGGCTCCACATCCCAGACAAGTTCGTGTCCGGTTTCCTCCGCGCTGCCTGCATAAAGTTCGCACAGACCGCCGACCACCGCGCTCATGTCAAACGGCGCAAGACCCGAACGATCACCGCGGCGGCTCTTGCTCGAGGCAATATCGAGGAGCGATTCAAGTGTTTGCACCAGACGCTTAATCTCGGCGCGCGCTTCGACAAGCCGCTGCGCAACGCGCGGCGCGGGCGCTGCCTCCAGAGCTTTCAGCAAGCGGTTATCAAGATGCGATAGCGGCGTGCGCATTTCATGGGCAAGCTGCTCTGATGTTTCCTTATATGCCTCCATCAGCCCGCGTTGGCGGACAAGAGCGGACGCGCTGTGACCTGCAAGCTCGTCGATCTCGTCGCCGCCTCTACCTTGCGCAAGTTCGCTTTCCTTACCCGGATCGCGAAACGCCAGATTGATCCGTCCAATGCGCTGTTGAAGCCCCAGCGCAGCCATGCGGCCAAGCAATGCGACGAGCGCCACGAATGCGCCGCCTCCAAGGATAAAGGCAATCGCGATATTTGTGAGCACTGCATCATCGGCATCCATCCGGCGCGCCACCAGTAAGCGCAGGTCCGGATCCAATTGCACCGCACGCGCAAATCCGCGCGAGTTTTCACCAATAGAGATATCGCCTGTTTCCGACACCATGGGATCAAGCAAAGGCCACTGAGCAATGTCCCCAGCAATTCGCTCTCCCTCATTATTGGCAAGAAGGTAATGCGGCGTGCTCCCCTCAGACGGGGTCAAGGCGATCCGGTCCGCAATTCGTTGGCGCAGTTCATCAAGGCCGCTTGTCGTATAAATGTCGACCAGCCCTGCGATATCGACATCCACCTCTTTGGCTGCGCCGTCGTTAAGGGTAGAGACAACGGTTTGATGGGTCACAAACCACAGCGCAAAGACGAGCACCAACGACAAACCTATCGCCGCAAGCACAATCTGCGAGAATATTGAACGGCGCGCCTCTTTGGTCATTTACCTTCAAGGATACGATATCCAGAGCCCCAGATGGTTTCTAACGCAGGCGCATCAAAGCCTTCTTCAAGCTTGCGCCGTAAACGGCCAATATTGACGTCGACCACATTGGTTTGCGGGTCAAAATCTATGTTCCAAACATCATGCAAAAGCATCTCGCGCGTGACCGTCTCGCCCGCGTTTTCCATGAAATAGCGGAACAGGTCGAACTCTTTGGGACTGAGCGGGAGGTGTTGGTTATCACGAAACGCTGTGCGCGCCTTTAAGTGGCACTCGAACGCACCGTAGATGATAACCGCCTGATGCTCCTGTCCAGCCGAGCGCCGATGAAGCGCACGCAGACGCGCCATCAATTCATCGGGCTCGTAAGGTTTCGCCATATAATCATCGGCGCCTGCATCAAGGCCATCTGCCCGGTCCGAACTTCTGCCCAGTGCGCTGAGCATCAAAATGGGCGTGCCAATCCCGCTTTCACGAAGGCGTTTTGTGATCGTAAGACCGTCAATATCGCCCAGCATCCTATCGAGGATGATAACGTCAAACGCTTCCATCCCGGCTCTGAGGAGAGCGGCGCTGCCATGCTCTTCCCAGACGAGAACATCCCCGCTTGCGGATGCCAATTCGCTGACCGCAGCGGCGGTGCGCTGGTCGTCTTCGACGTACAAAATCCTAAGAGGCGCTTTTGCCATTGCGGTGTCCCGGCCCCCATTCCGGTCCAAGTCGGCCCCCATCAGGCCAGAAGCTGGAATTGAAAATGCCATTGCCGGGCCTTTGCTGCAAGCGATAGGTGGAAGTTGCGCGGGATGAGGCGGGCCAAGGTAGGCGATACATAGACAAAACCCTGTCCTGCACCGCCCACCCCTCGGGTCGCCTCTTAAGCTGGATCAATCGAGCGCTTCGACGCTTACCCAGCCTTTGGTTCCAAAATTGTCTTCAACCTCGACGAAAAGGCCCTCGCGTTTGCCCGTCGGGGTAAGCGTCGTGCCTGGCTCTAGGCCGCGAAGCGCTTCGGCCTCACCCATGGGCATCGCCATCATGGACGTGGCAGTGTTCACCGTTGCGATACTGCTTGCACTGGCCGCTGGCGCTGCTGCGCGCGGGACCGATGCGATTACGGACTCTTGATCCACCACCTCGTTGAACGCGAGGACGAAGGCTTCGACCAATTGCTTGCCCTTGCGGCTGTGACGGTAACCAACTTGCTCAGCGCGCACGCTCCACGGGGAAGCGTTCCGGAAGCTCAAAGAGCTGCGTTTGACAGTTGCCGATCCGGTCACAATCGTTTGCCCTGTGGCAGGTGAAAGCAGCTTGATCCCTGCTGCCACACGCTTTTTCTTGCCGCCAAACATGTTGAACATGCCCATGACTGCGCCTGCACCCGGCACCCGTCCCAGAACCTGTCCTGCCGCGCCTGAGCGCACCAGCCCTTCGACCGCTGCTGTTTTCGCGATTTCGATGGATTGATCGACTTCTTCGCTGGAGCCAGCGATCACATTCATCAGAAAGTCTGCTGGCTGTCCGCTAGCTGAGGAATGAGGCGTAAAGCAGCCCGAATCGATTGCCAGCGTGTTGATCAACTCGCGCGGTGAACCAAGGTCAAATTCGGCCCAGCCTTGCGTGTCTCCGTCAACAATCGCGATGGTGCCGATGCTTTCTTCGCAAGTGACAAGCTGAACATCGTCGTCTGCCTTTGCGGGAGTGGGCAGGCTGAGTGCAGTTATTGCGGCGATACTGGCCATTGCTGGAAGTAGGTTTTTCATTGCATTTTCCCCTTGCTTTGATGCTTTGAGGTTGTGCCGATGTTACGCAGAGCGGACCACACACAGCTCCTGTCAGACGTGTGACAATCGCTGTTAGGATTGTGCGTCCGCCCGCCCCGAGCGCTAGGCCCCAGTCTATGTGCCGGTCTATGTACCGGTCTATGTCCCGCTCAGCGCCTTGCTTCATCGCTCCAGCTAATCATGCCGCCCATCATGGCTTGCGCCTCGGCGATGGCCTGCGTTCGCGGGGCCGATTGGACGGCGCCCGCAGAACGCTTGGTGCCCGGCGCCAGAAGTTCGACTCCAAGACCGGCTCCAAGATCGGCTCCAAGATCGGCAGGGGCCGCCGTGGACGTTGCCGAACTGGTCCAGCGCGACCAATCGGTGGACGCAGCATTCTTCACAATCGAAGAAGCAGCGCCCTCCTGCCCGAATATCGCGAGGCCTGATGCCGTCACAACGCCTGCGGTGTTGGTGTCGGTCACATTCATCGCCAGAGCCGCATAGGCTGCATTGTCACCATAAAGCGTGCCGCTGATATTGACGAAACAGCTCGGCGTGCAGGTATCGCCTGTCGACGTGACCGTGCCCGATGTGTTGGTGAACGCGCCGCCAAAAGTGAAACCTGCGCTGCCAGAGACGAGGTTTATTTCGCTGCTCCCCGGATTGGCCGCTCCCCCATTGGTGGACACTGCCCAGCTTCGCCCGCCTACTTCCATGGCGAGGTCGTAGCCAACGCGGTTGACCGAACCAAAGGCGATGGCAAGATCCCCCGTTAGGCTTCCAGTGGCCGAGCCAGCATTGTCTGTCGCGGATGTGCCGCCGATGAGTTCGTAAGCAATCGTTCCGCCTGGAAGGCTTGTTGTCACTTCGCCCGTCATCACATGATAGCCGCCATTAGGGCCAATCACGCTGTCAATATTGCCGAGCAATCCCCGCGCCTCGACGGTCCCGTTGGTCCAGCGCGCCCATGCGACTTGTTCAAGATCGGTTGCCTCGACAACATCGGTATCGTTGCTTGAAACTGTGCCCAGTACGGATGAGAGCCCTGTGACCTCGCCATCGACGAAATCTGCCGACCCACCAAATCCTGCGGCGAGCGAACCGTTTAGGTAAGTGTAATAGACTTGACCGTCGCGCGTCCCAGTAAAGCCGGTTCCGGTGCCGCCTCCAGAACTGCCGTCATCGCCGCCGGTATCACCGATTGCATCGAAAATGGCTGCCCCGCGGATCGACGTAAAATCAACGCCGCCGTCCCTGAAAATCGAGCCGCTATAGGTCACGCCAAATTGGCTAAAGTCCTCTTTCGAGAAGTTGCCCCTAAGAAGGAAGCTACCCGCGCGGTCGTCACTTGACGAGCCGTTCAGCGAGAAGGCAAAGTCTCCACCTGATCCGATATCAAAATCAACACCGGCGCCATCAATGCCCCCCGGCGTGGCCAAACTGACATCGAAATCGCTAAAGCCAATCGTCGCATCGACAGCGGCTTGGTAATCGAAGTTCGCAAAATCAAAGAGGATTGCGATTTGCCCGTCAAATGAGCCGGGTGCGATCAGTCCGCCCGCCACTGTTGGCGACGTCGCCGCGGTCACATCGAACACCACTCGCCCGTCTGGTAAGGTCGAAGCCTCGGTAAAGCGTTCGGTTATGAAATAGTGGAAGCCTTCATTCGCACCGACGGTGAATTCAACGGGCACGCCTGTGATGAAGCTGGTGTAAGTGCCTTCGGTCCAACGGCCGATCAGGACGTTCTCATCTCCGCTTACTTCAACATTCGATGCGGTTCCGCGCACTATGTAAGGGTCGCCGGCAAGGTTAATTGCATCAAGACCGCCAGCCTCGGTGATATCTGCGCTGAAGAGCACTTGGCTTCGCTGCACGAAAAGGCCCAAACCCGTGCCTGCGAGATTGATGGCCGCCCCATCGAAACCGCCCGTATAGACAAGCGCCGGGCTCCCGCCCTGCCCCGGCTCGCCGCCAGAGCCGCCGCCCATTCCGGGCAATCCATCAAACAGATCAGGGTCGTTGCCCGCGAGGAGGAAGTTGAAATACTCCGCGAAAAACGCGTTGAGATCGCCAAACCCAGCAAGCCCGCCTTGAGCAGCGGTTAGCGCTGCCAGATACGCCTCAATCGTTGCTTGATCCAGAACGGTGTATTCGCTCGGCAAATTGCCCGCCTCAAGGAATGCGAAGTACTCGTTCAAGGCCGCAACATAATCGAGGTAGATCGGAAGCCCCGCAAATGCGTCTGCATCACCCCCGCCATTGAGAAACGCGAAATAGGCCGACAAAAGCGGCGCATTGTCACCCAGCAGATCGCTCACCTGACCTGATTGTTCGACCGCGTTAAAAAACTCTCGCAGCTCAGCAAGCTCGGTCTCGGTAAAATCTGATGGCAGGCCATTTGCTGCTAGAAACGCCGCATAGGCGTTTAGCGATGCTGCGAATGCCGGGAAATCAGGCGGCACCGGAAGCCCCGCAAAATTGTCCGGGTTTCCGCCGCCCGATAGAAACGCGAAATAATCCTGATAGAACATTGCCTGATCGCCGAGGAACCCTTGCGTGGCGCCAGCCGCTTCAAGCTCTGCAATATAGCGTGCGATCACCTCTTGCGAGAGAGGCTGATAGGCCGATGGAATGCCGCCATTTTCAAGAAACTCGAAATAGGCAGCCAGGTCCGTTTGATAGCCTGCAAAAATATTGGAAGGCAGGCCAGCGAAAGCATCCACTTCGCCGCCAGATCTCAGAAAAGCGAGATAGTCAGAATAAAATTGAGCCTGATCGCCGAGCAGCGCCGTCAAAAGGCCGGTGTTGGAGAGCGTCTCCAAATAGGCGCGCACAGTCGCCTGATCGAGCTGCGTGAAATCGCTTGGCCGCTGGCCGCTTGCAAGGAAGGCGAAGTAATCAGACAGAGCCAATTGGAATTGGCTTGCAAAGTCGATCCCGCCATTGGCGAGGAAGGCCGTAACCAAGGCCTGATCCGCATCGCTCAGCTGGACCAAAAGACCGCTCTGCTGAAGAAACGCGATGGATTGCGCTAGCGCCTCTTGGCTTGCTCCGGTGAAATCGGCCGGAATGCCGCCGCTTCGAAGAAATGCGAAATAGGCGCTGGTCAAGTCCTTGAAGGACGAGGCGAACAGATCGCGGTTCTGTCCGCTCGCAAGGAAAGCGAGATAGGCATCAGCGAGCGCACGGTCGTGCGTGCTAAGCGCTGAAATCGCGCCTGTGCGGGAGGCAAACGCAAGATATGCGTCAATATCGGCCGCCCCGGCAACACCGCTATCAAAGCCGCTTGGCACGCCTCCTGCGCGGATCAGCTCAAGGTATCCCAAAGTGAAACCAGCATATTGGGTGAGGAATTCTGCCCCTGATGCACCGCTGGCAAGGAAAGCCAGATAAGTCCGAATAATATCCGCTTGTGCAGCGTTAAACGGGGTCCCGCCAAAACTGCTCTCAAGTTCGGCAGCGCTGGCAATCAGAAGCGCAAGATCGCCGCTTGGGAAACGGTCGATGGTGGGATTTGCAACCGCTGCCTCGACCCGGCGGCCCGCCTCGACAATATCGGAAGACGCGCCTGCGACGGCCAAGCCATCACCGAGCGTCACGGGAATGCCGTTGAGCGCCGCATTCACCGGCCCTGCATCACCGCCGATAGCGACAACGCCGCCCGGTGCTGGCGAAGCACCTGGCTGCTTAATAGCGGCATTTGCAATAGTGCGCTCAGGCGCTTCGCCCGCCTTCGCCTCCCACATCTGTCCCTCGCGGTATGGTTTTCGGCGCTTGCCATCGGTGCTGACCCGCACGACGCCTGTGAGCGTGTGGCCCGAAGAAGTGCCATCGCTGGCCACCGAAAAACTGGCAGATGAGCCGGTGCCCACGATCTGTCCTGCAACCCCGCCCGGCATACGAATATCAACCCGCGCGCGCGGTGCCCCGGTGACTGTGATCGACCCTTTGTGAAGATCAATCGAGCCGTCTTCATTGATGGTGTATTCAGCGCCCTCGCTGATCGAGATAACCGCGCCCGATGTGAGTTTTATCTGAGTAATACCAGAGGTTTGGGCTGCGCGCTGGCCGGGCTGAACGTCAACGCCTGAGCTTGGGAAGATGACCGTGTTTGCAAACACTGGCGAGCTGAGCGCCAGGCTTGAGGCACCGATCAAAAGAACCCGCAAAGAGCGCGATGAAGTTGAGTGAATGGAAGTCATTGCAAATACTCCAGAAGATAAGCGGATCAAAACTCGAAGCGCGCGCCAAGCGACACGGTCCAGCGGTCAAAATCAAACAGAGCGATGTTGCTCCAATTGCGGGTGTAAGCGGCGGTGGGCTGGAGAAAGAGCTTGTCCAGAACGGCCACCTTCAGGCCAGCGCGAACATCAAAGCGTTCGTCGCTTCGCTTTGTCAGGAACAGCGGGTCCGCGTCACCATAACGGCGCAGATCAAACGCTGCCCCACCAATGATCGCGACACGCTTTGCAACGGGCACTTCGGCGCCCGCGTTCACGCTGGCAAAACCGAAACTTTGGGCATCGCCTGCTTCTCGGCGTGTTTCTTCTTTGCCCCCGCTCACGTTGACAACGAAGTTCTTGCCGACATAGCCAACGCCTGCGGCAAAACGGTCCGCATCGCGCAGAGGATCGTTGTCGAAGTCGAGCCGGTTGTACTGCGCTGAAATGGTCAGCGCGCGGCCATTTGAAAGCGGCTTTGTGTATTGGGCGATCGCACCATAACTGGTACGAAACCCATCGTTATCGAGCCAGAATCTCTGCACCTGCCCCGAGAGCGAAATCACATCGCGATTGGCAAAAGTGTGCGCGTAACCCGCTGTAGCTGTGAGTAAGGCTTGATCGAAGGCGCTGTTGTCAAAATTATCGCGCCAATTGCCCAAAGCCGATGCAAACAAACGATCCTGCCGCCCAATTGCTGTGACGCCGGATATGCCTGCGCTGACCTCGTAAAACCCGTCTTCCTGGGCAATAGCATTTTCACCAAGCTGCCCTGCACCAAGGAAGCTGAAAAGCGGGATGACGATTGTATCGAGCGCGGTCGCAGAATTGATGTTGCTATCATATCCGGCGCGCGCTTCGGCAAAGCCGCTGATATCCGAACCGCCGCCTGCGATCTGTTTATCAAACTGACGCACGAACCCTGTGAAACGTTGGCGCACAGGATCAGGCAGTGTGGGATCATCAACCACCGTTGCAAATTGCTCGCGCGCGGTGTCGATATCGCCTGCCAGTGCGTAGGCCCGCGCAAGCTCGGCCCGCGCCGCTGCATTGTTTGGTTGGACGCTCAGCACGCGCTGAAACGCGATGATCGCATCTCCAATTCGGCCAGCGTCAAGCGCCGCTATTCCCAATTGATAATCGAACTGCGGATCGCCGGCGCGATCTTCAATCTGCGCGTTGAGCGCCTCGAACGGACTGCCTTCAGTTTGAGCTGGGCCTTGGGCCTGCGCAGCAATTGATATGGATGCAGCAAGCGCACCTACGCCAAGCAGAGCCGCATTTACGCAGCTTCGAAAAATCGATTTCATGATATTTGCCCCTAATCACCCTTGTGCGGTCCTGAGTAAGAACCTTGCAGGTGCCGTGATGGAGCGGGCGCGTTGGCAAGTCCGCTGACAAGCCATGTTAGCCTTGTGACAATTGCTGTTAGCCGGGTCTACCCAGGCCTCTTGCATGGCAAAATTGAGCTATTCTGTCCGCAGCGCTTCGATGGGTGAAAGGCGCGAGGCGCGGATGGCTGGATAGCTGCCAAAGACCAATCCCAAGGCAGCCGAGAAGATTAGCGCCCCGAGCGCCACCCCGAAACCAATGGGCACAGGAAAATCTGCGTAGGCGGTCAATGCCGTGCCCGCCAGCCAAGCCAGCACAAGCCCCACCGCACCGCCAAGCACGCACAGCACAGCGGCTTCGACGAGGAACTGGTTGCGAATATCGCTGCCCCTTGCGCCCAATGCCATGCGAAGCCCGATCTCGCGGGTTCTCTCAGTGACGCTCACCAACATAATGTTCATGATGCCAATGCCTCCCACCAAAAGTGAGATTGAGGCAATCGCCACCAATACCGCTTGAAGAATGCCTGTGATGAACTGGCTTTCTTCCATAAATTCCTGCGTCGTACGCACCCGGAACGGGTTAATCTCTCCATCGCGCACCCGGTAGCGGTCGCGCATGAGATTGGTGATATCGGCCTTGCCTTGGACGAGAGATGCGCCTTCCTCAAACCCGGCAAAGGCAAGGTTCAGATCGTCAGGTCCGGGCAACATATCGCCGACAAATCGCTGGCGCATGGTAGAGATCGGCAACACCACTGTGTCGTCATTGTCCGTGCCAAAGGTCGATCCCTTCTCTTCTAAAAGACCAATGACCTGAAACGGAACGCCGTCCACCCGGACGGTCTCTCCAACAGGGTCAAAACCGCCAAACAATGTCTCTGCAGTGGTCCGCCCCAAAACGAGCACACGCGCTGCTGAACGCACGTCAGCATCGCTGATATAGCGCCCCCTGTTGGCGGGGTGATTGGTGATGACACCGTAGCCGGGCGTAGTCCCCAAAGCGCTAGTGGTGGCGCTCGCACCTGAGGTTACCAAATCGAGCGAGGTGCGCAGCTGCGGCGCTGTTGCGATGACGCCGGGAACCTCGCGTTCAATGGCTCGCAAATCGCGGCTGGTCAGACGTCCTCTGTCGAATGAGCGCCTGCCTCCCTCATTATCCGGCTCCGGCACAATAATAGCCATATTGGAACCAAAGCTGTTGATGGACTGCATCACTGATTCCTGCGCGCCATTGCCCACTGCCACGGCCAAAGTGACCGCGAAAACGCCAATCAGCACGCCTAGCATGGTCAGGATCGAACGCATCAAATTGGTGCGAAGCGCAGTCAAGGCAATCGCGACGTTGACGCTCCAGCTTGCAAAGAAATTGGCGCGTCTTGATGTACCGGGTGCGCTCATGATGCGGCGCCTGCTGCAACAAGGCGGTTTTGAACCTGCCTGTCTTCGATCACCTTTCCATCGCGAAATTCGATCCGGCGCTTTGCATGGTCGGCAATTTCATCCTCGTGAGTGACAACAATGACCGTGATACCACTGGCATTGAGGCCTTCAAAGATAGCCATGATCTCTTCGCTGGTGCGCGTATCAAGCGCGCCTGTCGGTTCATCTGCAAGAAGCACAAGAGGCTCTGTGACTAGCGCGCGCGCAATCGCAACGCGTTGCTGTTGGCCGCCAGATAGTTTGGCCGGCGTGTTAAGCAGCCGCTCACCCAATCCCATGTCGATTAGCTTGCCGGTGGCGCGCCTGCGCCGTTCCTCTTTGTCGATCCCGGCATAGATCAACGGGACGGCCACATTGTCGATAGACGAAGTGCGAGCGAGCAGGTTGAACTGCTGAAAAACAAACCCGATCTTCTCATTTCGCAATTGCGCCAGATCATCGCTCGACATGCTCGCGGTCGCAGTTCCGTCGATTAAAATTTGGCCCGAAGACGGCACATCGAGGCAGCCGATCATATTCATGAACGTCGACTTGCCTGAGCCGCTCGTACCCATAATCGCAACATATTCGCCGCGTTCGATAGACAGGGAAACGCCGTTCACCGCATGAATAATTTCGCCGCCAAGGTTGTAGGATTTGACCAGTTCGCGCGTTTCGATGAGCGGACGATCATTGCGGGCCGGGGGAGTTGCAGGAGCAGCCATAACTTGCTTTACGAACCCTCGCCTGCGTCTTCGCCTCTCAATGATCGAGACCGCACAAGCACCGCCTCGCCCGCCTCAAGGCCGCCTGTGACTTCTACATAGTCCTCGCCTTCAAGGCCGGTTTGGACCGGGTGCTTGGTTGGAGCGTACGGATCTTCCCCGGGCTTCCAGACAAAGGTCTGCTTTGAGGCGGGATCTTCGCCTTCCTCTGCCTCCTGCCCTTCATTTCCGCTGCCTCTATCCTCCTCGCGCGGCAGAAACCGTGTCGCTGCCACGGGCACGCGCAAAACGTCTTTTTTGAGCCTGTGATAATCTCGACATTGGCCGTCATCCCGGTGAGCAGGCGGCCATCCGAATTGTCGACATCAAGGATCACCAGATAGCTGACCGCATTCCCGTTTTGCGTCGCGGACTGGCGGATCTGCTGTACTTTGGCTTCAAACTCGGCCTCTGGGTAGGAATCCACCGTAAAGCGCACTTTCTGATCCTCGCCCACTTGCCCAATATCTGCCTCATCAACCGATGCCTCGACTTGCATGCGGCTCGTGTCTGCGGCGATGGTGAAGAGGTTCGGCGTTTGGAAGTTTGCAGCCACAGTGGTCCCGGGATCCACAAGCTTGTCAATCACTACGCCGCCTGTAGGCGCAATGATGCGGGTGCGCGAAAGATCAAGCCTAGCCGATTCGAGCTCGGCGATACTCTGAGCAATCTGTGCGCGAGCTGACTGGGCCTGAGCCTGCGCAGTGCTCAAGTTCGCTTTGGCAGCGACAAGAGCATTCTCCGCCTGATCAAGCCCAGCAGCTGAGACGAAACCTTTCTCGGCCAGCTCCTTGCGCCTTGCAAATTCGCGGGTCTGCACTTCAACATCTGTGCGCGAGCGCACCATTGACGCCTCGGCTTGCGCAAGGCTTGCACGGGCAAGATCAACTTGGGCGCGGGCCTGTGTCACCCTGGCCCGCGGGCGGGTTGCGTCGATCTCGGCTAGCAATTGCCCTGCGGCAACGGGCGAATTGAAGTCCACGTAAACAGCGGTTATCTGGCCGGAGACTTCTGCGCCGACGTTGATCGTGTTTAGAGCGCGCAAAGTGCCGCTCGCAGATACAACGCGGGCGACTTCGCCCGTTGTCACATCTTGCGAGACATATTCATAGGATCGTCCGCCAGATGAAAGGATGCCCCACAAAATCAGGATAGCGACAAGCGCAACCACCCCGGAGATAACAGGATGCCGTTTAATCCAATCAATCAATCGCTTCACGTTTTCCCGCCCCGTTTGATCCCTCGCGCCCGCCATACAAGAATTGGCGGGGCAAGCGAGATCAAATCAAGTCGTTTGCCGAACCCTGTCGTTCGGCTGCCGAAATTTGCGCAAGAAATACTGCCAATTGCCCGTCTTACTCACGGTGATTTGGCCAATCGGTCAAATGCAATCAACCGCTTTAGTAAGACGGGCATCTGCTTTAAGGGGATCATGTTGGGTCCATCGCTTGGCGCTGCATCAGGGTCCTGATGGGTTTCCACGAAGAGCCCCGCCACCCCCACCGCCAGCGCAGCGCGCGCAAGATGGGGCACGAACTCGCGCTGACCGCCCGAGCTTGAACCTAGCCCGCCTGGCTGCTGCACCGAATGGGTTGCGTCAAAAATCACGGGATATCCGGTCTGTGCCATGATCGGAAGAGAGCGCATGTCGTTCACAAGCGTGTTGTAGCCAAAGCTGCTTCCCCTCTCACACAGCATGATATTTTCATTCCCAGTGCTCGCGATTTTTGCTGCGACATTTTTCATGTCCCATGGCGCCAAAAACTGGCCCTTCTTTACATTGACCGCGCGGCCCGTTCTGCCAGCCGCAACAAGCAAATCCGTTTGGCGGCAAAGGAAAGCAGGGATTTGCAGCACATCGACAACTTGCGCCGCCGCTTCGCATTGCGCCGCCTCATGCACATCTGTGATAAGCGCGCAGCCAAACTTGGAACGCACCTCGGCAAACACATCAAGAGCCTTAGCCATGCCAATTCCGCGCGGTGCATCCCAAGACGTTCGGTTGCCTTTGTCAAAAGAGGCCTTGAAGACAAGGCCGATGCCGAGGCTTTGGCACATCTCGCTTAGGGCGCTGGCCATTTCCATAGTGTGATCGCGGCTCTCCATCGCACACGGCCCAGCGATAAGGATCACGGGCTTGTCATTGGCGACTTTCAATGGCCCGATATGAAGCTCTTTCGCCTGCGTCATTTCAAAAAGCTCCAAACCGGTTGAGCAGCTGAGATGCGCTGACACCGCGCGCTGCGTTCAGCCGAATATGCGCCTCGTTTGAAAGCACCTCCCAAGCTCGCTCTTCGACAGCGCTCCAATGCTTACGCGGAACCACGACAACACCGTCTTCATCGGCAAAAACCACATCATCGTTGCAGATTGCAACATCGCCCATGGTGATGGGTTTGTTCATGGCTTTAACGGTGCCTTCAAACTTTATATCATTGCAGTGGCTCGCGTGCGCATAGACCGGGAAACCTAAGCGCCGGACGTCCTGTGTATCCCGCGTCACACCGTCGATTACAGCGCCCACCGCGCCCGCGCGCACCGCAAGATTGGCATTCAAGTCACCGAAATAGGCTCTTTCAGGCACCCCATTTGCAACCATGATCACATCGCCCTGCCGAACAAAGTCGTAGGACTTTAGTGCGCTGTAAATGCCTTTCCACGCGTCCCCATCACTGGGCCCTACCGGCTCAAGCTCAAGGGTTTTAGCGCGCCCCATGAAATTTCCGCCGGTTGTGGGTTTCAGATGCGCTGGGAGAACGGCTGATATTTCCATTTCCTTGCAGATATCGGCAAGGACGGTGGAAGTTAGATGCCCCTGTACGGCGCGAAACCGATTGGCTTCCTCGGCCCTTTGTCCTGCCGCGATAGCCTCTGCCAAAGCAAAATCGCTGGGTGTGTTGATGTCCACTTGCTCAGCCGGATCAAGCTCGAACAGGATCGGCGCCTTGCCAAACCTGCGCTTTGGAAGCGAACCATCAGCGGGCCGTTTCACAATATAGAGGCTCATCGCTTCTACAGTCGTCTCGGGCAGATTGACGCTGTTGGGTATGCGCCCAGCACCGTCCGCATACAAGGGCGTATGCCCCTCCCAGCAATATTGCTTTACCCGCGAGACCCCGACAAGACTGTCTGCGTCAGGGCTCGCGAAAAGAGCGTTGATCGCCCGCGTCACCGTGTCGGCAGTGATGAAGGGCGCGGTGCAAAGCAGCTGGACCCAAGCATCGGCACCGGGCCGCTGAGCGCATTGCCAAGCGAACATTTCGTGACCGTCGGCGGCATTGCTGGCAAGGCGTTGCGGGCGAGGCAGCCACGTCACGGCGAGATCATCGGCGAGGGCTGCAAGACCCTCATCTTCGCTATCAAGACAAACCTCGCCAATCGCTGGGCAGTCGAGAGCCTGCCGCAGCTTCCGTTTAAACAGATGCTCCCCATCAAGAATTGCCCGGTTCTTGCCCGGCATTCTTTCGCTGTCTCCCTTGGCGGGAATGAAGGCTACGATGTTCATCAGCTAGCCCAGCATATCTTGAATATGGAGCATGCCTTCAAGATAACCATCATCGTCTATGACCGGCATCACCAACCAGGCAGAAGCCGACTTTCTGCGGCCCTCAAGCACTTCACCCAGCCTTGCGCCAACACTGACTGTGCGGGGATTGCTGTGCATTACTGCCCCGGCGCTTACGCCCGCAATATCACCGTTCTTTTGGATCGCTCTGCGAACATCGCCGTCAACAACGAGCCCTAGCAAGCGGTCCCTTTCATCTATGACACAGGCTGCGCCCATGCGTTTGGCCGACATCACCGTGAGCAACTCCAACAAAGGTGCATCGGCGTGCACTTTAGGCAGATCGTCCCCTTGCCGCATCAAGCTTGCGATCGGGATCATCTGGCGCCCCAGAAGACCAGCGGGATGGTGGCTGAGGAAATGTTCGCGGGTGAAGCCTCGCGATTGGCTGACGGCAATTGCCAGCGCGTCACCTATTGCCAGTTGAAGCGTTGTGGTCGCGGTGGGCGCAAGGCCCATTGTCCCCGCTTCAGCAGCGACTTCGGCAAGGATCAGGTGATCGGCGGCGCGGGCAAGAGGCGATGCGCTGTTTCCGACAATCGCGATCAATGTGCACCGCCGCGCCCGCAATGATGGCAAGAGGCGGTTGATCTCTTGAGTGGTGCCGCTATTTGAAAAAGCCAGAACGACGCAACCGGCTTGAATTGCTCCCAAATCGCCATGCGCGGCTTCGGCTGCGTTGAGGAAGAAGGCGGCGGTATCAAGGCTTGAAAAAGTAGCAGCAACCTTGGCGGCGATATGGCCGGACTTTCCAATTCCGGTGAGGATAATTGGCCGGTTTTGCCGCGCCAAAACTGCAATGACCTCAGCGATTTCTGCGTGAGAGGTGTTGCACAAGAAATGCGACAAGGCATCGCGCTCGCCTGCGATTGCGGCGTAGAAATCGCCTGTCCCATTGTCCTGCTGCGACGTTGATATGGCGGCCAAAGCGGTCATGCAGCCAACTCCTCGCACCCGCCCCACCTTGAGGCAAACACCGCAATATTTTGCTCCCAGCGCACAGGGTCCACCGGATTGGTAATCCGCTTGATGAGCTGCGCGCTATCGAGATCGGGATCTTCCAGCCAAATGAGGTTGTTGGCCGCATGAAATGCAAGCCATACAAGTGCAGTATTTGTGTCTGGCGGCGACGCGCAGCCCGCTACGACATCAGTTATCAAGGCCTCCCAATCGCCATACGCATTGAGCCATGAGCCCGTTTGGAAACGTGTCCTTCTGACAATCGGTGTCCCGTAAAAGGCAGCAAGAGAGAAACATTTGGAATCGCCCAGGAACACACCATCAGCCGCCTTAATCAGCTGAGCCGTGGCCGAATGCCCGGACGGTGTCTTGCTTGGCAGCAGCCGAACCTGTTCACCTGCCCCTCGCACAACATCCTTTAGCGCCGTGTTGTCGGCATAAAGTTCATTCAGGGGATGGTTGGTCAATGCCAATGCGGCGCGGCCGTCAATCGCCCTTATCGCCTCTTCGACTAAGCTCGCATTCGCGGCAGCGCCAACACGGTGCTGGATGAAGAAGTTTTCCGGATGCTCATATTCAAGTGGGAGGCAGAGGGTGGGCCGATCATTAGGCAGGCCAGACCAATCGCGAAACGCCGCTTGCTCATCGGGCGCGGGCACAACCGAGCGCGAAAATGCTTCCCAATACGGGTCCATCAATTGAAGCAGCGCTGCCTCTTCTTCATCTGTGATTGATGGCAAGAGCCCATGATCAAAGGGAGATTTCGTAAAGTGAATTGCGCTCACTGGTAAGGGTATCGGGTCCGCCCCGCCTTCGGTGATATGTCGCACCGTTCCCCGAAACGCAGAAACGGTCGCCAAATCAGCGGAGCGGCAGAGGATCAGGTCAGGGTCCAGCTCGTTCACGAATTCGGCGATTTGATCGCGCTGCAAAGCCTGGGTGCGCATGGAGGGATGATCTTTGTCCGTGACAATATGCCAAATGAGCTGCGGCAAATGCGCACAAACGTCACATTCGCGCTGGCTAACGCCTGTCCCCTGCCAAGACACAGGAGCCAGAATACGCAGCTCATTGCCGCTCGACAGTTTTTCCAAAAGTGGCACGATAATGCGCTCAAACCACCATGGGGTGACGTTTGGGAGATAGAGTAAAATGCGCATGTGACGCCCCAGCGTTTTGCATGAGCTTGCGAAGAGAAGAGCGCTCATGATTTACATGCGTGTTAAGCGGGCCGGGTAAGAATGGGTTAACCATGACACCTGTGATTACTGCTTAGATCGCTCGCGCATTGGACTGCTTACAGCCAGCATTTGCAGCGCGGCGGCCGAACCTACCGCAAGTGCGCGATAAAACGGGCGATCAAGGATGGACCTGACGCGGGATTTGGTGATCAAAGGTCGAGCAAATTGCGGCGATAGCGAAAGCCGCAATAGGCGGCGGCACAATTCACCGGCCACGAACCGGGACGCCTCCCAGTCCTGGTTCAAAGTTATGCCCGCGATGGCTCACCCATTTAAGGTCACTCAGTCACGGAGTACCACTTGGGCCGCTCAACTGGCCCCTCAACTGATAGCGACAAGATTGTCGTCTGAATTGCGATCAACATATTTGTTGTACGGATCAACACCAACCCAAGCCGGCTTGACCTTTGTGACAACCTTGATCTCTTGAGTTCCAGATTTGATCGCACGCCGCTTCATGAACAAGACGTTCGCCTTGTCGAATTCGCCCGCTCCGGGGCGCTCGGTGAACAGGCCAACCTCAATCTGGTCGCTTAGTTCAGCCTCGGACTCATTGCCCTCCCCATCGGCATAAGCTTTGGAAGCGGCAATCGTGATTGTCGTCTCGAACGTGCCATCGCCAAGCTTTCTCACCTCGGCTCCTTCAGCCTTAAGGTCGTAAATGGTGATCCTTTGAAGCAAATCGCGGACCAACCCGCGCTCTTCCTCATTGCGGGCGAGCGAGAAGAAACCGCCAACCAGATCTTCCGAATTGGCATATGGTTCGCTCTTGAACCGGAACTTGTCGAGAAGCCCCGCCAGCATGGCATTGACGCGGTCCTCACCAAGCCGGTCTTGCAAGAGATACATGACCACCGAACCTTTGCGGTAATGGATATACCCCTGATTTTCGACGCGCTCCATCGGCAGTTCTTCAAGAGCTTCAGAACCGCGAGCCGACAGGTATGTATCAAGCTCAAACTTCAGAAACCGGCGCATATCATCTTCGCCGTACAGGTCCTTCATCACCATCAGCGCTGAATATTGCGCCAAAGTCTCGACCAACATGGTGCCGCCTTGCTGGTCAGCGGAAATAAGCTGGTGCGCCCAATATTGGTGCGCTGCTTCGTGCGCTGTGATGTAGGTGACATAGTCGATCTCACCCGGATCCGCGAGATTCGCAAGGAACCCGATATCTTCTGAATAAGGCATTGTGCCTGCAAACGCCTGAGCAAAGCTGGCGTAACCGGGAAATTCGATGATTCGGGCGTAGTCGAACTGATAGGGCCCGAAATTGGCGCGGTAATATTTGAACGATGCATCCATCGCATCAATCATGCGCTCTGCATTATAGGGGTGCTTTGGGTCGTAGTAGACTTGGAGATTCACCCCATCTGCATCGCGCTCCATGATATCATATCGTGCCGATTGGATTGAGAGAAAGCTCAATATGGGAGCTGTCGATTGAAAGCGCGCAATCCGGCGATCGCCCTCCACCACATCGGACACCCGCTTGCCCGGTGCTATAGGCACTTGGTCAGCGGAGGTGGAAAGAGTGATCTCAGAATTCACCCAATCTGCGCCCACGTAATTGTCCAGATGCTCATGCTTATCTTCGAGCTTTGCAGGACGCAGTTCAGGTTCAAGATCATACTTGCGGCGGGTTGCACGGTCGGTGAGCAAGCCTTGCTCATTCATACCGATTTGAGGGGCAAATTCCGCATTGTTGAGGAATGTGCCGTTTTTAACGAGCCTCGTATCGTAGCCCCTAGCGCTCATCGCTTTGTGCCAGCGCTGCGTTTTGAAGGTCAGAGTGGTGGTCTCATCGGGCGCCAAGGGCGTGTCGAAACGATAAATGCGGTGCTGATAGGTTTCATCGTTTTTATCTAACGTCGCTCCCGTCACTTTGGCATCGACCAATTTCGTTTCTGCGTCGAACAGCCTTACATGCAGTGTCTCAACCGGTTCGCCTGTGTTGTTGACCAAGGTGTATGCGCCTGATGCTTCCATTCGGCGTTCGGACGGGAAGAGATCAATTGCCATTTTGATGTCGGTCAAAGTAGGCTGTTTGAGATCAGCGTATTGGAGATACTCTTTTTCGTAATCGGCAAGGAGCTCCTCTTGCTGGTCGTTGGTCCGATATGTGTTCTCAACATTCATCTGATTGTAGAGGAACGCGCCGGTTCCAATGGAAGTGAGAATGCCGGCTAGGCCAAGCGCGCCAGCAACCGACACTGCGCGGCGCGGCAAAGCTTTGATCCGCGGCAAGAGGCGGGTCTCAGTCCCGCGCCGCCACAAGAGGTGGGCAAGAACCGCCATGACCAAGGCTATGCCGCCAAAATAAAGCCGCATCCACCAACTGAGCACGCCCCCTTGAGAATTGCCATTCATATCAGAAAGCGCGGTGAACTGGGGTTCGCCATAAAGAATGAGCGGGTGACCAAGTCCAATGCCATTAAAGGTCGCAGTCGCTACAAAATAGAGCAGCATCAGCCCCCAACCGATGTATTTGTTGGGGCTCAAAGCCTGAACAAAGACCGAGAGTATGGCGATCATAAGAAGATCAACCGTCACCGGAAGCACATACCAGCCAAGGTATTTCTCGATCTCAAAATTGAAGTAACCTCTGCTTGCCTGAACAGCGATGGCTGCGAACATTGAAACCAGCAAGGTTGCAAAAAGGACGAAAGTCACCGCGATCGTCTTAGGCACCATATAGGCCCACCCGGGCAATGAAGTGCTGTCGATGATCTCGTGGAACTTGCGGTCGCGGTCGCGCCAGACCAACTCTCCGCCATAGTAGATTGCGATGATCAATGGGATGATGACAAAGGAGCCCTGAACCACCTCAATGATCGAGAATGTCGCGGGAATGCGCGGGGTGCCATATGTTTCTGTTCCAAAGATCAAAGAGGCCAGGCAATTCACTAGGCCAAGCGCCAAGAGCACCGGGAACGCCGGACTACGCACAACCTGAGAGATCTCAAACCGCGTCGTTTTGAGCAAACGTGCAAAGCCCGCTTTTTCGGGATGCGTTTGAGGGAGAACCGCAACCGTTTGAGGTTGGGCTTTCGCCAGCTTAGCAGCCTGCTTTTCAAGCTTGCGCGCTTTACGCGAGGTAATGCCGCGCTCTGCAAAGCTGAACCGCGACAAAGCAAAGACCAGCGCAATCGCCCCAAAGCCAATCGCGCCTGCCCGGTTTGCCAGCATCGTGCCGGTCATTTCAGGCAATCGGCTATTGAGTTCTGCGGCTGTCCAATAGCGTGTCTCAACTCCAACCGCAGCGCGCCCTAGGGGTTCAAAGAGGGCGGCGATTTCGCGGTATTCCGGCTCTCCGCCGACAACGCCAAGGAACACAAAATAAAGCACCAAAAAGCCGACGACAGCCACATAGGTGTACATCATCGAACGCGTGACAGTAGCCACCGCGAAGAAGACGGCGCTCAGCAAAAATACATTGGGGACAGAGAAGAAGGTGAAGCTACCCAGATAATCTGCCCACCTGTTTGGCCCCAGCGTTTCCGGGTCAAGCCACGGCATCAAGGAACCCAAAAAGATCGCAAGCGGAATGGCCGCAAAGGCTATCAAAGCCACGCCAAATGCCCCTGTAAACCGTCCGATCAAGTACGAGAATTTCGTTACCTGCGTGGAACGGACCATGGGCCCAAAACCGCTATCATCATCGCGCACAACCACATTGGCGACAAAAGCCGTGGTCACAAACATGAAGAACAGGCTCATGATCTGCTGAACCTCTAGGATTGCAGAGGGGCTGTTCACATTAACATTGCCCCCGCCGCCGATCTGCACCTGCTCAATCACAACTGACGCAAAAGTCAGCAGGAAGAATATGGCAGTCGACGCCCAGAAAACGGGATTGCGTAGCTGATAACGCAGCTCAAAAAGCGCGATTGATCCGAACATGGGTATCCTCCCGGCTTTAAGCTGCTTGCGCGGCGTCAGAGGCCCCGCGGCGTGAGGCAGCTAGGGTTGAGAAATACACATCCTCAAGCCCGCCATCGACACTTGCAAAACCATCGCCCGGATCATGGTCGCATAGAATATGAATGATCGTCTCGCCCGCAAACAACCGGGTCGAGATGACCTCATACATATTGCGATAACCCTCAAGCTCACCGCGCTCGATAGTCTTAGCCCAGATCGTGCCTTGAGCCCTCGTCATGAGTTCTCTGGGCGCGCCTTCGAGTTTGATCGAACCATTCACCAAAACCGCCATCGCAGGGCAAAGGTCGGCCACATCCTCAACAATGTGAGTGGATAGGATCACAACCGCATTCTCACCAATCTCAGCAAGCAGGTTGAGGAAGCGATTACGTTCTTCTGGATCAAGGCCTGCGGTTGGCTCATCGACAATGATCAAGTCCGGGTTGCCAATCAAAGCCTGCGCGATGCCGAAGCGCTGACGCATACCGCCTGAAAAACCCGCAATCGCTTTCTTGCGCACATCCCACAGGTTCACCTGATTGAGCAGAGTTTCGACCGTATCCTTACGAGCGCCGCGTGCGCTGATGCCTTTGAGCACCGCCATATGATCGAGCATGTCATAAGCGGACACGCGCGGGTAAACGCCAAAATCCTGAGGCAAATAGCCCAGCCGCTTACGAAGGTCTTCTGGCTCAGCCAGAATGTCGAGCCCGTCAAAAGTGATCTCGCCCGAACTTGGCGTCTGCAAGGTCGCAACTGTGCGCATCAGCGTCGATTTACCCGCGCCGTTGGGACCAAGGAGCCCAAACATGCCCTTGGGGATCGTCAAAGTCACATCATCAAGCGCCCGTACACCGTTGCCATAGACGTGGCTGACATTCTTCAAATCGAGCATGATTTTAGACCCCTCATCACATCCGAGCAGGCTAAAGGGGTGTATTGTAGGTGTAAAGCACCAGTTGTTACTGCTCCACCAAGAGCCGATTTTCATCGACCAAGGGTCATCAAGCTAGCGAATGCGTGATGGTGCAATCAGAACCGCATTCGCGATCAGCAAATCGAGCCCGTCAAGATAGGCCCGCGTCGATGGATCGTGGGCAAATCCGATCGTCAAACCGCGCCCTGACCTTTGCGCCATCATGTAAGGTTTAAACGCAAGCTGGCGGCGGTTTTCATCCCAGACATAGCCGCTTTCGATGAGCGCATCTGGCGCAGCAAACCGCATGACATTGGTGCCATTGGCCCGGTCGAGCGGAGTGAAGACGGTCGAACCACTGGCAAGCACCACCGCGCCAGTGTCGTAGCCTGCTGAGAGGAAATGCTCGGTATCGGCAACTGTGTTGAGCAACGCGCCCGGCAGCGTGTCAGGCAATGCCTCTTGATTGGCAATCGCCTCGCGGTATTCTTCCTCGCTGGCGATTGCGCTACCTGGGGCGAGTGACTCTGCATCGCCGCTCTCGTCGCTCGCTGAAAGGCCAAGAGCCGCCTCGCGCTGGACCGACAAAAGCGGATCATCGCCGGACGCGAAAGAGCCGATGGAATTGCCAATGGCGACAAGAACACCGCCATTAGCTACAAAACTGCGAAGGTTTCTGATGCCGCCTGAACCCATCGCAGAACGCGGTGATCCATTGGGGACCAGAACCACGTCGTAATTGGACAGGTCTGCACGGCCAAAGCGATTGGTGCGGATTGGGACAACGGGCAAGCCAAGACGCTGCTCAAGAACGAAACGCAGGGCCCCTGCGCTCAATTGAGAAACACCGTCATCCCAAGCAATTGCCACTTTGGGAAGCGTCAGACGAACAAACGCCGAGCTACCCAGGTTAGGACCGTCTTCGACCCAGCTGTCAGCGATACCCACTGTTTCAGCGCCAATATCGCCCGCGAGGGTAAGAAGCCGCTCCATCTTCTCAGGCGTGTTCATTGCGACCGGAAACAGGACCGTGCCTCTCGGGAAAGTGCGGCCATCTTTGGTGAAGGCTTCATCGCTTGAGCGGGCCTCAATTCCCTCACGCAGGGCCGATGTCACAAGCTGGGCCTGGCCGCTGTCGCTCCACGGGACGGCGACGGCATAATTGGCTGAGCCGCTTGTTACAGGTGCGATTGGCTGCGTGCCAGTGATCGGCTGGCCAGAAATCGCTCGGTTGCAAACATCCACTTTCACGCCGGACATTGCGCCAACGGACCACGCCGTCACATCGTACAATTCATGCGCCAAATCCTGGCTGCGGCGTTTCTCCTGCTCGAGAATAAACTCACGGGGGAGCGCTGTGTCTTTGTCGAGAAGGCTGCGAACAAGCTTTCCGGCAGGCTGTGCCTGCGCCACCGCGAGATAGCCGCTGGGATACGGGCGCCCGCAAACGCTAACCGGACCATCGCGGCGCACTACCTCAATGCCTTGTGCGGCCAATCTGCGCCCTAGGCTTTCTGCGTTCCACCGCTGGCCTGCTAGGTCGATCACATACGATCCGCTGCCCGTTGCACCATTCGCGTTAGAGCGCCGATATTGCGCGTAATCACCAAGAAACCGGTCAGCGTTTAAGGCCACGGCTTCGGCGGTTGAAAGGCTTGCGATAAAGTGATTGCGCACTGTCGTTGCATAGGGAAGCACCGTTCCATCGCGCCGGTCCCAGATAAGACCGCGCGCTGATCCCTGTTCGTAGGTCATGCCAATCGCGCCCTGATGCGCGTTCCAGGTGTCGCCATAACCGGGATAGAACAGGTCGAAGATTTCGCGGGTGAAATACGGTTCGCCGATCCGGTCAAAATGGCGCGCATTGTTGCGCCCAATCAGCTCGTAAAGCGATAATTGCTCGGGGGTGATATTGGGGTTCACCGGGTCAGCGGCGGGCGCAAAGAAGTAAGTCTCATCCCCGCCCATCTCATGGATATCAGCGACGACCACCGGGTTCCATTCTTGCAGCGCGGCAACCTTTCCGCGCGTCTCAGGCTGGCTGAGCGTGAACCAATCCCGGTTGAGGTCGAACATGTAGTGATTGACCCGCCCGCTCGGCCAAGTTTCATCATGCTCGGCTGCTTGCCTGTCACCGATCGGCGTCATTCCCAGAGCGCCCCGGAAATGGCTCACAAAGCGCGCGCGGCCATCGGGGTTCTGGATAGGATCGAGGACCACCACGCTTTGCGACATAATCTGCTGAACACGCGGATCATCCGTGGCCGCGAGCAGGTGATAGGCCATCATGATCGCTGCATCGGTCGAGGCGATTTCATTACCGTGCACCGAATAGGCAAGCCACGTCACAGGCAGCGCATTGCCATCGCTCGCGCGGCCCGCCGCGATATTCGCCATGTCAGCTTGCACCGTGTCGATGCGCGCCATGTTTTCCGGCGCAGTGAGCACAAGATAGTGCAGCGGCCGCCCTTGCCAGCTGGTCGCATACTCAATCATGCGCACGCGGTCTGGCGCTGCTTGTGCGAGCGCTTTGAGATAGCGCACGGTTTCTTCGGGATTGGTAATCCGTTTACCCGGAGGGTGGCCAATAACCTGCTCTAGTGTCGGGATGGCTGGGTCGAATTGCGCCTCGACATATGACTGCGCGAGAGCAGCACTATGCGCCCCAGCAAGAGCGGTCAAAGCAGCTAGAGCGGCGAACCAGCGCCCAAAGGTCTTGATCATCATCTCTGCCGTCTTACCCGTAACATCGGCAAGCGCAAGGGGACGCTAGGGTTAAGCCTTTGTGTGCTCTTCGCGCGCAATTTCATGGAGCCAATCAGCGTGGCGCGGCGCTGTTTTGGTCTCGCTCCACTCGTCCAGCATCATCGGCGCAACCCGCTTGAGTTCGGCGTATTGCTCGTCAGTGCCAATATCTGCGGCGAGTTCCACGCGGTGACCATTGGGGTCGAAGAAGTAGATCGACTTGAAGATGCCGTGGTGCGTGGGCCCGAGCACGTCGATGCCCTCGCCTTCGATATGCGCCTTGGCGGCGAGCAGTTCTTTCTCAGAACCCACGCGGAAAGCGAAGTGCTGTACCCATGCGGGCGTGTTTTCATCGCGGCCCATTTCGGGCTGATTGGGAAGCTCGAAGAAGGCGAGGATGTTGCCATTTCCTGCGTCGAGAAAAACGTGCATGTACGGGTCATACGCGCCGGTTGAGGGCACATGATCCTCGGCAAAGGCGTTGGTGTATTCCATACCGAGCACACGGGAATACCACTCGACGGTTTCCTTGGCGTCTTTGCAGCGCAGCGCTGTGTGATGGACGCCGCCTAGTTTGACGGGATGGGTCCCAGAAGCACTCACTGCGCAGGTTCCTCTGCCACGTTCAGCACGCCGCGCGCGACTTGGTCACGTTCGATGCTCTCAAACAGGGCTTTGAAGTTGCCCTCGCCAAAGCCGTCCTTGTAATCGCCCACACGCTGGATGAACTCGAAGAATACAGGCCCAATGCGCGGTTCTGCGAAGATTTGGAGGAGGAGACGAGGGCTCCCGCCTTCTGTGGTGCCATCAAGTAGGATGCCGCGTGATTTCAGTTCGGCCTCATCGCGGCCATGGCCGGGAAGGCGCTCCGACAGCATTGCGTAATACGTCTCAGGCGGGGCGGTCATGAACGGCACGTCGAGCTTCTTGAGGCGGTCCCATGCCTCCACAATATCGTCGCAGATGAGCGCGATGTGCTGGATGCCTTCACCATTGTATTCGCGAAGGTACTCCTCGATCTGACCCTTACCGTTCTCGCCCTCTTCATTCAGCGGAATGCGGATCTTGCCGTCGGGGGCAGTGAGCGCTTTGGAGGTGAGGCCGGTGTATTCGCCTTTGATGTCGAAATAGCGGATCTCTTGGAAGTTGAAGAGCTTCTCATAAAAGTCCGCCCAATAGGCCATGCGCCCGCCATAGACGTTGTGAGTGAGGTGGTCGATCAGCTGAAAGCCGCAGCCCTCTGGGTGCTTGTCGGCGCCGGGCAGATACTCAAAATCGATGTCATAGATCGACAGGCCCTCGCCCTCTTCGCTCGCATAGCGATCAACGAAGTAGAGGATCGAGCCGCCGATCCCGCGAATGGCCGGAATGCTGAGCTCCATCGGGCCGGGCGCGTTGGCAACAGGCTCTGCGCCTTGTTCGAGGACGTGGGCATAAGCCTTGGCCGCATCGCGCACGCGGAAGGCCATGCCGCAGGCACCGGGGCCGTGTTCGCGCGCGAAATACCACGCAGCAGACTTCGGCTCATAGTTCACCACCAGGTTGATCCCGCCTTGACGCCACAGCGCCACATCCTTTGAGCGGTGGTTGGCGATGTGGGTAAAGCCCATGCTTTCGAAAACCGGCTCCAGCATGCCTTTCTCAGGCGCGGAAAACTCGACGAACTCAAAGCCGTCGAGGCCAGCGGGGTTTTCGAACAAATCGCCGGGGTGGATGGTCATGGCTCTTACCTTTAGTTGATGAAACACTGCCGCAGCGGGGAATCAATGAAATATAGTTTCGTTTGAAACTATCTAGTCCAACATGGCCCGTTTGTCAAAGGACACCTGCTCCACAACCGCATTGAACGCCTCGCCCTTTGCGTGCAGGATCGCGCCCGAGAGGTGAGAGACATGATCAAGACCAAGGGGATCAACCACATCGCGCTTGTCTGCCGCGATATGGCGGAGACGGCGGCGTTCTATGAGAAGGTGCTGCAAATGCCGCTGTTCAAGACGGTGGAGCTGCCGGATGGAGGCCAGCACTTCTTCTTCGATTGCGGCGGCGGCAATGCGGTGGCGTTCTTCTGGTGGGCCGATGGACCGCCCTCAGCCCCCGGCATTGCCTCGGTAAAATCCTTCCCACTCGATTCAAAAACCGCCGTTGGCTCGATGAACCACCTCGCCTTCGATATGGAAGAAAGCGAGCTTGAGGCAGCGCTTGACCGGCTGCAAGAAGCAGGGGTTAAGCACACCCATGCCGTCATCAATCACGATGATAGCAAAATGGGCATGAGCGCAGATTTGCACGAAGGCGTCTTTGTGCGCAGCGTCTATTTCACCGATCCCAATGGTATCATGCTGGAGTTTGCTGCGACCACCAAGGCGTTCGGACCCGAAGATATCGCGCACAAGCCCGCGACCGCCGCCGACCGATTGGAGGCCTAAACAATGCCCAGACTAAGAGAGATTCCAAAAGCAGAAGCAGACCCCTCAATCCTTCCGCTTTACCACTTGCTATTTGGCGATAAAGACCCGGTTGCAGAGCCCGGCACAGCCACCGGCACGCCGGGTGATTGGTGGACGGTCTTTGCCAATTCGCCTGAAACGCTGGCGGATGCGGCTAAAAGTTTCGCTTACTACCGCTCGCCAAGCCGCAAACTTGATCCCACTTTGCGCGAGCTGGGGCAAACCTGGGCAGGCTGGGCGACCGGAAGCCAGTTCGTTTTCTCACAGCATTGCAAATCGCTTCGCGGGCTTGCCTATCCCGAAGAGAAGATCGAGGCCATCCCCACTTGGCAAACCGCCACTTGCTACACCGCGAAAGAGCGGCTTGTGCTGGCCTATGCTGACAGGCTTGTCGTGCACCAAGGGCGCGTACCCGACGCGCTGTTCGGCGCACTCAAAGCCGAGTTTACGGACGAAGAGATCTTGGAACTTACCTACGTCACAAGCCTCTATCTGATGCACGCCGTAATGAGCCGCGCTTTGCGCACAGAATTTGACGACCGCGATGATCCCATCGTGGAAGTGGCAGCGCCCGAGGGCTTTGATGCACTCGATTTCCTAGGCGGTAATCGGGGGCGTTAGCCCCTCACCCCTTCAGGGGGAGGTTGGGAGGGGGGCAGCGAGAGAAGTGAGCTCCGAGCCCCCTCACCCAGCCCTTCCCCGCCGGGGAGGTGAGAGTCGTTAATTGACCCGCCCGATATTGCGGCCCTTATCGTCGCGCGTCACCGAAAGCTTCGCGCCAAATGGCAGGCCGCCTTCGAACAGCGCTGCGGTTGCCTCATGGCTTAGATCCGCATTGCCCGCGACCCGCTCTCCATCAGGATTGCGCCCGATAAAGACAGCCACGTCGCCCTTTTTGTTGCGGTTGATCGTGTAGGTTTCGACCACTGCCTCGGCATAGTCGCCCTTGCACACGGGAACTCCATTGGCGGCCTTTTCAAGCTGTGCCACGCGCGCAGATACGTCTGACCAATCGGCAGGCTCGGCCGAGTAAATTCCGGTTGAAAATTTGCTCATCCATCCGCCATTGGCACCGACCAAAGCGGTTTTGCCGGGCGCTGCACGCACACGCGCCACCGCTTCGGCAATCGCGTGGGCTGAATAATTATTTCCAGCACCGCCAAAGAACGGCAATCCGCCTGTCAGCGTCAGCCCTCGGCTGTCATCCACGGCTAGGCCAAAATGGTCGCATTGGTTGAAGACGGGGATCGCAAAGCAGGAATAGAAATCAATGATATCGACATCATCAAAGCTCTTACCTGCCATCGAAAGCGCCGCCTCGACACTGGCAATAGAGGCAGGATTGCTCTCAAGCTCAGGCCGTTTGATAAGCTTTAGCTCGCTTGCCGAAGTGATGGAGTGGATGTGCACCCATTTGTCTTGCGGAACGCCAAGCTCGCGCGCCTTCGCAGCGCTCGCCACGATGATCGCAGCGGCTTGGTTTACTTGGTCGCGCGCCACGGTCATGCGGGTGTAGGGTTCGGCCACAATCCGGTTGCGTGCCGTGACCGTCGCCAGTTCCTCAGCGCTGCGTTCAACAGGCGCTGCGGAGTGCGGATTGCTTGCCGCGACCCGCGTAAAGGGTTCAAACAGCTCGCCGATTTTAAGACGGTATTCCTCAAGCGAAAGGCCAAGTTTTGCCCGCCGCGCATTTTCCGCCAGCGCATAAAGCGGGATGGCCCCGGTCGCGCCGTGGGCGAACAGTTCCATCTCCATCAGATCTTCAACGCCAAGCCCGCGATCTTCAAAAGCCCCGCCGTGAGTTTCCGACCAATCGGGCGCTTCGCCCTTGGCCGCTAGCGCAAGCGCGGTGGAGATCGCCTCTGCCCCGACAATCGCAGCGCAGTGGCTGCGCCCTTCGGCAATATCGGCGGCAAATTCGCCCAGCATCTGCTGATTGGTTTGCCCGCCCGTGGGGGAGAGGATCAGCCGTTCAGGCGATGCCCCCACCCGCGAGGCGAAGGCCGCCGGGATATTGTCAGGTGCACCAAAAGGCGGCTTTCGATCTGCACGAGACATTTCGAACGCGCGGATGACAGCAAGAGTGTCGATGGCGCTCGCAACCTCTTCATCCCTGCTATCAGCGCCGCTATCAGCAATCGCGTCAGCCAGCGCCCGGCCGCCCAAATCCGCATAAGAAAGGGGCGTGTAATCCGGGTCAGTGACTTTGTGCGAAAACTGGCCGACGCCGATAATGACCGGCGTGTTGTCAGCGATCATTGAAATGCGCCTCTAGTCTACGAAGTCTTCGACACGCTCAACGATGATCGCGGGCGCCATACCGCCCGCTGCACACATGGTGACAAGGCCATAGCGACCCTCTCGGCGCTCAAGCTCATCAACGATGGTGCCGATTAGGATCGAACCGGTAGCACCGATCGGGTGACCCAAAGCGATAGAACCGCCGTTCACATTCACCTTGTCCCAGCCAAGATCCAAATCTTTCATGAACTTGGCAGTGACGACTGCGAAGGCCTCGTTGATTTCGAACAGGTCGATATCATCGGTGGTAAGACCCGCCTTTTCGAGCACTTTCTTGGCTGCCGGAACCGGCGCGTTCAGCATGAGTGTTGGGCAATCGCCTTGGTTGGCGGTTGCAACAATGCGGGCGCGTGGTTTTAGGCCATTGGCTTCGCAATATTCCTTGGAACAAACCAGCACAGCAGCAGCGCCGTCAACAACGCCTGATGAGTTGCCCGGACCGTGGAAGTGCTTGACCTCTACATCGGGGTATTTCTGATTGATCATGCCAACAAAGGTTGGCTTGCCTTCGCCCATCGACATGCCGGCCATTTTTTCAAATGACGCAGGCAATCCGCCAAGGATTTCCATGGTCGTGCCGGGCTTTGGAAACTCTTCCTTGTCGAGAATGACATTGCCGTCATCATCGAGCACCGGGACGATGGACTTATCAAAGCGACCTTCTTCGATTGCGCGCGCGGCATTCTCTTGGCTTTTGAACGCGACCATATCGAGCTCTTCGCGGGTGAAGCCTTCGATAGTGGCAATCGCATCGCCGCAAATGCCTTGCTGCGTTTGAGGATGAGTTTTGGCGAGGCGTTCATTGCCGCTGCCCATGCCAAGCGGCATGATGCCCGCTTGCATCTTTTCCTGCATCATCGAGGAGGTCAGGCTCATCATTTCGGTGCCGCCTGCAACAACGCAGTCTTCCATACCGCTCATGATAAGCGCGGCTGCGAGGTTGACGCTGGTGATGCCGCCGCCGCAGAAACGGTCAAGCGTCATGCCAGAAGAGGTCACATCATAGCCCGCATCAAGCGCCGCCATGCGGCCCATGTCGCCGCCTTGCTTGCCTTCTTGTGAAGAGGTTGACCAAATCACATCGCCAACCGTTGCGGTGTCGAGGCTATTGCGTTCTGCAATCGCTTTGAGACAGGTCGCGGCGAGATGCTGTGGGTGTTCGCCTGCGAGCGCGCCTTTGCCAACTTTGCCAATTCCGCGCGGGGTGCGCACTGCGTCGACGATGTATGCTTCGGCCATGGTATCTCTCTTCCCTAGAATTCGTTTTTATTGAAAATGCGGTTGACGGGTGCGTAAAGCGTCTGCACTTCAGACACAAGAATTGAGTTTTAATTTGAAATCTCAAAAGTGATAGGGAGAGCTCACGATGAGCGAGGAAGTTCTGACACAGGTTGAAGACGGCGTGTTGATCGTCACGATCAACCGTCCAGAGGCGAAAAACGCCATGACCAAGGCAGCGGCTGAAGGGATTGCGGCAGCCATGGACCGCCTCGATGCTGAAGACGATCTGCGCGTTGGCATTCTGACGGGCGCTGGCGGAACTTTCTGCTCGGGCATGGACCTTAAAGGCTTCCTTCGCGGCGAAACACCCAGCGTTGAAGGACGCGGATTTGGCGGCGTTGTCCAGGCTCCCCCTTCCAAGCCTTTGATCGCAGCGGTTGAAGGTTACGCGCTTGCTGGCGGGCTAGAGCTGATGATTGCGTGCGATCTTGTGGTCGCCAATTCAGGCTCGAAATTCGGCATTCCCGAAGTGAAGCGCGGACTTGTCGCAGCAGCCGGCGGGGTGATGATGCTGCCTGACCAAATCCCAGAGCGGATTGCGATGGAACTATCGCTCACCGGCGATTTCATTGATGCGTCCCGCGCTTATGAGCTTGGCCTTATCAACACGGTAACCGAGGGTTCTGCACTCGAAGGCGCAAAAGCGCTCGCAGCCAAGATTGCCGCCAATGGTCCGCTCGCTGTGCGTGTGTCAAAGCAGATCATCAAAGAATCGCGCGCATGGGCGATGGAAGATCGCTACACCAATCAAGGCAAGCTTATCGCGCCTGTGTTTGTGTCAGAAGACGCCCGCGAAGGCGCAGCCGCATTTGCAGAGAAGCGCGCTCCCAATTGGAAGGGCAAGTGATTTGACGTCGGGGACCGTACTTGATGGACGCCCCTTCGTAACTCGCTTTACGATTTTAGGAGAGAGACATGCCCGTCATCGACGTGCCCCAGCCTGAGTTTATGGAAGACGAAGAGATTTCGATCTTCGCAGACGCGGTAGGCAAATTTTATCAGCAACACGCCCCGCAAAAGCGCGTTCAGACATGGCGCGACAATGGCCAGGTTGAGCGCGAGTTCTGGAACGAAGCAGGCGCCGCCGGGCTCCTCGGCGTTTCGGTTCCCGAAGCATATGGCGGCCACGGCGGCGACTTTCGCCACGATATGGTCGTGATTGACCAACAGGCGAAACACGATGTCGATGGCTTTGCGGCAAGCCTGCACAATACCATCATCCTGCCCTATCTGGTGCGGCACGGCACCGAAGAGCAAAAGCAGAAATACCTGCCAAAGCTCGTCACCGGCGAGCTGGTCAGCGCGATTGCCATGACTGAGCCGGGCGTAGGCTCTGACCTTCAATCGATCACCACTACGGCGCTGAAAGACGGCAATGGCTACCGGATCAATGGGTCCAAAACCTATATCTCTAACGGTCAGACCGCTGACTTCATCGTGGTTGTCGCAAAGACCGACCCGAACGAGCGCGCCAAGGGTATCTCCTTGATGCTGCTTGAAACGGAAGGGGCCGAAGGGTTCGAACGCGGCAAGAAACTCGACAAAATCGGGCTTGATGCAGCCGACACCTCTGAATTGTTCTTCGACAATGTGTTTGTGCCTGCTGAAAACGTCCTTGGCGGGGTGGAAGGCAAAGGTTTCTACCAGCTGATGGGCGAGCTTCCGCAGGAACGCCTCGTGATCGCCATGGGCGCGTGCACCGGCATCGAAAAAGCGCTCGACACAACAGTCGAGTATGTGAAATCGCGCAAGGCCTTTGGTCAGACCATCTGGGACTTCCAGAACACCCAGTTCGTTCTGGCCGATCTAAAAGCGCGCGGGACAGCGGCGCGGGTGTTCGTCAATGATTGCATCGCAAGGCTGCTGAAAGGCGAGCTTGATGTGGCAACCGCCTCGATGGCCAAATATTGGTGCACTGAGCTGCAAGGCGAGGTCGTCGACAAATGTCTGCAACTGCACGGCGGTGCTGGCTACATCAACGAATACCCCATCGCCAAAATGTACCGCGATAGCCGCATCACGCGCATCTTTGGCGGGTCTAATGAAGTGATGAAGATGTTGATCGCGCGCAGTATGTAGGCTGACCCATCGCAGACATTAAAAAAGGCCGCTCGGGAAACCGGGCGGCCTTTTTGTTTAACGTCAAAAAAAGGGTGACCCGGCTGCCCGGATCACCCTCTTCGTAATTGGTATGGAACGCTTAGAACTTCGTCCGGATCGTCGCGCCATAGGTGCGAGGCTCAAGCGTGAAGCTGGAGCGTGCATTGATCGCGCCGGTCCCGCGAAGAACATTGTTAAACGTCACGCCCCGTGTGACCTCATCGGTCAAGTTTAGGACGTAAAATTCAAGCGAAATGCGTTCATCAAAGGTGCGAATACCAGCGCGCAGATTGATCTTGATGTTCGAATCCTGAACATCGGCCACAATCAGCGGCGCCGCATCTATCGCAGCCTGCGTTTCAGCGACGGTTGCCCCTTGTGCTGGCGGGACGATTGCCTGTGTCGATGTCCGCTCATCTGACACGAACCGGACTTGCCCTCCGGCGAAGAACTCAAGTGTGTCGCTGAGTTCGGTTTCATACAGAGCCCCGGCAATCGCCGTAATTTCTGCCGCATTGGTGAGGTCATTGCCGCACAGCGACAGAACCGTCACGCTGGTCTGGTCGCCTGCGCAATCATCAGGATAACGCGCATCGAGGATCGTTGCGCCAAGGTTGAAGGTCCAATTGTCGCTCGGGCGAACGACGCTTTCAATTTCCACACCCGTTGTGAGCGCTTCGGGCACGTTAAACGATTGGAACGCTGCCCCGGTGAATTCCAGAACCTGGAAGTTTGTAAACTCCTGATGGAAACCAGCGAGGTTCAAAGTCACCGCGTCATCAAGCAAACGCGCTTTGAGACCGATTTCATATGCATCGACTTCCTCAGAAAGGAAGGTGGGATCTGCGCCCAGAACACCTGCGGTTGTATCAAGGTTGATACCGCCCGCCTTAATACCGTGCGTAAAGCTTGCATAAGAGCTGATATCGGGCGTGATTTCGTAACCCAATTTAAGGGTGTAGATAAGCTCGTCATCATCGAAATCGGCCTGGAATGTCTGAGGCAGGGGCAGAACCGCTGACGCTGGAACATCGGCCGGGGCAGTGAAGCCAAAACACCCGGTTCCCAATGCGAGCGGTGCAAGCGGACCCAAAGCTCCTGGAATAGACCCATCGAGGAAGCCAGGAATAAGGGCGTTGCAAACGTTATTGGTGTTCGCGACCTGATTAAACCCGCCCGATTTGCTTTCATCGGTGTAACGAAGGCCAGCTGTAAATTCGAGGCCATCGGTTATCTCGAAAGTGTTATGCGTAAAGATCGACCAGCTCTCCGCTTCCTGCGTGAACTGATTTGTGCTGAACGATCCATTCGGGTCAAAGCCGGTAAGCGCGGTAAGAGGATTGGCCCCCAGTGTTCCGAGCGTTGCACCGCCTGAAAGCCCTGCAAACAATGCGCCGATATACTCGCCGTAGTCTTCTGCGAGGATAAACGAGTTGTTCGCCTCGATTTGTTCGTCCGAATAATAGCCGCCAACGAGCCAGTTCAAACGGCCATCAAGCGCTTCACCTTGAAAACGCAGTTCGGCGGTGAAGGTCTCGATCTCGGTCAGCAGTTCGACGTTGAATACATCGGCCGCAGAAAAGTCCGAATCGTAAAACTCTTCCGCATCAAATTCGCGGTAGGACGCAATGAAGATCGCCTCCGCGTTGTCACCAATCGGGTGTTCGAACTCTCCAAGAATGCCCCAGTTATCGACGTCTGCCCTTGGGGCGAAATTTGCGGCCACGGCACGGTCTTGGGCCGCTTCATCAAATCCTTCCTGGTCGAATGGTGTGGTCGCAAAGTTGCCCAAAGGCTGACCACCGTTCCCCGGAAGGCCGACTGCCGCGTAAAACGGAGCGATTGGCGTTTCAAAAACCTGCGTGGCGACGCCTGCGCTCGATTGGTTGTTCGAGTAGTCACCGATGATCCGGCCTCTAAAGCCGCTATCGGTTTCCCAACCGACCTGACCACGAACAAGATAGCGGTCAATGTCATTGGTATCGTCGAACTCAGTGCCGGTTGCATCGACGACGGCAATTGCGCCATCACGCTCACGGTAAGCTCCGGTGAGGCGCACCGCGAGCGTATCCTCCACCAGCGGCAAGTTGACTGCCCCTTGAAGGGCAATCTCGTCAAACCGGCCATATGTGGCATTTGCAAACCCGCTGAATTCCCCCAGGTCGGGGCGAACAGTCGTAATATTCAACGCGCCTGCCGAGGTGTTGCGTCCAAACAAAGTGCCCTGCGGCCCGCGCAAAACCTCAACCCGTTCGATATCGACAAACTCGCCAAGGGCAACGCCGGGACGCGATTGATACGCGCCATCAATGAAAATGCCGACGGCAGACTCAAACCCGATGTTGTTAGAGGTCGTGCCGACACCGCGCACACGAAGCACCACAGAACCCGCCGCGGTTTGTGCAGTCGTACTGGAGAAGCTTGGCGCAACCGCGGTGACGTCGCGGATCTCGTTCACACCTTGGCGTTCAAGCTGGGCCGGGCCCACCGCGGTCACCGCCAGCGGAATGTCTTGCACATCTTGTGCACGGCGCGTTGCCGTCACAATGATTACATTATCTTCGGGTGTTTGAAGTTCCTCAGCCGCTTGCTCTGCATCTTGCGCCAGTGCTGGGGCGGTGAATGCGCTGCATGCCATAAGGCCTGCAGCGTAAGTTGCGAACTTACGCGTCATATTCTCTCTCCACATCCGTCCGAACTGGTGCTCGCACGGTTCTGTTGGAGAGACTATCAGGGCTTTCGCCAGTGCCAAGCCTTTTGAGCCAGTTACTGCGGCAGTGGTGTAATTATGCCACAAATTTCATCGCATCGCAGTATGTGCCCTGCCTTGTGCAAAGGTAGCCAGTAGTGCTTCGAAGAAGAGGCGGCTTTAAAGCCCAACTCGCACTCCGAGCCACACGGTTCTTGGCACGCCCAAGTCAATTGCACCGCCAGAATTGCGGGTCACGATTTTTTCGTCGAACACGTTTTCGGCCCTTGCAACTACCGATATTCTATCGCTGAGCGGGACGCTTGCAAAAAGATCCAGCGTAGTTGCCGCAGGCAGACTGTCGGTCTCCTGGTCGTCTTCAAACTGCGCGCTCACATGGCGCAGTGTGCCCGCAAGACGAGCGCCCCGCGAAGGCTCCCACGCGAGCGTCGCGGAGGCCGAAAACTCTGGGGTTTGCGGCGGGCGATTGCCATCGAGCGCGACCGAGGCATCCTGACCGTCAATGGTCGCATCGGTATAAGCAAGCGAGGCATCAAGGCTCAACATTCCCATTTCGGCGGCAAATGCGCCTTCGATCCCCTGCGCATCAATCGCTGGCAAGTTCTGGCGTTGCCGCAGATTGGGCTCGAGTGTGACGTTGGCAATTGCGTTCTTCACTCGGTTGTCGAATGCAGTAATCGAGAATGACGCATTGCTGGATGGCCGCCAGTCGGCGCCAACCTCAAACCCTACGAGCCGTTCGTTCTCGAGCGCTGGGTTCGCTTGTGTGACAACCGGAAAGACAACAAATGGGCGGTAAAGCTCATTCAATGTCGGCAAGCGAAGTCCGGTGTAGGCTGCTGCCCTGATGTTTATCCCGCGCGCTGCGTTGATTGTCCCTCCAGCCCGCCAGCTGACCGCCCAGTCGGAGCGGTCGGGCGCAATGGTTTCGCTCACCAATACACCGTTGGCATCCACCGCTTTGAAAAAGCCATCTTCTATGCGGGTGTGGTCAGCGCGAAGACCGCCGGTAAGGACAATTGGACCAATCGACCAATCATCTTCCAGAAAGAAACCGAGGTTTGAATTCACACCGCCAGCACGGCGGCTTTCGCGCAAATTTCCAGTGAAGGCGCTAAACGCGTCTTCTTGAAGTTCGCCATCGCTGCGGCGGTAGTCGGCGCCGATCCGCACATCATGGCCCTCGGCCACTGGTGGGCGCAGTTCGATCTTGCCGCCGAGCCCGGTGGAAGGGGTGTTGCGCTGATCGAGCACTTTCACAAAGCGGGTCGAGCTGATGATGATATTGTCGAAGTTGCGCGCCTGCACATAGCCAAGCGCATCAAACTGCCACTCACCGCGGCCCACTATACGCAAGCTTGCATCCTGTCCGCGGTGGTTCGAATTCGCCCCCTCAAGCCTAAGCGTGCGTCCATCATCAAATGCGCTTACCCGCGCCTGAAGCTCAACATCGGGAGAAATCGGAGCAACCGCGCGAAGCCCCACTTGCCAGCTGTCGAAAGCGGCACGAACGCTGGCTGGCACTCGTTGATCATCAGGCGTGGTGAAGAACCCCTGCCCCCTGTCCCAGCGCCCGCTGACAACCGCAAACCCTCCGCCCAATGCTTGTGCCAAAGCGCCGGTAAGCTCGGTTTCTTCGCGGTCATTGATAAGGAGGCTCGCCGTGCCTTGACCCAAAGTTTGCGGCCCTGCGCTTTCCAGTTCAATTGTGCCTGCTAACGCACCGGCGCCGAAAGGCCCCGATCCGCCACCGCGCGTCACGCGAATATTGGATAGCGCATCAGGCGAGATCGAGGAAAACGGAATATAGCCAAAGAACGGATCGGCAACCGGCACCCCGTCCAGCAGAACCAGCGCCCGGCTCGTAGCATTGCCGCCCAATGCGCGCAATGTGACACCTTGCGCGGTTGGATTGGAAGAACGGCTGTCGGACCTTCGAAATTGCTGAAAACCTGCTACATTTGAAAGCACATCTTCCAGCCGCCCGGAGCCAGTCGAAACAATCGCCTCGCGCTCAATTTCGCTAACAGAGTAGATGGAATTTGATAGCGAGGGCTCTAGCCCCTCGCCTGTTACGACGATTTCGGATTCATCGCTATCGTCCTGCGCGAACGCAGAGGAAGGAACACACAACGCAAAGATTGACGTGGCTGTAAGCCTCAAGGGGGTCTTCATGGCGCCAGCGCCTAGCGCCTTCCTCATCCAATAAGCAAGCCCTGCTGGAGGCGCAGAACTCAGTTGCTAATTGCAATCATGACTCGCTTTTGCAGCGCCTATGTGCTTACCTTTGCGGCAACTAGAGAGAGACAAACCATGTTAGCGACACCACCGGATTTCGACGTACTCATCGTCGGTGCAGGCATTTCGGGCATCGGTATGGCAGCCCACATGCAAATGAAGACACCGAACCACACCTTTGCGATTGTGGAACAGCGCGAAAATCTGGGCGGCACATGGGACCTGTTTCGGTATCCCGGTATCCGCTCGGACAGCGATATGCATACGCTGGGCTTTGAGTTTGAACCCTGGCGCCACGAAAAAAGTATAGCGGATGCGCCTGCTATCCTCGAGTATCTCAACAAGATTGTCGACGACCGCAAAATCCGTGAGCGCATTCGTTTCGGCCATAAAGTCATCAGCGCCAATTTCCGCGAAGACGAAGCGCGCTGGCATGTCGAGATGGAGCTTTCTGATGGCTCGCGCACGCTTTTGACGGCGAACTTCTTGTATCTGGGTAGCGGCTATTACGACTATGACGAGCCGCATGATGCAGGCTTTGAGCTGGGCGAGTTCGAGGGCCAGGTGATCCACCCGCAGTTCTGGCCAGAAGACCTCGATTACACTGGCAAGAAAGTCGTTGTGATTGGTTCGGGCGCGACGGCGGTGACAATTGTCCCGTCGATGTCAGACAAGGCCGAAAAGGTGACCATGCTTCAGCGCACGCCGACTTGGATGTTTGCGCGCCCTGCAAAGGATGGCTTTGCAAACTTCCTTCGCAAAGTGCTCCCTGACCGCGCGGCCTATGCGATCACACGGTTTAAGAATATCCGGATGCAGGATTTCGCGTTTAAGCGCGCACGCAACCAACCGGAAAAGCTCAAAAAGACGCTCTACAAAGGCATCGAAAAAGCGCTCGGGTCCGGGTATGACAAAGCCGCTTTCACGCCGCCCTACAACCCTTGGGAACAGCGCCTTTGCCTTGTGCCTGACGATGATTTGTTCGAGGCGATGAAAGCAGGCAAGGCGCAAGTGGTCACAGGCCATATCGAAGCGTTCGAGAAAGACGGCATCCGCCTGAAATCAGGCGAGCTTCTCGAAGCGGACATCATCGTTACCGCAACCGGTCTTAAGCTCGCCATCGCGGGCAAGATCGCGGTGAGCGTCAATAATGAGCCCGTCGATTTCTCGCAGCGCTATTATTACAAGGGCTGCATGTATTCAAACCTGCCCAACTTGGCAGTGGTGTTCGGCTACATCAACGCAAGCTGGACCCTTAGGGTTGATATCAATGCCGATTACGTGTGCCGGGTGCTGCGCAAAATGCGCGCAAAGGGTGCTGATATAGCCAATCCGGTTATGACACCTGCGATGGAAGCCAATATCGAGGAAGAAGACATCTTCGGCGATTATTCGAGCGGCTATCTCGAACGCGGCAAGGGCATCAACCCCAAGAATGCGGCCGCCTACCCTTGGCGTCTCAATCAGGAATATGTGCTCGACCGCAAGCTGCTGGCCAACGACCCGGTCGATGACGGTATTTTGACCCTCAGCAATGCGGGCACAAATGTGCGAGGCGCTGACGAACAGCTTGAGGCGGCGGAATAGCGCTCCTTTTTGCGCGCGCTAACTGCGGGCCGCCCGCGACATATACTCTTACGCAAGGGGCAGTTTTGCTTACCTCAGACCTATGACCTCTTCGGAAAAAATCTGGACCGCAGGTCTAGTCATTATCGGCGACGAAATCCTGTCGGGCCGCACGCACGACAAGAACATCGGCCAAATCGCAACTTGGCTCCAAGTGCAGGGTATCCGCCTCGCCGAGGTGCGCGTGGTGGCCGATGATGAGGACACAATTGTCGAGGCTGTGAATGCTCTGCGTAGCGAGAACGACTACCTCTTCACCACCGGCGGGATCGGTCCGACCCATGATGACATCACCGTTGATGCTATCGCCAAGGCGCTCGGCGTCGAAGTCGTCATCCACCCCGAAGCGCGTTCCATGTTGGAGGGGTATTACTCTGGTAAAGGCGGCCTCAATGAAGGGCGGCTTCGCATGGCGCGCGTGCCCGACGGCGCAGAGCTGATCCGCAACAAGAAATCGGGCGCACCCGGCATTCGCCATGGCAATATCTTTGTGATGGCGGGCGTTCCGCACATCACCGCTGGAATGCTCGATTCTCTCACTGGCGAGCTTGAAGGCGGTGCGCCTTTGCTTTCGGAAACCGTGGGATGCTGGACCGCGGAAAGCGAAGTGGCAGGCCTTCTTCGCGAGGTGGAAGAAGCGCATGAAAACTGCCAGATCGGCTCCTACCCCTTCTTTCGCGAGGGCCGTGTGGGCGCGAACTTTGTGATCCGTTCGACCGATGCGGAAACCGTGAGGAGCGCGGTTGATACGCTCACTGATGGGCTGGCGACCAATGGTTTGGACTTCACGCCGGGCGGGATTTAGGCGCTGGATTTAGGTGCGGGTTTTAGAGCGTCCGCTTCCAAAACCCCAACATATCCTCCCGGAATTGATCGGCGAGCGTCCCGCTTGAGCCAAGGCTTGCACCCGTCACCATAAAGCCTGCTTTGGCGGCATAGACCATGAAGTCGTGGTCAGTGCCTTGTGGATTTGCCTCGCCGCTGATCGGGTCAATAAAGCTTCCCGAATCATCAATATAGATCGTGGGTGCATGGGGCGCGACGGTGGCGGTGGGGAAGTCTTCCATGCCCTGCCTGCGGTCATAGGAATGGTGCGCGCCTGCGTACATCTTGAAGGTAACTTCTCCCGAACTCGCCAGCCGGATTGCCTGCGCATAGCCTTGTGCTTGCTGGGGCGAACACCAGTTGTCTTGCTCTCCGATCACCAGCCGCATGGTCACATCGCCAATATCGGGATTGAGGAATTGCTGACCCGCCCATGGATAGACGCCGTAGACCGCTTTGATGGCCTGCGGCTGACCAAGCGCGGCATTTTGCATCGCTTTCATGGCCGCTTGCACCGCAGCGGCTCCGCCCCGGCTGTGCCCCTGAACACCAATGCGCGATGCATCCACTTCGGGCCGCGCAGCCATAGCCTTCACGGCGGCGAGCACATCATAAGCGCTCGCCGCAAAGGAAAATTGCGTCTGATCGTCATAAGTCACATCGACCGAGCGCGCGCCAAACGGATCGACGATAAACGCCGCGTACCCTGCCGCGCACAAGGCTTCGGTGTGCATCAAATGGCTTTCCGCAACGCCGACACTTCCCGGCACGACGATCACGCATGGTAGCGGCGTGCCGTCATGATCAGGCGGCAAAAACAGCTTCCCATCAATCGTGATCTGGGGAACATTGGCCCCATTTAAAATGTCATGAAAGTTCGCAGGGTTTGCGCTTTCAAACTCTATCGCTTCACCAACGGCTCCGCTGGCAAACACGATTTGTCTCTCCAGAAATCTCTCCATGGCGTGCACATTAGCTTGTCTCGCCTTCTCGTCGATAGGCTTCATGCAACAGCCGCTTGTCAGCCACCTCAGCTGTGTTAGACGCGCCCCAATTGGAGCGATCATATGACAGCATTCGCAAACTTGCCCAGAATCCTACTCACGTACCGCATTTGGGTTGGAATATTCGCCATTCTCATCTCGGCAGGCACATGGACGGTGGACCTGCTCGATCTGGTCTACAACTGCCCCTATTGCAGGGTCCAGCGCACTGTGATCGGTCTTCTGGGACTGCTTCTCCTCGCCCCGGATTTGCGCTTTTGGCTGGTCCGCTATCTTTCCGCCGTGATCGCCGCGTTCGGCCTCGTCGTGGGGGGCACCCAGCATTTTGGCGGCTATGCGCGCATGAACAAGGGCGAATTCGAGTGGGGCGACCAGTGGTTCATCAACCCGTGGCTGTTGTCGGGCTGCGCAATCCTGATCATCACCGGCCTGGTGATGCTGATTTGGTCGGAGCGTAGCCGAAATTATCGGTGAGTAGGCGCCTTGCCCCATCGGCGTCCTGCAAGAATGCCAAACGCTGCAAGTCCAAACAACATTATCATCGGCGGCGCAGGAACCGGCGTCCCATCGCCTGAACCAGAACCCGTGGCTTCTGAGACAAACAGGTCAAAGACGCCGTCAAACAAAAGATCAAAGAACCCGCGTTCGTCCGGCTCACGGACGCTTTGCACCTCAATTCCTCCGGGAACGCGCGCCTGAACTGTGCTGAAAGCACCTTCGCCAATCCGGCTGCTCGCGATATCAGTCAAGGGCACCACACCGCTCGCGCAGGCCGGAGCCGCGCTTCCGCCACAAACGCGATAAGTATCAGAGGCTGCATCATACTCATAGGTCGGGATTTCGATGCCACGAACCTGAGCGAAACTCGGCGCATCCGTGTTTAAAAACCCGCCGCTATGGGTGCCGGTTTGGGGATTGTATTCGACCTCGAAACTCACATTCGCCGCCGCAATGTCAGCGCGGAACGGCTCGCTCACTTCGATGGAACCGATTGATCCCGCTTGGAGGCCAGCGCCAATCTCATTTCCGGTGCTTACTCGAAAACGGTAAATACCATCAGGGTCCGGCGTCGCACCGCTTTGCTCAAGCGCAGTGAGCGTTGGCAATTGGCCCCTTATCGTAAGCTTGAATGCGTCGCCCGCCTGGATCGGATAGGCGGGCAAATCGTCTGCAAGCGGGCGCGATACCATTCCCGAAGTTGAAGTGTTCGCCCCAAATATTGCGCCTCCAGAAACCCGGCGCGAGTTTGCCTCGACGCTTTCGCTCAATTGGCCAGTGTATTCGAGCGTTACCTCGCGCGTCAGGGGCGCCTCTTGAGCGTGCAACCCAGCAGGCATTTGAGCCGCAATCAACAGCCCGCCTAATACCAATCCAAAACGCGCCATCGTGCGATCCTCGTAATTTCACTCGTTGATCAATCGAGAGTACACGAGAGACGGTCTGCAAACGATGTAAAGGCTTGCGCGTCCTGCTCTGGCACAAAAGAAGGGGCCGGAAGCGATACGCTTCCAGCCCCTTCCACAAATTTCATTTAAGTCAAAGTTGCTTACGCGCCTTCGACCTCAGCTGCGTCGATCTTGAGGCCTGGCCCCATGGTCGAGGTCAGCGAGATTTTCTTCACATATTTGCCTTTGGCGCCCGTTGGCTTGGCTTTCACAACCGCTTGAGTAAGCGCCTCGAAGTTTGCCTTCAGAGCCGCATCGTCAAATGACAGCTTGCCGATGCCGGTGTGGATGATGCCCATTTTCTCAACGCGGAACTCAACCTGGCCGCCTTTGGCATCCTTTACGGCTTGCTCCACGTTAGGAGTGACCGTGCCGAGCTTCGGGTTAGGCATAAGGCCTTTAGGGCCAAGCACTTTACCCAAACGGCCAACCACACCCATCATGTCAGGGGTTGCGATTACACGGTCATAATCAAGGTTGCCTGCCTGCATGTCTTCCATGAGGTCTTCTGCGCCAACTTTGTCAGCGCCCGCAGCGGTTGCTTTCTCAGCATTGTCGCCGCGCGCAAACACAGCAACTTTCACGTCTTTACCCGTGCCCGATGGCAGCGAGACCATGCCGCGAACCATCTGGTCAGCGTGACGCGGATCAACGCCGAGGTTCATTGCCAGCTCAACGGTTTCGTCAAACTTCGCCTTGTGCGCGCGCAGTGTCGCAATGGCTTCGTCCACGGTGTAGAGCTTGTCATTGTCGAGCTCAGCAACGGTTTTTTGCTTTTTCGTCAGTTTCGCCATGATCTTAGCCCTCCACCTCGAGGCCCATCGCGCGAGCGGAGCCTTCAATGATCTTCATCGCGGCTTCGATATCGTTCGCGTTGAGATCTTTCATTTTCGTCTCAGCAATCTCTTTGACCTGAGCTGAGGTGATCTTGCCGACCTTGTTCTTGTTCGGCTCGCCAGAACCCGATTTGATCTTAGCGGCTTTCTTAAGCAGGTAAGATGCAGGCGGGGTTTTGGTGGTGAAGGTGAACGAGCGGTCAGCATAAACCGTGATCGTGGTGGGGATCGGGGCGTTCTTCTCAAGATCCTGCGTGGCAGCATTAAACGCCTTACAGAATTCCATGATGTTGACGCCGCGCTGACCCAGAGCCGGGCCGATGGGCGGGCTGGGGTTAGCAGTACCAGCTGGCACTTGCAGCTTGATAAAGCCTTCGATTTTCTTGGCCATGGATGGCCTCCTTTCGCACTGTCTCCGCCCCCTGTCTCCAGCGAGGGATCATGTTAAGCGGTCAAACAGCCGGCAAATCGCCAACCTCCCGCACGGGCTCCCTTCCGGGAATCGCGCAAATTGCACGAGCGCGCTCCTTTAGCGCCCTGTGTTGTTCGCGCAAGGAAAATCGGGCCAGCAAGCATCCGTTCGGGGCAAGACCGAAGCGCTCAACGATTTGCGGAAACGGCGATCGGATTACACCGAGCGACACGAAACACCGCTTTCATATTGTAAATTCCTGTTTCAGTCGCTGTGATTGCGCGAATTGTAGACGAAGTATTAACCAAGCCTATCGTATCAGCAGGCATGGCTTTGTTCCGCTTTATCAACGCCCTGCACTTAATGCGACTGGCAAGAGCGCTTTGCGCTGGCTTTGCCATGCTCGCTGCGCATTTGGCCTTGGCTGAAACACCGGGCAAAGACGGCGACGTTACCATAGTGGGCACACAGGTCGTCAACGAATACGCCGCATTGTCAGGTTCAGCCAGCGCTGGCTCGACACAGCTTAGTGTAAACAGCGTAGCTGGCAACCTGCCTTCGCTTTCACCCGGCGATGTCGTGATGATTTACCAAGCGCAAGGGGCAACAATCTCGGGCGCAGACAGCGCATCTTACGGCGCAATCACCAATATTGGGTCCGCTGGCAGATACGAATTTCACACAGTGCGCTCGATTAGCGGCAACACTATTGAACTTCATACCTTTGGCGGCGCATGCAATGGCTTAGAGTTCAGCTACTCAGCCGACGGCAAAGCGCAGGTTATCCGCGTGCCGCAATTTCGCAATCTTACCGTGAGCGGCCAAATCACAGCACCAACATGGAACGGCACAACAGGCGGCGTCGTTGCGATGACCGTGTCGGAAACGTTGACCGTGAGCGGTTCGATTAACGTCTCGGGCAGAGGGTTTCGCGGCGGCGGCGTCGATAACCTGACCACGCCCAGCGGCAATAGCTTTATGGGCTATCGCAGCAACGCGGCGATGAATGGTGCAGAAAAAGGCGAGGGCATTGCAGGGTTTCGCACTGAGCTTCCCGGCGGCAATTTCTATGGACGCGGCGCGCCTGCCAATGGCGGTGGTGGCGGCAATGGTCACAATGCAGGCGGCGGCGGCGGAGCCAATGGTGACAATGGAAATGGCTGGGGTGGGCAAGGTGTGCCAGACAACTCCAATGCAACTTGGGCGCAAGCTTGGAACATTGATCCCACATTGAACGCCAACACGAACCAATCGGGCGGCGGGCGCGGCGGCTACACATTCTCTTTCCAAAACCAAGACGCGTTAACTGTTCCTCCGGGCGATGCACGATGGGCCAATGATTTCCGGCGCGAACTGGGCGGACTTGGTGGTCGCCCTTTGACATTTGATCCAACCGGGCGGCTCTTTTTGGGCGGCGGCGGCGGCGCAGGTGATGGCAATAACAACGCAGCAGGCGCAGGCGGCGATGGCGGAGGGATGATCTTTATCTCTGCTGGATCCATCACCGGCGGCGGGACAATCGAGGCCAATGGCACAGCTGGCGAAAACACCTCCTCGGGCCACAATGATGCACCTGGCGGAGGCGGGGCAGGAGGCACCATTGTGGTGCAGTCGGGCGGCCTAATCGGTGCCTCGCTTTCGGCCAATGGCGGCGATGGCGGCAATCAAAATATCCGAAGCACTGAACACGAAGGCCCCGGCGGCGGCGGCGGCGGCGGCGTTATCGCAACCAGTGGGGGAGTAAGTGCCAGTTTTGCAAGAGGCGGAGCGAACGGAATTACCACATCGTTCTCTTTACCAGAATTTCGACCGAATGGCGCGACACAAGGAGCAATCGGTCAACCATCAGCCAGCGCCCCGAGCCTCGCCGATACGCCATTCTGCCGCGCGCCTGACGTACCGGCCACCCTTTCAAAGACGAGCGCAATTACGGACCCGAGCGTATTTGGCGGGAAGCGCATACCGGGCACCGATCAGACCTACACTATCCGATTTGCCAATCCCGGAGGGGAGATCACCGCCGGTACAATTGTGATCATCGACACCCTGCCAACCGAGCTTGAACTTTGGACTGGCGCGTTTGACGGGTCGACCTCTGTCCCTGTTGCCTTTGTCGATGGAACGGGAGCCGCTGCGACCGGAATTGCCTGCTGCACGGCTGGCCAGATCACCTATTCGGAACAAACCACTGGCACTGATTTCAGCTACAGCCCCAACGGTGATTACGATCCAGCCGTCCGGCGTCTGAGGATCAATCCCGGAGGGGCAATGCCCGAAGGCTTTGATGACGAACGCAGCTTCGAAGTTCTGTTAAGGGCTCGGGTCAAGTAACCGGTCTGACCGTGCGCGCGGGCAGGCTTTTCATGCCCTTCGTCCGGCTCGTCAGATGGTATTTGCGGCACAATCCGCATTTGTAGACGCGCAACGTCACATTAGCGCACGCAGCCACCTCTTCGGCTGCAACGCGGGTGGCAAAGCGCTTCTTGCGATTACAGATGCGGGGTGTGGTTTTCATGCTTGAACTGAATAAGTAAAAAAGCGATTCTTCCTTACAAGTAAAACTATGCGTTAACGCTTGCCCTATAAGTCATTGTCCACCGATTTTTTTGGGAGGGACGAATGCTAAGGGTCGCGATACATGTGCAAGAATTGATTTCGAGTAACGTAACAAGCACGATTGATACGTCATCCAATCCTGCAAGAATGCTTCGTCGTCTTCAGCGCGAAATCGAGAATGCAATTATCTCTCTCGAAGGGGAACGCACTCTCATCAGCCAGCGCAAAACCCGCCTTGAAACGCAAATCCGCCAAGTGGAATTGCGCCAATCCAGCTGGAGCGAAAAAGCCCGAATCGCGATGGATCATGATCGCGAAGATTTGGCACGCCAAGCGCTTCTCGCACGCGAAGAATGCAGCGCGAACCTGATCTCTCTGCAAGAGGATTTGGACAGTGCAGGCAATGATTTGGACGAAGCCAACAGCGCAATCAGCGACCTAGAGGCAAAGCGCGCTGAAGTGGTGGCAAAGGCTAAACAGCAGCGAGAAGCCGACGGGGCATCCGTTGGTACGAGCGGCCCTAGCGGCCAATCGAAGGCGGAACGCTACCGCAGTCACATTTCACAAATGGAAAAGCGCGCCGACTTTGCCACCGAAGATAGCGCAAACGGACGCCGCGATGCCGCAGTCGATAAAGAAATCGAAGAAATGCGCCGGGCAAGCGTCGTCGACGCAGAGATTGCAGCAATGAAGAGTGAATCGACGCAAAAACCAGCGCGCAGGAAAAGCCCTGCCAAAAAAAGCCCGGCAAAAAGGCCGCTTAATGCGTCAGAAAGACCAAATGGCGAGGCACAGACCTCGCCACCGAACCAATCCTACTTAACCAGTTCAACCTGTTCAAAGTCGAGTTCAACCGGCGTTGCGCGGCCAAAGATTGAGACGCTGACCTTGACCTTCGCTTTGTCGAAGTCGAGTTCTTCAACCACGCCGTTGAAGCTCGCAAATGGTCCGTCGAGCACTTTGACCTGATCGCCGATTTCATAATCAACGCTAATGTCTTGCTTAGGCGCAGCTTTCGCCTCTTCGACGCCGCCAAAGTAACGCGCCGCTTCACGCTCGCTGATCGGTTGCGGTTTGTTGTTGTTGCCAAGAAAGCCCGTCACCTTGGGCGTGTTCTTCACAAGGTGATAAATGTCATCGTTCATCCGCAGTTTCGCGAGCACATAGCCCGGCATAAACTTACGCTCGACCTGAACCTTCTTGCCGCGCTTTACCTCGGTCACGGTTTCGGTCGGGACCTCGATTTCTTCGACGCCCTCAGTCAGGCCCAGGCGATCCGCTTCTGCGATGATCGCTTCTTTGACCTTGTTTTCAAAACCGGAATAGGCGTGGATGATGTACCAACGAGACATGGAAGATTGTCCTTGAGAATGGAGCGCAAAAGAGCGCTTAAGCTAGCGTCAGAAGGAAATTGACGACGGCATTGAAAAGACTGTCGACGCCAAAGAAGAACAGCGCGAGCACCACCATAAAGATGAAGACGAAGATCGCGGTGCGGATCGTCTCATCACGGGTAGGCCAAACCACCTTGCTGGTCTCTGTGCGCACCTGATTGACGAACTCAGGGATCGAAGTCTTGCGCTTCTTCGCGTCTGGTGCCTTTTGTGCGTCAGCCATGTGTTTCGTCTCTCGCGTGCTTAGCGTGAATGTGTCGGTATCCGGCTTTCAGGTAGGGCTCATCGCCGCCGGGAACAAGGTCCAGAGGGGCTAAGAAACTTACCAATGTCGGATTTAAGCGCTGAGTACTGCGATTCCCGCCAATTGGCAAGAGCGTCCGTCTGAGACGGAGAATTTCGCAAAGACGTAACATTATTCCCTAGCCAGCCGTGCCCGGCGGCGATAGCGTAGCTGCCATTGAGCTGCGACAAAGGGCCGATGGAAGCGGACCGGCGCAGCATTATGGGAAGCAATCGGGGAATTTTGTAAAAATGGCGACAACGGAACCTAGTCCGGCGTTAGAACTGGTCACAAACATTGCGGACTTCATTTGGGGCGGCACCTGGGGGGATGAGGCCGTTTTGACGATTGGTGGCCAACCTTTCCCACCGATGGCGCTCATTTTGCTTGGCGGTGGCTTATTCATGATGGCCAAGCTTCGCTTTTACCCCATCGTCAACCTGCCCGCGGCGATTGCGGGACTTTTCAAAAGCCGACGCAAAGAAGGTGCGGGCGAAATTTCGCCTTTTGCTGCTCTTTCTACCGCGCTGTCTGGACAGGTAGGAACCGGCAACTTGGCCGGCGTCGCCTCAGCGATTGCACTTGGCGGGCCGGGCGCGATTTTTTGGATGTGGATCACAGCTCTCATCGGGATGGCACTAGCTTTTGCTGAAGGCTCGTTGGCAATTCGTTACCGGGAGAAGACATCAGAGGGCGCATATAGAGGCGGGCCGATGACCTATATTATGATGGGTCTTGGTCCCAAATGGTCTTGGCTCGCGATCGTCTTTTGTATCATGTTGCTGTTTTCCGCACTGGTGACAGGAAACGCCATTCAAGCGAACGCGGTGGCTGATGGCCTCAAGGGGCTCTTTGGTATTACCGAGATTGTCGGCGGCGTGATTGTTGCCGTGGCTGTCTTCGTTGTGATTATCGGCGGGATCAAATCCATCGGAAGCGTGGCTGAGAAAGTCATTCCGTTCATGGCTGGGCTGTACATTGTACTTGCGGTTGTGGTGTTGACCATGAACGCGTCGCTCATTCCGGCAACATTTAGCTCAATCTTCTACTACGCCTTCAACCCCAGCGCTGCTGCGGGCGGGTTTGCAGGAGCATTGATGATCCTAGCAATTCGTGCGGGTGTGGCTCGCGGTCTGTTCTCCAATGAAGCTGGTCAAGGTTCGACCCCAATCGCCCACGCAGTGGCGCAGACCGATGACCCCCAGCAACAAGGCCGGATGGCGATGTTGGGCACTTTCATCGACACGATTGTAGTGTGCACCATGACGGCACTTGTTATCCTGACGGTGCAAGGAAGCTTTGCTGTCGATCCCGAAGCTGCGAATTCTGCGATGGTGACCTATTCATGGCAAACCGGGATGGAACCCTTTGCAATGACGGCTAGCTCGTTCGGGACAGCGCTCCCGCTTGAAGTGGTTGGATTGCCCATCGGAACTGTCATCGTGAGCCTAGTCCTCATCCTGTTCGTTTTCACCACGCTTCTAACTTGGAGCTATTACGGTGAACGCGCGATCACATTTATCTATTCTCGTATTCCGGGAACCAGCGAGGGCGGTGAGAAGGTTCTGCACCTTGTCTGGCGAGTGGTCTGGTGCTTGGTGATCGTCGCGGGCGCTAGCCAGCAATCGGACTTCGTGTGGCGTCTAGGCGATATCGCGAACGCGGCTATGACGTTACCAAACCTTTTGGCACTGCTGTTGCTCTCGGGTGTCGTGCTGAAACTTGCTCAAGGGGTCAAAGACGCAGGCGAGACCCACAACACCACCGAAACCGACACGGCCGAAGATGCTTAAAGTCTGGCCTTCTTGGACCAGATGAAAAAGACCAAAAAAGGGGAGCGTTCTACTCGCGAGAACGCTCCCCTTCTTATTGCCCCCAAATAAATGGCAGCCCTAAAAGCTGCTTCCAAATACTGGAAATAGCAGCTCCTACGATCCCTTTCGGGGAGGGTTCGCCCGCACCTTTGCTCCGCTGAAAACCTGAGCCATTGCCCCCAAGATCAAAGCCTCAAAAGCGGGACGCATTGAAATCGCTTTCGCCGCGTCGGGCCGCGAGCAACGATACGAAGAAAAAGGATGTCGCAATCGTACCCCCCAGTAAGATCGCAGTCAGGTCTATCGAGAGAGCTTTAGCCCCGTTCCCTTTTCTTCGAATCGCTGAACTCTGAGACGATATTGCCGAGAGGCAATGGCGGGCGATGTGCAAATTGGCACATCTGTGATTTTACCTAGATTTGAGGCACCTGCCATGCCTCAAGCGGTTTTTGGAGCGCCAAGCACACGCGCAAAAATCCATCCGCCAATCCCGCCTGCAATAACCTGCGAGGCAAAGCCCAGTCCGGAGCGTGCACCGCTGATGGGAATGGTTTGGAACTGCATATACATCAGCCCCAGAACCATGCCGAGCGCCGCAGCACCAGCAATGGGATAGGCGACTGATGAGAGCTTGGGGAGGAAGCGCTTGACCAGGGCCGCAATTGCAAAGCCAAGGAGCAGCGCAGCCAGGATGATCACCAAATAGAGAACCATATTGGAGATGTCGAAAGCGGTCATATTGATGCGATCACCAAAGCTTACGGGCACATTGTGCGCACCGATTACGAACTGCGCATTCGCGATCACGGCCACCACATAAGTGCCGAGGCTTGCGATAATCAATGCTGCGATCCAGCGAACTACACGCATCATTCTTTCTCCAAATTTGAAAGCGCAAACTAGATGCATCGACCGCGCGATCAAGCCCAATGCGCAGGCTGGTGGACAAATCGGCTCCTGCGCCTGATAAGCGCGGGGGGAACCCAGAACCATCTTAAGAGACACCGAAATGCGCGCAATCACCACCACCCTTGCTTTGGCTGCGGCTACAATGGCCCTTGCGGCTTGCTCTAATCAGGGCGCATCGCAAACGGGCGACAAAACCAGCGTAGCGTCAGGCCGTGTGGATGCTGCCCCCGTAAATTATGAGATTGAGACAGTCGCTGGGGGGCTTGATCACCCGTGGTCGCTCGCTTTCCTTCCTGATGGCAATATGCTGGTGACTGAGCGCACCGGATCACTCCTTTTGGTGAAACCAGACGGATCGCAAGAGACCGTTCAAGACTTCACAGCAAGCTGGGAATTTCCGCCTGTCCATTTCGGGAGCGGAATCCAGGCGGGCCTTTTCGACGTGGTTCTTCACCCTGAGTTTGAAGAGAACAGCCAAATATATATCTCCTATACCGGGCTTCTTGAGACCGGTGAGAACACGCTTTTATTGACCCGCTTCTCTTATGCAGATGGCGCGCTCACCAACGGCGAAGAGCTCTTCCGCGCCTCGCCCAGCCGCATTCAAGGCAATCACTACGGTGCACGTATCGCATTCTTGCCGGATGGCACCTTGCTCATGCCAGTGGGCGATGCCTTCCACTTCCGCGAGGAAGCGCAAACGCTGGACAATCACTTTGGCAAGATCGTGCGTCTTAACGCCGATGGTTCGGTTCCATCTGACAATCCCTTTGTGGGCCAAGAAGGCGCGCTTCCCGAAATATGGTCCTACGGCCACCGCAATCCGCAAGGCATTCTTGTGGCCGCCGACGGACGCGTGCTTGAAAACGAGCACGGCCCTGCTGGCGGCGATGAGGTCAACGACATCAAGAAAGGCGCAAATTACGGCTGGCCCGCAGTCACTTATGCGCTTGATTATTCGGGCGGGCGCGTATCGCCTTTTGAGGCATTAGAAGGCACCGAGCAATCGCTCGTGCACTTCACGCCTTCCATCGCGCCGTCTGGCTTTGCGCAATATTCAGGCCCAGCTTCTTCCGACACGCCCTTCCCCGATTGGGAGGGCGATCTGTTTCTTTCAGCCCTTGCGCTGCGCCATGTGCGCCATATCAACATGAATGCAGATGGATCGCTTGGCGCGCAAGCAGAGCTTTTCGGAGAGCTCGATGTGCGTTTCCGCGATGTTCGCACCGGCCCCGATGGCATGCTCTATCTGCTGACCGAGGAAGAAGGCGAGACCAGCCGGATCTTGCGTGTGGTGCCCCAATAGGCGTCTCTCCAGCGCAGGCAGGCACTTGCAAGCACTCGCACAACACTTGCCCTTCAGTCTCACAGTTTCTAGCGTAAAACCTGTGAGAGCCCCGTGAGAGGGCCTTATGTAGGGGAGAGCGTATTTGGCGGGCCGGCTCGATACAAAACTAGCCGGGCTATGGATGCGCTGGGGGACGAAGCTTCTTCCCTTCGCTGATGCGGCCAGTAAGGATTTGCCGCTCTCCCGGCTCCTGCGATTGTCACTTGTTCAGTTCTCAGTTGGGATCTCGCTTACGCTTCTGGTGGGGACCCTCAACCGGGTGATGATTGTTGAACTTGGCGTTGCTGCCACCATCGTCGGCGTGATGCTCGCTCTCCCGCTTTTGATCGCTCCGTTTCGCGCGCTAATAGGGCATCAATCCGATACCCATGTGTCAGCGCTGGGTTGGCGGCGTGTGCCGTTTATCTTTCGCGGGTCGATGCTCCAATTCGGGGGGCTGGCGATCATGCCGTTTGCTCTGCTTGTGCTGGGCGGAGAGATGCAGGCGGTGACGCTTCCAGCTTGGATCGGCCAAGTCAGCGCCGCTGTCGCAATCCTGTTGGTCGGCGCGGGCGTCCACATGACCCAGACAGTCGGACTGGCGCTTGCAACCGATCTTGCACGAGAGGATCAACAGGCCAATGTCGTAGGGCTCATGTATGTGGGCCTTCTTTTGGGCTCAATCGCCGCAGCGCTTGGCTTTGGGTGGTTTCTTTCAGAGTTCACACCTGGCCGCCTGATCCAGGTCATTCAGGCCTGCGCTGTGATCACCGTGTCTTTGAACTTCATTGCTGTGTGGAAACAAGAGCCGATGAAGCCGCCGCATTTGATGAAAGAGACACCAGCGACCGCGCCTTCTTTCAAGCAAAGCTGGGACCTTTTCGCAGGCCAAGCGGGTGCGATCAGGCGGCTGGTAGTGATCGCTATCGGGACACTGGCCTTCACCATGTCGGATGTCGTCCTCGAACCGTATGGCGGTCAGGTGCTGGGCATGGATGTGGGCGCTACCACCACGCTGACCGCGATCCTTGCTGGCGGGACGTTGGCGGGCTTTGCCATTGCCTCACATATCCTAACGCGCGGGGGAGACCCATCGAGAATGTCAGCGATAGGCGCGGTGGTCGGACTCCCCGGCTTTGCGCTGGTGATTGGAGCCGCGCCCCTTCATTCGTCCTCGCTGTTTTGCCTCGGCATTTTGCTGATTGGTTGCGGGGCAGGTCTGTTTGGGCATGGGACGCTGACCGCCACTATGCGCAGCGCACCCAAGGGCCAGATAGGCATGGCACTCGGCGCATGGGGCGCGGTGCAAGCGACCGCTGCTGGCGTTGGTGCGGCGATGGGCGGAGCGCTGCGTGATACCGGGCAGGCCCTGCAATTGGAGACCGCACTGCCAGCGGTCACCAATGGCTATCTCATGGTCTATTCGCTTGAAATTGTGCTGCTGATCATCGCGCTATGCATCATGGTCCCGATGATGCGGCGCGCGGGCTAGAGCTGCGCAGAATGAAACGGAAAAGAGCCCCAAAAGCAAAAGGGCCCGGCAACGCATGCCGGGCCTTTTTAGAATGTCGCTGCAAAGCCAGAGAGCTTATTCAGCTGGAGCTGGAGCTGCTTCTGCTGCTGGGGCTGCTTCGGCCGCTGGGGCTGCTTCAGCCACTGCAGGTGCTTCGGCGGTCGCTGGAGCCGCAGGAGCCGCTGGCTCCGCGACAGCCACTTCCATCACGTCAGAGGCCGCGCTGCCTTGCAAGAAGTCAGCAAACCAAGTGGTGTTGTTGAGCACTGAGAAGTGGATCAAAAGCGAACCGGTGACCAGCACCAGGAACATAATCGGAATGAACACGCTCGGGTTCACATAGAGGAAAAGGCGTCCTTCTTTCATCATTTCGAACTCCCCCTTACCCGAACCATGGCGACAAAGTGTACGCCAGAACGTGAGCGGCCGCTGAGATCACGAAAAAGAGACGCGTTCCCCACTTTAGACCATCATTGATTTCAAGAGCCTGTGCCTCGGTGAGGCCGGTCGGATAGACCGTAATATCATCTGTCATAAACGATTCCTTATCCGCGGATTTTCACCCGCAAACCAATTGAAAGGAACTCGGTAATGACCCCAGCCTTGTCCCCGACAGCACCCACAAGCGCGAATGCTGATGTTCTGATGAACGCTGAACCCTCTATCTCTTAAGATAGAGAGCGAACGCCCATGTGCGCCGAACTTTTGACAAGTCAAACACGGGCCAGCGTATTGCATTTTTTGCCACAGTCGTCAAGTTTGTTGTACGCTTCGCAATGTCAATCTATTCAGGCATTTGTTAAGCCCTGAATACCGATTTCAACATTCTTCAGGCAGGCGCGGCAAAGGCTCAGTCTAAGCGGCCTCATCAAAGCCTCATGTTCGAGTCGAAGAGCGGCATCTTGCAAACGCGCGGCAATCCGTACCCGAAAACGGGCACAATAAGTCAAAATGGAAAGGAAAATGGCAGGGGCACAGAGACTCGAACTCTGGACCTTCGGTTTTGGAGACCGACGCTCTACCAACTGAGCTACGCCCCTACGCGGAAGCAGCGCCTTTAAAGCGCCCGTTGGCAATAGGCAAGCGTACACTGACCTCTTTTGCGCTCGGCTGGTCAATTGCGTACTGACGCGGGCGCCGCAGACTGATATGCATACGCAAATTATGCATGCACCAATGCGCGCCCCGATCCCGATAGAGACCCTTCTGCTCGCCTATCGCAGCGGCATCTTTCCGATGGCGGACAACCGCGAGGATCAGGAGATTTTCTGGGTCGAGCCGCGTGACCGTGCGATCATCCCCTTGGAAGGCCTGTATATCTCCAAATCCCTGAGAAAAGTCCTTCGTTCCGACCGCTTCACAGTAAAGATAAATACCGATTTCGAAGGGGTTATGCGGGCCTGCGCCGCGCCGCGTCCGGGCCACCCAGAAAGCTGGATCAGCGGGCGGATAGTGGAGAGCTACAAAGGCCTCCATGGGGAAGGCCATGCCCATTCAATCGAATGCTGGGAAAACACCGAAGAAGGGCAAAAGCGGCTTGTTGGTGGTCTTTACGGCGTCTCATTCGACTCGGTCTTCTGCGGAGAAAGCATGTTCAGCAATGCCAACAATGCCAGCAAAGTGGCCCTATGCTGGCTGGTGGCCTGTCTGCGCGAGGCCGGGTTCAAACTGCTCGATTGCCAATTCATGACCGATCATCTGGCATCCATGGGCGCAGTTGAGATTCCTCAAAAAGCTTACCTCAAATTGGTAGAGCTCGCTCGCGCCGCGCCTGAGATGGATTTGCCTGAGGCTTTTGCTCGCTTCGCAGGGAAATCGGAAAACGAGAATGGTCAGCCGCCGGCTTACTCTTCTCCAGGGAAACTCATCGCGCAGTCTTTGACCCAAACATCATAGATTGGGTGCTCGACCACATTAAGGCTGGGGTTTTCTTTAAACAGCCAACCTGAGAAAACGCGAGTGCGCTGCTCCTGACCGCGTTCAAGCACATCAAGCTGAACGAAGGCGCCCGTTTCCTGCGGAAATTCGTAAGGCGCGGTGCGTTCGCACGCTTCTAGCTTTACGACAACGGGGCCCTCCTCGACGCTTTCGCCGGGGCGAAGTTCGAAATCCTTGCTCACGTTGTTGCGCTTGTTGAGAAGACCGATTGTAGCGACGCGCTCTGCTGGCGGAGTGGCACCGTCTGCCTCCTCGCTCGGTATCAAGTCAGCATCAGCCGGGGTCGAAGCTGGGTCCAACTCGCCGTCCGCAGCCTGCTGATCACCCTCACCCGCCTCATCATCCATGAGCGAGCTCACCGCATCACACCCCGCCAGCGCGAAGGCGGCGAGACACGGGAGTGCTAGAGTGAATATACGGCTCACGAGGCTGCTTCTGGTCAGCCCTCAGGCGCCCACGCTTCATAGTCGCCATCCGCTTTGGCGCGTTTGCCGCCGCGCTCAATCATGCCCTGGGGCAGATAGGCGCCGGGCGTTCCGGTCGCATTGGGCGTGTAATCCGCCTCCCACACTTCCGCAGGCGGCAGATTGCTTTCAGGCACATCATCAAACGCCCCGTGCAACCACCCATGCCATTCAGACGGCACGCGGCTTGCGTCATTTGCCCCGTTATAGATCACCCAGCGGCGCTCTTTTTGGGTGTAAGAGCCGGTGTTAGGCCCGTCTCTCCCTTTAGAGCGGTAATATTTGTTGCCCTCAGCGTCGCTGCCAACATGTTCGCCGCCAGCGCGTTTGGCCCACCAATGTGTGCCGAGTGTTGCACCGTCCCACCAAGTGAAGATTTTGCCAAAGATTCCCATAGACGATGCCGTTAGCGGATTACGATAGAGACGCCAAGTCAGAGCTTTTGCGTGAGGGGCGAAAAACTAGAGGCTAGTATCTTCTGGAAGCGCAAACTCCACCAGATCGCCCTCGCCTATGCCCAATTCCTCAGACAATCCGCCCCGAATTTCGAAGACCGCAATCGACATGCCGCGCGACGTTACGCTGTCGAGCGAATAGGGCACGCCTGCCTCGATATTGCTGATCCGCTTGTTCGGCCCGATAAAGATAATATCGAGCGGAAGCGGGGTGTTCTTCATCCAAAAGCTGCGAAATTGCGGTGAGTAGGAGGGGAAAAGCATGCCCTCATTATCGCCCATTTCGGTGCGGAACATCATGCCTTTGGCTTGCTCCTCCTGACTTGCGGCAAGTTCGGTCGTGAATGTGTGCCGGGTCTCGCCGCTAACGATGGTCACGTCGATAAGGCGAAGACCCGCCTCCGAAACACCCGAATTTTCAGCGGCCGGCGCAGGTGCCTGTGCCTGTGCCTGTGCCTGTGCCTGTGCGGCCTCTGGTGCCGAGGAACCATTGGGGGAACACGCAGCAAGCGCCATGCCTGCCAACACCAGTGCAATTCTCACCATGAGCTTTTTACCATCCTTGGGGACCCTCTTCCTCTTCGGCCTCGATCAGCCATTCTTCTATCTCGTTTGGTCCTTGTGCATCAAGGATGAACGTGATGTGTTCAAACGTGTGTCCTGCACGCAGCATTGCAGCGACCTGCTTATCGCGGCGTTTACGCGATTGATCAGCGGGTTCATTGTGCTTCAGCGGCAAACTAAAGGGACCAAACCGGCGCTTCTTTGCAAGCAAAATAGCCGCGCGCCTTGTATCGGCCTCACCGGGAGCAGTTTCCTCTCGCACATTTTCGTCAACGCCTGCCGCCCATAAAGCTTGTTCGACGCGCCGCGCACCGTACCCACGCGCGGTCAAATCACGGGTTTTTGAGCGCGCATATGCCTCGTCATCGACATACCCCAGCTCAATCAGACGGGTGACCAGAGCCGCCACATCAGGCGTCTGAACCCGGCCATCTTCGTCTTCAGCGACACCGCGCTCCCGCAGCTTTCGTGAAAGGTATTGCTCAAGCTTTGCGCCTGTTGTGGCGAAGCGTGCGGCGTAGGACAGGGCGAGGTCTCGAAGCGAATTTCCGTCGAGCGGGCGCACTTTCTTAGGCTTACGCACAGCTTTCTGGCGGCTCTTTCCAAAGCCCCCGCGACCGCGATAATCACCGCCCTCATCCACGGAAAAAGCCGTTTTCTGGTGCCGAAATGATGACCTTTTGCTTCCCTCTGAACGCTTTTCGCCTTATTCGTGCCACACTCGTTGGGAAATGGAAAAGACAAAACCCGTGCGTGGGGGAGATTTACCACTGTGCGGGGCGGGATTAATAGGTGCGCGTGGACACGCACAAAAGACGACAGGTACGATCACAGACTATGACCGACGCCGCATTGACGCCGACGCCGACTGATTGTGAGTTGCCAAGGATCCGCGCTCAGTTCGCGACCTTTAACGACGCCATCGACTACGCAGCGAAGAGCCGTAAGGGGCTCAACTTTCATGATATGCGCGGGGCCTTGGAGCGGGTTTATCCTTATTCCGAAATGCGCGAGGACGCCTTGAAGGGGGCTTACCGCCTCGTGGCTGCTGGGATCAAGCCGCAGGACCGTGTCGCTCTGATTGCTGAAACCGGCGCTGATTTTGCGGCCATGTTTTGTGCCTGCATGTACATGGGCGCTTGGCCTGTGCCTTTGCCTTTGCCGACCTCCTTTGGCGGCAAAGAAAGTTATATCGACCAGCTTGCCCTTCAATTGAGCAGCTCGGACCCGGCGGTCCTCATCTATCCCGAAGAAATCAGCAATATGGCGAGCGCAGCTGCGGAGCGTCAGGGATGTTCGGGTGTCAGCTACGAAGAACTGGCAACATATGACGCTCCTGAGGTGGAGCTGCACCAGGCCAGCTCGCAAGACATCTGCTATTTGCAATATTCCAGCGGCTCGACCCGTTTTCCCACCGGTGTCGCGGTGACACACCAAGCGCTTCTGCATAATCTCTACGGCCACGCCGAGTCGATGCAGCTTCGCGAGAATGACCGCTGCATCAGCTGGCTGCCGTGGTATCATGACATGGGGCTCGTGGGATGCTTTCTTTCCCTCGTCGCCAATCAGTTTTCCGTTGATTTTCTCAAGCCTGACGCTTTTGCGCGCCGCCCGCTGGCATGGCTCGACATGATAAGCCGCAATCCGGGCAATACCTGCTCTTATTCACCGACTTTTGGCTATGACATTTGCGCGCGCCGCATCTCCAGCCAAACCAATGTGGCTGAGCGTTTCGACCTCTCCCGCTGGCGGATTGCCGGGAACGGCGCAGATATGATCCGGCCCGATGTGATGCAAAACTTCGTCAACGCCTTTGCCGATGCAGGGTTCAAGGCCAGCGCCTTCACCCCTTCCTATGGTCTTGCCGAAGCGGTCCTTGCCGTCACGGTCATGCCGCCGGGCGAAGGGATCAAGGTCGAGCTGGTGGAAGAAGAGCGCCTGTCCGGCACACCGCGCGATCTCAGCCGCCCGGCCCGCTACCGCGCTATCGTCAATTGCGGCAAGCCGATGCCTGATATGGAAGTCTTCATCTCAGGCGAGAATGGCGAGCGGCGAGAAGATCACCAGATCGGCAAAGTCTGGTGCCGGGGCCCAAGCGTTATGCACTCCTACTTCCGCAACAAGGAAGCGACCGAGGATTGCCTTGTGGATGGCTGGCTCGACACAGGCGACATGGGATACACGGCGGATGGCTATCTGTTCATCGTCGGCCGCGCGAAAGACATGATCATTATCAATGGCAAGAACCATTGGCCGCAGGATATTGAATGGGCTGTCGAGCAGCTTCCCGGCTTCAACCACGGCGACATTGCGGCATTCTCGCTCGAGACCGAAAATGGCGAAGAAGCGCCTGCTGTGCTGGTCCATTGCCGTGTTTCCGACCCAGACGAGCGGGTCAAGCTGCGTGAACAGATCGCTGACAAGGTGCGTTCGATCACTGGGATGAGCTGCGTCGTGGAGCTTGTACCACCGCGCACTTTGCCTCGCACCAGTTCAGGTAAACTTAGCCGCGCAAAGGCGAAGAAGCTCTATCTTACTGGCGAAATTGTGCCGTTGGAGATTGCCGCGTAGGCGCGCAGTTCCAAACCGCTTTGTTTGAGCACCAGAGATGGATTGTCGAACACCAGCAAGTGCCTGATCGCAGCATGCGGGTCTGCTGAATTTTTGACATAGCCTTCTGCGATTTGCATCCCCACCCAATAGCCGAGCTCCGAAGGCCAACCCTCGGGCGGGGATCCAGCGTTAGCGAACCAGCGAAGATAGGCGGCGTTCCGGGTTTCTTTAGTAAGGTCTTGATCGCGCACCTTCGCAAGGTCACTGGCGAACTGTTCCAGCACGACCTCTCTGTTCGCCATCGCCCACTCATGACGCGCTTGGTCAGGCACTTCTCCGGTTACGAGGGAAGCGATAAAGTCAGCTGTGCCTTCGGCAATAGCAGCTGCAAGCAGAGGATCAGCATCGACTTCAGGCCCGCCAATTCGCTGATAGGTGTGCACCGTCTCATGCGCATAGAAGGACCGCATGAGCGCGCGAAATGACCGTTCATCAGGGGCTATTCTGCACAGCACTTCAAGTCCGAGAACTTGCATATCCGGGCCAGCCGTACCGCCGCTATTGCCAGCGCCAAAAACCACAGCAATGCGAGGCAATGGCTTTTCAGGAAGCAATCCGCGAAAGGCAAGATAAATCGCTCTCAAGTCAGCGCTTGTGTCTTTAACCAGGGGCAGGCAGCGTTCAATCGCATCGCGGTACGAACCTGGGTCGTCAGCAATACGCGCTGCTAAGTTGTCGGCGTCAACAATCCTGCTCGGCGTAAAAATCTCAATCGCGCGCGCACCTTTGTTCAAGTAGCGCTCTTGGATTTGCTCAGCGCTCGGCGATCCGCCCGTTGCAATGAAAAGCTCAGCAAACCGCTCGGCATCTTCCAGTTCGACCATGGCTGACAAAGCGTCCTGCGATCGCGCCGCTAGCGCATTCGGCAAGATGGCGATCAAGAAACCCAAAAGAAGTTTTTCAGATGCCGCCGTAAGCATAGACTAACCCCCGCCCCATTTGGCTTTCAGTGGACCAAGCCCGGTAGAAGTTGTCACGTCCACCCCGCGCTGCGCCAACAATTCGGCTGCTTGCGATGCCTCCGCTTCGCTTCCTTCGAGTACGATCGGCAGGCTTGTCCGCTTTGCCGCCCACTCAACAACCGCTAGGGCCTGCGCGCCTTGGGGTGTGATACCCTCTTCGCCAAACGCGATCTCGCCGGGCAAATCGCCAACCGGGGGAAGCAGTTCAATCGTCCACTCAGGTTCGGTCTCAGCTATGCGCAATTCGAGCGCGCGATATGCTGCCAAAGTTGCGCCCTCAAGCTCCTTTGCCCGCACGGTCGCACGCCTTCGGCCAGCATCAATCGTGACATCGCTTTCTGGCACACCAGCCACAAGCGACAAACGGTTCGCAAGCGCTGAGACACGCGCAGATGCCGCCTGCTCCTCGCGCGCTCTCACAGCGGCAAGTTCAGCTTCCTCCGCTTCTCCAGCGCCTGTCCCTGTCTGGAAAGGGGAGAGGTCGAGCTCGATCTTGCGCCCCAAACGGGTGGCTAAAGCTTGCTCAATCTCGGTTTCCGCATTGGGACGAACATTAGGGCTATACATGGTTGCAAAGATACTGACCGCCTCTTCGCTAAAGGCGATTTCAAGTTGGGAAAGCCGCCCTTCACCCTTATATTCCTGCACAATCTGTTCGCGGATAATTCGCTGCGCATTGGCCTCCCAGGCGATTGTGCGAAGCGAAAGCCCAAGCGGGATTGCAAGGGCGAAGAACACGAAAATGATCATTGTGTTTTGAAATTGCGATTGGCGCTGGCTCAAACTGCCGCGAAAGCCATAAATTTTGGACAGCGCCCAAGCGGTGAGCGCGATGGTCACAAGGTTGGTCACAAACAGGAGCAGCGCGCCTGAAAAGACAGTCCAATTGAGCGTCGCAAAGCCAAAGCCGACAACAGCCAGAGGCGGCATCAAAGCGGTCGCAATCGCCACGCCGACAATCGCGTTCGCTCGCCCTCTGATCATGGCATAGGCGCCTGCAAGGCCGGAAAACAACGCGACCAGCAAGTCAAACAAATTGGGCTGGGTGCGTGCGGCGATCTCTGGTGTGATTGTGGTGATGGGGGAGAGAAACACGATGATTGAGCACAGGATTACCGCCCCAAGACTGCCCCAGAACAGCGCCATGGTGGATTGCTTAAGCCACTGATAATCGGTGATGCCAAGCGCAAATCCGAGGCCCATGATGGGTCCCATAAGGGGTGACAAAAGCATCGCGCCGATCACAACCGCGGTCGAAGACTGAAGCAGGCCGATGACCGCGATCCCAGCGCTCATCGCTGTCATAAACAGATAGTGCTCTGACATGGCGCATTCATCGCGGCGCATGTCAATTACACCTTCGTGGTCAATCGCGCCGATAACCTCATCGCGCCACCAACCCCGAAAAGTTGCGATCACCCGCATAAAGCCATAACGGCTTTGGGTGGCCGCTCTTACCGCCTCTCCCGCGCTATCGACTTTCCCAAATACGGCCGCAGGCTCGCGCTCTCCGGGCTTGGCAGCGATCGGCGACGAATCCCTCTGTTTTTTGGTTGAGTTGGGCACATTGTTTTCCTTTGTTAGCGCGCTTTAAAGCCAATCCGGATCAAACAAAAGCAGCAAAAGAAACGCGCTAGAATGCAAAACCGTGGACGAAACGCCGCGAAAAGGGCACTCTTGTGCGCAACCTTGAACAACGTGTTTTAGATACCTAATACAGTATAGACAGCAGGGCCCTATCGTCCAGGGCTCCATGAGGGAGCTAAGATTTTTTCGCTATGAGCACTGAAACTTCGCCAGATCTGAACCTTTCCGCGCCTACCAAAACGGCAACCGATTTTGAGCTGACACCCCCGGCGCCTGTGCCACATGTGGCGCCGGAGAAGGCCGCGGGCCTTGTGCCGGTCTCAACGGAACAGAAATCCAAGCTTGAGATCAAGGCAGACGCTTTTGTTGATGATCTGATCTCGGTTGATGCGAACTCACCGGAATTTGGTGCAAAAGTCGATCAAATCACCCGGATGGGTCAGGAACAAATCCGCGCGGCTGCTGGGCATTCCAATCGCTTCCTTGACCGCCCCGTTCGCGCCATGGACGCAGACAGCGGTGTCGGCAGCGATTTGGCCGAGCTGCGCCGCACAGTTGAAGATCTTGATCCGGGTAAGAAGAGCAAGCTGCTCGAACCGCGCCGCCTGTTCGGGATCATCCCATTTGGTAACAAGCTTAAGAATTACTTCGACAGCTACACCAGCTCACAAGGGCATATTCAGGCGATCCTCGAACGCCTCGAAAACGGCAAAAAAGAGCTCCACATGGACAATGCCGCGATTGATACAGAGCGCGCAAAGCTGTGGGATGCGATGGGCGAGTTGGAACAGATGATCCACATCGCCAAGACGCTCGATGCCAAGCTTGAGGCTAAGGCGCTAGAGCTGGACGCAAGTGATCCTGAGAAGGCAAAAGCCCTTCGTGAAAGCGCGCTTTTCTACGTTCGCCAACGCACGCAAGACCTGCTCACCCAAATGGCGGTGAGCGTACAAGGCTATCTTGCGCTGGACCTTGTGAAGAAGAACAACGTTGAGCTTGTTAAAGGCGTCGACCGCGCTGGCACCACCACGGTTGGCGCGCTGCGCACCGCTGTAACCGTTGCGCAGGCAATGACCAATCAGCGGCTTGTTTTAGGCCAGATTACAGCGCTCAATCAGACAACAAGTGATATCATCGATTCCACCAGCACTTTGCTGCGCGAACAAACGGGGCAAATCCACGAGCAGGCGGCAGCTAGCACCATTCCTCTCGAAACCCTGCAACGGGCATTTCAAAACATTTATGACACTATGGATGAGGTGGACGACTTTAAAGCACGCGCGCTTGATAGCATGAAGCAGACGGTCAATGTGCTGAGCGATGAGGTCGAGAAGTCCAAAGGCTATATTGCACGCTCCGAAGGGCAAGCGCAGGCACAGGCGAAAGTCGCCACTGAACCTTCGCTTCTGGCGCTGGATAGCTAATGGCAGACACCACCGGCCAATCTGATCAGATTTTGGCGGCAGCACGCCAATCGCGCGACACCAATCGTAGCGGCGGAGTGCACCGGCGCGCGGCCTCGATTGGCAAGGGATCAGCCAATGCCAAGCTCAAGACCTGGATCAAACGCGGCGGCTATTTCGCGCTCGCAGTGTTTGCGATCGTGACAGCAGCCTCCATCATTGGCGTTATTCTGAACGGCATTGGTTTTGTCGGCGTTATGGCCGCCGCGATGGCGATCATGTGCGCTGCAATTTTCTTCTCGCAGTTTCCCAAAGTCAAAATCCCCAAACGCTCTGAATTAAAGCTTGGGAACCCCAAACAGATGGTGACGCGGGTTGAGCTATGGCTCGAAAGCCAGCGTGAGGGTTTGCCCCCGGCGGCAGCTGCTCTGGTCGAGAAAATGGGCGGGCAGTTGGATGCGCTTGCCGCCCAGCTCGAAACCATAGACGAAGCCCACCCCTCCATGTCGGAAGTGCGCGAGCTTGTGGGCGACTACATCCCCGAGACCATCGACAACTATCGCAAGATACCGCAGCACTTGCGTCAAGAAGAGCATGCAGGCGGCACCGCTGATCAGCGCCTGGCGGAAAGCCTCACCAAGCTTTCAAGCGAAGTGGACCGCGTGACCCGGCGCCTCGCCGAAGGTGCGATGGACGATCTTGCGGTCAAATCACGCTATCTCGACTACCGCTTTGGCGGCGACGATTTGCTTGAAAACGCATCCGGCGCGCCCGATACTGGTCTACCCGACACGGGCGTGCCCCTTCCAGATATGACGCCTGCCGCCAAAGCGAAGGGTTAAACGTGCGAATAGCCCTACCCCACACTCTTGGCGCTGAGGAAGTGCGCAGACGCATGCACGCCCACGCCCATGAGATCGGCAATTACTTCCCCCCGGGTATGGCGACAGTCGAAACCGAGTGGCCTCATGAAGACCGCATGGATCTGTTCATCACCGCCGCAGGACAGCGGATCGAAGGCGGGATTGATGTGAGCGAAGATACCGTCGTGATTGAGCTCGACCTGCCCGCTATTCTTGGTTTTCTGCGCGGCACTCTGGAGCGCGCGGTGCGCAAGCACGGCGGAAAAATGCTCGAAGAAAAATAGCTGGTTTACTTCGGATACTTTCTGTCAGGTAAAAAGGCGCGCTCCGTTACGCCGATCCGCTGACAGCAAGATAAGTGTTATGTTGCATTGACACCAAATCCGGCTACTTTATCTGACACCAACGGACGGTAGACGGGCAACAGTCATGAGATCAAATAGCGCGGAGAATAAGTCCGCCACTTTGCGGCAGCATCTGCGCATCGCGACGTCTTCTTCGCATGACCGGCTGGATGCTTCTATGCGTCCTGCATCAGACTGGAAATCGCGCGAAGATTACGTCCGCTTCCTCGCCTCGCAATATGCAGCCCGCTTTTCGGTAGAAGGGTGGCTCGACAGATTTGCGCCTGCCGAGCTCACGCCGCCCCGCCAAACGCCGCTGTTAGCGCGTGATCTTGCAGATTTGGGGCACACCCCTGGTAAACCACAAGATCAATTCGGCATCGAATATCGTGGGCAAGCGACCGCTTTGGGGGTTGCTTGGGTTCTTGCTGGATCATCATTGGGCAACCGGGCAATGCTTAATGACATGCAGCGCGCCCTTTCAGGAGGGAACGCTTGGCCGCATGAATTCCTCAGCAGCCGGGCGATGACCGAATTTTGGAAGAGCCTGCGGCCTCTGGTTGAGGCTCCCGCTATGGCTGACGACATGAATGAGGCCTCGCGCGCGGCAACGAGCGTCTTTGATCATTTCCTGCGTTCGGCAGGTTTGGAATTAGCACACAGCACGAGTGAGAGCGGGCTATGAATTTTCCTTCCCTGCCTCCAGAGGCCACCGAATGCGACCGCGAGGCCATCCATCAGATTGCCGCCGTCCAAGGTTTCGGTGCGCTCATCGCTGTAAATGCCGATTGGAAAATCACCCATCAATCAGCAAATTGCCAGACCATTTTGAAAAGCTCTTCCGCTCCCAAGTTTGGCGATAAGCTTGAAGCTCACATCACCAGCAACGCGCTTACCAAACTAAAGACGGCTCTAGAGCGCGTAACCGAGGATGATACGGTTGAGCGAATTTTCGGCATTCAGCTCACTGCAGATGCTGAACTGTTCGACTGCGCTATTCACCCGTCCGGCGAGCGGATCATCATTGAGTTTGAACCGCATGATGATGCGCATTTTCGTGATCATCTGGCTGCGATCACCCCGATTATGGGTAAGCTGTCCGGCGCGAAAAACGACGCAGAGCTTTGCAACTTGGCAGCAGGTCTTGTGCGCGAAATGCTCGGTTATGACAGGGTCATGATTTACCGTTTCCACCGCGATGATAGCGGTGAGGTGGTGGCAGAGGACAAGCGCGAGGATCTGGCCCCGTATCTCGGTCTGCGGTATCCCAGTTCGGATATTCCATCGCAGGCGCGCGCTTTATTTGTGCGAAACCGGTTCCGCATCATCGCAGACATGAATGCGGCGCCCGTGCTGATTGAGGATGATGAAGGAGACCGCGCCCAGCCGCTTGATCTTTCGATGAGTGTCCTTCGCTCTCACTCCTTGGTCCATGTTCAATATATGAAGAATATGGGGGTGGATGCCTCTGCTTCGATTGCAATTGTCCGGCACGGCAAATTGTGGGGGCTGATCTCATGCCACCACTGTTCGCCTAAGATCATGCCTTATTCGCTGCGCAGCGTCGCAGAGATGCTGAGCCAGATGTTTTCGCTCACGCTGGACCGTTTGCTGATTGAACGCTCTGAGACCTTACGCATTCGCTCTCAAAATCTGCACGATACGCTGATGCGGCGGCTTGCCGATGGGGCGTCATTTATTGATGACCTTGACACATTCCGCACAGCATTGAGCGAACTGATTGCACATGATGGGACGTCGGTTCTGATAGAGGATGACTACCGTTCAACAGGCCATAGTCCCACGCGCGAGCAGTTCCTTGAGCTTCTGCCCAATTTCAGCGCCGCGCCTGATAGCCCCGTTTTGGCGGCGAGCGCTCTTGCAGAGCATATGAGCGAGGCGGCCGCATTTGCCGGCACAGCAGCCGGCGCGCTGATCTTGCCCATTTCACGCTCGGCCAACGATTATCTGGTGCTGTGGCGAAAGCCCCTCACAAAGACAGTGCACTGGGCCGGGAATCCAGCAAAGGCTATGGCTCCAGGCAAACACCGCCTTGAGCCGCGCAGCAGCTTTGCTGCATGGGCTCAAACGGTCGAGGGACATAGCGAGGATTGGAGCGATGATGAGCTGACAATCGCCAACAATTTACGCACCACCTTGCTTGAGGTGATTTTGCGCGTAACTGATGAAGTAGCGAGTGAACGCAAGCGTGCGCGCGAACAGCAAGACCTCCTGATCGCCGAGCTCAATCACCGGGTCCGCAATATTTTGAACCTGATCCGCTCGCTTGTGTCACAATCCGGCAAGGGCGCGGCAAGCATCGGCGAGTTCACTGCCAATATTGATGGCCGGATTGCCGCTCTTGCGACCGCTCACGACAATATCACACGCCAGAATTGGAGCCCTGCCCCGCTCGCATCCTTGTTCGAAAGCGAGATGGAGGCCTATCTCAGCGGCAAAAAAGACCGGCTGCGCATCACTGGTGAGCCTATATTGATCCGGCCAGAGGCCTACACTGTGCTTGCCTTAGTCGTGCACGAACTTGTTACCAATTCGGCCAAATATGGCAGCCTGTGCGACAGCAAGGGCATGATAGATGTCGACGTTGGGCGCGCGGTCAATGGAGACCTTTTGATCGCTTGGCGCGAGCGCGGGGGCCCGCCGGTCCAGCCTCCCACACGCCGCGGATTTGGCTCCACGATCATCACCCGCATCATCCCCCATGACCTACGGGGGACGGCAGATCTCAACTTTAAGCTCTCCGGCCTGGAAGCCGAATTTCGAGTGCCAGCGCGCTATGTCGCGGTGCCGGGTGAACTTGATCAGCCGCTGGGTGAAGGCGCGGATGAAGCGCCCGTTTCAGATGACGGCGAGCCCAAACAATCTGTTCCTCAACATGTGCTTTTGGTGGAGGACAATATGATCATCGCGCTGGATACCGAGGATGGCCTTCATGAGGCTGGGGTCAAATCGGTGCGGACTGAAAGCTCGGTAGCAGGCGCGCTTGCAGCGATCGAAGAACGCGAGCCTGATTTTGCGATTGTCGACTTTAATCTTGGCACTGAATCAAGTTCACAGATCGCAGAGGAGCTTGCCCGGCGCGGTGTGCGGTTTGTGCTGGCGACCGGATATTCCGAACTGGGCGGCGATCTTGAGGGATTGGGCGCGGAAGGACTTATGCGCAAACCTTACGGCATGGACGAGATCGAGCTTGCCCTTCACGGGAAGCTGACCGCTTAAGCGCCTCGAGTGAGAAGCGTGGTTTTGGCCTCACTAAAATCAAGCGCATTGAGACTGGAGGCGATGAGGCATTCGCCCTCTTTCGCAACTGTATCGCCCGGCAGGCTGCTTACGGTCCCCTCAAGCGGCAAAACCAAGAGCGCACCTGGATAAGCGGCTCGCACTTTTGTGCAAGGCGCACCTTCCACCCGGTCCAGCCGGAAAGGTTTGGCCTCTACCAAAGCATGCGACCGATGTGCCAGAGTGCTTTTGAGATCGCGCGGATAGGGCTCCCCGCTTGCAACCGCCAGCGCCCTATCAAGGTGCAGTTCGCGCGGGCGGCCATAGTCATAAAGCCGAAATGTGGTGTCGCTGTTTTGCTGAACCTCCAACAAGGACAGGCCCGGACCTATGGCGTGCACAATACCTGGAAGAAGGTGATAAATATCGCCTGCCTTCGCATCATGCCATGTAAGCAGCTTTTCAATTGAGCCATCCTTGGCTGCCTGTCCCATCATCTCAGCGCTGACCGGTTTGTCAAAGCCGATTGCGAGCTTTGCGCCCGGCTTTGCATCAAGGACAAGCCAGCATTCTTCCTTGCTGTCTTCGCCTTCGAGCGTCTGACCTGTACCGGGATGGACTTGAACGGATAGCTTTTCACTGGTGAACAGATATTTGACCAAAAGGTCACTCATCTCTGGCGGAGGTTCGAACCAGATTTCGCCAATTCGCTTGCCTTTGGGCGCTTCGAAGGGCGCAGGCAAAGTGCTGCAGCCCCACACCTTTTCGACCAAACGCTTGGTCAGTTTGCGCACATAGTGATCGGTGCCCGCTTCCATTATTGCTGCGCTGCCCCGGGAAGCTTGCCCACTTTTTGCGCGCCTTCATGTGTGGTCACAAGGACCTCGCCATTTGCGACGACGATACAAACATTCTCAAGACCAACGGCCGAAACACGCGGCCCGTCGCTTGTCACAAGCACGCCCTCGCAGTCTATAAGATCGGCCTTACCGCGTATCACATTGGCAGATGAGGCGTCTTTTTCATTGGCATCCGGCAACTGAGATTGGAGTGCTTCTTGAAGCGCCGCCCAATTGCCAATGTCTGACCACCCCATACTCACCGGGACCATAGCGGCCGCTGCGGTGTTTTCCATCACCGCATAGTCAACCGACTCTCCGTCAATCGCTTCAAAGCTCGCCGCATCAGGATGAAGGACCGCGCCATCTCGAATCGCGCTCCCCATCGCGTCTCTTACGCCTTGCGCCATCGCAGGTCTAAATTGGTCCAATGCATCCAGAAACGTTCCTGCACGAAACGCAAAAATACCGCCATTCCAGCTGTATTCGCCGCTGTCCAAATAGGCCTTAGCCTGCGCCAAATCGGGTTTCTCTACAAATTGCTGAAGCGCAAAGCCGCCGCTTAAGGCCTCACCTTGCCTAAGATAGCCATAGCCCGTTTCGGGCCGGTCCGGGGTGATACCAAACGCGGTGAGATATTCGCGAGATGCCAAGCCAGCTGCGGCAACAACGGCCTCCCGAAAGCTTTGCGGATCAGCGATGTAATGATCGCTTGGGCACACGAGCATAATGTCGTCAGACGCAAGCAAGGCCGCCGCAAGCCCGATTGCAGGCGCTGTGTTGCGCGCAGCAGGCTCAATAATGAGGCGGTGCGGTGCGTCCGCCAATTGCTCAGTGATCATGTCACGGTGCGCAGCCCCCGCCACAACGATAGGCTCTGCAAAACGCTCATCGGTGGCAAGGCGTCCAATCGCCTGCTGAAACAGGCTGGTCTCGCCAATCAAAGGGAGAAAGGGCTTCGGCGCTGTCTTTAGGCTTAATGGCCACAGGCGCGTGCCGCTTCCGCCGCAAAGAATAACAGGATGGATCACGTCTTACTCTCGTCCTTGCTCAGGCTGCCTTGTCCGTGACCTTGCGCCATGCACCGTTTCATTCTCGATAACAATATCGCGCCTGGCCGTCCGCTTTATCGTTCGCGAAAATCGACGCGGTATCCGTAGCGCGAAGCAACCGCTTTGCCATCGCGGGTTTGCGCTGGATTAAACCGAATTTTCTGCATCACCAGGCCGCAAACCAAAGCGGTCGTCGCACCGTCCGCGCTGGAACGCGCGACAGAGCAATTGGTAGCTTTGCCATCTGGATTGACTGTAAAAACCACTGTGACAGAAGAGCCAAACCGCACCGAACGCCCGCCGTCAGGCACTGGAAAATCGCGTTTTGGATCGAGCGAGCCTGAACGAACGCTAGGTTTAACGGCAATGCCATTGCCCTGACCACCGCCCCGATTGCCGCTGCCTGTCCCCAGACCCTCGCCCCGATTGCCGGTGCCATCGGCTGCATCAGTGGCGCCAGAACGGCTTGCATCTCCGGTTGAAGAGGCGCGCGGGCGCGGCGTAGGGCTTTTTGTGATACGCGCGCTGGGCGCAGTGACAGGCTGGGGCACTGCCTCTTTCCCCGCATCACCTTGGGCCCCTTCGTCGGGCTGTGGGTCCGCATCGGGCTCCTCAGCTTCATCGGGCGCTGTGACCGTGACGGTGAACACGCTGGCCACTTCTTCTTCGATGCTCGCAGTGAATTCAGGCACGAGCAACCGGGACAGGCCGTAAAGCGCCGCCAAATGAAACACAAAGATCGCAAAAAGGGTCAGCCAGCGCGGGGCTTTCGGTTTTCCCTGATAGCGCGGTTTGGTCCTGATCATCTATTCTCTGCCAAGATGAAACTCGAAATGAATGTGAAACTCGAAATGAATGAGCGTGCAAACGCGATAAGCGGCAATCTGGCTAAGATCAAAGGGTTCGGCCGAACAACTGGTCCATTTGCCTTCTACCAAGGGCGCGGGCTCTCACGGGCTGGCGCCAGGGCAAATAAAGTCAGCTGCACATAATGCAAAGCGGGGCGGCGAGAGTGGATGGACCACCTTCGCGGGTCCCATAGCCGAAAAGAGGCACGATTTGATCGAGCAAGCACCTGATTTCCGGCATCCATTCTCGCAGTTCAGCGCTCACACCCTGATCGGGCGCGATGCTGATGTGCGAAGCTGGATTGTTGCTGGCATAACCGGCGTGGCTTATGCCTTGGCCGGAATTTTGTGCCTTGCGCTTTCGCGCTTTGACGCAACTCTTGCGAGCGTGTGGCTCCCCAATGCGATTGCGATTGGGGTGATCTTTATCGCGCGTCTGCGCAACGAGCTGCCCGTCTACTTTGCGATTGCAGCAGCCAGTGCGGCTGCGAACGGTTTAGCAGGCAATACTGCATTTATGGTGCTTGCGTTTACTGCGGGCAATATTGCCTGTGTTTGGGTCGTCACTTGGCTCACCCGCAGGTCCTGTGGTCCAATACCTGATCTATCCGATCTCTCCCATTTGGGAGTGTTTCTGCAATATGGCGGCGTTCTTGGCCCGGTTGCTGGCGCATCGTGTGCAGCGATTTCCATGGGAACTGAACCCAGTAAAATCTGGGCCGGCCTCACAGCATGGGTGCTGGTCGAAAGCATGGGGATTATACTGTTCGTCCCTGCGTTTCTGATCGCGGCTCAGATGTGGGACAAACGATCCTTCACCTGGTCGAGGAACATCGCTGAGGCGGCTCTTCTCTCAACCGCAGGATTATTCGCAGTCTATCTGGTTTTCAGCCAGGCCTCCTACCCACTCCTGTTTCTTATCCCTCCTATTACCCTGCTTGTTGCGCTGCGTTTGGGGGCGCTGGGCACGGCCCTGTTTGTACCGGGCCTTGCCATAGCTGTCGGGGTTATGAGTTTTGCAGGGATGGGCCCGATCGCCAATGCTGGTCTGGGCGACATTGCCCGCGTGAACCTCATTCAGGCTTTTGTCGCTGCGAACTTCTTAACCGGTTTGCCTGTTGCCGCTATCCTCGCAGGCCGAAAGCGCATGACCGATGAGCTTGAGAAAGGGCGGCGCGAGCTGGCCCTGCTCACAGAGGGGATCACCGATGCGGTCGTGATGATCAACACCCAGGGCATTTGCACTTACGCCTCTCCGTCTGTGGCAGATGTCCTTGGACGACCAGCCACAGAATTTCTTGGCTCTAAAGTCGCAGAACGCACTCATGAAGAAGCCCACGAGCAAATCATCGGCGTCATGGGGCGACTGCTGCGCGGTGAAAGCGAGAAAGAGCGTCTCACCTACCGGCGCCTTCGCGACAACGATGAAGGCCGCCCTGTTTTTATCGAGGCCGATTGCGCGGTACTAAAGGAAACGGCTGATTGCGAGATTAGCGGCGTAGTAATGTCGGCCCGCGACGTCACCGAGAGGGTGGAACTTGAACAGCTCCTCACCCGTGCGCGCCGCTCAGCGGAAAAAGCGGCGAGTGCAAAGACCGAATTTCTCGCCAATATGAGCCATGAAATTCGCACCCCAATGAATGGGGTCTTGGGTTTTGCTGAGCTTTTGCGCGAGGGAGAGCTAAGCGAGGAGAACCGGCGCCACGCGGATATGATTGTCCAGTCCGGGCGGTCAATGATGATGCTTTTGAACGACATTCTCGACCTTTCCAAGATTGAGGCTGGCCAGATTGCGATCACAAACGAGCCCGTCGATCTGCTCGGCACTATTTCAGAATGCGCTGCCCTTTACCGGCCAAGTGCTGAGAAAAAGGGCCTCACACTCCAATTTTCACTGAGCGAGGCATGCGATAACCTCCCGCACGATAAGAGCAATAAGAGCCAAAGAAGCCCCTGGATCAAAACCGATGGGCTTCGCCTGCGCCAAATCATCCTCAACCTTGTCGGCAATGCCATTAAATTTACCGAAAATGGCCAGATCGAAATTGCGGTCTCTGGCGATGATGAGGAGCTGTCCATTGCGGTCAGGGATACAGGCATTGGCATTAGCGAAGAGCGGCTCAAAACAATCTTTGCGCCCTTTACGCAAGGCGAGAATGATACCGCTCGCCGTTATGGCGGCACCGGGCTTGGCCTCTCGATCAGCAGCCAACTTGCAGAGCTTTTGGGAGGTACGATAAACGTCGAAAGCACTGCAGGTAAGGGCTCGACTTTCCGCATAACACTACCTGCTAACTACGCCGAGGCTGCTCTTCCAGAGCCGCTAGACGCTGAACCGTTTGAACCCTCCATGCTCACCCGGTCTGCGAGCATTTTGCTGGTGGAGGATCATGATGTGAACCGGCTCTTGGTCTCTGAAATGTTAGAGCGCTGCGGTCAAAGCGTGGCGATCGCTCATGACGGGAATGAGGCTATCGCGATGGTGATTGATTCCATTATGCGGGATAAGCCCTTTGATCTGGTGTTGATGGATATCCAGATGCCGGGGTGCGATGGTTATGCTGCGACCCGGGCCATTCGGATGGAGGGGATCACACCGGACGAGCTGCCCATCATCGCCCTCACCGCTAATGCATTTTCAGAAGACCTTGCCGCAGCGCGGGAAGCGGGAATGCAGGCTCATCTGGCAAAGCCTTTGGTATTTGCCGATCTGGCGCGCGCGCTCCAACGCTGGCTGCCCACCCGGATCGTAGACCATAATGATACAGAAACGCCTGCTGAAACCGCAGGGCCAACCGAAGCAACCGAGGACCAAGCCGCAGAGCCGCAAGTCGTAAAAGAGCGGTTTGACGGCGGACAAACTGAAACATACCGCCATAGTGATAACGGGAATAATAATGTGAATGACGGCAGCAATGACGGCGAAACCGACGACCATCCCCCCGGCCGGTTCGCAGCCAAAATCATTGACATATCGCGTGACCCTGCTGTCCGCCCGCCGAAGATGGGCGAAATTGCTTTGCCAGAGACGCAGATCGAAAATGCGCCGCGTTCAAGCCTTTCTCAATTCCATTCGCCCAGCCTCATCAGCCGCTGGACCGAGCGCCGCAGCGAAGCAGTCGAAGCGGTGCGCAGCGCGCTGGCACAAGGGTCGTTGAGCGAAACCGGCGGATCAACCGAGCACTGTGAACAGGTTGCAACGCTGGTGCACAAGCTGGCGGGCACTGCCGCGATCTTTGGAGAGGCCGAACTGGGCGATCAGGCCGCTGCGCTTGAACATGCGCTTAGGATGCGTCTTCCCGGCGATGTGCGCGAAGCGTTAGCCTTTGAACTTTTGAGCGTGGCCGATGATCCCGCTGACACCGTCGCAAAACTGGGAACCTGATAAGCGCGCTCCCTCCCGATCAGCACGACAAACGAGAACGGCGGAACCCAAAGGCCCCGCCGTTCTTCATTTCTACATCAGTAGGCGGTTACGAATTAGAATTCGTAGCGAGCACCGAATTGGATCCGCCATGCGGTGTTGAACTCATTGGTGTTCGCGAAAGCGGCGTTTGGATTGAAGTTATCAAGGATCAGCAAACCATCCTCGTCGAAGGCTGCCTCCAAAAGATCAACTCGTCCATCAAACCCGCCAACATCGCGGCGTGAATTGCCGTCGCTGCCGAGCAGGTTGAAGAAGTTGTTCACATCCATAAACACCTCAAGCCGGTCCTGTTTGATCCCTGTCAGGCTGCCGATGAAAGGCAATTCCTGACTGAGCCGCAGGTCGAGGTCAAAGAACCACGGGTTCCGGCAGCTGTTGCGCTCAATCACTTCTCCAGCGGTGAAGCTGCAACTCAGGTTGCTGACGATACCATCACCGGTGTTGATCGCATCAATGAACTGCTGAACAGCCACCGGATTGCTCAACGGAGACAGAACCGGATCGTTCACTCCGTTAGGAATGAAGGCGAGGATGTTCGCCTCTGATGAGTCGCTTCCACGGAAACCACCAAGGTCGCTATTAAGATTGTCGAACGTCAAGCTGTAGGGTCGACCTTCCGAAGCACGGAAGAAAATACCGAGGCTTGTTGCATAGTCCTCAAAGAACTCTTCACGGAAATTGACCGTGACCGTGAAGTTGTGACGAGTTTCAAATCCGGATTGCGATACGCCCGGGTTCTGCGGATCAAAGACAGCGGTGCCGTCAAAGTTTGATCCCGCCGTAGATGAACGACTGTTGATCGTCTGTTCTGCATCACTGAAAGCGTAACCAAAGTTCACATTCACACTGCCACCTTGCGTAAACAAGCCCTCGTCAAACCGCTTTGAGAGGATGAGTGAGGCATTGTGGCTGTCAAGGCCCGGGCCGTTTGTGAGTTGCAGAAACTCTTGGAAGTCAGCATTGTCCGAGAGGAAGCATTCAGCGGTAAGGCCTGAGTAACTTGGTGGATTGTTGCCAGTAAAAGTCGCGTTACATCCTGGCAGAAGTGTGTCTACAGGGCGCAAGATCGGACGGCCATCAGCCGCAAAGCCATTGATCCCCAAATCAGGATTTACAGCCTGAACAAGGTCGACAACAGCAAGTGTGTCCCTGAACCGAGTGTAGATGTAGTCGAGGTTCAAATTCCAGTCTGAGAAGAACCCACTTTGCGTTCCAATCCGGGTCGCAAAACCAGCATTGAACCGCACTGCAGTGGGTACATCGAACTCAGGATCCGTAGATTGCACATTGCCGCCGCCTTGAGAGGCGACTGCCACGCCGGCATCAATCACACATTGAGGGATGCCGGTAAACGCGCCGCCGTTTGGCGTGACGTCGATCTGGCCTGTTGCCGGGTCAATGTTGAGCTGTGCTGGATCACACTGGCTCGACGAACCTTCCGCGAACGAAAAACCGTTGTTGGAAAATGCGTTGGAGAAGAACACAACGGGATCACCGCCAGTAAACACACCCACGCCGCCTGTTACGCGAGAATCGCTCAAGAACCCGTCGTTATCAAAATCATAAGTCGCCGAAAGACGCGGCAAAATCACAGGGTCAATGCTTGCGAAAGAGGTTGAGTTGGTGAAGCCAAGACGCTGCAGGAACAGATCATTGGGTGCCGGAGCATCGCCATCGAAGACCTGTGCTCTGATACCTGCGTTGATCGTCAACTGATCGGTTACCTGCCATTCGTCTTGGACGAAGAACGAGTAAATCTGGCGGCTAAACTGCGCGGCTGCGTCGGCTGGGACGCCGGTTGAAGAGGTGTTGATACCAATCCCACCAAAGATCCCGCCGTTGATCAGTGCATCGTTCTGACCGCCAAAGAGCGATTCATCGAACACTTGCCCCGGAGCAACCAGACCTTGAGCAAAATCATCGAGATTGCTGAAGAAAATGGCGCCGGTCGCGTTCGGGATAAAGAGGTTGAAGACCTCAAGATCATTGAGTTCAGCACCAATCTTGAAGAAGTGATCGCCGCCATTGTCATAGTTTAGAATGAAACGCGCCTGCGTAACTTGCGATTCAAGTGCGTTGGCAGAACGGAAGATGCCCGGGCCGGTGTTGAAGGTTCCGTTGTCGCCTGGACCTACATTGCCCACAGCGAGGCGAACGGTTGGACTATCACTTTGCGCTTCGCCAAAGCCCACTGGGCCTTGAACGTCTGAAACTTCCGCACGGCTGATACGGAACTCGGTTGAAATACTGTCACTCCAGTTTGCATACCATTGCAGGGAGTAAGTGTCAGACAAAGTGCCTTCATCTTCGAATGAATTCAAACCGGATGCATCATCGCCGCCGAAGAAGTCTTGCTCAACATTGGTTTCTTCCAGGCGCTGATAGGTTGCAACCAGACGGTGATCTGGACCAAGCTGCGCGTCAAGTCGGCCAAAGTAGCGGATCGAGCTTTCAGGAAGCTGTGTCGGGATGGGACCGACGTCTTGACCGTACACATCATTCGCGATTTGAGCGAATTGGTTGAATTGCTCCTGCGTAAAAAAGTCCACCGCAGGGTTGTCTGGGCCATCGTTGAAGCCGCCGCCAAGATCGGTCTCTTCGTAGCCGAATGAGAAGAACAAAGTGTCTTTGATGATCGGACCAGACAAGGTCGCGCCCCACCGCTCTTCGCGGCCAGCGTTGAAGTCTTGGTCGTCACCGTCAGCCTGTTGAACTGAGTCCGCTTGAAGACCTTCGTCGAAGTAGGTGTAGAACGCTGAGCCGCTGAATTCGTTCGAACCCGCTTTTGTAACAACGTTCACAAGGCAGCCCGTAAAATCAGAGAATTCGACATCAAATGGCGCGAATTCAACCGAAGTCTGCTCGATCACGTCGAACGGAAGCGGGAGAGCGTTGCGCGCTGCAAACGGCGTACCGTTCAGGCCGAAGACGTCAGACTGGATGATGCCATCAACCGTGAAGGTGTTTGAACGGTCGTTTCCGCCAAGACATGAAATACGATCAACGTCACCGCTACGCTCAAGGCTGACACGTGGGTCGATCCGGATGATGTCGCGAATATCGCGTGTGATTGACGGAAACGCTTCAAGCGTTTCGGCGCCAAAGGCTGTACCCGGGCCAACTGCAACCTGGCTCACCCGTGCGCGGGCACCGGTGACGACAATGACATTGCCCGCGTTCTCTGACGACAGTGTAAAATCAAAAGACGTATTGCCGGAGATGTTTGTAAACACACTTTCGACCGTTTGACCCTCAAAGCCTGGGGCTGTCGCGGTGACAGTGTAGGGGCCGCCCGGCGCAAGCGCTTCGACGCGGAAACCGCCGTTTGGCCCGGCTTTGGCCTCGCGAACGCTGTTGGTGCGCGTGTCGGTGACCACTACGGTTGCACCAGAAACTGCATTACCAGCTTCATCGGTGATTGTGCCTTCAACACCGGAAGTGATTTGCTGCGCGTGTGCAGGCGCTGCGATGGTTGCAGCAGCGGTCAAGCTGACGACGCTGGCTGCCAAGAGATATTTTATCTTCATGAGAGGATGCCCTTACCAAGAGGAGATTGGATGCTGGACGCGGCCCTAGGGTCGCTGTGCGGCGCATTGGCGTCGTTTGTGTGACAGGTCCATGACACCGGATTTTGGCGGGCGGGAAAAGTCGGTGCAAACCTTCACGTTGCAGCGCAAAAAAGCCGGAAATCCAAGGGATACCACTGTGTGTTGCACCGATGCCACGCGCTGAAGCTTTTTCGTTTTTGTTCTAACTTCGGCAGCCAAAGGCGCGAATCCATCATCGCCGAAAGACTGAGCGTAAGCCCTAAACGAGATTAATTTCCCGCAGGCGCTGCATCAGGAAGTCATGCGAACTTATCGCTGGCTCAGGCTTGGCACCTTCTCGCGACAAACAGCTTTCGAGCGGCTCAATCATGTAGTCGGGCCGGAAATGCAGGAAGAAAGGCATGGAATAGCGCGAACGCTGAGCGCCTGATCCCTTGGGATTGACGACGCGGTGTGTGGTCGAGCGCAAAACGCCCGCCGTCAATCGCTCCAGCATATCACCCACATTGATGACGATCGAGCCTTCCTCGGCATAAACGGGATGCCATTCGCCGGCTTTGGTGAGCAGCTCAAGGCCCGCTTCTTCCGCGCCCAGGAGCAAAGTGATGGTGTTGATATCTCCGTGAGCAGCGGCGCGGATCGCACCCTCCGGGGCGTCTGGACCAAGCGGCGGGTAATGCAACAGGCGCATCACCGAATTGCCATCCTCGACGGTGGGTGCAAAAAATTCGCGCGGCAATTCAAGATGAAGCGCAATCGCCTCAAGCACGCGCAGGCCAGTTTGTTCAAACGCGCTGTAAAGTTCGCTGAAGGTCTCTTCGAACGCAGCGATTTCCCCGGGCCAGACATTGGGCGCCATATAATGGGCCAAAGCATGCCCTTCTGGCAGCTCGCGCCCGACATGCCAGAACTCTTTAAGATCAAAGATATCTGCATCCTTGGCCTTTTCAGTGCCAAACGGAGTGTATCCGCGCGCGCCGCCGCCACCTTCGATCTGGTACGCACGCTTTACCGCATCAGGTAGGGCAAAGAAGGCTTTTGATGCGTCTTGCGCGCGTTCAATCAAGCCTTGGTCAATCCCGTGATCGCGCACGATTGCAAAACCATATTCGGCAAAGCTGTTACCCAGCGCCTCGGCGATACGTTGTGGGGGCTGAGCAAGCGAGACAGATGCGATATTGACGGCTGATTGGGTCATGAGCGTCCATTTAATATGCGCCGCGCCGCTGTGCCAGAGTGTTTGCGATCAAAACGGCAAAAACAAACTGGCGAGAGCTGCGCTCATCAAGTTGGCCAAGCTGCCCGCAGCTAATGCCTTGAGGCCAAGGCGCGCGATCACTGGCCTTTGATTGGGGGCCAGACCTCCCGCAACCGCCATTTGGATAGCGATGGACGAGAAATTGGCAAAACCGCACAGGGCAAACGTCAGAATAGATCGGCTGCGCTCGGTGAGGCCTTCGACCGCGCCAAGTTCGATAAAGGCCACAAATTCATTGAGCACAATCTTGGTGCCAAAAAGGCCGCCTGCGATTTGCGCCTGTTCCCAATCCGAAATCCCGATGAGAAACATGACAGGCGCAAAGACATAACCAAACAGTTGCTGGAACGTCATATCAGGATAGCCGAACCAGCCGCCAACCCCGCCAAGCAGCCCGTTGGCCAGCGCCACAAGAGCCACAAACACCATCACCATCGCGCCCACAGCAACCGCAAGCTTTACACCCGTTTGAGTGCCCTGTGCAGCCGCTTCGATGATATTGGCAGGCCTCTCGCCTTCTTCGAAGGTCTCCGAAACGGTAACGGTTTCAAGCTGCCTGTCATGTTCTGCTGCCTCTTCAGGGTCGTCTGGCATGATAATCTTTGCCATCAGAATGCCTCCGGGAGCAGACATAAAGGCGGCGGCAAGCAGATAGGGCACCGCTTCTTCGCCAAGAAAAGAGGCGTAAGCGGCGAGGATGGTGCCCGCAACTCCGGCCATGCCCACACACATCAAAGTGAAAAGGCGCGAGGGTGGGAGCGCTGCCAAGTAGGGACGCACAACAAGCGGGCTTTCCGATTGGCCAACGAAGATATTAGCAGCGCTGCCCAAAGCCTCGACCTTGCTGATCCCCGTAACCCAGCCGATTGCCCCGCCCAGCCAGCGCACGAGCCGCTGCATTATTCCAAGGTAATAAAGGATCGAGACAAGCGCGGCGAAGAATACAATCACGGGGAGCGCCGCGATCAGGAAGGTGTTTTGGAAAGGGTTGTCTCCCATTGGCCCGAACAAGGTTTCTATCCCGCTCACTGAATAGCCCAGAAGCGCAATCACACCATCTGACAGGAACTGGATCGTCACAACGCCAAAGTTTGTGCGCAAAACGAGGAGCGCCATGAGAGCCTGCAATGCGAAGGCTGACCCCACTACGCGCAAATTGATGCGCTTTTTGCCCGATGAGAGCAGAAAGGCGATGCCCAAGATGGCAAGGATGCCAAAGACGCTAAACAGCATCGAACTTGCAGTTTCACTCACTAAAGCACTCAGCCGCAGGTGAAGCGCGCGCCGGGTTTGACCACGCGGGCGATCCCTGCCCCCTCTTGTTGGTTTATCCGTGACAAGCGAGGTGACAGTTTGCATCCCGCTTCGCAAGAGGGCTTGCACATGCGGAGGTGTACGGGCGAGCCTCTCAAGGTTTAGGACACCGCCTCTTTTCGTCCCGCCGCTTCCCTTTCCTCAAGCCTTCGCCTAGCCCTTCGCGCATGAATGAAGCCTCGGTCTCCGCCAATCCCTCCGGTCCCTCCAGCATTTCCATGCCATTGGGTCTGTTTGTTTTCACCTTGCTCTATGGCGGGATGACAGTCCTGGCAGGGGTTCTAGCCTTTAAACAGGTGCAATTGTGGCCAACCGATTTGGCCGTAGAATCGGGAATTTTCGCGTTTCTCCTGCTAGTGGTGATCTCAAGCACGCTGTCTCAACTTTACGGGCGAGAGATGGCGACGCGAATTGTGTGGTGGGGCTTTCTTCCGCTCGCGATTGCATCGCTGCTTATGCAATTGGTTTTGAATTTGCCGGCATCCCCTGAAATGCTGGAGAACCGCGCGGATGATTTGGCCGCGTTTGAGCGTGTCCACTCAACCGTCTGGCGTGTATGGGCGGCGGGTCCTGCTGCCTATATTGTCTCGCTATTGCTCAATATCTGGATTTTTGACCGCCTTAAAGGAGCTGGCGAAGCGACCACCGCCAGCCTAATGATCAGAGGCGCAATTGCTTCGGCGCTTAGCCAGGCGCTGGACTCGGTCATTTTCATCACGCTTGCGTTCTATGGGCTATTCCCGATCACGAACCTTTTAATAGGGCAAGTGGTCGCAAAGGTTGCCCTCAGCATTGTGCTTGTGCCTTTCCTGATCACGCTTGGTGTGCAAGCTGCACGTTGGCTTGATGCGAGGAAAAGCTCGGGTTTATAAGACGCCTCGTGAAGCAGGAGCAGAGCCATTCAGGATCATGTCACCGCAGCCCTATTGCGAAATTCTTCGCGGTCCCACTCTGCATTGACGCAGATCATTCGCAAACGGTCGGCCGCTTCGGCAATATCGGAAAAGCGCAAATACAAGGGAGTGATCCCAAAACGCATAATGTTGGGCGCGCGGAAATCGCCGATCACATCGCGTGCTTTGAGCGCCTGCATCATTGCATAGGCTTGCGGGTGGGCAAACGCGACCTGACTGCCGCGCTGCTCACTTTGGGCCGGACAGATAAACTCAAACCCGAACTCGCCGCAGCGCTCTTCCATCAATGTCATGAACAGCTCAGACAGGGCGATGGATTTTTGCCGCAACGCGCCCATATCCGCCTCGAGCATAAGGTCGACGCCTTCTTCTAGCGCGCTCATTCCCAAAACCGGCGGCGTGCCGCACTGGAAACGATCAATGCCTTCCGCAGGCTCGAATTGCCCGTCAAAGTCAAATGGGCGTGCATGGCCAAACCATCCGGAGAGGACGGGGTCAGCATGGTGATGGCGCTGTGCCGCGAAGAGATACGCCGGTGCACCGGGACCACCATTCAAGAACTTGTATCCACAGCCCACCGCAAAATCAGCCTTTGCGCCGTTCAGATCGACCTCAATAGCGCCTGCCGAATGGCTGAGATCCCACACCACCATTGCGCCCTTCGCATGCGCCCGCGCGGTGACCTCGGCCATGTCGCGGATACGCGCGGTCTTGTAGTGAACCTGCGTCAAAAGAAGGACCGCTACGCTTTCATCGAGCGCGTCAAGAACGCTGTCTGGCGCAACCTCGCGGCATTCCAGATCGCCCCCAGAAAAGCGAGCAAGGCCTTGCATCATGTAATTGTCGGTGGGGAAGTTGGTGGTCTCCGTCAGAAGCACTTGGCGCCCCTTTTGCAAAGAAAGTGCCGCCGTCAGGGCTTTGAAAATATTGATCGAAGTGCTTTCGCCCGCGATCACTTCGCCCGGCTCTGCGCCCAGAAGGCGCGCAATCTTATCGCCGATCCGAGTGGGTGAATTGACCCAATCAGCACCCAGCCAGCTGGTGATGAGACCTTGCGCCCATTCCTCTGTGATAGCGCGCTGCATCCGGGCCACGGTGCGTTTGGGCAGGACGCCCAGCGAATTGCCATCAAGATAGACGAGCCCATCGCGGATCACGAATTCATCCCGGAAATGCGCCAGCGGATCAGCGGCGTCCATTTCAGCGATATGCTGAGCATTGATGCTCATGCCACAAGCTCCCGTAGGACCGCGCGCACCGGGCTCGCATCAGCGCCCTCCAGCGGGAGCGGCAATGCGATCAGCTCATATTCGCCGGGCGGCACATCATCGAGCACAAGCCCTTCCAATATCCGCATATCGCCCTTGAGAACCTCGCGGTGTGCGTCCATAGATTTGCTGTCTTGCGGATCGAGCGACGGCGTATCCACTCCCACCAATACGCAGCCATTTTCGCGCAGGCGCGCAACAACTTCGGGCGCGATAGCTTTGAAATTTTCATCCCAGCTTGCATGCGGGAAAGTTTCATAAGTTCTAAAAAGAACCCGTCTAGCGCCCTCAATACCGCCCCAATCGCAGTCAGACAGCTCGACGCGCTCGCCCGCATGGCGCACATTTATGACCAGGCAAGTTCCAATGTAAGGTTCAAGCGAGCAGCCCGCGCTGTCCGCGCCATCATTCGCGTAGTGTAATGGCGCATCGGCATGGGTTCCGGCATGCAAAGGCGCGGTCACTTGGCCGATATTAACCGGGCAATCAGGGCCCATATCCACGTTGCGCTGCACCACCAGATCGGGCTCACCTGGCCATAGAGGAGTCTTCGCTCCCAGTCTTTGCGTGATATCCCAAAGCTTACGAGCCAAGGGGACAGCCCTCTTCATCACTGATATCGTCGGCGTAATTCCCGCCCTGTTTGGGCGCGCTCATTCGCGTGCGCATGGTCCAAAGCTCTGGAAAAAAGGGCAGCTCAAGCGCCTTCACTAGATAAGTCACCCCCGAAGAACCGCCCGTCCCAATCTTATGGCCAATCACGCGGCTGACGGTCTTCATGTGCTTAAAGCGCCATTCTTGAAAATAGTATTCAACCGCTGTGACCTTCTCTGCCAGACTGTAGAGATCCCAGTGGTTTTTTGGGTCGGTGTAGATCGCCAGCCACGCATCCTCGACCTCGCTGCATGGTTCGTATTCTTGCGAATAATCACGCTCCAGCCTGTCAGACGGGATAGCAAATCCGCGCCGCGCAAGGAGCTGTAAAAGCTCATCGTAAAGCGAAGGAGCGTTCAGGACCGCCTCCAATGCCGCGCGTTTTTCCTCATCGTCATTATGGATCAGCACAAGGTCTGCGCGTTTTAGCCCAAGACAAAATTCGAGCGCGCGATATTGGTGCGATTGGAAGCCGGACGCCTTGCGAAGGAACCCGCGAAAGGTGAGAAAATCGTGCGGTGACAAAGTTGCCAGAACTTCCCATGAATGGATCATATGGCGCAGCACCGTCGCAATCCGGTCCAGCGTCTTTTCAGCCTGACCGAGCCGATCAGCCCGAATGTGCTGCATCGCCTGATCGGCCTCGTGCAAGGCAAGCTTGATCCACAGCTCCATCGTTTGATGCATGATGATGAAGAGCATTTCATCGGGCTTGTCAGAGACAGGAACCTGACTGCTCAAAAGTGTTTCGGTTTGCAGGTGCCGGGCATAGGAAAGGCCGCGGTCCCATTGGATCGTCTCGCCATCAATTTTGGCCTCAAAGGTCTCAACACCGTCAATAAACGTCTTCTTGATAGTCATTTGGCGCCGCCTTGTATCTCAAACGGACGATCGCCCGGCGCGGCTTCGCCAATGGGGATGAGGGGCAGAGCAGCGACTTCGCCATAAACCTGTTTGAGGCTGGTTGTCTCCATCTCCTCGAGTAGAGCGTCGAAGCTTTCAATTACGAAATAGGTCGGCTGAAATTCATCAAACGGCCATTGGGTTCGCATCAATCGCGGCAGATTGAAGTGGAGCCTCTTAGGTTTATCGCTGGTAAGTGCATGGAGCGTCTCGGCATAGCTCGACATAAGCCCTGCGCCATAAGCTCGAATGTCGCCACCCTCGCGGATCAGACCAAATTCGACCGTGTGCAGATAGAGCCGCCCGAGCCAGTCTGACATGCCCATCTTTTCAGCCCTTATGCCGGCTCTTCCATACGCGCTCATAAATTCGCCGAAAGTGGGATCGATGAACATCGGCATGTGACCAAAGACATCGTGAAACATATCGGGTTCGTCGCTGTAATCGAACGAGGGACCTTGGCGTAGAAAGTTGGAGACTGGAAACTTGCGCTGGCTAAGCATCTCAAAGAAAGGAGCGTTCGGGATGACGCCGGGAACCGCGACCACTTCCCAGCCTGTCACGTCGCGCAAACGCTCATTCCAGCGCTCAAATTCGGGAACGCCCAAGGTATCGAGTTCGAGCGCGCGAACCCCTTTCAGGAAGGTATCACTTGCCAGTCCCTCAAGCGCCTTGGTCTGGCGGGCTGCAAATTCGCTCCAACGGTCGTGATCGGCCTTGGTGAACTGCTCCCAATTTTGGGGCATACTCCAACCATCGCCTACACCGTTTGGCGGCGTATCAAATACATGGGTCACACCCACCAAAGCACTCCTTTTGATCGCTAGAAGGTCGAAGCCAAGCACGGCTCAACCACGTTTTGCACTATCTGACCAACACAGCAAATATAGGGCTTTGTTGCCTATGCGCCATAGACGACTGTTGGCCGCTTTTGCGCAGGCTGCGCTTTTGCGCAAACTAGAGGTCGAAGTAACTCTCGCCCAGTGCGTCAGAAACCACAGCAGTGCGCAGTTCTTCAATGCCGCCGCCTTTTTCGCTGCTGGTCAGGTGTAGCGTCGGAAAAGCGGCCGGGTGTTTGCGCGATTCGTCAGCGACTTGGTTAGCGACGCGCTCCAATTCGCTCGCTTTCACCTTGTCGGTTTTGGTGAGGACGACGCGGTAGCCTACAGCTGCCTCATCGAGCATTTTCATCATCTCGCGGTCGACATCTTTCAGCCCGTGACGGCTGTCGACCAGCACGAGATTGCGCGCCAGCACTTGGCGACCGCGAAGATAGGTTTTGACGAGGTTTTTCCAGCGCTCAACCACTTTTACAGGCGCTTTGGCAAAGCCATAGCCCGGCATATCGACGAGGCGGAAGAGAGGCGGGCCGCTGGGGTTATTGGGGTCAGCCATGCCCACCTCGAAGAAGTTCAATTCCTGTGTGCGGCCCGGCGTGACCGATGCGCGCGCGATCCTCTTGCGGCCCGTCAGAGCGTTAAGAAGCGAGCTTTTGCCCACATTGCTGCGCCCGCAAAAAGCGATCTCTGGCACGGTGGGTTCTGGCAGGAATTTGAGCTGGGGCGCGGAGAGGAGGAAATCCACCCGGCCTGAGAACAGCTTGGAAGCGCGGCGCTCACGGCGCAGCCTCTCGCGTTCTTCGAGGTCCTGTTCAGTGGGCGCGGTCATAGCCTTACGCCCCGCTCTTCTCGGCCTTCTCGCGCTCTTTGGCCTGAGCCTTCTCTGCCTTTTCCTTCGCCGCTGCCGCTTTCAACTGAGGGTGCTTGGAATAAAGATAGCTCTGCTGAGCGACTGTGAGGATGTTCGAGGTGACCCAGTACAGCAAGAGACCCGCTGCAAACGGCGCCATCACAAACATTAGCACCCAAGGCATGAGGTTGAAAATCTGCTGCTGCATCGGGTCCATGGTCGATGGGTTCAGCTTGAATGTGAGCCACATGGTGAAACCCATCAGGACAGCCAAAATACCAATCCCTAGGAAGCCGGGCACATCGTACGGCAGAAGGCCGAACAGGTTCAGGATTTTTGCCGGATCGGGCGCGGACAGATCGCTGATATAAAGGAACGGCTGATGCCGCATCTCAATCGCGAGATAGAGCACCTTATACAGCGCAAAGAAGATCGGGATCTGGATGATAAGCGGTAAGCATCCGGCAAGCGGATTGACCTTCTCTTCCTTGAAGAGCTCGGCAATTTTTGCTTGCTGCGTCTGCTTGTCGTCTTTGTACCGCTCTTGTAGCGCCTTCATCTTAGGCTGGATCGCTTTCATCGCCGCCATCGAACCGAATTGCTTTTGCGCAATCGGGAACAGCAGCCCGCGAATCAAGCATGTGAGCAGAATGATCGCGATGCCGAAATTGCCAGTGAAGCCATTAAGCACGGTAAGCAGCCACAAAAGGGGCTTTTCAAACCACTCAAACCAACCCCAACTGATTGCTTTTCCGAAATAGGTGATGCCCGTTTCCTCGTAAGCATCGAGGACTGAGCTCTCTTTGGCACCTGCGAAAAATTGCGTTTGTGCAGAAACTGTGCCGCCAGCGGGAACCGTTTCAGCATTGTAGATCACATCTGCACGGAACAGATTGTCACCAAGCGAACGCCACCCCGCAGTATCTGTTTCGCTAGCTCCCGGGACAAGAGCGCTGGCCCAATAATTGTCAGTAAAACCTAACCAAGAAGCAAAGCCCGCAGGATTATCCCGGCCCAGTTCAGCCAGGTCTTCATAAGAATTGGGGTCGTAAAGTGATCCTGCAAAGACGCCTGTTGGGCCCGCGTGCCTGATAAATTCATCGGGCGAGGCGGTCGTGCTGGTCCGTTTGATGAAAGCAAAGGGCTGCACAATGGCGGCACCTTCAGAGGTGTTTTCCACCGTCTGATCGACCGCGATCATGTAGTTTTGGTCGATGGAAAATTTGATTTTGTAGGTGATACCAGCGTCATCTGTGCGTGAGAGTGTGACGGGCGTCTCAGTTGTCAGCTTTGTGCCATCAGCCTCCCACACAGCTGTGCTCGGCATGCGTTTACCCGCAACAACAAAGCCAAACTCAGCAAAATGCTGCACCTCGGTGCGCTCTGGCGCGAGGAAGCGTACAGCGCCGCTGTCTTCCTCAATGGTTGCGTTATAATCTTTGAGGACAAGATCATCGAGACGCGCGCCTACAAGATTGATTGATCCTGCAACGCGCGGTGCATCAATCTCTACACGGGTGGGAGCGCCCAGAGCGCTTTCAAGATCAACCGGACCGAGCGGCACTTCGCTTTGTGCACTGGCGCTGGCTATTGGAGTGCTGCCGCCTGACGTCACCACGGTCGCATCACCCGATGCGTCTTCACCTGCCTCAATGACAGGCTCAGGCGGTGCGGGATAGAAATACCGCATACCGACATCCCAGCCCAGAATGAGCAAGCCTGATAAGACTACGGCGAGCAAGAGATTACGCTGATTGTCCAAGATGAAACCTTAACTTAATACCGACCGATACGTGTGTTATGTAGGTACGACACCGACATATCCAAGCGCCATTAAAACGCTGGCCCAAATGCCATTACGGCACCGGGTCATGACCATGTCCTCCCCAGGGATGGCAGCGCCCTATACGCTTTACGCCCAACCATCCACCCTTGATCGCACCATGTTTTTGGACGGCTTCGATCATATATTGGCTGCAAGACGGCGAATAGCGGCAAGTCGGGGGAATCAACAAAGAGGGCCCAAGCTGCCAGGCGCGCGCAATGCCGATGAGGATGTACTTCATTTTCCGGGCCCTATTTGCCCAGCGCGATGCCGCTTGATACGGGGTCCATCACCCTTGCCCTCTCGAGCTCGTTTGAGGGCGATAGCAAGCTCCGATGCCATTACCGAAAAATCGCGTTCCACCCCGCCGGCCCGGCCGATCAGTACATGATCGTGGTCAGCGATCCCGCGCTGGGGCAATGCCTCGCGCAAAAGCTCACGAAAGCGTCGCTTCATTCGGTTGCGCACCACTGCATTGCCGATTTTTTTGGTAACGGTAATGCCATACCGCGTCCCCTCCCCGCCATTTGGCCGGGTGAGCAGCACAAAACCGGGGCGCGCGTTTCGGAGCCCTTTATTGGCCGCAACAAAATCAGAGCGTTTGGTGAGAACCTTGGGCATATTGATTGTGCGCAATAACGCATGCGGGCCCCCAATGGGAGCCCGTTTGATCAAACCGGATAGGGACGGTCAGCCTGCCGCTTTGAGCAGCGCCCACAAAAGCGCCCACAAAGGCGCTATTGCGGTGTCAGGCCGAAAGGCTCTTACGGCCGCGGCGACGGCGCGAACGGATCACTTTGCGACCACCCGGGGTGGCTTTGCGTGCGAAGAAACCATGCCGGCGGGCACGGACAAGATTGGAAGGCTGGAAGGTCCGCTTCATTGTGTCCTCGAATAATTGCTTGGTGCCTCTGCTGCGCTCGTCAATTGTGATGAGCAAAGACCCCGGTAGGGCTGCCCGTAATCAAGCAGCTCGGTCAAGCGCGCGCAACTATGGAAATGCGCATCATGAGTCAAGCAAAGACGTTTCTGCAAACGCGATTTTGACGGGAATGTAAGGCGTAAAACGAAACCCTGGTTCAGCTGTGTTGAGGGCCAGCGTGCCCAACGACATGGCTGCAATGTGCGCCTGCGTCTCAGCGACGCTTGCATCAATGCGCTCACACAGCGCGCAAATCGCCTCAACCTCGCGGGCTGCGAGACGGTTGGAGGATATCGCTGGTGCTGGAACCCAGCCGCGCATCTCGTCTGCTTTGAGCCACAGGGCGCTTGCATGAGGAACGGAGTTGGTCATCGCATAAAAGCGGCGCGCATGGTCTTCGCTCATGCCCATTTCGACATAATAGTCGAGGTAAAGGCGATTGGCGGGATGGTCGCTTGGAAAGTCGCCTGCCTCGCGACCGTGGTTATCGAGCCACGAGTGAACCGCAAACTCAGCCCCCTGATCCATGGTGCGCGTAGCGCCAGCGAGAAACAACTCCACTGCGCCTGAGCGTACGGACCCGTTGCTTGGCACGTGGGTGGCGATACCCGCTGCGCGAATTTTGCGCCCTACCGCCAGATTGGCGATATCATTGCTGGTCCCGGGTGCCTCAACCAGATTGAGCGTTGTGATCCCGGGAAAATCGCGGAGCATCGTCTCAAAATCCCGCGGTGAGCTTGCGTTTGTTGACCCCACCATCATCGCAGTGTCCGCGCCGGTCACAAGGAACGGGCCATATTGTGCAAGAGCGGCGACAGGACCGCTGGACGGCGTGGGCTGTGCATAGCGCGCCGCGCTGCGGGTTTCGGCGACAACCGCGCCATTTCTGATTGTGGTCACAATCGTGGGGAGAGGTTCGTTTTGCCCATGCGCCTCATCATTGGCCACTTTTACCCAGCGTCCCTGATCCGGGTCCCATTCTTCGACCCAGCTTTGCGTAGTCACCGAGCGGTGACCGGCTCCGGCAAAACTAGAGTCCTGCGCAGAAAGTGGGCTGGAAAGAACAGCGAGTTGAACAAGTGCGATGAGTGCGGTAATCTTTTTCATGCCCACAGTTTTATGGCGGGACACATTCAAAATTTGCGAAAGTTTATACTTACAATCTTATTGCGTAGTCGCACCAAGCCGCTCGACAACAATGCTTTAACGGTTAAGGTCGCCCTAACGGAAGGGAAGCCGGGTGCTAAATACGTAAAGGAGCTGCGGCATGGTCGCACTCATTCGTACTGTCGCGTATCTTGGCCTTGAGGCGCGGGGGGTAGAAGTTCAATGTCAGGTTGCGCCCGGACTACCGCGTTTCTCTATCGTGGGATTACCGGATAAAGCCGTAAGCGAGAGCCGCGAGAGAGTGCAGGCCGCGCTTTCAGCAATGGGCCTCGCGCTCCCGCCTAAACGCATTACCATCAACCTATCGCCAGCAGACCTTCCCAAAGATGGGTCACATTATGATTTGCCAATCGCTCTTGCCCTTCTCGCCGCGATGGGGATCACAGATGCCGAGCAGCTTAATGATTGGGTGGCGGTCGGCGAATTGTCTTTAGATGGGCGCATCGTCGCCTCACCCGGCGTCTTGATCGCAGCGCTTTATGCAAGCGGCGAGGAAACGGGCCTGATCTGCCCTGCAAGTCAAGGATCAGAAGCCAAATGGGCTAGCGGCATTCCTGTCCTTGCGCCGCGTGATTTGGGAAGTTTGCTTGATCATCTCAAAGGTGATGCGGTTCTTGGTGAACCGGCACGCGGAGAAATCGACGACCCGCCGCATGCAACCGACCTCAAGCAGGTAAAGGGCCAAGAGACCGCCAAGCGCGCGTTAGAGATTGCAGCGGCAGGAGGGCACAATTTGCTCATGGCGGGACCGCCGGGGTCGGGCAAAAGCATGCTCGCCTCATGTCTGCCGGGAATATTGCCTGAACTTACACCTACCGAAGCGCTTGAGGTGTCGATGGTGCAATCGGTCGCTGGCACATTGGAGGCTGGCAGGATCAGCCGTGCAAGACCGTTTCGCGCGCCCCACCATTCCGCGAGCATGGCAGCACTCACTGGCGGAGGGTTAAAGGTGAAGCCGGGCGAGATTAGCCTGGCGCATCTGGGCGTGCTTTTCCTCGATGAATTGCCAGAGTTTCAGCGCCCGGTGCTCGATTCATTGCGCCAGCCGCTGGAGACGGGCCAAGTGGATGTCGCGCGGGCCAATGCGCATGTGACCTTCCCTGCAAGAGTGCAGCTCATTGCTGCCATGAACCCATGCCGCTGCGGTTATGCGGGGGATCCCGCGCAGAACTGCAACCGATATCCGCGCTGCATGGGTGACTATCAGGCCCGCCTTTCAGGACCTTTGCTCGACCGGATCGACCTCCACGTTGATGTAGCAGCTGTATCGGCGATGGACCTCACCTTGCCGCCTCCTGCTGAGGGAAGCGGAGAGGTTGCAAGCCGTGTCACAAATGCACGCAAATTAGCAGGCGGCCGAAGCGTGCGCTCAAACGCTGAACTTGAGGGAGATGCTCTGGAAACGCACGCGGCTCCTGACGAAGAGGGGCGGGCTTTACTGATGCGCGCTGCCGAAAAACTACGGCTTTCCGCGCGCGGTTACACCCGCGTGCTTAGGGTCGCCCGAACAATTGCCGATCTGGCGGGCGTAGAGAAAGTGGCCCGCCCGCATATCGCCGAAGCGCTTTCCTACCGCCAGAAAGTGCGCGCACCTTGAAAAGGCTCGGAATTCCGGCATACACGCCCATCTGATGAACGCGCTCAACCCTGAATGGCTGATCTATCCGGCCGCCGCTTTGCTGTTAATGGGCTACGCTATTCGCGATGAGCTGCGTTTGCGTCTGCTTATCGTCATTTCGACCTTTGTTTATATAGCCTACTATTTCGCGGTTCCCGCAGGCCCCTTATGGGGTGCTATTGTAACCAGCGCGATGATGCTGGGCATCAATTTCTGGGTGCTTGGCCAGATCGTTCTGGAGCGAACGACTCTTCGTATGACGGACGATGAAAAACGCCTATTTGAAGCTTTTGATACGCTGACGCCCGGCCAATTCCGGCGCATTGCCTCGATTGCCAAATGGCGCGAGGCGAGTGATTCCTCGGGCACCATCTTGACGCAGGAAGACGAGCCATCCGATGCACTTTTCTATGTCTTCGACGGGGTCATCTCGGTTGAGAAACGGGGCCGACAATTCCGCCTACCGGAAGGGAATTTCGTCGGGGAGGTCGCCTTTGTTCTAAACCGCCGAACCACCGCCACCACCGTTGCGCCCAATGGTGTTCGCTATGTTGAGTGGGATTGCGAGGCTTTGCGAAAACTGGGCAACAAATATGAGCCTTTGCGCATATCGCTCAACGCACTTTTGACCCGCGATCTAGCGAATAAACTGTCGAGCAGTTACCAACCCGGCGGTGCCCTCCCTGCGACGAAAGCTAGTATTGAATTGCTGGAGGAAGCGCAGACTTAGCCCCCGCTAAACTCGCGCAGGACGGTCAAAAATTCGCCGCCCCATGTCTCCAGCTTCTTCTCTCCCACACCGGGCAAATCGCCCATTTGTGACATCGTATGAGGCTGCTCAGAGGCCATCGCGCGCAGAACGCTATCGTGAAAGATGATGTAAGCAGGAACGCCGTGCTCCTTAGCCAGCGCGCTGCGCTTGGCACGAAGCGCATCAAACAGCGGATCGCCAACAGGATTAGGCACCGCACGAGCCGTTTCGCCCGAGCGGCCCGCCCGTTGACGTTTGACCTTTGGCGGTTCGGCGATAATCACAGCGCGCTCGCCTTTCAAAACGCCGCGCGCCTCAGGCCCGAGGGCTAGGCCGCCATGTTCGGTTGTGACGAGCATTTCGTGCGCGGTGCAATACCGCATCACGGGTTTGAGAAGCGGTGCTTCGTTTGCCGCGACGATGCCAAAAACTGTTAGCTTGTCATGCCCGCGCTGAACAATGCGGTCATCATCGCGGCCGGTCAGAACTTTCTCTACATGGCCCATGCCAAAGCTTTGCCCCGTGCGGTACACAGCAGACAGGAGCTTTTGCGCGATTTGGGTTGCATCAACAACCTCAGGGGGTTCCAAACACCGGTCGCAATTGCCGCATGGTCTGGGCAATGCGTCGCCGAAATGGGCGAGCAAGAGCGTGCGGCGGCACTGCGCGGTCTCAACCAGATTGGCCAGAGCATTGAGACGTGCGCGTTCGGCTGGCATGCGATCTTCGCTGACATCGCTTAGCCATTGCCGCGCTTTGGCAAAATCGCCTTGACCCCAAAACATATACGCCTGAGCAGGGTCGCCATCGCGCCCCGCGCGGCCCGTCTCTTGGTAATAAGCCTCAATCGACTTGGGCAATCCTGCGTGGATTACAAAGCGCACATCGGGTTTGTCGATCCCCATGCCAAAGGCGATGGTGGCGACCATGACCATGTCCTCAGACCGGACAAAATCAGCCTGCGTTGCCGCGCGCTTTTCCGGAGGGAGACCGGCATGATACGCGCGCACATCGCGGCCTGCAGCGCCCAGCTTTGCCGCCAAATCTTCGGCGCCTTTGCGGCTGGTGGTGTATACGATGCCAGCTCCGGGTGTGCTCGCAATTACATCTGCGATTTGGCGGGTCATATTGGCACGCGGGCGAATGGTGTAACGAATGTTTGGTCGGTCAAAGCCCGCTTTGATCAACCCTTCTGGCGCAATGCCAAGCTGTTTGAGAATGTCCTCGCGCGTGACCTCATCAGCGGTAGCGGTGAGGGCCAATCGGGGCACGTCGTCAAAACGATCAAGCATAGCGCGAAGAGCACGGTAGTCGGGCCGGAAATCATGCCCCCATTCCGACACACAGTGCGCTTCATCAATCGCAAACAGGCTGATTGCGGCTTCCCGAAGCAGGGCCTGAAAACCCGGTGTGTTTGCTCTTTCCGGGGCCACATACAAAAGGTCAAGTTCGCCTGAGCGCAAGGCCCTAACCGTCTCTGCCTGATCTGTATCTGCCGATGTCAAAGACGCCGCGCGAATACCGACAGAGCGCGCCGCCCGGATCTGATCATGCATTAGCGCGATAAGCGGGGACACAACTATCGCGGTTCCCTGAAGTGTCAGAGCAGGTATTTGATAGCACAGTGATTTGCCCGCGCCTGTCGGCATGAGTGCAAGCGTGTGCTCGCGGGCGAGTATGCGCGCAATGACGCTTTCCTGCATCCCGCGAAAGCCTTCGAACCCAAAGGTCCGGCGCAAAATATCATGCACTTTTTGAGGCAGGCTGTGGTGCGATACCGCAGTCTGTTCAGCAGAGGGGGAGGCGGATTGAGCGGTCAAGAAGACGTCCGATGGGAGGAGCGAGCGCTTTTAGCGAGGAGAGTTCCCCCTCGCTATGACAAGCATCGTAAGTCCGCCATCCCCCGCGTCTACGCCGTCCGCAGATTTATGGGGCAGCTCCCAAGTACATTGGCGCTCGCACCCTCTTAAACGTCCATCAGGATGTCAGCCCGCTGCTCTCTTGGCAGAGGTCAGATCAATCACATCACCCTTGTTGATCGCATCAGACGGCGATGCAGTCGAGCCATCAGCCCGTTTGCCAATATCAGCGCGGCGAATCATATTGAGCCCAAAGTGATCCAGAACCCGCCCGTCATGAGCGACAATTGACACAGGACCGATCGGCAAACGGTCAAGATCATCCACCAAAACAGGGTCTTCATGAAGCGGCTCTACGCTGTATTTCTGACCCCATTGGCGAAGCGCAATCATCGCTGGCAAAAGGTCAAAGCCCTTTTCGGTCAGACGATATTCGATCTTGCGGCGATCATCCGCGCATGGCTCGCGCTTAAGTATCCCGTGCTCAACCAGCTTAGCGAGCCGGTTGGACAGAATATTGCGGGCAATGCCCAGCTCACTTAAAAATTCTTCGAAATGGTGGAGACCATTGAAGCTCGCCCGCAAGATCATAAACGCCCATCTTTCGCCCATGACTTCCAAAGCCGTGGGTAGGCCGCATTCGATCAGCTCGCGTAAGGGTTCTCTAATTTCGCCCATAGTCAGTCCTCTTCTTGCAACCTTTCTAACCGACCTTGGCAAAATCGCCAAATTGGACGCTGCATTGATCCGATTTCCTCCCAAATCTGAGGGAATTTAGCCAACATAAAAAATTTAAGTTTTTAGTTGCAACCTGAAACCTACTTATATAGGTAGTGATTAGCAACTGGTTTCGATTCGAAACTGTGCGTTGCAGCATGATGATAATTTAGGCACCCTCTAAAGGAATATAAGATGACCATCTCTCTCCCCCGCGCCGAACGTATCGCTGTTCTCGCATCAGCCCTGGCTTACACCGCTCTCACCTTTGGTGTGGCCACAGCGCCCGCACCTGCTTTGGCTGATAACGGCCCTTATTACACAGCTCAGCTCGCGCAGCCTGCCGAAGAAAAACGGGCTGTGGCCGGCGGCGTTGCATGGGCATGCCAGGGCACGACCTGCGTCGCGAACAAAGGTTCATCGCGCGCATCACGTATTTGCCGCGGCCTCGCCCGCGAATTTGGTGAGATCAAAGGCTTCGTCGCCGATGGCGAAGCCCTTCCTGAAGACAAGCTTGCAAACTGCAACGGCAAATAGGCCGCGGCAAATTCCCCTCTCCATCAGCGGGCCGCGCCTTTCACCTCAGGTTTAAGGCGCGGTTCGCACCGGAATTGCCCGCCTCTCAACTCGGGCAAGACTTGAGCCCCTGGCAAGCGCACATCCCCAACCGCGCTTGCCAGGGTTTTTTTGAGTAATGCTGGTCAAAGAAGCTCCGACGCTGTGAGCTGTGCTTCGAGCGCGCCTGCATCTGTGAAAAGATGTGCGTCCCAACCGCGCTCTTTTGCAGCCTCAATATTGGCAAGGTTGTCATCGGTGAAAAACAGGTCAGCGCCAGGCCGACCTGCCCGTTCCTCGACAATCTCGTAAATTCGCGCTTCAGGTTTGGCGACTTTTTCGGTGCCTGAGACAATGATGTCTTCGAACAGGTCAAAGATTGGTTGGTGGGGGCGAAACTCCTGCCACAGCTCGTGCCCAAAATTTGTAAGACAAAATAGCGGGACGCCCGCATCGCTTAGCTTGTGGACCAGCTCATGCGTTCCCTCCATAGGCCCCGTGATCGTCTCAGCAAATCGCTCGCGGTAAGCGGTGATCTCGGCTCTATACTGCGGAAACTGCGCGATGCGCTCGGCCACCATTTCATCAATCGCGCGCCCGCGGTCGTGCTGAAAGTGCCACTTTTCAGAGACGACATTGGTTTGAAACCACTCAAGCTGTCTGTCGTCATCAAACAGTTTTTCAAACAACGCGCTTAAACGCCAGCCGAAGAGCACGCGTCCTACATCAAACACTGCCGCTTTTGTCACTTAATCAAATCCCGAAAACGGAGGCGGCCCGCGCTCCTTTCAAGGAGGCGGGCCGCTCAAACTTCACCGCTGCACGAGGCGCCGGACACCCGAGCGCCAGCTAAATTAACCCTGGCGTGCTTTGAACCGGCGATTGGTTTTGTTGATCACATAGGTGCGACCACGGCGCCGAATAACACGGCAATCGCGGTGACGGTTTTTCAGCGATTTAAGGCTGTTGCGGATCTTCATGGGTTTTCTTCCAAATAATAAAGCGCGCCAGAACCAGTCCGGCGCGCGGAAATTTCAAGGGCGCACATATGGGGGCTTCGCAGATTCGTCAACCAATTCCTAGCACCCCTACACTTTGCGCTACTCTCGCAAATCGGTGAGTTTGCGCTCCCAAGCCAAAGCATGAGCGATGATAGTGTCCAGATCATCATGCTGGGGCTGCCAGGGTAGGGTTTTGCGAATCAAAGCGGGGTCTGAAATGAGCTGCGCCGGATCACCTGCACGCCGTCCTTCCAAGCGCCGTTCAATCGGCGCATTGGTCACTCGGTCGACCGCATCGAGCACCTCGAGTACGGAGAACCCGCGCCCATATCCGCAATTCATGGTGAGCGAGCGTTCAGGCTCAGCCATCAGCGCCCTTAGCGCGTGGACATGCGCAGAGGCCAGATCACTAACATGGATGTAATCGCGAACGCCTGTGCCGTCGGGCGTATCGAAATCGGTCCCGAAAACGCCCACGTGGCTCCGTTTGCCAAGCGCTGCTTCCAGGGCGACCTTGATAAGATGCGTAGCGCCAGCAGTGGATTGACCGGTGCGCGCCTTAGGGTCAGCGCCGGCCACATTAAAATACCGCAGCGCGCAGAAATTGATGTCATGCGCCGCTGCAATATCGCCCAGCATTTGCTCGGTCATAAGCTTGGACCAGCCATAAGGATTGATCGGCATCTGCGGCGTATCTTCGCGCACGACCTCCACCTCTGGCACGCCGTAAGTGGCAGCGGTGGAGGAGAAGATGAAGTGCGAAACACCCGCCTTTACCGCGGCCTCTATCAGAACGCGGCTCTTGGCAGTGTTGTTGTGGTAATATTTGAGCGGGTCCTCCACGCTTTCAGGCACCACAATCGACCCTGCAAAGTGCATGATCGCACCAACACTTTGCTCTTCAAAGATGCGTGCGAGAAGCTCGGTGTCCTCAATATCGCCCTCATAAAAGGCGGCCTCTTCAGGGATCGCAAAGCGGAACCCCGTGGTCAGATTGTCGATCACCGCCACCGACCAGCCATTGTCGAGCAGGGCCAGAACCGCGTGACTGCCAATATAGCCTGCACCGCCAGTGACTAAAACGCATGGTTTGGTTATTGATGTTGCATTCATGGTCGCGCCGTTAGCAGCAAGTCTCTAAGGTGTCGTGAAGGAAATAACGAGGGAAGCGGATGATGAAAACGAAATTGTTAAGCTGGAAGGCGATCCCAGCCCTTATTTTTGGCCTTTCTCTGAGCGCCTGTGTGGGCACCGCCTATTCCGGTCCGGTTGAGGTCACCCGCTTTATCAGTGACAACCAAGCGTCTGTTGGCCAGGGGTCAATTGCGATCACTTTCCCCCAAGAGATGAGCAGTGGGCGGGCAAGAGACGCCTTTTATGATGCCGTGGCCAGCGAGCTAGCAACGCTTGGCTACACCATCGCTGGCGAAGTCCAGCCCGGTATTCAGACTGCCAGCGTCAGCACCAAGCGCAGTTCCCTTGCCCCTGCGAGTTCGCGCGGGCCAGTAAGTGTGGGCGTTGGCGGGCAAACCGGGAGTTTTGGCAGCGGTGTCGGGCTCGGCGTCGGCATCAACCTTGGTGGGAATTCAGCCAAGCCCAACGCATTGTCAGAGCTTACTGTTCGGATTTCCGATGAGAACGGCGAAAGCTCGTGGGAGGGACGGGCACAGCAAGCTGTCTCCATCAATTCGCCCTATGCCGATGTGGATGCAAGCGCCAGCGCTTTGGCGGCCGCCTTGTTTCAGGATTTCCCAGGAGGCAACGGTGAAACGGTCGAAATCGCTGTGAAAGAGCTTCAGGACCAAGAATGACCCAAATCGCCGTAGACGCCGCATTTGACAGCGGCAATATCGAAGTCCTGTCAATCGAGGGGGCGAGCGCCAAGCTTGCCATAAACAAGGACCAAAATTCCGAATTCAAGCAGTGGTTCCACTTTCGCGTAAGCGGGGCTGCGGGCGAAGAAATAAGGTTGAAAATCACTGGCCTTAATGAAAGCGCCTATCCCGCCGGATGGCCCGGATATGATGCTGTCGTTTCGGAAGACCGCGAATATTGGGCTCGCACCACCAGCAGCTTTGATAAAAGCGAAGACGGCGGCACTTTGACGATCAGTTACACGCCTGCCTCAAATATCGCCTATTTCGCCTATTTCGCGCCCTATTCGATGGAGCGGCATCACGACCTTTTGGCAGAGGCTGCTGCGTGTGAGGGTGTGGAATTGGTGCGCCTGACCACCACGCTTGATGGTCAGCCTTTAGACATGCTCCAGATGGGCGAGGGCGATAAGCAAGTGTGGCTCTATGCGCGCCAGCACCCAGGCGAAACGCAGGCCGAATGGTGGATGGAAGGGGCATTGGAATGCCTCACCGATCCGGCAGACCCGGCGGCGCGCGGGCTCCTGAAGCGGTGCCGTTTTCACATTGTGCCCAATTGCAACCCCGACGGGTCGCGGCGCGGGCATTTGCGTACCAATGCAGCAGGCACCAATCTCAACCGCGAATGGGAAACACCCAGCGCAGACAAATCACCGGAAGTCCTAGCGATCCGCAATAAGATGGACCAAACCGGGGTCGACTTTGCAATCGACGTGCACGGGGATGAGGCGATCCCAGCGGTTTTCCTCGCAGGTTTTGAGGGTATTCCGTCGTGGACTCATGAACTCGGCGAGCAATTTTACGCCTACGAACGCATCCTCGACCGGCGCACCCCCGATTTCCAGACCGAGCTTGGCTATCCCAAGGCGTGGGCGGGCAAGGCAAACCTTACGATCTCCACTAACCAAGTGGCCGAGCGTTTCGGAGCCTGCGCGATGACGCTGGAGATGCCGTATAAGGACTTGATCGACTTCCCTGAGCCTGAGCAAGGTTGGTCACCAGAACGCTGCAAGATGCTGGGGCGCGAGTGCTTGGCGGCGCTTCTGGAGTGGCTGGAGACGCAATAGTCGCTGCCCGCTGACATAAGTTTACATCCGTGAAAGCAAGTGTTCATGCCGGTTTTGTGATATGCCACGGCCACAATGCACATTCTTGCCGGAGGAATATCATGTCAGTTTCAGCCAATCGCCGTGGGTTTATCGTAGGCGCCAGCGCTCTTGGTGCAGCAACGCTTTTGTCTTCGCCTTTGCACGCGCAAGGTTTGGGTGACATCCTGAGAGGCGGCCGCAGCAGCGGCGGCGGTCTTGGACTTTCCTCCATCCTTGGCAAGGCAACCGACAATGCGCTCGACAAATTGGCCTTGCCCGGTGCCTTTTACGGCGATGAGGATGTGCGCATTGGGCTGCCCCTTATCGGCAATCTTGGAGGCAGCCGCGGCGGACTTTTGGGCACTATCCTGGGCGGCGCGAGCAAGCTCGGGGTGCTTGATGGGATTACCCGCAATATCAACGATGCCGCAGGGGTCGCCGCAGGCGAAGCCAAACCCATTTTTCGCGATGCAATAGACGACCTCTCATTCTCTGACGCGCCTGGGATTATCCGCGAAAATAATGGGGGCACGCAGTATTTGCGAAGTTCTGCCAATGACCGTCTGCACTCGCGCCTAGAACCCTTGATAGACAGCGCTCTGGAAAAGGCGGGCGTTTACAAGACCTTTGATGGCCTCGCCGATCAGCATTCTTTCATCCGCCAAGCAGGGCTGGACAGGGCAAAGATCAACCGCTCGGTCACAGATCAGGGGCTCGACGGTATTTTCTCATATATCGGCGCAGAGGAACGCGGCTTTCGCAAGGACCCTCTGAGTGGTTTGGGCGGCTTGTTAGGAAGCTAGACATACCGCCGAACCGAAGGAGAAAAGAGTTCTCCTTCTCGCAAGGGCGGCGGCAAATACGAATTAGAAAAAATCTCTGCGCTTAACTATTCACATCCTAGAAGAACTGAGGATGCGATAATGAAGACATTTTTTACCTAAATATATTCGCAATATAGCCTGCCAAGCGGATGGGACTTAATTGAGGGCAAATCGTGAAAAGATTTATTCTTGCGGTTGCCACTGGGTTAAGTATTGGGGCGCTTCCCAACTCTGCTCAGGCAATGACGAATGTACCGATTGGTGACGGACTCTGTGCAACGATCGGCGCAATCAATGGCAAGGTAGAGATCCTCGACGTTTATCCGTGTCGGCGGGCGGTATTTGACAAAGACATTTGATATCCGTCCCAAACGAAAAGATAAATTATTCAGTGCCGGATAATGATTGGGCTGGCGGCTATCAATGGGTCCAGCCCGCTTATTGCAAGTGCCCCGGGCCAAAGGCATGAGGCAAAAGCTCTGACAGCGTCATTTCGCGCGAGACTTTTGTACCGACGCAGTAAATTACCGGGTTTGTCCCGCCAAGACTCGCAATCTCATTCAGCATCTGACGGCAGCGCCCGCACGGCGTTATCGGCGAGCCATCACCCTTATCCGCTGGCCCTACCACGGCCACCGCTTGAAGCCCACCGCGCCGCCCTTCTCCCAACGCGCGCGCGACCGCCACGGTCTCCGCGCACAAGGTCAGGCCATAGCTGGCGTTTTCGACATTGCTCCCCGTGATGATCGCGCCGTCGCCGAAGAGAAGCGCAGCGCCCACCTGATAGTCGGAATAGGCCGCATAGGCATTAGTGGCGGCTTCATGCGCAGCCTCAATCAAACGGGCTTTATCAATTGTAGCCTCGTCGCTCATCGTTGCACCACCATCCATTCAATCGGCGACTCAGAGGCCTCGCTCACATAGCGGCTGTTGGCGCTCCACAAAAGCCATGGGCGAGTGGCATAATCGGGCCGCGCGCGATCGCTTGCAAGCCATAGGTCGCGCTCAATCATGCGTGATATATCGTGGCGCAGTTCAAAATCGCGGCCAAGCCTTAGGATCACAGGCTTGCCTGCATGCATCTCGATTTGATTGACGAGAGTCATGAGCTCGCTCTCAACCGCTGCATCGCTCACCGCAGGCGTGCAAGCATTTCCCAAGCGCTCGAGCGCAATGGCAGGCCGCAAAAGTGATCCATCGCGCGGCACCATTCGGGTGAAATGCGCACTTTGTTCATCAGCGCGAAGGCATGGATCAAACGGAGCAGAGACGCCGATCTTGAGGTCGGCGGCTCGCGCATCCTCCAAGCGTTTGCCAAATCCGGGATCAGGCGTCACCCGGGCCTCACCCAGCTCAAGATAGACAAAATCAGCGCCCGTTGCCGCCAAGGTTTCAAACCGTGTTTCAGGCGCGCGCGCGGCGATGACCGCGCCTTGTTCCGGGTAAAGCGCGTCCTCTGGCCGCCAACTGCGCATGTCCCACCAGAACCACGCCGCAAAGCTGACAGCGATAAGCACAACAACAGCCGAGCCCCGAAAAATCCAAAGGCCCCTTCCTGTCTTTTTCCTGCGTCCCCGTGCCAAATTGTCAGCCCTTGATATGAAGCACGCAAATCAGCGTGAAGAGCCGCCGCGCGGTTGCAAAATCGGTTTCCACCTTGCCCTCCAGCCGCTCTACCAGAAGTTCCGCTGCGTTATTGTGAAGACCGCGCCGAGCCATGTCGATAGTCTCGATTTCCGCAGGAGTAGCCTTGCGAATTGCCTGATAATAGCTGTCACATATTGCGAAATACTCGCGGATCGGACGGCGAAACCGGGCAAGACCAATCAACAAGGTCTCAAGAACCGCCTCATCCTTGTCAGCGATTTCCATCGCCAAGCGCCCGTCTTGGACCGCGAGTTTCAACCGGTAAGGCCCCTTGGCCCCGCGCTGCGCACTGCGCACAGGTTTGAACGTGTTTTCCTCGATTAAATCATAAATTGCCACGCGCCGTTCCTGCTCGACATCGGCGTTACGCCACAGGATCGTCTCTTCATCAAGAGCGATGTGGGCGATGCGATATGTGCCCGGGCTATGCGTGCCGGGGGCATGATTCGCTGAATCGGGTGGCGTGCCTGACATAATGAATCGAGCCTTCGCAGATGCAGGGGCCACACTTCAAGCACAAGTCACTCCAATCCCCGCTATTCACAGCCACTGGAGAAAGAAAAAATTTGGGTCTCGCAGAGCTTGCCAGAATCTCAGCGGTTCAGCATTGAGTGTCGCGATGGCCGATCCCACCCCTCTTTCACTTGTCGACAATGAAATCGACAGCGCGCGCAAGCTTCCCTCCAACCTCGAGGCGGAGGCGGCTTTTCTGGGCGCTGTGCTGATCGACAACCGGGTAATTGAGGAGCTGCAAACCCCGATCCGGCCCGAACATTTCTTTGAACCGCTGCATGAACGCATTTATGAGCGCAGCCTCGCTCTGATTGAACGCAATGCAACCGCTTCGCCTGTGACCTTGCGTCCGCATTTTGAAGCCGATGAGGCTTTGAAAGAGCTGGGCGGGCCAAAATATCTGGCGCAGCTTACCGCCAATGGCGCCGGGCTTTTGGCCCCGCGCGAACTGGCACAGCAGATTTACGATCTGGCGCTTTTGCGCGAGCTTGTGAGCGTTGGCCGGGGGCTGGTCGAAGGGGCCCTTGATACCTCCGAAGACACCAGCCCGGTTGACCGTATCGCACAAGCGGAGGCGGATTTGTACCGCGTGGCCGAAGGCGCTGCGACCGGCAAAGAGGCAGAAACGTTCCGCGAAGCAGCGCTGACCGCGATTAAAATGGTCGAAGCGGCTATGAATTCTGGTGGAGGTTTGTCGGGCAAGACGACGGGTCTTGATACGCTCAATCAGAAAACCTCGGGATTGCACGATTCCGATTTGATCATTCTGGCGGGCCGTCCCGGCATGGGCAAAACCGCGCTCGCCACCAATATCGCCTTCAATTGCGCCGAAGAGCACCTCAAATGGCAAACCGACGGGGGCGAGCATAATTATGGTGCACCCGCCGCCTTCTTTAGCCTGGAGATGAGCGCCGACCAGCTTGCCACGCGTATTCTGGCTGAGCAGTCCGAGGTTTCTTCGGAGGCGCTGCGTTCGGGTAAATTGACCCGCGACGATTTCCAAAAGCTTAGTTTTGCAAGCCAGCGGCTTTCCGAATTACCTCTGTTTATTGACGATACACCCGGCCTCACTATCGCCGCTTTGCGCACGCGCGCGCGGCGGTTGAAGCGGCGACACGACATTGGCCTTATCGTGGTCGATTATCTCCAGCTCCTCCAAGGATCGGGACGCGCAAACGACAACCGCGTGAACGAAATTTCTGAGATTAGCCGAGGGCTCAAGACACTCGCGAAAGAACTCAGCGTGCCCGTCATCGCGCTCTCGCAGCTGAGCCGTGCGGTGGAGCAGCGCGAGGATAAGCGGCCGATGCTGTCTGACCTGCGCGAATCCGGTTCGATTGAACAAGACGCGGATATGGTCTGGTTTGTGTACCGCGAGGATTATTATCTTGCCTCCACCGAGCCCGAAGGACGGCGCGGCGATGGCAGTTTTGGCACTCCGGAAGCCGAGGCCGCCTACGCCGAATGGTCACAAAAGTTCGAAGATGTGCGCGGCCGGGCTTCCGTCAATGTCGCCAAACAGCGTCACGGTTCAACCGGAATGGTCCCGCTGCATTTCCAAAGCGAGTTCACCAAATTCACCTCGCCCAATACGCGCGATTATTCGAGCTGGGGTATGGAGGATTGAGCGCTATGTCGGGCGGGAGACAGCGCGCGATAGGCTGTAATCGGCTAAACTTAGCCAATGGAAAAAACGCCAACGGGTTCTTGTCCAGAAACCGGCATTGTGCCTGTACCATTCGCGGTCAATCGGCAGGCTTGCTTCGCCAAGGTGATCTATGACTTCGCGCAGCCGGTCCGCCAGTGCCTTGTCCCTCACCCTGACCATCAACTCAACATTCACCCGGATAGACCGGCGATCAAGGTTCGCGCTGCCAAAATAGGTGACATCATCAACCACCAAAAGCTTCATATGCAGCTTAGTGGGCTGAAATTCGGATATGCTCGCCCCGTTTTTGATGAGGCCTTTGTAATACAGCCGTGCAACGTCGATTGTCCCGTCGAGGTCTGACTTACCCGCAGCAATCAGCCGCACTTTTCCGCGCTTTGCCACGCGTGCTATGGCCCTGCGAAAGCTGCGCGGCGGGCCAAAGTATGCCGTCACCATGTCGAGGCACCGACTTTGCGCGACGTCCTTTTTGAACCGATACGACCAATGCGAGCGGCGTATAAAGGGGCCGCCGATCAGCAGCTCAATATCACCCTCTTGGGGCGCAAACTGGCGGATCATTTCGCGCAAATTTCTGAATTTCGGGGTTTTGCTCTTAGCAAATTGATCGAGACATTCGAACCACTGTGTGAAGCGCTGAGCGATGTCGCCTTCGATTGCGATGCCGAGATCACACCAGCCATTTTCGCTCGGCGCGTTGTAATATTCATCTGAGACATTGGCCCCGCCCGTCATGACGCGGGCGTTGTCGGCAATGGCGAATTTTTGATGATTGCGCACGAGATAGCGCCGGTTAAAACTTCCCGCAAAGATGGAGAATTGCGCTCCTGCTTGTTTGAGAGGTACGAAAAACTCGCGCGGGGCATCGCTTCCAAAGGCGTCGATAATCAAAGACACTCGCACTCCGCGCTGTGCTGCCTTGACCAAGGCATTGAGTACTTTTTGGCCCGCACGATCATCTTGAAATTCATAATAGAAAACAAGAACGCTCTCTTTCGCGCAGTCGATATGGTCGATCAATGCAGCGAGGCGGTCTGACCCGGCGGGATAGAAGGTAAAGGCATGGCCGGCAGCATCCACTCGAAAGCTCGCGCTGTCTTCATAGTCACTTGGACCGGTAAGCGAGGGGGTGGGCGGTTTTTGGTGGGCACAAGAGGCCAATGCACGCGCGCCCGATTGGTTGCAAATTCTTGACTCTTTGATTGTCCAACCCTAACTGCATCGCTCCCATTCAAATCTGATCAAGATGAAGGCTCCATAGATGGCACGCGTTACCGTTGAAGATTGCGTCGATAAGGTTCCAAACCGTTTTGACCTCGTCCTGCTTGCCGCACAACGCGCCCGTGAAATCTCCGGTGGTAGCGAACTGACGCTAGACCGCGACCGCGATAAGAACCCGGTTGTGGCGCTGCGCGAAATCGCTGAGCAAACGGTCAAGCCCAAAGAGCTGAACGAGGCATTGGTCACGGGTCTACAAAAAATCCTGCCTGATGATGAGGATGATGCGGACGAAATCGGTTCGCTCAGCCAATCAGCAGAAGCCCTTCGCATCACGGCATCTGCGCCGACACGCTCCACTTCCATCGGCGCGGATTACGACGGCTAACGCGGTTCACAGCATCAAAATTGACAGAAGAGGCGGCCATTTGAGCGGTCTTTTCGCGGCCTTTGTGTATCAGGGGGAGACAGCCCTTTCAAATCGCATGACACGGGCCTGACAATCCGCCTGTATGCTTGCGTTTACACCTAGGGAACATTCCTAGGCCTCGTCACAAAAGTGCAATAGGTGCGAGCGCAGATCTGATGGCCTCAATAGCGGTTTACAGTGTCAAAGGCGGGGTTGGGAAAACAACCTTTGCGGTGAACCTTGCCTGGTGCGCGGCTGCGATCTCGCGGCGTGAAACTTTGCTCTGGGATCTTGATGCGTCCAATGGGTCGGGGTTTTTGCTCAATATTGACCCCAAGAAAAAGCGCACCGCAGAAAGTGTGTTTGATCTGAACCGCGCTCCGACAAAGCTGATCCGCAAGACCGATTACGCCAATCTTCACTTGCTGCCCGCCGATGAGAGCATCCGAACGCTAGACCGCCAGTTCGACCGGATCGGCAAGAAAAAACGATTGTCCAAGATTGTTGATACCCTGCGCAAGGATTATGACCGGGTTATCTTTGATTGCCCGCCTGTTCTGAACGAGGTGAGCGGGCAAGTCATGCGGGCCGCAGACCTTGTCATCGTGCCCCTGCCCCCCTCACCACTTTCCGCCCGTGCGCTTGAGCAGGTGGTCGAAGAGGTAAAGGGTTCGGGCAAAAAGCACCCACCCATACTGCCGGTGATGTCGATGATCGACATGCGGCGCACGCTTCATAAAGAGGCGCGCGAAGCCAATCCCAAGTGGCCTGTGGTGCCCCTTGCCAGCGCGATTGAACAATGCGCAGTGGAGAGAAAACCGGTCGGTGCCTTTGCCCCGCGCTCCCCGGCTGCACGCGCCTTTGCCCAGCTTTGGACCGCGATTGAACGCAAGCTTGCCATGGGCTGAACCGGCTATAAAATTGCCAATAGGGACGCTCTCCTGATAATACAGTGCAGGACTTGCAGGGGGCTTCGTGTTCAATGAGTGATATTGCCGAGGGTGTGGGCGCAATAGCGGAGGGCGCGCTTGCGGGCCGGGCCGTGGAACCTGCCGCAGGCGAAAGCGCTCTGGAACCCGCGCACAATCCAGAGCAGGAATGCGCCAATTGCGGCGCGGCGGTAACCACCAGTTTCTGTTCCCAATGCGGGCAAAAGCGAACCGTGCACCGCTCTCTTGCCGCTCTTGGCCATGACCTTATTCACGGCGTGCTGCATCTGGACGGCAAGTTCTGGAAGACCCTTCCGTTGCTGCTCTTCAAACCAGGCAAACTTACCCGCCGCTATATCAATGGAGAACGCGCCAAGTTCGTCAGCCCGATGGCGATGTTTCTATTTAGCATCTTCGCGATGTTTGCGGTGTTCCAGATGGTTGGCCTTACAACCCCAACCGACCTTAACGGATCAAGCGTGGGTGATGCTATTGGTTCGGTACAGGAAGAGGCCAATGCCGATCTTGAGGATGCTCAACGCCGCCTTGACGAATTCGAAGAGGGCACTGCGGAATATGACGAGGCCCTGTCTGATCGTTTAGCCGCGCGCGAGGCGCTCAAGGGGCTCGACCGTGCACAAATCATTGATTTTGAGGCCAATCCTGAGATGAACCTCACAGGTATTGCGGCGATAGATGATGGCCTGATCAAGAAATGGCGCGAGAATCCCGGTTTGATGCTCTATAAGCTTCAGGCGAACGGCTACAAATTCAGCTGGCTCTTGATCCCCCTATCGGTTCCCTTCGTGTGGCTGATGTTTGTCTGGAAGCGCAGGTTCAAGGCCTATGACCATGCGATTTTCGTAACCTATTCTTTAAGCTTCATGTCGCTGTTGTTTATTGCAGCTTCGCTACTCGGAGTGGCCGGGGCGGCCCCGCACCTTATTGTCCTTCCGCTACTAATCATCCCGCCGCTGCATCTTTATAAGCAATTGCGTCATACCTATGCGCTCTCCCGTTTTTCCGCGATCTGGCGGCTCTTGGTGCTGAGCGTCTTTATCTGGATTGTGGCCGGTTTGTTTGCACAAGCGCTTTTGCTTTTGGGTGCGTTCTGACACAAAAACGGGCGCCAGATACGCTCTGACGCCCGTTTGAATTTTCGTAAAATGAGGGCCTTAGGCGCCTTGCGGTGCCTCGTCACCCGAACCGCCAAATCGCTTACCGGCCTTGGGAATGGCAGAGCCTTGCGTGGGCTTCGCAATCGCCGGCCCCTTTGGCTCATCGGGACGGTCGATCTTGCCGTCTTTCATCAAGGCGTCGATCTCATCACCCGTCAACGTCTCATACTCGAGCAGCGCCTGTGCGAGAAGATGGAGCTTGTCCTCTTGCTCTTTAAGAATGTCCTCAGCGCGTTTTAGACCGCCTTCGACCAGACCTTTGATCTCGGCGTCGATCAGCTTATTGGTCTCTGCCCCGCCCATGGTGCGCGCGGTTTGCCCCATACCAAGGTAGCCTTCCTGGCTTTGCTCATATTGAAGCGGTCCGAGCTTCTCGCTCATGCCCCATTTCGTGACCATATTGCGAGCAAGATCGGTCGCGTATTGGATATCGCCAGAGGCACCCGAAGACACCTTGTCGTGCCCGAAGATAATATCTTCAGCCACCCGCCCCCCCATGGCAACCGCCAAGTTCGCGTGCATTTTGTCGCGGTGGTAGGAATAGCTGTCCCGCTCTGGCAGACGCATGACCATGCCAAGAGCGCGTCCGCGAGGAATAATCGTCGCCTTATGGATCGGGTCAGATGCAGGCTCATTGATCGAGACGAGCGCGTGGCCTGCCTCGTGGTAAGCGGTCATCTTCTTTTCGTCTTCAGTCATGACCATAGAGCGGCGTTCTGCGCCCATCATGACCTTGTCTTTGGCGTCTTCAAACTCCTGCATCGCGACAAGACGCTTGTTCCGCCGGGCTGCGAGAAGAGCCGCCTCGTTCACAAGATTTGCAAGGTCAGCGCCTGAAAAACCCGGAGTGCCGCGCGCAATAGTGCGCGGGTTCACATCAGGCGCGAGAGGCACTTTCTTCATATGCACGCCAAGGATCTTCTCACGCCCATCAATATCAGGGATCGGCACCACAACCTGACGGTCAAACCGGCCCGGACGCAGCAGCGCAGGGTCAAGCACGTCAGGACGGTTGGTTGCCGCGATAATGATGATGCCTTCATTGGCTTCAAAACCGTCCATCTCAACCAAGAGCTGGTTCAATGTCTGCTCGCGCTCATCGTTGGAGTTGCCAAGCCCGTGACCACGCGAGCGGCCAACCGCGTCAATCTCATCAATAAAGACGATGCAGGGGCTGCTTTTCTTGGCTTGTTCAAACATGTCGCGCACGCGGCTCGCGCCAACGCCCACGAACATCTCGACAAAGTCGGAGCCTGAGATGGTGAAGAACGGCACGCCTGCCTCGCCAGCAATCGCACGCGCAAGAAGCGTTTTACCTGTACCGGGCGAACCAACCAGCAAAGCGCCTTTGGGAATCTGGCCGCCAAGCTTGGAGAAGCGGGTCGGGTCTTTCAGGAACTCAACGATTTCTTCGAGTTCTTCGCGCGCCTCATCAATGCCCGCCACATCGTCGAAGGTGACGCGGCCCTGTCTCTCGGTCAGCATCTTAGCCTTGGACTTGCCAAAGCCCATCGCGCCGCCGCCGCCGCCTTTTTGCACTTGGCGCAGCGCAAAAAATGCAATGCCCAGGATCAAAATAAACGGAAGCGCTTGGATAAGGATGATGAGAAGCAAGCTTTGCTGCTCGCTCGGCTTGGCTGTAAATTCGACCTCATTCTCTTCCAGAAGACTCGTGATCTGCAAATCACTTTTGACCGGGACGGTGCTGAAAACTTCGCCGCTATTGAGCGTACCAGTGATCAGGTCATCCCCGATCTGAACCTCTTTCACGCCGCCTGTCGCAACCTGTTCGCGGAACTCAGAATACGGCATGGCTTCGCCAGCCGGCTGACCGCCACCATTAAACATTGAGACGACGAGCAAAAGCGCCATGAAAATGCCGCCCCAAATCATCAGCTGTTTCACCCACGGGTTCTGGCCTTCAGGTGGCTGTTCGTTCGGATCGTTTTGTTCGGTCATTGGGGTCGATTCCTTGGTTGAACAATCAATGTAGGACGGGCCGCCTGAATCGCAAGCTAATGTGCATTCAGATTTCGCCCAGCAATTGGTGCATACTCCGATGCACCAATTCTGTCATTTGGCCCCATATGCCGAAAGGAACACCTTGACAGCGCCTGCAATGCGGGCCTCATTGGCTTCATCGGCCGGCTCAGCACCAAAGCGGCGCTCCAAATCGCCCATCCCCTTTGCAAGAGCGACGAACTGTTCCGCTGCAAGGTCAGTGTCTTCAATTTGAAGTTCTTCGCGTTCGCGGGCGTGGGCGAGCCAAGCGCTGAACCCGGCCTTCATGCGCCAGGGCCCTGTCTCAAGAAACGCTTGGCCGATTGCCGGTTCGTGCTCGGTCTCTGCCGCGATGCGGCGTTCGAATTGGATCATCTCAGGCCGCGCCAAAAACCCGCACATCGCATGGGCTATAGTCGTGAGGCGCTCCTCAATCGTTTCATTGGGCATTTCTTCTATTGAGAAGTACCCGCGCATTTTCAAACACTCACGTTCTACCGCTGCTGCAAAAAGCCCGCGCTTGTCTCCAAAGTTGTTATAGATCGTAACCTTGGACACGCCCGCATCGGCTGCGACTTGCTCAATTGAGGTGGCGGCGAACCCTTCGTGCATAAAACGGTCAGAGGCCGCCCCGATTATTGCGCTGCGCTTTGCCTCGTCTGAAGGGCGTCCAACCCTTCTCCGCTCGGGTTGTTTTTCTGGCTGAGGGCGCGGGATATTCAACTCTCCGGGAACTTACTGAGTTTTGCTTGGTTGACAAAATGAACGGCTGCGTTCATTTAAACGGTGTCGTTCATTATTGCGAATTCCTTGTCCCTTCGCAACCCCTCATATGGGCTGCACCTCGACGAAAGTGGTTCTTGCCAAATGCTCTGGATTGCGATCCGAATGCTCACAGGTGATCCGCAAAAGTTCTATGGGCTTTTGTTCGGTATCGCCTTTTCGACCCTGCTAATCACCCAGCAGCTCACGATTTTTGTGAACCTGATCGAGCGCGGGGCGAGCGGCGTTTACAGCGCTCCCGAAGCGGAAATCTGGGTGATGGACCCGGTCAGCCGCACGACCGAGGTTAATTTTGCGATGCCCTCAACTGCGCTTGACGAGGTGCGTTCGGTCGAAGGGGTGGAATGGGCCGTTCCCCACCTTCGCGCGCCTGCGTCGGTCCGCTCAAGCACAGGTGATCTGGAAGGCGTCCAGATCGTGGGTGTGGATGATGCAACCCTGATTGGACTGCCAGAAAGGCTTCTTGTGGGAGACAAGTCGATCCTATTGCAGCCCGATACGGTCCTGATCGACGATGTTGGCATTACCAATCTTTTTGAGAACGGCGAAGACCCCATCGGTCAACGGCTCGAGCTCAATGATCAACGCGCTATTATTCGCGGTGTAGCCGACGCTATTCCCAGCTTCACTAGCCAGGTGACGCTCTACACGAAGTATTCCCAGGCCCTCAACTACGTGCCCGGAAGCCGCAACCGCCTCACGTTTGTTTTGGCTGGTGTGGCAGAGGGTGAGACCGCCGAGACCGTTGCGCAAGCAATCGAAGAACAGACGGGACTTAAAGCGGAAACGCGCGAAGAGTTTGCACAAGCCGGTGTCGATTTCATCATCGAGAACACCGGTATCCCGCTGAATTTCGGGATAACTGTGGCGCTTGGTTTTATCGTTGGCGTCGCGATTGTGGGTCTCACCTTCAGCCTCTTCATCCGCGACAACATCAAGCAATTCGGTGCGCTCAAAGCCATTGGCGTCACCAATCGCAAGATCACTGGAATGGTGGTGAGCCAAGCGACCATGGTGGGCTCGATTGGCTATGCCCTGGGTGTGATCGGGACGGTGTGCTTTATCTATGGATTTTCCGGAGTGCCGACCTTCAAAGGCTTCTACATCCCTTGGCAAATCCCGTTTGTGAGCCTGTTTGCGGTTATCATCATCCTATCCCTCACTGGTTGGATTTCCCTTCGCAGCGTCATGAAGACCGAACCAGCGGCGGTATTCCGGTGAGCGATATGGACCAGATGAAAGCTGCACCTATGGATACCACTGCGATCGGCGGATGCGCGCCTGAGGCAGCGATTTGCGCGCGCGGCATCGTGCGCGACTTTCAGGCGGGCCAGTCGACCATCCGCGTGCTGCACGGCATCGACACCGAAATCCGCTCAGGCGAGATGACTTTTGTGGTGGGCGAAAGCGGTTCGGGCAAGACCACCCTGATCTCCATAATGTGCGGCATCCTTTGGCCCACGAACGGCGAGGTGAAGGTCTTTGGGACCGACATTTACAAGCTGTCCGACAATGAGCTCGTGAACTTCCGGCTCGAAAATATCGGATTCATTTTCCAGCAGTACAACCTCATCCCGTCTATCGACGCGGCAGCCAATGCGGCCGTGCCTTTAATCGCGCAGGGCGTGCCCCGCGAAGAAGCGCGCACAAAGGCCAAAGCGCTGCTCGAGAAACTCAATATTGGCGATCAGGCCGAGAAGCTTCCCAATCAGCTTTCCGGTGGCCAGCAACAGCGTGTCGCGATTGCTCGGGCTCTGGTGCATGAACCGCGCCTTGTTGTCTGCGATGAGCCGACAGCAGCTTTGGATGCAAGCTCTGGCCGGCGGGTGATGGATTTGCTGCGCGAGGTGGCGGTCGCTGAGGACCGTGCTTGCATCATCGTCACCCACGACAACCGCATTTTCGACATGGCTGACCGTATCCTGGTTTTGGAAGACGGCCTCGTCACGCACGATGGGGCCGACATGCCGGACGGACACTAAGCCCCCCTCTATCCTTTCTCCTCCTCTCCCACTCCACAAGAGACATATCATGGCCCTTCTCCCTTCAAACATCAGCTTTTCGCGGCAAATTCTGCCGGTTCTGGCGGTTATCGGGATCGCCTGCGCGGTTGTTTACATCGCCTTTGGCCTGCCCGACCGCTCGATTGCTGCGCCCAATAAAGAGCCTCCCAAAGCAACCGGTGAGCTTGCCGATGGGGCACGGGTGGCGGGCTCTGGCATTGTGGAGCCTGCCAGCGAGGTGATTGATATTGGCTCGGCGCTCTCAGGACTTGTGACTGACGTGCGCGTAGCGCCCGGCGACCGGGTTGAGAAAGGCCAGCCATTGTTCCTCGTCGATGCCCGCTCTGCCCGCGCGCAATTGTCTGAGGCCAATGCTTCGATCCAAGAGGCCCGCGCAGCTATTGCCGAGGCGCAAACCGCGCAGAAAACGGCGAGCACCCAATTGGCGCTTTATGGAGAATTATCAGACCCTGCCGCGGTGAGCCGCTCTGAAATCATTCGGGTCGAGGGCGAGGCAAATGCTGCAAAGAGCCGCCTTGCGGTTGCGCGAGCTCGTCTCAACGCGGCGCAAGCCCGGGCAAGCAGTGTTCGCACCGAAATCGAGCGCCTCACCATCCGCGCTCCCATTGCTGGCGAGATCCTTGCCGTGAACGTGCGGCCGGGCGAATTTGTTGCGACACAAGGGGGCAGCAACAGCTCGCCATTTATGCAAATGGGTGAGACCAATCCGCTCCACATCCGCGTAGATATTGATGAAAATGAGGCCGCACGGGTCAAAATCGGTGCGCCCGCTATCGTGTCGCCGCGAGGAGCCGCTGACCTGCGGGTTGAGGCGCAATTTGTGCGGGTGGAGCCTCAGGTGGTGCCCAAACGCTCGCTTACCAACAGCGCGGCTGAGCGTGTGGATGTGCGGGTGCTTCAGGTAATCTATGCCCTGCCCCAAGACAAAGCCAAGGACGGGGGCGGAGACGCTTTCCGCGTGGGCCAGCAGATCGACGCCTTTATCCCCGCCGCGACAAGCGGGGAGTAAGCCGATGCCCGCCTCTCCCCTCCGCCTGCTGACCTTGGGTCTGGCCGCGAGCGTCACCGCTTGTGTCGCTGGCCCGCCGCCTGAGATTGCGACGCCTGCGCCGGTTCTTTCTGAGAGCTTTACCTTTGCCCCCGACGCCTCAAGCGCAGCCTCTTTAGACGCGCTTCTCCCGCAAAGTGATCCTGCATACGCAATGCTCTCTAAGGCTGCATTAGACCGCGCGCCTTCGCTAGGCGAAGCCATTGCGCGAGTTGAGGCAGCACGCGCTGGAGCTCGCCGTTCGGGAGCTGAAAGGCTGCCCAATGTTGGCTTTGATGCCAATGTCACCGAGAACCGGATCAACCCCAACCAATTCGGCTCCGACAACCCGTTTGCGCAGGTCATTGATCCAACTCAGGTTTCCTACGGGGCGAATATCACGGCGCGCTGGGACGCAGATATCTTCGGGCAACTGCGCGCGCGCGAACGTGCCGCCCTTGCCCGTATAGACGCCGCCAGTGCGTCTGCATCGGCAGTGCGCCTCGCCCTCCTTTCAGAAATTGCAGCAAGCGTTGTCGATTGGCGCGCGCTGGACGCCCGCACCAAGGCGATTGAGAGCGATGTTGAGGCCGCCACACGGCTTGCAAGCCTTGCCAAAACCCGCGAGGATGCGGGCATTGCGCCGGGGTTTGACAGGGTGCGCGCTGAGGCACAGGCCAGCGCCTCGCGTTCGCGCCTTGCTGCACTTAAAAGCGAGCGGGCGCGGCTTATTGGACGGTTGGTCACCCTCACCAGCCTCAATGGCGTGGACGTGACTTCGGCACTTTCCGCCCCTAGCGAAGCGCCTAACATCGGCGCCGCTCCTGCAAGCCTGCCATCTGAGCTTCTCGCCAATCGCCCCGATGTCCTTGCCGCAGCTGCTGAGCTTGCAGCCAGCGATGCAGACCTTGCGGCCACCGCTCGATCACGTTTTCCCAAGCTCACTCTTTCGGGCGTGCTGGGCCTTCTCTCGTTCAGTCCCGGGAGCTTTTTCGACGAAGATCTCGCTGGTCCGCACCCTGACCGCTGGTGTTGCGGGGCCCTTGCTCGACTTTGGCCGCATAGAGGCGGAGATTGACGGTGCGGCGGCAAATAAAAGAATCGCTTTTGAGGCCTATCGCGGCGCTGTGTTCCAAGCCTTGGGCGATGCCGAGGCCGCCTATGGCCTGGTTGCAGCAGCCGATGAACAAGCCGCTCTGGCAGCGCAGGAACGCGATGAATTGGAGCGCGCCGCAAGCCTTGCCGATGATCGCTACCGGGCAGGGCTAGCAAGCTTCCTCGAAGTGCTCGAGGCGCGCCGCGCAGCCGACAGCAGCGGTGAACGCGCCGCAGCGGCTCTCGGAGCATCCCAGCGTGCACGGATCGTCTTATGGCAGGCGTTAGGCGGTGATGGCTCTCAAGCAGCAGAGGAAGCTGCCTAAGCATCACTCCGTTTGAGTAGGGCCGAACGCTCACACCGGCACACCACTTCGTCGCGCTGATTGATGAGCTCGTGGGTGAAGGTCACGACACCAGCCTCAGGCCGCGATTTGCTGGGGCGAAGCTCTTTGACTTCGCTTTCTGCCCGTAAGGTGTCGCCGATAAACACCGGCTTTGGCGTCACCACCTTATCGAACCCAAGGTTCGCAACCAAAGTGCCCAATGTGGTGTCGCCCACCGATAGGCCAACAAGCAGCGAGAAGGTGAAAGTCGAGTTCACCAAAATCTGCCCAAACCCGCTCTCCTTGGCCGCCTCCACATCAAGATGCAGCGGCTGGGGATTGTGGGTCATGGTGGAGAAGAGCAGATTGTCCGTCTCCGTCACAGTGCGGCGGATTTCGTGTTGGAGCCGCTCCCCCTCCTCCCACTCATCAAAGAACTTGCCTGCCATAGCCTACCCTTCCGCGCTCCAGCTTTTGACCACGGCCTCGCCATTGTCATCGCTGGACCGAACTTCGCCCGGCGTGCGGCTAAAGCGCGGTGCAGGTGCGGGGTGCATTTCGCCCTCATGCTCAACATAGGCGCCGCGCTCTTTCATATGCGGATGGTTAGGCGCATCATCGAGGCCCACAACCGGGCCATAGCAAACGTCAGTGCCTTCGAGGGTTTCATTCCATTCGGCCTGCGTTTTGGTTTTGAACAAAGCGGTCAGCTTCTCGGCGTAATCCACCCAATTGGCAGGGTTCATCTGCCCCTCGGCAAGCTCGCTCGCCCCGGTGCGCGCGATCAATTCTGCGTAGAATTGCGGTTCGATCGAGCCCAGAGAAATCTCTTTGCCATCAGCACACTCATAGCATTGATAGAAATGCGCGCCCCCACCCAGTAATCCAGTGCCGCGTTCGTTGGTGCGGATCATGCCGTGCTGCTGTCCGAAGAAGAAGCTCATTAGGCTGGTCACACCGTCGACAATCGCTGCATCGACCACTTGGCCTTTGCCCGACTGTCCTCGTTCATAAAGCGCGGCCATAATGCCAAAGGCGCAATACATCGAGCCGCCGCCAAAATCGCCGATCAGATTTTGCGGGGGGATTGGCACATCGCCCTTCTTGCCCACGGCATCAAGCGCGCCGGTAATCGCGATATAATTGATGTCATGGCCAGCCGCCTTGGCAAGCGGGCCTTCCTGACCCCAGCCGGTCATACGCGCATACACAAGACGCGGGTTTGCCTCGTGAAGCTCATCAGGACCAAGGCCTAGCCGCTCCATAACGCCGGGGCGCAGGCCCTCAATCAAAACGTCTGCTTTGCTGGCGGCATCGCGGCAAAAGGCAAGGCCCTCTTCGCTTTTCAGATCGACCATAACGCGGTGACGCGCACGTTCGACTACAGGGTTGGACACGCCGCCTCCGGGACGGTCGATGCGCACCACATCAGCGCCAAGATCGGCAAGCAGCATGCCGACGTGCGGGCCCGGCCCAATTCCTGCAAATTCCAGTACCTTGAGACCGGTCAGCGGCCCTTGCGAGCTGGCCATATGCCTCTCTCCCTCTTGCGTTGGTCGTTTGGGCGCTGTGTGGCGCGAAGCGGAGGTAAGAGCAAGCCTTCCTACTCTATTTGGGCTGGTCATCAATGCTAGGATGCTGGATATCGTTCGCGTTGTGAAGCGCGCTGAAGGCGATTAAAACGGTGAAACATCACTTCGTACAAATGGTAAAACAAACATGAGAAATTCCAGCTGCACGGTGCTAGCGGTTGCTTCTGGCGGAGGGCATTGGGAGCAGATGATGCTGCTTCGCGAGACGTTAGAAAATTACGATGTGCGGTTTGCAACGACCGATACCAAAATCGCTCAGCAACGCGGGATTGAAAATGCTGAGGTCCTGCCTGACTGCAATCAAAATACACCGTTCAAAGCGCTATTGTGCGCATTGATAGCGGTCAAAGTCATCCTCAAACACCGCCCAGATATTGTGCTCTCAACCGGCGCTGCACCGGGGTATCTTTGCCTGTTAGCTGGCCGTCTTCTTGGCGCAAAAACGCTTTGGATTGATAGCGTTGCCAACAGCGAAGAATTGTCGATGTGCGGCAAGCTTTCCCGGCACACTGCTCATCAATGCCTTACCCAATGGGAGCATCTGTCAGATGGGCAGTCGGTGAAATATTGCGGAGCGATACTTTGATCCTCGTGACTGTTGGCATGCAGCTCGGGTTTGATCGCTTGGTTGAGGCAATGGATAGGCTGGCCCCTGACCTTGGCATGGAAGTCGTCGCGCAGGTTGGCCGCGGCGAATATCTGCCAAAGAACATGGATACTCGCATCAGCATCGCGCCTAATGAGTTTGAAAGCTTGGTTGAGCGATGCAAACTGATCGTCAGCCATGCAGGCATCGGTACTGTGCTGACTGCTCAGCGTTTTCGAAAGCCGATTGTGCTGATGCCAAGGCGCTTTGATCACGGCGAGCACCGCAATGACCATCAGGTGGCAACAGTGCACCATTTACAGGGTCGCTCGGGGCTCTTGATCGCGATGGATGCAACCGAGCTGAAAGGACGAATTCGGGAAGGATTGACGCTATCTTACGAACAGCCGGAGGTCTCAGCAACAGCGCAGCAACTGCGGACTGCCATTGCCAGCTTTATCGAGGAAGGCAGGCTCTAAAGCCGCATTATCATTGGCCTCGGTAGGCTTTGCCGCCGAGAACGCGGATGTAGAAGATTGCCGCGACCAGCACCGCCAAACTCGCACCGATATCTCCCACCCAATTAAGTTTGAGGGGGCCAAACAAAAGTCTGTCGAAGGCATGCAGAGAAATTGCGCGCATGGCGATTGTCGCAATCATAACACCGCAAGCTACAAGGGCGACCGCAAGTGCGATGTTGCGCCGTCCGCGTACATTCTGGGCTATCCAATAGACAGCAAACATCGCCGTTCCAGCAAAGGTGACGATAACTGCCGCTATGACGGGCCTTTGGATCGAACGGCGCTCGGCAACCAAATCGCGGGCTTCGAGAAGCGCGCGGAGGTGCTCCTGGACCAAGTTTTCTGCCTCGGTCAGGCGCAAGATAATGAGGAGCATGAAGAAAGCGGCAATCAACCACCAATTTCTGCTGTGAGAGGACGATTGGCCGGCGACGCCCGCTTGCTTACCAGCGGCCCACGCCGCGCCCGCAACGATCGCATAGAGGATGCACGCAGCGAAACTCAGTGTTGAGATTTGGAGCGTGGAAATCTGCTCAAGCACCGTGGTGATCCTGATTGGTTCGCTAGTAATCTATGCGTAAAATCTTCGCGAACTGGCCTTAGCGGCAAGGTTTGTTCAGTGGCAACAATCGGCTCCTGAATTGGTGTAAAGCGGCCTCATAGAAGCAGGCCGAAATGCGCCCGCCCCGACATAGGACTGAGCGGTTTGGCAGGGGTATACGCCCCCCGCAAACCGGTTGCGCTGTAATCATGCCGCCTTTAAGAGGGGCAAATGGGGGACGAAGATTAGCGTATGACTATCTCAAGACAATATGGCGCGATGCTGGCTATGAGTGCATTTGGTCTCTCAGCCTGTGCCTCAACACCCGCTCCGATCATTGGGCCAGCGGTTGCACAGCCGCGAGCAGATTTGGGACAAGGCATTTATTCGCAAGCCCGTCCATCGACTTACTCACTGCGTCCATCTGATCAAATTTCCGTGAATGTTTTTCGTGAGCCCGATCTGTCCCTTGAAGAAGTGATGCTGGGCGTTGATGGTTCGGTTTCTCTGCCGCTTTTAGGCACAATCCCGGCCGCTGGCCTTACAACGCGCGAGCTTGAACAGGATATTTCCAAACGCCTGCTTGCCGCTGGTTTGCGTACACCTATGGTCAGCGTCAACATCGCCAACTACGCATCGCACCTTGTGACCGTCGAAGGTTCTGTCGAAGATCCGGGCGTTTACACGTTCCAGCCAGGTTCGCGTCTCTCGGCTGCGATTGCGATGGGCGGCGGCCCAACCCGAACTGCTAACACTCAACAAGTCGCTGTCTTCCGCGAAAGCGCAAATGGCGTGATGATTGCACTGTTTGACTATGGTCAAATGCGTCAGGGGACCATGCTTGACCCGGTTCTGGCGCCGGGTGACAGAGTTGTTATGGGCACAGACGGCCTGTCAGTTTTTTATCAAGACGTCTTGAAAACCCTTCCCGCTCTTGGCGTCTTCGCCACGGTCGCGGTGCAGAGTGGCAACTAAACCGTCATGAACGACCGTTCGCTAATGCAGGCCCCGGGCCACGACCCGCGACAAGGTTGGGTCGATGCCTATATGCCGGAAGGCCAACTCGGCCCGGTGGAAGCACCGCGGCCGCTGCTCGATCTTTCCACCATCAGAGGCATGCTCTATCGCCAACGCTGGCTTCTTGCTGGCGTCGTGGTCGCATCGCTTATCGCTGGCCTGGTTATCACCCTGCTCTCGACCCCGATGTATGCGGCAAGCTCGACTGTCCAGGTCGAACCTTACGGCCAATATATTGTCGAGGGTCAGGACATCGAGGCCGGTATCGCAAGCAACCAGGTCTACGATTTCCTGCAAACCCAGATCGCTGTGATCGAATCGCGCAACCTTGCAGGGACAGTTGCACAAAACCTCAATCTGGGTGAGCGCTCCGCATTGCTCGGGCCGGATTTTGACGAATCGCGCCCGCCCAATATGAGCGATGAAGAGTGGCTGCAAACCAAGACAGACGCAGCCGCAGGCCTTCTGCAAAGCCAGGTTTCTGCCACTATTCCAGACGACAACTGGATCATCACAATCAGCTATCGCTCCTCTGACCCGGTGCTCGCAGCGGAACTTGCCAATGGCTTCGCCGACGCCTTTGCGGCCTCTGATACCCGCAGCTCGATTGAGACCAATGAATATGCGCAGGAGTATCTGCTCGAACAGATCACACAAATTCGCGGACGCCTTGAGGAAGCCGAATCAGCTGCCAATGACTATGCCCGAGGCGCGCAGATCATTTTGCAGCCTGGCGAAGGCGAAGGCGCTGCACCAACGACATTGACCAGCACAAATCTCGGCTCCGCCAATGCGCGTTACTCGGCGGCACGCGCCGATCGCATTGCTGCTGAGCAAAAGTGGCGCGCGATTGAAGACGCGCCTGCTGACCAATTGCCTGCGGTGCAGACAAACTCGGTCCTTCAAAGCCTGGTCTCAGACAAGATTTCCAAAGAGAGCGAACTGATTGAGCTGCGTCAGCGCTACAACGACGAATTCCCGCAGATCCAAAATTTGCTGCAACAAATCGCTGTCCTAGATCGGCAAATCGAACAGCGCGGGAATGCAATCAAAGCTTCGGTGCGCAATGACTATGTGGTTGCCCGCAATCAAGAGCGGGCCCTGCAAGCCGAGCTCAACAGCCTGACCGGCGAGACTTTGAGCGAGCAGGACGATAAAGTGCAACTGAGCGTCCTTGAACGCGAGGCTGAGGCCCTCCGAGGCCAATTGGAAGCATTACTGACGCGGTACAACCAAGTCAGCAGCGCAGCGAATGTGGACGCAGGCTCATTCAACAAATTGGATAGCGCAGTTGTACCTTCCAATCCTTATGCCCCCAGCCTTTCAGTAAATTTGACGATGGCCTTAGTGGCGGGAATTGCCCTTGCTGGCGGTCTTGCCCTCCTGCGCGAGACGTTCGATGACCGTATTCGTTCGCTCGAAGAGGTTGAAGACAAACTCGGCCTGCCATTGTTTGGGCAAACACCTTACGTGGATGAGCGCGATATCGAAGTTTTTGGCAATGACTTCAGCACGCTGATGGAATCCTATGCCTCGATCCGTTCGAGCATCGACTTCTCTCTCGCGCGCGACCGCAATGTGCTTCAGTTTACCAGCACCGAGGCATCGGAAGGTAAATCAACAACCGCTGTAATCTTGGCGGAGCTTTTCGCCCGCATGGGCCGTAAGACCTTGCTCATAGACGCCGATTTGCGCCGTCCGACCATTGCTAAGCTGCTCGATATTGAGAAACCAAAAGTGGGCCTCGTTGAGGTGCTTCTTGGACACACCGAACTTGAGAATGCAGTTATCAAAGGCGTGCATGAGAACCTCGATATTCTCGCAATCGCTGAAATACCTGCCAGCCCGACCGAGCTGCTGGCTGAATCATACGTCGGCGAACTCATTGCAAAGCACCGCCACGACTACTCGCTCATCATCTTCGATTCGAGCCCAGTCATGGGTCTAGCAGATGCCCCTATGTTGTCCCGTGTAGTCGATGGAACGATCTTCGTTATGGAAGCCAACCGCATCCAGTTCGGTAAAGCGAAAGCTGCAAAACGGCGATTGCAGGCAAGCGGAGCGAAGATGCTAGGCGTTATTTTGACCAAGTATCGTGCTTTGGAAGCGGGGCAGGACTACAGCTATCAATACAGCTATTATCAGTACGGCGATACCAAGGAATAACGCATCTGCGCTTTGTTTTGCAATTGTAGCGAAACTGGCTTTGGTATCAGCGAGCAGAGGCGACTAAGGGCAAGCGGGCACTATGACCAGCCGAATTCTGCACCTGAGCGGCGATTTTCCTGACCCTATTGAGCCTTTCAAAACGCCGGTCATCAAAAGCTTGCTGGAGCTGACCAGCGCTGCGTTTGACCATCAGGTGGTGTCGATCAACCGAGTATCACCTGGCTTTATTGGGACTGCCGCAAGCCTGACCCGCTCGTCTGAGTTGGTGCGAAACGAACAAAGCTTTGAGCACGGCACTGCCCTTGAATATCTCGCACCGGGCAGGGGCATTTTTCACCGCACGATGCTCGAGCGGCTTGGGGACGATCTTGCCCGCCTGATTGAGGAGGACAGCCAGGCGATTGACCTGATTGTCGGTCACAAGCTCACCATTGAAGGCATCGCGGTTGCAAGAGCGGCCAAGCTCACCGGCATCCCTTATGCTCTGACGATCCAAGGGAATACGGACAGGCGGATATTGAAGGCCCGGCCCGATCTTATGAGCTTGTTTGAAGAGATTTACCTGAATGCAAGCTCGGTCTGTACGTTCACGCCGGTCGCGCGAATTGCGGCCGAAAATCAGCTTGGCAAGCGCAAAGAACGCATTCATCTCATCCCCTGCCCCACAGACCTCGATGAAGTCGTTGCGCCCCGTGTGACAGGCGGCGATATCATCTCTGTTTTTCACCTCAAGAACCATGCCCTGAAGAATCTCGGTGGGCTGGCCAAAGCCGCAAGCCAGATCGGCGGAGCAGAGGGTGAACGCCCCATTGCTATTATTGGCGGCGGGGATGACGCCGCGCTTGAACACTGCCGCGCGCTCACTGCGAGTGCGCCGCAAATTTATTTTGCCGGGCCAGCCGAGCGCAGCTCCATGCAGCAACGCTTGAATGACGCTTGCGTGCTCGTGGTGCCTTCACACGCCGAATCCTTCGGTTTGGTGTTTATCGAGGCGCTGTTCGCAGGGCTGCCGGTCATCTACCCCAAGGGCACTGCGATCGACGGCTATTTCTGCGGCCTTCCTTTTGCCCAAGGTGTCGATGCGAGCTCGCCTGAGGCAATCGCAATAGCGATAAGAGACGCCGTGCGAGAGGAAAGCGAGCGCAAGGAAGCGCTGGCGACGTGGCAGATATCCGGAGCCGCTAATGCCTTTACGCGCGAAGCAATTTCAAAGAAATATGAAACGGCCCTGCGCAGCGCTCTTGCTCAATAGCCCTTAAGCCATTCCTCGCGGGCGTCCCATATCTTTGACCATTCCGCTGCAGCGTCTGAGTTTCCTTTAAGCAGCGACCGAATGGCAGAGGCAAACCTGCGGTTTGCAATCCAAAACCACATCAGCGTCCGGCCCAGCGGCACTAGCGCTGATGGCCAGTGGTCTTGGATAAGGCTGACTTTGGCACGCATCAATTTGATCTGCTTTTGGCTGCGCAAAGTGGTGGAGGCGCCAACCAAATGCATGATCTGTGCATCGGGGGTGATCATTGGTTTATAGCCCATTTTGGCCGCCCTAAGGCACATGTCCGCCTCTTCACCATACATGAAATACTTACTGTCAAACCCGCCCAGTTCATTCCACAATTCTCGCCTGAGCAAAAAGAAGCAGCCAACAACGATATCAACCTCGCGCACACTGTCCCGCTTCCATCCTCCGATTGCCTCAGCATTCCAGATGGGTGAATTGGGAAACATCCGGCTCAGACCGAAAGCGCTGCAGAACAAGCTCCACGGCGACGACTTTTTCCAGCACGATGCCGGGTTCAACGAACCATCAGGATAGACCGTCCGGCCGCCCACAATGCCCGCCCCAGGGTTCGCTTTCCCAAAGGAGAGGAGATTTTCAACAGCCTTGGGCTGCGTCTCAGTGTCGGGATTGAGCAAAAGGAGCCAGTCGGTCTTCGCAGCGGCTGCGACACGGTTATTTGCCTCTGCAAATCCGAGGTTCTTGTCATGGGCGACAAGCTCAATTTCGGGGAACCGTTCAGCCACAGCTTTTGCTGAACCGTCAGCAGACGCATTATCCCACAACACCACGTGCATCCGCACATCGCCAGCGTTCTCAAGCAAGGTCTCAATCGCCTTTAGGGTCAGTTTCCGCGTGTTCCAGCTCACGATGATAACCGTGACATCTGCGCTTTCGGGTGGAACTAACATGCGGGAGGTTGAGCCTATTGTGTTAAATGCAGTGCCAAGCTTTAGCGCACACGACCGGCCAATCAACTTCTATCAGAACAACGCTTCTCAAGTCGCGGAACCTATTCTTTTGATTTGCGGTTTTGGTCTGAAAACAAAGACTTTCCTACATCATATGTTCTACTTATGTTCGCACTCGAATCTAAGGAGAAAACGAATGCCTGAAGACCCCTTTTCAAGCTCAGACAGTGTAACTTCGCCGTCGCGTGATTGGTTTGACATTGTTCCAAGCGACAATACCGACCTCAGCTTCATCCCGAAAGCGATCTATGTTGGCACCGGCGGCGATCTTGTCGTCTCGAGCGCGCGCACCAACACCCAAATCGTTTTCCGCAATGTCCCGAGCGGTGCCGTGCTTGATATTCGGCCCGCTTCCGTTCTGGAAACAGGGACCACTGCAGCGGATTTGGTGGGGCTGGTCTAATGGTTGGGTTCGGTTTCGGAACTGGCTTTGGCAATGAATTCTCGCGCTTTGCCCAGTTTGGGCCGGGCCAGCCGAACAATCATAGCCTAAAGCCATCAAGCAGCTGGGATGGCACACCTTCAAGCGGATTTGCAAATGTGCCAGAGGACCCAGTCCGCACAACCGCAAAACCTGTTTGCCGGCTGCTCACCCCGCCCAATCAAACGGTACGAATTGCCAGCACAATCGGCGCATTTGCTGCGGCCAATGATAGCGGTTCGCTGCTTACAAACCTCGGCCTCTCGCATGTGAACTTTCACTGTGAGGGCAATTTCGTCAAAGTCGATGAGCCCACGTTCAGGACTTTCGAGCGACCAGACGGAACAAGCTATCAAGTGCTTGGATGGTGGGTGACCCTGAGCCGCCCTTCCGCCAAAGACGGGATCGCCGACGTCTATGTGGAAGCGGTCCCAAACGATGCGTCAATGCAACCGCGCATCTCCGGCCCGTTCAGCTTTATCATGGCGCCGAATGATTTTGATCATGACGTCTCGGTAGCTGCAAGCGGCGGTGCTAACTTCCTCACAATGGAAGCGGCATTCACCTATCTTCGATTGCAAGACGCCCAGCATCCGCGCATTCGTGTGCTCGAGGCGGGCGACTACGAACTTGGCAATGCCCCTCGCCATTCACCTGCTGGATGGTGCCGTATTGAGGCGTCGGAGCCCGTCACCTTCCTCCAAGTTCCTCCGGCGATAGAGGGCGACTTCACGCGCATGCGTCCGGGCATGGACAGCCTGCACTTTAAGGGCTCTGAGATCACCATCGACTTTGTCGAAACATTGGAATTCTATACCGAACTGGAAGGCGGCGAACACTGGCTTGATGGCATCAATCTGGCACAAAGCCGTGGGCGAGAGGACTTATGGCGAAAAGTTCCCCGCAACATCATCCCCGGACTGTTCCGATTTGGCGGTTGGTTCACAGATTGCAACGTCAGCAATGTGAACGACGTCTTTGATAAAGCGTCGCTCGTCCGTGGTTGCAGAACAAGCTCGACTTGGGCTGATTTGGCGCAGGATACGGTGTGTTTTGTTGCCAATGAAGTGCAAGATCACTCGAGTGCATCCTATTACAATAATGTTGATGCCTTAAGCCTTGCGTATTCCGGGTCAGGCATTCCCACAGTTTCGATCCGCAATTCGCCCCGCAGTCTCGTGCTTCGCGTGGATGGCAGTGATGTGGCCAGCTTTGCATTTGATGGCAGCCAGCAGGGCTTTATTGATGACACGAATTACCGTGTCGCCAGCGCTGCTGATTGGGTGAATTCGCAGGCTGATTGGTCAGCGCAAGTCATCGATGACACCCGCTCAGGATTAGCGCTTTCTTCTCCAGACACCGCGACCGGCGGACCAGCCGAAGACATTGCGGTTCCAACCACGTTGCCAACCCACTTTGATATCCACTCGGATATTTATCAGCTGCCAATTTTGCCCGACTTTCGGGAAAACATAGTCTTCGCGTTTAATCGCCTCTGGCAAATTGATGCACAGAATATCTTTATTCAAAATCGCCCTGGTGTGCTTGATAGCATGGTCATCGGCAATGCTCTTTACAACAATCTGGGCACGGCTGATGAGGGCCTCCAATCTGATTTGGGAGGTATGATCAGTCACGGCGTGTTTGCTCACAACACAATGGCGACGCAGCGAACCTTGATCCCTACCGATGGCCAAGGCGGCGATGCCTATTCGTTGATTGCAAACAATGTCGTGCAGCGGATGACTGTGAGAAACGGCGATCCGATCCCAGCTACACTTACAGTCAAAGATAACCACGTCATTCAAGACGTCGGATTGCCCGCTGGATTGGAGGGGACGTCTAGCGGAGGCGACAGTTCGGCACTGTTTCTTGACGCTCCCAATGGTGATTTCACACCCACAGGTGCGCTGCTCAACAAGGGAGCTGCGCCTTCAATTGCACATGATTTGCTTGCGGAGGAATTTCCCGAAATCGCAAGTAAGGGCGCGATATCGGCCTTTGCATCGCCGGATTCTGGCGATCCTTCGCCAAGCTGGAGCGTCGCACCATCAATCACAGGCACACCCGAAGTTGGCCAAACCCTGCTGGGCGATGATGGCGTTGTCGAAAACGGTGCCGTCAACGATCGAGTGTGGCTGCGTGATGGCTTGGCGATTCCCGGGACATTCGACAATTCTTACACTTTGGTCGGCGATGATGAAGGCGCACTTGTCGCCTATGAGGTCGAAGCAACTGGTCCTGGCGGTGTAAACTTGGCCGATAGTCCATCGGTTGGTCCTATCGCTGCGGGGCCTTCTCCGAGCCTGTTGCCTTCTCTCATCGACAGCATCCAAGCTGGCAACAGCGGTGATACTGTCAGCGCTAGCGCTCTGATTGCAACCGGCAGCAACCGCCAAATCATCGCAATGGTGGGTGCAGGCACGAGCGTGTCGGTGGATGACATCAGCTGCTCGGTCACAGGTACTGACGGCACCGTGTCTATGGCGCGGGTCGTGTTTTCAGGCACACAGGCCGAAGATCCGGCCAACTCGCTCGAAGCCTTTGCTGCATTCCTTATCGAAGAAGATGAACTGCCAGGTGATGGACCTTATGAGCTGACCGCGGCGGCATCAGGCTCAAACGCTCCGACCAAGATCGGAATTGTCGCGGGCTCCGTCGCAAATGCTCCGAACTCGGCTGTAGTGACATTCGAGCGCGGCCTCACGGTATCCGGGACGGCGCTCTCCGATGGAAGCTTAGCCCTCGTGACACTTGGCAACAGCACAGCATCCAGTAACGCGTCTATGACTGGAGCCACGCAGGCCGAGAACCTCTTCTCATATGGGGATGGTATACAGCTTGGCCAGACGATTGCGGACACCGGGCCGATTTCGGTCACGAGCAATGCGATTGGCAGACCGGTGAGCGCGATGTTTGTCTTTGCACCCGCGTAATCCAGCGGCAACTGACTCAGGCTGAGTTTCAGTCAATAGAACCATGGTTCTTGGGCGGTGAGCGTCTGCGCACTTGCTCAAGGATCATGGTTCTCAGCTCGCGCGGCGCAACAATAGTGGCACCCAGAAGCACTAAACCCGCGACAAAACAACCAGCGATCAGCAAGGCGATCGGGTCTTGCAATAGGCTGGCGGCCATTATTGCCACCAGCAATCCTGCCACGGCGGGCAGCTGTGTGATCCAGAAGTTTCGATTGCCAAATTCGGACTTGGCCACAAGGAACAGCGCCTCGACTGTCCGCCTTGTCAGAAAGGCCGCAACGACCCCCATCAAACCATAATGTTGCGCGCTAAAAAGCAGCAGCGCCAAATAGGGCAAAATCAACGCAATCTGGAACTTTGCAACGAGGTCTCCGCGCGATTGTGATTGCAGGAAGACCGCCACTGTTTGCCCGATTGCCGTGACATAAAATGCACACAGCAACCAAGTCCCAATCGCGACCGAACGGGGGTCGAGATTTTCACCCAACCAAGCCTGCAAGAGAGGCTCCATCAAAAAGATAAAGCCTACGATCATCGGTGCAGAACAAGCAGACATCACAATCGCATAGAAAAGGGCCATACGCCGCGCCTCTGCTCCTTCGGAAATCGAGAAACGCGGGAAGAACACCTTTACCAGCGATTGGGGAATGAGCTGAAGGCGGCTGATGATCTGGAATGGGATGGTATAGGCGGCAACCGCAATCGCGCCCAATTGTGCACCAATGACCATGCGGTCCATGGTAAGAAGAAGGGGAGCAATGACTGCTGCGGCAATAATCCAAAAGCCGAACTGCAAAAGCATTCTGGAGCGATCCCAGCTCACGCTAGCGCCTTTACCGCGAAATTGTGAGCGCCAAAGGTCGAGCAAAAGCAGCGAGAAACCCAGACAATAGGAAATTAAGCTTGCCCACATGAGGACCGTCATACTCACGCCAAATTGGCATGCGAAAATCAGCGATAGGAGTGGCAGTCCCCCATTGCTTACCATCATCGCAACCGAAGCGCTCGGAAAGCGCTCTTTCCCGATTAATGCGCCATAAACCGCGCGCGATAGGCCGCTCACAAAACTGCACGCACCGATAAGCCATAGCGATGCGAGAAGTTCCTCGCGAACAGTCTCGCTTACGTCGAAGAACTGCCCAAAAAACACAAAGGCAATTGCGCCTGCCAAGATTGCTGTCGCAGGGCTGACCACCATTGCCGTGGCAAGGCCAGAGATCATTGTATCACGGGCTGCTTGCTGATCGGAGGTCAAGCGCGCGACTGCGTGAGTGATAGCAGTTCCAACGCCGTCAAGAATATGCGCTGAATAGATCAGGATAAGCCAGCACAAGGCGAGGGCTCCATATCTTTCTGCACCGATTAGGCCCAGCAAGAATGGCAAGGTCGCAACCGTCACCAGCACAGGGACGATGCTTGCCGAGATTGAGAAGAGGCTATTTCTGGCTAACATGACAAGCAGCTATGGCGCAGCCCTAACGGCTATCCGGCATGCGCTGTACCGCTCGCGGGGCAGCTTCAGGATGTGTCATGGTGCCCGGCCGCATCTGCGGGCGTCCGCGCATCCGCATAGAGCCAGGCTGGGCCACAGCAATCATGCAGCTTGTTGTAACACCCATCGCAATCATGAAAAAGACGTTGGCTTCCGAAAAGAACGTCACGGTCATCGAAATTAAGATCAGTACCGCCAGCATGATGTTCAATCCAACAACAAAGTTCCGGTCTGCTCGATGCAGCAAAGGGGCGCTGCGACCGAGAGAAACCATCACGATGAGCAGCCCGGTTGCGAACAGGACCGGTGTGACAAGACCGTGACGCAGAGCCAATGCCAAAAAATGTGCATCAATCGCATCGGTTAGCCAGGATGGCTTATCATAAACCGCAAATCCAATCCCAAATAAAGGATTGTCCATAACCGTTTCGCCGCCATACTTCCATTGCATGCGCCTGATGTAAGCGGTCGCAGGGTTCAGCGTGAAACGACCGACAACACTGACAATGCCTCCTTGCAATGCAATCTCAGCCAGAACTCCATAGAAGGCAATGCCAGCTACGATAAATGGCCAACGCAGTGGGCGCAGATAAGGCATAAATCGATCTGCAACGACCAACCCAATGGCCAACGCCAAACCAATCAGGGCGGCAGAAGACAGCGAAAAGAACCCTGCAGCCGATGCAGCTACCCCTATATAAAGTGCGCGCGATCGAAGGCCGCTCATCAGGTAGAGGGGCAATAGGCTCGTCAGGATAGCACCTCCCAAAATGGGGTAGGAAAACACGCTATATGCCCGCAAAAAACCAAGTCTGGTGTCATACAGGAGATTGAGATTTCCCTGTGCTACGCCGCCTTCGTAGCTGATGGCGCTACCAAAAATTGAGCTGAAAAAGGGCCGGATAAGAAGTTGGCCAGACAAACTCTCAATCGCAAAGAAGAGCGAGGCAAAACAAAGGCCAGGTATGATAAGAATAAGAACGCGGCGAAGGTCATTGAGGCTGGAGACAGATCCGCGCGCAATCAAGTACCCGCCGAACGTATCGAGCACGATTGCGAGCGACCTGATCAAGCCTTCATTCGGCCCGTAGATCTGCACAAAGGCAATCATTATCCAGATGCAGCCTAGCGCCACGAGCAGATCGACAAGATTAAACGACCCGCTCCTGCGCGGAGCCAAATAGATGAGCAGCGGAACTGCGGCAATGATGGCAATCCGATATGCATACAAATTGAGGCCAGATACAACGACCTTCACCTCAATTGGCAGCAAGAGAAACGAATAGATCACAAAGACCAGCGGTAAAACCTGCAGTGTCGGGCTCGTTTCTCGCCGGGGGGCTGACACATGTGCGGCATAGGCTGAATCGGCCGAATGGGCCGCGGGGGTGGGATGCGCCGAAGATCGCCCGGTGTTGTCATGCGCCGTCCCTTAGCACCAATTGGTCAAACAGTGCCGCGCTTTACGCGGGCCCTTCGTCTAGCGACAAGAACCGCCTCCAAAAAAGTGGATTTCTTCGCCCACCGCAGGATCGTGCGTTTCATCTCGAAACGCAAGTCTCCGGTAGGGGCTGTATCACGAAGAAGCACGGCCTCGATAGTCGATTGAGAAAGTGGGTGGCCTGATCCTTGATCCTTTTGAAAGGACGATGCCAAATCATCAAATCCGCGTAGAGCGCGAGAAATCGCCTCGGAGCGGCTGGCGGCACGGTCCTGATCAAGCGCATTAGCGAATGTTTTCGATATATCAGTAATGTCTACCGACATGCCATAATCAACACCTGCCGCGAGCAGAGTTTGACGGTGCTTGCCGTTACCCTTGCCTTCGCCAATATAGCCAGCGAACGGCACGCCAAAAGAAGTCGCGGTGACAAGGGCGTGAAGAGAGCTGGTGATTACGCCTCCGCTCATTCCAAGCAATGCAGCCGTTGCGACCACATCCTTGCTTTCCATCGGCGGCAACTGAACACGGTATGCATCAACGCCAAGCCCGATCAGCATCTCGCGTGCCGTTCCAAGGGTATGGCGATCATCCATGAAATGGCACACCGGTACGAGCAAAATTGGTAGGTCCGCATTTCTTGCTACCGCCGCAACTTGGTCGCACCATGCACGCAGGTCATTGTCCAGATACGGCGAAGAGATGTGCGCAGCGATATAGGCCTTCAATTCATAGGCCTCCGGAAGCCAGCGCCTGGCTTCAGCTACCCATTCATCCTGCGATTTAAGGGTCGAGAGCGCAAACACGGGGTCCGCCACGACTGGAAAATGCCCTCCAAGACGCTGAGCGGTAACAGCGTCGCGCACGGTTACTTTCGTAGCGGATTGAAGCGCCTCTGCGATCTCCGGTGGTGCCTCAAGATGCGCATGGGGCATACCGGCACAGTGGACGTAAAATTCGGTCACCCCTCTCGATGCCGCTACAACCGGTCCAAGCCAGAGCCGCGCAAAGGCGCTCAAAGTGGTAGCGGGGAAATTAAACGTGCCAGCACTATGGCCAAGCCAAAGCGTTTCGCCTCCGCATAAGATGAGCGCATCCTCTTCAAAGGAAACGTTCGAAAGTCTGTCAGGCAAGGGCTTGATCGGCCCATATTCCATGATCTCAGCCGACCGAGCGAGCGGCGAATAGAATGTGAATGCAAGGTCCGCAAAGCGCTCGCGCAGGAGGTGCATATAGACCTCTGGGAACAGGCAATCGCCATAATTGGCGACATCAAAAGTTCCCACAAAACCAATTTTGGGCACTGGCGATTTGGCAGGAATTTCCGTCGTCAATGTGTTTACCCCTGAAACCGAACTTCTCAAAATCGAGAGCGCGGCTCACCCACTTATTGGTAATTGCGCGTCCCGACATCTGCGGTTTCATTGGTCTTCACACCGCGCCCCCTCGCCTTTTGGACAAGCGAGAGCATCGGTTCGGGCAGTTTACTACGCAGCTTTTGCTTGATCCCGCCCCACGTTAGGTTGCCGCGTTCAAGATCGAACAGTTCCCAATCATGCGGGGGCAAATCACCCACATCCTTGTACCAAAGATTACCGTAAAGCTGCGTGCGCTGCCCGCCCAAATGGTCATAGTGAGCGCGCACGGCATGCATGGTGTCATTGCCGGGTGCGAACAGAACAATGGAGTTGTTCGCAGGCTGAGTTTTCACGTCATCGCACCAATCCCAAGGGACCCAGCAGCGCTCTATCTCAGCGTTCGCGTCCCAAAAATAGCGCACGCAGGCGTGATCATCTTTTAGCTTTAGATAATGGGTATGATGGTCAAGCGCTTCGGAACCATCATGCGGGTTGATGTTGACCATGAAGGTTGCCGCCTTGCGCCGGATATCGGGGTGCGGGCTGATCTCATATCCATCAAGGTACTTTTGAATGCCGTTGTCGGTCTTGCAGCGATCAAAATCGAGATCGAACTTGTCAGCAAGTGCCTTGTTAAAGGCATCGCTTGAGAGAAATTCGATGAGATCGTTGAGGATTGGCGTCTCGGGACCATAGAGCCTCAACGTAATACCAAACCCTTCGCACGCTGAGCTGTGGTAGCGATTGGTCCTGCCGGTTTTGTGCCAATCAATGTAGTCCTGCTTTTCGGTGATGCAGCCCGGAAATTCGATGATCTTATAGCCCGCACCCTCAAGCGTTTCGAACAGCTCTTCGTCGCTATTGACGGCTGGCAGGTTGATTTCAGGCGAGCATACGATGGCTGCGAAATCTTCCGGCTTTAGAAATTCCGCGATGTAGACATGACGAAAAGGATCGCCGGAAAAAGGTGCGTTTGCAATTCGGTCCAGCAAATAATCAAAACGTGACATGGTACTACATGGCCTTCAAAATCCCGGACACATATACCCCCGCATCTCCTCGCTGACCATGGGTAATCCGGGTCAGGTGGCGGGTTCCTGTTTAGGTGTCCAAGGGGAGCTGGTTGTCTGTTTCCAGGATGTAGTCGCTAAAGCGCGGATGGTTGAAATCGGCAAAATTATAAAGACGATGGTGCCACGGCTGCTTGGGCGCGTAATGGTATTCCATATGGCGCAAAGGTGAGAGTGCGCGCGAGCCTTTGTTGGCAGCGTTGAAGTTATCAATCGCAAGCGGCATGCCCATGCCTATACCAATTGGCGCCAGGTCGTGACCGGTTATGTCATCGAAGTAGCATTGAATGCGGGGCAAGCGATATTCGTACGGCACATCAAAGATTTTCAGCGCGTCCATCGTCGATGAATAGTAATCAACGTCGAAAGCCGCCGCACCAATCGGCGCGGGGTTGAAATTCTGGACAAAATCAGTGGTCGTTTCCGCTACATCGCCGATGACCAGCTTGGCGCTCGTCAAACGCGCATCGAGGGCTGCCCGGTCCATTTTATAGTGAGCGCTTTGCCAGAAGAATGGCACATCGCGGTAATCGCGTGGTGCCGGCAGGCCGCCGCCTGTGTCAAAACCGTAGATTTCGAAAGAAACGCCTGTAATTTTGCTCACGCGCTTGGCGTGATCCTCAAGGCTCAAAAGGCCGTTACCTCCCGCAACACCGAATTCAATCAGGCTAATACGGTCGATATTGAGCCGCCTTGCTAGGTCCGCGGCCCAATAGACGATATAACCATAATGAGGCCGCTCAACCGCGCGATATTTGATGAGCTTTGGATAGTCATTGCCTGCCCTTGCAGCGTTGAATGCATTGCGAAGCGCGCGGACTGCCGATTTCAACATGGCTAGCTCCCTGTTAAGCGAAATTCAGTGTGTTTGGACGAGCGGCCTCCACCACTCTTCATGATCGAGATACCAGCGCAAAGTCTGGCGAAGGCCCTCATCAAAACCGCGCGCCGCGGTGTAATCCAACTCCCCTCGCGCTTTGGTCTCATCAATAGCATAGCGGCGATCATGGCCAGCGCGGTCGGTCACAAAGCTCTTTAGCGTTTCGCTTTTTTGACCTTTGGCGGCTGGCGCACCCGGATAGCGCTCGGCAAGGCCCTCCACTTCCTCAAACGCCAGATCAACTTCGCGGCAGATTGCGGCAATCACTTCAAGGTTGGGCAGCTCTGCCCCGCCGCCGATATTGTAAGTCTCACCGGGTATGCCTTTTTCAAGGCATGCTTCAATCCCGCGGCAATGGTCCTCGACATGCAGCCAATCGCGCACATTCATTCCATCTCCATAGATCGGAAGGCTTTTGCCCGACAGCGCATTGAGGAAAAATAGCGGGATCAGCTTTTCGGGATATTGATAAGGCCCATAATTGTTCGAGCAATTGCTGGTCGTCACATTCAAGCCGTAAGTGCGGTGGTAGGCGCGCACCAGATGATCCGATGCCGCTTTAGAAGCCGAATAAGGCGAATTTGGCGCATAGGCTGCCGTTTCGCTGAACGCCGGGTCCTCTGGCCCAAGTGACCCATAAACCTCATCGGTCGAGATATGGTGAAAGCGGTGGTCTTTACCGCCACCATTAAGCCAAACCGCCTGCGCCGCTTTCAAAAGCGAATTGGTGCCAAGGATATTGGTGTCGATGAACGCATCGGGCCCTGTGATAGAGCGGTCCACATGGCTTTCCGCCGCAAAGTGCACAATGGTGCTGATATCTCGCTCTCGTAGGAGATTTTCGGCCAATTTCTGGTCGCGAATATCGCCTTCGATCAGCTCCGATGACGGCGCGTCCGCAATAGTCGAGGCATTGCCAGCATAGGTGAGCGCATCGAGCACAGTGATATGATCGTCCGGGTGATGCGCATTCCAATAATGCACAAAATTGCCGCCGATAAATCCGGCGCCGCCAGTGACCAGCAGATTAGCCAAGAGCCCTTTCCTCTCTCAGCATGGTCCGCAAATTCTCGCGCCATGGTGTGTGCGCATCGCCCAAAAGCGCGCGCGTGGCGCTGCTGTCGAGAAGTGCGTGCGCGGGCCGCGCGGCAGGCGTGGGATAGTCAGACGTAGTGATAGGCTTGATCGTAGGGATGCGGCCGATCAGGCCCAGCTCGTGCGCTTCTTCGGCGATAGCCACCGCAAAATCATACCAGCTGATCTCACCTGCATCGCTGTGGTGGAAAGTTCCAGAGGCCTCTTTTGCAAGCAAACCCCAAATCGTCTCAGCCAAGCCTGTGGCCCAAGTGGGCGCGCCTATCTGATCGGCAACCACCTTAAGTTCATCACGCTCGTTCATGAGGCGGATTATCGTGCGCACAAAGTTTGCGCCGCCTGCGGCATACACCCAGGACGTCCGCACAAGAATATCGCTGTCCCGCAAATGGTCTTCACCAGCCGCTTTGGTCCGGCCATACGCGCTGATCGGAGCGCGGGGATCGTCCGGCTGGTATCCGGCTTTAGAGGTTCCATCGAAGACAAAATCGGTCGAGACGTGAACGAGCTTGCCGCCCGTTTGCTCCAAGGCGCTGACCATGACGGCCACTGCGCCCGAATTGATCGCGAGGGCCATGTCCTCTTCTTCCTCGGCCTTATCGACCGCAGTGTAGGCGGCCGCGTTGATGATCACCTCTGGCCCTTCGACTGCAATCCGCGCGGTGAGCATAGCGCTGTCGGCAAGGTCCACGTCATCGACATCAATGGCCGTGATATCGGCGTGGTTTGGCGCGGCCGCCTGAAGCGCCCTGCCCAATTGCCCGCCAGCCCCTGTGATGAGAACTCGCATCAGAACGCCGCCACATCTGCAAGCACCAGACCCTTAGCGTCTTTTACGGAGATGATCGGATCAAGGTCAGACACCGGCCATTCAATCCCGACAGTTGGGTCATTCCATGCCAGCGTGTGCTCTGACGCCGGGGCATATGGCGCGGTGCATTTGTAGAGAAAATCGGTGTCGTCGGCGAGGGTCAGGAAACCGTGCGCAAAACCTTCGGGCACAAAGTACATGCGCTTGTTTTCAGCCGAAAGCTCAACGCCTGCCCATTTGCCAAAGGTTGGCGAATTTTTGCGAAGATCGACCGCGACATCGAACACCGCGCCATTCGTCACACGCACCAACTTTCCTTGCGGGCCCGGATTTTGGAAATGCAGCCCCCGCAGCACCCCTTTGTGCGAGCGGCTGTGATTGTCTTGAACAAATGCAAGGTCCAGACCCGCTTCTGCGAACGCCGCCTCATTCCATGTTTCCATGAACAACCCCCGCTCATCCCCGAACAGTCGCGGCTCAATAATCAGGAGGCCCTCAATTTCGGTCTGTACAATGTTCACGGCAAAACCTGGTTTTCCAAAAGCGCGAGCAGATATTCGCCGTATCCTGATTTACGCAATGGCTCTGCGATATCCGCTAGCTGCGCATTGCTGATGAAACCCTGACGCCATGCGATTTCTTCAGGACAGGCTATCTTAAGGCCCTGCCGCTCTTCAGTAATGCGCACATACGTCGCGGCATCCAAAAGCGAGGCGTGGGTGCCGGTATCAAGCCAGGCAAACCCGCGTCCCATGATCTCAACAGACATCGACCCCTCGCCGAGATAGAGCCGGTTGAGGTCCGTTATCTCCAATTCGCCGCGCGGTGATGGCTTCAAATCACGCGCCCGGTCTACTACCGTTTCGTCGTAGAAATATAGGCCAGTGACCGCGTAATTCGATTTGGGCTCTGCCGGTTTTTCTTCGATCGAAATCGCCCTGCCCGATGGGTCAAACTCTACTACCCCAAAGCTTTCTGGATCGGTCACACGGTAGGCAAAAACACTCGCGCCTTCTCTACGGGCATTCGCATTTCGAAGGATGTCAGGCAGGCCGTGCCCATAAAAAATATTGTCGCCCAAAATGAGCGCGCTTGGACCGCCCGCGACAAAATCGGCACCAATGCGAAAGGCTTGCGCAAGTCCCTCTGGCTGGGGTTGCTCAGCATAGGAAAGGTTTACCCCAAAATCCGATCCGTCGCCGAGCACACGCTGGAATTGAGCTGCATCCTCAGGCGTCGTGATGATCAAGATATCCTGAATCCCGGCGAGCATCAAAGTGCTCAGCGGATAATAGATCATCGGCTTATCGAAGATCGGCATCAATTGCTTAGAGACGCCTTTGGTGAGCGGATAAAGCCGTGTGCCGGACCCGCCTGCGAGGATGATGCCCCTACGCTTACTGGTGCGCTTTTCGGTGCGCGGTTTGATCACGTTGGTTGCCCTGACTGACCCTGACCCGGAAACGGGCTTTGTGCTTTGCAGCATGCCTTTTGAGGGTCAAGACTTAATGTCCTCCTGTCTGACGGTGAGACCGCTATCGCTGGTAAATACGAATCAATTGCCGCATGGGTCGCGAATGCGGGCACAGCTGCAGTGCCGCACTTTAGCAAGGCCAGCGAGCAACAAGAGCAATGAGCAACAGGGGCAATGAGTAACAGGGCGAATGGGCAACAGGGCGAATGAGCGACACTGTATCCATAGATGACTTTCTCAGCCGGTCCTTGCGCGCGGTTCGAGCGCAGCAGAATGCGGCCTGGGCCTTTGCGCAGGACGCAGAATGGGAAGCGGTCTGGGCCCGCATCGAATATCACGGGATCGCCTATTTAATGAACGCCCATGCTAAGCAGCTGGAGGCATGGCCACAAGCGTTGCAGAACCGTATCGCGGAAGAGGCAAGACTGATTGCATTGTGGGAGACCACCCATCATCATGCCCTTATCAAAGTGTTGGATGCCCTTTCGAAAGTGCAGACCGAAACAGTGCTGATGAAGGGGACCGCTCTTGCCTATTCGCTTCATGATGAACCTGCGACACGGCGCCGAGGCGACACTGATCTGTTGGTCCAACCAAAGGATCTAGCGGCGTGCCGCGAAGTTTTGAAAAGCCTTGGATGGTACAAAAAGAAGACCCGCACGGCCTCTACTACCAGGAAGGTTGGCTGCATGAAGTTGCTGGTTTCTTCGTGCACTCGATCGACTTGCACTGGCAACCGTCTGATCGCCCCGTATTGCAAGGCGTTTTGCCGATTGAAAAGTTCTTTGAACACAGGCGCGCCATGCCCCGGCTGCATTCTTCTGCTTACCGCCCGGACCCTGCTCTCATGGTCGTGCATGCGATGATTAACCAAAAATGGCATGCCTTGCATGGCTATCATTCGGAAAGCGGGAGGCTTTCGAGCCCGAGGCGTCTGATTTGGTCGGTCGATCTCGACTTGCTCTACAAAAGCATGGAGCCAAAAGAGTGGGACCGGCTTGAACTGCATTGCAAGACCCACGGCATCGGGCCGCTCATCGCTGAAGCATTGAGGGGCATGCAAACCGATCTTTGCAGTGACTTACCCGAAGAGAGAATTGAGAGGATTGAGAGGATTGCCGAACTTCCGCTCGGCAATGCGCTTGCTTCGTACTTCGCCAATCCGGACAGTTTGAGCCAGTTCTGGATCGACCTTAAGAATGCGCGCTCTGTGCGAATAAAAATCCGCCTGCTTATGACCCGTGCCTTTCCGCCTAGACAGCATCTCTTGGCAAAATATCCTGCCTCGAAAGCATGGCCGACTGTCCTTTTGCAGGGGCGCATGCAGATCGAAACCGCAGCCCGCGCGGTGCGAAAGGTTGCACGCCGATGAGCGTCAAATTCTGGACCGAGTGGGCTTGGCGCTTTCGCTGGCAACTGATCACTATCAGCGTTCTGACCTTGCTGAGCTCGCTTGCAGCACTGGCGGTTCCTTGGCTTGCCGCAGAGGCCTTGGGCGGGATCGTCACGCAGGGCAATAATGCCCCGGATTTGGGGCAAACTCTGATAACACTAATCACGGTTCTGACGCTGCTTACGGCGCTTAACATTGCCGCTGCCATTCAGTCCGAACGCGCATCGACGCGCATCCTGACCGATCTTCGCAAACGCATTTACGAGCATGTGCAAGTGATGCCGCTTGCCTTTCATGACGACCAGAGATCGGGCGATGTGCTCGCCCTTACATCCTACGAGGTTGGCAATCTGAGCGAATTTCTGGCCAGCACCCTTGCCAATGCACCCGCGATTCTGCTGACCACGATTGGCGCTATCGTCATCCTCTATTGGATCGACCCGGTTATGGCTTTCATCGTGCCGCTGCTGGTGCCTGCTTTTGCGATCATGGTCAGGCTGACATATCGCCAATTGCGCGGCCTTTCGGGCAAAGTGCGTGCAGCCGAAGTGGAATTGGTGGCTATTGCAGAGCGCGATCTGGAAATCCTGCCCGCGATCAAGGCCTTTGCAACCGAAGAACACCACAAATCAGAATTTGCAAAAGCGGCTGAAACCGCGCGGGGCCATGCGGTTGAGCAAGCTCAGCTGCAAGCGATCATCGGCCCCGTGATGGCCTTCATTGCGGCGATGGCTGCGATAGGCGTGCTCATTATCGGAAGCGGCTATTTGAGCGGCGAGGCTTCGTCTGCCTCCGATGTTTTTGCATTCCTCCTCTATGCAGCGCTCCTGACACGGCCAGCAGGCGCGCTCGCCGCAATGTACAGTTCCTATCAGATGGCGCGCGGGACACTAGAGCGGCTGGAAACCGTGTTTGCCCAAGAACCCGAAGCAGGCCACGACAGCGGCATCCCGATTGAGCGGGCCGCCGGGGCAATTGTCTTTAAATCAGTAAGCTTCGCATATCCCACCAGAGCGCCGGTTCTGTCTGAATTGAATCTCGACATTTCGCGCGGTGAAACCATCGCGATCACTGGCGAAAATGGGGTCGGCAAATCAACTTTGGTGCGATTGCTGCTGCGCTTTTATGAACCCGATTCCGGCACGATCTCCTTGGACGGCACCCCCATCGACCAATTCCATATCCGCGAGTTTCGGCGTCAATTCGGATACGTACCTCAGCGCGCATTGCTCTTCAACGGGTCCATCGCAGACAACATCGCCTTCGGTCAGGGCGCTGATAGGCAGGATAATCGGATCAAAAAAGCAACACGGCTGGCGCAAGTGGACCGGTTTGCAAGCGATCTACCCGAGGGCCTCGATACGCAGATCGGCGATCACGGGATCAAACTGTCAGGCGGGCAAAGGCAGCGTATCGCATTGGCGCGCGCGCTCTATCGAAACCCGCCCATCATGATCCTCGATGAAGCGACCAGCATGTATGACCTCGAAAGCGAGGCGGCATTTGTCGAAGATTGCGTAGGTATCTTGGAGGATCGGACCGTTATATTGATCACACACCGCCCCGCCAGCCTATCGCTTGCAGACCGGGTGATTAAGCTTGGAGCAGACGGCGTGACGAAAGTGCGCTAAGCCGGTTTTGCGGTGATCAATTCCTGATCTTGGAGCTGCGCTGCTAGTGCCAGCAGGTCGGCTTCAATTTGATCGCGCGGTGCGTCAAACTCCTTCTCAATCCTGTCGCAAAGTTCACCCAGATTGTGCGGCGCCTCGGACAAAAGCTCCCAGATGCGTCCACCCACGGCATCGAGGCCAAAATACTGGCCCGAGTTTAGGTCGAGCAGCACAAGCTCTCCGCTCACCTTGCGGGTCACAACATCTTGGGACACTGTAAACCGATCAGTGAGTTGCATGGACCATCCTCAAATACATCAGATTACTCTTTCGGCAGGTTCGAAAAATGCGTCAGAACTGCCTCCCGCACACGGGGCAACTCCTCATACACGCGGGTAAAGTCAAGGGCGTAGCAAGGGATGTCCTGAGACAGGTCAGCAATACGGCCGAAATGGTCTCGCAGCCTCGTTTTGTCCGCAACATCGAGGATAAAGGCATGCGGCAACAGCGCTGTTAGCGCCTCCTGGGCAGAGAGTGGCCGGATCGAGAGCGTTGCGTGGTGATCGGTGCCAAGCAAGAAAATCTGTTTCAAGGGTGCAGGATCTTTGCCAAAAGGCAGCGCGCTACCAGCATCGAAGTCTTGTTTGAGGTCATCGCCGGTAAAGCTTGTCTCGGCGCCGAGAAGGAAACGAGCGCTATCGGCAAAGAGGCGCAGTTTCGGCCGCTTGGGCTGGAGCCAATACGCATTATCGTCAAGCTTAAGATCAATCACGTCCTCTGTGAGGAAAGGATAACCAGCGCTTGCAAACGAGCCAGCCAAGGTGGTCTTGCCGCCTCTCGACAAACCGAGAAATGCGATCACACCTTCGCCAGCGGTAGAAACCTTATCGCCAGGCACGACAACCGCGCTTCCGTGGAGAAACAAACCGCCGCGATGATTGCCAAGAATGGGCTCAATCGCATTGTGATACAGATTGGTAAGGGTCGCTGCATCGCATTCGGGCGTGGGCCACGCTGTCACACGAAAATGATCGCCATCTGCGGCAAGGTGAAAGTCTGCTTGGCCCGGAAAACGAACCAAGAAGTCTGAGCCGTCCTTGTGGAACTCCGCCATGCAATACCCTTGCGGCGAAACCCAGCGGTCGTAAGGCTCGCTTGCGAACGCGGTTTGCTCGCGTGGGGATTGGGGCGTCCAATTCATGCCTGCGGGCTCTAACCCTAACTTTGTGCAGTGACAAAGGGGGCTGATGCGAAGCCAGTGACATCTGGCGCCCAATCAATCGCCAGGTTAGCCCGGTTTCTCGCGGGAAAGTCGCAATTGGATGGGTTCAACAATGGCGCACGCGCGGGGCCCAAAACCGCGCAGCGATCTCGCGGCGAGGCAAATGTGCCATCAAACGATCAGCTATCCAGGACCCGTCTGGGCAATTGGCGGCTGGGAATTTGGAACCCAGATGCTCGGCATCATTCGGCAGAGCAGCGCGCGCTGGCGTTAATACCCCGGGACGCGCTGCCGCCTCACTATCCAATGTCCCAGTCGTGACATCAGCAGCGATCTACCCTGACGAAATTTCGCCAAGAGGCTGCTTTAAAACAAATGCTTATTATGAAAAAGAAAAAGGGCACCCACAATAGGCGCCCTATTTATCTGCTAAAGCGCCTAGCGGGTCTAATCGGCCCGCTTAACACTTAAATCAGACGCGTGTATTACCAGCCAAGCCATCACGGAGGCGGGCTTGGCTACCACCGGTGAGGTTGCGAACTGAACCGAAAGTGGTGAGCTTCGGAGCTACATATTCCGCTTTTTCAAAAGTCTTTGTCATTGTTTTTCCTGTCCAGCTGCACCCCTGTGGCAGGGTTATTCACGCGTATACCGTTAGCCTGATACAAAAATGCCGCCGAAGCGTAAAGGCCCCAAATCTCCCAGGCCCAATAGTCCCCATCCGGCCCCTCAAAATCCACGCCGAGAAGCCGGGGAAGCCCTTGAAAATCGCACAACTCCCCCAGCACTCGCGGGGCATGCTCCCTTGCATACTCAGCGAATTGGTGGTCGATTTTGGTGTTAGTGAAGTTAGCCTTCGTTACCCGGTTGAGCACCTTATCGCTCAGAAATGGCGCGACCGCTTTACGGTGGATCACTTTGGTCAAAGCGCCTCTGCGTTTGATATGGACAGGTGTCGCAAGCGAAAACTCGATAAACGCTTTGTATAGCATCGGATGGCGCGATTCGAGACCAATCCTGTTGCGCTGACGGCGCATCATCGTGTGGGAAAGATCGCCGCGCGGCGTTGTAGCAAGGTTCACCTTCGACCAGGCGATCGGATCGGCTGGCAAAGATGCTTCGAACTCCTCCTCGGCCTCTTTCAACGCTTGCCGCAGCTCAGGGGCAAGCCAAGTCAGTGCAACATCATTGCGCCGACGTTTTTCGCGCATACTGCGCCGAATACCGTCTCGTATCCCATCTGGAGCAAGCCATCCTACGGTTTGCCGAAGACACTGTTTAAGCGCTGATCCAGCGCCTTGAAATGATATCTCCCGGCGTAGAGTGCGCAGGAAGCCAACCGGGTCTTTGTCATCGAGATATTCGGGAAAGCTATGGGTGTGTCCCTGAAGCCATTCATCGCCGCCAACACCGTTGATGATTACACTCGATCCATCGTCGATGACTTGCTGGTCAATTGTCAGCATCATAGCGCCATTGGACGGAATTGGCATATCGCAATGCCACTCAGCGTCCTTGGTGTAGTAATCAATGTCTGGATCGAACAGCGGCGTCTCGGTTATTTCACGTCCGATATGAGCGGCCGCAGCCCTGGCGTAGGGAAGCTCGAACGCATTGCTGCCATCGGCGGCCGCAAGGCTGTATCCGCGAAAACCGGGCGCTTGCCAAAGCCCGTCACGCTCCAAAACATCAGCAATCGAGAAGATGGCGGACGAATCGAGGCCGCCGCTTACTGCTACACCGACGGATTGATGAGAACGCGATGAGCGGCGAACACAATCAAACAAAACCTCGCGGTAGTGCTCAGCATAGTCTTCATCGCTATCGTAGCGGATTGTTACCTGCGTCGGCGGTGACCAATAGCTTGTTTCAGCAAAAGAGGCGCCATCGCAGATCAAGAAGTGCGCCCGCTTCAGACGGTTGATCTGTTTCCAGGGCGTGTCTTCGCGCAGATACCACCGATTGGTCAGCGTTTGCGCAAGGTAACGTGCATTGGGTTCCATCGCCTCGGGGTTCAGCGCGAGGATAGTGCGGAAATCCGAGGCGATGATGACACGGCGTTCCTTGCGCATGAAATAGAGCGGAACAAAGCCAATGTGATCTCGGGTCGCGAACAAGCGCCCTTTGCGCTGATCGGCTATGATAAGAGCGTATTCGCCTTCAAGGCGCTCTGCACAACCCTCGCCCCAAAGCTCGTAGGCGCGCAAGGCAATCTGAGCATCGGATCGATTGCGCAGCACCCCGCCAACAGCCTCGATATCGCGGGCCACTTCCTCGTGATTGATTAGATATCCATCAAACACACAGGCCACCTGCCCGTCATCGGTCACAACGGGTTGCCTTTGTTCTTTCGATTCGCTGGTGGTGTGCACAATACAGCCAGCCAGAGCGAAATTGCCCGAACGCCAACTTCCCGCGTCATCATGCGGATAAGCCTTCAGAGAACCTAACGCGGAATCGAGATCATCCTTGCCAACGCCGTCGAGGGAAAAGATGGCACAGATTACAGACAAAGCGGTGTCCTTGGATTTCGGTACGCAAATGGATGGCAGCGATCTGTTCGCTGTGGCATGGGAGCGGCGGAATGGAAAGATGATGAAATTGGCACAATCTCGGCATGTCCCGCCTCAAGGGAAGCGTCCAATCGTCAGTGACGCTGGGTGGCTCATCCCTTTTGCAGTGCGGGGCCTTGCAGAGTTGGTGCGCGCAAGAGTTGTTTTTCAGAAATTCGAAGCCAAGCAAATACGCGCTCGCAACCGTGCCTCTAAAGCTGCTTCACTTGCAGCCCGTAGCGCGCCGGAGGCAACCCTTGCGCGGATTGCTTATGTCATCCCGCGCATTGCCGCCAGACTGCCTTGGCGTTCAGATTGCATGGTCCAAGCAATAGCAGGTCAGAACTGGCTGATGTCTTTCAAGGTCTACGCCGAGATACAAATCGGGGTAGAGAATCCAAAGGACGGCAAGTTCGGCGCACACGCTTGGCTGATCCATGAAAAGAGCGTCGTTACAGGCGGCGATATCAGCCAATATCACTTGATCCTCAGCGAATCGGAGGATTCGGAAGAATCATGCTGAGACGAGACGTCGATAAAGCATACCGCACCTGTGTGACCCGCCTGATAGAAGTGCGATAAGGGCGCGGTTAGCGATTTATTAGCCTTTTTTCGCGGTCTGGTTGTCAAGCGTGCTGCACTGCAGTAGCAAGCTAGGTCAAATCATTCATCAAGAGGGCAGGATTGATGTTTCAGAAAATTTCTAAGGTTATTGTGACCGCTGCGGCAGCAAGCTTGGCTTTCGTCCCGGTTGCAGCGCAGGCGAACACTCGCGCTGGCGATCAGACACCGGTTTACACCAGCAGCTCAGCCGCACAGCCTGGCCTTGGCCGTTCGGCTGAAGGTGAAGGCGTGGTTGGCGTACCGTACATCATTGTTGGCCTCTTCGCCGCTGCTGCTGTTATCGGCGCTATCGTCATCGCAGGCAGCGAAGACAATGACGATGCTGATGATGTTGTAGATGATGCTGACACCACACAGTCTCCAGGCACCTGATAGCCTTCAAGGCTGCCGGCTTAGTTTAAAGAATAAGCGCGCGGGATTCCCGGGCGCTTTTTCTTTGCGTTGAGGGCTTTACTTGGCGGCTCCTTCGATCTGATTACCTGTCTTGTTGAATGAATGTGATCGAGCGCAAGGCGGACCAAATGCAGGGAGTACGAAGGCAGGGCGTACGAAGGCAGTCCTAAAACACAATGTCACGGATCATGATGTCACGAATCGCGATGGAAAACTCTGAACCGAGTGCGAGAGGTCATCTTCTCGCTTTGTGCATAATTTTGTTTGTCGCAGTCGCCTTCGGGGGCGGCGGTTCGCGCTATGGCCTCGCCAATCTTCTCGTCCAACTCACCGCGCTGGCGGGCCTCGCTTTTCATCGGCGCAGCTTTTTGAAGTTCTGCGCAGATGCGCCTTGGTATCTGAGCGCGCTTGTTTTTGGCTCAGCGCTCATCCCTGCGGTGTTTCTCATTCCCCTTCCGCCAGAGATTTGGACCGCACTTCCCGGGCGCGAATTGGTTGCCCGCTCGCTTGAGCTTGCCGGGGGCTTTCATGGAGGGCGGCAAGCGTCGACCCGGTCCGTACAGGCCTCGCACTCAGCGCCCTTACTACCCCTTTCGCAGTCCTGGCTATCGGTTGGGCAGCGGGCCGCGCGAAGCTGATCACTGCCGGTTGGGTTATAGTGGGTTTGGGCTTTGCCAACCTCTTGATCGGCGCAGTGCAGGTGCTTTCCAATGGGGAGACGGGCCTCTTCTATCCGGAAAATCCGATGCCCGGCGTGCTGTTTGGCACATTTGCAAATCGCAATTCGGCTGGTCTTTTTCTGGTGGGATGCCTCAGCTTCGCCGCTTTGCTCCCCGTCCCAGGACCGCTTGATCGCGCGCAGCTTCCTATTCGCATCTCTCTTTGCATCCTTCTCATCCTCGCGGTTATCCTGACCCGTTCGCGCACCGCGCTGGTGCTCGCAGCAGTGCCGCTCGTATTGGTTGCTGTGAAATTCGCATCAGTACGAATGAAAGGCGGTAGACGCGCCAGGCGCCATGGGCACATCCCTTCAGCACGCCCGGCAACAAAATGGGCTATGCCAGCCGCGATTATTCTCGGCGTTGTAACGCTCGCAACTCTTGTGGTTGCCGCGCCGGGGCGCTTAGGAGACCTTGCCGAGCGTTTTCAGAGCGAGCGAACCGATGCACGAACATACATTTGGGAAGATGGCGCCTATTCGGCCGACCGTTATTGGCCGGTTGGCGCTGGAACGGGCACATTTGATGACGTCTTCCAGATTGACGAATCGCTTGAGAACATCACACAGCGGCGCGCTGGGCGCGCGCACAATGACTATCTCGAGGTTGTGATTGAGGCGGGCTTGCCGGGCATTGCGCTGGTTGGCGCTTGGCTGATGGTGCTTGCTTGGCTCAGTTGGCGTGCACGCGGTTCTCGGGACCGCTGGATTGCATGGAGCGGCAGCGCTGCCTTGCTGGCAATCGCTTTGCAGTCGGTCACAGATTATCCGCTGCGTAATCACACCATGTTGGCGTTCGCTGCATTCGCTTTGGTTATACTTGCGCGCTTCGGCGTACCGGCAAGGGCTGGCGAGCAATGATTGGCCGGATACTCTGGATCGCGCTGATCTTAGGCGCAGCGATTATGACAACAGGCGTGCAATTCGACCGGCAAGCTCGCAAGACACCCGAAATCGCACCACATGTGCCTGAGGTCTTTCGTTCAGCAGCGCAGCCAAGAGTGGCAGCGCTTGCCATTTATGGGGGCCGCGCTGAACTTGGGATCGAAGAGGCGCAAAGATTGGTGAGACGCCGCCCGATGCCAGCGCGCAGTTTGCGTCTGTTGGCGCAGGCACATTTCGCAGCGGGAGACACCGATGCGAGCGGTCTTGCCATCCAGTACGCGGCGCGGCGCGGATGGCGCGACCGGCTCGCCCAAGAATCGGTAATGCAAATCGCCATTGCCGCAGGAGATCGCTCCGAGGCCGCGCGCCGATATGCCGCGCTTTTCTTGATCCGGAGCACTGAAGACGCGCTTCTTCAAGACGTTGGCCCTGCGATCTTTCCAAAGGCCGGCGGCGAGGAACGCGCAGTGTTTGCTGCGATCGTGAGCGGTGCAGACAGGTGGCAGAACCGGTTCCTGACCAAAGGCGCGCGGGTGATGCCGCCCGGTGCGTTTGTCGAGGTGCTTGAATTGAGCATCGCTGAGGATGCGAGCTTCCCTTGCCCCGCGCTTGAACAGGCACAGGCCATAATTGCCCGCACCAATAAAGCCGCCTCCGCAAAGCTGGACCGCTTGATCGGAGCAGAATGCTAAGCTCACCGCTGGCAAACGCGCGGCGATAGTACGCTAGGTCTGGGTCGATTTTGGGCCACGGCTCGACAATGGGTACAGGTCACCTCTTGCCCAATGCTTCGCTTTCGAGCATGGGATCGGCGTCTTTTCGTTTGCAGATTGATCAGCTCCGCGGGATTTTAAAGCCATGTCCAACCCTTCTGTTTTGTCCAACGCTTTGGTCACTATTTTTGGTGGCGGCGGCTTTATCGGGAACTACGTCGTTCAGGCTTTGCTTGCACGCGGTGCGCGGGTGCGGGTGGCCAGCCGTAAGCCTGAGAAAAGCTGGCCTTTGAAGCCGCTTGCCAATCTGGGTCAGCTGCAATTTGCGCAGTGCGATATCACCGATGAAGCCCAAGTAGACAAGGCGCTGAGCGGTGCGGATTACGTGGTCAACCTCGTTGGCGCGTTTGACGGTGACCTCTCCAAGCTTATGGGTGAGGCTCCTGGAACGATCGCGGCGAAAGCCAAATCGGGCGGCGTGCGCGGCTTTGTCCATATGAGCGCGATTGGCGCTGATGAAAACTCGCCCACCGCCTACGCCAAAGGCAAGGGTTTGGGTGAACGGCTCGTTCTTGAAGCTTTTGCAAACGCCACAATTCTTCGCCCCTCCATCGTGTTTGGCAAGGATGACAATTTCCTCAATATGTTCGGCGGCCTCATTGAGATGGCGCCGGTGCTGCCCGTCTTTGGACCGGATGCTGAGCTCCAACTGGTATACGTAGACGACGTTGCCGAAGCGGTTGCCGCCGCACTTGAAGACCCAGCAGCCCACGGCGGCAAGACCTTCGAACTTGGCGGACCCGAAGTCCTCACCATGATGGAAATCAACACCCGCATCGCCGAGGCCGCAGGGCGCGATCCCAAGTTTATCGCCATGCCTGATGGGCTCAGCGGTCTTTTTGCCGCCCTGCCCCTGACGCCGATGAGCCGTGATCAGTGGACCCTGCTCAAAGCCGGAAGCGTGGTCAGCGACGATGCAAACACCCTGGCTGACCTTGGTATCGACGCACGCCCGCTTGGCCTGTTCCTTGACAAGTGGATGACCCGGTACCGCCGTTTTGGCCGCTTTGGTCTTGCCAATGAGCGTAACAAGAAGCGCGAAGCTGCGGGCTGATTCGCAGGCGCTGATGGCACCGCCTTCAACACATTTGGCAGACTTGGCATACTGTTCAGGGGCGAAAAACCCTGCCCTCTGACCTGCTGAAATCAGCGGATCAAAGGCACAGGTTTCAACGACTTGCAGACCCTCGGCCTACAGAGCGAGGGATGAGTAGGACATGGAGGCCTAAAGCTGCGCCTCATACAAAGTCAGCAGATCCGCATAAGCCTTTTCAGCCGGAGCCTCCGCAAATGACGGGCTGTCTGGAACCGTCCAGCCGTGATCACCCGCATAGACCTCAACCGTAGCGGGTCGCCCTGCTGCTTCGGCGGCGGCTGCAAATTCGTGCTTGTGCGTGGGCGCTGCGGCGTCATCATCCTGCGCCACTGCGATCAGATATCCAGCCGTGCTTGCAGGAAGAACCTTATGCGGGCTCTTCTCATAGTCATCGCGCACAAGTCCCCCGCCGTGGAAGCTTGCCGCCGCTTTGATCCGCTCAGGGACGGCCGCCGCGCTCCATACGGTGAACGGCCCGCCCATGCAGTACCCTTGCGTGCCGATGCCTTTGGATGTGTCCACCGCGTCCTGACCATCAAGCCACACCACTGCAGCGCCCGCATCGCGGCCGATGGAATCAGCGTCGAGCTTTTCGCGGTAAGGGGCAACGGCCTGCAAAGCGCCTGCTTCCACCCAGCCTGCGAAATCTTCGAACTGCTGACCCGCAACATCGCGGTAATATGGGTTCATGATGAGCACCGCGAAGCCTTCTTTGGCAAGACGCGTTGCCATGTCGATTTTAGCCGGGCGGATTGAGGCAATGTCAGGCCAGAAGATAATCGCTGGGTGCTTGCCTTCGCTTGGGTGGATAAACACACCGTCCATCACGCCATCGGCGGTCTCAAAGGTGATTTCGGTCTGTGTGACGGCAACCTCTTGCGCGCTCTCACCGATAGCCGTTACAGCTTCTGGCGCGCACGCAGTGATCGCAGCAGCGCCTGCCAAAACGCCGAGTTCGCGGCGGCTCACTTGGCCTCGCGCCCATTCCTTGAGATTGGCTTGATCACACATTGCTCGCTCATCCTTCTAAGTCTTTGATCTCACCAATTTGATAGGCCCGCCTGCCCCCCATAGACAAGCGGCAATTTGCAAGGCAGACTGCTTGGCAAGAGAGGGAACTTTACAAGGTCCCTTGGGGAGAGAGAACCATGAAAAAACTATTTTGGGCAGCGCCGGTCTTGGCGCTGGGCACTTTGGGTCTGGCATCTTGTGAAGATATGGCCGGCACCAGCGAGGGCGAGATTACCTCTGCAATGCTGCTTGGCGCGGGCGAGGACGACGCCAATTGGATCACCCATGGGCGCACCTATGATGAGCAGCGCTTCTCTCCGCTTGAAAACATCAACTCCGAAAACGTGGGCGATCTGGGTCTTGCATGGTTTGCCGATATGGACACAGCGCGCGGGCAAGAAGCGACCCCGCTTGTTATCGACGGCAAGATGTACCTCACCACCGCATGGTCAAAGGTAAAGGCGTTCGATGCGACCACGGGTGAGCCGCTGTGGGATTACGACCCAGAGGTCCCCGGCGAAACCGGCGTCAAAGTGTGCTGCGATGTGGTCAATCGGGGCCTCGCTGCATGGGGCGACGACCTGTTCCTTGGCTCGCTTGATGGGCGGCTGATCTCGCTTGACCGCGATACGGGCGAGGTGAATTGGGAAGTCGTCACCGTTGATCAGGACATGGCCTATTCCATAACCGGCGCGCCGCGCATCATTGATGGCAAGGTTATCATCGGTAACGGCGGGGCAGAATTTGGCGTGCGCGGATATATCGCGGCGTACGATGTCGAGGATGGCAGCGAGCTATGGCGTTTCTATACCGTGCCTGATGGGACGGAAGGTGACGATGCACCAGAGCATTTGAAGGCCGCCGCTGAGACGTGGAATATGGAAGTTCTCGCCGGTTCCGATGCAATCGGCGGCGGGGGCACGGTCTGGGATTCCATGGCCTATGACCCCGAACTCGATCTTCTCTATTTCGGCGTCGGCAATGGATCCCCGTGGAACCAAGCGTACCGTTCGCCGGGCGAAGATGGGGCGGGAGAGGGCGACAACCTCTATCTTTCCAGCATCGTCGCGGTGCGTCCCGATACGGGCGAGTATGTCTGGCACTATCAGACAACCCCGGGCGAAACATGGGACTACACCGCGACACAGCACATCATCCTCGCCGATATGGAGATCGAGGGTGAAGAGCGTCAGGTTCTGATGCAGGCGCCCAAAAACGGGTTCTTCTACGTCATCGACCGGGCAACGGGCGAGTTTATCTCTGCCGAGGAATACATCCCGCAAAACTGGGCTGAGGGGATCGACGAGAACGGTCGCCCGATCTTCAATCCAGAAGCGCGGTTCGACAAAACCGGTGAGACTGCCTTGGTGATGCCGGGGCCGCTTGGCGGGCACAACTGGCACCCGATGGCGTTCCACCCGGGCGAAGGCCTTGTCTATATCCCAGCGTTCGAGGCTGCTGCCGCCTATGCGCCAGAAACCGATTGGAAGCCCGACCGCGCGCGCGGGTTCAACGTCGGGATTGACCTTGGCGCAGGCGATCTGCCGCCTGATCTGCGCGTTCGCAAATCCATCTATGGCACGGTCAAAGGCAAGCTGATGGCGTGGGACCCTGTGGCGCAAGAAGCGCGCTGGACGGTGGAGTTCCCCGGCCCATGGAACGGCGGCCTTCTGGCCACCGGCGGCGGGCTTGTCTTCCAAGGCAATTCGTCGAGCGAATTTGCCGCCTACAATGCAGGCTCTGGTGAGAAGCTTTGGAGCTTTGCCGCACAGACTGGCATTGTCGCGCCTCCCATCACCTACACCGTTGGCGGTGAGCAATATGTCGCGGTTCTGGCCGGTTGGGGCGGTGCATATGCGCTCGCAGGCGATGGTCATATGATCAAAGACCAGGGGCCAGTGCGCAATATTTCGCGCCTTCTGGTATTCAAGATCGGCGGCGAGGCTGTGCTTCCCGATATGGTGACGCTGGCGGAGCTCCCGCTTGACCCGCCTCCTTCGCGTGCGAGCGCTGAGACGATTGCGCTGGGTAAGGTCAACTACGCCCGCTATTGCGCCGTGTGCCATGCGCCGGCTGCTGTGGGTTCAACGACGCTGCCTGACCTCAGGCGTTCGGGAACGCTCGGCAATGCGACAAGCTGGCAGGCGGTCGTTCACGACGGCATCCTTGCTGACAACGGCATGGCAAGCTTTGCAGGATCAATGTCAAAAGATGAGATCGAGGCGATCCGCGCCTATGTCATCCAACGCGCCAATGAGGATAAGGCACTTGAGGCAGCAAATCAGGCCGCAAACGCGGAGCAGGTGGCGCAGCGCTGAGGGATGACAGGCGATCCAGTCGACATCCGCAATTGGCAGCGGCGCGATGACTTGGTCACCACTTCGGGTAAGCTGTCGCCAAGCGATCCCATTCGGCTGGTGACATTGGGGGTTCGCCATGTCGTCAATCTCGCGCTTGACGATCATGCCGACGCCTTGCCGGACGAGGCCGGTATCATGGCCGCACACGGCATCCAATACACGCATATCCCGGTGCCCTTTACCGCCCCGACACGTGCTCATGTCGCTGCTATGCAGGAGGCCATCACGGCGGGTCCAAAACCGGTGCATATTCATTGCATTATGAACTATAGGGTGACGGCCTTCTTCTACGTGCTCGATTGCAACACTGGACTGACCAAACGTGAGGCAAGAGCGCGCATGGCCAAGGTCTGGGACCCTCTCGCAAGCGATGACCCGCGCGCCGAACCGTGGCGCAGGTTGCTTCTCGACGAACACTAGCCGAACACCAAATTGCCGAGCAGCCTGCCCGGGATCAGCGTAAACGCGCCTGCGATGCATAGCCCGACATAAAGGCCGATCATCGCTGAGCGGTGCTGCGCGATTTTGCCGGTTCGCGCGCACCAAACGGCTATCGGCACATTGATAATCGTCCACACAGTGAAAATGTGGATCGCGCTGTAGCCTGTGCCAGCGATCCCGCCTCCGGGTGCTCGAATAAAGGCGGAGGCAATTGCTGTGATCAGCATCAAAACTGCCCAAATCCGCCCCAAAAGCTTGTGGCGCGCATCGCCTTTTTTGCCCCAAAGGATGAGTGGCCCAAGCAGGAGAGCCGGTATTACGGTGGCCAAGTGAACAGCAACCGGCAAAGTGATCCCTTTTTCGGCCTCCAAGCTCGATGACGCTGCATACCCGCCGGTTTGTGAGACCACGACCATCAATCCAAAGGTAAAGAACACCGTGATAACGGCGGTTATTGCAATATTCCGGGCCAAAACGCGATCTGACATGGTTTGCTTGTCTCCTGACCAAAATTGACGTTACATGTGAGCATTCATGAGCATCGCGTTTTCCCTTGGTCCAGCAATTCAATCTACGCGAGGCGTCGCGAAGATGCGTGGGCGGTCCGACCTTTGCGCGAGGTGTCCGCAAATGGACCGCCCGGGCCAATGACGCAAAGCCGCCGCCTTTCGCGTCCTGAAAGATGGATGGCCGAAGCCGCCATTGTAGCGATCATCGGCTGCCTGATTGCGCTCCTGGGCATTTTTACGCCCGGCGATATGCCTTTGGGCCTGCGCATGGCGTTCTGGATTGTCGGAAGCATCATCGCATGGGGACTGATGAAGGGGCTAGCCCAGTCAGGATCTGCCGCAGCAAAGCTTGTCGGACTGCCAGAGGTTTGGGGCTATGCCATCGCTATCCCAGTGGGATCAGCGCTGATTTCATGGGCCGTTTTGTGGTGGTTTGGAGGGCCAAGCGAGGCATTGGGCGCGAACTTTGCCCGAATTTGGCCTTCGACAATCCTTGTAGGGCTCGGCTTTTTCGGCGTGTTCTATGTCATCTATGCACGGGCCGATTTCAAGCCGATGGGAGAAAATGAGGAATCTGCCAAACCTTGCAATGACGAAACAAAGCTCCACGAACGGCTGCCCGCAGGGTTTCCTGCCATCATCGCGCTCTCAGTGGAGGACCACTACACCCGGGTGCATGCAGCTGGGCGTTCGCAGATGGTGCTAATGCCGCTTAGCGAAGCTATTACTCTCATGCCTGAGGGACACGGCCAGCAAGTCCACCGCAGCTGGTGGGCCGCGCGCAGTGCGGTGGTCAGCCAAAGACGTGAGGGGCGCGACATCAAGCTGATCCTCGAGAATGAACTCGAAATCCCCGTCAGCCGTAGCAACGTCAAAACACTGCGCGAGGATGGCTGGCTAGGCTAGCCTTCCGCGAAGAAGTTGAGTTCCAACAGCACGTTGTTGGGGTCTGTCGTGAAAATCTGGGTGAGGCCTATCGCGGGCACTTCATTGACGGTGAAGTCAGCCCCACGCGCCTCTAGCCGCGCTTTGACCGTCTCCAAACCCTCACACCGCAAAGCCACATGGTGGATCGCCCCGGTTGCTGCGCCAGACTCCAGCGGGCGCTTATAAGTGCTCGGGAAATCGACCGAGTTGATGTGCAAGATCGCCTGACCAACTGCATCATACATCCAGCGCACCTGATCAGGGCGCATAGAAGGCGGTCCATCGCGTTCTTCAAGGTCGAGAAGGTCTGCATAAAACCGCGCAGTGCCGCCAAGGTCTTGGGTGACGATGTTCACATGGTCGAGGCGCTGAACGATCATATTACCCCCTAAAAACCACCGTTCGATTGCCGTTCATCAGCACGCGCTCGCCTGCAAACAGGCGCACCGCTTCGGCAAGCACGCGGCGTTCGATATCGCGGCCTTTGCGCACCAGATCGGCAGGGCTGTCGGCATGGGTGATGCGCTCCACGTCTTGGTGAATGATCGGCCCTTCATCAAGGTCAGCGGTCACAAAGTGAGCGGTCGCCCCGATGATCTTGACCCCGCGCGCGTGAGCTTGGTGATAAGGCTTTGCACCTTTGAAGCCGGGCAAGAAAGAGTGGTGAATGTTGATGCACTGTCCCGAAAAATGCGCAGACTGTTCGTCCGACAGGATCTGCATATAACGCGCGAGCACGATCAACTCTGCTTGCGTTTCCTCAGCGATTTCACGCACCCGCGCTTCGGCCTCGGGTTTTGTTTCTTTGGTCACCGGCACATGGTGGAAAGGGATCTCGCCAATATCGGTGCGGATCGCCACCTCGCGCGGGTGGTTCGAGATGATTGCCACCACCTCGATATTGAGCTCTCCCATGCGCAGGCGATAAAGCAGGTCGACGAGGCAATGGTCGCCTTTGGAGACCATGATGATCACACGGCGCGGACGGCTTTCCGCTACGATCTCCCAATCCATCGCATATTCGCCTGCGAGCTTCGCAAACGCCCCGCGCAGTTCGTCAGAGGTCGTGCCGGTAGGGTCGAACGCCACGCGCATAAAGAAGCGGTCAGAGGTCTCATCGCGAAATTGCTGCGCATCAAGGACGTTGCAGCCGCGCTCGTAAAGAGAGGCGGTCACGCGGGCGGTGATGCCCGGCTGATCAGCGCAAGTTAGCGTCAGGACTAAAGGGTCACTCATCCCGGGTTCGATCACATCTTCATGCGAGCAGACTGGCCGTCGTCGACTTTGATGACAGCTCCGGTCACGCATTCGCTCGAAGGGCTCACCAGATAGAGCAGCGTTGAGTCCATTTGCGCCGGGACCGGCACTCTCTTGCGTGCCAGCATAGGGCGCGGGTCGCCGATGCGTTCAAACATGCCATCAGTCATTTCGGTCACGAACATTCCGGGGCAAATCGCATTAACATTGATATTGGCATAGCCCCATTCGACGCTGAGCGTTTCAGTCATCCGGGCAAGCGCGGTTTTGGTGGTCGCGTAAAGCGCGGCGCCCCCGCCATCATAGCGATAGTGCGCGGTCGAAGAGATATTGACGATGCGCCCCGGTTTCTTGGCAGCCAAGAGCCGCCGCGCCACTTCGCAGGACAGAATCCATGGTGCACGAAGGTTCACGCCGAGTACCCGGTCGATCAGCTCAAGCTCCATTTTGTGCGCGCGCTGCGCATCGGGGATACCCGCATTGTTGATAAGGATATCGACAAGGCCGAGTTCGCGCTCAGCTGTCTCAACCGCATTCACCAAGGCGTCCGCATCGGTCGCATCCATGGCGATGGCGACGGCCTTACCGCCGCCTGCGTTGATTTTCGCTGCAAGCGCTTCGAGCCGGTCAACACGCCGCGCGCACAGGGCGACAGCCGCGCCCTGGCTCGCCAGCACGCGGGCAAACCGCTCGCCAAAACCTGAGGAGGCACCGGTGACCAAAGCCACGCTACCCGAAAGATCGGTCGATGCATTGGGGAGAGGAAAATCTTCGGGCTGGTCGTCACTCATCGGCGAAATCTACCTTCCTGTCAGAGCCGCTTCGCACTGGTCCATCAGCTCAGCGATGATGTCAGCGACAGGCTCTTCCTTGGTCACCATGCCGACCGATTGGCCTGCCATGATCGAGCCGTTTTCAATGTCGCCATCGACGACCGCGCGGCGAAGGGCGCCTGCCCAAAAGTGTTCGATCTCAAGCTGCGCTTCGCCCATATCCACCTCTTCGCGGTCGAGCATTCCAGCGACTTCGATCTGCTTTTTCGTGAACTCTTCGGTGCCTTTGTTCTTAAGTGCGCGCACCGGGATCACGGGAAGGCGCGGGTCAACTTGAACGCTAGCCTCGGCATCGCGGGCTTTGGCGCGGAAAAAGGCCTTTTTGAAATGATCATGCGCGATGCTCTCAGACGCGCAGGCAAAACGGGTGCCGAGCTGAACCCCGCATGCGCCCATCTCGAGATAGCTCGCAATCGCCTCGCCCCGGCCAATGCCGCCTGCGACAAAGACCACGTGGTCTTGCGCCAGAGCGGGCAAAAATTCCTGCGCTAGCACGCTGGTGGCGACCGGACCGATGTGGCCGCCTGCTTCCATGCCTTCGATCACCACTGCGTCGCCGCCGGACCGCAAGAGCTTTTTCGCAAGCGCCAGCGTTGGCGCGAAAACGATGACCTTGCCGCCAAACGCCTTGATCGCCTCGACGCTGCCCTTTGGCGGGATACCGCCTGCGAGCACGACATGGCTCACCGCATATTTTTTGCAGACTGCGACAAGATCAAACAGCTGCGGATGCATAGTGATGAGGTTCACGCCAAAGGGCTTGTCCGTCATCGCCTTTGTCGCAGCGATTTCTGCGTCAAGAAGCTCAGGCGTCATTGCACCGCAGGCAATCACTCCAAAACCTCCTGCATTAGAAATAGCAGAGACAAGGTTGCGCTCTGACACCCAGCTCATCGCACCGCAAAGGATCGCGGTTTCGCAGCCTAGAAATTCGGTGCCGCGCTGCATCATGGCGCTGGTTTTTAAATAGTTTGTCATAGGTTTGCTCGCTTAAGGGTCGCGCGTGCAAAGATCAATCACGAGTAGGTGATGCGCACCTTGTGTGCCGTAGCGGCAGCGAGGCGGCGTGCCTCGTCAGTGTCACTCCCCGTTGCCAAGGCGGTGGCCATGCGGCGATAGGCTCTTGTGCTTGGTTTGCCGAAAATGCGGATATCGCTTGCAGGGTCTGTCCTGAGGGCATCCGCGACGCCCTCAAACGCAAAATTTGCGCTTTCCCTGTCGGCAAGAATGACAGCGGAGGCCGCTGGCACCGCTTCGATGGCGCTGGGGACCGGGAGGCCAAGAATTGCACGGGCGTGAAGATCAAACTCGGTGAGGCTCTGGCTTGCAAGCGTCACCATGCCGGTATCGTGAGGTCGCGGGGAAAGCTCAGAAAAGATCACCTCTTCGCCGCGAATAAAGAACTCAACTCCAAACAGGCCCCAGCCTCGGCCAGCCCCTTGCAGCGCTTCGACCACGCTAACAGCCATTTCTTGCGCTTTGGCGATTGCACCTTGCGACATTGCGGCCGGTTGCCAGCTTTCCTGATAATCGCCGCGTTCCTGGCGGTGACCGATGGGCGGGCAAAAACTTATGCCACCCGCATGACGCACGGTGAGGAGCGTGATCTCATAATCGAAGGCGATAAATTCCTCGACGATCACCCGCGCCCGGTCGCCGCGCATATTGGCCTGAGCCTTGTCCCATGCCTCTTCGAGCGCGCCCTCACCATCGACCTTGCTTTGGCCTTTGCCTGAGGAACTCATCACGGGTTTGATGACACAGGGGAACCCCGCGTAATCAGCAGCCGCGCGCACCTCTGCAAGTGTCGCAGCATAGCGATAGCGCGAGGTCGTCAGACCAAGCTCTCCAGCAGCCAGGTCTCGAATGGCATCGCGGTTCATGGTAAGCTGGGCGGCGCGTGCGGAGGGAATGACGTTAAACCCTTCGCTTTCAAGTTCGCCCAAGACCTCAGTTCGGATCGCCTCAATCTCAGGGACAATCAGGTCGGGCTGGTGCTTTTCAGCCGCAGCACGCAGTGCAGCGCCGTCGAGCATGGAAAAAACCTCGCGCGCGTCCGCAACCTGCATGGCGGGCGCATCATCATAGGCATCGCAGGCGATTACCCTCGCGCCCAAACGCTTAGCTGAAATGACAAATTCTCGGCCCAGCTCGCCCGAGCCGAGCAAGAGGATAGTGGCGGTAAAGGACATGGCTCCCCCGTAGCGCAAGGGAGGCGCCGCTGACAAATCTTGGACGCGCAATGCCTGATAGTCGAAGCGCGTTATGGGAGCCTTTTGACCGAGCGGTGAATCACCTTTTCCATTGCGCGCTCGACCAGATGCCCGCTCGACAAACAGGAATGCGGCTGGCAAATTGCCGCCTGCATTCCGCCCGCAGCCCGTGCCATAACAAGGCCCAGCTCTGCCTGGCGAATGCTCCATTCTGCGCTCAATTCTGCCCGCGCGACCCCTGCACTTGCGCAAAGTTCAGGCGTGTTGCCATTGGCAGGCATAGCAAGCTTGGCAAAAATGTTCAGCGCATCATTGGCCCATTGCCGCGCTTCCTTGGGAAGCATTCCGGGCAGGACCACGCCGAAGCGCTCTTCATCAATTTGGCCAAGCGTGTGGTGATTGTCCGTCATCGTCTCGAGGAACCGTGCGAACCCCCAGCGGATTTCATCAGCGGTTCCTTGCCCATATTGCATAAAGATCGAGCGCATCCCGTCGATCGCAAACACGGCAAGGCTCACCGTATCGTTCATCGTAATGCTACCGATCAGACTGCTTACGAAACAGCGCCTGTCAGCAAGTCCTGTAAAGGGATCGCTGATGCCGCTCACAACTCTTTTACGCGGGGCTTGGTATTTGTGCTGCACCGATTGCAATACACCTACCGCGCCGAGTTCAGCAGAGCCGTCATTGCCGCTGCGGCGCAGGTCGAGCGCATACCACTGCTCTTGGCCATTGCAGTCTTGCTCTTCTGGCAGCGGGTCCAGATTGTGTACGGGGAACTCAATCGCCATGCCTCCGCTTCTCCCGGCGACGACCTGCTGGAAGTATCTTGAAACCTCAGCCCGGTAGTCCGGCATCGCGATATCGGCGATGTGCGGCATCAACAGAACAGACTGCGGGTCAATGCCCAATAGATTGGCATTGTGTGATGCATCGACCACAAAACCAGCCCGGTCCAAGCGCACCGAAATATCGCGTGCAGCGTCGCCATGCGCCCCGTGAGGCCCTTCCGGCGCGTGACAGCCTTTGTCGAAAATTTGCGTATTCATCTCAGTAGCCCCCGGCAACTCAGCAACAACCCTTGCCAATTCGCTCAACAGGAGAGGCCACGCGTAAACTAACGTTTAACGGTTTTCCTAAGAGAAATCCCTCTCTCTCAAAGATGTAGCCCCACCCCTGTTAGCCATCGTTAAGTAACTGAACTAATTAACGAATCAGCATTGCCTGTGTTTACCATAAAGTTGAGTTTTCGCAGGTTTTTTCCAAAGCCTCGGCGACTCGTGAGAGGCCTTAAACTTCTATCATAATACGTACACTATCGGGGCTCGTTCTAAATTCAGATGCAATACGTAAGCGACATTCCTCAATAAGGTCACTGCCTGTCTGCTCTTCGCCAGAGCCGATAAGTTCGGCCTCCGACACGCCCAAAACCTGCGCGATTGCCGCTAGTCGTTCTTGTAGCGGCCGCGCTTTGCCCTTTTCCCAGGCCCATACCGTTGGCTTGCTGACACCCAGCGCCGTTGCCATCTGATCCAGCGTCAACGAGCGTTCGCGGCGCAAACGGTTGAGGGTCGGTCCAAGCTGGCTGCCGAGGGATGATCGTCCCAAAGAGTGCAGACGTTTCTGCTCTGGCTCAGATTGAGGTTGAGGTTGGTTTTGAGGTTCGGATTGAAGCTGAGAGGCGGCGATCACGCTATCGCTGAGCGCCTCTTCAAATGCGCAGCCATAAAGCCGTTCGCTCACCCAAACGATTTGCGCTGCCACTGAACCGGCATTGGGCAATCCAATCGCCAGCCGTTCGCCTGGCACAAGCTCTAAATCCGTTTCGATCAGGAGACCGGCGGCGGACAGATTGTGGATCGTTACATTGGCTGGCCAGGTGTCTTGGCTCGCACGGCTTTGAGAAACGCCGCTTGTATGGAGCTTCAACGCACGGCGGGGGCGGCTCCTTCCTTCCAGCGTGAGGGCGTCGTTGCTCTGAGTGGAATCGAGATAGGCTTTGAGCGCCATTGCGTAAGGCTCCTGTGTGAGAGCCTCATGTACCGGTTACAATTGTAAAGACTGGGTTAGCAAACAGGGTTAAAACCGGTGAGTTGCAGCTAAGGTAGGCGGATCGGTGCCCCGCCCCAAATGCGCCGGAGGCCAAACGCCCTCAATCCTCCGCATCAAGCCCGTATGCTGTGTGCAGCACGCGAACAGCAAGTTCGGTCTCATCTTCGTCGATCAGCACGCTCACCTTGATCTCAGAGGTCGAGATCGCCTGAATGTTGATGCCGCGGTCCGACAATGCGCTGAACATAGTGCTGGCAACGCCTGCGTGGCTTTTCATGCCCACGCCAACGACGCTGATTTTCGCAACCTTGCTATCGGTGATCACCCGGTTAAAACCAATGCCTTCGCGCTTATCCTCAAGCAGAGCCTGAGCGCGCGCGAGGTCAGCCCCCGGTACAGTAAAGGTCACATCGGTCTCCCCCTTATCGCGCCCGACGTTTTGGATGATCATATCGACGTTGATCGACGCATCGGCGAGCGGGGCAAAGATATCCGCCACAGCGCCCGGTTTGTCCGGCACGCGTGTGAGCGTCACTTTGGCCTCATTTTTGTCGTGAGCGATACCTGTGACCAATTGGCGTTCCATTTCGCCCCTTTCGACCATTTGTTCCATTTCTTCATCCGATACGATCAACGTACCGGGCAGTTCATCGGCGGGCACCGCATCGTCGCCCACAAAGCTGGAGAGCACCTGGATGCGCACGCCCTCTTTCATGGCAAGACCCACAGAGCGCGTCTGAAGAACCTTTGCGCCCACGCTCGCAAGCTCAAGCATCTCTTCGTAAGTGACCGCCTTTTGCTTGCGCGCCTTGGCAACGATGCGCGGGTCCGTGGTGTAGACCCCGTCCACATCGGTATAGATATCGCAGCGATCCGCTTTAACCGCTGCCGCGACCGCCACCGCAGAGGTGTCAGAACCGCCCCGGCCAAGCGTAGTGATACGTCCATCCTCGGATATGCCTTGGAAACCGGGGCAAACCGCGATCTCGCCGCTTTTCATCGAAGCGACCATTTCAGGTGCATCAATAGTGCTCACCCGCGCTTTGGAGTGAGCCTCGACCGTCTTCACAGGCATTTGCCAGCCGAGCCAGCTGCGCGCTTTGCACCCCAGCGATTGCAAGGTGAGAGCCAAGAGCCCGCTGGTCACCTGCTCTCCGCTGGAGACCACGACGTCATATTCAGCAGGGTCATAAAGCGCATTGGCTTCGCGGCAGAAACCCACAAGGCGGTCGGTCTCGCCGGCCATGGCGCTGACGACAACGCCGACTTCGCTGTTTTGCGCCTGCGCGCGCACGATATTGGCGACGCGGCGAATCCGCTCGGTCCCCGCCATCGAGGTCCCGCCGAATTTCATGACGACACGCTGTCTTTTTCTGGGTCTAGCTTCGGCCAAGGCCCTAAAGCTCCTGCTGGTTAGTTGTCCTTATTGATGTCACACTAGTTATGTGGTCGGGGCGCTGCTAACGGGTGATTATGGGAAACGCAAACACACAAAGCACGCAGAACGTAACAATCCGTCCTGAAGAAGCTGCTTTCTTTGCTGATCTTGCGAAAGATTGGTGGAATCCCAAGGGCAAAATGGCGAGCCTGCACCAGGTGAATCCGGTGAGGCTCCGCTTTATCCGCGAGGCGGTGGATGCTCATTTTGGAAGTGACGCACGCGGGATTAAGCCGCTGGCGGGCAAGACGGCGCTCGATATCGGGTGCGGCGCAGGGCTTGTATGCGAACCTCTGGCGCGGCTTGGCGCTGAGGTTACCGGTGTTGATGCGGCGGGCGACAATGTCGCGGCGGCCAGCGCGCATGCCGAGGCAAGCGGGCTCGATATTCGCTATATGATGGGCGAGGTGGCCTCGCTTGATATCGGAACCTTTGACCTCGTCACCAGCCTTGAGGTGGTCGAGCACGTCGCCGACAAGCGCGCGTTCCTTGCCGATGTCACTGCACGGCTTGCACCCGGTGGCCTTCTGGTACTCTCCACCCCCAACCGCACCGCAGCTTCGCGACTCCTTTTAGTGGGCGCTGCCGAAGCGGTCGGATATGTCCCCAAGGGCACGCACAATTGGGAAGACTTTGTGACCCCCGAAGAGCTTGAGGAGATGCTAACCGAAGTCGGCCTGGAGGTGATCGAACGGCGCGGCATTGCATGGCGTCCGGGCAAAGGACTGCACCTGAGCGATGACGAGGCGCTCAACTACATCTTGAGCGCGCGGGCGAAGGACTAACCAGCGCAGGTTGCGAGATGTATCGCCGGAAGCTCGACGCCCATATTGGAGCGCATTTCCACCCTAAAACGCAAGCCGCGCTCCAACAGGTCCGCCATTTCGCGATCAGTACAAAACCCTTTCCTAAATTCTCGGGCCATCGGTGTTGGATCGACAGCCATTTTACCGGTAGGTACGTTCAAAACTTCGATAACCACGGTGTTTTCGCCTTCGGTGCGAGCGCTGGCTGTTGCCCCCGGTAAGCTATCGAGAAGCAGCTCTTTTGCTTCTGAATTGAAGCGTTTTACGGCTTGCTTATTCATTTCTGCCAGAGGCATTTGCGTTTGAACGCCGCAGGCTGAGAGTCCAAAGAGAATTGGTGAAAGAAAAATCCAGCGCATAGTAATCAACCCCAAGACGAACAGTAATTGGGGTCTAGCTATTGGGCATTAAATTTAGATTATACTGGTTTATGAAAATCTGTGTGCGCTCTTTAGAGCTACAGTATTCGCGGCGCCTGCTCCGCGCTCGGCACCCAGCACTCCTCGCGCTTGCCGAACCATTTGTAGCGATTGCGCGCGATCATCTTGTAGACGGGGTCGCGCAAAGTCCGCGGAATGAGCTTAAAGATCAGACTCGCCTTCCAAGGCCATCCGAGCCCCGACCACAAATGCAGCACCGCATCGCTGTTCATCCAAATGCGGCCTCCCTCATGCTCGGGGTCGAGCAGAACGAAGCTTACAGGATCAGCAGGGTCAAGCCCAGCATAACGCATGATCGCGATACCCGGCGCATCCTGCATCGCGGCGAGGCGAAAGCGGCCCTTGACGTCATGCTTCAGAACAAAGCGCGCATTGGCGGTGCACAGGACACACACGCCATCGAATACGATGATTGGCTTGTCGCGCGGGATGCCCGCCGGAAGATCGGCGTCAGTCGCCACCCTCTTGCTCCACTAGCCCAACAAACTCCTTCACATTGTCGGTGAAGAAACCATCTGCCCCGCTCTTAAGCGCGGCTCCCCATAAAAGGCGCCATTGGCCATCATCAGCAGGCCCGCCTTCGCTTTGCAAGGCGGCAGGCAGAAAGCCGTTTTCCTTGCGCAGCGTCCATGGATGCACCTTCAGGCCAACGCTGTGTGCGTCAGCAACCAGAGTGGTCTCAGCCATGGTTTGGGGGTCGAGGACATAGCCAAGCCAAGGGCCAATCCCGTCGGCGTAAGTCGCGAGCTCTTCAAGACCGCTCGGCGTCACCATGTCGGCATAACGCATCTCGGGCTCGTCCACCGGGCCACCTTCTGGGTGGATCAGTTGAACCAGCTTATAGTCGCTGCGCTGGTTAAGGCGGCGAAGCGTGGTCACTTCAAAACACTGGATGAAGATCGGATCGCTGGGCTCAATACCAAGATCGCGCAGCTCGCGCAGCATGAGATCGACCATGTCGATCCCTTCTACTTCGAGCATGAAATTGGGGTGCTTGAGCTCAGGATAAAGGCCAATCTTGCGCCCCGTTTCGGCCTCTTTCGCACGCACCAGCTTCACGATCTCCTCAAAAGTCGGGACCTGATAAAGCCCATTATAGCGGGTGTTCGCCGGGCGGCTGGCGGGCACGCGCTCTTTCGCGCGAAGGGTGCGCAGCTCAGCTAGGGTGAAGTCTTCCGCAAACCACCCCGCGACCCGCTGACCGTCGATGGTTTTTTCGCGCTTGAGGTGCTCAAATTCTTCGCGGTTTGCGACATCGGTCGTGCCCGAAAGCTCGTTCTCATGGCGAGAGACGAGTTTCAGGTCCTTTGTCACCACCAGATCAGGCTCAATGTAATCCGCCCCTTGCTCAATCGCGAGCTCATAGGCCGCGAGCGTGTGCTCAGGCCGGTCGCCGCTCGCCCCTCGGTGCGCGATAATCAGAGGATCAGTGTTAGCCATTGCCGGTATCGGGGCCACCATCAACGCCGCAAGCGCGGTTACAAAAGTAAAGCGGACCATTCATCTTCCTTGAAACCCACGAGGATACCGCCCCCATTTTCGGTGTCGTGTTCAACCACTGGGCGTTTTATCATGGAGGGGTGCTGAACGAGAAGCGTGACGGCCGTGTTACTGTCGGCGGCGCTTGCCTTCTCTTCATCGCTGAGTTTGCGAAAAGTCGTGCCGCGCTTGTTCAGCACCGTGTCGACGCCTTTTGCCGCGATCCAGCTTTCCACTTTGCTCTCGGCTGCGCCTTCTTTTTTGTAATCGTGAAAGGCATATTCCAGCCCCTTCGCATCGAGCCATTTTCTTGCCTTTTTGACCGTATCGCAATTGGGAATGCCGTATAGGTGAATGGTCATAGCCGCTGTCACATCCTTTAGCGGGGCGTTTGATAATGCCCTAGCCTCTATCGCAATCTTGCCCCATCGCCCAGCCTTGAATACGCGGCGCGTGAAGATGCCCGGGCTCGCTCGGTACACGCCGCAGGGAACTTGACGCGGTCCTTAGTGAATTTCGCTAAGACGCGCTCAGAGGTGTAGGGATATCCATAACCGGCCAGCTATCCACAATCACCCTTGCGCGTTATTCTGGCGCTTGCAATCGGCAGCTGGGCGGCGGCTTTCCTGGCAAAGTGTTCGGACGTTTTGTTAGGCGATCCATACGAACCTGGGGTTCGGTAGGCAGCGATCCAATCCGCCGGGCTAATGGCGCCCCAAATGCGCATCGGCGATTGCCACTGCTAACGCATCAGCGGCATCTGATCCGGCGACCTTTGCGCCGGGCAACAGCACTTTGATCATGGCGCCGACTTGCGCTTTATCGGCAGCGCCTGCTCCCACCACAGCTTTTTTGACACGCCTTGCTGCGTGTTCATTCACGCTCAGCATGGCCGCGCCGCAAGCCGCCAGCACCGCGCCGCGCGCCTGAGCCAGTTTGAGGGTCGATTGCGGGTTTTCATTGACAAAAACCTCCTCGCAGGCGGCACGCTCAGGAGCGTAAAGCGCAATCACCTCGGCCACTTCGGTATGAAGTAATGCCAGCCGGTCGGCCATCGGCGCTTTCGAACTGGTTTTGATCTGACCGTTGGCAATATGCGAAAGGCGCGAGCCTTCGCTGCGGATCACGCCCCAACCTGTGCATGTGAGTGAGGGATCAAGGCCAAGGATGATCATCGTTCTTCGATCACTCAAAGCCCTACCAACCAACCAAGTCGCCACGCGACTGCGAGCGCGAAAGCTCCAAGAAGCGCGGCCAGATAGAGCCACTCAAGCTTTATCAAGCGTCGAGTTTTTCCATCACCTCATCGGCGATTGCATAATTGCCCCAAACCGTCTGGACATCGTCATCATCCTCTAGCGCGTCGATCAGTTTGAGTAGCGTGCCAGCCCCCTTCTCATCCATATCGACGGTGAGGTTGGGTTTCCATGCGAGCTTGACCTCTTTGGCCTCACCTAAGGCCTTTTCAAGCTCTGATGAGACACCGTGAAGGCTGTCTGCTGCGGTCCAAATGGTGTGGCCATCTTCGCTGGACTCGATGTCCTCTGCGCCAGCTTCCATCGCAGCTTCAAGGACGGTGTCTTCATCGCCGGCCTCGACCGGATATTCGATCAAGCCGACGCGTTCAAACCCGTGTGCGACTGAGCCTTCCGTGCCTAGATTGCCGCCATTCTTGGAAAAAGCAGTGCGCACAGCGGTTGCAGTGCGGTTGCGGTTGTCAGTCAGCGTTTCGACAATGATCGCGCTGCCGCCCGGGCCGTAACCTTCGTAACGGACCTCTTCGTAATTCTCACCGTCCGCCGCAGCCGCTTTGTCAATCGCGCGCTGGATATTGTCCTTCGGCATGGATTGGCCCTTGGCGGTGTTGACGGCCAAGCGCAGACGCGGGTTCATATCCGGATCGGGCGTGCCCATTTTTGCCGCCACGGTGATCTCGCGGCTAAGCTTAGAAAACAGGTTCGAGCGTTTCTTGTCCTGCGCACCCTTGCGGTGCATAATATTCTTAAATTTGGAATGGCCTGCCATTGAAAAAACTCTTCTTTCGGGCGCTTTCTTAAGCGTGAATTAGTGGGCCTGCCTTAACCCCATGAGCGATATGACGACAACCCCAAACTCTGAACCGTTTGCCGCGCCTCAAAACGAAACCGTATTTGATGGCGAAGGCACAATGGAAGCGGGCCCAATGGAAACGGGCCCAATGGAAACGGGCGCTCTGCAAACAGACGCCGCCCCAGCAGACACCATCACAAGTGAATGGCGGCGCTTGGGTGCGTTTTTGAAGCGCCCCACCCTTGCGGTAGGCTCTCAAAACGAAGGCGCGCTCAAAGTCCTCGCCCGGATTTATGCGCTCGATATAGCGGCCATGGCAGTGCTGATCGGCCTTGCTGGCGCTTTGATTGCGGCGGGGGTTTACATTCCCGAAACAGCGCTTGCCGGGATGGAGTTCACTTGGGAAATCATCCTGCTCGTGGTGATCGGAGCGCCCGTCATGGAAGAAATCGCCTTCCGCGGTTGGCTTTCAGGCAAACCCGCGCCCGTAATTGCGCTGCTCTTGCTAGGTGCAGGTGTCATCGGTGCCGGAGCGCTTCACGTCGCAAGCCCCGCTGTAGCGGGGCTTGCAGGAGTGGCCGGGATTGTCGGCGCGGGCCTTGCTCTATTCTTCCTTTGGAACAAACCAGCCATGGCCTGGTTCGCCAGCGCCTTCCCGTTCTTCTTTTGGTTTTCGACGGTTGCCTTTGCCCTCGTCCACCTTGCCAATTTCGAAGAGGGCTCGCTGGCAATGCTCCTGCCGCTCGTCCTGCCACAATTCATCCTGGGGATGATGCTGGGCTATGTCCGGGTGCGCTTTGCTCTGTGGGCGGCGATCCTGCTTCACGCAGCGCATAATGCCACCGCCCTCAGCGTAGCAGCCCTCGCCGCTCAGTTGGGTTAGATCTTCACAGCCGTCCCACTTGCGCTCACCATCAGCATTGATCCGGTGTCGCCGACCACCTCGTAATCAAGATCAATCGCGACCACCGCATTGGCGCCTTTGCTCGCGGCTTCTGCCTGCAATTCGGCAATTGCTTCATCGCGCGCGTCTTTCAGAATGCGCTCATAGCTGCCCGAGCGCCCGCCCACAATATCGCGGATATTGGCGAACAGATCGCGAAAGAGGTTTGCACCCACGATCACTTCGCCAACGACGATACCGCAATATTCCTGGATCGGGCGGCCTTCAACGCTTGGCGTCGTGGTCACCAGAATGCCGCTCGTGTCTTTCGATGATCCTGCCATCAAAATTCTCCCTGTTTGAATGTATTATACAGATGAAACACGCTTCGAAATTATCAACGGCAGAAGCGCCCGCCTACATCATGCCAAGCGCAGACTTATAGGTCTCCAACACCATATCCTGTTCAGAGCGCTCATCAGGCTTCATCTTCCGCAGCTTGATGATCTGGCGCATGATCTTCGTGTCATAACCAACGGCCTTCGCCTCTGCGTAAACATCGCGGATATCGTCAGCGATGCCCTTCTTCTCTTCTTCAAGACGTTCAATTCGTTCGATCAGCAAACGCAGGCGGTCATCGGTGGCTTCGGCCATCGTATCAATACTCCAGGAGAATCAGTTTCAAGATTTGCCGCTCCCTCTAACAGGCACGCGCAAAGCTTGCAGCTTTTGCTTTGAGGTTTCTCCACCGGTCTACCCACAGCTTGCGCGCCTCTCACGATATTGTAGGATTACAAGCGTGCGAGCGAAGAAACTGGTCAAGTGATGGGGAAACAGCCGGTGGTTATGAGTCCAGATGAATTAGAGGCCGTGCCGACAGAAACCGGAGATGGCGGAAATGTCGCGGTCTTTTGCGGGCACATGTTCAATTCTGGCAGCGAAGCGGAAATCTCGCTGACACAGCGGATCAGCAACCATCTCGACGAGCTCAATATCGCGGTCGCCTATGGCCCGCTCGCGTGCGGCGCGGACATTGTGATCGCAGAAGAACTGCTGAGGCGCGGGGCCGAGCTTAATGTCGTTCTTCCCTTCTCTGAGGAGGACTTCATTGATGAGAGCGTGACATCGGGCGGGCATGATTGGGCAGAACGTTATTGCGCTTGCCGCAACGCTGCCAAATCCATCAACTTTGCAACGCCCAGCGATTATGTCGGCGATGACAATCAATTTGCCTACAACACGCTCTATGCAATGGGCTTGGCGCTCTTGAGGGCGACAAAGCGCGAGTGTGATGCCTACCAAATCGCTGTTGTTTCAAATGAATTTGCAAGCTTTTCTGAAACCGGCAAGGCTGGCACCAAAGCGGATATGAAGCTGTGGCAGGATTTGGGCCGTCAGACCGTCACAATCCCTGCTGGCAACGTCCCGCGCAACTTGCGCTTTCCCACGCGCGGTAAAATCGGGGATGGCACCAAACGCGAAATCCGGTCGATCATCTTTGCCGATTACAAGGGCTTTTCAAGGCTGGGGGAGCGTGAACTGCCTGAATTTATGCATCTTATTATGGGGCGCATTGCCGGGGTGCTGCACGAATACGGCGATCATGTGGAGTTTCGCAATACGTGGGGTGATGCGGTGTATGTGATCGTCGATGAGCCCCGAAAGGCAGCGGCGATTGCGCTCGCACTACAGGATGCGCTTGATGACATCCCCCGCGGGCTCGTTCCCTCTGGTGCGGTAGCGGGGATGCGGATCGGTGTGCATTACGGCCCCATTTGGGTGGGGACTGACCGGATTACAGGCAACCGGCTTTGGTATGGGGGCGAAGTTAATCGTACTGCCCGGATTGAACCAGTGACCCCGGTGGGCGGCGTCTATTGCACTGAGAGCTTTGCCGCAGCGCTGCTTATGGACAATTGCAACGAATGCGCTTTTACCTCTGTGGGCCGCGTCTTGCTTCCAAAGAAATACGGCGAGGTCGAACTTTACCGCCTCGAAAGCGCTGGAGAAGACACTTAGGTTTTGTTTTTGGCTACGCTCGCTTCCATCGCGGCAAGCTGTTCCTCGGTTGCCGGTGTTTGCCTTGTGGCCTTCCATTCATCCACCGGCATGCCATGAATAATCTCGCGCGCGGCCGCCTTATCGCCTTCAAACCCCGCATCGCGAATCCAGTCTGCCAAACAATTGCGGCAAAACCCTGCAAGGCCCATGAGTTCAATATTCTGGGCATCGTGACGGTGCTGAAGATGTCTCGCAAGGCGCCGAAAGGCGGCGGCCGCAATGGCATCATCCAATTGGTCCAGATCATCTTGTGGTTTCGTATGCATGCGGGCTTTTCCTTGAGTTGCAATATGGCTGTGTCATAGCAAAGTCCTCAAGAGGATCGACCAAGGGTTCGAAAAGCGATGACCAGCAAAGATAACACTAGAATCGACCCGCGCGGACGCAAGGTCAAGATATTGGCGACCATCGGCCCGGCAAGCCGCTCGCCAGCCATGCTGCGAAAGTTGTTTAGAGCGGGCGCCGACGCTTTCCGCGTAAACATGAGCCACGGCACGCACGCCGATCACGAGGCCGCGATCAAGGCGATCCGTGCTCTCGAAGAGGAGTTTGCCCGCCCTATCGCGATCCTTGCCGACCTTCAGGGACCGAAACTGCGCGTCGGCGAGTTTAAAGAAGGCCGCGCCGTTATCCGCCACTCTGCGCACTTCACTCTGGACCGTGATCCCGCTCCCGGAGATGAAACCCGCGTGTGCCTGCCCCACCCGGAACTCTTCGGGATTTTGGAACGCGGACAGCGGCTTTTGATCAATGACGGAAAGATCAAGCTGGTGGTAAAGGAAGCGGAAGATGACCGCATCTTTTGTACAGCGGAGGTCGGCGGCGTGATCTCTGATCGCAAGGGCGTTAATGTGCCCGATGCCGAAATCCCTATCCCCGCGCTTACCGAAAAAGACCGCAAGGATTTGGCTTTCGCCGTTGAGCACGGCGCGGACTGGATCGCCTTGAGCTTTGTCCAGCGCGCCGAAGATCTGGCAGAAGCGCGCAAATTGATTGCCGCTCACAAAGGTTCAAACACCGCGCTTTGCGCAAAAATCGAAAAGCCGATGGCGGTCAATCGCCTGTCAGAAATCATCCACCAATCGGACGGTATTATGGTGGCGCGCGGGGATTTGGGCGTTGAGCTTGAACCTTATGAAGTGCCCCCGCTGCAAAAGAAGATCGTCAACGCAACACGGCGCGCTGGCAAGCCGGTGATTGTGGCGACGCAAATGCTGGAGAGCATGATTGAGAGCCCGATGCCGACGCGGGCGGAAGTCTCTGACGTCGCCAATGCGGTCTATGACGGTGCGGATGCGGTGATGCTCTCTGCGGAAAGCGCGGCTGGTGAATGGCCTGAAGAATCGGTTGCAATGATGAATTCGATCGCCCTCCAGATTGAAAGGGACGAGGGTTACAAGGAGCGCGTGCGCCTTCTTGAGATGCTTCCTGATCCAACCACTTCAGACGCGCTTGCTCACTCGTGCATGACCATCGCCGACACGGTGCCGATCACCGCGATTACGGTCTTCACCATGAGCGGCTCGACCGCCCGCCGCGTCAGCCGTGAGCGCCCGCGCACCCCGCTTTTGGTCCTCACCCCCAGCACCAGAACAGCGCGCCGCGTTGCGCTTCTATGGGGAGCGCACGCCGTGGTGACCAAGGATATCGGCAGCTTTGAAGAGATGATCGCAAAGGGCAAACGCATGGCTCTGCGCCATGGGTTTGGTGAGGCAGGGTCAAAGCAGATTGTGCTGGCAGGTGTGCCTTTTGGAACGCCGGGATCGACGAACCTACTGCATGTGGTGACGCTGGCAGGAAATGAACTGGAGAAGCATGAGGGTTAGCGAGGTGTTTCGCGTGTCCAAGTTTCATGGAACACTGTTTGACCCAATTGATCTCTGCCATTTCGAAGATGCACCGAGAGAAACTTGCCATCCTCTTGTCCGGCGATAGTTTTCAGGATGGAGACTATGCGCAGGTTTAGGTAGAACCTTCTCATCACGCCGCCTTCAAAAGCCGCGCCCTCGCCTCATCCTCGCCAATCAGCGGCAGCAGTTCCCCCATATCGGGACCGTGGTTCATGCCTGTTAGCGCTTGGCGCAGTGGCAGGAACAACTGCTTACCCTTGCGCCCCGTTGCCTCCTTCAAAGCCCCGGTGAGTGCCACCCAAGGATCATCACTCCACGTCAGCGTGTTAGCCGCCTCTTTGAGGTAAGCTTTATCCTCGTCCGAAAACTCCGGCTGCTCAATCGGCCCCGTTACCAGCCGCCACCATTCGGCAACCTCGCCAACGGTCGAGATATTGGGCTGCACCGCATGCCAACCGGCCTCATCCATGCCTTCAGGCAAGCGGTCCTGTACCGCATCAAACGGCATTTGGTGGACAATCGCGGTGTTGACTCGCTCGAGTTCGGCATCGTCAAACTTCGCAGGCGCTCTGCCGAAAGTGCCAAGGTCAAAGGTCGCAAGCAGCTTCGCACGATCCGCGATAGGCTCAACCGGAAGCGAAGTGCCAAGGCGCGAGAGAAGCGCGATAATCGCGGCCGGCTCAATGCCCTTTTCCCGGAACGCATCGCAGCCAAGTGAGCCAAGGCGCTTGGACAATTTGCCCTCTTTGCCCACCAGAAGCGCCTCGTGCGCAAAGGCCGGAGGGGCCGCTCCTAGGGCAGTGAACATCTGAATCTGAACCGCGGTGTTAGAGACGTGGTCCTCTCCGCGAAGGACTTGCGTCACACCCATGTCAACATCGTCGACTGTCGAGGGAAGCATGTAGAGCCATGACCCATCCGCACGCCTGATCACAGGGTCAGACAGGAGTTTCGGGTCGAATTTGGCTTTACCTCGGACACCATCGACCCATTCCAGGGGTTCATCATGATCGAGCTTAAAACGCCAGTGCGGCTGAACACCTTCCGCCTCTTTTGCTGCGCGCTCTTCATCGGTCAGCTCCAAGGCACCCCGGTCATAAATCGGCGGAAGACCGCGACCGAGCAGGACCTTGCGCTTAAGCTCCAACTCCTGCTGCGTCTCATAGGCTGGATAAATCCGGCCCGCCTCGCGCAATTTTTCAAACGCCGCCTCATAAGCATCGAGCCGAGTGGATTGACGCTCTTCGCGTGTCCACTCAAGGCCAAGCCATGTGAGGTCAGCGCGGATCGCCTCAACGTATTCTTCTTTGGAGCGTTCAGCATCCGTATCGTCGATGCGCAGGATAAACTCGCCGCTGGAATTTTGGGCGATCATCCAATTGTGGAGCGCTGTACGGATGTTGCCAACATGGAGCCGGCCCGTGGGCGAAGGAGCAAAGCGTGTCGTGGTCGTCATAAAAGTTGCGCTAGCGCCAAAAGCGCTCCAGTCCTAGCGGGAAAAGAGGGAGAAATGCGCAAAATGGATACCGCAACATTTGAAGCTGCCGTCGAGGCCGCGAACCTGCCTGGCGCCGCTGCGATTGTGGTCGACAAACAGGGCGCGATTTTCAGCCATGCCGTAGGCGCTGCGAGCACTGCGACTTCCGCGCCGATGACGCTGACCACTAAGTGCCAGATCGCTTCTATGACGAAGGCTCTGGTCTCTGTCGCCGCAATGCAATTGGTGGAACAGGGCAAGCTTGCGCTTGACGAGCCGATTGGTACGCTTTTGCCTGATTTGGCTGAGCCCGATATTCTTACAGGGTTTGACGAGGCAGGCGTGCCGCAGCTTCGCAAAGCCACCAAACCTGTGACCTTGCGCCACCTTTTGACGCATACAGCAGGGTTTGGTTACTTGTTCGTCCAGAGCGATATTCAGCGCTATTATTTGCACGTCGGTATTCCGGCACCTGGCGAGCGAGCGAGCGTGGAAATGCCGCTGATGTTTGAGCCGGGAGAACGCTGGGAATATGGCGCTGCGACCGATTGGGTGGGCTTTGCCGTCGAGGCGGCGAGCGGTATGCGGCTGCGCGATTACTTGACGACCCATGTGCTTGCACCGCTTGAGATGAACTCGACCGCGTTTCATGATACGCCGCCGGAAGGGCTCGCCAGCGTGCATGTGCGCAGGCCTGAAGGCGGTTTCGATATCGCGCCTGTGTTCTTGTCCAACGCCGAGTTTGACAATGGCGGCGGCGGGCTTGTTTCAACTGCTGAAGATTATGCGCAGTTCTTGCGCGCGATGCTTCGCGGCGGCGAGCTTGATGGAACGCGCATTTTGAAAGCGGAAACGGTTGCAGAAATGGGCCGCAATCAGATCGGGGATTTGCGCGCAGGCTACATGGCCTCAAGCATGCCCGAACTTGCCGGGGCCTTTGACAATTTCCCCGATATGCACACCGGCTGGGGCCTTGGGTTCTTGTTGAACCCGGAAGCTGGCCCCAATGGCCGCGCGCCGGGAAGCATGGCGTGGGCAGGCATATTCAACTCCTATTACTGGATTGATCCAACTTTCGAGAAGGCCGGGGTGTTCATCACCCAGATGTCACCCTTTGGCGATCCGGACGCACTCGAAGCGTTTGGTGCACTTGAGCGTATAGCCTACAGTTAAGCTGCTGTGAGTTCCGCCTCGACCAATCCAAGAACATCCTCCCACAGACGTTCAGCGCGCTCGGTCCGGATCAGCCCGTCCACCGCGCCATTGAAAGCGGCGTAATCTCGCGTAGCGGCGGCTTCTAATGCAGCTGCTATCGTTGCCTCATCATGGGTGAGTTTGGAGCAGCAAAAGCGCGAGACATGAATGTTTTCGGGCCAGATCGCGGAGATAGTTTGGCTCAGAGCGAGCGCTTTAGCCGCCACACTGACACTGTTCAGCCGCAAGGCAAGTTCAGAAATAGGATCACGCCCGGCCCTCTGGTGGAGAGCAATAAGCCGCAGCGAATAGACAAACCTTGCCGCAATCGGGCCGAAGTCTTCGATAGCGTGCGGCTGCGCCAGATTAGCGATGACGGCTTTGGCCTTATCGCTCGATACGGGTTTGCTTTGCATAATGCTCCTCACAGGTCGGCGGGGTGACTATGGGGAGCATTATGACTTAATTGCAAATGCTTCGCAAGAGCGTTTATCTCCTATTTGGGCGCAATGTCGAAAGTGTGCTCGATATAGAGGAACACCTCAGTCTCGCTCGACTGCTGGAAATAGAGATCGCTGTGCAGCCCCTTGATCGAGACGCCGTAATCATTGCCGAAGAGCTTGGCATAGGCTCCTGCTTCCTTGGCGATGTGAGCGACCACATCCTTGCGGTATTGCTCAGGGTCATCAATCGCGAGGCCGGTCGTGCCGATGTCGATGAAGGAGCGCCCTGTCGCGGGGATTGCTTTGACGAATTCCTTGATCCGCTCCGCTGTCTTGCTCACCTTGGGATCGTCCCCTCGCAAAGGAATGCGCGCATAGATCTGGACGCGGTTAGTATCAGGCCGATTGCCTCCGGCCAGGGGAAGCTCGAACATATTGGCCTGCGTCACAGGCTCAAGACCATAACGCCCAGCGACAATATCAATCCCCTCAGCCTCGGCCTGCTTGAGGGCCTCTCCCAGCATTTTGAAGAGCTCGGACCTGCGCTCATCGAAATTGCGCGAATCCGAACTGACGAACAGCGGGGTCACAAAATAGTCGGCGCGGCGAGTGACACCGATGGCAGAAGGACCGCTGCCTCCCCGGCTTGGTGCGAGGTAAGCGTTGAGCGAAGAGCGGTCCTGGCGTGCGCCAGTGACGACCACAGTGTCTTGTGCGGTGAGCGGTAAGACGGGCATGGCAACGGCGATTGCAGCGGCGAGTAGAATTGGCTTTTTCATGGATCAGTCCCTCCAAACTTGAACAGCGTAGACGTTATGAAACGCAAATGGACTGCAATATGAACAGCCAACAAAAAGGCCCCGAAGGATCGCTCCTCCGGGGCCTTTTGATTTATCGGCAAAAGTTGCGTTTATTCGCCTGCGTCACCCGCATCTGCTTCGGGAGCGGGCGTTGGCGCTGCCGCCGCCATTGCCGCCTTCATCGCCTCCTCAGAAGAAACCGGATCAGCAGCTGGCTCTTCTTCTTTGACGCCAGCAGCAGCGAGTTTCTCTTGCTGCTTTTTCCAAGCGGCCTTGAGAGCAGCATCACGGCTAGAGGCTGTCACACGCATGCGGTTCATGCCTGCGCCCGTCCCGGCTGGGATCAGGCGGCCGACAATCACATTCTCTTTAAGACCGATCAACGTATCCTTCTTACCCTCAACCGAAGCTTGGGTCAGAACGCGGGTCGTCTCTTGGAATGATGCAGCCGAAATAAAGCTGCGCGTTTGCAGAGAAGCCTTAGTGATGCCAAGCAAGATCGGCACGCCCTCAGCAGGCTCCTTATTCTTGCCAAGCTTAGCGTTGACTTCGAGCATTTCAGCAAAGTCAACTTGCTCGCCCGGCAGGAGCGTCGTGTCACCGCCTTTAGTGATCTCAACTTTTTGCAGCATCTGGCGAACGATCACCTCAATGTGCTTATCGTTGATCTTCACGCCTTGGAGCCGGTACACCTCCTGAATCTCATTCACGAGATATTCGGACAGCGCCTCGATGCCCATCACTTCCAGAATGTCGTGCGGGTTCGGCGCGCCGGAAATCAGGGTGTCACCCTTCTTCACGAAATCGCCTTCTTGCACGTCGATCACCTTGGTTTTGGGGATCAGGTACTCAACCGCATCGCCTTCCTCCGGCACAATCGCGATCTTGCGCTTCGCTTTGTATTCGCGAACAAACTCGATCTTGCCTGAGATCTTGGCGATAACCGACATGTCTTTCGGCAGACGCGCCTCAAACAGTTCGGCCACACGCGGCAGACCGCCCGTGATGTCGCGGGTTTTGGCCGCCTCACGCGATGCACGCGCAAGAATGTCACCGGCTTCAACCGTTTGACCATCCTCGACCGAAAGGGTTGTGCCCGGTGCCAGCATATAGCGCTGCGCATCGGTCTCATCCTCAATCGTCTGGCCTTCGCCTTGAAGGATCATGCGCGGACGCAGCTCTTCCTTCTTCTTGCGGCCCGTCGCGCGGTTTTCGGTGACCACGCGCTGCGCGATACCGGTTGCATCGTCGGTCTGTTCTTCGAGCGTCGTGCCCTCGACCAGATCTTGATACTTCACCACGCCCGATTGCTCGGTGATGATTGGCAAAGTGAACGGGTCCCATTCAGCGAGACGATCGCCCTCTTTGACCTTCGCGCCGCTTTTGAACTTGATGACCGTACCGTAAGGCACTTTGTGCATCTCGCGCTCACGGCCCTCGGCATCAATCACCGCGATCTCACCGTTACGAGCGAGCGACAGGATGTTGCCCTTCTTGTCGGTGATGGTTGGCATATCGCGAAGTTCGACCTTACCGTCCGAAATCGCCTCAAGGTGCGATGTTTCGTTGAGCTGAGCCGCGCCGCCAATGTGGAAGGTCCGCATGGTCAGCTGTGTGCCAGTGCTCACCGATGGACTGCGCAGCGATAACACCGACAGCTTCACCGATGTTGACCGGCGTACCGCGTGCAAGGTCACGGCCATAGCAAGTTCCGCAAACACCCTGATCGCTTTCACAAAGCAGCGGCGAACGAATGCGTGCAGACTGAACCTCAGCCGCCTCGATTTCCTTCACCATCGGCTCGTCAACCATGGTGCCAGCCTTCACGATCACTTCGCCGGTTGCGGCGTTGATGATGTCCTCGGCCACCGTGCGGCCAAGAATACGCTCACCAAGCGATGCGATCACGCTACCACCTTGAACGATGGCGCGCATTTCCATGGCGTTTGTTGTTTTACAATCCTGCTCCACGATAGTGCAATCTTGCGAGACGTCGACCAAACGGCGCGTCAGATAACCTGAGTTTGCCGTCTTAAGAGCAGTATCCGCGAGGCCCTTACGAGCGCCGTGGGTTGAGTTAAAATACTCAAGAACCGACAGGCCCTCTTTAAAGTTCGAGATAATCGGCGTTTCGATGATCTCGCCCGAAGGTTTAGCCATAAGGCCGCGCATACCGGCAAGCTGCTTCATCTGAGCTGGCGAACCGCGCGCGCCTGAGTGGCTCATCATATAGATCGAGTTGATCGCCTTCTCACGGCCATCATCGTCGATGGGCTGCGCTTTAATCTCGGCCATCATCGCGTCAGCAACTTGGTCACCGCATTTCGACCATGCGTCGATCACCTTGTTGTACTTCTCTTGCTGGGTGATGAGGCCGTCCTGATATTGCTGTTCGTAATCAGCAACCAGCGACTTGGTCTCTTCGACCATGCCCTCCTTGGCGTCAGGAATGATCATATCATCCTTACCAAAGGAGATGCCCGCCTTAAATGCGTGGCGGAAGCCCAGCACCATGATGGCGTCAGCGAACAGGACTGTGTCCTTTTGCCCCGTGTGACGGTACACTTCGTCGATTACATCGCCGATGTCCTTCTTCGTCAGAAGGCGGTTGATGATGTCGTAAGGCACCTTGTGGTTCTTAGGCAGACACTCACCGATCAGCATCCGGCCCGGCGTCGTTTCGAAACGCTTAAGCACGATCTTGCCATCTTCATCAGCCTGCGGAACGCGGGCGAGGATTTTGGTGTGAAGCGTCACAGCCTTAGTCTCAAGCGCCTGGTGCACTTCGGCCATATCAGCAAAGCGCGGCAGTTTTTCGACTTTGGTGCCATCTTCGTTTTCGAGGAATTCGGGTGTTTTCTCCTGCCGCTCCATCGAGAGGTAGTAGAGGCCCAGAACCATGTCCTGCGAAGGCACGATGATCGGCTTACCGTTAGCAGGCGAGAGGATGTTGTTGGTAGACATCATCAAAACGCGCGCTTCGAGCTGCGCTTCGAGGCTGAGCGGCACGTGGACCGCCATTTGGTCGCCGTCAAAGTCAGCATTAAAGGCCGAACACACCAGCGGGTGAAGCTGGATCGCCTTACCTTCAATCAGCACGGGCTCAAACGCTTGGATGCCAAGCCGGTGAAGCGTGGGTGCGCGGTTCAGAAGAACCGGGTGTTCACGGATCACTTCGTCAAGGATGTCCCAGACTTCCTTACGCTCTTTCTCAACCCATTTCTTGGCTTGCTTAAGAGTCATCGAAAGACCCTTTGCGTCAAGACGAGCGTAGATGAACGGCTTGAACAGCTCGAGCGCCATCTTCTTAGGAAGACCGCACTGATGCAGTTTCAGCTCAGGACCGGTCACGATCACCGAGCGGCCTGAGTAGTCGACGCGCTTACCAAGGAGGTTCTGGCGGAAGCGGCCCTGCTTGCCTTTGAGCATGTCAGACAGCGATTTCAGCGGACGCTTGTTCGCGCCCGTAATCACGCGGCCGCGACGGCCATTGTCGAACAGAGCGTCGACCGCTTCTTGCAACATACGCTTTTCGTTGCGGACAATGATGTCAGGCGCGCGCAGTTCGATCAGGCGCTTCAAACGGTTGTTGCGGTTGATCACGCGGCGATAGAGATCGTTGAGATCGGACGTTGCAAAGCGGCCACCATCAAGCGGCACCAGCGGGCGCAGCTCTGGCGGGATCACGGGGATCACTTCAAGGATCATCCACTCAGGACGGTTGCCCGAATCGATGAAGCTTTCGACCACTTTGAGGCGCTTGATAATTTTCTTAGGCTTGAGCGTCGACTTGGTGGTCGCCAGCTCTTCCATCAGGTCGTCGCGCTCTTGCTCCAGGTCGAGCTCCATGAGCATGACTTTGACCGCTTCTGCGCCGATATCGGCCGAGAACGCATCTTCGCCGTACTCGTCTTGCGCTTCCAATAGCTCGTCTTCGGTGAGCAGTTGGAATTTCTCAAGCGGGGTCAGACCCGGCTCAACCACCACATAGCTTTCGAAATACAGGATACGCTCAAGCTGCTTCAGCTGAATGTCGAGCAGAAGGCCGATGCGCGATGGCAGCGATTTGAGATACCAGATGTGCGCCACAGGAGCAGCAAGCTCGATGTGACCCATACGCTCACGGCGCACCTTCGTAACGGTGACTTCAACGCCGCATTTCTCGCAAACGACGCCTTTGTACTTCATCCGCTTGTACTTGCCGCAAAGGCATTCGTAGTCCTTTACCGGACCAAAGATACGCGCACAGAAGAGGCCGTCACGCTCAGGCTTGAACGTACGGTAATTGATCGTCTCCGGCTTTTTAATCTCGCCGAAAGACCACGAACGGATGCGCTCTGGCGAGGCGATGCCGATCTGGATCTGGTCAAAGGTTTCCGGCTTTGCGAGCTGGTTGGTGAATTTTGTCAGTTCGTTCATTTTTCAAATTCCCATTTGGGGATGAAATCTCAGGGCGGAAGATTGGGAGGGGTGGCTAGCCCCCTCACCTCATTCCGCAGCCTCCGACGATGTAGAGATCGACCTTGCGAGCAATGCGATAGCAAGCATCAAGAAGACGATGCAGGGCACGAACGCAACGATTGCCATCGCATCGTTTTCGATACGAGTGCCAATTAAGCCCAGTGCGCCGCCTGCGAAGAATGAGCCGAGACCTATCTGCTTCAGTTCCGCAGACGTTTTGTCCTTCAGAAAGCCCATCATTCCGCAGCCTCCGCGAAGCCGTCGTCGTCCTCTTCGCCGTCGCCCAGCGAAGTCAGTTCGACGTTCATACCCAGCGAGCGCATTTCCTTGACGAGAACGTTGAAGCTCTCCGGAATGCCTGCCTCGAAGGTGTCGTCACCTTTGACGATGGCTTCGTAGACTTTCGTCCGTCCGACAACATCGTCCGATTTGACGGTGAGCATTTCCTGAAGCGTGTAGGCAGCGCCGTATGCTTGCAGTGCCCAGACCTCCATCTCACCAAAGCGCTGACCACCAAACTGCGCTTTACCACCAAGCGGCTGCTGGGTGACGAGCGAGTATGGACCGATTGAGCGGGCGTGGATTTTGTCATCGACCAAGTGGTGCAGTTTGAGCATGTAGATAATGCCCACGGTCACCTTGCGGTCAAACGCTTCACCCGTGCGCCCGTCAAACAGAGTTGACTGGCCCGAGCTATCGACACCGGCTTTCACCAGATAGTCGGTCACGTCGGGTTCGCGCGCGCCATCAAAGACCGGCGTACCCATCGGCACACCCGCTTTGAGATTGGTTGCAAGCTCGACGATGTTCGAGGTCGAACGGCTTTCAAGATCAGCGAAATACTGCTCGCCGTACACATCCTTCAGACGCTCAACCACAGCTTCGGGAGGCTTTACATCGGCGTAGTCTTCGGCGGCATTTGGATTGGCAAGTTTCCACTCTTCGAGCTTCTCCGCAATGTCCATGCCAAGGCCGCGCGCGGCAAAACCAAGGTGCGTTTCAAAGATTTGCCCCACGTTCATACGCGAAGGCACACCCAGCGGGTTCAGCACAAGGTCGACCGGCGTACCGTCCTCAAGGAACGGCATGTCCTCTGCGGGAAGGATGCGAGAGATCACACCCTTGTTTCCGTGACGGCCCGCCATCTTATCGCCTGGTTGCAGCTTGCGCTTCACCGCGACGAAGACTTTGACCATTTTGAGAACGCCAGGGGCCAGCTCATCGCCGCGCTCCAGCTTCTCTTTACGGTCTTCGAACTTAGCATCAATCAGACCAGCCGCTTCGTCATATTGCGACTTGATCGCTTCAAGCTGCGTTTGGCGCGCATCATCGGCAACCGCGAACTGGAACCATTCGTGACGCTCAACATCGGTGAGCACTTGCTCGGAAATGTCGATGCCCTTCTTGATGCCTTTGGGACCTGCCGCGACCACTTGGCCCATCAGCATGTCGCGCAGACGGTTGTAGGTCGCACGGTTCAAGATGTTGCGTTCATCCGCCGCATCCTTGCGCAGGTTCTCAATCTCCCGCGCCTGGATTTCCTTGGTACGATCATCAATTTCGATGCCGTGACGGTTGAACACACGAACCTCGACAACCGTGCCGGCCACACCCGGCGGCAGGCGCAGAGAGGTGTCACGAACGTCGCTGGCTTTCTCACCAAAGATCGCACGAAGCAGTTTTTCCTCCGGCGTCATCGGGCTTTCACCCTTTGGCGTGATCTTGCCGACGAGAATGTCACCGGGATGCACTTCTGCGCCGATGTAGACAATGCCGGCCTCATCCAAGTTGCGAAGCGCTTCTTCGCCCACGTTTGGAATATCGCGGGTGATGTCCTCTGGGCCAAGCTTGGTGTCGCGGGCCATCACTTCGAACTCATCAATGTGAATCGAGGTGAAGACGTCGTCTTTCACAATACGCTCTGAAATGAGGATCGAATCCTCATAGTTATAGCCATTCCAAGGCATGAAGGCGACGAGGCTGTTTTTGCCCAGCGCCAGCTCACCCAGGTCCGTCGAGGGACCATCAGCGATGATATCACCCGGCTCAATCGTCTCACCGACTTTTACCAGCGGACGCTGGTTGATGCAGGTGTTCTGGTTCGAGCGCTGGAATTTCTGAAGCGTGTAGATGTCAACGCCGGACTGGCCCGCTTCAACATCGCCGATTGCACGGATCACGATACGGGTTGCGTCGACCTGATCGACGATACCGCCGCGTTTCGCTGCGATAGCCGCACCGGAATCGCGCGCCACGGTTTCTTCCATGCCGGTGCCAACCCAAGGCGCTTCGGCCTTAACCAGCGGCACAGCCTGACGCTGCATGTTCGAGCCCATAAGCGCGCGGTTCGCGTCATCGTTCTCAAGGAACGGGATAAGCGAGGCCGCAACGGATACAAGCTGTTTTGGCGAGACGTCCATCAAAGTGATCTGGTCGTTCGGCGCCATCAAAGCGTCGCCTGCTTGACGTGCGGAAATCAGATCTTCGACGAAAGTGCCATCATCGTTGAGCTCAGCAGATGCCTGCGCAACGGTGTGCTTTTGCTCTTCCATAGCGGAGAGATATTTCACTTCGCCTGTGACTTTGTTGTCGACCACTTGGCGATATGGCGTTTCAATAAAGCCGTACTTATTGACCCGGCTGAACGATGCCAGCGAGTTGATCAGGCCGATGTTTGGACCTTCCGGCGTTTCAATCGGGCAGATCCGGCCATAGTGCGTTGGGTGAACGTCGCGGACTTCAAAGCCAGCACGCTCCCGTGTCAGACCACCTGGCCCAAGCGCCGACACGCGGCGTTTGTGAGTGACTTCGGACAGCGGGTTGGTTTGGTCCATGAACTGCGAAAGCTGCGAGGAACCAAAGAACTCACGCACGGCTGCAACAGCGGGCTTTGCGTTGATAAGATCGTTTGGCATCACAGTCGACACATCGACGGAGGACATACGCTCTTTAACCGCACGCTCCATACGAAGCAGACCAACGCGGTATTGGTTTTCAAGAAGCTCACCAACCGAACGAACACGGCGGTTACCAAGGTTGTCGATGTCATCAACATCGCCCTTGCCGTCCTTCAGATCGACAAGCTCTTTGACCACCGCAAGGATGTCTTCTTTGCGCAGCGTCGTCACAGTGTCTTCGGCATCAAGGCCAAGACGCATGTTCAGCTTCACGCGGCCAACAGCGGACAAATCATAACGCTCACCATCGAAGAACAAGCCTTCGAACAGAGCTTCTGCGGTTTCCTTGGTGGGCGGCTCGCCCGGACGCATGACCTTGTAAATTGCCTCAAGACCCTCATCGCGGTTCTCAGCCTTGTCGACTTTGAGCGTGTTGCGGATCCATGGCCCTGTATTGATTTCGTCAATGTCGAGAAGTTCAAGCGTATCAAAGCCAGCTTCATCAAGCGCCTCGATGTGCTCAAGCGTCACTTCATCGCCAGCCTCGATGTAGATCGAGCCGGTTTGCTCATTAATCATATCGTAAGCGGCATAGCGGCCAACGGCTTCCTCGGTTGGGAGGAGCAGGTCGGTGAGGCCATCCTTGGCCGCCTTGTTGGCGGCACGCGGGCTGATCTTTTGACCCGCCGCAAAAATTTCTTCGCCGGTTTTCGCATCCACAAGCGGGAAGGCAGGCTTCGCACCGCGCCATGCTTCTGGGGTGTATGGGATTTTCCAACCATCTTTGGCGCGCGACCACGTCATGGTGTCGTAGAAGTGGTGCAAAATGCCTTCGCTATCGAGGCCAAGAGCATAGAGAAGCGCGGTCACCGGCAGCTTGCGCTTACGGTCGATGCGGACGTTGACGATGTCTTTGGCGTCGAACTCAAAATCGAGCCATGAACCGCGATAAGGGATAACGCGCGCTGCGAACAGAAGCTTGCCCGATGAGTGCGTCTTGCCGCGGTCATGGTCGAACAGAACGCCTGGCGAACGGTGCATTTGGCTGACGATCACGCGCTCTGTGCCGTTCACGATAAAGGTGCCGTTATCGGTCATGAGCGGCATGTCGCCCATGTAAACGTCCTGCTCTTTGATATCGAGAACCGAACGCGTCTCAGTTTCCTGATCGACTTCAAACACAATCAGGCGAAGCGTCACCTTCATCGGCGCTGCATAAGTGATCCCGCGCTGACGGCACTCAGTGGTGTCGTACTTTGGCTCTTCGAGTTCATAGTGAACAAAGTCGAGCTCTGCGGTGCCTGCAAAATCGCGGATCGGAAAAACGCTGCGCAGGGTCTTTTCCAGACCCGACACGTAGCCCGTTTCCTTGTTCGAGCGCAGGAAGAACTCATAGCTCTCCCGCTGCACTTCGATGAGGTTGGGCATGTCGACGACTTCGTGGATGTCGCCAAAAATCTTACGGATGCGCCGCTTTGCGGTACCCTTTGCCTCGCGGCTGCGGGTGGCTTTCGCTTTGGTTGCCATGGAGGAATTGTGCCTCTTTGCCTGTGTGCTCTGGGCTTGAACCGCCCAAAGCCAAGTTGGTTTCAGTCATCACGCGCAGGACTGCGATGCCATATGTCGATACGCAAACAAGCCGCACTCCAACATGGTCCCTTCGGCGGGTCCAAAATGGATGCAGCTTAAGCGTTCGCGAATATGGCAAAGCACCGCTTCTATCCTTGGCCCTGTCCGTCGCGCATGGACAAATCCGTCTCGAAGTCGGTGTGTGACGAGGCATGTAGGAATACAGGCCAGATCTCGTCAACAGACTTCCTTAGTCACCCGCATCGATTCGGATCGCGAAGAAGAATGACCCCTCTTTAAGTGCGATCCCAGCGCTCACAGCCTTATCGAGAAACAATATCCTCCAAAATATCGCTTTTCGATCAGCATATTATCGTTTTTCAATATTTATTGATTGACGATAAACCGTGCTGCATCTACTTAAAAATTATCGCAATTCAATAAATCATATCAAGGAGAACGATATGTCACTCGGATTCACCAACACGCTCGCCGCCCTTGCAGCAGTTGTCCTCGCCTTCACATCCATTGGAACAATCGTGACTGTGCCGCCCGCTGAGACGAACGACGCCATCGTCATGCCTGAGTTGGCTTGAGCCACGCTCAGAAAGGGAGAATAGATATGACGGAAAGACCCAATGACTTATTGCTACTCGCAGGAAAACTGCTCACCATCATTATGCAAGCTGCTTGTGCAATAGCTTCGGTTGTGATTGCTGGCGTAGCCCTTTGGGCGGTCATCGAACCCGACTCGATAAGAACCACGAGTTTTGAGGATAGTCTCGGAAATACCGAACCAATCATCGGCCTACCGATACTCTTCCTTCTGATCGCCGTTTTTTTAGGCCTTGGCTTTTTCTTTTTCCACAAGCTCAAGCAGATCATCGAGACAGTCAGTGAGGGAAAACCTTTCGAAAAGGAGAATGCCAATCGTTTAAACATGATGGCGTGGCTTCTTCTGGCGATGCAATTCCTGATTATGCCCGCCGCTGCGCTCGGCGCATTCCTGTCTCCATGGATCAACGATCAGGACGCCTCCTCGCTGACGATAGAGATGGGTCCGGACGTCGAGGGCATCCTTATGGTCATCATCCTCTTCATCCTTGCACGCGTGTTCAAACACGGCGCTGCGATGCGCGAAGATCTCGAAGGAACGGTCTGATGCCTGCTGATGATGAAGGAGCAACAATCATGGTCAAACTCGATGACATATTGCACGATCGGCGCATGACACTCACCGAATTGGCCGAAAGAGTGGGCCTCACTCTTGCCAATCTCTCAATCCTCAAGACCGGCAAGGCAAAAGCAATCCGGTTCACGACGCTTGCCGCGATATGCCGGGAACTGGACTGCCAGCCGGGCGATCTGCTGAGCTACAAGGCTAATTGAATGTTCTAGTGGGTTTGAATGTTCTAGTGGGTCCTCGCGAAGGCGGGGACCTCTCGCGACCGGGCGCCAATCCGATGGAGGTCCCCGCCTTCGCGAGGACTCGCTATACTCCTTGACTCTCACGCGCCTTCCGCTAATTGCGCCCCTCGACCTGCCCGTCAGGTCATCCGTCCGAGACCGTTGGTGAGAGGAATTTGCCTCTCTTAATTTCCAGCCTAGACGGGGAAATGAGATTATACGCTTGGTGTTTGGCACCTTGTAAATGACCCCTCGGGTCCTCCTTCCCCATTGATGGACTTGTCTCACGTCGATGAACGGCGCGAGATGATTTGAGCCGGTTGTGCGCGAGGCCTTCTCGCACACAGCCATAGTGAAGGAGCAAATGCATGGATCGTTCGCAAAAAGCCGATGCGGTTGCGCAGCTCTCGCAAGTCTTCAACGAAGTTGGCGTGGTGGTTGTCACCCGCAACCTCGGCCTTACGGTGGATCAGTCTACCGACCTTCGGGGCAAGATGCGTGAAGCAGGGGCAACTTATAAGGTTGCGAAGAACCGTCTTGCAAAGCTCGCCCTGAAAGACACCGATTACGTTGGCCTCAAGGAATACCTTAATGGTCCAACCGCGCTTGCATGGTCGCAGGACCCTGTAGCGGCTGCAAAAGCAGCTGTTGAGTTCGCCAAGTCGAACGACAAGCTGGAAATCGTCGGTGGCTCAATGGGCAGTCAGGTGCTCGACGAAGCTGGGATCAAGGCGCTTGCCTCGATGCCAAGCCTTGACGAGCTGCGTGGCACGATTGTTGGTCTGGTAAATGCGCCTGCGACGAAAATCGCTCAGGTTGCAACGGCCCCCGCCAACAAACTGGCCCGTGTCATTGGTGCGTATGCCGCCAAAGATGCCGCCTAAGCTTAAGACGCTATTCGCACGATAAACGAAACATCATGGGGTTCATTGAAAAGCCCCGCTTAATTTTGGAGTTAACATCATGGCCGATATCGCCAAGCTTGTTGAAGAACTTTCTAAACTGACTGTCCTTGAGGCAGCTGAACTTGCCAAAGCACTCGAAGAAGAGTGGGGCGTTTCTGCAGCGGCTGCTGTTGCTGTTGCTGCACCTGGTGCTGGTGGCGGCGGCGAAGCTGCTGCTGAAGAAAAAGACGAATTCGACGTCATCCTCACCGGCGACGGCGGCAAGAAAATCCAGGTCATCAAAGAAGTCCGCGCCATCACTGGCCTGGGCCTCACCGAAGCCAAAGGTCTCGTCGAAGGCGCACCAAAGCCTCTCAAAGAAGGCGTTGCGAAAGCAGAAGCCGAAGAGATCAAAGGCAAGATCGAAGCCGCTGGCGGTACTGTCGAACTCAAGTAATTGGGCTCGCTCAAGTAACCCTTGCGCAAAGTTTTGTAAGTGTCTTGAAGCGCTCGCAATCAGGGGGCGGTGTCAGCAATGGCGCCGCCCTTTTTGTTTGGGCTAAAACTTCTCCGGGCAAGGAGGCCGATAACGCTCGGGCGGGCCTTTGTAAGGCTGGGGCCCGGCGCTTTCTTCCTGCGTCGGATCAAGCATACGCCCCATAAACAAGACTGCGCCGGTTCGGTTGTCGCGCAAAAGGAACATGAACGGGTGATCGGCGCGGAATATGAAAGGCGGTGGCGGAGGTGGTCCTCGCCGGGCGGATGTAATTACAACACCTCCGATTACCACGGCCGTAGCGGCGGCAGCCTCGGAGCCCTTTTCATCGACATCAATGTTAGCCTGATGAATGATATTGGTGATTTTCAAACCGCACCAGTCGGACAATTCAGCCTGGGGGAATGTTGCCATTCGGTCGAAGTTGGCATGCTTGGAAAAGGGCAACGGCGCGCCCATCCCTTCGATCACTGTCTTCAGATCGGCATTCCAGTCCATGCTCATTTTGGGCAGTGTTAGAACAGTGTCATAGGGTTCGGCTTCATCGAGTGCCTTGAGCCAGCGCTCCAACTTAGAGGCGGAAAGGCTCCGTTCCAGCCGTTCTAATCCCTCGGGCTTATCAGGAAGGATGGCAACCATGCTCACCTCCTCGCCTTTGTAGGGCAACTCCACGAGCTTCACCGAACCGCGCTTGAGGCCGCGAAGATCATGCCACGAATTCATAAGCTCGGCCGCAATCTCGCTGCCATCGGCAAGATAGAACGGCTCTTCTTTGGTCGCCCGTGGTGAAAATGGCTTCTGCCAATCAGCCTTCCAATAAATCGCATTAACGAGCACGGCGGCAGTGAGCGTGTTCAACACCCTTGGTGGTATCAACTCCTCAATCCGGTCGTTTGTCTTTCCCGCAACCCAGCCGTTGATCTCTTCGCGCGCACCTTCGGGATCGCCGCCAAAATCAGCCTTGCGAAAAGAGTTCGATGCCTCGCGTTCCAAATCCGCTTGGAACTCCGGGACCAGCTCCAGCTCATTGCGCACCCAAAACGCATTCGCACTGCGAAGCTCGCGGCCCTCACCGGAGATACTCATCATCCGGTCAAGCTTGCCCGCCCCGCTCAAATACTCCTCTGGCCCCGCTGGGAACCGCATCACCTTGCGCATCTGCTCGGCCGTTTGCCCATCGGCGCCGCGATATGCGTACCCCATGGCCAAAGAGATGCTGGCGGGAGAGAAAAATAGATTTTCACCGGGCTTTGCGACCTCGCGGTAGAGATCAAGCGCGAAGGCATTTGACCCTTTCGCGACCTCTTCGACGGTGGCCGGACTGTCAGAGACGGCGCTGCTAACAGGTCCGTTTGCTGCGCAGCCTGCAAGGATGGGTAAGGCAAGCAAGCTGCCTATGGCTGTCAACGTTGAAAAGTACCGCATTTCGTCCCCTCCTCACAATATTCACCCGCAAAACCCGCGCCAAAGCGGACCGGTGAATAAGAGAAGCTAAGCTAGAGCTGCCCGATGGAACGGCGGATTAACGCGGGATTTGCTCGATAGCAGTCAGTTCTGTGCCCAAGGCAGGGACTGAAATCTGGTCGACCTGCACCTTCTTGGCATTGGGCGCGTCTTGATAGTCGATGCCGAATTCAATCTCATCATAGGCGGGATTGTAGCTCACCGGAATGCCAGCGTCTTGCAGCTGCGCCAGTGTCACATAGCTGTCGATGGCTGACCCGCGCGCAATATTGGCAAATTCGGTCTTGCTAAACTGATCGCGCATCATCTCTGCGACCGAACGCAGTTGGATCGCAATTGTACCATCCAACTGCTTAAACTCGACGCTGCCCGTGCGGACACCGTTCACACGCGCATCCAGCTTCGACTTTGCCACCAAAACGGCCTGCGATGCGGCAAAGGCGCTCACATCAGGCGATGGAGCACCGACTGCGATGGCCCGCCGCGTATCAGCAGAGCGAGCATCAGATTGATTGGACCTTGGATTTGGCAGGGGGCTCGGTACGTTGTTCGGGGTAGGGACCGTTGATGCGACAACCGCCGCATTAGTCGCCGTACTGCTCTGAGCCTGGGACGCGATCGGAAGCGAGCTGCGCATTGAAGATGTTGCATCTATCGCGCCTGCAAACGCGGCCTCAACCGAATGGTTGGCAATCGCGTCGATCCGCACGGCTGATGAACCGGCGGCAAGTTCTTCTTCGCCAGTGCCGACATTTTCAGGGGTGGCTCTGACCGCAAGATCGAGGTCTGTGATTGGCTCAATCGCAATCGTATCGATCGCAATCTCTCCGGAGCGCTCGCTCAGCAGCATCACCTCGCTGGTCGGAACAGTCCCCGCCACAAGGGCTGTCAGCCCAGTGGATGTTTGGACATCCGCAAAGGCGAGATCAAAACTCTCCGAAGGCGTGTCGGTCACGCTTATCGGCATCTTGCGCCGGAACGAATCCAGCCGCGACTGATCGGTAAACGGAGCCGCAGCCTCTTGGGCCGCCAAAGCCTGCGCATAAACATGGCCAAGGGCTTGGTCGGCCGGTGTCCAGATTTCCGTAGCAAGGCGTGTTTTGCTGCCGCTTGCGCCCGGCACCTCCGGCTTATCGTCGCTCGCGGCACGGATTTGCGCCGCCTCGCCTGCTACCGGGCCAATGCCGATTGGAGCGCCAAGCGTGCTCACCATCGCTTCAAGTGAGAGATTGGGTACAGCCGCAGCAGCAGCAACCACCGCCGCGCCCACACCCAGACGCGCTTTGGTGAGCGCTTTTGCCGCTGGCCGCGCGCGCAGGCTCGCTGCAATGGCCGCTTTTTGCTCGGCAGTATGAGGCGAAGGTATGAGGCGCGCTGACGCGAGCCACCAAGTCCGCGGCTCGTTGCCGTCCAGTCCCTCAGCAATGATAGGATCTTTGTCCAAAAGAGCATCCCCCCGTCACTCAAACGCGCTTATGGAGATTTTTACATTTGAGATAAAGGATTTTGTAAAACGGGCCAACGAACGCGCCGCGTTCAGGACTTTCTTGAACCCGAATACCTGTCTCAAATGTTCTGACAATCCATGCCGCGGGCCATACCAAGAGCCATGCAAAGGGCGAATTTGCTTCCCCATCGCACCGGCAACTCGTAGTCGGGCGGGCTCGCTTGAGCGAGAAGCGATAAGAGTGTGATGCAAGACAGGCCAAGCAACAAAACACCCAGTTGGGGTCAAGAGTTTCGAGCGACCTTTGCGCTCGCAGCGCCCCTTGCTGGTGCCAATCTGCTGCAAATGCTGACCTATGCGGTCGATGTGATATTTATCGCAAGGCTTGGAGATGAGCCGCTCGCAGCGTCGGCTCTGGCGGTTTCACTTTTTGGGCTCGTGCTGTGGGCGATGACGTCACTTATCGGAGCTGTGGCACCGCTAATCGCCGAGGCGATTGGTGCAGGCGGCCCTACGCTGCGCCCCGTACGCCGCTCGGTGCGCATGTCACTATGGCTTGCGGTCATAACGGGCGTCATTGGCATGGGCATCTGCCTCTTGCTCGAACCGGTCATGTATGCGACCGGCCAGCAAGCCTCGATCATCGCGCTCAGCGTTCAATACAATTACATCATCATCTTTTCGCTGATCCCGATGCTACTCGCCGCAGCGCTTAGATATTTTGTGTCAGCCCTTGGCCGTCCGATATTCGCAACGGCAATCACAGGTCTAGGCATCATCGTGAATGCCTTTGCCAACTATACGTTGATTTTCGGCAATTTCGGAGCGCCCGAGCTTGGCCTTCAAGGCGCAGCGATTGCGACAATTATCACCTCACTGGTGATCCTTGGCGCTTATGTGCTCGCGATTGTCTCAGACCCGCGCCTTCATCGCTATGCCGTATTTGGCAAGTGGTGGTCGCCTGACTGGCCAAGGTTTTGGCAGATCGTGCGGATCGGCACGCCCATTGGCCTGACAGTAACCGCAGAAGCCGGTATCTTCGGTGCGGCGGCGTTTCTCATGGGGCGGTTTGGGGCAAGCGAGCTTGCAGGCCACACGGTTGCCTTGCAGCTGGCCGCCCTCGCCTTTCAGGTGCCGTTTGGCGTGGGTCAGGCAGTCACAATCCGCGTCGGCTATTTCCACGGCGCACGCGATCCGGTTGGCGTTAAACAAGCTGGCTGGGTGGCGCTTGCAATCTCAGCTCTTTTTATGAGTTTCACCGCGAGCGCCATGGTCATCGCGCCTTATTCTCTGCTTTCGATTTACGTGGATCCCTATGCCGCTCATAACGCAGCGCTTGTCGGGTTTGCGCTTCAGTATCTGGTGCTCGCCGCAGCGTTTCAACTGGTTGACGGCATTCAAGCTGTAGCAGCAGGCGCGCTACGCGGTCTTCAAGACACCCAAGCCCCAATGTGGATCGCGATATTCAGCTATTGGGTGCCTGGCATAGGCCTTTCCATCAGCCTTGGGTTCTTCACCCCGCTCGCGGGCGTGGGGGTCTGGGTCGGTCTTGCAACTGGCCTTGCCTTTGCAGCGGTCCTCCTCACTTGGCGATGGATGGCGCGAGAGCGGCTGGGACTGGTAAGGCACTCCATCTGAGATGGCCTTTACGCTGCCCGGGTTGTAACTTCGCGCTGCGGGAAGGGTATCGTGATCCCCATCTCGTCGAACTTGGATTTCGCTGCTTCTGTAAGGTCCCAGGAAAGTCCCAGATAATCAGGTGTATCGCACCAAACCCTAAGGCCGATCCCGACAGAGCTGTCATCCAGCGAGGCCACAAAAGCAATCGGTTCAGGGTCAGCCAGAACACGGCTATCACCGGCAGCCAGCGCCAAGAGGCTTTCTCGCGCCTCTTGCATGCTGTCGTTATAACCGATCCCCACGATAAGTTCGAAGCGGCGCGTGGGGTAGCGGGTGAAGTTGATGATAGGCTGGTTCCACAGCTCATTATTGGGCATCATCACAAACAATCCATCAGGCTGCTTTAGCTGCGTCGTGAACAGTCCAACCTCCTCTACGGTTGCAATGATGGAACCCACGCTGATCACTTCGCCGACGCGAAATGGGCGCTGCGACATGATCATTACGCCCGAGGCAACGTTGGAAAGGGTGCCTTGAAGCGCGAGACCAACAGCCAGCGCGACGCCGCCGAGCGCTGCGATGATGCTGGTCGTCTCGACCCCGAACTGGGTGAGTACGGTAAGCGCGATCACCGACCAGATGGCGTATTTTGCAGCCTTTGCGATCACGCGCGCGACAGTGATATCGACGCTGGAAGTGTGAGAGAGACCTCTCAATATCCAGCGTGAAATCAGATTGCCGATGAAAATTCCAATGACCAGAACGGCGATCCCGCCGCCGATGTCCATCAAGTTCATGCGCAGCCAGATGAGGCCTTGTTCGGCATAGGTCAGGTCAGTGATTTCAGGATTAAAGCGCATGATCGGGCTCGCAATAACAAAGCAGGAGCGTGCATGGTCAAACGCGCGCCGGGCTTTGAGCGTGTGGCGAATGCTGGAGCAATGTTCAAGCGCGAAACATTGCAGGGGCGTTTCGCAAATTTTTTGCGCTCGCCGCCTTGACTCTCACATACGCGGCTACCATCTGCGCCTGCGTTGGCACTCTGTATACGAGAGTGCCAAAGTTCATTATCAACCTAAGACAAGAAAGGTCATCAATAATGGCATTTCGTCCACTTCACGACCGCGTTTTGGTCCGTCGCATCGAAGCCGACACAAAGACCGCAGGCGGCATCATTATCCCTGACAGCGCACAAGAAAAACCATCCGAAGGCGAAATCGTCTCCGTTGGCGAAGGCGCCCGCGATGACAGCGGGAACCGCGTCACGCTCGACGTCAAAGCAGGCGACCGCGTTCTCTTCGGCAAATGGGGCGGCACCGAGGTTAAGATCGACGGTGAAGACCTCCTCATTATGAAGGAAAGCGACATCATGGGCATCATCGGCTGAACCCGAAGGGTTTCGGCCGATCGTTTGATCGTTTCCTAACTAAATTTCAGAATTCTCAGGAGAAAACACAATGGCTGCTAAGGACGTAAAGTTCGGCCGCGAAGCGCGCGAAGGTATTCTTCGCGGCGTAGATACGCTCGCTAACGCTGTTAAAGTCACCCTCGGCCCGAAAGGCCGTAACGTCGTCATCGACAAAAGCTTTGGCGCACCGCGCATCACCAAGGACGGTGTGACCGTTGCAAAAGAAATCGAACTTTCTGACAAGTTTGAAAACATGGGCGCGCAAATGCTCAAAGAGGTCGCTTCAAAAACGAACGATCTTGCTGGCGACGGCACAACCACCGCAACCGTGCTCGGCCAAGCGATTGCCCGCGAAGGCATGACCGCTGTTGCTGCTGGCATGAACCCAATGGACCTGAAGCGCGGCATCGACACAGCAACCGCTGCAGTGGTCGCTAACCTTCAAGGCCGTTCGAAAGAAGTCGCCGGTTCTTCGGAAGTTGCCCAAGTTGGCGTTATCTCTGCAAATGGCGACAAAGAAGTAGGCGAAAAGATCGCTGAAGCCATGGATAAGGTCGGCAAAGAAGGTGTGATCACTGTCGAAGAAGCCAAAGGCCTCGAATTTGAGCTCGACGTTGTTGAGGGCATGCAGTTCGACCGCGGTTATCTCTCGCCATACTTCATCACCAACCCGGACAAGATGCTGGTTGAACTCGACAACCCATACATCCTGATCCACGAGAAGAAGCTCTCCAGCCTGCAAGCCATGCTCCCGGTTCTCGAAGCTGCAATGCAATCAGGCCGTCCGCTTCTGATCATCGCTGAAGACATCGAAGGCGAAGCGCTCGCGACCCTCGTGGTCAACAAGCTGCGCGGCGGCCTCAAAGTTGCGGCTGTTAAAGCCCCCGGCTTTGGTGACCGGCGTAAAGCCATGCTGCAGGACATCGCGATCCTCACCAAGGGTGAGATGATCAGCGAAGACCTCGGCATTAAGCTGGAAAACGTAACCCTCGGCATGCTCGGCGAAGCCAAGCGCGTCACCATCGACAAGGACAACACCACCATTGTCGACGGTGCTGGTAGCGAAGACGACATCAAAGCGCGCGTGGGCGAGATCAAGGCCCAAATGGAAGCCACGACCTCAGACTACGACCGTGAGAAACTGCAGGAGCGTCTTGCGAAACTCGCAGGCGGCGTTGCTGTGATCAAGGTTGGCGGCGCTTCGGAAGTCGAAGTGAAAGAGCGCAAGGACCGCGTGGATGACGCGCTTCACGCCACGCGTGCAGCGGTTGAAGAAGGCATCGTCCCCGGCGGCGGTACAGCGCTTCTTTACGCCACCAAAGCTCTCGACGGCCTCAAAGGCGACAATGACGACCAGACCCGCGGCATTGACATTGTCCGCCGCGCGATCATGGCACCTGTTCGTCAAATCGCTGAGAACGCTGGCCATGACGGCGCGGTTGTTTCTGGCAATCTGCTTCGTGAAGGCGATGAGACCCAAGGGTTCAACGCTGCAACCGACGTTTACGAAAACCTCGTGGAAGCCGGCGTGATCGACCCGACCAAAGTGGTTCGCACCGCTCTTCAAGACGCAGCTTCTGTAGCTGGCCTCCTGATCACCACCGAAGCGGCGATCACCGACGCTCCGGAAGACAAGGCTGCTGGCGCACCGGCAATGCCCGATATGGGCGGCATGGGCGGCATGGGCGGCGGCATGGGCTTCTAAGAGCCCGCCAAAGCCTAAGCTTGTGAAGCTAACAAAAACGGCCCCGCTGGACTCAGGTTCGGCGGGGCTTTTTTTGCATTTTGCGCAACTCATTTTCCGAAATGAGAATGCATGGAATGAAACTGACCCGAGAATAGCGCGCCATAAGGAAAGCCGGCCATGCCAAAAGGTTAAATTGGGTTGACGCAAACAAGTGTATAATGGAAAATACACTTGTTCTGGTTCCACAGAGTCGGTTGGCTCATGGAATTGCTGATGTCGGACGCTCAAATTGAGCCGAGTAATGCTTTTGGATCTGGCTTGCTTGGTGCTTGAACCCCGCCTTGGCGAGAGGCCTTTGGCCCGCGGGAACACTGGGATCTGCGGATGGGAATGTGCAGACAGAATTGAAGGATAAACCGGGCCTCTTAAATGGCTCCCTCAATGCTGGATGCTGGTTCCTCGGTTTGTCTGCGTAGGGAGGATAAAGCGATGCACTCGTATGAGCACGGCGATGGGCATTCCAAGCTGATCGGTTGCCTGACTTATCAGAGCAAGGCATCCGGTGCGCAGTCTGAAACCACTCTCAACGAACTCGTCCAAAAGGCTCGCGCGCGCAACCAAAGCGTCGGTGTTACTGGCATGCTGCTGTATGAAGGCGGGCGGTTTTTGCAAACACTTGAGGGACCGCCTGAAGGGCTGAGTTCCGTTTGGCAGTCCATTCAGCGCGACGAACGTCATAAGGATATCGAGCTCCTGAGCGAGCATTATGTCGAGGCGCGGTTGTTTTCGGATTGGGATTTGCTTCTTTACCGAAAAGCCGAGCAGGCCCCGGCCAGCCTATGGGACAGGCTGCGCCGCAAACATCCCCTCGGCCAACACATCCAGCGCGCCATGAGAGATGCCTTTGAAGCCAATGAGGTTGGCCTGTCTGACCTGCTGGCAAGGCTTGCGGCATCAGGCTGGCATGGCGATGAAATCATCAAGCAGCTTCTTGAACCGGCTGCGCGTGCGATGGGCGATGCTTGGCTGTCTGATGAATGCAACGAGTTTGATCTCACGCTTGGGCTTGGGATTCTCCAAATGGCAGGCCATGCCGTGCGCTATACCAAAGACGCAGAGGCATTGCGGGCAAAGTCCTATTCGATCCTCCTCGTTGCTGCACCTGGAGAGCCCCATGTCATGGGCCCCAGCCTTCTTGCCGATCAGTTTGAAGACGCCGGGTGGTCGGTGGAGATGGCATTTCCCGGAAGCGATCAGGCTCTTGCAAATCAGCTCGAGCACCAGCGTCCCGATGCACTGGATATTGGCCTGTCAGAGGCTCTTTCGCGCCCAGGCCGAATTGCTGCTTTACGCGAGACGGTGAAGCACAGCCGGTTGGTGGTTCCTGACCAAAACCTTGTGGTCTCCGTCGGCGGCAGGTTGTTCGCGGAAGCCTCTGCAACCGCTGAACACGTCGGCGCTGATCATTCGCGTCAGTCTATGGCCGGGACACGCCTGCGGATTGCTGAATTGGTGGCCCATGCCCATTCGGTGCACGGCCAATGCTGATAGGGCAGCATGAAATCGCCTAAGCGGCGCTTTTCCAGATGAAGCAGACTTTCCTTAGGGCCTTGTGCGCTTCATTTGTCTGCTTCATTGAAGCGGCAAAATATCAATAAAGGGAACTCCCATGAATACCAAATTCGCAGCGCTGCTGCTGGCATCCGTCGCGCTTGCCGGATGCGACGCAATGACCCCGGTCGAAACCGTTGAGTGCGGCGACACGGCTCAAACCGAATGCCTTAATACCTGGTTTGATGAAAAATTTGAAGAACAGCTCGCCTTCTCGCCTATCTCCCAAACGAGCCTTGGCCGCAAAACCGACTACGACAAGATCGACGATCTGAGCGAAGAGGCTCAGTTGGAACAGCTTGAGTGGATGCGCGGTGCCACCGCTCAGATGGAAGCAAGCTTTGATTACGATGCGCTGACGGATGCGGGGAAACTTTCCTATGATATGTGGAAGTTCCGCCTTGAGCAGGCAGAGCGGTCATATGAGTTCCGCGAGCAGGCCTATATCTTGCACCAAATGGGATCGGCACAAAGCGGTTTACCAACCTTCCTTTTGACCCAGCACACGGTCGAGGATGAAAGCGATATGCAGGCATTTATCGCGCGTATCGGCGGGATTGGCACTGCGATGGATCAGCTCCTCGCCCGTACCCAGGCCAATGCAGAGGCGGGAACACGCGCGCCCCGGTTTGCTTATGATGCGGTGATCTTGGAATCAAACAACCTGACCACTGGCGCACCGTTTGATAACGGTGAGCCTTCTGCGATGTGGCAGGGCGTTGAGCGGCACCTTACCAGCCTTGTAGAAAGCGGTGTGATTACGCAGGAACGCGCTGAAGAGCTTCGCGCCGACGCCAGCGAAGCCTTAACCGGTGCATTCGCGCCCGCTTATGGCCGCGTCGTTGCCTGGTTCGAGGAAGATCGCCCGAACACCAGCGAGGAGACCATTGGCGTCACGGCACTCCCGAACGGAGAGGCATTCTACGCGGCCTCCCTCAAGGAGATGACCACCACTGATCTCACTGCGGATGAAATCCACCAGATTGGTCTGGATGAAGTGGAGCGCATTCAAGCGGAAATGCGCACAATTATGGAGCAGGTTGGATTTGAAGACGACTTGCAGGCGTTCTTTGAATTCACACGGACCGACCCGCAGTTTTTCTATCAGGATAATGATGCGGGCGCGGATGAATATATTGCGCAGGCCAAGGCGCATATTGATACGCTCACCGCGCGGCTGCCTGAGTTTTTTGGCACGCTTCCCAAGGCGCCCTTGGAAGTGCGCCGGGTGGAACCTTTCCGCGAGCAAGACGGCGCGGCTCAGCATTACCGTGCGGGCACGCCTGATGGCTCGCGCCCAGGTATCTATTACGCGCACCTTTCCGATATGACGACGATGCCGATCCCTGAGCTTGAATCCATCGCCTATCATGAGGGCAATCCGGGTCACCACATGCAGATCTCTATCGCGCAAGAGCTGGAAGGCGTGCCCAAGTTCCAATCCCAAGGCGGCTTTATCTCTGCTTACGGCGAAGGCTGGGCGCTTTACACCGAACTGCTCGCCAAAGAGATGGGCGGTTATCAGGACCCCTATTCCGACTTTGGCCGTCTTTCGAGCGAGATTTGGCGCGCGATCCGGCTGGTTGTGGACACGGGCATTCACGCCAAGGGATGGAGCGAGGAAGAGGCGGTGCAATATGCGCTTGCGAACTCTCCCAACCCAGAAGGCGCAGTCCGCAGCGAAGTGCAGCGTTACTATGTGCTGCCGGGCCAGGCGACGTCTTACAAGATCGGCATGATCCGCATTCAAGAACTGCGCGCTAAGGCCGAAGAGGAGCTGGGCGAAGACTTCGATATTCGCGGTTTCCACGATACGATTCTGGGCGGCGGCGCAGTGCCTTTGTCGATCCTAGAAACGCGCATCGAACAGTGGATCGCGAGCGTAAAGGCAGGGTAGAATATCCAATTTCAGCAAACAAAAAGGGCGGAGTAGCGACATGCTACTCCGCCCTTTTTTGCGTTTTACTTCCAAAAGCGCTTAGCCGCCTTTGCGGCTTGCCGCTGCTGCTTCAATCACACTTTCGTCCCACGTCACCTGTGTCTGGGTCTGCGGGTTGAAGCGGGTGTTGGCGTAAGACGCTGCTTCTGCGGCGGCGATCTCTTCAGCGGTAAGGTGCTCTGATGCTTCGAGCGCAAACACATCGACACCGCGAGTGATCTCTGTGCCGTAAATGCGGCCATTGTACCAATAGCTCGACCAAAAACCGCCAACGACGAGCTGCTTGTCATCAATCGGACCGCGGTCGAAGAACGCGATCTCTTGCGGGTTGGCGCTGTCGGTGAAGTCCATCACGCTGATGCCGCCCTGATACCAGCTTTGCACAAAGATATCGCGGCCAGGGACCGGAATGATCGAGCCGTTGTGTGCAACGCAGTTTTCATGCTCGGTTTGCGGTCCAGGCATCTTGTAGTGGCTGCGGAATTCAAGTTTGCCGTCAACAATGTCGTAAATCGCATTCGCGCCCCATGTCATTGGGTCCGATGCCTTACAACGCGGACGGCCGCCCCCGCCCCACTCGTCGGTGAAGATCACTTTGGTGCCGTCATTGTTAAAGGTGGCTGAGTGCCAATAGGCAAAGCCTTTGTCGAACACGCTGTCGGTGCGCACAGGGTTATAAGGATCAGAGATATCCATGATGATCCCGTTGCCCGAACACGCGCCCGCTGCGATTTTCAGAGCCGGGAACACCGTGATGTCGTGGCACTGATTGGTCTGGCGCGTTTCCTGCGCGCCTTCCTCTGAAACGCCGCCTTTCCAAAGGCCAGCGATCTCGCCGGTTTCGTTGTCAGCAAACACGCGGGGCGAACTGGTGATGCGCGCCTTTGAAGGGTCGTTGATGGGAATTTCAATCACGTCGATGCTGAACAAAGCCGTGCGGCTGTCAGACCGGTTGTCGATGCAGCGCTCAAGCTCTTCCTGTTTACGCACGCGCGAGGTGCCCGAGTTGTAAACGATGAGTTTTTCGGCATTCGCACTTACAATCGAGTGCGTGTGGCTACCGCGGCAGGTTTGCACCTGACCCACCTGTCGCACAGCAGTCAGATCAGAAATATCGAAGATACGAAGGCCGCGGAAACGCTCTTCGCTTACGTCGCCCTCGACACCTTGAAGCCCGCAATCGACACGGCCGCGGGTTTGCTCGACGCTCATGATGAGAAGGTTCTCGTGGACCGAGACATCGCCCTGACCGCCGGGACACACAACCGATGACATGAGGTCAGGCACGCCGTCATCGCCCAGCTTGTAAATGTTAAAACCGTGATAGTTGCCCGCTATCATGATGTCGTCGAAGAACGCCATATCGGTGTTTGCAAAATCAAGGAGCGGTGAGCGCTCAGCAAATTCGGTCAGGCTTTCATCCTCTTCGTCATCGCCGCGCTCCGCTGCAGCAGCTGCCTCGGCATCTTCAAGGGCCTTGCGTGCATTTTCGACAGCCTGCTGTGCGGGAGTAGGCTCAGTCTCTTCCTGTTCAGCCTCTTCATCCTTTTTAGACTCGGCTTTTGCGGGGCGCAGATCAGCGGGATTGTCGGGATCAAAAAAGCCAGCAGGCTTGGACAGTGTCACAACCTTACGCAGGTTCATGATGGCCTCGCCCGCATTATCAAAGCCAACGGCCAGATTTACGCGTGGGTCGGTGGAGAGAGCCGCGAGCATCACGTCCATCTGGTCGATTTCAGACTGCTGGTCGTTTTCAATATCGCTGACAAACTGGAACAATACGGGATCAGCGGCGCTACCGGGCTGTTCAAGGAGGTCGTCGACCATAGTGATCGCACCTTCATGGTGCGCGATCATAAGCGTCAGGAACAAGCGATCAAACTCGGTGCCCTCAAGTGTTGCCAGCTTGGCCAGGTCCTCAGCGCTCGCCATGCCGGCCATTTGTGAGTGATCCATGGAGTGGCCCATTACATGACCCGAATGATCCATATTGCTATGGTCCATATTTGAGTGGTCCATTCCGGTCATGACTGTCTTCTCACCGCGCGCGGCGAGCCATTCGTTCATGAACTCAATCTCGTCAGCCTGGCTCGACAAGATGCGGCCTGCGATCGTCACGACCTCTTCATTATTGGTGCGCGCCTCGACCAGCTTCGACATATCGACCGCTTGCTGATGGTGGACGATCATACCTTGCATAAAATCAACATCGGCATCGGTGTAGCTCGATTTGGCGATTTCGGTCGCCTCAGATGCACTCAAGGTTTTGCTCGCCTCTCCTGGCGCACCAGGCAGCAAGATTGGCGCATTTTGTGCCATGGCGAGGCTTGAGCCTGTGAGAAGAAGGCCTGTCAAAAGGCTGCGTGTCAAAAGGCTGCGTGAACCCAGAGCTAGAGTGCGTTGCATGGTTATCATGTCCCTCATGTTTTAAACTTTGACGCCACTCCTGCCCAATTGACCGTATCAGTCAAGACTGCGCTTCAAAGGGCGTATAGATACGCAACAAGGGAACAATCGAAGGGTTCCTCGCATTATAATTAGTGCCCCAACTGATAAATGAGCCGCGAATCGGTCGTAGGGCTTGCACAATTCGCCGCATGAGATGAAACGAGAGGTTGTCGGGGCGAATCGTAAGACTTTAGGGGGGCTTAAGCCAGCGCTAACCTTGACCGGAGTATGCTTTTTCAATGGCCATCAGAAATCTAATTCCTTGTACGATCCGTGCTCTTGCCCCTCTCGCCGTGCTGATCGCAGCCAGTTTGGCACCCGCACACGCTCAGGCTGAGCAAAACAGACAGGGCAAGGAGCTTGAGGCGAATTTCGATAGCGCCTTTGGCACACAGATGCGCGAACCCTCGACCTTTGAGGCGATCTATGCGTCCTCGTTCGAACAGCGCATCGCGCAGCTTGCCGATGGCAGTCAGGGCCGTATTGGTGTGGCCGCATGGGATCTTGCCACCGGTGAACAAATCACGGTTCTGGGCGACCAGCTCTTTCCGATGGCCTCCACAAGCAAGATTGCTGTGGCCGCCAAATATCTGGAGATGGTGGAGCAAGGTCGATATTCGCTCACCAGCGAGTTCCCGCTGCTCATCCCGGTCCGCTCCAGGAAATTCTCATCAGCCGCAGCGCCTGTACGCAATGGCAATTCGATGGCCGCAATTGATCTCATCGAAATCATGATCACAAGATCAAGCAACCCGGCGACCGACGCCTTATTGAAAGCCGTGGGCGGTCCTCAAGCCGTCAACGACTGGATGCGCCGTCAAGGAATCTCGGATTTTTCAATCGACCGCGATATTGCGACACTTGTGCGCGATGATGGCGAATATGATCCGGCCACTTGGATTGATCCGCGCGATTCAGCAACGCCCAAGGCAATGGTGCGCCTTCTGGGAGGCCTTTATCGGGGAGAGTATCTCTCCAACGAAAGCCGGCGAGTGCTCCTTGGCGCGATGAGCCGAACGGTCACAGGCAAACGCCGGATTGTTGCCAATATGCCAGGCGAGGCAAAAGTAAGCCACAAAACAGGTTCGCTAAACAACACATCGAGCGACGTCGGAATTATTGAAAGCCCTGATGGACGCGCGGTCGCCGTGGCGATTTATGTGACGGGTCAAGGATCACGCAGAGCCCGTGAGGGACGGATCGCCAGCATCGCGCGCGCGCTTTATGACGGGTTCAACGTCAAAGCCCGCGAGAATCGCAACTGGGTGAACGCACCGCGGCTGGGCGGCGGCTAATAACCCTCAAGAGTAGGCCTCCTATTTCGGAACAGAAAAAGGCGGCACCCCTGACCGGGACGCCGCCTTTTCTCTAGCCAGCTTTCAGCCAGCGGTTGGCGAATTACTCGCCTTCCACCATAGCTTCTGCTTTGGCAGCTGCATCTTCAGCAGCGGCTTTGACACCGTCAGCTGCGTCGCCAGCAGCATCTGCGGTCGCGTCAGCTGCATCGCCGGCAGCATCTGCGGTCGCGCTAGCCGCACCGTCAACAGCTTCGCTGGTCGCGTCAACAGCGCCTTCAGCGGTAGCAGTTGCATCGTCAGCGATTGAAGCAGCGTCAGCAGCCATCGCATCGCCAGTGTCAGCAACAGCGTCAGCGGTTTCCCCGCACGCAGCAAGGCCAAGAGCCGAAGTTGCAACAGCAGCGGCAAGAACGATCTTACGCATAATATAATTCCTTATTCAGCGAATAAAACACGCACCCCCCTCCTATGAGGAACGCGCCATAGCCAGACGAGATTACGTCGTGCTCGCTGTATCAAATAATGGCCGAAATGTGGCAATTCAAGTAAAATATGGCAAAGCGCCTCTTTTTTGCCTTATTTCCGCCACATTTGGCCGCCGTCCCGGATAGAAGGCTAAACGGCAATTCCGGAGGGGGTTAATGCGTTAAACTGACTTACGCGGGCCCTTTCGCAATGCTAGCAACGCCTTATGTCCGATAAAAAGCAGCACCTTTATCTCGTCGATGGCTCGGCCTACATTTTCCGCGCCTACCACCGCCTGCCCCCGCTCACCAATCCTGAAGGAACGCCGGTGGGCGCTGTCTATGGTTACACCACCATGCTGTGGAAGCTGGCGGATGATCTGGATGCTGCTGATGGGCCGACACATTTGGCCGTGATCCTCGACAAGGATTCCAAGAGTTTTCGCAATGACATTTATCCCGAATATAAGGCCAACCGTCCTCCGCCGCCAGAAGATCTACGGCCGCAATTCCCGCTGATCCGCGATGCTACGCGGGCCTTTAGCCTGCCTTGCATTGAGGAACAGGGGCTGGAGGCGGATGACCTTATCGCCTCTTATGCCCGGGAGGCACAGCGCAGGGGCTGGAACGTCACAATTGTATCTTCGGACAAAGATTTGATGCAGCTTGTGGGCGAAGAGAACGGCGCGCACATAGACATGCTCGACACAATGAAGTCGCAGCGGATTTATTTGGATGAGGTGCACGAAAAGTTCGGGGTGACGCCCGATCTGGTCGGCGATGTACTGGCGCTGATGGGTGACGCGGTTGACAATGTGCCGGGCATTTACGGCGTTGGGCCCAAGACCGCCTCCAAGCTGATTGCAGAGCATGGCTCTCTTACCGCTGCGCTCGATCAAGCGCCAGATATGAAGAAATCGAAGCTCAAAGAGCGCCTCCTTGAAGGCCGCGAGGATGCCGAATTGTCGCGGGTTCTCGTGACGCTCAAAGAGGATTGCGACCTGCCCGTGGCGATTGAGGAGATGGCGCTCACCAAAATCCCCGAAGAGCCGCTCGCCGAGTTCCTGCAAACCCACGGGTTCAATTCGCTTTTGAAGCGCCTAGGCGCTGGTAGTGGGTCGCCGGATCGTCCCAACAATCTCAATCCGGCCAAGGCTGACAAGGGCGGTGATGCGGGCGGTGATGCAGGCGATGCGCTCGGCAATCGCCAGCCGGTTCCCGAGATGCCAAAGGTTGATCGCAGCGCCTATAAAACGGTGCAAACGCTCGGAGAACTGCAGGATTGGGTAGCCCGCGCGACCACTGCGCGACTGGTCGCAGTGGATACCGAGACTTCTTCTTTAGATGCGATGCAGGCCGATTTGGTCGGGGTTAGCCTTGCGCTCGGTCCCAATGAAGCGTGCTACATCCCGCTTGCGCATTATACAGGTGACGGAGGCGGCGACGATATGTTCGCCGAAAAGCCGGAACAGATCGCGATGGAAAATGCCATCGCTGCATTGAAACCAATGCTCGAAGACGATGCAGTTCTCAAAGTCTTCCAGAACGGGAAGTATGACTTGAACGTCCTTGAACGCTCTGGGATCAGCGTTGCGCCGATCGAGGACACAATGGTGATGAGCTTTGACCTCGATGCGGGGCGCGGCGAGGGCATGGGCGGAGGCCACGGTATGGACGAGCTGTCCGAACGCCACCTTGGCCACACGCCGCTTTCGTTCAAAGAGGTCTGCGGAACCGGTAAAAAGGCAATCCCCTTCGGCGAAGTGCCTCTGGACCGCGCGACCGAATACGCCGCCGAGGATGCCGATGTCACCTTGCGGCTCTACCGCATGCTCAAACCGCGCCTATCCGAAGAGGGCGGCAGTGCCATTTACGAACGCGTGGACCGCCCGTTGATCCCATTGGTCGCTGGTATGGAACGCGAGGGCATCAAGGTGGATCGCGCACGCCTCGCCAAGCTTTCGGAGGAATTTGCGACCGAAACGGCGTCGCTCGAGAAAGACATCCACGAGATTTCGGGTGAAGAGTTTTCGGTGGGTTCGCCAAAACAGCTCGGCGAAATCCTGTTCGACAAGATGGGCTTTAAGGGCGGCAAGAAGGGCAAGAGCGGGGCCTATTCAACCGATCAATCGACCTTGGAGAAGCTTAGCGCGGACCCAGAGGCGGCGGCGATCACCAAGAAGGTGCTCGAATGGCGGCACCTCTCGAAACTGAAATCGACCTACACCGACGCTTTGCAGGGGCAGATCAATCCGAACACGGGCCGGGTACACACCAGCTACAGCCTTGCTGGAGCGCAGACCGGGCGGTTGTCGTCCACTGATCCGAACCTTCAGAACATCCCGATCCGCACCCCGATCGGACGGCAAATTCGCGAGGCTTTTGTGCCCGAAGACGGCAATGTGCTTCTCGCGGCGGACTATTCGCAAATCGAGCTGAGGCTCGCCGCGCATATGGCCGATGTGGAAACGCTCAAAGACGCGTTCGAACAGGGCGAAGACATCCACTCACGCACCGCCACCGAGATGTTTGGCGAAGTTACGAGAGACACCCGTGCACAGGCCAAGACCATCAACTTCGCGATCCTGTATGGCATCTCGCGCTGGGGGCTCGCAGGGCGGCTGGAGGTCGAACCGGACGAAGCGCAGGCCATGATCGACACCTATTTCCAGCGCTTTCCCGGCATCCAGCGGTACATCTCTGAGACCCTAACCAGTGTTGGCGAACTCGGCTATTCCGAGACGCTGTTTGGCCGCAAAACATGGTTCCCCCGGATCAAGTCCAAGAACCAAGCCGAGCGCCAAGGCTCAGAACGCGCCGCGATCAACGCGCCTATCCAAGGCACCAGCGCCGACATTATCAAGCGCGCCATGGTACGGATGCTGCCAGCCTTGCGCGATGCGGGTCTGGGCGATGTTCGCATGCTTCTACAAGTCCACGATGAATTGGTGTTTGAACTGCCCGAGGGAGACGTCGCCGCCGCCGCGCCGATTATCGAGCGGGTGATGGCAGAAGCAGCCCTCCCCGCCGTGACGCTCGATGTGCCGCTTGCGATTGATATCGGCACGGGAGCGAGCTGGGACGCGGCCCATTGATAATGCGCACCGCGCTGAGGTGCGGCAGCGCTTCTGCTGCTCCTTGGCGCGGGGGTGAGCGCTTGGACTTGGAACACGCGCCGCACCCTGCCTTACAATGAGCAGGGCCGGTATTTTGAGGTGAACAGCGCGGTTGTCCTGCACGCGAAATCTGTCACGGTTTACGGGGTTCTCGCTGCGGCATTGGCCATTATCGGCGCGGTCTGCTGGTTAGCTATCCGGCGAGAATAGCTTGCTAGCCGTCCTCATCATCATCCTTGTGCTTGTGCAGGTTCTCAGGCGCAAAAAACCCAATCGGATTGGCCTCCACCGCGCGCTTCTTGAGCTCTCCTCGCATCGCACGGTATTCCGCCTCCATACGCGGCGTCACTGTGGCACGGCTGTCTTCAAGTGCATCGTCGAAGTCCTGCATCTCCACCGCGGGCACATCGCCGCCCATCCGCCGAAGCGCGCCCAAACCAGCACGGCGGACTACATCTTCTAGGTCTGCGCCCGTAAACCGGTCGGTTTTGGCCGCCACCTCGCCGAGATCCACGTTGCTTGCAAGCGGCATGTTTTCTGTGTGAATGCCAAGGATATGGCGCCGCCCGTCAAGGTCAGGCGTGCCTACGTAGACCAGCTCATCAAACCGGCCCGGACGCAGCAACGCAGGGTCCATCAAAGTCGGGCGGTTGGTCGCGCCAATCACGATCACCGATTGCAGCTCTTCGAGGCCGTCCATTTCGGCCAGAATCGTGTTTACCACGCGCCCTGTGACTTGGGGTTCGCCCTGTCCCGAGCCGCGTGCGGGCACGAGGCTGTCGATCTCGTCGATAAACAGAACGCACGGCGCAACCGCCCTAGCGCGGGCGAAGAGTTTCGCGATCTGTTGCTCGCTTTCGCCGTACCATTTGCTCAATAGGTCCGATGACTTCATCGAGATGAAATTGGCATCAGCCTCCTTCGCAACCGCTTTGGCAAGCAGCGTTTTGCCGGTCCCAGGAGGACCATAAAGCAGGAAGCCCTTGGCAGCGCGAATGCCCAGCCGACGGAACCCTTCGGCGTTTTTGAGAGGCAGTTCGATCCCCTCTTTAAGCTTCTCTACTGCATCGCCAACGCCCCCGATATCGTCCCAACCCACATTGGGCATTTGCACCATAACTTCGCGCATGGCGGAGGGCTGAATGCGTTTCAATGCGCCTTGGAAATCATTGCGAGTGACACGCAGGTCTTCGAGAACCTCTGGCGGGATCTCGCGCGCATCAAGATCAAGCTTGGGCATGATACGCCGGACCGCGTCAATCGCCGCCTCGCGTGCAAGGGCGGCCAAATCAGCCCCTACAAACCCATGGGTCATCCGGGCGAGCTCAGCCAGATTGACACCCTCTTCGAGCGGCATGCCGCGGGTGTGGATCGTCAAAATTTCGCGCCGACCGTTTTGATCGGGCACGCCCACAACGATCTCACGGTCGAACCGGCCCGGACGTCTGAGCGCTTCGTCGATGGCATCGGGGCGATTGGTCGCCGCGATAACTACGATATTGGCCCGCGCCTCAAGCCCATCCATAAGGGTGAGCATTTGCGCAACAACGCGCTTTTCAGCCTCACCGGGAACCTGCGTGCGTTTGGGAGCGATCGAGATCGATCTCATCAATGAATACAATCGCCGGGGCTGCGCGGGCTGCCTCTTCGAAAACCTCGCGCAACCGCTTCTCGCTTTCACCATAGCCTGAGCCCATGATTTCCGGGCCATTGATGATGAAAAACTCTGCATCGCTCTCATTCGCGACCGCCTGCGCAAGGCGGGTTTTACCAGTTCCAGGGGGTCCGTGGAGAAGTACGCCCTTGGGCGGATCAACACCGAGCCGCGTGAAAAGCTCAGGATAGCGCAGCGGCAACTCAACCATTTCGCGAAGGGCCTGAATGGTGTCTTCCATCCCGCCTACATCGTCATAATTGACCGCGCCGCGCCCATCACGCGGCTCTTCAAAATCTGTGCGAAGTTCAACCTCAGTGTTCTCGTCAATATGGACGATGCCCTTGGGGCTGGTCGCATGAACGCTCAGACGAATTTGGGTGAGAGCAAAAGCAGGCGCGCGCAGCATTTGGCGCACATCAGAGGGCATATTCTGCACCGGCTGCTGGCCTGTGGTTGCAACGAGGTCTCCTGCCACCAAAGGCTTTTTAAAGAAATTGCGTTTCAAAGCCTGCGTCGGGCCTTGCAAACGCATATCGCGCTGAGCAGGGGCAAAGACTACCCGCGTGGCAGGGCGCGATTGTGCCACTTTGATGTCGACGTGCTCGCCTGCTCCGGCCTCTGCATTTCCGCGTTGCAGCCCGTCGAGACGAGATCACACCGAGCGTTTCATCCTCAGGGTGAGCTGGCAAAGCAATCGCGGCGGTTAAGCGTTTGCCCTCGATCTCGACCACATCGCCTTCGGTAACGCCAAGTTTTTGGAAAGCGCTGCGAGGCATTCGGGCAATGCCCTGCCCTGATTCTTCTTGTCGCGCCTGAGCGACCTGGAGCCGGACTTTGCGGCTGGTCGCTGCGTCTGTGTCGGCATCTGCCATGGCTAGGGTCCTTTGGTCTGGCGGGGGAGCGCGGGAATCATATGGTTTGCTCTCAAATAGCTAGGGTGGACAAAGGGCGATTGCAAACCGGACTTTTGGCGATGCGGGTGTCCATCAGTTGTAAACCGGTCGGGCTAGCACGGGTGAGCCTTCGATGCGGCAGGCCCCTCTAGGGCGCCCCAAGGTACTGCGGGCCGAGAGCGACCTTAAAGGCGGCACAAAAAAAGCCCGGCACAAGGGCCGGGCTTAAAAGTTTGGGAGAGGATGCCTGTAAGGCATGAGATCGTTTTGCCGCCAAGACCATTTTTGTGCAAGTGCGAAACCCGCATTCGCAATTGCGTAAAATGCATCAATAGTCCGGACGCCAATTAAGTTGATACAATTTGGTGCACACTAGAGAGCCTATATAAAGTGCAACTGCACATTTTTTGAGCATTTTGCGGGTTTCTTCTCATAATGTCGCAAAACCGCCCCGCCCCTAGACCCGAGACTGATTGCCTGTAGATGGTTTCTTATGTCACCACTTGCTGAACAAGGTCTAGCTCTGCTTTGCACGCGGCAAAGTGTGGAGTAGAGACAGGCAGACGGATCTCAATCAGGTAAACCATTCGCTTATGTCAAAACTATTTCCGACCGCAGCCGCAGCGCTTGAAGGTGTGATCGCCAACGACCTTTTGGTCGCAGCGGGAGGCTTTGGCCTTTGCGGTATTCCAGAACGCTTGCTTGACGCTATCAAAGACAGCGGCGTTACCGGGCTCACATTTGCCAGCAACAATGCTGGCATCGACAATGAGGGGATCGGCAAGCTGCTGCGCACGCGCCAAGTCAAGAAGATGATCTCCTCTTATGTTGGCGAAAACAAAGAGTTTGAGCGCCAATTTCTTTCAGGTGAGCTAGAGGTTGAGTTCTGTCCTCAAGGCACACTTGCTGAGAGAATGCGGGCAGGCGGTGCGGGAATTCCGGGCTTTTATACTAAGACAGGCGTGGGAACGCAGGTCGCTGAAGGGAAAGAGCATGCAGAATTTCCCGATCAAGATGGCATCATGTCGGCCTATATCCTTGAACGCGGAATCTTCGCGGACTTATCCATTGTGAAGGCTTGGAAGGCGGACGAAACCGGCAACCTCATCTTTCGCAAGACCGCGCGCAATTTCAATCAACCCGCCGCGACATGCGGCAAGGTTTGCATTGCCGAGGTGGAGGAGATCGTGCCCGCAGGCGCTCTGGAAGCAGATGAGGTGCATTTGCCCGGTGTTTTCGTCAATCGCCTGATCCTTGGAACACCTTACGACAAGAAGATCGAGTTCCGCACAGTTCGCCCGCGCGAGCATGCATAAGTGAATGATAAAACCAACAACCGTGCCGATTGGCCCGCCCGAAAGCTTGCGCAAACCGCTCTGCTGATCGGGGCCGCTGTATGGGCGCAGGGTAGCGCTGCTGCAGCGTTTCCTATTGCTGCTGGCGGCTTTATGGGAGAACGGACGGTATCGCGCGGCGAGGCTGGGCTGCAAGGCGCTGATCCGGCCCCAGAAGTTGCCGCGTCCAGCGAAGGCAAGACGGCGCAAAACACCGATATTTCCCCCGTCCAAGAAGCGTCCTCAAGCGCCGCATCCCCTTCCTCGTCCGCATCCCCAGCTTCGTCCGCTAGCGCAGACTTTGACGCCGCCTTCGCGCCGCCTTCCGCAACATCTCCGGCATACCCAGCGCGCGCATACTCAGCGCGCGCTTTGCCCCCGCAAACACCAACGTCCCGCCAATACCAAGGCCAGTAGTGACGCCGGACACCTCAGCCGCCGGAGGACCAATTTCAGGACCAATTTCAGTTTCGGCACAAGGCTTTAAGGCAACCACAAGTGACGTGGTCCGGCCCTTACCTACGTCCGTGCCGTTGCAGCGCGAGGCAATTGGGTCTTCTGGCATCAACCAGCTATTGTCCTATGCAAGCAGCAGGAATATTGGTTCTGACACTGAGCCAGAGGCTGCGATGCTGAGCGACCGTGTGGCGCTTGAACCGGTCAAAAGCCAATGCGTGGGCGTTTCGCCGACCGTTCTCATTGATCTTGATCCAAGCAGCGGTCTGTTCGATCCAGCCGCAGCCTCTCGCCCGCCCTCTGGTCTTGCGCGCGGGCTTTCCCGGCTGCGCGAAGGCGGTGTTAGCGTTGCATGGATTTCCGGCAATGGCGTCGACAAACTGCACGCGGTCAAGCGCGCGCTGACTTACAGCCGCCTTGATCTAAACGGTGAGGACCGCATCCTTCTCATCCGCACTCCCGATGACCGCAAGCAAACCTTGCGCGAGGAGCTTGCGCAGATAAGCTGCCTGATCGCTATTGCAGGCGATACGCGCTCTGATTTTGATGAGCTTTATGACTATTTGAAAAACCCGGCGGATGCAGAAACGCTAGAGCCACTGATCGGCGATGGCTGGTTTATTATCCCGCAGCCGCTGCTTTAATCTCCGATTTTAGTTATGACGAAAGAACAACCTCATGAGTGACCAACCCAAAGGCTGGACCAGAGACCAAATGGCAGCGCGCGCTGCACGCGAGCTCAAAGATGGCTATTACGTCAACCTTGGAATCGGCATCCCAACTTTGGTCGCCAACCACATTCCCGAAGGCATGCTGGTCACTCTGCAAAGCGAGAACGGGATGCTTGGGATCGGGCCTTTCCCCTACGAGGATGAGATTGATCCGGACCTCATAAACGCTGGCAAGCAAACCATCAGCGAGCTTCCTCACAGCGCCTATTTCGACAGCGCCACCAGCTTTTCGATGATCCGCGGCGGGCATATCGACCTTACCGTGCTGGGCGCGATGGAAGTGGCTGAGAATGGGGATATTGCCAACTGGATGATCCCGGGCAAAATGATCAAGGGCATGGGCGGCGCAATGGATTTGGTCGCAGGCGTCAAAAAGATCATCGTGGTGATGGACCACGCCGCAAAAGACGGCTCTGCCAAATTTATTTCTGAATGCACGCTTCCTCTAACAGGAGCAAATGTGGTCGATATGATCATCACCAACCTCGGCGTGTTTCATCGCCCCTCCAAGGAGGTGCCCTTCCGCCTTATCGAATTGGCGCCGGGTGTGACTGAGGAGGATATCGCGGCAAGCACGACCGCTGCATACGAAGTGGCGCTGGAACCGGTGTAAAGCATTATGTGGCTTGATGCCCCGCGCAATCCCAACGCCCCACTTGCCGGGCTCAAAGTGCTTGAACTTGCGCGCGTGCTCGCGGGGCCTTGGGCAGGTCAGATTTTGGCGGATCTTGGCGCGGATGTGATCAAGGTCGAAAGCCCTGAAGGCGACGGGACACGCCAATGGGGCCCCCCTTGGGTCGAGCGCGTGGGTCTAGATGGAACGGCGCGCCGCGAGGCAGCATATTATCACGCAGCGAACAGGGGTAAGCGCAGCATCATTGCCGATTTTGGCAGAAGCGGCGATCTTGACCGTGTGCGCAGCCTCGCAGCGGATGCAGATGTCCTGATCGAGAATTTCAAGACCGGCGGCCTTGCTAAGTTCGGTCTTGACTTTGCGAGCATGAACCCTGCCAACCCCGCCCTCGTTTATTGTTCAATCACCGGGTTCGGCCAGACGGGGCCGCGTGCGCATGAGGCGGGCTATGACTTCGTGATTCAGGCCATGAGCGGATTTATGTCGATAACAGGTGAGCCTTCGGGCGTGCCGGTAAAGATGGGTATCTCGATCAGCGACCTTACCACCGGCGTCTATGCTGCCAACGCTATTCAAGCAGCGCTCATCCAGAGGGGCCGGACAGGCACGGGGCAGCATATTGATGTCAGTCTGCTTGATTGTTCAGTGGCATTGTTGGCGAACCAGGCAACCTATCACCTTACAACCGGCGAAAATCCGCCGCGCATGGGCAATGCGCATGCCCAGGTCGCGCCTTATGGCGTGTTCCCTGTGAGCGATGGACACGTGGTCCTTGCCCCTGCCAATGATCGCCTCTTTGTCCGCCTGACGCAGCTGCTTGATCGCAGTGATCTTGAGCAAGATCACCGCTTTGCCTCCAATGGCGGCCGTATTGAGCACGCAGCTGCACTCGATGCTGAAATTGCCAAGACGACGGCGTATTGGACCAAAGAGACGCTGCTCAAAGCGTGCGCGCAAAAGGGTGTGCCCGCAGGGCCAATCAACCAGCTTGATGAGGTGTTTGACGACCCGCAGGTGCTTGCGCGCGGTCTTCGCATCGATCTTGGCGGGATGCCCGGCGTGCGCAGTCCCTTTACATTCTCCGATGCGGAATTGGCTTTGGACCGCCCCTCTCCGATGCACGGCGAAGACAGCTAGGATAGAAGCCGGGCGGCCGCTCTCCAAACACGCTCAAACAGGCCTTTGCCCGCCCGCTTTACCCACAAAGGCGACCAAATGAGCATACCAGCAATGGGCACAAAGCTAAGGCTAAAGGCCTGAGTGCGGGACACCCCGCCAAACAGACCCAGCCCCCAACTTGCAAAAATCGCAGCAAATATCAGCGAGGTCATCAGGTAGTTGGTAAGTGACAGTCGGCCCACGCAGGCCAAAAGATTTCCCGCAGCACTCTCTTGCCTCAAAAAGGCCAACGCCAAGGCGGCATAAGCAATCCCAAGCAATGTATCGAACGGTGCCGATGCGACCAATCCAGCCGCGCCTACAACAGGACCTGCAAACCCGTTTTCTGACACCCACCAGGCAAGGGCAAACAGAGGCGGGATCGCGATTAGAGCCGCAATCGCCGCGCAGCGCTGAAGAAGGAACACACGCCATTCGCCGGAGAGCATCCGGGCCTTCCACAGCCCCATGCCAAGCGCCATTGCTGCAAGAGTAATGGGCAGGCTGCTGCCGATGACGGACAATTGCGAGAAAAAGCCGGTCAAACGCCGTGGTATGCGCTGGGCCATCCCTTCCCGGCCTTGGTCGAGCATATATTGGACGGCAGCGGGGTTCGCGCCAAAATTGCGTTCTGCGAACAAATATGCATCGCTTGCAGTGCGCAGCTTATATTGGTCGGCAACCCCGCCTCCAAGAATGATCATTCCGCTCGCCAGATGGACCACGACTAGCCCGACGCAAATCGCAAAAAGCGCCCTTGCACTCAGCCCGCTCATCAAGGGCAAGATGCAGCCCGCAAGCGCGTAGGCGCGCAAAATATCATTGCTCGCAAAGACAGTCGCATGCACCAAACCAATCACAAAAAGCACCGCCATACGCGCATAGTGTGCACGCAACGGCCGCTTTGCGCCGCGCTCCAACAGGATCAGGCAGCCAGCACCAAAAAGCATCGCAAACAGAGTGCGAAATTTGTCTTCGATAAAGACAAAGCTGATAACCCAAATCAGCCGATCAAGGTCGGATGCTTGACCAAGGCCCGGGCCCCAGACATTGGGATTGTAATACCCTTGTGCAGGAAGCGCGAAAGCATAGACATTCATCCACGCGATGCCGATCACGGCGAGCCCGCGCAGAGCGTCGAGTTCAGTGATACGTTTCGATGATTGAGCCGATGAAGAGCCCGATGTACCGGCTGAGGGTTGCTTTGGCGCACCCACAAATAGCGCCCTTATCGGTCAGCCCAATGCCGCTTTCAGATCACCCGCCAAGTCGGTGCGCTCCCAAGGGAAGCTATCCGCATCGGCCGTGCGGCCAAAGTGACCGTAGGCCGCGCTGATCCGGTAGATCGGCTTGTTCAGGCCCAGATGCGTGCGGATCGCCCGCGGTGTCAGACCGCCGAGTTTTCCGATCGAATGAATAGCCTCCTCAAGGCTCGCATCTGTGACGCCGGTGGCTGCGGTGCCATGCGTGTCAACGTAAAGCGACAGCGGCTCAGACACACCGATTGCATAGGCGATCTGAATGGTGCAGCGGGTCGCAAGCCCTGCGGCAACCACGTTCTTGGCAAGGTAGCGCGTGATGTAAGCAGCGCTGCGGTCAACCTTGGTCGGGTCTTTACCGCTAAACGCGCCGCCGCCGTGCGGGGCCGCCCCGCCATACGTGTCGACGATGATCTTGCGGCCTGTGAGCCCCGCATCACCGTCAGGACCGCCGATGACAAAGCTGCCGGTCGGGTTGATGTGCCACTGGGTCTCGTCCGAGATGAAACCGTCTGGCAAAATCTCGGCCACAACGCCTTTAACATAAGCGTGCAATTCTGCCTCTTGCGCGCCCTCGTCATACCCTTCTGCATGCTGGGTACTCACCACAAGGGCGGTACAAGCGACAGGCTTGCCGTTTTCATAGCGCAGCGTGACCTGGCTTTTTGCGTCAGGCTCAAGGAACGGCGCGGCGCCCGAATGGCGGTCCTTTGCGAGGCGTTCCAAAATCTTGTGACTGTAATCAAGCGTCGCTGGCATCAGGTCCGGCGTCTCGTCGCACGCAAAACCGAACATGATGCCCTGATCGCCTGCGCCTTCGTCCTTGTTCGAACCCTCTGCACCTGCATCAACACCCTGCGCGATATGAGCAGATTGGCCGTGGAGGTGGTTTTCGAAGGTCAGTGTCTTCCAGTGAAAGCCGTCTTGCTCATAACCAATGTCGCGCACGGTCGAGCGTACAGCCTGTTCAATCTCTTCTTTTGCGCCCGGCGCCCAGCCGCCATTGACGGCCCATTCTTCATTGCCCTCGTCATACATCGGGGCGCAGCGAATCTCGCCTGAGAGGATCACGCGCTGGGTCGTGGTCATGGTCTCACACGCGACACGCGCCTCGGGGTCTTTTGCCAGCATCAGATCGACAATTGCGTCCGAGATCTGGTCAGAAACCTTGTCGGGGTGGCCTTCGGAAACGCTTTCAGAAGTGAAAAGATAGTGCTGGCGCATGATTGTGTGGGGCCTCCAAAGCCTGTGATCCGGTTGCGCCGAGGTGGCGCTTGAATTAGAGATATAAGGATATCTTTATGTGCTACCTGTGAGGCTCTAGCTGCGTCGCTCTCGCAGCGCAAGAAGTCTTGGCAACCCAAGGCCTAAAACTGCCAGCAATGCAGCCCACATCAAGGGAAGAGCGTTGCCAAGCTTTGAAAAGAGCGTTGGGGGTTTGGCTTCGGGGATCTTACCCTCAATCGCTGCCGCCTCGCCGCTCGCGATGTGCTGAACGACATTTCCGTTGGCATCGATCACCGCGCTAATTCCGGTGGTGGTAGAGCGAAGAACGGGGATACCCTCCTCAATTGCACGCATCCGCGCCTGAGCAAGGTGTTGCGGCGGGCCCCATGAACCAAACCAGCCGTCATTCGAGGGGTTGAAAAGATAATCGGGGCGGTTTGCTTGGTCCACGACTTGGCCTGAAAAGACAATCTCGTAGCAGATTTGAACGCCAGCTTTTCCGTGCTCGCCAAGGTCTAGCGTTTCGGGACCGGGGCCGGGGATATAGGGGATACTACCAGACGTCAGACGCGAGAGGCCTACCGCGCCAAGGACGCTTTCAAGCGGCAAATACTCGCCATAAGGCACTAGGTGTTCCTTGGCATAATGGTGGGTGATCTCGCCCTCTCCGTTCATACCAATGACCGAATTGCGAGCGGAAAGCGCACGCGGGATGCCGTCAGTGCCGGGTCCAATATTGAGGTTCACCACTCCAGTGAGAAGAGTGGATTCCGGCCCAATCACCACGCCGATGCGGCGGCGCGCAAAGTCAGGATCAGCGCCTGCCGTCATGCGGGTGTAGTAGCGCTGCGGATAGCCGTCTTCGAGATAGTCCGGGACCGCGCTTTCGGGCCAAAGGACGAGGCGCGATTGATCGGAGTTCTTTTGTGTGAGGCGCGCGATGCGCTGGAACTGCTCCTCAAATTTGGAGCCGTCGTTGATCTCCTCTTGCAGGATGAGAGGCTGGACGAGGGTGTAGTTGATGTCGGTCTTCCTGTCAGCGCTCGCACCCCAAAACATAGGGATTGCAACGATAAACACGCCGATCAAGTTCAAAGCCACCCGATGAAGTTCGTTGTGTCTTGCTGTCTTCACCATCGCGAAAAGATAGCTCGCCAACAAAATCGTAACACCTGAAAGAGCATAGGTTCCAAGCCATGGCAAAAGCCTTGCCCAGCCCTGGGCTTCCCACCCCCCGAGCAGCATCAGCCCCAAAGGTGGCCATGGATAGCCTGTGAATACCCAACTCCGCAGCCATTCAGTGACAATCCAAGCCGCCGCTAACACCGCTCCAAACGCCAGCGCACCACCGCGCCGCGCCAACAAATGCGTCACAAGCGCTGCAAGCGCAGGATACACCGCCAAGTAAATGCACAAGAGCGGCACCGCGGCCCAGCCCAGCATCTCAGGCATATCACTTTGATAGGTAAAGGCGGTCGCGATCCAGTTGTTGGCTAGCGTCAAATGCGCCCAGCCAAAGGTCCAGCCGATCCACAACGCGCCCCGCCATCCGGTCGCCCCGCGCAAATGAGCCACCCAAAGCGCCAACGCCGGGAGCGCGATCCACCAGGCATGAATAGGAGGAAAGCCAAGTGCTGTGACAAGCCCCAAAAGCCCCGAGGTGAGCCCCGGCCACTTTTGCGAAAATTCACGCACGCGGGTTATCGTGCGAGTGGCCGCCCCCTCTTGGCCACCATGCGTATCATTCTCCGCCTGCTGAGACATCACCTCGTGATCCTACAGGAAAATCGGAGGATTATCCGACCGCTTCGAGATCATCATCGCCGGATGAAGCACTGATTGCAGGAGGCAGAACCGAGGAATCAAATTCAGCGGCATCGCCTGCATCATCAGTCTTCTTGCGGCGGGTGCGCCGTTTCGGCGCTTCATCGCCAGTATCAGCTTTCGCATCGTCCTTGGGCTTGCGCGCCCGGCGCTTGGGCTTAGGCTTAGCGTTTTCTTCATCCTGCCCAGCCGGCTCGCCCTCGACGCCTGCATCGCCCTGATCGGCCGAGGCGTCTTCTTGCACATCGCCTTCTTGCGCATCGCGGCGTGAACGGCCCCGGCGATTGTTCCGGCGGCGGGTGTCCCCTTCGTCCTCATCGCCCTCTTCACCTGAACCGCCGCGCTCTTCATTGCGTTTCGCACGCGCTTCGTCCTGGCGCGCTTTGTTGTCGGCAATCACACGGAAATAATGATCGGCAAATTGGAGGTAATACTCTGCCTGAACCCTATCGCCATTGTGCTGCGCGTCCTGGGCAAGCTTTTTATACTTGTCGAGCAGCTGAGGCGCATTGCCCCGCGCGCGGCTGTCGATCCGGTTTTGGTTATTGCCGCCGCCTTGATTGTTGCGATTACCGCGTCCGCGGCGACGATTGTTATTACGATTGTTATTCAAGGAAAATCTTCCTGTTACCGACCTTGGCGTCTTTCAGAAGCCAGGCACCTTTGGCCCATAGACCTTTTGTCTTTGTGCCGCATATGCAGCACGCTTCTAGCCCGGGTTGCCTGACCTTTGGGTTCGCCCCCAGTAAGGCCGTTCAACATGGAATTAGGAGCTTGGTTCAGCGTTTCGCGTATCTTCGCAAAGCGGTGTTCCGACTCAATAGCTAACGAGCCTTGATGCTTTTGCCAAGCCCTTATGACTTTTTCGTCAACGAAGGATTAGCGCGCGCGCTCGTCCTGCAAGGTCATTGCGCAAGGATACCTCGAAGCCTTGGGTTTGCGCGATGGTGGTTACCGCATCAGCTTGAGTGTGACCAATCTCGAGAATAGCGATTGCGCCATCGGTCATTATTGCGCGCAGTTGCGGGATCAATATGCGGTAATCGTCGAGGCCCTCTGGCCCTGCAAAAAGCGCCGAGGCCGGTTCATATTCGCGCACATCTGGCTCAAGCACGGCGGCCTCTTCGACATAGGGCGGGTTGCAAACGATGAGGTCAAACTGTCCCAGACCATCGGCCCAGCCCGGTTTTGTCCAATCGCTTAGGGCAAAGTGCGCGCGGTGCTCATCCAATCCGAGCGCGCGTGCGTTTTCTTCAGCCACCTTAAGCGCCTCACGCGAACAATCCACCGCGAGCCCGGTTGCCGCGTCCAACTCCAGCAAGGCGGTAATCAAAAGCGCGCCCGTGCCAGTTCCAAGGTCGAGGACGCGCTTTGCTTGAGAAGCAAGATCAAGGCCCGCCTCGATTAGCGTCTCGCTATCGCCGCGCGGGATAAGAACATCAGGCGTGACCTTAAACCCGCGCCCATAGAATTCTTGCGTTCCGGTAATGTGCGAAACTGGCTCGCGTGCTGCCCGGCGATCAACAAGCGCTTCGCAACTCGATGGTTGAGGGTTAGCCATATGCCGCAAAAGCATCTCCGAGCGACTCACCCCAAGCGCATGCGCCATCAGCAATTCGGCATCGAGGCGCGCGGTATCACTCGTGGCTTCAAGCTTTGCGGTGGCGGCGCGAATGGCCTCTGAAACAATCATACGTTCTCCGTTCGTGCTGAGCTTGTCGAAGCACGTGCGCGCCCTTCGACAAGCTCAGGGCAAACGGGGTTGGGATGCGAATTACTCCGCAAGCGCCGCCAGCCGCTTGGCTTCGTCTTCTGCAATCAGCGCGCTCACCAATTCATCAAGCCCCGTGCCCGCCAGCACCTCTTCGAGTTTGTGCAAAGTCAGCCCAATCCGGTGATCGGTCACGCGGCCTTGCGGGAAATTATAGGTGCGGATGCGCTCGGAGCGGTCGCCAGAACCCACCATCGCTTTGCGCGCTTCGGCCTCTGCACCTTGCGCCGCATCGCGCTGCGCTTCGAAAAGCCGTGCGCGCAGGACCTGCATCGCCTTTTCCTTGTTCTTGTGCTGGCTGCGCCCGTCTTGGCAGGTCACCACGAGGCCGGTTGGCTCGTGGGTGATGCGGATGGCCGAATCGGTGGTGTTGACATGCTGACCGCCCGCACCCGAAGCGCGATAGGTGTCGATTTTGAGGTCGCCCGGATCAATCTGCACATCGACTTCATCGGGTTCGGGAAGCACTGCGACAGTCGCCGCTGAGGTGTGAATGCGCCCTCCGCTTTCGGTGACGGGCACGCGCTGCACCCGGTGGACGCCGCTTTCAAACTTGAGCTTGGCGAACACGCCTTGTCCCGTGACGTTGGCGACGATCTCTTTGAAGCCGCCGACTTCCGAGGCGTTCATGGAGACAGGCTCGACCCTCCATCCCTGCTCGCCTGCGAATTTCTCATACATGCGGAAAAGGTCGCCCGCGAACAGCGCCGCCTCATCACCGCCCGTGCCAGCGCGGATTTCGAGCATAGCGGGTTTGGAGTCCGCCCGGTCGCGCGGGAGAAGCGCAATGGCCAGCGCGCGCTCTTTGTCAGGTAAAGCCTCATTGATTGCGGCCAATTCCTCCTGTGCCATGTCCTTCATTTCAGGGTCGGCGAGCATCTCTTCGAGCCCTGCGATTTCCTCGCGCATCGCGGTGACTTCGGCGGCGACCTTGGCCACAGGGTCAAGCTCTGCGTAATCGCGGCTGGCTTGAACAAAAGCGTCGCCTTCGAGTGTGCCGGAGGCCATGCGCGCTTCAAGTTCAGCAAAGCGGTGGGCGATCTGGTCAAGGCGTTCTTGGGGGATGTTCATTGGCTGAGAAACGGATGGCTCACCGTCCCATTTGCGAGAAAACCACCGTCCTCTTTTATCTGCTCAGCCACCCTTTCAAAGTTTTCCTTTTCGATGGCTTCAAGCAAGTTAAGGTCAACATCTTCAAACGAAGAATCAAACTGCTCACCCGTACGGAGATTTTTGATCGCAACACGCCTATCCCGAATCTCTTCGTCTCCGAGGATTAGGGCAAAGAACGCGCCAGAATCATTAGCTCGATTCATTCGCTTCTTAACATTACCACGAAACCCGACATCGACGGATACCCCACTCAACCGCAAATATGAGGCGAGGCCCATAGCTCGTTCATTTGCGGCATCGCCCATTGGAATTATGGCCGCATCCAGAACTGGCGGCATAGCCGCCTCCCCCACCAACATAGCCAACCGCTCAATACCTGCTGCCCAACCTACCGCCGGTGTCGCCGCACCGCCAAGGCTCTCCATCAAGCCATCATAGCGCCCACCGCCAAGCACGGTCGATTGCGAGCCCAAAGCGCCGGCCGCCGCAGAGCCCTCATCCGGAATGAACTCAAAGGCCGTGTGACGGTAATAGTCGAGGCCCCGAACAAGGCTTTCGGCTCGCTCCCATTTAACGCCTGCCGCATCAAGGCCGCTGGTCACGCTCTCAAAAAACGCGAGCGCCTCATCGGACAAAAACTGATCAATCTTGGGCGCATCGGCCACAAAGGCCCGGTCACGCGGGTCCTTACTGTCGAGAATGCGCAGTGGGTTTTTGTGGAGGCGCTCCCGCGAATCCTCAGACAATTCACCCGAAACCGCCCCAAAATACTCGATCAACCCCGCGCGCCAGGCATCGCGGCTCGCCGCATCACCAAGTGTGTTGAGATGCAAGGTCACGCCCTCTATCCCAAGCTCCTTCAAAAGCTGATCGGCCATCGCAAGCAGCTCGACATCGGCCTGCGGTTCGCCCGCGCCCAATATCTCGGCATCAATCTGGTGGAATTGGCGATAACGGCCTTTTTGTGGGCGCTCATACCGAAACAAAGGCCCATGCGTTGCAAGCTTTAAGGGCGCGTGTTGCTGCCAGCCATTGGTGAGGTAGGCGCGGGCAATTCCGGCAGTAAACTCAGGACGCAGCGTGAGCGAATCCCCGCCGCGATCCTCAAACGAATACATCTCTTTCGACACCACATCGGTGGTCTCGCCAATCGCGCGGCTGAACACTTCGGTCTTCTCAAACACCGGCATTTCCGCCCGCCTGAAGCGATAGAGTTTCCTCACACGCTCAAAGGTCTCGACCACAAAGGCGAAGGCCTCCGCGTCGGGTCCGAAAATATCCTGGGTGCCGCGAATGGCTTTTGGTGTGTTCTTGCTCATAATGTTCCTGGCTCGTTGAGGCGCGATTACGACTAAGGAAGGGGTTTCGCAATCCTAAGAAGGCCGCTAGAGGGCGCGCTGTTAAGCCTTTTGGGAGAGGGGCCGATATAAACCGCGCAACAAACTATCATCAGGAAGCCTCATATGCGTATCGACATGATCCCCACAGGGGACAATCCTCCCGAGAGCCTTAATGTCGTCATCGAAGTGCCCACCGGCGGTGAACCGGTCAAATACGAGTTCGATAAAAGCAGCGGTGCGCTTTTCGTCGATCGCATCTTGCATACCCCGATGCGCTATCCTGCAAACTACGGCTTTGTGCCGCACACGCTGTCACCCGACGGCGACCCATTAGACGCGTTGGTGATTGCACGCTCGCCCTTTATTCCTGGCTGTGTCGTGAAATCGCGGCCGATCGGGGTGCTTAATCTTGAAGACGAACACGGGGGCGATGAGAAGCTCATTTGCGTGCCCATCAACTCGACATTCCCATATTATTCAGATGTGGGTGAGACCAAAGATCTGCCCTCGATCATCCTGCAACAGATCGAGCACTTCTTCACCCACTATAAGGATCTGGAAGCTGAAAAGTGGGTTCGGATCGGCAAGTGGGGCGATGCCGCTGAGGCGCGCGAGGTCGTTACCGAGGCCATTGAACGCGCAAAAGCGTAACGCTCGCCCTCGCGAATTCGCGGTTGCCGTTTAGATGACCGCGAAGATGGCTTTGCAAATTCCTGTGAGGATAAGCGGCAGGCCGATCGCTAATGCCCAGAGCATCACTGCGTCGCGGCGAAATGCGCTGGCCAAAGCAGGATCAAAAGCGTCCTCATCCGGCATTCCTGTCCAGCGTCGCTCGAACCAGCGGCAGGCCGGAATGATCGCAGCGACCAAAATGACGAGCGCTACATAAGGCAGGATTGACGACACGCCGTTACTAAGCGCTTTGACGGTCATAAAAATCTGAAGGCCTGTGTAGACCAAAAGGGCGTAAGCGACATGATCGCTCATCCGTTTGCGCCAGTCGCGCGTATTCGTATCAGCGTCCTGTGCGACCTGGTGGCTGTTCATCAGCTCTTTCATAGTTGCGTTCCCCAACGGCATCTTCTCTCAAGCGAGAGTATCTCAAAGAGTACGCAATGTTGCAAGCACAGTAACCACATTGAAATATTCGGTAAATGCCTGCTCGAGCTTGCCGAAAAAAGCCTGCAAAAACGGGGGCTTCTCACAGCCGGCTTGATCACTAATTTGGGTTTAAGCAAAAATCCTGCCAAAATGCATCAACTGACCCTTTCTTGTGAAAGAGACAGTGCTACATGAGAATCATATGAGCGAGACTTCGATGATCGACGAGACAGCAAATGCTGCTGGCGAGAGCAGCGCAGATGCCACAGCGCCCATGCCTGAAGGCGGGCTTGAGGTCATTTCGATTGCCAAGAGCTATGACAAGCGCGCGGTTCTAACCGATATCTCTCTTACCGTAGCGAAGGGCGAAGTCTTGGGTCTGCTTGGCCCCAATGGCGCTGGTAAAACCACCTGCTTTTATTCGATCATGGGTCTGGTGAAGCCTGATTCTGGCCGTATCTTGATGGACGGCGAAGACGTCACCAACCTGCCCATGTACCGGCGCGCGATCCTTGGACTTGGCTATCTGCCCCAGGAAACCAGCATTTTTCGCGGGATGACGGTGGAGCAGAATATCAACTGCGTTCTGGAGATGGTGGAGCCCGATGCCGCGACGCGGGCGCAGGAATTGGAGCGTTTGCTCGAAGAATTTGGCCTCACCCGCCTTCGTACAAGCCCAGCCATGGCGCTATCGGGCGGTGAGCGGCGGCGGTGCGAGATTGCACGCGCGCTGGCAGCAAAGCCTTCGATCATGCTGCTGGATGAGCCTTTCGCTGGGATCGACCCCCTTTCGATCAGCGACATTCGCGACCTTGTGAAAGATTTGAAAGGACGCGGGATCGGCGTGCTTATCACCGATCACAATGTGCGCGAGACTTTGGATATCGTGGACCGGGCCTGCATCATATATGGCGGCCAAGTGCTGTTTGCGGGCACCCCGCAGGCGCTGGTAGCAGACGAGAATGTGAAGCGGCTTTATCTCGGGGAAAGCTTTACGCTTTAGACCGCCCGAAGATGGCATTAGGCCCCCGCCTCGACTTACGCCAATCGCAGCAGCTGGTGATGACGCCCCAGCTCCAGCAGGCGATCAAGCTGCTGGCAGCCTCAAACCTTGAAATTGAAACCTTCATCGGTGATGCGCTGGAAAGCAATCCGCTGCTCGAAAGCGGCGCGGTTTCAGCGGATGATGCCGCACCGTCCAGCGAACCTGATGACATCCCGCGCGAGGAGTTCACTGCCGACCAATTGATGGCGCAGGGCCAAGGCGAGAGCGAGGCACCGCTCGATATTGATGCCGGCGCGCTGGACCGGGACCGTGACACCGGCGAGGCGAGTATTGGGGGCGCGGGGCCATCTGGTGGCCATGCTGATGCCGAATGGGGCGCGGCGGGCGGAGCAGGCGGCGGACTTGACGATATGCCGGGGATCGAGGCGACCAAAGCCGCAGAGCTCACCCTCGCCGAGCATCTTGATGTCCAGATCGGCGGGCTCGCCTGCAACCCCAAAGAGGAGTTTGCCGCGCGCCATATTGCTGGGCTTCTTGATGACACCGGATATTTGACCATGCCTTTGCGCGATGTCGCCTATGACCTTGGGGTCGATATGGACTGCGCGGAAGATGCACTGGAAGTGGTTCAAATGTGCGATCCCACCGGCGTTGGTGCGCGCGACCTTGGCGAGTGTCTTACCCTTCAAGCCAAGGAAGCGGATCGCTACGACCCTGCAATGGCCACCCTGCTCGCCAATCTTGAACTGCTGGGCAAAGGCGAGGTTGCACGGCTCAAGCGCCTTGCCCGCGTCGATGATGAAGATTTTGCCGATATGCTGAGCGAAATCCGGCAGTATGACCCAAAACCCGGCCTCGCCTTTGCTTCATCTGCGGGCGAAGCGGTGGTTCCTGATGTGATGCTGGGTTCAAAAGATGACGGGGGCTGGGAGATCCAGCTTAACGAAGACACGCTCCCGCGCCTGATTGTGAATCGCGATTATTATGTGGAACTTGGCGGTGAGAGCAACAGCGCGGACTCTGAAACGCAAGGGTGGCTCAAGGAAAAGCTGGCCGATGCGCACTGGCTGATCCGCGCGCTCGACCAAAGGCAAAAGACGATCCTTAAAACCGCAGCTGAGATCGTGAAGCAGCAGGACGGGTTCTTCCGGCGAGGGGTGTCTGAGCTGCGCCCGCTGACTTTACGCGAAGTCGCCGAGCAAATCGACATGCACGAAAGCACGGTCAGCCGGGTGACGAGTAATAAGTACCTTCACTGCGACCGGGGCACATTTGAGCTCAAATACTTCTTCACCAGCGGAGTTTCATCCTCCGACGGTGAGGGCGCATCCTCTGAAGCGATCAAGGCACGCATCAAAGCGCTGACCGATGCCGAGGACCCCAAGAAGGTGCTCTCTGACCAAAAACTCGCAGACCTGCTGAACGAAGAAGGCTTCGGCCTGGCGCGCCGGACGGTTGCGAAGTACCGCGAGGCGATTGGGGTGGGGTCGAGTGCTGAGAGGCGGAGGGCGAAGAAGCTGGCGGGGCTTTGAGGGGTTCGTGCGCGGAAGCGGCCATTCCGCTCTCGACCCAGTTGCGGACTATCCAGTCCGGGGGCGTAGACATCATTTTCGGATTACCTTCTGCCTATTCGAACTGTCTTGATCAGTGGTCAGGTCGGGGATCCAGGGTCAGTTTCCAGCGGGTTCCGGTCTCATTACTGGTTGCTTCGGTGGTCGCCTCAACCTGAGACGCTAGGTCGTCGACCAAAGACATGCCGAGCGATCCAGAGTTGCTCATCGCTTCTTCTTTATCAAACCCCGCCCCGTCATCCTCGACAATTAGCACTACCTTGCCATTGTCACTGCTCAAAATGACATTGATCGTACCCCCCTGCTCATCAAAGGCGTACTTGAAGGCATTCGTAACCAGTTCGGCAACAATCAATCCCAGCGGGGTTACACGATCAACATCAACTGGAGGTGCGCTAAACTCGCCAGTGAGCAGAACTTCCTCGCGGCCAAGGCTCTCTTCCAGAAGCTTGAGTAAATCCTTCAGAAAGGCATTTAAATCGGTTTGGCGGTCCTCACCCAGCGAGTGATGATAGATGTGGTCATGAACTAGGGCCATCGTTCGAGCACGATTGGCCGCATCCTGTGTCGCAACTTTGCCCCTTCCGGCATCGCGACTGCGGCGTGCATCCAGGCTCAGAAGGCTAGAGAGAACCTGCAGGTTATTTTGAGTCCGATGATGAATCTCAGAGAGAAACACGCCTTTCGTGTGAGCCAGTTTGCGCTGCGTACGATAAAACCAGAACAGCAGTAAGGAAAGCAGCAGGGCAACGACAGCGGCCAGAGCGCTCAGGATCATTCGGCTTCGAGACTTATCCAATTGAAGACTCGAAACGAGCGCCTCTTGACGCATGAGCTCCATATCCCGGTCACGATCGCGCAATTTGATCAAAACATCCGCGTTGGCAAGGCTTTCCAACTTGTCTGACTCAAACCGTTGTTCGCTCAATTTCAAAGCCATTTCGGAATATTGCCAAGCCTCGTCTGCCTTTCCGAGCCGGGCCAGCATTTGCGCCATGCCTCTGGCATAGTCCATCCGCCAAAAAGTGCTTGTTTCCAGTGTTAGCAGATAGGGGGCGCCGCGATTGTCGGGGTCGACGAGCTGCTGTGCGCGCTTAAGGGTGTTCTCCGCTTTATCGAAATCATCCATCTCCAGATACCGCGCAGCAAGCCAACTCAGCGTTGCTCCCGCCTCGATATCAAGCCCACTCGCCAAGAAGTCCCGAGCCGACTTTTCGGCCATACTCAAAGCCTTCTTGGGATGACCCAGGGTGTACAAAGCCTCGGCGTGGCGCCGGTCGAGAAAGGCCAGACTGCGTTGCTGACCAGATTTGGCGTAGACCTCTTTGCCGAGTTCCAGAAAATAAATCGCCTCTTCAGTCCTACCCTCTTTGACATGCGCTTCGCCAATATTGGCAAGCAAAGTGCCTTTGATCGACATGTCTGTCGGGTCATACTTCTCCAGAATTTCGAGACCGGTTTCATAATACTCGATTGCGCGGTCACCATCACCCAAGTTGTAGTAGACGATGCCAATCCGGCTGTAGGAAGGGGGCCTCAAGGCATGCTGGCCATACTCTTCGTTAAAAGCCAGAGCTTTCTCATAATATTCAAGTGCTTGTCCATAATCGAGCGCGTCCACCGCATTGTCACCCAACTTGTCGAGCAGCCTAGCTTCCATCGTTATGAACTGTTGTGTACGCGCCTGATCGAGCGACCTCCTGAGATAAGCGACACGGTCATCTTCGCGGAATTTGACGATTTGAGAGGCGGCCAAGTTGAGGCAAGCCTGAACAGGACTGTTCGTTCTCTTCGCTTCCGCAATCTCAGCGACAATGCTCTCTTCAGATGCATCTTCGAGTAGCGGCATCAGCAAACCAATGTTCTCACATGGCAGTGAAGCTGCCGCAGGCCAACCAGCCGTCATGTATCCGTTGAACGATTGATGATTTAACTCCAAAGCCCGCTGTTCATCTCCTTGTCGATATGCATGCACTCCGAGAAGAGAGAGAATGCCCGACTGAGGACCTTGCAGTTTTTCCGCCTTTGCGAGGGAAAGGCCCTGCTCAAGCAATTCCTTCATGTAATCATCATCGCTGTCATGCATGGCAACATAGGCTTGCGCTCGGCGAATATTTGCGATGGCAATAGTGTCGTTTTGCGCCTCAGCCTGTCTAGCTAGACTACGCACCTCATCCTGGACGCCATCGACATTGTCTTTGGCTTCCTGCCAAATGGACGCTGTACCCAGTCGCAGCAGAGCCTTGCTGGAGACCTTCCCTTTAAGCTTCTCGCGAGCGCCTTTGTCGATGAAGGTGTACCCAAATCGCGCGTAACGCTTGGCAAACCGCAATTGCTCCGCCCTTTCCAGTGCGGGTATCTGTCTGATGCAAGCAGTAATTAAGGCTTGATCGCGCCGCGCTTTACTGGACAAAGGTTCTAGCAGGCGGCTGCAAGCATTCTCCGCGTTTCCCATATCCGGTTGCGCGAGACCGCGCGGAGCCAACAATGCGGTACCAGCCAAGAGCAAAGTCAAGATGAGTATGCGGGTCCAGATTTCTCAGCAAGCTCCTTCAACATGCCTCCAATTACAGTAAAGAGTTTGGATTGAAAGCCGGTTTCGTCAATCAGCTTTGCCAATCCCATCTCATTGCCTGCGGATGGAATAGGCCAAGTGCGGGGTGGGATCGAGTGCTTAGAGGCGAAGGGCGAAGAAGATGGCGGGGCTTTGAGGGGTTCGTGCGCGGCCATCGGCTTCCCAGCCTGTCCGGCATGCAAAACAATACCAAATCACAAATTCGTTCCTCAAATATCCTAGCGGGGTGCGGGGTCGGCAATGAGACCCCGCAAGCAATATTCGCAATAGTTTTTACTTGCCAATGTGTTAGATCTGTTCCCAACATCAGGGGAGACGAGTCTTGCAGAAGCCGATTTTCACCACCGCAGCAGCGGCTATCGCTCTAACGGCCGTCACCGCCTCGCCAGCACAGGCGAGGTTTTTGCAAACTGATCCAATAGGATATGAAGACCAATATAATCTATATGCCTATGTCGGTAACGATCCAATCAATGGTATCGACCCGACTGGCTTAAAATGCGTGACGGCTGAAAGCGGTGAGGGTTACTCATGCTCTCCTTATGATATAGGGGACTTATCAGATGATGGGGTGGCTGAAATCAATTCCGCATATAAAACAGCAGTCAACGAGTTGATGAGCAATCCCGATAGAGAAGTTCCTGTAACCATGACATTGGTCGGCGAAGAGGTGACTTCTACATTTAGCGCTGGAGACGTAGGCCAGCGGCTGATTGATGCGGAAGTTGTCGCAAGACCACCAAGTACGGATCAACCACGCAAAAGGCGAGCCTTTGCTAATGCAGTCGGAGGTCCGGGTCGTCGAAGGTCTGATGGCTCTCAAACCATTACCGTCTTCAGAAAGCTCTTCCAGAAAAGCGACTCTGGAAGGCAAGAAACCTTCGCTCATGAAGGAATGCACCTGACAGAAGCAGAGGCCGCTTTCGTTGAACCTTTTGGTCGAAACGATGTGCGCAACAGAATGTTCAGAGGGCAAGCGTGGGGAAATCGGCATCAGGGACATTATGGTCGAGAAGCGCGAAGGCTTCTGGGTAGGTAGGCCTTCAACATGAGAGCTTGGGCAATTTTACTCGCTGCTATTCCATCAGTGATAGGCTGCCAAGCCAATGAACCCAATAGTCAAGACGCGACTGTGCTCGGTGGTCAAGTCGCATATGTATCAGAAATCGCGCAAGAAGTAGCTTTGTTTGAACTGGATGTAGAATCCTATTCTTATGGTGTCTTGAGTGATGATCCTGAAACTCGTTACGAAGCTACCGATATTGGAGGAGAGCAAATCCAATGCGGAGATGAGAATTTCTTTTGCACAAAAGGCTTCGTGGATATCGTTGTGCCGAAGGGAGAGATCGAACCGCAAGGCAAGCTGCGTGGCGAATATGCACATGCTGGGGTCACATGCCAGTTTATAGGGAGTCGATCCGGTGAGTTCAGATATCTGATTGAGTGCTCGGGCGAGGACCAAAAGACGAGTTTCCTGTATGGAAAGCGAGGGGTGGAACGGTTCCAGATTTTCTGTGAAGTCTGCGATTCCTCACTTTACTTTCTCGATACGCCGACTGGCCTGTTTCCTCCATCGTCCTAAGAACCAAGGTAGGAGATTTCTCAAGGCTTTCGGGTGCGCAGCAATTTTCATCACTAGTATATTTTCGATCTCAGCGTTTGCTCAATCCCCTGCTGATACCATCCGCGCCGTCTTAGCTGCACCTGATAGCGAATTGAACTACGAGCGGACGAAACTGACCTTTGACCGCCTCATCGCCCCAGAAATGGACGAGGCAGCCGTTACAGCTGAGATTAACCAACTCGCCAGTGCCGCGACACGCATAGCGGCTAACGGCAGTGGACGCGGACAAACTCAAAGCAATAGGACAGGTCATTCATGAAGCCGGTGCATGGAATGCGAACAAGCCGTTCGTTTACGACCATAACGACCCCTATGGCCAAGACCTGCGCAATAAGCTCCTCTCCACCTATCTCAACTCACGGCGCGGCAACTGCGTCTCAATGCCGATCCTTCAGCTTATCGTTGCTGAAAGGCTAGGGTTGAACGTCTCGCTATCGACCGCACCGCTTCATGTGTTCATGCGCTACACAAACCCGACCAACGGGCGCAGCATTGCCATTGAGTCCACGAACGGAGGCCATCCCGCCCGCGAAGCTGAGTATTTCGAGCAGATGGGCCTCACACAGGCGCAGGTTGATAGCGGAATCTATCTCGGAGTGCTGACCAAGCGGGAGAGCATTGCTGTGATAGCCAGCACGGTCACCGAATGGCTTATGAGCCAAGGCCGCTATGATGAGGCTATCGCAGTCGCAGACATGCTTCTCGAATATTATCCCACTGATGTTCACGCCATACTGACACGCGGCTCTGCGCATGGTGAGCTGCTCCGCACCGAGTTTATCGAGCGATTTCCGAACCCGCGGACGATCCCGCCCGCTTTGCGGCCGCGCTTTCAGATGCTCGCAAGTCAGAACGCCGCAGCTTTCAAGCAAGCGGAGGCGTGGGGCTGGACACCAGTAGCGCAATAATGGTGATCAGCTTGCAATAGGCCAAGACCTTTTCCTACAGCACCGCTAAAAGGCTTTGGCGCACTCATGATCGTAACCCTTTCTTCGTCAATCCTAACGCGCCTCACCACCCCATTTCGCCGGAGAAGGTTTTCGCCCCTTGGACAGTGTCTCAAACGGCCCGAGCACCCGCCGCCCCAACACTACGTATAACCCCTGCGACTCGCCGGAATTGCTGGGTTTACGCATAATTAACCTTTTCCGTTCAGAACTTGTGTGGTTAATAGAGGGCAACATCTCTTAGCGAGACGTTACCAAACACCTTTCCGTCCAGCCGATGGGGCAACTAGGGGACCTGAAATGCGAGTGTTGTTGATTGAAGACGAGCCAACAACGGCAAAAGCCATCGAGCTTATGCTCACAACAGAAGGCTTTAATGTCTACTCAACCGATTTGGGCGAAGAGGGCCTCGATCTGGGTAAGCTGTATGATTATGACATCATCCTGCTCGATCTGAACCTGCCTGACATGCACGGCTATGACGTGCTTAAGAAGCTGCGCGTTGCCAAGGTGCAAACGCCGGTTCTCATCCTCTCAGGCATTGCCGAGATGGACAGCAAAATCCGCTCCTTCGGTTTCGGCGCGGACGATTATGTGACCAAGCCTTTCCACCGCGAAGAGCTGGTGGCGCGTATTCACGCTGTTGTGCGCCGCTCGAAAGGCCACAGCCAATCGATCATCCGCACCGGCAAGCTTGCGGTTAACCTCGATGCGAAAACCGTCGAAGTTGATAGCGCCCGTGTGCACCTCACTGGTAAAGAATATGCGATGCTCGAGCTTCTCTCGCTTCGCAAGGGTACGACCCTTACCAAAGAGATGTTCCTCAACCACCTATATGGCGGAATGGACGAGCCAGAATTGAAGATCATCGACGTCTTCATCTGCAAGCTGCGCAAGAAGCTCAGCCACGCATGCGGCGGTGAGAACTACATCGAAACAGTTTGGGGCCGCGGCTATGTGCTTCGTGACCCACAAGAGGATGCTGAAGCTGCGTAAGCTTCGCCGCCTTCAAAGTTCAGCGAGAAACGCCCGGCAGCCTCCCAGCTTCCGGGCGTTTTGATTTCTTACACCGCTATTGGTGATCTAGGACCTTGGCGTAGTCGCTTCCTGAGGGTTCTTGGAACAGGCTCAAGTGGAACTCGGGCACGATTGCGATCAGGTGATCGAAGATATCGGACTGGATACCCTCATAGGTGTTCCAGTCGGTGGTGTCGGTGAAGCAATAGATCTCAATCGGCAGCCCCTGCGCGCCGGGTGGTAGCTGGCGGACCAGAAGCGTGAAGTTCTCGCTGATCCGGGGGTGCCATTTGACATAGGCGGCGATGTAGGCGCGCAGCGTCCCGATATTCGTCATCCGGCGCGCGTTCACAGGCGCATCGTCCTGGCCAAGCTCGCTTTTATTCCATTCTTCCAGCTCCTCGCGGCGCTGCGCCAAATAGGGCTTGAGGATCTTGAATTTCTTGAGGTCCAGCACCTCATCATCGGAAAGGAACCGCACAGAATTCTGGTCGATTTGCAGCGACCGCTTGATCCGCCGCCCCCCGCTCTCACTCATCCCGCGCCAATTGCGGAAACTGTCTGAGACCAGCCGGTGTGTGGGAATGGTGGTGATGGTCTTGTCAAAGTTTTGCACCTTCACGGTGTGAAGCGAGATGTCGATCACATCGCCGTCCGCGTTCATGCCCGGCATTTCGATCCAATCACCGACGCGCAGCATATCATTGGTGGTCAGCTGAACCGAGGCGACGAGGCTCAGGATAGTGTCCTTGAAGACCAACAATAAAACTGCGGTGATCGCGCCCAAGCCGCTCAAGAGCAGCAGCGGGGATTCGTTGATCAAAATCGAGATCAGAACGATCGCCGCCCCGCATAGGACGATGATCTTGACCACCTGAAGGTAGCCTTTGATTGGCTTGTTCCTGGATTGCGGCCGCCGTTCGTATACCTCGTTGGCGTAAGTGAGAGCCTTGACGATACCCATCGCGATGGAAAGGACGATTATGGCCTGTGTGATATTGGCGATGAGCGTAATGACCCATTCCGGAAGGCCCGGTACAAGGCCTATCCCGTTCGACACCACAAGCAGCGGGGCGACGGTTGCGAACCAAGTGGCTGAGGCGTCAATCGTTTTGGTCTTCTGATCGAAATAAGGGCTCGCCACCCGCAGGATCACGTCTTTCAAAATGAAGTTGACCGCAAGCGAGGCGATAAGAAGCCCTGTCACACCGATGATGCTTTGCACCCACACGGGCTGGCTAGCGAAAAGGGCACTGAGCTGTTCCATAAGCCTTGCGATATAGGAAGAGCCCCGCGTGCCTCAAGCGCCCCCTTCGATAAGGACTGGACAACTGTGTCTCTTGCCCGTTAGCGAGCGCCCCCATGAGCGCATATAAAGACGGTGATCCGACCACGCTAAGCAGACTGTATGGCCGCAGCATTGGCAAACCTCTAAGTGCCAAGCAACAAGGGCTGTTTGACGATCTGCTCCCGCAAATCGCTGTACCCGATGAAGGACCTGTTACGGCTGAACGTCTGTTTGGCGAGGATTGCCCGATGCATTTCGAGATCGGCTTTGGCGGAGGCGAACACCTTGCGTACCGCGCTGATCTGCTGCCCAACCACGGGTTTATCGGGGCCGAACCATTTATCAACGGGGTGGCCCAAGCGCTGACCCATGTAGAGGAAGGCAAGCTTTCCAATGTGCGGCTTCATGCAGGCGATGCTTTGGAAGTGCTGGGCCGTGTGCCTGATAGCTCGCTTTTGATGGTGTACCTGCTTCACCCCGACCCATGGCCCAAGAACAAGCACGCCAAGCGCCGGATGATGAACGATGGCCCGGTGAAAATGATCGCGGACAAGCTCAAACCGGGCGGCGAATTCCGGTTCGGGACTGATCACCCGGTCTATGTGCGCCATGCGATGATGGTGATGCAGCGCTTCACCGACGAGTTTGAATGGATCTCTGAGAACCCAAAGAGCTGGCAAAACCGCCCCTCAGGCTGGTGCGAGACACGCTACGAAACCAAGGCGCGCAACGTGTTTGAGCACGAGGTGTGGTATTTTAGGTATCGGCGCAAAGGCTAGCAGGGCGCTCGCTTACACTGTGGCAAACGAGCGCACGGCGACATCTCTAGGCCACAATTCCCGCGCTGGCCAGAACGGCCAAGGTCAGCACGTCGGGTGCAAGCGCTGTCATAGGGGCGATCTGAACCGGTTTCTCCATACCCAAAAGCATCGGGCCAACGGTCGTGTTTGAGCCCCGCTCACGCAAGAGTTTCGCAGACAAATTCGCCGATTGAAGGCCAGGCATCACCAACACATTGGCAGGGCCAGACAGGCGGCTGAACGGGTACAGCTTCATCACTGCCGGGTTGAGCGCTGCATCAGGCGCCATTTCGCCTTCATACTCAAAATCGGCACCTTCCTCATCGAGGATCGCGACCGCCTTGCGAATATCATTCAGCCATTGGCCCGAAGGATTGCCGAAGGTTGAGTATGAGAGGAAGGCGACGCGCGGTTCATGACCCATGCGGCGGGCCACAGCAGCTGTTTCGCGGGCGATGTAGGCGAGTTCACTTGCGCTTGGGCGTTCGTTGATCGTGGTGTCGGCAAGAAACGTCGTGTGGTTCTTGGCGATCATCATATGGATGCCAAACGGAAGCGCGCCCTCTTTTTTATCAAGCACCAGGTTCACCTCGCGCATGGTCTGCGCATAGGTGCGTGTGAGACCGGAAATCATGCCGTCAGCATGGCCCAGGGCCACCAGAAGAGCCGCGAAAACGTTACGTTCTTGGTTCACCATCCGGCGAATGTCGCGCTCGGTATAGCCTTTGCGTTGCAGGCGATTGTAGAGGTAATCCGCCATGGCGGGCACGTGCTCGCTGTCGGCTGAGTTTTGTATCTCGAAGCTGCCCGGATCAGAGACCGAAAGCTGGTGGAGCTTGTCCATCACCGCTTTGGTGCGGCCTACGAGGATTGGTGTGCCATAGCCAAAGTCGCGGAACTGGATCGCAGCGCGTAGCACCACTTCTTCCTCGGCCTCCGCAAAGACCATCCGCTTGGGATTGGCGCGCGCTTCGTTGTAGACGCCGGTAAGCACCGAAGTTGTCGGATTGAGGCGCGACTTCAACGCATGCTTATACTCATCGAAGTCTTCGATGGTGGTTTTCGCAACGCCTGAGTCCATCGCCGCTTTTGCGACGGCAGAGGATACCACTTCGATTAGGCGCGGATCAAACGGTGCTGGGATGATGTAGTCGGTGCCGAACTTTTGGTTTTTGCCATATGCGCTCGCCACTTCTTCGGGCACTTGCTTACGGGCGAGTTCAGCGATCGCGGTGGCAGCAGCCACTTTCATTTCTTCATTGATCGTGGTCGCCTGCACATCAAGCGCGCCGCGGAAGATGAAGGGGAAGCCCAGCACATTGTTCACCTGGTTCGGAAAGTCACTGCGTCCCGTAGCGATAATGGCGTCTGGACGCACAGCCTTCGCCTCATCCGGCATGATTTCCGGTGTTGGGTTTGCCATCGCAAAGATGATCGGGTTTTTGGCCATTTTGGCGACCCATTCTGGCTTTAGTGCGCCAGCAGCCGACAGCCCCAAGAATATGTCAGCGCCGTCCAGCGCCTCTTCAAGCGAGGTCGCATCAGTAGCGACTGCGTGCGCGCTTTTCCATTGATCGACATTATCGCGGCCAATTGTGATCGGACCTTTGCGGTCACACATGATCACATTTTCTTGGGCCACACCCATGGACTTGATCAAAGCCGTACACGCGATCGCAGCCGAACCAGCCCCGTTCACGACGACCTTTACATCCTTGATATCCCGGTCGGTAAGATAGCACGCGTTGAGAAGGCCCGCGGCGGTGATAATCGCCGTCCCATGCTGGTCATCATGCATGATCGGAATGTTCATGCGTTCGCGAAGCGCTGCCTCGATGATGAAGCATTCGGGCGCTTTGATGTCTTCAAGGTTGATCCCGCCAAAGCTCGGCTCCATCAAAGCAACCGCTTCGATAAAGGCTTGGGGGTCTTCGGTAGCGAGCTCAATATCAATCGAGTCGACATCGGCAAAGCGTTTGAACAACACCGCCTTGCCTTCCATCACGGGCTTCGATGCCAGAGCGCCGAGATTGCCGAGGCCCAGAATGGCTGTGCCGTTGGAAATCACCGCCACAAGATTGGCTTTCGCGGTATAGCGCGTTGCCAAAGCTGGATCGGCGGCAATTGCCTCAACGGGGACCGCCACACCGGGGGAATAGGCAAGCGACAGGTCGCGCTGCGAGGTCATCGGCTTGGTCGCGACGATCTCCAGCTTACCTGGGCGGATAGTCTCGTGGTAAAAAAGCGCCTCTCGGCTGGTAAAGCCGCCCTTTGGTTCGTCTGTCATGTGGGCCCCCTCAAATGATCTTCAATTGCACAATCTTCAAAGTGCCTTAGCCCGCGTTTGCTCCAGATGAAAGTGGGCGAATGCACATTGGCCCGAGAATGGCTTGTCGGCGGCACAAGAGGGCGGATAAGTCTGTGTCCGCTCTTCCCGAATCAGGCACCCGCTGGCACCCCAAAACCAATGGCTGCCCAAACCAAATCCTCTGCCAAACCCACTCCGATGATGGAGCAATATCTCGCCCTTAAAAGAGAGGCGGAAGGCTCGCTTTTGTTTTACCGGATGGGTGATTTCTTTGAGCTGTTTTTCGATGATGCCAAGGTCGCCTCTGACATTCTTGATATCGCTCTCACGGCGCGCGGCGAACATGATGGTGAGCCGGTCGCGATGTGCGGTGTGCCGGTGCATGCAGCGGAAAGCTATCTCGCACGGCTGATCAAAGCTGGCCAGCGCGTCGCGATTGCTGAGCAAACCGAGACACCGGACGAAGCAAAAGCGCGCGCCAAACGCGAGGGTCGCCCGGCGTCCAAGGCACTGGTGGCGCGCGATATCGTGCGCTTTGTCACCGCCGGAACCCTTACGGAAGAGGCTCTGTTGGAGCCGCGCCGTGCTAATTTGCTCGTCGCTCTTGGAGAAGTGCGCGGGGTGATCGGTATTGCCTCTTGCGACATTTCCACCGGCACCATGGTCTTGGAGGAATGCACGCCTCAGCTTGTGGGCGCATCGCTCGCCCGGCTGGGAGCGAGCGAAGTGGTGGTCCCGGAAGGGTGGGAGCACGGCCCCGAAGACGCTGCCGAACAGGCCCGTACCACATTTGCCAGCAATGAAGGAGCAGAGCGCCTAAAGTCTCTTCACGGCGTCTCCACCCTTGACGGCTTTGGCGAATTTTCGCGGGCCATGCTCGCCGCAGCGGGAGGGCTCATCGCTTATCTTTCCCATGTGGGGCGCGGGCAATTGCCATTTCTTTTGCCTCCCACTGCGCGCGAACAAGCGCTGGGCATGGCGATGGATGAAGCGACGCGCACCAGCCTTGAAATCCTTGAGGCATCAGGCGGCGGGCGCGCTGGGAGCCTTGTGGCGACTTTGGACAGGTGTTCGACGGGAGCCGGATCGCGGCTCCTTGCGGAGGACCTTGGTGCACCGCTGCTCAACCAGCAGGTCATCGAAAACCGGCTGGCGCTGGTGCAGTTCTGGCTGGACCGGCCTATTGAGCGGGCGAACCTTCGCGATTGCTTACGCGCGCTTCCCGATTTTGGCCGCGCATTGGGGCGGATTGTTGCAGGGCGCGGGTCTCCACGGGATTTGGGCCAAGTGCGCGATGGCCTAGGTGAGGCCGCGCGGGTTTATCATTGGCTCTCTGGCGAGGCGGACCGCCCTGCCCTGCTCGACTTGCTCTTGCCCAAACTCACAGGGCACGGCGCACTGGTCGATCAATTATCGCAGGCGCTTGTCGCCTCGCCGCCAACAGAACGCTCAAACGGCGGCTTTATTGCCGAGGGCTATGACGCCAGCCTTGACGAACTGCGCGAAATGTCAGGCAATGCCCGGCGGGCGATTGCTGCGATGGAAACGCGTTACCGCGCAGACACCGGCATAACTTCGCTCAAGATCAAGCACAATGGCGTGCTTGGCTATTTCATCGAAGTGCCCAGCCGCCACGCCGATGCGCTTATGGCGCAAGACAGCGGATTTACCCACCGCCAGACCATGAAAGGTGCGGTGCGGTTCAACTCGGTTACATTGCACGAAGAAGCCTCGCGCGTGTCGGAAGCAGGCGGGCGCGCACAAGCCGCAGAAGAAGCGCATTTTGAGCAGCTCACCGCGCTTGTCAGCGCGTCGCGCGAGGCGATTGCAGCGACGGCTGCGGCCTTGGCGCGGATTGATGTGTGCGCTGGCAATGCTCAGCGCGCGAGCGAAGGCGATTGGTGCAAACCTTTGATTTCGCAAAGCGGCGCTCTCACCATCAAAGGCGGGCGTCATCCCGTGGTCGAAGCCGCCTTGAACAAGACCGGCGAGCGCTTTGTCGCCAATGACTGCGTGCTTCATGACCAAGATCGCCTGTGGCTTATCGGCGGCCCCAATATGGGCGGTAAATCGACTTTCTTGCGGCAAAACGCACTGATCGCTTTGATGGCGCAGGCCGGGTCCTATGTACCCGCTGATGAAGCGCATATTGGCCTTGTGGACCGCTTGTTCAGCCGGGTGGGCGCCTCGGACAACCTTGCCAAGGGCCGCTCCACCTTCATGGTCGAGATGGTGGAGACCGCCGCCATATTGTCGCAGGCCACCGCAAACAGCCTCGTGATCCTTGATGAAGTGGGCCGTGGCACCTCGACCTATGACGGGCTGGCGCTCGCATGGGCAGTGGTCGAGGCGGTGCATTCCAAGATCGAATGCCGGTGCCTGTTTGCCACCCACTATCATGAGCTTTCACGCCTTGCTGAAACCTGTGACCAATTGTCGCTCCACCATGTTCGTGCGCGGGAATGGAAGGGTGATCTGGTCCTGCTCCATGAACTCGCAGAGGGACCGGCCGACCGCTCCTACGGTCTTGCCGTTGCCAAATTGGCAGGCGTTCCTGGGCCAGTTATCGCCAGAGCAGATCAAGTGCTCGCCAAACTTGAAGCCGCGCGTACTGAAACCGGGGGATTGGCGGCAGGTTTGGGAGAACTTCCTTTGTTCGCCGCCGCAGCAGCAACGCCTTCGCCAGAGGAAACTCCCGAGCAGGCATTGGCAGCGAGGTTACAAGAGACAGACCTGGATGCACTCTCACCCCGCGATGCGCTTGATCTGCTCTATGACCTCAGGCGATCACTTGATTAATTTTGCTTTACCCTGCTGTCATACCAATCTTTAATCATCTTCGGGCATAGCTTCCCGCATGTTTTTATCGCTGTTCGATTCTCCCAAAGTTGCGCTGGGCTTTTCCGGTGTCGTTCTTTCCATTGCTGTGGTTGCCAGCATCGCTTTCCAAGAGTTTTCTTCAGATGAGGAAGGAGACCTTCAGGCATCTGCCTCAGCAGAGCAGCAGCAAGCAGCCGCACCGGCTCCTGTGCCACAACCGCAAAGCGCAAATGCTTCAACGGCGGCATCTGGTTGGGGTGATGCGGGCGGCGCGAACGATTGGGGCGCTCCAGTGGCACCGGGCCAGGGCAGCGACTTTGTCGGGGCCCCCGAGGTAACCAATGATGCCCCTGTCTTTGACGATCAAAAATCACGAATGGTTGCGCGCGAGGACCGGTCAAATCCCAGCGGGCCCAAGATCACTTCAAGAGCTGCCCCGGGCGCGCCAGAAGTCCGCCCGCCACAAAGGGGTTTCCAGCCTCAAATTGTGGCGGAAGGGAACTGAACTTCCCGAATTCGCGGACCGTGTTTCCCCTGAGCGGTTGAACACGCTTTAACCTGTGCGCTTGCTCACCGTGTAGGCACTGGGGTCTCCCCGCTGTAATCGTAAAAACCGCGCCCCGTTTTGCGGCCAAGCCACCCTGCTTCAACATATTTCACCAACAAAGGAGCGGGGCGATATTTGGTGTCGCGCGTGGTTCTGTAGAGCACGTTGATAATATCAAGACAGGTATCAAGCCCTACGAAATCCGCCAGCTGCAGCGGTCCCATGGGGTGATTGAGACCCAAACGGCACCCCTTGTCGATATCCTCAATCCCAGCAGTCGATTGGCCGAGCACAAACACGGCCTCGTTGATCATCGGCAAGAGAATGCGGTTGACGACGAAGCCCGGTTCATCCTGGCTCAGAACAACCTCCTTCCCAAGGCCGCGCGCAAAAGCAACGATCTGGTCGGTTGTCGCTTGCGAGGTCGCAAGGCCGGGGATCACCTCAATCAGGCCCATAACAGGCACCGGATTAAAGAAGTGAAGACCAATAAAGCGGGCGGGATCAGGCGATTGGTTCGCCATGCGGGTGATAGGAATTGAGCTGGTGTTAGAGGCGAAAACCGCATCGTGCGCCAGTACCTTGCCTGCGCTTTCGAAGATCAGATTCTTGATCTCCTCGCGTTCGGTCGCAGCCTCGATAATCAGGTCCGCTTCGGCCATCGGCGCATAATCGGCAACAGGGGTGATACGCGAAAGCAGCGCTTCGGCCTCCTCCACCTCGATTTTGCCGCGCCCTACAAGCTTCGAAACTGCCTTGTCGATCTTGCCCTTACCCCCTTTAGCAGTGGCCAGATCCACGTCCGAGAGCATCACCTGCATCCCGTGGGTTGCAACAGTTTGAGCAATGCCGGTGCCCATTTGCCCGGCTCCGATTACGGCGATTTTCTGCATGGCAATATTCCCTTCGCAAGTGCAGCATACCTAGCTGGGAAGTCAGCGCGTGGCTAGCGCTAGTAGTCTATCGATTGGCGCCCGGCACCCATTTGACATCCGCTTTGCCACTGTCATTAAGCACGCGGGCCATCACAAAGAGAAAATCGGACAACCGATTAATATAGCAAAGCGCCTCCGGGTTGATCGCAGTCTCACTTGCAAGCTGCGTCAAGGCGCGCTCTGCTTCTCGCGTCGATGCCCTCGCGATATGAACCCTGGCCGCCGCCTCTGATCCGCCGGGAAGGACAAAGCTATTGAGCGGCTCAAGGCTTTCATTGAAGTCGTCAATACGTTCTTCGAGCCAATGAACCTGAGAGGCGGCAACACGCAGCGCCATCTCCTTGGGCGTAAAGTCCCCATCAGGCGCAGGCGTTGCAATGTCAGCGCCAAGGTCAAACATATCATTCTGTGTGCGGATGAGCATCGCCCGCTGCGCCTCATCCTCCACCGCGCACACGGCGAGGCCTATCGCGCAGTTTGCTTGATCTACGCCACCGATCGCATTGATGCGGGCCGAATGCTTGGCCGTGCGTTCATCGCCGACAAGGCCCGTCGTACCTTGATCGCCTGTTCGGGTGTAAATCTTGTTGAGTTTGACCACCGGTGCGCCGCCTCTAGCTGCCAGCGCCGGCCACCAGAGCAATCACAGCGACCACCGCAATTGCCGCCGCCTGATACTTGATGCGCGAAAACATTGCCTTGTTCTGCATCTCCTGCATTTCGGGGACGGTTTCCGCCTCGCCTGTTTCAAGGTCGATCTTGGTCGTCTTTAGAAAGGCAATGATCCCGCGCACAAGCGACACCACAACGAGGATGCACAAGATGATGAGCACCGGGATAAGAATGTAGTTCATGACAAGCTAAATGGTCCTATTGCTACGAAGTTCCAAGCTCGAAATTGTGCTGTGAGATTTTTCGGCGCAATTGCTTTGCAAGTGTTAATCCGTCTTCCCCCGCCTCGCGCCGAGCACAAAGCGATGGAGAGCCGCGGCGTTTTGCAAGCTTTTGTCCCTTATCATCCAGCAACAGCGGGTGGTGATGGTACTTTGGCAAAGGCAGGTCCAAAAGAACTTGGAGCAAGCGGTGTATGTGTGTGGCCTCGAACAGGTCCCGCCCCCTCGTCACCAAGGTCACGCCGTCGGCTGCATCGTCCAAAGTCGCAGCCAAGTGGTAGCTGGCTGGTTCATCGCGCCGCCACACAACAACGTCGCCCAATTGGTGAGGGTCGCAAAACTGTACCCCGTCAAATGTGTCGCACCATGTGAGCTGACCGACCGCTTGATCCGCCTTTGCAACATTAAGCCGCCATTGGACCGGCCCGTCCGCGGATACATCTGCGCCTCTACAGATGCCGGGATAGATAAAACCCATTGGCCCGGTCTTCGCACCAGCGGCCTGAATGTCTGTGCGCGAGCACTGGCAGGGGTAGAGCAACCCTGTGTCTTTGAGCTTTGAGAATGCCGCTTCGTAGGTTTCCAGCCGCTCTGATTGCTGCGGCACCTCTTCCCATTTGAGTCCCAACCATTCCAGATCGCGGCGAAATTCATCGGCGAGCTCTGGGCGCGAGCGGGCTCCGTCTATGTCCTCAATCCGCAAAAGAAACCGGCCGCCTGCCGCTAATGCAAGGTCATGCGCGGCAATCGCCGAATAGGCATGCCCCAGATGGAGCGGCCCGTTGGGGCTTGGCGCAAAACGCGTTGTAACTGGTAGGTCGCTCATTGATCGTCCCATGCCATAGCCGCCGCGCCCGCGCTATCAGTAAGCGATGCAGGTGAGGCTCGCAGCCGATCTTCATTGCATGCGCACAATGGGCCTGTGGAAAGCCGCAGTGTCACCGCTTTGACTCTTCCAGCCCTTAAGTCATGTTTGCATCAATCAGAGAGGGAGCTTTACGAACCCATGTTCAAAGCCGAACTGATAGAACAAGCCGTGCGCTATCGCAGGGCTGAGGAAGACGCCTCGAGCCACCTTGAGGCGTGTCCAGCCTTGGTGCTCAATGCCGATTACACACCGCTATCCTATTATCCATTGAGCCTATGGCCATGGCAAACCGCTATCAAGGCGGTGTTTCTCGACCGGGTAGATATTGTCGCCAGTTATGAGCGCGAAGTGCACTCGCCCAGCCTCGACATGAAAATCCCCAGTGTCATAGCGCTGAGGCAATATGTGAAGCAGAGCGAATTTCCCGCTTTCACTCGCTTCAACGTGTTCCTGCGCGATAAATTTGAGTGCCAATATTGCGGGTCTAGAGAAAATTTGACCTTCGACCATGTGATCCCGCGCCGCCTTGGGGGCAAAACCACGTGGGAGAACATCATCACCGCTTGCGGCACGTGCAATATGAAAAAGGGCGGGCGCACGCCGAAGCAAGCCGCAATGCCTGTTCAAGGTCGGCCTATCCGCCCCACCAGCTGGCAATTGCAGCAGCAGGGCAAAATGTTCCCACCAAATTACTTGCACGAAACGTGGCGTGATTGGCTCTATTGGGACATTGAGCTGGAGGCTTAAGGAGCGCGGTTGCTCACAGGCTTTGCAATTTGCCATCACTTGGCGCGCCCATTGTGCGCGCGAGAGGGCCCTCGAAAACGCTTATCACCCTTCCAGAATGCGGGTCTCTGGATGATGCTTGTCGAGATGCTTTTTGACGATCCGCAGGTTCTTGGTGTTGGAACGATAAAAGAAATCAGCCGCGTCGCCAACCACCGGGATAAGCCCCAGAAGCGTATCAACGGCGACATTTGCGCCCATTCTGGTGAGGTGCCATTTGGAAAGGCCCAAATTGCCCGCCTCCCAAACGATATAAGCGCCGAGCGCGGTTGTAACGATATCGCCGATGACCGGGACAAGCCCGATGAGAGCATCAAGGCCAATGGGCATATTGACGCCGGGAATACGAAAGCTGCGCTCCAGCAGGATTTCAACCGCCTCGATTCTGCGCTCTTACCGCATGCGGATCGGTGCCGGAGGGCAGAGAAAACTGGAGACCTTCGGGTCGATCTGCACTGGATGACTCATCCGCACTGGTCGGCGTCAAAATGGATGGTTGCTTGCCAGAAATCGTCATTGTTGCACTCCTACCTCTTCTAATTGGTGGGCGATGCAAGCGGTGGCAAGGGGTGAAGGCCCCAAGGATTGGCCTGGTACCCGTCGACGGAACCTCGAACAAGCGACCAGCGAACGGGCGCTCCAAGGGGAACAAATGCCTCGGCCTGCGTCAAAACATCGAGCGCCTGAAGCAAGAGTTCTTCTTTTGCTTGCGGATCGCGGACGGTGAGAGACTGACGGACCAACGCGTCTGCTTCTTCAGAACAAAGGCCGATCTCAATGGTGCAATTGAGCTGGTTTAAAAACCAACGGGGCGAGGAATAGCGCGCGAGGCGATCACGCAGTTCGAGATCGCCTCCTTCTCCAAGACCCAGCCTTTCGGTGCGAACACCAATGGTCTGCCAGGCCTGTGCCAAAGAAGTGTAAAGAATATCGCCTCCTGGACCTTCAGGAAGACCAATGCGAATGACTGCCTCCTCGCCGCTTTGTGCCTGCCATCCAGCAATTCGCTGGCGTGCAAAATTGCGGCGACCTTCAAGGTCAAGCTCCGGCCAGCGGCTTGAAGGGACCGCACCAGATGCAAATAGCTCCGGCGGGACAATCCAAGTGGTCGAGACCCAGCCGCCAATGCCAAAGGGCTGTATCAGCGTCTCCCGATCAATCGCCATCGAGAGCGCCTCGCGCTGCTGGGGATCGGCAAGCAATCCGCTGTCGCTGCGCACGATCAGCCCGAACAGGCCAAGTGTCGGATCAATTTGCACAGCGCCGCGCGACAATGGCCCCAGTTCAATCCGCGGGAAATCAGCCAATGTGCCATTGAGCAAAAGATCGAAATCGCCATCTGTAAAGCTATCCACCGCAAGCGCTGCGGGCAAAACCTGAAAGGCGAGATCGCGCGTTTCCTCCTGCCAACCCTCACGCGCAGGCAATCCGCGCTCTTCAGGAGGCAATAGGGTTAGCCGGGTAGCCGGATTTTCTGCACTGCGCTCCGCTATCATCGGCCCAAGGCCGCTGCCCCCTAAAGCCAGGCCGAGTTCAGGCTGTGCCAAGAGCCGTAAGAACTCGGGCATCGGTCCCGATAACCTAAGTTCGATCACGCGCCCGGTCATAGCGCGGACTTCTACAACCTTATCAAGGTCGAGGCCCAATGAGGTCCCGTCAAGCTGCCTGATCCTATCTTGGAGCAGCCGGCGAATTTGCGGAGCTGTGATCGCTTCGCCGCCAGGCCAGGCCGAATTGCGCAGGCGGAAAATATAACTCATCGCATCGTCTGTAACGATCCAGCGCTCGGCAATCGCGGGAACCACTTGCCCCGATGCATCAAGCGTCACCAGCCCTTCGTGGGAGGCGGCGCGCAGATGTTGAGCAGCCGGTGAGAGCCTCACACCGGGATCGAATTCTGCGCCTTCTTCGCCAATAATCGCAACATCAACCGGGCCGCGGTCCGCAGCGGGACCGCAACCCAAAAGAAGGAGCACACATAGTGATGAAAACACGCCTCTGGTCACGCAGATAGCGTTACCATCAATTCGCGGCGAAGACAGTGCTTAGTGACGCTTGGCCGCTTCGCGCTTTGTCGAAACCGGTCAGAAGGCCTTAAATCTTGCGGACGTTCGCAGATGTTTTGGGCGTCGGCGGACGGTGGACGTACGACACGTCAGAGGCGATGTTTGAACCCTGGCCGCCCGGATTTGAGGGGGCCCTTGCTGCTTGCGAATCGATCTCTTCATCAAAGGCAATACCGAAGCGCTGGTCCTGAACCCAGGCAACCGTTCCTTTGACAATGCCAACATTGCGCAGTTCCACCTCGACGCGGTTGCCCCGGTTGATCTTGATTGTGGCCTCACCCATCATGCCGCCATCAGAAAGGTTGCGAACACGGACACGGCGCTGCTCGCTTTGCTGTTCAACACGCACATTGGCCAAGAGAAAAAGGCTGTCGCGCGATACACTTCTCGTTTCGACACCTGTCATTGTCGTAACGTCTCCGACTTGCTTTAGGATCATTGCTGATCGAGGCTTGAACTATACCGCGCGTCCTGTTTTTGCCCCTAAGGCGGCGCGATAACAAGTTAGGTACAAGTGCTCAGTTAAAGGGTCGTAAAATTTGCCGCCGCAATGGCTGCAAATGTAAAAGCGTCCCCAATTGGGACATGTTAGCGCAAAGCAGCTAAAAAGACGCAAACGCTGTGCTTAATCGTCGCGGGACACTTTTTCGCGCCGCTCATGCGCTTCTTGCGCTTCGACGGTCATGGTTGCCACTGGGCGAGCGATAAGACGCTTAAGACCAATCGGATCGCCGGTTACCTCGCAATACCCATATTCGCCTTGCGCTATGCGGCGAAGCGCAGAATCGATCTTTGAGACAAGCTTGCGCTGACGGTCGCGCGTGCGAAGTTCGATACCCCAATCGGTTTCGCTCGACGCCCTGTCGTTTAGATCAGGCTCGCGGATAGGGCCATTAGCCAAAGACTGAAGTGTCTGTCCGGCCGCACTATGGATTGAACGTTTCCATTCGAGGAGAAGCATTTGAAAATACGCCTGTTGGCGTTCACTCATATACTCCTCGTCGTCGCTTGGGGCATAGTCTTCCCCCAGCAAACGCTTGGTTTGTTCGATAATTTCGATCTCTTCAGACGCCGCCGCTGACATGTGGTCCTCTAATCCCAAAACCCGTGTTGCTGACGACCAGGTGATCTTGCAACGTTACCTGCAAAACGCACCCGGCTCTCCCATCCATCCGCGCCCTATAAGCAAGGCACCAATCCCCCGCAAGACAGTTTACGGCGAAGCTCCACTGCAATCGGCAAAACACGCCGGTTCGCGCCAGTTTCACGCCCGAAATCGCAGCAAGCCGTTCAAGAAAATGCAATGTCGTTAACGATTTGTTGACCATGATCCTTGAGGTCTTGTGGCTGCACGGTCCGAAAACAGGGGTGTGGACTTTGGAACAACAGGGAATGTGAAATGGAATGGAAGTCAATCAGTGAGAACGAGGCAAGCCAAGCCCAAAGCGGCGAGATTGATCTCGCAATCGCAGGATATTTGGCGGACGCAGTTGCAGGCGACATTTCTGCGTTCTTCAATTTAGGCGTTGCATATTCGACCGGATCAAACGGCGTTGCGACTGATCTTGTCGAGGCGCACAAGTGGTTTAACCTTGCCGCCTCACGCGGGCATGAAGACGCTGCGTTCTGCAGAACCGATGTTTCCGATGAAATGACAGCGCGCGAAATCGCCGAAGCTCAGCGCCGGGCACGCCGCTGGCTCGCTGAAGAACGGCGTGCGGCATAAGGCACTGATTGGCCTAACCCTTTTTGAACGGTGTTCTTTTATCAAAAAGCACTTGATCGGCCGCAACGCCTTGACGCTCGCGCTCGAGAAAATCGGCAACGGCGTCGCGGAAGCCGGGTTCGGCCAGGTAATGCGCTGAATATGTTTTCACAGGCTCATACCCGCGCGCCAACTTATGACCGCCCTGAGCGCCTGCCTCAACCCGGGGCAAACCGCGCTCAATCGCGATATCTATCGCTTGATAATAGCACAGCTCAAAATGCAAGAAGCGCACATCGCGCGTGCATCCCCAATATCGCCCGTAAATTGCATCGGCGCCGACAAAGTTAAGCGCGCCTGCCACAGGTTCACTTCCGTCAAACGCCAAGATTAACACCAAGCGCTCGCCCATGCGCTCGCCCATCAGGGTAAAGGCCTCGCGCGTTAAGTAGGGCGTGCCCCATTTGCGCGCACCCGTGTCTTGATAAAACACCCAGAACGCATCCCAGTGCTCTTCCTTTATATCGTCGCCAGACAGCCTCTCTATGCGCAAGCCTTGGCTTGCCGCTTCTCTTTCCTTGCGCAAATTTTTGCGTTTGCGCGACGCAAGATCAGCCAAAAAATCATCAAAATGGCCATAGCCCCGGTTGATCCAGTGGAATTGGATATCACTGCGGATAAGCCATTCTTCCGCCTCAAAAAGCGGCAATTGGTCCTCATCAACAAAGGTTGCGTGGGCTGACGATAAACCGTTTTGCTCGCAGACGACTTCTGCGCTTTTCAAAAGATGCGGTGCAAGGCCGGGGTCAGACAACAACAACCGCGGTCCATTGGCTGGGGTAAAGGGCGCAGCGATCTGGAGCTTGGGATAATAATTCCGGCCGGCGCGGTGCAATGCATCGGCCCACGCGTGATCAAAGACATATTCGCCCTGAGAGTGCCCTTTTACATAGCTTGGCATAGCGGCGAGCAGGCGGTCGTCCGCATCGGTTATGGTGATGGGAACAGGGTCCCAGCCGGTACCAGGACCGACGCTGCCAGAATCCTCAAGAGAGGTTAGAAATTCGTGGGATACGAACGGGTTTCGGTTGCCGCCCAAAGCGTTCCACTGCGCCGCGCCGAATTCGCCCACACCGGGCGCCAATCGGACAGTAAGCTCCCTATCGCTCATCCAAGTCCCTCACCCTCGCAAATAAGCGCATCAGCCAGGCGCAGCGCCGATTTGCGTGATTGCGGGGAATCGACCGTCCAAGTGAGGACAGGCAAGCCATTTTTGCGCAATTCTTGCACCCATGGATTGGGCAAAGACATGGTATGATAGGCAAGAAAGTCAGGGTTTGCGATTTCAAACGCAGCCTCTCGCTCCCTTGCGGTTTGCGTCTGACCGTATTCATCCTCGCGCATAACAAGACCGCGCGGCGTTTGCGAAGAATGTGCCTCAAACCAAGCCGAGACACGCGGGTCGAAACTCATGACAGCGTGATCGCCTGAATAGCTCGTAAGAGCCCGCGCGACCCCTTCACAGCTTTGCTCAACATCATAGCCAGGCTTCGACTTTACCTCGATCAACACGGGTACGGCGGCATCAATCACACTGAGAAAAGCTTTGAGGCTGGGAATTGGCTCCTCGGTGGGACGCAAAAAGACAGCCTCAAGCTGGGCCTCGCTAAGATTGCTGATCGGACCTGTCCTTTGCGTCAGCCGCTCAAGCTCCCAATCGTGAAATACCATTGAAGCACCATCACGCGTGCGCTGAATATCGCATTCTACGCCCATTCCCGCGTCGATGGCGGCCCGGGCCGCTTCAAGTGAATTTTCCGGAACTGCCGAAGAGTGCAGTCCCCGGTGAGCATATTCCCACTGCGTCAGCCAATCGGCAGGTTGCTTGGTTGTCATGGGCGTTACGGATTAGTCCGACAGCGCGATCACTGCGTCGACTTCGACCGCCGCACCCAGCGGCAGCGATGGAGCGCTGACAGCCGCGCGGGCATGGCGCCCAGCATCTCCGAAGACCTCGAGCATGAGGTCCGATGCACCGTTGGCGACTTTGGGTTGATCGACAAAGTCGGGGGTAGAGTTCACAAACGCCCCCAACTTCACCACACGCTCGGCATCTTCCAAAACCCCTGCGTTCTTAAGCTGCGCAAGGATCATAAGACCGCATGCACGCGCTGCTTCCATACCCTCGGGCAGATCGACACCCTCGCCCAACTTTCCTTTGACGAGCACGCCGTCGATGAAAGGCAATTGGCCAGAGACATAAGCAAATCCGCCGCTTACAACCACCGGCACATAACTTGCGACAGGAGCCGCTGCTTCGGGCAATACAACTTTAAGCTCATTCAAGCGCTCTTCAATGCTCATTGATTTGATCCTTTGATGTGCTGGGTGAGCCAGGGCAGTGCCCTTTCCCATTGATCAATGCGCGCATGGGCATCGCCCGCTTTGTGCGCGCACGTAATCGCAGAGGAAATCATCGGTTCACCGCAAAGATGCAGTCTTATCACTTCAGGCGTCGTCTCTTTCACTGAGGCGTGATGCTGCGCCAGATCATCAATGAAGATCGCTTGGCTGGGCTTGTACTCCTCGATGATCTTGGCGAGTGCAGGGCCTTTAGGGCCCTGATTAGTATATACTTTTGCATTGAGGCCATGGGCTGCCAATTGCTTGGCGCGTTTGTCTCGTCTGAAATCAACTAGGTTCGTCAAAATGACAAGATCGGCATCTTCAGCGACAGTGTTCAGCGCATTGATTGATCCTGCAATCGGCTTTTGATTATCCATCTGCGTATCAAAAAAGCCGCCCAGCTTTGTCCAAATCTCTTCAGGCTTTAGAAATTCACCATTTTCACGCCACTTCAATGCCTTGGCAAAATCGCCGCCCGATAGGTTGAATTCAATGCCCTGGGTCTCCTCCAGCCATACTTTAAAGGGCGCAACCATGTGCAGGATCACCTCGTCACAATCGCTTATCACCAGTGGGCGGCTCATCAGTGCAAAATCCTTCGCGTCGCTATCAACTCTTCGGCGGACACCGCCAAAGCTTCGCTGGCGCGTATAAGGTCTGGTTCGTAATTGGCCAGAAAATCCAGTGCCGATGCCAGAATTACGGGGTCATCAAGCCCTGCGCGCAAGGTGTCAGGGGCAAGCCCTGTCAGTTCCAAATAGCGCTCAGCGCGCTCGGTATCCTGCAAAACCCAGCCGAGCACAGCAAGAGCAAGCGTCTTGGCGCGGCTGATTTCTTCTGAGGATGCAGATTGGCCCGAAGTATCATTGGGATCAGGGATTGTGATGGCGTTTCCCCGCGATTAGGTCAAAGAGGGTTAAGGATGAATTGGGTCAGGCAGGCGCGTTAATGACAAAACGAATTATGGTTGTTGAAGACAACGACCTCAACCGGAAATTGTTCTGCGATGTTTTGAAGGCCAAAGGATATGACGTTGAGCCTATCGCTGATGGCAGTGCAGTTCTGCCAGCCGCGCGCGAAGTTCTGCCTGATCTGATCATCATGGACATACAGCTTCCTGGCATTTCCGGCGTCGATTTGATTGCTGCTGCGAAAAAGGAAACCGCGCTGCAATCGATTCCCATCCTTGCTGTGACGGCTTTTGCCGCCAAAGGTGACGAAGAGCGTATTCGAAATGCGGGTGCTGCGGGCTACTTGGCAAAGCCTGTTTCCATCATCCCGTTCATGAACGCTGTGACAGAGCTTTTGCCTGATTAAGCCGCACGATCTAAGCGACGAGATTTTCGTAAGCGAAGACAATCCAGGTTACGAACACACCCCATACGAATGTGCGGTAAGCGTAGTTCAGATATTTGTACTTTTTGCCTGCCAGAACCTGCCCGCCCTGATGGATATCGGTGAGCATGGTGGTGAACAGCTTTTCGTCGGTTTCGAACCTGTCGAGCATGTCCTCAATCCACTCGTCAGACTCGAGGGCAACGTAGTGGCCGAAGAATAGATAGTTGAAATCACGCTTATCTTCGGGAGCAGTTGGCACGCTGGGGATGACCGAGAGAACGGCGAACAGCGAGGAAATAAAGGCGGTCGCCGCCAAAGTCACGACCGCCCAAGTCGCCCCGCCGCCAAACAGATTGGTGATCGACATGGAGAACACAACAAAGGTCGCACCGATGAGGATGGAGGCTTTGTTATCGGCCATTGATGAAAGCGATAGGGTCTGCACCTGCGCTGTCCGCACAAGATGTATCGAATGATTGGAAAATTTGCGCTCTGGCTTGCTTGGAACAGCTTCGCCGTTCGTATCGCCGCCATCCAAAGCTTTCTCTTTCGAAGCACCACCCTTCATGGGAATGGCAGTCTCAGCCCTCGCTTGTGCCACGCTTAATATCCCCCCATAACATCGCGAAGCCAACCTGCCACTTTGGGGAAAGCTTGACAAGCTTGTCCCCGCTCAGCTTGTGGCACATGAAACTATCCGCCAAAGCGCTCTGTAAACACAGCAGGCGCGGCAACCGCAAGCCGCAGTGAAAATAGAAAGCAGTTCTAACCATGACCGAAGCTGAAGTTGATGAACGCATCCGCGCTTTGATTGAGCCCTTTAACAAAAAGGGTGTCGCTATTGAGAACGCGACGACATTTGCAGGCGACCTCGAATTTGACAGCCTCACTGTTATGGATTTCGTGGCTGAGATTGAGGATGAGTTTGATATCATCATCAGCATGAACCAGCAGGCTGAGATTGAGAATTACGGCCAATTGGTCACCGCAGTGCACACGCTGCAGGATAGCTGATAAGAGTTTCCCTTATGACTGACACTGCGACAACCACCGCACGCCCCAAAGGCGACCTTTTCTCCAAATTCGATGATATGATCGAACTGCGCGAGACGATCCTCGCGACAGGGGTTGAGGATCCCTACAATCTCGTCATGGAAAAAGTGCTCTCGCCAACCCGTGCGATCTGCAATGGCCGGGATACAATCTTGCTTGGCACTTACAATTATATGGGCATGACGTTTGACCCAGATGTGCTCGATGCGGGAAAAGATGCGCTGGAAAATTTCGGGTCTGGCACCACGGGTAGCCGCGTTCTGAATGGCACCTATCAAGGCCATAAGGAATGCGAGGACGCGCTCAAAGAATTTTACGCGATGGACCATGCGATGGTCTTCTCAACAGGCTATCAAGCCAACCTCGGCATCATTTCCACGATCGCAGGCAAGGGCGACTATGTCATTCTTGACATCGACAGCCATGCCTCAATCTATGACGGCTGCGCGATGGGCAATGCCGAGATTGTCGCCTTTCGTCACAACAATATTGAAGCGCTAGAAAAGCGCCTTCGCCGCCTGCCAGAAGATGCGGGCAAGCTGGTTGTGCTGGAAGGTGTGTACTCGATGCTCGGCGATGTTGCACCTCTTAAGGAGATGGTTGCGCTGGCCAAGCAATACGGCGCAATGGTGCTTGTCGATGAAGCGCATTCCATGGGTTTCATCGGTGAGAACGGGCGCGGTGTGTGCGAGGAACAAGGCGTTATTGATGATGTTGATTTCATCATCGGCACCTTTTCGAAAAGTGTCGGCACAGTCGGCGGCTTTTGTGTATCGAACCACCCCAAATTTGGCGTGATGCGGCTTGTATGTCGTCCCTACGTCTTCACCGCTTCACTTCCGCCCAGCGTTGTTGCAACAGCTGCGACCTCGATCCGCAAGCTCATGCACGGCGCGAACAAGCGGGCCCATCTTTGGGAAAATTCCAAAACGCTTCATAAGGGCCTTACCGATCTTGGTTTTAAGATCGGCACCGAAACCCCGCAAAGCGCCATCATCGCAGTCATCATGCCTGATCTGGAACAAGGCGCGATGATGTGGGAGGCGCTTTTGAAGGAGGGGCTTTACGTAAACCTCGCTCGCCCGCCCGCCACGCCAGCGGGCATGACTTTGCTGCGTTGTTCGCTTTGTGCAGAGCATTCGGCCGAAGAAGTGCAGACCATTTTGTCTATGTTTGAGCGAGCTGGTAAAGCCGTCGGCATTATATAAGGTACGACAGCATGACAGACCCGGTCCTGATCGCAGAAGAGGGTCCCCTTGCGGTCATTACGCTCAACCGGCCAGAGCGGCTCAATGCAATGGATGAAGCGCTCATCTTCGCGCTTCAAGACTATTTCAGAGCGCTGCACGACCGCCACGATATTCGGATCGTCATCCTAAAGGCTGCGGGCCGGGCCTTTTGTGCAGGGCTCGATTTGGAGGCTTGGGGTAACGAGAACGACGCAGGAGCCTTGCAGCACAGTTGGCGCACGCAGCGCAGCATTGCGACGGTGATGCAATTGATGCGGTCATGCCCGCAGCCGATTATTGCTTTGGCGCAAGGGGCTGCATGTGGCGGCGGGCTATCGCTCCTCTTGTCGAGCGACATTCGCTTTTGCACTCCGGATTTTCGGATGAATGCTGCCTACATCAAAATCGGCCTCGGCGGCTGCGATATGGGCTCCAGCTATTTCTTGCCGCGGCTGGTGGGATCGTCATTGGCGAGCGAAATGATCTTGACCGGCCGGTTCATATCGGCCGATCGCGCCTTATCTTCCGGATTCGTGAGCGAGATTGTAGGCGCGCATGAGCTTGAGGGCGCAGCGCAAAAAGTCGTCGATGAGATGCTGCTCACAGCTCCTATGGGCTTGAGGCTGAGCAAAGATGCTTTGAACCGAAATATTGATGCCCCAGGGTTCGAAGCAGCACTTGCTCTTGAGGACCGCCAGCAAGTTCTTTTGGCACAAACTCAAGATTCAAGAGAGGCACAATCCGCTTTTCTGGAGAAGAGAGCGCCACACTTTCAAGATCGGTGAGCCGTTCTGGTTATTTTCAGATAACGTGATAACCAAAACAAACGGGGATAGGGGGTCTACGCAGTGGTCACATCGGCGGCGACATCGCACACGTGAGCATCGTTATCCGAGCTTTCATTACTACCCGCTAGCTGGGTAAAAGCAATAAAACCGAGAGCGATCGTGATCACGAATAGGGTTGTGAGCAGTCCCAGATATTTGTCGATAATGCGCTTGATCGGCGCGCCAAAAACCTGAAACAGCACGCCGACCACCATGAACATCAATCCTCGTCCAGCAAGGGATGCGAGCGTGAAGGTGATCAGGTTCATTTCTATAAAGCCGGCTGTGATCGTCATCAGCTTAAAGGGAACCGGGGTGCCCGCCGCGAAAAAGACGGCCATTGCTCCTTGCTCGCGGATGTAGCATGCCGCAACGGGAAAGCTCTCGGTAAGGCCCAGCGCTGCGATGACCGATGCGCCAACCGCCTCATAGAGGAAATACCCGATTCCATAGCCGAACAGCCCGCCCAGCACCGATGAGACGGTCGCGACGATCGCGAACCATATCGCCCTTTTTGGCTCAGCAAGGCACATAAGCCCGAGCAATGGATGCGGTGGGATCGGGAAAAAGCTTGATCTCGATAAAGCAGAAGAAAGCCAACCACCACACCGCATGAGGATGCGCAGCCTTCGCCATCGTCCAATCATAAAGCGCGCGCAGCCAAGTCACTAAATCTTTGCTCCCTTGCCGAACCTCAATTTACCGCACCCCCAAAGGCGCACCAACCCGAGGCGGAATACAATCGCGCCCTATGCCAGCGCTATGCACCATGCAAACTCTTATTTATAACCTATTTGGTGATTTTGCTTGACATCGTCACGCTATTTGGTACTAATGGCACATCATCAGGAAATTGTGATTCGCTTCAGGGTGGTTTGGGACAAACCACGCAGGGCCGCACCCATCTCGGGAAGCGCGCCCTGTTTGGTCACTCTTTGACGGGAGACGACCAATGACAAGGAACAAGAACATTGTTGCACAAAAAATTGAATACAACCCGCAGGGCGCTTCGTTTCTAAAGGACGCCAAATACGACGCATTCTTGGGCTTTTTGGCAGAAAGCTCCAATGTCACCCGCTCAGCAGAACGGGCCCGCATCAGCACAGGCGCTGTGTATCAGAAAAGGCGGCAGGATGCTGTTTTCGCAAGAAAATGGCTTGCCGCTTTATACGAAGGATACCTGCACCTCGAATTGGAGGTTTTAAGACGGCTTCGTGAAGGTGAAATGCAGGCGATGAACAACGACAAATATGATTTCGCCAATGCGATCAGACTGCTTTCAGCCCACCGCGACAATGCGGCGCGCGCTCAGGCTGAACAACGCAATGTGACTGCCGAAGCTGTGCGCGCCTCTATCGACCGCAAGGTTGAAGCAATCAGAGAGCAGGTTCGGCAGGAAAAAGGTCAGGAAAGTAAGTTACCGTGACCAGCCGCTTGGAATGGCTCGCCCATGAGGATGAGTCCGTTCGTCAAGAAGTCGCAGATGCTTTGGATCAGGAAGAACGCAATGAATGGCGTTTTCACTGGGAATTGCAGGCCCGCGATGCGCAAATCGCGCCGCTTGGAGATTGGCGCACATGGCTGATCTTGGCAGGGCGCGGGTTTGGAAAAACCCGGGCAGGCGCTGAATGGGTAAAGATGCTTGCTGAAAGCAATTCGGGGGCCCGGATTGCTCTTATTTCGGCCTCACTCAACGAGGCGCGAGCCGTGATGGTGGAGGGCGAAAGCGGGCTGCTTGCTTGCTGCCCGCCCGAACGAAAACCCACCTTCGAGGCCTCGCTTAGGCGTGTTCGTTTTCCCAATGGGGCGCAGGTTCAGCTGTTTTCTGCAGCGGAACCAGAATCTTTGCGAGGCCCACAATTTAGCCACGCCTGGTGCGATGAAATCGGCAAATGGCCGCTTTCGCATGACCGGGCGACGCGGACTTGGGATAATATGCTCATGGGGCTAAGGCTGGGAAAAGACCCCCGCATTGCAGTGACAACAACCCCGCGCGTGGTTCCCATTGTGCAAAGGCTGGTTGATGGCGAGCGCGACGGAAGCGTTGTGATCACGCGGGGCTCTACATTTGATAATGCGGCTAATCTGCCGATGCGGTTCTTGGCTGCGATTGATGCCGAATTTGGCGGAACACAGCTTGCACGGCAAGAAATCGCGGGCGAAGTGCTCACCGATATTGATGGCACTTTATGGCCCCGCGCGACAATCGAAAAAGCGCGGATTATGGAACACGCCCAATCGGCTAACCCGATGTCGATCTTGACCAGGGTGGTTGTCGCAGTTGACCCGCCAATCTCGTCCTCGGGCGATGAGTGCGGCATTGTGGTTGCGGGAGTAGGACATGACGGCATCGCCCGCGTGCTCGCAGATTGTTCGGTGGGACAAGCAACGCCAAGCGAATGGGCGAAGGCAGTCGCGGTGGCCGCAGAACAGTGGGAAGCGGACCGCGTTGTTGCAGAAGCCAATCAGGGCGGAGCCATGGTGGAAAGTGTGCTTCGTGCAGCAAACGCAAATCTGCCAGTCAAGCTGGTGCACGCCAGCCGTGGCAAAGTTGCAAGAGCCGAGCCGATTGCGGCGCTTTATGAAGGGGGAAGGTTCGCCACAGCAGCCCCTTCCCGCAGCTCGAAGACCAAATGTGCGGCATGCTCACTGGCGGTGAATACGCCGGACCCGGCCGTTCGCCTGATCGCGCTGATGCGCTGGTGTGGGCGCTGACTGAACTGATGCTTGGCCAAAAGGCCAAGCCCAGCGTGCGCTCAATGTAGCGCTCGAAAGCAACACAAAGGAAATTGCCGATGGCATTGCTTGAACAACTGCTCTCTGCCTTCAAAGGCGGGGAGGAATCCCGCATGCCTTTAGCGCCAGGGATCGCGCAAGGGTGGACGCCGGCCTTTAGCCAGATGGGCAGCTCGAAACCGTATCAATATGAGCGCTGTGTGAAGGAAGGGTTCTTAAGCAACCCGATCGCACAGCGCGCCGTTCGGATCGTTGCAGAAGGCGTTGGCCAGGCGCCCGTTGCGAGCAATAATGAAAAGCTTAGCGCGCTGATCAACGCGACCAGTGCAGGCCAGTCGCTCATTGAAACCCTGGTTTCTCATTTGCTTCTGCACGGCAATGGGTTTGTCCAAATTGTGAAAGATGCCGGCGGTGAGCCCGTTGAGCTGTTTGCTTTACGCCCTGACCGGGTAGACGTTGTGCCGGGCCCTGACGGCTGGCCATGCGCCTACACCTACAGCGTCGTCGGCGACAAAATCACCCTTCCCCTCGATGACGAGGATGGGTGGCCCAATATCATTCACATCAAAGCCATGCACCCGCTCGATGACCATTGGGGTGCAAGCGCTCTTGCGGCTGCTCAGCAAGCCGTTGCCATTCATAACGCCGCATCGGAATGGAACAGGGCGCTGCTTGAAAATGCAGCTCGCCCATCAGGCGCTTTGGTTTACGAGCCCGGAGACGGCGTGGGGCTGACCAATGAACAGTTTGACCGGCTTAAAGCGGAGCTTGAGGCCGCATTTTCAGGTTCAGGCAACGCCGGACGGCCTATGCTTCTGGACGGGGGACTGCGCTGGCAATCAATGGCCATGTCACCGGCCGATATGGATTTCGCAACTCTCAAAAGCGCCGCAGCAAGGGAAATCTCTCTGGCTTTTGGCGTACCGCCGATGCTGTTGGGGCTGCCGGGGGACAACACCTATTCAAATTACCGCGAGGCCAATCGTGCGCTTTGGCGGCTGACGCTTTTGCCGCTTTCAGAGAAACTATTCTCAGCCTTGCAGGAAGGGCTTGCCCCTTGGTTTGCCGGAAGCTCGATTGCGGTCGAGCTCGATAAGATCACAGCGCTTTCAGAAGACCGCGAACGGTTATGGAAGCAAGTTTCTGATGCTGATTTTCTCTCCCGCGATGAAAAACGCGCACTCTTGGGCTTTGGACCTGCGGAGGACAGCCAATGACGCCATCAGATACCCTGGCTAGCCTTATGTCACAGGCCAATGAAGCCGGAGCCGATATCGTGACTTTGCGAGCAATCGTGGAGGAGACAACGGAGATCGCAACCGGCCGCGTGCTCGACCGGCTTGGCCTTGCTGACCCTGGCGCTGAAAACGATTTGGACGAACTTCGCGAACTGCTTCAAGCTTGGCGCGATGCAAAGGCAAGCGCATGGAAGGCTCTTATCGAGTGGATCATTCGCGCGCTTCTAGCGGTGCTTTTGGTCGGGATCGCCGTACGCCTTGGCGTTTGGGAGATGCTGTGATGAGGACCGCCGCACACTCCAAACAGCCTGTCCGTTTTGCCGGATATGCGGGTCTCTTCAATATCCCCGATGCCGATCGCGACACAATTCTGCCCGGCGCGTTTGCCGCCACTCTGGCGTCTCGCAGGAAGGCCCTTCCTCTGCTTTGGCAGCATCGCCCTGATCAGCAGATCGGTGAGATCGAAAGCGTCACGGAAGATGAGCGCGGTCTTCGCGTTATCGCCCGCATCGACTGCACAAACAGCCGCGCTGCACGTTTGCTGGCACAAGGCGAGGTCTCCGGCCTTAGTTTTGGCTACCGCGCGCGTCAGGCACGCCATAACGACAAGGGCCGCGAACTGGCTGAGATAGATCTGTTTGAGGTCAGTCTCGTGACACATCCCCTTCAACACGGCGCCCGGGTTCACCTCGTTTCCTAGCCGCCCATCACAGATCCCCTCGGGCCGCCATGTTGGGCGGCCTTTTTTATGCCAAACAGAAAGGCCAACTACCCCATGGATACCAACACAACACCGGCTGCCACCCCTGCTGTTGCAGATACGCAAATGGAAGAGAGCTTTGACATCGTTGCTCGGCAAGATCAGGCCGAAGCTGATATTCAAACCCTGCGCGGCGACGTTGACGAAGTGAAAGCGCGTCTCGACAAGGTTTCCCGTGCGGCCTCACGGCCAGCCATGGGCGGAGCCGCCGTTTCCGATCAGGAAGTGAAGGGTTTCATCGACGGATACCTGCGCCGCGGGCGCGAAACGCAGGTCAAGTCGATCAATGGCTCCTCCCCTTCCGATGGCGGATTTGCGGTGCCTCAAAAAATTGACGCAATGATCACAAGCGAGCTGGTTGAGACCAGCCCTATTCGTGCCATTGCTCAAGTCGTCCAAACGGGCACGTCAGGCTACCGTAAGCTTGTTGCAACCGGCGGCACAGCATCAGGCTGGGTGAGCGAGGTTGCCCCGCGCCCAGAAACCGACGCTCCCAATTTTGCAGAGATCGCGCCCCCGTCTGGTGACCTTTTCGCAAACCCAGCGGCAAGCCAGGGAATGCTCGACGATGCGGCATTCGATCTTGAATCATGGCTTGCCAGCGAAATCGCGACTGAATTTGCACGGGCTGAAGGCTCTGCCTTCGTCGATGGCACAGGCATCAATCAGCCAGAAGGCTTCCTGCGCTCGCCCACCAGCACCGCAGAAGATGGTGTGCGCGCCTTCAAGACGGTTCAATACATCGGTTCAGGCGATGCGAACGGCTTTGACAGCGCGCCAGAGGCCAAAATGATTGACCTTATCCATTCGCTCAAATCTGGGCACCGTCAAGGCGCAAGCTTTGTCATGAACTCAGCGACCCTTGCAACTGTCCGCAAACTTAAAACAGCTGATGGCGCATTCCTTTGGCAGCCCGGCATGGTCGAGGGCCAACCAGATCGTCTGCTCGGCTATCCAGTGGTTGAAGCTGAAGATATGCCAGACGTCGCCTCGGGCGAATTCCCGATTGCCTTTGGTAACTTCCGGCATGGCTATCTGATTGCAGAACACAGCACGACACGCGTGCTGCGCGATCCGTTCTCTAACAAACCGTTTGTCCACTTCTATGCGACCAAGCGTATCGGCGGCCAGGTGCTCGATTCAAACGCGATCAAGCTGTTGAAGATCGAAGCCTAACGCTCCTGCAGGTGCCGCTTAGCGGCGGCATCATCTGCTCCCGGCAAGGTCGAGTTCCCCCTTTACTCCCTTGCCGGCACCCCTCACCCGCGCCCCGCAGACCAAGCTTCACTCCAGCTGGCTGCAATGGGCGCGGGTGCACCTTGATCCATTTCTCAAATTTGGGAGACCGCTATGCAGCGGAAAATTGTGGAGCCAGCTGACTTGAACGGCGGAGCGCTTGCTGAATTGAAGAGCTGGCTTGGAATAACCCGGCCCGATGAAGATGCCCTTCTTACTGACCTTTTGCATACCGCGCTTTCCATGTGCGAGAGCTTCACAGGTCAGTCCCCATTGTCGCAGCTCATAGAAGAACGTCTCCCGATCCAAGTCGGGCAATCCAAGCTGGCCTCGCGGCCTGTAAACTCCATTTCAGGTGCCGAGCTCATATCGGAAAATGGTGATCGAACAGCGCTCCAAGCCGCGCAATTTGAGACCAAAATTCAGCCTTGCGGCAATATGGTTTTTCAATTGCTCGGCAGTTTAGAGGGCCAAGCGTTGGTGGTGACAGCCAGAGTTGGAATCGCCGAGACATGGGAAACAGTCCCAGCGCCGCTAAAGCAGGGCATCATCCGCCTGTGCGCCTATGACTATCAGGACCGTGACCGCCCAGGCGATGGCAAAAAACCGACCTCGCCGCCAGCGATCGTCAGTGCCCTATGGCGCCCTTGGCAGTCCCCACGCCTCACATGATTACCGTCCATAGCCCTAGCGATGAGTTGATCCGGCGTTTGCGCACAAACGCCGAGCGCATTGGCCAAGACATCGCGATAAGGCGCAAGCGTAAGCGGCACGCTGGCTCACCCAACTGGCATTCAGCGCAGGCCCTGTGGCCCGGCTTCACGAGAGGTTGATCATATGGAAAATCATTTACGCGCTGAGCTAATTAGATGGCTGCGCGATGACCCCGAACTTGCTGCAATCAACGCAATAGAGGAGGAGGCTCCTGTCAAAGCAAGCGCGCCGTGGCTCGGTATAGCGGCCAGCGCTTCCATTGATTGGGGCACAAAAGAACGGCCCGGCCGCGAGGTTCGTATCGCGATTGAACTCGAGAGCCGCGCGGATGAGCCCGATGCCGATGGACCATTACTCAACGCTATCGAGCGCCGCGTGCTTGATCTGCCCCCATTTCAAAGCGGATTTGAGCTTGCCTCCATACGTTTCCTGCGTGCTCGCAGCGAAGAGCGTGCGGGCAACCTTCGCGCAGCATTGCTCGAATTCCGTTTCCGGATTTTCACCCCACAAACCTGAACACTCACAATTGGAGAGACCTTATGCCAGCGCAGAATGGATCTGCTTTCTTGCTCAAAATCGGAGATGGCGGCTCGCCCATTTCCTATGAAACCGTGGCCGGCATGCGGACCACACAATTGTCAATCAATGGTGACCTTGTTGCGGTGACCAACAAAGAATCGGGGGGATGGCGCGATCTTTTATCTGGGGCGGGCACACGGTCTGTTTCGGTCAATGCGGCTGGAATATTCCTTGGCAGCGACGCGGAATCCTCGGTTCGCGCCCATGCTCTTGGAGGCACTATTGATGAGTATGAATTGTCATTCGAAGATGGCGAGCGTTTGCGCGGTCGCTTTGTGGTTCAGAGACTCGATTATTCGGGCGATTTCAATGGCGAGCGAAATTACACGCTTCAGCTTGAAAGCTCAGGTCCGATTGTTCCGGCATGACCCAGGCCGCTAACGCGCTGAGGGGCGAGGCCCATTTTGAGATCGGCGAGCGTCCGTTCCGATTGCGTCCAAGCTTTGAGAACCTCGTTGCTGCTGAGGCGGAAATCGGCTCGCTCTTTGCTCTTGTCGAACGCGCGTCTGATGGCACGCTAACACTTTCTGAAGTCAGCGCATTGATTTGGCACTGCATTGAGACCGATGATCGGCCCGCGCGTGAAGAGGTTGGGAAGGCGGTCCTTAAACGCGGACTGATCGAGACGACAAAGCCTGTGCGCGCAATCCTCTCACAGGTTTTGCAAGGTCAATCATGACCGAAAGCGATCCGGGCGAATTTGCCGCCTCTGCCCCGCAGTGGTGGAGCATCGCTGCGCGGTGGCTTGGCTGGCGCCCCGATGAATTTTGGAAAGCCACCCCAGGGGAGCTCAGAAGCGCGGTCACTGACCCCAATGGGCTCGAGAATGCACAGGGCCCTTCGTTGGAAACAATAGCCGAAATGTTGGAGCGTGAACGCAATGGATGATGAGTATTTTGAAGAGCTGGTGATTGATGTTCGTGCGACGACCGACAGGTTCAATGCCGACATTGAGGCGGTCAGAGGCACGGTAGATTCCTCTTTGCTCAATAGCTTTGACAGGGCAGGATCTGTTCTGGAACGCGGCCTCTTGTCAGCGGTGCGGCGGGGCTCTCTTGGCTTTGATGACCTGCAAAAAGTGGCATTTCGCGCGCTCGATTCTATCGCATCTCGCGCAATCAGCTCAGGGATTGGTTCCCTTTTCAGCGGCATCGGCTCGGGCTCTGGCTCAGGGCTAGGCGGGCTATTGGGGCAGACTTTTGGTGCGCTACTTGGTGCACCGGGTCGTGCAATAGGGGGGCCGGTCTCACCGGGGAGAGGATATCTGGTCGGCGAGAACGGTCCTGAATTGTTCGTGCCAACGTCTTCGGGGCGCATCGCCGCTAATCAAGGAACAGGCGCACCTGGCGGTGATGTTCGCGTCGCAATCCAGCTTGCCTCTCCTCGCGGAACAGCCGCACCGGCCGCCATGCAGCGCTCCTCACGCCAGGTCGCGAGCGCCGTTCGCCGCGCCTTGCAAGACCGCTAGAACACAAAGGGGATAAGCTATGGCATATTGGCTAGCGCGCGAACGCCGCGGGCAGGAATCCAGCTTTATTCAGCGTTTCGATCCTCGCTTCTGGAGAGTGAACTTCCCGCGCCCCGCGATGGCTTCAGTGGTCACGACCGGCGCTGCATCAATGCAGATTGACGTTGAGCTTCATCACGAAGGTGAGCTTGTCGGCCTTATCTGGGAGAGCGAAGATACTGTTGATCACCCCCTGCTCGCTTACGAAACGAACCGCGATTACTCAAACACAATCCTGAAGTTCAGATGGCAATCGGAAGGGGTCATCGCTCTTGATGAGGTCAACGGCCCCACGCTGACAATCGAGGGACGTGACGCGCAAGGGGATCCCCAAGCGTGGTATATCAGACTGTGGAACTACGCTGACGGTACGCCGACAGATGCGGTGATCACACTGGCGTTTTCAGAGCTGGAAAGCGGGTTTTCTCTGCCGGGCACAGCAATCTATCCCGCGGATATTGACCGCATGTTTATCTCGCTTGTTGCGCCCGATTTCGCAGCAGGCAGCACAGCTTCTCTACCAGCCCGTTTTAACGGGAAAGTGACAGTTTCCGAAGTCGCGGCAGATGGCCGGCATGGGATGCTCGAAATCGGCGATGTTAGGCTCCCCATTCATGGCGAGCGGCTCGCGACTGCGTATGACGACGCCTATGATCAAACGCCCGCGCGCATATTGCGCAATCTTATTGGTCTGGGCTACCGGGAAGACGTGATCCATTATGTCGGCATGAGCCATTTCATGCGGCTTGGACAACTGGGCGGAGAGTTGCTGGTATTGCCTTCCGGTGACCTCTGCGCGCCGTGCGAGGAATGGCATCGCAATTTCTTCGCTCTGGCAAAAGCAGATGAGATCGAGATCATCGCGTCGATTTCCTACGAGCTATTCAACGCTTATTGCCCGCAAGATTGGAAGCAGCGCACATTGAACGGTGATCCGGCGTTGACAGGTTGGGTGCCGCCTTCGAGCTTGTTGTCCCCTGCCAACACGGATGCCATGGCGTGGCTTCGGGCAAGCGCAAGCGCGTTCGTCGATTTGTTGGCCCAAGCTTCCTTGCCGGTGCGATTCCAGATCGGTGAGCCATGGTGGTGGACCACAGCGCAAGGCGAAATCTGCATCTACGATGATGCAGCAAGGGCAGCGTTTGGCGGAAATCCGCCAGATATTCCCGATATTCGCGACCCGCTCGACAATGATCAAACAGCACTTCTCGATGCAGCAGGCGCACTTTTGGCCCAGTCGACAGCAGATCTAACCGCGGCAGTGAGAGCCGCCGCTCCGTCTGTTGCCGAAGTCTTGCTGCTCGCCTTTACTCCCACGATCCTCAATCCTGAAATGCCGGAACTGCAGCGGGCAAACCTGCCCATTGGCTGGGCAAAACCTGCCTTCGATCGCTTGCAACTCGAAGACTATGATTGGCTGACCGATGGCGCCGATGCGCTGCGACGCGCGGCCTATGTTTTTGCCGATACACGCCTGCAATATCCTCTTGAAGAACAAGACTATCTCGCAGGCTTCGTTCTGCAAGAACAAGATGATGAACCCTACTGGGCCCGTATTGATCGCGGGTTGGATGAAGCCGCAGCACGGCACATCGAGCGCAGATATGTGTGGGCTCAGCCGCAAGTCAATCGTGACGGCTACACCCGTATTCCTTCAAATCGAGAGGACGCAATGGAAGCCTTTGACGATATCATTTATCCCTTCGCTCTTGGTCGCAGCGCATCGGTTGCCCCCGAATTCTCTACCTCGATAGCGGTCACTTCCTCAGGCCATGAACGGCGAAATTCGCTGTGGTCTGATGCTAAGGTCCATTTCGATGTGGGCCCCGGCATACGCTCAGAGCAAGAATTGTGTGAGCTGATTGGCTTCTTTAGAGCGAGGCGCGGTGCAGCTCGCGGTTTTCTGATCAGCGATCCTACTGACCACAGTTCAAACGGTATGACGGGCACGCCTACGATGCTTGACCAACTTATCGGCCTAGGGGACGGTGTCGCAGCAGAATTCCAGCTTACCAAATCGTATGGCAGCAGCACCGAACCTCAAATCCGCCCCATAACGCGGCCAAGGGCAGAGACGCTCATTGTAAGCGTGGACGCAGAGCTCTCAACTGGCTGGTTCCTAGGCGACAAGGGCAAGTTGATCTTCAACACAGCGCCGGCAATCGGGGCAGAAATTCGTGCGGGTTTCCTCTTTGATGTACCGGTTCGTTTTGCCGAGGACAGGGTTGATATCTCCGGTGTCAATTTTGAAGCCGGTGAGGCTCCAAGCATTCCATTAATCGAGCTGCGGGAAGAGTTATGACTCGCGTTTTCTTTGAACGCGAGCTCGATACTGCAGCAACATTTTGGCGAGTGTTTCGAAGGGACGGCGTAGCGCTCGGGTTTACCAGCCATGACCAAGATCTTGGATTTGATGGCATTGTCCACCGCGCAGCGCCCGGCATGGTGCCGACAGCCATTCGGCTCACTTCCGACCTAACAGAAGAAAACGCTGGCGTTGAAGGCGCGCTCAGTCACGATGCGATTAGAGAAAGCGACCTTGCCGCTGGCCTTTTTGACGAAGCCGCGATCGAAGTGGGGATTGTCGATTGGGAAAGCCTTGAAAACCGCGTTCTTTATTCCGGCACGCTTGGCCGCGTCGAGGATGATCGCAGAGCATTTTCCGGAGAGCTCAGATCGTCCAAGAGTATTCTTGAGAAAGATCTTGTGCCGCGCACGAGCCCTACATGCAGGGCCATGTTTTGCGGGCGAGGCTGCGGATTGTCCGCCACCCATTTTACAAGCCGGGTTAAGGTCAACGAAATCGACATTGATCTCAATCGAATCCGGGTCGCCGGGATTACAGCGCAGAATTATCTGGATGGCCAAGTCCGCTTTCTTGATGGGCCCCAAACGGGGCTCGCATTTGTGATTGTTGGCATTGAAGGCGAATGGTTGGCTCTCGACAGACCGCTAGCCATCGGGCTTGAGGAAGGCGTTCCAGCTGAGCTGCGCGAGGGCTGCGACCATACGTTGACCACATGCTCGGACAGGTTCGCAAATGCTGTGAATTTCAGAGGTGAACCGTTTCTACCTGGTAACGACCTGCTGGCGCGATATGGCCAAGGTTTGGGATGACCAAAACCAACCTACGCAGCAAAGAGCTGGCAAAGGCGGCCGCTCGGCTTGTTGGAGTGCGCTTTGTATTGCATGGCCGCGACCCAGCTCAGGGGCTGGATTGCATCGGATTGCTCGCATGCAGCCTCAAAGCAATAGGCTTCGAGCCCAAAATCCCGGCAGGCTACCGGCTTCGTGTGTCTGATCCATCTGTATGGATCGGTTACGCTGCTGAAACGGGGCTGATCCAAGTGACTGGCCCGATCAAAACGGGGGATGTTCTTTTGCTGAGACCGGGCCCCGCCCAACTTCATGTTGTGATTGCCGCCAGCTCCCGCAGCGCGATTCATGCGCATGCCGGGCTACGTCAGGTTGTCAAACAACCAATGGCATTGATTGACAACCAAATAGCTCACTGGCGCTTGCCTTAGAACCTTGTGAGGAAAAAGTTATGGCAACTTTGCTTTTGACAGCGGTGGGCACTGCTGTGGGCGGTCCGATTGGAGGCGCGGTTGGCGCTTTCATCGGCCAACAGGCGGACCAAGCCGTTTTTGGCTCCGGCCAGCAGGGCCCACGTCTTAAAGAGCTAACCGTGACCACATCGAGTTATGGACAACCGCTCCCGCGCAATTTTGGCCGTATGCGCGTGGCAGGATCAATAATTTGGTCCACAGAACTAACGGAGACCCAAAATAATGAGGGGGGCAGCAAGGGGCAGCCCTCCACGACCACATTTTCTTACTCAGCGTCTTTTGCCGTTGCTCTTTCGAGTACACCAATCGACCGAATTGGACGAATTTGGGCGGATGGCAACCTACTACGCGGGGCGGCCGGAGACCTTAAAGTGGGCGGGGTAATGCGCAGCTACAAGGGCACTGGCGATTCCGGCGTTGACCCTCTCATCGCTGCTGACAAAGGCGATCTTGCGCCTGCTTTTCGCGACATCGCTTATGTTGTTTTCGAAGAATTGCAGCTCAACGATTTTGGCAATCGTATTCCGGCCCTGACTTTCGAAATTTTTGCACCCGATGATGAAACCGTTTCAGTCGGCCAACTGGTGCCAAGCGCGTTACCCGGCGAGGGGGACCTAGTGCTCAAGAATGCACGCGGATTTTCAGATGAAGGCGGACCGATCGGCTCTACACTTTCAACAATCAATCAGGTGTTTCCTCTCGTCTGCACCACAAGCGCCCATGGCCTTCAACTTTCGTCCGCCTACTCAAGCGCAGGTTCAATCCCGGTTTTACCTGAACAAATTTCGCTGCGTGACAGTGAGGACGCTAGCGAACAAAATAGACAGCGCGGCGAACGGGTCGGAAGCGAACCGCTTGCACTTCGGTATTATGACGAGGATCGCGATTATCAGCCAAGTGTGCAGCGCGCCCTTGGCCTTAGACCGGACGGGCGAGAAATCATGGTGGACCTGCCCGCCGCGATGAACGCACAAGGCGCGCGCCAGCTGGCCAACTCGAATGCCCACCGCGCGCGTTGGAGCAATGAACAGATCGTTTGGAGGACAGGCGAACTCGATCCCTCGATTGCACCAGGCACTCTGGTCCGCCTCCCGAATGCTCCAGGTATTTGGCTTGTTAAGAGCTGGGAGTGGTCAGATCTCGGGGTGGAATTGGGTCTCGATAGACTATCGCCAGAAATTGCTGGTGGCTTGATCGCAGATGGCGGGGCTTCCAATGCCCCGGCCGATAACCCCATCACACCCACGCAACTTTTCGCGATTGAAACGCCGCCAACGGACAGAACGCCGCAAGCCAGCCGTACGATTTTGGCGGCAGCAACTTCAGAAAGTGCCGGTTGGAGAGGTGCTGCGCTCTTTGTTGAAGAGGGCGCGGCCCTCGCAGAGGCGGGGAGCACCGGAAATGGCCGTACAGTGGCGGGCAGACTGACATCTTCGATCGGTCTATCTGGATGCGCGGTAATCGAGCGCAATTCAGAGATTCTCATTCACCTTGATGCGCCTGACCTAAGCTTTCAAAGCACGGATGTTGCAGGCCTTGCAGCAGGCGCGAATCGCTTGATGGTTGGCGGTGAGCTGATCCAGTTTCTTAATGCTCAGTCACTTGGCAATGGCGATTGGCGCTTGCTCGGTTTGCTGCGAGGAAGAGCTGGAACCGAACCCGCTGCCGCGCTGGGCCACCCGAGCGGGACAAGCGCAGTTCTTCTGGATGAGCGTCTCACAGCGATTGACCCTCTGCTGGTTCCCTCAGGCGCCCCCGCGCGGCTCGCGGCGATTGGCCTTGCTGATGAAGAACCGGTTTTCGCTGACCTTCAAAATCAAGGGCTCTCACAGCGCGCAATCATGCCGATCGCACCGAAAACGCGCATGCATGCCGACGGGAATTGGCGCCTTTGTTGGACCCGCCGCGCAAGAGGGCAGTGGACGTGGCCAGACGGCGTTGAAGTGCCGCTGGTTGAGGAACAGGAACTCTACAAAGTGGGCTTCGGACCATGCGACAACCCTCACGAGGCTTGGACAGTAACCGAGCCTCGATTCGATCTTGCACAATCCGCCAGAGCTCAGCTCTTAGCAAGTTATGGACCGGGTCAAGTTTGGGTAAGCCAAATTGGCACATTCAAAGAATCACCACCTCTTTTGCTCACTTCGCTTGCGTAAAGACTAGGAGACCAACGATGGCAAACCCGATCAATTTCCCTTCCACCAGCACGAATTTCTCCTTTCCACTTCTATTCGCTGGACAGGCGCAGAAAGAACCCTTCATCAATCATGCGTTTTCCTTGATTGACGGATTGTTGGCGGGAACGGTTGTCGCTTCGCTTTCTGAACCACCTAGCGCGCCGGGAGAGGGATCTGCCTATCGGATACTTAAGAATGCTTCAGGCCAGTGGGATGGCCATGACCACCAGATCGCGGTGTATATCGCAGGTGCATGGGATTTTGCGGATCCGAGCCATGGTATGACGCTCTTCGATCAATCCGCAGGCGTTCAAATGCGCTTTACGGTCGAGTGGCAAACCGCCGCCGAGCCTGCAGAGCCGAGTGGGGGTACGACCATTGACGCGGAAGCACGAGTCGCAATTTCGGACTTGATTATCGCTTTGCGCACAGCAGGCATTCTTGGAAATGGGACGTAGCACGCAGCTTCTGACACGCTAAACGAGCCGGAAATCAATTTATTGCACTACTTTTCGGTTTTTGAGATGAATATAGAGGCAAACATGCAACAGTTAGGTCAATTGACTGCTTGCGTGTGCAAAATCGAGAAGTTAGACAACAATCGCGCCTCAACTCAAAAAAGGGGAATTCCACAATGCGCAATATCGTCATTGGTTTTGCGATGGCTTCGACCGCTCTTGCAACACCGGCCATGGCCCGCGATGGTCAATGGTACATCCAAGGTGATGCGGGTGCGATGATCGTCGAAGACATCGACTTTGATATTAACGGCACTCCTGATCAGGCAGTTGCAGATCACGACATCGGATTTGATGTCGGTGGCGCCGTGGGTTACGATTTCGGTGTATTTCGGCTTGAAGCTGAAGCCAGCTATCGTCGCGCTGATCTTGATGATGTGGGTGCCGCTGCTGCGGGACTTCCACTCGACACCCCAACTAACCTATTCACGAATGAAGTAAGGCCAGCGAGCGGCGAAAGTGACGCTCTCAGCTTTATGCTAAACGGTCTTGTGGATTTCGGTCCTGATGATGGGATTCAAGGTTTTGCCGGAGGCGGTGTTGGCATCGCTCGTGTTGATGTTGAAGGTACAACTTTCGCACCAGGACCAGGCGTTTGGAACGATTCGGACACAGGGTTTGCTTGGCAAATTCTCGCAGGCGTACGCGCGCCGGTTAGCGATAAGTTCGATGTAGGATTGAAGTATCGCTACTTCAGGGCCGAAGACGTTGATATTATTGATCCGATTGGCCGCGATCTCAGCGGGTCTTTCGAATCGCACTCGATCCTGGGCACACTGACTTACAACTTCGGTGGTGAGGCACCGCCTCCACCTCCACCTCCACCACCTCCACCGCCACCTCCACCGCCGCCGCCTCCACCGCCGCCTCCACCGCCGCCGCCGCCGTGCAATACCGGCCCGTACATCGTCTTCTTTGATTTCGATGAGTCAGTGATCACAGCTGATGCTGCTACGATCTTGGACAATGCGGTGACGGCATATGCGAACTGCGGTACTGCAGCGGTGATGCTTGCCGGTCACACTGACCGTTCAGGCAGCCTTTCGTACAACGAGGCTCTTGCTGAGCGTCGCAACGTAAGCGTGTCGGAATATCTTTCCGGTCGGGGCATCCCGATGGGCCGTATTTCCAGCCAAGCATTCGGTGAAACGCAGAACCGCGTCCCAACCGAAGATGGAGTACGCGAGCTGCAAAACCGCCGCGTTGAAGTCACTTACGGGCCTGGTTCGGGCATGTAAGGGGAGGCTTCATTGCCAAACTTTAAGGAGGGGCTGGAGAAATCCAGCCCCTTTTTTCGTTTATTGAAACGAGTGAGCTGAATAGAGCATGCTCAAGAGCGAAACACCCGTTTGAAACAAAGCTGAAAGCTCCAGCGCAACAAAGCGCACGTGACGCAGATCGAGGATCGCCGTCTAGGCAGAATATCGCTCGAAGGCCGAGCTGCAGCTTTCCCAAACGTCTTGTAGAGTCAGTCTCGGCCGATCTCTTCACCGGCAGCCTCAGCTCGCTCGATAACGGAAGAACTAGCCTTTGGTGTGAGCCTAATCGCTGCCATGAGAATAATTAGCCCAATCGGCGCAATCCAAAGCGTAGAAAGTACCCCCATGCTCAGGTCGTCGCTATTCTGAGCAGAAACGTAACCCGCTGTGTATGGCCCGAGCGCCAGTCCCACGAGCGTTGTAGCGAGAAAGAAAGTTGCAGTCGCCGTACCACGCATCCTTGGAAGCACTAGCGCCTGACTGGCGGCTGCTGCTGCACCCAGAGCAGACGCTGCCAAAGCGCCGACAACGATATTCAGCAAAATGAACAAAGTGTAACTCTCAGTCGTGTACTGAACGAGCGCAAATGGGATTGGGCTCAAAAGTCCAAAGAGCACAACCCATACGCGTCCTGCGCTTGTGCGACTGATCAAAGCGTCCGCCATTCGCCCACCCAGTATTACGCCAAGAAAGCCGCCCACAGCTCCCCCACCGCCAAGGAAAAAGCCCAGATTACCTTTCGAAACATCGAATACGCGTTCTGCATAGGGCGCGCCCCAATAGCTTGCAGCATAAGCCATAAATGCGACCGTCCCATAGCCCAGAATAGTGCATAGAAATGCAGGCGAGCCCCAGGTCAGTGCGAAGGTAGGGTAATCGCGCAAGCGTAGGGAACTTGCCCAACTGAAAACTGCGTAGTACCCAAGAGCCAACAAGAACCACTGATCGCTTACGAACGGTAGGCTTACGCCAACCGCATTCTCGATGGCCTCCATAATAAAGCCTTGGCCGGTGCCGAGAATAAGTGTGAGAAAATGCCCCGCCACAAACGCCAAGACGAAGACGGCAATGTTAATCGCTAGTGCAATCGGACCTCGCGATGCTGCACCAAAGAAAGTGAACCCTGGGATCACAGTCGTCAGCTCTTTCACAAAACCATGAAATGGCGCGGGATCTTCAGCTGTAGGAATGCCATCAATCGCACCGCGAATGGGCTCACGAAGCGTCGCGACCCATACCGCAAGAAGCAACCCCGGAATACCGACAGCGATAAAAGCTGCTTGCCAACCAGCTATACCGAGCGGTCCACCGGCTGGAAAAGTATCGTTCCATTGGTCTACGACCAACCCGCCAATTGCTAACGAAATTCCGCCGCCGATGTAGAGGCCTGAACTGTAAATCGCTAACGCGGTCGCTCTCAGGCGCGCGGGGAACCAGTCAGAAATAAGAGAATAAGCGGACGGGCTAGCGGTCGCTTCACCAACTCCTACCCCAATTCGCGCAACGGTCAGCTGGCCTGCGTCTTTTGCAAATCCCGACAAGGCCGTCATTGCCGACCAGAGGCTGAGCCCCAAAGTCATTAAGCGAATTCGCTTCCAGCTGTCCGCAAGCTTTCCCAGTGGGATCCCGAAGAGCGCATAAAAGATCGCGAAAGCAGTCCCGTAAAGAAAGCCTAAATAGGCGTCATCAACGCCAAGGTCGGCCTTGATGTCATTGGCGAGAATTGAGAGAATTTGCCTGTCGATGAAGTTCAGCACATAGACTAGGACCAATACGCTGAGCGCGTACCAGCTGTAGGTTGGGACGGACGCATTTTCTTGTTCAGCCGCATGGGGCCGCGCTTCAACATCTGCACTCAATGAACACTCTCCCAACGCCCTATTGCGAGCGACTTCTGTCGCTCACCTTATGCTGCGTAAGCAGTGCTATCGGCAATTCCCGCTTCGGCAAAACCCTTTTTGCGCAAACGACACGAATCGCACTTTCCGCAGGCGAGACCATCGCCTGCCGGGTCATAACAGGACCAGCTCAAGGCCGGATCCAATCCTAACCTTGCGCACTCAGCTGCTATATCGGCCTTGGTCATCTCTTGAAGCGGTGCATGAATAGTAACGGGGTCCCCCTCGACGCCAGCCTTAGTCCCCAAACGTGCCGTCTCTGCGAAACTCTCGATGAATTCTGGCCGACAATCGGGATACCCTGAATAGTCGAGCGCATTCACCCCAATGAAAATATCTTTGGCCGCTTTCGCTTCAGCGCAAGCCGCTGTGAGAGCGAGGAAGACGAGATTTCTTGCAGGAACATAAGTGACAGGAATAGCGTCTCCGACCCCGCCTTTGGGAACGTCAATATCATCGGTGAGCGCTGAACCGCCGAAAGCGCGTAAATCGAGCGCGATCTCGGTCCGGCTGGCTAGCCCCAACCGTTTAGCTATCTGCTTCGCGCGGTCGAGCTCAATCCGATGTCGTTGACCGTAATCGACGGTCAGCGCGTGGACCACGAACCCCTCTTCTAGGGCCCGAGCAGCCGAGACCATCGAATCCAAGCCACCTGAAAGCAGCACGATAGCTGAAGATTTTGAAGATGCCATGCTGCGGCGCTAAAGTTCTATCTACCGATTGGCAATATTCAGATGCGGCAGAACGGTTTTCTAGCAGCTGCCGGTGCGCCGTGCTTCCGCTGCAAACTGGAACGGCAGGCCAGAGGCAATGCCCTGACTTTCTATTTGGACCAAATCACGCGTTTCCATGCGAACGTTGGTGCGACCATATCCATTGCCGGGACAAGTGTACTGGACAGCCACTTTACTCGCCGCATCCTCAACCACAAAACGACTGCAATCTGGCTCCTCATGACGAAGCTGAATGAGCTCACGTCCGGTCTTCAAGCAGATTTTGCGATCAGCCGACCCATCCCGGTGCTTTAACGTCCATTCACCTTTGGTCAGACCTTCAAGCATGGAAAGGCTATCTGACTGCGCAGCGGCAGGCAGTGCCAATCCCAGGGCCACCATACCGGCGGCCGCAGCGATCCCGATCGGTGAAACTTTTGCATTCAAAGCCATTTGCAATACCTCGGACTTTCGGGTGACGGTTTCTTGTCGATTTATACTCTCGCACGATGAGCCGTTGCTGAACGGCGACAAAGCGTTAAATTGGCAATGCGAATGTCTTGGCACAAAAGGCGCAATCAACGCTTATCACGCCCGAATCATCGCGCATCTCATCCCGCTCCTCTTCCGGAAAACGAGAAATTACCGATGTGTAATAATTCGCGCTGCACCGGCATCCACGCGATAGTTCGCTGCCCGCCGACACGCGCACTTCGCTTTCTTCGTGAAACAGGCGCCAAACGATAGTCTCGAGCGGCAAATCCTCGTCGAGCAGCTCGTCGTGGCTCACAGAGCCTGCCATTGTCGCCACGTGCTCCCAATCAGGATGGTCCAACCTCACGTGGAGCCGCTCCCGTCCTTCCTCTCCATCCGCCAAGTGCTGGATAAGAAGTCCCGCTGCTGTCCCGCCGCTCCTGTCAGACCGGCTTGCAACGCGGATTAGTGTTGGGATTTGCTCTGATTGGCTGAAATAGGCTTCGCACGCCTCGGCGAGACTATCGCCTTCGAGCGGAACAATCCCTTGATAACGCTGGCCCGCACCGGTCTCGAAAGTGATCGCAAGATAGCCTTCACCAAAAAGCGATTTGAGCGAAGGGTTTGCTCCAAGATGTGCAAGCCGTTCGGCATCAAATTCGGCGTAACCCCGGATGCTCCCCGCGCGGAAATCGCACACTAACAGTGATACGGGGCCCACTTTGGTCTGCGCCTGCATGGTGAGCTGCGCATCATCCCCTTCACTTTTGAGCAAGCCGCCCATCAACGCGGCAAGGACTAGCGCTTCTTCCAAAAGGTGGGTCACTGGCGCTGGGTAGTCGTGGGCCGCCAGTACATCATCAATCACGCGGTCCAGACGCACCAAGCGCCCGCGCGCGCTGCGGTCTGGCACGGTGAAGCCAAGAAGTTGGTCAGCAAAAGTTTCAGTCTGTGTGCTCATGCAGGCTCATATGGTGATGGCTTTACCGCTCGATAAGAGCCAAAATGCTGCTCATGAGGACAATCGCCTAGGCAAGCTTTCCAAAGCACCACAAAAGCACCGACTTCTGCGCGTGAATGCGGTTTTCGGCTTCGTCAAAAACAACCGATTGCTTGCTCTCAAAGACGCCCTCGCTCACTTCGTCGCCGACATGTGCAGGCAGACAGTGGAGGAAAAGCGCATCCGGCTTTGCCTTGGCCATGAGCGCCTCATTGACTTGGAACGGTTCCATGGCCCGGCGCTTTTCATCAGCATCATCCTGACCCATTGATATCCATGTGTCAGTGACGAGCACATCGGCGCCGTTTGCCGCTTCCTCAGCAGATTTGGTCAATGTCACCCTAGCCCCGCCTGCGCGCGCCATCTCAACAAATTCTGGTGAAGGTTCGAATCCGCTAGGTGTTGCCACGCGCACATTGAACTTCATCAAGCCAGCGGCTTCAAGGACCGAGTGCAGCACATTGTTGCCGTCACCAAACCAGGCGAGTTCAAGCCCGGGTAGAGGTTTGCCGTGCTCGATCACAGTGAGCAGGTCAGCGACGATCTGACAGGGGTGAGAACGGTCCGTCAGTCCGTTGATCACCGGCACTGCCGCGTGACGCGCCATCTCCTCGATCTTTGCGTGATCATCGGTGCGCAGCATAATTGCATCGACCATACGGCTCAGTACACGGGCGGTGTCCGCAATGGATTCGCCGCGACCAAGTTGGCTTGAGCCTGCTTCGAGGATCAGGACCGTGCCTCCCAATTGCCGCATGGCAATGTCGAAGCTGACCCGGGTTCGCGTAGAGTTTTTCTCAAACACCAGAGCCAGAACACGTCCAGCGAGTGGAGCATCGCGATCTGCTGCGCCTTTTGGCTCATCTTTGCGCGCGGCCTTGCGATCAATCGCATCGGCAATCATCGCAGCGATTGCGTCTGGACCTGCATCGCCCAGGTCGAGAAAGTGTTGAGTTGTTTTTGACATTACGCAGGTTCCGGCACTTTGAAGCTGGCAGCGCCCGCAGAGAGCTTTTCGAAGAATTCGTCAATCTCAGCATCGCCGATCACAAGCGGCGGGATCACACGCAAAGTCTGATCCCCAGCAGCGACTGTAAGAAGTTGATGATTGTCGCGCAGGTGCACGAAGAACGGGCGGCTCTCCACCTTCATCTTGATGCCGAGCATAAGACCCTTGCCGCGGACAAGCTCAAACAAATCAGGGTAATTGCCGATAAACTGCTCAAGCCGCGTGCGAATGCGTTCGCCTTTCTCGGTGACCGCTCCCAAAAATTCGGGGTTGGCCACAGCCTCAATCACAGCGCTTCCCGCTGCCATTGCAAGCGGATTGCCGCCATAGGTCGAGCCGTGCGTGCCAAAGGTCATGCCCCGCGCCGCCTTTTCAGTGGCAAGAACGGCGCCGAGAGGGAAACCGCCCCCCAGGCCCTTTGCCGTGGCGACAATGTCAGGTTCGATCCCGTAGTGCTCATGTGCATACATTTTGCCAGTGCGCGCGACACCGCACTGCACTTCATCGAGCACCAGCATAAGATCATGCTCATCAGCAAGCGCGCGCAGGCCTTTCATGAAGGCGTCCGATGCGGGACGAATGCCGCCCTCGCCTTGGATCGGTTCGACGAGGAAGCCTGCTGTGTTGGGGCCCATCAAGGCTTTCGCAGATTCCAAATCGTCGAACTCTGCGTATTTGAAGCCATCGAGTAGCGGCGAGAAACCGTGGTGCATCTTGGTTTGGTTGGATGCACTAATCGTCGCCATTGTGCGGCCGTGAAAGGCATTGGCGAAGGTGATGAGCTCAAAACGCTCTGGATTGCCTGCATCGCCGACATTTTGGTGATACGCGCGCGCGGCTTTAATCGCTCCCTCCACCGCCTCAGCACCGGAATTGGTGAAGAAGACCGTGTCGGCAAAAGTCGCATCAACCAATTGCTGCGCCAGCTTTTCGCCTTGCGGGCTACCATAAAGGTTTGAGACGTGCATGAGATCGGCGGCTTGTGTTTGGATAGCCTCGATCAGCCCTGCATGGGAGTGACCCAAGAGGTTCACCGCGATACCGCTGGCAAAATCCAGATAACGCGTGCCGTCCTCATCAATAAGGTGGCAATTCTCTCCCCTAACCGGCCGGACCCCGCACCTCGGGTAAACAGGCATAAGCGGCGATATCGTCATAATCTGAATTCCTAGATTCTTGTCTAAGGGCCCAAATGCAAAAGGCGGCCCACAATTGAGCCGCCTTTCGTGAATTTACAAGGCCGCTCGATCAATCAGTCAACGGCCATAGTGCGCTGGAGATTACTCCTGAACAGGCACCAGATTGACCGCAGAATATTTCCCTCGTCGGTCTACCTCGAGGTCGAACTCAAACCGTTCGCCTTCGTTGATTTCGGTAAGGCCTGACCGCTCAACCGCACTAATGTGTACGAACGCATCTGGCTGGCCATCGTCACGCACGAGAAAACCAAAACCCTTCATCGAATTGAAGAATTTCACCGTTCCTGTCGCTTTATCGCCTGTAAGCTCGCGCTTGGGCGGGCCCGCGTCAGCCTTCTCGACTGCGATGACGTCGCCCACAACCTGAAGGTCTTGCGCGGAGACTTTTCCGCCGCGATCGACCAGGTTGAATTCGAGTTCTTGACCCTCAGCAAGGCCTTCGAGACCGGCGCGCTCTACCGCACTGATGTGAACGAACACGTCCTCACCCCCGGTTTCTTGCTGGATGAAACCGAAACCTTTTTGGCCATTGAAGAATTTGACTGTGCCTTTGCCGGTGCCAACGACCTGAGCGGGCATGCGGTTAAAACCGCCGCCTCCACCAGCACCGCCGCCACCGCGAGGACCACCGCCGCCGCGCGGGCCGCCACTAAAGCCGCCGCGATCACCGCCGCCAAAACGGTCACCACCGCCTCCGCCGCCGTAACGATCGCCGCCGCCGAAGCGGTCGCCGCCACGGTCATTTCCACGGTCATTTCCGAAGTCGCGCGGGGGCTGGAAACCATCACCGCCGCCAAATGGGTCAAACCCTTCTTCGCCGAATCCGTCGCGCTTGTCCCGGCCGCGCCGACGTCCCCTGTCGTATCCCATAACTGAGCAAATACCTTATAGCGCTGCCCAACTTCCTGAATGCCAAAACGCGAGGGCAACGAGCCGCGCCAGACACTGAGTACACGTTCGGGGAATCCAAACGTAGCTCTTTCCATTTCGCTCTATAGCGCACATAGCCTCCGTATGCGAACGATTTAAGCGCTTTACTGGACGTCTCGGAAAAACGTGATGGATTCTAGAGCAATCTGGACACGGAAAATCAGGTCATGAATGCCGGTTTCCGACCGGGTCACTTGGGTTTACCGAGCCTTAGAAAAGCGGAAGAAAACGGAAGGCTTGTTGCTGTGTCGAACTTTAGAACTCTTTCAGATTCGGTATTTGCAAGCGTGCAAATTTCCTTGGAAGATATCGTTGCCGCAAAGGCGGCAGGGATCACAACAATCGTCAATAATCGCCCCGACGGCGAGGACCCAGGCGCCCCTCAAAGCGATGCTATAGAGGCCGAAGCGAAGGCGGCGGGCTTGGGCTATGTGTCTATTCCTATTGGACATTCTGGTTTCAGTGAGCCGCAAATCGACGCGATGATCGACGCAATGGAAGCAGCCCCGGGGCCCGTACTCGCCTATTGCCGGTCAGGCACGCGGTCCACATTCCTATGGGCGCTTTCGAGCGCGAAGATGGGCGCTGATCCTGATGAGATTGTTCGAGCAGCGATGGCGGCTGGATATGATGTTAGCCCGGTCCGGCCCATGATGGACATGCTTGCAGCCCGCTGATTGGCGGTTGCACACACGAGCATAAGACAAGGCCATGGAAATACCCGCTCTGCTGTTGCAATTTGGCGGCTCTTTGATCGCTATATTTTCGCTTTTTGGCCTCGCAAAAGCGCTGAAACTGGGCGGCAAGCCTAAGCTTGCGGGTAAAGAATCGGTGAGGTTCGCGGCCAGCGAAGCAGAGGACGGCTTTTACGCCGAACTTGTCGCAATTGGCCGCACGGGAGAGGCCGCCCTAGCCTCTGACCCCAAGGGCAGGATCATGGTCATCAAGCGGCACGGCAACCGTTTTGCAGGGCGCATGTTAGACAGCGGCGCGCGCGTGCACGAAGAGGTCGACGCCATCGTCGTAGATTGCCGCGATGCGCGTTTTGGCAAAGTTCGTCTCTCCATCGACAATCCCGGTATTTGGGTTGATGCGATCAACCGGCTATAACCTGCCAAACCATGCCTGATTTTTCGCCCACCCAATACGCTGTGCCGCTGTTTGTGGTCGCCGTGCTCTCTGAGATGATCTGGGCAAGGTTTCGCAGGCCTGAAGTGTATGAGCCCATGGACACGCTGGTTAGCCTTGGGTTTGGGCTTGGTTCGACCGTTGCAGGCGCTTTGTTCGGCGGGTTTTCCGCGTTCGTTTTCATCGAAGCCTATGAGTACCGCCTCTTTGACATGGGCCCGCAATGGTGGAGCCTTTGGTGGGCATGGCCCTTGTGCTTCATTCTTGATGACCTCAAATATTATTGGGTCCACCGTGCAGGGCACCGCATTCGCTGGATGTGGGCCTCTCATGTGAATCATCACTCTTCGCAGCACTACAATCTATCGACTGCCTTGAGGCAAAGCTGGACTGGCTCATTCACCTTTGGGTTGCTCTTCGCGGTTCCCCTTGTTCTGTTAGGCTTCCACCCGGTCATGATCGCGATCTGCGGCGGGTTTAACCTCATCTATCAGTTCTGGATCCATACTGAGGCAATCGGCCGGATGCCACGCTGGTTTGAGGCAGTGATGAACACGCCAAGCCATCACCGGGTCCATCACGCCACAAACCCGCGTTATCTCGACCGCAATTATGCCGGCGTCTTTATCGTTTGGGATAAGATGTTCGGCACCTTTGAAGCGGAGCGTTCAGCAAGGGAGGGCGGCGAACCCATCCGCTATGGCATCGTCAAGCAGCTCGGCAGCTTTAATCTGCTCTATGCAGTGTTCCATGAGTGGACCGGGATGCTCACCGACATTTGGCGTAGCCCCTGGAAGCATAAGCTTTCCTACCTCCTGCGCGAGCCGGGTTGGACCCACGATGGTAGCCGCGACACCTCTGACATGATCCGCGAACGTTGGCGTCAGCGTGAAGTGAACACTTCCTTCGTGGAAACCGACCAAGTGTCTGATCAAAACCCGATTGCAGGCAACGGGGAAACTGCTAACTCTCCTCTCTAAAGGAGAGATCATGGAGAGTTTTGACTACATCGTCATTGGCGGTGGCAGCGGGGGCAGCGCAGTTGCGGGGCGGCTGGGCGTTGATGGCACGCGGCGCGTGTGCTTGTTGGAGGCTGGCGGCCGTAACAACAATATGATCATCAAGACGCCGGGCTTCATGCCCTTCATCCGAAATTCCTCGAACTATAAATTCGATACAGTCCCGCAAAAGGGCCTCAACGGCCGGATCGGTTACCAACCCCGCGGGCGCGGCCTTGGCGGGTCCTCTGCGATCAATGCCATGGTCTATATCCGCGGCAACCGCTGGGACTATGACAATTGGGAAGCCATGGGCTGCTCTGGCTGGGGCTATGACGATGTGCTCCCCTATTTCCGCAAAGCCGAAAGCAATGAGCGGGGCGCCGATGACTACCACGGCGGCGGCGGTCCGCTGTTTGTATCAAACCAGCGCGGCATAAATCCGGCGAGCGAAGCCTTTGTCGATGCGGCAGGCGAACTTCAGCTCAAGCGCAATGATGATTTCAACGGCGAGACCCAGGAAGGCTTTGGCCTTTATCAGGTGACCCAGCGCGACGGTGAACGCTGGTCGGCAGCGCGCGCTTATGTTGAGCCGATCCGTGAGCAGGGTAACATTGATATCCGCACCGACACTCTGGTTAAAAAGCTTATTATCGAAGAAGGCCGCGTTACCGGCGTTCAAATCCGGCGCGGCAAGAAGTCTGAGACGCTGCATGCACGCAAGGGCGTCGTACTCTCAGCAGGAGCCTTTAACTCCCCGCAAATCTTGATGCTTTCTGGTATCGGGCCTGCTGAGCATTTGAAAGAGCACGGCATTGATGTGGTGCTGGATAAACCGGCGGTTGGTTCAAACCTGCAAGACCATATTGATTATGTATCGGGCTGGGAGACGGAAAGCGATGTTCCGATTGGCGGCACGCTAAAAGGCACGCTCAAAATGGCCGCCGCAATTCTTGAGCACCGCAAAAGCCGCACTGGACCTATGACCACCCCCTATGCCGAAGGCGGCGGTTTTTGGACCGTCACAGACGGCGCGCCCGCGCCTGATGTACAATGGCATTTTGTGCCCGCTATTCTCGAGGATCACGGGCGAGAAAAGGTCAATGCGCATGGCTTCTCTCTTCACGCCTGCGTACTGAGACCCGAAAGCCATGGGACAGTGCGCCTTGGGTCGCGGGATGCAGCCGCTCCGCCTGTGATCGACCCCAATTTCCTTGATGATGACCGCGATATCGCGGTTATGCGGGGGTGTGCGCTTATCTCACCGCATCGTGGATGCGCCCGCTATGCAGGCTTACGGCCCGACGGACCGCCACCCGATTAACCTCGATAATGACGACGAACTCGATCATCTGATCCGTAATCGTTCTGATTCGGTCTACCATCCGGTGGGCACCTGCCGAATGGGCACAGATGATGATGCAGTGGTTGATCCGGCGCTGAAAATGCGCGGGCTCGAAGGGCTTTGGATAGCGGATGCGAGCATCATGCCTAAGCTTGTCAGCGGCAACACCAATGCCCCAAGCATCATGATCGGCGAGCGCTGCGCGGACTTTATCAAGGCAGCCGAAACCGCCTGATCCCAATCTGCCAGTGACCAACAAAAAGAGGCCGGAGCGTATAGAGCGCTCCGGCCTTCACTAGTTTGTTCGTTCGCAGGAGGAACGTCGGTTGGTGGGAGAAGGGAGGGATTGGAGAGAAGTCCCTTCCCCCACCAAACTGTTTGCGCTCTTACCGAGCGAATTCAGGATAGGCTTCGACACCGATTTCAGCTTTGTCGAGGCCGTTCATCTCGTCTTCTTCCGAAGGACGCACACCGATGGTGTATTTGAGAGCGAGCCAGACGACAGCCGATGCAGCCGAGACCCAGACAGCGGTGAGAAGAACACCGACTAGCTGACCCACAAAGGTCGCATCACCCGTCCAAGCAACGATCAGCGTGCCCCAGATACCCGCGATGAGGTGGACAGGGATTGCGCCGACAACGTCGTCGATTTTGAACTTGTCGAGAAGCGGAACGGTGAAGACCACGATCGCGCCGCCGATACCGCCAATAAGGATCGATTGTCCCACGGTTGGCGCCAAAGGTTCAGCAGTGATCGATACGAGGCCAGCCAGCGCGCCGTTAAGCGCCATGGTGACGTCCGCCTTTTTGTACATGACCTGAGTAAGGATGATTGCGACGACCACACCGCCGGCTGCTGCCATGTTGGTGTTGACGAAGATCTTCGAGACATCAGAGGCATCGCCAACAGTGCCCATCGCAAGCTGCGATGCACCGTTAAAGCCGAACCAACCGAGCCACAGGATAAATGTACCCAGCGTTGCAAGCGGAATGTTCGATGCAGGGAAGACGTTCACTTTGCCGTCTGCGCCATAGCGACCAGCACGAGCGCCGATGATAAGTGCGCCAACAAGAGCTGCCCAGCCGCCGGTTGAGTGGACGAGGGTCGAACCCGCAAAGTCGCTGAAGCCGTGCACGCTATCAAGATAGCCGCCGCCCCACTCCCAGCTGACAACAACTGGGTAGATGATGCCGGTAAGGACTGTCACAAAGATGAAGAACGGAACGATCTTCACGCGCTCTGCCACGGTGCCCGATACAATCGAAGCGGTGGTCGCACAAAACACCATCTGGAAGAACCAGTCAGACGCGACCGAATAGCCGGTGCCAGTGTCTGCTTCGCTGACGCCTTGCATGGCGTATGGGAAGCCAGCAACGCCGAAGAGGCCAAGCGACCCTTCGGCAAAGCCAGGATAAGCGATCGAATAACCAATGACCCAGAACATCAAACCGGCAATCGAATAAAGCCCGATGTTCTTAAGGCACTGAGTGGAGGTGTTCTTGGCGCGAACAAGGCCAGCTTCGAGCATGGCAAAGCCAGCGGCCATCCACATCACAAGAAAGCCGCCAATCAAGAACAGCAGAGTGTTGAAAATGTAAGCCGTACCAGCGGAAACGACTTCCGCATCTGGCACAGCAGCCATTGCGGGCTGTGCGACAAGCGCAGATGCACCAAGCAGTGCTGCGCCTTTTAGGAGAGTTGTTTTCATGTTTCTGTTCCCCGAAAGCTTAAAGTGCGGTTTCGCCAGCTTCGCCCGTGCGGATGCGCGTTGCGGAGGCGAGGTCGAGAACGAAGATTTTGCCATCACCGATTGCTTCGGTGTTGGCGGTTTGCTGAATGGTTTCGACCACTTGGCCAGCGATCTCATCGCTCACCGCAATTTCAAGCTTCACCTTGGGAAGCATGTTCGTGGAGTATTCTGCACCGCGGTAAATCTCGGTCTGTCCCTTCTGTCGGCCAAACCCCTTGACCTCAGAAACAGTCATTCCAGCGACCCCAATGGCGCCCAGCGCTTCGCGGACCTCATCGAGCTTAAATGGTTTTATGATGGCGATGATGAATTTCATCCTTGCCCCCTCTTTAGGTTTTAGCCGGCCTTTCCGGCTCGCTTGAAAAAGCAAGGAGCGTGCCAGTTCTAACAAGAGCGTGATCGTCGCTAGGGAATCCAAGCCAAATCCTCCCCGGAACCCGGGGTTGCCCGAGTGCTACACACAACAGCGTGCCCTATTTTTAATCTTCTGTTTATTTTTTAGGCAGCAGTGAGTGCAATGCAGCGATTCTGGGGCCCTCGCGCAATATTCTAACTACACCTAGGCGTCGCCGGCAATATAACGATCAGTGGGCCGCGTTAGGAGGCCATCAATACTCGAAGTGCGTCCAGCCATTTTGGCTTCCCAATCGGCAGGGTCAGATTGGCGGTGCGCTTTCTTAAGCGTCTCACGCTCGCCCTCAAACGTCATGAAGGGGATGCCCCAACCGCACGAGGTTTGTACACTCTCAACCTCGATCACAAAGATCTGCCTCGTCCCGGGAAGCAAGATGAAATTCGCAGCCAACTCTTCCCACTGGGCATCTTGAGGAAGAACAGGCCGCCCTTTGCCATAGATGCGCAAAATCAAGGCAGGCTGCTGAAAATTACAGACCATTAGCGTGATGCGGCCCTTGTCAGGCTGATCAGCCATCACGTGGGCATGTGTTTCATTGCCTGAACCGCCCAGATCCAGATACGCCACCTGTGTGGGTGAAAGCACGCGGAAGGCGTCATAGCCCTTGGGACTAAGGTTGATCCGGCCCTCGCTTGCAGCGGTCGCCACAAAAAACACCCCCTGCGCCTCGATCATGGCCACATGCTTTTCGTTCAATGCATCGAAAAATTCAGCCATGGATCAAACCTCCTGAAACTTAGAGAAAATCGCGCAGAACGCTCATAAAGCGATCGAATTTGTCATGGTGAAGCCAGTGCCCCGCCTCTTCGAATTCGATCACGCTGGCCGTTTTGAAGTGCTCTAGCCGCCCATCCTTTGCAGGGTTGGAGGCCCAGCTCTTCTCTCCATAGAGCAACAATGTTGGGCACGTTATCGCGCCCCAGACCGCCTCTATAAACTCGTCCGCCACATCTTCGACTTGCCACACATTGAGGTGCGGATCGAATTTCCAGCTGTACGTGCCGTCCTCATTACGGTTGACCCCGTGAATGGTAAGGTGGCGCGCCTGTTCCTCGGTGAGGTAGGAGTTCTCGTCAATCATTCGGGCGAACGCCGCTTCGATACTCTCATATTTTCGCGGAATGCGCCCTGCGGCCCCGCGTTTCTTCTCGATCCATTCGCGCATACGCTCAGCATAAGGCGTCTCGCGCTGCTTTTCCTTCCTCTCTGGTGAAGGTCCAAGGCCTTCGATCGCCGCCAGCTTCGTGACCATGTCGGGGAACATGCCGGTGTAACGTAGAGCTACATTTCCGCCCATAGAATGCGAGACGATAGAAACCGGTCCCCGGCCCAGCTGGTGGACCAATTGCGCGAGGTCATAGACCATATCGTTCGAGGTGTAGTTCCCGTCAGATACCCAGTCGCTATCCCCATGTCCCCGGTGATCCATGGCCACGACGTGATAATCGTTGGCCAGCTCTTCGGCGGTCCAATCCCAGCTCCTCGCATGATCGCGGCCGCCATGGACGAGTACCAAAGGCGGCGCATCGTGATTTCCCCAATCAACGTAATTCAGTTTGAGACGCTGCGAGATGAAGCTTTGTGATGTGGGGCCTGAGTGGGTCATGGCTCCCCATTGCCGCGAACGGCTGGCTCTCGCAAGCTACCTTTCCTTAGTGGCGGAAAATGTAAGCTCAGGGTTCTTTTCCATCTGGTAATTCACATCCCAAGGTGACTTGGCCATAAAAACCAGATCGCCGTCCCGGTCACGGGCCAGATTGGCGCGGTTGAAGCCTTCGAATTCATCCAAAGCCTTCGCATCGCCTTTAAGCCAGCGCGCAGTCGCAAAAGGAGAGGCTTCGAGCGCTGCCTCAACTTTGTATTCCGCCGAGAGCCTCGAAATGAGCACGTCGAGTTGCAGCTGTCCAACGACGCCGACGATGTGCTGTGCGCCAATCTCGGGGTAAAAAACCTGAATCACGCCCTCTTCTGAGAGATCATCCAGCGCTTTGCGAAGTTGCTTTGTCTTGGTCGGGTCCTTCAATTGCACCCGGCGAAGGATTTCTGGCGCAAAATTGGGCAGCCCTGTGAAACGCAGCTGGTTCTTCTCAGAAAGCGTATCGCCCACTCTCAGCGTTCCGTGGTTGGGAATACCGATAATGTCGCCCGCTTCGGCTGTATCGGCAATCTCGCGGTCCTGCGCAAAAAACAGGATCGGTGAGTGGATCGCAATCGGTTTACCCAGCCCAGACGGAGTCAATTTCATGCCGCGTTTAAACGTGCCCGAGACCTGCCGCATAAAGGCGATGCGGTCGCGGTGGTTGGGGTCCATGTTGGCCTGAACCTTGAAGATAAAGCCCGAGACCTCGCCGTGATCGGGTTCGATCTGTTCACCTCCGGCAGGCTGCGAACGGGGCGGCGGCGCGATCCTGGCAATCGCTTCAATCAGCTCGGTCACGCCGAAATTCTTGAGCGCCGACCCGAAGTAAACCGGCGTCAGATCGCCGCTTCGATAGGCTTCAAGATCGAACTCAGGATAGCCCACTTGCGCAAGTTCAGCCTCTTCGGCGAATTCTTCGGGGATGGCTGGATCGCTGTCCCGCTTGCCGAGAAATTCTTTGGACGGCCCCTCAGGACGGCTTACTGCGCCAGTGGCGAAATCGAGGATACCCTCAAACTGTCCGCCCATGCCAATCGGCCAGCCTTGCGGGCTCACATCAAGCGCGAGCATATCGGCGACTTCGTCCAAGGTCTCAAACGGGTCGCGGCCTTCGCGGTCCACCTTGTTGACGAAGGTGATGATCGGGACATTGCGCAGGCGGCAGACTTCGAAAAGCTTGCGCGTCTGAGGCTCGATACCTTTGGCCGCGTCAATAACCATAACCGCGGAATCCACGGCGGTCAGTGTGCGGTAGGTGTCCTCGGAAAAGTCTTCGTGACCCGGTGTATCGAGCAGGTTGAAGGTCACGCCCTCACGCTCAAAGGTCATCACGCTGGACGTGACCGAAATCCCGCGCTGCTGCTCGATCTTCATCCAGTCCGAACGCGCACGCCTTTGATCCCCGCGAGCCTTTACCTCGCCTGCCAAGTGGATCGCGCCGCCTTGCAGCAGCAGCTTCTCGGTAAGCGTGGTTTTACCAGCGTCAGGGTGCGAGATAATCGCGAAGGTGCGGCGATTGGACATAGAAGTTCAGATGCGCGAGCGTTAGCCGCGCAGCTCAGCCCCCAATTTGGCCGCAGCCGCCACAACGGTATCGGCAATCGCTTTAAGGTCTTTGTCCTTAAAGCTCTTATCCTGCGGCTGAAGCGTCACTTCAATCGCGAGTGACTTTTGCCCCTCGGGAACGCCCTCGCCGGTAAACACATCGAAAACGCGCGCGGCGGTGATGTTCACCTTGTCCGAACCGCGCACCGATTTGAGCAGGTCCTCCGCCGCCAGATCGGCAGGAACCAGAAATGCAAAATCGCGCGTCACCGTTTGGAGCGCAGGCGGAGTGAAACTCGGGCGGGCAAAGCTCACCGCGCCCTTACCCGCTTTCTTCGCAGGGATCGCATCAAGATGTATACCGAGCGCTGCCACTGGCACATCAATCCCAAATTGCTTGAGCAGTGTTGGGTGGATCATGCCAAAACTTGCCAGCTGGTTCTTTGGACCAAGGCGCAAAGTGGCGGATTGCCCCGGGTGATAGAGATCACCGGCATCACCCATGACTTGCAGCTTTCCGGCAGGCGCGCCAGCAGCCTCTAGCAGGGTCAAACACATAGCCTTTACATCATAAGCATCAAAGCTTTGCGCCTTGCCATTGGCCCAGCCGCGCGGGGTCTTATCTCCCGCAAGCACTGCGACCAGAGAGGGATGCTCGCCGTCTTTCAAATAGCGCCGACCAAGTTCAAACAGGCGCACGCTGGAAAGACCGCGGTCGAAGCTGCGCTGTGCGGCGGACAAAAGCCCAGGCAATAGCGAAGGCCGCATGACCTTCATGTCTTCGCTGATCGGGTTGCCGAGCGACCACTCACCGCCGCCCACAAGCGCCGCCTCTTCCTCGCTGATGAACGACCAGGTGATCGCTTCATTGAGGCCAGCACCCGCAGCAGCGCGGCGAAGTTTGCGCTCCATTTTCTGCATAGGGGTGGCCGTGGGGCGAGCAACGCCATCAAGGCGCGGCAAAGGTACACTTTCGACTTTATCAAGGCCGTGAATACGCACGATCTCTTCGACAAGATCAGCTGGTCCTTCGATATCGTTGCGGCGAAGCGGGCATGTGACTTGCCAATCGCTCGCGACATCAAATCCAAGGTTCGTGAGGATAGTGCGCTGCTCCTCATCCGATACGTCCACGCCGCCAAGGCGCTTGGTCAGGACCGTGTCGAAGGCCACGACTTTAGCCTCGCTTGGAGGAGAGCCCGCCTGCACCGCTTCGCTCGGCGTGCCGCCAGCAAGCTCGGTGATAAGGCCTGTCAGCAGATCGAGCCCTTGGCTGAGGAACTCAGGATCAACGCCGCGCTCAAACCGGGTGCGTGCATCGGTTGCAAGGCCAAGCTTGCGCCCCGTGATGCCCGTGCGGGCTGGATCAAAGTACGCGATCTCGAGCAGCACATCGGTGGTCTCATCCGAAACACCCGTCTCTTCGCCGCCCATAATGCCGCCAATGCCTAGCACTCTTGCCTCATCGGCAATTGCCGTCATGGTCTCATCGAGGGTGTAAGTCTTCTCGTTAAGAGCCAGCAGCTCTTCGCCCGCCTTTGCGCGGCGCGCGGTGATCGAACCTTGAAGCTTTGCAAGGTCATAGACATGACTCGGGCGGCCAAAAGCCAGCATCAGATAATTGGTGAGGTCGACCAAGAGCGAGATCGGCTTTTGACCAGCCGACTTCAATCGCTGCTGCATCCAATCGGGCGATGGACCGTTTTTAACGCCCTTCACCACCCGGCCAAAGAACGCAGGGCAGCCCTCAGGATCGTCGGTACGAATTTCGATAGGGCAAGCGCCAGAGGCGTCGAAAGATGGCACGGCGATAGGCTTCAGAGTGCCAAGCCCAGCAGCCGCGAGATCGCGCGCAATCCCGTACACGCCCATGCAATCGGGACGGTTGGGGGTAATGGCGACGTCAACAATTGGCGAAGAACCTTGATAGTCGGCAAAGCTGTGACCGACGCTGGCATCCTCTGGCAATTCGATAATGCCATCGTGATCGTCACCAAGGTCTAGCTCGCGCGCGGAGCACATCATGCCGGTGCTCTCGACCCCGCGAATGGCCGCTTTGCGCAGCTCCATTCCGTTGGATGGGACCACAGCGCCGGGAAGACCCAAAACGCCCTTCATGCCAGCGCGCGCATTGGGAGCGCCGCAGACAACCTGCACTGGCTCACCTGCCCCTGTGTCGACACTGAGCACTTGAAGCTTGTCGGCATCAGGGTGCTTTTCAGCGGTGAGGACATGCGCAACGCGGAAGCCTGCGAGCAGCTCAGAGGGGTCTTCAACGCCTTCGACCTCAAGGCCGATAGCGTTCAGAGCATCGGTGATCTCTTGGAGACTTGCCCCGGTTTCGAGGTGATCTTTCAGCCATGTGAGTGAGAACTTCATGGGCGCACTCCAACACCTGCAGATAGGGTCGGCTGATCATAGGGCGAGAAGCCGTAGTGACGCAGCCAGCGCGGATCACCATCGAAGAAGGCGCGCAGATCGTTCATCCCATATTTGAGCATGGCAATCCGGTCGATGCCGAGGCCAAAAGCGAACCCTTGGTATTTGTCGGCATCAATGCCAGCAAATTCGAGCACGCGGCGGTTGACCATGCCCGAGCCGCCCAGCTCCATCCAATCATGGCCCTCGTCATCACCGTGGCCTCCAACGACGCGGCGGTCCCCTTCATTGGAGTAACCAACGTCGACTTCGACGCTAGGCTCGGTGAAAGGGAAGTAGGATGGGCGCAGACGCAGCACGATATCTTCGCGTTCAAAGAAGGCTTTGAAGAAGGTCTCCAGCGTCCATTTGAGATGGCCCAAGTGAATGTCCTCATCCACCACAAGCCCTTCGACCTGATGGAACATCGGCGTGTGCGTTGCGTCTGAATCTGAACGGTACACCCGGCCTGGCGCGATCAAGCGAATGGGCGCCCCTTGATCCTTCATGCTGCGGATTTGGACCGGCGAGGTGTGCGTGCGCAGCAACATCGAGGCACCATCCGCCGCCTTGTCCGGGAAGTAGAACGTATCATGCATCGCACGCGCTGGATGGCTTTCATCCATGTTGAGCGCGGTGAAATTGTGCCAATCGTCTTCGATCTCTGGCCCGGTCGCAACCGAAAAACCCAGGTCAGCAAAGATCTCCGCCAGCTCGTCCATCACCTGGCTCACCGGGTGGACCGAGCCTTGCGGTTGGTCAGGCGCAGGCAAGGTCAGATCAATCGTCTCACTCGCCAGCTGCGCTTCCAACTCCGCTGCTTCAAGCGCCGCTTTCTTCGCATCAATCGCACCGGCCACTTCGCCCCGCACCGCTTGGATGGCAGGCGCGGCTTCTTTGCGCTCATCCGGGCTCATTTGCCCAAGCGTTTTTAGCGCCAAACTCACCCAGCCCTTTTTACCAAGGGCCGCCACGCGCTGCTCTTCGAGCCGCTCAAGGTTCGCTGCCGCTTCAATCGCCGCAAGGGCCGCTTGTTTCTGATCTGTCAATTCGGTCATGAAATCCGCTTTCCGGTGAGCGGGTCCGCTAGCGAGAATCGCGCGCACATGCAAAGTGCGTTTCGCATTCAGGAGCGATTAGTCGGTCTTCGGATCATGAAGTGCCTGCACCGCCTGTCCTGCAATCGCCATGCGAGCCTTTGCTGCTGCCATCAAAAGGGGCTTATCAAGCTTAGCATATGCGCTCGGGCGCATTCCCATGAAGTACCTGAAATCTCGAACAAAATGCGCCTGGTCGTGATAGTGTTGGTCCAGCGTACTCAACCAATTGAGCGAAGGATCGAGCATGAATTGCGAGAGGCTGCGCAAAAACCGCTGCCGCCGCAGCAACAGCTTTGGCGAAAATCCGAAAGCGCGTTTAGAAAGTCGTTCAAGTGAACGCACGTTCATGCCGGCTTCCTCTGCCAGCGCGGTCACGGTCCCAATCTTGGCGTCAATCAAAGCCGAGTTCACCCGCAGGATTGAGCGCATTTCGTTGGTTTGGCGCAAAGGTAACGCCTCGATATGCGTCTCGATAAGAGCCAGCTCCTCGTCAAAGCCGCCATCGCTATTGGAAAGCGCGTGAGCCAATGGGTGGAAGGCTGCGAAAACAGGATCCTGCCTACCGTCTGCAACCCGGTCTGTGTAATCGCTTACCGGTGCATCAAACAGCGCCGCCCAGCCGAGCGGCAAAAGACCTATGCCCCAGCTTCGCCCTGTTCGCATGCGAAAATGGGGCGCGCAGGACGTGGGACCTGTGACAGAAAATTCGGGGACCGGCTCAAATGGCTCCCCGTCCATCGAGCATTCGGACGCTCCGGCATTGATAAAACGCAGATTGGCCCATTCAGGGTGCAGCCGGTCTTCAATCGGGGGGGCAACGCCGGGCGAATAGGCCTTTATGCGATAATAGGTTGTGACATATGAGGCGAGCCTTTCGCTCGGGAGCGCAAAACGGATTGCCACCTGGTTGCCCGTCTCACTCTCCATTACCGGCATTTATGCGGCTCTTTGCTGCACCGGGTTTTGTGCGGTTTATCAAGAGCCTGTGCAGCGCTGCCCCAAATGCGTTCCCGCGCTTCCATAAAGGAGGCGAGAACGGGGTGGTCCAAACTTGCATATTTGGTCGGTGTCATCGTCATAAATTCGGTGAATTCGCGGGTGAACTGGGCCTGGTCATGGTATTCCTCATCCATAGCCTCGGTCCATAAAGCACCCCGATGAAGCATGTAGCTTGCAAGACTGCGCGTGAAGCGCTGTCGCCGCATAAGGCGTTTAGGGGTGAAGCCGAAATATCGCCGGCATACGCGCTCAAGCGTGCGCATGCTCATCGCGCAGGCATCCGCCAAATTGGCAACGGCAAGATTATCGCCCTCTACAAGGGCCCGGTGGACCCTCACGATCTTATCCTCATCCCGGCTTGGCCGCATCAATTTTGCCATTGTTTCGCTGAGTGCATGGAGCTGTTCACCTTGTTCGGCGCCGGGGTCGCACAGGATATCGGAAAGCGCGTCGAATTTTGAGAACACCGGGTCTTTGCCGCCATCCAACAGAGCATTGCTGTAATCAAACGCATCCGCCTCCACCAATCGCGCCCAGCCAAGCGGCAAAAGGCCAATGCCCCACATACGCGCCGGGCCTACTCTAAACCGGCAAGCAACCGAGCTTGGTCCAGTCACGACAAAGCGGGCGCCTGCAAGCTTGTGCTCACCAATGTGCGATACCGGGTAAGAACCGCCAAAGAAGCGCAAATTGGCCCATTCTGGCTGGAGATAATCCTCAACGACGCCGCCATCAGCAACATCAAGCTTCAATTGATAGAATGTGGTGAAACAATTTTCGAATTGAGGGGACGGCGGATGGAAAGTCGCGCGAACCGAATGCGCAGCGCCGTCGTCGTCTGATGAAGTGCCTTCACCACTTTTTGAAATTTGCCTCTCACCCATACGCCTTGATTGGCTCAATTGTCGAAAAACTACAAGTTTATCGTCGGGTTTTTACAAGTAATCAATTGATCCATTTTGGATGCAAAAGGGGCCGGAGCACCTCAATTAGCGCCCGGCCCCTTTTGTCATTACCTTTACTTGGCGCGAACGCACAGCTCAGGAAACCGGCTTACGCCGGAAGCGCGTCTTTCGCCTGAGCGATGATCGCTTTGAATGCTGCTTCTTCGTGCATTGCAAGATCGGCCATAACCTTACGGTCAAGTTCGATCCCAGCCAGTTTCACGCCGTGCATGAACTGCGAGTATGTGAGGCCCTCGGCACGAACCGCCGCGTTAATGCGCTGGATCCAAAGCGCGCGGAAGCTGCGCTTTTTCGCCTTACGGTCGCGGTAAGCGTATTGGCCTGCCTTCTCGACCGCCTGACGGGCGACGCGGATCGTATTCTTGCGGCGGCCGCGGTAACCTTTGGCCTGATCAAGAAGACGCTTGTGTTTCTGGCGCGTGGTAACGCCGCGTTTAATGCGTGGCATATCTTAAATCTCCTGACTATTCGATCAGTTGAGGCCGTAAGGCGCCCACTTTTTGACTGTCTTTGCATCAGGGTCCGCTGCGACCGTGGTGCCGCGGTTCTGGCGGATATACTTTGCATTGTGGCTGATCAGACGGTGACGCTTACCAGCAACACCGTGCTTCACTTTGCCAGTTGCGGTGATCTTAAAGCGTTTCTTCACACCGCTTTTGGTCTTAAGCTTGGGCATTTTCATCTCCTTATTCGGAAGACACGTTTGACCAGCCCTGGCAGCCCTTGTCGCCAGGCCGGACTCGCAAATTCGTGTCGGAAGCTGCGCCACATAGCGACTTGACGCAGAAGTGCAAGCGATTCGGTGGCCCGCCGCAGGAGATGAGTTAGTTCATAAAACACCTCCTTGCCCCCGGACATTGGACACAGCCTGGTCCAAGAAGACAGCAACACCAAATTGGGGCGCGCCCGGCTGCAAGTGTGACAGGCGTTTGCCATGTAGGAAAGCGCGGGCTTGCTTATCCGCCCGAGTATGCGCGGCGTCCCGTCTCCTCCAGCCACTGCGCAAAGTTGCCGTTTGCGATGGGCTCCGAGCCTTCGGGCAATTCATCGGTCCAGATGTAGGCATCGGCAGTGGTGTCACCGTAGCCATCCCAGCCATCAACCGGCACGGCCTGCCTTGTGTAGCTGTCACCCTCAAACTTATCGACTGGGGCCATATCGACGTGGCTCGCCTCATGGATCATGCCATGAACCACGGTGGAGTAGCGCGCCTGTGTGACGATGAGAGCGGGATGCCAGCCATGCTCAGTCGGGATCGCATAAAGCGCCCCTTGCGTCGTCGCCGCTGCTCCCATGCCGAGCCCCCTCAAGAACGGCCAATCACCGCCGTCAGGGCCGAGACCTTCTTGGAGGACGCCGTAGAAGAAGAGGTGGGCGGGCTGGGTCAAGGCAGCTTAAACGTATCGGGCGAGAGCTGCGCATTCGCGGGCATCTCCGATGATCCCATCGCCGCCAGCACATCTTCGAGCCGGGCCGGATCGCCCAGCGCAATGACCGAACCATCGCTATCCGCATCCAATGGGTTGCCTTGCCAATCGCTCATCATGCCGCCTGCGCCCTCGACCACAGGGACCAATGCCGCATAGTCGTGGAGCTTAAGGCCGCTTTCCATCACGAGGTCGATGTGCCCGCTCGCCAGCAGAGCGTAGTTATAGCAATCACCGCCATAGATCGGGAAAGGCATTTTGGGATAGGCATTGGTGACGACGTTCAGCCATGCGTCCGCCTCTCCTGCGCTAAAGCAGTGAGGCGAGGTGGTGGCCATGCTCATGCCTTCGACCGCGCGGCAGGGCCTCGTCTTGACCGCTTTGCCGTTGAGGGTCGTGACCTCGCCCACACGCCCTGCCCAGCGTTCGCGCTGGATTGGTTGGTCAATAATGCCCAGCACCGGCCAGCCGTCTTGCATCAGAGCAATCAGCGTGCCGAAAATCGCGCGGCCAGCGATAAAACTTTGCGTGCCATCAATCGGGTCGAGCACCCATTGACGCCCTGCGCCCTCGTTCGTGCGGCCATATTCCTCACCGATGATCCCATCATCGGGGCGCTCTTCTTCGATCATTTTGCGCATGACCGCCTCCGCGCCGCGATCAGCCTCAGTGACGGCTGAGGCGTCTTCCTTGGTCTCCGCCTCCCAGTCGCCGCGAAATAGCGGGCGGATGACGGAGCCGGCAGCATCAGCAAGGCGGTTGGCGAAGTCGAGATCAGCAGGGGTCATGAGCGTTCTTTAGCGATCCTGCCAGTATTCGAAAGCCCGCTTTTGGTGGAGCGTAACATAGGCTTTCGCCTCCGGCCCTTTCCAGTCCAGAGGCCACTTACCGGCCATATTGTCTGCCAAGGGTGAGCGGTTCACAAACCAACCCTGCCCCGGAAGCCCGTCGGACTGGCGCACCACCAGAACCGCGAGGTCTGGCTCGCCATCTTGCCTTCCGTTTTGGTCAACAGCATCAAGAACCGAGCACAGTGCACGCATCTTTGACCGCGTGAAGCGGTAGCCGAGCAATTGCAGCATTTGCGAATAAGTCAGCGCATTGCCAGCGCGCGCTGCGCCAATGAGGAGTTCCCGGACTTCACCGGGATCAAACATCAATCAAAGAGGCTCGAAACCGAGCTTTCATCCGCAATCCGGCGGATCGCTTCGCCCACCAATGGCGCAATCGGCAGAGCGCGGATTTTGCCTGAGGCCTCGGCGGCTTCAGTCAGCTGGATCGAATCGGAGATCACCAGCTCCTTCAACTTAGAGCCGTCGATGCGCGCCACCGCGCCGCCTGAAAGGACGCCGTGCGTGATATAGGCTGCGACCGACTTTGCGCCGTTTTCCAGCAGTGCTTCGGCCGCGTTGCACAAGGTGCCGCCCGAATCGACGATATCGTCAATCAGGATGCAGTGACGGCCAGAGACATCACCGATGATGTTCATCACCTCAGATTCGCCAGGCCGGTCACGGCGTTTGTCGACAATTGCAAGCGGTGCATTGTCCAAACGCTTGGCTAGAGCCCGCGCGCGGACCACGCCGCCCACATCAGGCGAGATAACCATCAGGTCATGGTCGCCATAGCGCGCCTGAATATCGGCGGCCATCACGGGCGCTGCGTAGAGGTTATCGGTTGGGATATCGAAGAAACCTTGGATCTGCCCTGCGTGCAGATCGACAGCGAGCACTCGGTCAGCGCCTGCCTCTGTGATCAGGTTCGCGACCAGCTTGGCTGAAATCGGAGTGCGCGGGCCGGGCTTTCGGTCCTGACGCGCATAGCCAAAGTAAGGGATGACCGCTGTAATCCGCTTGGCCGACGCACGTTTGAGCGCATCAATGCAGATCAGAAGCTCCATCAGATTGTCATTGGCGGGATAGCCTGTGGGCTGCACCAGAAAGACATCTTCGCCGCGCACATTTTCGTGAATTTCGACGAAAATCTCTTCATCGGCAAAGCGGCGCACGCTTGCATCTGTCAAAGGGATTTCAAGATAGGCCGCAATGGCCCGGGCGAGCGGCAGGTTTGAATTGCCTGACATGATCTTCATGTGTGCGAATCCCCGTATTCGGTCTGGAAGTCCCGCCTAATGGAGCGTCATTGAATTGCAACATGCGAACTGGCGATTGCCCTCAGTTTCGGTGCATGGTGGCCCCAAAATCACTCATCGTGGACGAAGATCACCTGATCTGCATCGTCCACCCTGACCCAAACCTGATAGTAGCCCGCCTCGTGTTCGCCGCGTTTGTTGGCATCAGGTTTAGGAAGCCCGGTGCGCGCATCAATCCACTGCAACGTGGCTTCTCCATCAACAGCGATGCGCTTTCCGCCCAGACGCTGTATCATGGTGAACATATTGAGGTCGAAATTGGCATCCTGACGGCACCCACGCACATTTATCCGGCCCGGCCTAAATTCGCCCGGGTCACAGACCCGCGCGCGGCGCAGAATATTGTAAAGCGCATCGGGCTCAATCGCGATGGTCAAGGTTCCAAACCGCGCATAATCGGTACGGGAGCTAACGAAAAACAGCTGTTCCAGCGATCCGCTAATGCTTTGCCCGCCGCCCTTGATATCCAGCAAGAAACGGCCTGCGCGCGCCTCGCCCTCGCCCGCCTGAAAGGCCCTCTTCAACGCTTCGCTGGGCGTGATACAGCCGCCTTCGCAATCGGGAGAATGCTCTAATGCTGCGCTGAGCGGAGCGTCCTGCGCGGCAAGCTCTGCCAAGCGGGCGTCAAAGACAGGACCAGCCGAAGGGTTTGCATTCTCGGCGCTCAGCAAGGCGCCTTGCGCGAGGAATAGCGATGCCAAGAATACGCGGGCAGCAATCAAGGGACAGGTCCGTTAGGTGTTTGCGAAGTCGGCCAAGCTTTCGGGTCCAAATAATGAACCGGCGCTGAGCAGATTTGCGTCTATTGGGCGCTTCTGAGCGAACACGTCAGATTTTGGCGATTAGCTTTTTGGCTCGGCCTGCAACCGATTTGCGAGTATCTTTGGCGAGGCGCTCGAGATGCGGGATCAGCCAATCACGCAGATCCGCATCCGTTTTCGACCAATTGAACAGAGCTTCCATCGTGTTGTTGAGCACTATCCAATCGTCGTGCTTGGCCAGGTTGCGCTGCATGATGGATAATGCACCTCGTTCTTGCGCGGGCGTCATATCAGGCCGGAGGGCTCCGAACAGATTTGCCAAAGTCCACTGCGCTGAGGGCTGATCGAGCGCGCCGATCTCTTCGATAAAGCCGCCGATGTAAGGGACGAGCAGGTCGTGTCGTTCAGCCTCAATTCGGCGCATCGCATTGGAGACGCGCAGGCGCACAACTTCGTCGTCACTGCGGTAGCATAGGTAAAGTTCATCGAAGCGTTCCGGGCTCGCAAGGACCGTATCGACAACTTCAATGGTGCGGCCCAGCGAGTTCGAGTGGCCGCCGGTCAGCATGGTCTCGAAGCTCTCTGCCATCCCTCACCCCCGGTGCGGCGTGATCCGGTGCTCACCCGTGATCCACCTGACCGTGCCGGACGAAGCACGCATCACCACGCTGTCGGTGGTCATGATGGTCGCGCCGGTCGACTTCTTGCGCTTCTTGACGCCTTCCAACAGCGATCCGTCTGTCACACCGGTCGCAGCAAAGATGCAGTCTGTTTTCGCCAGCTCTTCGAGCTTGTAGATTTTGTTGAGGTCGGTGATGCCCCATTTCTTGGCGCGGGCTTTTTCATCGTCATTGCGAAAGACAAGGCGCCCGTTGAACTGGCCGCCAACACACCGCAAAGCCGCTGCCGCCAGCACGCCTTCAGGCGCGCCGCCTTGACCCATATATATGTCGATGTTGGTGTCCTGATCGGTCACCGCAATCACGCCGGCCACATCACCGTCACCGATAAGATGAACGCCGCAGCCAATGCCGCGAAGTTCCGCAATCAGATCAGCGTGGCGCGGCCGGTCAAGTACGCAGACATTGATTTCGGATGGCTTCACCCCTTGGGCCGCCGCAACCGCTTCGACGTTGTCTGTGGGGCTTTTTGCAAGGTCGATTACGCCGGCTGGAAGTCCGGGACCAACGGCGAGCTTATCCATGTACACATCAGGCGCGTTCAAAAGGCCGCCTTTTTCAGAGGCTGCAAGAACGGCGAGCGCATTAGGGCCTGCTTTGGCCGTTATGGTGGTGCCTTCAAGCGGGTCCAAGGCGATATCAATCTCAGGACCTTTGCCCGGTGCACCGCCCACTTTCTCGCCGATGTACAGCATGGGCGCTTCGTCGCGTTCCCCTTCGCCGATCACCACCGTGCCGTCCATGTAGAGTGTGTCGAATGCGCGGCGCATGGCCTCAACCGCTGCTGCGTCCGCTGCTTTTTCGTCGCCGCGTCCAATCAATTGCGCAGCAGCCACAGCCGCTGCTTCGGTGACACGGACCATCTCAAGCACCAACACACGGTCAATCGCATTTTCGGCGTCTGCCTCTTTTGCGGCCAAAACATCTGTGCCATTAGCAATACTGTTATCGGTAGTGTTCATGGGGAATTCAGTCCTTATGCGCCCTTAAGGGTTGGGGCTCTCTAATACCCTTCAGCGCTTAGCCATGAGGATACAGGCTTGTCGAGCATTCCTATGCAAAACCCACAGGTTGTGAGCCATTGTCGGGCCGGCGGCGTTATCGCAATTGGTGCCCTTCTTGCCGTGCTTGCAAATCCCTTGGCAGCGCAAGATGACGAAGGTGTGACCGCTTCTGGGGATGGTAATGGCAGCCCTTTGCAGGCGCAGGGGGCAAGTTCGCCAGCTCCGGTGACATTACCCGAAAGACGCGTTCTCGATTTAACGATCACCAAGCCGCGGAGCGAATCTGACCAATTGCTCGAGGAAGATTGCGAAGAGGAAGCAGACGCAGGCCGTATTGCAGGGGAGATCGTGGTCTGCCGCCGACTTGGCGAGGACACCGATGGTTCCTGGAACAAGGAAGAATTTGAGCGCGCCTATGCTCAGCGCACTCAGGGCGGACAACCGGTCGATGTGGCAGGTGGCGGGATATTCAAAGGGCCAGCAACCGTCAGCGGACTTTGCGTTATTCCGCCATGTCCGCCTGAAGCTGCGCTTATCATCGACATTGAATCGCTACCACAAGCACCTGAAGGATCGGATGCAGACCGAATCGCCCGCGGCCTTCCTCCTTTGGGACGAGATGGTGAATTGAGCCCGGAGGAAATCCAACGGCGCCGGCGTGCCGCAGGATTGGACGCGCCCGATCTTCCATGAATGCGAAGGGCCACATCTCCGAAGGTATTAAGCTCAAAGCCTTTGCGAAAGCCGCAGCGTTGGTCACGCTTTTACAGACATCCTCGCCATTGCTTGCTCAGGGATTGGCGGAAGAGCGCGCGAACTCCGGGCCAGAAGAGCCTGAGTTTGCCCTTGATCTGACCCTGCCCGACAGGCGCACTGCTGCGGCCACCAGCCCAGAATGTGAGGCACAGATAGATGCAGCGCGCATTGCCGGTGCACCTGCGGGGTCAGATGCGGACCGGATCGCTCGCGGCCTCCCGCCTTTACGCGGCGACTAAACGCCGATCAATTCGGCAAAATCGGGAGCACCAGCGGCGCACCCGTCAAGCTGTCAGAGCCCTCAAGAAGCTCAAGCGCGCGCACGATGTTCGCCTCTGGCCCTTCATGCGTAACCATTGCGACAAGAACCTCGCCATCTTCACCCCCGCGCCCCTTTTGAATGAGGCTTTCGATCGACACATCCGCATCGCGCATCGCCGCTGTGATCTCTGCAAGGACGCCGGGGCGATCATTCACTGTGAAACGCAAATAAGTGCGCTCTGTGCGGCCTCCCGGCTCAGCAGGGCTGAGCGCTGCCAGTTCGCCGGTTGGCATAGAGAAAGGTGCACCCACATCGCCGCCTGTGACACTTGCGCGCGCGATATCAATTATATCGGCCACCACCGCGCTTGCCGTTGGCCCGTCACCGGCCCCTGCGCCCTGGAAGAGCAAGCGGCCCACGAAATTGCCTTCTGCAACAACAGCATTGGTCGGCCCATCAACAGAGGCAAGAGGGTGATCCTTTGCCACAAGGCATGGCCGCACACGCTGAAGCAATTTTGGCCCGTCCGCGTCTCGTTGGACATCTGCTTCACCGATCAGGCGAATAACGAAGCCAAGCGTATCAGCTTGCGCAATGTCAGCTGCACGCACCTGGACAATGCCGGTGGTCCCAACATTGGCGAAATCAAGCTCGACCCCGAAGCCGATGGTCGCAAGGATGGCAAGCTTGTGCGCTGCATCAATGCCTTCAATATCAAATGTCGGATCAGCTTCAGCGTACCCAAGCTTTTGCGCCTCGGCGAGCGTCTCGCCGAAATCTGCGCCTGTGGCCTCCATCGTGGTCAGGATGTAATTGCAGGTGCCGTTCAAAATACCGTACACCTTGGTCAGCGCATTGGCACTTGTCCCTTCACGAAGGCCCTTCACCACTGGGATACCGCCTGCCACAGCTGCTTCGAATTTAAGCGCAAGACCTGAACCCTCGGCCGCTTTGGCAAGCTCCATTCCGTGATGCGCGACCATCGCTTTGTTGGCTGTCACAAGGCCCTTGCCGCCATTGAAGGCCGCCCGCGAAAGAGTGAGAGCAGGGCCGTCAGACCCGCCGACCAGTTCGACCACCACATCCACATCACCGCGCGATGCGAGAGCGGTCATGTCGTCTTCCCACGCAAAACGCGTGATATCGACGCCGCGGTCCTTGCCGCGCTCGCGTGCACTTACAGCCGTCACCTCAATGGCCCGGCCTGCGCGCGCCTCGATCAAATCGCGGTTGGTGTCGAGCAAGCGGATGACACCGGTTCCAACGGTGCCGAGCCCGGCGATACCAATTCGAAGGGGGCCTACGCCATCAGAACCGGAGCTATCAGGTTTGAGACGTGGAGGGGTGTTCGTGGCCAAAGGAGTGCTCCGATTGCAGTTGCCAGCAAAGAAGCGCCCCGCTTAGGTCCGCGCCGCTCAAGGTCAAGCCTCAAGGTGATGGCCTCAGGCTAATCAAGGGTTGGCCGCTTATGTCTCTTGCGCTTCGGTTATTGCTCGCTCGCAAGGCCCAAGCGCCTCGATCACAAAGCGGTAATCGGTCTCGGCAAGCTGCCGCGTCTCGGGCTCGCGCGCCAAATTGGCGCTGGAGGGAAGCTGCGGCGGAAGCGAACAGGCAAGGCGGTACCAGCGCAACGTTTCACGTTGAGGCGCGCGCGCGGCCGAATCAATGATCTCGCCCCAGGACACGCCCCAGACGGGCCGCTGACCTGGGCGGCGCAGAACAGTTATCGACACAGGCGAGCGATCCTTTGTTGCCACAAAAATCTGAGTTTCCGATTCGCCCACCAACGTGCCGCGCACCGCCAGCGCATCGCCAATGCCCGTGATCAGCGGCGGCACATCGCCGCTAGCAAGGTCGGTCAAAATCGGGCGCAGCCGCGCCTCGAGCTGGGGCGTGTAATCCAGCATCGCCTGCTTTCCCGTGAGGCGGATAGATCCGCGGTCTCCCGCCACACGGTCAGCAAACAGCAACACCTCACGTCTTTTATATTTGTCAGGCTTACCCTTCTGATTGAGCGGGACGTCAACCAGAAACACCAGCGATTCGCCCACCGCCGAAGAACCAGCGATCAGCGCAAGGGTGCGCGCTTCGACATAAAGCCTTGCAAATCCAGGCCGCAAACCCGGTGCGCGCTCGGGCTCTACCACGGCCTGGCGGCGAATCTCTGCTTTGATGACCATGTCACTTCGCTCAGCCAAATCGGTCAAATCGGCATAAGTTGCCGCTTCAGAAGGATTGATCATTTCTGGGACAGGGTTTTGTGAAACCGCCGGCGCACCCGCAATCAGGAGTGATCCCGCCAATATGGTGCATACGCCTAGGCGTTTGAAAGAATTAATTAAATTTGTGTTAATGCGTGCCAGCATGACAAGTTCCTAATCCGGGTGCCCACAAGATATTTGGCCCATTCCTATTGCAAACCTATCGCAATGAATCACCCCTGAATGGATAAAGCGTTTGATTGCCTTAGTGTTGACCGTTAAAGCGGGCACCTCGTGTTGAGGTTGGGGACAAAGTCAACGCGAAGAGCGCTGTATCAGTTCTGATCCGAAACGGAGAGAATTTATACGGTCGATTGGGATGGTTTTGAGCGAGCGCCTAACGGGTTGACGGGTGTCGCTGCGAAATATCGGACCGGTCGGAAGTTCAAGATTCTGGGAGTCATGCCCTGGGACTGGTTTGAGCACGACGCGTATTTGATCAAATGCGAATCGGCGTTGCTTGCGTTGGCCCGGTGTGTGAAAATTTGTGTCGAACGCCCCGGTTCGACTTAGACTATGGAGTGAAAGCGACTGGATGGCCTACGCTGACCAACAAATGGGTGGAAGCCGTGTGACTTCCATTATCATCGTCGCGGTGATCCATGTGGCGATTGGGTACCTGCTCATTTCCGGACTTGCCATTTCGGCAGTGAAAGAAATCGCGCAGCGGGTTACCACTGTCGACATTGAGGAACCCGAGGAACCCCCCGAAGAGCCGGAGGAGCCCCCTCCCCTGAGGAAATCGTGGAGCCGCCGCCCGTCGTGCCGCCTCCGCCGATTGAGAACCTCAACCAAAACAACAATGTTGAGCGGGAACAAAACCCTGATCCCGAACCGCAGCCGTCGCCGCAACCGACGCCTCGTCCAACAGCGACACCTGAGCCGACACCAACAGTGGCGTCTCAAGCGCGCGGTCCACGCACCCGCAATGAACGGCGGTGGGCTGGTCGGATTCAGGAGAACTACCCTTCACGCGCCCTCAGGGAAGAGGTCGAAGGAACGGTAGGCGTGAGTGTGACAGTTACGGACAATGGCCGCGCGACCAATTGCCGGGTTACCGCATCGAGTGGGTCTGACGTTCTCGATAAGGCAGCTTGCCGGGGTATGGAGCGTTATGCACGCTTTGAACCGGCGCTCGACTTTGGTGGCAACCCGACAACCGGAAGCTACAGCACACGGATTACCTACCGTCTGAACTGATCGATTTTATGGCGCCTGCGGGTGGGAAAACCGCAGGCGCCAAGGACAATATTTCAAGAGGATTACTCGCAATGAATCTTTATCAACTTGCTGCGGCGGCTGCCGAAACTGAAGCACCCGTCAACGAATTCGGCTTTTGGAAAGCGATGGAAGAGGGCGGCCCTGTCGCTTGGTCGATCCTCGCGGTCATGGTCATCATGTCCGTTGGCTCGTTTTACATCTTGTTCACCAAATATTTCGAACAAGCCAAAGTGATGCGTCAGTATAAAGGCGTTCAAACCGCGTTCTGGCGCGCTAACTCGCTCAAAGAAGGTGCAACCAAGCTCGAGAAAAACTCAGCATGGCGCCAGCTTGCTGACGATGCCGTCACCGCTCAAGACCACCACGGTAAGATGGACGGCGCAGGCAACGAAATCCACTTCGTTGAAGAAGAGCTCGCTCACTCACAAAACACCATCAACCAAGCGCTTTCGGGCGGCCTGTCGTTTCTCGCATCTGTGGGCGCGACTGCACCGTTTATTGGTCTGCTTGGCACTGTGATCGGTATTTACCGCGCGCTCATCAACATCGGTATCGAAGGTTCTGCTTCGATTGATAAAGTTGCTGGCCCGGTTGGTGAGGCGCTCATCATGACCGCTATTGGTCTGCTTGTGGCTGTGCCTGCTGTGCTTGCATTTAACTGGCTCCAGTCACGCAACCGCCGTATCGACGCTCTCATGACTGACTTTTCGAACAACATCGTGGCCTACATCGGCTCAGACGGTGTGATCAAACCAACTATGGCTGCGGCTCCTGCTGCGGCGAAAAAGCCTGTTGCTAAGCCTGCTGCTGCGGCTCCTGCGAAGAAGTAAGCATTATTGATCCGGCCGTTGGGTGCGCTTCGCGTTCCTGATGGCCGGATGCTTACCCAAACGCAGCGTGCCTGATTTTAGGTCGCAGTTTTGAGAAACGCTCAAACTTTGAGCAAATAAGGAATTCACAATGGCGATTTCGACGGGAGGCGGGGGCGATACCCCAATGTCCGACATCAACACTACGCCGCTCGTGGACGTGATGCTGGTTCTCCTCATCATCTTCCTCATCGCGGTTCCAGTGGCGATCCAAACGATCGAAAAGCTTGAGATCCCTGTGTTCGAATCCGTAGAGTCGAAGAACAAGGTGGAAAACCTTCAGCTGACGGTCAGTACGACCGATGCCGACGGGAATACGCCGCAGCTCACTCGATCAGGTTATGGCGGGGCGACCCGCGGTGGTGAATGTCGGATATATTACAACAACACCACACCGGTCGATTCGGAAGAACTTCGCAAGGATGCTTTCGAGCGCCTTGAGAATATCATCGAACGTGCTGGGGGTATCGACGCTGTTCTGGCTGATCCGGAATTGATCCCACAGGTCCACATTCGCGCTGACGTAGAGGCCCCATGGCGCTGCGTTGCGGGTGCGATCTTCAACATTCAGGCAGCGGGCTATCCGACGGTTGGGTTCATCTCCAACCCGGTTGATCCCAACGGCTGATCGGCGATTATAAGGAGTAACTGACATGGGTATGGCTGGAGGTAAACTCGACGGCGAACCGATGATCGACATGAACATGACCCCGCTGATCGACGTTCTGCTCGTTCTGCTGATCATGTTCATCATCACCATTCCGGTGGCAACGCACTCGGTGGATATTGATCTGCCATCAGGCGATCCACCGCCAACTGACAGCATAGTCGATCCGGTGAAAAACAAACTGTTCATCACCGAAACTGACGAGCTTCTTTGGAATGGTGAGCCTATCACCACTGGCCAATTGGTCACATTGCTTCAGCAAACCCTCGCTTTGGAGGTTGAACCTGAACTGCAATACGAGCCGGTGGGCCAGGCAAGCTATGACCGCTCGGTCAAAGTGCTGCAAATCATCAAGCAATCGGGCGTGACCAAATTCGGCTTTGTCGGAAATGAGCGCTACCGCGTGTTTGGCAAGGGCGAGTAAGCCTTTAACAAGATTGGGACTTTGGTCCTGAAAAAAGGCGCTGCGAGGAAACTTGCAGCGCCTTTTTTGTTGCCCTGAGGGCTGTGAGTTGCAAAGCAGATACCCGTGTGCGTTAGGCAACCTATTGGTTTTGCTATACCTTATGCTTCTGTCCTAGGAGAGAAGGAGAAAGACTATGGCTTTTTCGCAAACCCATAATGGTGACGAGTCCGTCAGCTCCATGAACATGACGCCGCTGATTGATGTGCTGCTTGTTTTGCTCGTGATGTTCATTGTGACGATCCCGATTGCCAATCACTCGGTCGAGGTGGATGTCGGCACCGGTAAAGGCTTGGCGCCGGACCCTGTCATAAACAAAGTTGTCGTCTTGAAAGATGATACTGTTTTGTGGAACGGCAATGCAGTGTCGAAAACCGAGCTGGCTGGGCTTCTCAAAGCCAGCACCCTCATGGTGCCAGAACCAACGCTCCAGTTCGAACCTGAGGCACAAGCCAGCTATCAAACGTCTGCACAGGTGCTGCGAGAGATCAAATTTTCAGGCGTCACGAACTTTGGCTTTGTCGGGAATGAGAAGTACCGAAGTTTCGCTTCGGGCAATTAATCCTCCTCGCCATGCGCCGGGTCTTTCGGGTCGATGCGCATGGCTTCTCCCGCAAGGCTCTCCGCCTCGATGAGGAGTTCATCGTCCACCGCTCCTTGCGGCACAGCCTCGCGGCCGATCATGGTCATCACCGGCACCGCCAAAGGCGAGACCCGCTCAAGCTCCACATGGACAAGCTCGCTTTGTGAGCGCTCAAGCAAATCGGCAAGACGCCCCACATCAGTCATTCGCGCCCGCGCATCGGCCCACGCGGCTTCGAGCAAAACATGGCCGGGCTCATATTTCCTCAGCACATCGTAGATCAAATCCGTTGAGAAGGTGACCTGCTTGCCCGTCTTGCGCTTGCCGGGAGTTTGGCGCTCGATCAGGCCACTGATGACCGCAACCTCGCGGAACGCGCGGCGCAAAAGGTGGCTTTCCGTCACCCAATCGGTGAATTCCTCGGTCAGGATATCAGGCGAGAGCAGTGGTTTAGGGTTCTCCACCGGCTTGAGACCCCAAACCGCGAGCGTGTAGTCATTCGCCACGAACCCGGCGGGCATAAGTCCAAGGCTCTCCATCCGCCGTGTGATCAGCATGCCCAATGACTGGTTCGCGTTCCACCCTTCGAAAGTGTAGTACACGGTGTAGTGCTTCTTCGCATGCGGGAAGCTCTCGACCAGCAATTCGCCCGGTTTTGGAAGTCGGCTGCGGTAATCCTGCACCTCGAGCCACTCGCGCACATCATCAGGAAAACGCCCCCATCCCGCGCGGTCGTCAAGCATCGACTGAACCCGCGTCGCGAGATGGGTGGTAAGCGGCAAACGCAGGCCGCCGTAAGAAGGGATTGTCGCTGATTTCTTGGCCGCGCGCACGATAACGTCCATGTCACGCACGCTCTCAACTTCAAGGCTCATACCCGCAAAGAAGAACGTGTCGCCCGCGGACAATTGCGCCGCAAAGCGCTCCTCCACTTTGCCGAGTTGCCGTCCATTCTTGAAGCGCACTTGGAGCATTTCGCTATCAACAATGATACCAGCGTTCATCCTGTGGCGCTGCGCCTGATTAGGATGAGTGATCCGCCAAACCCCTGTTTTATCGCGTGTTATCCGCTTGAATTTGTCATAGGCTTTAAGCGCATATCCGCCGCTTTCGACAAAATGCAGCACACGATCAAATGTCTCAGGGTCGACCCAGGCATAGGCCATGGATGAGCGGATTTCGGCGAGAAGCTCGTCCTCATGAAACGGCCCCGCACACGCGCAGGCCATCACATGCTGGGCGAGCACATCAAGCCCCCCTGCGCGGAAATCCTCACCATCGCGCATGCCTTCATCGACCGCGTCTTTGGCCGCCATTGCTTCGAGAAACTCAAACCGGTTGCCCGGAACCAGCACCGCGCGGCTCGCGGTGTCGAGCCTATGGCCCGCTCGCCCGATGCGCTGAAGCAGCCGCGACGACCCCTTGGGCGCTCCCATTTGGACCACCAGATCAATATCGCCCCAATCGACCCCCAGATCGAGCGAGGCGGTGCACACAAGCGCGCGAAGCCCGCCCGCCGCCATCGCGTCTTCGACCTTACGCCGCGCCTCTTTGGAAAGGCTCCCATGATGCACACCGATAGGCAGGTTCTCCTCATTTATCTCCCACAGGCACTGGAAGATAAACTCGGCCAGAAAACGCGTGTTGGTGAAGATCAAAGTGGTGCGGTTATCGCGGACCGCCTCCATCAACTGATCCACGGCCCAGCGCCCCGCATGCCCTCCCCATGGCACGCGTTCTTCGATGGGCAGAAGAATATCGACCTCGGCAGGCGCACCATCTTCGCCCAGCACCAAATCGGCGGCGTGGATCTCTCCTTGTGCATCGGCGGGCTGCGGGGCGAGCCATTCTTGAAAGCTTAAGGGGTTTGCCAGCGTCGCCGACAAAGCCACCCGCTGCATTTGAGGCGCAAGGGTTTGCAGCCGCGCCAAGGAAAGCGCCAAAAGGTCCCCGCGCTTGCCAGTTGCGAAGGCATGAACTTCGTCAATGACCACCCGTTTGAGGGTGCGGAACATGTCCAAACTCTCTGGATAAGAGAGCAGGAGCGAGAGGCTTTCCGGCGTTGTGAGCAAGACATGCGGCGGCTTTGTGCGCTGGCGTTTCTTGCGGTCCGAAGACGTATCGCCAGAGCGTGTTTCCACCCGAATGGGTAAGCCGATCTCCTCAATCGGTGTGAGCAAATTGCGCTTCACATCGTGCGCCAGCGCCTTTAGCGGCGAGACGTAGAGCGTGTGCAGACCATCCTCGGGAAGCTCGCCCTCAGAAGGCGCAAAATCGCACAAGGTCGGCAGAAACCCCGCAAGCGTCTTACCAGCGCCGGTGTCCGCAACAAGCAGCGCATCGCGGCCTTCACGCGCCTTGGCAAGCATGCCGAGTTGATGGCGTCTGATCCGCCAGCCTCGGTCACCGAACCAAGTTTTGATTTCAGCCGGAACCAATGCGGCAGATGAGTTCATTAGTAATCGCTGTCTACCGCTGCAGGTTCCATTTCCGCCAATTCCTCTTCGCTCAACCCCAAAAGAGACGCGAGTTTAGCCCGCTCTTTTGCATCAAGCGCAGAAAAACGGCGGCCTTCCGGGAATTGTGCAGCGGCAGTTTCCATCGCCTCTATTAGCGCGGGCATACGCTGCATCATCACGGGCATCACCTCATTCATGGATGCCATGACTTGGGGATCGGCAAAAATAAGGAAGCTTTCAGCAGCATATTTCTTGCCCACAGGCGTCGCAAAATACACCGCGAGATCATCCAATTCCGCCTCCGTAAAACGAATGGCATAGGCGCGCGCAAGGCCTGCACGGTACGCCGGTTCAACGTCGACCACCACTTCGCTAAGAAGGCTGAACATCGCCTCGCCCACGGCGGCATTGCGTTCGGCAGCGGCCGGATCAAGCACTGCAATCGCTGCCTCAAGCTTATCGCCTTCAATGCCGCTTAAGGTGATGGGATCAAGGCCTGTCAATGCAGTGAGTGTGATGGCCGGTGAACCGCCAAGCCCCCCATCATGCCCTCAAGTACAGGGGCAAGGCTCTCCTCCATCATCCTGGCATAGGTGCCTTCGGGGAAAAGCTTTGTGACAACTTGCTCAGCGGCGCCAAGACGCGCCTCCTCTTCGGGCGACAGCGGCTCAGCGCTGCCAAAGATATCGCCGAACAAATTGCCCACGGCTTCCAGTTCCTGCGCAGTCGGCTCGGTCGGATCGGCGGATTGTGCAGCTGCGGGCGCAGTGGCAACTGTAAAACTAAGGCCTGCAACAGCAGCCAGAACGAAGCGCTTCATTGGGAGATCCTTTCGCTGGTTTACTTATCTATGCCTGACTAAGCGCAGGCGTTCCAACTTCATCTTTGGGCACGAATTTCACCTCACGTACAGGAGCGGAAAAGAAAAACGGCCGCAAGGGCGTACAAGAACCAATAGGTCTTGACAGGATAGCGCTCGAAGAAGGTTCGTACAGCGCTTCGCACCCGGCGATCGAGTTCACTCGCTTCTTCCATTGCGCTTGGTGCATTGACGAATAGTTCAGGCTCAATTTTCTCTTCTGAGTCAGGAGTATAAGAACCCGCGTGGCTCCACTCCTCTTCAGGATCGGGATCGAGCCCCGGTTCGGCCCGCGGATGATGATGCGAGCGGCCATCCTCGGGCATCTCATAGCTGGGCTCATATTTGCCTCCATGCTGCCAAGGCGACGCAAATTCTGGCTCTAGCTCTGGCTCTGGCTCTGGCTCTGGCTCTGGCTCTGGCTCTGGCTCTGGCTCTGGCTCTGGCTCTGGCTCTGGCTCTGGCTCTGGCTCTGGCTCTGGCTCTGGCTCTGGCTCTGCAGGACCGTCCTGTCGAAGCTCTGGCTTGTCAACCGGCGGCGGCCTTGTCCCTGCACCCTCACTTGGCGCAGAGTCATCAGAGACATTCTCCCCGCCTTTGCGCGCCGCCTCGCGCTGCAATTCAGACGCCAGAAACAGCGCCTTTTCTCGTGCCTCGGTCAGTTCAGCAAATGCGGATATGCGCATTGCCTCTGCATCAAGCGCAGCGCGTTTAGTGGCATAGGCAGCATGGATAGCATCCTTATCGGACGTGACCGCAAGCCCCAGCTTTTCCCAAGCCCAATCTTTACCCTTAGTGCCCAACGCTCTCCCCGCGTTCGAGACCTGAGAGCGCCAACTGTTCATCAATCTGTGCGATCAGCCTCTCGAGACCAGCCTCAGTGTCGCTTTCCGCGCGCGCAACCAGCACATCTTGCGTGTTGGACGCCCGCAGGAGCCACCAGCCATCGGCTGTATTGACGCGCACACCATCTGTCGCATTGACCTCTTCCGCAGCAGGACCTGGATTGGTGGTGAGCCTCTCGGTTATCTCAGCCATCGCCGGGAATTTGCGAACCTCATCGACCTGGAACCGCATCTCCGGCGTGTTGAGCATATCGGGCACTGCGCCGCGCAGCTCAGTCACCGATTTGCCGAGCCGTGCAGTGGCTGCAAGCAAGCGAACACCAGCATAAAGCGCGTCGTCAAAGCCGTAGTAAGTGTCAGCAAAAAACACATGGCCGCTCATTTCGCCCGCTAAGGGAGAGCCTGTTTCCTTCATTTTGGACTTAATGAGCGAGTGTCCCGTCTTCCACATCAGTGGCTTTCCACCATGCTCTGCGACGTGATCAAACAGCGCGCGGCTCGCCTTCACATCAGCGATAATTGTTTGACCTTGATGAGTTTTCAGAACGTCCTCGGCGTAAATCATCAGCAGTTGATCGCCCCAAATCACGCGGCCCTCGCCGTCAATCGCGCCGATCCGGTCCCCGTCACCATCAAAGGCCACACCAAAGTCGAGGTTCTTGGCCGCGACGAGCGCGCGCAAATCCATCAGGTTCTCTTCAACAGTTGGATCAGGGTGGTGATTAGGAAAATGACCGTCAACTTCAGTAAACAGCAAATGATGCTCACCCGGCAGTCTCGCCGTCAACGCCTCGAGGGCAGGTCCGGCCGCGCCGTTCCCGTTGTCCCAGCCGACCTTGAGGCCGCTGAGCTTTGCCTCGTCAATACCGGCAAGGCCCTCAAGCATGCGCTCGACATACTCGCCAAGGATGTCGCGCGAGGAGACCTCTCCCGCCCCGTCACTCCAATCCCCAGCGGCGGACATAGTCCCCAACCTCTGGATATCGGCACCGAAAAACGGTCGCCCCTGAAATACCATTTTGAAGCCGTTGTAATTGGGGGGATTGTGGCTGCCAGTTATCTGAATGCCGCCCTTCACGTCTTCGGCTGAGGCTTCGGCGTAATACAGCATTGGGGTCGCGCCCATGCCGACCTTGACCACGTCGCATCCGCTTGCCGAAAGCCCTTCGACCAGAGCGTGTTCAAGCATGGGCGAGCTTACTCGTCCGTCATATCCCACAGCCACTTTCGGTGCGCCGCTCGCTCCATCGGCGTCTTCAGCCCGGCGAAGCAATGTGCCGAACGAGCGGCCAATCGCACGCGCGTCATCTGCGCCAAGCGTCTCGCCGATAATCCCGCGGATATCGTATTCGCGAAGAACGGTGGGGTGGAAAGTATGGGACATGAATTTCTAGGGCCTCAATTTTGAACTCTATGGGAAGCGCGAGGGGGCTAACACTCACGGTCTTGAAAGACAGCCTTCAACCTAGCGATGGTTTGCAATAAATTCCACGACGAGGCGCATTTGTCCGGCTCTGACTATTCAGCGCGCGTGTCATCATCGTCGCGCCCGCCCTTAATCGGGGTCAGCTCAGACAAAAGTAAGTCTCGCGCATCATTGGCTGCATGGACCAGCTCACTTGACCCGCCGCGATCAGGATGGACCTCAGCAATCAATTTCTTGTGAGCGCTTAAAATATCGTCCCTGCTGGCAAAACGCTTAACCCCCAACTCTTTGCGCGCTTTTGCCAATTTTTGCGCATGAGAAGGCGGCCCTGCGAGGAAATCCCAAGGCCATCTTCCCACTGCCCAGCGAAACAAAAGCGTGACGACAGCCAAGATAATCGCAAACTTTAGCATCGCTTAGGCAGGCTCCATCTTGGCCTTTGGCTGGGTAGGTTTCGGAAGCTTTAATGCCATAACCAAGTTGCGCAATTCCTGACGTGCAACCAGATGACTTGTGCCAAGATCACCCAAATGCCCTTTATCGAGCAAAGTCAGACCGGATGGGAAAAGCTCGCGGTAGATCACGCGTTCAGAAAGGCCATGGGTCACGCGAAAGCCCACGCGTTTTGACATCTCACCCAAAGCTTTATTGATCCGCGCCATGTTGCGCGCTTCGGTATGACCTGTGCGATTGCGCACCACGATCCAGTCCATTTCAGGCCGCTCGCCATTGGCGGTCGCACGGCTGCGTTTCATGCGCGCCTCCCAGATAAGCTCTGCGAAAAATGAAAGTTTTCTAACCTCGAAGCTCTCCGGATCAACCTGTCCGATAAGGTCGAAGTCCACAAAGCTGTCGTTCATAGGCGTCACAAGCGTATCAGCCTGCTCCACCGCAGCCCGCGCAAGTTCATCATCGCGCCCTGGGTTGTCGATAATGAGAAAGTCGCAGTCCTTCTCAAGCTTGTCGATTTTCACCAAAAGCGCCGAATCGCTGCGCCCTTTGAAGACTTCGCATGCAGGCGTCGGCAAATGGAGCCCGCGCCGCTGCATCGTGTGAAAGCGATTTTCCATATAACGATGCGAGGTGCGTTGACGCGGGTCGAGGTCAAGCATAGTTACTCTCGCGCCCAGATAAGACATAGCAACAGCGACATGCACAGCCGTGGTTGATTTGCCCGTGCCGCCCTTTTCATTGGCGAACACAATACGGTGCGTTCGCGTTGTAGCTGGAGCGACGACCATTGACGTTTATCCTTATCCTTTCAACGCATCCGTTGACCCTTTTGCGCCTGACGTCTTGTGAGAGATGCGCGCATCAGTCTATCGAATAGATGAACGTTATCCGAGGGGAGACCTGCGTGCAAACGGCGCATACACTCGATGTGTTGAGAACGGCCATTGCCAAGCTGCGAGCGGGCGGCGCGCGCATTGGGCTGGTGCCGACGATGGGGGCGCTGCATGAGGGGCATTTGACGCTTGTACGCCGGGCTTCGGAAGAATGCGATGCGGTCGCGGCCTCAATTTTTGTGAACCCCACGCAGTTCGGGCCCGGCGAAGACCTCGAGGCCTATCCGCGCCAATTGGCTGATGATGCAGCGATGCTGGAGGCAGAGGGCTGCGCGTTTTTGTGGGCGCCTCATACAGCAGAGATGTATCCTGATGGCCCAGAACGCTTCGTCACCAGCATTTCAGTAAGCGGTGTGAGCGAGGGGCTGTGCGGGGCTGCACGGCCGGGACATTTTGACGGCGTTGCCACGGTCGTGAACAAGCTTTTTAATCAGGTTCAACCCGACATGGCCTTCTTCGGGGAGAAGGATTTTCAGCAGCTCGCCGTGATCCGCGCAATGGCGCGCGATCTGGATCTCACACTTCCCCATGCGCATTCGATTATCGGCGTGCCAACGGTGAGAGAGGCGGACGGCTTGGCGATGTCGAGCCGCAACCGGTATCTGTCGAGCGAGCACCGCGCTGCTGCAGCGACGCTGCCCAAAGCGATGAAGCACGCGATTGCTGAGATCGAGGCAGGTGCGGATATCGCCGGCGCTCTTACTGCGTTTGAGCACGCCCTTATGCAGGCCGGATTCGACAGGCCCGATTATACCGCGCTTTGCGATGCCGCTTCCCTTGCGCCCCTTGAACGCCTAACCGGCTCACCCGCGAGGCTTTTGGTGGCGGCGCGCATTGGCGGCACTCGCCTGATCGACAATATGGCCGTCAACGGATGAGCCGCTCGAAGGATTTTGAACACCCATGCTAAAGCATTTCTGGGGCTCTTTGCTGTTCACCGCCATTTGTATGGCGCTGGGCGGCTGGTATGGCTGGACCGTATCCGGCACGGTCGAAGGCACGCTTTCGATCCTTTGGATTTGCGCGGTTTTGGCGGTGCTGGAGGTTTCGTTATCTTTCGACAATGCAGCCGTAAACGCCTCTATCCTCAAAGACATGGACCCCGTGTGGCAACAACGCTTCCTCACATGGGGGATTGCGATTGCCGTGTTTGGGATGCGGATTGTCTTTCCGATTGTGATCGTCATGGTGGCAGCCTCGCTTGGCCCGGTTGACGCGGTGCGCCTCGCTCTAAGTGAACCAGCCGAATATCAACGCATCGTCAGCGACGCGCATATTGGCCTCATGGGCTTTGGCGGCGCGTTTCTTGGCATGGTCGGGCTCAGCTTCTTTTTCGACGGCGACAAGGAACTCAACTGGATTGAGGTGATTGAACGCCCACTTTCCAAAGTCGCCGACCTCGAAGTGCTCTCCATTGGTATTGTCCTTGCGGGCACTTGGGCGACCTCAACCATGCTGGCGGATGCCGATGCGCTCACCTTCATTATCGCTGCGATTGGCGGGCTCTTGACCTTTATGGCGGTCGAAGTCGTCAATCACGTGCTTGAGCCGCCCACACCATCAACGGGCGACGTTGCAAAGGCAGGCTTCGGCGCATTTCTCTATCTCGAAGTGCTCGATGCCAGTTTCTCATTCGACGGCGTGATCGGAGCATTCGCGCTTACCAACAATCTGATCATCATCGCCATAGGCCTTGGCATTGGCGCGATGTTTGTACGCTCGATGACGATCTTCCTTGTGCGCAAGGGCACGATGTCGGAATACCGCTATTTGGAACACGGGGCGTTTTACGCGATCCTCGCGCTCGCGGTGATCATGTACATCAACACCTTCGCGCATATCCCAGAGGTCATCACGGGGCTAATCGGCGCGGTTCTAATCGGGCTTGCCTTCTGGTCATCTCTTCGCGCGAATAGAGCAGATGAAGCTTTGCAAGCTGCCTAGAGGACTGACAGCTTGACGAATTGGCGGCTTTAGTGGCAAAGGCGCGCCACCAAGAGACAAGCGGGTATAGCATAGTGGTAATGCTCTAGCCTTCCAAGCTAGCTAGAGGGGTTCGATTCCCCTTACCCGCTCCAGACCTCCCGCGAAATGGTCGCCTTGGCCAGCAAGCCAATAGACAAAACACCCCCGCATATAGCTTTTCTAGTTTTGCTTGACGCTGTTCAAGGCTTAGCTGCGCATCCATGACGACGCTTACCCACCTTCAGCGGCTTGAAGCCGAGAGTATTCACATCCTGCGCGAAGTTGTGGCTGAGGCTGAAAACCCGGTCATGATGTATTCGGTGGGCAAGGATAGCGCGGTTATGCTCCACCTCGCTCGCAAGGCCTTCTACCCTGCGCCCCCGCCTTTCCCACTCCTCCATGTCGATACAACCTGGAAGTTTCAGGAGATGTACGCCCTTCGCGACGCGGTCTCTGAAAAGACCGGCATGAAGCTTCTGGTATGGCAAAATGAAGAGGCGAAAAGCCAAGGGATCAACCCGTTCGACCACGGACCGCTGCACACGGATATGTGGAAGACTCAAGGGCTCAAACAAGCGCTTGACCACTATGGTTTTGACGCTGCCTTTGGCGGTGCGCGCCGCGATGAAGAAAAGAGCCGCGCGAAAGAGCGGGTCTTTTCCTTCCGCACAGCCTCGCACAGTTGGAACCCCAAAGATCAGCGGCCAGAGCTTTGGAACCTCTACAACGCCCGAAAAAGCAAGGGTGAGAGCATCCGCGTCTTCCCGCTCTCCAATTGGACCGAGCTTGATATCTGGCAGTATATCATGAGTGAAAAGATCGAGATTGTGCCGCTCTATTTTGCAGCTGAGCGTCCCACTTTTGAATGGGAAGGCGGCCTGTTTATGGCCGACGATATCGAAAGACTGGAGAAGGTCCTGGGCAAAAAGCCTGAGATCACCATGAAATCGGTGCGCTTCCGCACGCTTGGGTGTTTTCCATTAACAGGCGCAGTGGAAAGCACCGCTTCGACGCTTTCTGAAGTCGTGCAAGAGACGCTTCTGACCACGACCAGCGAGCGCCAGGGACGCGTCATCGACAAGGATGCAGGCGGTGCCGGCATGGAGAAGAAAAAGCAGGAGGGGTATTTCTGATGGAAAAGAACCGCCCAGCTTATGAAACGGATGCTCTGATTGCAGAGGACATCGACGCCTATCTCGACACGCACCAGAACAAAAGCCTGCTGCGTTTTATCACCTGTGGCAGCGTGGACGACGGCAAGTCGACGCTGATTGGGCGGCTGCTTTACGATTCCAAGATGATCTTTGAAGACCAGCTCGCGAGCCTTGAAGCGGACAGCGCCAAACACGGGACACAAGGCGAAGAGATCGACTTTGCGCTTCTGGTCGACGGCCTTGCAGCAGAGCGCGAACAAGGGATCACGATTGACGTCGCCTACCGCTTTTTCACGACAGAGAAACGCAAGTTCATCGTCGCCGATACGCCGGGGCACGAACAATACACACGCAATATGGCCACCGGCGCCTCGACCGCTGACCTTGCAGTCATCCTGGTTGATGCGCGCAAAGGGGTGCTGCAACAGACCCGGCGGCATTCTTTCCTGGTCCACCTGCTTGGCATCAGGCACGTCGTTCTGGCAGTGAACAAGATGGACCTTGTGAACTACGCCCAAGAGACCTTTGACGCGATTGTGGCGGACTATACGGATTTTGCCAAAGAGGTTGGGATTGAGGCGTTCACGCCGATCCCCATTTCTGGGTTTAAGGGCGACAACATCACCTCCGCGCCTTCTGCGAACACACCTTGGTATCAAGGCCCCGCGCTCGTTGATCACCTTGAGACGGTGGAGCTTTCAAGCACTGCTGCTCGGGAACGCTCGCTGCGCATGCCGGTGCAATGGGTGAACCGCCCGAACCTCGATTTCCGCGGGTTTGCTGGCCAAATCGCCACCGGCATTGTCAAGCCCGGCGACACGGTGCGCATTGTGCCTTCAGGCAAGACCAGCACGGTCAAGAGCATCACCACATTCGGCGGCGATTTGGACGAAGCGGTTGCAGGGCAATCTGTAACGCTCACCCTCGAAGACGAGGTCGATTGCTCGCGCGGCGATGTGATCGCGGCGGCTGATGATCCGCCAGAGGCCTCCGACCAGTTCTGCGCAAAGCTCGTGTGGCTCGATGAAACCGCACTTAAACCGGGCCGCGGGTATTGGCTCAAACTTGGCTCGCAAATGGTCACGGCAACGGTTCAAAGCCCCAAGTTTGAGATCGACATCAACAGCCTCGACCAATTGGCTGCCAAGACCCTTGACCTTAACAGCATTGGCGAGGTCGAGCTGGCCACGGACAAACAGATCGTGTTCGAGCCATATGCAAACAATCGTCAGCTGGGCGGGTTCATCCTGATCGACAAATTCACCAATGCAACCGTTGGCGCCGGCATGCTCGATTTTTCATTGCGCCGCGCCCAAAACGTCCATTGGCAGGCGACAACGATCACCCGCGACGAACATGCAGGCCTAAAGAACCAGCGCCCCCGTGTGCTTTGGTTCACCGGGCTTTCTGGTTCGGGCAAAAGCACAATCGCCAATGAAGTGGAGAAGCAGCTTGCTTTGATGAACCGGCACACATTCTTGCTGGACGGGGACAATGTGCGCCACGGCCTCAACAAGGATTTGGGCTTTACCGAGACCGACCGGATCGAAAACATCCGCCGTATTGGCGAGGTCGCCAAACTGATGGCGGATGCAGGTCTTATTGTCCTGACAGCCTTTATCTCACCCTTCCGGGCCGAACGGCGAATGGTGCGCGAGATGCTGCCTGCGGGAGAGTTCATCGAGATTTTTGTCGATACGCCCTTGGATGTCGCAGAGGAGCGCGATGTGAAGGGCCTTTATAAGAAGGCGCGCAGCGGTGAGCTAAAGAACTTTACCGGGATCGACAGCCCTTATGAAGCGCCCGAGGCACCGGAGATCCGCGTCAACACCGTGGATATGAGCGTCGAAGAGGCTGCCGAATATATCATAGCCCAGATACTGCCTCTCAAATGAACGCTGAAAAGACCGCCCCATTGGACCCTGCTGATCTCACTGACGCACAGCTTGCTGCCCATCTCGCGCAAGTGACGGGCCGCATTCTCTTGCAGGTGCGCGAAAGCGGCGTGTTTGAGGGCAAGGCACTGGGCAAAGCGGGCGATGAGACCGCGAACGCGTTTCTGTGCCAAGCCCTAAAGGCCGCTCGGCCCGATGACGGCCTTCTTTCTGAAGAGGAAAAGGACGATCTCGCGAGGCTTGAAAAGTCGCGCGTATGGATCGTTGATCCAGTCGATGGGACGCGCGAGTACGGAGAAAGGCGAAGCGATTGGGCGGTGCATGTGGGCCTTGCTGTTGACGGCGCGGCGACCGCGGGCGCGGTGGCGCTTCCCGGGCTTGGCAGCGGAATTGTTCTCCAATCAAGCGAAGTGGCACCGCTACCTCAAGCCGCCCAGAAGCCGCGCTTCCTCGTCAGCCGGACCCGCCCTGCAAAAGAAGCCGTCGCGGTCGCCGAGGCGATGGGTGGTGAGCTTGTCGGCATGGGCTCTGCGGGGGCGAAAGCCATGGCCGTGGTGCGCGGAGAGGCCGAGGTCTACCTTCATTCGGGCGGGCAATATGAATGGGACAATTGCGCACCTGTCGCCGTCGCACAGGCGCATGGCCTGCATTGTTCACGCATTGATGGCTCGCCAATGCGCTACAACCAGGCCGGCACCTATCTGCCAGACTTGCTGATTTGCCGACCTGAATTTGCAGAGCAAGTCCTACGGCTTGTCGCTAGCCTTAGCTGAAGGCGGCGGGCTTTCGGCAGGGACCGCTGCAAGAATTTCGATCTCGACCCGGCGATTGCTTCTGCGCCCTGCTTCATTGGCACCGCCATCAGGCAGCGCATTAGGCGCAGCCGGGTTCTGCTCGCCAAAAACGATGACGTCGATGCGGCGCGGGTCGGCTCCTGCCCAAATGAGCCACTCCGCGACGGCTAGACCGCGCGCTTCGGAGGACTGCACATTTGCTTCATCACTCCCTGCGCTATCGCTATGGGCACGAAGAATAATGGCACCGTTCAGTGGGAACAGGTCTGAGGCTGCGACCTCTTCGAGCGTCGCCACCGCTTTTTCATCGAGCGCGGCTCCCCCTTCCGGAAAGCCGATGATCGCGGTGTAACTCTCATCAGGCTTGGAAACTGTCACCTCGGAATTCCCCTCGACATCGGGGCGCAAGATCGACACCGGCTCCCCGGTGCCGCTTGGTGCGGAGGTGGGCTCAGTGTCCACGCTGCTTTCTTCCTGCTTACAAGCGCTAAGAGGAGCGAGGGTCAAGACCAGAAGGGCGGGCAAGAATTTGGGGCTCACGGGGCTCGGCTTTTCTACAGTTTCTTGGGTGGTACATAAGAAATGACGGTATCGCCAGCAAGCGGTTGCGGGCGAACAGCGTGGGTGAAGAAACGCAAAGCGCCGCTTTCGCGAATGAGCAGAAGCAGGGATGCATCATCGGGAAGCTTGTCACGCGCATCGTCAAAATCAAACTCGTCGGAAAGCTTGGTCTTTTTAAATTCCCAGCCATCTTTCAGACGGGCATTGACTTCATCCACGCCAAAGCCATCATCGAACAAGGCGCGTCCCCTGATGCCTTCTGGCAAAGCGGTGCGGCTTTCCTTGTCTTGGTCTCCGCCCAGTTGATAGACCATGTCCCGGCCAACTTCATGCGCGAATTCGTTGCAAACAAGAGCGTTATAAGCCTCGTTCTCAGTCGCTGCGACAAGGACCTGAAAGGGTGCAAGGTCAAGGTTATGTTCGGTCGCCTCGTTCAATATCTCACCGTGGTAATGCGGTAGGCCTTCAAGGCGGGCCGGGCCTAAGCGCTGCCAGCTTGGATCAACGATCATTACCGGCGTTCCAATGGCGTCCAGTTCACGGGCAAGTCCAACTGTCCACGCGGTCGATCCAACGATAAGGACACCGGGCCGTGTATCGCCTTTCACCTTCAAAAGGCGCGCGACGATGTTGATGCTGAAGCCATGGGCGATGACAGTGGCGACAACCACAGCAAAGCTGAGACCGATGAGGAGTTGCCCCCCGCCAATACCGAGGTCGCCAAGGCGCAGCGCGAACAGACCTGATATGGCGACCAGGACAATGCCGCGCGGCGCGATCCAGGCGACGAATAGGCGCTCATTCCAGGGGATGTCGCTGCCCAGCAGGGTCACCAGCACTGTAATGGGGCGCACAAGGAACAGCAGGACGAGAAGGAATGCCCAAGGGCGCCAGCTTGTCTGAAGGTAGGTTAGCTCCTCCCATTTAAGCGATGCGGCAAGCACGATGAAAATGCCCGATACAAGGATGACGGCGATGTTCTCCTTAAACGGATGGATCGAGCGCATGCTCGACACATCGCGGTTGGCCAAGGTTACGCCCATAACCGTCACGGCGACGAGCCCGGCTTCGTGCTCGATCTGATTGGTCAGAACAAAGACGGCAATCACGGTTATGAAAAGGACGGGAACTTTCAGGAATTCGGGAATCGCACCGCGAGGAAAAGCCCACGCGATAAGCCGCGCCGCAGCATAACCCACGAGGCCTGCCAAAACCGCGGCGATGACAAGCGGAGGGGCTACGTCAAAAAGACTGGCATCGGGGAACTCATTGACGCGGCGGAAATATTCATAAGCGAGCACCGCACACAAAGCGCCGGTAGGATCGTTGACGATGCCTTCCCATTTGAGGATTGAATTGGGGCGAGTTTGAATATTGGCTTGGCGAAGAAGCGGGATGACAACGGTCGGCCCAGTTACGATTAATATGCCGCCGAAAAGAACCGCAACTGGCCACACAAGGCCAGCGATATAATACCCAGCGAGCGCGCCAAGGGTCCAACCCACAGCAACGCCTACAGTGGCAAGCCGCCACACGGCTTTGCCCGAGTGCCTGAGCTCTTTGAGATCAAGGCTGAGACCGCCCTCGAACAGGATAAGCGCAACCCCGATACTGATCATCGGATCAAGCAGATCCCCAAAGGCCGCCTCTGGATCAATCAAACCGGTGATGGGCCCAGCGATGAAGCCTGCCGCCAGCATGAGGACGATCGCTGGCCACCCGGTGCGCCACGCGGCCCACTGTGCGCCAATGCCCAAGGCACCGACAGCAGCGATTGTTATGGCTTGAGTTTCAAGGGCGATGGTGAAAGTCTTTCCGAGAGAAGCAATGACAAGAGCGGCTTAATCGCCCTCAAATTCCATGAGTGATGCAACTTCAACGCCCTGCCCGCGCAATTGATCCGCACCGCCCAAATCGGGTAGGTCGATCACAAACAACGCGCTGTTCACCAAGCCGCCCGCCTGACGTAGAAGCTTAGCGCTCGCGGCCGCAGTACCGCCCGTGGCGATGAGGTCGTCAACGATAACGACAAGTTCACCATCAGCCACGGCATCGGGGTCCATTTCAAGCCGGTCGGTGCCGTATTCAAGGGCATAATCGACGCCAATCGTCGGTATCGGCAGTTTGCCCGGTTTTCGCACTGGCACAAAGCCGATGCCCAATTGAACGGCCACCGCCGCGCCAAAGATGAAGCCGCGCGCTTCCATCCCGGCGATTTTTTGGGCGCCCTTCGCCCGCGCAAGCTCAGCCAAATGATGGACGCTTGAGGCGAGGCCTTCATTGTGACCCATCAGCGTCGTGATATCGCGGAACTGAATTCCCTCCTTCGGGAAATCAGGCACGGTGCGCACCAAGGCTTTCAATTCATCGGGGGTTAGGAGGGGTGTGCTCACGGGAACTTTCTGTGGTTTGAAATCAAATGCAAAGCGCCCCGTCATCCCAACGCGGAAGACGGGGCGCTTTCGATCCCATTAGCCTTTGATCAAACGAGATCAGCATTGCCTTTCTTGCCCTTCTTGGTGGCCCAGACAGTCTTATAAGACATAAAGCCGAGGAAGGTCGCGAAAAGCAGGAAGCCAATCACGAAGAAACCGGTCTGCTTACGCTTGATCAACGAAGGCTCACCTGCCCAAGTCAGGAACGCGGTGATGTCCTGAGCCATCTGCTCTTCGGTCGCTTCGGTGCCGTCGGAATAGGTGATAATCCCATCCAGAAGCTGCGGCGGCATGGCGATATTGATGTTGTAGAAATACTCGTTGAAATAAAGGCCGGGAGGCGTCTCAAAATCGGGTGATTTTGCCACGTCCGCTGGATCAGGCTCGTTATAGCCCTGCATCAGTGAGTAAACATAATGCACACCGTCGTTGCGCGCTTTGGTGATGAGCGTCAGGTCGGGGGGAAGCGCATTGTTGTTGAATGCACGCGCTTCAACTTCGTTCGCATATGGCGATGGGAACAGATCAGTCGGAAGGCCAGGACGTTTGACCACAGAACCGTCCTTGGGGTCGATACCCGGAACCTGCCAGCTTGCCGCCTCAGCGCGCACTTCAGCTTCAGTGTAGCCGAGTTCCTGTAGATTGCGGAACGCGACGAACTTCAGGCTGTGGCATGCTGAGCAGACCTCTTTGTAGACCTGATAGCCGCGTTGAAGCTGCTGGTAATCCCACTTGCCCATAGGCCCGTCGAACGAGAAACCGCCTTCAGGAGCGATATTCGCTTCCTGAAACGCGTAATAGTCCGGCTTTACAGGGGACGCGTAGTTGAGGGCTCCGGGCAAAAGCGACCACAGGATCAAAACTCCCGTAATCCCTAGCCCAAAAAGGATGCCTCCAAGACGTATGGTCATGACCTAACTCTTTCTCGTTATCGGGTCAGTGGAACGGTTTATTCAGCAGGCTCTGCAGCCGGCTCATCTTTTCCGAGAACAGCCTCGGTGATTGAGAAGGGCAGCGCCTTTGGCACTTCGATCTGGCTGATGATCGGAAGGATCACCAGGAAGTGAAGGAAATACCACGCCGTCGCGATTTGCGAGAGCACGATGAAGGGTTCTTCTGCTTTCGCACCGCCAAGATAGAACAGCGCAGCCATATCGACGACGAAGATCCAGAAGAAGATGCGGAACAGCGGACGATAGGAGCCTGAGCGAACCGGGCTCTTGTCCAGCCATGGAAGGAAGAACCACAGAAGGATCGACCCGAACATCGCAATCACGCCGAGCAGTTTCGCCTCGATCAGCACGATGCCGGTAAACGGAATGGTGAGATCGCCGGTGAAGGCGCGAAGGATCGCGTAGAAGGGGTAGAAGTACCACTCAGGCACAATCAGCGCAGGCGTGGAAAGCGGGTTCGCCTCAATCCAGTTTTCAGCATGACCCAGAGCGTTCGGCGCAAAGAACACGACGAAAGCAAAGAGCGAGAGAACAAGACCCAGGAACCAGCCATCTTTGGCGGTATAATATGGGTGGAAAGGAACCGTATCGCTTTCCTTCTTCACTTCGACGCCCGTTGGGTTCGAAGAGCCCGGAATGTGCAATGCCCAAATGTGCAGGATCACTGCGCCAAGGATCACAAACGGCAACAAGAAGTGCAGCGAGAAGAAGCGGTTCAGCGTCGAGTTGTTCGGCGCATAACCGCCAACCAGCCACACCTGAAGCGGCTCACCGATGAACGGGATAGCGCCAAACAGGCCTGTGATCACTTTCGCGCCCCAGAAGCTCATCTGACCCCATGGAAGCACGTAGCCCATGAACGCGGTTGCCATCATGAGAAGGAAGATAACCACACCCAACAGCCAGATCATCTCGCGCGGTGCTTTATAAGATGAGTAATAAAAGCCGCGGAAAATATGGAGGTAGATCACCAGAAAGAAGAAGCTTGCGCCATTGGCGTGCGCATATTTCATGAGCCAACCATAGTTCACATTGCGCATGATGTGCTCAATCTGACCAAAGGCGACGTCGGTGTTGGCCGAATAGTGCATCGCCAGCACAATGCCGGTGATGATCTGGAACATCAGGAAGAAACCGGCGAGAACACCGAAATTCCACATATAATTGAGGTTGCGCGGAACCGGATAGCCTGCACCAATCGCGTTGTAGACCAAACGCGGTACAGGAAGTTTTTCGTCGATCCACTTGGTGAAATCGTTCTTCGGTTCGTAAGAGTTTGCCCAGGCGAAGCTCATAATGCTCTCTTGCTCTTCTCAGCTGTTAATCGGTTGCTGCTCAGAAATACGACAAATTAGCCGACGCGGATGACGGATTCGGATGCAAATGCGAATTCGGGAACGGCGAGATTGGTCGGCGCAGGGCCTTTACGAATTCGTCCAGCCGCATCGTAATGCGAACCGTGGCACGGACAGAAGTATCCGTTGAACTCGCCCTTGTCCTCGCCTTCACCCGCGCCCAGCGGCACGCAGCCAAGGTGAGTGCACACGCCAAGTTGCACCAGATATTCCTCATTGCCCTCGCCAAGACGCTCTTCCAGCGTTTGCGCATCGCGCAAGCCAGCCGCATCAACAGCCTTCATCTCAGCCACTTCTTCCGGGGTCATGCGCTTCACGAAAAGCGGCTGATCCCTGAAGACACCTTTGATCGACTGACCCGGCTCAAGCAAAGACACATCAACGTCAGTGGTTGATGCCGCGAGCACGTCAGCGGTTGGCGCCATCTGGCTCACCAAAGGAAACAGAACGGACGCGCCGCCAACACCTGCGGTGCTTACAGCGGCAATGTGGATCCAATCGCGACGACGAACGCCTTCTTCAGTGTTCGCATTGTCTGCAGTCGTAGCCATTACTCGATACCCTGCTCTTATAGCCGCAGAAGGGATAGGCCCATCGCGGCGGTAAAAATAATCTCACTGACTGCGCGAGGCCCGCGCACGCTGTCCCAGTTTCTGTGACATCCAACGCGTATGTTGGATTTCGGTTCCACGCGCCAAGGCCACAACACGCCGCCCCTATAATAGGATTATGGATAATGCCAATGGTGTTTTAGGCACGATTGGTTCTGCCGCGTGCAATCCCAAAGTTTTTCGGGAAGCTAGCCTACCGCGATCGCGCTTAGTTGACGCCCGTAATCCGGCGATCCTTCATGGGTTGCGAGCCTGTAAGAATAATAGATGTCCCGCATGGCGTAGGTATCATGGCCGAGCGCCGAATAGCCCGCAATCGCGCAGCTCTCGAGCCGGGCGAGGATATATCCGGGCAAATCAAACTGCCAGCGATTCGCCCCGCCGCGCACACCGGCATCCTGAAAATGCACTTCGTCATCGCTTGAAAAGTTTTCGCGAAAACCTTCGTCGACTTCATAGCTTGGCCGCGCAATCGTTGGGCCTAACACTGCGGTGATCCTGTCACGCTCAGCGCCAAGGCCCTCCATCGCCAGAACCGTGTTTTCCAAGACCCCGCCATGTGCGCCGCGCCATCCGGCATGAGCAGCGCCAACGACGCCTGCCTCCCGGTCCGCAAAAAGTACCGGACCGCAATCTGCAGTCACTATGCCAATGGTAATATCCCGGCGGTCCGTGACCAAAGCGTCTGCCACCGGGCGATCCCATTCGTGGTCAGGCCACTTTCTGCTGGCTTGCGCGCTGATCGTAATGACTTGAGGGGAGTGCACCTGCCGCGGTGTTTGCAGCGGAGAACCCGGCAGGACAGCGCTGGCCGCAGCGTTTCTCAGGGCGCGAATTTCTTCCGCATCGCCCGGGCCGCCATAGCCAAATTGGTGCAAGCCTCCGGCCGAGCCGAAAAATCCGTGGGGGACGCCCTTCAAAAGCGGCGAGCGCTCAATCTGGAAGGGCGTGTCAGCCTTCAAGGCTTCTGCTCACCTGCTCAAAGGTATCGCGGGACAGATTGTCCTGCGCCGCGACCCTCTCAAGCTCAGCTTTCATCAGCGCAGCGCGCCCCGGTTCAATCCGCCGCCACCGGCCTAATGCTGGTACGAAGCGAGCAGCGGTCTGCGGGTTAATCGGGTCGAGCGCAATGATGCAGTCCGCAATCATCCGGTAGCCTGCTCCGTCTGCTGAGTGGAAGGCAGAAGGATTGCCAGTAAGCGCCATGTACAGCGAGCGCACCCGGTTGGGGTTCGACATGGTAAAGTCTGGATGCTCCGCAAGCTCTTCCACATGCGCAAGCACATCGGGGTGGAGCGAAAGCGCCTGAAGCGTGAACCACTTGTCAATGACAAGCTCATTGCCAGCAAATCGCTGATAGAATGAGGCAAGCCTCTCTTCGCGTGCAGGGGTCTCCAAACTGGCGAGAACCATAAGCGCGCCCTGACGGTCGGTCATATTGTCGGCGGCATCGAATTGCTCCGCTGCAAGCTGAGCGGCTTTGCCAGTGTCAAAGGCGGCGACATATCCAAGGACCAGCGTTTTGACTTTGCGGGCGCCCACGCCTGCTGGATCGGCGAATGGCACTTTTGAGCACCGTTCATACGCGCCGAGCAATGCCTCTGATTGCGCCTCCCCGATAGCCTTTTTCATCGCCTCACGCGCGGCGTAGATCGCACCCGGATCAGCTTTCCGTTCGCCGGTAGCCATCGCCTCGAAGAGATAGCTCTCAGACGGAAGCATAATCAACTCGCCGCGCATGGCATCATCAAGAGCGGGGTCTGCGATCACCGCGCCCACCGCCTCCACGACCGCCTCACGGCCAGCATCGATGGCGCTCTTGTCCGCCTCACCGCTCGCCTCAGCGATGAGAGCATCCACGGCCAGCTCCTGCATAGCTTCATAGCGTGCAAATGGATCATCATCCTTGGCTGCAAGGAACAGCAGCGCATCGCGGTCAAGCGAACGCTCAATAATCACAGGCGCGCTGTAGCCCCGGTTGATCGAAACCACGGGTTTGGGGCCCGCAAGAGGAAGGCGCAGCTCAGCCTTTGCCTCGGTGAGAACAACGGTCTGCTCAGTGCCCAGCGCGCCGCTCTCACGGTCGTGCACGGCTAGACGCAAGGGTATCGGCATGGGGCTCTTTTCAGATTGGCCCGGCGTCGCAGGAACAGTTTGCCTCAGGCTCAGCACGAGCTCGTCGCCCTGAACTGCCTGGTTCACTTCGACGCGCGGGGTCCCAGCCTGTGAATACCACAGGCGGAATTGCTCAAGATCGAGCCCTGCCCCCTCTTCGATAGCGCGCACAAAGTCCTCGCACGTCGCTGCCTCGCCGTCGTGGCGGTCGAAATATAGGTCGGTGCCTGCCCGGAACCGCTCGGGTCCCGCCATGCTCCGCATCATGCGAATAACTTCGGCTCCTTTGTTGTAGACAGTTGCGGTGTAGAAGTTCGAGATTTCGCGGTAGCTGTCAGGCCGAATTGGGTGCGCCAAGGGCCCGGCATCCTCGGGGAATTGCGCTGCGCGAAGGATGCGCACCACCTCAATCCGTTTGACCGCTTCCCCGCGCATATCTTGGCTGAACAATTGGTCACGAAGAACGGTAAAACCTTCTTTTAATGACAGCTGGAACCAATCGCGGCAGGTGATGCGGTTACCCGTCCAATTGTGGAAGTATTCATGCGCAATCACTCCTTCGACGCCGTCAAAATCGGCATCGGTCGCGGTGTCGGCGTCTGCGAGCACAAATTTTGTGTTGAAGACGTTGAGGCCTTTGTTTTCCATCGCCCCCATGTTGAAGTCTGAAACCGCGACGATGTTGTAAAGGTCGAGATCATACTCGCGCCCGAACACCTCTTCATCCCACTTCATCGAACTGTGGAGCGAGGCAAGCGCGTGGTCGGTGCGGCCCAGATCCTCCGCACGCACCCAGATATTGCATTCGACCTCGCGGCCCGACATCGTGGTGAAAGGCCCGCTTTTGGCGACTAGATCGCCTGCGACCAGCGCGAAGAGATAAGATGGCTTGGGCCATGGATCGAACCACTCGGCAAAATGACGCCCACCCTCGAGATCGCCGGTGGCCTCCTTATTGCCATTGCACAAAAGGATCGGGAAAGCGGTCTTATCGCCTTCCATCCGCACCCGGTATGTCGAAAGCACATCGGGGCGGTCCGGGAAGAAGGTGATCCGCCGAAACCCTTCGGCCTCGCACTGGGTGCACAGCATCCCGCCCGAGGCATAAAGGCCCATCAAGGTCGTGTTCTTGTCGGGCGCAATCTCAGTCGTGATTGTTACCTCGTGATCTTCACCCTGGAGCGTCACGAGAAGGTCAGGTCCCTCCATAACCCATTCATCACAGGCGGCACCATCGACCATCACGGCTTTAGCAGTGAGGCCGTCACCGTTCAGCCGCAGCACTTGCGCAGCGTCTGCTTTTGCGTTGCGCCGGACCGTGAGCGTCGCGGTCACTGTTGTCTTTTCAGTGCCAAGCTCGAAGTGAAGCCTCGTCTCGGGCACGTTCCACGCAAACGGCTTGTAATCCTCACGTCGGATCACAGGTGGTTCGGCTGGCGGTGGGGGTGCGTCGGTCGCGCTGATCGAGTCGTGTGCAATATCCATGGCAACAAGATTTAGGTTGATTTGCGCCCGCGTCCAGCGGCACAGCGACAAACATGTCGCATTTGTTGATTTTCGGCCTTGGCTACACCGCAAAACGGATCGCTTCTTCACTCCATCAATTGGGGTGGAGCGTTGAGGCAACGGGCAGCGATGGGACGATTGAATTCGGTGACGAGGAGGCGGTGGGAGAGGCGCTCGAACGCGCGGCGCATGTGCTGTCATCTGTGCCCCCTGACCGCAGCTCCGGCGATGATCCCGTGCTTGCGAAATATCGCAAAGCTTTGGAGGGCCGCAAGCTCTACTACCTCTCCTCGACCGGAGTGTACGGCGATCAAGAGGGCGCTTGGGTCGATGAGGCTACGCCAACGGTGGTCCGAACGGGCGCTGGCCGCCGCAATGCCCGCGCAGAAGCCGATGCCGCTTGGCTGGGCATGGGTGCACGGGTGTTCCGCTTACCCGGTATCTATGGTCCCGGGCGCAGCGCGCTCGACCGGGTGCGCGATGGCAGGGCACGGCGCATTGATTTGCCGGGTCAGGTTTTCAGCCGCTGCCATGTCGATGATATCGCGGGCGGAGTGGTGGCCGCTCTCACCCAAGGTGCGCCAGCGGGCGCGTACAATCTGGGGGACGACCTCCCCATCAGCGGCAATGCGGTCACAGAGCACGCCTGCACGCTCCTAGGGATTGAGCCGCCCAAGATGGAGACGTTGGAAGAAGCCAAGCTGTCGCCAATGGCCCGCGGTTTTTACGGCGAGAACCGGCGTGTTGCGAACGGGAAAGCCAAACGCGTGCTTGGCTGGCGGCCGCAATACCCCACTTACGTCGAAGGGTTAGCCAGCCTTCTTTGATCCCATCTTCGAACGAAGCGCGATAATCATACCCAGAACCGCCAATCCCATCCCTCCGATGGTGAGCGGGGTCCACTCATAGCCCTCAAACAGGGTCGAGATCACCATCGCCACTGAGATCGTCAGAATCGCATTATAAGCTGTCTTGCCCGCCCCAATCTCGCGCACAAGATTGTAATGCAGCGGGAAGGTGATGACCGATCCGATAAACGCCAGATAAACAATGCCTCCCCAATATTCAGGCGCTCTCGGGAAAGGCGGCGGTCCCGCTGTGACAAAGGCAAAGCCAAGGTCGAAAATCGTGCCATACAGCATGGCCCAAGCCAGCAAGCTCACCATTGGCACCGCGCGCCCTGTTGGGTTTGCCTGGATCACATTGGCGATGGAGGCGGACAAAATGCCCAGCATCGCCAGCCCGATCCCCAGGCCGACATTGCCCCCGATGACGCCGGCATCCGGGTTTGCATCCCATTCGTGGAACAGCAGGAACGACACGCCGGCAATCGCAACCAGACTGCCGATCATAAAGCCTGTGGGCACTCGCTCGCCTAAAAATAATCTGCCTAGAAGCGCATTAGGCACCATCATAAGACCAAACATCAGCGCAACTATCCCAGAGGTCACATAAAGCTCTGCGTGATAGACAAAGAGGAAGTTGCCGCTGAACTGGAACAGGCCCACCAGCACCGCAAGACCGTGCTCTGGCCGAGTGAGACCAAGCCGCCGTTTCATAAGGAATGCCACCAGAAACAGCGCCGGGGTCGCAAGCGCAAAACGGTAGAACACCGACCAAGCGGCGGGTACGCCGTCGATCTGGCCCGTGATCACAAACCATGTTGAGCCCCATATCGTGCCGGTGAGGATAAAGGGGATGATCACCCGTGCGCTAAGCATGGAAGGAGGCTGAGAGCTCATATGCGAGAGATTACAGGCGCGCTATCGCGCGCCCTAGGGCAGCCGCGTGATCCTCGCGCGTGTCCCAGGCGGTCACAAAGCGCGCGGCGTCCTCGCCCCAGTCATAGAAGGCGAAATTCTGACCTCTCAAAACCTCGCGTTCTGCCGGGGAAAGCTGCACAAACAGCTCATTGGCCTCAACCGGGTGCATCAACCGGTCACCGCAGCCACTTGCCACTTCCTGCGCCGCTGCATTGGCGTGGGCTGCATTGGAAAGCCACAGATCCCCCTCAAGCATGGCGAGAATTTGCGCTGCTAGATAGCGCCCTTTGCATTGCAGATGGCCTGCCCGCTTGCGGCGGTATTTGACCATATCGGCCTGCTCAGGATCAAAAAGCACCACGGCTTCTGCGCTCATTGCTCCGTTCTTGATGAAGCCAAAAGCAAGGCTATCGACACCGTGAGCGGCACCGGCTGCTGATCCTCCCAAAAACGCCGCCGAATTGGCAAAGCGCGCGCCGTCCATATGGAGGCCAAGGCGGCGCTCCTTGGCAAATTTGCTCAAGGCGCTGAGTTCATCTTTCGAATAGGTACAGCCATATTCACTCGCCTGCGTGATAGCGACGGCGTGCGGCTGCACTTGATGCACATCATCGCGAATGGGGTCGATCAGAGCCGTTATCCCCTCAGGCGTTAGCTTGGCACTGTCGCCCGAACACAGCATAAGCTTTGCGCCGTGAAGGTAGAACCCCGGCGCGCCGCCCTCATCGGCCTCGATATGCGCTTCTTCATGACACACAACGCCCCCATGCGGCTGAACCATAGTGGCAAGCGCGAGACAGTTCGCAGACGTGCCGGTCGCCGTCCAAAGCCCCGCGCATGGCCGCTCAAACAGATCGCTAAACCGCTCATCGAGCTGCGCAGAAAGGGCATCGCCGTCGTATGGGTTATCGGCGCTATCAGCGGCCTTCATCGCCTCCCAAACTTTGGGGTGGACGGGCGCTGCATTGTCAGAAAGGAAGGGCATGGGTTCAGGCATAGAATTACGCCTCTAATGCGCTTGGCACGCATGTCTAGCATCAAGGAACACCAGAAACACGGGGAATTGCATTATGGGAGACGTTACCATTACCCATCACCCGGAGGCGCAAGGGGGACAGTATGTCGCCGCGATCTCCGATGAAAGCGCAACCGGCCGCCTTGAGTGGGAGCCTCGCGGCGAGGACGTGCGAGTGGCGACACACACCATAGTCCCTAAGGAAATCGGCGGGCGCGGAATTGCGGCGCAACTGGTGGAGCGGTTAATCGCTGATGCTAGGGAGCAGGGATTTAAGATCGCCCCGCAATGCTGGTATGTCGCCAAGAAGTTTGATGAAAACCCGGAATGGGCAAACTTGCGCGCCTAAGCCTTTTCAAGCTGCGAGAAATCGGTCGCAGCAATCGTCTCTAAGACCTTGCGCCGCACTTCCTGAGCGCGGTCAATGGGAACGCCGGGCACCGCAAACGTCCCGCCTGCTTGCCCCAAATGAACCGTCGCATAGCCGCGCCATCTTGCGATCGGCCCTTGCGAAATTTCAACCGAGTGCAGTTTCAGCCGGGTTGCGATCTGGCTTCGCGGCGAAAGCACGCCCCGGGTTGAGACGATTTGCGAATGATCCAGAGCATGGCGCTGATACTGCCATGCAAGCACGTTGAGCCCTGCGGAAATTCCTGCGAGCACGAAAAGCGCGCCAACCACAACATAGGTCCATTCAGGAGAGTAAATGCTTGAGCCTATGCCAGCGAAAACCGCGGGCACTAAAAACATCAGCGCATCGCGCAGGGCGCTATCAAACAGGAATTTCTCGCTTGCCCGGCGCCAATCTGCGTTTTCACCAGGCAAACTAAAGCCCGCTGTCTCGGCAATCGGCGCGATTTCATGAAGCTTCGCGAAAGGGGCCACCACATGGCTTGATGCGCCCATATCCTGTGCAAGGCTGACGAAGCTGAGAGAATGCCAGCCAAAGCGGTAGCGAATGAGGCGCGTGCCAATTTTCACGCCTTGAACCCGGTGGATCGGCATTACCACGTCGGTCTTGGTGAAGAGCCCCCGGCGGCGGCGGAAACCGCGCGCGGTTCGCTCCAGCAGGAAACCCCATTCGCGGTTGAACACGCGGACCATCCCCGTCAGCGAACCGATCACAAAGATCACTGAAACACTCACCAGAACGCCAATGACCTGCATCGTGCGGTCCAAGCCGCTTACATTGGGAGCATAGTCATCAATCAGGCCCCGCCAGACATCAAACTCCCAAAAGTCGAACCCCAAAAGGCTGTCTGCGTATTGAACGAGGCCGGCAAGAACAGCAAAAACCGCAAGCGAAAACTCAAACAGACCAAAAGTGAGCAAACGCCCTGGCCCCATGGTGAAAAGCGGCTCAGCTTCCTCTGGCTTGCGATCAGTCTGCGGCTCATCACTACCCGCACTGCTCACTTCTTGGCCATCGCGGCGTTCGCGTACCAACTGGCGCAATTCTTCGCCGCGCTCTTCCGTAAGGTAGGAGAGGCTGAGATCTTCCCCGCCGCCGGCGCCAGTCTCAAATTTAACCGAAACAAGACCGAGCAGGCGCGGGAGCAGTTTCTGCTCCAAGCTCACATCTTGGATGCGCTCATAAGGCACAGAGCGCGCTGAACGGCTCAGCACCCCGCTTTCTACGCGGATGTCAGCAGCGCCAATTGTATAGGTCAGCCGCTTCCAGCCGATATAGGCAAAGAGTGTCCCGATGATGACGATTGCTGCCGCAACGGGAATTGCAACGAATGTGCCTATCCCTCCGGTGCCGAAGGTAATGGCGAGGGTTGGCAGGATAGCATTTTGCACACTTGCCAGCATGCCCACCACCACCGTCTTGGGATCGGTGTTGCGCGGCTCGGGCACGTCCGAAGAAAGGTCCTCGTTCACATGCTCTCGCGCTTAATGTGCTCGCGTATTTCCTCGCGCATTTGCCCCGCCAGCTCATGACCTAGCCCCGGCAAGCTTACAGAGGCATTGTGGCTTCCAGCGGTGTGCAAAGTCATCGTTGCGATACCGAGCGCGCGTTCCACTGGGCCTTGATCAACATCAATATGCTGAATGCGGCCAAAAGGGACAATCGTGTCTGAGCGCCACATAATCCCGCGCACCACGCGAAGCCGGTCGCGGCTGATTTGATAGCCGCGCGCATTATACCGCGCGAGCGGAATGCGGATTATGATGAAGAGCGCCAAGAGAACGGCAATGCCGGTGACTATGCCGAAAGGTATCGGGACCTCTTCTGCTTGCATTGCGCTGTCAACCGACAGGCCAACAACCGTCAACACAAAGCCGGCAAAAACGGCAACAATGCGCATCAGCAGTTTATAATTCGGGTGGAGCTTGGTTAGCTCTGCCTCATCATTGACATCGCTAAAGATTGAAGGGTCTGATTGCACACTTGAGGCAGGCTCTGGCATTTCTCCCAAGGGCCTTGGCGCGTATTGAGCATCGCGCGGATAGGGCGCCGACGAGGCTGATGCTGGCTTTCGCGGCGCTGATGGCGATGGCACTTTAACACGCTCGCCCGGCTCCCATGGTTTTGCACCGCCTCTGTGGCCAAACAGCTGACGCGTAGCATCAGTGCCGGGGCTTGCCTCACCCTTCGCATCAACGCTTTTGCCAGACTGATCCTGTTGATCCCCATCACTCATGACGCGAACATTGCTAAGAGGATGCGCTGGGTGCAAGCACAATCTTGCACCTTTTGCCTCAGCATCGTCATTTAGCGCCGCGGCACATCCATTGAATTGCGTGCAATCACCATGCGGTGAACCTCAGATGGCCCATCGTAAATCCGCATATTGCGCACGCGCCCTGCCAGCATATGGAGCGGCATTTCCTTGGTCACACCCATCCCGCCAAGACATTGCATTGCGTTGTCGATGACTTCCTGAGCCATCTCGCTGCAATAGACTTTGATCATGGAAATTTCAGAACGCACATCGCGCCCCTCATCCAATTTCCATGCACAATCATAGGCCATAAGCTTAGCCGCGTGGATTTTCATCTTGGCGTCCGCCACCCACCACTGCACCGCTTGGCGCGAAGAGAGAGGCTGTCCAAAGGTCACCCTTTGGGGCGCGTGTTCGGTCATAATGGAAAGCGCGCGCTCGGCAGCGCCAATACACCATGCCGCCATCTGCATCCTCCGCGTGCCCAAGCGCAATTGCATGGGCGCAAAGCCGTCACCTTCAGAGCCCAAGAGCTTCCAATCCTCGACCTCGCAATCTTCGAGCGCGATTTCATAGGTGTATTCGCCGCCCAGCATCGGCACTTGTTTCACAACATTGAAGCCGGGTGCGTCGCGATCCACAAGGAAACATGACATACCGCCCGATCCCTTAGCCTCCGGGTCAGTGCGGGCAAGCAGGATAGTGAAGTCCGCTTCTTTCGCAGACGTAATCCAGATCTTGCGGCCATTAATGATCCATTTATCGCCCCGCTTGACGGCTTTCGTCGTCATGCCGCTGGGATCAGCGCCTGCGCCCGGCTCAGAAATGCCGATTGCCGACAAAGTGCCCTCATTTACATGCGGTTCAAGATAGGCCTTGCGCTGCTGCTCATTCGCGTAACCGGCGAGCATCTTGAGGTTCGGGCTGTCAGGTGGCAGGTTATACTTTGTAACCGTGCTGCCCATCGCGAGATTGACCCCGACAAGCGCCACATGCGGCAGACCCATTCCGCCAACATCTTCCGGCGCATCAAGCGCCCAAAGCCCCATATCCTTGGAGACTTTATCAAGCCGCTGCTTTTCCTCCGGCGTCACATATCCACCCTGCCCCGCCGCATCGCGCTCCAGCACGCCAGCTTCCAATGGCATCAATTCATCACGCACGAACCTTTTCACAAGGTCTTCGAGCATCTGATACTCTTCGGGAAGTTCGAAATTAATGGCGGCACCTCTTAAGTGGGTTGATGAGCGCTTTTGTAAGGCCGCTTGGTATCTGCAAGCAGCCGGTCTGCAAACCCATCAATTTGGAGGTACAGCCGCCTCCCACAGCTGGATGGGATTGCCTTCCGGGTCGTCCAACGCGGCAAACCGTCCATTAGGGTAGGTCTCAGGATCTACTGTGACTTTGATATCGTCCCCGCGAAGCTGAGCGACAAATGCATCAAGGTCGGCGACCCGGAAATTCAAGACTATCGGCTTGCCCGGATTGCCCATTTGGGTGGAGGCGGCAGGGAAAGGAGAAAAGACCGTAGGACCTGCTTCCTGCGACCAGGGCTCAACTTCATAACTGGTCGGTACCGGATTGATTCCAAGGTGTTTGTCATACCACGCTGCAAGACCAGCCGGATCTTCAGCGCGGAAGAACAATCCGCCTAGGCCCAAAACCTTGTGCCGGACTTCGATGCTTTTTGCTTCATCATCCTTTTTTCCCTCATCGGCCAGAACCGGTGCAGCGATAAGGCCTAAGGACACACACATGAGTGACGCAAAGCCGCGCATAACAAACCTCCTAATTTACGAAGGAGCGCTATATCATTATTCGCGTGATGGGAGAATGGTGCTGCTGGAGAGAATTGAACTCTCGGCCTCACCCTTACCAAGGGTGCGCTCTACCACTGAGCTACAGCAGCCAACCGAGGCGCGCCTATCGTCAGATGGGGTCCGATTGTCAAGCCGCGAATACCATGCATGTGTGCCGGGCGCGCGCCGTGATGTGCGACTTGCCTCTTGAGCTTCACCGTTTCTAGCGGCAGAGCGCTAAGGATGAGTGAAGATAAGGCCTCTGGTGCATCCCGCGAAGAACGCTTGGCTGCCAAATTGCGCGAAAATCTGCGCCGCAGAAAGTCTCAAAGCCGTGAAATGCGCGATGAAATTGGCGATTCGGGCGGCGAAGACCTTCCCAAACCGGACAAGCCGAGGTAACCCCGCGCTTCTTTTATCGGGGCCTTGGCGGCCCGGTTCATCGGAGCGAAGATGCCTAAACTTATTCTTGTGCGCCACGGCCAGAGTCAGTGGAACCTCGAAAACCGCTTCACCGGCTGGTGGGACGTTGATCTCACCGACAAAGGCGTTGCCGAAGCCAAAGCGGCAGGCACTTTGATGAAGGAGAAGGGGGTCATTCCGACCACCTGCTTCACCTCGTTTCAGACCCGCGCGATTCGGACGCTCAATCTAGCACTCGAAGAGGCGGCGCTCTTGTGGCTGCCAGTGACCAAGGATTGGCGGCTCAATGAGCGCCATTACGGCGGCCTCACAGGGCTCAACAAACAGGAAACGCGCGAGAAGCACGGCGATGAACAGGTCCACATCTGGCGTCGCAGCTTTGACACGCCTCCCCCACCGATGGAGCCGGGCAGTCAATATGATCCAGGCGCAGACCCGCGCTATGACGGGATCAATGTGCCCTATACTGAGAGCTTGAAGCTCACGATTGAGCGCGTGCTGCCCTATTGGGAAAGCGATATTCTGCCTGTGCTTGCAAGCGGTGAGACGGTGATTATCTCGGCCCACGGCAACAGCTTGCGCGCGCTGGTGAAGCATCTGTCGCAAATCTCAGATGAGGACATTACGGGGCTGGAGATTCCCACGGGTCAGCCGATCATCTATGACTTTGACGACGCTATGGTGCCGGGTGAGCGGTATTATCTGAAGGATTCCTAATGGGAAAAGTCGCAATCATCATGGGGAGCCAATCTGACTATCCTACGATGGAAAAGGCTGCCGAGGTCTTGGCTGAGTTGGACGTCGAACACGATATCCGTATTGTGTCTGCCCACCGCACCCCTGACCGGATGTATGACTTCGCCAAGGGCGCGGCGGATGAAGGTTTCGATGTAATTATCGCAGGCGCTGGCGGGGCCGCTCATCTGCCCGGAATGGTCGCGGCGCTGACCCATCTCCCTGTCCTTGGCGTACCCGTACAGTCGAAGGCACTTTCTGGCTGGGATAGCCTGCTTTCCATCGCGCAAATGCCGGGCGGCGTTCCCGTCGGTACCCTTGCGATTGGCGAGGCTGGCGCGAAGAACGCAGGCCTTATGGCAGCGAGCATCTTGGCGTTGCAGGACGAAGCACTGTCGCTGCGACTACAGGACTGGCGCGCCGCGCGCACAGCTGACGTGGCGGAGCGTCCGGTGGCTTCATGAACACGCTTCCACCTGGATCAACCATCGGCATCCTTGGCGGGGGCCAATTGGGCCGGATGATGGCGCAGGCCGCCTCGCAGCTTGGCTATCGCGTGATCGGTTTTTCGCCCGCTGGAGACAATGTCGCAGCCGATGTGTGCGCCGATTTCTTTGAGAATGGCTGGGGCGATAAGGCCGCGCTCGCCGCGTTTGCGAGCCAGTGCGATGTTATCACTTGGGAGTTCGAAAACGTGCCCGTGTCGGTGATCGACGCGCTTCCGACGCAATTGGTAGTACCCGGACGGCGCGCTTTGGAAGTGGCGCAGGACCGGCTGAATGAGAAAAGCTTTTTGTGCGAGCTGGGGGCGAATTGCGCACCCTACGCCCGGGTCGATAGCGACGAAGAGCTTACCCGCGCTGTCAACACAATCGGCACGCCCGGCATCCTCAAAACTGCGCGCGATGGCTATGATGGCAAGGGCCAGTGGCGAATCGCCTCAGCCCATGAGGCAGAAGGCGTGCGCTTTCCCGGACGCACCTGCATCTACGAAGGCTTCGTCGACTTTGAGGCCGAGTTCTCCGTCATTCTCGTTCGCAGCGCGGATGGCGATGTGCGGTTTTGGGACAGCAGCGCCAATGTCCATGATGGCGGAATGCTTGCGGTTTCAACCCTCCCCGCAGGCGCTTTGATCGAGGGCCAAGTCGAGGAAGCCCGCGAAATAGCGCGGCAGACCGCTGATGCGCTGGGCTATGTGGGTGTTTTGACCCTAGAGTTCTTTGCAACCTCAGCGGGGCCGATTTTTAACGAGATGGCACCGCGCGTTCACAACTCCGGCCACTGGAGCATTGAGGGCGCAGCGACAAGCCAATTTGAAAACCATATCCGCGCGGTGGCGGGGCTTCCCTTGGGCGGGACTGAGACGCGATTTGCCACGATCGAGATGCGCAACATTGTTGGCGAAGATGCGCTCACCGCGCACCAAGTCCTTGCCGAAGAAGGCGAACCGCACCTCCATCTCTATGGCAAGCGCGAGGCACGCGAGGGCCGTAAGATGGGCCATGTGACGCGGGTTTCTAATACCGCCTCATGAGCCACGAGATTTTCCTCATCTACGCCCGCGCAGCGAATGGCACGATAGGGTTTGAGAACCGTCTGCCCTGGCGGATCCCCGCCGATTTCAAGCACTTCAAGGCTCACACCATGGGCCAAAAAGGATTGGGGGTGCCTATGGTCATGGGGCGTAAGACCTTTGAGAGCCTCCCCGGTATGCTTCCCGGCCGTCGCCATATCGTGCTTACCCGGCATGATGATTGGGCCAGCGGGGGGGCTGAGGTCGTGCACTCGGTCGATGAAGCCTTAGCTGCTGCACGCGAAGGCAATGACACTGGCGAGATAGCAGTCGTTGGCGGTTCAGCGATCTACGATGTGTTCCGCCCTTTGGCCGACCGCATCGAACTCACCGAAATCCACGAGAATTACAAAGGCGACGTGTTTATGAAACCGCTCGGAGACAAGTGGGCTGAAGTAGCGCGCGAGGATCACGAGGCTGAAGGCGGCATGCCCGCTTTCTCGTTCGTCACATACAAACGTGCAGAAGCCCAATAGTACGCTGGCTCGACCATCGTTTACCAGTCACCGAGGCCCTTCGCGGCGCGGTCATTGCGCTCGGCAATTTTGATGGCTTTCACCAAGGCCACCAAGCGGTCGCAGGCGAGGCTATCCGCTGGGCTCAGGAAGAGGGCCGCCCCTCGATCATCGCGACATTCGACCCGCACCCCGTGCGCCATTTCAAACCCGGTGCACCGCCCTTCCGCCTGACGACCTTGGAGCAGCGCCAGGAACTCTATCTCGCAGCAGGGGCCACCGCCATGCTGGTGTTCCATTTCGGCGAAGAGCTTGCGAGCACCAGCGCCGAGGACTTCATCACGCAGATCCTGATCGAGCGCTTTGGCGCATATGGAGTGGCGACTGGCGGCGATTTCTCCTTCGGCAACCGCGCAGCTGGCAATGTTGACCTGCTGCGCGCCTTCGGCGGCAAGCACGGCCTCAAATCGCGCGTGGTGGAGCCGATTGAGGGGCACGGAGATGTCGTTTCCTCCAGCCGTGTGCGCGAAGCCTTGCGCGGCGGCGATCCGGGGCTAGCAGCTGAGCTTCTCACCCGGCCTTTTGCCATTCGGGGCATTGTCGAACACGGCGACAAGAACGGACGCAAACTCGGCTACCCCACAGCGAACCTTTCCATCGGCACCTATCTGCGCCCCAAATACGGCGTCTATGCGGTGACCGGCACAATCCTAGCGACAGGGGAAAAGCTCAAAGGCGCGGCCAACATCGGCATCCGCCCACAGTTTCAGCCGCCCAAAGAATTGCTTGAACCGTACTTTTTTGACTTTTCCGGCGACCTGTATGGTCAGGAAATCGAGGTTGCTTTCAATCATTTCCTACGCGGAGAAGCGAAGTTCGAAAGCTTGGATGAATTGATGGTTCAGATGGAGAAAGATTGCGCCGAGGCAAGGGAACTGCTCAGGTGAGACGCTGGCTGAAATGGCTGGGCTTAGGCCTTGCACTCGCTTTTCTCATTCTAACTTTCGTGAACGCAAGCTGGCTCGCTCCAGCGCCTGAGGGGTCTCCCAAGCTCATTGCCCATCGTGGCCTCTATCAGCTTTACGACCGGGAGGGGTTGGAGCGCGACACCTGCACCGCCGACCGGATTTACAAGCCCTATCACGGCTACCTCGAGAACACCCCGCAGAGCATTCTGCGCTCGTTCAAGATGGGCGCACATATGGTCGAGATCGACATTGCTCCCACCAAAGATGGCGAAGTCGTCGTGTGGCACGATTGGACGCTCGACTGCCGCACGCAAGGCTCAGGCCCCGTGCGCGACGCCACGCTTGAGGAGCTTCAATCGCTCGACATAGGCTATGGTTACACCGCTGATGGGGGCGAGACTTACCCCTTTCGCGGGGGCGAATTTGTGGGCGCTATGCCGACGTTTGAAGAGCTTGGTGCGCAGTTGCCCTCCGACGCTCGCTTGATGATAAATTTCAAGTCAAAGGACCCGGAAGAGGCCAACCTTATCGCTACAAAGTTTGCCGCTATAGGCCGCGACCCTACCCAAGCGGGCGATGCATTTTATGGTCACGAAGGCCCCATTGGCCGTATCCGCGAACTCTTCCCCGAGGCATGGACTTGGAACACGCAAAACGCGAAGAAATGCTCTCAAGATTACGTGCTTTATGGGTGGAGTGGCTATCTGCCTGAAAGCTGCCGAGGCGAGACTTTGCTCGTTCCGCTTAACTACCAATGGGCGTTATGGGGCTGGCCCAATCGGCTTATCGCGCGGATGGAGGAATATGGCGGGCGTGTGGTCGTAATCGGCCCCATCGGCCACAACTTGCCGCGCGGGCTTACACTCCCAGAGCAAATCGAGGAAATTCCCAGCAGTTTCAACGGGTACGTCTGGATTGAGGACGCCTTCACGATCGCGCCCGCCCTTCATTCGAACCTTGATGATCGCGACGCTGCCGAGGTCGAAGCGAGCAAAGCTGCGCTTGATGCGCGCAGAGCGCGTCAATGAGGCTTCCAACAAAGCGCTCAATGCACTAACGCGCTTCGCCTATGTCTGACGATACTGCCAAACGAGACTATAAGGACACCGTCTTCCTGCCTAAGACGCCCTTCCCGATGAAAGCCGGCCTTCCGCAGAAGGAACCGGGCATTGAGGCGCGCTGGCGCGAGATTGATCTGTACGGCAAACTGCGCGAGGCGCGCGCTGGCCGCGAGAAGTTCATCCTCCACGATGGCCCGCCTTACGCCAATGGCGACATGCATATCGGCCATGCGCTCAACCATATCTTGAAAGACATGGTCTGCCGCACGCAGAACCTCATGGGCAAAGACGCGCCCTATGTGCCGGGCTGGGATTGCCACGGCCTTCCGATCGAGTGGAAGGTCGAAGAGCAATATCGCAAGAAAAAGAAGAATAAGGACGAGGTTCCCGCCAAGGAATTTCGCGCCGAATGCCGCGCCTACGCGCAAAAATGGGTCGACACCCAGCGCGAGCAGCTGAAGTGCCTTGGCATTTTGGGGGATTGGGACAATCCCTACCTCACCATGGATTTCCAGGCCGAGGCTACGATTGTTGCGGAGCTTTGCAAGTTTGCGGAAAGCGGAAACCTCTATCGCGGGTCAAAACCGATCATGTGGTCGCCGGTTGAAAAGACCGCGCTGGCCGAGGCTGAGGTAGAGTATGAAGACCTGACCGACAGCCCGCAGATCGACGTAGCGTTTGAGATCACCGAGAGCGCGGTGCCGGAATTGGTCGGCGCGCATGCGGTGATCTGGACGACAACGCCTTGGACGATCCCGGTGAACCAGGCGATCGCTTATGGGGCTGATGTCCGATATCTGCTATTGAATGTCGTCGACGGCGACAAACAGCCCATGTGGCTTGTTGCGGAAGACCTAGCACCTGCTTTTCTCGCGCGTGCAGGATTTCCACCACTCGAAAGTGGCATGATCAATGGCAAAAGCGTTATTTATGAGCGCCTTGTCCGAGGATCCGAGCTAGCTGGAACCAAAGCCCGCCACCCGATGCACCATCTCGGTGGGTTCTACGCGACCCCGCGCCCCTTCCTAGAAGGCGATTTTGTCACCACCGATTCAGGCACAGGCCTTGTCCATATGGCGCCCGACCATGGTGAGGACGACTTCGACCTTTGCAAAGCCAACGGTCTCAATCCGCAATTCGCAGTGATGGACGATGGCCGTTATCGCGACGATTGGCTGTGGCTGGGCGCGGATGACAAAGACGACGAGGGCAAAGAGCGCCGCCGCTCGGTCATCAACAAGCCGTTCAACTCGCCCGAAGGCCCGATCTGCTCGGACCTTCGCGAAGCCGGCGCTCTGCTCAGCGCGTCTGCCGATTACGCGCACTCCTACCCGCACTCATGGCGCTCCAAAGCCAAGGTGATCTACCGCTGCACACCGCAATGGTTTGTGCCGATGGACAAAGAGCTGGAGCCGGTTCCGGGTGCCAAGGCTTCTGCCTTACATGAAATGAGCCTTGATGATATCGAGGCAGCGGCGAAAGACGGCGCGGCCCCTCGACAGGCTCAGGGCGAACGGGATACTTTGAGAGCCCGCGCCATGTCGGAAATCGACCGGGTCGAATTCATCCCTGAAAAAGGCCAGAACCGCCTCGGCTCTATGGTCGAAGGGCGGCCCGATTGGGTACTATCGCGCCAACGCGCTTGGGGCGTGCCGATCACGCTGTTTGTGCGCCCAGACGGCACCTACCTGCAAGACTCCGCAGTCAACGCGCGGATCGTCGCAGCGGTCGCAGAGGAAGGCGTCGATGCATGGGAAGAGGCGCGCAAGGCTGAATTCCTTGGGCCCGACTACAACCCCGACGAATTCGAGATGGTCACCGACATCCTCGACGTCTGGTTCGATTCGGGCTGCACCCATGCCTTTGTACTGGAATCTGATCGCTGGCCCGACCTGCAATGGCCAGCCGATATCTATCTTGAGGGCTCGGACCAACACCGCGGCTGGTTCCAATCCTCGCTCCTGCAAAGTTGCTCAACGCGGGGCCGCGCGCCTTACGATCAGGTGCTTACCCACGGCTTCACCATGGATGCCAAGGGCAAGAAAATGTCGAAATCGCTCGGCAATACGGTCAGCCCGCTCAAAGTCATGGAGCAAACCGGCGCGGATATCATCCGGCTGTGGGCGCTGAGCGTTGATTTCACCGAGGATCACCGCATCGGCGATGAAATCCTCAAAGGTGTGGGTGACCAATACCGACGGCTGCGCAACACTTTCCGCTATCTCTTAGGCGCGCTTGACGGGTTTGTCGGCGATATGTCCGACGGGGGAGAAATTCCCGAGCTCGAACTCTACGTCCTATCGCTTGTGGGCGAGCTGGACGCTAAGCTCAGACAAGCCGCGACCGAGTACGACTTTAACACCTACACGCGCCTGCTGGTGGACTTCTGCAATGAAGACCTCTCCGCCTTCTTCTTCGATATTCGCAAAGACACACTCTATTGCGACGGCGATGATAGCACCGCACGCAACGCTTACCGCACAGTGCTGGACCTCCTGTTCCATGCGCTCGTCCGCTATGCCGCGCCGGTTCTGGTGTTTACGTCTGAAGAAGTCTGGCAAACCCGGTATCCCGAAGACGGCGAGCAAGAGGGAAGCGTTCACCTGCTCGAATGGCCAAGCGTGCCAACGGTCCCTGCCGACCGTGCCAAGTGGGAGCAGTTGCGAGCTTTGCGTGAGCGCGTGACGGAGGCCATCGAACCGCTGCGCCGTGACAAAGTGATCCGTTCCAGCAATGAAGCGACCGTCACTGTGCCAGCCTCAGCTGTACCCGAAGGCGTCACCGACGAACAACTCGCCGAATTGTTCATCACCGGGACAGTGACCAGAGGCCAAAGCGATGAGGTGACAGTCACCAAATCCACCGACCACAAATGCGGCCGCTGCTGGCGCTTGCTTCCCGATGTTGCGGAAGACGGCGCGCTGTGTGGGCGCTGCGCGGAGGTCGTTGGTGAGTAACCTGTTCACCCGCAACCGCCTGATCGGGCTTGGCTTTGCGGCGTTCATCGCTGCAATTGATCAGTTGGTGAAGTGGTATGTCACCGGGCCTTTGGACCTGCGCAATGTGCGCAATATTGAGCTCGTACCCTTCTTTGATCTGACTTATGTTGAGAACCGCGGGATATCTTTGGGTATGCTGCAGGCGACCAATATGGAGATGCGCTGGCTACTCGTGGGCATGACCGCCCTCATTGGGCTTGTTGTGCTCATATGGATGATGCGCGAGAAGATCCTGGGCGACATCCTAGGCCTATCGCTCATTTTGGGCGGCGCGATTGGCAATATCTACGACCGATATGTGTTTGGTTACGTCATCGACTACGCCGATCTGCACGTCCAAGTTTCTGGGGCAACCTTTCGCCCCTTCCTTATTTTCAATATCGCCGATGCGGCTATTACCATTGGCGTTGTGATCATCCTTGCGCGCAGCCTGTTTGTGCGCGAAAAGGATGACGAAACGCAGGCCCAAGAGCCTCAAGCGGAGAATTCCTGATGCGTAACGTAAAAACCGCCATTCTTCTTGTGTCCGGCAGCGCGATGCTCGCCGCCTGCGGGGGCAGCGGGATTTTCAACCGTGATCGTCCCGATGAGTTTGCAGTGCAGCGTCAGGCGCCGCTGGTGATTCCGCCAGACTTCACGCTTACCCCTCCGGCACCCGGTGCACCGCGCGCTGCGGAAGGAACGGCGCAAGAGCAGGCGCTTGATGCCTTGTTTGGCGGTCCAGCACCGCGCAGCGAAATCGAGACGAGCGCTCTCGACCGCGCTGGCGCCGCTGCACCCAGCATCCGTTCGCAAATTGGCGATGAGGGCACCAATACAGTGGCAAAAGGCCGCGTTACCCGCGACATTATCGCAGCCCCCGAAGGCGACGGGCAAAACGCCAGCACGGTGATACCCTCTTAGTTTTGGGTTCGCCCATCCGGGTGAACTCCTAGGCGCTGCTCTCTCCACACACACTGCAGAGCAACTGCGGACGCACATCACAGCGAAGGACGGCTAGTCAGGACGCGCGCCCGGATGGAAACGCGAGACCCTAAGCCTCATTCTCTTCTAGTTTGCGCACCAGGATCTTATCAATCCGGCGGTTGTCCATCTCGGTAACGGTGAATTCCCAGCCTTGGTCGGAAAATTTCTCGCCCGGCACCGGAAGCCGCTTCAGCACATAAAGCGCATAGCCCGCTGCCGTCCCAAATTCGCGGTCATCGCCGTAAGTCAGACCGAGGCGGTCCGCGAGCCCGTTGGCAGAAAATGTTCCTGACACGAGCAGCGAGCCATCAGAGCATTCGATCACCTCAGGCGCATCGCCCTCATCCTGATCGCTCAGAAAATTGCCCGCAATCGCAGTGAGCAAATCCACCGGGGTCACAATTCCCTCAAAGTGGCCATACTCATCATGGACCAGCGCCATCGCGATTTCTGCCGATTGCAGCACCCGCAGTGCGTCCATCGCGTCAAGCTGGTCGGGAACGACCTCGGCTTTTTGCATGATCTTGCGCACAGCAACTGTCTCGCCTGCGACCATCCGGCCCAGCAAGTCGCGCGCTTTGACCACGCCAAGGATGCTATCGGGGGACCCTTCTGCCACCGGCAACATGGAGTGAGGGCTGGCTTTAAGGGTCTGTTTGATCTGCAGCTCGTCTGCATCGGCATCGAGCCAGTCTAGCTCGGTGCGCGGCGTCATCATCTCGCGAACAGGACGTTCCGCGAGGCGGACAACCCCGGTGAGGATCTGGTGCTGATCCTGTTCGATAACGCCGGAGCGCGTCGCATCAGCGAAAATCATCTGTAGCTCTTCAGCCGTGACCGAGCTTTGCCCCTTGGAGCGTATCCCGAACAAGCGGATGATCCCGGCAGATGAGCGATCGAGCAGCCACACAAGCGGAGCGGCAATAGTGGCAAGGATCGCCATGGGCCGTGCCATGACGACTGCGATCTGCACCGCTGCGCGTAGGGCAAGTTGTTTGGGGACCAGCTCCCCTACCACTACGCTGAAATAGGTGGTAAGTGCGATAACGGTCACGAATGCAACTTCGCCCGACACGTCCTCAGGCACACCAAGGGCCGCCAGCCGCTCACCAACAGGTTGCTCCAAACTTGCTCCTGAATAAGCGCCAGTGATGATCGCAATAAGTGTGATGCCGATTTGAACAGTCGACAGGAATTTGCCTGGGTCTGCAGCAAGGCCAATAGCGATGCGCGCGCCTGATGAACCCTGCTCTGCCTTGGCCTTGAGGCGGCTGGTCTTGGCAGAAACAATGGCAAGCTCGGACATCGCAAAGACGCCATTGAGCAAGATCAGGCCAAAGATAATAAAGAGTTCGGTCCAGGGAAAAGGTGTCACGCTTACTTCGCTAGCACAAAATACGCGCTTTGCCAGACGGCACTTGAGATCGCGAGGAATAGCCCCGCTGTTCAGGCAATCGCAATCCGCTTGGAACCATGGCTGATGAGGGGTGTAGTTGCTTTGTAAAAACAAGAAACTCACGATTGGCGCTAACCTATTGCACCTGTATGCAAGCGCCCAAGACCATCAACGGAGGACGGTATGAAACTATCAAAGATAATGCTTTCAGGCACAGCAGCGGTTGCCCTTTTGGGGACGAGCGCTTGTGTGACCGATCCAAACACAGGCGAACAAAAAGTGTCACGCACCGGAATTGGCGCTGTGGCAGGCGGCGTTTTGGGCACCGTCCTTGGCGGTGTGATCGGCGGCGATACGGCGCGGATCATTGGCGCAGGCATCGGTGGCTCGGCTGGCGCGATTATTGGTAAGCAGTTCGATGACCAAATCCGCGAGCTTGATGAAGAGCTCGAAGGAACAGGCGTCGACGTGGAAGAAGTGGGCGATCAGGATGCGATCCTTGTGCGCTTGCCTGACGGCGTAACTTTTGCACGCGGCTCGGCCAACATTAATCCTGGCTTTTATGATTCGCTCAACTCAGTCGCCAACAGCCTGATCCAATATCCGAACAGCCTGGTTGATGTGTATGGTTTTACCGACACCACCGGTTCAGATGCAGTGAACCAAAACCTGTCAGAACAGCGCGCAAGTGCAGTCGCAGATTATCTTGCGGCGCGCGGCGTTGCGCGCACACGCCTTGCAACACGCGGATACGGCGAAAGCTATGACTTCCTGCGCGTGAAGACGGCTGACGGCGTTGACGAGCCTTTGAACCGCCGGGTTGAGATCAAGATTATCCCAATCAGCCAGGATCAGGTCCAAGAAGCCCGGGCCCAATAATTCTGCGAAACGTAAAGCTGAGCGGGCCGCGTTTTGCGCGCGGCCCGCTTTTTCGTACTATTTTTTTGCTTTAAGCGTCTCTGCCCGCTCAGCAATCCGAGCCACTGCATCTGAGTGGATGCCCGGCGCGCTCACCAAAACCCCAAAATCACGCGGGTCGCGTTTATTGTAGGCGAGCGGCTTTCCAAACGCGTCTGTAACGCTTGCACCCGCCTCGCGCGCAATCAGCGCAGCAGCGCCAATGTCCCACTCAAAACCCCAGTGTAAAGTTGCCAGCAAATCGGCCCGGTCATCGGCCACCATAGCGATGCGCAGCGCAATCGAATTGGGTTTCTCGACTGCGACCAGATCCGTATCGTCACCGGGCAGGTGATCCACAGGCACTCTCGCGCCTGAAAACTGCGTTCGCTGGCTTGCGCTTATGGCTGCACCGTTGAGCGCTGCGCCGCGTCCAGCCATGGCAAACCACTCTTCGCCGCGCGCAGGGGCTGAGAGCATGCCGATCAGCGGTTTTCCCGCACTCACCAACGCAACCGACACAGCCCACCCTTTGCGGCCCCGGACAAAATCGCGTGTGCCATCAATCGGATCGACCAACCAGATCAAGTCTTGACCAAGACGCACAGGATCATCGGTGGATTCCTCCGACAGCCAAGCCGCAGACGGCAACAGGCGGGCCAGCTCCCGGCGAAGAAATTTGTCGACCGCCAAGTCCGCCTCGCTCACCGGATTGCCGGGGGTTTTGTCCCAAGAATCAAGCGTATGTCCCGCTCCCGGCCAGCGCGCATAGGCCATGCGCCCTGCCTCGCGCACAATCTCTTGAAACTGGTTTTGGTCGATCATGGAGCGGCTTTCTTGCGTCGAACCCTCGTGCTCGCACTTTGAGTACTTTTCAAGTGGAGCAAACCATGCTTATGCCCCTCGCGTGGAAAAGTTGCCTTCTTCGGAATTTGGGGCACCTTTTCGAACGCGATCAATACCAAAGGGATCATCCTCTCATGAACGTCCATGAATATCAGGCCAAAGAACTGCTCAAAGAACACGGGATCGCGATTCCGGCTGGCCACGCTGCGCTCACTGTCGAAGAAGCCGTCGAAGGTGCGAAGAAGCTGCCCGGCCCGCTTTACGTTGTGAAAGCGCAAATCCACGCAGGCGGCCGCGGTAAGGGTAAGTTTAAAGAGCTTCCTGAGGATGCAAAAGGCGGCGTGCGCCTCGCATTCTCGCTTGATGAAGTGGAAAGCCACGCAAAAGAAATGCTCGGCAACACTCTGGTGACGATCCAAACCGGCGCAGAGGGCAAGCAAGTGAACCGCCTGTATGTCACCGACGGCGTCGACATTGAGAGCGAATATTACCTTGCGATGCTGGTTGACCGCGCGACAGGCCGCGTTGCCATGGTGGCATCCACCGAAGGCGGCATGGACATCGAAGACGTCGCCCACGAAACGCCTGAAAAGATCACCACGATCACAATCGATCCAGCACAAGGCTTTATGGCGCACCACGCACGCAGCGTCGCGTTTGCATTGGGCCTGACCGGTGACCTCAACAAGCAGTGTCAAAAACTTGCCAAGCAGCTTTACGCAGCGTTCACCGCAAGCGATTGCGACATGCTCGAGATCAACCCTCTGGTAGAGACCGAGAAAGACGCGGACGGCAACGCTTCGCTCCTCGTGCTCGACACAAAGATGAGCTTCGATTCCAACGCCCTTTATCGCCACCCAGCGATCGAAGAGATGCGCGATGAAACCGAAGAAGATCCAGCCGAGGTTGAAGCGTCAGAATATGACCTTGCCTACATCAAGCTTGATGGAAACATCGGCTGCATGGTGAACGGCGCCGGCCTTGCGATGGCGACGATGGATATCATCAAGCTGAACGGCGCATTCCCAGCCAACTTCCTTGATGTGGGCGGCGGCGCAACCACTGAGAAAGTGACAGCAGCCTTCAAGATCATCCTCAAAGACCCTGCGGTTGAAGGCATTCTCGTCAACATCTTTGGCGGCATTATGAAATGCGACATCATCGCCAATGGCGTTGTTCAGGCAGCCAAAGACGTGAATCTTCAGGTTCCGCTGGTCGTGCGCCTTGAAGGCACCAATGTTGACGCCGGCAAGGAAATTCTAGCGAACTCCGGCCTTGCCATCGTGCCTGCCGATGACCTTGGCGATGCGGCCAAGAAGATCGTCGCCGAGGTGAAGAAGGCGGCATAGGCCTCCAAATCTAGAAAGCTGAAAGAGCCGCCCGGTTTTAGCCAGGGCGGCTCTTTCAATTATCGGGTGAAGCCGAAGAGCAGTTCGCTACCGCTCTGCATCCACACAGCGGCCACCAGTCCTTCGCCCGGTCTATCCTTCTCTGCGCACCGCAAGGTCTGTGCATGGAAATAGGCAACGCACTCTTCCATCGCGGGAGCCCCCTGAATACCGGTGCCGGCCCATTGGCCGACCAGCCAGTCCACATGATCAAGTGTGGCCGCAGGCGATTCGAATTCCTCTTCGCCAAGCCTCGTTTCTCTTTGCCCATCGTCAGCCAGCACCGCACTAGACATGTACAACACCGCAAAAATGGACGCCAGAACTCTCACAATTGCAAACATTGCAGTTCTCCGCTTCAAAAGGTTCTACCGCGCATGGCGCTATCAAAAAAGCGACCACACAAAGGGTTGACGTAGCTATGACGGATGGCGACACCCATATACGGCACGGCGAGGCAAAAACCCTCGCCCCAAGGCGCAACTTGACGTTTACGTAAACGCGAGATAGGGCCCCGTCACAAGAGTTTCACGCATGTCTCAAATCCCTTCTTGAGCATGCGCTAATGGGAAAGGTACTGCCATGAAAATCCTCGTCCCCGTCAAACGGGTGATCGACTACAACGTCAAGCCGCGGGTGAAAGCCGATGGCACGGGCGTTGATCTTGCCAATGTTAAAATGAGCATGAACCCGTTTGATGAGATCGCTGTCGAAGAAGCGATCCGCATCAAAGAGGCAGGCAAGGCAGAAGAAATCATCGCGGTTTCTGTAGGGCCTGCAAAGGCTCAAGAAACGCTGCGGACGGCGCTCGCCATGGGCGCGGACCGCGCGATCCTTGTGGAAACCGATGAAGAGGTTGAGCCTCTCGCGGTTGCCAAAATCCTCAAAGCCATCGCTGACGAAGAACAGCCCGGCCTGGTGGTCCTTGGTAAGCAGTCAATCTCTGACGACAGCAACCAAACCGGCCAAATGCTCGCCGCTCTGATGAACCGCCCGCAAGGCACCTTTGCCAACACGGTCGAAGTTGACGGCGATGCGGTTATCGTAAAGCGCGAGATTGACGGCGGTCTTGAGACAGTCAAGCTCACCATGCCAGCGATTGTCACCACCGATCTTCGCTTGAACGAGCCGCGCTACGCTTCGCTTCCCAACATCATGAAAGCAAAGAAGAAGCCGCTCGACACCAAGACACCTGGCGACTTTGGCGTTGATATCGCACCGCGTCTCACCACCACTAATGTGGCCGAACCACCCGTTCGCCAAGCCGGTGAAAAGGTCGAGGACGTTGCCGCTCTCGTTGCGAAAATCAAGGAGCTGGGGATCGCGTAAGCGGCCCGGTCTAAAAGGAAAAGGACAACAGATATGAACACTCTGGTTCTGGTCGAGCATGACAACCTTTCAGTAAATGACGCGACGCTTGCGGTGGTTACCGCTGCAGCCAAGCTTGGCGATGTGACTGCTCTGGTTGCAGGTTCAAACTGCGGGGGCGCGGCTGAGGCGGCAGCGAAAATCGCTGGCGTTTCTAAGGTACTCAAGGCCGATGATGCCTCTTATGGCGAAGGCCTTGCTGAAAACGTAGCGCCGCTCGTGGCTGGCCTTATGGCTGACTATGACGCGCTGCTCGCTCCTGCGACAACGTCTGGCAAGAACATCGCCCCGCGCGTGGCTGCTCAGCTCGATGTGATGCAAATCTCGGACATTCTTTCGGTCGAGGGTCCAAAGACTTTCACCCGTCCGATCTACGCTGGTAACGCGATTGCGACCGTTGAAAGCTCGGATGCAAAACTCGTTATCACCGTTCGCGGCACCGCCTTTGAAAAGGCAGCAACCGAAGGCGGTACGGCTGCAATCGAAGATGTGAGCGGTGCAGGCGATGCTGGCATCTCCACCTTTGTAAGCCGCGAAGTCGCCGACGGCGGGGACCGCCCCGAGCTTACCAGCGCCAAGGTTATCGTTTCAGGCGGCCGCGCTTTGAAAGACGGCGAAACCTTTGAGAGCATCATCAACCCACTAGCAGACAAACTCGGCGCCGCCATCGGCGCATCGCGCGCTGCGGTCGATGCGGGCTATGTGCCCAACGACTATCAGGTCGGCCAAACCGGCAAGATTGTGGCTCCAGAAGTCTACATCGCCATCGGTATTTCAGGCGCAATCCAGCACCTAGCCGGCATGAAGGACTCCAAAGTCATCATCGCGATCAACAAAGACGAAGACGCACCGATCTTCCAAGTCGCAGACATTGGTCTGGTTGCTGATCTGTTTAACGCAGTTCCGGAATTGACCGGCGCGCTTTAAGCAGCCGCAAGACAATCGAACTTGTCAAAGACCTCTGCCCCGCTACTTAGCGCGGCGGAGGTTTTTTGTGATGCATATAAAGAGCTTGATGATCTGTACCGCTCTCGTCTTTGCTGCATTTGGACCCAGTCCGCTACGTGCAAGCGATAAGGATGAAGCTCATTTCAGATCAGACAATCAAGAGCTCGCTGATATGTTCGCATCGGATCAGGCGGTGCGATCCCAGCTATCGAGCGTTCTTCAATCGCGTGAGCGAGGGGCGATACATTTGCCGGTGGAGGTCATCAAAGCCATGAGCGAAGGGGATGCCAGAAGGCTGGCGCGGGCCGAGCAACTCCTAAAAGACGGCGATCTACACACTGCCAATGATTACTATCATGCCGCCTTCCTCTTTCAGCATGGAGGAAACTCCGCGTCCTATTTGCGCGCGCACCATGCGGCGGTTGTGGCCACTAAGCTGGGCCACCCCAAAGCGCCTTGGATAGCGGCGGCTTCGCTGGACAGATACCTGCTGAGCATAGGCCAGGATCAGATTTATGGGACTCAGTCCTCGAACGAAGGAGGAGAAGCCAAGCACGGGAACATGGATAGCGCAATTCTCACCGAACGTGAGCGGGCTCGGCTTGGAGTTTTAATGCCCGCCGCTTCCGAGTAATCAAACCTCACATAAAGCTCACAATAAAGTGCAGCGTCATGCCCACCATGCCGCCCACTATCGTCCCGTTGATCCGGATAAATTGAAGGTCACGGCCCACTGCGCTTTCAATGCGGCCCGTGATTGTTGTCGCATCCCAGCGCTTCACCGTCTCTGAGACCAACGTCACAATCTCGCTGCCATAACGTGTCGCAATCCCGGCAGCGGTGCGCCTGGCAAAGCGGTTGATCTGCATCTGCAGCCGCTCATCCTGTTTCAAGGCCTCGCCCAAATCGGCCAGTGCGATACGCATATCTGAGCCCAACTCGCTTTCAGGATCGCGCGCACGTTTGATCAGCGACTGGCGGATGCGCTCCCAAACACCCATCCACCATTCGGCGACCGCAGGGTTTTCGAGCAGATCGCGCTTCATCTCCTCCACCCGCGCGCGCGTTTTGGGATCGTCTCGCAAATCTTTAGAAAGCTCCCGAAGGCCCTCTTCGACCTTGTCGCGCAAGGGGTGATCAGGATTGACCAGCACTTCGGCAAGCAGTTTATAGAGCCCTTCTAGCACGTTGGCAGAAATGGTTTTATCAAGGCCCGTCCAGCGCATCACACCGTTCACCCGGTCGTGAATGATGGTGCGCACGGTCTCCTCATTGTCCTCAAGCGTCAGGCCCGCCCAGCGGATAAAGCCGTTGATCAAAGGCGAATGCCGACCATCAGCCATTATATTTTCGAGCATCCGCCCGGCAAGCGGAGAAACTTCGACTTTCGCAAGCTGGTGCCCAAGGCCGGAGCGCACTTGATTTCCTAACCGGTCAGGATCCAGCGATTCGAGCACTTCAGCAAGGAGTTCAGCAGCGCCGCCTGTGATGCGCGAACGTGTATCGATGCCGTCCTCATTCGGTTTCTCCGCTAGAAAATCGCCAACCGCACGCGCGACATTCATGCTCGACATACGGCGAGCAACAACCGCTGGTGTCAGAAAGTTTTCGCGCAGAAACTGCCCCATGGTGTCCGCAATGCGGTCCTTGTTGGTCGGAACAATAGCGGTGTGGGGAATGGGGAGGCCGAGCGGGTGCCGAAAAAGCGCGGTAACCGCAAACCAATCGGCAAGTCCGCCGACCATGGCCGCTTCGGCAAAGGCGTTGACATAACCCCAAGCAGGGTGCGCAGGCACAAGACCATGGGTAGTGAAGAAAAGCGTGCCCATCGCAACCAGCAGCCCTGTCGCGGTCCAGCGCATACGCCGGGCAACATCAGGGCTTAGCGGTTCGCCGCCAAACTTCGAAGGGACAGGCTTTGGAGAGCCGAATTTGGGGCTGGTTGCCATAGCGCCGCGCTATCTGCCCCAATGCAGGCGCATGGGGAAGACCAAATCCGCTGCCTTTGTCTGCGGCAAGAGACGACTACTCCGCAGGCTCAGCTCCGGGGGGCGGAATTTGCGGTTTTGTCTGGGCCGGCGCAGGGATAGGCGCGTCGAGCACCGGTTGGCCGTCATCGCCCGGCTTATAGGTAAGCAAGGTTCTGCGCAGCCACGGGCCAATGCGCTTCTCAACGCCGTCAGCAAGGCTAAAACCGGCGGGCACGATGAGCAGGGTGAGCAAGGTCGAAAGGATCAGCCCCCCAATCACCACAATACCCATCGGCTGGCGCCAGGCACCATCGCCTGTGAGCGAGATCGAGGTGGGAACCATGCCTGCCGTCATAGCCACCGTGGTCATCACAATCGGCTGCGCGCGTTTATGGCCTGCGTCCATGATCGCGGCGAGTTTATCGGTGCCCTTCTCCATCTCTTCAATTGCAAAGTCGATCAGGAGAATGGAGTTCTTCGAGACAATGCCGAGAAGCAGCAGAATTCCGATATAAACCGGCATGGATTGCGGCATGCCCACAAGCCAGATGAGCAAGATCCCGCCAAGCGGCGCCAAAGCAAGAGAGGTCATGTTGACAAGCGGGCTCATCAAACGCTTGTAAAGAAGCACAAGGCACGCAAACACCAGCATCACACCGGAGACCACCGCAACCTGGAGGTTGCCGACAAGCTCTGCCTGAATTTCGTCCTCGCCCACAGCGTCACGGATCACGCCTTGCGGAAGGTCCTTCAATGTTGGCAGCTCGTCGATTTGCGCTTGAGCGGTGCCTTTCAATACGCCGCTGGCAAGATCAGCACCGATGAAGACCCGGCGGTTTTGATTGTAGCGTTGGATCGTGGTGGGACCTGAGCCAAACTCGATGGTTGCGACCCGTGAAAGAGGCACTGTGCCGCCGTTGATCGTTTGAACCGGAAGGTTCTCAATCGTGCTCATGCGGCCGCGCGCATCTTCGCTCAGCTTGACCTCGATCGGGATCTGGCGATCAGACAGCGAAAATTTCGCCGCGTTCTGTTCAATCTCGCCAAGGGTCGCAATGCGGATTGCTTGGCTGACGGCTAACGTTGAGACGCCCAGTTCGGCAGCCAATTTCTCATTGGGAGTGATGATAATTTCAGGACGGCGCAGGTCCGCTGCGACCCTCGGGGCAACGATGGTGTCGAGCCCGCGCATCTCATCGACTAGCTTGGTGGCTGTTTCATTGAGGAGAGCGGGGTTTGATCCTGCCAGCATGACGGTCAAATCGCGTCCTGATCCGGCCCCGCCAAAGCTGTCGGCAACAAAGCGGATACGGGCGTCCGGGATCTGGCTGAGGATCGGCGTCATGTCGCGCTGAAAAACGATTGAGGAACGCTCACGATCTTCCATGAGGGTGATGTACATGGTGGCTTCACCGACGCGGATACGCTCAAGGATGACTTCCACTTCTGGCTGCTCGTAAAGAACACTGGCGATCTCATCGACGACGCGTTTTGTGCCCTCCAGAGTGGTGCCTGGCACCATTTCGACCGCGATTTCGCTGTTTGATTGATTGATATCGGGCTGAAACTGCGCGGGGACGCTGCCAAACAGTACAATGGTCACGAGGAATGACATCCAACCCGCGCCGAGCATCCAGACCCGGTGATCACGGAAGCGCGCGGTCAGATAGCGCATTGACTGGCGCACTCGCGACCCGGTTCCTGCGAACAGCTCGAGAAATTTAAGCGTCAGCCAAGTCGCGACCCCTGCCACGAAGGTCACACACAAAAGCTGTGCGACCTCGAATATCTTAGCAATGGTCTTGAACACGAAACCGTATTGGTCATTGGAGAAAAGACCAGCCATCTGGCCGTGCAGGTTCACCTCGCCCACGACGCCCCAAAGCGCGAAGACAACAAACGCAGGGACCGCGAGCAGGAGGATGGAGGTGAGGAGCAAACCAATCGTGTAGAGCGCACGCGAGCGCGGCCCTTCGATACCCTCACGCAGGCGGTGCATTGTGCCGGTATGAAGCGTCCAGCTCAAAACGCCGAGATAACGCTCCATCCATTTGCCCTCGCCGTGTTCGGCGTGGCCTTTGGCAGAGAGGAAATAGGCAGCCATAAGCGGCGTAATCATCCGCGCCACGGCAAGGCTCATCAAAACCGCTACTACAACGGTAAGGCCAAAGTTCTGGAAGAATTGCCCTGAGATACCCGGCATCAAACCCACAGGCAGAAAGACGGCCACAATACAAAAACTGGTGGCGACCACAGGCAGCCCGATCTCATCCGCTGCATCAATGCTGGCGACATAAGCGGTCTTGCCCATTCGCATGTGCCTGACAATATTCTCAATCTCCACGATCGCATCATCGACGAGCACGCCTGCCACGAGACCAAGCGCCAGCAGCGAGAGGAAGTTCAGGTTGAAACCCATCAGGTCCATGAAAAAGAACGTGGGGATCGCTGACAAGGGAATGGCAACCGCGCTGATAAAGGTCGCACGCCAATCGCGCAGGAACAGGAAGACGACCACAACCGCAAGAACTGCCCCTTCAATGAGGGCCTGCATCGAACTTGCGTATTGGCTCTTGGTGTATTTGACCGTGTCGAACAGCGGAATAAACTCAAGGTCGGGATTTTCGGCTTGAATTCCGTTGATGATCTCTTGCGCATTTTCAAAGACGGTCACATCCGAGGCGCCTTTTGCGCGGCTCATGAAGAAATTGACCACTTCTTTGTTGCGCACCTCGCTCAAAGAAGATCGTTCGGAAAAGCCATCGCGAACGGTCGCAACATCAGCAAGCCGCAAGGTCTGGCCATTACCGAGCTGGATTTGCCTTTGCGAAAGCTCGTAAGCCGTCTCGTTATTACCAAGAACCCGAAGCGATTGGCGCGTGCCGCCGACCTCTGCAAGGCCGCCGGCTGCGTCGATATTGGTCTGACGAAGGACGTTGTTGATCTGCGAAGCGGTGACGCCAAAGGCCTGCATTTTTGCAGGGTCCAAAATGACCTCAATTGCGCGGTCAACACCGCCAAACCGGCCCGCTTCCGCCATGCCGGTGATGTCAAGAAGACGCTTGGTCACCGTATCGTCAATGAACCAGCTCAATTGCTCAATCGTCAAGTCATCAGCGCGCACGGCGTAAATGCCGAGAAAGCCGCCAGCAGCCTCAATCTTATTGACGCGCGGTTCCTGAATGCCGTCAGGCAGGCTGCCTCGGATCCGGTCGACCGCATTTTTGACCTCGGAAACCACGAGATTGGGGTCGATTCCGACCTCAAATTCCACAAATGTGTTCGAAAATCCTTCGCTTGCGGTCGAAGAAATCTGCTTCACGCCATTGATCGAGCGCACCGCGCTTTCGACCTGCTGCGTGATCTGGTTCTCGATCTCACTGGGTGCAGCGCCCGGTTGAGAGATACCGACAGTGACCGCAGGAAACTCAACGTCAGGATTATTCACCACATCCATACGGGCGAAACTGACCATGCCTGCGAACAAAAGCGCTGTGAACATGACGAGCGGGATCACTGGATTGCGGATCGACCAGGCGGAGAGATTACGAAAGTTCATGAATACCTCTTTGTGCCTTTACTCAACCAGTTTCACCCTGAGCGACACCCCCTAACCCTAAGCGGTCGGGGGCCTCTCAGATACTCACTCGGCCTCGTTACTTTTAGCGCCGTCTTCTTCTTCACCCTCGCGTCTGGGGCTGACGGTTTCGCCCGGGTTCAAAAAGCCGCCAGCGCGAACCACAATGGCCTCATCGCCGTTTAGCCCCTCGGCAATGGCAATACCGTCTGGCGTGACCATGCCTGTAACAACCGGAGTGCGGATAGCCTTGTTTTCGTCGTTCACGATATAAACGAAGCTGCCTTGGTCATCTGCAAGAACCGCACTTTCCGGAAGAACGGTCGCGCTGACGGTGCCGCTGTTGATTGTCGCTGTGGCAAATCCGCCGGGCCGCAGTTCTGGCTCGAATGAAAGCGCGATCCGGGCTGTGCCCTGACGTGTGCGCTCATCAACCACTGGCGATAATTGCCACACCTGGCCCGCAAAGCTCTTGTCTGAGCCTGCTGGCGTGACACTAGCCGAAACGCCCACGGAAAGCGCGGCGAGCTGGGTTTCGCCAAGCTCTGCGAGCATTTCGAGCTCTCCGCCGCGCGCGATGGTGAACAAAGCGCCCGAAGCGCCGCCTACGGTTTGGCCAGGTTCGACATTGCGTTCAAGCACGTAGCCAGATGCAGGGGCGGTCACATTAAGCCGGGCGTTTCGCGCTCTCAGCTCTGCGAGCTGTGCCTGCGCGACTTTGATACGGGCCATGGCCGAATCGCGCGTTGCCGATAGCCTATCAATTTCGGCCTTGGAGATGAAGCCGCGCTCGACCAATTGCAGCGCGCGGTCAAGATTGGACTGGGCAAGCTCAGCATCAGCGCGGGCCACACCAATCTGTGCTTCTTGTGCGGCGGCTTGCTGAAGTTGTACCGACCGGTCAATCACCGCCAGGACCTGCCCGCGCGCGACCCAATCGCCAGCGTCCGCCCGCACTGAAAGGACTCGCCCGCCTTCGCCCACAACGCCAACCGGCATTGGACGCCTTGCAGCGAGAGTTCCCGGCGCCTCCACCGCGCCGTTGACCGCCGTGCGGCCGGGCGCAATAACCGTGACGACGGGAGCCTGAGAGTTATCGTCACCTGACCCAGCGGGCTCACCGCCCGCAAGCGCGAAATACGCCCCAAGGGCAAGCAGCAAGGCCAAAAGAACGCCGCCCGCAATCAGCAAATTACGACCAAGGGATGAATCTTGCCGCTCTTCATGCTGGGCCGATGCATCCGCAGGAATCTGATCCTGCGCGCCGGCTGAAATGTTGGTCGCATAATTCATGCGGTTTGCCTTCTAACGGTATCGCCCAAGATAGGTTGAGCCTGCTTCAGTGTGTTGTAGATATAACTCACCATGCGCAATGGTCTTTAACCCGCCCACAGAAAAGCGCAATCCGTACCTCGACAGGTGACTTTGAGCCTAGACGAAGTGCGTGCCGCCGTCTTTGCCCCTTTACGCGCGGTGAAGCGATAAAAACAAAGGCGGCGCAGAGATAAACTCTACGCCGCCATTTTGTTCCAAATCGCACACCCGGTATTCCGGGAGCTAATTAAGGTGTCGCTGGTTTAACCGCGAACCCGTCCACGTTGGATGAGGTTGAGGACGCCAAGCAGTACGACGGCGCCAACCACAGCAACAATGAGCCCTGTAAGCGAAAATGACTGAACGCTGCCGGAAATGCCCAAAAGGGGCCCTGCGATCATATTGCCGACCACAGAACCGACACAGCCTACAACGATATTCCAGAAAATGCCCATCGACGCATCTCGGTTCATAACCATGCTGGCCAGCCAGCCAGCAACCCCGCCGACGATAAGTGCAATAATCCAACCCATAATATATCTCCTTTCCCTCAATATACTCGGAAGAACCCAGGAGGTTCCAAATGAGGGTTCAGGACATGGGATAACACACTTATGCGAATGAGAAGACAGCAATGATATCAAAACGCTGAGACGCCAGTTTTGGACCGGCATACGCTTTGCGGTGGATCAATATTTCAATTGGCGCTCATAAAGGTCGCGGTAATGCTGGATGCGAGTGACCCTTAGGCCTTGCATACCGGAACGGTCGACAGCACGCTGCCATCCGGCGAATTCTTCAAGAGTAAGACCATAGCGCTCAAGCACTTCGTCGATCGTCAGCAGACCGCCATTAACGGCAGCCACGACTTCAGCCTTACGGCGCACAACCCACCGTTTGGTGGAGGGCGCCGGAAGATCATCAACCGTAAGAGGCTCCCCGAGCGGGCCAATCACTTGTGCCGGTCTGATATCCTGATTTTCAATCATTACAACTCTCTCGCATCGCCCGGCTTGCATCGCGTGTTTGCGATGTGTCCGCACTGTCATGGTGCGCAAAGGGAACGTCTCGACCCCCTTCTTGCTTTACAATCTGATACATACCGGACGAGGTTTTTCGGCCCTCTAAAGCAGTAGGGTTAACACCGGGTTCATCATCCTCATTCGTCCGAAAAAACCGTGCCGCTGCATCCGCAAATGCGAGGTCTTTGGCGCCAGTTTGGGCTCCAATATCCTCGCGGAGCAGCTGCCGAAGATCGCGCGCTGCACTCAGCCGTGCGGTTAGTTCGCTCCATTCAATGGTGCGCAAGGGAGGCGTCTTTGCCTCTTCTTTTGCGCTCTCTGTATACGGTGCCTCATCCTGCGCTGACCAGCCCATCGCCGACGTGCGCGGCGAGGCAGCGCTCGCCGAATCGCAAGCTACAGAAGGGATCATTGGAGGCTTCGCCTTTTCGAACATGGGCCATGGTATACACAGCGGTTGTCAAAATGTGGTAAAACCGGGCTTTACCTCTGCTTAGGAAAAGTGCCGGGAGGCAGAGCAACGCTGTGTTGCCATTGATTAACGAGCGAGAAACACGTGTAAAATCAGAAGTCTTGCCCGTAAAATCGCATAACTGTAGTCAATCGCAAATGCGCTCACTATATGCTGCTGCGACCATGAAATCGTCAGAAACCCATACGCTCAGCCCCACATTTGGGCTCGATACGGCCGCTTTGTTCGATCTGCCGCGCCCTGCTTCGCAGTGCCGAATCGTCGTCGCGATGAGCGGCGGAGTCGATTCATCTGTTGTGGCTGCGCTTGCCGCTGACACCGGGGCCGAGGTGATCGGCATCACCTTGCAGCTTTATGATTATGGTGCAGCGACTGGACGCAAGGGCGCGTGTTGTGCCGGCGATGATATTTCTGATGCGCGCGCTGTTTGCGACCGGCTGGGCATTGCGCATTATGTCTTCGATCATGAGAGCGCCTTTAAAGAAGACGTGGTTGATCAGTTCGCAGATGAATACTTAGCAGGGCGCACGCCCGTGCCATGTATCCGCTGCAATATGGGCCCTAAGTTCACCGACCTATTCCGTATGGCGCGCGAGCTGGGCGCAGATTGCCTAACGACGGGACATTATGTGCAGCGGCTCGAGGCCGAAGGCGGCCCTCACCTTTACCGTGCACAAGACCCGGCGCGTGATCAATCGTACTTTCTGTATGCAACCACGCAGGAGCAGCTGGACTACATCCGTTTCCCGCTCGGCGGCCTGCCAAAAACGCAGGTACGTGAGCTTGCCGAAGCCGCTGAGCTGCGCAATGCAATGAAGCCTGACAGTCAGGACATCTGTTTCGTCCCCGATGGCAATTACGCCAAAATCGTGACCAAGCTTCGTCCCGAGGGCGGCGTCCCGGGCGCTATCGTGCACGCAGCCACCGGCGAGAAACTGGGCGAGCACAAGGGCATCGTCCACTACACCGTCGGCCAGCGCAAAGGCCTTGATATTGGCGGGCAGCCAGAACCGCTTTATGTGATCAGCCTTGATCCAGACACGCGCGAAGTTCGCATCGGACCCAAACGCATGCTGGCTGTCGAAAGCGTTGAAGTGATCGAGACCAATCGTATTGGCGCTATCGCGGATGGGGCTAAGCTGACAGCCAAAGTGCGCAGTCTGGCCAAACCAGTGCCGATCACGCTTGATGGGCCGATGGGCGATGGTGCGACGATCCGCATTCATTTTGCAGCCCCTGAGTTTGGCGTTGCGCCGGGGCAAGCGGCGGTCATCTATGCTGATGATCGGGTTATCGGTGGCGGCTGGATCGATAAAACCACTTCGGTTGCAGGATAACTGGGTCGAAAAATGACTGGGTCGAAAAATGACTGGGTCGCGGAATAATTCGGTCGCAGCAAAAGCAGTGGCCTAACTACCCTTCCCACTTGTCGAGAACGCAGCCATAGCCCTCGCGATTTGTGGCCGTTGTCGCATTAACAAAGGGGATGCTGGCGGTAACGCTTTGCGCCTCGGGGTTTTCGCTGAGCGCCACCATCTCCATGCCAGCAAGCTTGTCTTTGGCGCAATCGTCCAAATCGCGGCCCGCGACGAACCTGCAAGAGCATGCAACACGCGCGGCGTAGCTGGTGCTCACCCCTGCATAGCCTTGGATGGGACCACGGTTGAACCACGCCAGCACAGCGATTGCTACAACGACTAGGATAGCCGCGATCAACACTGCCTTGGGCAAAGAGACGCGCTTTGAACCTGCTGAATTTGCCATTGCTTTGACCGTGTCCTTGTCCGATTGAGGGGTCATGACCGCTCGTTCAAAGCCTTCTATCGCCCTCACCGCGCTTCTTCCAGTGTTTGGTATCGGCCTTGCCTCTTGCGGCGACCGATCTGAACAGCCGCCCGCTGAACAGCTGCCTCCGCTCAGCCAAGAAGCGCTTGATGCGGTGAGCCGCGATGCGGGCGCTCCGATGGACCAATTGGCGCGCGCAATCGACGAGCTTTTCACGGCAGAGGGGATAGGCGAAACGCGCGCTGTGTTCCTCATGGCCGATGGCAAGGTCGCCGCTGAACGCTACGCGCCGGGATATGACGCCGAGACGCGTCACATCAGCTGGTCTATGGCCAAGACGGTCACCGCCGTTCTTGTCGGAATGCTTGTTGCCGATGGCCTGCTGAATGAGAAAGCGCCCGCCCCCATCCTTGATTGGCAGCGCAATGGCGATCCGCGGGCGGACATCACATTAGAACACCTTCTGCAAATGCGCAGCGGCCTTCGCCATACAGAAGCGGGCGATCCGCCATATGAAAGCGCCGAGGTGCGCATGCTGTTTCTCGATGGCCGGGACAACATGGCCAAATGGGCCAAGGAACAACCGCTCGAAGCCGAGCCGGGCGAGATGTTTGAATATTCCTCCAACACCACGGTGATCCTCGCCGATATCGCCGCGAGTGCGCTGACCGACAACGATGATCCTGACGCGCGCCGCCTGGCTGTGGCAAACTACCTCGAAGAGCGCCTGTTTGGGCCGCTTGGTATGACCTCCATGGTGCCTGAGTATGATGCGGCGGGCACTTTGATTGGCGGAAGCCTGATGCATGCCAGCGCGCGCGACTATGCCAAGTTTGGCGAATTTCTACGCGATGACGGCCGCGCGCCATCGGGCGAGCAATTGGTGCCCAGCCGCTGGGTTGAAAAGATGCTGTCGCCCAGTCCAGCTTCATCGCATTATGGCTATCAAATCTGGCTCAACCGCAACAACCCCAATCTCAAATCGCCGCATCCCCTGCTCCCAGACCGCGCACCGCGCAGCCTGTTTTCGCTCATCGGCCATATGGGGCAGTATGTGCTTGTCTCTCCAGAGCAAAAGCTGACGCTGGTGCGGCTTGGCCATTCGGACCGTGAGGAACGCCCCGCGATGCTGCAAGAGGCTGCCGACGTGCTGGCACTTTATCCCAGCGAATGATCAAAGGGTGAACTCTCCCTTCACAACAGTTACGCAAGGGCCGCCTAGCCAAACGCGGTCCCCCGCGATGCGGCAGGTGAGCGATCCGCCGCGTTTGCTCGCTTGATACGCGGTGAAGTGATCGCGGCCGAGCTTTGCGGTCCAATAAGGCGTAAGCACCGCGTGCGCGCCGCCTGTCACCGGGTCTTCGTCAATACCGTAAGCGGGCACAAAAACGCGGCTCACTATATCAGTTTCATCGCCCAGCGCGGTGCAAACAAACAGCTCTCCCCCCAACGCGGCAAGTCCGCGAAAATCAGGATCGAGCGCGCGGATCGCTGCCTCATCGCTGTAAAGGAACAGATTGTAGCCGAGTTCGCTTCGCTGCACGGCGATGGGCTGCCCGCCAAGAAGCGAAGCCGCTTCGACCCATTGCACCGGTTCAGTTTCGATCGCAGGCAGGCCGACTTCGTAGACTTCACCTGTTCGCCGCACTTCGAGAATGCCTGCCTCGCGGGTGCGGAACGTCACTTTCCCCCCGCCGGTTTGTAAGCCGGCGATCTCACTGAGCAGCACATGCCCGCTCGCCAATGTGGCATGGCCGCACAGGCGTATCTCTGAACTCGGCGTAAACCAGCGAAGCTTCCAATCAGCCTTGCCCGTTTCATCGCGCACGAGAAACGCGGTTTCGGCAAAGTTGTTCTCAGCCCCGATATTGACCAGCACTTCATCAGGGAGCCACTCGTCCAGAACCATCACCGCAGCCTGATTGCCGCCGAAAGGGGCATCGCTGAAGGCATCAACATGCCAATAGGGGAAGGAGCTAGTCACAGGTTTGGGGTTCACGGGTAGAGCAGCGTGTCTTTCCAGCCGTCTTCAGTGCGCCTGTATTGGCGCCGATCATGGAGACGGTTGTCGCGGTCGATCCAGAATTCAATCCGGTGAGGGCGAAGGGTGAAGCCTGTCCAATGGGGCGGACGCGGAACTTTGCCAGCCGCTTCGTGCGCGCCCCACAATGCCTCGACCCGGTCGAGATAGTCCTGCCGCTTTTCCATCGGCTGCGATTGAGCACTGGCAGCGCTTCCGACCTGGCTGCCATAGGCGCGCGAATGGAAATACTCATCAGCACGCTCGGCGCTCACCTGTGCCAAGGGTCCTTCGATCCGAATCTGACGGCGCAAGCTCTTCCAATGGAACAGCAGGCTCGCTTTCATATTCCCGCGTATTTCCTCGCCCTTGCGGCTCTCGGCATTGGTGAAGAAGGTAAAGCCGCCGACACCGGTTTGGCTTTGATTTTCATGAGGCCCATGGCCTTTCAAAAGCACCATGCGAACAGATGGCATCCCTGCCTTGGTCGCGGTTGCAAGCGCCATAGCATTGGGGTCATTGGGCTCGCTTTTCTGAGCTTCGGTAAACCATGTGTCAAACAAGCCATAGGGGTCGCTGCCAGAAGGGATCACACTGTCTGCCAGTTGCGCTTCATTGAGCTTAGCGGCGTCAATCATGAAATGTGTTCCTTTTTAGATGCTTGATCAAAGTTTGGCACAATTGGTACACTGTTCAGGGAGCAAAAAGTTTCTCCGCTCGAAAGCGGCTGCAAAATGTTCGGCAAAAGGCGGCTCCAATGGGTCATACGAGGCGAAATAGGCACTGGAGGCGCGGTAGGAAAGATATTCCCAACTTACACAATGCACGTTAGGTGGTTGCGCCTCTCAAGCGCCTCACCTAGCTAAGACACCATGCGCGATCCTTATTCCACACTTGGCGTTCAACGCACAGCTTCTGAGAAAGAGGTGAAGAGCGCCTATCGCAAGCTCGCAAAAGAACTGCACCCCGACAAGAATAAGGACAATCCCAAGGCGGCTGAGAAATTCTCGGATGCAACCAAAGCCTACGACCTCCTTTCTGATAAAAGCAAGCGCGCGCAATTTGACCGGGGCGAGATTGACGCTGAAGGCAACCCGCTTAACCCCTTTGCCGGAATGGGTGGCGGAATGGGTGGGGGCCGCCCCAGAGGCGCTGGAGCCGGATATGGCGGCGCGCGCGGCGGTTTCCGCGATTCCGAATTTCAGGGCTTTGGCAATGACGACATGGACCTGGGCGACCTGTTCGAGGGCTTGTTCGGCGGCGGACGCAATCGCACCGCAGAGCCACCACCACGGCGCGGGTTTGGCGGCGCGAGAACCCCTCCGCCCAAGAAGGGCGCAGATATCCAATACCGTCTTGCGGTGCCCTTCGTGGATGCAGCCTCTGGCGAAGATCAGCGGATCACTCTGGCCGATGGCAAGGCGATCAGTCTGAAGCTTCCCGGAGGCGTCGAAGACGGAACACAGATGCGGCTAAAGGGAAAGGGGCATTCGGGCCCCGGTGGTTACGGAGACGGGATCGTAATGGTTGAAGTTGCCGCGCACCCCTTTTTCCGGCGCGAGGGTGATAACATCCGGATGGACCTTCCAATCACGCTCGATGAAGCGATCAATGGCGGCAAGGTCAAATGCCCGACAGTCGATGGCCCGGTTATGCTAACGCTCAAACCGGGAGCCAATGGCGGTACGGTGATGCGCCTTACCGGCAAGGGCTGGACCAAGAAATCGTCGAGCGCCGACAAGCCTACACGCGGTGATCAGCTGGTGACGCTCGAAATCCAGATGCCGGAAGAATTGGGCAAGCTCAAAAAGAAGCTGGGTGATTGGAAAGACCCAGCAAAGCCGCGCGCCAAGTTCGGGCTCTAGACAGATCACACAAATGACCGAAGCTTTGGAACAAGGCACCCCTCCCGAACAAACGGATGAGCGGACGGATAGCGTGACCGAGCTCCGCTCGCTCTCGCCCGAAGCGCGGCGGTTGAGAGCGCTCAAACAGCCGCGCCCGCTTGCCTCAAATCCGGAGCGCACTGGCCCGCACTCTGGCGCGCTCGGACGCCTGGCGCGCTATGCGGGGCCAGGGACACGGGTGTTCGAAATCGCAAAGCGCACTGCGGCTGGTACTTGGCAGGATGGGTTTATCCATGCCGGAAATCTTGCCTATCTTTCAATGTTGGCAATCTTCCCGTTTTTCATCATTGGCGCGGTTCTGTTTGAGATCCTTGGCGGGCGTGATCGCGCGTTGGAATTGGTGACAGCGGTGCTTATCGCAGTGCCGCCGACGGTCAGCAGAGCCATCGGACCTGTGGCCGAAGAAATCGTGGATGCCCCGCAAGGGTGGCTCTTATGGCTCAGCGCAGGGGTGGCGCTGTGGACGGTCTCAAGTCTGATTGAAACGATCCGCGAAATCCTGCGGCGTGCCTACGGTACAAAGGCGCAGCTGACCTTCTGGCAGTCGCGGCTGTTTTCAGCGGCGCTTATTCTGGGGGCAGTAATCATGCTGCTCATCTCGCTCATCGCAAGCGTGCTGATCGGGACCGTGCAGCAGTTCATCCTCAGTTTCTCGCCGCAATTCTCCGAGGCTTTGACCGGGCTGCGGCTGTCGCGGATCATCCCGGCGCTCGGTCTTGGCGCGTCATTATACATACTTTTCTGGTCGCTTACCCCCACGCGCTATAGGCACAAGCGTTATCCTAAATGGCCTGGGCCTCTCTTTACCGTCTTGTGGTGGCTGGGAGTGACAGCGGCGATGCCTCCTCTTATGCACGGGGCTGTCACATACGATCTCATCTATGGCAGCATGGCCGGGATTATCATTGCACTGTTCTTTTTCTGGCTCGTCGGGCTTGGGCTCGTTATCGGAGCAGAATTGAACGCAAGCCTTGCGGAACCTGAATGCGAATTGGCGGTTCCAGACGCAAACAATGAGGACAAGAACGCATGACCAAACTTATGGAAGGCAAGAAAGGTCTCATTATGGGGCTTGCCAATGACAAGTCGCTTGCGTGGGGCATTGCTCGGCAATTGGCAGAGCACGGGGCAGAGCTTGCCTTTTCCTATCAGGGTGATGCCTTGGCCAAGCGCGTGAAGCCTTTGGCAGAAAAGCTTGGCAGCGACTTTACCTTTGAATGCGACGTATCTGATATGGCCTCGCTTGATGCAGGCTTTGACGCCATCAAGGAGCGCTGGGGCGTTCTTGATTTCGTGGTCCACGCCATCGGTTTCTCCGACAAGAACGAGCTGCGCGGTCACTATCTTGACACGAGCCTCGATAACTTCCTGATGACGATGAACATTTCGGCCTATTCACTGGTCGCTGTGACAAAGCGGGCGGCGGAATTGATGCCGGAGGTAGGCGGGAGCATCCTTACGCTGACCTATTACGGCGCAGAGAAGGTCATGCCGCATTACAACGTCATGGGCGTTGCGAAAGCCGCGCTTGAGACGAGCGTGCGCTATCTTGCTAACGACCTTGGCCCCAGAAACATCCGGATCAACGCGATCAGCGCCGGCCCGGTGAAAACCCTGGCAGCTTCGGGGATTGGCGATTTCCGTTATATCCTCAAATGGAACGAACTGAACTCGCCCCTGCGCCGCACGACCACTTTGGAGGATGTGGGCGGCTCGGGGCTTTATCTCCTCTCGAACCTGTCCTCAGGCGTCACTGGCGAAGTGCACCATGTCGATAGCGGCTATCATACAGTGGGTATGAAGCAGGTGGATGCGCCCGATATCTCAGTGGTTTAGAGGCTGTGCGGACTGTCCTCGTCACCGGGTCCGCCGGGTTTATCGGCTACCATTTGTCTCAGGCGCTCTTGGACGAGGGTTTCCGCGTTGTCGGCTATGATGGGCTGACCGATTATTACGATGTGGCCCTGAAAAAGCGGCGGCATCAAATGCTGCTCCAAAACCCAAACTTCACCTGTAAAGTGGGCATGCTGGAGGATTTCGACACGCTCCATACCCTCGCGATGGATGAGAAACCGGATGTGATAGTCCACCTCGCTGGGCAAGCCGGTGTTCGTTACTCGCTGGAGAACCCGCGCGCTTACCTCGACGCCAACTTGGTGGGCACGTTCAATGTCATGGAATGTGCGCGCGAGTTGGAAGTGGAGCATCTCCTTATGGCTTCCACCAGCTCAGCCTACGGCGCGAACACTCAAATGCCGTTTCACGAGCAGCAACAAAGCGATCACCAGCTGACCTTTTATGCCGCCACGAAAAAGGCGAATGAAGCGATGGGGCATTCCTATGCCCATTTGTGGAACCTGCCGACCACCATGTTCCGTTTCTTCACGGTCTACGGCCCCTGGGGACGCCCGGACATGGCCTTGTTCAAGTTCACTCAAGGCATCTTGAACGGCGATCCGATCGACGTTTACAACCATGGCGAGATGCACCGCGACTTCACTTATGTCACTGATCTTGTGCGGGGTATTCGGCTGTTGATTGACGCTAAACCCGTCCGCCCTGAGACGCCCGAAGACATCCCCGAATGGGACTCGCTTTCACCCGCCGCGCCTTACCGCGTCGTCAATATCGGGAACAGCGACACGGTAAAGCTCACCGATTTCGTCGATGCGATTGAAGCGGAATGCGGGCGCGAGGCAATACGCAACTTTATGCCGATGCAAAAAGGCGATGTGCCAGCAACATGGGCCGATGCGAGGCTCTTAAAAGAACTCACCAGCTACACGCCCAAAACCGACGTGCGCGAAGGGATCAAGCATTTTGTCGCATGGTACCGCGACTATTACCAAGTGTGATTAGCTAGAGCCGTCTGGTGCAGGAGAAGGCTGAGGGGCCAGCTCAGGATCGGGTTTGGGAGCTGGTTCGGGGGCCGGTTCAGCAGCTGGCCCGTCGGTGAGCGCCGGAGGGCCTTCTTCGCCCGGCAGCGCTGCTGAACGCTCACGCTCCAAACGCTCCAGATATTCGCGCTCGATCTGCTCCACGCGGGTTTGTTCAGCGGCCGCATCGCCGTCAATCGTGGAGAGCCGGTCCTGGCGTGCTTGCTCGATCAGCTGAGCAAAACGCAGACCTTCGGACTGCTCTCTCTCAGCAAAAGCAGCCTCAACAAATTTCTGGGTGCATCCGGTAAAACCGCCGGCCCCCGCCGGACTGCAAGAGAACGCTCCAAATTCGCCGATATAGCGCACTTTTTCAAACTGTTGCGCCTGCGTTTGATTTCCGAGCGAACTGCTTGTGCGCAAGGTGGATGGGATCCGGTAGCGGTCCGCTTCAACCACGATCTGGCAAACAACGATCTCGTTCTCATCCGTCTGCTCGGGGCATTCATCTTCACTATGGGCGATGACCATATTGACCCTGTCGCCTGCCTGACCTTGTGCTGCCACCGGGGTAGCGGCAAGCGCAGCGAAGGGTGCGATGATGGCAATGCGTGCGAGTGTCGACATGATGTTTCCTATCGGGGGCAAAGTGTGCGGTGGCTAAGTATGTGGGGGCAAGTGTGTTGCTGCATTAGATAGCAGCCGCTGAACGCTGACTGAAGAGGGTTTTTACACCCGCTCGCTCACCTTGATAGCAATCTTGCAGCCCAGACGGATTGCGCCGGAAAGCAGCGGATAGGCCGGGGCCCTCTCTGCCCCATGCTCCAATGCGGCATCGCGGTGCTCGCGCTCTTCCTCGCGGAATTGCTCGATCATTCCGGCAAGTTCGGGCTCCGAATTGGTTTCAGCAAGACGGTCCAATTGCTCGGAATAATGCTTGTCGATTTCTTCTTCGACAGCCGCCGTGCACGCCATCGCTGCCTCGGGCCCCAAAAGAGCCGTGCCCGCACCAAGCGCGTAGCCTGCAACATGCCAAAAAGGTTGCAAAGCGGTGGGGCGCACGCCTCGTTCAGCCATAAGCTCATCAAATTTGGCGCGGTGGACCGCTTCCTGATCGGCCATATGGCGGATTTCCGCGGAGTGAGGACCACGGTCGCCCATGACCGCGAGCTGGCCTTCGTAAATGCGCGTTGCGCCAAATTCGCCAGCTTGATCAACGCGGATCATACGGTGCAATTCATCACGGTCCATCAAAAAACCCTTCTAAAGTTCGCAGGATGCTAGTCCTTATACGCAGCGAGCGCCACAACAGCCGCACCGCCCAGCGAAGAAATGAGGAAATTCCAGCCCGCGAGCGAAATGCCAAAGAGCTCCCAGGGGGCCACATCGCAGCGTATCAATGAAACGGAAAAATCAGTTACATCAACTGTGCCAACCGGCGCGGTGCAACCGGTAATGCCTTCCCACCAGCCGTACTCGACCCCTGCATGAAACCCTCCGATCAGGCCAGAGGTGATAATCGCAAGGCCGGCCAGCGCTGCCCAGACCCTTGGCGGGCGGGCAGCCAAAGAGACAAGCCCAAATGCCAGAGCGGCAAAGTGGGGATAGCGCTGCCACCAGCACATCTCACACGGGAAAAGACCAAAAACGTGCTCAGCCACATAGGCCCCAGCAAGTAAGCCTGCAGGAATGAGCACAGCAAAAGCGCGCGACAGGTTCAATCCATTCATGCGTGCGATTTAGGGTCCGATTGCCGCTTTGCCTAGCGGCCAATCCTACCCGCGAGAATTCAGCGCGACCGAACTCGCTGTGCTTCGGCGCAGTGTCTCCAAGGCATAATGCAATTGAAAATCCTCAATGCCTTGTTCTTCCAATTGCTCTGCGGTGAGCTGGAAGCGCGGATCGGCAATCGTGTCCTCCACCATCTCTTCATCGGCCACCCCAAGATCATTAACGAGGTGCCCGCGAAGATCGCTTTCGCGTGTGCGATATTTCTCGCGCAGCGCAAAGTCGGGATCGGACAGCTGCGGAACGCGGATATCGGGCGCAATGCCGCCTTCCTGCACTGACTTGCCCTTCGGCGTGTAATAACGCGCCGTGGTGAGCTTAAGCGCCGAGTTTGATCCAAGCGGCAGGAGCGATTGGACAGAGCCCTTTCCAAAGCTTCTTTGCCCCATCACCAAAGCTCGGCCATGATCTTGCAAGGCGCCTGCGACAATTTCTGATGCGGATGCAGAGCCTGCGTCGATCAACACGATCATCGGGATATCGCGCGCAATCTCGCCCATGAAAATCTGGGCTTGGCTGCGGCTGATCCGGCGGCGCAGATAATAATCGAGATCATCGGCCTGAAAGTTAAAGGTCTCTCCCCAGCCGCGCCCGCGCTGTGAAACAATCTCGCCTTTTTCAAGGAACAAGTCGGTCAGTGCGACCGCTTCGTCAAGACTGCCCCCCGGATTGGAGCGAAGGTCAAGCACAAGCCCGCCCATGCGGCCGGTCGCCTCGGTCTGAAGCGCTTGCCAAGCCTCATATACGTCCTTGCCGACGTCGGCGGAAAACTCATTGACCGAGATGTGCCCGATATTGCCCGATTGCAGCTCATAAGTGACCGGCTCAAGCTCAATAACGCCGCGCGTCACAGTCAGCTCTAGCGGTTCATCGCGGCCAGGGCGGAAAATGGTAAGATCAATCGAAGTGCCCGCTTGTCCGCGCATCTGCGCCACCGCATCATCCAGATCACCGCCGACAATAAGCTTGCCGTTGAGGTGCGTGATGAAGTCCCCGGCTTTGATACCTTCCTTATCAGCTGGGCTGCCTTTGAACGGCGAAATAACCTTAACCGCGCCCTCTTCTTGGATAACGGACAAGCCGAGGCCAGAGTAATTGCCGTCAATCAGCGTGTTGAGCCGGTCGAGATCGCTGCCATCGAGATAGGCGCTGTGCGGGTCGAGCGCGCCCAGCATTCCGTCAATCGCGCCTCGCACCAACACTTCGTCTTCGACCGGCTCCACGTAATTGGCCTGAACCCGCTGCATAATCGCAAAGATCTTGGCGAGTTCTGGACCTGCCCTTCCATCGACCTGCGCCATGGTGGCGGTGGTGGCGGGGACAAGCGCGACAGCGGTAACCAATGCAGCGCCGCGCAAAAAGGATGTGACGGATAGACCGGCGATTTTCATGATGGGCGAGATGCTCCTTGTCTGTTGGAGTAGATGTATAGGATGCGAGGCCTGAACGCCAGATGAGAGCCACGCGCGGCAATACACTGTCTCGGGCTGGGGCGAAGCTTGGTTGGAAATGGTAGAGCAGACGCTCAATTAACCAAGGTAATTGAGTGGGTTAACCGGATCTCCATTGCGCCTTAGCTCAAGGCTGATCGGTTCTTTGCCCCCGCCCGCGACCCCCAATGGCGCGCCGCCAATGACCTCATCGCCTACTTCAACTTCGGTCCGTTGGAGCCCTGTGACGAGCGAAGTCCAGCCTCCGGGATGCTCGATTATCACGATTCGCCCAAACCCGCGATACGGCCCTGCGAAGGCGATTCGTCCCGCGCTTGGCGCCACAACTTGGGCCGAGGGGGCAGGAGCGAGCGAAAGGCCTTTTGAGCGTAGGCCGCTGTCTCTCACCTCGCCAAACCCTGCAAGTGTGCGCCCTTGAACGGGAAGCTGGAATCCCGGCGGGCGGGCGGTGTCTGTGGCCGTCGCAGCGGGCGCAGGGTTTTCTTCCATAACCCTCGCCGACAGATCGGCAGGCCGCGCAATGGGTCCGGGAAGCGCGGCGAGCTCAGCGCGCAGTTCGGCCGCCTCGCCCAAAGTATCGACCAGCCCATCAAGATCGCGCGCCTCTTCTGCCAAGGCCAATGCCCGCTCGCTTTCGCGCACTGCATTGCTGCGCGCCTCGGTCGAGGTGAGCCTTTGCTGCGCTTCCAACGCCGCAAGCTGAGTGCGGCGGGTTTGCAAATCTTCTTCAGACGAGCGCAGATTTTGCAGCACCCGTGCTGCGCTGCGTTCAAGGCGGCGTCCTTCATCCAGCTCTGCACGCAAAGCCGCAGTGCGGGTGCGTATCTCCGGCACCGCCGAGGCAAGAACCGCGCGCACATAGACCAGGTCCTTGAGCGATCCGGGCTGGAGCGCCGACAAGGCAAGAGGGCGGCGAGCGGTGGTCTGCAGGGCTCCGGTCAATCGCACCAAAGGCTCGCGCCGATCTGACAGCCGTTTGGCCAGCTGTTTGCGATCGTTTTGGACAAGGGAGAAGCGCGCGCGGGCTGCTGTGATTTTGGCTTCTTCGGCCTGAATGCGCGCAGCCATAGCGGCGGCTTCGCGCGCGGTTTTGTCGGCGGCCTCGCTTGCCTCCTCGGCTTCGGCTGCAAATCGGTCGGCCCGCGCTTCTGCACGCTGGCTTTCGCGCGTCGCCCTTGTGAGTTCAGCCTGCGCCTCTTCGGGTTCGAGCAATGGTACATCGCGCTGCGCCCAGCTGTGCGGGACAGCCGCCAGCAAGGCGATTGTGGCAGCGGCGATAGAGCCAAGGATGAGAAGAGATTGGCGCATGGGAGCTACCCTGCCCGATGATAGGGATGCCCTGCAAGGATGCTTGTCGCGCGGTAGAGCTGTTCCATCAGCATTGCGCGCGCCAAAAGATGCGGCCAAGTGGCAGGGCCAAAGGCATACAGCAGGTCAGCATCAGCGCGCTCAGCCTGAGAGTGACCATCAGCCGCGCCCAGCACAAACCGGACCTCGCGCGTGCCGGTGTCGCGCCAGTTTTCAAGCGTAGAGGCGAGCTTTTCGGAAGGCAGCGCCTTACCGCGTTCATCCAAAAGCACCGTCTTATGAGGGCTTTGGGGAAGAGGCACTTTTCCCCCGGTTTCGGGAAGCTCGGTGAGCTTCACCGGCCAAGTGAGCCTCTTTTCATAGCGCGCCACCAGCTCCGCCTCAGGCGAGCGAGCAATTTTACCGCGAGCGATGATATGGAGGAGGATGGTGAGGTTCCTTTTGAAGGGTTTTGTTTTAGGCACCCCTATCCGGGGGTGCGTCCTCGCTAGACGTCCTTCCCCCGGATCAAGTCCGGGGTGCGGACCCGCTGCGGGCGGGTGGTCACCCTTGCGACGCCCTTGGCGCCGAGCCAGCGCTACATACAAACCCGGTCACGGAGCACGGTTTCGCCAGAAATCGCAAGCCCGACTGGGCGCTCGCAGGTGCCCCGAAGCGGAGCGGAGGGAATAGCATCGAGGACGCTCACCCGGCTGGGTGAGCGAAAACCGAATTACGCCCGGCCCTGCCGCATTTCGCCGCCGTCAAATGACCACATGCGCTCCAGGTTGTAGAAGCTGCGCACTTCGGGGCGGAAGAGGTGGACAACCACATCGCCGCAATCGACCAGCACCCAATCAGCTTGAGGCAGGCCTTCGATACGCACCGGACCAAAGCCCGCCTGCTTGACCTTTTCAGACAGTTTCTGCGCAATCGCAGCGACTTGGCGCGAAGACCGGCCGCTGGCGACCACCATGTGATCGGCAACCGAGCTCTTGCCCTCAAGCGGGATCGAGACGATCTCAGCTGCCTGATCATCATCCAATTGGCTGATCACGAGCGCATAAAGATCATCGGCAGCTTCGTTTCCGGTTTTTGAAGTCTTATTCATAGCGTGAACCACCTTGAACGGCGAATTGTCTGCGCCGACAGGCGGCGCTGTGTTTGCCTGTGTCATAGGCTTGAGGGTGTCTCCTGATTGTGGATGAAACTTGGGGGTTGGTATGGCTTTTGCCAAGGTGTTCGATGTGCGAAAGGGTGATCAGAACCCTCATGCAGTCAATTCCTGAATAGGCTTGAACGTCAATCTGTCTGTGAGCGCGCTCGTCTCGCTAAATTCGTCGGCCCAATCGGCTTGCTGACCGCGAATTGCGGTAGCGGAGCGATGATCAGGGTCAAAATGCAGCAACACCAGTGCCGGCGCTCTCCCAAAGCTGTCTCGCCCCTTCTTGCGGAAAGCCGGTACAGACACGGAATAGCGTCTGAGCCAGGCCATGGCGGGGCTCGTCATAGCCTCTCTCGTATAGCCCGGACGCGCGATGACTGCAATCGGCATGGTGCGAGCGATGGTGCGCCAATCTTTCCAGCGGTGAAACTGCGCCAGATTGTCCGACCCCATAAGCCACACAAACCTGCGCGATTTGTAGCGGTTTTGAAGCGTTCTTAGAGTGTCCACCGTGTAGCGGGTTTTGAGTTGAGTTTCGATTGCAGTGGGGACGATCGGTGCGCGTCTGGCCTGCTTATGTGCCGACCGGAGCCGCACGGCTAAGGGCGCCATACCCGCCTTGGGCTTCAAGGGATTACCCGGCGAAACCAGCCACCAAGCCTCATCCAGACCCAGCGCATCAATGGTGAAGCGTGTGATTCGGCGGTGCCCGCCATGCGCGGGATTAAAACTGCCGCCTAAAAGACCTGTCAGCATGTTCGGGGCTTAATCAAGGCCGCGCCTGACCCGTACCGCGCACTAGCCATTTGTACGTGGTCAGCCCTTCGAGCGCGACGGGTCCACGCGCATGGAGCCTGCCGGTGGCAATGCCAATTTCCGCGCCGAGACCAAACTCACCGCCATCTGCAAACTGTGATGAGGCATTGTGCATGACAATCGCGCTGTCGACACTGGTGAGGAATTGCTCGGCGACCGCGTTGTCATCGGTGATGATGACATCGGTATGCTGAGAGGAATGCTCAGCGATAAGCGCGCTCGCCGCGTCCAGTCCATCGACCATGCGGACAGCTGCGATGCTATCGAGAAATTCTGTGCCCCAGTCGCGATCCTGAGCGGCCACTACGCGGCCATCGAGCGCCTGAATACGCTCATCCCCGCGCACTTCGCAACCAGTGTCGATAAGGGCAGTCACAAGCGACTGCGCCTCGCCAAACCCGCTATCCACCAAAAGCGTCTCCATCGCCCCGCAAATGCCGGTGCGGCGCATCTTGGCATTGAGCACGATGGTCTTTGCCATTTCAGGATCGGCAGCGGAATGCACATAGGTGTGACAGATACCGTCAAGGTGCGCGAGCACCGGCACGCGCGCATCATTTTGCACTCGCTCCACCAGACCTCGGCCGCCGCGCGGGATGATCATGTCGATCAGCCCGCTCGATGTCAGCATCGCGCCTACAGCGGCGCGGTCCTGCGTCGGCACCAATTGGACAGCGGCCCGCGGCACTGCGCCCTCGGCTAAGCCTGCGACCATCGCCTGATGGATCGCATGGTTGGAATTCACCGCCTCACTGCCCCCGCGAAGAAGCACCGCATTGCCCGAGCGCACACAAAGCGCAGCAGTGTCAGCGGTCACATTAGGACGGCTTTCATAGATGATCCCAATCAGGCCGATGGGCACACGGATACGGGCCAATTTGAGCCCATTGGGAGGCTGTGTTTCGTCGATAATCTGACCCACTGGATCAGGCAGATCAGCCACCGCTTCAACGCCCGCTGCAATAGCTTCAAGGCGCGCCTCATCAAGGGTCAGACGGTCGACCATTGCCTTGGAAAGGCCGTTTGCAGACCCGGTGTCAACATCCATTGTGTTAGCCGCAAGAATGGCTCCAGCTTGCTTACGGATTTGCGCTGCGGCCTTGCGAAGCGCATCGGCGCGCACATCGCTGCTCATGCGCGACAATTCCCCTTGTGCAAGCCGCCCTGCCCTCGCAAGCTCGCCTATGAGTTCGCCGGGAGACGTGGCCGTATTAACGTTATGATTGGAAGAAATTGCGTTCATGCACTCTGCATTAGCATCAGCTCAGCGGCCTGTCAGGAGAGATAAAAGGCTGCGTCAGATAGCCCGTTTTTGATCAGCGACTCGCAGCCAGTATGAGAGCGAATCGGGCGCTAATCCGTGCCTCTGCGGGACACTCCTAAGTGCTGACCCAGAGTAATATATGAAGATGGTATGGCGTTGGTTCCAAGGCAATTACCGTAGGCTGAACGATTCGTCGCACTAACCTGTCGTCTCAACCTTTCGGACGCTTGGGGGATTCGCATCTTGGGGAATCCGAAGCTAGCAAGGTGGGCAATAACACAAAGATAGTCGGGTCTATTAGCTTTGTCAGAGAAAAACACATCACCGGTGGAGAGAGCCGGACGCACGTTCGCAGAAAGGATCGAAGGTTGGTTTCCCGACCGTGAATTCTTTATGCGGTCACAGGGGCAAGTACGCTTCATCAAGGTCTCATCAGGCCTTCAAAAGGGCGCTGCAACCGCCGCGATTGTCTTGGCTCTGGGATGGGCCGGATCGTTGGGCGTGATGGCGTGGAATAAATATTCCGCCGAATTGCAGGTTGCCTCGTTCCAGGCGCAAAAAGCTGAAGTCGCCAAAGCAGAACAGCGCATTGATGCCTACAGCGGTAATCTCGATAATGTTGTGGCTGACCTTGAGACCCGGCAGCGCGCGCTCGAAACCATGTCAGAAATGCTTCCAGACGAAATCAAGACTGTCGACACCAACGTAACCGACAGCTCAGACGAAACTTCCAAAACCGTTAAACAAGTGGGCGCTTTTCTACCTCAAGCCAGAGGTCTGGCAGAGATCGAAGCGCGGCAGCTTGCTTATGTTGAGAACATGACGCGCTATGCTGATTGGCGCGCGCGTAAAGCCGAACAGGCGCTGCGCAAACTCAACCTTGACCCGCGCGCCATGGAACGCGCCGCGCGCGCCGAGGCGCAAAGCGCGATGGGCGGCCCGCTGGAATTGCTTGCGACCTCCGCTGATGGTTCGCTTGATCCACGTTTTGAGCGTCTTGGCCTTAGTCTTGAGCGCATGTCCGCGCTCGAGCTTGCGCTTGAGGGTGTGCCGCGCGTTGTCCCAGCAGCGGCCACGCGCATCTCATCCAACTTTGGCTATCGCCGCGACCCTTTCAATCGCCGCGCCGCAATGCACAGCGGCATCGACTTCAAAGGGCCGTATGGCTCGCCGATCTACTCCGCTGCCAGGGGCGAAGTCACCTTTGCCGGTTGGAAAGGCGGTTATGGCCGCACGGTTGAAGTCACCCACACCAATGGCATCGTCACACGTTACGCTCACCTTGCCAGCATTGGCGTGAAGGTGGGTCAGCCTGTCGGCGCAGGCGCGACGCTGGGCGGTCTTGGCAGCTCGGGCCGGTCCACTGGACCCCATCTGCATTTCGAAGTTCGTATCAACGGCCGCGCAATCAATCCGCGTCCTTTCCTGGAGACTGCCCCCGATGTTTTCAAAGAAGCCCGCGGAAACCAGCCCGCCCGCTCCCACAGCGCCAAGCGCTAAACCGAAAGCAAAAGGCATGGCGGGCAATTCAACCTTCTCAGTGATCGGCTCAGACGTCACCATCAGAGGCGACGTGAGCGCTTCTGCCGATCTTCACGTCGACGGCACGATTGAAGGCGACATCAAATGCGCCAGCATTGTTCAAGGCGAAGCATCTGTTATCAGCGGCGCAATCACTGCTGAAACCGCGCGCATGTCCGGCAAGATCATGGGGTCGATTACAGCGAAAGAGCTGGTGATCCTCAAAACCGCGAAGATCGACGGCGACGTGCATTATGACGCGCTCACCATCGAACAAGGCGCGCAAGTGGATGGGCGCTTTGCCCCCAATGCGAGCAAGCCAGCCGCAAAACCAGCCGCTGACGCCAAACCTGTCGAGCGTGTCAACACATCTTCAAAAAGCGCTGAACCGCTGATCGCAAGCTAAGCTCTACAATTTAGCCGAAAAAAGTGCCGCGACCCAGTCCGTGATCCGGTCCGTGACCGAGTGAAGGGCGCGGCGCTTTTCATATCTGATAAGACGCGCTTTTCGCAGCGCTCAAAGCACCTCGGCGCGCAGTGCCTTACGGTCGAGCTTGCCAATAATCGTCTTGGGAAGCTCCTCGCGGATCACCACTTGATCGACCCGTTCATGTTTACCGATATGATCGTTGAGCCAGTCCTTGATTTCGCCGCCTGTCGCAGCGGCGCCGTCTTCGAGCACTACAAAAGCGCGCGGAACCTCACCTTTGTAGTCATCTGGCACGCCGATCACGAGGACCTCTTTCACCGCCTCGTGTTTTCGCACCGCATCTTCGACAACGCTGGGGAAGACCTTAAAGCCTGCGACCGCGATCATGTCCTTGATCCGATCGACAATGGAAAGGAACCCGTCTTCATCGCGCACCGCGACATCGCCTGTGCGCAGATACCGCTTGCCGCCGTGCTCCACGAAAACATCGGCATCTGTTTCAGGCCGCTGCCAATAGCCGCGCATGACTTGCGGCCCGTTGAAAGCGAGTTCCCCCGGCTCACCGTCTTCGACAAGCTTGGCGGGGTCTTCCTTGTCGAGGAAGATAATCTCGGTGCCAGCAACAGGCTGTCCGATCGTGCCCTTCTTGCGGGTGCCCGCGTAAGGATTGGCAGAAACCACGCCCGAACTTTCGGTAAGGCCATATCCCTCGACGAGGCGCACACCCGTGGCCTCTTCAAACCGATCATGCACCTGGGCTGGCATGGGCGCGCCGCCCGAAATGCACACTTTGAGGGTCGACAGGTCGGTCTTGGCCAGATCCGGGTGATCCAGCAGCGCCTGAAACATAGTCGGCACGCCCGGAAAGCCGGTGCAGCCGAGCTTCTCGATAGTCTCAAGCACTTGTTTCGCCTCAAACCGCGGCACCATGGCAATCGCGCCGCCTGAAACCATCGCATGGTTCAAAAGCGAGGTGTTGGCGAACACATGGAAGAAAGGAAGCGCGCCCACGAAAATTTCGCTGCGCGGCTCCCCCCACGGGTTGATCGCAGCGGTCTGCTGCGCGTTCTGGGTAAGCTGGCTGTGGCCGAGCATCGCACCTTTGGGCCGTCCTGTGGTCCCCCCGGTGTATTGAAGCAGCGCGAGATCATCCGCTGTGACAGCAGGCAAATCGGCACTCACCTCGCTCAAAAGATCAGTCCATGGGCGGGTATTCACGCCCCACTTGACCTGTGCGATCTGGCTGCGCTTGAACAGATTAAACGCAATGCTTTTGCCAAGCGGAAGCATCGAACCGAGCGAACCGACGATCAGCGTCTCAAGCTCAGATGTCGCCAGCACTTTTCTGGCCGTGTCATACACTTCTGGCACATCGACCGTGACCAAAGCGCGGGTTCCACTGTCAGCGACCTGCCAGCTGAGTTCTTCGACCGAATAAAGCGGCGAGAAATTGACCACGACCGCGCCCGCCATCATCGCGCCGTAATACGCGCTGGCATAAATCGGTACATTGGGCAGGAACAAGCCGACCCTGTCGCCCGGCGCAATACCCATTTCGATCAGCCCGTTTGCAAATTTAAGCGCCTCCGCGTGGACTGCGCCGTAAGAATAGGTGCGGCCCATAAAATGCAAGAAAGGCGCTTGCGGATCATGCGTCACGGTGCGTTCCAGCATCGCGGGCAGGGTCAGAGGCTCAAAGCTCGTATCCCATGGGGTCGGGTGATGGTAGTTGGCGCTATTAACATTCATGTAAGCAGCCTTAGTGATCACTCTGGCGAGCGCAAGGGATATCGCGTTTAAAGTACGGCCGCCTATCCGCGTCCGCTACACACAAAACGCCCAACAAAAAGGCGGCCACGCTCATTCCAGCGGGCCGCCTTTGCATTGGATTGAAGGCCGGATTAGCCCGCGTCGTTCGCGTCCGGGTCCTCTTCGGAAGGAATGTCCTCATGAGCAGGTGCAGCTTCCTCAGTAGGAGCAGAAAAGGCTGCTTCTGCATCGACAACCACCTCAGCAGCCGCTTCTTCAGCAGCGCGTTTCTCGGCAATCCATGCTTCGGCTTCGGCCTCTTGCGCGGCCTGAGCAGCGGCCTTCGCGTTGGCGTCGCGCTCTGCACGCAGCTCTTCGATCAGCTTATCCTTGTCAGAGCGCGTGTCGAGCACTGCTTCATCGGCGACAGGCGCTTCTTCGGTTATACCGGCACGCTTGGCGGCCTTAGCCACCACAGCATCAAGCTCGCGCTGTGCACACAGTCCAAGGGTGACAGGGTCCTTTGGCTGGATGTTCTGAATGTTCCAGTGAGACCTCTCGCGGATTGCGCCAATCGTGTTACGAGTGGTGCCGATAAGCTTGCCGATCTGGGCGTCCGACACCTCCGGATGATTGCGCAGAAGCCAGGCGATGCCATCGGGCTTGTCCTGACGCTTTGACACAGGCGTGTAGCGCGGCCCCTTAGTGCGCGAGACCTCAACTGGAGCCTTGTGCATTTTCAGCGCATATTCGGCGTCCTCTTCGCCCAGTTTGATCTCATCGAGCGTCAATTCGCCGGCATGCACCGGATCGCGCCCGGTGTATTTGCTGCCCGCAAGATCGTCGGCCATGGCTTGCACTTCGAGGATGTGAAGGCCGCAAAACTCAGCGATCTGTTCGAAGGCAAGACCAGTGTGATCGACCAGCCAAGTGGCCGTGGCATGCGGCATCAGCGGCTTTGGCTGTTCCTTGGAAGCCATGGGATGAAATCTCCGTTAGAAATAATAAGGGCCGCCCCTTGCGGAGCGGCCGTTGCGTGAAGCTAGATAGGCGATTGGAAGCCTCGGGGCAAGGAAATGGTTTTGAGGCGCGCGATTGCCAGCGCGATCAATCCATTGGCGCAAAGTCTGGACGGCTCTTGATGCGCTCCAACCACGCTGAAAGATGCAAATGAGCGCCGATCTCAAAACCCGCTTCATACGCCAGATGAGTGTAAGCAAACAGCGCGATATCTGCGAGGGTTATCGCATCACCGCATAAGAAAGGCCCGTCAGCAAGCTCTGCATCCATCAAGGCCAGCGCCGCCGCTCCCGCCGCTCGCTTACCCGGCATCAGCGCGCGCTGCTCGTCTGACAGATTGTCTTCGCCCACAAACCGCAGCCAAAACCGCAAGGTCGCGACATTTGGTTCCTGTTGGTACTGTTCAAAAAACATCCAGCGCAGGACATTGGCCTGCTTGAACGGATCGGTAGGCACCAAGTGCGAACCAAAGGCGAGATACCAGCAGGCTGCGTTGCTTTCGGGCAAAAAGCGCGCGCTTTCACCCTCACCAATCTGCAAAACCGGAATGCGGCCATTGGAGTTCACGTTCTTGAGGAACTCGGGCGTGCGCGTCTCGCCTTGAAGAATATCGTATTGTTTGGTTTTAAGCGGTAGACCCAACATCGCAGCGGTCAGCTTGATCTTATAGCAATTGCCCGAGCATGGGTCCTCGTGAAGGGTCAGTGCCTCAGCCACCCGCGACCTCCAGCATGATTTTGCCAATGTGCGCGCTGGATTCCATGCGCGCATGCGCCGCTGCCGCCTGTGTCAGCGGAAAGGTCTGGTCCATCACAGGCGCAAGCTCCCCGCTCGTGAATAGCGGCCAGGCATGGGCGGCAATTTCATCGGCCAGCGCGGCCTTGAACGCATCAGAACGCGGACGTAGGGTTGATCCCGTTAGCGTGAGGCGCCGCATCATCACCATCGGGATGAACAGCTCAGCCTTCGCCCCGCCCAGTACTGCAATCGTCACATGGCGGCCATCTTCGGCCAAGCATTGCAGATTGCGCGGCACATAATCGCCCGAAACCATGTCAAGCACGATGTCGACACCCTTACCGCCGGTGAATTCCATTGCAGCAGCCACAAAATCGGCCTCGCGGTAATTGATCGCAAGGTCTGCGCCCAGCTGACGCACGGCCTCGCATTTGGCCTCATCGCCGCAAGTGGTGACGACTTTCAAATCAAAAGCCTTGGCGAGCATGATCGCCATCGTGCCGATGCCGGAGGTTCCGCCGTGGACCAGCAAAGTCTCCCCATCGCGCGCCATTCCGCGCTCAAACACATTGTGCCACACGGTGAAAAGCGTTTCAGGCAAAGCGGCGGCCTGTTTGAGATCCATTCCGCCGGGCACTGGCAAGCAATGCTGCCAAGGCGCGGTGCAATATTCGGCATATCCGCCGCCCGGTGTGAGCGCAGCGACGACGCTGCCGATCATTTCACGCGGCACTTCGCTGCCCACTGCAACCACTTCGCCAGCAATTTCGAGCCCAAGAATGGGTGAGGCACCCGGCGGCGCTGGGTAATTGCCTGCCCGCTGAATACAATCGGGACGGTTAACCCCGGCATAGGCGGTTTTGATGAGAACATCGGCAGGACCCGGCGCAGGAACTGACACTTCCTCAATTTTCAGCACTTCGGGCCCGCCCGGTGCAGAAAATCCGATTGCCTGCATTGTTTCTGGTGTAGTGTCCATTGCCGCCCCGATTGTTTGCTGTTCCCAAAGCACGATTGTTCCCTCGCAGGCCCAAACAGCCTTCCAAGGGGTTTCATGGCACAAATGCGCCACATTCAATCAGACGCGCAAATACCTGCCTTGGCCATTGACAGCAAGCCGGTGTGCGAGTGATGTTTGTAAACAATGGAAGACGACAACCTCCCCCGCCCCAAGGGCGACGCTGCGAGTAAGCTCGCGGCTGAAGATTTGGCACCTTATAGTCAGGATGAATTGGCCGTTCGCGTATCGCTTCTCAAAGCAGAAATCGCGCGCGTTCAAGCGCATAGCGAGCGTGCAGCCAAGCACCGAGCAGCGGCCGATGCACTTTTTAAGGGTCCAGGATCATGATGGCACCACGCATCCACCACCAATTTGGAGTCGTATTTTCCAAAGGGCGCACCATATTGCTCTATACTCCACCTGCCTCTCAGTCCTTAAGGACACCCCCGATAGAGACCTCATATGCCTAGTTTTGCTCAGAATTTAGAACGCACTCTTCATAACGCGCTCGCCCATGCGTCGGAACGACGCCATGAATATGCGACTTTGGAGCATTTGCTGCTTGCGCTGATTGACGATGAAGATGGCGCAGCGGTCATGGGCGCATGCGGCGTGGATCTCGCTGAACTTGGCGAAGTGGTTAAGCAATATCTCGATCAGGAATATCAATCGCTTAAAACCGAGGAAGACGCTGACCCTCAGCCAACGGCGGGCTTTCAGCGGGTGATCCAGCGCGCGATTTTGCACGTTCAGTCCTCGGGCAAAGACACGGTGACGGGCGCCAATGTGCTGGTGGCTTTGTTCTCCGAACGCGATTCTTATGCGGTCTATTTCCTCCAGCAGCAGGATATGAGCCGCCTCGATGCGGTCAGCTACATCAGCCACGGCATTGGCAAAGGCGGCCGCCAGATCGAATCGAGCAATGCTTCGGGCAGCGAGGAAAGCGCGCCAAACGAGGCTGAAGCTGCCAAAGAAGGCGGCAGCAAGAAAGAAACTGCGCTCGACCAGTTTACGGTCAACCTCAACAAGAAAGCTGAGGATGGCAAAGTCGATCCGCTTATTGGCCGCGGGCCAGAGGTGGACCGCACGGTTCAAATCCTGTGCCGCCGTTCAAAAAACAATCCACTTTACGTGGGCGATCCGGGCGTTGGCAAAACCGCGATCGCAGAAGGTCTTGCGCGCAAAATCGTCGAGGGCGATGTGCCTGAGGTGCTTGAGCCTGCGGTGATTTATTCGCTCGACATGGGCGCATTGCTGGCAGGTACGCGGTATCGCGGCGACTTTGAAGAGCGTTTGAAGCAGGTCGTAACAGAGCTTGAGGCGATGCCGCACGCGATTCTGTTTATTGACGAAATTCACACTGTCATCGGTGCGGGCGCAACCAGCGGCGGGGCGATGGATGCCTCGAACTTATTGAAGCCTGCGCTTTCAGGCGGGACGATCCGCTGCGTGGGTTCAACCACTTACAAAGAGTTTCGCAATCACTTCGAAAAAGACCGCGCGCTCCTGCGCCGTTTCCAGAAGATTGATGTGAACGAGCCTACGATTGAGGACACTATCAAGATCCTCAAGGGCCTTCGTTCAGCCTTCGAAGATCACCACAAGGTGAAATACACGCCCGACGCGCTTAAAACGGCAGTCGAGCTTTCCGCCCGCTACATCAACGACCGCAAATTGCCTGACAAGGCGATCGACGTGATCGACGAGGTCGGTGCGATGCAAATGCTGGTGCCGCCCAGCCGCCGGAAAAGAAAATCACCGCGCGTGAGATCGAGCAGGTCATCGCAACCATGGCGCGCATCCCGCCGAAATCGGTCAGCAAAGACGACAAGAAAGCGCTCGAAAACCTCGACCGCGATCTGAAACATGTTGTCTTTGGCCAGGATGAGGCGATCACCCGCCTTGCCACCGCGATGAAGCTGTCACGCGCCGGTCTTCGCGATCCGGACAAACCCATCGGCTCCTTCCTGTTCTCCGGTCCCACCGGTGTTGGTAAAACAGAGGTCGCCCGCCAGCTTTCGTCCATCATGGGCATTGAGCTTAAGCGCTTCGACATGTCTGAATATATGGAGCGTCACTCGGTCAGCCGTTTGATCGGTGCGCCTCCGGGCTATGTTGGTTACGACCAAGGCGGTCTTTTGACAGACGCGGTTGACCAGAACCCGCACTGCGTGCTGCTGCTTGACGAGATTGAGAAAGCGCACCCGGACCTCTTTAACATCTTGCTCCAGGTCATGGACAATGGCCGTCTCACCGACCACCATGGCAAGACGGTCGATTTCCGCAATGTGGTGCTCATTATGACCACTAATGCGGGCGCTGCTGATATGGCGAAAAGCGGTATCGGCTTTGGTGACGTGTCCAAAGAGGACGCCGGGACCGAGGCCGTGAACAAGATGTTCACCCCCGAATTCCGCAACCGCCTCGATGCGATTGTGCCGTTTGCCTACCTTGGCAAGGACACCGTCGCGCGCGTTGTCGACAAATTTATCCTCGAGCTTGAACTGCAACTCGCAGAGCAAAACGTGCATATCCAATTCGACAGTGATGCGCGTGCTTGGCTGGCTGATAAAGGCTATGACCGTCTTTATGGTGCGCGTCCGATGGGCCGCCTCATTCAGGACAAGATCAAACAACCGCTCGCTGAAGAGCTTCTGTTTGGCAAACTTTCCGATGGCGGTGAGGTTTCGGTGACGATGAAAGATGGCAAGCCCTCTTTTGAACTCTCCCCCGCCGCGCCCAAGGCCAAACCGAAGCCTAAGCGCAAGCCAGCGGCCAAAAAGGCGCCTCCTGCAAAGAAGGATGACCCCAAGCCCGAGGCTTCGGGTTCGGACAAAGAGGGCTGATCGCCCAAATGCCTACCTAGGCTGTCAGGCGTAACGCGCTCACCCTAGACTTGGGCGCAAAAAATGGCATGGATTGGCTCCAGAAATCTTATCTGGAGCCAATTATGATCCTCCCAAAGCACACACGCAATTTTGCTCTAAAGGTCCTTTGTGCAGCCTCGGCCTTTGCGCTCACTGCGCCTCTTGCCGCTGATGCGCATACAGACGAGGAGGCAGGCCCCGAAAAACACTTCACCGGAGATGATCTCTTCGGCCTGTCGGTCGCCGCCGATCCTCAGATCAGCCCTGACGGCAGCCAGATCGCTTACGTGCGCCGCACCAATGACATTATGACCGACCGCGCGGTCTCCTCTATCTGGCTCATTGATGTGCGTTCGGGAGCCGAGACCCCATTGGTCACGGGCGCTGGCACGCATGTTAGCCCGCGTTGGTCGCCTGATGGCGACCGGCTCGCCTATATCTCAACCGAAAGCGGCGGCGGACCCGAGTTGCATGTGCGCTGGATGGAGAGCGGCGTTTCCGCGAACATTACTGCACTTGCTGAAGGACCCGGCGGGATTGAGTGGTCACCCGACGGCAGCAAAATCGCTTACACTGCGCGCGTTGCGGGCAAGGGCCTGACCCTTGGCACTGCCCCGGCAAAGCCCGAAGGCGCGGAATGGGGCAAACCGCTCCAAGTGATCGACCGCCTCGTCTATCGCCGCGATGGTGGCTCTTATGTGAAGCCGGGAACCACGCAGCTCTTTGTCGTTAGCGCCACCGGCGGCGCGCCTCGCCAGCTTACCTTTGGCGAATATTCGAACGGCGGCGCAGTTGAGTGGTCGCCCGATGGCTCAAAGCTCTATTATTCCGCCATTCGCCGCGAAGATTGGGAGCTTCAGATCTTTGGCAGCGAAATCTACGCGCTCGATGTAGCGAGCGGAGACATCACTGCGCTCACGGACCGCGATGGCCCGGACGGAGCGCCGCAGGTTTCCCCCAATGGCTCAAGGATCGCCTATCTCGGCCGCGACGACAACGGCAATGCGTTCGATCAAACCAATCTCTATGTGATGAACGCTGATGGCAGCGGCTCTCGCCAGCTGGTGCCCGGATTTGACCGGGGCTTTGATGGGCTTGAATGGACCGATGCTGGCCTGTTTGCCAGCTACGAAGATGACGGCGAGCACCGCGTTGCCCGCATTGGGCTCAATGCGAGCGCGCCCAGCCCGTTGGAGGCCCGTGTTGGCAGCGGTTATTACGCCCTTCCCTACACCGGCGGCCAATGGTCGGTGAGTGACAATGGCAGCCTCGCCTTCACAACCCAAAACTCTGTCGCACCGCCTGATGTGGGCGTTCAAACGCGCCGCGGTATCCGCACGCTAACCTCGCTCAACGCGGTCAGCCTTGGCGGCAAGCAAATGGGTGAAACGCGCAAGCTTAGCGTCACCATGGATGATGGCACGGTCATTCCTTCGTGGATCATGCTGCCCCCCGGCTACGAAGCAGGAGACAAAGTCCCAACCATCCTTGAGATGCACGGTGGGCCCTATGCTGCCTATGGCCCTGAATTCTCGGCCGATTATCAGCTTTACGGCGCGGCGGGATATGCCGTGGTTTTTGCCAACCCCGGCGGCTCCACCGGCTATGGCGAAGAATTTGCCGACCGGATCGAAGACAATTACCCGGTCAGCAATATTCCCGAGCTTATGGCCGTCGTTGATGCAGCTATTGCGCAAGGGTTTGCGGATGAAGAAAACTTGTTTGTCACAGGCGGCTCCGGCGGCGGTATCCTCACAGCTTATATGGTCGGGAAGACGGACCGGTTCAAAGCGGCAGCGGCTCACAAACCCGTCATCAATTGGGTGAGCCAAGGGTTGATGTCCGATCTTCCCACGCTCATTCCGCGCTATTGGCTCGGCGGGCTTCCTTGGGAGAAGCCAGAAGAATATTGGGAGCGCGGACCTTTGAGCAATATGGCCAATGTCACCACCCCGACGCTGGTTTTGGTCGGCGCCGAGGATTACCGCACGCCGCGCAGTGAGGCCGAGCAGTTCTACGCAGCGCTTAAACTGGTGGGCGTGGACACCGCGCTCGTCGTGACGCCCGATTCCAGCCACAACAACCTCTCGCAAAGCCCCAGCCAGCAGGCCGCACGCACCGCGAGTGTGATCGCATGGTTTGATAAGTACCGGACCGATAAAGACGCGGAATAATTGGAACCTGACGGTGTGCTTAACGGTTTAATCTAGCGATGAGCGCGCCTTTTTCCTGGATCAAACCGCACCCTTGGGGGTGGAAGTGTTGCCAGCCGGCGCCTTCATCGACCCCTCGCGCGCGGTCGATAGAGCGCTTGTCACTCACGGTCATGCCGATCACGCACGCGGCGGCCACGGGGAGACGATTGCAACCCCTGAAACGCTCGCGATCATGGAGCTGCGCTATCGCACCGGCGCATCGGACGATGACGGCGAAATCCCGCACAAGGCTGTGCCGGTCGAATATGGCGAGACGATCCGCCTGGCCGGAGGCGTTGATGCGACCTACATCCCGGCGGGCCATGTGCTGGGCTCTGCTCAAATCCTGCTTGAATACACGGGCGAGCGGGTGGTGATTACCGGCGACTATAAGCGCAGACCCGATCCGACCTGTGCGCGCTTCCAAGTGACACCGTGCGATGTATTTATCACCGAGGCGACCTTTGGCCTCCCTGTCTTCACCCATCCACCGATTGCCGATGAAATGGCAAAGTTGCTTTCGGCATTGGAGGCGAACCCTGAAGGCTCAGTGCTTGTCGGTGCCTATGCGCTTGGCAAAGCGCAGCGGGTGATTGCTGAGCTTCGTGCGGCAGGCCACAAGGACCCCATTTATCTTCACGGTGCGATGGAGAAGATGTGCCGGCTTTATGAAGAACTCGGCGTGGACTTGGGCGAATTGAAGCTGGTGAGCGATCACACCAAGGCGCAGATGGAAGGCGCGGTCATTATCGCACCGCCTTCGGCGATGAATGCGACGTGGTCACGGCGCCTGCCTAACCCGATCACTGCGATGGCAAGCGGCTGGATGCGGGTGCGCGGGCGGGCGCGGCAACGCGGCGTCGAATTGCCGCTGATTATCTCGGACCATGCCGATTGGAACGAGCTCACCGAAACAATCCGCGAAGTGAATCCGGCCGAAACCTGGATCACCCACGGACGCGAAGAAGCGCTGCTGCGCTGGTGCGAGCTCAATCAGCGGCGCGCGCGAGCATTGGCGCTGGTGGGGCGGGAGGAAGAGGATGAATGATCGTTCCCCTTCCCCGCTGGCTTCCCCGACAGCTTTCCCGGCAGGCAATCCCTTACAGGGCCGCCAAGTCCGCTTTGATTTTCTCAAGCGTCTCGGTTGTGATCGCGCCGTTCGACATAGGCTGAACCTGCGGCAGTGTCATCGTTTTAATCTGGCCATAAAACGGGTGTTGATCAATCGGACCCAGATGCTTCAGCACAACCGCTTTCGCCCCCTCATTCGCCATCAACGCTTCGATAGGACTGTCTATCGAGAGTTTGGCTGCGGCTTCCTCAGCAAGCGCCGGCGCTGCAGTGATGGCAAGAACTGGGGTAAGCGCCAGTGCGGCGGCGTGAAGCATTTTCATCAAATGGATTCCTCAAGAAATGGACGCAAAGTCGCGGATTGGCACAAAGCTGTACAGATTGCACCTGTCCTCACGATGAAGGCGGCGTGTTAGCGGCATGAAAGCCTTCGCCGCCCTTCTCGACACGCTGGTCTATACAAGCAGCCGCAATCGCAAGCTTGCCCTGATCGCGGAGTATCTGCGCGAGACGTCGGACCCGGACCGGGGCTGGGCATTAGGAGCCCTTACCGGCGAATTGGATTTCCCCGGCGTCAAATCCTCCACCATCCGCAATCTCATGAAAGACCGCGTAGACCCGGTCCTTTGGACGCTGAGCCGGGATTTCGTCGGTGACACCGCCGAGACGGCCAGCCTCTTGTGGCCTGAGCAAGGCGCTCCCCAAGGTGAGCCTCCCAGCGTGAATGAGGCTGTGAAGCTTCTCTCCAGCCTCAATCAAAAAACTGCCCTCAAACAATTGCCAGAACTTCTGGACCGTCTTGACGCCAATGGCCGCTTTGCGCTGATCAAAATGGCCACGGGAGGGATGCGGATTGGCGTCTCGGCGAGACTGGCGAAGACGGCCTTTGCGCAAGGTTTTGACGTCAATGTGGATGAGGTCGAGGAATATTGGCACGCACTGGAGCCGCCTTATGACGAGCTGTTCGCATGGGCCGCAGACGGGGCCGATCCGCCCGATGTATCAAATCGCCCCATGTTCCGGCCCTTCATGCTCGCACACCCGCTCGAGGATACTGAGGTTGATCTCAAAGACTATGCGGCCGAATGGAAATGGGACGGCATTCGCGTGCAATTGGTGCAAGTGGCGGGTGAAACGCGGCTCTATTCGCGCTCTGGCGACGATATTTCGGCGACTTTTCCCGAGTTGCTGGACGTTCTGCCGATCGACGCGGTGCTCGATGGTGAACTGCTGGTGCGCGGCAGCACCCAAGGAGGTAAGACGGGCGGCGCGGCCAGTTTCAATGCACTTCAGCAGCGTCTTGGCCGCAAAACCGTCTCCAAGAAAATGCTGGCCGAAGCGCCTGCCTTTGTCAGGCTGTATGATGCGCTGATTATCGAGGGCGAGGATCTTCGCGAACAACCGTGGGAAAGCCGCCGCGCCGCGCTTGAAGCCTTGACGCCGCGCCTTCCGCAAACGCATTTTGACATCTCAGCCCTCGTGGAAGCACACGATTTTAAACACCTCGCCGAAATCCGTGAGGGCACACGCGATGACGCCATTGAGGGGTTGATGCTCAAGCGCCGCGATGCGCCTTACATCGCGGGGCGCAAGGCGGGTTTTTGGTACAAATGGAAGCGCGATCCGCTGCTGATCGACTGTGTGCTGATGTATGCGCAAAGGGGCTCGGGCAAGCGCTCGAGCTTCTACTCGGACTACACATTTGGCTGCTGGGATGGCGATCCCGATGCGGGAGCCGAACTGCTCCCAGTAGGTAAGGCGTACTCCGGTTTCACCGATGCCGAACTTAAGAAACTCGACAAATTGGTGCGCCGAACCACCCTCAACCGCTTTGGTCCCGTGCGCGAGGTTGAGCGGACGCTCGTGTTCGAGGTCGCCTTCGACAGCGTGCATTCTTCCAAACGTCACAAGTCCGGGCTCGCCATGCGTTTCCCGCGCATCCACCGCATTCGCTGGGACAAACCGGTGCACGAAGCGGACCGGATCGAGGCTTTGCGCGCGCTGATCAGAGATTAGGTTGGCACCCCTCGCAAAGACGTTATGGATGGTCCCAAGGAGAGACAATCTATGAACCTTTACGACCAATCTGTTGCCACTTATCGCTCGCGCCTGGACACTTTGGCCGCAATGCTCGCAAAAGCTGAGGCCCATGCAGACGGCGATGCTCTGCTCCAAGCAAAGCTTACCGATGATATGCATCCGCTAGCGACCCAAATCCGCTTTGTGGCCAACACGCCTGGCGAGGCGCTCAGCCGCTTGGGCGCGGCCGAATTCGCATCTAATGATGACGAGATTTCTTCTTTTGCAGACGCCAAAGCCCTCATCGCCGCGACTTCAAAAATACTCGATGCCGTCTCTCAAAGTGATCTTCCCGCACATGATGCGCGTGTAGCGTTCTCAATCGGCGATGGAGCGTACAACTTTGAGATGAGCGCGGAGGAATATGTGCGCGAGTTTTCGCTGCCCAATTTCTACTTCCACCTCTCCATGGCATATGCGATTTTGCGGATGAAGGGGCTGGCCGTCGGCAAAGCGGACTTTATCCCGCATATGATGCAATATTTTAAAGCGCCCGGTTAGCCCATCGCACTGGCAACCGCGTGTGCATGGTGCTTCGCGTTTTCGGTGTAATGCATAACGCCTGCGCGCATCCCTGCGATCGCAGCATCGTTCAACTCTTTGAGCAATTTCGCCGGACGCCCTGCCCAAAGCTCGCGTGTCCCCATAATCTTGCGCTCGGTCAGCATCGCGCCAGCGCCAAGCATCGCATCGCAAGCGATCACCGACTTGTTCATTGCGATCGCTCCCAAGCCTACAAAGCCGCGATCATGGATCGTGCAGCCGTGGACCATCGCCATATGGCCGATTAAAACATCATCGCCGATGATCAGCGCAGAGCCGTCCTCATCGCCGGGCCGCGGCGGATCGCAGTGGAGGACTGAGCCGTCTTGGACATTGGTGCGTTCACCGATGCGGATTTTGTAGACGTCCGCTCGCACGACGCAATTGTACCAGATCGAGCTTTCAGCTCCGATTTCCACATCCCCGATGATGGTGCAACCGGGCGCAATAAAGGCTGTTTCGTGAATCTTGGGCGTTTTGCCATGGATCGAAATGATGTTTGCGCCGGGATGCGCAGACGGATTTTGGGTCATTTGGTGGCTTCCCATTGCTCTTTGGTGATGGAGTAGACGATAACCGATTCTGATCCAAAAACATCGCTCTCAAAATCCAGGTCTTCTCGCCGTTCCATCCCGAGGCGCTTCATTAAACCCCAGCTTGGAGTGTTTCCGATCACGGTGAGAGCGATGATATGGGGCGCGCCAAATTGGCCAAATCCCAATTGCAGCGAAGCGAGCGCGGCCTCTTTGGCATAGCCATGCCCCCAGGCGTCTTCGCGAAGGCGCCACCCCGCCTCAAAGTCGCCCAAGGGACCCGCCTTGTCATTGCATCGCTTGAGGCCGCAAAAGCCGAGCATTTCGCCCGCAAGATGCCCGCCGTCCTCCTTGCGTTCGCACACCCAGAAGGTGTGACCAAAATCCCGGCGGTAGCCCTCAACTCTGTCGTTTGCCGCCGTCATCGCGGCCTCATCAGCCACCCCGCCAAGCCATTGCATAACAGCAGGCGTGTTGCAGTGACGCCAAAACACTGGCCAATCGTCCTCACCCCAATCCCGCAGGATCAAGCGGTCCGTCTCATGATAGAATTCAGCCACCGAGAAGGCGCGCGGCTAGCGGTGCGTGATAGGTGAGCACACCGCTTACCCCGGCGCGTTTGAATGCGATCAGTTTCTCCATCAAAAGGGCGTCGCGGTCGCCCGCACCAACCGATTGCGCAGCCTCAAGCATCGCGTATTCGCCGCTGACTTGATAGGCGAAGACAGGCACGCCGAACTTCTGCCGCACGCGGTAGATAATATCGAGATAGGCAAGGCCAGGCTTCACCATCACGCTGTCTGCGCCCTCAGCGATGTCCAGTTCCACCTCGCGCAGGGCTTCATCGCCATTTGCCGGGTCCATTTGGTAGGTCTTTTTGTCGCCTTTAAGAAGGCCGCCAGAGCCCACTGCATCACGGAAAGGTCCATAGAACGCAGAGGCATATTTGGCCGCATAGCTCATGATCTGAATGTTCGGATGGCTGTTCATCTCAAGCGCCATGCGGATCGCTTGGATGCGCCCGTCCATCATGTCGGACGGAGCGATAATATCGGCGCCGGCCTCTGCCTGGTTGATCGCTTGATCGACAAGCACCGCGACCGTGTCATCGTTAAGAACATAGCCTGCATCATCAATCAGACCGTCCTGCCCATGGCTGGTGTAAGGGTCGAGCGCTACGTCGGTCAGCACGCCCACTTCATCGCCGCATGCGTCTTTGACCGCGCGGATGGCGCGGCACATAAGGTTATCGGGATTATATGCCTCGGCCCCATCTTCGGACCTGCGGTCTGGCTGGGTGTTGGGAAACAGCGCAATTACAGGAATGCCAAGAGCCACCGCTTCCTTGGCCTGCTTTACAATACCGTCAACCGACCAGCGCGAGACACCGGGAAGCGAAGCGATAGGGTCTTCCACCCCTTGACCCTCGGTCACAAACATCGGCCAAATGAGATCGGCGGGCGTGATCAAATGCTCGCGGTGAAGCGCACGGGACCAAGAGGCGGCGCGCGTCCGGCGAAGGCGGGTGTTGGGATAGCTTGCGGTCATGGGCGCAAGGTCTGCCCGAAATTGACAGCGCAATCAACGCATGTTGACGCGTCCAAATGTCAAGAATGCTCAATCAGCAGCGGTGCCAACGGCAATCTTCTCAATCTCGCGGGTCGGCTCTTCGATTTCGCTGGGAAGCGGCTTCAAATCCTCAAGCGCAGCCCCTGGTTCGATCTCGCGCAGCGCAATCAGCTGGCGGCGGAAATCAATCAGTTCGGTGCCCGATAGCACTGCGCGTGTGACATAGTTGACACCGGCAGGATTGATCGCACGGCCACCCCGGTACATCTCGTAATGAAGATGAGGACCGGTTGAGAGCCCAGTCGAGCCTACATAGCCGATAACCTGCCCGCGCCTCACCTGTTGCCCTCGGCGAACAGCCATGCGGCTCATATGACAGTACCGCGTATCGAGCCCGCCCCCATGGCGCAGTCGCACAGCAATTCCGCAGCCGCCTGCACGGCCGGCCGCTGTCACAGTGCCATCGGTGACAGCCACAATCGGCGTTCCATGGCGCGCGCGGTAATCCTGACCTGCGTGAAGGCGGCGAATGCCAAGAATTGGGTGGCGGCGCATGCCAAAGCGCGAAGAAACCGCGCCCGGAACAGGTGCCACAAGGCCCCGGCGTTGTTCACCTACCCCTGAGGCTTCGTAGAAACGCCCCTGATCACCCCAACGCATAAGCTGGGTCTTGGGTTTACCCTCACGATCAATCCCGGCGTAAAGCAGATTGCCCGCTTGGCGCTCTCCTGTTGCAGCGCGCCTGTACGCGATAACGATATCGAACTCGTCCGAAGAACGCACTTCGCGCTCAAGCTCGATGTGATCATCCAAAGCCTGAAGGTAGTCCTGCGCCGCGCTTGCTGGCACACCTGCTGCACGCATGGAGCGGTAAAGGCTGGAGCCAACGAGACCGCGCACTCGCAGCGGCGTGTCGTCAACGCGGATCACGTTGCGCTGGAGAGAGAGTGCTCCGGGTTCGCCGGTCTCCAAATCAACGTCCGCGCGCGCAATCTTCAGCTCCAAATCAAACCGCGCGCGGAAAGCCAAGGCATCGAGCGGCCTGGAATCGCCTTGTTTGCTTCGCCGGCCAAGGATGATATCCATTTTTGTGCCAGCCTCGATCTCAGAGAGCGGCATAGCATCGCCGATCAGTGCGCTAACCCTGCCAATATCAGTTGCCGAGACGCCAGCACGGCGGAGCATTGCCGCGAAACTGTCGCCCTTGGCGAGCGTTGCAACGAGTTCAATCTGTGGGCGTTCGGGTGCGCTTTCCAGAGGTGTCACGGCAGCGGTCGGCCCCATTCGGCGTCCACTATCGGCACCAAGTGCCAAAGGCATTATCATCTGGCTGCGGAATTCATCTCGGATGTCATCGCCTTCGGGGATGGCTGAACGGGCTTGGAGCGGCGTCAGACTTGGCCAAAAGGCGAGCGCGGCGGCGCCCAATACAACCATCGTGGCAAGCCCGCGAAACCACCGGCGGCTCCCGATATTTTCAGCAAGGTCAGGAACCAAGTCGATTTCATCCAACCTATCACTGACACTCAGCTTCCATTCGTCATAGCGCGCGCCCCAACCTTGGACACGGGCGAGCACCTGACGTTTGACTTTGCGAGAACCTGTGGGAGGCGCGACTTTCATGGAATTGGCGAGATAAGGCGCAAAGCTGCGAGCGGTTTCCTCGTCCATTCCGCCTTTGGCAGCGGCATCTGATCGGCTTAGCGCAGGATCAAACGCGCCGGCCTCGTCAAAGCCCAGCTCACCGCCGTCAGAGCTCTGATTAGAGCTCTTGGGAATGTCGCCTGTGTGGTCCAATTCTCGCCTTCCCACTGCATCCAGCCTACGCTCAATTGTTAGAGCGGCCTTCTGCACCCCTTCCATGGCCAAAGATGGTAAATGTAAACTTAACACGCGGCCAAAGGATTCGCGGATGCGATAAGTCGTTTTGCCTATGCGCGCCAGAGTGGGATCGGTGCAGAATCCCCATGCGGGACGCTCTTGGCCATTGCCCTTACGGCAAGTGTTTGACACAGACTGAGGCCGTGTGGACACATTCGGTGTGGTCACGGCGTGACGAGTTTGCGTCAATTCAAGAAGCGAGGACGAAGGACATGCTTGGCATATTCAAGGACGAGGGACGCAGAATTGACGCAAACTCGTCGCGCCCCTGCGGGGTTTGGCCAAAATCTGCTCTCGCAGCGTCGCATACGCTTGAAAGTGCGCCGCACTTCCTGCGCGTCCGCTCCTTGAGACAGCAGATTTTGCCCCAAACCGTGATCCACACCGAATGTGTCCACACGGCCTATCCGTGACCTCTCAAATACCCCATCGCTCCCCTAGTGACAGCCGGGTTCGCGCCGTGCTGGGCCCTACCAATACGGGCAAGACTCATCTCGCGATTGAGCGGATGTGCGCGCACTCCTCTGGCATGATGGGTTTCCCGCTGAGGCTTTTGGCGCGTGAGGTTTATGACCGTGTGCGCGCGATCAAGGGCGATAAGGCGGTGGCACTGATCACCGGAGAGCAGCGGATTGAGCCGCCTGATGCGCGCTATTTCTGCTGCACGATGGAGGCGATGGATAGGCTGGGTATGGGAGCAAATGGCCCCCATGCCTTCGTCGCGATTGATGAGGCGCAGATTGGCGCTGATCCTGAGCGCGGGCATATCTTCACCGACCGATTGATGCATGCGCGCGGGCGCGAAGAGACGATGATCTTGGGATCTGCGACACTGCAGCCCATTGTCAAAAAGCTGATCCCGGGCGCGGAAATGGTTGAGCGGCCGCGCTTTTCCACCCTCACCCATGCAGGCGAGGCAAAGCTCTCGAGGCTCCCTCCCCGCAGCGCCGTCGTCGCGTTTTCGACCGAGCAGGTCTACGCCATGGCCGAGGCGCTCAAACGTTTTCGCGGCGGGGCGGCGGTGGTGATGGGCGCATTGTCGCCGGAAACGCGCAACAAGCAGGTCGAGCTCTTCCAGAACGGCGAGGTTGATTACATAGTGGCGACCGATGCGATTGGCATGGGGCTCAACCTTGACCTCCACCACGTTGCATTTGCCGCGCTCACCAAATTCGACGGGAAGCGCAAACGGCGGCTTACCCCTTCGGAAATGGCGCAGATTGCTGGGCGCGCTGGGCGGCACCAAACCGATGGCAGCTTTGGCGTGCTCTCTGGCGGAGGCTCCAGAACAGGTGCGCCGATCGAATTTGCCGAAGAAGAAATCTACGCCATTGAAGAGCACCAATTCGCCCCGCTGACCAAACTGTATTGGCGCGAGGCAGAACCGCGCTTTGATACGCTCAGCGTGCTGATGGGCGATTTGGAGGAGAAACCTCAAAACGAGGTGCTGAAACCGGCTCCGCAAGCCATCGACTTGGCGGTGCTTAAACGGCTGGCAAGCGAGCCCATCGCCGATACGGTCAAAGGCCACGGCAGTGTACGCCGGTTCTGGGAAGCCTGCTCGCTTCCAGATTTTCGCCAGCTGGGCGTTGACCCGCACTCGCGCTTTGTCGCACGGCTTTGGCAGGATTTGCGCGAAGGCTACATTGGCGCTGACTTCGTGGCTGCGCGGATTGCGGAACTCGACCGCACCGGGGGTGATATCGACACGCTTCAAGGAAGGATCGCGGCGATCCGGTCCTGGGCCTATATTTGCCAGCGCCCCGACTGGGTGCTGGCCCGCGATGAGATGGCTGCGCGCGCAAGGGGGTAGAAGCGAGGCTCTCTGATGCGCTACACGCGCGCCTCACCGAAAGATTTGTGAATCGAAGGACGACAATTTTGATGAAATCTCTGGGGCAAGATGGCGCAAGCCTCCCCGTAACACTTGAGCCCGATGGCCGCGTAAGCGTTGAAGGCGAAACCATTGGCAGGCTCGATGGCTTTCGCTTCTCGGTGGATGCTGATGCGGCGCTGGCTGATCGCAAGATGCTGTTGTCAGCGGGCGAAAAAGCGCTTCCCGGGATTTTGTCGCAGCGCGCAGAACAATTGCTCGCAGCAGGGCTCGATGATCTCGTGATCGAGAAGGGTGCCATTTATTGGCTTGACCAAGAACTCGCGGCCATCACCATTCCCGATGATTTTGGCGAACCGCGCCTGACTTTCCCCCGCGAGATTTCGGCGCTTCCGGATGTATCCCGCGAAAAACTGGAAGCTGGGCTCAAGACATGGCTTTCTGAGAAGCTCGCGCCGCTGGAGCCTTTGCGCAAGCTGTCCGAAGCGGCCCGCGATCCGAATGCAGGAAGTGAGGCGCGCGCGCTGCTTGTCACTTTGATTGATGCTCGCGGAGTGGTCGCCCGAGAGAAGGCAGGCCTTGAACATCTGCCCAAGGAAATGCGCCCGTTTTTGCGCAAACTTGGTGTGACCTTTGGCGCGCTCGATATCTTTGCGCGCGATTTGCTCAAGCCTGCGCCTCGCCAATTGCTCCATGCACTGGGCCTCGATGACAGGCCCTTGCAACAGGCAATGCTGCCGGTGATTTCGGAGAGCAGTTCCATCCCGGCAGGTTACCGAATGGCTGGTAGCCAGATCATCCGGGTAGATCTTGCTGAGAAGATCCTGCGGAGCGCATTCGATACCCGCGCCAAGGCCAGCGAACAGCCTGCCGCTCCCAAGCCAGCAAAAGAGGCTGCCGGTAAAACTGCCGAAGCGGAAATTGCGGCTGAAGTGGTCCCTGAAGTCACGCCCGAAGTGGTCGCTACCGATGGGGCAGCCGATAAGGCTGTTGAGGCCGCAGCGCCTGAAGCGAAGGCAGAGCCAGAGACAGCCGAGGCACCCGAAGTTGCAGAAGCGCCCGCGGCTTCTAAAGCCCCGGCCACCTCGAAGGCTAAGCCGCGCGCGTCCCGCAACGCGAAATTCAGCCTTGATCTGTCGCTTCCCATTTCCATTGGGTTAGAAGAAGAGAACGCGCGCCGCTTGCTTGGCAGCGCGGGCTTCCGGGTTCAGCGCCCGAAAGCTCTTGCAGAAGGAGCCCAAGGCCCGGTTCTCCCAGACAGTTGGACTTGGCGGCCTAAACGCGCGGGAGATGATAGACGGGACGGTCGCCGCAGGGATGGCCAAAACAGAGGCCAACCGCGCAATAAGCACGAGCCCAGGGGGCCGGGAGCAGGGGCGCCGGCGGCAAAAACTTCAAGGGCAAAGGCAAGCCGAAGGACAGCAAGGACCGCCAAGGCAAACCCAAACGCGGCGGCGGCAAGCCCAAAGATTCGCGGAATCAGCGGTCAAAGCCCGACTTTGGTCCGGCCCGGGCAAGCGGCGCGTTCGACAAGCTGGCGGATTTGCTCAAGTAATGATGGCCTAATGGCAGACAGCGCGCAGGAAACCTCAAAGCCTGACACACTCAGGTTAGACAGACTTTTGGTATACCTGCGTTTTGCCCGTACCCGCTCCGCTGCCCGCGCTATGATTGAAGGGCGTTCTTTGCGGCGCAATAGAAAGCATGTGCAGCGCGCCAGCGAGGCGGTTGCTATTGGCGATGTGCTGACATTGGTTGTGGGCGGCGAGGTACGAGATCATCGAATTGGTAGACTTACCCAGACGGCGCGTGTCGCCTGGTTTGGCGAAGACCTTTTACCAAGAGTATGATCGCGGCGGTTAGAGGAGGGTCTTGAGCAGGTGCCTGCCCCCGTTTTTCTTGACCATCCCCCCACTTGCCATTAGCAGCGCGAAACTCGTGATTCCTGTCAACTGCGCCAGCTGCGGATGACACAAAGAAAGACATTTTTGCATGACCTACGTCGTCACTGATGACTGCATCAAATGTAAATACACCGACTGCGTGGAAGTGTGCCCAGTGGACTGCTTTTACGAGGGCGAGAACATGCTCGTCATCAATCCGGCCGAGTGTATTGATTGCGGCGTGTGCGAACCGGAATGCCCAGCCGAAGCAATCCTACCTGATACCGAGGATGGCCTTGAAAAGTGGTTGGAATTGAACACCAAATTTTCCGCCGAATGGCCCAATATCACGAGCCAGAAAGAGCCGCCTACAAACGCAGACGAGTTTAAGGGTGTTGAGGGCAAGTTCGAGAAGTATTTCTCAGACGCACCCGGCGAAGGCGACTAATTGAGCCCCGTTTTGGGACTTGTGTGACCGCGACTCGCAATTTTGTTACGGATGTGCTATATAATGCAACAACCGGGTTGGCTCGCTCCAACCACGGCTGTCTGAATCAGAAAGGCCAAGCACCAGCAACGACAATCTGAAAAGGGTTTGCGCCCGGTTCCCGCTTCATCTTCGAAGTGCGGTCCCCTTGCGTAAAGTTCGGCTCATGCTTTTGTCGGTTAGGTTTTTGCTGGAGGCCACGAGAAAGGAATTCGCATGGCAAGCAATGCGCCCGCCTTCACTGTTGGCGACTATGTTGTTTACCCCAAGCACGGTGTTGGCCGTGTGATTGAACTTGAAAATCAAGAAATCGCCGGCATGCAGCTTGAGCTGTATGTGCTGCGGTTTGAAAAAGAGCGCATGACGCTCCGCGTGCCGACCAACAAAGTCGAAGCGATTGGGATGCGCAAGCTTTCTAGCGACAAGACCCTCAAAGAAGCGATGGAAACGCTCAAAGGCAAGCCCAAGGTGAAACGCACCATGTGGTCACGCCGCGCGCAGGAATATGAAGCGAAGATCAACTCAGGCGAGATCGTGCTGATCGCTGAGGTCACCCGCGACCTTTTCCGGCCTGATGATCAACCTGAGCAAAGCTATTCCGAGCGTCAAATCTTTGAGGCCGCCTCCAGCCGCCTTGCGCGCGAACTGGGTGCAATGGAAGAGAGCGACGAAGCGACAGCGCTTGAGAAAATCCTCGATGTGCTGCGCGAACATGCGCCGCAATATTACGAAAGCACCGAAGAAAGCTGATCTTCGCCTTTCGAAAATTGCAAGAACCAAAGGGCTGCCTGAAGGGGCGGCTCTTTCGTTGTGGGCTATCAAGCTGGAGCGGCCATAGATAGAACCCGCCTTTAAGCGTGCTCGCTCGTCTGTTCGCGGTAAAGTGACCGCGCCTTGCGCTGAGCGACTGTTCTCAAGGGGTATTCCTGACTTGCATTCCGCAGCGCTGCGGCGCACACTTTGACCCATGCGCATCACCCCCACGCTCGCTATCGCTCTTGCGACCTGTTCGTTGACCCTTTCGGGCTGCCTTGTCAGAACCGCTGCTAATGTTGTGACGGCGCCTGTGCGCGTTGCCAGCAAGGCTGTCGATGTTGCGACCACCAGCCAATCAGAGGCTGATGAAAACCGCGGCCGTGAGATCCGCCGACGCGAGGCTCGGCTTGGCAAACTAGAGCGCCAGTACAAGAGAGAAAGCGAGGATTGCGCCGATGGGGATCGCGGGGCGTGTAAAGACGCGGACGAAACCCGCGAAGAAATCGAAGAATTGCTTCCTCAGGTCCCGCTAGAGCCGCGCTGACCTATTTGCTGGCCGCGCGTTTTAACCGGTCATTGATCGCCTGCCCCACCCCCTCCACTGGGATCGGGGCAACCGCTATGCGGGGTTTGCTGGAACCGCTTGCCAGATGCAGGCACTCGTAAAGATTGGCCGCAGCTTCATTGAGGTCACCGTTTGGTGACACATTGCAATCACCGTGCAGCTCGCCGAACCCGATCCAAAACTCGTCTTGCGCAACTTTTGCGGCGTTCAACCGCACTGGCTTACCAGGAGAATAGTGCCGAGCCGATTGGCCGGGGGCTTCGATTGTTGCTGTCTGAGGCAGCATTTGAGGACCGAGCAGATGTTCCAGCACCTCTTGGGTGATGGGGCCCGGCCGCAAGAGGCTCCAACCTCCCTCTTCACGAAGCGCTATAATCGTCGACTCAAGCCCTGCTTCGGTCGCGCCATCGCAAATGACCGCAGGACAGGCATTCCCCAAGGATGCCATAACATGCTCGGGCCTTGTGGGGCTCACCTCTTCGCTCGCATTGGCAGAGGGAGCGGCAAGGGGGAAATCCAGTTTTTCGAGCAGCGCCTGCATCGCGGGGTGCGAAGGCTGACGCAGAGCAATCGTGGGCAGGCCCGCGCTTACCGCTGCCGCCAATCCGGCACCCTCTTTCATAGGCAGCACCAGCGTCAGGGGCCCCGGCCAAAACTTCTGAGCCAGATCACGGGCGCGCGCATCGAAATGAGCGAGTGTTTCGGCCTGCGCCAGGTTCTTCACATGTACTATAAGAGGATTGAAACCCGGCCGGCCCTTGGCGGCATAAATCCGCGCCACAGCATCAGCACAGTCCGCACGCGCGGCAAGGCCGTAAACCGTCTCCGTTGGCACTGCGACTAGCCCGCCGCTCTCCAAAATCTTGGCCGCACGGTCCAATCCTTCGCCCTTAGGGGACAGCTGCTGCGTTACGTTCTTGCGGGCCATGGCCTCGCGCTATATCTGGTAAGCGAAATTGCCAAGCACACTTTCACAAGTGTCGCCACAAGTGTCGCGGCGCGCTCAAGTTTGAGAGGATCAACTCCAGTGACCCCGTTTACTCCGCCCACTCAGGACCAATTGCTCGCTATCCGGGTGAATGCCGGCATCGAAGAGCTCAGCCAATCAGAGAGGTTCGCTCACGCGGAAAGTGATCTGGTCGAAGCCATCGTGGAAGGCGTCGGCCAGTTTGCAGCGGGCGAATTTGCGCCGCTCAACCGCATCGGTGACCTCGAAGGCGCTAAGCTTGAAAATGGCGTGGTGCGCCTGCCTGATGGGTTCAAAGAAGCCTATGAAGGTTATATCGAGCAAGGCTGGAACTCGATTGGCTCCTCCACCGATTTTGGCGGACAAGGTCTGCCCTTCACGCTTTCATGCAACGTACTTGAGAACCTGGGCAGCGCCAATATGGCCTTTTGCCTCCTCCCCATGCTGTCCGTAGGCGCGGTCGAAGCGCTCGAACACCACGGCAGCGACGCGCAGAAATCGCTCTATTTGCCAGATCTGATCAGCGGAAAATGGTCGGGCACCATGAACCTCACCGAACCTGCTGCAGGAAGCGACGTGGGCGCGCTGCGCTCCAGCGCTGAGCCGATCACGGACGGCGAGCATGCGGGCAAGTACAAGATCAAAGGCCAGAAGATTTACATCACCTGGGGCGATCACACTCTGGCGGAGAACATCATTCACCTTGTGCTCGCTCGCCTTCCGGGCGCCCCTGAAGGAACGCGCGGCATCTCGCTCTTCGTAGTGCCGAAATATCATGTGAACGCGGACGGCTCGCTTGGCCCCCACAACGATTGCCGACCTGTGAGCCTTGAGCATAAGCTCGGCATCAACGCCTCGCCCACTTGCGTCATGTCGTACGGCGACAATGACAATTGCATCGGGGAACTGGTGGGAGCGGAAAACCGCGGGCTGATGGCGATGTTCACGATGATGAACAATGCGCGGATCAATGTCGGCAACCAGGGCGTCCAAATCGGTGAACGCGCAACACAGCAGGCAATCGCTTATGCTTGCGATAGGGTGCAATCGGCAAGAGCTGGCTCTCCGGATAAATCGCCGGTTGCGATTATTGAGCATCCCGATGTCCGCCGCATGATCCTGCGGATGAAGTCTCTCACCGAAGGTGCGCGCGCGCTTCTCTATTACTGCGCCGGACAGGTGGACCGGGGCACACTGGGCGATAGCGATGCGTCAAACCGCGCTGAAATCCTTGTGCCATTGCTTAAGGCGTGGGGCACGGACATCGGCGTCGAGGTCACCGGCATCGGCGTCCAAATCCACGGCGGTATGGGCTTTGTCGAAGAAACAGGCGCGGCGCAGCATTGGCGCGATTCGCGCATTGCGCCGATTTATGAAGGCACCAATGGCATTCAGGCCGCCGACCTTGTGACGCGCAAGCTTGGGCTTGACGGCGGAGAGGCGATGCTCACTCTGTTTGCCGATATCGTGCGCGATGCTTCTGGCGAACCTGCCTTGGCAGTTTTGGCACAGGAGTGCTCCGCAATCGCCAGTTGGATGCGCGATGAGGCGAGCCTTGATGACCGCCTGGCCGGTAGCGTTCCGTTCTGCACTATGGCAGCCGTGGCAGTCGCTGGCTGGCAGCTGATGAAACAGGCCGAGGCGGTTGCGAACGGCGCGGCGCCTGCATTGGAGCAGACCAAACCCGTGACAGCGCGCTTCTTCCTCGACCGCATCGTCCCCGAAGCTGCCGGTCTTAAGGCGAGCGCGGTTGCAGGGGCGGAAGGCCTCTACACCCTCTCGCCAGAAGCGTTGGCAGGTTAAGCGGCGCGATGGGTGAAGAGCGCGACCTGCTTGAGCGGATAGCTGAAAGCCTCGAGCGGATTGCACCCACCCCAGGCGAGTTCCCCCGTGCTCCGGTAGATTGGCTGGAGGCGCCTGCCTATGTGTGGGATGGCGAAAGCGCGCGTGCGCTCAAAACCCTGGATGCTCTGCCTCTTGAGCGGTTGAAAGGGATTGAAGCGCAAAAGCACGCGCTTGCCGAAAATCTAAAGAGACTGTCTTCAGGTGCCGCGGCTCACGACATGCTCTTGTGGGGCGCGCGCGGAATGGGAAAGTCGGCGCTTATCCGTGCAAGCGTAAAGGCCGTTCAGCAAGAGGGAGGTCAAATTGCACTCATCCAGATCAGTGCAAGCAAATTTGCGCAGATACCATCGCTGATAGAGGCGCTCAGCAACTCTGCGCGGTCTTTTGTCCTGTTTATCGACGATCTCGGTTTTGGCGAAAGTGATTTACAGGCCAACCTTGCGCTTCGCAGTCTGCTGGATGGAGGGGTTCTTGTGCGTCCCGCCAATATCAAGATCGCGGTGACATCCAATAGGCGTGCGATTGTGCCAAGGGAGGCAAGCGCGCCCGCAGAGCTGCACGAACGCGATGAGCGTGACAATGCGCTGGCTCTTGCTGACAGGTTTGGCCTGACGCTTGCGTTTCACCCCTGCGACCAGGCCACATATCTTGAAATTGTGCGCAGCTACGCCGATCCTCTCGCCCTGTCGGTTGACGAAACCGAGGCGCAGCGATGGGCGATTGCGCGCGGCAACCGCTCAGGTAGGACCGCCTATCAGTTCGCCTGTGAGCTAGCGGGGCGTGCTGGCCTCAAGCTGTAGGCCAACCACGCGTTATTCGGCCTCTTGGCCAGCCTGTGTGCGCAGGAAGTCCTCTTCAAATGCAGCGCGCGGGTCGATCAGTTCACGCAAAGGCGGGAGAGGTTCGGCCTGCAATTCCTCAATCGCGCTGCCCGGCGCGCTTTCAAGCGCCAGAGTGCGCCAGATGATGCCAGCGGTGTCGTCGGTCACGAGGAGCGATCCATCACCGGCCCATTCGACCCAGGTTGGGCGGCCTTTGGTGCTCCCATCTTCGTTGAGGAAGTCTGTCAGGAGCGGCACAGGCTTGCCAACCGGATTGCCGTTCGCATCAAAAGCGACATAGACCACATCATATCCTGAAGGCGGCTTGCGGTTCCACGATCCATGACGCGCAACAAAAGCGCCGCTTGCAAATTCATCACCCATGCGGTGGCCGTCTGCGGTGAACACCAGTCCCAATGCAGCCACATGCGGTCCGAGAGCAAATTCGGGATAGCGTGTGTATTCCATCATAAACCGGGGCATCCGGCTTTTGACCCGGCGATCAATATTCTTCTGATAATAAACCCAAGGCCAGCCATATTGCGAACCCAAAGGTACGCTGGTGAGGTAATCAGGAACGAGGTCTGAGCCCAGCATATCGCGCTCGTTTACAGTGGTCCAAAGTTCGCCCGTCCATGGGCTGAAATCGAGACCATTGGGATTGCGAAGACCCACAGAAAATGGCCGCGCCCCGAGCGTTTCAAGGCTAAGCTCCCAGATCATGGCGCGGTTTTCTTCCACTGCCATGCCTTGTTCGCCGATGTTCGAAACCGAACCAACCGCAACATAAAGGCGGTCACCATCGGGGTGAATTTCAAGATTGCGCATCCAGTGGCCGCCTCCCGGCGGCAAATCGGTGATCTTTGTGCTCTCGGCCTCAATGGTCAAAGCGCCGAGTTCGTATTCGAACGCGAGGATCGCATTGTGATTGGCGACATAGAGTTTGCCATCGGTCCAGCCCATGCCCGATGGGGAATCGAGGCCGTTGTCCGCATTCAGCAAGACCTCCTTTATCTCAGCAACCCCGTCACCATCCGCATCCCGCAACAACACCACCTCATTCGCCGAGGCTCCGGCAGCGCCAGCCTGTGCGAAAAGCAAATCAGCCACCCAGTTGTAGATCGAGGCGAAGAAGCCAGCTCCTTCCTCATCCGAAGGGCGCGAGGGTGCCCGGGTCAATGTTACCAGAACATCCCCATTGGGAAGCGCGTAAAGGACACGCGGATGATCGAGCCCTTCTGCAAAACGGTTGACGGTAAACCCTTCAGGAGCGGTAGGCGCTTCACCGTCTTCCCAGCCCACAGGTTCAGCAATTCGAACGGTGGGAAAACTCTCAGCCGATGGCTCTGCCAAAATCGGATCAGTTCCAGCAACGTCATCCACGCTCAGCTCGGCCTCTTGTCCGATCGAGAGATAGAAAACACCGGCCCCTGCAACGACAATAAATACGACAAGAGCGATTGCGAGCTTGCGAAAGATACCCATGTGAAAGCCCGATACGGCAGGCTTTGGCTTGCCACAAGCATCAAGTGCTCATGATAAGGCATGCGATGGCGCTCAAGATGGTGCTCGATAAGGTGCTCAGTTCAGGGACACTCAAACATGTTCGATTTCAAACCTGATGAAACCGCGACCAAGCAAGAGCGGTATCAGCAATTGGCCGAGGCAGTGGACGCCATCACTCTCGGCGAGGATGATGGCATTGCGAACATGGCCAATGTCGCCGCTTTGATGTGGGAATTTCTGCCGGGTCTGAATTGGGCGGGTTTCTACCGGATGGGGGCTAATGCGGCTGGCGATGCAGAATTGGTTTTGGGCCCTTTTAACGGCAAGCCAGCGTGTATTCGTATCCCCACCGGCATTGGAGTGTGCGGCGCGGCTGCGAAAACCTTAAAAACCCAATGCGTTGAAGACGTCCATGCCTTTCCCGGTCACATCGCTTGCGACGCGGCCAGTCAATCGGAACTGGTTGTCCCCATTGTGCGCAGCGGTAAGGTCATCGCTGTCATTGATCTGGATAGCCCCGATAAGGGACGCTTCACATCCGAAGACGCCGAGGCAATTGAAGGGCTGGCACGGATTTTGGCGGACCGGTTGTAAGATACGATCGCAGCGTGGTGATTACACTTGCGCCAGCATCCGCCCCGTTTCGAGACACGGTGCCTTAGTCCATTTGTGAGCAGCAGAGCCCTGATGGTAACACTTCTGCAAGCATTTTTCTAAGGCACCATTGCCGATTCGCCAATTGGGGTGAACCGCGGTGCAACAGGGGACACTGGATGACACCGACCACTCTTTCCCGAGCAACTCTCACCGGCATCGGCCTTACGGCCGCAGCAATGGCATTGCCGGCATCTGCGACGGCTCAGGATTTTATGCCTGATATGCCTGATATGCCTGAGGTCGAGGTGCTGAGCGATTCAGAAGCGAGCACTCTTCCGCGTGATCTTCAGACCGCACCGCGTGACAACACTTTCCAGACCCAGACATTGCCGTCTACTGGGCCATCTACCGGGCCATCTACGGGCGGCGAGATAAGCGAAACAAGCGTTGGTCCCGACGGTGTGGAAACCATCACCCGCACCCGCCGGATTGCTCGCTCGTCTCCTTATACCCAGAGCGCGGCCCCTTCTGTGACTGCACAGGGATCTGCGGCGCAGCTTCCCGCTCTTCCTCAGGGTCAGCTTTATCAAGGGCAAGTGTATGGCGGCCAGGCGCCCGTTTACGCGGGTCATTACGCGCAAGGATATGCGCCGGGCGCGCAAGTGTTTCAGCGTGAGCAATGGATCGCAGAATGCGAGCGCCGCACTGATGGTCATCGTGGTCGCCGCAAGGGCGGTATCATCGGCGGTCTTCTTGGTGCGGTCGCAGGCGGCATCATCGGCAACCGCGCGTTTGACAGCGAGCGACTTGGTGGAACCCTTCTGGGCGCTGGAGTGGGCGGCATTGGCGGCGCTATTTTGGGCAGCCTGATTGGTGGCGGCCGGAATGATCGCGGCGAATATGACTGCGAAGCAGCGCTGGATGCCTATCTGTCGCAATATATCCAAGGCGGCCACCGTGTTGCGGTTCGCACTATCCCGGCCCGCGCCCCGGTTTATGCTCAAGCTGCACCTGTTTACGCGGCTCCGGTCTATGCAGCGCCGCAGTACTATTACCAGCCGCCGCAACAGATCACATACGTGCCAATCGAATATCAGCAACGCCAACGCGTGATCGTGCGCGAAACGGTACGCGAAGAGGTCATTCCAGGCGCCCGCCGCGAAATTCCTCGGCCCGTTCGGCGCGAGCCAATTCCGATCAAGGGTCAGCCGCGCTTGATTAAAGGCAACTGAGCTGCCCTACTGAGCATTTGCTGCCGCGATTACTGGACCCGCCGGGCGATTGCCGGGCGGGTCTTTTGCGTTGGCGGGCGACAGTTTGACCGTACCAAAGCGCACGACATCTTCGCCCTGCCCAATCTTGAAACGGATGCGCCCGTCCTGAAGCGCAAGGCCCGGCTCGACGGCCAGCGTCTCAGCCGCCTCGTCGGAAACACGCAGGCGGTATTCACCATAAGGGACTCGCTGGAATAAGAAGAAGCCGTCGAACTCGCTGATAGTCTCTGCCGCAACAGCTCCGCGCTGATTGATCAGCTGCAAACGAACGCCAGATTGCTCGGTTCCGGTCACGCTGCGAAGTGACCCTTCGACTTCGCCCGTGGGAGAGACAGCCAAATCGATCTGTGCGATCACGCCGGGACGCGGCGTTACGACAATGCCTTTGGAAGACGGCGCAAGAAACGGATCATCGAGCGAGCTTTCGTCAATACCCACAAGCACCGGTTGGAAGGGCCTCAGCTCATCGACAATAGCCGTGCCGTTTTCACCGGTGATGGCATCAGTGCTGCGCAGCCCCGCTTCGACCAGAATATTTTTCAAGACAGCCTCGCCTTCGTCGCGCCGATCATTGCCGTTGTCATCGCGGAAGACGGTCACAGCCGCCTGACCATTTCTCGCCAGTTTTGAATGGGTTACACGCACTCCGCCGGAAACCGGATCAGGCCCGAGGCTAAATGCGGCCTGGAGACCAACCCCAAGAACCCCGCGCGAGGTGACAAAAGCATCGCCGCGCAGCGAGAACTCTTTGAATAGGTGTGTGTACCCCGCCGTCAGCCTGAATTCGTCAGATCCAGCGAAATAATCAAGGTCCCCTTGGAGAACCCCGTCCTCACTGACGTCAGCCTCGAGCCGAACTGCCGCAGATTCGAGGCCTTGGTCCGGACCATTGGCCTTAAACGTCGCATTCCCGCGCAATCGAACATTGCGCCAACGCCTGTTGGCGATCAGACTCAGCTCGGTCGTGTTGTTTTCCGGCCTGCCGCTGTCCTTTTCATGGAAGATTTGAGCAGAAAGAGACAATCGGCCCGCACTGACCGAGGTGAGAAGGTTAAAACCGTTGACGGTGTCGCCATTAGAGCGTTTCGCGTGGGTGACTGACCCTTGGACAGGCAAAGAGAGCCTCCCCATCCGCAATGAGGTCGAGAAATTGACCCCGCCGAGGTAATCAATATCGTTATCCGCAAATTCGCCGCGGAAATTCCCGAAAAATACGCGAGCATTTGCGCCAAAATTGACGTTACCCACCCTGCCGAGCGTGTTGAGGTTGGTGACCACCCCTCCGCCAAACTCATGCGCCGCCGCCAATTCAAATTGAGCGAAGGACAGCGAATGCGTCAATGTCGCCTCGGTGTAGGTGTGCCGCGCATTGTTGCGATACAGGTTATGAAGCCCGAACCCGGCGCTGGTGCGTTTGCTCAAACCGCGTTCAACCCCCGTGCCCCAGCGCCATTTCTGCGGCTCTTGGTTGGGCTGCGCGGTCGGACGGTCCAATTGGATCAGATCGCGGTTGTCTTGAACGATCCCTGCCCAATACTGCGTTTCGCCTGGCTCGATTTGGTTCACACCGACGGGAACCGACGATCTTTCGCGCCGGATCTGACCCTGAGGCCCATAAAGCACAACTTCAAAGTCATTTCGGCCAAAGAATAGCTCTATGTCGATAAACTCGTAGCGCCCATCTGGGCGCGAGCTTTGGAATGCAAGCAATTGTCCATTCCGGTAAAGCTCAGCATCCCATCCAGTCGGAAGCGTGCCGCGCAGAACCGTGGTCGAGAAGCGAGAGGTCTGATTGAGCGGGCGATTTGTGATAAATGCCCCTCGTCCAACGGCGGTTTGGCCGACCAAACGGCCCGGAACCGTCTCGACATCACCAATCGCGATATCGGTGGCATTAAGCGGTCCCAGAAGCCCTCCATCTGCATCACTCCGATACGCTCTTACGCGAAGAGTTTGCGGGTTGAAATCGCTATCTGTGGCCACCCGCGCGGTGTAACTTGCTCCCAAGGCTTCGCCCGCAGCAAAGAATTCCACCCGGCCGCCGATACCGCTGTTTTGCCGAGCTTCAACATCGGCAACCACATCAACTGAAGGCGTTCTCCAACTGCGATAGGCCATCTTCGACTGCGGATATTGCGAAAGGTCGAAATCGTTCGATCTTGGCCGAAGACGTTCAGCCCGTTTGCGGCGCTCAATCGCCTGCATAAATGGCAATTCAGCGTCGGTTTCCAGGCGAACCGCTGCATTGAAAAGTTCAGGCCTGAAGTCCACTCCAAACCAGCGCGACAAGGCATCGGTATCCACGCACCACCCCTCTGGTGTGTCATAAATATCGTTTGCGAGAGGAGCAGGCCCCGTGTTCACGTTTTGTACTGTGTTGGAGCTGCGATCAATCGTGATTTCCTGATCCTCAGCAAACAGCCAGCCAGTCGCGCGGCGCGACTTTTTGTCGATCCGTATCGGCAGATCCAAAGTTTGGATGACATCTGCAAGGTCGAGGCAGACCCCGCGATCCGTTTGATACCCGCGCACATCATAGGTGAGTTTGAAATTCTTGATGGTCATTTGAAGCAGAAGATAATCGTCTTCGCTCGGTTGCCATGTGTTGGTCGGAGCGCCTGAATTTTGGCCTGCACCATTTTGCGCTGAAGCCTCAACGCTTGGCACAAACGCACTAAGCGCCGCTGCAAAGCTCGCAACGGCGCTGAGAAGTGGTTTGCGCTCAAATTTCATCTGTCAAAGCTCAGGCGAAAAGCCCGACCGTTCTCGCTGACAATCAGCCGATCACGCCATCAATAGACGCAATCAGTCCGCCGCCATTCTCCGGAAGCTCGCGGTATTCAACCCGGCCCGGCCCTTTGAGCTGGGCCGCCTGTTCCGGGGTAAGCTTCACGCGAACCTGACGGGTGCCGATCTCAGGATAGACCGCGATACCGCCTGCAAGCAGGATAGGGTTATCAAAGCCCGGTTTCACAACGCTCAAAGCACCATAGGTCGAACTTTCGCCTGAACGCTCGATCGTCATGGCAAACTCTGGTCCGTCTTCGCCTTGAATGATGCTCGGCTGCGTTAGAGCCACCTGGGCTTCAACCCGTCCGTGACGCACAATGATCGGAATGGTGATGCCATAGATCGGGATAAGGCGAAACTTGACCTCCCCCGTTTGCGTCTCTTCCTGCGTGACCTCACGGGGCCGCGGGATCGCTTTGAACGACATATGGACGCGGTACTCCCCATCGGGAAGCTCTGCGCCGGGACGCGCGGCAAGGCGTACCGCCTGCGGTTGGCCGGGCGGAAGCGCGATGCGGCGCGGTGCATATCGGATCATGCCAAGCGAGGCTTCTTCAACGCCGTTTGCGTCGACCTTCTCGACCGGAACCAGTTGCCCCTCTTGCGTCATCCGGCGCAGTTCGAGGCTGATGCGGTAAGTCGCTTCCTCAGAGCCGATATTGCTGAGAATAACTTCCGTCCCGCGCGATCCGTCAAGGATTACGCGCGTAGGAGCGACAAGCAAATCACCTTGAGCATAGAGCGGAGAAGCCAGAATAGCCGTGCCTGCGGTGGCAAGAATAGCAGCAGACTTGAGAGTTTTACGCAGCGATTTCAGAAACATAGTATTCAGGGCTCCTTCAAGCAGAGACCCATCACCAACGGGCCCCTACGCAAGTTCACCTATGGGGGGTAATCAATCATGGTTAAGATTGGTTAAAGGAGCGAGGCTCAAACCTGGGCGCACTCCAGACATGCAAAGGGCCGCACCCCTTTATGAAGGGATGCAGCCCGAATGCCTGTTCAACCACCAGCGCTCAAAGCGCCGATGCTTGGTTTTCGATCTTACTGATAGGCAACAGTAACTTCGAATGAACCTTCGTAAGTGCCAGCGATTTCGCTGCCGTCGAGCGAAATGCTGCCACCGACGTTGAATGATTCGCTGCCGCTGAATGAGGTGAAGCCGCCGAGCGAACCATCATCAAGAGCAGTAAGCTCAATATTGTGCTCTGCGCTCGTTGAGCCTGCGTTTGCAGTGTGCGTCAGGCTCACTGGGTTTGCAACGAGGTCCTGAACGGTCACGTTGATGGTGCTGTTTGCAGCGCCAGTGACGGTGAAGACAGCAGGCTGCTCTGAGCCGCCTGGACCGCAAATCACATCGCCGTTGCAGTTGCGGAAGCCCCCACCGCTCACATCGACAGAACCGCCAGCTGAGTTGGCGTTCATGATCAGCGAGCCGAAGTCGAGAGCGGCATCGTTGGTAAGCTGCAGTGCTGCGAGGATCTCAGCCGTCGCATCAGCGCTTTGCGAAACCTGTGCTTGAGCCGCTGAGCCCATGCCTACAGCTGCAAAAAGAGCGACGCCGGCTGCGGCGGTGCGAAAAATCTTGGTCATGTGTTGGTCCTTCCGAAAAATTCTTTTTCCCGTTGTCAGGATGACCGAAAGGCATTTTCGCAACCCGTCGCGAATCAGTGCACCATGCCACCCTAACCGAACGAGTTTGCCCCCGTTCGAGTTCTCTAAGTAGAAGTGCGGAGTTCCGCTTTCGTTTTTAAGTATGATTAACAAGCGGGTAAGGCCTAGGATCCACCTCACATAGGGCCTTGAAAAACCGCGATTTCCATCTGAGGAAGCGCATAAGTTTTCTGTTAAAAGTCGCCGCCGGTTAAGCGCTGACACACCAAATCCAGCTGATCGAGCGAGCCATATTGAATGGTTATTGCCCCTGATCGCGGGTCTGTATCGGCCTTGATTCGAACCTTAAGTCCCAAAAATTCCTCGAGATGCTTCTGGACAGCCACAATATCAGCATCTTCGCCAGACGCGGCGACAGGCTGGACAGTGTCGCCATTGCTCGTGGCCTTCTTAGCCGCCTTGCGAACCAGCTTTTCGATCTCGCGTACGGACAAATTGTCGTTCACAGCCTGCTTTGCGAGCGTTGCCGCATTCTCTTGCCCTACAAGAGCCCTTGCATGGCCCATCGAAAGCTTGCCGCCTTCGACGAGGTCGAGGACAGCTTCCGGAAGGCCCAAAAGACGTTGAATATTCGCAACATGACTGCGCGACTTCTCTACCATCCTGGCAATGTCAGACTGCGTCATACCTTCTTCATTGGCGAGGCGCTGGTATGCGCGCGCTTCTTCAACCGGGTTGAGATCTTCGCGTTGAAGGTTCTCAATCAGCGCAAGAGCCATGACCTCGCGGTCTGTTAATTCTCGAACAAGCGCCGGGATTTGATGCAGGCGGGCCTTTTGCGCCGCTCTCCAACGCCGCTCGCCTGCGACCAATTGATAGCGGCCCTTTCCCTTAGGCCGCACGATAATGGGCTGGATCACACCTTTTGATGCGATAGATGCGGCTAGCTCCTCTAGCGCGGCCTCATCAAAATGCTTGCGCGGGTTGCCGGGCAGCGGAGAAATAGTGGCAATCGGCAATGATTTGAGCGGCGAATCCCCGGAGACACCCGAATCGGATGCCGATCGGCCCGCAACACCTTGATTTTCTTGACCTGTCTGAGAGACCAATGGCTCTTCTCGCTTGGTCTCACCCATCAGCGCGCCCAGACCTTTGCCTAGCTTTTTCTTGCGGTCCGAAGGGCTTTTCTGAGGCACAGAGAATCGAACAGCGTCGGATGTTTTACCGGTCATGCGGCTACCTGTCTTTCGGGAGGAAATCGTCCAATGAGTTCGCGGGCAAGCGCGATATACGCCCGGCTTCCGACACAGCTGTGATCATAAACCAGAGCAGGAAGACCATGGCTCGGCGCCTCAGAAAGGCGAACATTGCGCGGGATTACGGTTTCAAAGACCAACCCGCCAAGGCAATCCCGGACATCATCGGAAACCTGATCAGTGAGCCGATTGCGGCGATCAAACATGGTCAGCGCCACGCCGATAATGCTGAGTTCGGGGTTAAATCCTTGCTGCACCCGCTCCACAGTCTGAAGAAGCTGGCTGAGCCCTTCAAGCGCGAAAAATTCGCATTGGAGCGGAACAAGGATCGAATCCGCAGCACAAAGCGCGTTAAGCGTCAAAAGACCCAAGGATGGCGGACAGTCAATGAAGCAAATGTCGTGACCAGAATGGCTCGCCAAGGCGCTGCGCAGTCGCTGTGTGCGCTCTTCGACCGATACAAGTTCCACCTCAGCGCCGCTCAGATCCACTGTTGCTGGCACTATCTCAAGGCCTGGAATGCTGGTCTCATAGATCGCCTCTGAAACCGCCAATTCTTCGACGAGAAGATCGTAGGTTGAAAGCTCCCGGGTGGCAGCCTCAACCCCAAGCCCAGTCGATGCGTTGCCTTGCGGATCAAGATCAAGCAGCAGGGTGCGCCATCCGGTCGCCGCCATAGCGGTCGCCATATTGATGGCGGTGGTGGTCTTGCCCACTCCGCCTTTCTGGTTTGCGATGGCGATTGTTAGCACTTCCCGCTCCTCTTGATGGCTATCATCGGCGCCTAATGCGCGTATCAAAACCTATTTGCTCACGATGATCCCTGCGTCCGGGTCGGTCAATGAATGTTTCACGTGGAACATGCTCCGAATCGACTTTTTCACCTCTTTCAATTCGTGCGCCGCAGATCGTCCCTTAGGCAAGAGCCAGCAAGTCTGCTTTGTGGAGAAGGGTGCGGATAAATTGAGGAGCTTTTCCAACGGAGCGAAGGCGCGGGCTGAAATCACTGCTGCCCGGAACGGGGTAATTGTCTCCAAACGGGAGCCTTGCACCTCGCAGTTGTCGAGGCCTAGCTCTTTCACGCAGTGCCGAAGAAACGTCGCACGCCGGCCGCGCGATTCCACCAGAACGACTTTGAACCGAGGGCGCAGAATAGCAATTACGAGACCAGGAAGGCCCGGCCCAGTCCCTAAGTCGAGCCAAACCCCGCCCTTGTGGACCCCATTTCCATCAGGCACATGCGTGAGCAGTTGAGCACTGTCGGCCAAATGCCGGACCCATAGGTTCGCCTCGCTCGGCTTGCTTATAAGATTTTGCTTCTGATTTTCCTCAAGGAGGAGCCGCGCATAGTGGTGCATACGCTCGGCCGCATGAGTATCACCCAGCCCTTCAACAAATGCGCGCGAATGCTCTTCACTGGCGAGCAGGTCCAAGTCGCTCATGCCGCGTTCTGCCAACGCCGCGCATGGACGAGGACGGCAGAAAGCGCCGCAGGGGTTATCCCTGCAACACGTCCAGCAGCAGCGAGGTTCCTCGGCGCGGACCGTGTCAGGCGTTCCACCATCTCATTGGATAGTCCCGGCACCTGAGCGTAAGGGAAATCTGCAGGGAGCTGGAGATCTTCGCTTGCCCGCAAATCGCGCAGTTCCGCCTCTTGCCGGGCGAGATAAGGCGCGTAGACCGCATCCTCGGCCATTTCCACGAGTAGCGATGGCTCGATGCCTTCGAGGTCTATGAGCCAGGGCGCTAGCACCTCTAAATCAACACCATTGTGCCGCAGCCACTCTTCAATTGACTTCTCGCCAGTGTCCTTCCGCACGGCAACACCGGTATCGGCAAGGTCACTTGAATGGATTCTAGCCGCAAACGCGGCTTCGACTGTTCCACGTGAAACCTCACGCGCCTCAAACCAGCTGCGCCTTTCGCTGCCGATACAGCCGCTTGCAATACCGAGCTGCGTCAATCGAGTGGACGCATTGTTTGCGCGCAGCCGTAACCGATACTCCGCGCGTGATGTAAGCATCCGGTAGGGTTCGCTGACACCCTGAAGCGTCAGATCGTCGATCATTACTGCGATATAGGAATTGGCGCGGTCAAGCTTTGGTGCCTTTTTGCCAACCGCAGCTGCGGCCGCTTCCAAGCCAGCAACCAAGCCTTGTGCAGCGGCCTCCTCATAGCCTGTCGTACCGTTAATCTGTCCAGCACAGTACAAGCCCGGGATAGACCGCAGCTGCAGATCGGGTGTTAACGCACGCGGGTCGATATGATCATACTCCACCGCATAGCCAGGCACAGCCATCTCAACCTGCGACAATCCGTGCATGGTGCGAAGCATGCTGAGCTGCACATCGACGGGCAGCGAGGTACTAATACCATTGGGATAGACAAGGTGTGTGTCCAAACCTTCGGGCTCTAGGAAAATCTGATGCCCGTCACGGTCGCCGAACCGGTGAATTTTGTCTTCAATCGAAGGACAATATCGCGGACCCGCTGCGCCGATTGCGCCTGAAAACAAAGGTGAGCGATGGAGGTTTTCGCGGATAATATCGTGGGATACCTGATTGGTCCGGGTGATCGCGCAGAAAACTTGGGCGTTCACACGCCGCTTCGTCAACGCAGACATGGTCCAATGATCGGCATCGGAAGGCTGTTCATCAAGCTGAGACCAGTCGATCGTGCGCCCATCGAGCCGCGGAGGGGTGCCGGTCTTCAGGCGTGCCATTGGAAGGTCCGCGCCGCGCAATTGGTCGGCTAAGCGTGCAGCAGCATTCTCCCCAATCCTGCCGCCGTCAAAACGCTCCTCTCCGCGAAACAATACCCCGCCGAGGAAGGTCCCGGTGCAGAGTATTACCCGCTCAGCCACAAGTTTCGAGCCGTCTGCCAACTCAAGACCTGCCGCCCTGCCACCGGTGAGCGATAGGGCCGCAGCCTCCCCTTCGATTAGCTCAAGGTTGTCCTGCGCTTTCACACAGCGCTGAACCTCTGCTTTGAAAAGTTTTCGGTCGGCTTGAACCCTTGGCCCCCAGACGGCGCTCCCCTTTGACCGGTTCAACATTCGGTAATGGATCGCGCCTGCATCGGCTGCTCGGCCAATTACACCGTCAAGCGCGTCCACTTCGCATACGAGATGCCCTTTGCCCAGGCCGCCTATGGCCGGGTTGCAGCTCATCGCGCCAATGGCCTCGAGATCGAAGCTGACCAAGCCCGTTCGCGCGCCCATACGCGCTGAGGCAAGAGCCGCCTCCACACCGGCATGGCCGCCGCCGACTACTAGAACATCATAGGTGTGCATGATCCGCCAGATAGGCGTTCACCCACCCCGCGTCAAAGATGTTTCACGTGAAACAGTGCTGAAACCGGGAGTACTCATTTTCCGATACAGAACCGTCCGAATAAAGTATCAAGCATATCTTCTGTCGTTGAGCGGCCAATCAAGCGGTCGAAGGCCAACCGAGCCCTGCGCAGATCTTCACCGAGGAGCAGAAAATCAGTCTGCTCCTTGGCGCTGATCAATGTCTCATAGGCATCGTTGATACGGCTATGCTGCCTTTCGTTTAGCGCGGTTTCGCCGGGCTTTGGCAGGCTCATGCGAGCCAGATCGACAAGCGCCCCTTTCAGAGCCTCCACACCGGCACCGCTTACACCAGACACTGATCGGGCCAAGTCCGAGGTTTTTGGTACAAAATCGGGACAGTCATTCCGGGCAGCAATCTCGAGTGAACCGGCGGGGCCCTGCCCTTCCTCGCCCAGCCACAGCACACAGTCCGCTTGCGCGAGTTCCCCCTGAGCTTTCACAATCCCGATCGCCTCGATCTCCTCAGCGCCATCATCCCTAAGCCCCGCAGTGTCCACAAAAACAAAGGGAACGCCCGAAATCGACACGCTGCGTTCGATTACATCGCGCGTTGTCCCCGCGATTGGCGAGGTGATCGCCGCCTCGCTCTCCACCAGCGCATTAAACAAAGTCGACTTTCCAGTATTGGGCGGCCCGGCCAGCACAACACGAAAGCCCTCCTTGAGCTTTTCTGATCGCGGTCTTTTCAGCCATTCCTTAAGCGAGCCAACCAGGCGCTCGAGCTTGGTTGCAAACGCGGTTGGAAGTTCCGAAACGTCATCCTCGTCAGAGAAATCGAGCACAGCCTCGACGTGAGCAGACAGTTCCAAAACGGTGTTTCGCCACTGTTCGGTCTGACCCGAAAGCGCGCCGCTGGCGCTGCGAATGGCCGCTGAGCGTTGCAGCTCTGTCTCCGCTTCAAGCAGATCGGCTAATCCTTCTGCTTCGGCAAGGTCGATCCTGCCATTGGCGAAACTGCGCCTGGTGAATTCCCCCTCAAGCGCTGGCCGAAGCCCATCCATCTCGCTGAGAGCGGTGCACACAGCCGCGAGGACCGCCCTGCCCCCATGACAGTGAAACTCAGCCAAATCCTCGCCCGTGGCCGTGTTGGGGCCCGGAAACCACAGAACAAGCGCCTGATCCAGAACCTCGCGCGACGAACCGAGCAGCAGGGCAAGCGATGCCGTTCGCGGCGTTATATCACGCCCTGTCAAGGCGCGAAGAGCAGTGCCTGCCTTTGGACCGCTCACCCGTATCACGCCAATCGCAGCAGGGGGCGAGCCGCTTGAGACCGCAAAAATTGTTTGTGCGCCGCTATCCATATTCAGGCCAAAACGCTGCCCTTGCCGCGCTATTTTTTAGTGTCAGCCGGCTTGCCCGCACCGGTGGCACCGCGCATACCGCTCTCAACAAAGTTCTGGAACAATTTCAGGCCCATTTGCCCCATCGGAGCCAAAGCTTGGGCGTATTCCTGCAATTGGGCAGGGCTTTGAACGCCGCTCATCGCTTTTGAGATGTTCTCGACATAAAGCGCGTTCGCCTCGCTCACATCCGGCAGGCCCAGAAATTCGCGGGCCTCCTGCGGTGTGCAGTCGACTTCTACGTTGATCTTCATCGCCCTCTCGCCCTTCCATGATGCGGCATCGCCTGCACCCTTACCACAATACCGTTTGCATCAAGCCGCCGGCAATGGCTAGGTTTCATTCAAAATAGGCCGAATGGGTAAGAGAGAACGATGACACATACTACAGCTGCAGCTTCACAGGAAACTCACGCTCCTGCAACATCAGGCTTAGAACGCTGGCATGAGGTCATGGCGACCGGAAGTTCGATGGGTGCTCTTAACGAAATATTGCACGAGGACGTCGTCTTTCACTCCCCGGTTGTTCACACGCCTCAGGAAGGCCGCAAAATCACCGCAGCGTATCTTAGTGCGGCCAGCAAGACTTTGGGCAATGACAGTTTCAAATATTTGCGCGAGGTTGTGAGCGAGCAAAGCGCTGTCCTTGAGTTTCAGACCGAGATGGACGGAATTCAGGTCAACGGGGTCGATATCATCACCTTTGATAATGACGGAAAAATCATTGATTTCAAGGTGATGGTGCGCCCGCTCCAAGCTGTGAACAAGGTTTGGGAGATGATGGGCGCGCAGCTCAAGCGCGGCAGATGAGCCCATTTCTATCGAACGATGGCTGAATATAGCGCTTTCAGACGCGGCTCTTCACTTTAGTTCAGCATCGCAAAATTCAGCATGGTCTTTCGGATAGCTGGATCAATGCCAGCTGGCAATTCATCCTCCAATTGCTGCTGCCTTGCTTCGACGGCGTCAGCAATCGCGATGCGCTTCATCGCCCATTCCGGGCAAACGCACGCCTCAACCTCGCCCTTGTGCAAGACGACCATGCCAACGTGGCGCGTATCGCTCTCAATTTTGGCGAGAAGACTGTCCAGAACAGGTTTATCGCCTTCCAAAAGCTGAAAGAAGTTACGCCCGTTAAAAAGGAGGAGCCCTGTCACGCCTTGCGCAGTGTTGTTGCGGGCACACGTCTCAAGGATGTCATCCACATCATCACGGCTTAGATTGAGCGCGGTGCTTATGTAAACATATTGGCTTATCAATCTTCGACCCCTCCCCAGGCCACCAATTCTACTGATTCATCGTATCGAAGAAATCTTCGTTTGTCTTTGAATCCTTCATCTTGTCGAGCAAGAATTCCATCGCATCTACGGTGCCCATCTGCATGAGGATGCGGCGCAGGACCCACATTTTGGAAAGCTTATCCTTCTCGACAAGGAGCTCCTCCTTACGCGTACCTGATTTGCCAACATCGAGCGCAGGGAAGATACGTTTGTCAGAGACCTTTCGGTCCAGAACGATTTCAGAGTTACCGGTGCCTTTGAACTCTTCGAAGATGACCTCATCCATACGGCTGCCAGTATCAATCAGCGCAGTTGCAATGATTGAAAGCGAGCCGCCTTCTTCGATGTTACGTGCCGCACCAAAGAAGCGTTTTGGGCGTTGGAGCGCATTTGCATCCACACCGCCGGTAAGCACTTTACCCGAGGATGGAACAACCGTGTTGTAAGCGCGGCCAAGGCGCGTGATCGAGATCCAGCAGAATGACAACATCATTCTTATGCTCGACCAAACGTTTGGCCTTTTCGATAACCATTTCAGCGACTTGAACGTGGCGTGTTGCTGGCTCGTCAAAAGTTGACGAGATCACTTCACCTTTCACGCTGCGCTGCATGTCGGTGACTTCTTCCGGGCGTTCATCGACGAGAAGAACCAGCAAGAAAACCTCTGGGTGGTTGTCCGTGATAGCCTTGGCGATGTTTTGGAGAAGAACCGTTTTACCCGTGCGAGGCGGCGCCACAATCAGAGCACGCTGGCCCTTACCTTGCGGGGACACAATGTCGATCACGCGGGCCGATTTGTCTTTGACCGTCGGATCAAGCGTATCGAGGCTCAACTTTTCGGTTGGATAAAGCGCTGTGAGGTTGTCGAAATTGGTCCGCATGCGAACCGCATCGGGCTCCTCGAAATTGACTGTGCTGAGGCTCGTCAAAGCAAAATAGCGTTCTCCATCTTTGGGTGCGCGAATTTCGCCCTCGACTGTGTCGCCTGTGCGAAGACCCCATTTGCGGATCTGATTGGGCGAGACATAAATATCATCTGGTCCAGCAAGGTAGTTCGCCTCAGGAGAACGCAGAAAACCAAAGCCATCTTGCAACACTTCAATCGTGCCGATCCCCATGATCTTTTCTTGGTATTCTTCATCCTCTGCAAGCTCGCGCAGGATTGAGAACATAAGATCCTGACGCCGCATGGTCGATGCGCCTTCAACGCCGAGCTCTTCCGCCATGGCCACAAGATCAGCTGGAGTGCGTGCTTTTAAGTCTTTGAGATGCATGAGAAACAATATTCCAAATCAAACGACGCGAAGAGTGTCTTGCGCCAAGGGGGTGACCGGTTTGTCAGTACCTCTTTTTAAGAAGAGGCCTCCTGTCGCTTTAAGGCTTCACCTTAAAGAGACGAGAGGATGGGCTTGGAGAAAGCAGACTGTCCGCGCATGAACTGAGCGAACCCACCGGATGAGTGTTTTGGGAAATACGAGCAGGACGCGCCGCGGTCAATCCACCAATCGTAGGCACGCCTAAATTCGGCTGACTAAGCCAAGTGTATGCGGCCAACATACAAAGCGACGATGATCAAGATCAGCAATATACCGGGAACCTCGCCCACCAAACGCAAAGTCTTGTCGCTCAAAGGCCGTTCACCGCGCGCCATCTTCTTTGTCTGGCCGACAAGCCAACCGTGATAGCCTGTAAGAAGGAAAACCAGTGTGATTTTGATGTGCAACCACCCTTGAGTAAACATCTCCATCGCGATTGCTTGACTGAGGCCAAGGATCCAAACAACGATCAGGCTGGGCGTAAGTATGATCCTGCGGAGCAGTCCCATACGGTGCGTCCACAGTGCTTCTTCGTCAGAGCCGGGCGCAGCATCAAGCATGTAAATGCATTGGCGCGGCAACATAAACAGGCCCGCCATCCAAAACACGACAAAGATGACGTGACCCGCTGTCAGCCACGGGTAGATAGTGAGCAATACGTCTTGCATGATGCTACCCCCGCACAGCCTTCAAAAGCTGCTCAACATGCTCGATGGGAGTGAATTGGCCGATCCCGTGCCCAAGGTTGAAGACATGGGGACGGTCTGCAAATGCTTTGAGGATAGTCTCCGCACGCTTTGGCAAAGCATCGCCGCCAGCCTCGAGCAGAAGAGGGTCGAGATTGCCTTGAACAGGCATTCCCTCGGGAAGGTGCGCATTGACCCAATTGGGATCGAGCGATTCATCAATACCAACCGCATCAACACCGGTCTCGCGTGCATAGGCGGGAAGCTTTTCATTCGCCCCTTTTGGAAAGCCAATGACAGGCGTGTCAGGATGGCTTTCTTTGATGGCCGCCGTGATCTTGGCATTGGGCGCAATCACCCAGCGCTCAAACTCATCAGGCGCAAGGGTCCCGGCCCAGCTGTCAAACAGCTGCACCGCTTCTGCCCCGGCATCAATTTGGCCCCGTAGATAGGTGATTGAAACATCAGCGATAGCGTCACAGATGGCCTGAAAACGTGCCGGATCCTGATAGGCCAAAAGCCGTGTCTTGCCCTGGTCTTTGGATCCTTCACCTGCAACCATATACGTCGCCACCGTCCACGGCGAGCCTGCAAAGCCCAGCATCGTCACCTGATCAGAAATCAGCGCTCTGGTTTGACGCACGGTCTCATAAATTGGATCAAAACGCTCAAACTGAGAAGTGAAACTCTCAAGCTCAGTTTCGAGAAGCGTCGGAGAGAGCTTAGGCCCCTCGCCCGCCAAAAACTCCAGCCCCTGACCCATCGCATGGGGCACGATGAGGATATCGGAGAACAAGATAGCGCCATCAAACCCAAACCGTCTGATCGGTTGAACTGTGATTTCCGCTGCCGCTTCGCTATCATAGACCAGCTCGAGAAAGCCGCCCTTCTCCGCACGCAGTTCGCGATATTCAGGCAGATAGCGGCCCGCTTGGCGCATAAGCCAAACAGGTGCGATATCTTGGCGGTGACCCTTCAGGGTTTCGAGCAATGGACCGGGCATAGGGCTTCTCTAAACAAATAAATTATAATTATAAAAGGATTGATTCAGTCTGTTGGCCCTGTGGAAACCGGGGATTACCGTCATATCCATCATACGCCGGGATAGGTCCAGTAGGATTTACATATCGCGAATCCGCTGCGTTCTTGAGTCAAGTTTAAGATATCCCCGAGGTTCACAGCCTGTGGGCGCTACGTATGTTCTGTCGAGAACCGCTGAGAAGAAAATGCCGAGATCGGGCACGAAAATGTGTCCCAAGGTTGTCGACGCATCCGTCCCGTGGTTTATGCGCATATCTGTCCACAAACCAAATGGGCCCAGCGCGAATCACCATATGAGCCGACTAAACCTCCATCTGGTCTCCGATTCCACCGGCGAAACGCTTGAGATGATTGCCAAGGCAGCCATCGCTCAATTCGATGACCCTGATGTGAGCCGGCATTTTTGGCCAATGGTCCGCTCGCGCCAGCATTTGGACCGTATTGTCCCGGATCTTGCTGATAATCCCGGCCTGGTGCTTTTTACACTCGTCAATCCGGACACCCGCGCCCGGTTAGAAGAGCATTGTTTGCATCTGGGGCTCCCAGCCGTGCCGGTGCTCGACCAAGTGACTGCGGCGCTTGAATCGCAGCTGGGTCAGGAAGCGCATGGCAGGCCAGGACGCCAGCACTTGATGGATGATGACTACTTCCGGCGAGTGGATGCGATCCAATATACAATCGCGCATGACGATGGGATTGCGCATGAAGATTGGGAAGAGGCAGACATCGTTCTTGCCGGCGTGTCTCGCACCTCGAAGACGCCGACGAGCATTTATCTGGCAAACCGCGGCTATAAGACAGCGAACATTCCTCTTGTGCCTGAAAGCCCTCCGCCCAAAGCGCTTTTTGGCCTGCGTCATCCCTTGGTCGTTGGCCTGACCACGGCTCCGGAACGGCTGGTGCAGATCCGGCGCAACCGTCTTTTGTCGCTGAATGAGCAAACGCAGACCTCCTATGCCGATAATGACAAGGTCAAGGACGAGATCCAATTCGCCCGCCGCATGTTTGCCGACAATGGGTGGCCGGTGATCGACGTGACGCGCCGTTCAATCGAAGAGAGCGCGGCCGCTATCATCAGGCTTGCTCAAGAACGTGCGCGCAAGGACCGGCAGGTTGACGGCGTGAGCAAGCCGATATGATCCGCCTCATCCTTGCATCCAAATCCGCATCGCGGCGGGCCATGCTGGATGCAGCGCGCATTTCTTATGAAGCCATTCCCGCTGACGTCGATGAACGCGCGGTCGAACGCTCGCTCGAGGGGTCTGCTCCCGCAGACATCGCGCGGGCGCTCGGCATCGCGAAGGCCGAAGCGGTTGCTAGAACAAGACCGGACGCGCTTGTTTTAGGGAGCGACTCTCTTGTGGTTGCAGGCGGCAGACGCTTTGATAAACCGGCCTCGCGCGAGGATGCCGCTGAACATCTTGCATTCTTTTCAGGCAAGATCATCGAGCTTCACAGCTCTGCTGCATTGGTGCACGGCGAGAAGTGCGAATGGAGCCACCAATCCTGCGCACGTCTTAGTGTGCGCAAGCTATCGCCCCAATTCATCGAGCATTATCTGACCGCCGAATGGCCCGAAATAGGCTTTACCGCCGGGTGCTTTCGGATTGAGGCGATGGGCGTGCAGTTGTTTGACAGGATCGAGGGCGATCAATTCACTATCCTGGGAATGCCGCTTTTGGAAGTTCTTGGCGCGCTTAGGGAAAAAGGTGTGCTGGTCGCATGACCCCTTTCGCGCATGTGATCGGTGATCCGATTGCTCACTCCAAATCCCCTCTGATCCATGAATTCTGGCTTCAGAAACTGGGTTTGGAGGCGCGCTACACCCGCCAGCATGTGACCAGCCTTGAGCTTTCTGATTATATAGAGGCATCGAAACGAGATCCGCATTGGGCAGGTTGCAATGTCACCATGCCGCACAAACAGGCTATTGCCTCTGATCTCGATACGCTTGACCCCTTGGCGCAGCGGCTTGCTGCGGTGAACACCGTGGTGCGCGGCGAAAACGGCGCGCTTACAGGCTACAATACCGATGCGGAGGGTTTTCTTGAGCCGCTGCAAAGCCAGCTTGATCAAAAGCACTATTTCCGCATGGCGCGTATCATCGGCACCGGCGGCGCGGCGCGGGCCATTATTGCTGCCCTTGCTGATCATGGATTCACACTGGTGGTGGCTGGCCGAAATCCTAAAAAAGCGCGCGCGCTTCTGAGTGAATTGGCGCCCAAAGGTGAACATCACGCGGTTCACCTCGACCATTTTGCAAGCCCAACCGATTTTGCTTTTGATGAACGTGAAGGGTGCCTTGATCTTATCATCAACGCCTCCCCCTTGGGTATGCAGGGCAACCCGCCGCTTGCATTCGATTGGAGCCATGCTCCCCCCGGAAGTATAGCGTATGATATTGTGACCAGTCCAATTGGCACCCCGTTTCTAGAGCATGCGCGTGCGGCGGGGCATGATACAATTAACGGTTTTGCGATGCTTATCGGGCAGGCAGCCACCGCCTTCGAGAAGTTCTTTGGCCGTCCGCCCCCGCGCCAATTTGATACCGAGCTTATGGAGTTGCTTGACTGATGACACGCCCGAAGATCATCGGTTTGACCGGTTCCATAGGGATGGGAAAATCCACCGTTGCCTCGATGTTTGAACGCGCTGGCATCCCCATTTTCGATGCAGATGCGCAGGTTCGCGCGATGCAAGGGCCAGACGGCGAGCTTGTTCCGGCAATCGAGGCCGCATTTCCCGGTTCCACTGGCCCTGACGGCGTTGACCGCGACGCGCTTGGCAAACATGTCTTTGCCGATAAGACAAACCTTGCTCGGCTTGAGGCTATCGTCCACCCCGCAGTTGCACAAAAACGGGCCGCTTTCTTGCACGAAAACGCAGACAAGCCCCTGATCCTCTTCGATATTCCGCTGCTGTTTGAAAGCGATGGTCATGCTCAGGTCGATCATATCATCGTCGTCTCAGCGCCGGCCGATGTTCAGCGTGAGCGGGTCCTTGCGCGCCCCGGAATGACGATAGAAAAGTTTGTGCAAATACTCGGGCTGCAAACACCCGATGAGGAAAAGCGTGAAAGAGCCGATTTTGTGATCAACACCGGGGTTAGTCTTGAGCACACGCAGGTCCGCGTGCGCGAACTTATTGAGGCATTAACAGCCCCCGCTTAAGCCCTTGCGCTCTCCTCGACATGGGCCGATACTCCTGCAAATGCGTGAGGTTATATTCGATACAGAGACCACCGGATTGGACCCCAAAACAGGGGACCGGATGGTCGAAATTGGCTGCGTTGAAATGGTGGACCGGGTTGAGACCGGCAATTCTTACCATGCCTATTACAATCCGGAGCGCGATATGCCTTCCGCCGCAGAAGCGGTGCACGGACTTTCGGCTGACTTTCTTTCAGGCAAACCTTTGTTCTCGCAAACGGCTGACGAATTGCTCGAATTTCTGGGCGATGCGCCGCTTGTGGCTCACAATGCGAATTTTGATTTCGGCTTTTTGAACACAGAGCTTGAGCGGATTGGCCGTGAGCCAATTTCGATGGACCGTATGGTCGACACTGTGGCTATCGCTCGTAAAAAGCACCCGGGTGCAAAGCTTTCATTGGATGCGCTGTGCACACGCTACGGTGTTGATCGAAGTCACCGGGTGAAGCACGGCGCGCTCCTTGATGCAGAATTGCTCGCGCAGGTCTATGTAGAGCTTAAGGGTGGGCGCCAAATTGGTCTTGAACTCGCCGCTGAGCCGGAATCTGCATCATCCCGCGATGCGCAGGCGCAGCTCACAGCGTCAACTGGGTCATTTGAGAAAAAAGAGCGCCGAGAACCGCGCCCTCACAGTGCAAGCGAGGATGAATTGGCGCGGCATGCCGAATTTGTTTCCGGCATAGAAGAGGCGATCTGGACACGCTAACGGGGACCACGCAGCGTTTGAGAAACTGCGTTCGTCCCGCATTAAATTAAAGCGACCAGTCAAGAAAGGTCAGCGACTATGGATATGAGAATCTCAGGCCATCAGGTTGAAACAGGCGCCGCGCTTCAGGCTCATGCCTCGGACCGGCTTGGCGCAATCGTCGAAAAGTACTTTGAGCGGGCCCTTTCTTCGCACGTCACGTTTGGCAAAGGCCCGGGCAGCGCTTTCACCTGCGACATTGTGATGCACGTGATGCAGGGTCTTATCCTTAAGGCGCAAGGCAGAGCGCATGATGCGCACCAATCCTTCGATGATGCGGCGGCAAAGATCGAAAAACAACTGCGACGGTATAAAAGGCGGCTCAATGACCGCCATGAACGCGCCCTTCATGCCCGTGCGCAAGAAGAAGCCGCTTACACCATTTTCGCGCCCGAAGACGAAGGCGAGGAGGTGGTTGCAGAAGCGCCGCCAATCATCGCTGAGACAAGCGTTGATGTGCCCGAATGCAGCGTGGCAGACGCCGTTATGATGCTGGATTTGCGCGATACCCCGGCATTATTTTTCAAAAATGCTGGAACTGAGCGGCATAATATGGTCTATCGCCGCGCTGACGGATCAATCGGATGGGTTGAACCGAATTAGGATCAAGTAAGCCCGGCAGCAGTAGAGAGCTGTATTGAACCGGGAAGGTCCACTCACAAATGAAGGAAATTTGGCGTCTGCCTTAATTGCGGCGTTTTTCGTTATTAGTGGAAAGATTGAAATTCTCTTGGGAGAGGGGATTCTTATGAACTCGGGATTTACATGGACGTGAATATATTTGTTCGGCCTGAAGCAATCGCAATTGCTCACGCGGAAACCAGCCATCAGATACTCAAAGAGCTTTCAGGTATTTTTGCATCGGTCTACGGGCTTGAGGCGGAAGATGTGCTTGAGGGTCTTGAGCAGCGCGAAGCTTTGGGAAGCACCGGCTTTGGACGCGGCGTTGCTATTCCGCATTGCCGCCTTCCCAGCGTGACGCGCCCTACGCTTGCTGTTCTTAAGCTTGAGCATCCGGTCGATTTTAAAGCCGCCGATGCCGTGCCTGTCACACTCGCATTTGGGCTCGTGTCGCCTGAGAATGCAGGGGCCACGCACCTTCATGCGCTCGCAGCGATCTCGCGCCTTATGCGGGATGAAAATATGCTGAGCGCGCTTGGCGAGGCACCCGATGCAGAAGCGGTTTACGCGCTTTTGACCAACCAATTCCTCAGCCGTGATGCCGCCTAAGCAGACCGGGGCAGACGAACATTATCGCGCGCTCGAAAGGCTCTATGCCTCAGCGCCGATCAACTCGCTGTTCTGCTCCAAACTCGCTGTTACAGGTGAAGGTCTTTCGCAGATCCGCTTCACGATAAGCGAAGATGTGTACCACGCGGCGGGGGCGGCGCATGGGACGATCTATTTCAAGATGCTGGATGATGCGGCCTTTTATGCGGCCAACACTCTTGCGACCGATACATTCCTCCTGACCACGAGCTTCAACCTTCACTTCACCAAGCCAGTGAAAGAAGGGGACATCGTGGCAGAAGGCAAATGGGTCAGCGGCAAGAGGCGGGTGATGGTCGCCGAATCGCGGCTCGTGGATGACGAGGGTGAGGAGATCGGCCGGGGTACGGGCACATTTATGCGCTCGCGCATACCGCTTTCCAGCCTGCCGGGTTATGTCAATTAGCCCCGTAATATGAGCGAGCGGCTCCCAGCACATCTTGAAGTTTCCAGTATGATTCGCCTGGCTGAATCGAATGGCGGCTTTGCGATGGTGCTCCACAAGGGGGAGCGCGATGCAGGGACGATCCTCATTGTAAGTATGTTTCGCGGGGCCAATACACAGCTTTACGAAAGAATGCCGCAATTGGATGGAACACGCCCTTTCATTCTTTCAAAATCGCAAGACATTGAAAATCCATCAGAATTTGATGAGTACATTTCGCGTCGACGTTCACAAGACCCCGATATTTGGGTTTTAGAGGTGGATATCGCCAATCCGGAACGGTTTATCGCACTTTTGCCAAGTTGAGCGGCTGTTAACTTGACGCAAACGTAAGATCGCCTATTTGCAGCCTCGCTTCCAGATGCGGAGGCCATGACGTGAACAATACGGTTCACCAGATGGCACGCAGACGGGGGGCAGCCGGCAGGCTTTTTGAACCACCCATAAACCCCGCGACCCAATCGCAACTTTACAGGTTCTCTCCTGCGTCGGAGCTCGCTCACCGCACAAAAAGTAGATTTCAATGAGTCGTAAGACTTATTCATACAGCGCCGCTGCGATTGTTGCGGTTGCAGGATTGAGTTTCTCGAGCGCCGATGGCGCTACCGCTTTTGCGCAGGACCTTATTGCTCAAGATCAGCTTCAAAATGAGGCAGACGCGGAGCAAGCTGCGCAAACCGAGGCACCATCCATTGAGATTATGCCTATGGTGACCACTTCTGAAGACGTTGCATTCGTCTCAAACGAAGTGGTTCAGCCCGTCGCTGAGGAGCCTGAAGAACAGGTTTTGGGCGAGGCTTCATCGCTGCGCGAACTTGTCTCCAGCATGGATAAGGACACAAATCTGTCCGAGCAGCTTCGCTGTCTTGCCGGTGCTGTTTATTTTGAGGCCCGGGGTGAGCCACTGTACGGCCAGCTTGCTGTCGCAGAGGTTGTGGTCAACCGCGCGCAAGACCGGCGTTGGCCGGCCAGCTATTGCGGTGTTGTGTACCAGCGCTCGCAGTTCTCTTTCGTGCGCGGCGGAAAAATGCCTTCGATCAACACATCGAAAGCCACTTGGCACCGCGCAAAGGCGGTGGCGCAGATCGCTCATGATAGGCTTTGGGAATCCGATGCGAGCGATGCTGTGTATTTCCACGCAAACTATGTGCGCCCCAAGTGGAGCCGCCGCAAAACGCCGGTCGCCCGCATCGACACCCACGTTTTTTACCGCTGATATCAATGTCTATCGCTGGGTCTTAACTCGGCTGGTGGCTTAAGTCCCCGCCTTCCCCCCCGAAGGCGGGGCACTTTTGTCCCAGAGGGTTTTCCGAACATCCTGAGGTAATCCCGCTGAAGCAGGATGGTCGCAAAACGCTCTAATCGCGCAGAACTGCCCAAGTCGGCGCGTGATCGCTCGCTTTCTCGCGGCCTCTGTGCTCGCGGTCGACCCCTACCGCCTCAAGCCGATCTGCAAGCTCTGGCGAAAGCAGAATGTGGTCAATACGAAAGCCGTGGTCGCGCTGCCAGGCCCCTGCCTGGTAATCCCAATAGGTCCACACCCCGCCCCTCGGGTTGAGGGTGCGCACCGCATCGGTCCAACCGTCTGCGAGCAAACGAGAGTATGCGCTGCGCGATTCGGGCTGCATCAGGGCGTCGGACGCCATGGCTTTGACGGCATAGACATCGTCGTCCTGCGGGATGACATTGTAATCGCCAAGCACTGCGGCAGGCACTTCTTCAGCCCAAATTTCAGCCATGCGCGCACGCAATTTTTCCATCCAGGCCAGCTTGTAGTCAAACTTGGGACCGGGCAGAGGATTGCCATTGGGCAGATAGATGCACACTATCCGTGTGGTGACGCCGTCCTTAGCGACATCGGCCTCCAGATAGCGGGACTGCTCACCCTCCCCCTCTTTTGGTCCGTCAATGCCAAGGCCGCGCTGGACTTCGCTTAACGCATAGCCTGCCTTTTCATCGACCAGAATTGCCACGCCGTTGAAGCTTTTCTGACCATGCCAGATGAGCGAATAGCCAAGCGCTTCAAATTCGTGCGCGGGAAAGTCTTTGTCCTGGCTTTTGATCTCTTGCAGGCAAGCGACAGAGGGACGCGTTTCCTCGAGCCATTCGATAAGCCTGGGCAAGCGCGCTTTGACGCCGTTAATGTTGTAAGTGGCAATTTTCATGAGCGCTTTCATGACCGATGAGAGCGCGTGCGTCTATTGCCGAAAATGCGATTATATGCCGAAGCTTGACCCGCACCCGCAACCAGCTGCTGCATTGGGATTTTCCACCCGGAAGGCAGCGCCCCCCAGCGATTCCACAAAATCAACAACGCTTCCGCCAACAAGATCGAGACTGATCGGATCCACCACAAGCTTCACGCCGTCGGTTTCGCTTATGGAATCGCCCCCTTGCGCACCTTCAGCAAGGTCGAATTTGTACTGAAAACCCGAACACCCCCCACCCTCTACTGAGAGGCGAAGTATCGCAGGCTTGGTCTGCTTTTCAGCGATCCAAGCGACACGCTTTGCAGCGGCCGGGGTAAGTGTGAGTGTTTCAGCCATAAAGCCTATTTAAGGCCCCGCAGCCCAATCCTCAAGGGCCCAACTCTCGAGGGGACGTGATCTTACGCTCAAACGGTTTGGATATAATCTCGCAGGGCTGCTGCTTCGTGCTCAACCTCGTCGATCTTGTCTTTAACCAGGTCACCAATTGAAACAAACGCGACCAACACCTCGCCTTCAACCACAGGAAAGTGGCGAAAACGCCGCTTGGTCATGAGGGCCAGAGCATCATCAATGCGGGTTGAGGGTTCGATGGTTACCGCAGGCGAGGTCATAATCGCCTCGACCGGCCCATCGAGACATTTGGGTCCATCGCCCGCGAGTCTGTAGATAATGTCGCGTTCTGAAACGATCCCGGCGACCTTACCGCCGCGCAACACAGGTAGGGCGCCTATCCGTTTTCCGGCAAGCATCCCAATGACTTGGTGGACCGGAGTGCTCACATCGCAAGAGATGATATCTGCACTGCCCCGATCACTGATGATCTTTGCAATAGTCATGGCCAACTTCTCCTGAGAAGAAACGTGCCATCAATTGCCGGGAATTGCGAGTCGTCTTGGGGTTTAAACTTAGTGAGGCTTTGTCACGTAACTTGGCCATTGCAATGTCATCACACCCGCCTCATGGAAACCTCATGGTCAAAAAGTCCCCCTTGGATGATCCCGAAAACGCTGCTCACGCATGGGCGCGCTATCGCCAGATCATGCGGCTTTTGCTGTCGGTAACGATAGCGACTGTTCTGATCGCCGTGGGACTGTTGTACGCTTACAATGGTGCGATTTCGGTGCACTTTTACATCGCGGTTGCTCTTGGGATCAGCTTTACGATGCTGCTTGGCGGCGGACTAATGGGGCTCGCGTTCCTGTCAAACGGAACGGGCCACGACGAATCGGTCGACAACCGCCTGCCCAGCCGCGATGAGCTGTGGTCTCCAAAGGATGATGACTAACCCTCTTCTTGCAGCTCAGCTTTTGGCTGTTTGAGCCAGCGATCAAGCCAAGCAAACACCGTTTCATGCCATTGCAATGAATTGGCAGCCCCTAAAACCCAGTGGTTTTCATCAGGAAAGACCAGCAATTGTGAGGGGATCGCGCGTTCTTGCAGCGCGGTGAAGCTTTGCAGACCTTGGGTGTAGGGTACGCGGAAGTCTCTTTCGCCAGCGATCACGAGCATTGGCGTTTGCCATTTGTCGACGTGATTGACCGGGTTCCACTTTTCATAAACGTCCGAATTCTCAGCGTAAGAACCGCCGAAATCCCACCGAGGAAACCACAATTCTTCCGTTGAGTAATAGAAGCTGCGCATATCGAAGAGGCCATCGTGCTGGATCAGGCAATCGAACCGGTCTGGCCAATTGCCAGCGATCCAGTTGACCATATAGCCGCCGTAACTTGCCCCCATGGCGCACGTCCGCGTGCCGTCAATCTGGCTGTCGAGCTTAAGCGCTGCGGCAAGACCTTTTTGCAAATCCTCGAGCGGTTTTCCGCCCCAATCTTGGTTGATCGAGATCCTTGAACGCCTGCCCATATCCCGCACTCCCGTGAAAATCGACGGAGATCACCGCGTAGCCTTGGCTTGCCAAAACGCGCGGGTTCCAGCGCGAGGACCAACCATCGAGGAAGGAGCCTTGGGGTCCTCCGTGAATATAGAGGATTGCAGGAATTGGACCTTGTTGATTTTCGAGCCGGGTTATCTGTCCCCAGACTGTGTCGCCCCCTGCCCCTTCAAAACTAAAGCGCGTTGTGACGGTTGAGGCCAATTGACCTGTGCGCGAGGTCACAATGTCGGTTAGCGGCTTACCCTTGGTGCCGCTGTTGGCAAGGTAGAGCTCTTTGGCTGCGCCGATCGAATCGCGGGTGAATAACATGCGTCCGCCCGGTAGCGGTGTGAGACCGCGAATATGCGCTTCATTGCCTGCGATCAGGTTGAGCTCGGTCACTTCGCCGCTTTTCGGGTCGATCCGGTAGGCGGGCACATCGAGCACATCGGTGGCGGTCGCAAGAAGGGTGCTTCCGTCATCGCTCCACATAAGGCCGCCAAACGACAGATCTGTGCCGGCAGTAAGCGCACGCGTCTCGCCGCTTTCAAGATTGCGCAAATGGACCACCAACCGGTCCGATTCGTAGCCTGCGCGCTCCATAGCGAGATAGGCGAGGCTTTTGCCATCGGGTGAAGGTGCAGGACCGCTATCATGGGCCGGATTCGAGGCGGTTAGCTCAGTGGGTGCATTTCCCGAGAGGTCTGACCAGTAAATGTCGAGATCGGTCGATGTGGGTTCCTGGCTGCCTGAACGCCGTGCAACAAAATAGAGGCCCGAACCATCAGGTGCCCAGGCAATATCCTCTCCCCCGCCAAAGGGCTTTGTGGGCGTATTGCCAATGCCAATACCGCCATCGGCCGGAATTGCGGTGCCCGAGACTTCGCCATTGGCAAGATCAAACACGAACACACGGCTCAAAAGTTCTGGTTCGGTCCAATGATCCCAGTGGCGGTAAAAACCAGCGTCGCCATCGTAAAGACGGCCTGAACCGGTGCGCACATCCTCCGGAACGCAGCCAAACTCAGCGCAATTGCGGCCCACCTCGCCCCAGATGGCGATTTTGCCCCCGGCCGGCGCGATTTTGAACCCAGCAATGTCCGCGCCATCCAGATCGGCAACCAGCACCGGGCCGGTCACATTGCCATCGCCTTCAAGAGCCACGCGCCAAATGCGCGAGCGAGGGCTTTCGTCCGCGTTGGTGTGCTCAGAGCTCAGGAAATAGAGGAAGTTATCGGGCCCGAAGGCAAAGGAATGGCCTGCTAGACCCAGATCGAACTCGGCGGGTGTGTCTCCTGATGTCTTGAGATCAAGCACATAATGTTTGGGCGCCCTTTCTAGCGTATCAGGGTCGGTGTAAGTCACTGAATAGACGGCGTACCTTCCATCTCCCGTCACAACCGGTGATCCAAGACGCGGCATAGTGATATGGTCGCGCGCAGTCATGGGCGGCTTGGTTAGGCCAGAGATGGCCTTGCCTGCGTCTACCGCCGCATGATTATCGGCGGCCAGCGGTGAGGCGAAGAGAAGCGGAGCAGCGCAAAGAACGCGCGCAATTGTGTTTTGTCCCATAGCGCAGTTGCTAAAGGGAACAGCGCCAAGTTTCCAGCAAAACCAGATTTACTGACAGCTTAGCCCTGCGGCAAAGTGCCCTGCTCAGTCGCGCTTACCAGCGATCCTGGCGATTTCGGCCTGGACCATCTTTTCGACCATGCCCGGCAGGTTCTCGTCGAGCCATTCAGCCAGCATCGGGCGCAAAAGCTCGCGGGTCAGACCCTCAAGCGAGGTTTCGCCCGAGCGCACAATTTGCGGCTTAGCGGGCGGCTCGGCCAGCATTGCAAGCGCTGCGAGGTTTTCTTTCATCGCGCCGCGCGTTTCTTCAGCAATAAGCGGCTCATCATCGGTTGCCTCAACCGTTTCGGCAAGCTCGAGCTCTGAAAGATCGAGAACCTCATCGTCCAGCGATTGTTCGGGCGCATCGTCCAAACGAATAGCGGTAAGCTCTTCGCCTTCCGCTTTATTACGGCGTTTGGCCTCAGCCGCGGTGTTGCGCGAGATCGCGCTCCATCACGTGCTTGATGGATTCAAGTATCTCTTCGACTGAAGGTTCGCCGCTTTTACCCAAGGTGCTGCCCCAAAAATTGTTAACCCCAAAGGGTCATCGACCCCAGTATGTCATTAACCATTACGAATCGCAGCTTACGGCGCTTCGTCCGGTGTCATAACGGGTCCTATGAAAGCCTCAGCCGCCTCAATGTCAACGGTTCTCGTCGATTTTGGTTCAGGTTCAGGGTCACGGTCCCAGTCCCAAATTTTGCCGCGCACTCTTTTTGCGTTGACCTCTGGGTCGTAAAGCGGACCACCTGTATCAAGGTTGAGGTCACGCGCTTCTGCTCGCCCCATAGCGGCAAGCAAAGAGAAACCGGCGACATAAGCATTGCGCCGGGCCGTCACGAGATTGGCTCTTGCGGACAGCAATTCCTGTTCAGCGTTCAGAACATCAATAATCGTGCGATTTCCGATAGAGTTTTCCGCACGCACGCCTTCAAGGCTGACTTCTGCGGCTTCGACCGCTGATTTTGAACTTTCAATAACGGCGACCGACGCCTGCCAGCTCGAATAGGCTGAGCGGGTTTGCTGGATCACGTTGCGTTCAGCGGCAATAACTTGCTCAAGCGCGGCGGTTTCGCGGGCACCGGCCTGTCTTTGGCGTGCTGCTGTGAGGCCGCCTTGAAAGATCGGGATCGTTAGCCTGACGCCCGCATTTGCGGTGGTTTCGCTCTGTGCAAATTGCGCTGCCACCGGTCCGCCGAGCGTACCGAAGAAATTGGTGTAATCGCCGTTGGCAAACAGGCCAACTGTGGGCTGGCGCCCTGACCCTGCTACCTCCGTATCGAAGCCTGCTGCCTCAGCGCGTTCTTTAGCAGCGATCAGATCAGGATTGTTATCAAGCGCTGTCACCACCGCCATACCAACAGTTTCCGGCAAGCCGGGAAGCGGCGGCGGGGCCTGCAGATCATCGGGAGCGCTTCCCACAAGCTGAACATAGGTCTCGCGCGCGCCGACCTGGTTGGCATAAGCGGTGCGCAAATCCCCCTGCGCCACGGCCAGACGAGAGCCCGCCTGTGCCACGTCGGTCCGGGTTAGATCGCCAATTTCGAAGCGGTCGTTTGCCGATTGAAATGTCACTTCAAGCACTTCGACCTGGTTGGCGGCCAACCGGGTCAAGGCCTGTGTTCGCAATACGTCCATATAGGCCGCGACCGTTTGGCTGAAGATCGCGCTTTCTGTGCCGCGCAAATCGGCTTGACCTGCAGATACACGCTCGCGCGCTGCCCGAACGCCGTTACGCACTGCACCTCCGGAATAAATCGGAACCTGAAGCTGCGCGTTGACGCCCAGATTGCGCTCAGGCGCGTTAAACTGGTTCACGGATTGGCGAAGGAATTCGATATGGGTGGCGGTTGCGTTGATGGTGGGGAGGCCCTGTGCTCGCTGAACTGGAACATCCTCATCCACGGCCCGCTGATTTGCCCGCGCTGCTTCGAGCGTGGGGTTCGTATTGTAAACCGCCGCCAGCGCATCGCGCAGGGTTTCTGCCTGAGCAGTGCCCGCTCCGCCCGCTCCCAGCATCAAAGCTGCAGCACTGGTGCACCGCGCAGCCCTAAGGGCCCATTTGGAGCGAGCTTTGGTTGTCACGAAAAGGTCCATCCTTTAGGCTGGTCGAATGCATGGAGAACGGGAATGCCAAGATCCTCGGTAGGTTCCAGTGACAGGTGCCCGGCAATCTTGCGGCCGGAGGCAAGGCGGGTCACACCGCGGAGCAAGAGGCCCGAAACAATCCGGCCCTCGTCCTCAAGCGCATTGGCTAGAGCGTCATGAAGCGCCTCGATTGCGCCATCAATCACGATGAGCGAATAAGAGCCTTTGATCGCCGATCCTGCTGCTGCATCGGCTGCCGACATCGTATCCATACTGGCGACGAGGGGGCGCATCAATTCTGCAAGATAGCCGGTGCCGCCATCCACCACCAAGGCGCGGTCTGAGGCATCGGGCACGGCTTCGAGCAATAGTTTTCCGTAAAACAAAGGCGAAGCAAGGTGTGCATCAGGGCCAATCGCAACGGAGCGGTCGATGTAGGCGAGACTTGCTTTATCGCCGGGCAAAAATGCCTCTCGCGGCACAGCGTTCATTCGAGACAGAACAAACTCTTCATTCACGCCGCTGGTGCGAAGTTGGCTGTCGATCATAGCTTTGCGCGCGGCTTCAGTGCCGGTTTTCTCAGAGCCTGCTTTCACATCAAGGGTCATGGTCAATTCACTCATAGAGATATCGTGGCGCTGTATTATTGATCTAATACAGCTCGTCAACCTTTCCTAGACTTTGAAGCAGCGACTTCCAAGTCAATAGGTCAAACACAGATAGCTTCCCTTTGACCTGTCGCACTTTAGCGTCATATGGAAAGCTAAGTATTCCCGCCGATCCATTACGGACAGTACGGGATCGACAGGCGAATGGAGAGTTTCGATGAGTGACATGAACACATCCGGCGACAGCCGCGCAGTAAACAACGATGGCTCAATCTTCGGGGCAACCGGAGAGGTGCGTATCGAAACAGATTCCCTGGGCGAAGTCGCAGTGCCGATTGATGCCCACTGGGGCGCGCAATCCCAGCGCAGCCTTTATAACTTCGCCATCGGCACAGAGACTATGCCTGGACCGCTTGTGAAGGCGCTCGGCATTCAAAAGATGTCTTCTGCCAAAGCCAATATGGATCTTGGTGTGCTTTCTTCCGAAATCGGCGATGCCATTGTAGCGGCGGCCGGCGAAGTGATCGACGCAACGCTCGCCGATCAATTTCCATTGAGCGTTTGGCAAACAGGTTCGGGCACCCAGTCCAACATGAACGCGAACGAGGTGATTGCCAGCCGCGCGAACCAGATTCTGACCGGTGTTCACGGCGGCAAAGAACCTGTGCACCCCAATGACCACTGCAATATGGGGCAAAGCTCCAACGACACATTTCCCACCGCCATGCATATCGCTGCGGCGTGTGAAACCATTGAGCAGCTTATCCCTGCGCTCGAGCACCTGCACGGCGCGCTTGACGCCAAAGCGAAAGCCTATGCAGACATCGTCAAGATCGGCCGCACCCACTTGCAGGATGCGACACCGCTGACACTGGGTCAGGAGTTTTCTGGATACGCCAAACAAGTCGAATATTCGATTGCGCGTATCAAGAACGCTTTGCCCCGCGTGCTTGAGCTTGCCCAAGGCGGCACAGCTGTCGGCACCGGGATCAACTCAAAGGCGGGCTTTGCGGAGAAGTTTGCCGCTCATGTGGCGGATATCACAGGCCATGCCTTTGTCACCGCGCCCAATAAGTTCGAGGCCCTTGCAGCGCATGACGCATTGGTTGAGATTTCCGGCGCTCTCAACAGCACCGCTGTCAGCCTGATGAAAGTTGCCAATGATATCCGTCTGCTGGGTTCTGGTCCGCGTTCTGGTCTGGGCGAGATCGCGCTGCCAGCCAATGAGCCAGGTTCCTCAATCATGCCGGGCAAAGTGAACCCAACCCAGTGCGAGGCGCTCACCATGGTGTGCGCGCAGGTGATGGGCAATGCGACGACTGTGAGTGTCGCCGGCAGCCACGGGCACTTGGAGCTCAATGTCTTCAAGCCGGTGATGATCTACAATGTGCTGCAATCGGTGCGCCTGCTTTCTGATGCATCGCGCAGTTTTGCGGACAATTGCGTCGCGGGGATCGAAGCCAATACCGCCCGTATCGACCAGCTCATGAATGAAAGCCTGATGCTCGTCACGGCGCTCAACCCGCATATCGGTTATGACAATGCGGCCAAGATCGCCAAAAAAGCCCATGCCGATGGTTCCACGCTGAAAGAAGCAGCGCTGGAGCTGAAATTGCTCACCGAAGAGCAGTTTGCCGCTTGGGTGGTCCCGGGTGATATGATCAGGCCGCGCGACTGAACGAATGGGTGCTCGGTAAAGGCGAGGCGCAAGCCCCCTCGCCAAACGCCTTGCACCATTCGACCAAGCGGGCTTTGAGACCGACGACCGGTTGGCCCTTTTGGCTGAGAGGCGCTATTCCCCTGCGCTAGATATGGACCTAAGCCGCACTCCAAACGCCCCCGCCAAAGAGGGGCCTATCAGCGTACCGTTCCGCTCGGTGCTGATTTCCATGGTTTTGCTGTGGGGAACCTATTTTCTGCTGATCACCCTGCGCAGCTATTTGTTCGAGATGGATTTGCAGCCAGCAATGGCTTGGCGCCGCTTCTTGGTCACGCTTGCCGCTATTGGCCTTACTATGGTTCTCTGGGCTCTTCTGCGCCTTGTGGAAGCCCGCCCCTTATGGATCAAAATTGGCGCAGCTATTCTTTTTGCGATACCGATTGCTGCCGCGATTGGGCAGATCAATCAGTTCGCCTTTCAGGAACTGAGAACCGAACTTCAGCAGAAATTTGCAGAAGAACGCGGCCTTCGGTACGATGATAAGGGCAACCTTCTTGTCGATTTACCTGATGGCACACCGCAAGAGGCACCTGCACTAGGCGATAATTCCATTGCTCAAACTGAATCGCTGGTGATTGTGGCCGCAGAAGAGGCGCAGGGCTCATGGCGCTCTATTCTTGAGATTGCGCTTGGTCGATATTTCCTTCTCCTTGCTTGGGCCTCGACCTATTTTGCGCTTGTTGCTGGAACTAAGGCGAGGACCGCAGAGCGGCGTGAACAGCAATTTCGCTCCGCTGCTAAGGCGGCAGAATTGCGCTCATTGCGCTATCAGGTGAACCCGCATTTCCTGTTCAACACGCTTAATTCGCTTTCGGCATTGGTGATGACACAGAAAACCGATCAGGCCGAGCGCATGATCCAGACAATCAGCCGCTTTTACCGCCACAGCCTTGCCAACGAGCCGACAAGCGATGTGGCGCTTAAAGACGAGTTCGATCTTCAAAAACTGTATCTCGATATCGAAGCCGTGCGTTTTCCGGAACGCCTTGTGCCCGTATTCGAATTGCCCGAAGAGCTGGAAGAAGCGCGCGTCCCTGGCATGATCTTGCAGCCTTTGGTCGAAAACTCGGTGAAATACGCCGTGTCCGCAGTGACGCGCCCGGTGACCATCAAAGTGGCAGCGCACGAAGAGTTTGACCGGCTCGTTATCACCATCAGCGATGACGGACCCGGTATTCCTGAAGGCTCGCCCCATGGGTTTGGCATTGGGCTTGCCAATGTCAGCGACCGCTTGGAAGCGCGCTTTGGATCGGATATCGGGTTTACGTCCACCCCTATTTCCGGCGGCTATCGGACCGAAATCCGCATTCCCCTAACCCGGCCCGGCCGCAGGTAATTTCGGGGTAATTTTGAGAGGTGATATTTGGCTAAGGCTGAAAGTGAAGACACAGGCGTCCAACTGCGCACTTTGATTGTTGATGATGAACCTCTTGCGGTCGAACGCATCCAGGTCATTTGCGCGGAACTTCCTGCCATCAATGTGGTGGGCACCGCGAGCGACGGGGCTGCGGCTTTGCGGCTCGCCGAAAAGCTCACCCCTGACCTTGTGCTCCTTGATATGACCATGCCTGAGCTTGACGGGCTGGGCGTTGCCCGAAAATTTGCTGAGGAGGAGAACCCTCCAGCGGTGATCTTCGTCACTGCTCATGATCATTTTGCGGTTGAGGCCTTTGACCTTGAAGCGATTGATTACGTCTTGAAACCCGTCTCATCCGAGCGACTGGACAGAGCCATCGAACGCGCGGTTGCGCGCAAAGGTGAGCGTAAAGCGACTGCTAGCGAATGGCTCGATGAATTGTGGGTGCCGCACCGCTCAGAGCTTTTGCGGATCGCAGTGAGCGAAGTGCATCAGATTGATGCAGAGCGCGATTACGTGCGCCTCCATGTGGGCGATCCAAGCGAAAATGCACACGACCGGCGTTCCTACCTGCTGCTTCAAACAATTGCTGGGCTTGAGGCGCGGCTTGATCCGGAACAGTTCATCCGCATTCACCGCTCCACGATCCTTCGCAAAGACAATATTCGCGGGCTGAGGCACGATGGTTTGGGAGTATGGTCGGCGGAATTGCAAAATGGTGAGGCCCTGCGGATCGGGCGCACCTATCTGTCCAAGGTGAAGGCCATGGCTGGGCGCTGAGCGTTTAGCACACATACGCATACCGGGCTCAAAAAGCCTGCCAGTGCGTCTCCACGCCCGGAGGCGCCCCGCCCCCCGGACGTGATCGGGGGGAAGGGATCAGCCCCTTGGGAAACAAAAGACCCAAACGACAAAAAAACGGCCCGAACCCCGGGACTGAATAGGGTTCGAGCCGAAATGTCTGCGCTTTGTATCGGGGATTACCGGGTAAGCGCAGGGAATGCGCGAAGATTAGCCGCCGCGTCGTTGATCTGCGACGATCGCTGCCATCTGCTTCTTGCCGCTGGCGCGGGCACTGGCGAGGCAAGCTGTATATTCAGGTGAACGCAGGCGAGTGCCGGTGCGGTATTCGAGGGCGCTGCAGACGCTCTTGGCGGCCGATTCAATGCGCTGTGCGAGGCGCGCCTGGCCTTGAGATGTGTTGAGGTTGAGGTCAGCGAACTCAACGTCTTTGGTAGGGATTTCGCCAGCATTGGCCAAAGCGGGGCTGGTGGTAAGAGCGAGCGCTAGGGTTGCGGCTCCGATTGCTAGGGTCTTCATAATTACTCTCCATCATAAGCACCGAGGTTGGAGTTCGAAGGGGCCGAACTCGGGCCAGAATTTGGGGATGCCAACCTTCCGTGCTGTGATCCTTAAGTACGATATGGACCCTGGCACGTCATTTGATGTTCGACGAAACCACTTGTAGTCGCCGACTGGCGGCATCAGAAATGACCGGCGTCTGATCTTTGCGGACCAACGGCGTATTTCAAAGGACGAGCGTTTACGTCATACGGGTCAGTATGGTTTTCGCTCTCGCTTTGTCCTTCCTATTGGGGATCGCCAACTTTGCGTTGCACAGTGCGGTCATAAAGAGCGGCCATCCGTTGCTTCGGCAAATGCCTGAATTCATCTACTCGATGGGCGGCCGGATGTCGTTTATAGTGGAATTTTTGGTTCTGCTTGCCGCTATGCTCTTGGCAGCGAACGGGTGGGAAGTTCTGGTTTGGGCCTATGCCGCCTACAGCGGGCTCAACGCGGTTTCGGCTTGGCTGATCCTTGGTGACAAGCTGTAGACATGCTTTTGGACTTGCGCTTTATGAGTGACCGCGCTTGGGCGTATTTGCGATGACGACGCGGCTTTTTCATATCAGCGATGTGCACTTTGGCGTCGAAGACCAAGCGGCCCATGCCAGCGTGGCTAGAGCGGTGCACGCGGAGCGGCCCGATGCCCTTGTGTGCACCGGCGATGTGACGCAGCGTGCCACGCGGGCGCAGTATGCGGCTGCGGCGGCCTGGTTTGCACAGTTCGAGGTGCCTGTGTGGATTGATCCTGGCAATCACGACATGCCCTATTACAATTTGTTGGAGCGGTTTCGCAGGCCCTATGACAGGCACAACGCGCTGCGGGCAGCGGTAGCAGTGGACCACTTTGAGACCGATGATGTGGTCCTGATCCCGCTGAAGAGCACAGTGCGCTCCCAGAGGAGATGGCCATGGTCGGACGGGCATATCACCCCTTCTGCCGAATGGCGCACGCTTGAGGCGTTATCGAACTATGGTGCCGACCCCCGGCACCTCATCGTTACAGCTCACCACCCGCTTCACGGTCCGGTGCCGGGCGGGGCAAATGCAACGATCCGCGGGGATGAAGCTTTAGAGGCGCTTGCCAAGCAGGGCATGGATGCGGTTTTGACCGGTCACATTCACAAGCCCTTTGATGAGCTTCGCAAAGGTGACGGCTGGCAGACCCATGTGATCGGTGCTGGGACGCTCTCAACGCGGCTGCGCGGCGGGATTCCGCCTTCTTACAACGTGCTCACCTGCGACAAAGGTGAGCCCATCAAGGTTGAGGTCAGAGAGTTCGCAAGGGATATTCTCAGAGGCTGAATTTAACCTCATCCTTACCAAATTTAACGCTTCTTGGAGGTTCGCACTTAACGGCTCCCGAGCGATAACCACCGCTGGTTCTGGGCTCTGGAAGCCCCCTGTGAAGCGGGCCCCTTGTGAAGCAGGCCCCATACGATGGAGTGCGAGCGATGGAATTGTTAAAGGCTATGGGCCTTAGCGCGCTTTTGACCGGCTGCGTTGCCCTTGTGATTGGATCGCAAGGCGCGAGCGGGGGAAGCCTCGCAATCTATGCGGTAAGCTATGACGGTTTTCGTTTCTTTTGGTCTTGGCCCTTGTTCATATACGCAAGCGGGCTGGGGTGGGGCATAATGCTGCTTCAGCGGTGAGGCGAAGCCCCATACAGCAACAAAAAGGCGGCCCCGGTTTGGGAGCCGCCTTTTCGTATTTGAAAGGTCTTGGGAAACTTAGCGTTTCGAGAACTGGAAGCTACGACGTGCTTTCGCGCGGCCGTATTTCTTACGCTCAACAACGCGGCTGTCGCGGGTGAGAAAGCCAGCGGCTTTCACTGTGCTGCGAAGCTCAGGCTCGTACTTGCTAAGAGCTTGGCTGATGCCGTGCTTGACCGCGCCAGCTTGACCAGAAAGGCCGCCGCCTTTGACGGTCGCAACAATATCATACTGACCTTCACGCTCAGTGATGGCAAAAGGCTGGTTGATGATGAGACGCAGGGTCGGACGCGCGAAATACACTTCCTGTTCCTTGCCATTGACCGTGATCTTACCGGTGCCAGGCTTCAGCCATACGCGCGCGGTTGCGTCCTTACGGCGGCCAGTGGCGTAAGCGCGGCCCTGTGCATCAATCTCTTGCTCACGCAGAGGCGCAGGCGGATTGTTCGCGGTTGTTTCAGCGATTTCCGCCGCATCCGCAGCAGGCGCATCACCAGCGATGTCTTTCAGATCGGCGAGATCTGATACGGTTTCGTTATTGTCAGCCATTATGCAGACACCTTGTTCTTACGATTCATTGCAGCAACATCGAGCACGGTTGGTTTTTGGCCATCATGGGGGTGCTCAGTGCCAGCGTAGAGGTGAAGGGCGCGCATTTGATCGCGGCCAAGAGGACCACGCGGGATCATGCGCTCAACAGCTTTTTCAAGCACACGCTCAGGGAAACGGCCTTCGAGAATTTTCTCAGGCGTGGTTTCTTTGATACCGCCGGGGTGACCGGTGTGCTTGTAATAGATTTTGTCAGTGTTCTTGCGGCCGGTGAAGCGCACCTTGTCAGCATTGATCACGATCACATGATCGCCGCAATCGACGTGGGGGGTGTAGGTTGGCTTGTGCTTACCGCGCAGGATATTGGCAATAATCGAGGCGACGCGGCCTGGTACGAGACCGTCGGCATCAATGAGGTGCCATTTCTTTTCGACCTCTGCCGGTTTTACCGACGCGGTCTGTTTGCTGATAGCCTTCATGGCTGATGCATCCTTAAATCAAGGGTTTTTCGAAAACTGTGTGCAATCCGGCAGTGCGAGATCGCGGCGGCAAACAACCGAGTTGCTCACCGAAGAAGCGCGCATTTGTGGGTTTAGGGCGAATAAGTCAAGCAATTGCGGGGGTTTCAGGAGTGGTAAAATAATACCACATAGTCTCTTGGGCTATTTTAGGGAGCCGATTAGCCACTCCATGGCGCGAGGAGGTGTTTCATCAACTAACCACCCCATAATGGCGGGTGTTTCATAGGGATGAAGCTCGTCAATGCGCTTGGTCAGAGGAGCCAATTGCGCGGAGCTTGTCTTGAAGAGGACAGCGCTTTCGGTCTCGCTGGATACCGCGCCCTTCCACGTAAAGACTGACTCAATGGTGGGCACGATATTGGCACAAGCGATGCGCTTTTCTTCGAGAAGTGTGGCGGCGATAGCGCGCGCGGTCTCAGCATCGGGGAAGGGGCACCAGACAAGCGCGGCTCTTGGGGTCGCTGCCTTCTCCTTGCTCATGGGGATGCCTTACCGTCTGAATGCATCGCCCAGGCAACCGAGGCGACCAGCAGCGCGCCGGTGAGTTGGTGCGCAGCTGCCACCCACAGCTCAACCTCGGTGAGGACCGTGGTAATGCCAAGGATCACCATGACCCCAAAGGCGCTGTGCACGGCGATAGAGGCGGCGCGGTCGATCTTGCGGACCCGGCGGGCGAGATAGACCAATGCGACGACTGCGACCCAGTGCCCACCAGCGGTGCATCCAGTGGAGAAGGAAGGGATCGCTGGTAAGCGTCGCCAAGACACCGCTAGAGAAGTCCACCTCGGGAATGAGCTTCCCGTTCATCAGGGGCCAGTCGTAAGCTGCGTGCCCTGCGTTGAGGCCCGCCACCCAAGCACCGAGCAGCAGCTGGATGAAGAGCACGCCAGCAACGATCGCAGACGGTTTAGTGAGCTTGGCGGTGCTCCCGCTTCGCAAGTCGCGAGCGGTCCAAACAAGCCCGCCAAGCAGGAACAGCGCGGTGAGTAAGTGGGCCGAGAGGCGGAAGTGACTGACATCGGTAAGGTCAGTCCCGACCCCAGAGTTCACCATATACCAGCCAAGCGCTCCCTGCCCGCAGATCAAGGCAAACATGGCGAGAAGGCGCGGCTTGTAGCCTTGCGGAATGGCGTCTTTCACCCAAAACCAAACCATCGGCAGAAGAAATGCGAGCCCAATCACCCGGCCAAGGATTCGGTGGAACCACTCCCAGAAGTAGATGAACTTGAACTTCGCAAGATCCATCCCCGCAGGCCCGCTCTCAAATTTATACTCGCCGGTCTGCTTGTAGAGCTCATATTCCGCCAGCCAGCCCGCCTCAGTCAGTGGGGGCAGGATGCCGGTCACGACGCTCCAATGGGTGATCGAAAGACCGCTTTCCGTGAGTCGCGTAATCCCTCCGACAAGCACGATGAGCACGACAAGACCAGCGACAACTTCAAGCCAGCGCGCTAGCGCAAGCGGGCGCGCAACAGGGGCCGCAGTGGCTTCTAAGGGGGCGGTTGTGGCCATATCGCCGCTGTAAATGTGCGCACGGCCTTTGCCAAGCAAGTGCAATTGCTGAAAACGACAGGGCATCTGATGCAAGGGAGACTTGCGCCCCTGTGTGAGCCCTCTATTTGAAAGCCCCATGAGCGATATGATTTCCATCACCCTGAACGGCGAACCGCGCCAGACATCCGCCTCGACGATCGCCAGCCTTGTGCGCGAGCTGGACTTGGAGCCCGCTAAAGTCGCAGTGGAGCGCAACCGGGAAATTGTGCCCCGCTCTACGCTGGAAGATGCACCCTTGGCGGATGGCGATACCTTGGAGATCGTGCATTTTGTCGGAGGCGGCGACCATCAAGCAGATACATGGGAAGTCGCAGGCCGCACTTTCACCTCGCGCCTGATCGTGGGGACGGGCAAATACAAAGATTTTGAGCAAAATGCTGCCGCGGTCGAGGCGAGCGGTGCCGAAATCGTCACGGTTGCTGTTCGCCGGGTCAATGTGACCGACCCCAAAGCGCCAATGCTCACCGATTTCATCGACCCCAAGAAGGTCACTTACCTCCCCAACACCGCTGGCTGTTTCAATGCAGACGATGCGATCCGCACCTTGCGGCTGGCGCGCGAGGCGGGGGGCTGGGACCTCGTGAAGCTCGAAGTGCTGGGCGAAGCGCGCACGCTTTATCCCAATATGAAAGAGACCCTCGAGGCGACCGAGGTTCTCGCCAAAGAGGGTTTCAAGCCTATGGTTTACTGCGTCGATGATCCCATTGCGGCCAAGCAATTGGAAGACGCTGGCGCGGTAGCAATCATGCCTTTGGGCGCGCCGATTGGGTCTGGGCTTGGGATTCAAAACCAAGTGACAATTCGCTTAATCGTCGAAGGAGCCTCTGTACCAGTGCTCGTCGATGCAGGCGTTGGCACGGCGTCTGATGCAGCGGTAGGTATGGAGCTTGGCTGTGATGGTATCTTGATGAACACCGCCATTGCAGAGGCGAAAGACCCGATCCGCATGGCCCGCGCCATGAAGCTTGCAGTGCAAGGCGGGCGCGAGGCTTATTTGTCCGGCCGTATGGGGCGGCGCAAATATGCTGATCCTTCCAGCCCACTGGCGGGCCTCATCTAGCGAGCGAATATGCTGAGCGAATTGTAAATTGTTCGCTCTGGTTACTACGTATTAACCATAGGACGTCACACCCGTTTTCTGAAGTCAGGAGACGATGAATGACACTTGCCAGCACCTCGACCTTGACCATTGGTGAAATGCGCGAATTCGCAGGCTTTGGCCCGCGCGAGCAGCGCTACATTAAGCGCAGCCTCGATATCGGGCTCTCACGCTGTGATGCCTTTCGCCTTTGGGGCCGGACAGAGGACGAGAATATCGCAATCCGCCGGCAATATGTCGCCTATCAAGACCTCAAGGCCCTACGCGAACTGGTCCCGCAAGACTGCGGTATCGGCGAGATTGAGCGATTCGTTGGTAAATGCATCCGCATCGCCGCCTTTGATCTTGGCCAAGAGCAGAATCGAGAGCTTCTCCGCCTTCCGCTTCCTCTATGAGCGGCTGTTAGGTGCCGAAGTGCGCCCCTACCTCCCAAGCGTATTCTGCGCCGCCGCAGCCCTTCCGCTTATCCGCCCAGACCACCGCAAGGTGCTGTTGCAAAGCTTAAGCGAAGCGGCAGCCACCGCCCCTGCATGGTCAGAGCGTCAGCCGAACTTCCTGCCGGAATATGTCGAGGATGTTGAGGCGGCCTGAACTGACACGCGCGCCCTTTTGAGCTCCGCTCAGGAGTTGGTGCAAGCACCCGCAGGCAGCGCCGCAGAATATTGAAATAAAAATGATAGAAGAAATTGCCGCGAAACGGTGATATGCACGCTGTGTGTCAATGGTGGATTCTTCATGAGAGCGGCCCCGGTCTCGTTCGCTCTAAGCCGCGTATCTTCGTATCTGCGGTCATTTCGTCATTTCGTTAAGGCTGTGCTCTTGACGCTCCTTCTTGCGCTGTTTGCTGCGACCTCTCCTGCTGTTGCACAAAACTGTGCAGAGTGGATCGAGAGGGTTCCGGTTGACCGTGAAGACACTCCGGCGGCATCAGCGGTATGCCTCAAGGAGATCGAGAAAGGGGAAGGCGGCGTAAGTGATGCGTTGCTCGACCAATACCTGCTGTCTGATGGGCAATTTATTGATCCCACCGCCTTGGGCCCGCTGGCCGAGCGCCTTTCCGAACCAACCGCGCTGAAATTGCGTGCAATAAAAGCGCAATACGCCAGGCGACCCGATGTCGATCTGTCTTATGACGACATCGCCCGCTTTTCCGATCAAGCAGCCAGTCGCGGTGACACAGTGGCGCAGGCCGCGCTCGATTTCGGTCTGAGCACGCTTGCGCTGATGAATGGCGATATGGAAGATATGGGTGCACGCGCGCAGTCGGCCCTGGATCTGGCCGAGGCTGGCGGGATGACGCGGCTGTTGCCGAAAGTGATCAACAGTCTTGCCGTCAGTGCAACTGTGCAGGGTGATTACAAGCGCGCAATCGATCTGTACGAAGACGCAATCGAAGCCGCGCAGGCGATTGGCGATCAGTATCGCGTCGCCAACGCCACAGCCAATATTGGGAATATCTTCTCCGATCTGGGCGATGGCGAGGCGGCTCTGAAATACTATGACCGCGCGTTGACGCTGGCGGAAACGGTCAAGGTGGACGACCCCATCCTGACCGCCGGACTGCTGACCAATATCGGCTCGATCCACACGATCGAGGGGCGCCATGAAAAGGCGCTTGAGATATACGAACGAGCCACGCCATTCGTTCGCCGGGCCTCGCGGCGTGATCTCGATGGCCTCCTTCATTTCTTCCAGGCGCAATCGCTCGACGCGACCGGTCGATCAGCCGAAGCCATCGCGATGGCCGAACAGTCCATCGACGAATCGCTATCCTATCGCGATCCGGTCGAAGCGGCGACGGCGCTCAACTGGCTTGCTGAGCGCTATCTGGAGCAGGGCGACCCGGCAAAGGCGAGCGCAGCGTTGCAGCGAGGACGCGATATCGTCGATCCCGGCGGCAACGGCGCTGCTGCCCTGAGAGAGCGCACCGACAACCTTTTCTGGACGCTCGAATATGCACGCACTTTGTCGCGCGTGCTGTCTGCTGTTGGCCGCCGGGACGAAGCGCTGGCTTATGCCTCAGTAGCGCTCGATCTGAGCGAGGACAGGTTCGAAGCGGAAAAGACCAAAGCGGCTGCCAATGCCGAATTGCTGTTCGATCTGAGGCAGCGGGATGACGAGCTGACACAGGCCCGGCAATCGGCAGAAATCACGGAACTTTCACTTGGCCGGTCCAGAGCCTTCTTGCTCGCTGCGTTGCTGGTCGTCGGGTTGATTGGCCTGATCGCATTCCTGCTGTGGCGTTCGTACAGAGCGCAGCGGGAGCTGACCCATACGCGCGAAACGTACATGTCCGAGATGCATCACCGGATCAAAAACAACCTGCAGGTTCTGATCAGTCTGCTGTCGCTGGAGGCACGGCGCAAACGCGGCGAGGCTGGCGGCGAGGTTCAGACCGATGCGGCCAACCGGGCGCGCACGATGGCACTGGTGCATGAGCGGCTATACGGAATGGAGCCAACCACGTCGATCGAAGCTCCGGCGTTCGTTGATGATCTGCTGGCGCTGTTGCGCACGAGCATTGGCCGCGACGATGTCGTCATGGAGGCCGATATCGAAATGATGAAGCTGGAGGGCGACACGATCACACCGCTAGGCCTGATTATCTGCGAGGCGGTAACAAACGCATTCAAACATGCCTTTCCGAAAAAAGGCGGGCGGATTGAAATTGCGCTTCGGGAAGATAGCGGGGTGATAGGTCTGGAAATCTGCGATGATGGCGTTGGCATGGGTGATCCAGGATCGAGCAGCAGAGATAGCTCCGGTCTTGGCGCTGATTTGATGGACGATCTCGCCGATCAGCTCGGTGGAAGTCTCACGCGGGAACGGATTGACGGGCAAACCTGCATCAAAGTCTTAGGTATCAAGCCAAGCAAGCCTGTAGGTTCGACAAGAATGATTAGCTTTTAATTGCAGTGAGGTTGCCTGTGCCTTGTGCACTTAACGCGCCGCCGCAGCCCTGCCGCTTATCCGCCCAGACCACCGCAAGGTTCTGTTGCAGTCCTTAAGCGAAGCGGCAGCCACAGCGCCCGCATGGTCAGGGCGTCAGCCGAGCTTCTTGCCCGAGTTTGTCGAGGACGTTGAGGCGGTTTGAGGGTAAAACTACTTGGCCAAATAAGCCTCAGCTGAGGAAAGCCAGCTATCAAATTCACGTCTCGCACTTCGATAGCGCCTGTCCGTTGATGCGAGTGACGAATTGTGATCCCTGCATCGACCTACAATGATCTGATCTTTCGCTGGACCAAACTTCTCTTCTGCCAACGCATGCAGGCGCTCCAAGCGTTTGCCAAATTGCTCGTCAAACAAAGCGCCGTAGCGGGCACTTAGGGAAGGGTCACAAAAACCCTGACCCCTTGCTCGAGAAACGGCGGCTAAGACATCTCTTCCCCAGTCATTCGAAAAAGAAAATGATTGGGCAGACGCAACCTGTGTATCTTTGTGAGCGCATCCGCTTCCAAAGACGGCCAACACCAGAAAACAGACGAACGTCCAGTTTTTGGCTCTGCTCAACTTCACCTCCGATACATCCCATCGATCCGCTCCTGATAGCGATCACGGATTTTATGACGGCGGATTTTCATGCTCGGGGTCATCTCTTCGTTCTCGATGGTGAAAGCCTCGTCCGCAAAGGCGAAGCTCTTGACCTTTTCGACCACGGAGAGGTCTTTGTTTGTCCGGTCCACCGCCGCCCGCACTGCGTTCTTGAAGGCGGGGAGGTCTTGCAGGGCGGCTAGGTCGAATTTCTCATCATTCGCCCGCGCCCATTCCAATGCCCATTCGGCATCGGGCACGATCAGACCCACAACGTACGGCCGGTTGTCGCCGCTCACCATCGCCTGTGCGATTTCCGGCTGGAGGGTCAGCATCCCTTCGACCTTTTGCGGGGCAACATTGTCGCCCTTGTCATTGACGATCATGTCTTTCTTGCGGTCGGTGATCTTGATCCGGCCTGCATCATCGATGAGGCCAATATCGCCGGTGTGCAGCCAGCCATCCTTTACCGTGCGCGCAGTCTCCGCATCATTGCGCCAATACCCATGCATGACGAGTTCGCCTGCGCACAGGATCTCGCCGTCCTCAGCGATTTTGATCTCCACCCCGCGCATTGGCGGACCGACGGTGTCCATGCGCAGGCCAGTTTTGGGGCGGTTGCAGCTCATGATCGGCCCAGCCTCGGTTTGACCATAACCTTGCAGCATGGTGAGACCCATGGCTGCGAAGAAATTGCCAACATCGGGGTTAAGCGGCGCGCCGCCTGAGACCATCGCTTTCAGCCGGCCACCAAACTTCGCGCGGATTTTGGGGCGCAGGGCTTTTTCGACGATAAGATCAAGCGGCCGGTCGCGCAGCCGCTTTTTGCCTCTACGCGATCTCTCAGTGATCTTGATCGCGCTATCCATCATGAAGTTGGCAAGGTTACCCTGCTTTTCCACCTGCTTCATGATGCGGGTTCGCAAAACTTCGAAAAGACGCGGGACCACAACCATAATGGTCGGGCGGGTTTCTTCGATGTTCGATGCGAGTTTCTCAAGCCCTTCGGCGTAGTAAATTTCAGCGCCCACTGCGATGGGCAGGTATTGTCCAGCAGAGTGCTCATAAGCGTGGCTCAGCGGCAGGAAGGACAAGAAGCGTTCATCCGTAATGCCAAAATCATTGATGAGAATTTCGCCCGCACCCGAAACATTGCACAGGATTGCGCCGTGGTGCTGCATCACGCCGCGCGGGGCGCCGCCGGTGCCGCTGGTGTAGATAAGGCAGGCCGTGTCATTGCGGCCAATCTTGGCAATTCGCGCATCAACCGCAGCGCGGGCTGCTTTTGCATCTCCACCGGCAAGATTGTCCCAATTGTGATACTCAAAACTGCCCGCTTGATGACGCTTGAGATCTTCAATGCCGATCACGAAGTCGGTGGAACCTGTTTCTCCAATTGCGCCCACCAATGGTCCGAGCAATTTCTCATTCGAAACAATCACAGCGCGCGCGCCCGAATTGTCGAGAATGTGTGCATGATCACGCTGTGTGTTGGTGACGTAGGTGGGCACCGAAATGCACCCAGCCGCCATAATCGCCAAATCAGCGACGCACCATTCTGGCCGGTTCTCGGAGACCAGCGCCACCCGGTCGCCCGGCTGCAGTCCGATGCGAATTAGGCTTTCGGCCAGTAAACACACTGTCTCAGCAATTTCCGCCCAGCTTTGTGTCGTCCACTCACCTGCCAATTTGCGCCCCAGAAAAGGCGCATCGCCTTTCTCATCAGCGCGCTTCAGAAATAGCTCAACCAGATTGTTAGCCCGGTCGATATCCTGGAGGATGAGGCTATCATTAGGGTCGATGACAGGCATCTTTTGGGGGGCATTCACAGATGGTGGCTCCTCTTACCGCGATCATATACAGGCCGCATAGGACGCTCGCATAAGCGCATAAATGTATCTCTTTGACTTCCTGAGTTAAGCAATGAATACCAGGGCGACAAGTGATCGGGCTTTTGATCAGGGCGCGTTGGCCGCGTTTTCCTCGTCGATTTGCTCGCTCGGCTCATACGACAACAACGGTGCGACGCGCGGATCGCCCGCCACTTCCCAGCCGCTTTGGGTACGGCGCAAGGCATTGGTTTTGCCGCGCGGCCCAATCACCCGGATTTGTTCGTGGCCAAGAGCGTTTAAATCATCGACCATGCCGGCGATAACGCTGCCTTCCTCGGTTATGGCAACCGATCCAAATGACATGATGAGCGGGAGGCCAAGCGCTTCTTCAGCGCTCATTCCAAAGTCGAGAACACCGATAATCGAACGGGCAACTTGCACAGGGATCGTAGGCCCGCCCGCTGCACCAATGACAAGCACGACCTCGCCGTTTTCGTCAAAGACGATTGTGGGCGCCATGGATGAGCGCGGCCGTTTGCCGCCTTCGACCCTGTTAGCAACTGGCTTGCCATCCACTTCTGGGTTGGTGCTGAAATCGGTGAGTTCATTGTTGAGGTAGAACCCGCCCCAATAAAGCCCCGATCCCCATGCGCCTTCGATGGTAGAGGTGTAGCTCACAGCGTTTCCATCGGTATCGACGACGGAAAAATGGGTGGTGCCGCGCTCCATTGGCTCGTCTCCATCCGCGCGGGCAAGAGGAGCGCCCGGCGGTGTCCCGGCTTCTGCTTTCTCAAGCGCTTTGGCGGGATTGATCAACGCGCTGCGGCTGGCGATGTAGGCGGGGTCAACGAGCCCGGCGACTGGCACTTCAACAAAGTCCTCATCGCCGATGTACAGCTCCCGGTCAGCATAGGCGAGACGCTGCGATTCAAGGAAGATATGCCAGAATTCAGCGCTTTCCGGCCCGAGGGCGGCCACATCAAAGCGCTCTATCTGCGCCAGCATCTGTCCCACCGCTACACCGCCAGAGGACGGCGGGCCCATCCCGCAAACCTTGTAGGTCCGGTAGCGCGCGCAGACCGGCTCGCGCTCTTTGGCCTCATAACTCGATACATCGCTGGGCGTTATCGTCCCGTCTTGCGGAGTTTCGCCTGCGACATAGCTTGCAAAATCTGCTGCGCTGTCGTCATAAAAGGCTGAGATGCCTTGGGCTGCGAGCCGCTCGAAGGTTGATGCGAGCAGCGGGACTTTGACAGTTTCGCCGACGCCAAGCGCCTTGCCATTATAGTCATAGAAGACACCGCGTGCGGCCTCGGTTTTGCCAGCCCGGCTTTGGCGGCCGCTAAGGCTTGCGTGGAGGCGGCGATTTACGAGAAACCCATCTCGCGCAAGTGCAATTGCAGGCTGAAACAGGTCAGCCCATGCGAGTTTTCCGTATTTTTCATGCGCTTTTGCCGCGAGCGCCAAATTGCCGGGCACGCCCACGCTCAAACCCGAGGTCACGCGTGTCTCAGAGGGGAGCCGTTTGCCCTCTGCGTCCAGAAACCGGCTCGCTGTCGCCGAGGCAGGTGCAGTTTCGCGGCCATCGAGTGTGACCAGCGATCCATCGCCAGCGCGCACCATAAAACCGCCCCCGCCGATACCGGAGCTTTGAGGCTCAACAACGGTGAGTGCCAGCATCACTGCAATCGCTGCGTCAGTGGCAGAGCCGCCCTTTGCAAGGATTGCCTCGCCCGCTGCTGTCGCGCGCGGATCAGCGCTACTGACCGCTCCAGTTCTGGCCCCAATTTCGGCACCTGTTTCGGCAGAAACAGCCGGCGGAGGCGTGCTGGCAATTGCAGTTTGAGGGCCAGCGCAGCCCGCTAAGGTTCCGGCAAAGACAAGCGCGATAGGCGATAATGCAGCAAGGTGTTTTAGCATGAAAGCCTAGCTATTCGCTTCCAACCGCCTCTGCAATGGCCGAGACCCCCTCACGCTCCATAATATCGAGCAAGCCTTTCGCGATTTTCGCACCAAGTGTGGGCCCTTCGTAGACCATGGCGGAATAAAGCTGCACCAGGCTTGCACCGGCCTTGATCCGCTCCCACGCATGCTCAGCTGTCGCGATACCGCCGACACCGATAAGCGCCATTTCACCGCCAGTGCTTTTGCGAAAATCACGCAGGCGTTGCAGCGCGAGTATGCGCAATGGTTCGCCTGACAATCCGCCCGTCTCGCCCGCATGACGCGATGTGAGCCCGTCTCGTGAGATTGTTGTGTTTGATACGATTAGCGCGCCGAGGTCTTTGTCAATCGCGATGCGCGAAATTGCATCAATGTCAGCTGGCTCCAGGTCGGGCGCAAGTTTGAGGAAAATGGGCGGCAGGTTTTCATTTGCGCTTTCGGCGCGGGCCGCAATCACGCCGTCGATCAGGTCTGTCAGTGCGCCTTCATCTTGAAGTGCGCGCAGGCCGGGCGTGTTGGGGCTCGACACATTGACGGCGAGATAGCTTGCAAACGGGGTCATCGCCCTTGCCATTTCAGCATAGTCCGCAATTCTGTCTTCAGAATCTTTGTTGGCTCCTATGTTGATGCCCACCAAACCGCCGCGTGATTTGCGCGCCTTCAGGCGCTCAACCGCGGTCGCTGCTCCGTCATTGTTAAAGCCCATCCGGTTGATGACGCCCTTATCTTGCGTCAACCGAAAGAGCCGGGGTTTGGGATTTCCCGCCTGAGGGCGCGGGGTGATTGATCCCACCTCGGTAAATCCAAAGCCGAGCGCGAGGAGTGCGTCGGGGACTTCTGCGTTTTTATCAAACCCGGCAGCGACCCCTACGGGGTTCGGGAAACTGAGCCCTGCGACGTTTACACCAAGCCTTCCTGTATCGCGTGATGAACCCGTCCGCGAGCCAATTCGCGCGCCTGCCTTCAAGGTGGCTGTGGGCGCGGTTTTCAGCGCCTTTATCGCTAGGTTGTGACCGGTCTCCGGACCCAGCGCAAAAATCGCTGGCCGGGCGAGATTAAACAGTTTGAAGGGGTTGAGCATGGCACAGCGCTAAGCCTCAAAACGGCCGCCATGTCGAGCCCAAACACCGCCATGATCACCATTCCGTTTGCCTGGCCTGCGCAAAGGCGCGGATTATGGAAGATGCGAATCTTGTCGCTTCGATACAATTAATTTCAATACCCCCTAGCTAGAGAGGCTCTGCGACCCGGAGGGCTCAGAGCAATTATGCAAAGAGTTCCTCAACTCATAAGGGCGGCCCGCTTTTTAAGCTGGCCGCCCCTTTTTTGAGCTGACCCCTCTGTTAGTCTGCGAAGACAACAGGCGGGGGTGCACATGGTTGAGGGTTTTGATGGCTTTCCCGAAGTTTCGGGCTCGCTGAGTGCCGCAATTGAGGCGGACCTTACCTCAAGCGACCTCATCAAAATTGACTACATTGCCCCGCCCATCGCCATCAGCGCCTATGTTACCATTCTCTATTATTTCCGCTGTGATGAGGCAGAAATCTGCGATATTCAGCCTGCCTCGGTTGGACATTTTGCGCTGTTCCCGCATGGCAAAGGTGAGATGCAATTTCGCAGCGGAAGGCGTGATCCTAACCCGCAGGTCGCGGTGATGACGCCCCTATCGACCTCGCATCCGATCAAAGTCGCAGGGCCGATGCATTCGATTGGCGCTGCGCTTACGCCGCTTGGCTGGGCGGCTTTAACCGGGCTTCATGCAGGCGATAATTGCGATCAACTGCTCCCTGCAGGGCAGGTTCTGGGGGATGATGCGGCTGAGCTTGGTGCGAGGCTTAATGATGCTTACCGTTCTGGCGAGAAGACTGGACGGGACTGCGCGCTTGCGCTCGGCGAATTTATCGGCGCGCATGCCAAGCCGATCAATTCGCGCCATGCCGAGCTTATCAAGGTCACCAACAATTGGCTCGGCTCTTCGCTCAATCCTGACCTGGACGATCTCGCGCAGGCCGCCGCCTATTCCAAACGTCAGGTGCAGCGCTTGACTGAGCGGTATTTTGGCCTGCCCCCTCAAGCCTTGGCTCGCAAATACAGAGCTCTGCGGGCGGCGGCTTTGCTGTCTTTTCCGACCCTTACGCCGGAGTTTGAGGCACAGCTTGCCGAAGCGTTCTTCGATCAGTCGCATATGATCCGTGAGATCAATCTGTTTGTTGGCCGGACCCCGGCGCGCCTTAGGGACCCTGGCACTCCCTTTTTGAGCGAGATGATTGCGCCGCAGAATTTGCGAGAACTAGAGTAAGCTTGAAATCGGACCATATTGCGCGTATTTGAAATCCGACTCAATTAGTCCGATTTAAGAACCACTCGCAATAAGGCACTTTTCAGCTCCCATGCGCCTCTCCAATCTCACCGACTATGCCATCATAACGATGGTGCAGGCCTCGGCCCATTGCGGGGACGGGCGGGTGAGCGCGGCTGAGCTGGCGAATGAGACCGGGCTGCCGGTGCCGACGGTCCAGCGGCTGGTGTCGAAGCTGACCAAGGCGCAATTGCTGCGTTCAGTGCGCGGCGCAAATGGCGGTTTGCAATTGGGCCGTCCTGCCGCTGCGATCACTGTGGCTGACATCGTCGAGGCGGTGGAGGGGCCGATTGCGCTCACCGCTTGCCTTGACCATGGAGATTGCGACTACGAGGCGGGCTGCAACATGAAACCGCATTGGCCGCTCATCAATTCCAAGCTGCGCGGCGCCTTGGCTGAGGTGTCGCTTTCCGATCTGCGCCAACATCCCGCGAAGCAACCCTCTCACGTACTAACACAAAAAGAGCTTACGGCATGACCGACAATCTCGACCTAAAACCTGAAATGGACCAGGACGCCAAGGACGCAGCCGCTGCTGCGACCGAATATGAGCATGGCTGGTCCTCTGATATTGAAACCGAATTTGCCGAGAAGGGTCTGACCGAAGACACGGTCCGCTTTATCTCGGGCAAAAAGGGTGAGCCGGAATGGATGCTCGACTGGCGCCTCAAAGCCTTCCGCATGTGGCAAGAGATGGAGGAGCCCGATTGGGCCAAGGTCGGCTATCCCAAGATCGACTACCAAGACGCTTATTATTACGCCGCGCCCACCAAGAAGATCGAGCTCGATTCGCTCGACGATCTCGATCCGGAGATTAAGCGCGTTTACGACAAACTCGGCATTCCGCTGGGCGAACAGGAAGTGCTCGCCGGGGTCAAAGGCGCGAAGAAAGTCGCCGTGGATGCCGTGTTTGACAGTGTCAGCGTTGCGACCTCGTTCCGCGAGGAGTTGATGCGGGCGGGCGTTATCTTCCGCTCTATTTCAGAGGCTATCAAGGAATACCCCGAACTCGTCAAAAAGTGGCTGGGCCGCGTTGTGCCTACGCGCGACAACTACTTTGCCTGTCTCAATGCGGCAGTCTTCTCCGACGGCACCTTTGTGTACATCCCCGAAGGCGTGCGCTGCCCGATGGAGCTCTCCACCTATTTCCGCATTAATGCGGAAAACACTGGCCAGTTTGAGCGCACTTTGATCATCGCGGAAAAAGGCTCTTACGTCTCCTATCTCGAAGGCTGCACCGCGCCGATGCGCGATGAAAACCAGCTCCACGCCGCCGTGGTGGAACTGGTCGCGATGGAAGATGCGGAGATCAAATATTCGACTGTCCAGAACTGGTATCCGGGTGATGCCGAGGGCAAGGGCGGGATCTACAATTTCGTGACCAAGCGCGGCCTGTGCCAAGGCGACCGCTCCAAGATCAGCTGGACGCAGGTTGAGACCGGCTCTGCGGTGACGTGGAAGTATCCGTCCTGCGTCCTCAATGGCGAAGACAGCGTGGGCGAGTTCTACTCGGTCGCGGTCACCAACAATTACCAGCAGGCCGACACCGGCACCAAGATGATCCACAATGGCAAGGGCTCGCGCTCGACCATTATCTCCAAGGGGATCAGCGCTGGCCATTCCAGCAACACCTATCGCGGGCTTGTTCGCGTGGGGCCAAAGGCGGAAGGGGTGCGCAACTTCACCCAGTGCGACAGTCTGCTTCTCGGGGATGAATGCGGCGCGCACACCGTGCCCTATATCGAGGTGAAGAACCCCGGCGCCCAGATCGAGCACGAGGCGACCACGTCCAAAATCTCCGACGAGCAAATGTTCTACGCCCAACAACGCGGCCTCGACGAAGAGGAAGCGGTGGCGCTGATCGTCAACGGCTTTGCCAAGGATGTGCTGAAAGAGCTGCCGATGGAGTTTGCCGTGGAAGCGCAGAAGCTGCTGGCGATCTCGCTTGAGGGGAGCGTGGGGTGATCACTTTTCTTGGATTTGTTGCACTGACTTGCTTTTTCGCTTGGGGATTCCGGGTATTATGGAGGAGCAAAGGTAGGCCCATAAGCAATCAGGTTGCGATTGGAGATTTCCGGCCACGATGGAGTTTCTTTGGCGCATTTGTTGCACTTCATTTCGCTGGTGCAACACTGATAAGCCTCGCAATTACGCTGATCTGGGCATCAGATTCCCTTGGCTTTTCAGATGCGCTAAAATCAGAAGTCGAGGCTGACTTGGTTCGCCAAGCGTCAGAGGTGCCTCATGACTGACCGCAAAACCCTAGGCCTCCGCGACACAAGCGACTCCGAAGTCCCCGATCTCCCCAAAAAGGGCCGTGGGTGGAAGATTTCGGATAAGCGTCTCGACGCGCTCCACGACCGTGCGCGCGAAATGCGGCGCTTTGCTTCGCCAGCGAACAAGGCGCTCGCCAAGAAGTTCGCGGAAGCCGACCTTGGCCGCTACACCTTCAAGCGCTTTGCCGTTGTTGGCAGCGCGATTGTCGACTTCAACTGCCACAACCTCGGCATGGCGATCATGATCGACGAAGAAGATCAGGACGAAACGCTGGCGAAACGCCGCGACAAGAGCCTTGAGAGCGTCGGCATCCGCGTGATGCGGATCAAGGCGGCCGATATTCTCGATGATATGGACGCAGTGCTCCAACGCATCACCGCCGGTATGCGCATCCGTATCGGCGACAAGAAAGACGCCGCCCGCGCCCACCGCGAGGCCAACCCTAACCAAGATTACTCACGGCCCGACCGCAAGGACAATCGCGGACATGACCGCGGTGATCGCGATGACGGTGGCCGCCGATGACCCAATTTACCCCCTCCCGTCATTGCGACCCCGGACTTGATCCGGGGGAAGCAATCCAGGGCGTAACGCTCGGCGGCTCTGGATTGCCGCGTCGCTTCGCTCCTCGCAATGACGACAAAGAAAACAAATGAGACGAAATGATGCTTAAAATCACCGACCTTCACGCCGCCGTTGGCGAGGACAATCCAAAGCCGATCCTCAAAGGCCTATCCCTCGAAGTCGCGGCTGGCGAAGTTCACGCAATCATGGGTCCCAATGGCGCGGGTAAATCGACGCTCGCCAATGTCCTTGGCGGCAAGCCCGGATATGATGTGACAAGCGGCTCGGTCGAGTTTGCAGGCGAAGACCTGTTCGACCTCGACCCACACGAGCGGGCGGCCACGGGGCTCTTCCTCGGCTTCCAATACCCGGTCGAAATTCCCGGCGTCTCCAACGTCCAATTCTTACGCGAAGCCTTGAACGCTCAGCGCAAATTTCGTGGGCAGGAGCCCCTTTCCGGCGGCGAGTTCCTGAAACTCGCCAAGGAGAAGGCGGGTCTGCTCAAAATGGATATGGAAATGCTTAAGCGGCAGGTGAACGTCGGCTTTTCCGGCGGCGAGAAAAAGCGCGCTGAGATGGTGCAAATGGGCATTCTCGATCCCAAATTTGCTGTGCTTGATGAGACCGACTCAGGCCTCGATATCGACGCGCTTCGCATTGTGGGTGAGGGCATCAATTCGATCATGCGCGCACCCGACAAGGGCGTGCTCCTCATCACCCACTACCAGCGCCTGCTCGACGTGGTGAAGCCTGATAAGGTGAGCATTCTTGCAGGTGGCCGCATCGTCCAAACCGGCGGCCCAGACCTCGCGCTTCGCCTCGAAGACGAAGGCTATGACGCGGTTATGGCAGAGGCTGCGGCGTGAGCGACACAGCAACCCTCCCAACACGCCGCGATGAAGCGTGGCGCTATGCCGACATCGACGCGGTCGCAAAGCTTGGCTTTGCTGGCATTTCCGACTGGCAAGATATCGTGCTGGCCGAAGGCGAGACCAAGCGTGTTTGCCTGACGGTGGGCGGCAATGCCCCTGAAGTCACTCGGATGCGGCTGATGGTCGGCGATGGCGGGCGCGCGGAAGTCTTTGCGACCAGCGCTGGCTCTGATTACACCCGGCTCGAGATTGAAGTGATCCTTGGCAAAGGCGCGCATTTTGAGTTTGGCGGTGTCACCATCGGCGGCGGTGAGGCGGTGCGCGAGTTTGTGACGCAAACCATCCACGCAGAGCCCAACGCCACTTCAAACCAAACGGTGCGCGCTGTGCATTGGGGACAGGCAACCGGCAATTTCCTCGGCGAGATCAAAGTCGCGCGCGATGCGCAAAAGACGGACGCAGCGCAGGATTTCAAAGGCCTGCTCCTCGAAGCGGGCGCGAGCGCAAACGCTGTGCCGCAGCTTGAGATCTTCGCAGATGATGTGAAGTGCGCCCATGGTGCAACAGTTGGACAACTCGACGAAGCCGCGCGTTTCTACATGGCGGCGCGCGGCCTCTCTCCACAGCAAGCCCAGCGCCTTCTGGTCCAAGCCTTTATCGGTGATGCATTCGTCGAACTTGACGATCAGGCGGAACGTGAGAAACTGCTTCAAGCAGCACTCAAGAAACTGGAGGGAATGTTATGATTTCGACTAGGTCAAAATGGGCCATCCTGCCGGCCATCGCAGCGTTGGCAGCCGCGCCCGTAACATTGTCTGCTCAGGAAAGCTCCAGTGCGCTCACGCTTCCAGCGAGCGATTTTGCGCCCATGCAACGATACAATATCGTCTATGAAGAACCCAAAGAGATGGCCGAACTTTATGTTCGCACCCTTGGTCTTGAGGCGCGGGATGCCGAATATGAGGAAGGGCGCAACCCGAGCAATCCGAAGCACAAGGTCGTGATTGCGACCGTCAAAGGCATTGATGATCCGACCGTCAACGCCGTCCAGTGGCGGCTCGAGCTTAAGGCCGAAGGTGGCAATTGGGAGGCGGTTTCGGCAGGGCTTCGCCGCCAATGTCAAAAAGGCCCCAACACCAACACATGGACGAGAGAAGTTTGTCCCTCATAGCTGAAGCCAAGCCAGCAGCCACCTTGCGCGGCGACTTTCCGGGTCTTGTGACGCCGGAAGGTAAGCCGTGGCATTACCTTGACACAGGCGCGACCGCGCAAAAGCCGCGCCAAGTTATCGAGGTGATGGCGCGCGCCATGGGCGAGGATTATGCAACCGTCCACCGGGGAGTGTACTCGCGTTCGGCGGACATGACGCTTGCCTATGAGGCGGCGCGCCGCCGGGTTGCGTCGCTTATTGGTGGTAGCGATGATGAGATCGTGTTTACCCGCGGCGCGACAGAAGCGATCAACCTTGTTGCGAAAACCTGGGGCCGCGCAAACCTCAAAGCTGGCGACCGCATTCTGCTCTCGCAATTGGAGCATCACTCCAACATCGTGCCGTGGCAAATGCTTGCCAAGGAAGTCGGCGCCCACATCGACGTTGTGCCGCTCACCCATGACCATCAAACTGACCTAGACGCGGCCGAAGCGATGCTGACCGAACAGCACAAATTGGTCGCATTTGGACACGTTTCCAACGTCTTGGGCAGTGTTCTTGATGCGCATCGCGCGGCGGATATGGCGCACATGGTTGGCGCAAAGCTCCTGCTCGATGGATGTCAGGCTGTGCCGCATATGCCGGTTGATGTGGCGGCGCTGAATTGCGATTTCTACGTTTTCTCGGCTCACAAGCTCTATGGCCCAACCGGCATTGGAGCGCTTTGGGCGCGTTCGGAAATCCTTGCCGAAATGCCTGCGTGGGAAGGCGGCGGGGCGATGATTGACCGCGTGACTTTTGAAAAGACCACATATGGCACAGGGGTCCAGCGCTTTGAGGCGGGCACGCCTGCTATCACCGAGGCTATCGCCTTTGCAGCTGCCGCCGACTACGTTTGCGAGGTTGGCCTTGGCGCGGTGCATGAAGCGGAAGGCAAGCTTGTCGAGCGTCTCCGCCGCGAGCTGACCGCCATGAACGATGTGACCGTTTATGGGCCTGAAACCAGTGCGGGAATTGTGAGTTTCGCGATTGATGGCATTCACCCGCACGACTTGGGCACGATCCTTGACGAGGCGAATGTCGCTATTCGCGCAGGGCACCATTGCGCTCAGCCATTGATGGATTATCTCGGCGTTCCCGCCACCGCGCGCGCCAGTTTCGGGCTCTATTCAAGTGACGATGATGTGACCGCGCTGCTTGACGGGATTGCCCGGACCCGCCGGATTTTTGGAAAAGGTTAGACACGTTATGACCACGACCGATCAAACATCGGCAAAACCGCCCCGCGCACGGGTTGAGGATGCGGTTGATCCCGATACGGAAAGTGCTGATGCCGCCAACAATTCTGAGCGCACCCGCGATTATCTCGACGGGTTTTTGCATCAAAAGCCTGCGGACACCGCAGGCGGCCCCGGCGGCGACTTGCAGCAAGCGGTGATTGATGCGCTTAAAGAGATCTATGACCCGGAAATCCCGGTCAACATCTATGATCTGGGCCTCATTTACGGTGTTGAGGTCGATGATGAGTGCGACGCCACTGTCACAATGACCCTGACGACGCCGCATTGTCCCGTCGCAGAGACTATGCCGGGAGAGGTTGAATTGCGCGCGTCCTCTGTGCCTGGCATTCGCGATGCAGAGGTTGATCTGGTCTGGGACCCGCCGTGGAGCCCTGAGAAGATGTCGGATGAAGCGCGGCTTGAATTGGGGATGCTCTAATGACCGAGACCACCACGAAAACTCGCAAGTTGCCCGCCGCGGTGACCCTTACAAAGGGCGCGGAGGACCGCATCGCCCATCTCATGAGCAATGCGCCTGAGGATGCGATTGGGGTAAAGCTTTCTACCCCGCGCCGCGGTTGTTCGGGGCTTGCGTACTCGGTCGATTATGTGACCGAAGAGGCCAAGTTCGACGAAAAGATCGAGACGCCAGGCGGCATCTTCTACATCGACGGCGCAAGCGTGCTCTATCTGGTCGGTTCGGTCATGGACTGGGTCGAAGACGACTTTACCGCTGGCTTCACCTTTGAAAACCCCAACGCCAAGGGCGCGTGCGGCTGCGGCGAGAGCTTTATGGTCTAGCGGTCGTCTTCGGCTAGCCGATTGATCAAACGGCGCTCTAGATCGTCCAGTTCGCCGTCTGCCTTTACCATCGCATCAAGCCAGCTTGATTCGGTATCGGTAATCTCTGCACCTGCTTGCGCTTGGGCGACGATTTTTGCGCCAGCATATTCAGATACTGGTCCGCCTTTGCGTTTGCCGAAAACAACTCCCATCGCATTACCGAAGTTTTGAGCGACGTTTGGTGCCTCGCGCACCATGCGGGACATGAAGCGCCCGACATTGCTTGAGTTATCAGCGATAAAGCGCTCCAACTCGAGCTTGCGCTCATGGCTAAGCTGCGCATTGGCCATCGAAAAGCCTTTGAGGTAGTTGGCAACGCCATCAACGAACAGATCTCTCCATTCAGCCGCGTTCGCATCGGCTAGCGTTGCATCCTTCAGGCGGAAGAGCATTTCTGCATCAAACCGGCTAACAGCCGCTGGGCCGTACCCGCCGCTTGAGAAGATCACACGGCGCAAGATTTTGCATTCTGCTGCGCTGATATGGGTGTCGGAAAGCTCGCCCCCACAGCGTGTGGGGCCGGTTCCGCTCAGAACCTCTCTCTCAACCTGTTCAAGCACATAGTCTTTGAGCAAAGTTGGCACATTTTCCGCGCGTTCAATGATGCGAACCATGGTCTCAAGCTCGACAAAGCTCTCTACCACGCCGTCGCGGTCGACCTGCTCGATCAGCCAGCGGGCTTCTTTTTCACTGCACTGCCGCTTTGGCTCTGTGCCGTTCAAGACATACTCGCCAATCGCCTCAACGAAGAAGTCGCACCACTCCTGGCCCCGATCCTCGACCGCATCATTCAATGCGAACAGCGCCTCTGCCTCTTCGCGAACGATGATCCCATCGCCCCAGCCCTGACGGCGCAGCGCAAGCACCTCTTGCGGATCAACGGTTCCATCAGCAGCAGCGGCCTTGGCAAGTTCAGAGAAATGCATGGTCATTTTGGCAAATACCCCTTTGATACCCTTAGTGGGCAGTGGATCATAAATGCCACAATGTGCTTAAGGCTGCGTTACCAAAGCGATCAACGACTGCGCGCTGCGCTTGTCACCTCGTCAATGCACTTTGCCCGGTCAATATCACCGCCGCCCACACGTTGGCGTGCTTCGACATGGGTTGCGACCGGAGCGCGTCCACGCTCTAGTGGGTAGAGGAAGATATCCAGCACGCAGGCATCGGAGCTGAACTGCAATTTGCGCGCATCGCCTTCGGACAGGTCAATACGTGCCCTTCCAAAACGCTGGGTGAGCGAGGATGCGCCTTGTCCAATCACGCCTTCGAGGCCTTTTTCGCGCAGGATTTGCGGCGCGGGCGTGCCGCCTGGCGGTGGCGCAGCACTGACCATAGGCGGCGCTTTTCTGACGCTGGGCGCGCAAGCACCCAATAACGCGGTGCAAAGGCACACGAGACCTGCTGATCTATGCCTCATGAGCAGCTCCCATGTACCGGTGCGTAAGGTGGGTCCCCGCAGCTGCGCCTAATATCGGCGCGATAAAATTCGCAAAGGGAACCATCATAATCATTGCTATAACCCCGCCCAGAAAGAAGCGTTCCATGCTTGGCACAGGATTGGGTGCGCCGGGCTCTGCTCTGTGTCTGAACCAGGCCATATCGGTAAGCTCGCGCCCCAAAAGCACCGCATTGACGATCAGGAACACGACGGCAGGCCCGACCGCAGTGAACAGCAAGACAATCGCAAACGGCAAGGCCAACGCATTGAACATAAGCGCTCTTCCAAGGCCCCTGACGCTGTTGGCAAGGTCTTGGCGAAACGGCAATTTGCGCGCTCTTGCTGCCGCTTGCGGATAGTGGCGTTCCTCCACGGCAATCACGATCTCGTCGGCAAAGAATTGCAAAACGGCAAGGGCTACCATGCGGAACAAGAACCAGAAGGCGAGCGCGCCAACGATCACCGCAGCGGCTGCTCCTGCCCATCCGCTGAGCTCCCAGCCCATCGCTGCAATGACCCAGCCGAAAGCGAAATAGACCGCCGCGCCAAGCACTAGGAACGCCAGCAAAGTGAGAGCAGCCGTCTTTAAAAGCACGCGCAGCACGGCAGGGTCGCTCAATTGCCCTGCGCCTTTCGCCAACGCTGTGATCACCGCATTCATTAGCCCTACCGTTGCGTCCTTCCGCCCGGCTAGTCAAACCACTTGAGACCTATATCACCCCTTTCACGCCCTCAGTCTTTGCTCCCCATTTTGGCTTGGCGTACCTGCAACTTGGCGCTAGGCGCAGCTCCAACATTTCCTTTCAATGCCATCCAAGGACCCAGCCACCGTGTCAGACGCCAACTCATCAGGGCCCGCCCGCTACGACGTAGTCGCCATCGGAAACGCTATCGTCGATATCATCGCCTCGTGCAGCGAAGAGGATATTGAGGAGCTGGGCCTCAACCGCGGCGGCATGACCCTTGTAGATCCAGCGGGCGCTGACCGCCTGTACGATGCGATGGGACCAGCAACCGAGAAGTCGGGCGGCTCGGCGGCCAATACGCTTGCAGGGCTTGCTGCGCTCGACATCCAGTGCGCTTTTGTGGGCCAGGTTGCCGATGACCAGTTCGGCAAGATCTTTGCCCGCGACATGCGCGCAACCGGCATCGACTTCGACACTGCGGCTCGCCCGACTGACGGCACACCGGCCAATCCGCCAACGGGCCGCTGCCTCATCTTCGTAACGCCCGACGGCGAGCGCACGATGAACACCGACCTCGGCTCCAGCCAGTTCCTTCCTGCCTCCGCCCTCGACGAAGACCTGATCAAGGGCGCGGCCATCCTCTATCTCGAAGGCTATCTCTGGGACCCCGAGGAGCCGCGCAATGCGATGCGCCGGGCGATGGGTGTAGCGCGCGAGGCTGGCCGCAAAGTCGCCTTCACCGCTTCTGAAAGCTTTGTCATTGACCGTCACGGCGATGACTTTCGCGCGATGATTGAAGAGGGTCTCATTGACATCCTCTTCGTCAACGAGAGCGAGCTTGCGACCCTCACAGGCGAAAACGACTTCGACACCGGTTTTGACGCGCTTGCCGCCAATGTCCCTGTTCTCGTCGCCACCAAAGGCGCCAAGGGGGCGGTCGCTAGCGCTAATGGCGAGCGGGCCGTTGTTGCCGCAGCGCCGGTTGCCAAAGTGGTCGACACCACCGGAGCAGGCGACCAATTCGCCGCCGGTTTCCTCGCTGGCTTTGCGCGCGGAGAGAAGCTTGAGACCTGCCTCAAACGCGGCGCGATTGCGGCGGCTGAGGTGATCTCGCACTACGGCCCGCGACCTGAGACCGATATGAAGGCGCTTATGGAGAAGAGCCTCTAGCGTTTCTCCCTCGCAACTTCTTTCCAGCCGATATCGCTGCGGTAGAAGCCGCTCTCGAAGTCCACTTTCTCGACCGCCTCATAGGCCGCCGCTTTCGCCTCGGTCACGTTCGCGCCGCTGGCGGTGACGTTGAGGACGCGGCCTCCGCCTGCGACCAGTTGGCCATCTGCCAGCTTAGTGCCAGCGTGGAAGACCTTTGCGCCGCCTTCTTCGCTCGCACCCAAATCAATTGCGCCGCCTTTTTCGGGCGTGCCGGGGTAGCCATTGGCGCACATCACCACCGTAAGCGCGGTTTCGGCCGCAAACTTCGCCTCCTGACCGCCAAGCTCACCCTCGGCGCAGGCCAGCATAACCGCTGCCAAGTCGCCTTTGAAACGCGTCATCAGCACTTGGCATTCCGGATCGCCAAAGCGGCAGTTGTATTCGATCAGCTGGGGGCCGGTCGCGGTTAGCATGAGCCCTGCATAGAGCACGCCGGAATAGGGCATACCCTCGGCGCGCATTGTGTCGACGGTCGCCTGGATGATTTCGGCGATCACTCGCTGTTGCAATTCTTCGGTCAACACAGGCGCAGGCGAGTATGCGCCCATTCCGCCAGTGTTCGGGCCGACATCGCCCTCGCCCACCTGCTTGTGGTCTTGCGCTGTGCCGAAGGGGAGGACGTGTGTGCCGTCGGTGATAGCAAAGAAACTGGCCTCTTCGCCTTCGAGGAATTCCTCGATCACCACCTGCGCGCCAGCTTCACCAAACGCGCCATCGAACATATCGGCGAGCGCGGCCTCTGCCTCTTCGAGGGATGCAGCGATCACCACACCCTTGCCTGCCGCCAGACCATCGGCCTTGAGCACGTAAGGCGCGGTGAACTTGGCGAGGGCTTCGGTGGCTTCAGCTAAAGAATGCGTGCGGACATAGCCGCCTGTGGGGATATTGGCGCGCGCGCACAGGTCCTTGGTAAAGCCTTTGGAGCCCTCCAATTGCGCGGCTTTAGCGGAGGGGCCGAATGCGGGGATACCGGCGGCGGCAAGGCTATCGGCGAGGCCATCGACCAATGGCGCTTCTGGACCGATCACCACCAGCCCGATTGTCTTCGCCTTACAAAACTCTACCACTGCGCCGTGATCGCTCACATCTAGCGCCGCCAATTCCGCTTCCTCAGCGATTCCGGGATTTCCGGGGGCGGCGTAGAGCTTGGCGCAAGACGGGGATTGCGCGAGCTTCCAGGCTAGAGCATGTTCGCGGCCACCCGACCCGATTAGCAGGATATTCATGGCTCGCAGCCCCTCTTCTTCCGATAGTTCTGGCCTGCTAGCGCGCAGCCGCGATGGGGACAACGCTGAACCTTTGTCGATCAGCGAGATTTCCCAAAGCTTGAAGCGGACGGTCGAGGATCGCTTTGGCTATGTGCGCCTCCGCGGGGAGCTTTCCGGTGTCAAACGCGCAGCTTCTGGCCATATGTACTGCGCGCTGAAAGACGATAAGGCTGTGCTCGACGGCGTTATGTGGCGCGGCAATGCTGGGCGGCTGGCGTTTGTGCCCGAAGATGGGCTTGAGGTGATCGCGACGGGTAAGCTTACGACGTATCCGGGGCGCTCCAAATATCAGATCGTGATGGACAGCCTTGAGATTGCAGGCGAGGGCGCATTGCTGGCGCTGCTTGAAAAGACCCGCGCCCGGCTTGAGGCTGAGGGGCTGTTTGCAAGGGAGCGCAAGCGGCGCCTCCCGTTCCTGCCGCGCACGATCGGGGTGGTGACATCGCCCACAGGCTCAGTGATCCGCGACATCCTCCACCGTCTCGCCGACCGTTTTCCAAGCCATGTGCTTGTGTGGCCGGTGCTGGTGCAGGGACAGGGCGCTGCGGAGCAAGTGGCGGGGGCAATTCGAGGGTTTTCTGAGATCGCTCCGGGCGGTCCTGTGGCGCGCCCCGATGTGGTGATCGTTGCGCGCGGGGGCGGTTCGATAGAGGACCTGTGGGGCTTTAACGAAGAGGTCGTGGTGCGCGCAATTGCGGAATGCTCGATTCCCGTAATCTCCGCCGTGGGTCATGAGACGGACACAACGCTGGCCGACTACGCCGCGGACCAACGCGCGCCGACACCTACGGCTGCGGCAGAGATGGCTGTGCCGGTCAGGGCTGACTTGGATGCGACCGTCGCTGATTTCGCTGCCCGCCAGCGCCGCGCAGTGTATCGCCCGCTGGAACTTGGGCGCGAGCGTTTGGAAGCACGCTTGCGCCGAATGCCTAGAATCGAAGCGCTTCTGCAACCCCAAGCGCAGAAGCTTGATGATCTGTCCGAACGTCTCCGCCGGGGACTCCGAGATCAGGCAGGGCAGGGTCGCGAGAAATTGGCAGGTACAGCGGCAAGGCTCGGTCGCAGGTTGCTGGATACAGCGCTCGAAAAACGCCAAGACAGGCTGGACCGGGTGCGCCTCATCCCTGCCATGGTCGAGCGCCCCATTGTGGAGCGGCAGCAACGCCTGACCGCACTCGCCCGGCTGGTGGAGCAGCTTCATCCGGAAAAGCCGCTGGAGCGAGGGTTTGCCATGGTGCGCGCGGGCGATGGCGCGGTGGTTACGTCCCGGTCGCGGGCGAGCGAGCATTCAGCGCTTACCCTCAAATTCAAGGACGGCGAGCTGGATGTGGGGGTTGGCGGTGCGCTGCCTCCACCCCGCACGCCCAAGCAGGCCGCAGCAACGCCTAAGGGAAAGCCCCAGACGAAAACCAAGCTCCAGGCGTCAAATCCGCGCCAAGATGATTTGTTTGGATAGCCTGCCTTTGCTATGGATGCTCCCATGTTGATGTCCTCAGGCGATAAGACCGCAAAACTTCACTATGACCCTTCTGGATTTCGTGTCCTGAGGCCGGGCCACCATGTCATCTGCGCAGTCTCTGGCGCGGTGATTCCTCTTGAAGAGCTGCGCTATTGGAGCGCGGAGCATCAGGAGGCTTATGCTTCACCCGAAATCGCGACCAAGCGCCTGCTTGAGGCGGACTAAATGATGCGTCTGCTATGCGCGTTCGCTGGGTTGGGATTGCTCACATTGGTGAGCTGCACCGGCACCGAAGCTGCAACAACAGAAGCGGCAGGAACAGGGGCCGCAAAAACAGCGGCGGCAACCCCCGCTATCCCGGAAGCACAAGCAGCGCCTGTGGTCGCGGCTGAACCTGTGCTGCCTGCTGCGCCTATTCAGGCCGATTTCCTGTTTCTGGCAGGCGAACTCACCCAAGGCGGTTTTATTCGGGGGCAAGCGCCTACGGGAACGATCAAAATCACCCTCGGCGACCAAGCGGTTGATATCGGCGAGGATGGATTGTTCTTCGCGGCCTTTGACCGCGACAGCGCGGCCAATGTTGCCCTCACGGCAGTGCTGGAAAACGGGAGCACCGTCACCGAAACCCTTGCTGTGTCACCTCGTGATTGGCAGATTGAGCGGGTCAATGTCGCCAAGCGCGCGCTTCGCAATCCTGAAGCTTATTGGCGCAAACGCGAACCCGAACACAATGCCATCGTGGCGGCGCGCGCCAAGGTGACGGGAGCGCAAGGTTGGAAACAGGATTTCATCTGGCCCGTCAAAGGACGCATTTCGGGCCGCTTTGGCCGCCAGCGGATCTTTCGCGGCGAACCGGGAAGCTATCATTCCGGCATTGATATCGCGAAGCCCACCGGCACTCCTTTTGTGGCTCCGGCTGACGGCGTGGTGATCCTTGCGCGGACGGGTTTTAGCCTCGAGGGCGGCCTTTTGATGCTTGACCACGGCAATGGTCTCAACAGCGCATTCCTCCATTGCCACCGCATCCATGTGAAAGAGGGCGACACCGTGCGCCAGGGTCAGCATATTGGCGATATAGGCTCGACCGGGCGCTCCACTGGTCCCCATCTTCACTGGGGCCTTAAATGGCACGATGCGCGCTTTGATCCGATCCTTCTTGCAGGGCCTATGAGCTAGCGTGGCAAGAGCAATTAGGGTGACTGCGGCGCTCGTCGTCGCTGCCATGGCCGCGCCCGGAACGTGGCTGCGCACACCGGTTGACGAAGAGAATCCTAGAGATATTGCGCTCGAGCAAGTGGCGGCCGCCTCGCAAACCGGTGTCCCCGGCTGGCAGGTTGAAGGTGTGTGGCATTACTCAACCGAGCCGTCTTTACGCTTTGGCGGTTTCTCCGGGCTTTTGACCCTTGGCGGAGGGCGTTTGCGCGCTTTTTCCGACCGGGGTTTCCTGTTCACTTTCGTGGAACCCGATCGTTCAGAGGAAAGGCCGGAAACGCGCCTAACAGCAGGCCTGCCCTACAATGATCCTGCTCTCTATTCGCTTTTATGGGACATCGAATCCGTAACGCGCGATCCTGCTCAAGGCGGGGATTATTGGGTGGGCTATGAAAACACCCATGCGGTCCACCGGTTCTCTTACAAAACGCAGCCGGAAGAGGTCCGGATTTTCGATGACATGGCCAAGGACTGGTATTCCAATGCAGGACTTGAGGCGATGGAGCGACTGTTTGACGGGCGGTTCTTGATCCTGCCAGAAGGGCGAGATGAGGCGTTGATCTTTGATAGTGATCCGGTCGAGGGTGGCTCCCCCAAAACCGTTCCGTTTCAAAACCCAGCGGTTGGCTTTGCTGTTACCGATTTGGCGCAAATGCCCGATGGCCGAGTGCTGTTGCTGATGCGCGATGTGGATTGGGGCAATTACCCGCCTTTTGCGGGCAAACTTGCGATCATGGATGCACCGAAGCCCGGTGCAAATGCGGCCATAGCGCCGCGTGTGCTGTTCGATTTCGAGGGCGTTTTGCCGCCTGAGAACTATGAGGGTATAGCAGTTCGTGCTGAGGAAAACGGTAGAATGACGGTCTGGATTATCTCAGATGACAATCTGGCCGCCATGCAGCGCACTTTGGTGGCAAAGCTAACCTACACGCCCACCGCAAGCTGAACGAGAAAAGGACGCTAACGCTTGTATCGCGCTGCGCCCTTCTCCTATTTTTGTCCTGTTTTCATCGCCGAAGCGAGATTAAGCGGCTTTTGCCAGCTTCTTAAGTTCACGCTTCACTTTTTGTGCGCGCGAAGAAAGCTTCTCGTCTTTGGTTTTGAGGAGCCAGTTGTCGAGACCACCATTGTGCTCAACCGAACGAAGACCATGGGTCGACACACGGAATTTGAAGCTGCGCTCGAGCTTTTCGCTCATCAAAGTCACGTTCTGCAGGTTAGGCAGAAAAACGCGCTTGGTTTTGTTATTGGCGTGGCTGACGTTGTTGCCAACCTGGCGGCCTTTGCCAGTCAGTTCGCAGATGCGCGACATGATAAATCTCGTCTTGTTTGTCGGTTGCGGGAGTGCCGCCGTAAAAGCGGACCGATCGCTCGGAAACCCCGGAAAGCGCGGCGCATAGCGGGCCACTTGCGAATCGTCAATTGATTCGTGAGCCCGCGAGGGTTAGCGCTTGGGGTCTGATGACCACCCAAGGAACCAAATGGCCGATCCCGCAGCCGATGCAAACCGCATTGCAGGCTGCCCGCGAGGCGGCGGAGGCTGGCGAAGTGCCCGTGGGCGCGGTGATCGTCAAGGACGGCGAAGTGGTCGCGGTGGCGGCCAATGCGACCCGCTCGCCCCCTGATCCCACCGGCCATGCAGAGATGCGCGCGATCCGCATGGCGTCGGACTGGCTCGGAGACGACCGCCTGACCGGCTGCGACATGTATGTGACGTTAGAGCCCTGCGTCATGTGCGCAGGCGCGATTTCCCATTCGCGGATTGCGCGGCTTTACTATGGTGCAAGCGACCCCAAAGGCGGCGGCGTAGAGCACGGCGCCCGCGTCTTCGAACAAGAGCAATGCATGCACGCGCCCGAGGTTTACACAGGGCTGGGCGAGGAAGAGGCGGCTGAGATGCTGCGCGCGTTTTTTAAGGAGCGGCGGTGATGGCCAGTTTGCAGACAATCAAGACCATCACCAAATACCTCGGCACGGTCATCGCCAAACGGCTGGGGATTTCGCTTGGGCGCGCGGATATTGAGAGCATCTTCAACTATGTGAAGATCACCGACAATCTCTCGACCTCGGGTCAGCCCACCCAAGAGCAATTTGGCGCGATTGCGGGGGCTGGCTTTGATGCTGTGATCAATTTGCTGCCCCAAGAAAAGGAAAATGCGCTTAAGAATGAGGGGGACGTCGTGCGCGGGCTTGGCCTCGATTACACCTATATTCCCGTCAATTTCGCAGCGCCCAAAGAGGCCGATTTTGCCAAGTTCGTCGAAGCAATGCAGGCCAATGGTGGCAAGCGCGTTTGGGTGCACTGCGCGGTCAATGCGCGCGTTTCGATCTTCACAGCCCGCTACCGCCACGAGGTGCTGGGCGAGCCGGTAGAGCAAGCCCGCGAACACATTGCGCACGTCTGGGAACCCTTCGGAGCGTGGCCGGAATTTTTGGAGAATGGCTCTCAAACCCCCTCGTCACCCCGGACTTGATCCGGGGTCCAGCTGACCGTGCAGGGTCGCTTGTCGTTGCAAAAGGGTTAGTCCCAGCCAACTCGCAGAAAAATCCCCACTAGAACCGCATTCACTCCCGCATGACCCTCGAGAAGCTGGACCCCGGCCTTCGCCGGGGTGACGCTAAAGCCCTCTCACAAACCGCGCCAAATCTTCGCTTTTGCATCATCTCTTGCCCCAAACCTGCGATCATCGCAGCGGGCGGGGCGGAAGCGTTTGTTGTAGCAAAGGCGCAGTTCTTCCAGCCATCCATCGCGGTTGAGTTTCACGCCGACATGGCCCGCCTGCCACATGCGACCATTGGCATCGGCAAAGGCTTGGCGAATGCGGCCAGCGGTCAGGCCATCCTCGCGGCTGATCCGGTCGTAGTCCGGGATCCGAAGGCTCTCCCACAGAACTTTGGTGACGGCGAGATAGGTTTCCGGGCGTTTGACCATGCAGGAGCCGTGCTTTGCCCATTGCCGCGCAATGAGGCGGGCAGAGGGCATCATGCACATGTTTTGGCGCACTTGGCTGGCGGTAAGGCGGCTTTGAACCCCGCACCACTGAGGCCATGTGCGCGCCCCTTGCGGCCACAGGCCATGCACAACGAAGCCAAAACGCCCATTGTCGCCAGAGCATTGGACGCGGTGATTGCGGGAGTCCTGTCGCGTGCGGCAGAAGGCCGGGGACCAGCTGAGCGCAAGGGTGTAGCCTGTGACCGGCACCACGCGGGGGCGTTGATCGGGCGCAACTTGCGGAACCGAAGACACCTGCGGCGCGCGGCATTGGTAGGCCTGCGCGTTGCCAGCCACAGGTAGGGCAAAAGCCAGAAGCGTCGCGCCGAACTTAGAAATCAAGTTGCGGATTGGGGAGCCCCTTCTTCTCCGGGTTGAACCAATAATAGACAGAGCTGTGGAACAGCCCGGTTACTACACACATCATCCCAAAAGCATGCGCCAAAACCAGCGGATCGAACGGATCTGGACTCAATGAGGAATAGATTTGCAACAAGACGATAAAGAACGACAACATTGCGGGAACGCACATCAGCATCCGAGCAATTCGGCTACCGAAACCCCAGATCGCAATGACTGGGATCAACGTGATCGTAAACAAGGCGAAGGCACCTATTACCTTGTCTTCTTGCTCCTCCCAGAGGCTGTAAATGGGTAAAGCATCAATGAGGGTGAATAGCCCGGTTGCGACCATGAAGGCAGCAAACGCGTGAATGGCAATGGGCCTTGGCCCCTCGCGCCATCGCGCACGGAAGAAATCAAACAAGAGCAAAATCGAGGCCAACATCAGCCGCAGGAGCGCTCTGCGTGAGGCGACCGACAGAGCAATAATCCACCCCGCTCGCAGCTTTCGCCGCGATGGTGACCAAGTTGATCCCGCCGCTCGCCTCGGTTTTGGCGCGGCCTGCGACCATTGCGACCGCCTCTTTGAGCGTTTCGGGCGACATATTGTCGAGCAGCAAGTGGTCTGCCCCGGCCTTTAGCGCGGGTTCGATCTGGTCCAAGCGGTCCACCTCGCAGATGATCGGGGAGACCCCTGCATCTCTTGCGCGCCGCACCGCTTCGCCCACGCTACCTGCAACCGCGACGTGATTGTCTTTGATCATCGCCGCGTCGTAGAGCCCCATGCGGTGATTTTGCGCGCGCCCTTGGCGTGTGGCGTATTTCTCGAGCACGCGAAGGCCCGGAAGCGTCTTGCGGGTGTCGAGCAGGGTGCAGGCCGCGCTGCCCTCGCGCATGGCCGTCACATATTCGCGGGTCATAGTGGCGATGCCGGAGAGGTGCTGAACAATGTTTAGCGCGCTTCGTTCTGCGGTCAGGAGCGCGCGCGCATTGCCCTCGAGCCGCATGAGGTCGGTGCCGGCCGCCACTGCATCGCCATCGCTCACAAGCGCCTCGATCACGCAAGCGGGGTCAAGATGCCTGAAGAACGCCTCTGCCAGTGGGAGACCTGCCACCACAATGCTATCTCGAGAATCCATAACGCCGGAAAATCGTGCATCAGCCGGGATCACGCTCTCGCTGGTCACGTCCTTGCCGCCGCCGGGAAGGCCAACGCCCAAGTCCTCCGCTAGGGTTTCACGGACAAATGTATCAAGGTCGAAGCCCTCAAGTTGAAAAGACATCAAATTCCCGTTCGTGCTGAGCCAGTCGAAGCACCGTAGAGGCTTGGGCCGCCTTTCGACAAGCTCAGGGCGAACGGATGTTGGTGTTTGTTGCCAGAAATGGACCTAACGGGTTCGCAAGCCTGACCGGGCGCCCGCAGGTGCCCGGCAGCGTAGCGGCGGCAATAGCGCCGAGGCGTTCGTCCGTATGGGCGAACTCAAATATCAATGCACGAAACGCGCTACCACATCCCGGTAAGACCGGCTCACCTTCACCTCAGCGCCTGAATCGAGCACTAGGAAGCATTCGCCATTGGTGTGCGGCTTGACCTGACGGACCTGATCAAGATTGACAATCCAGCTGCGATGCACACGCTGGAAGACGCGCGGATCAAGACGGCGCTCCAGATCCTTCATCGTTTCGCGCAGGATCAACGAGTTCTCGGCAGTATAGATGCACATGTAATCGCCTGCTGCCTCGATCCGTTCGATCGAGATCCACCTCGACGCGGAAGATTTGCCCGCGGTCCTTCACATTGATGAGTTTTTCAAACCGGTCAGTGTTCTCGGCCGCCGCCTCACAGGAAAAGTCCGCCGCTCGGTCAGGGGCGACTTCTGCAAGGACGCCCATCAGTTGTTCTGCATCCTCGGCGGATTTCTTCTCAGCCAAACGCTGGCGCACGCGCTCGATCGTATCTGCCAGCTTGTCTTCATCGACCGGCTTCATCAGATAATTCACCGCATTGGCATCAAACGCACGGATCGCGTGCTCTTCATAGGCGGTGACGAAAACGAATAGCGGCGGCTCTATTTCCATCACGCCTTTGACGACGCTAAAGCCATCAAATCCGGGCATTTGAATGTCGAGAAAGACCAGATCTGGCTTCTCGGTCTTGATCTTGCGGATCGCCTCGCGCCCGTTGGAGCACGTGTCGATAATCTCAACATCTTCATGTGGCTGGAGCCGCAATTGCAGGCCCTGAATGGCGAGTTTTTCGTCGTCGACGAGGATAGTGCGAATGGTCATGCTAGGATTTTCCAATCACGCGTTGGGGGTTTCGGGGGAGTTAAGATTGATCACATTGTCCGCCGCCTCTGTATCGGGAGGTGAGGGGGCTTCAGATGTGTGGGAGGGTGAAACTGAGCTGCTCGCAGCTGTATCGCTTTCAGGCTCGAAAGGAATCTCGATCAAGACGGTAAATCCGCCGCCCGCTTGCGAGCGGGTTTCGAACAGATGGTTAGCGCCATACCCTTGTGCAAGGCGGTTCTGGATATTGGCAAGGCCGACACCGGTTGAGACAGGCTCTCCGGGACGTGGGAGGGGCCTAGCGCCTGGCATTACGCCAGGGCCTGTATCTTCGACCGAAACCCTGAGGCGCTGACCCACTACGCGGCCAGTGAGCGAAATGCGCGCGCCTTCCTCTTGCGGACCCACAGCGTATTTGATCGCGTTTTCGACCAAGGGTTGCAGCAGCATAGCAGGCAGCCGTGCCGTGAGTGCGGCCTCTTCAATATCGAAATGCGTACGCAGCCGCTCTTCAAAGCGCATGCGTTCGATATCAAGATAGAGTTGAAGCGTTTCGATCTCTTGCGCGAGAGTAACCTTGCTCCCCGGCTCTGCGATCAGGGTATGACGCAAGAATCCCGATAGCCGGGTGAGCATCGCATTAGCAGGCTCTGTTTGTTTCAAAAGAACCAAAGTGCTGATAGAATTCAATGTGTTGAACAGGAAGTGCGGATTGAGCTGATAACGCAGCATCGCCAGTTGAGCCGATGTCGCCTGCGCCTCTAATCGGTCGGCTCTGTGGGTTTGCTCTTCAACCCGGAGGAAGTAATTGATCGCGTAATACAGCGCGCTCCACCCGCCGATGATCGCAAGCGGGATGAAGCTGTACCCAACCAACCGCTGGGCAAAGCTTATTTCGCCGAGGGACCCCTGATAGACACCCTGCAACCACGCTTCGATTGTAACGTGCATAAGCACAGCAAGAGACAAAACAATAGCTGTCCCACCCCATGTAACTATGGGTTGGCGGTCAATTAACTGCCGATAGACCACAGACAGTAGAAGGGTAATGGAAAACCCGGCTATGGTGGTCACCAACAAAACCACCATTTGACTTAACGGTTGTCCATTGTTGAGTGCGATGACGGCCCGCATCAAAAAATACCCGCCCCACCCAGCGAATTGCAGGTTCCAGAAGGCGCGGTTTTTGCTCGCAAAGAAGGGCGCAGGCTGGAAATTCACCATCGACATAATAACCAGTGTAGCGCAATTTTCGGTTCATCGCACAAATTAAGGCAAAAGGGCTCGCAAACGAACGCAAAGCTGGAACCGCTGGCCGCATGGCTTGGGGCGATTGGGAAAGGCACGGGGCTAGAGCCCGGTATCTGGATCAATCTCGCGCCGGAAATGCGCGCGCCAATTCGCCTTACCCTCACTCGTCATAACGCGCTCAATGAGAGACGTTTCAGCCTCGACCCATTCTTGCCGGTCGCGCCATTTCGGGTGCGAGCCGCGCACAAACAGAAAGCTCCCGCTGGCGGGGCGATATTCGCGAAAGAAAACAGAGGCAGCGCCCAGGTTATAGCCTGCATTCACAAGCAGCCACGGCATCAAACGGTCGGCTTCCTTCTCAGTCATTCGAACGCGTTCGAATTTTCGCCCCAGTCGCTGATGGAAGCCATGATGGGCGAACAGCACATGGGCAAGCTCATGGGCAATTCCTGCGGCAAAAACATCTTCGCTGTAGCCGAAAGCCTCGGACTGAATGCCGATGTAGACGCGCTCATCATTGGCAACGAGCTTTTCGTCATTCGCGGCGAGTTCAAATCGCGCAGCGCACACAGGAACAGGATTGACCGATACAGCCTCGCTGTCGCCGAACCTGACGGAAATTGGGCTCCCATCAGCGAGCAATTGATCGAGCAGATCATGGACGCGCTTTAGCCGGGCCCATTTCTTCTCTCGGTCAGGCGCCAATGTGCTCAGATCCACCTCGCCCAAATGGGTAATCTCGCGGTTCCGGGTGAAGGCTCCGCTTGTGTGCGAGGGCGAGCCATTTGCTGCGGTCGCGACTGCGAAATCTCCTGCGAGTCTCAGCGCCCGGCGGGCAAGCTCTGGCTTTCCGAATGTCGTCACGTCCTGGATCTGTAGTCCGATGGAGGGAATAGCGCGCTCACAATGATCTGCATTAGCGCGCACCAACCTCCAGCCGACATCCTGAAGTCTTTGATCAAAGGCTTGAAAATGGGCGATGGACCCTGGCGAATGGGTGATTGCCGCTTGGTCCCATTCCTGCGCCTTAGCGGGCTGAGCCGCGCCTCCCAGAAGCGCGAGAAGTGCCAAAAACCCCAAATGTGTACGCCGAAAGACCCGAATAATCCGCCCGTTGCTGGTCAGCATTATCAGCCACCTGCACCGGCGAGCGCCTCTCTCAACCGGTCTGCTCCAACCGCGCCTGGCAACAACGTGTCGCCGGTTACAAACGCCGGAGTACCACTGAACCCGAGGTTTTGCGCGAAGGTCAGATTGCGTACGAGCTCCACAGAGACCTCATCGCTCACCGCATCCGCGCGGGCTTGCTCCATGTTGAGGCCAATAGTCTGAGCTGCGGCTTCGACGCCTTGAGCGCTTGTATCGCCGCGTTCGAACAGGGCGGAATGAAACGCCTGATAGCGCCCCTGTTTGGCTGCTGCGAGCGCCATACGGGCAGCGGTCTCGCTGCCTTCAAAAATCGGCCACTCACGCATGACGACTTTCAGCTCAGGGTCTTCGGCGATGAGGCGCGAGATGTCCTGAAAACTGCTTGCGCAATACGGGCAATTGTAATCGGTAAACTCGACCAGAACCTTTGACCCCTCCGGATTGCCCATAAAGGCGCCGGGGAAAGGGGTGTAAAGCTCCTCTTTTACAGAGGCCAAACGGTCTTTTGCATCTTTGGCAGCGAGCGCTTCGGCCACGTCCTGCAAAATCTCCGGATTTTCCATTAGATAAGCTCGGGTCCGATTGTCAGCTTGCCCTGTGTAGGACCAGGCTGCAGCCCCCAGAAACCCAAATGCGAGGGCCAAGAGCGCGGTGAGCAGCGAGTGACGGAAAGGCGAAGTCGCCGAAGAAGTCTCAGTCATGCAGGCGTGCTTAGCGGCTGTCGCGAAGCTGTTCCAGTTCCGCGCGCGCTTGAAGGCCTACATCTTGTGCACGGATCCAATCGGGCGACCCTACCGGAAGCCCTGCTTCGGCATCTTTCGCATTACGCAAAGCTTCAGGATAATTGCGGCGCATGATCTGCTGCTCAGCGCTGGCAAGTTTTGCGCGCGGAATATCACCGCGCTCGGCGTAAACGACCCCCAATTGATACCATGCGAAGGGGTTGAACCGGTCTTTTGCAACCGCTGCACGCAAGACTTTTTCCGCTTCATCATAGTTCGCCCGCTCTTCCGTTGCGATCAGAGCGTGGCCAAACATGCCAGCGATCAGCGGCTGATTGAGAGTAAGGTCTGTCGCGCGGCGAAGCGGCTCAAGCGCTTCTTTCGGGCGGCCCGATTCGAGCAAGATCTGCCCTTTGAGTTCAAGAAAATATGGGTTCTGCGCGTCAAGAGCGAGCAGCTTATCAGCCTCCGCTAACGCTTTCGTCACCTGCGCATCCTTGTGATAGGCATAAGCGCGGGCATAGCGCGCAGGGGTGCTCTGATCGCTTTCGGGATATTGTTGAAATGTGCGCTCTGGCTTGGCGAGATAGCCATAAAGCTTAGCTTGGACGGCCCGAAAACGCGCTTGGAGTTCAGGATCATCAGGGGTCTCCCAAGCGTCATCTTCGGCCAATTGCACGCGCAAGAATTGGATGCGGTCGCCCGAAAGTGGATGAGTTCGGCTGTATGCTGCATCATCCGACTGGCTGTAGCCGCGGCGAATTTCGAAATTCCTGAGCTTTTCAAAAAAGCTGATCATGCCGCGGCCTGAAATACCCGCGCCCGACAAATATCGCGCGCCTGCCTGATCGGTTGCCGCTTCCTGATTTCGGTTGAAGGCAAGGAAGTTGCCGGTTGCTGCCTGTTGGCCCGCTAAAATCGCACCGAGCGCCGCATCACCCGCGCCTGCCAAGGCAGCGCCAACGCCAAGGATCAGCGAGAGGATCGAAATGCCCTGCGCGCCCTTGGTCCGCTCTCCAAACCGAACCACATGGCCTGCGGTAATGTGACCCAGTTCATGCGCGATTACGCCTTGCACTTCATTGGCAGTGTCGGCCGCGTTCAAAAGCCCTGCGTGCACATAAACCACCTGGCCGCCTGCGACAAAAGCGTTGATCGACGCATCATTGATCAGAACGATCTCGACATTCTCAGGCTCAAGCTCTGAGGCTTCGATCAGCGGACGCGCCATATCCCGAAGGAGCGCCTCGGTCTCGGCATCGCGCAAAATGGACTGAGCTGCCACCGGTTGGAGCGACAGTGCAAATGTGGCGAGCAATGCAAGAGATGCAGCGGCTAAGGAGCGAAAAAGAGGCATATTAGATGTGCTAACGCCTTTGGGCCTGAACGGGAACTGAAGTTTTATTCAGACGCGGTCTGTGTGCGGGCAAATTGGGCGATCTTGGCCGCAATATCACGCCGCGAGCGCCAAGGTGCGGCGATCGAGATCAGCGGATCGGTGTGGTTCATATCTGGATAGAGCTCGAGCGCCGATTGGACCCCAGCATCCTCCAGCAAAGCCTTGATATTGCGCGAATGAAATGCGCCCACTGTGGTGTCCTTCTCGCCGTGGATCAGCAGCATCGGCGGGGCACTGGCGCTCACATGGTTGATCGGCTGGGTCGCATCCAAATCGGCGGCGTGGCCAAAGCTTGCCTTGGTGCTGTCTGATTCAAGAGGCAGAAAATCATAAGGGCCCGAGATCCCCACCACGCCCTTGATAGCGCCAGGCGTAAGCCCATGCCGCCCGAGCCATTTGCCCTCAAGCGCGATCATCATCATATTGTATGCACCTGCAGAATGGCCAGCAACAACAATGTTTTTCGGGTCTCCCCCATAGCTTTCAATCTCGCTATGGACCCACTCAAAGGCGCGCGCTGTATCCTCGATCATGGCGGGATATTTGCCTGCAGCCCCGAGGCGATACCCGGAAAGGACGACCACAAAGCCTTCTTCCACAAAGGCGCGTCCGACGAAATCATAGCTTTCCGGATCGCCCGAGCTCCAACTGCCACCATGGACAAACATTATGACCGGGCGAAGCGGCTTATCCGAAGCGTGCTTTTCAGGAGCCCACACGAGAAGCTTTTGATCCGGGTGATCGCCTGTCGCAATCTTGGCTTTAAGCTCTGCGCCGCCTGTCCCGCCTGTGGTCCGGTCGACAAGGCTCAAAACCGCGGGGCCATCGCGCGAAACCGCGATTTGAAGGCCGGCCGCCGCAACAATGATGACTGCCAACACAACGCCTAAGGTCCATGCCATGATCCGATAGGGTCCTTTGGTTTTGCGATTGCGTTCGGTTGGAGGTGTTTGCGTGTTCATCGCCCCCTATTGGGGCGCGATACCTGCGGCGTAAAGGGTATGGGCCAATCAAAAAGGGGCGATTGCCGCTCCGGCATCGCCCCTATTGAAAAGACTTTGGCTCAGACCCGTTTCAGCCGATGAGTTTTTTGCCGGCACGCTCAATCAAAGCAACATCATCAGCAATTTCACCGATCATTGCGACATTGCCTTCGCCATCGCGGCGCACCATTACCAACGAAAATTCTGGCCCATCCGAGGAGAGCGCGTCAAACATGAGCGCATCAAGCTCGCGCAATTTCTGTGCAAGCCTTGCGCGGACGTCGCCTTCTTCCTCGACCTCTTGTCCTGCCTCTTCACGGCGCAGGCGGCGTTCGCTCGCGACAACCGCTTTGAGGCCGCCTTCCGCATCGCCAAGGTAATCGGCGAGCGCGCCGCGCTCCAATCCAAGGCGGTGTGCATGGGTCAATACCGCAGCATATTCGGTCACCCGTGTTTTGTCGTAATCTGCGCCAAAAACGAGCTTCACAACCGGTGTCATCGGCGCGCGTTCCTGCACCGCAAGTCCGCATTCATCAATAAGTTCAGCAAAGGCTTCAGGCTCATCTTTTGCGGCAAGCGAGACGTCATAGGCGCGGCCAACGGCGGCATAGAGCGCATGGCGGCTGCGATCTTCAGAAACGCGGGCGCTCTGGGCAAGCTCGCGTGCTGAGGCGAGGCAGTCATAAAGGGTCGCGTCAGGATCAAAGGCGTAGTCGCTGCCCTTTTGCTCGTGGTTCAATTCTTTGCCGGCTGGCGCCTGATCAGGGGAAACTTCATCCCACAGTTCACCGGCACCCTCTCGGACATCATCTTCGCCCGCGTTTTCTTCAGCGCCGTCTTCTTCCCCTTCGACTTTGTAGTCATCGGGATCAAACCGGTCTGCTTCCAGATCAACGGCTTTTTTCGATGGGGCCTCAAGATAGTCGGCGAGCGAGGCAAAGCTGTAGGATGGCTTGTCGCTTCCTTCTTCGTCCTCGTCGATCTCTTCTCCGAACTCGTCAATTTCCGGATCATCCAGATTGAAAAGGCCAAAGTCAGGGGCGGGAAAATCAGTATCAAAGTCTGCAGGGGCACTTACCATCTCATCAGAAAGGTTCGCGACATTATCATCGGTGCTCAGCTGCGCTGCTGCCTCGTCTTCGGCCCACAGGTCCATTTCGCCCGGCTCGGCGATTTCATCAGGGGCGCTAGCGGCTTCGTGAGCGGGCAGAATCGGCCCATTCTGTAAGCGGTCCAGCGTTATGTTTCTGGGCCTCGTCGGTCTCATCCTGCGCCCGGCCAGCAAGCTTGTCGTCAATCGCCTGATCAATTGCTAGCAAAAGCTCATCAGCCGTCGCGGCATCGGCCATCTCTTTCCAGTTGATAACACCGTAGATGAAATCAATCGTCTCGTCGTCGCTAGAGAAGGGCAAAAGGATCCCGCGATAGAGCACGGATGCACCGCGTTCGTTCACAAATTCTGCCTCAAATCCAATCGGTGCCTGATTGGCGAGGATTTGCATGTAATGGTCGGTGATCCGGCTCAAAAGTGAGCGTGGGGGCACGTCTGAAAGGTGCTGGATCAAAGGTTTCTGAGCGCCGCATTCCTCTGCGAGTTTGTCGCCGAGGAATTGCACCGCTGGGTCTTCGATGCCTTTGGAGAAATCGAGCAATACAGAGTTTGGCCCGAAGTCTGTGAGGTTTTCAGGACTCAGCTCTTCGATCGAGGGGAAGTTGGCATCACCCAAGAGGCTGGCCCAGTGATTGTAGGCGCGAACCTGCATACGCCGCTCATCTTGGCCGATGGCCTCTGGTGGCATTTCGCGCACCATCTCTTCTTCGCGTGCATCATTATCCGCGCCCCAATCGGGCGTGTCTTCGGCGGGTGTGCCGCTCTCAAAAGGTCCGCGAAGAGTATCCATGATTAGGCCAAATGCCCCCGAGCTAATACAGTCTTTGGGAGGGTTCTGGCGCTACGTGGTAAACATCACGTTAAGTGCGCATGTAATCTTTGGTCTGCTCGATTATTTCCAGCGCAGGCAGCGCTGGCTGCAACTAAAGGAAATACCGCATCTTGATGCTTAGGTTCTGATCAGCAGATCCCACAGTAAAAACCGCATCGCTCCAATCAGGCGGCGCCATGCGCACGGGCGCATCGCGCGAAAAACCATACCCCTCTTTGGGGGCCATGCCGAGAACGCGGTTGGCTTTGCCGTCTTCATTTTCATCGTGAAGCAAAGCGATCGCATAGTCACCCGGCGTCACATCATCGAATGTGATCGTGATTGTGCCCGCGGCCTTTACAACCGTGCGGTGAGAATTGGGATCACGCCGGCAACGCGGAAAAATGCTCTCCTTTGTGGTCATGCACGCGCGCACCACGCCTTTGATATTGCGCAGATCGGTGACTTCAATCGTCACTGTTCCAGCCGAAGCAGGCGCGGCAGCGGCAACCATTGCACCGCCAGCAAGGCAGAGCGCCATTCGGCCAATCGACACAGACAGCGTACGCCCGGTCGAATGACCAATCGCAGTTGCAGCTAAGGCGCGTTCTCCGCCTCGCGCTCGAAGCGCCGCGAAAGACCTCGGTCGGTTCCGCAAACCTTGTCCCAAAATCGGAAATAGAGACCAAAATTGCATTGATATTCCTCGTGATGCCTCTCGTGATGGCTAGCGGTTATCACAGCGCTTCCCAATGAAGAATGAACAAGCCAGCGAGGAAATATCTCCCACCCCATATGGTTCACCACCCCCATTATCGTTGCGACGCTTAGCACGATTCCAAGCATCGCCAAATGGATCGGCACAATAAAGACGAGGATTGGTATGAGAATTGCCCCGCTAAGGCTCTCCACCGGGTGAAAACTCATCGCGGTCCAAGCGGTAGGCGGCTTGCTGTCATGATGGACTTTATGCGCCAGTCGAAACAGCCCCTTCCATTGATGCATCGCCCTGTGGCTCCAGTAAAACCAGCTGTCCTGGACAAACAAATAGATCAGCACGGAAAGCGGCAAATACCACAAGGGGTACGCGTTCCAGTCGGTGTAGATGAGAGCAAAATCATGGTGCCGCCAAAGCCAGAAGACCGCGCCCGCAGGTACGCCGTATATAACCGCTGCGATGAACGAATATCGTATCTCGCTTGCGATCTGGCTGCGCTGACTAAAATACAGGCCCGGGCGCGCTTTACCTGTCATCCAGGCAAAGGCTCCACTGAAGAGTAAATAGCGCAAGGCCACCATCGCGCTCATGGCTAAGCCGACGATCAGAAATGCGAGCCATACAGGGGTGTCTGCGGGTACCATGGCAGATGCTTATGGCTCAGATGTCCAGCTTCGCACAGACCTATCTGCAATCGGGCGGGCGCGCTTAGCCAACACTCAGCCTGCGCTGTCCAGATCTGTGCAACGCGGGTCCATCAAAGCGGTGTTGCGGCGCATCGCGGTGCGGGCCAATCTTTCAATCTGAGCTTTGCGCCGCGCTGCTGCCAACGGTTCAAGCGAGGCCTGACGCACGATTTCTGCATCATAGGCATCGGCGACAATGATCCCGCATCTGCCAGGACTATACCCCGCATTCTGGAGCGGGCTACGGTCCAGTTCAGCGGGCACACCCCAGAAAAAGCGATCGCAATATTCGAGATATTCAGGCCATTTGCTGTCACCAAGCAGATCACCTTTGGCGACCTTGATCTCGACAATGATCACCTGACCGCGCACATCTATTCCCATCAAATCAGCGCGGCGATTGTTTTTAAGGGTCATTTCCTCAAGGCACCAAATATCATTGCGGGCAAACAGCCGCTTGATCCCGCGCGCCACATCTCGCGCCGTTCGCGCGGCGCTGCCGGTTGTATTGTTCTCAAGAATGGATTGATCGGTGCCGGTCATTTGCACCAGATGGAACATAATAAGAACAGCGTCAAGCCGTAACGCGCCTACCCTGCGACCGGCTCCATAGCTGTCACGATGGCGCTGCGGGCGTGATAGAATTCCCGCCACAATGCGAGCGCTGGTGTGTGTGTGCACTGGCATCGCAGCTCAAGAGTGTTCAAGGCTTTGAGGCCCATCGCCATCAGCCTTTCGGTGTCTTCAAGCATGTGTAGCACCGCATCAAGACGCGCGCCTTCCAAGCCGCGAACCGCACTAGAGAAGTCGTTCGTGTCTTCGCTAAAGCTCTCTCCAGACAGGTCAGCCATTACGGCGACTTGCCTCGCCTTGTCGTTCAGACTGATCCAGCGCTGCTCAAGCGAGCCATCGGGAGCCAGGCTGGTGTGAACAGTTGGGGCAGGCGTATTTTGCATTATTGATGGATAGCGCACGGTCCCTTGCCGAAGAGTTAAATCTGCACTGCGTTCAGGCGGGTAGCTGCGTAGAGCAGGCGGAGCTCGCGATTAACTCTAGCCTATCGGCAAAACGCTTGCTAATCGCCGCGCCCACCGCTCAAAAGGCACTTGCGCGTTCGCATTCCATAGACGACAAGCGCCAAACCCAAAGCACCCGTAGCTCAGCTGGATAGAGCGCTGCCCTCCGAAGGCAGAGGCCAGAGGTTCGAATCCTCTCGGGTGCGCCATTATTTCAATGACTTAGCGGGATTGTTTTTCGTTCGTACGGAATGAGTTTGGAAAACAGGGGGTCAGTATGGTCCGCCAAGCTCGCAATCCGACAATCGTAGCGCGGCTGGCAGTCCAGACCATCGCGGGTCCTACCTGTCGAATGCGCCAGCGTTGAGCACTAGCTGACCGCATTTTCTCCGGCTGGGCAGCTTCTAGGCGATAGTTTCAGTCAGAAGTTACAGTCTGGGCCATAGCGGCTGGCCTGCTTAGAATGGGCGAACTGTGCGGATCGCAAACAACTCGCGCACCCTGTCGAATTTCAACCCCTGTTTCAGGGGCTTGCTTTTTGATGAGTTGGCTGCGGATCAGCGCAAACCCGCTCAACTCGTAGGTGGGTTGCTTCCGCCCGAACCGCGTTTCATCCATAATACGAGTGGCTTATGTCCCGAAGTCGCGGGGTAGGGTGTGCCCAAAATTGTTCCCCATATGTGCAAGGTCTGATCTACCACCACCCCGACCGATCAATGGGGGCAAAGGCACTGGTTTCAAGCGGATTCTCTAGCCCAAACCGGGCTTGAGGGGAAGTCATAAGGACGAGAGCTTTTTCTCTTGGCTGCCCTTTTTGGTAACAGATAGCCACTTCAACAGGACAAACTGAAACCCGCAATTTGCTGTCCGCATAGGGCTCGAAGTTCTGCAGTTTACATGCGGTCACTCTGCGTGATTCGTCCGCTTTTGGGAGTTCAAGTACCTTAAGGCTACGACCGACTTTGGGAGTGAAAGCGGACATAGAAAACTCATGATTCTCAAGGTTGAAATATTTCGCAGCAAATTACTTTACAAAGCAAAGTAATTTGCGTATCCGGTGCCTATGAGTGAATTCGATTCGGCTCTCGATGATATCGCTAGAGTGCGCGAGCAACTTGCCGCTAGCAGTCGCTTTCAGGGCTTTGCCCCGGGGGTGGTCGCAGTGACTGGTCTGCTCGCTTTTGCTCTGGGGGCCTGGCAGGCCTTGAACCAAAGGGACGACTTACTTGTTTGGATTTTGTTTGCAGCCATTTCTGGGCTCTTAATCGGAATTGAGGCCGTTGGGCGGGCCCGAAAAGCCCACCGCTCTATGGCAGACAAGATGCTCAGCTCCACCCTGAGCCGCTTTCTGCCTGTTGCGGTAGCCGGAGGTGCGATTGGGACCCTAATCATCGTGCAAATGCCCGAGCATAGTCGGTTGCTCCCTGGAATTTGGCAGTTCTTGATGGGCATTGGCATCTTTGCAGTTTTAGTCGGATTACCCAAGCAGATGGCAATTGCAGGCGGGTTCTATTTCGTGACTGGAGCATTGAGCCTGTCACTCAGCGGCGCAGAGGGGCCATCTGCAGCATTGCTTATGACGCTCCCGTTTGGCGCTGGTCAGCTATTGGTAGCCGCCATTCTCTACCTAACATCTAAGGAGTCGAGTCATGGCTAAAGGCAATAAGGCCCCATTTGCTTTCGAAGGGCTTGAGAGGCTTTTCCACGAAAAGGCTAGGCTTAGCATCATGACATCGCTTGCGGATCATCCAGACGGTCTGAGTTTCACTGAGCTACGTGACCTGTGCGGGCTCACTGATGGCAATTTGAGCCGCCATGTCCAGATTTTAGAGGAGGCCCGAATGCTCAAGGTTAGCAAAGGGTTTGAAGGGCGGCGGCCGCTCACGACTTGTGCGCTGACTGATCAAGGCCGCGCACGGTTCTCTGACTACTTGGGAGTCTTGGAGCAAGTCCTTCGTAGCGCTCGGCCTACCAATGAACTCGCATCCTCGCTTAAAGGAAGGCTCGCATGATTAGAAACTCCACCCCGACGCCAACCGAGCGGCACAATCCTGCAACCCGCGGGCTATCAGCCCCTTTTTTGCCTAGTAACTTTGTACTGCAAAGTACTTTCTTTGGTCTGAGGCAATCGCAGTTTCGCCGACGACAGGCGCTGACTATATTCGCATACTCGACATTCGTCTCGGCTATCGTCTGCCTTTCTTTTTGGTAGATTTAGAGGCAGCCTCGCCGGTTGCGCTGGGCCTGACATTTCCCGGGGCTGGGTTTCTGCATTGGCTCGCTGAGGGTCAGTTCATTTTATCTGGAGCCGGGTTTGCATTAGGCGTTGGTGCCTTCGCCATCGCCCTGGTTGTTTGGTTTGCGACTGGCAATTTATTGGCTCCGCTTGCCACTTGGATTAGCCTGGCTGCGCTTGCCGCGTTCCCAGAGCTTATTGGGCTAGCTCCAACCGTTTCGAAGTATCAGATTCCATGGATCGTTGGCCCCAGCGTCGCTCTTGCAGGATGGCTGTTATGGCTTTTGTTTCGTCCATCTCTTCGGACTGGAGCGTCAGCAAGGGTGTCGTTCCCAAAGGTTGAAAGCGCACAACCGGCCCCAATAGCCTCAACCAACGAGAATAACGCCCGGCTTCGACTGTTGCTCGACCGCGCTCTACAACCAAGGGACACCTTTAAAGGGTTCGAATGGCGTGATCAGTTTCAGACAGCTGCGGTTCGGTATCAAGTGAACTTCTTGAGCTATGCTGTGTCCATGGCGAAGGCACGACATGCTCCATCGGCTTCAGCCTATTTCGACGATGCTCAAGAGCAGTTAATGGAGAAAATCGGCAGCCAATGTTTGTGGCGATATTGGGGATTGGAGAATGCGTGGGGCAATCTCAAACTCAATCGTGATCCCATTCCGCATCAGAACATCATGTATTCCGGCTTCACCCTGCTCCAAATGGCGCTGGCTGGCAAAGATTGCCTCAGATTGAAACGTGGTAGCGAGATATGGCGACGCTATTCCATGGATGACATCGCGGAAGCGCTCAAACGTCAGTATTGCAGTAGCTCCTATGGCCTGCTGGCGTGCGAACCAAATTGGGTTTACCCGCTTTGCAATCTCATCACGATGGCGGCCATCAAAGCCAGTGACACGCAGCTTGAATCGGACCGGTGGGAGAACCTCCGGGAACCGTTTCTCGCATCACTTGACCGGGAGGCCACCCGCTCAGACGGGAGCTTCATTGCCTTTCGTTCCAGCTTGACTGGTTTCGCGCCGCCCGCGCCTGGTGGTATCGTGATGCAGGCGTTCCCCTGCTTGTTTCTCAATGCGCTCTCGCCAGAACGCGCCCAGCAGCAATGGCACTATGTGCGCGGCAAACTGGACAAAGGATCTTGGAAGCGTCTGTTCTGGCCGATCGATACAGGGAACTATGGGTTCAGCCGCGCATCTGGATACGCCGCAACCGCAGCTGCTGCGATGGAAATGGGCGATGTAGAGGTGGCGGAAGAGTGTTTGAGACGGCTTGAAATTGAATGCCCTACGCATCAAAGCGGCGGTGTTGCCCACAGATCGAATGCATCGCTTTGGGCTCATGCGCTCGAGGTGTTTGCACGCAGCAATCGGCCCAATGGCCTCAGCGAGCTTATCGGCACCGCCACACCTTCAAGTCGACCTCATCTTGCCTCGCTGAACTACGAGCAAGCTCAAATTCTCTTCGCTCAAAGCAACAGGGACGGGCTGGAATTCACCCTGGCACCCGCCCGCAATCCTGTCTCGACCCACATCGAAGTGGGCGAATTACAGCCGCACCGCGAATACACGACCGGTCTTAGCGAGCGCCGTTTTGTCACAACAGATGCAAGCGGCTCCGCCAGCTTTACGGTTTCACTTTCTGGCGAGACCAAATTTTTCATCCATCCCGCATTTTAGAGGAAGTGAGCATGGTCTGTTGTACAATCATCGCGGCCCTTTTGGCTCTGCTGTTGCGACCATTTATCTCAATGCAGGCCAATCCACTTGAATGGAGACTGGCCGAAGCAGGGGGAGCACAAGCTGGTACCACGGGGAGAGCCGAGACTCGTTTTGCAAGTGTCTCATTTGCGCTTGCGGGCTGGGAGTTTGTCGCCCGCAATGAGCCAAACATGCGCATCCACATTGCCGCCTCGACCTGTGTGGTGGCGCTTGGGCTGATGCTCCAAATACCGATTTCTGATTGGCGCTGGCTTATCATCGCAATCGCCACCGTATTCGTCGCCGAGGCGCTAAACACCGCCGTTGAGCAGGCCTGCAATGCGACCAGTCGCGAATTTAACCCAGCGATCAAGGCCGCAAAAGATGTCGCAGCTGGTGGTGTGCTGATCGCTGCGATTGCTGCAGGATTGATAGGAGCTAGCGTGTTTCTGCCCCACTTGGTTAGCAGCGAGCATATGGCAGATCAGACATCACTTCATCCTATGTGTCATGGGAATATTTGATGCGGATTGTTCTTGTTAACGTCCCGCATCCAGCGATTGGTAGCCGTATCCCAGACGATCACCTGCCGCCGCTTGGTCTGCTTATGGTCGGCGGTCCATTGATCGATGATGGGCATGAGGTTTGTCTGATTGACGGTGAGTTTGGACCGATGCCGCTTGCGGACTTAGTCCGTGAGGTCGTGCGGCTTGCCCCTGACGCGGTTCTTTTTGGTCATTCGGGTTCTTCCTCTGGGCATCCTATCATCAGCAAAGTGGCTGAGGCCGTGAAAGAGTGCCTTCCCAATTGCCACATCATTTATGGAGGCGTTCATCCCACCTACTTTTGGCGAGAAATCCTCACTAAGGAGCCTTGGGTTGATGCAATCGTCAAAGGGGAAGGTGAAGAAACGGCAAGACACTTAATGAAGGCCTTCGAGGACGGTTCGGCGCTCGATGCCGTTGACGGAATTGCCTTTCGCAAATCAGGACAGCTCTTCGCCACCAAACCTGCAAGCGTCATTCGCGACCTTGATGCGTATCGGATTGGTTGGGAACTCATAGACTTTGACCGCTACAGTTATTGGGGTGGCAAGCGAGCCGTTGTTGTCCAATTTTCACGGGGATGTCCGCATCTTTGCACCTATTGCGGTCAAAGAGGGTTTTGGACACGCTGGAGGCATCGTGACCCCGTTCTATTCGCCCGTGAGATCGCTCATCTTCACCGAGAACATGGCGTTGAGGTTTTCAACTTTGCCGATGAGAACCCATCCGCTGGACGAAAAGCTTGGAAGGCTTTTCTGAAGGCACTGATTGCAGAAGAGATTGATGTGACCTTGGTTGGCTCAACCCGCGCGGATGACATTGTCCGTGATGCTGAGTTTCTTCACCTCTATAAGCAAGCCGGGTTTGAGCGGTTTCTGATGGGGACCGAGGATGTCGATGAGGCAACGCTCAAGCTTGTCAAAAAAGGTGGTAAGACGAGCTCAGACCGAGAAGCGATCCGTCTGCTTCGAAAACACAACATTTTGTCCATGGCGACGTGGGTCGCTGGATTTGTTGATCAGACAGATCGCGACATGATCCGGGCTTTACGCACTTTGATCGCCTATGATCCCGATCAGATTCAGGCGCTATATGTCACGCCTCATCGCTGGACGCCCTACTTTCGTGAAGCCGAAGAGCGAGAGGTTGTTCAGACTGATAAGACAAAATGGGACTACAAACATCAGGTTCTGGGGATGCAGAGAATGCCGTCGTGGCGACTTTTTCTGTGGGTCAAAGTGGTTGAGGCATGCATGCAGCTGCGTCCCCGCGCACTTAAACGATTCTTGTGGAACCCAGACCCAAAAATACGACACGCGATCCGCTGGTACTACAAGATGGGCCGACGAGTTTGGCTGCATGAAATCGCTGGATTTTTCCTCCGCGATCGTACCGGACCAACTGGCGTTAGTGTTGGGCGTTTTCTGGGAAATTCCCAAGAAGCCGAGGAGGAGGCCATGTCCATTTGAAGGGAGACCTTGCCGAGGGCTGGTTGATGAATGCGATAATGTGCGCAATTGGATCGTAAGGGGAACGGCAGTTTTTAGGCGCCTTGCTCCCAAGAGCGCACTGACCGCTTTCGGCCCCGATCAAGCCATTGCAAAAGGTCTGCAAATAGGGGTGGATGCAGGCATTATTATTCTGCCAAGAATAGGCGGTTGCCGATATCGCGGTCAGCCATTGATTGCCAGCATCAATTCCGTGTTACCCTCAACCAGTCGGCGCTGCGCATGCAGTTCACGCGAAATTCGATTTTCCAGTATTTGACCTTTATCCGAAGCTATCAACTCACCTAGAAATGGGGACCGCTTCAACCATTTTATATCCCTCCAACCCACGCTGATGGCTTGAGCGATTAATCTGATCGCTTCATCTTCATTCCCCAGAGCAGCGGCCACTTCGGCCAAGTGAACTCTTAGTAAAGGATCGGGGTCAGCATCCAATTCAGCGAGTTTGTCCTGAGAAAAGAGCGCGTTTCCGCGCTCAGGATCACCGGCCATCGCGGCAAGTGCAGCCTCGTCGTATTTCCCTCTCCAGCCAGCAGCCTGTAGGTCTTGCCTCGCCTCTACAATTCGCCCGAGCATAATCTTGGCCCGTCCTTGCAGTTTCAGAATTGACGGCGCCGCACGGTCTTCGCCATTGACTTGGGACAGCGTTACTAGAGCGGCATCCGGATCACCTTGCCTGATTTGTGATCGTGCAATTTCGCCCAAAACGACGACCTGCCCCGGGTTGAGCGTAAGCGCCTTCTGATACCATCGCCGCGTGGCAGGATGTTCGATCAGCTCCAAGTTCTGGGCAATCTGAACTTCCGCATAGCGCGACCGCCCGCCGGCCTGAAGCACCTGAAATTCGATGCTTAAAGCTCGATACAACTCTCCTTTCAGAAGATGAAGATACGCCGCACTTGATGCTGCAGGTGCATTCTCAGGATCGAGCTGGTGCGCGTACTGCAGTGCCGACAGGCTTTCATTAATGCGCCCCTGCGACCCAAGCGTATAGCCAAGAGCAGACCAGGCATTACTATCGTCTGGCCTCTCGCTGATTAGAGCACGAGCGAGCGTTTCGGCTTCCTGCTTCTCGCTTCGCTCACCGCCAAATTTTGTTGCTTTTGTGGAAAGCGCAAAACTCAGGGACAAGCGTGCATCGAAATTGTTCGGGTCCTGTGTCAGCGCCTCTCGCAGCATTTCGATCGCGCGATCGGTCTCGGCAGACTGATGGAGGTTTAGCTGTTGTTGGGCACGGGTCACCAAGGTCTCGGTGTTCGTATCAGACGTTGCTAAGTCGGAAAGATCATTTGCGGTCGAGATCTGGATTGCGGATATCCCATAGGAGCCAGCCGGCAAGGAGCACGACAGCAATGACCGTCGCAAGCCCACGAGTGCGGCGTGATGCAAAGGTATACGCTCGCGATGGTTTGCAATCTGATCGCTGAACTACACCGACGATCGCATAGCCTGACCCGCGAACTGTCCGAATATATAAGGGATCTTTATGATCGTCGCCGAGAGCCTTGCGTAAGAGCGCAATCCGCTGTGCGACGGTTTCATCGCTGACGTATTCTGTATTCCATACCGATTTGGAGAGTGCCGAATTGCTTAAAGGTTCGGGGGCTGCCTCGATCAAATTGGCCAGCGCATCAAAACTCAGGTCAGGCAGCTTGATTGGGTTCGCACCGCGGCGAATCGTGCGCGTATTGGTATCTATCGACAGATCATTCAAAATGTAGTGCACGATGGTCTGCCTACTCTCCCTTTAAATATGTGGCTTCAAGTATCTTCAAGTTTCTTCAAGTGACATGCACAGGCCCGAAAGTGATACTTCTTGGTATCGTATCGTAATGTTAGGGGATAATCGATGAAAATACGTCCGATTGCTGCTGCACTCTTGGTTGGTCTGCTTGGTACTTTTGGCACGATGGCAGCGCGCGCTCAAGATGATGCTCCTGCGACACAAGCCCCACTTGGATTGTGGTATTGGAGTGATGATGAGGCTGACACCCGACGTTTGGTGTCTATCGCAGTCGTCGATGGTGTTTGGCGCGCCAAGATTGATGGCTCGGTCGCTACCACAACGCATAGCAATGGTAACATAATCGTACATCTGTCTGACGGCCAGTCTTTTGGCGGCGAGCTGACAGCCGATAAATCTCAAATACACGGCCATTGGTTCCAACCGTCAACGCCGCTCGATTATCAAAATGTCGCCACACCAGTAGTTCTGTCGTCGGTCGCGCACAATCAATGGCAGGCTGTTGTCGAGGTTCAGGCCCGTCCATTCCAGTTGATCTTGGACGTTTTTGAAGGCGAAGAAGATACCGTTGAAGCGGTTTTGAGAAATCCCTCAGGCAACAACACTCTCGGTAGCAGTCAGTTTAGGGTCGAGGGCGAAGCATCCGGCGGTTGGAGCTTGGTCAGCGGCAGCGGCGAGCGTGAGCAGCGGCATCGTTTCTATCAGCAGCAAGGCGGCGAGATCCTACTCCAGTATGATCGTTTTGAAGAACCAATTGTTCTCACTCCCGCCAAAGAAGCAGCCCGATCCGCCTATTACAGCCGCGTCGAAGAGGAAGGTGGGGTGCGCCACAATCCTCCTCCTCAGCTCGGTGATGGGTGGAGTGTAGCCGAACCAGAACAGGTAGGCTTCGACAGGGCCGCACTCGAGGCACTTACTGAAAGGATTGGAAATCTCGATCCAAGAACGCAGCCACATTTGATTCATTCGCTACTTATCTCACGCGCTGGGAAACTGGTATATGAAGAGTATTTCTACGGCCATCACCGGGAAAAGCGCCATGATGTTCGGTCGCTTGGCAAGGTGTTCGGCTCAGTTATGGTCGGCGCGCTACAACAAAAAGGGCATGCTATCACAGCAGAGCACCGACCAGTCGCTAGCCTTCTTGAGAACGCTGGCCTGCCAGTCGACGATAAGAGAAAGGCGGACATCACCCTTGGCAATTTGATGACGTTCACAAGCGGCCTCGACTGCGACACCAATTCGAACGAATCAGCAGGTAGTGAATGGAAAATGTGGGAGCAGGAGGAACAGCAAAACTTCTGGCTTTACACAGCTAAGCTCGCAATGTTGCACGATCCGGGAAGCCGCTATGCCTACTGTTCGGGCAGCGCCAATCTCGTGGGCGCTAGCTTGGCTGAATTTGGCCAGGCTCCGATCCACGAGCTCTTTGATGAGCTTATCGCGAAGCCCTTGGATTTCGGTCCTTATCACTGGGCGCTGGCACCGAACGGCGAGGGTTATCTCGGAGGCGGCGCCTACATGCGCCCTCGAGACATCTTGAAGATCGGCGCCATGTACATCGCTGATGGTCGGTGGAACGGGCAGCAGATTGTGAACCGCAACTGGATTGAGGAATCGACCAAGGCTCACGCGGCGATCACTCCAGAAACAACCGGCATGACCCAGGAGGTGTTCCAAAACAGCTACTTTGGCGGATCGCAGGCATACATTTGGAGTGTCAATTCCATCGAGGTTGGTGAGCGGAGCTATCCCTCATATCAAGCCAGTGGCAATGGCGGGCAATTGTTAATCGTGGTCCCGGAGCTTGATCTGGTAGTCGGGATCACAGGTGGCAACTATCGCATGGGCGGCATCTGGGGACGATGGCGCGATCAGGTTGTCGGCGGCTACATCATTCCCGCGATGACTAATCTGCCGTGATGATATGCCAGTTTGGCACAAGTCCGCGGTGGTTCGATTGTCGCGCGCCGTATTGTGCCCTCGGACATCGAGACGCCAGATGCGGTTTAAAATCCGCCGATTTCCTTGGGCGTATTCGGCGGACCAGATCTAATGATTGACCGCATTGTTATGAGTTCTTTCCCGAACTACTAAAGCACCAGGATATTAACACCGCCAAGCGGAACGTCGGAGGAAAGTTACGCAATGACCAAACCCCACTTTAGAGCCATGATGTTGGCTGCCGGGTTGTTGTCTGCAGGGGGATGTGCAGAAAATTCTCCGCCAGTGGCAGTCTCGGAGGCAAATTTGCCAATTGCGCGCTCTCTCGATGTTCAGATGGAGACAATCCTTGACGAACATGGGATCGCTACGGCTGGCGCGGCAATAATCCAGAATGGCAACATCATCTGGACGGGATATTATGGCGAACAGGTGCCGGGTGTACCTGCGTCTCGCACAACGATGTTCAATGTGGGATCAATCTCCAAAACGATCGCGGCAGAGACTATTCTCAGGCTCGCTGATGACGGAGCGCTTTCATTGGACGAGCCAATGGCCCCAATCTGGAGTGATCCAGACATTGCCGATGATCCGCGCCACAAGACCCTGACCGCGCGAATGATGCTCACCCATCGGTCTGGTTTTCCAAACTGGCGCTATACGGACCCACAGTTTAAACTTAGGTTTGTGCGCGCTCCCAATGTCTCCTTCGGCTATTCTGGAGAGGGCCTAGAATACGTCGCTAAATTTGCAGAGAACAAGCTGCAAACCCCATTTCCCGAGCTTGCTAGGGCGCGTGTGCTCGAGCCATTGGGGCTCACGTCAACCTCACTTGGGCCACAGGACTGGGTCATGGACCGCATCGTACACCCTGTCGGCGAAGATGGAGCGCGTCACAAACCCTTTTGTACTGATGCGAGCGAATGGCGCTGCGCACCCAATGGAGAATGGTCTGCCGCGGACGAACTCGCTGTTACCGTCGAGGACTACGCCAATTTTCTCATCGCGGTGATGCATGGCAAAGGCGTAAATGATCCGCTTCATCGAGACAGGTTCACGATTCAGACTAGTACTGCGGATGACGAGATATTGCGATGCAATCTGCCAGACCAAGCTAAATGCCCACTTGCTCAAGGGTATGGCCTTGGCTGGGAAATATTTGAGTTCAACGACGCCAAGATTGTGAGTCACGGAGGGAGCGATTGGTCCGAACGGGCAATAGCGTATTTCGACACGGAAACGAAGAATGGCATCGTACTGTTTCTCAATGGTCCGGCTAGCTCCAGCACCCAGGCCCTCATCGATGGAATGGACGTGCTTGACCCGGGTTCAAAATTGGCAGTGCTCTATCGTGGTTGGGTTGACGGCATTGAGAAGAGACAAGCGACTGGTGGTGCGGATTAGCTCACAGTCTGAACCACATGTCCTGAAAAACGAAGGCTGGCGTCCGATCATGGCTCGAGAGCGGACAGACTGGTTCCGGCGCTACGTCGGTCAAAGCCGCCACTCCAGTGGCAAGCGATTTCATTGAGCCAGCATCTGGACAGATAAAATTCGTGGCGGGCCAAATTTGGCCCAGCGGTTTCCAGAACTGCAGTCACTTCTTTAAGCCAAGTTGTTCCATCATTTGGCTGAAATCCTTCTTGGTTAGTGGTTGGTCGTCATCGCTTGCGGTTTTTCTGATCGACAGAAGAATCTCGCGCGGCTGGTAAAGATCAAGCTTGCCATATGTTGCCGTTGTTGTGAGCACGTTCTCAGGCCCGAAATGTTCCCCGTCAGCGCCTATGGCACAAATTTGAGGTTGTGATTTAAGGAGGATTTGGCTCTCGTCGTAGTGACGAAGGACACGAAGATGAGAACCAAACATTGAAATTTAAAGCGAGTGCTGCGCGGGTGGTAAGAGACATCAGCCGCTAGACGAGGCGGCACTTGTCCGCGGAAGACAAGATCAGGATCGTGCTTGATGACCTGCGCGGTCACGATAGCATCGCTGAATTGTGCCGCCGTGAAGCCCCAGAACGCTTTTGACCCAGCACGCTTTGGGCGCAGAGCCTGTATTACAGATGGTCGAAGGATCCTTCGATAGGCTCAGGAGAGCATTTATGGAGGCGGGCAAGCGCCGCCTTGCCGGTGACACTGCGCGTGCTGCAACCAGCGATGAGTTGAAGGATCTGCGTCATGAGGCGCGTGATCTGAAGGAGTGCGTGGCGGACCTGACACTGGAGAACCGTCTGCTCCAAAAGAGCATTTGTCCCGATGGGGGAGACGAAGAATGAGATATCCTGCAACTGAGAAGCTGGAGATCATCCGCCTCGTCGAGAAATGTAAGCGTGTCGGTGGCGAAATCTGATCTTTTTTGCGCCCTAAAGGATCGACGCCTACACGCTCCTTTTCATGTTTTTTTATGGAAACACCAATGACCGTCCGTAAGCCATTGAAATAATGGAGCGGGCGAGGCGATTCGAACGCCCGACCCCAACCTTGGCAAGGTTGTGCTCTACCCCTGAGCTACGCCCGCTCACTGACGTCTCACACAGACTGCTTGAAAACAGCGCTTCTGTGCCGGAGAGGCGGCGCAAGTAACAGCGGGGGCGAAACGCTGCAACCCCAAAAACGCGCAAAAATGTTCTCTTATTCGTATTGCCCGACTAGCCAGCGGCCCTAGCAACCTTCAAAGGTGCACAAAACGCCCCATATCGTGGGCGAGAAGAATCATCCGGCCGTAAAAATTCGGCTACAAATCACAGGAGCATTCCCTTGGCGAGCATGGGACTGAATATCGAAGAACAAAAAGCTGTTGATCGCTTCCGCAAGGAAGTGGTTGAGCCAAGCATGGCCAAGCTGGTCATTGTCGATTTCTGGGCGGAGTGGTGCGGCCCGTGTAAAGCGCTCACCCCGGTGATCGAAAAGGTTGCGGCCGATTACGCTGAGAAAGGCGTCATTCTGGCCAAGATCAATGTCGATGAAGACAAATTCATCGCAGCCCAGTTTCAGGTAAAGTCGATCCCGACCGTCTATGCCCTGTTCCAAGGACAGCCCGTGGCTGACTTGACGCAGGCGCGCACCGAAAGCCAGCTTAGCCAAATGCTCGACCAATTGCTGGGGCAGCTCCCTATCGAGGCAGGCGCAGCAGACGGTACGCCTCAAGGGCCTTCGCCCGAAGAAATTGAGCAGTTCCTTGCGATGGGCGAGGCAGCGCTGAGCGAAGGCGATGCACAGCGCGCTGCTGGTATCTTCTCGCAGGTTGCCGAATTTGCAAGCGACAACGCTGCGGCTCCTGCTGGCCTGATCAAAGCGCTCGTGGCTTTGGGGCAGACTGACGAGGCCGCTCAGGTTCTGACCGCAGCGGAAGCTGATCCCAGCCTCGCAGGCGACCCTGCGATTGCCGCTGCCAAGAGTGCGCTGGAATTGGCCGCAAATTCGGTTGATGACGATGAGCTTTCAGGCCTGCGTGCAGCGGCGAGCAGCAACCTTGATGATATGGACGCTCAGCTGGCCTTTGCCGAGGCCGCCTTTGCTGCAGGCGCGCGCGATGAAGCGGCTGACACACTTCTTGGCATGGTTGAGAAAGACCGGGAGTGGAACGAGGGGGCAGCACGCGAAAAACTTCTGAAGATTTTCGAGGCGGTCGGTCTCGAAGATGAATGGGTGGTAGCCACCCGCCGCCGCTTGTCCAAGATCCTCTTCGGATAAACGGCCCCCGCATGCCCACACGCCTCTCCATCTTTCCGCTAACCGGCGCGGTCCTTTTTCCAGGGCTGCAACTGCCCTTGCACATCTTTGAGCCGCGTTACCGCGCGCTTGTGGGGGATGCATTGGTGCGAGACCGGCGAATTGCCATGGTTCAGCCGCAGCGCACCGTCGATGGCGCGCCGCTTTATTCGATCGGCTGTGTTGGCCACATCGGCGAGATCGAAGCGATGGAGGATGGTCGCTATAACCTTATCCTCGAAGGACAATCGCGCTTTCGCATCCTCCATGAGATGGACGTGGCGAGCGCCTTTCGTCAGGTTGAAGCTGAGCTGATTGAGGATGATGAAGATGAAACGCTCAGTTTCCCTCAGCGCGGCGGCTTTGAACAAGAGGCGCGCGAATTTGCCGAACTTCAGGGCTACAGTGTCGACTGGGAGTCGGTGAAGCGGCTCGATGATCAATCGCTCATCAATGGGGTTGCGCAAATTGCGCCGTTTGATCCAGCTTCAAAGCAAGCGCTGCTGGAGGCGAATTCGCTTGCCGAGCGGTGCGAACTTTTGGTTCAGTTGATGCAGTTCTTTGGCCGCAGCGATGGCACCGAAGAGATTACGACGCTGCAATAAGGCCCATTGCGACAGTTTGTCGCATCCTATTGCTGGGCTGGGGCTCCAAAAGTAACTACATGGTTACTTATGAACAAACCGGCGCTTCTCACAAAAGGCGAACGCACCCGCGCTCACATTGTTGCAACAGCGGCTTCTTTGTTTTGGCGCCGGAATTTTCACGGCGTCTCCGTCGATCAAGTGGCAACGGCTGCCAAGGTCAATAAGGCGACGATCTACCGCTATTTTGCAGACAAGAATGACATCGCGCTCGCCGTGACGCGGCTTAATGCCGAGACGTCTTTGGCTGCCCAATTGTAGGGCTGGCGTTAGAATTGGGGCAAGAACTTCCGATGCTGCGCGAAGAAGCCAACGGTGTTTTCAAGCAGGTTGAGGCGATGCTGACGCTCATTGTCGGCGATGCTTATCGCCGCCAGGCGATCGGCAGCGATCCGGCACCTCTGGGCCGGACCCTCACGCAGCTTCTGCACGGAGCTTTTGCCTCCGCCCGCTTGGCGTCAGATCCCGGCCTTATCCTCGATGCGGGCCGGGCATCGCTTACGCTGATCGGGTATCCCCACACACCAATCCATAATGCGGAGCCAACTCTATGACCAATTTGCCGATGTATTCCGCCACACTTGGCGCTTTCCTTATCATGCTTCAGGTGATCTTGATGCTGACAGTCGGCCTGCACCGGGCCAAAGGGGCATTCATCGGGATCGGCGAAGACCGCGACCTTGAGCGCAAGGTGCGCCGTCACGGCAATCTGGCAGAAAATGCAGGTCTTTTTCTCGTTGTGATCGCCCTTTTTGAGATGCTTGTCGGCCAAACAACCTATGCCGCCGCTGTCTGCATCGCCTTCGCAATTGCGCGTCTGCTTCATGCAGCGGGCTTCTCCTCCCTTGCAGGATCGCACGGCGAGGATCTGACCGGTGCTCGCAAAGCTTTTGCTGGTATGCGGGCGATGGGCGCATTTGGAACCTTGGGAGTGGCGATAGCGCTTGCCTGGGGGATTGGCTCGAACATCGCCTAGGCGAAGCCGAAGTTGCCTTTGATCCCGTCGATGACATATTGCGCGGCAAGTGCCGCAAGGAGCACTCCTAAGAGCCGTGTGATCACGGCTTCGACCTTGTCGCCGAGCAAGCGAATGAGGGGCCCTGCGGCCACCAGCGCGGCTGCGGTAAGGAACAGGACCAGCCCCAGTGCTGCAAACACCTCGACCGTCTCTGCCGCCGTATCCGCCTCATTCATTAGCAGCATGATCGCCGCTATTGCGCCCGGCCCTGCGAGCATCGGCATGGCCATGGGGAAGACGGACACGTCCTCAACTTCAGGGTTGGCGTTGACCTTGTCCGCGCGTTCTTCGCGCCGCTGTGTGCGTTTTTCAAACACCATCTCAAAGGCGATGAAGAACAGCATCAGGCCCCCTGCAATGCGAAAGCTGTCGAGCTCAATATGGAGCGCGCCCAATAGTCCCTCGCCAAAAAAGGCGAAGATCATAAGGATCACTGCTGCGATAATCACTGCGCGCAGGGCCATATTGCGGGCCTGCGCAGGCGTCGCCTCCTTGGTGAGCCCTGCGTAAATCGGAGCGCAGCCGGGCGGATCAATCACCACAAACAGGGTGATAAAGGCAGAGATGAAGAGTTCAGGCAGCATTTGCGGCCCTTGATCACTCTCCCGATGCAGATGCAAGCGTTTCTTCGATGGCCGTCACCCATTGACCCTCGAAGTAATAGTCTGCGGTCACATATTTCATATTGCCCTCGCGGTGCTCCCAGCGCCAACGCAGCGTGCCATCGCGCGAAATCTGCATCGCGGACGCGCCGCCGGTGTTCGCCGGGATGGCGGGCGCTTCGGGAATGGTCTGGCCCGCTTGCGGGCAGCTTGCGATTAAGCCCTCTACTAAGTCGATCGCTTGCACCACAATATCGCCGTCTTCAAACTGGCGGCGCGGTGGCGGCTGGGGATTGTCTAGCCCGGCTGCATCATAGGCCCATTTGAAGCTGCCGTCTTGCTGGCGCACCCAAGTCGTGACGTAATTGCCAACCTTGCCTTCACCATCGACAAAGCGCCCCTGACTGAGCGCGAGCGAACCATCGCAGCTTTGCACCACGACGCGCGGGGCCCACTGGGTCTCTACGCCCGCTTCTTCAAAAGCCTGCGCGATAGAGGCGATGGGGACGACGCCATTGCGAAGATGGATTTGCGCACCGGGCGCCGAATAGGCGAGCGCTGCCTCAGCAAAGCCCTGCTGCTCGGCAGCCCTTGCATAGGCAATCTCGGTTGAAACGATTGTGCTGGGCTGCGCTTTGCCCGGCGCTTTGGCAAGGACGCGTTCAATGACTTTATTCGAAGGTCCACGCTGCGGCGCAGCGCAGGCGGATAAAGACACTGCAAGGGCTGCTATTAGGCCAATAGTCAAAGCAGGCTTCATCCAAGCTCTCCGTTTTTACTGCGATCAGATGCCTTCTGGCACCTCAAGCCCCGCATTGCGATGCGCCGCCACCAACGTATTGCGAAGGAGCACCGCGATTGTCATCGGTCCAACCCCGCCTGGCACAGGTGTAATCGCCCCTGCAACCTCGCTTGCCTCAGCATATGCGACGTCGCCGACAAGTTTGCCTTTTTCCTTGCCCGCCTCAGGCGGAAGGCGGTTTATGCCCACGTCGATCACAGTTGCGCCAGGTTTGAGCCAGTCTTTTCCGATCATACCGGGACGACCCACTGCGGCCACTACAATGTCTGCACGCTTAACAACGCCGGCCAGATCCTTGGTCCGGCTGTGCGCAATGGTGACAGTCGCATTGGCATCAAGCAGCAGCTGAGCCATAGGCTTGCCCACGATATTAGAGCGGCCAATGACAACCGCCTCAAGGCCGGAGAGATCGCCCAGACGGTCAGTCAAAAGCATCATACAGCCAAGCGGTGTGCAAGGTACAAAGCCCGATTGGCCAACACTCAAACGCCCGGCGTTGATCACGTGAAAGCCATCAACGTCTTTGTCCGGGCTGATTGAGGCGATGATGGATTGTTCATCGAGGTGATCGGGCAAAGGCAATTGCACCAAAATGCCGTCCACGCTGTCATCTTCGTTGAGCTGTTTGACCAGCGCGAGCAGCGTCTGTTCATCAGTGTCAGCGGGCAAGCGGTGCTCAAAGCTTTCCATATTGGCAGCGAGCGTCGCTTTACCTTTAGAACCCACATAGACCTGGCTTGCAGGATCATCGCCCACCAGAACCACAGCAAGGCCAGGTTTGCGCGCGGCGGACTTGGCAAATTCGAGCGCATATTCGCCAACGCGCGTCCGCAGAGCGGCGGCAAAGGCTTTGCCGTCTATCTTGGCCGCGCTCATAGCGAACGGGCAACCGAATTGAGCACGATCAGCAAGATCTGAGCGCCGACAATGACGACCAGAGGTGACAGATCAAGCGCGCCTGTTTGCGGCATGATGTTTCTGACCGGTCGCAGTACGGGGTCCATCACCCGGTTGATGCTTTCGTAAACCTGCATCAAAAACTGGTTCGATGTGTTCACGACATTAAACGCAAACAAAAGGCCGATCACAAATTGCACGATCACCAGCATGACGAAGACGTTCACCAGCAGTGATACGATCTGGATGAGTGTATCTATAAAAGTGGGCATGGGGTTCGCTATTACCTTGTCGATTGACGCATTGAGCTTGCCCATAGCGTCTGTTGTGTCCCTTTGATCGGCGTATTACCTAACTAATACGCCTTTTTCCAGTCCTGCGTATACCAATCTGGTCGATGCAGTCTCGGGGTGTCCCCTAAAGACGGCTTCGATCTGAGCCGCTTTAGCTTTGGGATCACGCTCGCACCAGCGTCCCTACACCGCTGGCGGTAAAGAACTCCAGAAGCATCGCGTGGGGCACACGTCCATCCAGCACAACCGCAGCCTCACACCCTGAATTCACTGCAGTGACGCAGGTTTCCAGTTTGGGGACCATCCCGCCTTTTACGACGCCGTCTTCGTTCAGCTTTGCGATATCAGCGGGCCTCAGGTCGGTTAGCAGCTCGCCATCGGCGCCCAATACCCCTGCAACATCGGTCAAAAGGAACAGACGCGCTGCTCCTAAGGCTGCTGCAATGGCACCTGCCATCGTGTCGGCGTTGATATTGTAAGTCGCGCCGTCCTCGCCCGCTGCAATCGGCGCTATGACCGGGATCATGCCAGCTGCAACCGCTGTATCAATTACCGAAGTGTCGACAGTGGCAGGCTCGCCGACAAAGCCCAGATCAACCACGCTTTCGATCAGGCTCTCGGGATCTTTCGCGGTCCGAGTGACTTTGCGAGCCGACACAAGGCCGCCGTCCTTGCCAGAAATGCCAATCGCCTTACCCCCTGCTTTGCTGAGCCAGCTGACAAGATCTTTGTTGATCGCGCCTGACAGGACCATTTCGGCAACTTTAGCGGTGGCCTCATCTGTGACGCGCAGCCCATCGACAAACGTGCTCTCCACCCCAAGACGCGCGAGCATGTCACCGATCTGCGGCCCGCCGCCATGCACCACGACAGGATTGATGCCCACCGCTTTTAAAAGAACGATGTCTTCAGCGAAATCGCGTGCTGCCGCAGGGTCGCCCATCGCATGACCGCCGTATTTCACAACGAATGTGCGCCCGGCATAGCGCTGGAAATAAGGAAGCGCCTCGATCAGCACCTCGGCCTTGGCCAGGTTCGGAGCAGATCCGCCCTTTTCAGCTTCGCCTGTTTCGATTGTGCTCATATTCTCGTCTCGCCCTTTGACCGCGATACACTGTGCATGATGGGAGCGCGCTTAGCCGCTTAGTTCATCTGAGGAAAGCGGGTGATAAGCCCTTTCGCTTTAGCAAGGTTCTCCCACCAATTAAAAAATTTCTCCTTTCCTTTGTAACCGAATGCTGGTTCGATCCGAATCAGTGATTATGCAAGGGCTCAGGTCTCACGCCTGAGCCGGACGAATTTGCCTGTGTCAGGCAACTTGAAGGAGGAAAGTTATGAATACCACACGTCTTAAGGGATCAATCGCATTGGCCGCAGCTGCTGGTCTTGCAGCGGCTTGTTCAGGCGGCGCGGAAGCACCTGCTGAAACGGCCGGCGCAAGCACCGAAGCGGAAGCTCTTGCAGATGCAGGTTCCGGCGAGAAAGAGAAGTGCTTTGGCGTCTCCCTTGCGGGTAAAAACGGCTGCGCTGCTGGTCCAGGCACGAGCTGCGCTGGTACGTCTACCATCGACTATCAAGGCAATGCATGGACCTATGTTGATGCAGGCACCTGTGAAAGCACCGAGCGCCCAGACGGCACCTTCGGTTCGCTGGAAGAAACCACAAACGTCGGCTAATTCCCGCCGCAATCTCAAACTAAAAGCCGATCAGGACATTCCTGGTCGGCTTTTTGTATGCGCGGCTTCTTTTTGCCGGGTTGTCCGAGCGGTTCATCCCGGCCTACGCTTCCATTTGAGCATGCAGCGCTGCTATTCTCAGACCCGCTGCTATTTTCAGGTTCAATGCCCCGCAAACACACAAACCCGCGATTTCGCCGCCCGAAAGCTCCCTCGCCGGGTTTGTTGCGCTGGTGGCTGGCTTGGCGAGTGCCTGCGCTCGCGCTTCTTGTGATGTGTGCGTGGTGGTTCATCGTAAGACCGGCTGTGCAAGAGCAAGGGTGGATGCAGGTGAACGCAGGCTTTGCCTTGTGCAACGAAGGACCCCGGCAGGCAGGGTGCGTGATTGATGGCGACACACTGCTATTGGGCGAGGGCAAGGATCAACGCCGCATTCGCCTCAAGGGATTTGATGCCCCGGAACGCGGCGGCGCATGCGAGGCGGAACGAGCCAGGGCAAAAGAGGCGCGCGCTAAGCTGCATCAATGGCTCAATCAAGGCGACTTTGAATGGGACGGCGCCGGTAGCCCCCGCGCGATCAATATGGCCGCGAGCTACGCAGCGCCCGCCGAATTCAGCCTGATGGAACCTATGAAAGCCTTGCCGAGGTTATGCTGAACAGCGGCCTCGCATCCGGTAGCGGCTGGGGGAAGCCCCTCGCGATTGGTGCGCGAACTGATTGCACATGTGCGTGCACGCGGGCGGGGCTGAGGAAACGCTTGCCCCCTTAAAGACAATGCGTAGACTGCGCTTCAACTTTAACGGCCAATCAAGGGGGATCAGCCATGACCGAGCCAACCAATCCACGAAATTCAGCCGAACCCAATTCTGGTGTTGATTTTAACCAACCCACCATCGTCTCGCTGTGCTTTCTGGCAAGCTTTGTGACCGGTATCACTGGGCTTGTCGGCATTGTTTTGGCCCATGTCTGGGCAGGGGAGAGCAAAGACAGCTGGTCTGCATCGCACTTCACCTATCTTATCCGCACCTTCTGGTTTGGCTTTCTTGGCTTCATTATCGCAGGTGTTTTATCGGTGGTCTTGATTGGTTTTCTGATCATGCCACTGATCGCGGTTTGGGTCGGCGTTCGCAGCGTGTTGAGCCTGATCAAAGCGCAAAAACAAGAGCCTATGCCCGATCCGCAGACGCTTCTGTTCTAAAGGTTTCTCACCACATTATAGAATGGAATGGGGGCGGTTGCCATTGCGGCAGCGCCCCTGTTTCTTTGCCAGCAATAAAGGTTTTAGCCCATGAAACGCACCTGCACGATTTTTGCGCTCACACCCGTGACTTTGGCGCTTGCCGCATGCGAGGCAGAGCCGCAAAAGGCCGCTGCACCTTCCCCGCAAACCGAGTTCTGGGGGGCGCTCTCCAGCCACTGCGGCAAGGCCTATGCCGGGCGCCTCGTGAGCGAAGACGCAGCTGATGCGGACTTCGCGGATGCTGCGCTGGTGATGCATGTGTCTGAATGCTCGGACGAGCGAATTGCGGTGCCATTCCACGCCCGGCTAGACGGTGAATGGGATCGCTCGCGCACATGGGTGATCACCCGCCGCACCGTCCCGCATATGAGCGGCAGTGGTGAAACATTGCTGGGCCTTCGCCTCAAGCACGACCACCGGCACAAGGACGGCTCAGAGGACAAGCTCACCCAATATGGCGGCGATACGGTTGAGGAGGGCACAGCGCGCGTCCAAAACTTCCCGGTCGACCAGTTCAGCATCGATATGTTTGGCGAACAGGGGTATGACGCCTCGGTCACCAACTTGTGGTCGGTTGAGGTGGACCCGGCCGGCACCGAAGGCGGCAAATACGTCTATCAGCTTAAACGCACTGCCGAAGGCGGCGCGCCTGAGGACCGCTTGTTCCGGGTGGAGTTTGACCTTAGCCAAGAAGTCGAAGCGCCCCCGCCTGCGTGGGGCTGGAACGCATCAAGCCTGTAGGTGCGGCTCTCTCCCGGCGTATGCATTCAAGTCTCGGCAAAGAGGTTTTAAAGCAGCTTCCCGTCATCCCATACGAAAAAACGCGCACAAGGCCGGTGATTGGCCTTGTGCGCGCTCTTCGAGGTTATAGCCAAGAGGCTGACGGGGGTTATTTTTTCATATCGTCAAGTTGTGGGGGGTTGTCCTCAATGTCCTGATATTCGGTGTTTTCTTCCTCGTCCAGCTCAGCTGTATTGGGAGTGTCGCCTTGAGGATCGGCGTCAACAACTCCGGGCACGGCCTCTTCGATTTCTGCACCAGTAATTTCGTCACCGTCAGCATCATACTGGCTTTCCGGCCGGTCATCATCGCCAGCGTTCACACTTTCGGCTTCGCCCGTGCAGCCGCCGAGACCCAAGGCAAGGGTCGCTGCCATCGTTGTGGCAAGGGCGAGATCTGCTTTGCGAAAGGGGACGTTCATGGTTCACTCCTGTGTGTCTGTATGCGCTATCTACGCAGCCGGGGCATGGAGCGTTCCGAGAAAGTTTCGAAGATATGCAAAAGGCGGTGCGTAATTGTCTCGGCGCAGGGGTGGGTTTGGGATGTGCTTGTTTCCTCCAAACCATTGCGGCAATATCCCAAAATGCCCAATTGGCGTCCTAGAAACACTGGGCGAGCCCGCACTTTGCGCCGCGAAGCCACGCCCGCCGAGCGCGCCCTATGGGAACACCTCTCCCGCAGCCAGCAAGGCGTCAAATTCAGCCGTCAAATGCCAGTCGGGCCATACTATGCCGATTTCCTGTGCCGAGAGCTCAAATTGGTGATCGAACTCGACGGCTATAGCCATGACGTAGCGCCTGAACGCGATGTAGTCCGCGACGAGTGGATGCGGGCGGAGGGCTACACGGTGCTCCGTTTCACCAACGCGCAAGTGCATGAAAACATCGAAGGCGTTGTCACCGCAATCCGCTTGAAAGTCGAAGAGTTGCGCGCCCTATGAAAAACCTCCCGCTTGCGGGAGGGTCGGGAGGAATCGACCAAAGGGAGATGGCCAAAGGCCACCTAGCAGCTTGCTGCTTAGTCGCACGGGGTGGGCCGATCCTGTCGCAGCAAAGTGGGCACTTGCCTGCACCCCTCCCGCCCGCGGGAGGGGCAGTGAGACTTGCGAGCTTGCTCGCTAGTCGCAACGGGGTGGGATGTTTCTTTTGCAGCAAGGTTGGCAATTTCCCGAGGTCTCCGACCAAGCCAAGCCCACCCTAACCCCTCCCGCAAGCGGGAAGGGGATAAGCTTGAAGGCGGATGTTAAGCTTTTTCGGAGCCAATCATTTTGACTAACAACTTGAGCAATTGCTCGGTAGTCAATTCCACTGGATGGTCAGCCGTATGATTTTCGACCGTTTTCCCAAAATAGGCGGCAGCCAATGACTCTATGACTTGCTGTCGACGCTCAATTGGAAGAGCCTCTAAGAATGGCGTAAGTGATGCCAGCTCGAGCTCAGTCTGCTTGGCGCTGTCAGCGTTCGAACGATGCCTGGCAGATTCTTTGGCAAGATATATCGCCGGGGTCGAGATGGTCACGCCGATCAGTGCACGCGCAATCAATTCAACGACGTCGATTTTGCCATCGAAACTGAGGAACACGCTGATCCCAAGAATGGAAGCCCCAACAACAAAGAACCCAAGAGCAAAGACCCGTAGCAAGTTGGCCTGGCCTTTTTCGGATGTTGCCCGGTTTTGATAGTTACCAGTCAGACCGATATTGCCAACGATCTGAAGAATGTTCTTAGCCTGCCGCTCATAGTCAGATATTTCGTCTGTCTTCGTCTGAGCCAACTCTGTTTGGCTGTCAAAGTAAGCACCAAGCGCCGCCTCTTGTTCCGCTCGATCGTTTCGTCTCTCTGTTTCGATTTCGGACCGGAGCGTCGCAAATTCGGATGCGATCTCATCTAGACGTGAATTGGATAATGACTTGATTTGAACAAGAAGTGACTGCGCGCTTTCAATTTTCTCTTCTTGTTTTGCAACCTTTGCCTCTAACTCGCTGACTTTCGTCTTCGCCTTATCACGGTCTGCATCAAGCGCCCTAATTGACTGAGTTGCAGCCTTCCGGACGGATGCGATGGTCTCCCCGTAGACTTTTGATCCTTTGAGAGACCGCCTGAAGAAGGCCCAAGCGGCAACGGCGAGAGCTCCGTCAAGGTTTGACCCAGCATTGGCTAGATGGCCTTGATTTCCGTTAGACTTGAACGCATTCAGTTCGTTGTAGACGTTGTTCACATTCTTATTCAGCTGGTTAAGACCACCAATGCTGACTTCAAGATCTGTGCTTGTCTCTACCTGCTTCTTCAGTTGACGAGCAAATTGCTCTGCAGATCTTGCAATAGCTCGCTGCTGAGGTTCAAGATCCGCAAGGCTTGCGAACAAATCTCCGTCTTCATAAAGACTGATGAGGTTCGCGATCGACCTGTTTATCGCGTGGTTGGTGACAAGAGACTTCTCAGCCAACTATCACTCCGCCGCTTCAAACATATCCGGCCCGTCGCTTACAACCTCATCCTCGTTCACCGCTTTCGCCTTCTGCCGATTGTCAAAGCTTGACCACACGTCGTTCCAGTCGCCTTTCGTCGCGCCTTTCGAATACTCTGTCGCGCGCGCTTCGAAGAAGTTGGCGTGCTCGACACCGTTCAGAAGCGGGGACAGCCATGGCAGCGGGTGCTCGTCGATCATGTAGATCGGTTGAAGCTTAAGCTGACCCAAACGCCAGTCGGCGATGTAGCGGATGTACTTCTTGATGTCCTTGGCCGTCATGCCCTCAACCGGGCCCATCTCGAACGCCAGGTCGATGAACGCATCTTCGAGGCGCACGGTCTTTTGGCAGATGTCGATGATGTCTTCCTTGACCGCCTTGGTCAGGCAGTCGCGCTCTTCGCAGAAGGTGTGGAACATCTTGATGATGCCTTCGCAGTGCAGCGTCTCATCGCGCACCGACCATGAAACGATCTGCCCCATACCCTTCATCTTGTTGTGGCGCGGGAAGTTCATCAGCATGGCGAAGGATGCAAACAGCTGAAGCCCTTCGGTAAAGCCGCCGAACATGGCGAGCGTGCGGGCGATATCCTCGTCGGTGTCGACGCTGAACTGGTGCATGTAATTGTGCTTGTCGGCCATCTCTTCATAGTCGAGGAAGGCGCTGTATTCGCTCTCTGGCATGCCGATCGTGTCGAGCAGGTGCGAATAGGCCGCGATGTGCACCGTCTCCATATTGGAGAAGGCGGCGAGCATCATTTTGATCTCGGTAGGCTTGAACACGCGGCCATATTTGTCGTGGTAGCAATCCTGCACCTCAACGTCGGCCTGCGTGAAGAAACGGAAGATTTGGGTGAGCAGATTGCGCTCTGATTCGGTAAGGTTCTGTGCCCAGTCGCGGCAATCCTCACCCAGCGGCACCTCTTCAGGCATCCAGTGGATTTGTTGCTGGCGTTTCCAAAACTCGTAAGCCCAAGGGTATTGGAACGGCTTGTAGGTGTTACGGGCTTCGAGCAACGACATGTTGTGTAATCCTGTTTTCGTGGTGGCCGACTTATATAGGTGAACTAGGTTCGATCCGACAGGTAGGGGTGGATGATTCGGTGGGGATAAGCCGTGTAAATTCTGAGTCGAGTGGAGCGTAGCCGAGGGCGGGATACGCATTGCTGCGTAGAAATTTCTTGGCGGTTTGTTGGCCCATGCTTAGCTTGCCTGACACGAGTAGCTTGGGGATCGCACTCTCATGACATCACAAAGCTCTGACCAAGAGGTCAAAAACCGCAGGCCTTTGGCAACGCGCAGCGCGGGCTGGGCCAAGGGGCTGGCGAAGGGTTTGGCTGCGGTAGGTCTGACCCCCAACGCTATTTCGGTAATCGGGATTTTGTTCGCAGCGGGCGGTGCATGGTGCTTTTGGCTGGCGGCAGATGGCAAGGCCAGCGAGTGGCTGTGGCTTGGCGGGGCGCTTGGGATACAGCTGAGATTGCTTGCCAATATGCTCGATGGGCTGGTCGCGGTTGAAGAGGGCAAGTCTTCGGCGACTGGGGCGCTGTACAACGAAGCGCCTGACCGCGCCGAGGATGCATTGCTGCTGATTGCGGCAGGCTATGCGGCTGGTGTGCCTGAACTCGGATATGGCGCAACGATCCTCGCATTTGGCACGGCTTACATTCGCGCGCTCGGCGGGGCGCTTGGGTTTGAGCAGGATTTTGTGGGGCCAATGGCGAAACAGCACCGCATGTTTGTGCTTACATTGGCGGCGATTGCTGCATTCATTTGGCCACTTAGCGCTGTGGGAGACCTTAAGCTTGATGGCACCGTTGTAATGGGTGCTGCCTTATGGGTTATCGTGGCGGGAGGCGCCCTCACCTGCGCCATTCGCCTGCACCGCATCGCGGGTCTCTTGCGCGGCAAAGAAGCGTCGTCCGGGGAGGCGGGTGAATGATCGCGGGCCTCTTTGGTGAAGCGCTTTTCGGAGCGGCCAAACTCCTCGTCGGCGGACAGGCACGCTGGGACGGATGCGAACCTGCGACCACGCAGCGCATCTACTTCGCCAATCACGCAAGCCACATGGACACGATCATCATGTGCGGCGCGCTTCCCGGATATTTGCGCGAGACCACTCACCCCGTGGCGGCAGCCGACTATTGGGGCGGCGGCGCGGTTCAGCGCTTTGTTGCGCTCAAGGTTTTGAACGCGGTTCTGGTGGAGCGCGCCAAAGACGGCGTACGCGCGAAAGACCCACTCGCGCCTCTTCGCGCAGTCCTTAAAAGCGGCGAATCGCTGATCATCTTTCCCGAAGGCACACGGCGCGCCAAAGCGCTTCCTGGAGAGTTCAAAGCGGGCCTATATCACTTGGCGAAGGAATTCCCGGAAGCCGAGCTGGTGCCCGTTTATCTCACCAATCTCGCGCGGGCCTTTCCCAAAGGCGCGATCGTGCCAGCGCCAATCAGCGCAGCTGCGCATTTCGGGACGCCGATCCAACTAGGTGAAAGCGAGGAAAAGCCTGCATTTCTTGAGCGTGCTCAGCAAGCGATCATAACGCTTGCTGGTCGAGATTTGGCAGGAGAAAACGCGTAATGCCCAATTTGGATTTCGCAATTGACCCCGTGATGACCACGCTCTTCGCAGGTGTCTTCGCACTGTTACTGCTCGCTTCATCCATCGGTTTCGTGCTGTCCAAGCGGGTTAGCAGCGAAGGCGGGATTGCGACGGTCCAGAACCTCAATCAGCGCATCAAAGCCTGGTGGTTTATGATCGCGATTTTCGCGGTTGCCTTCGTGTTCGGCAAAGGCGTGACCATCGTGCTTTTCGCGCTCACCAGCTTTTTCGTGCTGCGCGAATTTTTGTCGCTAACCCCGACGCGCGCCGAAGATCACACCGCAACGGTGGCCGCGTTTTACCTATTTATCCCATTGCAATATTGGCTGATTTATTCCGATTGGCAGTCGCTTTTTTCAATCCTGATCCCGGTCTGGGCTTTCCTCCTTTTGCCGCTGCTCGCCGTGCTGAAGGGGGAGACGGCCGACTTTCTTGCTCGCTCTGCCAAAATCCAATGGGGCATGATGCTGGGTGTTTATTGCATCAGCCACGCGCCCGCGCTGCTGCTGCTCGACATTCCGGGATACTCAGGCAACTTCTTGCTGCTTTTCTTCCTCATCACCGTGGTGCAGCTCTCAGACGTTTTGCAATATGTGTTCGGCAAGCTTTTCGGCAAACACAAGGCCGCCCCGCGCGTGAGCCCTGCCAAGACGTGGGAGGGCCTCATCGGAGGGGGTCTGTCAGCCGCCGCCATCGGCGCTGCATTGTTCTGGATCACGCCGTTTGCGCCGTGGGAAGCAGCACTCCTCGCGCTCACCATAGTGCTGGCGGGATTTGCCGGGGGGCTTGTGCTTTCAGCAGTGAAACGCTCGCTTGGCGCAAAGGATTGGGGCACGATGATTGAAGGGCATGGGGGCGCGCTTGACCGGATGGATTCGGTGAGCTTTTCCGCGCCCGTTTTCTTCCATCTGGTGAATTACTTCTTCACGGTTTAGTCCCGGCGGCTTTTCGATCCGAAGACACTGCCGCCGCCCAAAACGGTCACACCGAGGAAGAAACCGAAGTCATACCAGCCGCCGCTGTTGGGCACTGCGTAAACGGCGATCTCAGGGCTGAACAGCGATCCTATAAAGCTCCACGGGAAGATGAACCCATGCCATAAACCCCACAAGAAACCGGGTGTGCCGGGTTCGGCGCTGACGCCTGTATCAATCTGCGAGGCGCATGCTGAAACAGCAAGGGCGAGGACGACAGCGACAAGAATGCGGCGTGTTTGCATAGCGGATGCTTTGGGCGGCGGATTACATATTGGCAGCAGCTACGACAGCCAGCCACATAAAGGGAAGCGCAATTCCGCCAATCACCGTATGAAGCCGCCCGGCGTTGGCACCGTGCCCTTCGGGTCCGCGCGAAAGGCGCATTCCGTTGATGATGAAAGCCAGCAGCACGATTGTGCCGCCAATCCCGACCCAGATTTCCGGTGCCATTGATCCCTCCTATCCTCTTGGAGCGAAGGATTTGCACATTTTGTCCTAAAGCGCGAGAGCAAAGCCTGCCGTTAAAGCGGGCTTTTTGCCTCAGCACATGCGGCGCACTGGGAAGCTGGTCGTATCCGTGCTGTGAGCTTCGCCTGCAAGCTCCCATTCCTCAGCGGCCAGATGCTTGAACACGCGGGGCGGAAGAGGGCGGAGAAATTCAAGGCCAACACAGTCACCCTGCCGCCAAGCCACTTCGGCTTTATGCGGGCCGGTGCCTGCAATGATAAGGCTGACAAAAGCACCAAGGTCCATGCCGCCTTTGGGATCATCCACTCGGCACCCTCCACTGGAGAGGTCCTTAAAGGCAATATCCAACTGATAGCCTCGGTTGGTCTTGCAAGTGCCTGTCGCACTGGAGGGGACCCGCTCAGAGCCCCGCGTGATGATATCTTTTTTGATCAACGCTCGCATCTCGTAAAAGCTTTCTGCATTTGCCGTTACAAGACGTGACGTTAGCTATGAGGGGTTAACACTTGTTTGCGATTTTCTTGGATGTGCGGCGAGCAGGCAAAGAAACCCCCGCACAGGCACTTGGCTCGGCGGGGGTTTGTTTGACCGTGAGAGAATGTGGTTACCCCAGATTGTTGTTTCGCGTCCTGTCCGGATTAGACACCGGTGTCTTTACACCTTTCACTTCGCGAACATGATAGTTTTCATAGTTGCCGCGCTCGATCTCCCGCACAAAGTTCGCACGTGTCATATCGTCACCTGTGAAGTTATCGTGAAACCGTTTGTTCCGACCACTCTTGGTTTCTTCAGTTGCTGATACTCGCTTTGGCATATTTCAATCCTTCAAGTTTTCTGAGGGATTGACTGACCCACTCTGTTCACACATTGTGAGCTCCTAATGCAGCGACCCTCAAGGTTGTTGTTTGAGGCCCAGATCAGTTAGCGCTGTTCTGGGCCTCAGCTTTCTCCGGCTAGATATTCCGGAAATTCGTGTCTCTTTCTACGATCACTGACAGCTGAGGCATTCCTCATAGTCGGTCTGCTCAGCGGAGAGCTCAAACTTGGCCGCATCCGCTGTGTTGTCGGCCTCAACACCGCCGGCAAAGCCTGCGCGTTGGACCGATTTTGAACGGAGATAATAAAGCGACTTGATGCCTTTCTCCCACGCTTGGAAGTGGAGCATCATGAGATCCCATTTATCAACGTCCGCCGGGATGAAGAGGTTCAGCGACTGAGCCTGATCGACATATGGCGAGCGGTCCGCTGCAAATTCAAGCAGCCAGCGCTGATCAATCTCAAAGCTGGTTTTGAAGCTGGCCTTTTCCTCTTCAGAGAGGAAATCGAGGTGCTGAACACTGCCGCCCTTTTCAAGGATCGAGTTCCACACATTGGGCGAGTTTTTGCTCTTCTTATCGAGCAGTTTCTCCAGATAGGGGTTCTTGACGATGAAAGAGCCCGAAAGCGTCTTGTGGGTGTAAATGTTCGCCGGGATCGGCTCGATGCAGGCACTGGTCCCGCCGCAAATGATCGAGATCGACGCGGTCGGCGCAATTGCCATTTTGCAGCTAAAACGCTCCATCGCGCCCATTTCAGCCGCGTCAGGGCACGGTCCACGCTCCTGCGCAAGAAGCATGCTCGCCTCAGACGCTTTGGCTTGAATATGCTTGAACATTTTGAGGTTCATGGCCTTACCCATTGCGCTCTCAAACCCAAGCCCCTTCGACTGCAGGAAGGAATGGAAGCCCATCACACCCAGACCAACCGAGCGTTCCCGCTCTGCGGAATAACGTGCACGAGCCATTTCGTCGGGCGCACGGTCGATATAGTCCTGAAGCACATTGTCGAGCATGCGCATCACGTCTTCGATGAATTGCTTATCGCCGTTCCACTCATCCCATTTTTCCAAGTTGAGCGAAGAGAGGCAGCACACAGCCGTGCGGTCATTGCCAAGGTGGTCAATGCCAGTGGGCAGAGTGATTTCGCTGCACAGGTTCGAGGTTGAAACCTTCAGGCCAAGCTCGCGGTGATGCTTTGGCATCATGCGGTTCACCGTGTCGTTGAACACGATGTAGGGCTCACCTGTTGCAAGGCGCGTCTCGACCAGTTTTTGGAACAGTGAGCGCGCATCAACCTTACCGCGCACTTCCTGCGTTTTGGGTGACTTGAGTTCGAACTCAGCGCCGTCACGCACCGCTTCCATAAATTCGTCGGTGAGAAGCACGCCGTGGTGCAGGTTCAATGCCTTGCGGTTGAAGTCACCTGAAGGCTTCCGGATTTCGAGGAATTCTTCGATCTCTGGGTGCGACACATCAAGATAGCACGCCGCCGAGCCCCGGCGCAGCGACCCTTGCGAAATCGCCAGCGTGAGCGAGTCCATAACGCGCACAAATGGGATGATGCCGGAGGTTTTGCCGTTGAGGCCCACAGGCTCCCCGATACCGCGCACATTGCCCCAATAGGTGCCAATGCCGCCGCCTTTGGAGGCAAGCCAGACATTTTCATTCCAGGTGTTCACAATGCCATCAAGGCTATCGTTCACCGAGTTCAAATAGCACGAGATCGGCAGGCCGCGGCTGGTGCCGCCGTTTGAGAGCACAGGCGTTGCCGGCATGAACCACAGGTTCGAGATGTAATCATAAAGGCGCTGCGCATGCTCTGCATCGTCGGCATAAGCATCGGCGACGCGTGCAAACAGGTCCTGATACTTCTCTCCGGGGAGCAGATAGCGATCGGTCAGCGTCTCTTTGCCGAATTCGGTGAGGTTCGCATCACGGCTTTCGTCCGTCTGCACGTCGAAACGGCGATCATTGACCTTCTTGCTGTCATCAACAGACGCCTTCGCAGCTTCAGCCACTGCATTGCCCAGCGCCTCCGCGCTTTTTTCCGCAATCAGGGCATCGCTGCCTTTGTCGGCTTTTTCCATCGTCACTGCCTTTTGCGCCTTTTCCTCAGTGCTGACCGCGTCGCTTGTTTCAGCATCGCTTAGCACTTGATCACCTGATTTGAATTCCATCATCGCCCCATTCTAACCTGTTTCGAATCGGGCTGCTGCTCTCTTAGGGGAAAAGCACCAATGTTCCGACTCTGTTCCAAAACTCTTTGCCGACAGTTTTTGCCCAGCCTATCCGCAAACGAGTGCACACAGTTGTCCATCAAACAGTCCACATCTGTCCGTTCAGGCCCCATTTTAGCGACTCCTTCCCCGCTTAGCCCTTTGGAATCTCACCTCAGACAGGAAAATTTACACTACAATTTGGGGGTCCATTGCGAACCAGACCCCTAGATGATGAATCAGAAGCGGATGAGGGTCAACGGGCTTTTAACCATGATATTGCACCACATCGGCTGACAACCCTATGTTGCAGTGCAGCGACGCGTGGGAAAAGCTTGAGTCATGGGGTGCGCAAGCCCCAAACTGAATCTGTGAAGAAAAATTTGGTGATTGTTCGGTGTGAATCAATCCTTGAATCTTTCTCACATAGGCTTGCAATATTGTTGCGGGACCTGCCGCCAAGAGGAAGCGGGCAGCGCAAAGGTGCCTTTCAAGGGCGCAGCGGGAGAGGATTAGCCAGTGGATACCTTGCTAACCAAAATTGTTGAATTCGCAGACCGGCACGCGCGAGATCATCAACGGCATAAGTGCTGCGTGGTTTGTATTCTCCACCGCTTCTTGGATTCCGTTTATAGGCATTCCAGAGATACCCTACATCACAGATCGGAATTTCTGGGTCTCAGCGGCGGTCTGGAATGTTGTATGGTGGTGTTTCGCCTTTCCGGCCATTACCGAACATCGCAAAAAAATGGACGAAGCAGCTATACAACGCGAGCGGTCTGACCCGGCCGGTGACTAAGCGGCGTGAGGCGTTGCCTCGCTCGCTGATCGGGCATGGCCTGCCACATAATCTGCAAGGGGCTTAATCAATTCCATGGGCAGATCATGACCCCAGCCCGGAATGGTGACCAGCCTTGCACCTGTTATGTGGTTGGCGGTGTCCTCGCCCCCGGCAAGCTTCACCAGGGGATCATCCTCGCCGTGCAGAACGAGTGTTGGCGCAGTGACTGAGGCGAGACGCGAACGCCGGCAGCCATCGTCGATGATCGCTGCCAATTGGCGTGCGAGGCCGGGCGGATAGACGCTGCGGCGCACCGATTTGATTGTTCGTTCTCGCACGCGCTCTGGATCGGAAGGGTAGCCAGGCGAGCCGATACTGCGCGAAATATGAAGGCCTTGAAGCACGAGATCCTCCTCATCAAGCGATTTGGGTTTCGCAACCAAAGCCTCCATCGCTTGTTTGTCTGCCATAGGAAGCGAGCTATTACCCGTGGTTGACATAATCGAGGTGAGAGAAAGAAGGCGGTCAGGGTGATTGATCGCAGTAAGCTGCGCAATCATCCCACCCATGCTGGCGCCCACAACATGCGCTTTGTCGATCCCAAGAGCGGTGAGCAAGCCCGCCGCATCATCTGCCATGGAGGCTAGCGTGTAAGGCACTTTTGCAGGCCAGCCGATCTTCTTGCGGATGACTTGCCATGCAGGGCTTGGCGCCTTTGCGCCTTCAAACTTTTGCGAAAGGCCGATATCGCGGTTGTCATAGCGAATGACGCGAAACCCGTGCCCCACCAAAGCCTCAACCAGTTCATCAGGCCACAAAGTCATCTGCGCGCCGAGGCCCATAATTAGAAGGATGGGCTCATGGTTTGGGTCACCGTGATCGTCGTAAAAAAGCTCGATCCCGGTATTTGGCGAGGTGATGGTGGGCATGAATGGGTGCATTCCTGACGGTGATGTAAGTCATCACCACAATGCAGGTTAGTGCCCCAAGAGCAAGGGCTAGCCTTCGGGAGAGCCTCTCCAATCAGGTCCGCCGATTAGGAACTCTTTGGCCTCTAGCTGATCGAGCACACCGTTATCCTCCGCCAAGACGCGCAAAGGAACCACCGCTAGGGTCACACCGCTCTCCTGCGAGGCCTTAGAGATCATATTTACCCATTGCCCGCGTATTTCATCGCCCAGTTCATCATCCGCCCACGGCCAGCACGTGCCAAGCGCCATTTCCAGCGGGTTGTCCATCACCGCGGGAATATCGAAGCTGCGCCAGTCGTCACCGCGTTTTTCAATGATTGCTTGACCCGCCTCTGTCGCGCCCATCGCTGCTTCCAGGCAGGGGATATGGCTTTCTGGCGGTGCATCGGCGAGATTGTCGAGCAAGTCTTCGCCCCGGAAGCGTTCGGGCCGGGTGATGGGTACATCCGCCTTGTTTGCGGCCTTCTTCACAATGTCGGTGGCGTCTTTGACCGTATCATCATCAAAATCGAGCCGCCGTGCGAGCATATCAAAGCTCGTCATCAAAAAGGAGCGGCGGTCATAGTTGATATCATACTGCGCCTCGAGAGCGGCCAGGCGGGCACGCTGAGCATCGCTGAGATATTCGGCTGCGACGGTTTTATCAGGCAGCTTGGTAAACTTGCCCCCGCTGAAAATGAGGCGAAAGGCATCGCCTGGAGAGAATTTGGGAGCAGCGCGAAGGATCACACGGTCGGCTTCTTTGGTCGCCTCTTCCAGCCGGTCGGGAAACCACGGCGTCGATTTGGGGACCGCGCGAATTTCTCCAACAAGGATGACGGTTCCGCTGTCCGTATCAATCGTCCACATCGGTGCGCCGGAGCGCTGTGCGGTTACGACGATGGAGTTTGCGGACACGCTTTGGGTGGCGCTTTGGGTAATCCCCGCCTCATCCTGACCCAAAACCGCAACTGAGCAAGGCAGACACAGCGCAATGCCGAAAGTAAGAGTGAGCCGGTTCATAAGCACGCCGTTAGCGTAAGACCGCTGGCTCGCAGGTGAACGGGGCCAGTGGAGAGGGCTGGGAGCTGCAACCACTTACCGCTCAACTGCGGGCATCTGCATCACAACCGAGGTCGTCTCGCTGTCCTCATCATAGGCACAGTGGACGCGCACCAGGTACGGCCGATTTCTCTGACCAAGCATCCAATACTCCAGCAATTCAGCGTTATAGCATTGCGCTGCCGTTACCTTGCGGCCTTCAAAATGCTGCTTTGTGGTCATGGGCGAAGAGCGCGGATGATCGGCCACATTCTTCGCCATAAATTGCCCCACGCCGGTCAGTTTTGCCTGAATGGCTTCGCTGGTAATCTGCACCAACGAAGTGGGGCCGAATTGCACTTTAAGAGCGCCCTCTTCCATAGTGATTTTTGCGCGCGGAGTGGCTCTAGGCACCGAAAGCACTGCCGCCCAAGGAAGCGCGCCGCGCCCTCTCAAGATTGCGTAAGGATCTCGCGGTGTGATCCCGGCGTCGCGCTTGACCGAATGGCCAATCAAATTGCCCTCATCAGAGTAATCCGATGAATGAACAAATTTGTCGATCACAATGGCCTCCTCCTGGCCTGTCGCAAGGTCTTGCTCGATCAGAAATATCTCGGCCCGCTTGGCTTCGTAATAGCCAAGGTTGTCGGTGGACGTGCGCAATAGGTAAAGATGCGTCTCGCTTATCCCTACGGGTTCTTCGTGAATGTCGATAAAGCTATCAGGAGATGCATTTGCAGGGCTGGCGACAGCTAGGACGGTGGCACAAAACGCAGTGAAAATGGTTTTGATCAGGTTCACGGCACCAAAACCGTATCGCGCACGCTTGTTTTCAGGTCTGGATAATCCATCGTGTAATGGAGCCCCCGGCTTTCCTTACGGGTGAGAGCCGATTGCACGATCAGCTCTGCGGATTGGAGCAGGTTCCTGAGCTCAATCAGGTCGGTAGTCACGACAAAGCTGCCGTAGTATTCCTCTACCTCTTGGCGCAGCAGAGCGATGCGGTTGGCGGCGCGTTCCAAGCGCTTGGTGGTGCGCACAATGCCAACATAGTTCCACATAAAGCGGCGGATCTCGGTCCAGTTCTGCTTGATCACCACCTGCTCATCGGAATCCGAGACCCGGCTCTCATCCCATGGTAAGATCGCGGGCGGCTCTGGCAATTCATCCCATTTGGCCAGAATATCCGCCGCTGCCGCTTCGCCAAAGACAAAGCATTCGAGCAGGCTGTTGGAGGCTAAACGGTTCGCACCGTGCAGCCCGCTTTCGGTGCACTCACCCGCCGCCCAAAGGCCTGGCAGATCAGTGCGTGCGTGCAAATCCACTACGATCCCGCCGCAGGTATAATGCTGGGCAGGGACCACAGGGATGGGCTCTTTGGTCATATCAATGCCAAGGCCGGTGAGCTTCTCATGGATAGTCGGGAAGTGTTCGCGCACGAATTCAGGCGGCTGGTGGCTGATGTCGAGGTGGACGTAATCAAGACCGTACCGCTTGATCTGATCGTCGATAGCGCGCGCCACCACATCGCGCGGGGCAAGCTCCATGCGCTCGGCGTCATATTCGGTCATGAAGCGGTGCCCGGTTTCCGGGTGCTTTAAGTGACCTCCTTCACCGCGCACGGCCTCTGTGATGAGGAAGTTTTTGACTTCAAGATTATAGAGACACGTAGGGTGAAATTGCATCATCTCCATGTTGGAAACCCGCGCGCCTGCCCGCCAGGCCATGGCAATACCGTCACCGGTTGCGCCGCGCGGGGCGGTGGAGAACTGATACACTCGGCCTGCCCCGCCGGCGGCAAGGATCGTCGCGCGCGCCACATGGCGTTCGACCCAGCCGGTCGATTCATTGAGGGCATAAACACCCCAGACATGGCCCGCGCCCGAGTAATGTTCGCGGTTGCGGTCCGTGATAAGGTCAATCGCTGTGCGACCGCCCAGCATGGTAACATTGGGATTGGCCTCAGCCGCTTTAAGCAGAGCGTCCTGCACAGCCCACCCGGTGGCATCATCGACATGCACGATCCGGCGGTGCGAATGCCCGCCTTCGCGCGTCAGGTGCAGATCGCCGGCATCCTTGTTGAAAGGAACGCCCAGCTCGACCAACCGGTTGATGCTTTCAGGCGCTCGCTCGATCACGTACTCCACCGCTTGGCGGTCGTTAAGACCGGCGCCCGCCACCATCGTATCGCGCACATGGTTTTCGAATGTGTCGCCCGCATCCAGCACCGCCGCAATCCCGCCTTGCGCCCATGCAGTAGAACCTGATGTGAGCGAACCCTTGGCAAGCACAAGCACACGCTTACTTGTCGCCAGCTCCAGCGCGGCGGTCAGCCCAGCCGCGCCTGATCCTATGATGATCACGTCGTAGGCGCTGATTATGTCGCCCGTCTGCGCATCCTTGATGTCAGTCGTCTCTGCCATGAGCTAAGCCATGACGCCCGCTTGCCGGCTTATCAAGTCCTGCGTTGAAAGCGCCCTTGCACTGCGGAGCTTCTGTCTGGTTGCGAAAATTTAATTCATCGAGGCTGAGAGACAATCCACCAGCTATCGGGTTGAAAATGAAAGCCAAGCTTTGCGCGGTGCCAAATTCGCGCAGGGGGTGATCTATGCCATTGCCATCATTTAACCGCTGATCCTGCGGCTTTACCCTTACAAGACAGATGCGGGACCGTGCACGCGGAGGTATGTCCATGTCGATGATGTCAGCCATATATTGCCTGCGCGGCCACCACCGTCCCGATCGCCGCAGTGTGCATTGGGACGGACGCGAATATCATGGAAAATGCAAATATTGCGGCGCGAAGCTCGAGCATATTTCACGCCGGAACTGGCGCGAGCGTATAACCGAATAGCCAAAGGTTCAGGGCTCTTGCGCATCGCCCGGCCGGCCCTCGATTATTGCTTCTGATCCGCTTCAGAAACCGTATAGCAATCCAGATCACCGGCCACACTCACCGGGCCGGAATAGTTTTTGCCAATCGCTGCAAGGCCATCATCAAGCCGGCTAAGGCTGCGCTCCATATTGTGCGTGAGAACCAGACGCTTGGCACCGGCCTTTCCCGCCAGTTCGCCGATTTGTTCCGGTGTACGATGGAGCCCAATCGGCTGCCCCTCTTCACCATTTATGACATGGTGCGCGAAAAGAATATCGGGTTCTTCATTGGCCATTGCGCGGTAAAACACACTCGACATTGCGCTTTGATCTCCGGTGATAACGAAGACTTTTCCTCGGGCTTGCACCCAATATCCGACAGCAGGGACCGGACCGTGATGCACTGGAAACGCCAGAGCAAACAGGTCATCGGTAAACATGAGAACATGAGGATCAAATCCAGTGCCGTCATATTGCGCAGTCGGGTCTTGGAAGGGAATGTCTTGGGCTGTGATTTTCGGCTTGTTTTCGGTCCCATCCAGATAGCCGCCATTGTAGGCAAACGCGCCGCCATCTTTTGCTAGCAGTCTTTGGAGAAATTCGCTTGTCGATGGAAAGCGCGGTGCGGAGCTGGGCCCAGCAATAATCAACGGCTCACTGCGCCCTTCGAACCCTCCCGAATTGAGCACGTCGATCAAATCGCCGGTATGATCAGCGTGGAGGTGCGTCAGCAGAATAGCATCGAGCCTGCCAATGCTTGCGCCCGCCTCGGCAAAGCGCAGGAAACTGCCCGAGCCTGCATCAACCAAGAGCCGCGGCTCGCCGTCAATCCACAGGAGATACGACGTGCCAGCGCGCGCAGCTGTTCCGCCTTCAGCAATGGGCCCGCCGCTCCCTAGCACTTGCATCGCGACCCCTTCCTCTGGGCAAGGTGCGGGCTGCTCTGCCCGCGGGATGGCGTTGTCAAAAGCCGTACTCTCCTCAGCGCCGCAGCCGACAAGCGCGAGCAAGGTCAAAAATGTGAGTGTTCCGCGCATCGCCTTACCTCTTAATTGCCAGACCCGGTGAGTTGCACGAAGACGTCTTCAAGATCGGCCTCACGCGTGGTCACATCTTCGATTGTGAGGCCTTGAGACTGAAGGATACCCAGCACCTGGCCAGCGTTCATCCGATCCTTGTCATAAGTAACTTCGACGCCGCGTTCACCGGTCATCTCGACCTTGTTGAATGCCTCATGCGACGGCGCTTTGCCTAGGTCATCTGAAACGGTCACAGCAACGATCTTTTCGCGCGCCATATCAACCAGCTCGCGGGTTGGTTTGTGCGCGATAAGCTCTCCGTGGTTGATGATCGCAATCTCATCGCACAGCTCTTCTGCCTCTTCGAGATAATGGGTGGTGAGCACAATAGTGACGCCCTCGCGGTTCAATTCCGTCACCAGATCCCACAGCTGGCGCCGGAGTTCTACATCGACCCCTGCCGTGGGCTCATCCAGCACAAGGATTGGCGGTGAGTGCACCATAGCTTTTGCCACCAACAACCGCCGTTTCATTCCCCCCGAAAGCGTGCGGGCATAGGCGTTGCGTTTGTCGGCAAGGTGCACCGCTTCGAGCAATTCTTCGCTGCGCCGATAGTCCTTGCCAATCCCGTAAAAACCGCCTTGGTTTTCAAGGACCTCAAAGGGGGTAAAAAAGGGGTCAAACACGATTTCCTGAGGCACAATTCCAATCGCGCGGCTGGCATTGCGGCGCTCGGCGTCGATATCAAAGCCCCAGATCTCGGCAGAACCGCTGGTCTTGTTCACCAGGCCTGCAAGGATATTGATGAGTGTCGATTTGCCAGCGCCGTTGGGGCCAAGCAGGCCGAAAATCGACCCTTCAGGCACATCGAAACTGACTCCGTTAAGGGCGAGTTTCCCCTCGGCATCTGCACCTTTGGCCCCTTTGGGCGCGGCATAGCGTTTGACGAGGTTGTCGATCCGGATGGCAGGTGGTTTCATACATCAACGCCATAAAGATGGTGTGCGAGGCTGCAAGGGGAAGGATCAATTTGCACTGCCTCAATATCTGCGGCCACCTTCTCAAAACTCCGCACCGCCGCGAGCAGGCGCACTATTTTCGCTTGGATAGGGCGAGCACCCATTGAAATGCGTGCGCACCCGCAGTAATTGCCAATTCGATATGGCAACCACTGCGCAAGAGATCACCCAAGAGATGGTCACCCCAAAGATGGTCAATCCAGAGACAATCACAGTCGACACTCGCCGCGTCAGCTGCGACGGGGCTAGCGCCATTCGCGGCGGAAAGGGCTATCGCCCAGCAGCGCTTGGCCATCCGCTCATCTATATGGAAATTGATGAAAGCGGACTTGCTGACTGCGGATATTGTGACCGCCGGTTTGTTTTGCGCGGCGGACCTGCTGACCGCTGAGCCAGCGATGGTCTGCGCTTGCGGGCGAAACCGGGCCTTGAATGGGGTTTGCAGACACTACGCTCGCAGTGCGCTGAGATTTCAAACAAATTTAAGGTTTGGCGTTTAGCTCTGATGGCTGGGAGCGGTTAGGCCACTAAACATGCGTCGTTTGAACACACTTGCTGCACTTTTGAGTGCTTTTGGCGTCATGATGATGATGCCTGCGGCGGCGCATGCGCAAGAGGTCGAGCAGGGCGAGGCGCAGGCGTTTCTCGTCACGCCCCTGAGCTTTCTCAAACAGTTCGACCTTGAATTTGGCACTGTCATTCCCGGCAATACCGGCGGCACCGTGGTCATGGATTCGGCAGGTAACGTCATCACAACCGGTTCTGTCATCCACATTGAGGGAACCCAGCAGCCCGCGCGCTTCGCAGGTTTTGGCGCCTTTAACCAAACAGTGCTCATCAATGTTGATGCCAATTCCTATATCCTAACGCGCAATGGCGGCACGCAGACCTTGCTCATGGATACGCTTTTGATTGGCAGCCGTCCGCCGATTATCATCAACACCAATCCGCGTCGTTTTCGGATTGCGAACCCCGATGGGTTTTTCTTCTTCACCATCGCAGGGCGGCTGCAAGTTCCAGGCAATGCAATTCCGGGAACTTATGAGGGCGAATTCACTGTCACGCTCGAATACGAATGATCACGCCGGGTGCTCGGTAAAATCCCTGCGATAATCTCCACCACCATCCATGTGGCTGCCACCATTTGGTCAGCCTCCGTTCACACAGCGCGGGCCATGCACTGCGGCGAGGGCTAACAGGAGACTGTTATGATTCGCACATTCAAATCCCGATCAAACCTGTCGGCAGGACTTGCCGCATTTGCGCTGTTTGGCGCATCGACCGCTTTTGCAGATGAAGGCGACCCGGCGCCTGCTCAAGAGTTGACCAAAGGCGAAGCTAAGCTTGCTGAGATACTCGAAGGCCGCGTTGCAGGTGAGCCGCAGGAATGCATCCGCGATTTTCGCAACACCAACCTCCAGACCATCAACGACACCGCCTATGTTTATGGCCGGGGCCGAACAATCTACATTCAGCGTACCCTTGATCCCAGCAATATCGACGATGACGATATTCTGGTTGTCCGCCGCTTTGGTTCATCGCATCTGTGCCGATTGGATTTTGCCACTACGATTGATCGCTATACCGGATTTTTCACAGGCGGCGTGCGGTTTGATCAATTCATCCCCTACACCAGAGAGGACGCGGAAGGCTCATAAGCGCCCCTGCAACGACTTTAATTGGCTTTGTATAAAGGGCAGACGAGAGGCAGGCCTAGCGGTCTGATACACTAACCTGCCCACGTTCACTGTCCCTATGCCGCCTGCAAACCGTTCATTCGAGCCAAAATCTTTTCAGCATCACTCATGATACCGTCGATCAGCTCTTTGCAGGTCGGAATGTCGTTGATGAGCCCTGCGACCATGCCGCAGGACCATGCCCCCTTGTCCATTTCGCCATCCATCATGATCGAGGGGTACACGCCCGCAACTTCTGGCAAAATATCCTGAATGGTCAAAGCATCGCCCAGCTCTTTTTCCTTCTCGAGCAGACGCTCAACGCCGGCATTGTTGAGCACGCGCTCTGTGTTGCGAAGCGGGCGCATCACAAGGCGCGTGTCGAGTTCGGATGCGGCCACAATCGCCTTTTTCACATTTTCGTGAACGGGCGCTTCTTTGGTGGCGATAAAACGCGTGCCCATATTCATACCCTGCGCGCCCATAGCCAGCGATGCCACAAGGCTGCGCCCATCAGCCATCCCGCCTGAGGAGACGAAGGGTATCTCCAGTTCATCGGCCGCGCGGGGCAAAAGGATGAAGTTTGGCACATCATCTTCGCCCGGGTGTCCGCCGCATTCAAAACCATCGACACTAACCGCATCGCAGCCGATGGATTGCGCCTTCAATGAATGGCGCACACTGGTGCATTTGTGGATCACTTTGATCCCTGCGTCCTTGAGGGGGCCGATCAGCTCAATCGGATTGCGCCCAGCGGTCTCAACCGCTTTGACGCCGCCTTCGATCACGGCTTTGACAATGCCCGGATAATCGGGCGGGGTCAGAGTTGGCAGGATCGTGATGTTCACGCCAAACGGCTTATCCGTCATATCCTTGCAGCGCGCGATCTCATTGGCGAGATCGGCGGGCGTTTTTTGCGTGAGGCCGGTGATGATACCAAGGCCGCCAGCATTGGAGACGGCGGCTGCCATCTCTGCAAATCCGACATAATGCATGCCGCCTTGAATAATGGGGTGCTCAATGCCGAACATTTCGGTGATGGCGGTTTTCATCGCGGTATCCTTCCCAATTTGTTTCTTATTTGCCATGGAAAAGAGCCGAATATAGACTGCAGCGCAAGAGCCCATTTTGCTAGGCTAAAGCCCGACGCAGCGCGCCGTAGCGTCAAGGTCGTAGGTGGTGGCGCAGCCGGGATCAGTTTCATCAAGGAGCGGCAAATGATCGAAAAAGCAGCTGCCCGGCCAAAGGCCCGTGATCGGTTCCTCCATAGCCTTTCTGCGCCCGCTTTGGTTTATTTAGCCAGCATATGCGCGACCGCGGCTCCGAGAGCGCTTGCACATTTTGTAGCAGCCCATTTTGCACCGGACCGAGCATTGCCTCGACCAATTTTGAAGGAGTATCGTCTTGGTATCACCGCAAGCCCCTATTGAATCGCCATTCGGCTATCGTTCGACCGCGCTCGAGGTGGTGGAGGGGATCGACCTTGCGGGCAAAAGGGTGCAGGTGACGGGCGGATATTCCGGCATCGGGACCGAGACTGTGCGCGCGATCGCCAGGACTGATGCAGATGTAATCGTCGGCGCACGGCGGCCAGAGCAGGCGCGCGAGGTGCTGGCTGATATGCCAGGCAAAATCACGATCATGGCGCTTGATCTGTCTGATCCCGCTTCGATTGACGCTTTCGTTGAGGGTGCGGCGCAAAATTGGGACACTCTTGACATCCTCATCAACAATGCGGCGATCATGGCGAGCCCTTTGATGCGCGATGCGTGCGGAAATGAGATGCAATTTGCGACCAATCATTTGGGGCATTTTCAACTGACCGCGCGGCTTTGGCCCCTGCTCCTTGCAGCAAACCGGGCGCGCGTAGTCTGCCTTTCCTCCATCGGGCACCGCTTGAATGGCCTCGATTTGGATGATCTCAATTGGGAGCAGCGCGAATATGAGAAATGGCCAGCCTACGGCGCGGCCAAAAGCGCCAATGCGCTGTTTGCGCTGCACCTGGATAAGCTGGGCGAACCACATGGCATCCGCGCCTTTGCTGTCCACCCTGGAGGGATTGCAACGCCGCTACAACGCCACCTCACGATGGAGGAGCAAAAGGCGATGGGTTGGTATGATGATGAGGGCAACACGCATGAAGCCTTCAAATCCACGCAGGAAGGCGCCTCGACCAGCGTATGGTGCGCGGTGTCGCCGTTGCTAGAAGGCATGGGCGGTGTATACTGCGAAAACTGCAATATTGGCGCGATGGCGGATGAGGAAGCACCAGCGGGATCAGGTGTCTATCCGCACATTCGTGATGAAAGGCTGGGCGAGAGGCTTTGGAGAAAATCGGAAGAACTCACCGGCGTGACCTTTCACGGCTAAGCTCTTGCTTTAACGGCAAAGACTAAGGACCAAAAATGACTTCCAACCCCCACGGCTTCACTCTCAATCACACCATGCTTAGGATCAAAGACCCGGACGCTAGCCTTGCTTTTTATTGCGGTGTTCTGGGCATGACCTTGCTGCGTAAGGTCGATATCGAGATGGGCGAGTTTTCGCTTTATTTCCTTGGGTTTACGGATGGCGACGATGAGGTGCCCGAAGATCCCAAGCAAGCAATACAATACGTCTTCTCACGCCAGGGTGTGCTCGAGCTGACCCACAATTGGGGCACCGAAGAGGAGGACGGCGCGGTGTATCACGATGGCAATGCGGAGCCGCGCGGCTTTGGCCATATTGCGCTTGATGTGCCCGACTTTGATGCAGCGATTGCGCATTTTGATGAACACGAAGTCGAGTATCAAAAGCGTCCCGAAGACGGCACAATGAAGCACATCGCCTTTATCAAAGACCCTGATGGCTATTGGGTCGAAATCTTGAGCGCCAACATGATGGCGGGCATCTGATTTCTACCGCCCGGTCGCGCAATCTTCACGCACGGGACACCCTTCACACTTCGGCGCGCGCGGGCGGCAAAAGGTTTGGCCCAGCTTCTTCAACAGCAGATGGTGTTCATCCATATCTGCGGCCGACCATTCAGGCGGGACGATCGGCATAAGCGCGTCATAGGTCTTGGCTGTGCCGGCTTTGGCTGGAACCACGCCCATTCGCTGAATGATGCGGCGGTGGTGGCCGTCGATCACCATGGCTTTTCGGTCAAACGTACTTGCGTTCATCACGCCTGCTGAATTCTTGCGTGCGACACCGGGCAGGGTCTCAAGCTGCGCCATAGCCTCTTCGAGAGGCAGATTGGATAAGTGAGCAAGGCTCACGTTGCCGCGCTCTGCTATGATGGCCTGGAGGCAGGCTTTGAGCCGTTTTGCCGCCACGCTAGGGAAGCTTTGGCGCCCAAGCCGCGCTTCCAACTCGGGCTCTGAAACCTCAGCCACCGCCTCCCAGGATCCAAACTCTGCGAGCAGTCCATCGGTAGACGCATTGGACGCGGCGGTCTTGGTCTGCGCGCCGATCACCCCGTGAACCAGCACCCACTCCGGGTTTCGGCGCTTGTCAGACGGGCGGATGATCCTGCCAAAATGACATATCAGCGCGGCTTGCGCACGGCGCAAAATGTCCGTTCGATGATCACCGCCAAGGTCAAACTGCATGAGAAAAGGAGTTTACCGCTCAAATGCGATCGAGAAGGTTACGGGCACCGCTGGCGAGATGGATTCGAGCCCAGCAAGCTGCTGAAGCGTTGCCAATTCATCGCTCAGCTCAAACCGGCCCGCATCAATGATCACAGGCTTGTCGGTCACGGCGATCACCCGGTCAGGCCCCGCGCGCGTCACGCTAACCTCGGCTTGAAACGGCGCCTCAACACCTACGAGCGAGAGCATGCCATCGAGCGTCGTATCAGCGCTTTCGCCCACCCCGAGCGCTTCAAAAGATGCCGGGTCCACTGCGGCAGTCACTGTCGCCGTGGGGTTACTGGCGACCACAAAGAAGATGTCGCGCATGCGTTCATTGCGGATATCGACGCCGGTGGACACCGAAGAAAGGTCGATCTCAATCGTGGCCGCGCCATCAGCCGTCACTGCGCCAGTGACAGTTTCAAACGTGTTGGCCTCGGCAATCTCGCCCTGCTTTATCGAGACGTAGGACAGTTCTGATGCGCCAGTGTCCACGGTCCATTCAGTCCCTGTCACTGAAGGTGCCTCGGCCGGGGCCTGCGAGCAAGCAACAACGGCCAATGTGGCAAGTGCGGCGAGGCCAGGGTTTACGTAAGAGCGGGGCATGGGGTCGGTCCTTTGCATCTTTGATCTTGCCGGCACACTAACAAAGTGGAGGCCAAGGCATAAGCATATATTTCTGCCCATAGAGGCGAGAATTCTTAATCACTCCCACTCGATCGTGCCCGGCGGTTTTGAGGTGTAGTCATAGACCACGCGGTTAATGCCTTGGACTTCGTTCACAATCCGGGTGGCGACCTGCGTTAAGAACGCCGCATCGAAGGGGTAAACATCCGCCGTCATACCGTCGGTGCTGGTGACCGCTCTAAGACCGCAAACGCTGTCATAGGTGCGGCTGTCGCCCATGACCCCCACGGTCTTAACCGGGAGCAGCACCGCAAAGGCTTGCCAGATCGCATCATAAAGCCCGGCATTGCGGATTTCCTCGAGGTAAATCGCGTCAGCCTTGCGCAGGATATCGCATCGTTCCTTGGTCACCTCTCCTGGAATACGGATCGCAAGGCCGGGCCCGGGGAAGGGATGGCGGCCAACGAAGGCATCGGGAAGGCCCAGCTCGCGGCCCAAATCGCGCACTTCGTCTTTGAACAGTTCGCGCAAAGGCTCGACCAGCTGCATATTCATGCGCTCTGGAAGGCCGCCAACATTGTGGTGGCTTTTGATCGTAACCGAAGGCCCGCCGGTGAAAGAGACGCTTTCGATCACGTCCGGGTAGAGCGTGCCTTGCGCGAGGAAATCGGCTCCGCCCACTTTCTTGGCTTCCGCCTCAAATAGGTCAATGAAGGCCCCGCCAATAAATTTGCGCTTTTTCTCAGGGTCGGTGACGCCAGCCAGGCCTTTAAGAAAGGTCTCTTCGGCATCAACAGCGACGAGAGGGATGTTGTAATGGTCGCGAAAGAGCGAGACGACCTGCTCGGTTTCATTGAGCCGCATGAGGCCATGATCGACATAAACGCAGGTGAGCTGTTCGCCGATTGCCTCATGAATGAGAACCGCCGCAACCGTGCTGTCGACCCCTCCCGATAGACCGCAGATCACCCGGCCAGAGCCGACCTGCGCGCGGATTTCCTCAATCTTGGTTTTGCGATACTCGGCCATCGTCCAATCGCCTTTCAAGCCGCAGACATGGCGCACGAAATTGGCCAGCAGCTTTCCGCCGTCGGGCGTGTGGACGACTTCGGGGTGGAACTGCGTACCGTAGAACTTGCGCTCCTCATCCGCGATCACCGCAAAAGGCGCCCCGTCAGAAGTGGCGACGATCTCAAAACCGGGCGCAAACTGTGTCACCTTATCGCCGTGGCTCATCCAAACCTGATGCCGTTCGCCTTCCTGCCACATCCCATCGAAGAGCGCGCACGGCTTTGTAACGGTGAGATAGGCGCGGCCAAATTCGCCGCCTTCGCCGGTCTCGTGACCCGGCCTTACCTCGCCGCCCAATTGGTGGTTCATCACTTGCTGGCCGTAACAAATCCCAAGGATCGGAATGCCTGCCTCAAACAGGCTTTGAGGCGCGCGCGGGCTGTCGTCATCGGGCACGCTTGCTGGTGAGCCTGAAAGAATTATGCCTTTGGGCTTCATCCGGCGGAATGCGTCTTGCGCCATGGTAAAGGGCGCGATTTCGGAATAAACCCCGGCCTCGCGTACGCGGCGCGCAATAAGCTGGGTCACTTGGCTGCCGAAATCGACGATGAGTATCGATTCTGCCCGGCTCGAATCTGTAATTTGGTCTGCTTGCATGGCTGTCCGTTACGGCAGGCGTGCGCGCGCTGTCCAGCGGGCGCGTTGTCCCTTGCGCAGACTATCGACAAGCGCGCACTGCTTCGAGCGCTCTGCTGCCCGGAATTTCGGCCTCTTTGCTTACTCACCGGTCCGCCATCCGAAGCGCCGGGGTGCATTGTTGCAAAAAGCGCAAGAGAATTAGAGATTTTGTCATTTGTGTTTTACGCAGTCGAACTTCATTTGGAGTTCAGCAACGACGAACAGCTTCTTCTCTCTCCAGGCTGACGCGTTGCCAGTGACGGATCACAAGGTTTCCCCGGACCTGATCTGTCAAACTGCTTGCGACAAGCCAGCAGCCATGATGAGTGCGATTTCTTATGAGCCCGGTGTCTTCCAGCGCCCCGCTCAGGCGATGAACCCGCACACTGCAGCATATTAATGCTGAGGCTGACTGGCTGTTTGAGAGCTCAGACCTGGCGGCGCTCTCCCCAAGCGCCAGGATCGCAGGACTGATGCTTATCAGTAGCGCAACGCTTGCCAAGCAGCGAGCGAGACGCGGCCACCACTTTCTCCCTCTCCCAATGGTGGCCGCGTCTCAAACTTGGCGCAAGGGCTCTGCGTTTTTGTTAGTTTCTGAAAAAATTGCTTAAAAATGTTCGATCATTTATCACGCATACTGACAGGGGTTTAGTCAAAGGGGTCGCAGTGATTTACACCATGAAAACAAGCGTGCTCGCAGCCGCGGCATTTGTTGTCACCAGCGGAGTATCTGCGCAGTCGATCAGTCCAGCGTTCGATCCCCACAGGAGCGAGGCTCAGGTCGTGGGCGCGCTAACAATTCCCCTCGGGCATTCCACCGATCACCGTCACACCGCACCGCGGGTAGAGATCATTGCGCGGAACCGGGTGTCGGCGAGTCCACTTTCGATCGTTGCCAGAGACGATCACCGCCGTTGGCAAGAACGCCGGATTGGTTTTGCGCTCGATGGAAGCGATGAACTTCTTCTCAATGGGCGGCCGATCACCACGCCCAACAGGTCAACGAAGCTGGATACTGCGGAGACGATCCTTGTCGTCGTAGGCGGAGTGCTGGTTGTAGGTGTTGTGGGTGTATACGCATTGGCCGATGGACTCTCTGGGGCCGAGTGAGGTCTTACGACGGTCAGCGCACCTAATGCCCTTCCGCAATTTCGCGCAGTTCGCTCTTCAGCAGCTTCCCGATATGACTGCGAGGCATTTCAGATATCGAATGGAGCGCGGAGAGGCGCTGCGTCTTACCAAGCCGCGCATTCACGTTCGCAAGGATTACATCTGCATCGCGCGCACCATCGCCAAGGACAACAAAGCCAACCGGCGTTTCGCCCCAAGCTCTTGATTTTAGACCGACAACCGCAGCTTCGATGACGTCCTCTTCGCGCTCAAGCTCGGCTTCAAGGTCGCTTGGGTAGATGTTAAATCCGCCTGAGATGATCATGTCCTTGGCGCGGCCTACCAATTCGACAAAACCGTCTTCATCGACCCGCGCAATATCGCCCATACGCATCCAAACGCCGCCATCTGCGTCAACATATTGCGCTTCGCTGGTTTTGTCGGGCTGGTTTTTGTAGCCGCTCATCATAGTGGCCGACCGTCCGATCAGATTGCCCGTAGTGCCCGGTGACACCTCTTTATCCTCATCGTCCAAGACTTTGAGCTCGCTGCCAGGAGCGGGGCGTCCGACTGTGTGAAGTTTATCGGGAAATTCATGGGCTTGCAGGAGGCATACGACCCCGCCCTCGGTCATCGAATAGATCTCAACCAATCCTCCGGGCATGCGTTTAAGGACTTCGCTCTTCAGCTCCGCAGAAAACGGCGCAGACGTGCAATATTTCAGGATCAGCGATGATAAGTCGTGATCGTCAAATCCCGGATAATCCATCAGCCTTTGGTATTGCACGGGGACAAGCATCGTAATGGTCGTGCGGTCCTCAGCAGCATGGGAAAGCCAGCGTCCGCAGTCGAACTTGCCCATCACTCGCACAGTGCCCCCTGCCAGGAGCACAGGCAGAAAAGCCACCATCGTCGTGTTCGAATACAGCGGGGTCGAAGCCAATGAGCGGACCGGAAACCCGCCCTCCAGATAAGACACGCCCGTTGATGCGAACTGAAGCCAGCGCATTTGGTGCGAGTGCACGATCCCCTTGGGGATCCCGGTGGTGCCTGACGAATAGATGATGTTGAACGGGTCGCTTGGGGCAGGTTCAAAATCGGGTGCCAGATTCCCGGGCGGGGCCATCCACGTGCCAATGTCTTCAAGGGGCACGCGGATCAGCTCTGACATAAAATCAGGGCCAAGTTCGGCAGCTTTGCCAGCATCAATAAACAGATGGCGCGCCCCTGAATCTTCGGCCATGCCTTGAAGCTGCTGGGGTGAGGCACTGGTGGTGAGCGGCGCTGCCACCCCTCCAGCGCGCACGGCGGCAAGAAACACAAGCGCATAGTTTATGCTGCTTGTCCCCAGGATCGCGACCGACTGCCCCTTCTCAAGACCAGTCTCAACCATCCGCGCTGCAAGCCGTTCGACCTCACCGATCAACTCTGCCCATGCTATATCGCGGGTGTCATCCACCATCGCGATCGCATCAGGCTGGACCTGTGACCATTTGCGCAAAATGGCTGAAAAAGAGCCAAACGGCTCGGCGAGGTTGGCGGCAATTGCTTCTTTTGGATCATGTGGCGTCATGGCCCGGAACAATAGGGCCAAGTATGGCAGCGGCAAGCCTCATCAAAGAGTGGCCAAGAATTTTGAGCGCGGATGGTGGGCATTTCTTTACCCAATTCTCGCAAGATGTCGTTTGGCTAGATACCATCCGCTCATCGGCGGCGTGGGCGAGAGGAGAATGATAGAGTGAGCACCGGGCGCAGGGCAAAGATGCACAAATGGCTCGCAGTCGGCCTTGGCTTGACGATTAGCGCGGCCACAAGTGCTCAGGTCGGACAGGAGGAAACACTTGAAGACGGCCAGATAGTAACCAGGATTCTCCCCGATGAGGCCCCGCTATTAGCCCAGCCGAGAGATAGCGCCGAGGGCGAGGAAAATCTATCGGTTGATCCCAATATCCCGTCTGTGCTCGCAATTCTTGCTCACCCCGATGATGAGTTGACCCTTGCGCCTGTGCTTGCGCGGATTGTTCGGGAAAAAGGCGAAGTGACGCTGGTTTTTGCGACCAGCGGCGATGCGGGGCCGGGAAACAGCGGCCTTGATACAGGCAATGCCTTGGCTAAGCTTCGCGAAAACGAGGCGCGCTGCGCGGCTTTTGCCCTCGGCCTTGAGGAGCCAATTTTCTGGCGTTTTGGCGGCGGCACCCTTGCGCGCAAGGCCCGCAACACTTCTGAAGAAATGCGGGATTTGGGCGGGCGGATTGCTGGCCTCATTGAACTGCAAAAGCCCACTGTCATTATGACATGGGGGCCAGATGGCGGTTTTGGTCATGCCGATCATCGCATGACAAGCAATGCGGTGACCCAAGTGGTCCAGGCGCTCGGTCCTGATAGACCCGATCTTCTTTACGCCGCTTTTCCGAGCACCAAACAGGGCGACTCTGAGTTGCCCGGATTTGAAGGCTGGGCGCGAATGCATCCATCGCTAGTGACCGACCACATAAGCTATGAGGTGCCTGATCTCGATGCGACTATTGCGGCGGTTGATTGCTATCAAAGCCAGTTTGATGCCGCAGCTCGCAGGGTCCTTGCGGGCACTTTGCATGAGCGGGTCTGGCGCGGGAGAGTGCCGTTTCGCTTAGCGTTTGCACGCCAGCGCTGAGCTTGCCGTTAAACTAGGGCTGGCAATGCGGTGGAAAAGCTTCGTGACAGCGCTGTCACAGCTTGGGTTTTGAGGTTCGAATGCCTATATCTTTGGCATGGACGAGAACGCATCAAACGAGCCGCAGGGCACATCCAAACCTGAGAAGCAACAGGGCGAATATGGCGCTGATTCCATTAAGGTTTTGAAAGGCCTTGATGCGGTTCGCAAGCGCCCGGGCATGTATATTGGCGACACCGATGATGGATCGGGTCTGCACCACATGGTGTTTGAGGTGTCAGACAACGCGATTGATGAGGCTTTGGCGGGGCACTGCGACCTCGTTTTGATCGAACTCAACCCCGATGGCAGCGTGTCGGTCGAAGACAATGGCCGAGGCATTCCCGTGGGCATGCACAAGGAAGAGGGCGTATCGGCGGCCGAAGTCATCATGACGCAGCTTCACGCTGGCGGTAAGTTTGAAAACACCTCCGACGACAACGCTTACAAGGTCTCGGGCGGCCTTCACGGCGTGGGCGTTTCGGTGGTGAACGCTCTGTCTGAATGGCTGGAGCTGATGATCTGGCGCGAGGGCAAAGAGCATTGGATGCGGTTCGAGCACGGCGATGCAGTGAACTCGCTTGAGATCAAAGGCAATGCGCCCAAGGTTGAGCAGAACCCGGACGAAAACGGCTTTAAGAAAGGCACGCGGGTCACCTTCCACCACTCAAACGGCACGTTCAAAAACGTCACCGAATACGATTTTGAAAAGCTGGAGCACCGCTACCGCGAGCTCGCTTTCCTCAATTCGGGCGTGCGCATTCTCCTGCGCGATAAACGCCACGAGGAAGTGATCGAGCATGACCTCTATTACGAGGGCGGGATTGCGGCCTTCGTCAAATATCTGGATCGTAACAAGGATGCGCTGATTTCTGAGCCGATCTCCGTTTCGGCGGAGAAGGACGGCATCGGCATCGACGTCGCTCTGGAATGGAACGACAGCTATTACGAAAATGTCCTCACCTTCACCAACAACATCCCTCAGCGCGATGGAGGCACCCACTTGGCAGCTTTTCGTGCGGCTCTGACGCGGACGCTCAATGGGTATGCTGACCGTGAAGGGCTGCTTAAGAAAGAGAAGGTTTCGCTGTCGGGTGAAGACATGCGCGAAGGGCTCACCGCGATTGTCAGCGTGAAGCTGCCCGATCCCAAATTCTCCTCGCAAACCAAGGATAAATTGGTTTCCTCTGAGGTGCGCCAGCCTTTGGAATCGCTCATGGGCGAGAAGATGACCGAGTGGCTGGAGGAGAACCCAGCCGATGCACGCGCGATCATTCAGAAAATCATCGACGCGGCTGCTGCGCGCGAAGCTGCAAAACGCGCCCGCGAAATGAGCCGCAAGGGCGCGATGAGCGTGGCCTCGTTGCCGGGCAAACTCTCCGATTGCCGTGAGCGCGATGCGACGAAAGCCGAAATCTTTCTGGTCGAGGGTGATTCTGCTGGCGGCTCTGCCAAAGGTGGACGCGATAGCCAGTATCAGGCGATCCTTCCGCTCAAGGGTAAGATTCTCAACGTCGAACGCGCGCGCTTTGACCGGATTATCTCATCCAAAGAGGTCGGCACTCTTATTCAAGCGATGGGCACCGGCATTCGCGATGAGTTCGACCTTGAAAAACTGCGCTATCACAAGATTGTGATCATGACCGACGCTGATGTCGACGGGGCGCACATCCGCACGCTGTTGCTTACCTTCTTCCACCGCCAAATGCCCGAAATCATCAAAGCTGGGCACCTCTACATCGCACAGCCGCCTTTGTTCAAAGTCGCCAAAGGCAAGAGCGAGGTCTACGTCAAGGACGAAGGCGCGCTCGACCGTTATCTGGTCGATGCAGGGTTGCAAGGGCGCATTCTGGAAACCTCTGGCGGCGCGCGTTCGGGCGAGGATTTGCGCAGTCTGGTTGATGGTGCGCTGCGCCTCAAAAACATGCTCGCCTTTGTCCCGCGCCGTTATGACGGCGGCATCATCGAACAAATGGCGCTTTGCGGCGCATTGGACCCCGCGCTTTCTGACGCAAACCGTATCAAAGCTCTCGAAGTCACCGCCTCGCAGCTTGAGGCGGGCGATCAAGACGCGCGTTGGAGCGTTCGGATGCTGGAAAGCGGTACGGTTCAGTTCTCGCGCGTTTGGCGCGGTGTCACTGATGTGCACGAGATTGAAGGCCGGTTCCTCACCAGCACCGAGGCGCACAAGCTCCACTCCATCGTCGCCGATCAAGCCGACGCTTACGCGGGCGCGGTTCGCTTCGCCAAGGCAGGCGATGCAGCCGAGCCTGAGACAGCAGCGCCAAGCGATGAAGGCGCCGGGGAAGATGGCGGTCCAGATGGAGGCGACGAACCGGCGATCCTTGCTGAAGATGCGATCACCCGGCCCAGCCAATTGCTCGAGGCGGTGTTTGCAGCAGGGCGTAAAGGCCTCTCGATCAGCCGCTACAAGGGCCTTGGCGAGATGAACCCGGAACAGCTTTGGGAAACCACGCTCGACCCGGAAAACCGTGTGTTGTTGCAGGTGAAAGTCGAAGACGCCGATGTTACCGACGAGATTTTCACCCGTCTGATGGGTGATGTGGTGGAACCGCGCCGTGAATTTATTCAGAACAATGCCTTGAGCGTCGCTAATTTGGACGTTTGACCTTTCATGTTCTGCGTAAGCCAAAAATTATGAAAAAACTTTTCGACCTTGGCAGGCTGAAAACAATCAGACGCCAAAGCAACCAGATATTCATCCGCGATGCGTGCCAGAATGCATATCTTGGCAATCATACTACGCTTGCGCGGGTGCTGGGACGCTACAAGATGTTTCTTGATACTCGCGATGTTGCCTTCACGCCCCATATGCTGGCTGATGGATATTGGGAAATACCCCACACTGAGGTCATGGCCAAGCTTGTCAAAAGGGGCATGACAGCGGTCGATCTGGGCGCAAATCTAGGGTACTTTACCCTCCTCATGTCCGACCGGGTTGGTCCGCAGGGCACTGTTCACGCTTTTGAACCCAACCCCCATATTGCGAAGCTGTTGCGCAATTCGGTTGAGGTGAACGGCTTTGCAGCGCGTGCGACCGTTCACGAACTTGCCCTAAGCGATCAGGCGGGCGAGCTGGACTTCTATATTGATCCGGCACGGCCCATGAATGCGACCGTCAATCCCATGGGCGACCACGAGAAAATCACTGTGCCGACGGCAAGGTTCGATGATCTGCCTGAGCTGGAGGACTGCGATTTCGTCAAGATCGATGTGGAAGGCGCAGAAGAAGCGGTCTGGGCGGGAATGGAAAAGCGTCTGGCAAACCCGCGCCCGTTGACCATAATCCTTGAGTTCACCCCTGATCGCTACCGTGATGCGAGCGGGTTTCTCGACTTGTTCGAGAAACAAGGCCTGTCGCTTGCCTACGTCCACCAACGGCGCGGCGTTGTACCAACAAGCAAAAGTGAAGTGCTCGCAAAACCGGGCAATGTTGATCAGCTTCTTGTTTTGCAGCGTTAGGTCGCGCATGTTTGTGCATTGATCGATTGCTAAAGATGTCCTCTTGATGTTTGAGCGATTTATCCCGACATCATAGAGATATGTCCCAAGAAGAACCCAACGACACATCCTCTCTCGAGCACTGGAGCTTTCTCCTTCTTCTTGCAGCGGTCTCGATACTCTTTGTTTGGGTGGCTTGGCCCTTTGTGGGTCCTTTGATGTGGGCCGCGCTCGCGGCGATCATGTTCCAGCCCCTCTACAAGTGGTCACTCATCAGGACACGCGGGAAGCGCAATTGGGCGGCCGCCTTGTCGCTCCTGATCATTTTTGTCGCGGTCCTCCTGCCCGCCTTATGGATTGGGTCAATTGTGCTCACTGAAGCGGTAAAACTGGTGAACCGGTTGCAGGCCAATCCTGTCGACGTTGGCGCTTGGGTGAATGAAACCTACGCCCTGCTGCCAGCGAGTGTGCAGAAATTTGCCGCCGAAAACGGGTTCACCGATTTTTTGACCATTCAAGCCCGTCTCCAAGAAATTCTGGGTGAGAGCGCTGGCATCATTGCCCAGCAGGCTCTTACCATCGGCAGCGGCGCTCTTGGATTTGTCCTGAGCTTCAGCATTGGCCTTTATGTGCTGTTCTTCCTGCTTCGCGATGGGTCCCGGATTGGTGAGACGATTATCCATTCAGCGCCCATCGAGCGCGGGATTGCCGATAGGCTGGCTGAACGCTTTCTCGGGGTTGTGCGTGCGGTCATCAAAGGCTCAGGTGTCGTTGGCATCATACAAGGTACGTTGGGCGGCATTATGCTTGCCATTGCCGGCGTTCCATCCGCTTTGCTCCTGGGCGTGCTCATGGCAATCCTCGCGCTGATCCCCGCGATTGGCACAGCGCTTGTATGGGCGCCTGCCGGAATTTGGCTCATCGTGATGGGCGAAGTGGGGTCAGGCGTCTTTGTCCTTGCCGCAGGCTTTATCATCATCTCCAGCGTCGATAACGTCCTTCGCCCGATATTGGTTGGGCGCGATACCGGCATCCCCGACTGGATTATCTTGGTAACGACACTTGGCGGGATTTCGCTTGCTGGCTTCTCCGGCATTGTTCTTGGGCCGCTTGTTGCAGGGATGTTCCTTGCCAGTTGGTCGATCTTGCAAGAACAGCGCGCTGAGGACGAGGAAGCCGCGGCGCGTTACCGGATGCGCGTGGGGCCGGATGGTAAGGCGCGAACCGACGAAGAGATCGAGCAAATCGAACGCCTCGCCGATCCGAGCGCTTAAGCCGCCGCCCGCTTTCGGAAAGGAGCAAGGATGCGTTCAATGGTAAAACCTGGAAGCCAAGCCGAAGAAGTAGGCAGGCTCATTCTTGCAGGTTTCATTGTGCTTGCGTTGCCCTCGCTTCCCTTTGGTTCTTACCTTGTTTATCCCTTTGCGATCCTGACAACGTGGTTCCACGAAATGGGCCACGGGATGACTGCACTCTTGCTAGGTCAAAGTTTTGACCGCCTGCTCATTTTCGCCGATGGTTCAGGGCTCGCAGACATCAGGGTCGCAGCCGGCGCCTCGCCGTTCCTGCGCGCCGCTATTGCTGCTGGAGGCCCGCTTGCTCCGACATTTGTGGGAGCGGGATTGATCCTGGCAAGCGCGCACCGAAAGCTTTGGCGCCCGGCGCTTTGGGGCTTGTCTGCTGCGATTTTTGCATCGGTCATGATCTATGTGAGATCCGCCGTCGGGGTCGCAGTTCTGCCGCTTGTCGCTCTCGCATTGGCGTTGATCGCGTGGAAGGCTTCTGAGGGCATCAACCGCTTTACCTTGCAGTTTCTGGGATTGATTGGCGCGATGAGCATGTTCAGCGACTATCGCTATTTCTTCACAGAGCAGGTCGTGATTGAGGGCAGGACCATTTTATCTGACACAGGGCAGATCGAGGCGGCCTTGTGGCTGCCGCATTGGGTTTGGGCTGCACTTATCCTGCTCATCTCAGCTGGGATGGTCGGGGCGAGCCTCAAATATGCCCTTGACGAAAAGCGGCGGCTCAACGCGGCCCGCAAACTGCCCGCCAATGTGCTGCAGTTCAAACGAACGTCCGACCGCGAACGTTAGTGGGCCTTAAGAGACAGCGACGCGGATAGTGTTGACGCCCTTGGCCTCGCCTCCCGCTTCGCCCGAAAGGCCGGTGAAGATGGTGTCGATGATCTGGGCAAGCTTCTCCTCGCTCAGCTTGTCGGCAAGGTAAATGAGCGATTCCGGCAGTGTGTATGGTCCGACCATCTGATTGATGAGCGACAAGGTTTCGTCGATCTCAAGCCCTGCGAAATATCCATCAGCCTGCGCCTGGACGATTACCTCGCACAGATAGTGATCAGCGAGGTCCACATAGGACCGCACCCGTTCGAAATTGGCGGCCCCCATCTCGCAAATCATGGTGAAGTTCTCAGGATCGTCACGGTAACGCTGCCGCGATATAACGAAGCGCTGCCTGAAAAACTCGTACATCTTGCGGATGGGAGGAAGATTTGTTGCCAGCACCTCTTCCATGACTTTCATGTGAGGAGCGAGCCAGACCGCAGCGATCGCGTCGAAGAGGTCGTCATAATCCTCAAACACCCATTCAAACCGGCTGCGCGAAAGGCCGCTTTCGGTTTGTGCGGTGGCAAAGGAAATCTCGCTCCCGCGCTCTTTGACAAGGTCGAGGACCATCGCCGCAATGCGCTGGCGTTCGTGTTGGCGGGTTTCTTCGCTCAAAGACATGGCAAGGGGGCCTCCTCAATTGGAGCTAAGATAGGGTGCGAAGAGGCGGGCTTAAAGCCATATCTGCGCAAAAATGGTGCGACGCGGCATCGCAATTTGGGGAAGGAGCGCGGGCCGCTTGTGCAGCTTGCTATATCAAATCAGAACTCGTTCTTGCCCGCGATGATGTCTTTTGCCTGTTGTTCCAGCACCTTATACCGGTCGAGATCGGGGATTTTGGAGCGGAACCACTCTGCGATTTTGAGTAGGTCCTCGCCATAGTTGCCAGAAGGCATCATCGGCGGGCTAAATCCGATCGTGCGTTTGTCATTGTCGGCATAAGCAAGGACGATGGGGACCCCGGCGGCCTTGGCGATGTTGTAAAAGCCCGACTTCCACTTGCCGTCGGAATTGCGCGTGCCTTCGCAAGCGATGACGAGGTTGAGTTCATTGCGCGCGGCGAACTCATCTTTGAGTTGTTGGATCGTACCGCCCGCAGCGCGCCGATCAACAGAAATGCCGCCCATATCGAGCATGAAATTGCGCATGACCCCTTTGAAAAGCGTGTGCTTTCCCATGAAGTTAGGCTGCACTTTCTCTTCCTTGGTGGCGCCCGCGAAAAAGACAAAGTCCCAATTGGAGGTGTGCGGGGCGCCCGCGATAACGCATTTCTTGACGTCCTTGGGGAAGCGCTCTTCGATCCGCCAGCCCATCCAGCTGTAGAAAAACAGAATGATCCGGTTCACGGCGCGCGACAACAGGCCGACATTACGGGTTTCGTTGTGTTTCAAACGCTGGGGTCCTCTCTTGTCCGGGTGGGAGACTAGCAGTTACGCTGCGGAATGCGAGGAAGACTTAGGACGTTCCGCCCAAATGGGCTTCGAGCTCTTGAAGATTGGCCATAATTCTCGCTCTAACCTCCGGATCGCTAGAATTGCCGGAGAAGCTTGGTTCTTCAAGTATTCTCCCAATCTTATCACGGAGCTCTAATGCTCCATGTTTCCTCGCCAAGGCTCGAACAGAGTCTGCGATCTCGCTCCCGAACCCCGCCGACGAGCGATGAATCAGAATATCTGTGTATGGGTGATCGCCCCGAACTCCGCCCGACATAGCTATTCCACCCTACATCCTAAATACACCAAAGCGGGACGCTTCCGCAATCGGGGCCTCCAGTGTCGCGGCAAAGGCCAGCCCCAGCACATCGCGGGTCTGTACCGGATCAATCACCCCGTCATCCCACAGTCTAGCGGTGGCGTAATAGGGGTTGCCTTCGTCCTCATACTTCTGGCGGATCGGGGCTTTGAAGCTTTCCGCCTCTTCCTCGCTCCATTTGTCTGCATCGCGGTGGACGGTGGCTAGCACGGAAGCGGCTTGCTCGCCGCCCATCACCGAAATGCGCGCATTGGGCCAGGTGAAGAGGAAGCGCGGGGAGTAGGCTCTGCCCGCCATGCCGTAATTGCCCGCGCCAAAGCTTCCGCCGATGACCACGGTGATCTTGGGCACGGTCGCAGTGGCAACGGCGGTCACGAGCTTTGCGCCATGCTTGGCGATGCCTTCTGCCTCATATTTGCCGCCGACCATAAAGCCGCTGATATTCTGGAGGAACAGAAGTGGGATGCGCCGCTGGCACGCCAACTCGATAAAGTGCGCGCCTTTTTGTGCGCTTTCGGAGAACAGCACGCCGTTGTTGGCGATAATCCCGACCGGCATCCCCCAAATATGGGCAAAGCCGCACACCAGTGTCGAGCCGTAATGCGCCTTGAACTCGTGGAACTCCGACCCGTCCACCAGCCGCGCGATAACCTCTTTCACATCGTAAGGCGCGCGCACATCGTCTGGCACGATGGCGTAGAGATCGTCGGCGTCGAACTTGGGCGGACGCGGATCTTTTAGCGCTATGTCCGTCGCTTCCCCCGTATTCGCTCCCAGTTGACTGACAATATCGCGCACAATGGTGAGCGCGTGTTCGTCATTCTCAGCCAAGTGATCGACGACGCCTGATTTTTTGGCATGAAGGTCGCCGCCGCCAAGGTCTTCGGCGGTGATTTCCTCGCCCGTTGCTGCTTTCACCAAGGGAGGACCAGCGAGGAAAATCGTGCCCTGGTTCCTCACAATCACGGTCTCATCGGACATGGCCGGGACATAGGCTCCGCCCGCCGTGCAAGAGCCCATCACACAGGCAATCTGCGGAATGCCAGCTGCCGACATATTCGCTTGATTGAAGAAAATGCGCCCGAAGTGATCGCGGTCGGGAAAGACCTCGGCCTGATGCGGCAGGTTCGCCCCGCCGCTATCGACAAGGTAGATGCAGGGCAGCCGGTTCTCCATCGCGATTTCCTGCGCGCGAAGGTGCTTCTTCACCGTCAGCGGGTAGTACGTGCCGCCTTTGACCGTCGCATCATTGCATACGATCATCACCTGACGCCCCGACACGCGCCCAATCCCGCAGATGATGGAGGCAGCGTTTACGTCGCCCTCATACATGCCGTTCGCTGCAAGCTGACCGATCTCAAGGAAGGGCGAACCGGGATCAAGAAGGCGTTCTACCCGCTCACGGGGCAGCAATTTTCCGCGAGAAATATGCCGCTCGCGGCTGCGCTCTGGCCCACCGAGGGATGCCTTGGCGACAGCCTCGCGAAGATCGCTCGCGAGAGCCTTGTTATGCGCGGCACGGGCCTTGGCATCCGGCGCTTCGGTGCCGAGTTTGGTTGTGAGAACAGGTGCGGTCATACTTTACTTTCTATCTGTCATCCCGAACTTGTTTCGGGATAACAAGCGATAAGCGGTGCCAGTGTTATCCTGAAACCAGTTCAGGATGACGGCGGTGTTTGGAACGGTCATACGGTTTCTTTCTTGGAGCTGCGAAAATGCTCCCAGCTCGCGAAAAACACAAATGCGGCGAAGAGGCTCTGCAAAATGAGCGCGAAGAAGAACTCTTCATAGCCGATCAAATAGGTGTAGCCGTTCACCAATACGTTTGAGGCTATAATGGCCATTCCCAACCAAACGCCCCATCGCTCCCTCGCCCAAATCAAAATCGCTGCGAGCGGGTCAAGAAACGTCAGCGAAGTCCAATAGATATTCCACGGCAGCGGCCTAAAATCATATGGCAGCCAGCCGAGGTGGAGAATGTCGAGCGAATGGGTGATCGTCCCGACGACAAAGCCCAAAGTCCAGATGATCTTCGCGATTGTTGGCATCAGCTGCCAAGGGAGGCTTCGGGCTCGCGGCCCTCAACAATAATCGCCTCCGCCGTGCTGCCTGCGTCGCGAAATTTGCCGATCTCTTGGTACTCAGGAGAAGTCAGCCATGCGAAGAGCTTGGGCTTATCGGGAAATTCGATGAGGACGCTGCGGGTCGCGTTCCATTCGCCAGCTACCACCTGTGGCTCTTCGTCGACGCTCAGCATTTTGCCTTCAAATTTCTCGAAGATCTCCATGAAGCGCTCCTCGTACTTATCGTACTCGGCGCGGTCGTGGATGGTCATACGGCTGATCATGTAGACGGGTGCGGTCATTTTTTCAGCCTCATTCCTTACCCATGGCTTTCCAATTCTGCCGATCACATTCAGGCACCTCGGCTGACCGCTGGCGCATACGCTCCAGATCGCAAGTCGATGCAGCCGAAAGATATTTCACCCTACTAGGCGGGCTCTTTGGCAGCGGACATGAGTTGTCCTTCATCATCTGATAGATCATGTCCGCACGCCCGAGGCTTTCTAAGTCTTCAAGCTTGCGAAGGGTGGCTCGGGGGGCCGAGTTATCAGTCAGCCCAGCGCTAAACGATGCTGCCAAACTTTTTTCCAGATTATCCCAATCGAATGTGAGCGCCTCGCACGTTGGCATTGGCTGGTTTTGGGCCGCTACTGAGTATTGAATAGGCATTCCACACAGACAAATAGCAGCCATCATAAAGTATCGAAACATCGTTATCTTTCCCTCCTAGTTCGCCCCAATCAATTCGCGCCCAATAAGCATCCGCCTGATCTCATTTGTCCCCGCGCCAATATCGAGCAGTTTCGCATCGCGCATATAGCGCTCGACCGGCCAATCGGTGGTGTAGCCTGCGCCGCCCAGTGCTTGCACGCTTTCGGCTGCCACTTTGAACGAGTTTTCACTCGCATAGAGGATCGCGCCTGCGGCATCGAAGCGGGTGGTTTGGTTCGCATCACATGCTTTCGCCACCGCATAAACATAGGCGCGGGCAGTTTGGAGCGCGACGTACATATCCGCGATCTTGCCTTGCATCAGCTGGAACGAACCGATGGGTTTGCCGAACTGCTTACGCTCGCGGACGTAAGGGATGACGGTGTCGAGGCAGGCTTGCATAATGCCGATGGAGAGCCCGGCGAGCACCACGCGCTCATAATCAAGGCCGCTCATCAACACGCCTACGCCGCCATTCAGCGGGCCCATGATGTTCTCTTCGGGCACTTCGCAATTGTCGAAGACGAGCTCCGCTGTGGGAGAGCCGCGCATGCCGACTTTCTCGATTTTCTGACCGATGGAAAAACCGGGCATGTCTTTCTCGATAAGGAACGCCGTGATCCCGCGCGAGCCTGCGTGCCCGTCGGTCTTGGCATAGACCACCAAGGTGTCCGCTTCGCTCGCATTGGTGATCCAGAATTTGGTGCCATTGAGGACGTATCCTCCCTGCACAGCTTCTGCCTTCAATTTCATCGAAACCACATCAGAGCCTGCGCCCGCCTCGCTCATAGCAAGCGAGCCGACATGTTCCCCGCTGATCAGCTTGGGGAGGTACTTTGCCTTTTGCTCAGGGCTAGCCCAGCGGCGGATCTGGTTGATGCAAAGGTTGGAATGCGCGCCGTAGGATAGCGACAGCGAAGCGCTCGCCCGCGCGACTTCTTCAACTGCGATCACATGCTCGATATAGCCGAGGCCAAGCCCGCCATCTTCCTCATCGACAGTGATCCCGTGCATGCCAAGGTCGCCCATGGCCTTCCACGCCTCGTCCCGCGGGAAATAATCTTCGCGGTCGATTTTGTCGCCCAGCGGCATCAGCTGTTCATCAACAAAGCGCCCGACGCTTGTCCGGATCATCTCAGCAGATTCGCCGAGCTGGAAATCGAAATCAGGGGTGGCTCGCATCAGTGTTCTCTCAGACAGGTATGTTCATTTGTTGCGCGCATTAGCAATCTTGTTGGCAAAGGCCAATGATGCGGCACAGTTCCATGGAGATCTTAGCACAGCGCTTGGCGTGACGCGATTTGCGCTCTAGGCTGCCCCTATCATGGCAACGCATATCAATTTTTCTCGCTTTTTGCTTCCCCTTGGCCTGCTGGCCATTGGCGCATGTGCGCCGGCTGATGAAGGGCCGGGTGAGGCTGGGGCGAGCGAAGAACAGAGCGCAGATGCTGCCAACAATGCCGAGCAAGCCCCGCCCATGCTTATGGCCGACACTGGCTGGCTTTCCGTTGGCAGCGATGGATCGGTGCAGACGACTTTCCTCGATACTGGCGGGCGTTACCGCGATTTCCGCAATGGCGTCGCGGCAGACAGAGGCGATTGGGAACGGCGACCTGATGGGTCCCTATGTTTTGCGCCCGATGGAGGGCTAAAGGTTTGTTGGACCCCCGCAAGCCCGGATGATGACGGGATGATCATCGTAACCAACGACGATGGCAAAAGGGTAGAGATCAAGCGCATCGCCTACACGCCTCCGCCTGCAAGCAAAGCCGAGCAAGAGAGCAGCTGAACGCAAAAAAGTTAGGGGCAGATCATTTCCGCAAACTCTTCCGGCACAGGCCCACAGGCAGCGCTTATCCGTTTTGAGCAGGCAGAGCGGCGCTACAGCGAGGTAGTGGCCGTTGGCGGCGTTACACTCGATATAGCGGCGGGCAGCTTTGTGGCGCTCGTGGGATCATCTGGATCAGGCAAATCGACGCTGCTCAAGATGGTCAACACACTGGTCGAGCCGACTGGCGGGCGGGTGCTTTTTGGCGGAGACGACGTGACCACCCTGCCCCAGGCAAGGCTGCGCAGAAGGGTGGGCTATGCGTTCCAAGGGATTGGTCTCTTTCCCCATTTTTCCGTCGGCGAGAATATTGCCATCGGACCGCGTTTGGCTGGCGAGACCTTGCCGGTTTCGCGAATTTCCGAGCTGCTCGAATTGGTGGAACTAGAGCCTGCAATGGCGGGCCGTATGCCGGATGAGCTTTCGGGCGGGCAGCGCCAGCGGGTGGGGGTCGCGCGCGCGCTTGCGAGCGACCCCGAACTTCTGATCATGGATGAACCCTTCGGTGCGCTTGACCCGATTACCCGCGATGCCCTGGGCGAAAAAGTGCGCGAGCTTCACGCGAGACTTGGCCTCACCACGGTGATGGTAACGCACGACATGGCAGAGGCGCTTTTGCTCGCTGACAGGGTCCTTGTGATGGACAAAGGCGCGGTTGTGGCAGACGAAACGCCGCGTGCACTGCTCAAAGGCGACGGCGGAGAGATCGCGCAAGGGCTTGTCGCGGTTCCGCGTGAGCAGGCGGAGCGCTTGGCTCATATGGAGAACGATCCAGCATGAGCGAGATCTTCGAAATCCTGCTTGGCCTGGGCGGCAAATTTGCCGCCCATATTGTGCTGGCCGCCAGCGCGATAGGGCTGGGCATTGTGGTGGCATTGCCGCTCGCTATTTGGGCCAGCCGATCTCAAACCGTGTCCCGTTTTGCTCTTGGCTTCGCGAGCCTCGTGCAGACCATTCCTGCCCTGGCTTTATTGGCGCTGTTCTTCCCGATCTTGTTAAGCCTCAGAGCGGTATTCGGCGAGGAACTGCCGACGCTCGGCTTCCTGCCCGCGCTTCTCGCTCTGGCGCTTTACGCCCTGCTGCCGATCCTGCGGAACGCCGTCACAGCGCAGGCCAATCTTGACCCGCAAGTGCTTGAGGCCGCCGACGGCGTTGGCATGACCTCTTGGCAAAAACTGCGCCTTGTTGAAGCGCCATTGGCCGCGCCCTTTGTGATGGCCGGTATCCGCACGGCAAGCGTTTGGACCATTGGCGCTGCGACGCTTTCAACCACTATCGGACAGCCCAGCCTTGGCGACCCGATCTTTGCCGGGCTTCAGACGCAGAACTGGGCGCTGGTCGTAGCAGGCTGCATTGCAAGCGCGGGCCTTGCCATAGTGGTCGATGCGCTTTTGGGGATGATCGAAAACGGCTTTGCAAAACGGCGCAAATGGCAATGGGGCGCGGGGATTGCAGCAACCGCGCTTGGCCTTGGAGCGGCGCTGCTTGCGCAAGGCGGCGGGGAGGATGACGACACCATCATCATCGCCTCAAAACAGTTTTCAGAGCAGTATATCCTTGCCCAATTGATCGGCGCTCAATTGGAAAAAGCGGGCTATTCCGTCGCATACCGCGATGGGTTGGGGTCCGCCGTCGTGCACAGCGCGGTGGCTTCATCCAATATTGATATATCTGTTGATTACACCGGCACGATCTGGACCAATGAGCTGGAGCGCACCGACAATCCTGGGCGCGAGGCGATGTATGAGACTATCGTGGACTGGGAGCGCGAAAACACCGGGGTGCGCGTGCTCGGACGGCTTGGGTTTGAGAACGCCTATGCTTTTGCCATGCGCGCCGATCGCTCAGCCGAACTCGGCATCACGAGCCTTGAGGACATGGTCGCAGTGGCCCCGCAATTGACCCTGGGCGGGGATCCTGAGTTCTTTGAACGGCCCGAATGGATCGCAGTGCGCGAGGCATACGGTCTGCGCGTGGGCGAAACCCGCAATTTCTCGCCCACCTTTATGTATAATGCGCTCAAATCCGGCGAGGCCGATGCGATCAGCGCTTATACCTCGGATGGGCGGATTGCAGCGGACAATCTGGTCGTTCTAGAGGACCCGCGCGAGGCGCTGCCGAGCTACGATGCGATGCTGATGATGAGCCCGCGCATTGCCGGGGACGATGAAATTGCCGCCGCGCTTGCGCCCTTGATCGGAGCGATTTCAGTCGAGGCTATGCGCGAGTCGAATTACGCTGTGGACCGAGAGGGCGAAGGCAAGCTTTCGCCTAAGGAAGCGGCTGAAGAATTGGCACAGACAATAGGGCTCTAACGCGCGCGCCGCCAAGTTTGGCTCTGACAAAGCGGGCCGATGCAGCCGCTCACCTCGATGGTGTTTGCACCTTTTCGCTCAATAACTGAGCGATAGCTTTTTCCGTTGTTGGGATCATAAATTCGTCCGCGCCATTTGCTGCCATCTTCGCGAAACTGGGTCAGGATCGGCAGGCCCAAAAGCTTGCGTTTGCGCAAGGCAGCATCGGGGTTGTTGATATCGCGCTGGTCCGCGCCGTCAGGAGGCGTGATCAGGAAACGAGCGATCCTGCCGCATTGTTTAATCTCAACCACAGCGCCGCGGTCTTCGGTGATCCAGCGGCCAGTAATGGGATCGGCCGCTAGCGCCTGTGCTGGAAGAGCGAGCAAGGCGGCTCCGGCCATTAAAAGTGACAAAACCAAGCGCTGGATCATGCAAATTCTCCTCCGAGATGTTTCTGGTTCGCGCAAAGCCATGCGAAAGCTGCGGCTATCACTCGAAGCCGACCCCATCGGGCCATCTGCGTCCGCAAATGCCAAGCACTTTGAACAGCAGGCCCATTTGCCCATCGTCAACCAGCCGGCTATATTGCCGCTTGATCTTATCCGCTTCGCCCGGATTTTGCCGCTGAAGCGCCTCCATGCGCACATCAATGCCCATCTGCCTTAGCCATTCGCCCTGCATTTGGACGCCCATCACATCGGCCCCCTGCGCATCGGCCACGTCTTTGAGCATTTCGAAATCGACGTGAGCGGTAAGGTCTGCTTGCCCGGGATGATCGAACACATCGACCTTCTCATGGGATTTGAGCGCTTGCAGCGTTGAGCCCGAGCGCGCCTCGAACGGGCCGTAGTCGATAATCAATGCTGCCCCGCCTTGGTTTTTCAACCGCGCGGCGATCTCGCTCATCAGTGTCGACGCCGCTGCGCTGGTTTCGATCATCGTGCCTTGGCTGGCGCTTTTCCAGCCCTTGGGGACAATCGCATCCATCGGTTTATCGCCTGCAACAAAGACGAAATCATCGCCCTCAAGCCCCACCATACGCTCGTGCCAGCCATTGGCGGACCGGATCAGCTGGTGGATGGGAAGCGCATCGAAAAACTCATTGCCGACGATCAAAAGCGGCGCATCATCGGGAAGCGTCGACATATCATCGTGGTGGACGACATCGGGAAAAGCCTCGCGCTGAATTTTGCGAAGCGCTGGCGATGTTTCGACAAAGTGCACGGTGGGCGCAAAATCATAGCGCGCTGCGGTTCGAAGCGCGTCTTTTGACAGTGTGCCGCGCCCCGGGCCAAGTTCGACATAATGAATGTGCTTGCGCGCGCCCATCTTGACCCAAAGGTCCGCAAACCAAAGGCCGATCAACTCGCCAAACATTTGGCTGACTTCGGGCGCGGTGATGAAATCGCCTTCCTCGCCCAATGGGTCGCGGCTGGTGTAGTAGCGCGCGTTGCTTTCCGCCATGTAATGGGCAAGGCTGATCGGGCCGGTTTCGCGGATCAGGCGGCGAAAGGTTTTGCCAAGGTTCTTCGCTTTTTCAGCCGCCTCGGCGAGCGTTTTGGCTTCGGCTTTTTCGCGTGCTTTCTCTTCGGCCTTTTGCTCTGCGCGCGCTTTCTTGCGGGCCTCGGCCTCGGCTTTCTTCTTGGCTGCGGCTTCCGCTTTGGCCTGGGCTTCGGCCTCTTCTTTAGCTTTGCGTTCAGCCTCTTGCTTAGCCTGTTCTTGGGCTTTTTTCTGGGCCTGTTCTTGAGCCTTTCTCTCCGCGTCTAGCCGAGCTTTTTGCTCAGCCTCAGCCTTTTTCTTGGCGGCTGCCTCGGCTTTGGCTTTCTTCTCAGCCTCAAGCGTTGCCTTTTTTCTGCTTCGCGTTTGGCCTTCGCTTCGGCCTCGGCCTTTTTCTTAGCTTCCGCCTTGGCCCTTTCTCTCTCGGCGCGCTCTGCGTCCTGCTTAGCTTTCGCCTCGGCAGCAGCCTTTGCCTTGGCTTCTGTCTCTTCTTTGGCTTTGCGTGCAGCTTCGTCCTGCGCTTTCGCTTCAGCCTGCGCGAGTGCCTTTGCCTCGGCTTCTTCTTTAGCCTTACGATCAGCGTCTTCGCGCGCCTTTGCCTCGGCTGCTGCAATCGCCGCTTGTTTTTGCGCCTTTGCCTCAGCTTCGGCGCGTGCTTTTTCCTCGGCCTCCGCCTTGGCCTCTCTTTTGGCCTTGGCCTCCGCCATCGCCTTGGCCGCGAGCGCCGTTTCCTCGGCGATGCGGGCGTCTTCCTCGTCCTTGAGAGCTTTAGCGAGCGCTGCCGCTTCGTCACCGGCGACCGGCTCAGCCTTACGCTGCTGCTTCTCCTTGACGGGCTCTTTTGCGGCTTCTTTTGCGGCTTTTTTCTCAGGCGGCGCTTCAGCCGGAGCAGCAACGGCCGCTGCATCCGGTTCAATCAAACGCAATTCGCTCACACGGCTCGTGCGAAGCGTGATGACACCTAGGCCAGCCGCGCTGCCATCCCTGAGCCCACGGGCGGCCTCATCATCGCGGCAATCACGACAATCAATCCAATCACGATGAGCGGTACGCTTAGCCATTGGCCCATTGATAGCCCGGTTTGTGTCACCAAGTCAGCCAATTGTTCGTCGGGTTGACGGAAAAATTCGTTAAAGAAGCGCGCACACCCCATGCCAAGAGTAAAGACGCCCGCCAAAAGGCCGGGGCGGAACCGCGCTCGCGTCTTCCAGAACAAGAGCAGCATCACGATGAGGAGCACAAGCCCTTCCAGCCCTGCTTGATAGAGCTGGCTGGGATGGCGTGCGATTTCGCCTGCACGCGGGTCGGGGAAGACCATTGCCCAAGACACGTCGCTCGCGCGGCCCCACAGTTCGCCATTGTTGAAATTGGCAAGACGGCCCAGCATCATGCCCATGGGAACACTCACTGTCACATAATCGCACACGCGCACGAAGGAGAGGCTGTTGCGCCACGCCACCCAGAGCATGGCTACACCCACGCCTAGCATCCCGCCGTGGAAGCTCATGCCCCCGTCCCACATGCGCAAAAGCTTCCAGCTGACTAAGCCGTCGCCGGAAAAGTCAGTAAAGGCCGATGGAATGCCTGTGTCGCCGCCGGTGTAGAACGCGGCATAGCCAAGACGGCCACCCAGGATCACCCCGAGCGTGCAATAGAAGAATAGATCATCCGCATGACGCTGTGCCATCGGTGCACCGGGCGTTTTAAGCGCTTTTGACGTGTGCCAATACGCGAAGATTACGCCCAGCAGATATGCGAGCGAATAATAGCGCAACTGGAACGAGCCAAGCTCGAACAGATAGGGCGACATGCCCAGATCTTCCCAATAAATTGGCTCAGCCACGCCGGTGGCTGCAGCAAGTAGTGACAGCACGAAAGGAACCTCTTAAAGCTCATGGAAGTGCCATATCGGCACGGGAAGTCAGCGCGGCTTTTGGCACAGCATTGCGGCTACGCAAAGCGCTTTGCTAAACGCTGCTCGCAGAACTTCATGGCACATTGCGCTATTTGGCCTCTTGCTCAGAGGAGCTTAGAGCGACAAATAGGCGAAAAACAATCGGCGCTCAGTTGAGAGGGGCGCAAATGGGAGAGAAGACCGCATGGCCACTGAGCTGGACAAAGCCCTTGAAGCGATCATCGGGGAACTGACCAAGGAAGGTCAGCCGTTTCATACCACTCCGTTTGAACGTGAGGGTACGGTGATGCCCCAGTTCACAACTTCCCCCGTCATTGGCGCATTACCTCGCGCACTTCTGCCAGGAGCACAAGGATGTGCCCTTCATCGTTGATGGCGATTTGCGTTTGACCTTTGGCGAAACCTATCAGGCCGCCGTTTGCGTCACGGAAAGCCTTGTGAACGATCACGGCGTTGAAAAAGGCGACCGGATCGGAATTGCGGCGCGCAACTCGGCCAATTGGATGATCGCTTATATGGGCATCGCCATGGCGGGCGGCTGTGTGACCTTGCTCAACGGTTTCTGGTCAGGTGATGAGCTGGCTTACGGCATTCGCTTGGCAGAATGTAAGATTGTGCTTGCCGATACAGGCCGCGCCGCGCGGCTGGAGGGCACCGATCATTCGGCACAGCTGGTTATGATGGAGCATAATGCGCCGCATGAGGGGCTCGCCAATGTGTGGAAAGCGCCGGAAAGCTTTGAAGCGTCTGCTGCGATGGCGATGCTCGGACAGCTTGGCCCGGATGATCTGGCCACAATCCTTTATACCTCCGGCTCAACCGGCAATTCGAAGGGTGCGTACTCCGACCACCGAGGCGTTGTTGCTGGCACCATGAATTACGTTGCGCAAAGCGCGATGGCCAAGGTGCTGCTTGAAAGCAGAGGCGAAGACATGAGCGCGCAGCCGTCTGCTCTGGTTGCTGTGCCTTTGTTCCACGTCACGGGCGAAGTTCCTCTGTTCCTTCAATCCTTTGCAATCGGCCGCAAGCTTGTTCTTATGCCCCGGTGGGATGCGCTCAATGCGATCCAATTGATGGATAAAGAGAAGATCACCTATTTCGTCGGCGTGCCGCTCATGAGCTATGAAATGGCCATGCATCCCGATGTGAAGGACTATGATCTTTCCGCCTGTAAAAGCTTCGCTGCTGGCGGCGCGCCGCGTCCGGTTGAGCACGTCACGCGCATCAAAGATGCCTTCCCCGGCGGCTTCCCGATTTTGGGTTATGGCCTCACAGAAACCAATGGTGTGGGCTGCGGCAACTTTAACGAGAACTACATCGCAAAGCCGGGCTCTACGGGGAAAGCTTCTTTGCCATTGGTCGATTTGGCGATCCTTGATGATGACGGAAACGCGCTTGCTCAAGGGGGCGTTGGCGAGGTGTGCATTCGCTCTGTTGCAAACTTCCGCGGCTATTGGGGCAATGAAGAGGCCACAGACGCCGCCTTCACCGACGATCAATATTTCCGCACCGGTGACCTCGGATATGTCGACGAAGACGGCTATCTCTACATTGTCGATCGCAAGAAAGACATCATCATCCGCGGCGGTGAAAACATCACCTGTATCGAGGTGGAAGACGCGATTTACGCCCATAGCGATATCGCCGAATGCTCGGTCTTTGGCCTGCCTGATGACCGCATGGGCGAAGTGCCGGCATGCGTTTTCAATGTGAAAGAGGGCCGCGATGCGATGGAGCCAGGTCAGCTGCGCGAGTTCCTGCTTTCCAACATTGCCCCCTTCAAGGTTCCGCTTGAAGAGCATATCTGGGTCGTCAATGATCCGCTTCCCCGCCTTGGCACGCAGAAAATCGACAAGAAATCCCTGCGCGCGCATTACACTGAACAGCTGTCGGCTGCCTAGAAAATACACCCAAATCAGCTTGAGAGGGACGCAATGACCGACTGGTCTTCACCCAGCCGCCGCGTCCCTCGCCAGAGGGCAATCCTTGATCGCCGAGCGCTTAGCGGTGCGGTGAATGATTTGGCTGCCGGACACGGCGAGAATGCCCGTCCCCTGGTGCTCAAAGAGCTGAAGGCGGCGCAAGAGGCTGGGCATACAGAGCTCGAACGGCGCCTTAAAGAAAGGCCGTCGGCGGGCCATGAAATTACGCTTGGCTATGCCTTTCTCACCGATCAGCTCATTCGGGTGATCCACGATTATGTGGTGGAACACATGTTCCCGGTTGCCAACCGGACGACGGCTGAGCGGCTCGCTGTGCTGGCGGTGGGCGGTTATGGCCGCGCTGAGATGGCGCCGCATTCTGACGTCGATATCGCGTTTATCACCCCAATGAAGCGCGCACCGTGGTGCGAGCAGGTGATTGAGGCGATGCTCTATCTCCTGTGGGATATGGGCCTTAAGGTCGGTCATTCCAGCCGCACTGTGGGCGACACTATGCGTATGGCAAAGGAAGATCTGACGATCCGTACGGCCCTCCTGGAATCGCGCCTGATTTGGGGCGACCAAGGGGTTTATGAAGAACTGCGCCAACGGTTTTGGGCCGATGTCGTGCGCGGCAATGAACGCGACTTTCACAGCGCTAAGCTCGAAGAACGCAATGCCCGGCACAAGCGTATGGGCGACAGCCGCTATGTGGTCGAACCCAATGTGAAAGAGGGTAAGGGAGGCCTTCGCGATCTCCAGACGCTCTATTGGATCGGCAAGTTTGTGCACCGCGTTGAAACAGCTTCGCAGCTGGTCGATGTGGGCCTCTTCACAAAGACTGAATACGCTAGTTTCCGGCGGGCCGAAGGGTTCCTTCTCGCCGTGCGGTGCCACATGCACTCGATAACCGGGCGCGCCGAAGATCGCTTGACCTTCGATCTTCAAAGGCAGGTTGCAGAGGCGATGAACTTTGCGGATCGCACAGGCAAAAGCGCGGTCGAGCGGTTCATGCAATACTACTTCCTGCAAGCCAAACGAGTGGGCAATCTAACCGGCGTGTTTCTGTCGCAACTGGATTCCAAGCTCGCCAAAAAGCGCGTCGCCAGCGGCTTTTTTGCAGGTTTCGCTGCAAAGCGGCGCATTCATAAAGGCTATGTGATCGAGGCTGGCCGGATCAAAGCGCCAAGCGATGGCTGGTTTAAAGAAGACCCGGTGCGCCTCATCGAGATTTTCCAGATCGCTGAGGCGCAAGGTCTCGAGATTCATCCTGAGACCATGCGCCAGGCAGACCGCGACCAGAAGTTGATCGACAAATCGGTCAAACGGGACCCCCGCGCCAACACGCTATTTCTGGAAGTTTTGGGAGGGCGCAAAGACCCTGAGAGCGCTCTTCGGTGGATGAATGAGGCGGGCGTATTTGGGCGTTTTGTGCCAGATTTTGGCCGTGTGAACGCTCAAATGCAGTTCGACATGTATCACCATTACACCGTCGATGAGCACACCATTCGCGCCATCGGCCTGCTTAGCCAGATTGAGCGCGGTTTGCTTAGAGCAGACCATCCGCGCGCTACCCAGCAGATCCATAAGATCGCATCGCGCCGCGCGCTTTATGTTGCTGTGCTGCTGCACGATATCGGTAAAGGGCGAGGGGGTGACCACTCGGTGATTGGCGCTGAGATTGCTCACAAGCTGTGCCCGCGATTTGGCCTTGATGAAAAAGAGACCAAGCTTGTGTCTTGGCTGATCCTTCAGCATCTTTTGATGAGTTCAACCGCGCAAAAACGCGATTTGACGGACCCTAAGACTATCGAGGATTTTGTGGGCGAAGTGAAATCGGTCGAGCGCCTGCGTAATCTCTCCATACTTACCTGTGTGGATATCCGCGCGGTTGGCCCTGGCACTTGGAATAGCTGGAAAGGGCAGCTGCTGCGTGAGCTTTATGACGCTGCGCAAGAGCGCCTGCGTTTGGGGCATAAGCGCACTGGCCGCGCCGAGCGCGTTGCCGCGCGCAAGGCGGCTGTGGCCGAAATTCTGGCGTCGAAGGGCTATCTGACCGAGCAAGTGGGCGAGTTGCTTGCAGATGCCTATTGGATTGCCGAGCCTGAGGATATCATCGCGAAGAACCTGATCCAATATGAAGAGGCCCGGCGATTAGACGAAGACCTCTCGATCCACTGCGAGGTCGATGAGGAGCGCGGCGCAACTCTGGTGAGTGTCATTGCAGGCGACCATCCGGGACTGTTCTACCGTATTGCAGGCGGAATACATTTGGCCGGGGGCAACATAATTGATGCCCGTATCCATACCGCGACCAATGGCTATGCGATCGACAATTTCCTCGTGCAGGATTTGAACCAGGCTCCGTTTCGCGAAGCCGGTCAGATTGAGCGCCTCAAGAAGGGTATTCGCGATGCTCTGCTTGCCAAGATTGAGCTCGTACCGAAACTCGCCGCCCGCCCGCTTCAGCATTCGCGCTCTAAAACCTTTGCTGTCGCGCCCACGGTCAATTTCGACAATAAAGCCTCGAACCGTTTCACCGTGATCGAAGTCAATGCGCGGGACAGGCCAGCTCTTCTCAACCGGCTCGCGCATGCTTTGTTCAGATGCAATCTGATCGTCCATTCGGCGCACATCACAGCCTACGGCGAGAGTGCGGCCGACACATTCTATGTGACCGACCTGACCGGAGGAAAAATCACACTGCCTGACCGCCTTGCTGAAATCGAAGCAACACTGCTGGAGGCGGCCAGCGATGAGCGGCAGTTGGAGCTGGAACAGGCGTGATTTTGCAACGCTCAACGCTCTAATAATGTTTTTCGTCGCCAAAGGGCTTGTAAAAGTTATAAGTTGCATAAATAGGTTTTCGAAACAGAACCTAATCTAGGGAGAGAGATTTATGCGTTCCTTTACTTCGCTTCGTGCGTTGGCACTTTTGGGTGCCGGCATGGTTTTGGCCCCCGCGGCTGCTTCTGCTCAAGACGCTGATGTGACCACTGATGACAGTGCCGCGGCCTCGCAGGACGAGGGCAACACTATCCTCGTGACCGGTTCGCGTATTCGCCGTCAATCACAGGCCGACCTTGCATCCCCGCTTGCAACACTTGGCAGTGAGGCCATTTCGGATATTGGCGCGCAAAATATCGGTGAGATCACACAGACCCTGACCATCAACTCGGGCGCACAAAACAATCCCGACGCCTTCACACAAGGCGGCACCACCGGCACCTCGAACATCAACCTTCGAGGGCTCGGCGTTGCATCGACCTTGATCCTCCTGAACGGTAAGCGTCAGACGCTCTCAGCGGCGCCCACCAATGACGGTATCAACTTCGTCGACACCTCTTCCCTTGTTCCATTGATCGCGGTTGAGCGTGTGGAGATTCTCAAAGACGGTGCCTCGTCGCTCTATGGTTCAGACGCGGTCGCAGGTGTTGTGAATTTCATCACCCGCGAAAACTATGAGGGCTTTACCATATCAGGCGAATTCACTGATCATTTCAGTGAGGGCAATTACTCAGAGTATAATGTCCAAGCTCTTGGCGGCATCAATATCGGCGACCTCAACCTGATGGCGGCGGTAAGCTATGTAGACCGGAGCGCGCTTACCACCAGTGAGCGCCGTTTGTCCCAGCCTATTGATGACACCTCATCGCTTGGTAATCCCGGTGCCTTCTTCGGCGTCCCCGGTTTCCCAGCAAGCGCACCAGTGATTGATCCGGGATGCGCGCAAGCGGGCGGCTTCCCCGGGTACTTTCCGCGACGCCGGCGGGCGTGCCAGACGTTGGTTTCTGTGGTTTTGACTTCGGCACGTTCTTCAATCTCGTGCCAGAAGAAGAGCGTCTGACAATCTTCGCCTCGGCTGATCTCGATATCTCCAGCGCGGTCCGCTGGAGCGCTGAAGTCGGCTATGCCGATAACTCGGCTCTGCGCGGCAACTCGCCAACCTTCCCATTCTTGCAGCTGGGTCAGGCCGTGGTGCCAGAGTTCAACCCGGACAACCCGTTTGGGGCCAATGTGGTCTTTTTCGGCCGGGCAAGCGGCAACGGCGGCGAAGTCTCGCCAGCTCCGTTCAGCTCAGAAACTTTCCGTTTCTCGACCACCCTCGAAGGCGACTTTGACGGCTTCCTTCAAAACGGTCTTTGGAACATCAGCGCGACCTATGCTGAGAACGATTTCGAAAACCAAACCGAGGACACCGTGCGCGACCGATTTGCCTGCGCACTTCGCGGGTTCAATGCCGTGCCTGCGTTTAACGCAGCGACCGGTCTTGATTGTACCGCGTCCAACCCGTTCCTCACGGCGAATGGTGCGACAATCCCGGCGGACGGGACATTCTTCAACCCGTTCTCCTCGGCTCTGCTTGGCGATCCGGGTGATAACGCGGCGCTGCTTGAATATATCGTAGAACCGCTGGTCTCGACCCGCGACTCTGAGCTGTTTGTGGTCGAAGGCTTTGTTTCAGGTGAGCTGTTCGAACTGCCTGCAGGTCCCGTGGGTGTAGCCCTTGGAGCGCAATATCGTGAGCAGCAGATCTCTGCATCGTTCGATGATATCGCGGTCAATGATGGCTTTGCCTTCCTTATCGGTGAACAACCCTTCGCAGGGACGCAGGACGTTTACGCGATCTTCGGTGAAGCCAACGTGCCGCTCACCGAATGGGCAGAGGTACAGCTTGCGCTTCGTTTTGAAGACTACGGCGCAGACGGCGGCGACACGCTCGATCCAAAAATCGCGCTGCTGCTTCGTCCAACCGACACGTTGTCGCTTCGCGGGTCGTTCTCGACCTCGTTCCGCGCGCCTTCGACGTTCCAATTGCAAGGCCAGTCAACCACGCTGCAACAGGTCTCTGACCCGAACAATGGCGGCGCCAATGCCTTTGTCGCGGTGCGCGCTTTGGGCAACGCTGCTCTGACGCCGGAAACCTCGACTGCCTATAACCTCGGCTTCACGTTTGAGCCGGTGCCAGGTCTCGAGCTGAGCGCAGACTATTACAACTTTGAATTCGATGATGCGATTGTGCAAACCGCGCCTCAGTCGATTGTGGACGCAGACCCTGACGGTCCATCAATCATCCGTAGCCCTGCTGGTACGATCATTCAGGTCAACAACTCATTCGTGAATGCAGCCAGCGTGGAGACATCAGGAATCGATTTCTCGGTGCGCTATATCATTGATGCAAGCTTCGGCACGATCACGCCGAGCTTTGAAGGCAATTACGTGTTTTCCTATGACCTTCAAACGACCGCTGGTGGTCCTGAGATTGATGGCGCGGGCAACCGCAACTTCACAAACTTTGGGTCTCCAACCCCGGAGCTGCGCTTTAACGCAGGGCTCCAGTTTGAAACTGGCCCACACGCCCTCAACCTCTTTGGCCGTTTCATCGACAGCTACAGCGATGATCAGAACGGCGGCGTGACCATCGAAAGCGACTTCCGCGTGGATGCGCAATATTCGGTCGATATCGCTGACTATCTTGAGGTGGATAACCAACTGACGCTGACAGTTGGCGCGCGTAACCTGTTCGGTGTGACAGCGCCGACCGTTGCGACCAATGGCGGCTTTGATAGCCGGGTCCACGACCCGCGCGGTACATTGTTCACTATCGGCGTTGTGGCTGGCTTTTAAGCTCGCTGACAATTGGACGACAAACAGGGGGCGCTTCCTTCGGGGCGCCCCTTTTTTGTGAGCTTAATCGGCGAGGAGAAGTAGGACGATCTGCTTTTCGTCAAAGCCGACGAAGCCCCATTCGCTTGTCCCGCCAGCGATAGGGTTCCACAGGCCATTATATCGGTTTGATACAAGTGAGTGGTTAGCTGGATCGAACAGGTCCAAGAACTCTTCTGCACATTCCTGCGCTGTGTCTTTGCTCAGCCATAGCCTGCTGGGGTTGGCGAGGTTAGCGGTGAGGGCTTTGACGAGTTCCCCCTTGCCCGAACGCTTATCCCCCTCAGCCGCCCCCGCATCGAGCAGCTCCCAATTAAAACCAATCGTCTTTAGGCCAAGTGTTTGCACAAATTGGTCTGCAACCTTGCAATGGTTGCCGCCTGCATCGCTGCGCGGGCCATATGCGAATTTCACCATTGCCCCGTTTTCGAGCACCGGCTGCCAGCGCTCAATGAAAGCCTGCGGGCCTTCGCTCATCCGCGGCCGCCGAACAATGCTGTGCCTACCCGAATATGGGACGCCCCCAGCTGAACTGCGGTTTCATAGTCGCCGCTCATGCCCATGGAGAGGCCTTCAACGCCGTTATCTTTTGCGAGTTTCGCCAAGAATGCGAAGAATGGCGCTGGCTCGATTTCAGAAGGCGGCAGACACATCAGGCCTGCGAGCGGAACATCCGCCTCGCGCACTTTATCAAGAAACGCGGGCAGATCAGCAATCGGGCACCCGCCCTTTTGCTCCTCATCGCCGATATTGACCTGTACGAAACATGGCACGCGCTTGCCGGACTTGGCCATCGCCTTGGCAAGCGCTTTCAATAGGCTTGGCCGGTCGAGTGAGTGGATGACGTCGAAAAGTTCTACTGCTTCCTCGGCTTTGTTCGATTGAAGCTGGCCGATGAGGTGCAATTCGACATCGGAATAGTGCTTGCGCAATTCTGGCCACTTGGCTTGCGCCTCCTGCACCCGGTTTTCACCAAAGGCGCGGTGGCCTGCATCCAGCAGAGGAGTGATACGTTCAGCCGGGTGCGTTTTGCTGACAGCGATCAGGTTCACGTCTTCGACCTTACGCCGCGACGGTTTGCACATTCGGGCGATGTTTTCGCGCACGGTCCCAAGTTTATCAACTGCACTTTCCATGGGAGAGCCGCTATAGCGAGCTCGTGCAAAACTCAACTCTCCCGATGCTCTGGCTGATTTCGGATGCGCGCAATGATGCGGTGCTGGAAGGGTCTTTGATGCGATTGCCGCGGGCAAGCGGGTTTATCTATCGCCACTATCATTTGAGCGACCCTGAGCGTTGGGAGCGGTTTCGCGCGATCCGCCGTGTGGCTAAGGCATGCGGCCATACGGTGATCTTATCCGACAGCGCTCTTACGGCAAAGGAATGGGGCGCGGATGGCATCTATGGCTCCCCGCGCTCGCTTTGGCCAAGGCGCCAAGGGCTGCTGCATCTTGCAACCGCCCATAACCATGCTGAGGTGGGGCTCGCGAACCGGTTGGGGGCCGATGCGGTGCTCCTTTCCCCCGTTTTCGCCACCCGTACCCACCCTGGCGGCGGAGTGCTTGGTCCGGTGCGTTTCCAGATGTTGGCGAAGCACTCGAGGGCACCAGTGATTGCGCTGGGCGGAATGACAAAGCCCCGCGCCCGGACCCTGCAATGGCAGCGATGGGCCGCAATTGATGGGCTGAGTTAAACCGGCTTGAAAGGCTGCGAGGGCGGCAAGAGCCTCATGTGCCCGCCTGCAGCACAGCGAGGAAAGCCACATGAGCGGATGCGAATGCCAACGCTGGAGACCCTCGAAATAACGCTCTTTCCTTGACCGGACCGGCGTGAGGATTCATGGTGTGTTCTCGTCAAACCCCGTGAAGAAGAGAGCGCCCCATGGCGACCCGAGCAGTGAGCACCCGTAAGCAGGCACAAGCAGACTGGCGCATAGGCCTTCGCAGATCCATCCGGCGCGCAGCCCAGATGACGGGTGCGGGCGTGCTGTTGGCAGGCATGGTGTTTTTGGCGCTTGCTTTGGCAAGCTATACCCAGACTGACCCGAGCCCTTCGACCGCGGCCGATCCGTCGCAGGTCAGCAATTGGATGGGCAGCTGGGGCGCATGGGCCGCCGACCGCGTATTGTTTGCCTTTGGACTGACCGGTGTATTGCTCTTACCGCTTCTATACATCTCAGCGCGCAGATTGTGGCGCGCCGTGGAACTCGACACGCAAGAGGGCGAGCGCACCCGCTGGTGGCTTCCGGCCGGACTTTTGCTGGTGGCGATGGTGCTCTTGGGGACGGTGTTATCGCTGACCTTTGATACGAGCGCTGGCTCGCTTCCTGCGCAATTGGGAGGCGTATCCGGCCTGTTGGGTGCGACGGGCATCGAAGCGGTTGCCTCCCGGTTTGGAGAGGCGGCGTCAGGTTGGGTAACGCTTGTGGCCGCGCTGATGTGCCTTGCAGGTGGCACGGCATTGCTTACGCGCGTGTTCGCGATTGATTGGCGAATACTTTTGACGCTGCCCAATTTCGTGCGCAGCTCTTCGATTGGCAGCGCAATCACCGCCCGCCTGCCGTTCCTTAGAGACCAACAGCCCGCTCTCACATATGCGGGTGATGACGATGAAACCGCCGCGCCTGCAACAAAATCGCGCCGCACAGCCAAGCCCGATGCGCCGATCATGGAAGAGCCTGTCCAGCGCCGCTCGCCGGAGATCACCGATCCATCCGCACCGCCCAAGCGCGCCAATCCGGCGGCCAAGAAGAACCAGCGCGATATGTTCGCGACCTATAACTTGCCGAGCCTTGATCTGCTCGGTGACCCGCCAGAGGATAATGCGCCCAAGCTTGATAAGCTGGCATTGGAGCGCAATGCGCGATTGCTCGAAAACGTGCTCGACGATTTCAACGTCAAGGGCGAGATTACAGCTGTGCGCACCGGCCCTGTGGTCACTATGTATGAGCTTGAGCCTGCTCCTGGCATTAAGGCAAGCCGCGTTGTGGGCCTTGCCGAAGACATCGCTCGCAATATGAGCGCCATTTCCGCACGCGTCTCGCCCATTCCGGGCAAGACCGTGATGGGCATCGAACTGCCCAATAAGGACCGCCAGATGGTAGCCTTGAAGGAGCTTGCCGAATGCGCTGACTTTGTCGATCATAAGGGCGCGCTGCCAATCATTCTGGGCAAGGATATCGCCGGCGAGCCGATTGTTGCTGACCTTGCCGCGATGCCTCACTTGCTAGTCGCAGGGACGACGGGTTCGGGTAAATCGGTGGGCCTCAACTGTATTCTGATGTCGCTTCTCTACCGGTTCACACCGGACGAATGCCGTCTGATCCTGATTGATCCTAAGGTCTTGGAACTCAAAACCTACGACGACATCCCGCACCTTCTCTCCCCCGTGGTGACAGAGCCGCACAAATCGGTGCGGGCACTCAAATGGGCGGTTGAGGAGATGGAGCGCCGCTATCGGATGATGAGTTCAATCAACTCGAGGAACCTCTCCGGCTTTAACGAGAAAGTGCGCAGCGCGATTGCCAAGGGCAAACCGCTCGGCCGCCGTGTGCAAACGGGGTTTGATCCGGATACGGGCGAGCAGCTGTACGAAGAAGAACAGCTCGATTACGCGCCGCTGCCCCAGATTGTTCTGATCGTCGATGAACTTGCCGATTTGATGGTGACGGTGGGCAAAGAAATCGAGATCCTGATCCAGCGTCTCAGCCAAAAATCGCGGGCTGCCGGTATTCACCTCATCATGGCGACGCAGCGTCCGTCGGTTGATGTCATCACCGGCGTGATCAAAGCCAACTTGCCGACCCGGATCAGCTTTAAGGTCACCAGCCGCATCGACAGCCGCACCATTCTGGGTGAGCAGGGTTCTGAACAGCTGCTTGGCAAAGGCGATATGCTGTATAAGCCCAACACGGGCGCGACAGTGCGCGTGCATGGGCCTTTCGTTAGCGACGACGAGGTTGAGGCGGTCGCCGATTTCTGGCGCGAGCAGGGCGCCCCTGAATATGTCGATGCCGTCACCGAAGAACCCGAAGATGGCGGCGGTCTCAATTTCGAAGACGACATGACCGCGTCAGACAACCCCGAAGAGCGCAAATATCGCCAAGCCTGTCAGATCGTGATCGAGAACCAGAAAGCATCGGGATCATGGCTCCAGCGCCAGATGGGCGTGGGCTATAACACGGCGGCCAAATGGATTGAGCGCATGGAGAGCGAAGGCCTAGTGGGTCCAGCCAACCATGTCGGCCGGCGCGAGATTTTCCGAGACCAGGACGGCAATCCGATCTAAAGGGCTTTGAATATGCCCAATACCGTAACGTCCTTTGCCCTTAAAGCGTTTGCCGCTTGGGTCGCTGAAACGCCCCGAGATTGGCCCGATGAAGCGCTGCACACCGCACGCCGGTCGCTGATTGATACGGTCGCATGCATGGTGCCGGGCGCTGCTGATAGCGCTCCATCCAAGCTGTGGCCTGTGGTTCAAAGCTGGGGCAGCGGCGAGGCGAGGGCCACTGCGAAGGCGCAAACACTCTCTGCGCCAAACGCGGCTCTCTTTAACGGAACCTGCGCCCACGCGCTCGATTTCGACGACAATTTTGACCCCGCAAAGGCACATGCTTCGGCAGTGCTGATTCCTGCCCTGCTTGCGCTGGCCGATAGCGAAGATGCATCCATTGGCGATGTGCTCGATGGATACATCGTTGGCCTCCAGATTATGGGACTTGTGGGACAAGCGGTAAACCCGTTTCACCGTAGCCGGGGCTGGCACGCAACTGGCACTATGGGCGCTATAGGAGCGGCGGCTGGATGCGCGCGGATGCTGCGCCTTAACGCAGAGCAATCAGCCCACGCGATCTCGCTTTCGACCAGTCTTGCCGGCGGTTTTATGAGCCAGTTTGGCTCTGATACAAAACCGATCCACGCAGGGTTAGCGGCAAGCGGCGGCGTGCAAGCGGCGCTTATGGCACGAGGCGGGATCACCGCAGGGGCCGAAACGCTCGACGGGCCAACGGGTCTTCGCACGCTGATGGTTGGGCAGGATGTCGATGATCTCGCCACGAGCATGGAGGGCAAGGCGGAGCACGGCCAGACCATGCGTTTTGACGCCGATAATGTCGGCGCGCCGCTCCACATCACCGAGCACAGCCTCAAAATCAAACGCTTCCCTAATTGCGGGAGCCTCCACCGCGCGCTTGATGGATTGCTAGGTCTGATGGACGAGCACGGGATCACAGCTGATGCAGTTGAGAGCGTCCTGGTCCGTGCCCCCGCAGCGCACTTGCGCAATCTGATGCACGAAAACCCGCAAACCCCGGCAGAGGCGAAGTTCAGCCTTGAATATAGCCTTTCTGCTGCTCTGCATTCTGGCGAAGTAGGCCTTGGCGATTATGATCCCCAAGCGCTCCACCGGCCGCAAGTCCGCGCGTTGATGCCGCTTATCACCAAGGAATATGTCGAAAAGCTCGAGAGCGAGTTTCCCACCGAGGTCCGCATCTCGCTCAAAAACGGGCGCTTCGTTCAAACCGCGCTTAAGATGCCAGTGGGCAGCAAAGCGCACCCGATGAGCGACGCGCAATTGTGGCAAAAGCTCGAAACTTGCCTCGCTGCATCGCCGGGTTTTGAGGCGGCCCCTCTCATCAAACAGCTCACAGAGCTTGACCCGGCAAAGCCCGCCCGTCAATTGACCGCCACTCTTCAATCAGCAAACGCGCTTCAATCCTAACCGATAGGTTCGACCCATGGCCACCACGAGTAAAGTCACCGTCCTAGTCCTCGCTGCCAGCCGCGCAGGGCCTCAGGATGCGGTCGCAAAGCTCCAGAATGTGAGCCACAAGTGCCTCGTGGACATCGACGGTGAAGTCATGCTCCAGCGCGTTGTGCGCGAAATCGCTGAAAGCGCGCATGCAGGCGATATCTACGTTTCAATCGAGAGCGAGGAGCTGATGCGAGGCGTGCCTTACCTCAACGATATGATGGAGGCAGGCCGCCTCAAGTTCGTTGCTGCTGGAGAGAATCTGTTTGCCAGCATCGAGCACGCCGCTGCCACCATTCCGGGTGTCTACCCCCTCGTTGTCTCCACCGGCGACAACGCGCTCCACACCTCAGAGATGTTCGACCATTTCTGCGCGGAGACCCTGGCGAGCGGAGCAGAGGTAGCAGTGGCGATGACACGGGCGGAAACAATCCTCAAAGCATATCCAGACGGCAAACGCGCTTTTCATGAGCTTAAAGACGGCGGCTGGTCGAGTTGTAATCTCTACGCGGTCACTTCTGCCAACGCGATCAAAGCGGCCAAAGTCTTCGAGACAGGCGGGCAATTCGGCAAACAACCTCGCCGTATTCTCAAAGCATTCGGCCTTCGCTTTATGCTCATGTATAAATTCAGCCTCGCCACCATGGATGGCATGGCCGATTTTTTGGCGCGGCGTTGGGGTGTGAGTGTTCAGGTGGTGCGCATGCCATTTGCCGACGCGCCGATTGATGTTGATAACCCTGGTGATTTTACTCGGACCAATGATATTTTGAAGAGGCGCCGCGAAGTTGCTTAGTGGCGTCGCTTGCAAATAATTGACCAGAATTACTTCAACAGTACTTCTGCTTAAATATCCGGTAACTAATTGCCCTTTATAGCGCTGTGCATGCAAGGGGGGCATCTTATTTTCTATTTCACTGCAGTGAGTGCGGCCATGTTTCTTGGCGCTCCTTTGGGTCTTCCGCATGCAAATGCGCAAGTTGATGGGGCATCCTGTACCGCGCCCTCATGCTCAGGGCTTCTGCCTGCGTCCGGTTTCGAACGGTCCTTTGAAGGATGGACGCAGACCTTTGGCCTGGGCATGAGCGGCGTGATATTGGTGGCATTGCTCGTTGCCGGGGTCATTGCGCTAAGCGCTGTAAGCGTCACGCTGGCGCGGCGGAGCAGGACCTTTCGCAAACAGCGGGACGCAGCCTTGCATCAAGCAAAAGCACTTGAAGCTTCGGCGGAGCGTGACCCTCTTACCGGGCTGTTGAACAGGCGCATTGTGGAGGAACGCTTCGAAACCCTGCGAGGACAAGGGTTCGATACTGTTGCGTTGATCGACCTCGACAATTTCAAGGCCGTGAATGACCTTTATGGCCATCAGGTCGGAGACGAGGTCCTCGTCGCTTGCGGGGCTGCGCTTAAAGGCGGAGAACAGCGCGACTATTTGGCTATGAGGCTGGGCGGTGAGGAGTTCGTGATCCTCCTTCGCGGGGTTGATGCCTATTACCGCGCGGAAGCGTTGCGAAAGTCGCTCTCCTTACGCATCGCGCGCGCAGTGCCCTGTCTTGAAGAGCCTGTCACAGCGAGCATGGGGCTGATCGAATTGCCGAGCGCCAGCCACAAGGTTCTGAGCTTCTCAGCGCTTTACACGCGCGCTGACCAACTGCTCGACAATGCCAAATCGTCCGGACGCGATCGCACATGTTTTGAACGCCTGACGCTAATCAATGACGCTCCCCCCACGCGCGATCTTGAAAAGTCAGCCGCCTGAGCGACGAAAAGGCGCGAGAACCTCGGGCCGTACACGGGCTAAGCGCCCGCTTTCCCTATCGAGCATTGCCCAAGTGGTTTGCGCTGTCACGAGCAGCTTTCCGCCAGCGTCAGTAAACTCGACCATGCGGATGGACTTTGCGCCTTTTGGATCTCCGGAAATGTAGGTTGTGCCGTTCGCGCTTTCTCCTGCCGCAATATTGCCGCGGTAGTCGATTTCATGGCGGATCACGACCCAGAAGAATTGCTCTTGATGTGCAGGATCAGCCACCGCAGACCAATGCGCGGTGGCCATTTCCTGAACCCACGTTACCCAGACCGAATTGTTCACATGGCCAAGCTCATCAATGTGATGCGGCTCTGCTGTGAAGGTTTGGGTGAACTTATCCATGGTCCCCCTCACGCTGGCCGGAGGGGATGAGGGTTACTCACTCGCCATGCCCATCTGCCATAGAATAAAGGCGAACTCTTCAGCCGTTTCCTTCAAAGAGTTCCAGCGGCCCGACTGACCGCCGTGGCCTGCGCCCATATTGGTTTTGAGCAGTAGCAGATTGTCATCGGTTTTCACGTCGCGCAATTTGGCAACCCATTTGGCAGGCTCCCAATAGGTGACGCGCGGGTCGTTGAGGCCCGCTGTGACCAGCATCGGCGGATAGTCTTGTGCAGTGACTTGGTCATAGGGTGAGTAGGAGAGGATATAAGCGAAACTAGCCTTGCTAGTTATCGGATTGCCCCATTCCTGCCATTCACCCGGGGTCAGTGGCAGGTCCTTGTTGAGCATCGTATTCAGCACATCGACAAAGGGCACATGGCTGACGATGGCGCCATATTGCGACGGGTCTTGGTTGATGATTGCGCCCATCAACTCGCCGCCTGCTGAGCCGCCAGAGGCGGTGACCATGCCCTCGGCAGTATAGCCCTTGGCGATCAGCCCCCGGCCAGCATCGACGAAATCGTTGAAGGTATTGGTGCGCTCAAACATCTTGCCTTGCAGATACCAGCGCCGCCCGAGGTCATCGCCGCCTCTGATATGCGCAATCGCATAGGCAAAGCCGCGATCAACGAGGCTTAGCCGCGTGGTCGAGAAGCCGGGCGGCACGGCATAGCCGTAAGCGCCATAAGCATAGAGATGCAGCGGGCCGGGACCTTCGATGCCTGCCTTAGCGAGGATTTCCTCGCGGTCCTTGCGCATCACAATGCTGACCGGGACCATAGTGCCATCGCGCGCTTCGATCTCGACGCGTTCAGTGGTGTAGAGCAATGCGTTGTAGCCGCTCGGGATTTCCTGCGTTTTCAGCGTCGTGAGCGTTTTCGTCGCCACATCATAATCGAGAACTGTGTCAGGCGTCACCATACTCTCATAAGCGAGGCGCAGTACGGTTTGACCGTATTCCGGATTGTAAGCGAGGCCTGCGTCATAGCTTGCTTCGGGAAAGGCAATTGGCTCAATCTCGAGCGGCGCGTTGTAGCGGCGGATTTGCACCTGATCCAATCCGTTCAAACGCCCTTCGGTGACGAAAAAGCCTTCGAACAAGTCGAAATCGGTGAGGTAGAACTCGTTGGAGCCCGCGATGACGGTCTCCCACTCGCCAGGTGCGGCGATGTCGGCCTTTGCGAGGCGGAAATTGATGTGGTCGTCATTGGTCCACACCCACAGTTCACCATCACGGATATCGACGTTGTACTCGGTGCCTTTCTCGCGCGGTTTGACCAGCGTGAGACCAGCTGCCGGGGTAGCAGCCGGAACAAACCGCACTTCTGACGTTTCATTGTCACCGCTCGCGATGATCAGATAATCGTCCTGCGCGCTAAGACCTGCCCCGACACTAAAGCTTTGATCCTCTTCAAGGAAAAGCGTGATGTCGGTCTCGTTGGGGTTGCCAATGGTATGGAGCTTGATCTCGAGGCTGCGCCATTCCTCGGTCGAAGGGGTGTAGACAAGCGCGGTGTCATTCGCAGCCCAAGTCAAACCGCCGCGAAGCTCGGTAAGCTCATCGGCTAGCAGCGTGCCCGTCTCCAGATCTTTGATCCGTCCAGTGTAGCGCTCTGACCCATTGGTGTCGGTCGAATAGGCGAGATAGCGCCCGTTCTTGCTCACGCTGAGAGCGCCGAGACGGAAATATTCAAGGCCCTCGGCAAGCTCATTCTGGTCAAGGATCAGCTGCGGCTCAGCATCGTCGGGAGCGCCGACAGGTTTGCGATAGTGTTTGCGGTACTGCGAGCCCTCTTCGAACTCCGACCAATACATATAATCGCCATTGCGCTGAGGAACGGTGGAATCGTCCTCTTTGATCCGCGCGCGCATTTCGGTGAAGAGGGCCTCGGTTACTTCCTCTTGCCCCGCCATCTTCGCCTCGAAATAGGCGTTCTCCGCCTTCACATAATCGAGCACGTCCTCATCATCGATGGTCGGATAGGACTTGTCGTAGAGCCAGTCATAAGGATCGCTGATTGTGATCCCGTGATGGGAGTAGCTGTGCTCGCGCTTTTCAGCGATTGGCGGTGTGACTGACACGTTTGCGCGTTCCTCTTGTGTGTTGGCTGATGCGATATGGGCAGGCAGAACCGCCAAGGCCGCTGCGCATGTAAGGATGGTGATGCGTGATTGCGACACTGTGAGAATTCCCTTTTGCGAACGCTTGGGTGGAAAGGTGCTGAGTTGCAGCTTATCTCATGGTATCTAACGAGACACACGACACGCGCAAGCAAGGATCAAACATAATGCTGATGCAAACTCACGAAGCGCGCCTCAAGGCTCTGCGCGAGGAATTGAAACGCCGCGAGCTTGATGGTTTTGTCATTCCTATCAGTGACGAACATATGAGCGAATATGTGGGCGATTATGCGCAGCGGCTTAAGTGGCTCACCGGGTTTGGCGGGTCTGCCGGGTTTGCTGCCGTGACGCTCACCCATGCGGCGATCTTCGTGGACGGGCGCTACACTGTGCAAGTGCGCGATCAAGTAGACGGTAAGCTGTTTGAATATCGCAGTATTCCAAGCGAATCTTTGAGCGAATGGCTCGGCGATGTGTGTGAGGAAGGCGCGAAGGTCGCCTATGACCCTTGGCTCCACACATGGGGCTGGGTTGCCGCCCAAGAGAAAGCGCTGGAGCCCACAGGCGTGCGCATGGTGCCAGCCGACAGCAATCCGCTCGATGCCGTCTGGTCCGATCAACCTGCTCCATCCGATGCGATTGCGGTAATCCAGCCTGACGAGTTGACCGGGCGAGGCTCAGCCGACAAGCGTGCCGAAGTTGCCGATTATTTGTGCGATGAGGAGCTGGATGCAACCGTCATCACCGCGCTCGATTCGATTGCGTGGCTGCTCAATATTCGCGGCTCGGATGTTGACAACACGCCGGTCGCGCTGTCCTATGTGATCGCTCACAAGGACGGGACGGCGGAGCTGTTCATCGCGCCTGAAAAGGTGACGAGCGAGCTAACCCAGCATCTGGGCAATGCGGTCACAGTCCGGGATCGCTCTGAGTTCACATCTGCGCTGGGTGAATTCTCCGGCAAGCGAGTGAGCGTGGACCCCAATTACGGCGTGGTCGGCATTGCTCAGGCTCTTCGGGCAGGCGGGGCGAATTTTACCTTTCGCCAAGACCCAACAATCCTGCCCAAGGCGATCAAAAACCCGGTCGAGATAAAGGGACACCAAGACGCACAAGCCCGCGATGGTGCTGCGGTCGCACGCTTCCTGCGCTGGATGGAAGTCACCGCCCCCGGCGGCACTGTGGATGAACTCTCGGCTGCCGCCAAACTGGAAGGTTTCCGGCGCGAAGCGTGCACTTTGCGTGATCTCTCCTTCCCCTCGATTTCGGCAGCCGCCGGACATGCCGCGCTCCCCCATTATAAGGTCGATGGAGAAACCAATATCCCCGTGCCCCCCGGCTCGATCTATCTTGTCGATTCCGGCGGTCAGTATGAAGACGGCACCACCGACATCACTCGCACCATATGGATCGACACGCCCGAGGGTTCCGAGCCAACGAGCGAAATGCGCGACCGCTTCACCCGCGTTCTCAAAGGCCATATCCAGATTGATCGGGCGATCTTCCCGCAAGGCACCAATGGCGGCCAGATCGACGTTCTCGCGCGCCAGTACCTCTGGGAAGCAGGCGTCGACTATGCGCACGGCACAGGCCACGGTGTCGGCAGTTTCCTTTCGGTCCACGAAGGGCCACAGCGCATCGCAAAGCCCTCTGGAGGCCAGGCTGGCACGTCTCAAGAAATACACGCTGGTATGATTTTCTCCAACGAACCCGGCTATTACAAGCAGGACGCGTTTGGCATTCGGATTGAGAACCTTGTTCTGACAGTTGAGCGTGACATCGAGGGCGCGGAAGGCCGCTATCTTGGCTTTGAGTGCCTCACATGGGTGCCGCTGGACAGGCGTTTGATCGACACGAGCCTTCTTACGACAAGCGAGATCGCTTGGGTGGATGACTACCACGCCAAAACCCGCGCTCTTTTGGCTCCGCAGCTTGAAAGCGAAGACTTGGCGTGGGTGGAGCGAGAGACAGCTGCACTTTAGAATTGGGCTCGCGGGCGGCCCGGGCCGTTGCATGAGTGTACATGTTCCTTTAATGTTCTCACTATCTCGAGTCGCGATGGAGGCGCTCGGCAAAAGGGAGAACGATCATGATCGGCTATGTAACGCTTGGCACCAATGACTTGGGCAAGGCCTCGGCATTCTACGACGAAGTGGCCAAAGCCATGGGTTATGGCCGCATGATGGAAGAGGGCGAATTTATCGCTTGGGGCAATTTTGAAGACGGAACCGCTGGCATTGCGGCGACCAAACCCTTCGACGGAGATGCGGCGAGTGTCGGCAATGGCACTATGGTTGCCCTGCAAGTCGACAGCCCTGACAAAGTCAAAGCGGTCTATGATGTCGCCATGGCCAATGGCGCAAGCGATGAAGGCGAGCCGGGTCCGCGCGGTGAAGATGGTTTTTACGCAGGCTATTTCCGCGATCTGGATGGAAATAAGCTCAATGTCTTCTGCATGACGCCGCCTTCTTCATCAGAGCCGCAATCGTGAGCGCGCCCAAACTCAGCGACACTTTCCTCCACCTGGGGTGCGGGGCAACCGCCGTTCCCCAGCCTCCGTTCGATGGAATGGAATGGTACGCAGGATATGGAGCACGCCACGGGAATGATGGTGCAGAAGGCAGGCTCGTTTCTCAGCATACTTTTACCGAAGGATGGGACAGCTGGGAAATGCATCCCAAAGGCGAGGAAGTCGTCGTTTGCACTGCAGGCGCGATGGTTCTCACACAGGAATTTCCCGACGGCTCGCAAAAGACCACTGCGCTTGAGGCTGGCGAATTTGCCATCAACCCGCGCGGGGTTTGGCATATCGCTGATGTCGAAGAGAGCGCGACAGCAATTTTCATAACAGCAGGCGAAGGCACAGAGCACCGCCCGAGATAGCCCCGGTGAGCCTCCCATCTTTCGGCTTTCTGAACGCGGCTGCCTTATTGATACAAACCGCGACACTTTGCCCGTGATCCGGCATACTCCTGCGACACTGGGCCTCTAGAAAGGTATCTGTGAGTTGCGGTGAGGAGCAAACAACTGGCTCCGGCCCTTTTGAACCCCGATCACCCGTTTGGGTGCAAACAAAAGGGACCGGTCAGCGGTTTAGTCTCACTGGGCACCCAGAGCCTGCAAAAGGTTTGGGTATTGTGGGATGCCTCGCCGCAGCTTCGTAGTGAAGTGAACAGTAAACCCCTAGAAAGGAGCGTATAATGCGCAAACTAACCCTCTCACTGACAGCCGCTGCCCTCGTCATGGGCGGTGCAGGCCTCGCATACGCCCAAAAGGGCGACCGCATGGCGCGCGCTGATACCAATGGCGATGGCGAAATCTCAATCGCCGAGGCGAAGGCGCAAGGCGACAAGCGATTTGCCCGCATGGACGCCAATGGTGACGGTCAGCTTACAATGGAAGATCGCGGCGCTCGCGCTGAGGCCCGCTTTGCCAAGGCTGATGCCAATGGCGACGGCGAAGTGACCCCGGCGGAATTGTCTGCCGTTCGCGAAGAACGCGCTGCTGAGCGCCAGGCACGCATGTTTGAACGTCTTGATACAGACGGCAGCGGCGGTCTGTCGCAAGCTGAAATGACGGCAGGCCGCGAGGCACGTGCCGAGCGCCGAGGAGGTCGCGGCGGTGACCGCGCGATGCGGATGATCGAGCGGGCAGACACCAATGGCGATTCTGCCGTAAGTAAAGCGGAATTCGATGCCGCCATTGAGCAGCGCTTTGCCCGCGCCGACACCGATGGCTCAGGCATAATCACCGCTGCCGAGCGCGAAGCCGCCAAAGCCAAGCGGCAGGAGCGCCGTCAGGAGCACCGTCAGGAGCGCAGGGGCCAGCGCGGCACCCGGTAAGTCCCCTCGAACAGGTTGGCACCCGCGAGAATTGCTTACCCCTCCTTGGTCCCTCTCGCGGTTGCCAACTATTCGGCCCGGTGATGCAAGCACTCCCCAAAGGCTTGCACACCGGGCCGACACATTTCATGAATGATACCGCCTATGACCCAAGACGCGCCCATAATTCTGCTTGTCGATGACGAGGCCACCTTGCGTGAGCCCTTGGCGGAATATCTCTCAGGTCAAGGCTTTTCAGTGGTCGAGGCGCACAGCGCTTCTGCCGCGCGCTCAGAGCTGACAGCGATGCGGCCCGATCTTGTGCTGCTCGACGTAATGATGCCGGGCGAGGACGGGCTTTCGCTGTGCCGCCATTTGGTCGAGACACAGGGCCTTCCCGTGATCTTTCTCACCGCTAAGGCTGAGGCGATGGACCGAATTCTTGGGCTTGAGCTTGGCGCGGATGATTATGTGGTGAAACCCTTTGAACCGCGCGAGCTGGTTGCGCGTATTCGCACAGTGCTGCGCCGGGTGGATCGCTCGGCCGCACCGCAGGCCGAAATGGAGGATTGGCACTACAGTTTTGATGGTTGGCGGCTTGATCCGCTGAAACGCAAGCTTACCGATCCTGAAGGTGTCACTGTTCCCATCTCGACCGCAGAATTTCGCCTTTTGAGAGCCTTTCTTGACGCCCCGCGCCAGGTGATGGACCGCGATCTGCTGCTTGACATCGTGCAGGGACGAACCGCCAATCTTTTCGACCGCGCTGTCGACAATCAAGTGAGCCGCCTGCGCCGCAAAATTGAGGCAGATACGAGCTCACCGCAATTGATTTTAACGGTCCGCGGCGGCGGCTATCGTTTTGCTGCAAGTGTCAAACGCATTCCGCCGGGGACTGAGCTTTCGTGAAGCGTTTTTTGCCCTCGAGCTTGCTGGGTCAGGTCATGGTGAGCGTCGCGCTTGCCCTCCTAATCTCGCAAGGTATCTCGGTGACACTGCTCTTTCGGGCAGGCGAGGACCGACGCGAGAATGCGGCAGTCACAACCGCTGCATTCCGCCTCATTAATGGCGCAGAGCGTGCAGAACGCACAGAGCGTTTAGGGCGCGGGGACGGTCAGCAGGCAAACCTGGCCGAGAGGCAGCGTCTTCAAGAACAGCGCCGCCGATTGCGCGAGGCGGGCGGCTTGGCGGCAGAGCAAGCCGGGCGTGGCCGCCTGCCGCCGCGGCTTCGCTATATGATGACGCCGCGCGAACCTTTGGCGGCTCAGAACTTTCCACTCCGCCCGGATTTAGCCGAAAGGCTCGGCGAGGTTCTTGAAGGTGAGGGGGTCACTCCTACTGCGCTTTCGGTCACCGTAATTCGTGCTGGCGATGATCCATTGCTTCGGCGCGTTGCAGCGCGCCGCCCAAGATTGGCGGCAAACCGTCAGTGGCAGGACCGCGATCTGGTCGTGGCAACCATTCAACGAGCCCCAGACAGCCAGTGGGAGACGGTAAGGCTCTTTGCGCCGAGGCGTCCTCAAGGCGGGCTTGGCCTAGTCGTTCTTCAGACGCTGGTGACCTTTGGATTTCTCATTGTCATTCTATTCTTTGTTATCCGCAGGATCACACGGCCTTTGGCAGCACTCACAGCGCGCGTGGCAGATTTTTCGCGCGACCCTGATCAAGTGGTGGAGCTTGAGGAAACGGGGCCCGATGACACCCGCCGCCTTATCGCTGCTCACAACGCGATGGAGGCTCGCATTGCCGCTCTGCTTGACGAGAAAGACGTGATGCTGGGCGCGATTGGCCATGACCTCAAAACGCCGCTTGCCGCGCTTCGCGTTCGCACTGAGAGCGTTGCCGACAATGAACAGCGCGCCAAGATGGCGGCCTCGATCGAGGATATTTCTGCGACGCTCGACGATATTCTTATGCTGGCCCGGATGGGCCGAAAAGACACTCTTGAGACCGAGGCTGCGGATTTGGGCGCTCTTGTCATAGGCGTGGTCGAAGAATTTGAGGATCTGGGCGAGCCTGTGACGATGAATGATCCGCAGAGGCTGGTCGCCGAGGTTCAGGTTACATGGGTAAAGCGGGCGCTGCGCAATCTCACGTCCAATGCAGTTCGCTATGGCGGGTCGGCTCAGATATCCATGGTGCGCAGCCAGACCCATGCCATTTTGCGCGTCGAAGACAATGGCCCCGGCATTCCTCAGGAGGCCTTGGGGCAGATGATGGAGCCTTTCACCAGAGGCGAGGTCTCGCGCAACCGGGCGACCGGAGGGACAGGTCTCGGTCTGACACTTGCGCGGGCTATCGCTGAGGCTCATGGGGGATCATTGGTAATCGAGAACCGTAACGAAGGCGGCCTTCGCGCCGAAATACGTCTACCACTCTAATTTTGCGAACACTGCCTAGGAGACTCATGAATGAGCGTTACACTGTTTGGCGCGCCCCCTTCGCTTTTCTCAGGAAAAGCGCGCAGCTATCTCGATTGGAAGGGGATCGATTATACCGAGAAACTCCCGAGCGATCCCGCCTTTGTCTCCAAGATAGTCCCCGCTATTGGTAGGCCAGTGATCCCGGTTGTCGAGCTCAGCGACGGCACACTTGTTCAAGACACGACCGTTATCATCGACCATTTTGAGGCCCAATCAACTGGCCCCTCAGTCTATCCCGCAAGCCCGCGTCAACGATTGGTCGCGCTCCTGCTTGAGTGTTTTGGAGATGAGTGGCTGGTTATTCCTGCCATGCATTATCGCTGGCACTATAATGAGGAATGGATCTACTCAGAATTCGGCAAAACGGCGCTGCCTGATGGGAGCCTGGCTGAGCAATATGAGGCAGGCAAGAAACGTGGGAGCATGTTCAAAGGCTTTGTGCCTATGCTCGGCATCAATGAGACGACGATCCCTGCTGTCGAGGCCTCCTACGAGGCGCTGCTGCATGACCTGGACCAGCATTTTGCCGCTCACGATTTTCTCTTCGGATCGCGGCCAAGTATTGGCGACTATGGCCTGATTGGCCCGCTTTACGCGCATAATTACCGTGATCCCAAAAGCGGTGAGATAATGAAACGGCTCGCGCCCAATGTGGCGCGCTGGGTTGAGCGGATGATTGCACCTGATGTTTTGTCCGGTGACTTTCTGCCGGGTGACGAAGTTCCAGAAACGCTCTTGCCCATTTTGCGCCGGATGATGACAGAGCAGCTTCCTTATCTTGCAAGGGTGGCGCAGCTTTTAGAGGCTTGGGCGTCCACCAATCCCAATACCGAAGTGCCGCGCGCTTTGGGTCTGGTCGATTTTTCGGTTGAAGGTGTGACAGGGCAGAGAGCCGCATTGCCCTTTAGCCTATGGATGTTTCAGCGTGCGCTTGATTACCTTGCAACGCTAACCGGCGGGGCGCGCGAGGAGGCAAAAGCTATACTGAAGGCATGTGGAGGCGAAGCGGTTCTGTCATTCGAGCTGCCCTGCCGGCTGAACTTTGAAGATTTTCGTCTATTCCACTCACCGCTCGGCAAGTAACTCCTGAGCCCGCTCAATCAGAGCCAACTCTCTTGGGTCAAACCCGCCTTCGTCCTCAGCGCTTTGACGCGGCGGCACCGCGGTGGTGAAATATGCGAGACCCTTGCCGCTTACCGGATCGAACCAGAGCCCTGAACGAAGGCCGTAAGCCTCGCCTGCATGACCATAGCGTTTGACGCCGTCCTTAAAGAGTGCGTCGGTGCAGGTCCGTCCGGGCGTTTCTAAAGCTTGCAAATGCAGGCCATAGCCGCAGAAAAACTCTTGGCCTTCGATCTGCGGATCAGCGGAGGCGAACATTGCTTTCAATGATCCTGACGACAGAAAACCGTCAGATTCTCGCACCAGCGCCTGTCCGATCTTGGCAAGGTCCACCATGCCGATGCGAACACCGCCCTGCGGGCTGAACACGCTGGCATTGGTGCCGGGCACATAGCTTTCCAGTGAACATTCCGTCCCGTCTGCGACCGGCACGGTGCAATTGGGCGGGAGGTCTGCGGGATCATCGCGCGCCACTTCGCCCGTGTCGCGGTAGAGGATGACGGCGCGCGCGGCCATATCGTTAGAGCAGCCGATCCAATTAACGCAGGCTTCAATGCCGAGCGGCTCAAACACGAGCCGGTTGAGCAGCGCATCATACCGCTCGCCGCTGGCCGCCTCGAGAACGCTGGCGACCACTGGTGAGCCGATATTGGCATATTCAAACGGGGCCTCTCCCGGCGCGGCATCGGCGTACCAGCTGTCTGGGTTTTCGAGTTGTTCTTGCAGGCTTTCACCAAGCGGTATCACATATCCGCCTGCGTCGCGAAGGCCCGAACGGTGCGAGAGGAGCTGCGCCAAAGTGACCGGTATTTCAGGAAATTCGGGTGAGCGAAGGGAGTACCCGAGATATTCAGACACATCGGTATTCAGATCAACCACGCCCTCTTCAGCAAGGCGCATGGTTGCAAGCCCCATGATGAGCTTTGAAATGCTGGCAATCCGCACTGGATCATTGGGAGCCACGCGGCGACCGGTTTCCCGGTCGGCTACTCCCTCGGTGACGAGAAGGTCGGCGGTCTCGCGGTCAAAAGCGACAACGACAGTGGCAGGCTCGGGCGTTTGCTCACCGGGGCTGCAGGACCCAAGCAAAACGCCGCAGCCAAGCGCAGATAACAGTCGTTTCAGCATGCCGGGGCTCTCTCCAATCAACGCATCAATCCGCCGATAAGATTGCGCACAAAACGTCCCGCAATCGGCCCTGCGAGATCGGTTGCAAGCGAGCCTGCGGCCGAAGTGATCCCAGAACGCATGGGGTTGGCGCGGGATTTCTTGCCAAGAACCGCAGCAGCGGCAGCGCCCGCGACACTGCCAGCGGCGACTTTGGCGCCTCGTGACATGGCTTTTTCCCAGATCGACTTGGATTTGCGCGAGCGCTTGGCGACTTCGGCCTCGCCTTTTTCCTCGACCTCCTTGGCGGTTTCCACCGCATCGGAGGCCTTTTGCGCGAGCACTTCTTCGGCGCTTTGACGGTCTACAATTTCGTCATATTTGCCGTCGAACGGGCTGATCGACTGGATGATCGCACGTTCTTTTTTGTGACAGGGCCAAGGCGCGAGCGCGGCGGATTGATAAGCGTGCGCTGTACAATTGTGGGCGCGCCTTCCTCGTCGAGCGTCGAGACAAGCGCTTCACCCACTTTAAGCTCAGTAATCGCCTCTTCCACATCGAGGTCGGGGTTGATCCGGAAGGTTTCCGCCGCCGCCTTGATCGCGCGTTGATCGCGTTTGGTGAAGGCGCGCAGAGCGTGCTGAACGCGGTTGCCCAATTGCCCTGCGACTTCCTCAGGGATGTCAATCGGGTTTTGGGTCACGAAATACACGCCCACACCTTTGGAGCGGATCAGGCGAACGACTTGCTCGATCTTGTCCTGAAGCGCTTTGGGAGCGTCATCGAAGAGCAAGTGCGCTTCATCAAAGAAGAACACGAGCGTGGGTTTTTCAGGGTCGCCCACTTCGGGAAGCGTCTCAAACAGTTCCGCCAAAAGCCACAGCAAAAAGGTCGCATAGAGCTTTGGCGAGCGCATCAATTGGTCTGCAGCGAGCACATTCACATAGCCGCGCCCATTTTCGTCCTTTTGCAGGAAGTCGTCGATCTCAAGCGCGGGTTCGCCAAAGAAATGGTCTGCGCCTTGCGATTCAAATGAGAGCAATTGCCGCTGGATCGCGCCCACCGATTGCTTGGAGACATTGCCGTATCCAGCACCAGACAGCTCCTTTGCGTTCTCATTCGCCCATTGGAGAAGGGACTGGAGATCGCCAAAATCCAAGAGCAGAAGGCCATTGTCGTCGGCATAGCGGAAGACGATTTGAAGAACGCCTTCCTGAGTGTCGTTAAGGTCAAGCAAGCGCGCCAAAAGCAGCGGGCCCATTTCTGTGATGGTGGTGCGGATCGGGTGGCCTTGTTCGCCGTAAAGATCCCAAAAGATCACCGGATTGTCGGAGTACTCATAGTCCTCCATGCCAAGCTCTTTGGCGCGGCCCTCAAGCTTGTCTGCGTGTTTGAACTTTGCCGAACCGGGCATGCCGATGCCGGACAAATCGCCTTTCACGTCAGCCACAAACACCGGGACACCGTCTGCTGAGAAGCTTTCAGCCAGCCCTTGGAGCGTCACCGTTTTACCAGTCCCGGTGGCGCCTGCGATCAATCCGTGGCGATTGGCCCGCGACAAAGCGAGGCTTTGATTTTCGCCATTGCCCCCAAGACCCAGAAATATATCGCTCATTGCTTACCCAATCCTTCGCCCAAATTCGTCTGTTTGCGTGTGCCGCTCACCGGTGGCTTGGTCAACCGTGCGGCACGCGATTTAGCCAAACCACCCTATCGACTTGAGGGTGCGAGGGCCTTAAAGCAAAAAAGATGGGTCAGGCTCCGAATAAAGAGTGCTTTATACTGCTGGACGACGCCCGCGAGGCAGGCGCGGCGGCGGATGCGCTTTTGTATTCGGCCCCGCGCGAGATTTTTGCAGCCTACCGCGCTGAAGAAGTGGCGCTGACCCTTGAAGCTGCGGACGCCGCGCGCGGCAATGGGGGCGAGCTTGCCGGGATAATTGCCTATGAGGCGGGCCTCGCTTTAGAGGGCAAACTTGCGCCTCTCGCCGATGCGAGAACCGGTGCGCATGGGCCGCTTGTATGGCTTGGGCTTTTCGATGAACCGGCACGGATTGCGGCGGGCGATGTACCAGCGTGGCTTGCCGCGAGGGCGCAAGGCGAGGCGCGGCTTGGCCCGCTGGAGCCGCAAGTGTCGCCCGCTGGATATGAGGCCGCGTTTGAGGCTTTGCGCGAAGCTATTCACGCAGGTGATGTCTATCAGGCCAACCTGACCTATCCGCTTGCCGGGTCTTACCGAGGCGATCCGGTGGCCCTCTATTCGCAGCTTAGGACTAGCGCGAATGCCGGTTACGGCGGGATGATCTTCGATGGCTCGCATTGGCTTTTGAGCTTTTCGCCTGAGCTGTTTGTCGCGCTCGGCGCAGAAGGCAGCGCCAAAGCCAAGCCTATGAAAGGCACGCGTCCGCGCGGGAGAGATCCGGAAACGGATGCAGCATTGGCTAAGGAGCTTAGCACTTCGGTCAAGGACAAGGCCGAAAATCTGATGATCGTCGACCTGATCCGCAATGACCTGTCGCGCGTTGCTGTGCCCGGAAGTGTGCAGGTCGATGCGCCTTTTGCGATTGAGAGCTATCCAACGGTCCATCAAATGGTCTCCAGCGTTCGCGCTCAATTGGCAGATGGTATGGGGGCAGCCGATCTGGTGCGTGCGATGTTCCCATGCGGCTCGATCACTGGCGCGCCCAAAATCCGTGCGATGGAGCTTATCCAAGAGACGGAACGCGACGCGCGCGGGGCCTATTGCGGTAGTATTGGGCGCATTGGCGCGGATGGCTCGGCGGCGTTCAACGTGGCGATCCGCACCTTGCGTCTAACCCCGATAGAGAACGGACAGGGCTCTGCTATTCTGGGTGTGGGCTCTGCGATTGTTGCCGATAGCGAGCCGCTTGCTGAACGCCGCGAATGCGAGGTGAAGGCCGGTTTTGCACGCGGGGCAGCTTCGGGCGGCGCTGACCTGATTGAGACCATGGTGTTCGATCCGGAGACAGGCATTGCCATGCTGGAATTGCATTTGGAGCGGATGAAGCGCAGCGCATCCGCGTTTGGCTTCGAATTCGACCGTCATGCGCTTCGCAACCAGATCCATGCTCTTGTGTTTGAGCTTTCCGAGCCTGCCAAAGTGCGCCTCCTCACCTCAAAAAGCGGTGCGAGCGTGATCGAGACGGGACCCATGCCAGAACCATTTGAGAGAGTAGTGCCGGTTGCGGCCCTGCCGAACCCGCTTGATCCATCCGATTGGCGGCTGCGCCACAAAACAAGCGACCGCGGGTTTTACGAGGATGCCTTGAAAGCGGCCAAGGCGCTTGGCGGCGCGGAAGCCATACTGGTGCGCGAAGATGGATTGGTGACTGAGGGCAGTTTCACCAATGTGTTTGTCGAGCGCGATGGCGTGCTTCTCACCCCGTCTCAATCGCTCGGCCTGCTGCCGGGTATCCTGCGCGAGTACCTTATCGAGAAGGGCAAGGCGCGCGAGGCCGAGTTGACGCTCGAGGACCTTAAAGACGGCTTTCAGCTTGGCAATGCAGTGCGCGGTCTCTTCGCTGCAAAGCTGGTCTAGGCAAACATTCTTCGACAATCCGCAGGCCAGGCAGTAGGGGGCGCATATGACCTCCATTCCCATCCTCTTCGAAGACGGCGAAGCGCTCGTTATTGATAAGCCTGCCGGACTGCCCGTGGATCGCCCAAAGCGTGGAGGAGCATGTCTTGAAGATCATCTCGATGATTTGAAGCTCGGCTTTCAGCGGCGCCCTGTGGCGGTGCACCGGCTTGATACTGATACATCAGGCTGCCTCCTTCTGGCGCGCAATCCCAAGGCATTGAAGCGCTTCAACAAGGCGTTCGAAGACCGGCTGGTGGGCAAGACCTATCTGGCCGTCCTCGACTTTAAACCGGAAGAGACCTCGGGCACTATCGCCCTGTCACTTTCGAAGATCAGTTCGGCGGAAAAAGGCTGGCGCATGATCGCCGCCAAAAAGGGTAAGCCTGCGGTTTCGCACTGGGAGCTTATCGAGACAATTGGTGAAGGAGAGCGCGTGCGTTCGCTGATCCGTTTTCGCCCTGAAACCGGCCGCACGCACCAATTGCGGGTGCACGCATTGCAAGGGTTGGGCGCGCCGCTTTTGGGCGATCCTGTTTATGGCCCGGTGAGGGGTCAGAACAAGGGCGCGCCGCGCACAATGCTTCATGCTGAAACCTTCACAGTGGAGCGTCCGGGCAAGAACACAATCACCGCTCATTCACCGTTCCCAGAGGATTTTATCCGCGCGGGGCTTTCCGAGCCGCCTGCGCCAGAGTTAGAATTGCCAGAGAAGGATCATGGATAGCAGCCTCCTTGATCGCGCACATGCTCTTGCGCAGGAAAGCTTCCTTGCTGGCTCTGGGCCGGGTGGTCAGAACGCCAATAAGGTCGCGACCGAGGTGCAGCTGCGGGTCAATATCTATGCTCTGCGCCTGCCTCCGCCGATTTTTGCAAGGCTGCGCGAGCTAGCAGGCTCGAAACTCACCACATCAGGCGACCTCCTAATCACTGCCCGCCAGCACCGCACGCAGGAGGCGAATCGCCAGCTTGCTCGCGCGCGGTTGGAGGAGATGCTCAAGGCCGCACACCGCGCTCCAAAGAAACGCGCCAAAACCCGTGTGAACCGGGTTGGCAAGACACAGCGTCTCAAGGCGAAGAAAGTGCGGGCCGATGTGAAGTCCAAGCGCGGCAAAGTCAGCCGGTCTGATTGGTGAGTACTTCTTGACTTTTCCCCGTGAATCGCTCAGAGGCGCGCGACTGTAAGGCGGCATGCTTGGCACACCCCAAGCGCCGCCCTTTGTTTTTACGGCCACCAGGGTTCGTCCTTGGGCCACCATCTGTTTTGTAGGAACCTTGCAATGGCGAAGCCAGCAACCGTGAAAATCCGTCTCGTGTCGACTGCTGACACCGGCTTTTTCTATGTGACCAAAAAGAACCCGCGTAACATCACCGAGAAGATGACGTTCCGCAAATACGATCCTGTTGTCCGCAAGCATGTTGAATTCAAAGAAGCCAAGATCAAGTAAGATCGGCTTTTGCAGCGCCTCTTCTGAACAATGAGAGGCGCGCAAATTCATCGACAGTTCAACGCTGGCCGCGTAACCGTCGCGTTATGAAAATCACCAAACTTTTCCGCCCGCTCGGCATTGCGCTGGCCGCTGCGGGCACATGCGCTCTGGGCTTATCGCTCGGGAACGCCTCAAGCGCGCCCTCGTTTGCGCCCGCAGCGCAGGCTCAGTCCAGCAGCGCGGATCTTGACCGGGCCGTGACCGCCCTACGCGCAATCTCTACGATGAAGGCGGACTTCAACCAGATTGATCGTGCGGGCAATGTCGCCAACGGGACGATGACGCTAAAGCGGCCCGGAAAAATCCGCTTCGACTATGGCAAGGATGCTGATCTTCTCGTCGTATCCAACGGCAAATCGCTCTACATGGTCGATTATGAGGTCAATCAAGTCGAACGCTGGCCAATCAGGAACTCGCCGCTCGGCGCGCTGCTCGATCCCAACCGCGATGTGAAGCAGTATGGGACGCTGTTGTCCCTGGGTGGCTCAGAGATCGTCAGTGTCGATGTATCTGACCCCGGCAGACCCGAGTTTGGCCGGATTATTATGAACTTTGCGCGTGATGCAAGAGCACCGGGCGGATTGCGCCTGATGAACTGGGTTGCGGTTGATGCGCAGAATTATCGCACCACCGTGCGTCTCAGGAATCACCGTTACGGCGTTGCGGTTCCTGATTCGACGTTCAGGTTCCGCGATCCGCGCCGCTCCTCTCGTCGGCCAGGGTGAACGGTTCGCCTGCAAAAAGTTGTAATATTAAGACAAACCTAGGTTTGCGTTCATTCAAGTGAAAGCCAGCCCAGAGTAAAACGCGCTAATCAGAACGGCAAAGCTTAAGGGCTTCCCCCTGTTGTCCTAGGCGCGAAAAAATGCCGTTTTGACCAAGCGTGACGAACGCTAACAAGGAGCCCCAGTGCCAACGCCCCCCGGCACTGGGGTTTTCTTTTTGTGTTTCTTTATCGGCCTTTTTTCCACCCCAGCTTGTAGCCAATAAGAAGTCCGACTAGTTGGAATGCATGCTTAGCGTCGCCACTTGGAATATAAATTCTGCGCGTTTGCGCTTGCCTATTATCGAAAGATATTTGGGCGATCACGGGCCTGATATTTTGTGCCTGCAAGAGATTAAATGTCAGGAACACCAGTTCCCGGCTGAAGCTTTGGCAAAGCTTGGATATGAGCACCAAGCGATCTGCGGGCAAAAAGGGTATCACGGCGTCGCAACCGTCAGCCGTGTGCCTATCCGCGAATATTCCCGCCACGACTGGCAAGCCAATGGCGAAGCGCGCCATGTCGGCGTTGAAATTGTCGATCGCGGTATGCGCGTCGACAATGTCTATGTGCCAGCAGGCGGCGATGAACCTGACCGCGCAAAGAACCCCAAGTTCGGGCAGAAGCTCGATTTTCTGGCCCGCATGACCGATTGGGCGAAGGGCATCGACGCTCCCACTTTGATCGTTGGCGATTTCAACATTGCTCCGCTCGAGGCCGATGTGTGGAACCACAAACAGCTCCTTAAAGTCGTCAGCCACACGCCGCTTGAGGTTGAGACCTTGCAGCGCTTTAAAGACGCGCATGGCTGGGTCGATCTGGGCCGCGAGTTTATCCGCGATCCTGAGCGGTATTTTTCATGGTGGTCCTATCGCAGCAAAGATTGGCGCGTGAATGATCGCGGGCGGCGCCTGGATCATATGTGGGCCTCGCCCGAATTGGCGGCCAAGGCGACCGGACACTCTCTGCTTGAGGACGCGCGCAATTGGGAAAAACCTTCTGACCACATCCCGCTCATCACCGAGTTTGATGTGTGAATGACAGCGCCCGCCTAGCACCAACCGGCTTTGTCCAAGCGTCGCCCGAACGGCGCGCAGCGCAGGGTGTGGATGCATTGCGGCATGGCTGGGCGCTCGATTTTGCAGGCGGGCCAGTTTTATTGCCGGTTGAGACCGCGACCGCGAGCGGTGCGCAGTCGGGCCAATTGCTGATTTCCGCTGCGCGTGCGGCGACCCTCAAACTTACCAATCAGCGCGAAGCAGCTAGGGGCGACCTGCCCCACACGCCGATCCTGATCCGTTCAGCCGAGCCGGTCAATTTGGACATCGCACGGCCCATCGCAGACCCTTCGCTCGATCTGAATAACCCTTTCAAAGGGCCTTTCAAGGCGGAGGCCATCGACTGGGCGGATGAAGCGGTCGCGGCGATGGAATACGCCCGGATCGCAGGGATATTGCCCGCCTTTATGGTGGACCCGGTCCATGGCGGTGAGCCGCATTCCCTCATCGCAAGCGACCTTGCCGCCTACACCGATGCAAGGCGGCTCGATATAATCACCCGTGCACGGCTTCCGGTCAGGGCCAATGAGGAGGCGGAGATCATCGCCTTTCGCTCCGCCGCCGACACTCGCGAGCATATTGCGCTTATCATCGGAGAGCAATCGGGCGACTGCGAGCCATTGGTTCGCTTGCACTCTGAATGCCTCACCGGAGATGTTCTGGGCAGCCTTAAATGTGATTGCGGGCCGCAGTTGGATGCAAGCCTTGAGGCGATGTCTGAGCACGCGCGCAAGGACGGCGGCTGGGGCATCCTTCTCTACATGCGCCAAGAAGGGCGCGGAATTGGCCTGATCAACAAACTGCGCGCTTACCGCTTGCAGGATCAAGGGTTCGACACGGTGGAAGCGAACGAGCGGCTTGGCCTTCCCGATGAGGCGCGCGATTTTCCCGTGGCCGCGCGCATGTTGGAGCTTATTGGTGCGCGCAAGATTCGGCTTCTCACCAACAATCCTGCGAAAGTGAAGAGCCTCAAGATGTCGGGTGTGACAGTGACCGAGCGGGTGCACCACCAGCTCCCAGCAGGTCCGCACAACGCCGAATATCTCGCCACTAAACGCGACAAATCAGGACATTTGCTCACATGAAGGGGCCCGAAATAGCCGTCACCATCCGCCCCGAGGCTCAAGGCGATGAAGCGACTATCCACGCGCTGACTAAGGCTGCATTCAAGGACATGCCCTTCAGCGAGGGCGACGAGCAGCATGTGAATGACCGACTGCGTGCGGCGGGTGATCTGACACTGTCACTCGTCGCAGAGGACGAGCAGCGGATCGTTGGGCATATCGCCTTCTCGCCTGTCACAATCAGCGATGAAACGAAAAATTGGTATGGGCTTGGCCCGGTATCCGTCTTGCCAGAGCTTCATCATCGGGGCATCGGCGGCGCGCTGATTACGCGCGGTATTGCCGATATGCGCGCAAGCGGCGCCAGAGGCATCGTGCTTTTGGGGAGTAATGTTTACTACCCGCGCTTTGGATTTGAGCACGTACCACAGCTCACCTATCCGGGCCCACCACCAGAATTTTTCCAAGCGATGTTGCTGGACGGCGAAATGCCGCGCGGGAAAGTGGATTACGCGCCCGGCTTCTACGCCCCGGATTAGGGTCTAGCGAAGCTCGTACTTCGTCAAACCGCGCGCAAGGCTGTTCCCGCTCATCACCACCCGCGAATTGGTCCAATCGGCGAGAAAGACGCTCGCCCGGTTAAGACCCGGGACAAAACGCGCGGTGTTGTCTTTGACCACCAAGCCGTCTGGATCATGCAGCACGGTTTCAGCGCCCAGAGCGATAAACGCAGAGTAGTTCTCTTTGTCTTTGCCCTGCACGAACCAATTGTTCGCAATCGAGCCTTTGGAACCGGCTGGCAGGTCGATCATGTAATTGGTGCCGGTGCCCTGTGCGTCATCAAAAGAGTTGTCTTCGAGCACAACATTCGCGGTGCGCGCTTTGACATAGTGGCCGCCCCGACCTTTCTCAAAGCGGCTCTCTTTGACAGTCAGCGAACCATAATTGCCAATATAGATCGAGTGAGCGCAGCCTGCGGAATGCTCGCAAGTGCCAAGGCCGCTGAATGTTGAGCGCAGGATGTAGATCTGACCCGCCGGATTGTCGGCGGTCAGGATGCCTTGCTGGCTATTCATGAAACGCGAATATGCCACGTTGAGAGCACCTGTCTCAAGGCGAATACCAGCCCCATTGCCGTCGCCCACGGCCATATTGGTAAAAGTGATCCCGCGAACTTCTGCTCCAAGGCCTCGAAGTACCAGTGCGGCTTTGCCTTCGCACGCCCGGCGGTCGAAAGTGACTGTGCCGTATTCGCGTGCGACATAAATCACGACGCCCTTTGTCTGGACGGCGCACTGGCGATAGGTCCCCGGTGCAATCTCAATTGTCCCGCGGCGCTCGCCAATCGCGTTCACGGCGTCTTGAAGCGCGGCAAAGCTGCGCCCGTTTTCCTTGATCGTGAACGGTTGTCCGTTCTGCGCATTCGCCGCGGTTCCTGCGAACAGGAAGGCGGCCAAAAACAGCACAGCGAGAAAGAATACATGGTCAAACGCATTGGCAATGCGGACTGGAAGAGGGCGGGCGGACGGGGTCAGATAGCTTCTCATGAGCACAGGCATACCGGGCAATGCGGGCGCTTGGGAGCTAGCAAATCGGTACTGTCTCGTTTCGGTCCACCAATTGGGGCTTGGCTTAACGCTGCTCTGGCCGCTACACCCACCGCTGACACGTTTGGGATGATTTGAGGAGGATACCCCCCATGAAGAAATTAGCATTTGTCGCCGCTCTGGGCAGCCTGGGTCTGGCCGCTTGTGGCAGCACCGATGACGCATCGACCGAAGCGATGCCTGATACAGTTGAAATGCCGGCGGATGAGGCGTTGGAACCGATCGTCGAGGAGCCTGTCGAAGCGCCCGAACCGGTCGAAGACGTGGATCCAGCCGAAACCGCACCAAGCCTTGAGACCACTGAGGCCGCAGCAGATGCCGCAGCTGATGTGGCTGCCGAAGCAGCGGCCGCGGCAGAAGCTGCCGCTGCGGTTGATACATCGGCGTTTGGCGGCGAAGACGCGCCTGCTGACCCACCGGAATAAGCCATGCGCATTAGCACTTTGGCATTAATGCCAATCGCGTTGATGCTGTGCGCCTGTGGGTCAGGCGGGGCAGACGCTCCTGGTTCGGTGAGCGTAGATGAGGCACAGGCGCTTGATGAAGCAGCTGAGATGCTGGACGAGCGGCGCCTTCCCGAAGGCGCTGTCTCTACGCCCGCCCCCCAAGGCGCTGAGGCAGAAGATGGGGCGCAAGCCGGTTCGCAAGCAGGCTCGCCAGCCGAGGCTAAGCCGCAGGAGACGGGCAAATGAACGGACCCCGCGCCAAAGGCATCTTTAATCCGGGCATGGATGAAGAAACCTTCGAACAATTCGCCGAGCAACTCGAGCGATACGTTCGCGAACGCTTGATCCCGGCAGAGGCGCAGGTGATTGAGGACGATGCGGTCCCTGCTGATATCGTGCAAGAGATGCGCGAGATGGGCCTGTTTGGGCTGACCGTACCCGAAGAATACGGCGGCGCGGGCCTCAATATGATGCAATATGCGCGCACCGTGAACATCATGGCCTACGCCGCGCCCGCCTATCGCTCTATTTTCTCGATCAATGTCGGGATGTTCGCAAGCGCGCTTAAGAACGGGGCGACAGAGGCACAGCGGGCCGAATGGTACCCCAAGCTTGCAGAGGGCAAGATTGCGTGTTTCGGGCTAACAGAGCCGGGCTCGGGTTCGGACAGTGCCGGCCTTCAAACAACCGCCAAGCCCAGCGAAGACGGAAACGGCTGGGTGCTCAATGGCTCCAAACGGTACATCACCAATGCGCCGCACGCTGATGTTGCTCTGATTATGGCACGCACGGAAAAGGACAACCTTCCCAAGAACGCGCACGTCAGCGCGTTTTTGGTGCCTATGAATGCCGCCGGTGTTTCTACAGGCTCGCCGGATAAGAAAATGGGCCAATCAGGCAGCCACATCTCGGACATTATGCTCGACGATGTGGAGGTTTCGGGAGAGGCGCTGTTGGGCGGCGAAACCGGTAAGGGTTTCCGTTTTGCGATGCAGAGCCTCGATAATGGGCGAATTTCTGTTGGTGCAACGGCGGCAGGATATGCGCGCCGCGCGCTTGATTCAGCGATACGATACGCCAATGAACGCAAGGCTTTTGGCGAACCGATTGCGAACTTTCAGCTGATCCAGCAGATGCTCGCCGATAGCGAGATTGAAATCTACGCAGCAGAAGCAATGATGAAAGATGTCACCGAACGCGCTGACCGAGGTGAAAATATCCTCATCAAAGCCGCCGCATTCAAGGTGTTCTCTTCCGAGATGTGCGGGCGCGTGGTGGACCGAGTAGTCCAAGTCTATGGCGGCGCGGGATATTTGGCCGAATATGATGCTGAACGCTTCTACCGCGATGCGCGCATATACCGCATTTACGAGGGCACAACGCAAATTCTCCAGCTCCAAATCGCCAAGCATATGCTGCGCGAATGGCAGGCGGCTAACGGGTAAGGGAGAGAACAGCCCACCCCGCTGCGACTAAGCGCGCCTCCGGCTTGCTAAGTCTCGCTCCCCTCCCGCATGCGGGAGGGGTTGGGGGTGGGCCGAGAACCATATGTATCAACTAATCAACGACCTTTCGATTGTCGAAGTCTCCAGCTTCGTCGCCTCGCCCACAGCCGGGCTCTATCTTGCGCAAATGGGCGCGGAGGTCATCCGCGTGGACCACAAGGCGGGCGGGCTCGATTACGACCGCTATCATCTGACTAAGGAGGGCCGATCGCTTTCGTGGGAGAACCTCAACCGCGCGAAAAAGTCAGTCGCCTTGGACCTTCGCAGCGGTGAGGGACGCGAATTGTGCGTCGAACTCGCTGCGAAGACCGGACAGTGCATCACCAACTTGCCTGAAAAGAGCTTTATGAGCCACGCGGCGATGCAGGCCCGAAGAACTAAAGAATTGGGGCGCGATGATATGGTGAGCGTGCGCATCATGGGTTGGCACGATGGACGCCAAGCGATGGATTTCACCGTCAATGCGGCGGCGGGCTATCCGCTCATGACAGGGCCTGAGGAGTGGGATGCTGAAACCGCTCCGCCGATCAGCCAGCCGCTACCGGCGTGGGATTTTATCACCGGTGCTTACTGCGCCTTTGCCCTGATGACCGGGCTGCACAACCGCACGGCGACAGGTCAGGGCGCAGAGATGCGTGTGCCCCTTGGCGATGTGGCGATTGGGACGCTCGCCAATTCAGGCACGATGGCCGAAATGCTCTATCGCGGGACGGACCGGGAGCGGCTTGGCAATGCGATCTGGGGCGCGTTTGGGCGGGACTTTCAGGCTAAGGATGGCACCCGCTTTATGGTTGCAGCGCTCACGCCAAAGCAATGGCACGGTCTTGTTGCTGCCTTTGACGTGGCCGAGGGTATCGCCGCGCTGGAGCAGGAGCTGGGGGTGGACTTCAATTCCGGCGACCGTGTGCGTTTCGAAAATCGCCACCGTCTGTTCGACCTGTTTCAAGCGGTGGCGGAGCGCTTCGACTACGAAACCCTCTCAGGCCGCATGGCGGCAGAGGGCGCTACGTTTGAAAAGTATCGCTCGCACCATGAGGCATCGAATGACCCCGTACTCGTGGCAGAGAACCCCCTGTTCGGGCCTTCGCCTGCCAACCCGTCGGGCTTTGAGTATCCGGCGGCGCGCTCATTTGCGAATATGCCGGAGTACAAAGCGGGCGACCCCGCCCCAGCGCCCTTCCTCGGGCAACATTCTGAAGAAGTGCTGACCGACAAATTGGGCCTATCCTCCGGCGCAATCGCCAAGCTGATTGATGCAGGAACCGTCGCTCTGTCCGATAAAAATGCCGATTACAGGAACCGCTAATGAGCAGCTTATCACCCCGGCGCGCCGCCATCGTATCACCCCTTCGTACGCCTGTGGGCAAGTTTCTCGGCGGGCTCTCCAGCCTTAACGCAGGCGAACTCGGCGCGATTATCCTGAAGGCGTTGATTGAGCGCTCGGGCATTGATCCGGCACGCGTTGACGATGTGGTATTCTCTCAAGGCTACGGTAACGCAGAAGCACCTGCGATTGGGCATTGGTCCTGGCTTGCAGCGGGCCTTCCTTTGGATGTGCCCGGATACCAATTGGATCGCCGCTGCGGTTCGGGGCTCCAGGCGGTCGCCAATGCTGCGATGATGGTCGAAACCGGAATGGCTGACGTAGTGGTGGCTGGAGGATGCGAAAGCATGTCCAATGTCGAGCACTACACGCTTCAAGGGCGCGGCGGTGCACGGATGGGCGATATCACACTCCACGACCGCCTATCGCGCGGGCGTTTGATGAGCCAGCCAATCGAGCGTTTTGGCATCATCACCGGGATGATCGAAACCGCCGAGAACCTCGCCAAAGACTATGGCATCACCCGCGAACAGGCCGACGCCTACGCCGTGCGCTCACACCAGAATGCCGCCGCCGCATGGGAAGCAGGCAAGTTTGACGATCACCTTGTTCACGTAGAGGTGCCGCCCAAAAAAGGATGGGGCCGCGCAGACCCGGTGACCTTTGCGCGTGACGAGGGCTACCGCGCCGATGCGTCCATGGAAACGCTTGGAAAATTGCGCGCGATCGACGCGAAGCGCGACCCCGACGCTATCGTGACCGCAGGCAATGCGAGCCAGCAGAACGATGCGGGGGCCGCATGTCTTGTGGTGGCCGAGGACAAGCTAGACGAGTTGGGCCTCACCCCATCGCTCTGGTTTGGCGGCTGGGCTGCGGCTGGCTGTGACCCCTCGCGCATGGGCATCGGGCCTGTGCCTGCAACAGAGCGCTTGTTTGAACGGCGCGGATACAGCTGGGACGATATGGACCTTGTCGAAGTCAACGAAGCCTTTGCTCCGCAAGTGCTCGCGGTTCTCAAAGGCTGGGGCTGGAGCGAGGACGATACACGCCGCGAAATCCTTAATGTGAACGGGTCCGGCATTTCGCTGGGCCACCCCATTGGAGCGACGGGCGGGCGTATTCTTGCCGATATGGCGAGCGAAATGCATCGGCGTGGTTCTCGCTACGCATTGGAGACGATGTGCATCGGTGGTGGTCAGGGGATTGCCGCTGTGTTCGAGAGGGCCGCATGAGCTATGACGCTTGGATTGGACGCGAGCAAACCGCCCATGACACGCTGACGCCGCAACGCGCGGCGCAGTGGTGCGCGACTTTCGACCTTGCACTGCCCGAGCGCTGGATCATGCCCCAAGGGATCCACCTAGTGCTTTGCACACCCGATGCGCCCAACGAGGCGCTGGGTGAAGATGGCCATCCCATCCGCGACGAGAGCCCAGACAGCTTCTTTCCCCCACTGCCGCTGCCGCGCCGCATGTGGGCATCGAGCGACATCCGCTTTATCGCGCCCATAGCTGTCGGAGCGATTATCAAACGCTCCAGCCGTGTGGCTTCCATCAGCGAGAAGGAGGGCAGTTCCGGCAAACTCGCATTTGTGAATATCGAACATGAAACGGTCGCCAACGGCACGCTTTCAGTGCGCGAAACGCAGACGCTCGTCTACCGGCAGGCAGCGGCGAGCGATACTGCGCTAAGTCCTCCATCGGTAGGAGAGGACACTTTTGCGCCCAGTGCCTGGGACAAACACCGCAGCATTACCCCCGATCTCGCGGCTCCTGTTCCGTTACTCCGCTCTCACCTTCAACACCCACCGCATTCACTATGACGCGCCTTACGCGCAGGACGTAGAGCGATACCGCGGGCTCGTGGTTCACGGGCCGATGATCGCCTCGCTGCTCTTGCAATTGGCCGCAAGCGAGCTGGGTCACAACCGGCTGCGCAAATTTGCCTTTCGCGCTGTCTCACCAGCGATCGCTGGCGACCAGCTCAATCTTGTGATGAGACAGGGCGAAGATGGAATAGAGCTGGGCGCATTTGCCAATGATGGACGGCAAACCCTCAAGGCAAGCGCGCAGCTCTAGGGCTTGGGCGGCCGCCCACGGCGCGGCGCTTTGGTCCGCTCGACCTCGATCCCTCGCGCCTTCAAAGCTTCGCGCAAAAGCATCTCGATCTGCGCATTGGCAGAACGCAGTTCCGCACCCGCCAGCCGCTCGACCGCAGCGTGAACCGCTGGATCGAGCCGCAGTGCAAATGCCTTTTTTGAAGATGCAGCCATCGCTGCCTCCGTCGGGTTACTGGCCTACTGGTAGAGCGTGCCTGTGTTCACAACCGGATGCGCTTCGCGGTCACCGCATAGGACCACCATCAGATTTGAAACCATTGCGGCCTTACGCTCATCATCAAGTTCGATGATGCCGTCAGCCGACAACTTGCCCAGCGCATCCTCGACCATGGAAACCGCACCGATTACCACCTTCTTACGCGCTGCGATCACGGCATCAGCCTGTTGGCGCCTCAGCATGGCCCCTGCAATTTCGGGAGCATAAGCGAGATGAGTGAGGCCAGCTTCATCGACGACGATACCGGCGACAGCGAGCCTCTCGTTAAGCTCCTCACACAGTTCCGTGGCAATGACGTCAGCACTGCCCCGAAGCGTCGTTTCGTCCTCATCTGACATATCATCGTAAGGATGGCGCGCACCGACCGTGCGAAGGCCGGCCTCGATTTGAATGTTCACAAATTCCTTGTACTCATCGACGTCAAACACGGCCTGCGCGGTGTCCGAGACACGCCAAACCACGTTGCACGCAACCTCAATTGGATTGCCGCGCAGATCGTTGATCTTGACGACTTCTGAGTGGATGTTGTGCGCGCGAACGCTCACCTTGTTCTTGATCATCCAGGGCCATACCCATTGCAGGCCCTCTTCGCGCACCGTTCCGCGATATTCACCGAACAGTGTGATGACGGCGGCCTGATTGGGTTGGATCATAAAGAAACCAATGAAACCAAGAAGAACTGTAAGCGCGCCTATGATCAGAGTGCCGACAAACCCGGCCTTGACTGCTTTGGACGCCCCTTCCGGGGGAATGGAGCCGACAATCATGTAAACGACCGCAAGCGTGATGACCGTGAATATCGCGAGCATCACATAGCCATTATGCGCAGAGCCCGAATGCTCCCGGCTCGATGTCATCGGCTTAATTGGTTCGGACATAAATATCACTCTTCGATATAATTATGATATCATATTTAAATCGGAAGAGATATGGAGTCAACCAAGCGGATAATCCTTGATCGGTTGCAGTACATGGTAGGTTTCGGAAAGAGGCTCATGCCCAAGGTCTGGAAATTCGATTGTTGGTGGCTCGATATACGTGTCAGGCAGCCGGTCGAGCAGGTCGCGGATCAGGGTGAGCCTTCCCCGTTTCTGGTCGTTGAAATCCACCAGTGTCCACGGCGCATTGTCCGTATGGGTGGCCCTCAGCATATCGGCGCGCGCCTGAGTATAGGCCTCATACTTCTCGCGCGCGGCGAGATCGACGGGTGACAGTTTCCAGCGCTTTAATGGGTCTTCGCCGCGTTCTTTGAGCCGCTCTTCCTGCTGGTCCTGACCGGTGGTGAGCCAATATTTGAACAGCATTATACCGTCATCGGTGAGCATTTTTTCAAACACCGGTGCGGCCTCCAAAAACGCTTCGGCCTCTTCCTCGCTGCAATAGCCCATCACCCGCTCAACCCCTGCGCGGTTGTACCAGCTGCGGTCGAACAGCACGATTTCGCCCGCATGGGGAAGGTGCGTGACATAACGCTGGAAATACCACTGCGTTTGCTCTTCCTCGCTGGGTTTGGACAGGGCCACGGTGCGGCATTGGCGCGGATTGAGTTTATCGCGCACCGCGCGAATCGCGCCGCCTTTGCCAGCGGTGTCGCGCCCTTCGAAAATTACCACAATCCGCGAGCCAGTCGCCCGCGCCCACCGCGCCATGCCGACCAATTCTTCGGTCATGGGGTCCAAGAGTTTGCGATATTCTTTGCCTTTAAGCGCCATGGAATGCCCCTTATTCTGCTTGCCTTTGAAGGCTGTTAGTATCAGGTGATACTTTATGGAAACGCGCCCCAACACTGACACCGATTTCACCGCACTTCCAGAGCTGGACGCGGATATCTTCACCGCGCCGCTCGCCCGGCCGGCGCACGTGGGTGAGGATTGGATTGAGCCTGCGCAAACCAATTATTCCAGCGAAGATCACAGCGTCTGGAACGATCTCTTCGCGCGCCAGATGGAAGTGCTTCCCGGACGTGCGGCAAGTGCCTTTCTGGCGGGGCTGGATAAACTCGACCTATCGCGCGGCGGCATTCCGGAATTTGGTGAGCTTTCGGAGGAACTTGGCAAGCTGACCGGGTGGAGCGTTATACCGGTGCCTATGCTGATCCCTGATCACGTCTTTTTCTGGCATCTGGCAAACCGGCGCTTTCCTGCGGGCAATTTCATCCGCACGCGCGAGACTTTCGATTACATCCAAGAACCCGATGTGTTCCACGATGTGTTCGGCCATGTGCCGATGCTCACCGACCCTGTATTTGCTGACTATATGCAGGAATATGGCCGGGCCGGATGGAAGGCGATGCGTTACAACCGCCTCAAATCCTTGGGCGCGCTCTATTGGTATACGGTTGAATTTGGCCTTATCGAGGAGACAGACGGTATCCGCGCATACGGCGCTGGCATTCTTTCAGGGCCAACAGAGGCGAAGTTTGCGGTGGAGGCGGAAAGTCCCAACCGCATCATGCTCAATGTCGACCGCGTTATGCGCACCGATTATGTGATCAGTGATCTGCAACCCACATATTTCGTGATTGAGAGCTTTGGTGATCTCTTCCGCCAAACGGTGGAGCGTGATTTTGACCGGCTTTATCGCAACCTCGCCCCTGGTTTCACTTACGCCAATTCAGCGGTGATTGATGTCGATTATGTCGTGAACCGGGGTACACAGGAATATCACCTTCGCGGTGGGAATGGTTCAGGGGCAGATCCTGTCTAAACCTCGCGGGTCGCAAAAGCATAATAGCCAACGATGGCAGGCATTGCGACGCCTGCCGCCGCGCCAAAGCCCAGTAGGCTAAGCGAGCCAAGAAATGTGCCCCCATTGGCAATAAGGCCAGCGACAAGGCTCGCGGCAACACCAACCAGCATCATCCGCAGAACCGCCCCCGGTATCTCAAGCCGCAAAAGGATAGAGCCGATCCAGCCCAAAACCGCGCCCAAAGTGATCAAGATCATGAGTGCCATGGCTAGAAGAAGTATAGCAGGGCGGCGCCCATAGCCACCCGGTAGATCACGAAAACCATCATCGATGCCTTCTTTAGGAAATTCATCAGGAAATACATGGTCGCAAAGGCCGCTGCAAAGGTGAGCGCGCCCGCGATGAGAGCATCTACCGCAAGCTCCATCCCCGCATCGAATATCTCAGGCACAATCAGCACCCCAGCGCCTGCCACGGCCGGGATCGACAAAAGGAATGAGAAGCGCGCCGCCTCGACCCGCTTATAGCCGAGGAAACGCGCCGCAGTCATGGTAACGCCTGAACGCGAAGTGCCCGGAATAATCGCAAGCGCCTGAGCCAGCCCCACGATCAAGCCATCGCGCCAGCTCATGTCTTCGAACTCCTTGATCTCTTGCCCGACTTTGTCTGCAATCCCCAACAGGATGCCGTAAACGATCAGGTTGAAAGCGATCAGATCGGTGAAGCGTATCGAGGCCATGAGGTCATCATCGACGATCTCCACCCCGAACACGCCGCTCGCTATGCCGTTGAAGAGGCCCATTTTGATCGACAGCCCGAATACAACTGCGGGAATAGTGCCAAGCACGATCCACCAAAATAGCCTCCGCTCTTGCGGTGCGTTGGGGGCCTTTGCGCCCACGCCAATGCTGGCGAACCCGCCCCGCGCGAGGACAAGCACATCTTTAAAAAAGTACACAATGATCGCCAACAACGAGCCCACATGCACCGCCACATCAATCAACGGGCCTTGATCTGGATAGCCGGTAAAGAATTGGATCAAAATGAGGTGGCCTGACGAGGAGATCGGCAGGAACTCGGTGATCCCTTGCACCGCGGCAATGATGAGCAATTGGAGGAAAGTCATGGTGGATGGGCTTTGGCCACGGCGGGCCGCTCAAGTCAATCGGGAGAAGCGCTTCAAGCGGCCTGCTCGCTTGCAAATTGCAGCTTGGCCAGCCGGGAATAGAGCCCGCCGGACGCGGAAAGCTCTGTATGGGTGCCTTGTTCTGCAATAACGCCTTGGTCGAGCACAATGATCCGGTCTGCCGCGCGCACGGTCGCCAAGCGGTGGGCGATAACCAGTGTCGTGCGGTCTTTCATCAGTTCGTCGAGCGCCTGCTGAACCAATTGCTCAGATTGCGCGTCCAATGCGCTGGTTGCCTCATCAAGAAGCAAGATCGGCGCATCACGAAGAAGCGCGCGCGCAATCGCCACACGCTGACGTTGGCCGCCTGACAGCTGAGTGCCGCCTTCACCAAGGTAAGTGTCGAGGCCTTGCGGCAGCGCCTTCAGGAATTCCTCAGCATTGGCAGCCCGTGCGGCTTCCCAAATGGCCTCATCGCTCGCACCCCAATTGCCGTAGCGCAAATTGTCGCGCGCATTGGCGCTGAACAAAACGCCTTCTTGCGGAACAAACGCAAGCCTTTCGCGAATATCAGCAGGGTCGGCTTTGGTCAGCGGCACTCCGTCCAAGCGGATGGTGCCGCCTTGCGGATCATAAAACCGCTCCACCAATTGGAAGATCGTCGATTTGCCTGCACCCGAGGGGCCGACAATCGCAATCGTCTCGCCCGGCTGGATTTCGAGGTTGAAATCATCAAGCGCTGTATCCTCAGGCCGCGCCGGATAACGGAATGTCACCCCCGAAATGAGAGGCTTCCGCGCGCTGGACTTGGCAATTGTTCGGGCCGCTCAGGAGGCGCGATGATCGGCTGCGTCTCAAGCAACTCGGCCAACCGGCTCGCAGCGCCCGCCCCGCGCAAAAGATCTCCATAAACCTCGGTCAATGCGCCAAACGCGCCCGCCACGAGCATTGCGCCGACAAGGAAGCCTAGCAGAGTGCCAGATGTGATGTCGCCAACTGACACTGCGACAGCGCCGCGCCACAGGAGAAACACGATGGAGCCAAACAGCGCGAAGATCACAACCGAAGTCATAACTGCGCGCAATATGATGCGTTTGCGGGCAGTGTCGAAAGTGCGTTCGACCGCATCACCAAAGCGGTCTGCCTCCCGTCTTTCCTGACCAAAGCTCTGGACGATCTTCATTGCCGAGAGCACTTCTGTCACCATAGCGCCCACGTCCGCCACTCGGTCTTGACTGTCGCGTGAAATGCTGCGGATACGCCTTCCAAAAATCACGATAGGAAGGACCATCACTGGAATGCCAACGACAAGCCAAATGGTGAAGCTGGGGAGCAGATAGAACAGGTAAATCGTGCCGCCGATACCTAGGAAGACGTTGCGCAATGCCACCGAGACTGTGGTTCCAACAACGGTTTCGATAATCGCTGTGTCCGACGTCATGCGGCTCGAAATTTCCTTGGGCGAATTTTCTTCGTAAAATGCTGGCGACAAACGCATCAGATTGCGGTGAACCTTGCGCCGCACATCGGCGACCACGCGTTCTCCGATCCAGCTGACGAAATAAAACCGCGCGGCGGTCCCCAAAGCGATGACCACCACGATCATGCCGAGATAACGGAACCAGCGCTCAATACCTTCGCCGCCTTCGCCAAACCCGCGATCGACAATGAGTTGTACGGCCGCTGGGATCGCCAGCGTGCCAGCCGCTGTGACGGCAAGCGCGATGAGTGCAAATATAACCTCGCGCGGGTATTTCGCCGCCTCGCGGTAAACCATCTTTAGCGGCGCGAGCGAACGCGATTTCGGCGCCTCAGAAACAGCTTCTGGCGCCTCGCTCTTTTCGTCGTCATTGATTGGATTTGTCGTCTTTTGCCCGCCCATATTGCCTTTCCCCTAGGCGCAATGCGCGCAAATTACACCTGCAAAAGACATATTAATCGAAGCGGTGCCAGAATCTCAGTCATTGTGCATTGCACAATTGTCTGCCAATACGGCCTGGGCCTCGAAAAACACCGAGTCTTGGGTAGGGCATCTTCCCCACGCGCTCACAATTATGGACGGGTAAGACATGCTTTACAAAGCCTACGAACTTCAACGCAGCTGGCTCAATTCCTTGAGTACGGTTGCCTCGCTCAGCTCCGAATTTCTCAGCACTCCTGCGAACCCGTGGAGCAAGACCCCCTCGGCTCAATGAGCGCAAATGCATTTGATGTGCTTGCCCACTCGACCGCTGCTTACAATAAGCCCGCCTTTGGTATCACCGAAGTGGATGTGGAAGGTACAGTCTTCCCCGTCATCGAAGCGACCGTCATGAACCGGCCATTTGGTGATCTTAAGCGCTTTCGCTTGGACGGGGTGGGCGACAGCCGCCCAAAAATGCTTATCGTTGCGCCCATGAGCGGCCACTTCGCGACGCTTCTTCGCGGTACGGTTGAGCGCATGCTCCAAAGCCATGAGGTGTATATCACCGATTGGGCCGATGCTAAGACAGTTCCGGTGCACGAAGGCTCGTTCGACCTCGACGACTATATCGACTATCTGATTGAATTCCTGGAGTATATCGAGCGGATAACGCCCGGTCAGCGTCCGCATATGCTCGCCGTTTGCCAGCCATCGGTCCCTGCGTTCGCCGCGACCGCATTGATGAACCAGCACAAATCGCCTGCGACCCCTGCGACCCTCACCATGATGGGCGGACCGATCGACACGCGCGAAAGCCCGACCTCGGTGAACGACCACGCAATGAACCGCCCGATTGAATGGTTCCGTAAATCGGTCATCGCCTCGGTTCCCATGCAATATCGCGGAGCCGGTCGCCGCGTCTATCCGGGCTTTATGCAGCTTTCGGCCTTTATGAGCATGAACCTGCAAAGTCACATGATGAGCCATTATGAGATGTACAAACATCTCACCACAGGCGATGAAGCATCAGCGCAGGCGACCAAGGATTTTTACGACGAGTACCGCGCGGTGTGCGATATGCCCGCTGAGTTTTACCTCCAGACGGTTGAGGAAGTGTTCCAGAAACACTCCATCCCCAATGGCACTTTCCGCCACAAGGGAGAGATTGTCGACCTTGCGCAAATCACTGACACTGCGCTTCTCGCGGTTGAAGGCGAGCGCGATGATATTTCAGGCTTGGGCCAGACAAAGGCAGCGCTCCAGCTGGCGACCGGCCTTAAGAAAGCCAAGAAACGCTATTATATGGCCGACGGCGCTGGCCATTACGGAATCTTCAACGGTAGCCGCTGGCGCACCAAAGTTGCGCCTGTGGTTGAGGAATTTGTGGCGCAGCACTCCTAGGGCGTATGTGGGACGAGAGCCGCTGTTTGGGCGGTTCGGCTCCCACACCCTTCATTGTGTAGTGGTTTGTGGCGGCGGTCTAGGGACTGTAAGGCCAAGGATTGCCCGATCCTGATTACGCAGTGTTAAGCATAAGGCCAAAGCCTCGGGTAAACCCCTGATGCTATCTCCCCCAAATATCTTGATGCGAGCCTTGGGGGGCACTTATGATCCAGATTTCAAAAGCAGTGTGTGTGGCGGCGGCTTTGTTTATGGGAAGCAGTGCGCTGGCTGAAAGCTCTGGTTGGAGCATTTCGGAAGCCGATGGACAGGTGTCGGTTATCCGAGGCGATAAATCGCTCTACGGCGCAGAGGGCACACGGTTGCAGGTCGGCGATGTCGTCAAGACAAGCGGCGCTGCCAATGCAGTTTTGGTGCGCGGGGACGATTTTGTCGTCGTCGCATCTGGTAAGGCCGTGCGGATTAAGCCTGCACAAAGGTCCGGCCAAAGCACAGGCGTTGTCGGGCAAGTGGTCGAGTTTGTGAACGGTCTTCTGGGGCCGAGCGAAGACCGCGCAAGGCTCAATCGGCCTTTGGAGGCGGCTGTCGTCAAAGGCCTTGATGGCAATATGGTCGCTGGCTCTAAAAGCTCCGAAACGGTCAAGTCAGAAGATTCGCGTGAGTAATTGCGCAATTCCGCAGTCGTAAGGGCTTCTAGCTTCGCGTGCGCTGGCCTGGATCATCTGAACAAACGGCCGCGCGGGTCCTGCACCCAAAACGGTTAGGTTATAACGCGTCATACGCATTCCCGGCTAAGAGAAAACGGCGCGAAATTTCTGGACTTAACCCTCCGGAGTTTTCTTAGGCGACCGGAAAAACAGCCGCTGGATGAGCTGTTTCGTCATCCACAAAAGACCAATAACCAACACCAAAAGGAACGCTGCTACGCCTGCTGCGGCGAAAGGATATTCATAAGCGAACCACAAGAGCCCAACGGTCGCGACATCTTCTGCGGTAGACACCGCGATATTGCTGACGGGCTCGGGGGAGGTGTTGACGACCGCGCGGGCGCTGGCCTTGCCTCCGTGCGCCAAAAAGCTCGCCCCTCCGCCGAGCAGAAAAGCGATCACCTGGGTGGCTGGGTCTGACGGGTCGACAATTGCCAGCGCTAGCAACGCCCCGCCGACAGGCCGCACCAGCGTATGAATGGTGTCCCAAGCGCTATCGAGCCACATGATTTTATCAGCGAAGAATTCTGCCAATGCGCCGATCGCGGCGATTCCCATCACCCAGGGATTTTCCAGCACCCCAAGGCTGGCGAGATGCTCAGGTACAGGAAGGGCACCCAGCCGCATCGCAAGGCCCGTTGCAAAGATGCACAGATACAGCCGCCATCCTGAAAGCAGGCTGACACTTCCTGCAATGCCAATGATTTCGATGATCCCCATGTCAGTCTCCCATTGCGTATTCTCGGCAAGTTCGCGTGCAGACGCAAGACTGACAATATGTCGGCGACGTTACGCTGCGCCTTTTCGGCCGAAACCACCTGCCGAGTGGCTGGGCCTTACATCAACGGATCGCGTTATGACCGATTGGCTCATAAAACCGTTGGCCTCGCGCACAAACCCTTCAAGCTCGGCGACAGAGCCTACCATAAGCACACCATTACGCGGCCCCCCTTCGCCTTCCATGTAGAGGACAGTGGAGCCGCCGAGTTGCGGAGAGTGGCTAGCCTGAGAGCCAGCATAAAGGCGCTTGATATCGGAAAAGCCAATCACGTGTTTGACAATGCGTTTGCCTTCTTGATTCACTTCAAGAACGCTCATCTCACGGGCGATAAGGTCGAATTCCAAGCGGGTCACGGTATCGCGCGGGATAAGCGCGCTGCGACCAAGAGCTATGCCAATTGCGCACATCCCGCCGCACAGGACAATGCGGATGATCAAGGTGGTCGCACCATCGTTTTCGACCGGCATTTGCCAGAAAAACAAGCACGCAGCCATAAAACAGATCGCGCCCAAACCGCCGAAAACACGGCCTATAATGCTAGGCTCAAACACCTCTTCGATCTCGACGCGCTCTGGCGAACGCGACACATTGACCGTGCCTGTCGTGGTAATGTGAACCATATGCCTCTCTGCTGCGATACGGGCAGTCTAGCAAGGAGAGGCTGTAAAGCGGTTAACCCAAACAAAAAGGGCGGCGCAGGATCGCTCCCACGCCGCCCTTTGAATGGCGGAATTGGCGTGCGGCTCAGAAGATCTCGAACAGACCCGCTGCGCCCATGCCGCCGCCGACACACATGGTCACGACCGCATATTTCGCGCCGCGGCGCTTGCCTTCGATAAGAGCGTGGCCGGTGCAGCGTGCGCCCGTCATGCCGTATGGGTGACCGATCGAGATCGAGCCGCCGTTCACGTTGAGGATGTCGTTGTCGATGCCAAGCTTATCGCGGCAGTAAAGAACCTGCACTGCGAACGCTTCGTTGAGTTCCCAAAGACCGATATCGTCCATGGTGAGGCCATTGGCTTTGAGAAGCTTCGGAATAGCAAAGACAGGACCAATGCCCATCTCGTCAGGCTCTGTGCCCGCAACCGCCATGCCGACATATCGGCCAAGCGGCTCAAGACCTTTTTGCTCGGCGACTTTGGCTTCCATCAAAACACTTGCCGAAGACCCATCGGAAAGCTGCGAAGCGTTACCCGCGGTAATGGTCATGTTCGGCCCCATCACCGGCTGGAGGCCTTGGAGACCCTCGAGTGTGGTCGACGGACGGTTGCCTTCGTCCTTGGTGATGGTGACTTCTTGCTGGCTCACTTCGCCTGTCGCTTTGTCCTTAACCATCATGGTAGTGGTGACAGGCACGATCTCTGCGTCGAAATGGCCGGCTTCTTGGCCAGCGGCAGTGCGACGCTGCGATTGGAGCGCGTATTCGTCCATCGCCTCGCGGCTCACTTTGTATCGCGCAGCCACGGTCTCAGCGGTGCCGAGCATCGGCATATAGACGTCTTTGTGCATCGCGATGAGCGAGGGGTCAGGCGCCACGCGCATCTCGGGGGTTTGAACCATTGAGATGGAGTCCTGACCGCCGCCAACGACGACATCCATGCCGTCAACGATGACCTGCTTTGCAGCGGTTGCGATGGCCATCAGGCCTGAGGAGCACTGACGGTCGATGGTTTGCGCTGCGACCGAAGTTGGCGCGCCGCCGCGAAGAGCAACCTGTCGGCCGATGTTGCCAGCCTGCGTGCCTTGGGTCAGCACTGCGCCCCAGACAACATCGTCGATTTCAGCGGCATCAATGCCAGCGCGCTCAACGGCGGCCTCGAATGAAAATGAACCGAGCGTTGCGCCCGGCGTTGCATTAAAGCCGCCCTTGTATGCGCGGCCAATGGGTGTGCGGGCGGTAGAGACGATGACTGCGTCACGTGACATATTGGGGGTGTCCTTTTTTTGCGAGGCCTAGCGAGGGCCGGGACCTCTTGAAACTGGGTGCAATTTTGCGGGGTGGTCCCAGCTTTCGCTGGGACACGCGGTCACCTTAGACGAAAAACTGGGTAATCCATTCGCATATCAGCGCAGGCTTTTCTTCGCCTTCAATCTCGATCGTGATCTCTGCTGTTTGTTGCCATTGGCCGGGGCGCTTTTCGATCATCTCAGCCAGCTTCCAGTGGCCGCGAATACGCTTGCCGACGCGCACTGGCGCGATGAAGCGGGTCTTGTTGCCGCCATAATTCACTCCCATTTTGACGCCGTCGATCTTGGGCATGTCGCTGTTGGCAGAAAGGTAGGGGATCATCGAGAGGGTCATAAAGCCGTGAACGATGGTGCCGCCGAACGGGGTCATCTTGGCTTTTTCTTCGTCGATATGGATGAACTGATGATCGCCGGTTGCATCGGCGAACATGTTGACCTTTTCCTGAGTCATTTCGACCCATTCAGAAGTCCCGATGTTTTCGCCAGTTTTGGCGGCCAGATCTTGTGGTGACATAAAGTATCTCCCTTGCCTAAAGCGGCAGCGCTCTGAGCGACGCTCGCACGGTTTACGTTTACGTTAAGTTGGGAGTATCAATGGCAGGCGCGGGGCCCAAACGCAATGATAAAGCGCCAGAATGATTGGGGCTGTGTGCACGGAAAGGTCATGCCGTTACGGCATCGTTAGCTATGGGCAGGCTCTGGGTCAGATTTGCGCGAACCTGTGCGGCGATTACCGCGCGTATTGCGGCGTTTTGAAACGCGGTCCGAAACAAGAGCGCGCTTTCCCGAATCAAGCCGGGTGACGTAGGAATACAGCCCGATTTGAAGCCCAACGATCATCAGCATCACTGGCTGATAACCAATCCCCTGGAACGTTGCGCCGACAAGGTAGATCAGGCTCGCAATCTGCAAAGCGGCGGCAAGAGGGGAAATCCACGCCTCATTTTCCTTGGTTTTGCCCTTCCAGCGCCTGTAAGTCTTCTCCATCTGGAGCACGCCAAGGCCGTGGAGCAATAGCCACATGATGAGGCCAGGATAGCCCTGCTCACCCAGTAGCTCGAAGAAAGACGAATGGAACGCACGCGCTTCGTCGGTCACTTCGCGGTACTGCGTTGTGGTGGTGTTCCCGTTCTGCTCCTTTACTGGAATGGTGTAGGTGAAGGAGTTGGAGCGGTAGCTGTCAAAGCCGCCCCCGAGTGGGTTTTGGTTCGCATAATCCAAGGTCCACTTCCACACCTGCATGCGGGTGGAGGCGCTTTCATCGCCGCCGGGCTCTGCAATCGTCGCCATTCGGTCGTAGTAACTTTGAGGCAGAAACGGCAGCGCCATAAGGCCAAGCACCGGAGCCGCTGCAATGAACATGAGCCGCTTTTCGGTGTAGCGCAGCAGAAACACGCCAAGCGCTGCGATACACACTAGGCCTGTGCGCGCCTCAGTCCCGATAGGGATCATGAGGCAGGCAAAGCACAGAGCCACCGCGAACACTGTTACCGTCCAATGCGGCTTTATGATTGTGCCAAACCGGGTGAACCACATGATCACCGGGATAAGGCCAATGGCGACCGTTGCCAGCGTCGAGCTTTCGTAAATGCCGCTGTTGTCTTTGACGAAGAATTTGAGGGAGCCATAGCCGCCCCCACCAAGCACCGTCTTCATCCCGGTTGAGATGACAATCATGCCGACGGCCAGCACCATTGTGAGCGCTAGGGCCTCGATCCGTTGGCGGGTCGTGACGGTAAAGGGCAGGAAGATCGCAAAGACCATGGCCTTCCACACCCAATCCCATTTCGTCCGGGCCTCAGCCGGGAAATCGGCAAATTGCAAAGTGATGAAGCACCAAATGAGCAGTGCAAGGATCAAGCCTTGGCGTAGCGAAAAGCGCGCGCCTTCTTTGCGGTCGAAGAGTATCCACCCCGCAAACGCTGCGCCAAAAGCGATGAAAGACACTTGCACGCTTTGGATAACGCCGTACCCGATAAGCTGCGGGGCGAGGATGTCGATGTAGACGTAAAGCAGCACCCACAAATAGGGCCGCTTTAACCCAAGCGCTAAGACAAAGCCGATAAAGGCGAGGAATATGAGATCAATCACGGCTTGCCCGCGCCTTCATCGGGAACCGAGCGCGTGCGCGGGCCGCTCCGATTGGCTCTAGGCCCTGGCCGTTTGGCCTCGGCTGCTTCCTTTAATTCGGCGATCGCTGGGTCTATGTCCAGGCTGTCACGCATCACCAGCCGCATAAATGCGAGCACAAGCAGGCCATGCCCTAATGCGAGAGCGAAATAGTCGATCATGGCGATGAGCTTTACGGCAAGGCGGTTGACGGCGCGTTAAGCACAATCGGGTAAAACACGCCTCATGACACGGATTTTGCACGTTCTTGACCACTCGCTTCCGCTGCACAGTGGTTATACCTTTCGCACGCGCGCAATTTTGAAAGCGCAGGAGGCGGCGGGGCTTGAGGTGCGAGGCATCACGTCGCAGCGGCACAATAACGAGGCGGAATGGAATGAGAGCCGCGAGACCTTTGATGGTCTCACTTTCCACCGAACAAAGGGCACCCCCAAGGGGCCGGTCGGTGTTTCCGAATTTCGCGAAATGGCAGCGCTTATGGATCTCGATCCTTGAGCTCGCTAAAGAATGGCGCCCTGATGTGATCCAAGCCCATTCGCCCGCGCTTTGCGGCGGCGGCGCCATGCGAGCAGCGCGCAAGCTCGGCGTTCCGTTTGTCTATGAAATCCGGGCCTTTTGGGAGGATGCCGCTGTCGGCAATCTTACCGGAAGGGAGGGATCGCTCAAATACCAGCTCACACGCGGGCTGGAGACGCAGATCGCAACCGGAGCCGATGCTGTATTCACTATTTGCAATGGGCTGCGCGATGATCTGATCGAACGCGGCATTCCCGGCGGCAAAATTGGTGTGATGCCAAATGGCGTGGATCTTACCATGTTCGGCGAGCCTTGCCCGCGTGATGAGAGCCTTGCCAAAGAGCTGGGGCTTGGCCCTGATACGCCGCTTATCGGGTATATCGGCAGCTTCTACGATTACGAAGGCGTTGATGATCTGATCGCAGCAATGCCGATCTTGCGCAGGTCCCATCCTGATGCGCGGCTTCTTCTCGTGGGGGCCGGCAATCTGGACAAGGAATGGCGCGCTGCTGCGGCAGCTCTGCCAGAACCAGAAGCCATTATCTTCACAGGCCGCGTGCCGCATAACGAGGTTGAGCGGTATTATTCGCTGATCGACGTGCTGGCTTACCCGCGCAAACACTCCCGGCTAACCGATCTTGTGACGCCGCTCAAACCGCTAGAGGCGATGGCGCAGCAACGTCTTGTCGCAGCGTCCAATGTCGGCGGCCACCGCGAGCTTATCACCCACGGTGAAACCGGCGTTTTGTTCGAGCCCGATAACCCGGCGGCCTGTGCCGAGGCTTTGAGCGAACTTCTTGAACAGCGCTCTGAATGGGATCGTTACCGCGCAAATGGGCTTGCTCACGTCAAAACCCGGCATGACTGGCATTTGAATGCGCGGCGTTATCTCGATGTTTACCATATCCTTTTAGCGCAATCCTTGAACGAAGGTTCTCCCCCTCGGGAGTCCGCGAACTTGGGTTAAAGGCCTAAGGCGATATGCGAAGCGCCTAACGGTCACATTAGGGCAGTAAGGCGCAATGCAATCAGACAACCACATCGGCAAGATCGTCGAGCAACATGCAGAAGCTGTGGAGAATGGCAAGACGGGCACGCGGTCTCGCAATTCAAAGCTGAGCAAGCTTGCCGGTTTTAGCGCTGTCCCCAATCACCGTGCTTTTGTGCCGATGGTGACGGTTTGGGGCGGCCTTTTGCTTGCGGCGGTTACTGCTGCTCTTCCTGATCATGTAATCGCGCAAGCGTCCGTTCTGACCGGCTTTTATTTGCCGCTACTTTTGACACGCCTGATCCTATCATGCGCGGCGGGAATTGCTGGCGCATTGCTGGGCTATATCGCCGCAAAGGCGCTTTCTAAACGCGCACAGACAAAGGCGGCCGATATGGATTTACAACCCATTGACCCGGCCGCCGACCTTGGCAGCGACAGCTTTGATGAACCGTTGGACGGCGCAGACGAAGAGCGGGAGGGGGGCCATAACCTCTCCGAAACAGCCGAAGATGGCGAGCCTGCCCTAAGTGAATTGGCACAGCGCGGCTACGATATTGAGGCGCCTGAAGAGCTTGGCGAACAAGACGCGCTGCATGCGAAAGACGCGTGGTCGTTTACCCGGAAACGTCCCAAAGAAGCGGTGAACGAACCGGGCGAAAGCGCAACCTGCGAAGCGGCCCCGGCAAATGAGGGCGGCGCACATATTGGCGCGCATTCCCTGGCACCGTCTTGCGGCAACAAACCGAGCACGCTTGGCCCTAAAGAACTTAGCCTTGAAGAACTTGGCCCTAAAGAACTTAGCCTTGAAGAATTCGCCGCCTTGCCAAATCGCAATGCTGTTTGGGTAGACGAGCCCATTTGGGAAGAACCCAAGGTGCCCGCTAGTGAGTATACAGCCGGGCCTCAAACCAACCAACCAAGCGCGGTTCCCGAAGCGGCATCAGAAATGGCTCACGAGAAGGTGGCACCTGATCCGGCAAACACGCCAGCCAGCGCGCTTGAGAAACTGCGCCGCACGCCTCCGGAGGACCTGAGCCTCGTGGAAATGGTGGAGCGGTTCGCCGCTGCACTCCACGATCATCAGAAACAAGAACGAGCGAAAGCAGCCGAAGGTCAGATTGCCCGCGAGATCGCACTTGCCGAAGCGCTAAAAGCCCTATCTCTTTTTACTCAGGCAGGCTTTGATGTAAGCAGTGGGCCAGATAGCGATATGAAAAGAGATTACGATCAAATCGGCGCGACCGAAGGCGAGCTTCGCGGTGCGCTTGATCGTTTGCATCAAGTGCGCGGCGCTGCATAAAGCTCAGACGCTGCACGCGTTTTCGACTGAGACCGAGCGTTTTTTGCAGGGCAACTTGCCTAATGCAATTAAAATTAACTGCTGCACGAAATAAAATTTCACGCTTCGCGGTTGCAATATCGCTATTTCATCTGCCATAGGGATCCAAACGGATAGGCCGCGCGTAACTCGTGGCTATCCGGCAAAATCGCCGCTGCGGCGCGCTTTGGCGCACAACGCCCCAGCAGCGGCATCTGACAGATTGGAACCTCGCCATGGGATACCCAGATTCCCAGGGTCTCTATGACCCGGTAAATGAACATGACGCCTGCGGAGTAGGCATGGTTGCCCATATCAGGGGCGAAAAAAGTCATGCGATCATTGAACAAGCGCTTCAGATTTTGGAGCGGATCGACCACCGGGGCGCGGTCGGCGCTGATCCGCTTTTGGGCGATGGTGCGGGGTTGCTCATGCAGATTCCCGATCCGATTTTCCGCAAATGGGCGGGAGAGCATGATGTAAATCTGCCGCAGCCGGGCGAATATGGCGTCGCCATGTGCTTTATGCCTCAGGATGCGGCTGCGCGTGCCTTCGTCACCGAGCAGTTCGAAAAATTTACGGAAAAAGAGGGGCAGAAGCTCCTCGGCTGGCGTGATGTGCCGGTGACGATGGATGGTCTGGGCAAGGCGGTTATCGATTCGATGCCCGTCATCCAGCAGGCCATCATCGGCAAGGGCGAAAATTGCGAAGACCAGGACGCGTTTGAGCGCAAGCTCCTTGTGATCCGTAAGCAGGTTCAGAACCCTCTGGCTAAATTGCAAGAGAAGCACGGGCTTCCGGGGCTGACCGATCTTTATGTGCCGAGTTTCTCAAGCCGAACCATCGTCTACAAGGGCCTCTTGCTGTGTGAGCAGGTGCGCAGTTTCTACGACGATTTGCGCGATCCTGATTGCATCTCAGCGCTAGGCCTTGTGCATCAACGATTCTCGACCAACACCTTCCCAAGCTGGCGGCTTGCGCATCCGTTCCGCCTGATCGCGCATAATGGTGAGATCAACACCAATCGCGGCAATGTAAACTGGATGAACGCGCGTCGGCGGACGATGGAGAGCGATCTTCTCGGGCCGGATCTCGACAAAATGTGGCCGATCATCCCGCATGGCCAATCGGACACGGCATGCCTCGATAACGCCTTGGAATTGCTGCTCGCAGGCGGATATTCGCTCGCGCACGCAATGATGATGCTCATCCCGGAAGCCTGGGCGAAAAACGAGCAGATGAGCCCCGAGCGCCGCGCGTTTTACGAATATCATGCTGCGCTTATGGAGCCATGGGATGGCCCGGCAGCCGTATGCTTTACAGATGGCCGGCAAATCGGTGCGACGCTGGACCGCAACGGTCTTCGCCCGGCGCGTTTCTGTGTCACCAAGGACGACATCGTCTGCTTGGCGTCTGAAAGCGGCGTTTTGCCATTCGCCGAAGAAGACATCACCCGCAAATGGCGTTTGCAACCGGGCAAAATGCTCCTGATCGACCTTGAAGAAGGGCGCATAGTCGAGGACGAAGAGCTTAAGGCTGATCTTGCCAATGCGGAACCTTATGCCGATTGGCTCGAGCAAGCGCAGTATAAGCTTGCCGAGATCGTGGATATTGAGCCTGAGCTTTCCGAATTGCCAGTGAGCGAAACGACGCTCCTCCAACGACAACAAGCCTTTGGTTACACTCAGGAAGATGTCAGCAAATTCCTCGAGCCGATGGCGACTAAGGCCGACGATCCCATCGGGTCTATGGGCACTGACACGCCGATTGCGGTGCTTTCTAATAAGGCGCGCCTGCTTTATGATTATTTCAAGCAGAACTTTGCGCAGGTGACGAACCCGCCGATCGACCCTATCCGCGAAGAGCTGGTGATGAGCCTTCTCTCCATGATCGGTCCGCGTCCGAACCTGCTTGGCCATGATGCAGGAACGCATAAGCGGCTCGAGGTGGAGCAGCCCATCCTCACCAACGATGACCTTGCGAAAATCCGCTCGGTCGAGGCGGTCCTGGATGGCGCGTTCCGCTGCGAAACCATTGATATGACATGGGACGCCAGCGCCGGGGCCGAGGGCCTGGAGATGGCGATCAAGGAAATGTGTTGGGCCGCGACCGAGGCGGTGCTTCAAGACCAAAACATCCTTGTGATCTCTGACCGCGCGCAAAGCGAAGACCGCATCCCCATGCCAGCGCTTCTGGCGACAGCGGCGGTGCATCACCACCTCGTGCGTCAGGGTCTGCGCATGCAAACCGGGCTCGTCGTCGAAACCGGCGAAGCGCGCGAGGTGCACCATTTCTGCGTTCTCGCAGGCTACGGAGCAGAAGCAATCAACCCGTATGTGGCTTTCGAAACGCTCGAAGACATTCGCGCCAAAAAGCACTCGGGGCTGACGCCAGAAGAGGTCCAGCAAAACTACATCAAGGCGGTCGGCAAAGGCATTCGTAAGGTGATGTCCAAAATGGGCATTTCGACCTACCAGAGCTATTGCGGCGCGCAGATTTTCGATGCGGTTGGCCTCTCATCCGAGTTCATCGCAAAATACTTCACCGGCACTGCGACCACCATCGAAGGCGTTGGCCTTGCTGAGGTTGCCGAGGAAAGCATCCGCCGCCACGCATCTGCTTATGGCGACAATCCGATCTATGCAGGCATGCTCGATGTGGGCGGTATCTACCAATACCGCCTGCGCGGAGAGGAACACGCCTGGACGCCGGAAAACGTCGCGCAATTGCAGCATGCTGTGCGCGGGAATAACCATGCAAATTACGAAGAATTTGCCAAATCGGTCAATGACCAGAACGAGCGGCTGCTGTCCATTCGCGGGCTGATGGAATTCAAGAAGGCCGACAAACCTCTCAGTATTGATGAGGTTGAACCGGCCGCTGAAATCGTGAAGCGCTTCTCTACCGGCGCGATGAGCTTTGGCTCGATCAGCCACGAAGCGCACTCGACGCTTGCGATTGCGATGAACCGCATCGGTGGGCGCTCGAACACCGGCGAAGGCGGCGAAGAGCCGTTCCGTTTCACACCGCTCGAAAATGGCGACACGATGCGCAGCCGCATCAAGCAGGTGGCCTCGGGTCGCTTTGGTGTGACGGCAGAGTACCTTGCCAATTCCGACGATATTCAGATCAAAATGGCGCAGGGCGCAAAGCCGGGTGAAGGCGGACAGCTGCCGGGACACAAAGTCGATAAGCGTATCGGCGCGGTGCGGCACTCGACGCCGGGCGTTGGCCTCATTTCTCCGCCGCCGCACCATGACATTTACTCGATTGAGGATTTGGCACAGCTGATCCACGATCTCAAAAACGTGCAGCCTTCCGCGCGTATTTCGGTCAAGCTTGTGTCCGAAGTCGGCGTTGGGACGGTTGCCGCTGGTGTGTCGAAGTCGAAAGCCGATCACCTCACGATCTCAGGCTATGACGGCGGAACCGGCGCATCGCCGCTGACCTCGCTGACGCACGCAGGCAGCCCATGGGAAATCGGCCTTGCCGAAACGCAGCAAACGCTGCTTCTCAACGACCTGCGCAGCCGCATTGCGGTACAAGTCGATGGCGGGCTTCGCACAGGGCGCGACGTCGCAATCGGCGCGCTCCTTGGCGCCGATGAGTTTGGCTTTGCCACCGCTCCGCTGATCGCGGCGGGCTGCATAATGATGCGCAAATGCCACCTCAACACCTGCCCTGTGGGTGTCGCGACGCAGGACCCCGTGCTGCGCAAGCGCTTCACCGGGCAGCCTGAGCATGTGGTCAACTACATGTTCTTCGTCGCCGAAGAGCTGCGCGCGATCATGGCCGAAATGGGCTTTCGCACGGTCGCCGAAATGGTGGGCCGCGTGGATCGTCTCGACATGACCCGCATGCACCGTCACTGGAAAGCGCAAGGCATCAATCTCGACCGCCTTCTCCACGCGCCAGAGCTCGATGAAGGTGCGAGCCTCGACCACACTGAGACGCAGGACCACGGGCTCGACGCAGCGCTCGACAATCACTTCATCAAGGATGCAAGCGAGGCGATCGCTAATAAGACGCCGGTGGAGCTCAAATACGAGATCCGCAACGTCAACCGCACCGCTGGCACGATGCTCTCTGGCACAATCGCCAAACAGCACGGTCACCAAGGCCTGCCAGTCGATTGCGTCCGCATCAACTTGACCGGGGTTGCGGGACAGAGCTTTGGCGCTTGGCTCGCGCACGGTGTGACGCTTGATCTGGTGGGCGATGCCAATGACTATGTCGGCAAAGGAATCTCAGGCGGGCGCATCATCGTGCGACCACCGGAAAATGCCCCGCGCGCGGCCAATGAGAACATCATCGTCGGCAACACCGTGCTTTACGGCGCGATCTCGGGCGAAGCCTATTTCTCAGGGGTAGGCGGAGAGCGTTTCGCGGTCCGCAATTCGGGCGCCATCGCGGTGGTCGAGGGCACAGGCGATCACACCTGCGAATATATGACTGGCGGCGTGGTGGTGGTGCTGGGCAAAACGGGCCGCAACTTCGCAGCCGGCATGAGCGGCGGTGTCGCATATGTGTACGATGCCGAGGGCAATTTCTCGGATCTCGTTAACCGCGCGCAGGTTGAACTGGAGCCCATTTCAGCCGAAGCAAACGAAGAAGAAGGCGCTAACGATTCTTGGGGCCGCCCAAGCCAGCGCACGCGCTCGGTCAATGATCTGGGCATGGGCGATATGCTGCGCCACGATGCAGAGCGCCTGCGTATTCTGGTAGAGCGTCACCAGCTTCATACTGGCAGTAAGGTCGCATCAGACCTTTTGGCAGATTGGGACAATGCGCTGACCAGATTCGTGAAGGTCATGCCGACCGATTACAAACGAGCCCTTGAAGCCATCGAAGCAGAGCGCCTCGAAGCTGAAAGCGTGGCGGCGGAATAACTGCCCACCCCCAACCCCTCCCGCATGCGGGAGGGGAGCGAGACTTGCCAGCTTGCTGGCTTAGTCGCAGCGGGGTGGGCCCTAGAAGGCAAAAGTAAGATGGGTAAAGACACAGGCTTCCTCGAACTCGACCGCCGCGAGCGGGATTATATCGAGCCGGAAAAACGGCTTGAGAACTACCGCGAATTCGTGGTGCAGCCCGATGATGAGACGCTGAGCTCGCAAGCCTCGCGCTGCATGGATTGCGGGATCCCCTATTGTCACAACGGGTGTCCGGTGAACAATATGATCCCGGACTGGAACCACCTCGTTTACGAGAACGATTGGAAGAATGCATTGGACGTGCTGCATTCGACCAACAATTTCCCGGAGTTTACGGGCCGCATTTGCCCCGCGCCGTGTGAGGCGTCGTGCACACTCAACATCGTCGACCAGCCGGTTACGATCAAATCCATCGAATGCGCGATTGTTGACCGCGGATGGAAAGAAGGCTGGGTCACCCCTCAAGTGCCTGCGAAAAAGACCGGCAAATCGGTTGCGGTTGTCGGCTCAGGCCCTGCCGGTATGGCCGCTGCCCAGCAATTGGCGCGCGCTGGCCACTCGGTGACCCTGTTTGAGAAAAACGACCGTATCGGCGGCCTGCTTCGTTACGGCATTCCAGACTTTAAAATGGAAAAGCACCTCATCAACCGCCGCTGCGTGCAGATGGAAGCGGAGGGTGTCACCTTCAAAACCAGCAAAGAAGTGGGCGTTGATGTCTCCTTCCAATCTTTGCAGGAAAACTATGACGCAGTGGTGCTGTCAGGCGGCGCAGAGAATGCGCGCCAACTGCAAATTCCGGGCGCTGAACTCAACGGCGTTCGCCTCGCGATGGAATTTCTGACCCAGCAAAACAAACGCAATGCAGGCGATGAAGAAAGCCGTGCGGCCCCTCGCGGAACGCTCAAAGCGACCGGCAAACACGTTGTCGTGATCGGAGGCGGTGACACGGGCTCCGACTGTGTTGGCACCTCCAACCGTCAGGGCGCCGCGTCCGTTACCCAGCTCGAGATCATGCCCAAACCTCCTGAAAAGGAAGATAAGGCAATGACGTGGCCAAACTGGCCGCTTAAGCTTCGCACCTCATCCAGCCATGAAGAAGGCGTAGACCGCGATTGGGCCGTCCTCACCAAACGCGTGGTCGGCGACGGCGAAAAAGTCACCGGCCTCGAATGCGCACGGGTTGAATGGGTTAAGGACGATGATGGCCGCCACCAGATGCGCGAAATTGTCGGCAGCGAGTTTACCATTCCAGCCGATCTTATCTTCCTTGCGATGGGCTTTGTGGGACCGATTAAGGCTGGCTTGCTCGACCAAACGGGCGTTGAGCTTTCTGATCGCGGCAATGTGGCAGCGAACGAAGAAAATTACGCAACAAGCGTCGAGAATGTCTTTGCCTGCGGTGATATGCGCCGGGGCCAGAGCCTTGTGGTCTGGGCTATTCGCGAAGGTCGTCAATGCGCGCGCGCCGTTGATGAAGCGCTCATGGGAGTGACTGAACTCCCGCGTTGAACACTGCGAAAAGGTTGTGGTGGCATTATTGACACGGCCCAATGTAAACCGTTCGCGGCCGTTCAGTAATCGTGCTTATCTTCTTGATTTTTACTTCATTAATCGTCCATCTTTGATACCGGAGAGAAGGCGCAGGACCGTGTGCCTCTTGAGAGAGGGTCGAAGAGGTGATGTTACCGCACACAGACGGCGCAAAGTTCGCGCGCCTTTCGATTTTGAGCTCAATCGCTTTGGCGTCAGCGGCCCCCTTTGGGCACAAACCCCTTCTGAAGAGATGGGGCCCGAAGTGGCTGGTCCCGCGATGGAGGGGCCTGAGCTCCGTGAGGTCGCTCTTCAAACATCAACAAAATCGACTGAGGAGGTTGCACCGGCTGCTCCTGCAGGGGCAACAGCGGCTAAGCCTGACCCAATTGATGTCGAATTTGTCGCTTCTCATTTCCTTGATTTGCCCGCCGCAGGCGATGCACCTGAGACGCTTCGCTATGGCGGGCGCATTGATGGTTATATCACCGCAAGGGCAAGCAGTCTTGGCGGGCCATCGAACCTTACTTTAAAGCTTCGTCCTGAATTTCGCTGGGGTGAAGATTCCAACGGCGAAATAGGGCTCGTGCCCAGCAACACCGCACTTTTCAGGCCTGAAGGGCGCGGCAGAGTCGATCTGTCGGCAAGCCTCGAGTACAAATGGGACAATGGTGCCGTTTTGGAAGTGGGCAAGATGAATGTGCTCGACGTGACAGCGCAGACCCCGCTGATTGAGAGCAATGGGCACTTCGGCTTTCAAAATCTCGGGATCGCACTTCCCCCGACAGGGATTGCACCCAATACGATGACAGGGGCCATGCTCACGGTCCCAAAAGGCTCCGCGCTTTACCGGCTTTGGGTGTTTGATGTGGACAGTCAATATGCGCGCAGCGGTCTCGAAGACCCTTTTGAGAACGGCATAGCCTTTCTCGCTGCAGCCACAAAGATCGCAAAGGTCGGCGGAAATCCGGGCTTTTACACATTTGCTCTGGTTGGATCGAACCGGGATGATTTCGCCCGCGATTTGCTGCCAGCCGCGCTCACCCCTCCGCCGCAACCAATCGGTACATTTGGAAATGAAAGCGGCGAACTGGCGGTGCAGCTTTCCGCTTATCAATACGTAAAGCGCTACGCAGAGGCGCCGGGCAAAGGTTGGGGTATCCTGGCACGGTTTCAAGCATCAATGGGCGATCCGACCTTCCTCGATTATTCGGGATATATAGGCATTGCAGGAAACCCCCAATTTCGCCCGCAGGATCGGTTCGGGCTTGCCTATTTCCATTATTCTCTCACCGATGAACTCGTCGAAGATATTGCGTTTCGATTGGGGCTTGAAGATGAGCAAGGCGTCGAGCTGTTCTACACCTACCAATTTGCAGACAGCCACGGCCTGACTTTTGATGTACAGATTGACGACAGCGCAATTTCTGCGCGCCGCACGGGCGTAACCGTTGGTCTCCGGCTCACGAGCGTTTTTTGACCAGGTGAAGCGAAAGACGCGGCCTTGCGCGGCTGCTTTATCCGAAGGCTTTTATGCGAACCACACGGTTTTCGATGGAGGTAAAGCAGGCCGTCTGTATCTTATCTCCAGTGCCTGCTAGTTTGTCGCAATGACGGTCAAACAAAGCGCTGTGTTTGGGGCATTGGCCCTTCTTTTGAGCGGCCATAGCACTGCTGCCTTCTCGCAAGATGCTGCGGAGCAGACAAGCGCGGTATCGCGTGACGAATCCCGCTTTGTTGGTGAGTACGATGGCAGCGGGTTTGAAACCGCGATGGGAATGGCTGTTCGCGCTGATGGGACGTTTCAATGGGGGCTTTCGGTCGGTGGGCTTGATATGCGTGCGCAGGGCACGTGGTATGAGGAAGATGACACGATCATCTTTGTAAGCGATCCAAAGCCTGTAGCGCCCGAGTTCACCTGGTCAGGGACAGAGCAAACGGGGGACGGACCTGCTTTGCGTCTTGTATGGGCGGGCACCGACCAGCCTTTTCAGCACGCCAGCGTTCGTGTGCAATGCGTCAATGGGGAGACTGTGACCGACTATCTTGATGAGGGGACGTGGTCTCCGGGCGAAGAATGCAGCCAGCTCGAAAGGCTGCAATTTCGCATGCAGAGTTACGGAATTATGTCCGAAGTGTTCGAACTCACGGGTGAGCGCGCGTTAGCGGAGGACCGGACGATCCGTTTCGAATTTCATCGCAATGATCTGGGCCTCGCCAATTTTGACAAGGCGATGGGATGGCTCGAAGACGGCACGCTCCGTGTCGAAGGCCCCGGGGGTCAGATGCTATTGCGCAAGATCGGCCCGCCTTTGCAATAAAGGCCTACTGGGTGCGCCCGCGGGCCTGCACTTTTGCGCGGCGCTCTTCCACGTCTTGGGACGCGACCTTCGAATTTGCTGATGATGAGCGAGCAGCCTCAATTTGCATCCCTTCACCAAAGCTGACGGCATATCCATCGTCGATCAAACGCTTATAGCCGCGCACAAATTCCGGATCTATTCCGGCGACATCGCCTGCAAGCTTCAAGGCTTCATCCAGCAGATCTTCGGGTTCGACAACATGATTGACGAGCCCCCAACTGAGGGCGGTCTGCGCATCGAGAAAATTGCCAGTAAATGCGAGCTCTTTGGCGCGGCCTATGCCGATGATGCGCGACAGTTTTTGCGACAGGCCCCATCCAGGCACAATCCCGACGCGCGCATGGGTGTCGGCAAAGCGCGCATTGGTTGCAGCGATCAGAAAATCGCATGCCAGCGCCACTTCGAAGCCGCCCGTTATCGCCACACCGTTAACCGCGCCGATCACAGGCTTGCGGCAAACCTCGATGGCTTTGACGGGGTTGTTGGCGGGGTCCTCATCGTTGGCAGCGCCCAACGCGCCTTCCTCAGAGCCTAGCTCCTTAAGGTCAAGGCCAGCTGTGAAGGCGCGTGTTCCAGCGCCAGTGAGCACCACGGCATTCACAGCCCCATCCGCATCGGCCTTGCGCATAACTTCGTAAAGCCTGCGTCTGAGAGCCTTGTTGATCGCATTCATCGCTTGCGGCCGGTTTAATGTCACCAACGCCACTCCGCCGTTCACCTCATAGAGCACTTCGTCAGACATAATCTTTCCTCTTAAGCTGCGCCTTTAGCTGGACCTGTCAGGCCGCGCATTTGATGCAGGTTGGTGTGGAAGGGTCATGGCGCAGGCGCGCATCGGCAATGTCTTCGCCGCAACCCAGGCAATATCCCCATTCACCCTCGTCAATCCGTTCAAGCGCAGCCTTTATGCGCGCGTGTTCGCTTACCCTGCGAGCCTGCACCGCCTGAGCCATAGCTTGCTGTTGAAGCGCATCCATTCGGCTCAAGCGCCCAACGCTGTCCTGTTGCAGCTCAACGGTATCGCGGGCATCGGCATTGGCGATGTCTTCCTTTGCCAATGCCTTTTCGCGGTCCAGCAGAGCAGCGCGGGCCTCATCTGTTGTCATAGTGCCCAGTCTATACTCTGCTGCCCGTGCGCCTCAAGGAAGGCGTTCGTCTGGCTAAAGGGTTTGGAGCCGAAAAACCCTCTGTGCGCGGACAGCGGGGAGGGGTGGGGGGATTTGAGGATAAGGTGGTGGCTGGCACCGCCCAATCCTTTCACCCGTCCCGCTTTCTTCGCGGCATGGCTGCCCCACAGCACGAAAACGCATGGGGCGCCTGCGTCCACGACCGCTCCAACGCACGCATCCGTGATAGCGTCCCAGCCCCTATGCGCATGGCTTCCGGCTTGCCCTGCTTCCACCGTTAGAGTGTTGTTGAGAAGAAGAACGCCCTGCCTCGCCCACGGGGTAAGGTTGCCCGTTTGCGGGCGGGGTATGCCAAGGTCGCTCTCGAGTTCTTTGAAGATATTGACCAGCGAAGGCGGCTGTTTGACGCCGTCCATCACGGAAAAGCTTAGGCCGTGTGCTTGCCCCGGTCCGTGGTAGGGGTCTTGGCCAAGGATCACCACGCGAACCTCATCCAGCGGCGTCGCGTCCAATGCTGCAAGCCGCATCCCGCGCGGAGGAAAGATGGTCTTGCCGGCTTTCTCCTCGGCCACCAACCACCCGCCAAGCTTGCGTGCCTCGGGCGTTTGGAGCGCGGGCTTGATCGCTTCTTGCCAGCTTTCAGGGATGGGATCGCTTGCCACACGCCGATACTACACAGGTGATGGCGTGAGTGGCGAGACGGGTGCCCGTCAATATCCCCCTCTTTCCCTAGCTGCCAATGTCGCGTATTGGCCCTGCATGACAGTTCACTTTCACGAAGAAGACCTGCCCGACGGCGTGCTTGAAGGCACAAGCGATCTGGCCGTTGATACAGAGACAATGGGCCTCATTACGCACCGCGATAGGCTTTGCGTGGTTCAGATTTCGGATGGATCTGGTGATGAGCATTTGGTGCGGTTTTCGCCGGGAAGTGACTATGAAGCACCGAACCTCAGCCGCATTCTGGCGGATGAAAGCCGGGTCAAGCTTTACCACTTTGGCCGCTTTGATCTGGCAGCTATCCAATTCTATTTGGGCGTCGTTGCGGCTCCCGTTTTCTGCACCAAGATCGGCAGCAAGCTCGTGCGGACTTACACAGATCGCCACGGCCTCAAAAACTTGACCGAGGAATTGCTGAGCGAGAGCATTTCCAAACACCAGCAATCGTCTGATTGGGGCGGGCCGGAGTTGAATGACGCTCAGCGCGATTATGCCGCCTCTGATGTCCGCTTTTTGCACCGGCTGCGTGACGAGCTGGTGGTGCGCTTGGAGCGCGAGGGACGCATGGAAATTGCGCAGGCTTGTTTCGACTTCCTACCCACCCGCGCCGCGCTCGATATCGCTGGGTGGGATGGGCGCGACATATTCAGCCATAATGAAGGTTTCTACCGCTAGGTTGGCTCCGCTATGGTCATCAAACGCCGCATCGAAACCGAGCGCGCCGAAGCGCTACGCAATAAGAGGCAGGATTTCGCAGCTCCTGGCGGCAGCCACGATAAGCTCGTCGGATTCCTTGCGCGTGCTTTGCCGATGGGTGTGGGCGTTCTCGCCGCGTTGATGATCATTACGCCTCTGTCGCCGCGCGGCGAGGTGAGTTTTCTGCTCGACCGCAACCAGGTTTCCGTGATCGAACAGCGCCTTAGCGTCGATAATGCGATGTACCGGGGCCGAGACGACAGCGGGCGGCCGTTTTCCATCACAGCAGGTGAGGCGGTTCAGCGTTCGAGCGCTGAGGGGAAAGTGCGCATGGATGACCTTCTTGCACAGCTCCTCCTGCAAGACGGCCCAGCGCGGCTGTCAGCAGAAGGCGGGGTCTACGATATCAATAGCGAAGTCGTCGATGTTGAGGGCACTATGCGCGTGCGCACCGCAGATGGCTATGCGATCAGCGCCAGCGGCGTCAAATTCGATCTTGAGACGCACACAATGACAGGCTCCAACGGCGTGGAAGGCACTGTGCCGGCCGGTAAGTTTTCTGCCAATTCAATGCGCGGCGATTTGGATGCACGCACTATTTCACTTAATGGGAATGCTCGGTTCACTATGGTGCCCGGCAAATTACAGAGCGGATTGAGGGTGCCGTAATGGAGGGCTTTATGTCTCGTAAACTTGGAAAAATCGCGTTGAGCTGGGCCGCTGGCGGCCTGGTGATGGGTGCAGTGCTGGCGGGCGGGATGACCCTCAATGCTCAAACGCTCGCCTCGCATAACACCCGCGCGCCGGTTTCATTTGACGCTGGCAGCATCGACTTTGACGACCGTGCCAACCGCGTCGTGTTAAGCGGCGGTGTGACGGTCAATCAGGCAGGGCTTAGCGTGCGCTCTAACCGCATGCTGGCCAATTACACCGACGATGGTTCGCTTGATGTGCAGCGCATTACCGCCAATGGCGGCGTGGTTGTGACACGCGGGGGCGAGCGGGCCTCGGGTGATGTTGCGGTTTATGATTTTGGAAAACGCTTAATTACAATGGCGGGCAATGTCTCGCTCAGCCGGGGCGGTGATACACTCAACGGCGGACGCTTGGTGATTGATCTAGCCTCGGGCCTGTCCAGCATAGATGGGCGTGCCGCTGGCGGGGCAAGTGGCGGTGAAACAGGGTCCAAAGGCCGCGTCACCGGCACCTTCAGCGTGCCTCAGGATTAAAAGGCGTTCTCGTGGTTGAGGACCAAGGCGGTCTTGAACACGATCTCAATATCGCGCCGGAGCGACCAGCCTGAGATATACTCAAGGTCTGATTGCAGGCGGTCAGTAAGATCCGTTTCCTTTTCGGTTGCTCCCCTATGCCCGCGAACCTGCGCCAAACCTGTAAGCCCCGGCTTCAGGCAGTGACGGCGCCAATATTGCGCATCCACTTCCCAGAAATATTTGTTGTTGGCCTGACTACCCAGTGCGTGCGGACGCGGGCCGACAATCGACATATCGCCCGCTAGCACATTGATCAGCTGAGGGATCTCGTCGATGCTGGTCTTGCGGATAAACGCACCGATCCGCGTGATGCGGTCATCCTCACGGCCAGTCGAACGCGCGCCCTCGGCATCGTTGTTATCAACATTCATCGAGCGGAACTTGAACATATTGAAGAAGGTGTTGCCGCGCCCCATGCGGCGCTGAACGAAGAAGATGGGGCCGCCATCCTCAAGCTTGATCAGAAGAGCGAGGAGTAGCAGTAGCGGTGACAAAACCAGCAAAGCCCCTCCAGCAATCGCCGTGTCGAACACGCGTTTCGATATGCGCGAGCGCAGCTCCAGTGGACCGTTAGAGACGACCAATGTGGTGCGATCTTGGGTTTCGTAATGGTGCAATCCCAATGCGCCCAGCTCATGCGCAGGCTGGCTCACGATTTCGCCGTGTACACCGGCGGATTTCAGCAAAAACGCCCATTGCGCCCGCCGTTCGGCAGGCGTGCTGACGACCACCTTGTCCTGGTTTTGCAAGAGCTTGCCCAGACGGTCGAACATGAAGGGATCATGGCTTGTCGGATCGAGCGCGTAATCGGAAGCCTCAATGACATCGCCCTGGCCTGCTGCAAAACTGGGGCCGCCGTCGTTGATCACCAGCTCATTGACAGTGCGTCCTGACCAAAAGCGGTCGATGAACATGACCAGCACTCGCCTGAAGATGACAAGGGCAACCGCAGAAAGGATCAAGCCCAGCGTCACCGAAACTCGCGAAAAATCGGCGTTTGATTTGGTGTAAAAAGCAAGGAAGTTGACAAGCGCGGTCGAAACCAAAAGCGCTGTCAGCAAACGCCTCGATGCAAACAGCCAATCACCCAGCGACTTGTCGCCATAGCTCCCATTATAAAACGCTATGGTAAAGAAGACCGGCAAAAGGGTCTGAACCACGAGCATATTGCTCGATATCCACCAGCTTCCAAGATAGATCAAACCCGCAAGCGCAAAGGCAAGATGCAGAAGCGCCGCATCGACAACCATCATCACTGCAAAGGCGCGCAAACGGCGCTTTTCCAATGATGGCGCGATTGGCCTCGCTAATTTCTCCGACTGTGCTGCATCAAGCAGCACGCTGGTCTGTTCATTCATGTCCTAAAATTTGCCCCCAGCAAACGCCCCCAACGTTGCACCCTCAAGGTCTCTTAGCGATTTTTACGTAGGATGGGAATTCTATACGTGGGCGCGAACTCGCACCTGCCGAACAATGCTACCTTTTGGCTGCGAACCTAGCGATTTCGGTAAGGTCCTGAGCGAGCAGCAGCTCCGCGCTTTGACTGTTGGTGAGGAGGGTCTGGTGGAGCGCGGTAAGGCGCGGGATCAAGCGGTCGAGTTTCGCCCGAGGCCAGCGGCTAAGTTGTTGGCGTATCTCGCGTTCTTCTTTCCAGAAAATACCGAGCTGCGCTTTTTCGCCTTTTCCCAGACTGTCAAAATTGCCGCGTGGACCGAGTTTTGCCGTAATTTGCGTCAATTGCGCCGCGCGCCGTTCAAACGCCAGCAAAAGGCCAACCGGATTGAGCCCGAGCTCTTTCATCCGCTTGAGTTCGAACGGTAATTTGCGCAGCTCTCCGCCAATGACCGCGTTGACGACCGGACCAAAACCATCATCCTCGGTAGGAGCGCCAATTTCGGCATAATCTTGGGGGCTAGCGGTCTTGGGATTTTGGGAGGAGGCATCCAAATAGAGCGCCAATTTATCGACTTCGGACTGTGCAAGACGCACATCGAGACCACTTGAGCGTGCGATTCGCTCCGCCATATCACCCCCGAGTCGCAAACCGGCGGCATCTGCCATAGCCCGCACTCCGCCCGCGACGCTACCGATGTCTGGCGGATAAAACATAGTGACGAGCGCATCGGCGCGTTTTTCGAGCAATTTAGCGGTGCGCGATTTGTCGGTGGCAGAGGTCGCGATGACCAGAACGGGCGCTGCGTTCCCAGCGCCTGCATCGCCCGTTTCGATCAGGGCTTTGACGGCATCGTGCGCCTCGTCGCCGCTAACGCGTGCCAAGATGTGCCGCTTGTCTCCAAAAAGTGAGCCTGAGCGCGCCTCGTCTCCGAGAAGAGCAGGATCGCGTTTGAGATCGCTGCCGGAAAGCTCGATACGTTCGCCTGCATCAGGCAAGTTCGCGATGACTTTGGTGGCGGCAGCTGACGCGCCTGCCTCATCGGGTCCGCAAAAGAAGAAGATCGAGGCTTGGCTGGCTGAACGGGGGAGTCCGCGTACAAATTCGCCGTGTTTGGCTTTCATTCGGAAGTGACGCGTTCGCGCTCCCGCAGGGTTAGGGCAACCCGGGTGACCATCCGGCTTGCGACCTCTTGAGCGAGGTTTTCGAGCGCGCGTTGCTCGGCGGCGATGGTGGCGTATTCGCTCGAGACCACGTCGATCCCTGCGTCTGAACCGGCGGTCGCATCGAGCAGGATTTCGCCGGTCGTCAGGTCCACCAATTGATAGCGCGAGCGCAAAATGCGCAGCTCGCGGCTGATCGTGTCATCGTTGAGCACGCCCAAAGCCTCAAGCGCGTCATCCAGCCGCACATCGAGCCGGTAGCGATAGCCTCCCTGATCGCCTGCTGCGCCGAGGCGCTCTTGCAATGCGTTGCGCACCAGCCACCCATCGCGGCCCGGAATGGCAGGGACGTCGACCGCCGCAAGGCCCTGTGCAACAGAACTCGATGCGCCGCTTGAGTAAAGCGGTTGAAGCCCGCAGGCGGAGAGGAGGAGCGCGAGCGGAAGCAGGAGTGCCTTTGCCCCCTGTCCCCCAAATCCGTCATGCTGAACTCGTTTCAGCATAACCCTCTCCTTCATGCGCTGCGTTTGTTGCGATGGTTATCCTGAAGCAAGCCTGTACTGAGCCTGTCGAAGTGTTCAGGATGACGATGAATTTCTAAGTGACGATATTAACGAGCCGGTCGGGCACGACAATGACTTTGCGCACTTGTGCACCGTCAAGTGAGCGTTGCACCTTCTCTGAGGCAAGCGCCATGGCTTCCAAATGCTCTTTGGACGCGCCTTTGGGAGCGGTGAGAGTGTCGCGCAATTTGCCCTTGTGCTGGACCGCGATAGTGACCTCGTCCTCGACCAGCATAGCTTCGTCATGGGCTGGCCATGGTGCGTCGGCGATCAATCCGTCACCAAACAACTTCGCCCAAGCTTCCTCGGCGAGGTGGGGCATCATGGGGCTGACAAGCTTTATCAGCGCGATAATTCCATCTTGTCGATCACGTGTTTCCCGAGCCTTTTCGAGCGCATTTGCTAGTGCGTAATACTTCGCGACCGCTTTGTTGAACTGCAAAGCTTCGATATCAGTGGCAGCGCCTGCAATTGTTTGATGCACAAGGCGGCGAACTTTCAGATCTTCTTCTGTTGGAAAATTGACACCCACTCCCGTAGCCAAATTGTCATCTCCAGCAGGCGGGACGAGTGGGTCAATCGACATGAACAGCCGCCACAAGCGTTGGACAAAGCGGTAGCAGCCTTCGATGCCAGCCTCGGACCATGGCAGATCGCGTTCTGGCGGCGAATCTGAAAGCATAAACCAGCGCACCGCGTCCGCGCCGTAGTCGCGGATGATGTTGTCAGGGTCGACGACGTTCTTCTTCGACTTCGACATTTTGATAACGCGGCCCCTGGTCACCTCTTCGCCGCTTTCAAGGGTGTAGGCCTTCTCGCCTTCGATACGGACCTCATCCGGGCTGAGCCATGGGCCTTCTCCCACTTGGTAAGTCTCGTGCGTCACCATGCCTTGGGTAAAGAGCGAGGCGAAGGGTTCTTTCACATCGAACTTGCCAATATGCGCCAGCGCGCGGGTCCAGAAGCGGGCATAGAGCAGGTGCAAGATCGCGTGCTCAATCCCGCCGATGTAATGCTCGACCGGCATCCACTTGGCGATTTCCTCTGCGTCAAACGGCTTGTCCGAAGGCTGCGAAGCGAAGCGCAGGAAGTACCAACTGGAGTTGGTGAAGGTGTCGAGCGTGTCGGTTTCGCGCAGCGCAGGCTTGCCGCTGATCGGGCAGACCGTGTGCTTCCACGTTGGGTGGCGTTCCAGTGGGTTGCCGGGAGTTTCGAAATCAACGTCGTCGGGCAGCTCCACCGGCAATTGATCGCGCGGCACGGGTACGGGGCCATGGTCGGGTGAGTGGATGATGGGGATGGGAGTGCCCCAATAACGCTGGCGCGAAATGCCCCAATCGCGCAGCCGCCAAACGGTTGTACCCTTGCCCCAGCCGCCCTCTTCGGCACGGGTGATGACTTCGGCTTTGCCGTCCTCGACGCTCATTCCGTCAAGGAAGTCAGAATTGACGATCACACCGTCGCCTGACTCCGCCTCATCGCCCATCGGCGCATCGGCCTCGGACACATCTTTGGCCACCACGCGGGTGATGGGAAGCTCGTATTTGGTCGCAAATTCAAAGTCGCGTTGGTCGTGCCCTGGCACGCCCATAACCGCGCCCGTGCCGTAATCCATCAGCACGAAGTTCGCGATGAACAGGGGCATTGCTTCGCCCGTGAACGGGTGCTTGGCAGTGATTTCAGTGCGGAAGCCCAGCTTCTCAGCCGTTTCCAGCGCTGCCGCCGTAGTGCCGCCCTTTTTGCACTCCTCGATAAACGCCGCGACCTCAGCGTCGCCAGCCAGCGCCTGCGCCACAGGGTGATCGGCGGCAACCGCTACGAAACTAGCGCCGAAAATCGTGTCAGGCCGCGTCGTGTAGACCGGGAGCTTTTCGCCATTGGAAAGCTCGAATGAGAACTCCAACCCAGAGCTTTTGCCGATCCAGTTTTCCTGCATCAGCTTGACCTTCTCAGGCCAGTCTTTGAGATCGCCCAGACCCTCAAGCAGGTCCTCAGCAAAGTCGGTGATCTTCAAGAACCATTGGTCAAGCTTGCGCTTTTCGACCTCTGCGCCAGAGCGCCAACCTTTGCCGTCGATAACCTGCTCATTGGCGAGCACAGTCATATCAACCGGATCCCAATTGACCTCGCTTGAGCGCCGATCAATCAGCCCCGCCTCATACATATCGAGGAAAAGCGCCTGTTCGTGGCCGTAATATTCCGGGTCACAGGTCGCAAATTCGCGGGTCCAATCGAGCGCAAAGCCGATGCGCTTTAATTGCGCTTTCATCGCCTCAATGTTTGATCTGGTCCAGCTGCCCGGGTGGACCTTCTTTTCCATCGCCGCGTTTTCCGCTGGCATGCCGAATGCGTCCCAGCCCATCGGGTGGAGCACTTCAAACCCGCGCATCTTTTTATAGCGCGCCAGAACATCGCCCATGGTGTAATTGCGCACGTGGCCCATATGGATGCGCCCTGATGGATAGGGAAACATCTCAAGCACGTAAGACTTGGGCTTGTCACTATTGGAATCGGCGGTGAAAGTGCCAGCCTTGTCCCATGCAGCCTGCCAGCGCGCATCAGCATTTGCGGGGTCGAGATCGTATATCGGTCATGAAGTCTCGCTAACGCTGTTCATGACAAGCGCAAGGGGCGCACCGCTGTATCAGGCGCGTTTCCAACATTGATGAGCACAATAGCGAGCGGGGTGCGCACAACCGTGTTGGCATAGCCCTATCCGCACACCGAGCGCCGATTAGCTGCCGGACAGTGCCTTGCGGCGAAGGTCACGTGCTTTGGTGAGGATAATATCTTCAAGCTTTTGCACAGTCGCCGCCTGAACAGGGGCGTCCACCCAGTTTCCGCTTTGTGAAACTTGACGATTCGCGGTGACGCGAAGGGCGTCTGCACGAAGGTCCTGATCAAGGATCGCCACAAAAACCTTAACCCGTTCTTCCGGGTTGGAAGGGTTGGCGTACCAGTCGGTCACAATCACGCCGCCGTCGCTATCGGCGGATGCCAATGGCGCAAAGCTGAGGGTTTCAAGCGCGCCGCGCCAAAGATAGGCATTAACGCCAATTGTGTTGATCTGGGCTGCTGCGAGCTCGGTGCGAGGCCGCTCTGACCCGCCGCAAGCAGCAAGGCCAGCGATTGCGGCGGCACCAATTGCGAGCTTGGCAGTGTTCGAAAGTGTGAGTCTTGCGCGTGTCACAGCGAATGTATGTCCCTCTTAACGTCTTCGGCTCCGCTCTATACCGGGCGGGGGGCCTGCGGCAAGCGCACTTTAACAGTGTGCACCGACAATGCGTATCGACCGCGCTATAAGATGCCTCCTTTCCGTTTGCTGAATTGAGCGCAGTGCGTGCGGAGCGCGGTTCTGGCGGCCGATTTCGTCTCGGCGCGTCCGGCGCATATGTGCCCCATGGCGCGCTGCGGGCGTGTGTGAAGAGCGCAACAGGTTGAAGGTTTAGCGGGGCGTCTTTGCAGAAACGATTGCGTAGCCGCCTTTCATGATCGTATTACCTTTGCCAAGTAGTTGATAACGAGTCTTCTTTGTGTGGCTCCCTAGCCGCGAAAAGCGCAGGGTTACGAAAAACGAAGGGCCACGAAAAACGAAGGGTCAGGCGAGGTTCAGGAGCAAGCTGGTTATGTACACCAGCGAAGTATTGGAAATGTTGTGAAACGAGAGCGGATCAAAGCAGCGGGCAAAGGAGGCGGGCAAAACCGGGCCTCTCGATTGCTGCTTGGCATGTCCGCTGTTCTTTCGCTCGCTCTTCCATCGGCAGGATTGGCCCTCGCCAGTCTGGGTGATGAGAATCCACTCTCGCCATCTTTCGAACTTTTTACACCAGCCTCGGTGGATCCTGCTCTTGCGGCCCGTGTTGCTGACAAAGCCCGCGAACACGGCATTCATTTCACACCGCGTGGCGCAAACGTCTCCAGCAGCGAACGCACGGTGACTGTCGCGGTGCGGATTGATGACAATATGGGAAGAGTGGTATCAGTCCGCTCTTCAAGCGTGTCAGCGCCAGGCCTTGGCACTGATATTGCCGCTCTCCAGACGAACCGGTTTAACCTCGGTACTGCTCGCGGATACCGAAGCTTTGCCCGGCCTCAGGCGGCTGATACGGCGCCTTCGGGCCGCTCGATTGAGACAGGTGCTCTTAGCTCGATGGGAATGCCTGATCTTGCCGACTTTGAGCCAGCAGGGCCTAGTGCAGCCGATAAGCCGAGCCGTCTTCAACCCCGGATCGAACTTGAGGATGAACGGGTTGCTGGTCGTTCGCGCAACACGCTGGATGATGTGGCGGCGCAAACGGTGGACCTTGGCGGGTCTTTCCGGCTTTCGCCCAACCTTGACGTCACAGCGGGTGTTCGCCTCAGCCAAGAGCGTGACCGTCTGGACCGCCTCGATCCTCTGACCAATTCAGTCAAAGACAGCCAAGCGGTTTACGTCGGCACTCAAATTCGCTTCTAAAGCGCCTCTCTCCCTTAGAAATTGCTATGCATAATCGCGCCTTTGCGCATGTTTGGGTTGCCTGATGTGGCGGCACGGTTACTCTCACCGGATCAGCATCAAGGGAATCTATCATGAGCAAAGTAGCGATCGTAACAGGCGGCACACGCGGAATTGGCGAGGCCATCTGTCAGCGGCTCAAACGTCAAGGCCACACGGTGATCGCCAATTACGGCGGCAATGATAAAGCGGCAACCGCCTTCACCGAGGCGACCGGCATTCCCTCCTACAAATGGGACGTTGGCGATCATGAGGCCTGCATTGAAGGCTGCGCGCGCGTTGCCGAGAAACACGGCGAGGTCGATATCATCGTCAACAATGCCGGCATCACCCGCGATGGCACACTCCACAAGATGAGTTATGACGATTGGCACGATGTCATGCGCGTCAACCTTGGTGGATGCTTCAACATGGCGAAAGCAACCTTCCCCGGCATGCGCGAGAGAAAATGGGGACGGATTGTCAACATTGGTTCGATCAATGGCCAAGCAGGCCAATACGGCCAGGTGAACTACGCCGCAGCAAAATCGGGCATTCACGGCTTTACGAAGGCTCTGGCACAAGAGGGCGCAAAGTTTGGCATCACCGTCAACGCGATTGCGCCGGGTTATATAGACACCGATATGGTGGCCGCTGTGCCTGAACCGGTCCTGGAAAAGATCGTCGCCAAAATCCCCGTGGGACGCCTTGGCCACGCCGAGGAGATTGCGCGCGGGGTTGCGTTTCTCACATCGGACAATGGTGCATTCATGACCGGCTCAACGATGAGCATCAATGGCGGCCAGCATATGTATTGATGCAACGGCATAAGGGGAGCCAGCACATGCAAAAGACAACGCACAATCCGAGCGCTTGGATGCAAGGATTTGGGCTTAACCACGCGGTCGAAATCAACGGCGGCGAGCGCACACTCTATCTGTCGGGTCAAACATCAAGCGATGCGCAAGGCGCGCCCCTGCATGCGGGTGACATGGTCGCTCAGTACAAGACCGCGTGGCAATGCCTGCTTGATGCGCTCGCCTCAGCGGGCATGGATGCAAGCAATTTGGTGCGGCTTAACTTTTATGTGACTGATGTGCCCGCGTTTATGGCAGCCGCAGACCAGATCATGCCGATCCACGGCGAGGCAGGTGCACAGATTGTCTCGACCTTGCTTGGCGTAAAAGAGCTGTACCACCCCGATATTATGGTCGAAATCGAAGGCACCGCTGTCGCCTGATTCAGCTGAGCCTCTGGCCCCGCATTGCGGTTGCGGCAGCGGGTAGCCTTCGTTAGTGCGCGAATGCAGTGTCGCTTCTCGCCCTATTTCTGCTTCTTGCCGCCGCCGCTATTCACGCCGGATGGAATGCACTGGTCAAAAGCGACATGGACCGCTTTCGCTCGGTCGCGATCATAGCCGTCTTCGGAAGCTTGGCTGCCATTGTATTGCTTCCGTTTGTGCCAGCGCCCGCCCGGCAAAGCTGGCCGTTCATGATTGGCTCCGCCGCTATTCAAGTGGGATACTGCTTTGCCCTTGTGCGAGCTTATGATCACGGCGACCTTGCCAGCGTCTACCCCATCGCAAGGGGGAGCGCCCCGGTGATTGTGACCATCGGCGCGGCTCTGTTTGCCAGCGAAGTGCCTTCTGCCGCAGGTCTTGCGGGGATTGCGCTGGTGTCGCTGGGCATAGTCACCTTATCCGTAGGCTCCGGCAGGCCCAGTTCCAAGGCCATCCGCGCCGCTCTCACAACCGGGCTCTTTATTGCATCCTATGCGCTCGTCGATGGGATCGGCGTGCGCCGCGCTGGCAGCGCGATGGGCTATATTGTGTGGCAAGCGGTCCTTGCCTCCACGCTGATCGCTGCATCGTATGTGGTCACGCGCCGACAATTGCCAAAAATGCCCGGCGGTAAAGCTTCCCTGGCCCTTGCGATTGCCGGGGTCCTTTCAGCGCTCGCCTACGGTATATCGGTTTGGGCGATGAGCCTGTCTGCCATGGGCGCTGTCTCAGCCGTGCGCGAAACCAGCATTCTGTTTGCGGCGCTCTTCGGAGCTGTCCTCCTTAAGGAAAAGCTCACCGCAGCGAAAATCCTCGGCATTGTTATCGTAACAGGAGGGGTCATCACCCTGTCTGGCGCGTGACACATTGCGAGCGTAAAACGCACCCCTCATGCGGCGAATGGAGGCGCCTGTCTTAGGGCTTTCTTAAGCCTCTTTATGTAATATCCCTTAATAGAAGTTACGAAGGTGTGAACGCTCTGGGACAGCTCCTGCGGGCAAATACTCCTTCGCCAACGCTTTAGGAGCGAGCCGAAGTGGAACAGACGAGCTCAACACCAATGGACAGTTCACCCGCCGCCGCTGAAAATCGCTGGCCGCGCTGTGCCAGCCTTATGCTGCGCCGCGCAAAACTGGTCTGCCAGAGCGGCGAATATCTGACGCTTATCCGCGATGTGTCTGAAAAAGGCATTGGCCTTGGATTTTTGCACGAAGTTCCGCCAGAGCCGCGCACTCTCCTCCAACTTGCCAATGGTATGACCTACCCGGTGGAGCGCGTCTGGGCGCAGTCACGCCAGGCAGGTTACCGGTTTGGCTGCACGATAACCTTGAACGAATTTCTGCGCGAAGAAACACCCCATCCGGTCCGCCCTTTGCGCCTTAATGTCGAAGGGACTGCACGGGTTCAGGATGGTCGCACTGTCCTGAACGCAAGGTTGCTCGATCTCTCATGCGAAGGGGCGAAGATCGAGAGCGACAATGACATTCGCGCACGTGGTCTCATCAGTTTTGAGCTTCCGGGTATATCGCCGCGCCTAGCGCAAGTGCGTTGGAATAATGGCGCACACTATGGCCTGCAATTCCAGCACCCGCTTGAGACCGAAGAGCTCGCAAGGTGCGCAATGCTGCTCCAACCCTTTGGCGATATGCGCAAAAGCCGCTTTGCCAAACTTCTGGCAAAGGCACGCGCAGCATAGGTTCTGCCGCCAAGGTATCAGTTAAGGTAATAACCAATCACGCGGTATGTATCGCCCTCGGGCTGTAGCGTGACAGTTTCGATTACACGCGGCTGTGTTTCAAACTCGGTTAGAAATTGCACTACTTGATAACGCTCTGGGCTCGGTACCTCTTGGAAGCTCACCGCCTTTCGGGTCACAACATCGCCCAGAGGCCCGCGTGCCATTTCGCTTGCCGCTTGCCAGCGCTCGACTGAGTTCGCGTCGCGGAAGATTTTGCCGGCTGCGGCATGGCTCGAGGCCCAATCTTCCTTGTCCACCAGCGCAAGCCATTCGCGCGCTGTGCGTTCGTAAACGGCGTTCTTGTCTGCGGTGGCCACAGTCGCATCACTGGATGCGGTCTGGGTCCCGGCCGGTGAAGCGGCAAGCCAAAGGGCAGTGCCAAGAGCAACGAATGAGAGCATGACTATTCCTCCAATCCAAAGCGCCCGAGTGTTCCGGGCTGATGGCGTTGGATGATCGACATTAACTGCCGAGTCCGCATCCCCAAATCCTTTGTCTACAAGAGAATCGTCTACGAGAGTTGCGGGTGTTCCCTCTTCGCTGTCCAACAAGAGCCGCGCGGCTTCCTTACTGCTGGTGACGCCCAGCTTGCGCCGGGCAGAGCGCAAACGTTCATTGATCGTGTGCACCGAAAGGCCAAGCTCGCTCGCAGCGGTCTTGGCATCATGACCGCGCACGATCAGGCGAAGCGTAACCCGTTCTTTTTCGGTGAGATCATCAATCGAGCCGTCCATGCAGGCTATCATAGGGAACGACACGCAAATTGGACCACCCCAAATTTTTTGGGGCCGTTCTTGGGACGAACGTGGTGGAACCAATTTGGCAGTTTGCCGCTTGGGTCCGTATAACGGATTTGAAGAGACCTAGAAAAATGCCAAGCGACCTGCCCCCCTCAGACAGACTTTCAGCGTCGGACAAAAGCGCCATTATCGAAATGGCGCTGAGCGATCACATGCCTTTTGCGGTGATCGAGGCGGAATTTGGCCTCAAAGAGCGCGAGGTCAAAGAGCTGATGCGCGATAATCTCAAACCCGGCAGTTACCGCGCATGGCGCAAACGCGTGCGCACGTTCTCTGACCGCCGCGAGCATTACAAATGAGCGCTCCCTATCATCCGCCGGTCAAACGCTCGATTGCGATTGAAGGGCACAGGACCTCTATCAGTCTGGAGCCAGTTTTCTGGGATATGCTCAAAGACGCAGCGGAGGATGCAGAAATGCCGGTGAGCACACTAGTGGCCAAAATCGACGCAGAGCGCATCCAATCCGACACCCCTCCCGGTTTGGCGAGCGCTATTCGGGTGTGGTTGGTTGCTTCTCAGAGAGCTTGGGAATAACCGCGCGTACCGTGTAGCGTCCCGGTTTGAGCGCCAACCGCACATCCTCGCCCGGCTCAACCCACACCCGGTCGATGGGCACTGCTTCAAAGGGCTCGCCCTCAGCGAAAGCCTCAATGACGAGCGGTGTGTCAATTGGCTCAAGCGCTTCCGGGATTTCGACCGCCTGAGCGCCATCGGCAAAGCGCCAAGTGGGCCGACCAAAGCGAAATTCATAGGTAGGGTGGTCGATGCTGAGGTCAAAACCGACTTGAGTTGATGGGGGTGGCGCGAGGCTCACTGTACTTGTGCTCCCACGACAAACCGTTTGTCCGATAGTCAACGGGTCAACGCCGGTTTGCCTTGTGAGACGGGCCGCCATCCATGCATTTTCCCAGCCATCCTCATCAATAGAAGTAGCCTCGCTCGCATGACCATATCCAACATGAACGATCAGCTTCTGATCTTCAGGCAGATCGGCTAAAATGGCGGCAAGGTTGCGGGCCTGAGCTGTCTCGCGATCACGGATTGCAATGCGCCAATCGTCGGGCAAGGAAGCGCTCGGTTCTGATACCTCTTCATATGCGACAAACCGGTAGCCTAGCGCCTTGGCATCCCGCAGCATCTGTCCGAATACCGGCTCGCGACTGTACCAGCCAATGCGGCGATCAATATAGGCGAGGTCGCCATAAGTTTCGACCGGATCCGGCTCGCCATCGACATTGCGAAATGTTTCGGCAGCCAATGTTGCAAAGCCATGCGGTCGAAGCGCTGCGATGACCATGCGCGAAAAATCGCGGTGACGGGTGACGGTGTGGCTCTCATTGATGATCACCACCCGGTGCGAGCGGGCAGCTTCAACGATATGTGTCAATATCGCCTCGCTCCCTGCGACGGGTGGATCGCGCAGCGGGCATGGTTTTTCACGATATTCGCTGTCGGTCTCGGCCGCCCGGTCCTCGCGACCAAGCATGGACCAGCCTTGCTCTACTACTCCGCCTCCCGGATAGCGGTAATCTTCTTCGGGTTCTTTGTATAAAAAGGCCTGTCCCGTCTCCTCCGCTTCTATCGGTGGCCCGGCAACTTCGAGAACAACCTCACCCTCCTGCGCACTGGCTCCGGCGGCCAAAGCAGCAGCAAAAACAAAGGTACAAAGCCGCCTCATCAATCATCAACCCGCTCAATATCAGCACCCAAAAGCTGCAACTTTTCCTCGAGCCGCTCGTACCCGCGATCGAGGTGATAGATGCGGCGCACGGTCGTCTCACCCTCTGCGGCTAGCGCTGCGATGATCAGGCTCATTGAGGCACGAAGGTCGGTTGCCATGACCTCTGCGCCGGTCAAATCCGCCGGACCCTTTACGATAGCGGTGCGGCCTTCGGTGGCAATGTTGGCCCCCATGCGAGAAAGCTCTGGCACATGCATAAAGCGGTTTTCGAAGATCGTCTCTTTGAGGACTGAGGTGCCTTCCGCTTTGGTGAGAAGGCTCATCAATTGCGCCTGCATATCGGTGGCAAGGCCGGGGAAAGGCGCGGTGGTGAGGTCTGCGGGCTTGAGACCGCCGCCCGACTTGATCGTGACGCCCCCCTTGTCCGCCTCGACCCGGACGCCGATGGTGCGCAGGGCCGATAGGGTCGAATTCATATCGTGCTCGTTTGCCCCCTCCAGCCGCACATCGCCGCCTGTGATTGCCGCTGCGCAGGCGTAGGAGCCTGCTTCGATCCGGTCGGGCATGACCTTGTAGGTCGCGCCGTTCAATCGTTTGACCCCGTGGATCGTGAGGTCGCTTGAGCCAATCCCTTCAATCTCTGCGCCCATAGCGACCAGCAAATTGCACAGGTCCACAATCTCAGGCTCGCGCGCAGCGCCGGTGAGGCGGCTTGTACCATTGGCGAGCACCGCTGCCATCAGCGCGTTCTCCGTCGCGCCCACTGACACCACGGGGAAGTCAAAGTCACCGCCGGGAAGGCCGCCTTTGGGCGCAATCGCTTTCACGTAACCTGCTGCAAGTTCAATCTCTGCGCCAAATGCCTCAAGCACTTTTAGATGCAGGTCAATTGGCCGGTTCCCAATCGCGCAGCCGCCTGGCATCGACACAGTTGCCTCACCCATTCGCGCCAGCATTGGGCCTAGCACAAGGATCGAGGCGCGCATTTTGCGCACCAGATCATACGGTGCAACTGTCGATGTGACGCGCGCGGCTTGGTACGTTACGACCCGGCCAAAATCCTCAGGGCGATTGTTGCCCTGGATGCTCACCGTCACCCCGAACTGGCCCATCAGATGCTGGAACCCGTCAATATCGGCAAGCCGCGGCAGGTTGCGCAAGGTGAGCGGCTCTTCTGTCAAAAGCGCGCATGGGATGAGCGTCAGTGCTGCGTTTTTCGCACCAGAAACAGGAATTGTGCCAGAGAGGCGATTGCCGCCTTTGATAATCAGTTTGTCCATGGGCTAAGAGCCTTAACAAAAGCTCGCTATCGCGCAACTGAGCGGGCGGCCTTCATCCGCATCATTGACCTTCGCCCCGGCGCAAGGCACGAACCCAATAACACCATCTTATGACCAAAGAGCACATTTTATGAGCCTCAAGCCAATCAAAAAGGCCGTTTTTCCTGTCGCAGGACTGGGCACGCGCTTCCTTCCCGCAACTAAGGCGATCCCGAAGGAACTGCTTCCCATCGTGGACAGGCCGCTGATCCAATATGCGGTGGACGAAGCGCGCGAGGCGGGGATCGAGCAGATGATCTTTGTGACCGGCCGCGGAAAAACCGCCATCGTTGAACATTTCGACGTCGCCTATGAGCTGGAAAGCACCATGGGCGAGCGCGGTAAGGATATGGGGGTGCTGGAGCCGACACGGGCCACACCTGGCGATATCATCACTGTGCGTCAGCAAGTGCCGATGGGACTTGGCCACGCTATCTGGTGCGCGCGCGCGATCGTGGGCGATGAGCCTTTTGCGATCTTCCTGCCCGATGAACTGATGATCGGCCACAAGAACGGGTCAGGCTGTATGAAGCAGATGGTCGATGCCTACGATCAGGTCGGCGGCAATCTGATCAGCGTTCTCGAAGTGCCGATGGAGGAAGTCTCCAGCTACGGCGTGATTGAGCCCGGTGCTGAGAACGGTTCTCTCACCGAAGTCACCGGCCTCGTTGAAAAGCCTCCGGTGGCAGAGGCCCCTTCCAACAAGATCGTCTCAGGCCGCTATATCCTTCAACCCGAAGTCATGCGCACTCTGGAGACGCAAGGCAAAGGCGCAGGCGGCGAGATCCAGCTCACCGACGCCATGGCAAAGATGATCGGCACCCAGCCATTCCACGCAGTGACCTTCGACGGCAATCGCTACGACTGCGGCAGCAAGCTTGGCTTTGTTGAGGCGACCTTAGCGCTGGCGTTGGAGCGCGATGATATGGGCGCGGACGTGCGGGCGATGGCGGAGCGGTTGTTGGGTTAGGAAGAGAAACTCGTTCGCCCTGAGCCGGTCGAAGGGCCGGACTTCACTTCGAAAGGAAAGGCGGTGCTTCGACAAGCTCAGCACGAGCGGTATTATTAGGTTAACGCTGACTCAGCCGCTTCGCGTTTCCACGGCCCATTTGCAGCCAGTTCTAAGATTGTTACAATAGACCCATGATAGTCGTTCTGCTTGGATCATCGATCCCAGTTCTTTTCGCCTTGATCCTTGGGTCTCTCACTTATCGGAATGAGTGGCGGTTTTGGGGCATAGGTAGCCTTGGGTTGGTGACGGTTTATCCGATTGCCCATTGGTACTTACTCCGTGCGATCCGCGAAACGTTCTATGATCTTTTGCCAAAGGATGAGGCGGTTTGGGCTTCGGTAACAGCGTACCTCGCATGGTTGAGCATTCCGGTTTGCTTATGCGGTTTCTGGGCGACTCGTTGGATTACGCGTCGGTTTGCCCGTGAATAACTCTGGTTACCTTCAATTACCGTCATCCTGAACTTGTTTCAGGATCCATTTGCACACTAGGCGCTGCTCCCGAGGGAACAGCGCCTAGGGTTTGGATAGACCCCGGCTCGGAGACCGGGGTGACGGTTGTTTCTAGGGCTTACTCAGCCGCTTCGCCTTCTGAGCCGCCGAGACGCTCTTCAGCTTCTTGGACTTGCTCGGAGACATCAGCGATAATCTCTGCCAAGGATGCGTCATTGGCTGGCGCGACTTCCGCTGCAGCCCCTTGAGCGAGGCTGCCAAGCGATGACCCATCAAGTCCAAGCTCTTTCATCAGCCCGTCGAGCACGGGGGCCTGTGCGCGGTAGGCTAAAGCTGCGGAGACCGCGTCAGTTGCCAAGTTTCCCGAGCCACCGCCGGAACCGCTTGCGCCGGGCGCACCGGACGAACCGCCGCCGTTTTGCGTAAGCCCGTCGACCTGAACGATCTTGATCGAGTCGATTGCCTCCATCGGCTTGGCGCTTTCTTTGATGACCTCTGGGAGCACTTTGAGGAGAGCCAGCTTGGTCTGAAGGCTGATCTGATCCATCGAAAGGATATTGGCCGCCTCGTTGACCGCTTGTTGACCTGCGGCCTCAACTTCAAAGCGCACACGGTCGGCTTCAGCGCGCAGAATTTCAGCATCCGCCTGACCCTTGGCCTCAAGACGTGAAGCCTCCGCGCGGTTGGTGGCTGCGTCTTTCTCTGCTTCCGCCTCGACCTTGATTGAGATGGCGTCGCGCTCTGCGACCTTTGCTGCTTCGATAAGCTCGATCTTCTTCTGACGCTCGGCAACCTCGCTTTCGCGCGACGTTACAACCTGCTCTTCAGCGGCCACGGCCAGAGCCCTTGCAGCGTCAGCTTCGGCTTTCGCCTGGCTTTCCTCGCGGGACTTATTCTGGACCTCGATCTGCTGCTCTTGGCGAGCGATTTCGAGAGCACGGGTCTGGTCGATCCGCGCCTCTTCAACAAGGCGGTCAGCTTCAATCTGCTGCGCATCGACTTGCTTTTTGGCCTCAATCTTTGCCGCATCGGCTTCGCGCTGACGCTCTGCCTGTTCACGGGCGATTTCGGACATTTGCGATGCACGGCGCACCTCAACTTCGCGCTCTTGCTGGAGCTTTGCGTATTCGGTGTCACGCCCGATCTCGAAGGAGCGTTGGTCCGCCTCCAAGTTCTTGCTTTCCATCTGAACGCGGGTGTCCTGCTCGATATCGTTGCGCAGTTTTTTGCGCGCTTCGATCTGCTCGGTGAGCTTGGTGAGACCCTCGGCATCAAACGCGTTGTTGGCGTTAAAATGCTCAATGCTCGTTTGGTCGAGACCGGTGAGGGAGACCGATTCCAGCTCAAGACCGTTCATGGCGAGGTCGTTGGAAGACACTTGCTGCACTTTTTGGACGAAGTCGGCGCGTTGTTCATGCAGCTCGTTCATGCTCATGCCCGCGGCCACAGACCGCAGTGCGTCGACGAACTTACCTTCGACCAAGTCTTTGAGCATTTCTGGCTGCATCGTGCGCTGACCAAGGGTTTGCGCCGCCATGCCAATCGCGCCTGCATCAGGGCGAACGCGGACGTAGAATTCCGCCTTCACATCAATCCGCAAGCGGTCGAGCGTAATCAGAGCTTCTGCATCCTTACGGACCACGGCTAGCACAAGCGTGTTCATATTGACTGGCATGGTCTCATGCAGAACAGGGAGCACCAGCGCGCCTCCGTTCATGACAACCTTCTCACCGCCAACACCGGTCCGCACAAAGGCAATCTCTTTGGAGGCCCGGCGGTAAAGGCTCATAAGAAACACAACGATGATCAGCAGGACGACAAAACCCAGCCCAATCATAATGGCAAGATCAATAATACTCATTTTCCCTCCGTTTGTATGATGCGCGCGGCCCTCTATTGCGGGCGGACTTTTCGGGGTGTCCTATACACGCACGTATTTGATTGTTTTGTGGCTCAGCGCTCGGGTTGAGTCCACCAATTCAATGCTGTTATGAAATAGACAGCATCGGGTTTTCGTACTGGACGCCGAAAAAGGTCTCCCCCTCGCGCCGCACCAGCATAACGGTTTCCCCTTGTGTCAGCGTCGCCTCCGGATCGTTGGGCTCAACCATCACGAAATGTGGATGGCCATGCCGGTCGATCACTTTGGAGCGTGCAGGAGAACCTGCGGTTGCGCTTCCCAGCTGGATTTCGGCGTCGCGGCGCACAAGGCTATCGAGCCCGACCGCGCTGGTTTCATCCTGCGGGAGGAGCCGCGCCAAAGGCCGGGTAAGCGCGCCCGTCACAGGCAGTGCTGCGGCTCCTGCGGCAATAGCGGCAAGCCAAGCCGGGAACGGCGCGCCGACCATGCCCACCACTATCTGCTGACCCACGACCCCGATCACCGTAAAGACGAACAAAAGCACGCAGAACCAGATCAGAAACGGCACACGGCCAATTCCAAAGACGGTCTGAAGCGTTTCAGAAAAGCCGCTAGCAGCAGTTGGATCGGCGTCGATATCGACATCGGCGCCTTCGAACATATCGCCCATGCCAATAACTTGAGCAATCGCGATAAAGACCAATAAAATGGCAGCCCCTGCGAAAGGCAGATTGTAGGCTTCTAACAAAGTCATAAACTCACCTCCTTTCATAAAGGGAGGCGGTTTTCACGAAGTTGCGGCTCAAAGCCCTTTTGCTCGTAAAAACGCCTCCACCTTCACAAAAAGCGGCGCGCTTCCAATTGCGTCCCATGAATGCTGTGTTAACAGATATCGCCCGTAAAGAACAGTAAAATCGCACATCTTGTTTCAATAATTCGTATGCGGAAAAGATATTTTGTGTGATCCCTTGAATTGTTGCGAATACGTACCTAAATATGATGCTTGATTACACGGTTTCGCGTCAAAATTTCCTACACAGCATTATAAAGTGGGTATTGGAGTTCTTCTTCAATACTCCCCTGCGGCTGTATCTCATCAACTTGCCGGTGCGCATTCAGCTTGGTGTGATCTTCAACGGAAGCGTTTTCAGCCCTCCGACAAAGGTGGTGTTTGACCGCCGTGCCTCGCCCGCAGGCTCAACGCTATCCAGCCGGTCCAGCAGCACCTCGAACAGCACTTTGATCTGAAGCCGTGCCAGGTGCAGCCCGAGGCATTGATGGGCGCCAGCCCCAAACGCTGCGTGACGATTGGGCGTGCGGCTCGCGTCAAAGCCCCGGGGGTTCTCAAACTGGGCCGGATCGTAATTGGCCGAAACATAGCTCAGCATCATCCAATCGCCTTTTTGGATAAGTTGGCCGCCCACTTCGACGTCTTCGGCAGCGGTGCGCATAAAGTGCTGTACTGCGGTAGTGGTGCGGATCGCCTCTTCGACGAGGCCGGGAAGCAGCGAACGGTCTGCTTTGACCCGCGCGAATTCTGCCGGATCATTGGCTAGCGCCTGCATCGCCCCCGATATAGTGGCTGAGGTGGTGTCGTGGCCGGCGGCTGCCATAATGATGTAATAGCCCGCCATGTCGCGGTCAGGCAGAAGCTTGCCGTCCACCTTAGCATTGGCGATAACACTGGCGACATCATCGGTCGGGTTCGCACGGCGATCTGCGGCGATCCCGGTGAAATAGTCCTCAAAGACTTTGACCGCGCCCGACACGAGTTGAAGCACTTGCTCAGGCGTCATATTCTCCATGCCGGTGCCCGATAGGTCGGCATCCTGTCCGCCAAACAGCTTTTGGGTGAGCATGAGCATGCGCGGCTCATCTTCTTCAGGAATGCCTAGGATCTGCATGATTACATGGAGCGGCATGGGGGCTGCTACCAGCTTCACAAAGTCGATCTCGGGGCCCTCAGCAATCATCGCCTGGACCCGCTTTTCAGCAAGCGCGCGGATCTCGTCTTCCATCTTGGCAAGGTTGCGCGGCATGAACCAGTCCATGGTCAGCTTGCGGTACTTTGGGTGGATTGGTGCGTCGAAGACCACGAGGCTGTCGACCAACATGTTCGACCCCGTCGCCTTGCGAGCGAACTCGGTCGCCTCGCGGGTTGCAAAGACCACAGGTTTGGGATTGTTGAGGAAGGTTTTGTTATCCTTCGAGATGCGCATCACATCTTCGTAGCGCGTGATCAGCCAGAAAGGTTCAAACGTGTCATCCTCGGCCACCACTTTGGCGACGGGCATGTCATCACGAAGCTCATCGAAGGTATCGAGGAGGCCGTGCCATTCGCCGTAGCTGGTAGGCGCAATGACCTCGCGGGCGATGTTTTCTGGCAGGACGGCTGGCTTGTTCATGATGCTCTTCTCCTTACGCTTTGGCCATTGCTTCATACTCATCGCGCAGTTCGCGCTTGTAGAGCTTACCATTGGCCTCGCGCGGAAGGTCTGGGCGGAAGTCGAACTGCTTTGGCATCTTAATCCGAGCAAGGTTGGGCGCGAGAAAATCGCGCAGTTCTAGTTCGAATGCCTCGCCAGCATCGTCCATCGTCACCGGCTGGATTACCGCGACCACGCGCTCACCCAGCTCAGGGCAAGGCGCGCCGATCACGGCTGCGTCCATGACCTTGTCATGGGTGACGAGCAGATTCTCAATCTCCTGAGGATAGATGTTCACACCGCCTGAGATAATCATGTGGCTCTTGCGGTCGGTGAGGAAGAGGAAGCCTGCCTCGTTCACGTGACCTATATCGCCAAGCGTCATCCAGCCTTTGGCGTGCATGGCATCTTTGGTCTTCTCAGGGTCCTTATGATAGGTCGGCAGAATATCATTCTCGAAGTAGATCAGGCCATCTGTGCCTGCCGGCACCTCTTCCCCGTCCGCGTCGCAAATGTGAAGCGTGCCGTGAATTGCCACACCAACGGTTCCAGGGTGCTCCAGCCATTGCTCGGATTTAACAAGTGTCATGCCGATGCCTTCTGAGCCGGCGTAATATTCATTGATGATCGGCCCCCACCAATTGATCATCTCATGCTTGATTGGAACCGGGCAAGGAGCGGCGGCATGGAGCGCGCGCTGGTGGCTGGATAGATCGTAGCGCGAGCGCACCTCTTCATCGAGTTTGAGGAAGCGGACAAAGTGGGTCGGCACCCATTGGCTGTCGGTGACCTTATATTTCTCAATCGCGGCCAGAGCGTCTTCGGGATCGAATTTCTCCATCACGACGATCGTGCCGCCCAAACGCTGAACGGTGGAGGCCCAGCCAATGGGCGCTGCGTGGTACATCGGAGCAGGGCACAGATAGACTATCGAGCCATCAGCGGGCATGCCCGCTCCCATGGTGGCAAGGCCCATAAGAGGGATCGGCGCCTCGATGTCTTCTTCGGCGGGCGGCGCGGGGCGCACACCTTTGGGGCGGCCAGTTGTGCCTGATGAGTAAAGCATGACCTGACCCGGCACAGGGCCGGCAACCGTATCAGGCGAATGCTGACTTAGTGCGGCCTCGAAGTCGTCTGCGCCGCCGCTGCCGGCAACAAGTATCTCCAAATCGGGAAGCTCAGCGCGTATACCCTCGACCACCTCGGCATAGGCGGGCGAGGTGATCAAAAGCTTCGCCTCAGAATCGCGCAGGATATAGGCAATTTCCGGAGCAGTCAGCCGGGTTGATACTGGCACCAACATTGCTCCGCAGCGCTGCGAACCCCAGATGAGAGTGAAATACTCCATTCGGTTCTCTAGGAGCACACCAAATGCGTCTGACGGCCCAAATCCGCGAGCGCGCAGCAAGTGCGCAAACCGATTGGAAGCCTCGTCCATCTCTCTGAACGTCATCTGCTCGCCGCTACCAGCCATAATAACGGCAGGATGGTCGGGTCGCGCCGCCGCATGGGCGATCGGGTGCAAACTCATGTCTCTCTCCATTCCAGTCGCCGGTCCTTCTGATAGGGACCTGCGAACAGTCTCGAGCCGCAACCTAAACTAAGGCTGTAAGTGCTCAAGCCATTTTATTGATAGGAAGCTGGAGAAAAAAAGGCGGCGGGAAAACCCGCCGCCCTATCTCGGACACCCTCTCCAATGTCCGGCCCGCTTGCCAGCGGGTGTCTGTCATCCGCTCTGCGGAGAAATTCTTGTGCGGGGGTTATTGACCGCCTGATCCGACCCGGCGCCGTCCTTCAATAAGGGTTTCCGGATTTTCGGCGACCAGAGGATCTTGTTTCTTCGCCGCCATATAGTGAACTGGGTTCACCGCAACGCCATCGACACGGACTTCGTAATGGAGGTGCGGTCCGGTCGACCAACCTGTTGAACCAACATAGCCAATCACCTCGCCTTTTTCGACGCGGTCCCCTGCGCCAACCGCAAGACGCGACAAGTGCGCATATCGGGTTTCAAGCTCAGCGCCGTGATCAATCTTGATGTAAAGTCCATAGCCGCGGCCCCAACGCGCCAAACCAACGATGCCGTCGGCAGTAGCATAGACAGGCGTACCCGTAGGAGCTGCAAGATCAATGCCCTTGTGCATCCTGCGTCCGCCGCGAACCGGGTGCTTGCGCATGCCGAACCGACTGGTCATTCTTGCGCCATTCACCGGAGCAAGCGATGGTACGGAAACCGTTGGCTGCTCCAAAACGGCGATGGGATCGTTCTGCTGCGGTTTCTTAAGAGTGTCGAGCGAAGTCCAGCTTGAAAACAATTCGCGGAACCGCTCATCGCCGTTCGCCAAAGTTTCCGCCTGAGCCTCCTTAACTGGAGCGACGATATCAGCCGCAGTGCTCGCAGCGGTGTTAGCGTGAGAAGCTGGGCTTATCACCAAGGATGCTGCGACACACAGTGCAGCTGCTACTTTTGAAACAGAGCGCGTTAGCAAGCTCATCGAGACCCGGTCCTATCTGACGCTTTGAGCGTCACTCACAGTTCAAAACCACGTTTATGTTTTGTTGTCTAAGAGACCCAAGCCTCAAGCAATGTGGTTAATTATTCACGATCACAGGCCTGACCGCGAATTTGTAAGATTTAGTTATCGGACTGATTCGCTAAACCGCAATATCTTCGTAGAAGTCCCGCGATAAACCGGCTGCAAGACGCGCTGAGTCGTTGAATGGCGGTTTAACCGGGCCTCTGAAATGCTTGCGAACGAGGGATTTCCAGGCTTTCGCTGGCTCTTCGCCTGATTCTTGCGACACCTTCAAAAAGTATTTGGTGCCAAATCCGACATGGCGGATCTCATCGTCAAGAATCCGCGCCAAAATTCTCGCGCCATGCGCGTCACCCGCTGCCTCAACCCGTTCAAGCGTGGCCGGCGTCACATCCAATCCGCGCGCCTCTAGCACCATCGGCACCACTGCCAATCGCGCCGCTACATCATGGCGGGTATCATGCGCGGCCTCCCACAATCCGCCATGCGCTGGCAGAGCTCCATAATGGCTGCCAAGGCTTTCAAGCTTCCGGGCGAGCAGCGCATGATGCATCGCTTCATCGGCTGCAACATAAAGAAATTCGGAGACGAACTCCTCCCCCATTTCGCCGCCGAAGCGCCCTGCCATATCGAGCGCTAAGTCAATCGCGACAAACTCGATATGGGCCAATGAATGCCACAAAGCGATGCGCCCGCGCTCTGATCCAAATTTGCCGCGTTTCGGCATTTTGTTGGGTGGCAGAAGCTCTGGCGCATCAGGCCAAGCAGGCTGATCGGGCATCGCATCATCGAACGCAAAAGCCAGCTCGCCTTTGCGCCAGCGCCGGGCGACATCCCTTGTGGCAAAACACTTGGCGCGCGGGTCGCCGGTTAGCATGGCGGAGCGGATCGCGGATGAGACGGATTGCATTGCGGCTTACAGCGCTTTGGCGGCGGCCAGCACTTCCTCGGCGTGGCTCTTAACCTTCACCTTGTTCCACACCTGCGCGATTTTGCCGCCGGTTCCCACGAGGTAGGTCGTGCGGACCATGCCCATATAGGTTTTGCCGTACATTTGCTTTTCAGTCCAAATGCCAAGCGCATCGGAAAGCCCGCCTTCTTCTGCATCAGTTGCCAAAGGCGTGGTCAGATCGTGTTTGGCAATAAAGTTCTGGTGCTTTTTCGCGCTGTCTTTGGAAATTCCGAGAAGCTCCACTCCGGCGGCATCGAACTCGCTCTTGAGCGCGGTAAAATCCTTGGCCTCGGTTGTGCAGCCTGGCGTGTTGTCCTTGGGATAGAAGAACAACACCAGTTTTTTGCCGGCATAGTCGGATGGCTTAACAGAGCCGCCATCGGGGGTCCCCATCGCAATATCGGGAAGGGCGTCACCAGGGCCGGGAAAATCAGTCATCGGTTCAAATCTCCAAAGTCTCTTCAAAATTGTGCACCCATTGGCGGGCCACGCACCGCCGCGCCTGTGCTAAGTCTGCAAAAAGCTCTGCGTAGCTAGAGCGTCCACAAGCCCGCGCAAGCGCTTTTGCAGCGGCAGGCGGCGGCTCTTGGCGTTCGGGCGCAAGGAGCCTGCTTGCGATCAGCACATCCGTCATAAGGTCGTAGGCAGGCCAAAGTTCCCTCTCTAGCAGGCCCAAATCCATCAGCGCCGGAATTGCTTCGGCAAAATCGGGCGAAAGCATCAGCGGGTTTTTGGCCGCCAGTTTTGACGCATCACGCAGCTGAATGAAGTGAACAAGAAACTCGACATCAATCAATCCGCCGCGCAAAAGCTTTACATCAAGCTCACCTTCGGGCGGCTTATGCTGAGCCATATCGCGGCGCATTTGCAGCACGTCTGTGCGCAGGTCCGCTGTGTCACGCGATCGGCACTGTGTCCGCGCAATGATCTCTTCGACTTTCGCTCGGGCCTGATCAGAGCCTGCCAAAACGCGCGCGCGGTTCAAGGCCATGTGCTCCCAGGTCCAAGCGGAGGACTTTTGGTATTTGGCGAAAGCTTTAATCGAGACTGCAAGCGGCCCCTGGTTGCCTTGCGGTCGCAGCCGTGTGTCTACCTCATAGAGCGCCCCTTGCGCGGTGGGCACGCTGAGCGCTGCGTTCACCCGTGTCGCGAGGCGGTTATAGTAAAGCGTTGCACCAAGAGGGCGCTCACCATCTGACTCCGTTCCATAATCGCCTTTGAACAGATAGATCATATCAAGGTCCGAGGCGGGCGACAGCGCCCCTCCGCCCAGCCTTCCGAGACCCAGCACCAGAAGCTCGCTTTGCGCTATACGGCCATGAGCCCGGGCGAATTCCTCATGCGCGGCTTCAATCGCCGCGGTAATAGCGGCCTCGGCGACGTGCGAGAGCGCCGCTGCAATGCGCGATGGCTTATGCTCTGCTTCAAGCAGGCTGATGCCAAGCGTGAAGCGCGCCTCGCTGATGACCTGCCGGATGCAGTCGAGCTTCGCTTCATAATCGTCCCGCTCAGGCCCTTCGCGCATTTGCTCAAGCGTGCGGGTATAGGTGTGGTCAAAGTCAATCGGCTGGCGCTCAAGCAGCACGTCGAGCGTTTCGGGACGCCGCGCCAGAGTGCTCGCAATCGGAGAGGAAAGGGTAAGCGCGCCTACCAAACGCTCAATGAGTGCGGGCTCAGCGGTGAGGAGCCGGAACAGCTCAATTGCGCTCTGGGTGCGCTCGATGATCGCTTGAAAGCGGATGATGGCGCGCTCAGGGTCATCGCTTTTGCAAATGGCATCGAGGAGCTGGGGGAGAAGACGGTCAAAGGCCTCAAGCGCCTGCGGGCTCCTGATTGAGGAGTATCGTCCATCCCGCCAAGCCTCGATCCTCGCTGCTAGAGCATCGCTGTCTGCAAACCCCATCTCTGCCAGTGTCCTTGCGCGGCTTTCACGCTTGGGCTGGGGGTAGGGTGCCGGCGCTTCTTGGCCGATCAGCTCATCGTAAATTGCGCCGGTTTGGCCTGTGAGCTGCGTCAGCTCTGCGACCAGGGCCGCGCCGTCCGCCAATCCGTCAAGCTTCGCCGCCGCGTCCAATGCCGCTCCTCCAGGCAGGCTATGGGTTTGGCGGTCCTCGACCATCTGCAAGCGGTGTTCTATCACTCGGAGGCGGTCATATCCCTCGCCAAGAATGCGTGCGTGCTCTGCCTCAATCCTCCCCGCCTGTGCCAGCGCGTCCAATGCCGCTCGCGTGCCGCGAAGGCGCAGGGATGGGTCGCGGCCGCCGTGAATAAGCTGATGGGTTTGCGCAAAAAACTCGATCTCGCGAATACCGCCGCGCCCCTTTTTGACGTCAAAGCCGGGGCCGGGGCAATCGGGGCCTTCGTTGCTTTCGCGAATACGCTGGGTGAGCGTGCGGATTTCCTCCACCGCTCCAAAATCCAGCTTCTGACGCCAAATAAAAGGGGCAATCTCTGACAGGAAGGCCTCTCCGGCCGCGGTGTCACCCGCCGCAGCCCGCGCGCGGATGAACGCTGCGCGCTCCCATGCAAGCGCTTGGCCCTGATAGTGCGTAAGCGCCGACGACACGGGCACAGCAGGAGGGCTGATCTCGCTTGCCGGACGAAGGCGCAGGTCAACGCGCAAGACGTATCCTTCAGCGGTGTTTTCAGAAAGCAGGCTCACAACGCGCCTGGCATAACGCTGGGCCGCCTCTCCCGGATCATCTTTGCCCCGGCGCGGCAAGGCCCCGGGATCAAACAGCAAAATCGGGTCAATGTCAGAGGAATAGTTGAGTTCTCCTGCCCCTTGCTTACCAAGCGCCAAGGCGATCATACCATCGCTCCGGCTCTCTCCCGTGCGGTCCTCAATCGCTGAGCGGATCGCTCTATCAAGCGCGTAATCGGCAAAATTGCTGAGCTCGCTCACCACCTCTTCGAGCGAGAAAGCGCCCGCAAGATCGCCAATGGCAAGCGTGGCGGCGAGCGCCAGTCTGTGACGGCGAAGGGCAATGCCCGTGTCCTGGTGCTTGCTGCGCGTACGTGTCCATTCCATCGCCGTATCACTGTCGCCTGCGGCTAGCAGCGTTTCCAATTCTGGTTGACGATCCAAACAACGGGCGAGAAAGGGCGCAAAGCTGCGCGCCCGCCTGAGCGCATCTGCCCAATCAAATTCTCCCTTCACTGCCATCACTCCCAATTGGCGAAGCGGCTTGCAGCACGCAAGGCCATCTGTAAGGACGCGCCTTCGAATTTGGCTCAATTCTCGTGTTCGGAGCAAACGTGTGAGCGCTGTAATAATGCCGCCTGAATGGGCTCCGCAGGACTGGCTTTGGATTGGCTTTCCGCATCTGGCAGAGGAATGGCCCGGCTTTCTTGAGCCTGCGCAAGAACAAATCGCGGCCTTTGCCAATGCGGTGGCGGATAGCGGTCAGGATGTGCGTTTGCTGGTGCGTGATGAGGCGAATGAGGTCCGCGCCCGTTCATTGGTAAGCGCGAGCGTTACGCTGGAGCGGCGCGTCTATGGCGATATCTGGCTGCGCGATACAGGGCCCTTGGTGGTGCGCACGTCCCAAGGCCGATCAGCCGCCGATTTCGGCTTCAACGGCTGGGGCGAGAAGTATCTGATGGACGGCGACCAGACCATCGGAGAAGAGCTTGCCCGCAGTGCTGGGCTGCCTCGTTCGGTCTCGGCCATGATCCTCGAGGGCGGAGCGGTGGACAGCGATGGCAGAGGGCTTGCTGCGACGACCGAGCAGTGCCTCCTGAACCCCAATCGCAACCCTGATATGAGCCGCGATGAGATTGAAGATGAGCTTTCGCGAATGCTGGGCTTCAGCCGGGTCTTGTGGCTGGGCGAGGGGCTGATTAACGACCATACCGACGGCCATGTCGACAACCTTGCGCGCTTTGTCGGACCCGGCAAGCTGGTGGTGCCACAAGCCACTGGCGAGGATGATCCCAATGCTGCGATTTACGCTGATGCCAAACGCCGTGCGCAGGATTTCGGCGTCGAAGTCTTCACGATCCCATCGCCAGGCCTCATTAAAAGGAGCGGCGCAATTGAGCCTGCAAGCTATGTGAACTTTGCTATCACCACGCATTTGGTGGTGGTTCCCACTTTCGGCTCGCCCCATGATGAGGCCGGTGTGGAGGCTATCGCATCACTTTTCCCGGATCGCCAAACCCTCGGTCTCCCAGCTGATGCGGTCCTGGCGGGCGGGGGCGGTTTCCACTGTGCGAGTCAGCAAATGCCCTCGGCTTTGCCGCTGAATTAACGCTTCGTTAGGGAATTGCCGCGAAAAGGCGTAAATGAGCCGAGCAATCGCCCTTTCCCGCAGCACATTTCAAGCTGCACATACGCGCCAGACGGAAATGCTGAACAGCGTGATTGTCCTTGGCTGTGCGGGCGCATTGATCTTTGCTGGTCAAGCTTTACCGCTCTAAACTTACCTGCTGTAACCATTGCCGCTTATTCACCGAACTTCCGAATAGCCTTTGGCTATTGGGACAGATGATTATGCGCTCTTACAACTCTGTGTTTTTGGTGGTGGTCGCAGCGACTGTGGCGGGAGCAACCTTGTTCACCGGCCCCAGCGAGGCGCAGGACTTTTCTCCGCCCAAAGAGCCCGTTTTGATTGAGCTCTTCACCAGCCAAGGGTGTTCTTCATGCCCGCCCGCTGACCGTTTGGCACAGCGCTTGGATAAAGAGGACGGCCTCGTAGTTATCTCGCGGCCTGTCACCTATTGGGACTACCTTGGTTGGAAGGACAATCTCGCGCTTGAGGCGAACACTCAGCTTCAGCGCGGTTACGCCAAGCGCGGCCTTACCGGATACAACGGCGTCTATACTCCGCAATCGGTCGTTGCAGGAGCGCAAGGCGAGGTGGGCTCACGCGAACGCGCTGTGCGCCGAATGATCGCGCGTGCTGCTTCAAATGTAGTGGCGGCGATCAGGGTGCGCGGTAACGAGGCCAAAGGTTTCGGGATCGGGCTCGCCGGAAAAACTGACCGGCCTGCGGAGCTGGTTCTGATAGGGGTTGATGCCCATGCTGAGATCGACATTGGCAGGGGCGAAAACCGCGGCCGGCGGATCGCCTACACCAATGTTTTGAAAGACGAGCGACGTTTGGCCAGTTGGCGCGGTGGTTCGGCAAGCCATGTGATCGAGCCCTCGGCTCTCAATATGCCGGGCGCAGATCGCTACGCTCTGGTTCTGCGCGAGACCGGCGCTGGACGCGTGCTTGCTTCAAGCTGGCTGAACTAGATCAGTTTCACAAGGGCGGCGAGCGCTGCTGCGCCGAGCACCACTCCAACGCATGCCCGCCACACAGGATCGCTGACTTTGCCAAAGGCGAGGCCGCCCGCCCAATTGCCCAAAAGGACCAGCGGGAAGAGCGCAAGACCGAGCACCACGATGCGCCATTCAAGCACACCTATGGCTGCGCCTGATCCAACTCCGGCCAGAGCGGCGATCCCAAAGATGCAAACCATCGAGGCCTTAGCGGTAATGCGCGGAATGTCGCGCCCCACATAATAAGGAACGACAGGCGGTCCCGGCATGGCCGCAAAGCCTGTTAGCACCCCCGATGTCAGCCCGACAAAACCAGTGGTCACAGCGCCCGGCTGCGCTGCGCTGCGTTTGGGCAGGAGGATCGCAAAAAATGCTGAAAGCGCGATCAGCGCGATCAAAAGCCGTGCCAAATTTGCGGGTGTCGCATCGAGCAGGATGAGCCCGGGAGCGGTGGCTACGACCACAAGAGCGGCAATGATGAACGCGCTTTTCTCAGCTTCGCGGAGGATCAGGCGGACCTCTGTGAGAGCCAAGAGACCCGCCATAATATTGATCGCCAGGACCGCTTCAACCGGGGTCAGTGCAAGGGCCAAAATCGGCACCAACAAGATGCCAAAGCCGAACCCGGTGAGCCCCCGGATAAACGCTGCGCCCAAAGTGGCCGCAACCGCGACCGCGATCTGAACCGCACTAAAACCAGCGAGGAACTCCACCTATTGACCAGCTTTGTAGATAATGAGGCCAAGGGTCACACAATGGAACGCAGCAATGGCCAAATTGCTAGCCACAACTGGATTGCCCAAGGTTCCCACCGTAAACGGGGTAATCACTTTGTAGACGATCTGAACCATCAAGAGCGCGGCCACCATGGCAGGGATTGGCTTTATCATCAGCCCCGCAGAGCCAATCAGGATCGCCAGATAGACCGCCAACAATATGCCCCGCGCTGATGTTTCCACACCGTAAGCGTCTATGACCCAGCCTGCTTTAGTGAAAAGGCCATAAGTCACTGGCACCAGCACGAACATGTTTAGCGCCAGTGACAGATAGATCATCAGCTTCACGCGAACAGTGCCCCTATACCGCCAAATCAGGCGCACTTGCCGCCTGCGTCAGCATCGCAATTGCCTCATCGAGCGGCAGGACCTTTTGATCCTTCTCGCCCAATGTACGGATCGCCACCGTGCCCTCTTCCTGTTCGCGCTTACCCACGATAAGCAGGTGCGGAACCTTGGCAAGGCTGTGCTCGCGGATCTTGTAATTGATCTTCTCATTGCGAAGGTCACTTGAAGCGCGAATGCCAGCCGCCTCCAGCTTCGCCAGCACATCGCTCGCATATCCATCAATGTCAGAGACAATCGGCGCGACCACTGCCTGCATCGGCGCAAGCCAAACGGGCAGGCGGCCGGTAAAGTGTTCAATCAGAATGCCAATAAAACGCTCATAAGAGCCAAAGATCGCGCGGTGGAGCATGACCGGGCGGTGTTTCTCACCATCCTCGCCAATATACGTCGCATCAAGGCGCTCGGGCAGAACACGGTCCGATTGGATCGTGCCCACTTGCCACGTGCGCCCAATCGCATCGGTGAGGTGCCATTCCAGCTTTGGCGCATAAAACGCGCCTTCGCCGGGAAGCTCTTCCCATTCGAGGCCATTGGCGGTGAGCGCATCGCGCAGTTCCTGCTCCGCCTTGTCCCAATCTGCATCCGAACCAAACCGTTGTTCGGGACGAAGGGCGAGCTTGATTTTGTACTCAAAGCCAAAGTCGCGGTAGACCTCATTAGCCAGCGTGATGAAGGCTTGGACCTCCTCGACAACCTGATCCTCGGTGCAGAAGATATGCGCATCGTCCTGAGTGAATTGGCGCACGCGCATGAGCCCGTGGAGCGCGCCATGCGGCTCATTACGGTGGCAACACCCCATCTCGCCCAGGCGGATTGGCAGATCGCGGTAGGAGGTGATGCCTTGCTTGAAAACCATGACGTGCGCGGGGCAGTTCATCGGCTTTAGCGCCATCCAATCCGCGTCTTTAGAGACGATGTCGCCCTCATCCTCGGTGTTGGGCACCTCGTCAGGGATGACGAACATGTTCTCGCGGTATTTGCCCCAGTGGCCCGACTGTTCCCATTGGCGCGCGTCCATCACCTGAGGGGTCTTGATCTCGCGGTAGCCAGAACCGTCCATCTTACGGCGCATATAGGCTTCAAGCTCTCGCCAGATACGGTAGCCTTTGGGATGCCAGAAGACGCTGCCATGCGCCTCTTCCTGAAGATGGAACAGGTCCATCTCGCGGCCAAGCTTGCGGTGATCGCGCTTGCCCGCTTCTTCGAGATTATGAAGGTGCTGCTTCAGCTGCTTCTTATTGAGCCATGCTGTGCCGTAAATGCGGGTTAACTGGGCATTCCTTTGATCGCCGCGCCAATACGCGCCAGCGGTCCGCATCAGCTTGAAGGCTTGCGGGTCGAGCTTGCCGGTACTCGCCAAGTGCGGGCCGCGGCACATATCGAGCCAGTCATCGCCCGACCAATAGACCGTCAGATCCTCGCCCCCATCCTCGTTGGCGGGCAGTTCTTTGGCCCATTCCGCCTTAAACGCTTCGCCGTCGGCTTCCCATTTGGCGATAAGGTCATCGCGCGACCACACTTCGCGCTTGAGCGGCTTGTCCGCCTTGATGATCTCGCGCATCTTCTCTTCGATCGCTGGCAGGTCTTCGAGACCGAATGGCTCACGGCTCGCCGGCGCCATCACGTCGTAATAGAAGCCATCGTCGGTCGCAGGGCCAAAGGTGATCTGCGTGCCGGGCCAAAGCGCCTGCACCGCTTCGGCGAGGATATGCGCAAAGTCATGGCGCACCAATTCCAGCGCGTCTGCCTCGTCTTTTGACGTAATGAGAGCAAGCTCGCTATCACCGTCAAAAGGACGGCCAATATCGCGCACCTCGCCGTTCACCCGCGCAGCGAGCGCCGCTTTCGCAAGGCCGGGGCCAATGGCAGCCGCCACATCGTAGGGCGTAGAGCCCGGTTCCATCTCGCGCACGGAGCCATCGGGAAGGCTGATCTTAAGCAGTTCGGTCATCGTACTAATCCGTCTTATTTGATGCGCGCCTTAGTGCATGAAGGCGCGCACCGGAAGAGCGGTGTTGGCTTGTTTAACCGATTTCAAGGAGGACACCGCGCCGCCCCAAACCGGGAAGCGATTTCGCGAGGCTCTAACCCAGCAACAACCGCCCCCGGCGAGCCGAGGTGCTAGTGGTTGTTGTTGGGGCCAGCAGTTTTGCCATGCGCTCCAGATGAGAGCCCTTGGTTCAGAAGTCACCTCTTTAGTTGATGAAACACGGCCGCAAACGGCAAATCTGTTTTCCATTTTGGAAAGCACACTTGACAAAACCGCGAATCAATGACAAGCATACTTTCCATATTTGAAAGGGCACTTTACCAATGACCACAGTTCACAAATCTCTCATTTGGGCGGCCATTATCATCGCAGCCGCCCTTTACTCCAATTACCTAGACCTCAGTTCAGGCGCGAGTTTTGGGATCACTATGGGAATGGTTGGCGCGGCCTACGGGTCGGTCCAGGGCAAGCGCGGCCGCTGCGCTAAGGTGTGCAGCTGATGACCACTCAAACCGCAAAATCATCAGGATTTTTGGGACGCGGCCCGGTGTTCTGGATCGGTATGACCTTTGTTACTTCGGGCGCAGTGATCGGGCTCATCCTGTCGGGTGCCATCCAAGGTAAAGGGACAGCTTTCCTGCTTATGATTGTCCCGCTCGCCTGTATGTCAGCCGCGTTCATCGCTATGCTCACCATGAACAAATCGGGCAGCGGCAATTGCGTCAACAAGGGGCAGGCCCAGCGCGTTTACATCAAACGGGTGGCGGTTTTCACATCGCTCTATCTGGCGGCGTTTGCTGTGCTCACCTTTATCGACGAGCTTGGCGATTTGCCTGATCCGGTGCGCATCGGCCTAGGCGTTTTGCCCGGCCTTGCGATCACCGGGTTTTTCTGGGCGATCGGGCGCTTGATTGTCGAGGAAACCGACGAATTCATTCGTATGCTCCTCATCCGCCAAACTCTGATTGCCTCCGCTCTCGCCATGAGCGCAGCATCTGTTTGGGGTATGCTTGAGAGCGCGGATCTCGTGCCTCATGTGGACGCATATTGGTACGCTATTATCTGGTTCGCAGGGCTGGCTGTGGGTGCGGTCGTCAACCGGATCACTTATGGTGCCTGGGGCACGGTATGATGGGGCGCGGGATATGAAGAACCGCCTCAAAGTGCTGCGTGCTGAGCGTGACTGGTCGCAGCAGGACCTCGCCGACCGCCTCGGCGTCTCGCGCCAGAGCGTCAATGCAATTGAGAAAGGCCGCTACGACCCCTCGCTGCCGCTCGCCTTTACGATTGCCGATGTGTTCGAGCTCACCATCGAAGAGATTTTCAGCCGAGATTGATGCGCTTCGCGCCAACGAAAAAGGGGCGGCACCCACGTGCTGCCCCCTTCTTTGGTTAAATTGAACGAGGTTTGCGTTTATGAAATCCCAGCTGGTAGCGGCTGCGCTGCGATTGCGGCCGCGCCATTGGGGCGGGTTTTGACAGGATCAAAATCTGATTTTTCTGCATCATCCCCGGATGGAGCTTTGGTCTTAGCTTCCAGCGAAGGTTTCCCGGCGCCATCATCAGCCACTTTGCGTTTATCGAACATGCGCTTTGCCAGATAACCGCCCGCGCCCAGCACAATCATGCCCGGGATGCTCAGACGGCTTAGGATAAAGGGAGCAGCGGCACCTACGATCGCACCTGCCGGGCTGTTCATTCCGGTCGTCTTTTTAACAACAGCGTTGCCGAGCGCGGCTCCTACAATCTTCTTTAGCATTTCGTGTCTCCTTTACCCCAGTTACAGGAGATCGCGGCGATTGGTTCCAAAAAGTGCAGCAAAACTGCGACCCGGTCAGCTCGCTGTGTCGCTGCGAGGCTTTACCATTTCCTTGTGCGTTTCCACAATCTGGGTCGAGCGCGTCTTGGTGCTCGCAGTAAAGCGCCATTCGCTCGTCGCCTCCTCCGGCGTCAGCTCCACCACCATATAACCGCGCTGCGATGTGTCGGCCCAGGTTAGCTCCTCATTGGCGTTCACCAATGCGCCCGCGAGCAGGGTTGGCGGGAGCGCAGAGAGATAGCTTTCAAAACCGGGTGAGCTGACGGAGGACGTCGCAAATTCGGCGCCCACCGGCTCGCCTTCATGATTGAGGTCAAAGGCCCAAGCATTGTGGGTATCTCCAGCCAGTACGACGAGGTTGGCATTGGCCTCGCGCGCGCCTTTCAATACGCGGTCGCGCGCGGCAGGATAGCCGTCCCAAGCATCCATATTGAGCGGCAGGCCCACTTCGGCTGCAAAGCTAGCAGCGGTCAGGCGAGCCCGCGCAAATTCAGGAACATTGTCACCCAGAAGCTTGCTCACGCCTTGGGGAGCGGAAAGTTTCCCGATGAGGACCTGTTGGACCAGCACTTGCCATGTGGCCCCGCGCGCCCTTGAGCTTGCGAGCCCGTCGATCAGCCATTTCTCCTGGGGTTCTCCCAAAAGTTGACGTTTCTGATCTGACCATGCGCCATCGCGAAGCGCAGTGTAAATCTGACGGATTTCCTTGGGGCTTTGCGCATCACGGATCATGCCGACAAGGTCAAATTGCTCCTCGCGGCCCTCGAGGCGGGTGTCGATGCGAAAGAGTGTCGCCAGATCGCCGACATCGTAGGCAGCATAGGGTTCATCTGAGACGGGCATCCATTCGCGGTAGACTTGCTTGGCAATTTCTTTGCGGGTTTCCCAATCGCCTTCGGTGTCGCTCTGGTGGTTCTGCGCGCCGTCTTTCCACGAGATCATTGGTGCTTTCATGGTCGTCCCACACCGCGATCATGGGCAGGACCTGGTGGAGACGCTGAAGATCGGGGTCCGCGCGGTAGGAGGCATATCGTAGGCGGTAGTCAGCTAGCGCGACGATTTCGCCGCCAGGTGCAACGCTGCGATCAGGGTGGCGCTCGTCTTCGCTAGGGTAAGTGTCGCCGCCATATTCGTAGATGTAATCACCAAGGTGCACCGCGAGATCGACATCGTTCGCCTCGGCGGCGTGCGCATAGGCGTTGAAATAGCCAAAGCCGAAGTTCGCACATGAGAAGACCGCCATGCGGAATTTGGCAGTTGGGCCAAGCGGTAAAGTTCGCGTGCGGCCAACCGGAGAGGCTGTGCCTGAAGGGGCAAGGAAGCGGTAGAAATACCAGCTATCGGGTCTCAGGCCCGTTGCCGCGGCTTTGGCGCAAAAATCGCGCGCCGGTGAGGCTGTGACTTCGCCTTGTGCGGCGAGGTCGGTGAAATCGGCATCCGCGCTCACCTGCCATTTGAGCGTCGTCGTCGCGGCAGCGACATAGCGGGTCCACAATAGCACGCCCGAGCTTTGCGGCTCACCGCTCGCGACGCTGTGGGTGAAGCCTTTGCCGTGGCTGGTCGCAGCAGACGGCGCAGCAGCCACGGCGGCTGTGGCTCCTGCCAGTGCAAAGACGCCGCGCCGAGTAACTTTGGAGGCGGGTGCGGGGGTTACGGTTGGCGTTGTTGTCTTTGTCATATCGACTCTCTTGGCTGTTCGTGCGTCCGGTACACTCTGGCAGCTTTGCGCCAACACTTGCACTAATTGCGCTCTTGTGGGCAAGAAATACGCCATGAGCGACACACGTTTTCACGAAATGCCCGACGGACGCCGGATTGCGTTTCGGTACACCGCCGGATCGGGCCCCACCCTCGTTTTCTTGCCGGGCTATATGTCCGATATGGCTGGAGGCAAAGCGACAGCAATCTTCGACGAAGCCAAAGCCAAGGGGCGCGCATGCCTTTTGCTCGATTATTCGGGATGCGGGGAAAGTTCGGGCGATTTTGCCGATGGCACTTTGTCGCGGTGGTGCGAAGAGGTTCTGGCATTGATTGGCGCCTATGTTGAAGGACCGGTTCTGGTCACAGGGTCTTCAATGGGCGGCTGGCTGATGCTGCTTGTGGGCGGAGCATTGTCTGTATCTGAAGACAATCGGCTGGCCGGGATTATCGGCATTGCCTCCGCGCCCGATTTCACCGTGTGGGGTTATAGCGCCAATAAACGCGAGAGGCTCTTTGCAGGCGAAGTGGTGCTTGAAGAAAACCCTTACGGCCCAGAGCCCACGCCAACCCATCCGGCATTTTTCGCAGATGCCCAGGATCACTTGCAATTGATCGACGAAATCCCGCTCGATACTCCCATCCGCCTGATCCACGGGCAGCGTGATGACGACGTGCCTTGGGCGATCAGTATCAAGCTCGCAGCCGCGCTTCGTTCGGATGATGTACAGGTGACACTGGTAAAGGACGGCGACCACCGCCTGTCGCGCGATAGCGATATTTCGCAGCTTTTGGGACTGGTGGATAGCTTTTACTGACGGAAAGACTTCTTCTTGACCCTTATCTCCTCGCTCCTTTTTATCGCCCTGCAAGTGGGCCCCAACCCCCATATTGGTAACACAGTTGGCGCGCCCGATGAGCTGCGCAATCGCCCGCCGCGCCCGCGAGAGGAAATGTCCCTTGAGCAAGATCCCGACGCCCAGTGGCTCGCGCAGTGTCTTGCCATGCTCCCTGAAGATGCCGCACGCGCGCACACCCTGTCGCAGGTTCGCCGCAACGAGACCTCGGGGCGAGCACGCATTCTTGCAAACCACTGCTTGGGGCTGGCCGCGACCGAACTGGAACTTTGGGATGATGCGATTGGTGCATTTAGCGCTGCACGTGACGAAACACCGTCTGATGAAATGCGCGCAAAGGCCCGGTTTGGCGCGATGGCGGGAAATGCCGCTTTGGCCGCGCAGGACCTTGAGCGGTCGCGCGCAATTTTCACGCAAGCAAAAGCGGATGCACAAAGCTCTGCATCTGCGCCCATGCAGGCTGTGATTGCGCGTGATCTGTCTCACGTCCTGGTGGCGCTTGGAATGCTGGAGGACGCCCTCAACGAACTGGAATCTGCGAGCGAGCTGCTACCGGAAGAAGCGGACACATGGCTTTTGAAAGCGACGCTCTTGCGGAGATTGGAGCGGTTGGACCAGGCACAGACAGCGATTGAAACGGCAGGCGGGCTTGCACCGACATCTGCGCCGGTCGGACTTGAGGCGGGGGTGATCGCAGTTCTCGCAGGGCGAGATGAGGCAGCGCGGGAAAGTTGGCAATCGGTGATTGACCTGGCACCCGGCAGTCCGCAGGCCTTGACGGCGCAAGAGTATCTTGGTCAGCTTGGTCCCGCATCTCAGCCGCCTCAGGAGTGACCGTGACCCAATTTTCTGTTCTCGACCTTGTCCCGGTGCGTCAGGGTGGGAGCGTCGCCGAGGCTTTAAAGACCGCTGCTGAGCTCGCCGCTCATGCTGAGAAAATTGGATGCAAGCGCTTTTGGGTGGCCGAACATCACACGATGGAGGGGATCGCAGGAGGCGCGACTTCGGTTGTGCTCGCCCACATCGGCAATGCGACAAGCACCATTCGTATCGGGTCGGGCGGGATCATGCTGCCCAATCACACTCCGTTTCAGATCGCAGAACAATTCGGCACACTGGATGCGCTTTTTCCAGGACGCATTGACCTGGGGCTGGGCCGGGCACCGGGCGCAGGGCCGCAGCTGAGCCGCGCGCTTCGTAAAGATCTGCACAAAGCTTCTGAATATTTTCCGCAAGATGTGTTGGAACTGCGCGCCTTGATGACGGGTGATGTGGACCTGCCAATCACAGCCACACCGGGCCTCGGTTCTAATGTCGAGTTCTGGATGCTGGGCTCGAGCCTTTTTGGCGCGCAACTGGCTGCGAAACTCGGCATGCCTTATGCCTTTGCTGCGCACTTTGCGCCTGACCACCTTGACAGCGCGCTCGAAGTCTACCGCCGCGAATATCAGCCTTCCGAGGCGTTTGAAAAACCGCACGTCATGGTCGCGATGAATGTGTTTGCTGCGGACACCGAGAAGCAAGCCCAGCTTCTTGCCTCAAGCCAGCAGCAAAGCTTCGCCGCGCTGCGTAGTGGAACGCCCGGAAAGCTTCCACCCCCATCGCCGACTACACCTCGACACTTCCCGCCCCAACACGCGCAATGCTCGACCATTTGGGCCAAGCAGCGGCAGTGGGTACGCCTGAAAAAGTGCGTGATGACATCGAGCGTTTCGTCAAACGCACGGGCGCTGATGAGATCATCTTGTGCGGCGCGACCTTTGATCCGGCCGCGCGCCTGCGCTCGCTCGAACTCACCCTTGAGGCCTGTCAGTCAGTGCCCGCATAAGGACTAATCGTGCTTGCAAGTGCACCCTATGGGCCTGTACTGCTTGGCACGATAAGAACGCGCTGGCACAATAAAATTACATGACCTGGAATGGCATGACATGAGGGGCGCCGGCTTTGGTGATCTCAGGAGAGGAGCTCTCAGGCGATGAGTGCTAATGATAAGTCCCTTCTAAAGGCGCTGGTAAAGCACCTTTCTGCATCCAATTTGCCGGGGGAAGCCCCCTTGGAGAAGGCTGCTGCCGAAAGCGCCGCCTCATTCCTTTTGGAAGCAGCCGCCAAGCGCACGCCTGCCCGAAGCGCGATTGCCCACCAGTCCGACACAAGCGAGCGGCGCCTACGGATCGCCATCATCAATGATGACATGCCGTTTCTGGTCGCTTCAGTGGCGGCAACTGTGACGGCAGCTGGGCTCAGCATAGAGCAATTGCTTCACCCGATTGTGCCTGTCACGAGGGATGCCTCTGGCGCGCTGACTGGCCTTGGCTCTGCTGGCGAAAAGAGCGCACGCGAATCCTTCATCTACATTGAGACGCCACGGGTGGATGCAAAGCAGCGGCGCGAATTGCTTGCCGCCTTGCGCGCCACTTTGGGCGATGTGCGCGCTGCGGTGAGCGACTGGCCGGATATGCAAGCGGCCATGACCAGTGATGCGGAAGCGATTGGCGAGAGTGAGGGCGCAGAGCTCCTCAAATGGCTCAACGGCGGGATGCTCACCCAGCTGGGCGCACTGAAACGCAGCCGCAATGGCGAGGTGAGCGGTGCCCTTGGCATTTGCCGGAAGAGCGCAAAAACCATCCTTGCAGATGCCACTTATGAAGGCGCATTTGCTTGGTTCGAAAAGGAGGGGGCTCACGATAGGCTGCTCGCGGTCAAAGCCAATCAGCATTCCAATGTGCACCGGCGCGTGCCGCTTGATGTGTTCCTCGTGCCCATCCGCGAAGGCAACAAAGTCACCGCGCTTCATATTCATGCAGGCGTGTGGACAAGCGCAGGGCTGCTCGCAGCGCCAGCGCAAGTTCCCGTTATGCGCAAGGCGCTTGGCGATATGACGCAAAGCCTCGCATTTGATCCCAAGGGGCATGCGGGCAAAGCGCTCGCCCACGCATTCAGCGCGCTTCCAAGCGACGTGTTAATCGGGTTTGCGCACAAGGATATCGTTTCGCTTGCAACCGCGATGATGGGTTTGGTGGATCGCCCGCGTCCGCGCATCATTTTGGTGCAATCGCCGCTTGGCCGCCATGTTTTCGCCTTCGTTTGGCTGCCGCGCGACTACCTCTCGACCCAGATCCGCCAACAAATCCAAGCGCTGCTGACAGGTGCGACCGGTCTCGATTTGCTCAGTTGGAATTTGGAAGTGGATGGCGGCTCGCTTGCGATGCTTCAATTCCTGCTGGATTCGCGCACTGTTGCGAACATGCCCGATGCGGCCGCGATTGAAGAGCAGCTGGTGGATCTCCTCAAGGGCTGGCCCGAGGCGGTTGAAACACAGCTTGCCAAAATTGACAACAGCACCCGTGTGCCTGCCATTGCGCAGCGCTATGCGGAGAGTTTTCCGCCCGGTTATCGCCTGCGCTATGGGCCCGCTGAGGCCGCGCTCGATATAGCGCAAATTCATACGCTTAGCGGCGGTGATACCCCGGATGCGCGCGCCTGCCGTCTGTATAGGCTGAACAATGACACACGCGGTGATTTGCGGCTGAAAATCTATCATCTCACAGGCAGGGTGGCCCTGTCTGATGCGGTTCCGGTGCTTGAAAACTTCGGCTTTCGTGTGCTGTCAGAAGTTCCAACCAGATTGGACGATGGCGCGCTAGGGACCATTCACGAATTCACGCTTGTATTGCCTCAAGGGACCGGCGCTGACGCGCTTTTGGGCCGTGCCCAGCAGATCGAGACCGCGATAGCAGAGGTGCTTAATGGCGCGTCTGAAAACGATCCATTCAACAGGCTTGTAGTCTCAAACGGGCTTGGAGCGCGGGAGACCGTGTGGCTGCGCGCGATCTATCGCTATTTGCGCCAGACGGGGGTCAATTTCACGATCTATCCGGTGGTCGATGCATTGGAGCGCGCGCGCGATGTGACAGCGGCGATGATAGACCTGTTTGCCGCTCGCCATGACCCGGACTTTAAAGGGGGGCGCAAGGCTGCGATCGAAGCGGCAATTGCCGCTTTTGGCAAGGGCCTCGCTAAGGTTTCGGCGATCAATGATGACCGGCTCCTCAGGCTGTATCGCGCGGTGATTGATGCGGTTTTGCGCACCAACGCCTTTGCACCGGCCGCAGAAGAAGCGCTCGCGTTCAAGATCGATTCTAGCCTTGTTCCCGGCCTGCCCAAACCTGTGCCGTGGCGAGAGATTTTTGTGTATTCGCGCAGGGTTGAGGGCATTCACCTGCGTTCTGGGGCCGTCGCACGCGGCGGGCTTCGTTGGTCCGACAGGCGCGATGATTTCCGTACCGAAGTTTTGGGCTTGATGAAAGCGCAAAAGGTCAAGAACGCGGTGATCGTGCCCAGCGGTGCGAAAGGCGGTTTTTATCCCAAACAGCTCCCATCACCAGCCGTAGACCGCGACGCATGGGCGGCAGAGGGCCGCGCGAGCTACAAAGTCTTTATCCGCACGCTTCTGTCGGTCACCGACAACATCGTCGATGGCAAAGTGGTGCACCCGGACGCCGTGCGCGTCCATGACGGCGCGGACCCCTATTTCGTGGTCGCCGCCGACAAAGGCACTGCGACATTCTCCGACGTCGCCAACGGTATCGCGCAGGACGCAGGCTTTTGGCTCGACGACGCTTTCGCGAGCGGCGGCTCTAACGGATACGATCACAAAGCCATGGGCATCACTGCCAAAGGCGCATGGGTCAGCGTTCAGCGCCACTTCCTCGAAATGGGCGTGGATGTTCAAAATGACCCTGTGCGCGTGGCGGGATGCGGCGATATGTCGGGTGATGTGTTTGGCAATGGGATGCTATTGTCCAAAGCGATTAAGCTCGTTGCAGCCTTCGACCACCGCCACATTTTTATTGACCCTGATCCCGATCCCGCCGCGAGCTGGAAAGAGCGCAAACGCATGTTCGAACTCCCCCGCTCAAGCTGGGAGGATTACAATGCGGACCTCATTTCCAAAGGCGGCGGCGTCTATTCGCGCATCGCCAAAAGCATCAAGCTTTCCAAGAAAGCGCAAACCATGCTGGGCCTTGAAGAGAGAGAAATCGGGCCGGACGAGCTGATCTCTGCGATCCTCAAAGCGCAAGTTGACCTTCTATGGTTCGGCGGCATCGGCACTTATATCAAAGCGGAAAACGAGAACCATATCGAGGTGGGCGACCCCTCCAACGACGCGCTGCGGGTGGATGCCCGCGAAGTTGGCGCAAAGGTTATTGGCGAAGGCGCAAACCTAGGCATCACGCAGGCCGGGCGCATCGCCTTTTCGCTCAAAGGAGGCCGGATAAACACCGATTTCATCGACAATTCGGCAGGCGTCGATTGCTCGGACAATGAGGTGAATATCAAGATCGCGCTTGCCTCTGCCACCCGCGATGGTTCGCTCACCAAGGCCAAGCGCAACGCCCTGCTCGCCAAGATGACGCAAGAAGTGGGCGATATCGTGCTTGAGGACAACCGGCTACAAGCGCTCGCTCTATCCATTGCTGAAGCAGGCGGTGCAGCGGCCAATGCCTCGTATATTCGCCTGATCGAGCAGTTGGAAGAGATGGACGCGCTTGATCGGCGCACTGAAGGATTGGCTGATAGCGAGACCTATATGCGCCGCGCGGCAGAGGGCGAAGGCCTCACCCGGCCTGAACTTGCGGTGATCCTTTCCTCAACCAAACTTGCGCTCCAAGATGCGATCGAGGCAAGCAGGCTGCCCGATGATCCGGTGCTGGAAAGCAATCTTATCGCGATGTTCCCCGAGCCGATGCGGAGCAAATATCTGCCACAGATTCGCGGCCACCAATTGCGCCGCGAGTTGGTGGCGACAGACCTTGCCAACCGGATCGTCAACCGGCTCGGCCTGATCCACGCCTTCGAGCTTCCCGAAGAAGAAGGTGTGGCTTTGAGCGATGTTGCCGCTGCTTTCGTAGTGGTCGAGCGCCTGTTCGGGCTCAAGATTTTGTGGGCTGATATTGACGCGGCGACCATGCCGGAGCCTGCGCGCATCGCTCTTTTGGACCGGCTGGCGGCTGCTGTCGGCAATCTCATGTCCGATGTGCTTCGCACGACCGGAGGCCGGGTTGAGGCAGGCCCGATGGTGCAGGAACTTTCGAACGGAGTGGCCACCCTACGCGAAGGACGCGAGGCTTTGTTGTCAGGAGAAGCGCGCGAGCGGTCGAGTGTATTGCGCAGCGACTTTATCGCCAAAGGTGCACCGCCTGCTCTTGCGGGCCGTGTGGCTGACCTGTTCGACTTCGATGGTTCAGTGGCTCTTGCAGGGCTTGCCCTAAAGACAGGGATTGATCCTGCCAAGCTCACCTCAGCCTTTGGCGATATCGGGGAGCGCATTGGAATTGACTGGGCGCAAGGCGTGGCGGCCCATATGTCTCCTTCCGATGTATGGGAGCGGCTGCTTGTCGATGGACTTGCGCGCGATTTTCAGCACATGCGGATCGAATTCTTGCGCAGGCTTACCCGCCGCAAATCGGGCAAGGATGACCCCGCTGGCGCCATTGCCAAATGGGCTGATACGAATGCTCCAGCGATTGCACAATTTCGCTCGATGATAGCGCGTGCGCAAAGTTCACCGCCCGTTGCTCCTGCTGCTTTGGCGCAAATCGCGGCCCAAGCACGCAATCTTCTGGAGCGGTAAACTGGTCGCTTCTCGCTTGACGAAAGCGCACTTTTTGGGTGAACGCGATTGCTTATGAGTGACACGGGACATTCTTCGGCGTCCGCAGACGTTGTGATCGTCGGCACTGGCCACGGCGGTGCTCAGGCAGCTATTGCGCTGCGACAACAGGGCCATGAAGGCTCAATTCTTATGATCGGGCGCGAGGCCAACCCGCCTTATGAGCGCCCGCCCCTGTCCAAAGAATATTTGGCCGGCGACAAAACATTTGAGCGGATCATGATCCGGCCTGAGAAGTTTTGGGCGGACAAAGGCGTCGAGCTGCGCCTTGGCAGCGGTGCCGCTTCGATCGACTGGATGCGCCATTCTCTGACCCTCTCGGATGGCTCTGAAATCGGCTACCGCCAGCTTATCTGGTCGGGCGGAGCAGACCCCCGGCGACTGGGCATTCCCGGCACCAATCTGAACGGCATTTTTTATGTGCGCGATAAGCGCGATGCGGACGGGATGATGGCGGCGCTCGAAGCGGGTGCAAAGCGCGCGGTTGTCATTGGCGGCGGCTACATCGGGCTCGAGGCAGCAGCTGTGTTGCGCAAGCTTGAATGCGATGTCACTGTGGTCGAAATGCAGAACCGCTTGCTCGCGCGGGTTGCTGGCAAGGCGATCTCTCAATTCTATGCAGACGAGCACACGCGCCAAGGCGTCGATATCCGCTTGGAGCAAGGTGTATCCGAGATCGTAGGCGAAGACGGCAAGGTGACCGGCGTGCTTCTGGACAATGGCGAGACCGTGCCTTGCGATATGGTGATCGTGGGGATTGGCATTGTGCCAGCGGTGGCGCCGCTAATCGCAGCAGGTGCAGCAGGTTCCAACGGGGTCGATGTGGACGTTTTTTGCCGCACCACCCTCGACGATATCTACGCCATTGGCGACTGCGCTGCTCACGCCAATCCCTATGCGGGAAGCGCGGTCATCCGATTGGAATCGGTTCAGAACGCAAATGATATGGCGAATACGGCCGCAAAAGCGATACTGGGCGAGAAAGTACCTTATCACGCGCTGCCGTGGTTTTGGTCGAACCAATATGATCTGAAGCTCCAAACCGCCGGGCTCAACATCGGCTATGATGCGACCGTGCTTCGCGGTGATCCGGAGACGCGCAAATTCACCGTGGTCTATCTCAAAGAAGGGCGCCCTATCGCTTTTGACTGTGTCGGCACGATGAAGGACTATGTACAAGGGCGGAAGCTTTTGGAGAGCGAGCCGGGCCGCATTGATCCGGCCATCCTTGCTGACACCGATGTCCCGATCAAAGAGATGATGTGAGCTAACTTTGCCAGCACAAATTGAAGACAATCAGCCGATGCTGGAAGGCATCAAAGTCGTTGATTTAACCAGCGTCGTTTTCGGACCCTATGCGACCCAGATATTGTGCGATTACGGCGCCGAAGTCACCAAGGTCGAGGCACCGGGCGGCGATGTCTATCGCTACGGCGCAAAACCGGCAAAGACACCGGGCATGGGGCCGGGCTTTATTTCGCTTAATCGCGGTAAGAAGTCGCTCATGCTCGACCTAAAGCAAGAGGCGGATGTGAAACGCCTGCGCTCTCTTTTGCGCGAGGCGGATGTGTTCGTGCACAATGTGCGTGAAGAAGCGATCGAACGGCTCGGCTTTGGCTATGAGGCGGTCAAAGCGCTCAATCCGCAAGTGATCTATGTTCACTGCGTCGGCTTTGGCTCGGGCGGGCCATATGCAGGACTTCAAGCCTATGATGACGTCATTCAGGCAGCGACCGGCACGACCACGCTTCTGCCGCGCGTCGATGGAGATGAGCGGCCGCGCTATATCCCCTCGCTGATCGCGGACAAAGTCGCGGGGCTGCATGCCGCCTATGCAACGCTGGCTGCGATCACGCACCGCCTTCGTACAGGGCGCGGGCAATTTATCGAAGTGCCCATGTTCGAAGCCTTCGCAAGCTTCATGATGAAGGAGCACCTCGACGGTCACACCTTCGATCCGCCCAATGGCGGGGCAGGCTATGGCCGCCAGGTTGATCCCGACCGTCAGCCGTTCCCAACCAAAGACGGCTGGATCAGCATCGTGCCCTATATCATCCCGCATTTCCCGCTTGTGGTGGGCCTTTTGGGTGATGAGGCTATGGCGTCTGACGAGCGCTGGAAGGACCCGGCCAATGTGGTCAAAGGGGCGCCTCAGCTCTACGCCCGCATTGGCGAGCTGACCCAGACCAAGACCACTGCTGAATGTTTGGAAGTCCTGCGGGCCGCGAACATTCCGTGCATGCCTGCGGTTGATCTCGACGAGGTCATCAAAGACGAACATTTGCATGCGACCGGCTTCTTCGAAAAGTCGGAGCACCCCAGCGAAGGCCCGCTTTATCAAATGCGCGATCCCAATAAGTTCAGCGATTGGAAGCAGGGGGAGCTGGGCCACGCCCCTCGGCTCGGTGAGCATAACGAGGACTAGGTTAGCTGCGCCTTGGCCCAGAGGGCGGCATCGGCGACCACCGGGTCAGGATCGTTCGTGAGCGGTTCGACCTGAGAGAGCAACCCAGGCTCGCCGCTGTTGCCAGCTGCATAAAGACAGTTCCTCACAAACCTGTCACGCCCGATCCGTTTGATCGGAGAGCCTGAAAAGAGCTTGCGAAAACCTGCATCGTCCAGTGTGAGCAACTCCGCCAGGCGCGGCGCGGTGAGTTCGGCGCGTGGCAAAAATTCACCTGCGGCATAAGCTTCGCTTGCAAATTTGTTCCAAGGGCAAACAGCGAGGCAATCATCGCATCCATAAATACGGTTGCCGAGCGGTTTGCGGAATTCCTCGGCAATCGGTCCCTTATGCTCAATGGTGAGGTAAGAGATGCAGCGCCTCGCATCGAGTGTGTAGGCGCTAGGGAAAGCATCGGTGGGACAGCTATCAAGACACGCGCGGCAGGACCCGCACTGATCGCGGTGGGGCGGGGCGGGCACCAATTCCAGTGTCGTATAAATCGCACCCAGAAACAGCCATGATCCATGCTCGGGGCTCACCAAATTGGTGTGCTTGCCCTGCCAGCCGATCCCCGATGCCTCGCCCAAGGGTTTTTCCATCACGGGGGCTGTATCGACAAAGACCTTGAGCTCGCTTGTCGGCTCTTGCTCCACCAGCCACCGAGCGAGCGCTTTCAGCCGCTTCTTCACAACGTCATGGTAGTCGCGCCCTTGCGCATAGACCGAGATGCGAGCGCGATCCCCTGTGCCTTCCAGAGCCAAAGGATCAAGCGCCGGGGCGTAACTCATCCCGAGTGCAATGACCGACTTCGCCTCTGGCCATAACCCTTGCGGCGAGCGGCGGTGGTGAAGGCGGGTTTCCATCCACTCCATGGTGGCGTGTCGCCCCTCACCCAGCCACTCCTGAAGCCGCTGAGATCGTAACGGATCTTCCGCTGCGGTCGTAAAGCCTACAGAGGCAAAACCAAGCGCGCGCGCCTGCTCTTCAATCTGCCTGTTTAAGGTAAGTGTTGCGCCAGCGTTAACCATGGTTGAGGTTGCTCTCGTTCAGTTTCACGCGTTAACTGCTGCTTCCATGTACATGCAGGTAGATGATCCAATGACGCCAGACAATGGGCAGACCCCCGATGGCCGTCCACTCCAGAACGCAGCCCACGCCGACGACCGCCCTCTCGCAATCGAAGCGCGCGGCCTCGTGAAGAGTTTTGACGGCACACGCGCGGTGGATGGCGTCGATCTGTCCGTGCCAGAAGGCGCGATTTACGGCGTGCTAGGCCCGAATGGCGCGGGCAAGACGACGACCTTGCGCATGCTGCTCGGCATTATTGACCCTGATGACGGCGTGCGCATGATTTTTGGCCACGATCGCCCGCACGATATTGGCCGCCTAATTGGCTATCTGCCGGAAGAGCGCGGTCTTTACCCAGCGATGAAATCAATCGAAGCTATCGCCTTTATGGGCGCGCTTCGAGGGCTTTCCCTGAAAGAGGGCCGCAAAAGGGGCATGGAACTGCTTGAGCGCCACGACCTTGGCTATGCCGCCAACCGCACGATCCGCCAGCTCTCCAAAGGCATGGCGCAAACGGTGCAGTTGCTCGGCACTCTGGTTCACCGCCCGCGTCTGGTCGTGCTTGATGAGCCGTTTTCAGGGCTCGATGCGATCAACCAGGGCAAGCTTGAAGGCATGATCCGAAACCTTGCCGAAGACGGGGTGACGGTGATCTTCTCCACCCACGTTATCCACCACGCAGAGCGCCTGTGCGAAGGTGTTGCGATCATCGCCGGGGGCAAAGTGCCATATGCGGGCAGTGTTGAGACCGCGCGAGACCGTATCCCGGCACAAGTTCGCCTGGAGACCCGTGCGCGCGAGGGAGGTTGGACCGCGGCTCTTCCCGAAGAGACACGGCGAGAGGGTGATTTCTTCTACTTCCCGCTTCCGGGAACAGGCATTGAGCCTTTGCTGAAGACGCTCATTGAAGGCGAGGCGGGAATTCTCTCGCTGTCCATCGAACGTGCGGGGCTTCATGACGCCTTTGTCTCGATTGCTGGCGAGGCCGCTGCCCGTCAGCTTGAGGCGGATGCGCAGGGAGGCTCGAAATGAGCGTGCACGATTCTGCCGCCATCGGCGCCTCCCGTATGGATTCTAGCCCGCGCCTCTCGAAACTTGAGGCCGCATGGGTCATCGCCCGGCGCGACTTTATCGCCGTGCTGTTCAGCCGCGCGTTTCTGTTCTTCCTAGTCGGCCCGCTCTTCCCGGTCCTTGTGGGCGGGCTTGCGGGCAGCATTGGTGGGCAGGTCTCTCGTGAAGCCGTAACGCTCGAAGTCGGCATCGCCATGAGCGCCGAGGACAACGCCGCTATGATCGCGGCAAGTGAGCGGATCGGCCCGCAGTTGCGTGGTGCTATCCCGGTCCTGAGCGAAGTCTCAGAGGCAAAAGACAACCCCTCCTTTGACGCACGCACCTTCATGGAAGAGCGGCGCGGGAACTACGCCGTTATCATTACGGGCACGCTCAATGCGCCAGAGGTTGTTGGCACCGAGGCCCAAGTGGACCGCTGGACCGGGCCCGTAAGGCTGATGGCAGCAGACGCGCTTGCCGCTAGTCCCCTCGCATTCCCGAGCTCGACCAAAACCACCGTCGCCTCAAGCGCAGCCTCGGAACGCACCACACGCTTGCGTACCGCCCAGGCAGCTCAGATGGTGATGTTCCTCCTCACAATGCTGCTTGCAGGCATGGTCTTGTCCAACTTGGCCGAGGAAAAAGGCAACAAGATCATTGAGATCCTTGCAGCGGCCATCCCAATGGACTCTGTCTTTATGGGTAAGCTCTTCGCGATGCTCGGCGTGTCTTTTGTCGGGATTGCCGTTTGGGGAACAGTTGGATGGGGCTTTTGGGCGATTGCCGAGGACGCCATTGTCACCGTCACCCAAACCAATTTCCGCGAACTGCCCGGCCCTGCGGTCGGATGGGGCATGTTCGTGGTGTTCGGTGTGCTCTATTTCTCCATGGCCTACCTGTTGCTGGGTTCCTTGTTCCTGACAATCGGCGCCCTCGCCAGCACCGTTCGAGAAGTTCAAACCCTGTCGATGCCGGTTACAATGATGCAGTTGATGGTTTTCTTCATGGCGAGCGCGGCGCTAGCGCCCAACTACGCCTTTCTTGAGCCATTCGTTGTAGCCTTCCCGCTCTCCTCGCCCTTTGCAATGCTGGCGCTCGCGGCATTGGAAGAGACGCTGTGGACCCATCTCGCAGCGCTTGCATGGCAGGCCGTCTGGGTGGTTCTGCTTGTCAAAGGCGGCTCCATGCTGTTCCGCAAGCGGGTCATGAAATCGGGCGGTGCTGGCACGAAAAAACGCCGTTGGTCCTTTGGCAAGCGGGCCTCGCAAGCTTCATAAAGGTCCGCGCAACAATAAGTGGCTGATGAAAACTCATATTGACATTGCTGTCAGTTAAGGCAGGATGGTAATTGAGGGGAGAGTGCAATGGATAAGACCCCGCGCCTCCTATAGGAGAGAGATATGGCCACCGCTGCGCCCGGAAACACAATAGCGCGTCCTGACGTGCGCACTTCGCCCACCGCTTACGAAGCGATCAAAAAACACTACGCAGAGCACCCGGAAGAGCGGCCCAACCACCCTCACAAATGGGACCTCAGCCGGTCCGATATTTATTTCGAGGACAAGTGGCAGCCAATTGTCGCAGAAATGCAAGCGGCAGGCCCGCTTCATTACATCGACGACAGCCCTTTCGGCCCCTATTGGTCGGTCGTGGGGCACAAGGCGATCCAGCATATTGAAGCTTTGCCAGAAACCTTCTCCTCAAGCTGGGAACATGGCGGGATCACTATCCTTGAGCGGCTGAGTGAAGAGGAACTTGATAAGCGCGAAACCGACACGCGAGAGCTCCCGATGTTCATCGCGATGGACCGGCCCAAACACACCGGTCAGCGCCGTACGGTGGCACCGAAATTCACGCCATCCGGCATGACCGCGATGGAGCCGGAAATTCGCGCAAGAACGGGCGAACTGCTCGATTCCCTGCCGCGCGGCGAGACGTTCGACTGGGTCGATAAAGTCTCGATTGAGCTCACCACCGGGATGCTTGCGATCCTGTTCGGATTCCCATGGGAAGACAGGCGTTTGCTCACCTTCTGGTCGGATTGGTCAGGCGATACCGAGCTTGCGACCATTCGCGAGCTTGACGATATGCGGTGGAGCTTCCTGCATGAGATGGCGGCCTATTTCCAATCCATTTGGGTAGAGCGCACGCAGGCCAAAGAGCCGGGCGATGACCTTATCTCAATGATGCTGCATTCCGAGGCGATGAACCAGATGCGCCCTGAGGAATTTATGGGCAATCTCATCCTTTTGATCGTCGGCGGGAATGACACGACCCGCAATTCGATGAGCGGGTTCATCCATGCGCTCGACAAATTCCCGGACCAGCGCAAGCTGTTCGAAGAAAACCCGGATGTGATCCCCAACGCGGTTCAGGAAATGCTGCGGATGCAGACCCCGCTTGCGCATATGCGCCGGACCTGCACCGAGGATACCGAGGTGTTTGGCCAGACCATCAAGAAGGGCGAAAAGGTCGTCATGTGGTATCTGGCCGCGAACCACGAGGAAGAAATCTTCCCGGACGCCCACACGCTTGATCTCAATCGTGAGAATGCGAAGCGGCATATTGCGTTCGGCTATGGCATCCACCGCTGTGTAGGGGCGCGTTTGGCGGAGCTTCAATTGCGCATTCTCTTGGAAGAGATGCACAAGCGCCGGATGCGTGTACATGTCGCCGGTGATGTTGAGCGGGTGCGTGCAAACTTCGTCCACGGCTTCCGCAAGCTTGAGGTCGAAATCACCGAATTCTGATCTTTTGACACTCTTAGTGTAACCTTTTCCGCCTGGCGTACGTATTCACTGAGTGAAACCAGTGATTGTGAAAGCTATTTAAATGTTACCAAAACCGACAAACCGTCGTTCATTTCTCGCCACCAGCGCGATTGTGGCCGTGCTTCCGCTCGTAAGCGGGTGCGGCTCAGAGGTGCAGGCGCGCACAGCAAGCGGGACCTTCCGCGTCACCAAGACCGCGGCGCAGTGGCGCCGTAAACTGACGCGCGCTGAGTATTATGTCTTACGCGATGCAGGGACAGAGCGGGCCTATTCCTCGCCCTTGGACAAAGAAAAACGGCGCGGCACCTTTGTCTGCGCCGGATGCAATAACAAGCTCTATTCCAGCGTCCATAAGTACGACAGCAAGACCGGTTGGCCCAGTTTTTGGCAGCCAATTGGTAAAGGCGCGGTGGGGACATCGACCGATTATAAAATCGGTGTCCCGCGTACCGAAGTGCACTGCGCCGATTGCGGCGGTCACTTAGGGCATATCTTCGGCGATGGTCCGCGCCCAACAGGCAAGCGTCACTGCATCAACGGCATCGCTATGAATTTCATTCCGGCATAAGCCGGAGGGGGACATCATTCCGGCTTAACGCGCCAAAGTTTGAGCCCGTTGTCGCCAGAAATTGCCACGGGCTCCAGCCAATCAGGCGCTGCGCCTCTCGCCAATTGCGGAACGAAACCGTCGCTTGCGATGTTTGCATAGGTCCGCGCTTCGTAGAGTGCAGGGCATATAGCAACATAGTTCGTCCCGCGCGCAAGGAGTGTCCCGCGCGCTGCCTCTGGCGAGCCAATCGCGGTCTCAATCAGCACTTTCATTGCCTTGTGTCCGCGGTGGTGGCCCGTCGCGATAACGCTGTGGTCGCTCACAAGAAGCAGTTCGGGGGCGATATCCAGCAAAGCGTAAATCTCGCCTTCCGGCAGCGCATTCAGGGTTTCAGCGGCATCCTGCACGCGGCAATCAGCCACCCGGATCGGCACATCTTGCGCGCCTCCAACAGAGGCTCGCACCGGCATCGCGCTGGTGAGGAGAAGGGCAGGAACAGCAGGGAGAAGCGCGCAAGCCACGCCCACCATCGCGGCCATGCGCGGCAAGGGGCTTTCCATCAAACGGATTGCTTTCAGCCAGCGCCTGAGCTGCCAAGCGAGCAGAGGACTTGCAAGAACGCAGGCCACCGCGCCGGTGCGCGCGACAAACACTGAAGTGGCAAGCGCGCCTGCAAGGATTAGGGCATAATCAGTCCAAAAGAGCGTGAGGCCATCATGTGACCGACGCGCCAATTGGACCGCAGCATAAATGCCGATCAACGGCGCTGCGAGGTATTGGAGCGCAATGGCAAGCACTTGCTCCCACAAGGGTCGGCCTTCGAGCACGTTGGAAAGCCAGATTTCCGCCACCATCGGATCGACTTGTGAAAAGCCTCCCCCGGCCGCGCATTGAGGTGCGGCACTCAGCATCATAGTGAGCGCGCCGCCGCCCGCGACGGTGAAGCCGGTCAGTGTTATAGCGAGGCTCGGTCTGCCCGCCCTTGCGAGCAGGCTCAAAATCACTGCGCCCCAGGCGAACATGGCGAGGTGGACCGGGCCGATAGCATCGCAATAATTAGCAAGATCGGCAAAGCCCCTGGTGACTGCGAAAAGAACGGCGCTCACGGCCGCCAGAGATTGAATCGCACTGGTCAGCCAGACTTTGGCTGAAGGATCGCGCAGCCAGCGCCAAGCAAGCACCGCAAACGTAATCGCTGCCAGCGGGAGACCCTCAATCGAGATCGAGAGCCAAGCCGCAAATCCAGCTCCGATGACCCAACCACCGACACGCGGCGACCGGGCCAGGAGGCCGTTCAAAGCCGCCAGCGCACAGACCATTTGCCAGCCGTGATGGTCAATCCGCAAAGGTGAGAGTTGAAACAGCACAGGGATCGAAATCACGATCATCAATGCTGTGAAGATCGCCTCCTCATCGCCCCAAAGCCTCCAGGCAATGCGCGAGGCCAAGAGCATAACAAAGGCCAGCGTGATGAGCGGCACAATAACGATGGCAGCACTCTCTGCCGCGGCAACGCCAACGAGCGGGGTGAGAGCCATAATGACCAGTGCCAGCGGGATATCTACGAGCCGCGACCAATGCATGGCAACGCCGCCATTTGCGGGATCAATGCGGTATTGGGTCACGTCAAACCAGCTTTGCCCGCCGAGAAGATCGCGCACTTGGATAAGGCGAAGCACATCATCGGGATCAGAGAAGTGAAGGCTGGAAATCGAGGTCCAGTTGGCCGCGACTAGGAACGCGCTGACCAAACCCCACGCAAGGCCTGCCTTGGCGAGAAAACCAAGCGGAAAGGCAGCTCTGCGGCGCTCTTCCAGCATCAGCTCACGCACTTGGGCGGTGGGTTGGATGGGGCAAGGTCTCCTCGCGAAAGACGACTTTTGCGCGGATCACCCAGGTGGCTATGAAACTGACACCAATCGCTGCCACTTTGGCTGCGCGCGGGTCAAATCCGCCCCAGTCTGCTGCGCCAATAATCGCCGTGGTGAGGGCAAGCCCCACTAAGGCGGAAGTCACGAACAGCGCTTTTTGCTTTGAGCGCTCTTGGCCGCCCTCCGCCACCCGGTCCTGAAACACTGCGCGGCTGGACAACAGCCAATGCGCCAAGATACCGAGCGAGTAGCCTATCGCAGAGGCAGGAACCGCCAGCACGCCAAGCGCCATTAGCGCAAGAAAGCTCCCAAAATCAACGGCAAGCGCGCCAACGCTTGCCAGCAGATAGCGCACGAAACGCATATCGCTGAACTTGAAGATGAGAGGGCGGCGGTAACGCATTAGGCGCGCCGTCTTGTGTCTTCTTGGCGGGTTTCTTGTGCGGGATCGTCGGAGGAAATCCGCTCTGGCATACCGCGCAAAGACGTAAGCGCTGCGACCTGATCCTCGCTAAGAGGTTTGGTCTCGGCGTCGCTTACTGGAAGCGCCTTTTCAGCGCCCTCGTCACCAGCCTCGTGATATTCGGCATCTTCGTTGACGCACCACGTATCGTAAACGCGCTTGCCCGCGAGGATATTCTCCACTGTCAGCATCGCGGTCATCATCGCATGATCTTGGTTGTTGTAACGGTGCATCCCGTTGCGTCCCACCAAGTGAAGGCCCGGGTGCTTCTCCTCAAGCTCATGGCGCATCGCATCGACGTTCGCTTCGTAGTCGTCGTCATAGACCGGATAGGCCTTTTCCTGACGAACAACTGCGCCGCTGACGACTTTAGCAGGGTCGCAAAGCCCCAAGATTTCCATCTCGCGCGTCGCCTGTGCGATCAAATCTTCGTCAGAGGAAGACCAGAGCCCGTCGCCTTCGAAACAGAAGTATTCAAGGCCAACACAGGCCATGCTCTCATCCGGGATCATCTCAGGCGACCACGAACGGAAATTCTGAACGCGGCCGACCTGCACCCGCTCGTCATGGATATAGATCCAATTGTCGGGGAAGAGATCTTCGGATTTCACCATCAGCGCCACTGTCAAAAAGTCGCGGTAGCGCAGTTTGTCGGCTTTGAGCGTTGATTGCGGCAGCGGGTGGATGCGTTTTGAAAGCTCGCGCATGGGCGCTGAACTGATCACGTGTTTTGCGCGGATTTGTGCCGTGCTTTCACTGCTCTTCGCCGTCATGGTCCAGCCGGTGCCATCGTCCGCAACCCGCTCAAGCGCATGGCCCATCAGAACCTTACCTTTGCCGGTTGCCAAAATGTGATCGCGCGCCGCATCCCACATCATGCCCGGGCCAAGCCGAGGGTAGCGGAAGGTTTCGAGCAGGGTTTTGACCTCCTGCCCATCGTTCGGCTTCTTATTGAGGCCGAGGCTGCGCTTCAGCCCGTCCATCACCGCGCCCCAGAGCGACAACCCCTTGATCCGCTGCGCTGCCCAATCCGCGCTCATCTCATCGCATGGCATCCCCCACACTTTTTCAGTGTAGGTCTTGAAGAAGATCGAATAGAGCTTTTTGCCAAATTGATTGGTCGTCCAATCCTCAAAGCTTTTGATGTCTTTGATCGGGAACAGCTTATATTTGAGATAGCTCGCCATACAGATGGTGGAGCGCAAAATGCCAAGGTTCCAGAGCGCCTCAAACGCGCGAAGGGGGTAAGAATAGAACTTACCCTCGTAATAGATGCGGCTCATCCGGGGGCGCTGGATAAAGTCGTCGGGCAGGATCTCATTCCAAAGATCAACCACCTCTTGGCTTTTGGAGAAGAACCGGTGCCCGCCAATGTCAAAGCGGTAGCCGTCATGCTCAACCGTGCGGCTGATGCCGCCCACATAGGTTTCATCTTTCTCGATGATGACGACCGACTTGCCTTGTTTGGTGAGCAGGTAGCCAGCTGTAAGACCTGCTGGTCCGGCACCAATAATGGCAACATCACAGTCTATTGTAGCCGGATTTTCAACGCGCGCTTGCGTCATGAATGGTCCCCGTTTGGATTTTAGGCGTTGACACCTTGCGGCACGCGCACTTGCGGTCCGCTCACGAAGGGGAGTGAAGGAAATTGGTTAGCGAGACGTAAACATTCGGGGCGAAACCCACAAAAACCGTCAAATGCATCCGATGTTTCTAGGGGGAAGCTTCTGGGGACACGCCATCTAGCAATCGGGGGCATTGAACCATGGCTGCGAGCCGGGCAAACTCCTCTAGCGAGAGCGTGTTTTCAAACACAACGCCGTAGTCCTCGCCGCGCCGCCACCGCACTTTTGCGCTTATTTCGGCTAAGGCGGAGCCTGCCTCCGGGCATTGAATTCGCAAAGCCTGATGCACCGCATACACCGCATCGCACGAAAAGCGCGCGCCCTGCTGCGATATGTTCTCGATGATCCCTTCACTTGCGCCGCCAATCGCAGTGATCTTGGCAGGCAGAAACAGATTGAGCCGCAGGGCCCGCTTAGGAAATTGGGATGATCCGGCAACCAATTGGGGCAAGTCTATCGGTGAAGGGAATTTAAAGCCTGCTTCCTTCTCCTTGCTCCACACCTCCTCAAGCGGATAAACGCTTTGATCGGGCATATGGAGTTCAAGCGGGCTTCCCGAAGGCGTGTCATGAAACAGCCGAAGACGCACGCCAGTTTCAGAGATGTCGCGTATTACGCAGATAAATTCGCCGCTACGGCTCACCAGCTTGGCGGCTCTGATCAATAAAGTGTAGCGGGCCGCGCGGGGCTGAGCAGCGCTTTGGCGGTTGGCGCTGGCTTCAATCGGTGTGAGCGTCGTCGCACCATTATCAAGTCGCGACAACGGCGCACCTGCACCCAAGGCCGTGGTGCTCAATACCGTGCTCCTCATTGACCTAACACCTCTATCTTCTGCTGCGCACATTATGGTGCCAACATAATGCCTTCATGGCGCCATGAAGGCGTTGATGCGCGCCTATGCATGACACGTATCTGCGCAATTGACGCAAAAACAGCTAAAGGAGGAAAGGTTAAGACCACTCGAAATGCGGCTCGGGGATGATCTCTTAGAGACGTGTAATTCGCTATCAACCACGACGGGAATTAGCGTTCTGTTTCCGACGGCTGGGGTTCCACCGGGCCCCTATGATCGGCGACCAGCAAGCGCATTATTTACGATAGCCGCAACCGTTTAGCGCGCGTTGAATGGTGCGGGTGGCGGGACTCGAACCCGCACGATCAAAAGATCAGGGGATTTTAAGTCCCCGGCGTCTACCATTCCGCCACACCCGCATAGCCTTCATCTGGTTCTGGAGCCCAGAGGTGCTGGCAGGCGCGATAGCAGACATCGCTGGAAGGGCAACTGAGAAGCGAGCAGGAAATCTAGTCGTCGTTGAGACGATTTTTGATTTCCTTACCGGCCTTGAAATAGGGAACCCGTTTCGCCGGGACGCTGACAGATCTCGCCAGTGCGCGGGTTGCGGCCCACTCGGGCTTCGCGTTCGCGGGTTGAAAAGGCACCAAAGCCTCTGAGTTCCACACGCCCGCCCTCGGCAAGGCGCTGTGTGATCTCATCGAAGAAAACGTCGACCACTTGCTCGATCTCATCGGCACGCAACTCAGGGTTGTCTTTGTGTAGTTCGTTGAGAAGTTCGGATCGTATCATCATGTCCTCCGAGCGGTAGGTTCTGCACCTGCCCGTGCACTATTTGCGCAGCAACTTTAACAAGTCGTAATTCTTACCCTGATTCAGACCCGACGAACCAGAACACGTCCATCTTCTGCCAGACACATCAATAAACTGCAAGGATTGAAGGCATTAACCAGCACCAAAAATTGCCCCAAAACGGACATAGCTGCAAAAGTGGGCTTTCTTGAGCCCGCTCAGCTTTGCTCGGCCAACTCTTCAGGCGATATTCCGAGACGCGCCATGCGGCTGCGGATTTCGGGCCATTCCTCTGCGAGGAATTGCTCTCTTTCGCGTTTGCGCAAAACCTGAGCGGCGCCTTTTACGACATACATGCCGACACCGCGCCGAACTTCGACGAGGCCATCGTTTTGAAATTGCTGATACGCTTTGGCGACAGTGAGGGGGTTGGCTCCCTCTTCCGCCGCCAGGGTGCGCACCGAGGGCAGCATTGTGCCCTCTTCATAATCGCCCTGGATGATGCCAGCTGCGATTTGATCGCGCAATTTGAGATAAACGGGGCGGGCCTGGGCCATTTTCGTGGTTCTGCTTCTTATGGGTCTCTCTAGGTGCCTCAGTGCCATAATACACCCATGCGCGTCAAGCTGCGCACACATTGTGCGGGGGTGTCGCAGCAGCGCATCGACAGGCGCGCAAACAGAGCAATATTGTTGGCCTGCCGCGAAACAAAAGCTTCACACAGGCAAATTGCCCGCTAGTGTGCGGCGCGTATTAAAGCTTGCGGGGAAGCGGGCCAAAACATTCAAGAGGGATCGGGAACGCAAATGGGCGAACTGAAAGATATTGCCTTGTGGAATTACGCCGACTGGGCAGCGTTAATCGCCGCCGTTGTGCTGGCAGGATTTCTGGTAGCAGGCGCTATGGCGCTCACTCGGGATCAAGAAGAAGTGATGGGCCACCCCAAAGGCCTCTACATGCTTTTCTTTGCCGAGATGTGGGAGCGTTTCTCCTATTACGGCATGCGGGCTTTGCTGATCCTCTATCTGGTCAAGCATTGGCTTTACTCAGATGGCAGCGCGAACCTCATTTATGGCGCTTACACCAGCCTTGTGTACATCACCCCTGTGCTTGGCGGCTGGCTGGCTGACCGGTATCTGGGTCAGCGTAAAGCGGTGGCATTTGGTGCGATCCTCCTCACCCTTGGCCATTTCTTTATGGCGTTTGAGGGTGATGGTTCTGGCTATCAGAACGATGGAACGCTCAATATCTTTTGGCTCGCCCTTGCGCTTATCATTGTGGGGTCGGGTTTCTTGAAAGCCAACATTTCGGTGCTTGTGGGGCAATTGTATTCGCGCACAGACACACGCCGCGATGGGGCCTACACGATCTTTTATGTCGGAATTAATCTTGGTGCGGCCACCGGTGTTCTGATTGCCGCCTACCTTGGTGAGACAGTGAGCTGGGCGCTTGGGTTTGGCCTTGCCGGATTTGGTATGCTGCTGGGCCTTGTGGTGTTCATCCTTGGCAAATCGCTTCTTAAAGGGAACGGCGAGTCGCCTGCGCCAGAAAAGCTCAAACAGAAGGTGGCAGGCTTCAATTTCGAATGGCTGCTTTATGGTGTTGGCCTTGCAGGGGTTGCGGTGATCTGGTTCCTGATCCAGTACCAGCATCTTGTCGGCGGCATTCTGCTGGTCTCGGGCATCGCGCTGCTTGGGTATGTGCTTTATGAGAGTTTCAAGCTCGACAAGGAGGCGCGCGAGAGGGTCTATGCGATGATCTTCTTCATCCTGCTCATGCCCTTGTTCTGGGGCCTGTTCGAACAGGCTGGCGGTTCGATGAACCTGTTTACTGATCGCTATGTTGAGCGCGGCGGGGTGCCGACCACTTTCTTCCAATCGATCAATGCAATCTACATCGTGCTCTTGGGCCCGCTGTTTGCGATGGCTTGGCAGTGGATGGCGCGCACCGGCATTGAACCCTCGACCCCTGCAAAGATGGGGCTGGGGATCGCTCAAATGGGTCTGGCGTTCATCGTCACCGTCTGGGGCGCTGAAAACTTCAGCAATGCCAATGACGCAGGCGTTCTTTTGACGCCGGTGGTCTTCATCTTCATCTTCTATCTGCTTTCAACCACAGGTGAGCTTTGTCTCAGCCCGGTTGGACTGTCTGCGATCAACCGTTTGTCGGTGAAGCACATGGCCAGCCTTATGATGGCAGCCTTCTTCTTCGGCACTGCGGGCGGCAACTTTGTCGCAGGCGCCATGGGCGCTCTAATGGGGCAAGGTGAAGGCGGCGAGATGACCCGCGATGCAGCGCTTGAAATTTACTGGGCCATGGGGCTTGTCGCGACAGGCGTCGGCATCCTGGTCTGTTTCGTCAGCCCGCTGGTTAAAAAGCTGATGCATCTTGATAAGCTGACCGATGATGAGGCAGGGCCGAGCGCTCAGGACGCTTCTTCCGCAGCTGCTCAAACAGCGTAATTTCTCACGAGGAAGGGGCAGGAACGATTGTGTTCTTGCCCCTCCTTTTCAAAACGAGTGAACAGATGAACTCTCCACGCACACACGTCCGCCGCGCAGCCCCCTCATCGCAGCACTGGCGGCGGCTTTCGCCCTTGGCACAGCCGCATCGGCACAACAGAGCGAAAACGCCGGTTCAGTTCAAGGGCCCTCGACCAAGGGTGAGCGCGATGAGCGTGCTTATCACAATGCGCAGGCCGCCTATCTTGCCGGACTTCAGGCGAGCGATGGATGGTACACGATGGAAGGGGGATTGCGGTGGCGCTATCTCGAATATCGCGGGACCGGAGCGAGCCCTGATCCAACCGATACGGTGACGGTGCACTATGCGGGCACTTTCATTGATGGTGAGAGCTTTGATAGCTCATATGACCGAGGGGAGCCGGCAACGTTCCCATTGACGGGTCTTATCCCGGCTTGGGGCATGGCCATCCCGCAGATGCGGGTGGGTGAGACGATAGAATTGGCCGCGCCCTCAAGCCTTGCCTACGGTCCGCGCGGACGCGGTTCAATTCCGGGCGGGGCAACGCTGGTGTTCAAAGTGGAATTGCTAGAGATTAAAGGGCGATAAACCTAAAGCTCAGTCAATTTTGCAGCGCGGGCCACAGGGCGCTTTGTTCGCCTTCTTCAAAAAGGTGCTCCCCGCCCCAAATTGCCATCTCGCGGTAGAGCGGCAACAGCGCGCTTGCTTTCTCAGTCATGACATATTTGGCGCGCTTTCCCGCTGGCGGATCGCGGGTCAAAAGCCCCGCCTCCTGCATCATCTTCAGCCGGGATGTGAGCGCTGCTCGGTTGATTTGCAGAGGCTCGATAAAATCCTCGAACCGTTCTGCTCCAAGGTAGATCTCGCGCAGGATCAATAAGACCCAGCGATCCCCAAGGATGCGGGCAGCGCGGCCTATTGGGCACGGCGAGCGAGAGGGCTGATACGACTTCATTTTGGTCTGTATAGCAGACTTGCCACGGTGTCTGGCAAGGGGCATAAAGTCTGTATTACAGACTTAAAGGGAGGGCCCCATGCCCAATTCGCGGTTCGACAGTCCAGAAGCCTCGATCGAATATATGAAGCGCATAGCTGTTGCGCGTTCCGGCTTTTCAAACTGGCTTGAGGTAGAGCCAGTCGTAGTGTGGGACGGCATAAGCGAACTGTCCCTCAAACTGCGCCCTGATATGACTCAGCACCACGGCTTTGCCCATGGCGGTATTGTGGGCCTTATGGCTGACAATGCATGCGCTTGGGCAGGAGCGTCTTTGCTCGGCGATGTTGTCACAGGCGGTTATGCAATCAACTTTCTGCGTCCGGCAAAAGGTGAGCGTTTGCGCGCAAAAGGCGAGGTTATCAAAGCGGGTAAGCGCCAAGCTGTGGTGCGCGCCGATGTGTTTGCTGAAACTCATGGAGAAGAGCCGGTGCTTGTCGCGGCGGCGCAAGCAACTATCATTCCCACTGGGATTTCGCAGCAAGCCTAGGCACCGCGCCAGAGCGATGTTAGATTTTCTCTCATGACACCGGCGCTCATCGCATTGATTATCGCGAATATCGTTTTTGTGGGCACGCATTTCGCGATGTCGCACCCCTTGCGTGCCCCTTTGGTAAAGCTGCTGGGCGCGACGCTCTTTCAAGCGGTCTATTCGCTGGTGAGCCTTGCGGCCTTTGCCGGGGTGTATTTCGCCTTTGTTGCCTCCCCGGTTGCTGATTTATCGGGAACCGGAGAAACCGGCTGGGCTATTGCCACTGTGATCAGCCTGCCAGCGATGGTTCTTTTGGCAGGCTCGTTTATCGGCAACCCGGCATTGCCGACACCCACGGCTAGCAAAGATGCACGCGCTGAGCCGAGAGGCGTCTTTGTTATCACCCGGCACCCTATGATGTGGAGCTTTGCGCTCTGGGCTGCGGCGCATATTGTCCTTCATTGGAGCCTGCGCACCACTATCACCGCCACGGCGATGGGCATTCTCGCTCTGGTGGGCGCGCGGCTGCAGGATACGAAAAAGCGCGCCCTAATGGGGGAGGCTTGGGCCGAATGGGAGGCCAAGACGAGCTATTGGCCGCGCTTATCCGGCTTTGCCAAAGCAGGCGCGCTGCCATGGGCGGTGGGCCTCATCTTCCTCGTGTTCTTTACTTGGCTGCACATGCCCATCGGCGGCATCCCAGCCGGGATTTGGCGCTGGTTCTAAAAAGCTCATTCGCCTGTAAAATTTCCGGTACGCTTTTCAATAAGCGCGGCGACCCCTTCTGCATGGTCCTTGGTTGTGTGCATCATGGCCTGCGTGTTCGCAGCCATTTCAAGAGCTGTATCATAATTCACCTGCTGCCCCTGGCGCAGCAGCATCTTAGATTGACGCAAGGAATGAGGCGGCATGGCTGCGATTTTCTCAGCCTTGGCACGCGCTTCTTCGAGCAGGGTGTCATGCGGAACAACTGAGCTGACCAGTCCCCATTCACGCGCGGTTTCAGCGGTGATGACATCTCCGGTGTAGAACAGATCTGAAGCGCGGCTCATCCCGATCACGCGGGGCAATATCCAAGTGCCGCCATCGCCCGGAATGATCCCAAGCTTGAGGAAGGTCACACCAAATTTCGCCTTGTCGCTCGCGATACGAATATCGGCAAGACACGCTACATCGCAGCCAAGGCCGATCGCTGGCCCGTTGACCGCCGCAATAACGGGCACGCGGATCGAATAGAGCGCACGCAGCATCATATGGATATTGTTGCGATAGCCATCTGAAATCGCTGGCGTGCTGCCGCCGAAAGTGCCTGTCCTGTCCCGCATTGCCTTCACATCACCGCCAGCGGAAAACGCCCGGCCAGCGCCTGTGAGGATAACGCAAGAGACACTCATATCGCGGTTGATCTCATTGCAGACTTGTTGAAACTCGTCCCCATCGCCCGGCGCACCCAAGGGGTTCATCGTTTCTGCCCGGTCAATGGTCAGAGTTGTCACCGCGCCATCGCGCGCAATATTGAGAAGAGCCATAGGAAATTTTCCGACCTTTTATCTGTTCTTTGCGCGTCCTAAGTCATAGCAAGTGCAAGCAAGCCATGGGAATTGGCTGCAACTGTGCTAGCTATGCTGCGCAAACATGGAGTAACCCGATTGCCAAGCGCCTCACTTCTTATGCTGACAAGCCCGCTTTTGATAGGCCCCGCACCAGTTAATACCGCTTTAGAAATGGCTGCGTCCGCTCAAGTTGAAGCAGCCACCTCTGCGCATGTGGTACAGCCGTGGGAGACGCCTGCGCAAGACATGCTTAAGCTAAGATGGTCGCTTGCTTCATCTCAAGAACAAGAAAGCCCGCGCCAAGAAGGCGATGCTCCGGCCAGTGACAGCGTTGGCGATGGAAGCGATGAAGAGGGCGATGGCCGCGAAATCGTGGTTGAGGGCGAATATGGCCCCAGTGAGCGCGATCCGGCCGCTGCCTTTAACGAGACTAGCTACCGGATCACTCAGGATCTTGATGAGGCGTTCCTCGAGCCTGTTGCCTATGCGTACCGTGACGGTCTGCCGAGACCATTGCGTGATGGTTTGGGCAATGTGGTTCGCAATTTGAGCGAGCCCACCAATTTCATCAACTTTCTGCTGCAAGGTAAGATTGGCAAGGCTTTCGAAACCCTTGGCCGCTTTACGATCAACTCAACCTTCGGGCTAGGCGGTTTGATTGATATCGCGGGCAAACCCGGCATCGGTCTTCCCTATCGGCGCAATGGTTTTGCCAACACTTTGGGGTTCTATGGGATCAAGCCGGGGGCTTATCTCTACCTGCCAGTGACCGGTGCAACGACTGTCCGCGATCTGATCGGCAATGGCTTCAATCAGCTGCCGCTGCCTGTGCTTGTGGGTAAGCCTTTCAATACACCGGAGTATACAATTCCCTTCTTCATCATCAGCTCGCTCGACGCGCGGCTTGAGGTGGATGATGAGCTTCAACGGATCGACGATATGGTTGACCCCTACGCCGCCCGCCGCGACAGCTATTTGTGGACCCGCGAGCGCGACATTGCGCTGCTGCGCGGCGACCCAGTTCCGCCTAAGCCTAATATTGTGCGCGAAGTGGACGGGGAGCTGGATCTCGATGATGAGGAGCTTGGCGAAGAGTTAGGCGAAGAGAGCGACGAACCTGCGGTTGAGCCCAGCGATGCGCCTGCGATGGTGGAAGATGAGGAAGTGGACGCGGAAGCTGTGACGATTACCGTTCCGACCACCCGTTAAACCGGAGCCATATCGAGCCATTTGGCGAAGTTGCGAACCGTAATGGGCCAGTCTTCTGGCCAATCGGGGCAGTTGCTCTCGTGGAACCCTTGCTTCTGGGCCCATTCAAGCGGCCAATCCATGCTCCAGTCTTCTTCAGCTATAGGCAGATCCTGGGCGAGATCATCGCCGGGATGTAAGGAAAGCTCCCGTCCAAAATAGTCAAGACGGGGCTGCGCTGACGCCTATAAAAACTCACTGACTTGCCCCGAAGGGGTTCGGCCAAAATTTGCCCTCACAGCGTCACTCATGCTCGAAAGTGCGGTGCACGTCCTTCGCAATCGTTCCTTGTGAGTACAAATTTTGGCTCAAACCGTGACCGGGTTGAATTTGTCCACGCGGCCTAAGCAACTCGCCCATAGACCAAAAGCGTTAGGCCCGCGCTTCTTCCTCGACGTTTGCCGAATTATGCTTAAGCGCTTTCAGCACTGTTTCTACGATGTTCGGGGCGTTGAGACCGGCTTGATCATATTGCTTGTCGGGCGAATCCTGATCCTGATAGACATCGGGCAAACGCAGTGTGCGGATTTTGAGGCCGTTGTCAGTGAGGCCTTCGTCTGACGCGAAAGTCAGAACGTGTGCACCAAGGCCGCCGATAGCGCCCTCTTCCACAGTCACCACTACTTCATGCTCGCGCATCAGCCGCGCGATAAGGTCTTCATCGAGAGGTTTGGCAAAGCGCATATCGGCGACCGTGGTTGAAAGGCCTTTGGCCTCCAGCTGATCGGCGGCTTTCTTTGCTTCTTCCAAACGCGCGCCGAGCGATAGTATCGCAACCTTTGTGCCCTCACGCACAACGCGGCCCTTGCCGATTTCAAGCTTCTCTGGCGTCTCAGGGACCGGAACACCAATGCCGCTTCCACGCGGATAACGAAAGGCAATCGGGCCATCGTCATATTCTGCTGCGGTGTAGGTCATATGGGCGAGCTCAGCCTCATCGGCTGCGGCCATAACCACCATATTGGGCAAGGTTGCAAGATAGGTAATGTCGAACGACCCTGCGTGCGTGCACCCATCCGCGCCGACGAGCCCGGCACGGTCAATCGCAAAGCGAACCGGCAAATTTTGGATCGCAACATCGTGGACCACCTGGTCATAGGCGCGCTGCAAGAAGGTCGAATAGATCGCCGCAAAAGGCCGCATACCCTGTGCGGCAAGACCGGCTGCGAAGGTTACGCCGTGCTGTTCCGCAATGCCGACGTCAAAACTGCGTGCGGGATGACGCTTTGAAAAACGGTCAACCCCTGTGCCAGACGGCATGGCGGCGGTGATTGCGCAGATGCGGCTGTCTTTGTCAGCAAGATCGGCCAACGTATCGCCAAAGACGTTCTGATATGCAGGAGGGCCCGCTGAACCTTTTTGCTTTTCTCCGGTAACTACATCAAACTTGGGCACGCCGTGATATTTGTCCGCTGAATCCTCAGCCGGTTTGTACCCCTTACCCTTCTCTGTCACGACGTGGATGAGCACAGGACCTTCGGAGGTGTCGCGCACATTCTCAAGCACTGGTACGAGGTGGTCGAGATTGTGCCCATCTATCGGGCCGACATAGTAAAAGCCAAGCTCTTCAAACAGAGTCCCGCCCGTTACCATGCCGCGCGAATATTCCTCGGCTTTGCGCAAGCCTTCGTGCATGCGGCGGCTCATCTTCTTGACCGCGCGCGAGGCGAGGCTGCGAAGGCCAAGGTACTCGCTCGACGACACCATGCGCGCAAGGTAGGCCGAGAGGCCGCCAACAGGAGGCGCAATCGACATGTCATTGTCATTGAGGATCACGACGAGACGATTGCCCGCCTGCGCTGCGTTATTCATTGCCTCATAGGCCATGCCCGCGCTCATTGCGCCGTCACCGATCACTGCGATACCGCGTCCAGGCTGATCATTGAGCTTGTTCGCCACAGCAAACCCAAGCGCTGCCGAAATAGAGGTCGATGAATGCGCCGCGCCGAAAGGATCGTACTCACTCTCTGCACGCTTGGTGAAACCAGACAGCCCGCCGCCCTGACGAATGGTCCGGATCCGGTCACGCCTGCCGGTGAGGATTTTATGCGGATAGCACTGGTGTCCCACGTCCCAGATCAGCCGGTCGTCAGGCGTATTGAACACATAATGGATAGCAACAGTCAGCTCGACCACGCCGAGCCCGGAGCCAAGGTGCCCGCCAGAAACACTGACGGCATCAATCATCTCAGCGCGCAATTCATCGGACAATTGGCGCAGTTGCTCAGGCTGAAGCTGGCGAAGTTCGTCAGGCGTCGGAACCGTATCGAGCAGGGGTGTTTGCAGTGGCTGATTCATAAGGCGATGTTACAGTGCAATTTCGCGTCTGTCGATCTATCGGTTCTTGAAAAGCGATTTGCTGCCGCCGCGCGGTGACAATTCGGCTAAACGGACATACGCGTCTAGCCCAATTGTCAAACGCATGCGGCGCAAATACCGCGAATTTCCAAAACAGGCCGGTCAGGGCGGAAATTCTGCGAGGCGGCGATGGATCGCAGGGATTGCCCAACCTCCTCGCTATCGACATGCGAGGCAGAGCCGCAGGCGTCACAAACGAGAAAGACGCAGTCGTGCTCTTCGCCCGGATGAGAATTGAACAGAAAAGCGTTCGCGCTTTCGATCTTCACCGCCAGGTTCTTTTCTACGAATAGATCCAGGATGCGGTAAATGCTGTTAGGGGCAACCCGCTTCCCGCGCGCTTGCGAGAGGTCATCTGCAATCTGGTAAGCGGACGTCGGCCCATCATGGCGCGCCAGTTCCAGAAACACAGCCTCGCGCATCTGGGTCCACTGCTCGCCAGACGCCTCAAAAGCAGTCTTCGCAGCGGATTTCAGTTGTTCAGGATCGCTATGGTCATGAGTGTGATCGTGGGTGTTGGTGCAGGCCATAGCCTCCACATAAGAGCTGATCAGGCGAAGCGCCAGATGGGATCACATAGGCATTATCAGTTGTCACGCAGAAATGCCTTTTTGAAGTCACGCCGGAACATGATCTTGAGCGCGTCTACCTTGGGTGCGTCCCAGCGCCGGATATAACCATGCCCCGGGTTCTTCGCCATGAAATCTTGGTGATAGGTTTCGGCGCGGTAAAAGGTGCGTTTGCTCTCCACCTTAGTGACGATGGGGCGGCGCCAGACGTTCGAGGCTTCCATCTGCGCCAAATAGGCTTGAGCCACGGCGCGCTGTTCAGCGCTCGTTGGGACGAGAGCTGTGCGATAGTGGGCGCCGACATCCGGACCTTGGCGATTTTTGAGCGTGGGGTCCGCGACAACCGAAAAGAAGATGCGCAAGAGTTCGTCATAGCGAACCACATAAGGGTCATAGGTGATCTGCACAGCTTCAGCGTGCGCGGTGCTGCCAGTGATAACACGGTTGTATTTCGCCGTTCCAGCCGAACCGCCATGATAGCCGGAAACTGCCGATTTAACGCCTTTGACATGGCTAAATACGGCCTCAACGCCCCAAAAACAGCCGCCAGCAAAGATCGCGGTTTTGAGCCCAGCGCCCTCACGCGCAATACGTTTTGGTGCAGGCGCATTCACTGGCTTTTCTAACGCAAGCGCAGGAGACGCTGGGACAGCCACACTAAACGCGCTCGCTGCAAAAGCGGAAATGGCAAGAATACTAACGCGCTTCACGCTTCATTCTCCAATGGGGCGATCATAAATTCATCGCTTGGCTGCGGCGCTTCAAGCGGCACGGCAGCGTTTACCGGTGCATCAAGCGTGCTTTCCAATAGGCCGAAAGTCGACACACTAATGACCATGCCGCCCACGACAAAGCCGAGAGCAAAGTTGCGGAAAAGGTCAGGCGTAAACAGGTTCATAATCGTCTCATCAGGGCATTTGCCCAAGCAAAAGCGCATAAGGGATTTCTCCCTTAAGAGCGCCTCGCTTGCGCCGAAATGAACGAAGGCTCTGTATAAAATTACGAAGCCGGGTAGGATTTGGTTACGTTTTTCTTTTCAAAGCTGCATCCGCGCCTTTGTCCTTGAGGCCAATCCCTTCGCTTCGTTTCAGAGCGCCAGCAGGCGCGGGCGGCCTTGCAGTTTCTAGCGAACCCGTGCTCTGCGACTTCACCACGATGCAGAGCCAGAACGACGCCGAAGGCGTCGCAAGGGCGCCTGCCCGCCCGCGGCGGGTCCGCAGCGTAGCGGAGGACGTCTAGCGAGGACGCACGCCCGCATGGGTGTGCCTGAAACAAACTAGTGCCTGAAGTGCCGCATTCCGGTAAAGACCATGGCTAGGCCTGCTTCATCGGCAGCGGCAATCACCTCGTCATCGCGGATTGATCCGCCCGGCTGGATGACAGCGCTCGCGCCTGCCTCGGCGGCTGAAATCAGACCGTCCGCGAAGGGGAAGAATGCGTCTGAGGCCACCGCGCTGCCTTTGGTGCGCGGTGTTCCCCACTCGTAAGTCTGTGCTGCCTCTGCCGCCTTGCTCGCCGCAATCCGCGCGGAATCGCGGCGGTTCATTTGGCCAGCACCGATGCCAGCGGTGATCCCGTCTTTGGCATAAACAATCGCGTTTGACTTTACATGACGAGCAACCGTCCAAGCGAAGAGGCAGTCTTTGAGTTCTTGTTCGGTTGGCTCGCGCTTGGTCACAACCTTAAGGTCATCCATCGTCACCGCGCCATTGTCGCGGCCTTGGATGAGCATGCCGCCCGCTATCGTTTTCATAAAGAAGCCGCCGCGGCGCGGGTCTGGCAATGCGCCGCATTCAAGCAGGCGCAGGTTCTTCTTCTTAGCGAAGATTTCGCGCGCCTCCGCGCTTACTTTCGGAGCAATCACAACTTCGGTGAAGATGCTGGCAATCGCCTCTGCCGTCGCGCCATCAAGCTCGGTATTTACCGCGACGATACCGCCAAAGGCGGACACGCTGTCGCACTGCAGCGCGCCGTTCCATGCCGCGAGCAAGCTCGTTCCTTGCGCCACGCCGCAGGGGTTCGCGTGCTTGACGATAACAACCGCCGGATCGCCGCCATCAAATTCTGCTGCGAGCTCAAGGGCTGCATCGGCATCGTTGAGATTGTTGTAGCTGAGCGCTTTGCCCTGCAATTGCTCCGCCTGAGGTACGCCGTTCGTGCCCGTCACTTGCGGCACATAGATCGCGGCGGATTGATGCGGGTTTTCGCCGTAGCGCAGCGTGTCCGAACGCTTGAACGCCAGCGGCATGGTGTCGGTGAAAGGTGTGGCCTTCAGTGCCTCTGGCCCCAGCGGATTGGTAAAGGCATCGCCAAAGGCAAACCAATTGGCAATCGCTGCATCATAAGCGGCGGTGCGGGCATAGGCCTTGCCAGCCATGCGTATGCGAAAGGCGTCCGAAGTCGCGCCGTCATGCGCGTCCAATTCCTCAAGCAGCTCGGCATAATCGGCTGCGTCCGTCATGATAGTCACAAACCCGTGGTTCTTCGCCGCAGAGCGCACCATTGAAGGCCCGCCAATGTCGATGTTCTCGATTATCTCTTGGCGCTCAGCACCCTTCGCAACAGTCGCCTCAAAGGGATAGAGGTTGACCACGACCAGGTCTATTGCGCCGATATCGTGCTCTTTCATCGAAGCGACGTGATCATCATTATCGCGAAGTGCGAGCAGACCGCCATGAACGCTTGGGTGCAGGGTTTTGACCCGGCCATCCATCATCTCTGGAAACCCAGTAAGGTCAGAGACATCCTTCACCTCAAAGCCAGCCTCGCGCAATGTGCGCGCTGTGCCGCCGGTGCTCACCAGCTCAACGCCGCGCGCGGCCAGTGCCTTGCCCAGTTCTGCCAAGCCGCTTTTGTCGGACACCGAAAGAAGCGCCCGTTTGATCTTTGTAGATGCCATTTTTGGTCTATCCCATTTTCTTAAGGAGCCAAGAAAACTGGCCGCCACTTCTGGAGGCTAGGCCCTCTATCACCAATTGCTGCGTTGCGTGAGGGCACCCGCCGCCATCCACCCACAGGCTGTCGTCACAGGTGAGTTTGACTTCCTCACCTCCCTCAGAACCCGCAAGTGCCTCGCTGCGAAGGCGCAATTGCCATAGCTTGCCATCCGGGGTGAGAAGGCTTGCGCCCATGCCGTCTTCGGTAAGATGCGCCTCGACCCCTTTGCCAAGGTGGAAACGGATCGCAAAACCAACCTTGCCGCGCTTGCCCTTGCGTGAGGCTGGCACAAGAATGTCTTCGCCGGCGATTTCATTGCCGTCATTGGCAATGGTTAGAATGCGCTCGTGAATAAGACCAAAGCGGGTGGCATAGCCGTCGTGGCTTGCCTCAACCCGTGTTGCCTCGCGCCGCTGTGAGCCGACCCCGCGCCCGATTGTGCGGCGTTCAACCTCAACCGTCTCTGCGCCCCGGCCAAGCTTGCCGTGAAGCAAAACGGCGGTCGAATTGGCGTCATCCAGCACAAGCGTCGAATGCGCCGCGCTGGCACGCAGCGGCTTGCCAATGTGCGCTGGGACCAACCCTCCTGCAAACGCTGCCCCGCCGCAATTGACGATAACGCGCGATGCCCCGTCCGACATTTCAAAAGAGAGCGTCGATGCACAGCCGCACCTTGTATGGCGCGCGCGCGGTGGAGGTCCGGCGTCGAATTGGACCGATGTTTGGGCGGCGCGGATACGCTGGTATCCCCAGTGCTTAGGCTCGTTCAGTGGCCGTGTTCGTACACCGCTCGCGGCGATAAGGGCTGAAACCTCATCCGCCGAAATCGCGCCTTGCCCCTGCCAATTCCCAAGTCCGCCGTCCCCATGGCGCAGCGCCAAGAGCGGCGGGACGAGAAGCTCGCGCATGACGAGCAGCGCCTCTGGCGGATCACGTTCCACCGCGCCATAGCAGGCGACCAGATCGGTGAGCGCACCAATCGCATCCATCTGTGCGCGAGGGCAGCGCCCAAGACCGCCGCCGTCTTCAGCAACCAGTTCGCCCAGCGCTTTGATAAGCCCAGCTTCGCCATAAAGCCTGCGCGGGCGGCCTTCGGGAAGCAGCAGTCCAGTTGCGGTGACGCCTGCCCAGCCAGCCACCTGACCAAATCCGGCCCCGCTGCGCAGTGCCTTGCGGTCAAGCCAGTGGGCGGTGTCCTCAATCGCATCAAGAAGGCGCGGCCTCAGTTCCCCGCCAAGCAGCAAGGGTGCATGGGTCAGCCATGCCAGCAAACGAAGCCCTGCATTCTCAACATCCCATGCAGCGCTTCTCACCGATGCCTTGGAACGCTTTTCATGTGCATCGAGCCAGCCCCGCGCAATTCGCTCCGCAATGCTAGCGGCGTCGGTTTGCGGCGCACTGGCCGCAAGGTCTGCAAGCCAAGAAAAGGAATGCACGGTGCGCTCCAGCCCCGGAGCGAGCCTTGTCCCTGCGGTGAAATCGAGTGTGCCAATGGGCTGCTTGACGCCGTGCACATGAAAATGGCCCGCTCGAAGCGCGATACCGGCGGCCCTGTTGCCAGCGATAGGGCTTTCCACGGTTGCCAAGAGACGTTTTGCAGGCGCTTTGCTGAAAGGGGCGGCGAGGGTGTGGCCTGGAATACCTATGCGATATGCCATGCGGATCAACGCTTCACCGGGCTTTGCTCGCGGTGCAATCACATCGCTTAATGCAAGCGCACGCGAAGTGTCGATTGGTTCAGCGGGAAAAGCCGTGCGCGTGTCCGGGGATGGCTCGGCAAGAGCCTCCGCTGCTTCCTCGCGCAAGGGCTCATCGCTTTGCCCCAGCTTGAGCACTGGTTCTTCATCTGATGAACGGCCACCTGCAACATCAAATTCGGTCAGGCTCGCCTGTTTGGGTTCGCCGAAAAGCGTCTCCATCAATTATCCCCCTTAAGCGCCCTTATATTAGCCGCATATTGGTCTGGCCCGCCTTTGAATGTGGCAGAACCTGCGACCAGAACATCGGCGCCCGCCTGGACGCACAGTTTGGCGGTGTCCGCGTTCACACCGCCATCAACTTCCAAATGAATGCCGCGCCCGGTTGCTTCGATCATAGAGCGAATGCGGGCGACCTTCTCAAGCTGTGAATGGATGAAACTCTGCCCGCCAAAGCCGGGGTTGACGCTCATCACCAGGACGAGATCAACAAGGTCCATCAGATTGTCGAGCACTTCGACAGGGGTGCCCGGATTAAGCACCACGCCGGCTTTCTTGCCAAGCTTGCGAATAGCTTGAAGCGTGCGGTGCACATGGGGCCCTGCTTCGGGGTGAACTGTGATAATATCTGCACCCGCCTCAGCAAATGCCTCAAGGTAGGGGTCAACCGGCGCAATCATCAAATGGACGTCGAAGATTTTATCCGTATGCGGCCTAAGCGCTTTCACCACATCAGGGCCGATTGTAATATTAGGGACGTAATGCCCGTCCATCACGTCAATATGCACCCAATCTGCGCCAGCTTTGTCGATGCGCCGCACTTCCTCGCCCAATTCGGCAAAGTCAGCGGAAAGAATACTGGGCGAAATAAGCGGTGCTGACATGGGTCATGCTCTCAAAGATCACACCAGGAAATTGCCTGAGCGTGCGTCAAATGGTTAAGATTGGCCTTACTCCGCGTGCGAATCGGGCAGCAACAGCGCGCGGCATGCTTTTCCCCGCCCTTTTGTGGAGGCGCTTGGCCCGCAAACTCTCGTAAATTGGCCAATTCAGCCGTAATTCAGCACACCTATGCCATTAAGAAGCCACAACAAGCGCTCTCGCTTTTGGCCTGCACCGAGCGTGTATCTGCCGATAAAGGGCGTATGGTTCAGCGAAGAGCTGAGATAAAGGGTTTGATTTGATGACGAAATTCAAGAGCATCGCAGCACTTGCCAGCGCTGCTTTACTGGCCGGCATTGGGGCTGCTCTTCCGGCGGCACCGGCCGCTGCGCAAAGTTCGGGGCCAAGCGATTACCGGAATGTGGTTGCGAACAATATGCGCTCATGCGCGCCGGGCGGCGGGCCTGCAATCCGAGTGACTATCACCGGGGTCAAAACGGCCAGCGGCAAGGTTAGGGCGCAGGTTTATAACGCGACGAGCCGTGAGTGGCTTGAAAGCGGCAAATGGCTCAACCGGGTTGAACTTCCAGCACGGCGCGGACGAATGACGATTTGCCTGCCAGTGCCTAAAAGCGGAAATTATGCTGTGGCTGTGCGCCATGACCTCAACGGTAACGGCAAAACGGATATTCGAACCGATGGCGGCGCGATGTCCAATAACCCGTCGATCAATATTTTCAATTTGGGCAAGCCCGGTGTCGACAAAACCCGGTTTTCAGTGGGCCGCGGAGTTAAATCCATCGCTATGACGATGAAGTATTTCACCTAGCATTTGGGCCTCAGGCCTGACCGAAAATTATTTGCGCGATTTGCGGTGTTTCCTGAGCGCCCAAAGCACACTTGGCGCGGCCAATAGCGGGTATTTCTCTCGCCTCGGTGTCACCTCCACCGGCATACCGGTGTGCCGCTCAATCTTCCACGCAGCATAGCGCGCCGCCCCCTCAAACGTGGTGCTCGCTTTGATCAGCCGCGTGAAGTTCAAGGGCTTTCCCATGCGTTGCCGCCGTTTCCACCAGCTAAGGGTGCGCGCGCGTTCGCGAGCTGTGAGGCTTGGTGTTAGCCGGCTGCCTTGCAATGTGAAGGGGATACCGCCCGCCTTAAGAGCAAGCGGCAAAAGCCCCGCAAAATGCTCTTCGTTGACGCTGAGGATATCGTTCTCGCGCCCTGCTTTTTCCACCCGAAACTCAGCTTTGTAGGTGGCCCGGAAAAGCGCGCGCCAATAGTCTTCGGCGCTTCCGCTGGGAGGGCCGAGGGTAACGGCGAGCCGCGCTGCTGTTTGAGCGGCCGATCCAATTGCCCGGACGACCTGCTCTTTCGCATCTGCACCCACCTGCCAAACAAGTGCAGAGGGTTGCACGAAGCGCGCCCAAATTGTCGTGTCCAACAGTTCTCCTGACGCAGCCTTTGCAAATGCCGAAAGCGCCATCGTCGCAATCTTTGCGCGCAGCACGCTACCATCTGGCTGTGTTCGTTCTTGATAGCTCACACGCGGCCAAATGCGCTCGCGCTGCTCGCCGGGCAAAAGGACGTAAAAATCGAGCACACCTTCAAGCGAGCCCGTGCGAAGGTTTGACCCGTAAAATAGAACAGCGGCTGCACCTGCCTCATCAGCAAGTGCTTCAGCGAAGCGCTGCACGGCTGGATTAACAAAGGCGTCAAGGCTCTCTTCGACGCGCGCTTCTAAATTGGTAGAGCTGCTCGCCATTGCAGGCTTAAATACCCGCGCTAAGGCGCGACGAATTCCAGCTCAGGGCCCTGTCCGATACGATATTCGCCGGGAGGAAACGCCTCGCCATCGAGAATAAAGGAATCCTCGATCCGCAAAGAGAACTGGGTCGTGCTGATTTGATGAAATCCTTTTTCGCGAATGCCTTCAGGTGTCTGGCCGCGAATTATCCGGAGCAATGTAAAAGCTGAACCGCGCGAAATTTGATCGGTTATCGCCAGCTTCAGCCCCTCGCGAATTTTGCCGAACGGTCGGACGCCCGCAGGCATTTTTTCAAGGGTCGATGCAAAGAGCAATTGCCTGCGCTGGGTATCACCAATCCCAGAATGCTCCATTGGAACATCTTTGACGCCTAGCCCGATTGCCATCTTCGACCCTTTGCGCCAAGCGTTTTGGCGCGAAGCAAAAAGCCACTGCATCACGCCCATTGCGGTGGCGACAGCCACAGCCATCGAATTGAACGCCCCTATTTTGTGAGCGCTTTGCCCCGCCGTCGTGGCTGTCGTAAACGCGCCCGCTCCAAGGATGAATCCGAGCACACGCGCCGCTGGGCTACCGCCAATAGGGGTGATCTCAACTGGACGCCGGCGCACGCGGGTGCCGCCGTCGTAAGCATCAATCGCTTCTTGCAAGGTCCAACCCTTTGGAACACCAAGGTCCACCGTCAGTGCATTCGTTTTGCCCTTGGGAAGCACTGCCAAGGTCGGCCATGTGTCACCAAAAATTGGAGCGCCGCTGGTCAGCACGTCGCGCACGGTCCCATCACCGCCATTGATGACGAGCAAGTCGACGCCTTGTGAAGCAAATTCGGCTAACGCTTCTGGAAGCTGCGAGCGCTCCCCGGGTTTTGCAATGAAAACCTGAGGCGACATTCCGCAGTCAAAATCAGCGCCCTTGTTGCCGTGGCTGCGCGGATTGTAGATCACCCCTACCCGGGGCGCTCCACTCTCAGCGGGCGAACTGCCGCCTTCCGCTCGATCCTGAGCGGGCTCGGTCCCTTGGGGGAGCGCGGAAAATTGATGGATGCGTGAAGCCATGACGGTCCTATAGTTAGTTGCACGGGAGAATACCACCGTTGCATCGCGGGCAGAGGGACATTGTCAGCCAAGCGTTACCTCAAGGACGCGCTGGCAATCTGCACGCTCTGCCCATGCGTTCGGGTCGGGCCTGAACGATCTTCGAAGGACCCAGCTCAATTGCCCGCAATATTATCAGCGGTGTGAACCCTTTCGTGTGAACGCTCACCATACAAGGCGCTTCTGCTCCAAATTAAGCGCTGATTATAATAGCTTTCCCCTGATCGGGGCCCAAACCTGCTCAAATGCTGTAAAATTGCACAAGCCGTAGGTGCCATTTGTAGTACCGTTCTGCGCACGCACAGCGCAATGATCGGCAATGGGGGGTAGAATGGATCACTCGGCAAAAGAGAGCATCGGTGAGCTTGAAGCGATGCAAAGCAACGGCTGGATAGACCGAGCGCGCGAACGCCTTCAAAAGGGCAGCTCGGCAAGATTGCTTTCAGGCGTTGCGCAAGATCAGCTTGATAACATGCTTGAGAAGGCCGCTGATAATCCGAAGATGATCGCCCACTCTGCCCCCATGGTTGAGGCTGTTATTCGCACAGAAAACCGCCCGCCGCTGATCGTGCGCGGCGGAAAGGTGGAGCTGGAGGAAGACGATCTGCCGCCGGGCGATTTTGGATCGGACATAGAAGAACAGGTGCGCAAATCGGAAAACTGGATCCCTAGTGTTGGCCGGATCGAGTTTCGCAATCACGATATGAGCTGGGGCGGCACGGGCTGGGTGATTGGCGAGGATGAGAAAATGCCCGGCCACCTTCTGATCGCGACAAATCGGCACGTTGCGCAGATCGTTGCTCGGCGCAGTCACCGGGGGAACGGCGTATATCTGTTCTCTCCATTTGGCGGGATCCGGTATGGGTCGCAAATTGACTTCAACGAAGAGGTCGGAGCGAGCCCCCAAGATGCCCTTTCCACCAAAATTCTCACATATACCTATCTTGCCTCCGATGCGGCCTCGGATGTGGCGATTGGACGCATTAAGGCGCCGGAAGGATGGAATGTTGCCCCGATCCCCTTGGCAAATGAGAGGGTCAAAGACGGGGAGCGGATCGCTGTCATTGGATATCCCGCGCGCGACACCCGCGTGCCGCAAAGCGTTGTCCATATGGAACGGTATTTCGGCGGGCTTTACGATGTGAAACGTTACTCGCCCGGCCTCGCCATGGGCGGCGGCCAGAGTGAGCGTATGCGTTATGACGCCACAACCACTGGCGGCTCTTCTGGAAGCCCCGTTTTCAGTCTTGATCAGCAAGCGGTGGTGGGGCTGCATTTCCAAGGGATATTTGGACGCCACAATTCTGCTGTGAAGGTTCAAACACTGCAAGACATTCTGGCTGGCAAGGTTACCAGCGTCATGCTCGGCGACCTTCCTGATCGCAATCGGCCAGAGGCTTTGGTGGAGCTTGCTGATAAAGAGCGCGAAGCGGCCTATTTCGAAGGGCGCGAGGGATATGATGAGGCGTTCCTTGGTCCTAAAGTGCCGTGGCCGAAATTCCCCGGGGGTGCCTTTGACCTTGCTCAGCCAAGCGATGCGACGCCTGAACGCCCCCATGAACTGCGCTATCAGCATTTCGGCGTGAAATATTGCGCAAACCTGAAAAGCACTGTTGCAACCGCGGTCAACATTGACGGTGATCAATCGCGGCGGCTCAAGCGGTCACGCGACCGGTGGTATTTCGATATGCGTATCCCGCGCGAGATTCAGATTGGCCAAGAGGAATATTCTAGCGTCGCTTGCGACAGGGGGCATTTGGTCAAGCGCGAAGATCCCAATTGGGGCGATGCCGCGACCGTCTCCCTCGCCAATTTCGATACCTTTCACTACCCTAATGCCAGTCCCCAACACTCCGGTCTCAACCGCAGCCAATCGCAGTGGCGCGGTCTTGAGGATTATATTCTGGGAAGCGCGCGAACCCATGATTTTCGCGCGAGCGTTTTCACTGGCCCGATCCTTGATGACAATGTCGTGATTGAAGAGGGCGTCACGATCCCGCTCGAATTTTGGAAAGTCGTGGTGATGATGACTTCTGATGATGCAAGCGGCGCTGAAGAACCAGAGCTGCGCCTGCATGCAACCGCTTACCTCCTCAGTCAGGGACAGCTCATCCACTCAATGCTCGCCAATCGCGGCCAGGATGAAACGGTCGAGGGTTTTTCCTTTGGTGAGTTTAAAACCTTCCAGCTTTCGATTGCGGATTTGGAAGAGGCGACCGGATATGACTTTGGACCTTTAAGGGATGCTGACCCCATGCGTGCAGGGCTTTCAGCGGTTGGGGAATTTCCGGCGGGCGCTGCGATGTACAATGCCGTGGACGAATTCTCGCAATTGGTCTTGTAACAAGCCTCCCCCTTCTGGGCATGAGCGCCTCTTTGTAATAGCCCGGCACTGGGATTGAGCAGCGCAGCGCGCTGGAAATCCTGCGTGTCATTTTTGCCGCACCCTTCGCAGCATGCGCGATCATCGCCTGCTTGGGCTCGCTTTATACTGGACCAGCGCGCCAATAATCGCCATCTATCGCTAATTGATACATTATATCATCTTCTGGTTGCCGGAGACCCTTGGCAACCGCAGAATATGATCTGAGTATGAGCAAGGGATATCCAATGAAAACTCTTACCTCCACCATCGCGATTGCAACCACGATGGGCATGGTATTGAGCGCTGCTCCAGCGCTCGCGGAAAATGAAAATGAGAATGAAGCGGCGGCAGACCGCTCCACTGCCGCAGGCACCGCAGGGGCCAGCAACACCATCATCGTGTCTGCCGAAGGGCTGGAAGAGCTCGATTTTATTACAGGGCAAGATGTTCTGGAGGCCGAGGATATTCAGGAAAATCTGGCTGGCCAGATCGGCGAGGTTCTTACCAAGGTCCCCGGAGTGTCCGCGACAAGCTTTTCGCCCGGTGCCTCGCGCCCGATCCTTCGTGGTCAGGACGGCGAGCGTGTGCGCGTTCTGATTGATGGGCTTGGGACCGCCGATGTCGCAAACACTTCGGCTGATCATGCGACCACTATTGATCCGCTCACTGTCACCCGTATCGAGGTACTTCGCGGCCCAACCGCGCTGCTTTATGGCAGTCAGGCGCTTGGCGGCGTGGTCAATGTGATTGATCGCCGGATCCCCATTGAAATCCCGGAAGACGGCATACAATTCGATGCGCTGACCGCCTTTGATACGGTGAGCAATCTTCGCAGCGGCGGTGCCTCGCTTGATGTTGGGTTGGGCGAAGTGTTCGTGCTCCACCTCGATGGCTCTTACCGAGAGACCGGTGACCTTGAGATCCCCGGCTTTCAGCTCACAGATGAGCTTCGTGCGGATCTTCTGGCGGACGCTGCAGAAGAAGAGGCAGAGGGCGAACTTGAAGAAGCAGAGGAGCTACGCGAAGCTGCTGCGCAAGAGGGCTTCCTGCCAAACAGCGCGACCGAAACCTACACTGTGAATGGCGGTTTCGGCGTGATTTTGGGCGAATCCAGTTTTGGCGCATCTGTTGGATATTACGACACATTCTACGGCCTCGTTGGCAATCCTGAAGGGGGCCATCATGATGATGAGGAAGGCGAAGAGGGCGAGGAAGAAGAAGGCGAAGAAGAAGAAACCGTCTCCATCGGGCTTGAGCAATGGCGCTTTGATTTTCGCGGTGACATCGCCCTTGGCGGCGGCGCGCTCGCCGAGCGCCTGAAAATTCGTGCAGGCTATTCTGATTACACCCACACCGAGTTTGAGGGCACAGAAGTCGGCACTGTTTTCGAAACCGAAACTTTCGAAGCGCGCGCTGAGCTGCTCCAATCGACCGGGGTGATCGGAGTGCAATTCACCTCGCGCGATTTTGAAGCGGTCGGCGAAGAAGCCTTTGTCGCCCCCAATGACACGCAGCAAGCCGCGATCTTCACCGCCCAAGAATTTGACCTTGGCGGTTTCCAGATTGAAGCCGCTGCTCGGGCTGAACGGGTTGAAGTCGATTCCGATCCGCTCAATCTTGAGCGCAACTTCAGCCTCTTCTCCGGCGCGCTCTCGGGCATTGTCGAGACGGGCGAAAATGTGCGCATTGGTGCAACCGTTTCGCGGTCAGAGCGCGCCCCAGCTGGCGAGGAACTGTTTGCCGACGGTCCGCACATCGCAACGCAAATTTTTGAGATTGGTGACCCCGATCTGGGCACTGAAAGCGCCTGGGGCTTTGAAGGCTTCGTGCGCGGCGATCTGGGAGCGATAGAATTCAACGCGGCGATCTATTATCAGGCGTTCGACAACTTCATCTTCCTCAATGACACTGGTCTTGAAGAAGACGATTTGCCAGTCTTCAACTTCCTCCAGCAGGACGCAGACTTCTTCGGGTTCGAGGTTGATGCTGTCTTCCCGCTGGTGGAAAACGATGGCTTCAGCCTCACTGGCGATGTTCGCGCGTCTTATGTTGAGGCCGAACTTGACGACGGGTCGAACGTACCCCGCATTCCGCCGTTCAGCGGGCTTGGCGCACTCGAGGCAGAAGTGGACGCGTTCACCTTTCGCGGCGAGGTTCAATATTTTGGCGGGCAGAGCGATGTTGCCGCTAATGAGACCGAAACAGACAGCTTCGCTTTTGTGAACGCCTATCTTTCCTGGCGTCCGCTTACCAGCAATCAGAATGTGACGGTGCAACTGGCTGGCGAAAATTTGTTCGCTGCAACGGGGCGGCGCCACTCCAGCTTTACGACGGATTTCGTGGCGCTTCCCGGCCGCAATGTTCGCGTGAGCGCACGGCTGAGCTTTTAAGAGCTGAATGAGCCCAACTGGCGAAAAAACGCTCCCGCCCAAATTCATCGGCGGGGGCGTTTTTCATGAACTGAGCTTTCAATCTTCGGACATCAGTTTCCAGCCATCAGTTTCTTGCCATCAGTTTTCTGCGGCGAACTGAATTTCCGCATGCTCCTGAAGCCGGCCGACCAAAGCCTCACCAAGCAAAGCGCCGGGTGTTCCGATCCCGCCCGCTGCATCGCTGTGAAGGAGCGCGATACCGGTCTCGGTCAGCATGCGGCTGGTCGAACCATAGCCTGGATCATATTTGCCTTTCACACCGTAGTGCAGGCTTTCGCCATTCGGGCCGTCGGCCACAAACAGCACATCATAAAAGCCGTTCTCGCGCTCTTCTGCGCTTGGGCCTTCGCCGGGTTTGGGCGGCTTTGCGCCAAAGGGGTTCTTTGCCATTTCAACCGCCGCTTCGGCCATTTTCTTGCCCGCTTCTCCCGGGCTGGTGAGCACCATTTCATCATATTGAAAGTCTTCGCCATATGGCGTGCCGAGCAAGAAGTTGGTGCGGTGCACGTTCTTTGTGTTGATCGGGGCCATCACAAAAGGCGCAGCCCATTTGCCAAGGTCGTCCTCGTACATAGGCACCATGCCCGTCGGCTGGCTCACGCCTTCGAACCCTTCGGTCAAAGCAAAGGGATTGCGCAGTGCATTGATGATGCCCGGGTTCTTTGCAGCTGCTTTCATGGTTGCGCCAAGGCTTGCAGCGGTCCCGCCAGAGAAAGTGCCTGCCATTGCGCGCACACGGCCCCGGATTTTTTTAGACGGCTTACCGAAACGCTCCATCGCCGCCTTTTGCGTCATAAGAACGCCAAGGTCGAAAGGGATCGAATCGAAACCACTCGAGAAGCAAATCCGTGCGCCGGAATCCTTGGCCGCTTCATTATGCTCTGCGATTTTTTCCGCCATCCATGCAGGTTCCCCGCAAAGATCGGCATAATCGGTGCCCGTTTTTACGCATGCTGCGATCAGCTTGTCGCCGTATAGCTGGTATGGCCCAACTGTTGTGAGCACAACTTTGGTGCGCGCGCACATCGCTTCCAAATCCGCTTGATCATCCGCATTGGCGACCACGAGGCTTGTATCGGCAGCAGCGCCAATTTCATCGCGCACCGCTTCGAGTTTCTCCTGAGAGCGGCCTGCCATCGCCCATCTGGGCGCATCATCACGGCCGCCGTAATGTTGGTCGAGATATTCTGCGACTAAGCGCCCGGTGTAGCCCGTTGCGCCATAGACGATGATGTCGAATTCGGTATCGCTCATGCGAGATAGCTCCTTTTGTTGCTTCCCAACTAGGTGATTGAGCGCGATTTGCGAGTCTTTGAATGCCGCTTTTTTCGGGTGCCGCGCGGTGCATTAGAAAACGCTACCGCCAAAGCGGTGCTGCGTTATCTCCGATATGATCTTGGATGACCATCTCAAACCGGTCGAATTTCGGGGCCAAGCTAACGCGCCCCCTCGCAGGCGGACCACCATCAGGCCAAACAGAAAATGGCAGTGGAGCAAATTCGTATCAGCCGCGGCCGAACAGTGACCCCGCGTCACCCATGCGGTATTCGCGGCAGGACACCCGTTTGGCTTGAAAGCGCAAGCAGCTTTCCCTCCTTGCTGAAGTATTGCGCCTGGCCGTGCATCACGCCGCGATCGGCCGCCCCCATTCGCGTCACGCACAGCACCCATCCTGCCTCAGAAGGCTGGATGAACCGAAAATTTGCATCAAGGCTTGAGCCCGCGACGCTTTTGGGGTGCGAGCCCAGGAAAAGATCAGAAATGATGGCTAGCCAACCGCTGTCATTGGGTAGACCTGCGGTATTGCGGATCCATAGAGCGCGGCAACCCTTGCCGAAATCTTCGAGCGCGATGCGCCCCTCCATCTGATCAAACAAAGAGCCGGCCACGCCCCAGCGAGGATCGTTGGTAGGCTCACATTCATCAGGGCCGGGCAGGTCTGGCATGGGCATAAAGACCTCGCGCTCGCTTGGCTCGCGCGCGCCCAGTGACGCGCTGAAACGGTGGGTGGGGCGTCCGTTCACATGAGCATCGGCGAGCCACTGCCCGATGGATTGCCCGCCCCCGCATTGCTCGCAGTGAATGTCGAGTTCTTCTGCGTGTTGAGTCGGGCTCAAGAATTGAACGTGTGCCGATAAGATCGGCTGACCACTGGCAAGCTCCATCGCATCAATCGCTGCCGCTAACGCGACCCCGCCCATAATGTGCGGGGCACCCTCAGGCCCGACGGTCGCGGGCAACATGACGGGAAGAGTGTAAGCGCCGTCTCGGCCACTTTCTGCAGGCACAACGCGCCAGAAAGGGAAACCAGTAGGCATCCTGTTATAACCTGGGCAGGGTCACGCCGCGCTGCCCCATATATTTGCCTGCTCTGTCGGCATAGGTGACCTCGGGCCGCTCATTGCCTTTGAGGAACAGGAATTGGCATGCGCCTTCATTGGCGTAAATCTTTGCTGGCAGAGGAGTGGTGTTCGAAAACTCCAGCGTAACATGGCCTTCCCAGCCCGGTTCAAGCGGCGTCACATTCACAATGATCCCGCAGCGCGCATAGGTGCTTTTTCCAAGGCAGATGACCAGCACGTCTTCCGGAATACGAAAATATTCAACCGTCCGGGCCAGTGCGAAGGAGTTGGGCGGGATGATGCAAACATCAGTTTCCCGGTCGACAAGGCTTTCAGCGTCGAAATTCTTAGGATCGACCGTTGCCGAGTTTACATTGGTGAAAATCTTGAACTCGGGAGCCACCCGCGCGTCGTATCCGAAAGAGGACAGGCCGTAAGAAATCACACCTTCGCGCCGCTGAGCCTCGACAAAGGGCTCAATCATCCCGTCATTCTCAGCCGCTGCGCGAATCCATTTGTCTGAAAGAATTGCCATTGCGCATTGATTCCGCAAAGGGAGGGGCAGGGGCAAGGTGGGGCCGCGACTTATCCGGATGAGTCTGGCGCTACCCAATCTCACCTACCTAAACTTGCAGCGTGCATAAGCTGCGATAACTCGGGATATCGCCTCTTCACACCCGCGCTGCGTGCGTTCATGGTGCCTTATCGGTGCTGCGGAGGCTGCTTTTGGGCTAGTTTCCTTGTGCAGCCGTTTAAGCCAAAAGGGTGACACACATTATATGACCGGGAATATCAGCGCGAAATCGGCCTTCGATGGGGCTCGGCGCGGCAGCGCGCGGCTCAGCGGGAAGCTTTTGGGGGCCTCCGGCGTGTTTCTTCAAGGCGCGATTGAGAACCCGGGCATGGTGGGTGCGCTCTTCCCTTCGTCACGGGCGACCATCAAAGGGATGCTTCAACGCGTCGACTGGGCCTCGTGTAAGGTTGTGGTCGAGTATGGACCGGGGGTTGGCACGTTCACCCGCCCCATTCTTGCCCGCCTGCCAGTTGACGCGAAACTTATCGCAATTGATACAAGCGCCCACTTCATCGACCACTTGGAGGAGACCATCACCGATCCGCGCTTTAAAGCGGTTCTGGGGTCTGCCGCCGATGTTGAAACGATCGTGCAAACAGCCGGTTTTGGTCAGGCGGATGTTGTGATTTCGGGTCTCCCCTTCTCCGGCCTTCCCGAGCCATTGGCCAAGTCGATTGTCGAGGCGAGTTACCGCGTGATGAAGCCGGGCGGAGCGTTCCTGACCTATCAATATCGCCTGATCGCACGCCGCTTGACCGAGGAGGTGTTTGACCGGGTTGATAAGCAGGTTACCTGGGCCAATATGCCGCCCAACAACCTCACCTGGGGTTGGAAGGCAGCCTAGGCTCAGACCTATTTGATAGTCTTTGCTCCAAGGTCAGGGTTCAGCACCGTGATATGGTTGAGCCATTTCTTCGGGCGGCGCAGCATGTTGCTGGGGTATTCGACTTTTAGGCCCAATATCTTCGCCATCTCGCCGACGAAATGGATGCAATTGCGCTCTCCCAGACTGTAGCGCTTGCCCGCTTCAGTGCGCCATGCCTCCTTCTCCTCGATGATCCGGTGATATTGTTCATCGGTGAGCCTGATCGAAAAATGGCGATTGGTTTTGCGGATGTATTTGTCCTTTTCGATATAAATCTCATGCGCGGTCCACCCGCTCAAAATCGCAGCTGTCGAGCTTTTCGCAGAGAAGCCGTAGTTCTCATTCACTACTCTTCCATCGGTTTCCAGCGTGCCATCAAGCACGATAAATGTGTGCGGGTATCGCCCAAAAACCGAGCCGTTGAACGAGTGGAAATGGATTTCCACCGCAGCCATTGCCGCCCCGCTGGTCACAAAGGCGAGCAGGGCCAGGAGAGGGGAGAGCAGACGCAGGAATGAGCGGGTCATAGCGTGCATCTATCGCCTCAATGCTTAACCCTTGCAATAAGCCTTTAGAGGCTCGCCAAAAGGCTTGCATTGCCGCCCGCTGCGGTGGTGTCCACGCAGGTCACCCGCTCGGTTGCAAACCGGGCCAGATAATGCGGGCCGCCCGCCTTGGGGCCAGTGCCTGAGAGGCCTTCGCCGCCAAAGGGCTGGCTTTCGACTATCGCGCCGATCTGGTTGCGGTTGATATAGAAATTGCCCACCCGCGCACGGGCAGCCACAAAGCGGTGCGTTGCCTCAATCCGGCTGTGAAGACCAAGGGTGAGGCCATATCCGGCCGCGTTGATATCGGCGATAACCGCGCCCAAACCCTTCGCCTTGTAACGAACGATGTGGAGCACCGGCCCAAAGTTCTCGCGCTTGAGATCAAGGATTGAACCGATCTCCATGATCGTTGGCGCGACAAAGCAGCATTTACTGGCAAACGCCCCCAATTCGCGGCGCCATACGGTAAGGCCAGAGGCTTCCCGGCGCGCGATATGGCGTTCGAGAGCAGCCTGCGCATCTGGATCAATCACCGGACCCACATCGGTGGCAAGATCAGCCGGGTCACCAATGTTCAGCGCCTCAAACCCGCCCCTGATCATCTGGATCATGCCCTCTGCAATGTCCTCTTGCAAATAAAGGACCCGCAACGCTGAACACCTTTGCCCGGCGCTTTGGAAGGAGGAGGCCAGCACATCGCGCACCACCTGTTCGGGCAAGGCGGACGAATCGACGATCATCGCGTTTTGCCCGCCTGTTTCTGCGATGAGGGTGGCAATCGGCCCCTCGCGCGCGGCGAGCGTGCGGTTGATGGCCTGCGCTGTTTCGGTCGAGCCGGTGAAAGCAACGCCGCAAAGGCGCGGGTCGCTCGTGATCATTTGTCCGACATCGCCAGCTCCTGGCAGGAGTTGCAGCGCCTCTGGCGGAATGCCCGCCTCATGGCACAGCCTCACCGCGAGTGCTGCGATTAGAGGGGTTTGCTCAGCAGGCTTGGCGATCACTGCATTGCCAGCGGCGAGCGCAGCAGAGGCCATGCCGGTGAAGATCGCAAGCGGGAAATTCCACGGGGAAATCGTTGCAAAAACGCCGCGCCCGTGGAGGCGAAGTGTGTTGTCCTCGCCCGTTGGTCCGGGAAGCTGCACCGGTGCATCAAACTGCCGCCGCGCTTCGGATGCGTAATACCGCAGAAAATCCACCGCCTCGCGCAGCTCAGCCACTGCGTCGAGCAGTGTCTTGCCCGCCTCACGCTGGCATAGCGACAGGAATTCGGGCGTGTGCGCTTCGAACAGATCGGCGGCTTCTTCCAAGAGAAGCGCGCGTTTGTCGCCGCCTAGCGCGTCCCAACCGGGCTGTATTTCGGCGGCTCTGGCGAAGGCTGCATCGACCTCTTCTTGTGTCGTATCGCGCCGTGTGCCGACTTCGGCAGAGAGATCGTGCGGCATTGTGATGGGAGCAATTTCGCCCGCTTCTTTGGCGGGAAAGGTCGGCTCTGCATGCCACCGTAATGCGTTCAATTCTTCAAGCTTTGCTTGCAAAGGTTCAAGCACCAAGGGATCGGAAAGATCGACGCCTGCGCTGTTGAGCCTTGCGCCCAGAATGTTCTGAGGAAGCGGGATCGCAGGATTGCGCCGCGGCCTCCTTTGTTCAAGTTCGCTCAGCTGATCGCGTACAAGGTCTTCGGCGGCAAATTCAGCATCGCCCATGCGGTTCACAAAGCTTGTGTTTGCGCCGTTCTCCAGCAGGCGGCGCACGAGATACGCAAGCAGCTCCTTATGCCCGCCAACTGGTGCGTAAATCCGCACTGGCGTTGGCATATTACCCTCCAGCTTGGCGAGGGCTTGATACAGTTCCTCGCCCATACCATGCAGACGCTGAAACTCGAACGGCCGGCCCTGTGACAGTTCTTTCACCGCCGCCACGGAATTTGCATTGTGGGTGGCAAAGGCGGGGTAAATCACGTCCTCATGCTCAAAGAGACGCGCGGCGCAGGCGAGGTAGGATACATCGGTCGCAACCTTGCGGGTGAAGACCGGGTAATCGGTGTATCCGCCCACCTGTGAGAGCTTTATCTCAGCGTCCCAATAGGCGCCTTTGACAAGACGAACGAAGAGCTTTCGGCCATGACGCCGGGCGAGCTTTGCGGTCCAATCGCACAAGGGAACGCCGCGCTTTTGATAGGCTTGGATTGCAAGGCCAAAGCCTTCCCATTGGCTCCCGTCTTCGCGCCGGAACAGGGCATCATCGGCCACCAGATCCTCGATTATATCGAGGCTAAGCTCAAGGCGTTCCGCCTCTTCGGCGTCGATCGTGAAATGGATATTGGCACCGCGCGCTTTCACTGCCAGATCGCGTACAATCGGGACGATCTCAGCGCGCGCCTGGCAGGCATAGAAGTGCATGTATTTTGGGTGCAGCGCTGAGAGTTTGACCGAAATACCGGGAGATGTCCCGATGGAGCCTGACGCCTCGCTGGAAAGCCTCTCAATTGCGCGCTCGTAAGCTTCGCGATACTTTGCCGCATCAGCAAAAGTCATCGCCGCTTCGCCCAGCATATCAAAGCTGTGTGTGATCCCTTTTGCGCGTTCCGGGGCTGCGCGTTTCAGCGCCTCATCCATGTCGCGGCCAAACACAAATTGCCCGCCAAGAATGCGCATGGCTTGCAGAGTGGCGGTGCGGATCACGGGCTCTCCCAAACGGTTCATGGTGCGCTTTAGCGTAGAGCCCATTCCGCGCTGCTGGACCTCGGGTTGTTCCAAGACCTCGCCGGTGAGCATCAGTGAGAAGGTCGCTGCGTTCACAAAGGTGGAGGAGCTTTCGCCCAGATGCTCGCCCCAATGAATTTCGCCGATTTTATCGCGGATAAGCGCATCGGCGGTGGCATTGTCCGGCACGCGCAGCAGCGCCTCAGCGAGGCACATCAGCGCGATGCCTTCTTCGGTGTCGAGCCCATATTGCTGAAGGAATGCATCGATCCCGCTGGCTTTGCGCCCCCGCGCGCCTTTGATCAGCTTGACCGATAAATCCGCCGCTGCATCAGTGACTTTGCGCGCAGGTGCGGCCTGTTTGAGGCGCTCTTCGATGCACGCCTCTTCGTCCTGACGATAAGCGCGGCGAATTTCGCTCCGGTCGAGCGTTCGGCCAGACGGCTTGGTCATATCGCCATTTTTCACGGGGCCAATTGTCACGGGGTTATTTGTCACGGGGCTTCAGACCTTCTCCCATTTGAGTCGCGTAGTCCTTGCCAACTGAACCGGCTTGTCCCAGCAATCAAGCCTAGTCGCGAATGTGGTGTAAACAGTCAGTGAAAATTTGCCCTGCTTGAAGGCGAGCGGCTCTGTGATATTGGCTTAGATCTAGCTCAGCGCGATTCACCTTCGGAGAGACCCATGGCCCTATTCTGCTTTTACTGCCGCGATGGTGAGGATTCAGAGACTTTGCGCGAAATGCACCTGAAAGAGCAGCGCAAGCATATGAAAGAGCACAGTAGGAATTATCTTGCAGCGGGCCCGCTAACCAACAAGCAAGGTGAGTTTGTCGGTTCGCTTTTAATCATCGAGGCCGATGATGAAGCGTCTGCGCGCGCAATGGTCAATGACGATCCCTATGTAACAGGCGGTGTTTGGCAATCAATCCGGGTCGATAAATTTGAGCCAGTGAAGGGCCGCTGGAAGGACCGCTAGAGCAGCCTAACCCATAGGCCTAACCAAAAGGATCGTCGATGCTCGGCGCACGCGCTGAAAACAGACGCGGGCCTTCTTCGGTCATGTAGACACAGTCCTCACTGCGCACACCAAATTTGCCGGGAAGGTAAATGCCAGGCTCATTGGAAAAGCACATGCCTTCCGCAATTGGCGTTTCATTGCCGCGCACCACGAACTGGTTTTCATGGATGTCCATGCCGATCCCGTGCCCAGTGCGGTGGGAAAGACCGGGGGTCTCATAGTCAGGGCCGAACCCTTGCGATTCGTAAAAACTGCGCACTGCATCATCGACCGCGCCAAAGGTGCTGCCGATCTGCGCCATCTCCATGACGATGTCCTGACCTTTGCGCACCGTGTTCCAAACGCGGGTTTGTGCCTCATTGGCGCCGCCATGGACCCAGGTTCTGGAAATGTCGGATTTGTACCCATGCACGTCGCACCCGCAATCCATGAGGATCACTTCGCCCATCGCCACTTCGTGAACTTTCTTCGAGCCGTGGGGATAGGCGCTCGCCTCGCCTACCAAGGCCAGCGCAAAGGTGGGCCGTGCGCCGTAACTGCGTGTCGCCTCTGACATAGCCACGCTGATATCGCGGCCCGTCATGCCCTTTGTCACCTGCGGATAGATATCGCGATAAGCGGCCATGGTGATATCGGATGCGGCCTGCATCAGGGCAATTTCACGCGGCGATTTGATCTGCCTTAGCGCGGCGACAATAGTGGTTGCTGATACCACCTTGCGAGAAGGCGCGTCTTTACGCAGCCCTTCTGCGACAAAGTAGCGCGCGGTGCGCTCCAAACCGATAGGACCTTTTGCACCGCGATCATCAAGAACGCCCGCGATCAGTGCGGCTGCGCTTTCATGTTCTTCCCATGTGCGCACTTCCATCGGCATCACCATCAGCTCCGCCAGCTTGCTCTCTTCGAACGCAGGGGTGACGACGACCGGCTCACCCTCGGCCGGGATCACCAGGGCTGTGAGCCGGCTCGATTGCCGCCATGCGAGGCCTGAGAAATAGAGCATCGACGTGCCCGCTTCGATGACAATTCCGCCGAACCCTTGGGACTGCATTAGGCTTTGTGCAGAAGCGATCCGAAACAAGCGCTCTTCATTGGAAACGGGCGGGGGAATGGTGATCTTGGGGCCGCCCAAAGGAGAGCTCGCAAGTGTCGGCGCGGCCACTCCCAAAGCGCCGCCCGCTGCGCCGATCGCGCCCGCCTTCAATATATCTCGCCGAGTTGCCATAAAGGCCCCCTCTATTTGGTTTTGAACGCCCGGCCTGCAATCGCATCAAGCTTTGACAAAAGCGCAGGATCGCGCTCATCAGGCGCGGTTACAATCGCGGTATCAAGGCAGGTATCAATCGGTGAGGCTTTGCGTGTCTTTGGCAAGGCTTTAATGAAACCCAGCACTGCTTGTTTGGCAAGCTCGCCGTTTGCTTTCATCACTTCCATCACGCTTGCAACGTCCACCGCGTCCTCGCCTTCGCGCCAGCAATCGTAATCGGTTGCCATGCCGATCAGCGCATAGGGAAGCTCAGCCTCGCGCGCCAATTTTGCCTCGGGCATGGCGGTCATGCCGATGATGTCCGCGCCCCAGGCTCTGTACATATGGCTTTCGGCGCGGGTGGAGAATTGCGGGCCTTCCATGGCTAGATACGTCGCGCCCACCGCCACGCCGCCCTTGGCAGCGGAGATCGCCTTCGCCGCCATTTCAGACAGCCGCGGGCAGACGGGATCGGCCATGGAGACATGGGCGACGCATCCGCTGGTGAAGAAGGTAGAGGGACGCCCCTTGGTGTTGTCGATGAACTGCTCGGCAATCGCAAAACGGCCCGGCTCGATCTCCTCGCGCAGTGATCCGACCGCGCTGATCGCCAGCACATCGGTGCAGCCCGCGCGCTTCAACGCGTCAATGTTGGCGCGCGAGTTGAGTTCGCTAGGAGAGATGGGATGCCCCCGGCCATGACGCGGCAAAAAGCGCACTTGCGTCTCGCCAATCCGGCCGAACAGGATTTCATCTGAAGGATCGCCCCAAGGGGTTTCGATTTGGAGCCACTGCTCCTCCTCGATCCCCTCGATGTCGTACAGGCCAGAGCCTCCGATGATCCCGATACACCAGTTTTCGGCCATGTTCTTGGGTGGTTCCCTCTTGAGTTGCGTACTTGGCCTTAGGTCAGTTGCACGCGCTCGGGCAAGGGCTTGCGGATAAAGCGTTCTGCCTGCGTGTAGGGTCTTGCGATAGAGGGCCGAGCGCTTATCTGCTCGTAATGTTTGGCCAATGCCGGATAGTCGCCAAGCGGCATATCCGCGACCAATGCAACCTGCATCATACAGGCAGTGACGGCAATGTCGGCAATCGACAGCGTATCATCGACGAAGAACTCTTTCTCTTCGAGCTGACCGTTCAAATAGCCAAGGATTGGGGGAAATTCATTCGCCCATGTCTCGCGCGCCTTGGCGATATCGGGTTCCTTACCTTGGATGAGGTTGAAAAAGATCGGACGAAAGATGCCAAGCCCGCCCGCCATCGCAAGCGTTGTATCGGCGTATTCTTCGATCATCAGCGCGCGGCCATGGCCATAGGCGGTCTTGCCAAAGAGTGCAGGTTCAGGGTGCTTGCGCTCGATATAGGCGCACATAGCAGAGCTATCCGCGATGGTGCCTGCTTCGCCTTTGGCCGAAACGCTGCGGTCGCGCAGGACCGGAATACGGCGCATGGGAGAGATCTCTTTGAACCAATCAGGCATCGGCATAATGTTCACCGCTTCAAAGTCGAACGAGGCGCCTTTCTCAATGCACACAGCCATCGCTTTGCGCGCAAAGGGCGAGACAGGGCTGCCGTAAAGGACGAGCTCGTTTGCGGGTTCGGTCATTCAGATATCTCCCAAAATTTGAGCTACAGATAGCGGGCGCGCGGCCAATAACAACGAACAACATGCACTTTTGATAGGGTGATAGGGCCCCACCCGTTGCATTTGGCAATTGATTTTTGCCAGCAATGCGCCAACTTGTGTCTCAAGCAAAAGACTGAGTCATTTGACGGAGAGAGAAATGGTCACCCAATACAAAAACCTCATCAATGGTGAGATGGTCGAAACCGGCGAATGGCTGGACGTTGTGAACCCTGCCAATGAAGAAGTGATCGGTCAGGTCCCCGCATGCGGCGCGGATGAGCTTGACCGCGCGGTGGCAGGCGCGCGCGCTGCGTTCAAAACGTGGAAGAACACCAGTCAGGAAGAGCGCCAAGCGGCCTGCATGGCGATCTCCGGCGCTATCAAAGAAAACGCCGATGAGCTTTTCCGCCTGCTCACCTCTGAACAGGGTAAACCTCATGCACAGGCGCAGGGCGAAATTCACGGGGCTGCCGGAATTTCAGCGGCGCAATCGACACTGAAACTGGAAGACGTAATCAGTGAAGATTCTGACCAACGCCTCTCGCGCACCCGCCGCGTGCCGGTTGGTGTGGTTGGCGGCATCGTGCCGTGGAACTTCCCATTGATGATGGCGGTTCAGAAGATCATTCCAGCGCTGATGAGCGGCTGTACGATTGTGCTGAAACCTTCGCCGTTCACCCCGCTTACCACCCTTCGCGTGGCAGAGCTGATCGCTGACAAAGTGCCTGCGGGCACTGTCAATATCATCACCGGCGAAGATGCGCTGGGTCCGATGATTACCAGCCACCCTGACATCGACAAGATCACCTTCACTGGCTCGACCGAAACCGGAAAGCGGATCATGGAAGGCGCCTCGGCCGACCTCAAGCGTATCACGCTTGAACTTGGCGGCAATGATGCCTCGATCGTGCTGCCCGATGCTGACCCAAAAAAGGTTGCCGAGCAGCTCTTCTGGTCGAGCTTTATGAACGCAGGTCAGGTCTGCATTGCGGCCAAGCGTGTCTATATTCACGAAGACATCTATGACGAGCTGTCCGCTGCAATCGCTGAATTTGCAGCGCAAGTGAAAGTCGGCGACGGGTCGGAACAAGGGACCGGCGTTGGCCCGATCCAGAACAAAAAGCAGTATGACCGCGTTCTTGAACTGATCGAAGACGCTAAGGATAATGGCTACAAATTCCTAACTGGCGGGGACAAGGATCCATCTGGCACAGGCTATTATGTACCGATCACAATTCTCGATAACCCGCCCGAAGACGCGCGCATTGTGGCTGAGGAACAGTTTGGCCCCGTCATGCCTTTGATGAAATTCTCATCCGAGGAAGAAGTGATTGAGCGCGCCAATAACTCTGAATACGGCCTTGCGGGCGCAGTCTGGACGGCGGACACGGACAAGGGCGTTGAAATCGCTGAAAAGCTTGAGACTGGCACGGTTTGGATCAATGAATTCATGCACCTGTCACCCTTCGCGCCGTTTGGCGGTCATAAACAATCGGGCTTTGGCGCGGAATATGGCCTCGATGGGATGAAGGAATTCACCTATCCTCAAGTTATCACGGTTAAGAAAGACAATGTTGTCGCTTAGGCATTCGCCCAAGTTGGGCATGCAAACTTTCCGGAGACGGGGCCTTGCGCGGCAAAGGTCTCGTCTCTTTTGTTTCTAAATCGCACTTTTCATCTGGGGAGAATGATTATGGCTCGTTCGAACGACACTATTTCGCAAAAGACAGTTTCTAGGCGTGATTTCACCGCAATGGCAGCGCTGCTTGGCGGGGTGAGCCTCGCTGGACCTGTCAGCGCGCAAAGCTTTGGCGATATCATGGGTTCGGCCAAGAAAATCGTCGAAGCCGCCAGCTATTCCGATGCAGAAATGCGCGTTTTCTTCGACCAGATGAGCGAAGATATGGATTCCAAAAATCCAGTGGCAGGACCCGATAATCCCTATGGTCAGCGATTGGCGGCATTGTCGCAAGGGCTCAGCAGTTATGACGGGCTCGACCTCGATATCAAAGCCTATCTCGTGAGCGACGTGAATGCTTTCGCTATGGCGAACGGCACGATCCGCATCTTTGCTGGCCTGATGGACGAATTCACCGACGACGAGGTGCGCTATGTTATCGGACACGAAATTGGCCACGTTCAGCGTGAGCACACCAAGAAGCGCATGCAGGGCGCGCTGCAAAAAGAAGCGGCTTTGAGCGTGGCAGGGACGGCCGATAGCAAGGTCGGCGCGCTTGCAAATTCTGAGATTGGCAAGTTCTTCGGCAATGTGATCAGCGCTCAGCATAGCCAGAAACACGAAAAGCAAGCCGACGATTACGCGCTCGAGTTTATGCTGGACAATGGGTACGATCCGCAGGCCTGTGTGACTGCGCTCGAGAAGCTTGAGGCGATGAGCGGTGGCAGCGGCAGCGGCGGCCTTGCCGCATGGACTGCAACTCACCCAAGCCCCAAGGCGCGGGCCAAGCGGATGCGCAAGAAGATCGACTAGGGAACCGGTCGTTTGGGAGACGTATCGAAAGATCAACTGCTCGAAGGCCTCGCACGGGTTTGCGCCCGAGCAGGGCTTGATGCACCGGTCGGCCTTACGCGGCTAACCGGCGGGGCAACTATGGAAAGCTGGCGTTTTGAGGTGGGCGCTGGCGATTATGTTTTGCGGCGCGCCCCAAGCCTGGAATTCATGGAGAACCGCCCCTTTGGGCATGACACCGAAGCGGCCGTGATCCGCGCGGCAAAAGCCGCCGGTGTGACGGCTCCTGTGGTGGTCGCCGAATTACAGCCCGAGGACGGCATCGGCTCTGGCTTCGTCATGGAAGCGCTTTCCGGCACGCCCAATCCCAAAGAGATTTTGGAGTTTAAGGGCGCGGATGCGCTTTTGAAGCAGGCGGCCCGCGATCTGGCGCGTATCCATTCGCTAAAGCCGGTCGATCTGCCCGATAATGTCCCGGTGATGGATTACCGCCAAGCTATTGCGGACCTCAAGGCGCAATTCGAAGAGGCCGGCGGCGACCGTCCGATCATCGCGCTTGGCCTTAAGTGGATGGAGGACAATTGCCCTTCCCCTTGCGATCCCGCGCTCATCCACGGCGATTACCGCATGGGCAATCTGCTGGCCGAGCCGGGTAAGCTCACCGGAGTGCTCGATTGGGAACTCGCCCATTTCGGCGACCCACATGAAGATTTGGCCTTCGGCTGCATGGCTGTTTGGCGCTTTCGCCGATACGACCGGCCCGCATTGGGACTTGGGTCATTGGAGGAATACTTCGCAGCTTACGAGGCGGAAAGCGGCCGCCAAGTGGACCGCAAACGCTTCCGCTATTGGCTCATCCATCGCACCGTGTGGTGGGCGCTGGGCTGTCTCAACATGGCGCGCATTTGGCGCTCTGGCGAAGACCGGATGTTAGAACGTGTGGTGATTTCTCGGCGCACGAGTGAGCAGGAATTGGACTTGCTGATGCTGCTTGAGGAGGATGCGCCGGAGGAAGAGCGGGCGCGTGCTTTGCCTCCATCCCACATCGACGCCCTCCCTCCCGGTGAGGCAAGTTACGGCGAGCTTGCGATGGCGGTTGGAGAATGGCTGGAGACCATCAAGCATCAGATGAAAGGGCATGATCGCTTTCAGAATGCCGTGGCTCGAAACGCTCTCGGGATCATAGCTCGCGAATGCGCTGTAACAGCTACCCGTTCTGATCATTGGGCGCCCGACTTTCTGTCTGGCGAACGTTCACTGAGTGATCCTGAATGGCTAGCTGTTTTTCGCCGTGAAATCATCGATATGGTTTCGACAGACTCGCCCAAGTACCCGGCCTTAGCAGTAGCGCGCGAACGTTGGATACAATCCGGAATGAGGGAGCAGTGAAGGCCTCGCAATGGTGGTCGATTGTTTTTGTCGCCGTGATGTTCGGCGTCGCATGGATGGAAAACCGCGTCACCGGTAATGCCAAATACCTGACTTGCAGTAATGTGCGGCAATCTGAAATTGAGATTCGTGGCACAGTTTACTGCGTCGATCAGACCACGGCTTTCTTTCACCATGCATACTATACCGTGTTAGTTATCGCGGCGGTCGTTGTCTTGGGTTTGTTGGTTCGCAAATGGTGGCGTTCTCGCGAAGAAGCAGCGGACTAGATCCTAACCCTTCCGCCGCCACCAGCTCGCCAGAATAGACCCGATCAGCACGTGCCACACCGCCGATATCGCAGCGGGTACGGGCGCGAGGGCGGCTTGGGCGGCGCTGGCAAATTGCGCTTGGAAGGCGGGGGTTTTGGCAAGGCCTGAGCCGAGGCCAGAATTCTGCATTCCCACTTCGATCGAAATGGTGCGCGCCTCTTGCACGCCTAGACCCAGCATGCGCGCCAAAACGTAACCAAGCGCAAAGCCTATCGCATGGAGGATTAGCGTTGCGATAAGAAGCACGCCTGCATGCTCTGCAATCTGCGCTTTGGCCCCGCCAACGATGCCGCCCACAATCAGGATGACCAGAACCACCGCGATCAGCGGAAGGAATGTGCTCACCTTCTCAGCCGCGCGCGGGAACAGGCGGTTAAGGAGGCTCCCCAAAAGCACGGGCACCAATACAATCGCGACCATGTTGCGAAGGAGGTTCCACCGGTCGATTTCGACATAGGCTCCCGCAAGCTCTCCTGTCAGAAGCGGGGTGATGGCCACCGCAGCCAGGGTCGAGGCCATCGTCATCGCCACGGACAAAGCGACATTGCCCCGCGCGAGATAGGCAACGATGTTCGACGCGGTGCCTCCGGGGCAACACGCGACAAGGATGAGGCCCACCGCTAGCCCCTCTTCAAGGTCCAAGCCCCAAGCGATGCCAAAGCCTGCAAGCGGCATCACTGCAAATTGCAAGGCAACCCCTGCGATCAAAGCCTTGGGTAATTCGGTGAGCCGCCGATAGTCCTCAAAGCTCAGAGTCAGTCCCATCGCCAGCATAATCAGCCCCAACGCCACCGACAAAAGCGGTTGTCCCGCGATGCGGATCGACCCATCGGTCATCCACGTCATGCTGGGCGGGTAAACCCAAGCCAGCGCGACGCCGATAATGGTGAGCAGGGCGAAGTTATTGGTGAGACGGGCTAGCATGGGGCGCGGTTCAAGTCCTTCATTTGCCTCCCCTTAAGCCATTTGGGCTACGAGTTGCGAGAGGTCAGAGGAGGGGTTTAGTTGATAAAACACCTCCTTGCTGGGGGACTAACGTATCAACAGCCGGACCTCGGGGCGTGAATTTGGCGCAAAAAGGGGCTGGGCGAAGCTAACTGGCCGATGCGGAGTAGGAAAATGCTGCATCAGTTTTGGCTAAAGATTGCGGCGATCGTCGCGGGTGCCTTGCTGCTTAGCGGGTGCTTCGAGAGCGAGATTCCCAGCTATCGCTATCGCCTGACCGTTGAGGTCGAAACACCTGAAGGCCTCAGAACCGGATCAAGTGTGATTGAAGTCGAGACTCAGAGAGCTGGCCCATACGCTATCCCTGATCCCAACAAGGTTATGTCTCGGGTGCGAGGAGAGGCTGCGGCGGTTGATCTGCCGGACGGGCAGACCCTCTTCGCTCTGCTGCGTTCTGACAGCAACGTCGATTGGGCCACGAACATTGTGTTCATAATGACCCCCGATCCCCCAGACGGCGTGGAGGATCGTTTCCGCGCAAGATTCGATATGATGTTGGATATGGAAGGGGCCATTACCTTGCCAAGCACGCTCGGTGAGCAAAACCCCTATCTTCGCAACATGAGTGGCTATCCGATGCTTGTGACATTCCGAGATAAGGCCGATCCAACAAGCGTGGAGAAGGTCAATCCGGAAGACCTTGCCGCAAGCTTTGGCGAGGGGGTGAGCCTCAAGCGCATTACTGTTCAGCTGACCGATGACCCGGTGACGACGGGGATTGAAAAACGGTTGGTGTGGTTTCGTCGCGTAGCAGATGAGGGTGGCGGTCTCATTCCAATGATCAGAAATGACAACGATCGTTGGGAGCCCGCTCCAGGGTATGACAGCTCATTGGTCGATGTGGGCCTGAGCTCCTTTTCGACAGGTGCTTATTTAAACTGATTGAGTCACCCCTCCAAAATCGCCCGCATATCCTTCAAAGCCTTCGCTCGCAGCTGATGCACCCTTGGCACGCTGACCTCCAGCACCTCAGCGATCTCAGTGAGGTTCAGCTCCTCGACAAAGAACAATTGCAGCACCAGCATTAGCCGCTCTGGCAGTTGCCCCATCGCGGCGATCAGGCGCTCGCGGGTCTGTTGGCCTGAGAGGATGTCGAAGGGGTCGGGCTCTTTGCTCGCGAAGGCGGAATTGCTTTCATCATAGGCATCGCTGATTGAGGTGAGGGTGACGGCGCTGGCTTCGATCTCAAGCAGTTCTGGGTCACTAATGCCAAGCGCTTTGGCCACTTGGTCGCGGGTGGGTTCTACGCCGTGGAGCGCTTTGAACTCTTCGACCACCTCTTGCATCCGTGCGCGTTTTTTGCGCGCTGTGCGGGTGTCGTGCATTTGCTTGCGGATAAGGTCGAACATCGCCCCGCGCACGCGGATTTTGGCGTAGGCGGCAAAGCCATCTTCGGTGGGTCCGTCATGGCGGCGCGCGCATTCGGTGAGCGCGACTATGCCGGATTGGACAAGGTCCTCGACCTCCATCCCCTCGCGGCCCGAGCCATAGATATGCCAAGCGGCGCGGTGCACTAGAGGCAGGAAACGTCGCACCCGGTCGTCCACCTCCTCACGCGAGGCGGCGGCGTAAGGGACCGCTCCATAGGCGGCTTTCCCGTCAGCTTGGGCGCCGAATCCAGAGACATCATGCTTCATGCTGAGACGCCTTGTGGGAGCTCATGCTGAGCATCGCTTTCAGAGCCGGGTGCGGGAAGACCCCTAGGCGCTGAATTTTGGGCTGAATTTTCGCCGCCAATGACCGCCACCACCTCAACAGGCTGCGTGGGGGGCAGTTCATTGATCGAAAGCACAATCGCGCGCGCAGCTCTTTGTTTAAGCAGACCTGCGACCGCCCGCCGAGCAGGGGCTGGACGATCATAGCAACCGGGCCGCCTGTGTCCTTGATCGCAGCGTTGACTTTCTCGGCGATAAGCGCGGCCAGATCCGGTTCGATCAAGGGCTGACCGGTGGAGGGGTCGATCATTCCGCCGAGCACCGCGCTTTCTAGACCTGCTTCGAGGGTGACAACCTTGAGCCGCTCTTGCGGGAGAGCAATGCGCGCGACTAACCGCGCCCCAAGGTCGGCGCGCACTTTGTCGATCACGGCGTCAAAATCTTGCGTGGTTTGCAGCGCAAGGGCGAGCGATGTGAACAAGGGCTGCGGATGCCCCAGGCCAATGCCATCAGCGATGAGCGCTCGCAAAATTCGGGTGAGCGCTGCCAGAGTGAGAGGGTCAGGGTGGACCGCATCAATGAGGGCAGGGGCGCGGGCTTTGAGATCTTCGATCAGGGCGCTGACTTCGGAAGGGCCGAGCAGTTGATAGCTTTGGGTGAGAAGTTCCTGATTGGCGTGCGTTGCGACCACTGTGCTCGCGTCAACACACATGAACCCTTCGGCGGTTGCAAGGTCGCGAAGAGGCGGGTCGATCCAAAGCGCGGGGCAATCAAAGCTGGGATCGCGTGTGTATTCGCCGCCCAGAGCAAGGCCGGAATAAGGAGGCAGGGCCCGAACTTCGCCCGTGTCGATCGCAAGCAATTTGCCTGGCTTAATGGTGCCGCGCGCAATCGCCAGGCCGCCAAGCATCACCGCATAATCATTCGCGCCAGCCTCGAGGCTATCACGAATGCGAAACTGTGGGAGGACAAAACCAAGGTCGCGCGACAATTGCTTGCGGATGCCGGTAATGCGCTTGAGCAAAGGAGCCTCTTTGGCCTCATCAACCAGATGCACCAGACCATATCCCAGCTCGAGTGTGACCAGTGTTTGGTCGGACACTTCTGTAATGTCGATTGCGTCGGGCGGCGGCGGTTCTGGAGGTGCTTCTTCGGGTTCAGGGGCATTGGCCTTTTTGTAAAGCGTCCACCACACCCCTCCAGCGATCGCTGCGGCGGGGAGAAAGATCAGCTGCGGCATCGCTGGCACGGTCCCGATAGCGGTCAGGATTGCGGCAACAGGAAGCCAGCCTTTGGGGTCTGCGAATTGACCGCCAATCTGGCCGGAAAGATCGCGCTTGTCGGCCACGCGTGTGACGATGGCTGCCGCTGCGATGGAGAGAAGAAGAGCTGGCACCTGCGCAACCAGAGCATCGCCAACCGCAAGAGTGATGTAGAGCTCGGCTGCCTCGCCCGCTGAAAGCCCATGGCTGATCATGCCTAAGGCAAAGCCTGCGATAATATTGACCCCAAGGATCAGAAGCGCGGCAATGGCATCGCCCTTCACGAACTTTGAGGCACCATCCATCGAGCCATAAAAATCGGCCTCAATCGTAACCTCGCGGCGGCGCTCGCGCGCTTCATCAGCGGTGATAAGGCCTGCAGCGATATCGGCATCAATCGCCATTTGTTTGCCGGGCAAGGCGTCGAGCACAAACCTTGCGGAGACCTCTGATACGCGGCCTGCGCCCTTGGTGATGACGATCATATTGATGATCAGAAGGATGATGAAAACAAACAGGCCAACGGCAAAATTGCCTCCGACAAGAAATTGGCCAAAGCTTTCGATGATCTCGCCAGCGGCAGCTCCGCCTTCGTGACCGTTCACCAATACGATCCGGGTGGATGCGACATTGAGCGCCAGCCTGAGCAGGGTTGCGAACAAAAGCACCGAGGGGAAAGATGAGAAATCGAGCGGCGCGCGCGCGTTCAAAGCTACCATGAGAACTGCTACTGCGACCGCGATATTCAGAACAAAGAACATATCGAGCAGCAGGGCCGGTATTGGCAGCACCAGCAGCACAAACAGCCCGAAAATCCCAACGGGGAGGGCCATGGCAGCCGGGGCTGAACGAATGCGCTCCATCCAGGAAACGCGCGAAAGCGGTTCTAAAATCAAAATCCAAGCGCTTTCAATTGGTCATAGGCGCGTGCAACTTGCTCGCGCGTCGCTTTGCTTGTGGTGTCACCGCTGGCCTCAGATAATGCCTCGCCGAATGCGGCGCGAAGCGTATTGGACATAGACGTCTGCGATCGGGGCTGGGTGAGGCCTGTTATAGGCGCGGATGCGGTAGAAGTTCGGCCCTGCCCGGTGATCACAGGAGGCGATTGGGGTTCGAATACGCGCTCATCAGCGATGAGATAGGGCGGCGGTGTTTGAACGGGGGACGGGGCGAACCCTTGTGCAGCGCCCACATTGGGCGGGCTAAGCGCGGCTATGGCATAGGCGTTGTTGGCGGACACCGGTGCGTTTGCGCGGGCACGCTCAAGCTTTCCTGAGAGATATTCCATGACCCCTTGCAATGATCGCGGTGCGCCATTTCGTTCATAGAATACAGGTTTGTTCGCAGCAGCCGGACGGCGAAATATCTGGGAGGCATTGGCGCCCGGATTATCCCGCAAGGCAGACAGGAACCGGCCCGCTCCCCCTGCGCCAAGAAAATGCGCAAGATACAGCTCGCTGTGGTCAGGTTGGCGGCCAAGGATCGGCGCCAAATGCGCCCGGTTATCTTCTGCCAGTCCTGCTGCCATCAAAGACGCGATCTGAGGATCACGGCGAAGATCAAGGATCGCCTCGCGTGTGCGCGGATCATCGACCTCGGCGCTCCCGCTTTGCGATGTCCGGATATGGGCCGTCACATTGCCAAGACCAAAGCGGTCGCCGTGGCGCTGCATGGTCTCAAGCCATGTGCTTTCGATGAATTGGTAGAGGCCCGTCGCAGAGGAAGTGCGTGCGCGTGCGGCCGGGTTCATCGCGCTTTCGACCTGTGCCTGTGCGATCAGATAGCCGAAATCTATCCCTGTTTGCTGAGCGGCGCTGGCAATCGCCTGCTCGACGGTGACGGGACCGTTGGTGCGCGAGGAGGCAGTCGCAGCGGCCTGGGGAACCTGGCGAGAGGCGCCATTTTGCAATCGCTCCTGATCGAGGCGTGCCCGGTTAAAACTTGGCCGGTCAAAATTCGGCCGATCGAAATTTGGCCCCCCGAATGCCTCTCGTTCCGTGCGGCCTTGCGCGGTCGCGTGCGGACCAAGGCTCCTCTGGGCGGTTTCGAACGCGGGCCTGATCGCGGATGGGGGGACGTTGGACTGTGACATTTGACCGCTCGCTTGACGCTCTCTCGTATGGTTAATGACCAGACAGAAACAGCAAGCATCGTGCCAGACTTGGAGGTTGGGGAGCTTTGGACTTGACGCATGTGGTCAGGGCGATGGGAATGCGGCACCCTTCACACCATCAGCGCGTTTACCCCGTGACCGATTGAGCGGTGTAAGCGTGCGGTTCTGTTCCCAGCGCGGCAAGGCGGCCCGAGATATTGGCGGCGAGCAGATTGCGCACGCGGCGGTTGGCATCGTTCAGCGCCTTCGCTGTTTCGACAAGCGCGCGGGCTTCATCGTCGAGGTCGCATGCACGGATATCCGAAAGCTGCTCGCACAATGCTTCTTTCTCCAGCGTTGCGAGGGTTAAGGCATCGGCCTTCATACCGGCAAGAGCTTGCCGCTCTTTTTCGAGAGCGGCAATCATTTGCCGCAAATTGCCGTGCAGTTGCCGGTCGGAATGCACGTCTCCACCAGCGTTCGCCTTTAGCGCGCTATCCTGCGGTGCTCTGTTCTCTGGCGCGCTTAGGGTCATATTGCGATCTCAAATCTCAGCTGGGCTGCAATCATAGCATCGGCAATTTTGGCGGGCACCAAAGGATAAGTGCCATCGCGAAGCGCGCTGCGGATTTCGGCTACACGGTCGGTGTCGACCGGCGGACCATTGGCGGCAGGCGCGGTGATCTCAACCGCAACACCGGCCCCGCCTTTGGCGGATGGCTGAGCGGCTGATTGACCAGCGATCGGTGCATTCCCGTCGGACGCGGCTTGTGCTTTGGCGCGGTCAGCAGCGGAGGCAGGGCTAATGCCTGTTACCGACTGCAATCTGTTCAATTCGAAAGAAGGCATGGAGCGTCTCCCGGTGGTGGTACTGGTCTAAAGACGGTGATTGGGATGAGTATTTAAGGGCTGAGCGAAATTTTTTGCAGACCCACCCTCAACCCACAGGAATGACGGCAAGACCGGGGCGCTCGATCCGGGCTCTGATCGCGTCTGCGCGCGCCTGTGTCGGCCCCTGTGTGGGGCCCTGTGTGCGCACCGCAATCCAATCTCCGACAGCCCCGCCTTCCATGGCTTGCGCGCTTTGTTGAATGCTAAAACCTCGGCCGCGTACAAGCACCGTTATCGGGTCGCCGCGTGACACCACTTTAGGAATTTCTTGGCCAGGTTTGACCGAACTTATGGCCATAAAAATGCGCCAGCTTTCAGGGCCGGTGCAGTCCACCCGAACGATGGTTTCCGCTCGTCCATGCCATTTGACACTGAGCGGTTTGCGGCATTTGGCAAGCCGCAGCCTCCGGTCGGCAGGCAAGCGCGCTCCGCCGATTTCGCCAATTGCAGCGCCTGTAAATTGCTCAACTGCCTGATCAATATCCGCAGGGTCTGTAAAGCCGTTTGAGTGTGCGGTTTGAGCCGAGGCCAGCCCGGCAAAAACTGGGAGAGTCGCAATAACGCATGCGGTCACCATAAGCCGGACTTCGAGGCGCTGCACTGAGATTCTCGGTTTCATGGCGGGTCCTTTCTGGTTGCAATCGAGACTCATGTGTCCCGCCCAAGCAGTAAGCAAAGCCCGTGCCAAAAGCGCCCCTTGCAAGCATCCAAGTGTGACTAGGGGTAACACGCAGTTCCCCTTTCAGCGGGCCCTTAGATCAATGCACCTATCGCGGACGGAGCCGTATTTGAGAAATCGAAAGGACACTCAGGATGAGTGCATCATCGCCTGCAAAAAAGCTGCACACTCCAGCGGCTGATACTGGAGGAGCCCCGCCTAAGCGCAGCCGCGTAAGGGAAGGGCGAAGCGAATTGATGCAGCGGGTCAGCGAATTTGTGATGAGGCACGATGTTGCACTGACGGGTTCAGAATCTCTCGACTATAGTTGCGGCGCTATCAGGATCTGACCCGGGTCTCGCCCGGATATTTGCCACAAGAGAAATCTCGCGAGAGACCATTACGCAAAGTTGGCTTGATGAGGTTGGCAAAATGCGTTCTCGCGAGGATGAGCGAGCCGATGCCCTTGAGAGCCTGCTAGACCGAGTGGAGACCTCGCTCTCCAAATTCGCACAGACGACACAAAGCGCCCAAAACGAAACCAGCGAGCATCGCGGTGCCCTTGATGCGCAAATCTCGGAATTGGCAAGAAACGCAGATTCGGCCGGTTCAGATGCTGGTATATGGCGGTTGGTCGATCTCTCCCGTGTCATGCTGGAACGCATTGTTCAGATCGAAGAGGCCATGAAAAAGAGCCAGGCGGAGACAGCTGACCTTCGCGAAAGCTTAGCTGAAGCGCGGGCGCAAGCTGATGTTGACCACCTCACACGTCTTCCGAACCGCCGCGCTTTTGAGCGCGAACTTGAGCTGGTGGCGAAAAAGGCGGATGAAAAAGGCGAGCGTTTGTCGCTCGGTTTTTGTGACGTCGACCACTTCAAATCTATCAACGACAACCACGGCCACGATGCCGGTGACAGGGTTCTGGTAGCGATCGCTAACACGCTCAAGAAACATGCAGGCAAACATCTGTTCGCGGCGCGTCATGGCGGTGAAGAGTTTGTGATCCTCTTTCCAGGCCTCACCGCTCAAGATGCATCTGATCGGCTTGATAAGATCCGCATCGACTTATCCTCGCGCCAGATGGTCAACCGCGACAATGGCAGGTCCTTTGGCCGCATCACATTTTCGGCAGGGGTCGCTGCTGTGCAGAACACCGAAGACACAAGAGGCGCGCTTAGCCGTGCCGATGCGGCGCTTTATCATGCCAAGGAAGCGGGCAGGAACCGTGTGCTGATCGGGTGATCATCGCCCAATTGCGATCTGCAAAAAAGAAAGGGGCGCGGCCGGTTTGGCTTCGTCTCATCTTGCTAATGGCCGAGAGATTTACGGTACAGAACCGGCGGTGTCATACGTAAGCTTTGCATAGAGATCGCTTGTCTCAGCTTTGGAAATAACCACTCTCACCGGGATCTTCGTATCTCCCACGCTTGTGGCCAGCCCCCGTGCACCGTCCCACATAATGGCTTTTTCCCGCGGTTTGTGCCGTGCCACAATCGTCAAGGTCATTCGCGGGTCTTGAGGCTGCTCTGCAAGCCATTCGGCAAGGGTCGGGCCGCGCGGTGTCGGCCGAAACAAGGCTTGTAAAGGGGCAAGTCCGGTGTCCTGCTCATTGCCTTTGCCGGGGACCAATCCATCTGAAAGGGGCATGTCTTCGTTTGAAATACCGCTTGTGTTCACCAAAGCTGTGAGTGTCACAAGAAAGAGAATGAGCGCGAGATCAGCAAGCACCAGTTGCCAGCCCTGTCCTCTGGCATGTCCTCTGGCCTGTCCTCTGACATGTCCTGCTCCAATTCCGGCAGGCAAGATCATGCTGCGCCCCTAAGCGCCGAAATCTCGCGCGCGGGTTTAAGGGTGTTCGCCCGTCCCTCAGCAAGTTCGCTTTCAAACCAGCCGAGCAAAAGGGCCCTTTGGGCCTCTTCCTGATTGCCTTTGCGCTCTATTCCCCGAGCGAGCGGGTAGAACAAAAGATGCGCGCTAAGCACGCCGTAAAGCGAAGAGAGCACTGCGCCTGCGACACTTGCCATAACGATCTCGGTCGAGCTTGCGTCCATTTCCGGCATGAGCTGCGTGATCGAGAATAGAGTTCCGACTAGGCCGAACACGGGCGCAAGTTCGCCGGCGGTCTCAAACACGCGCGCAGCGGCAACATTCTGGATATCGCGCTCGAGCCGCTGGGTGCGGGCAAGCTTCATCATCACCTCTATCGAGCCGCTGCGAATATACGCGTTCAGCAACTGGGTGGTGGCGCTGTCTGGCGGGTCAACTGGCTGTGCGCCCAAATGACCCAGCCTGTTGATCTCCCCCACACTTCGGGCAAGCGCGGAGCGCGAGCCGCTGGCGTCAAATCCGCTGCGCACAAGTTTGAGCGAAGAGCCGATCGCGGCTTTCGTGTCCTGCCACCCTTCGCGCGCCAATGTCGCAAAGATGGTTCCTGCCAGCACGATGGCAAGAGCCACGGGGTCAAAAAGGCTGCTCGCCTCGCTCATCGCTCGTTTATCTCTCCCGCAAAGGTCATCCCGGCCAATCGGTGTTCTACCCGAGTGGAATAGTGGCGGAGCCTAGGACGGTCGCTTGGGCGGCTTCTTAATGGGTTGCGTGAGCGGGGCCCAAAACTGAGCGCAAACCATCTGCGGCATATGCAGAGGCTTGCCGAACACCTGCAACCGCTTGCCGCTTAGCCCTCTGGCCCCCGGCAACGCCTCGCAAAAGAGAGATTTGGCACGCTTGGTGCACCATCAGTTCACGCAAATTCGGCCCTCATCATGAAAGCTTCACTATGAGCGATAAAATCTTCGGAATCCACGGCGCCGCGCTGGAATTGCGTTCGCAGAGAATGGGGGTGATCGCCTCCAATATCGCGAATGCAGCAACCCCTGGATACAAAGCGCGCGATGTTGATTTTGAGGCCGGACTTCAGGCCAAGTTCGCATCCCGGTCTGGTGGCACCGCAGCGCTTAATGAGCCTGATCTTCTTTACCGGCAAGCCGTCATGCCATCGCTCGACGGCAACACAGTTGAGCTTGGCCGCGAACAGATCGCCTTTGCCGAAAACGCGCTTGCCTATTCGGCAACGCTCGAATTCGTGAAAGGCAAAGTCAACACGATCACCCGCGCCCTGAAGGGCGAATAAAGGAGGGAGCCCTATTCATGTCTGACGCCCGCCCCGCCACCTTGTTTAGCCTTGCCGAAGGCGCCTTGTCTGCGCAGCTGGTTCGGATGAATGCCGCCACGTCCAACCTTGCGAATGTCGGCGCTGTATCGAGCACTGAGGCGGACGCATACCGTCCTATCCGCACCGTATTTGAAACCGAACTCGACCGCGCCTCCGGCATTTCCACGGTCACATCGACAAGACTGGTACGCAGCGATGTCGCGCCAGAGGAGCGCCATGATCCGACCCATGCTCTTGCCGATGAAGAGGGCAATGTCTGGGTCGCCCCCGTCGATGAGAGCGCTGAGATGATCGAGATCATGGAGAGCGCGCGTCAATACCAGAACATGGTGCAAGCGCTCCAAACTGCCAAACAGCTCATGATGGATACTCTAAGGAGCAACTGACAATGACGACAGTGAATAACACCTTGCCAGCGGGCGTGAATGAAACGCTTGGCCGGCTTAATGCGCCCGGTACAATTGCGCAGCAAAGCGCAGCCTCGCAGTTGGATTCTGCTGATTTCCTTCGGCTAATGACAGCCCAGCTCGCCAACCAAGACCCATTGGAGCCGCAAAGCAACGAACAAATGCTTGCCCAATTGGCGCAGTTCTCATCGCTGGAATCGACCATAGAAGGCAATGGCACACTCGATGACATCGCGGCCAAACTGGACGCATTGATCGAGGCGCAGACCGCTGCGGCTGATGCCGCGATGCAGGCGGCCGAGGCAGCGCAGGCGGCCGCGGACGCGGCAAACAATGCAGCGCTTGCCCCGGATGGCGCGCAGCAATTCGTCTGATCCAATCGGGCAATCAACCCAAAATGCCCATCACCCCATTTTGACAATCGCAAAGGAACCCGCACATGTCTTTCTTCACATCGCTTAGTGGTATGAGAAACGCGCAAACTGATCTTGGCGTTATCTCCCACAACATCGCCAATGCCGAGACAACCGGCTTTAAGAAAAGCAACACCGCCTTTGCCGATATTGTGGCCACAGGCGGCAGCACCAACCCGCGCCTTACGCCCGGTATCGGCTCTTCGGTGCAAAGCATCGCTCAGGATTTTGGGCTCGGTTCACTTGTCCAGACGGGCCGAGGCCTCGATGTGGCGATCAGCGGAGATGGGTTTCTGGCAACTTCCAATCCAGCGACGGGGGACCTCACGTTCACCCGCAATGGAGCGCTTGAAGTTGTGGCGTCGGGCGGTCTGGTCGATCCAAGCGGTGACTTGGTGCAAGGCTTCCCTGTCGATCCGGCGGGCGCTCCGACTTCGGCTGTGCCAGGGGCGATCACAATCCCGACCGCCAATGCCGCAGGTTCAGGCCTTTCCAATGTGTCGATCAACCCCCAAGGCGTGGTGAGTGCATCGTATTCCGACGGGACCAGCGAGCCGGTTGCGCAAATCGCTCTGGCCTCTTTCCCTGCCACAGGCGGATTGCGCTCGATTGGTCAGACCAAATGGGAGGCCACTGCAAATTCGGGCCCAGTCCAATATGGCAATCCGGGTGAGGGCAATTTTGGCCAGGTTCGCAATGGCACACTGGAGCGCTCTAACGTCGATCTTGCCGAGGAAACAGTCTCACTCCTGACGGCTCAGCGCAACTTTCAGGCCAATGCAAGGGCCCTCGATACCGCCACTGCGATCTCTCAGGTCGTCCTCAACCTTCAGAGCTAATGGATAGCGTGAGGAGCTGACCGATGGACCGCATGATCTACACAGCTTTGACTGGCATGGACGCAGCCATGAACCGCCAGCGTGTGACCGCAAATAATCTCGCGAACGCCAACACCCCTGGTTTTCGCAAAGAAATGTTCTCGGTTACATCTGCCACAGTCAAGGACCGCTCTGACAACAACACGCTTGGGCTCGAAGCGCGGGCCATGGCCCGCGGCTTTGTGCGCAACACCGATATGAGCGCTGGCAGTGTCACTCCAACCGGTCAGCCCTTGGATATTGCGGTGAAAGGCGAGGCTCTCATCGCATTCCAAGCGCCTGATGGGGGAGAGGTGTATTCGCGCCGGGGCGACTTGAGAGTATCCCCTTCCGGCGTGCTTGAAAACGGAGAGGGGCTTCCGGTTTTAGGAGAAAACGGCGCACCTATCACTGTGCCTGCTGGTTTTGACATTAAAATCGCTGGTGATGGTTCTCTTCTCGGCTCAGACCCTGCAGCGCCGGGCGAACCGGCGGCGGCTTTTGACCGGATCAAGCTGGTATCGCCTGAAGGCAGCCCTCTGGCCAAAGGGATCGACACTTTCTTGAAAGTGCCAGGCGGGGGTGTTTTGCCTGCCGATCCGACCGCTGGTGTCACGCTAGGGGCTCTTGAGCAATCCAACGTCAATACCGCTGCCGCCTTGGTCGATATGATCGAGGCTCAGCGTGCATTCGAGATGCGTGCCCGCATCCTTCAAACCGCTGGCGAACTCGACGAGTCGAGCTCTGCCCTTCTTAGCATGCGCTAATTTTAAGGACTTTTTGCAATGCCCAGCTCAGCCCTCCACGTCGCCAAGACCGGCCTTGAAGCGCAAGATGCGCGCATGCGGGTCATCGCCAACAATCTGGCGAACATCGGCACATCAGGTTTCAAACGCGACCGCGTGGATTTCGCATCGCTCGCCTATCAGGAAAAGCGCGTCGCGGGTCAGCAATCGACCAATCAGACCGCCTTTGCGACCGGCCTAAACCTTGGCACCGGGGTGCAGGTGCAGGGCACAAGCAAGATCCAGAGCCAAGGCACTTTGAACCAGACCGGCAACACGCTTGATGTGGCGATGGATGGCCCCGGTTTCTTTCAAGTGGAAATCCCGCCAAATGGGCAGATCGGCTACACGAGGGCAGGCAATTTCAGCCTCAGTGCGCAAGGCACTCTTGTGACCGCGCAAGGGTTTCAGCTGAGCCCTCCCATTCAGGTCCCGCAAGGCGCACGCAGCATTCAAATCGGGCCCGATGGCACGGTCAGCGCAGCGCAAGACGGGCAAGCGGCCCCCATCCAGTTGGGTCAGCTTCAGGTCGCCAATTTCATCAATCCGGCAGGCCTTCAAAAGATCGGCGACAACTTTCTGGTTGAAACCGCTGCGAGCGGTCCCGCCGATCTGGGATTAGCGGGTACATTCGGGCGCGGAAACATCCGCCAAGGCATGCTTGAAACCTCAAACGTCAACGTCGTCGAAGAGCTGGTCGAAATGATCGAAGCCCAGCGTGCCTATGAGATCAACTCCCGGATGGTCAGCGCCGTCGATGAGATGCTGCGCAACGCCAATCAGACACTTTGAGGCATTTTCGATGCAGGTTTTTAAAGCTCTTATCATCGGCCTCAGCGCCCTTTCGGTGTCCGCCTGTATGACCGCCGGTTCAAATCGCGAAGCGGGCTTTTATGCACCGCCGCCCCCTCCGATCGCGCCCGTGCAAACGGCGGGTGCGGATATGGGCACCAAGGGCGCGATCTATCAGGCGTCGCAAGGCTACTCGCCGCTCGTGGTCGGCACCCGTGCACGCACGCTGGGTGATATGGTGACGATCACTCTGATAGAGAGCACCAGCACTTCAAAAAGCACAAACAGCGCGACTGACCGCGATGGCTCTATCGGGCTTATCCCGCCGGCGGCTGGCCCGCTTGCATTCCTCAATCCCAATGCGATTGCGAGCAGCGGTCAAACCTCATTTGCCGGCAATGGCAGCGCGTCTCAGCAAAGCCAGATGAGCGGCATTGTCACTGTCACGATTGCAGCGATCTATCCCAATGGCACCGCCGAGGTGGTTGGTGAGAAGCAAATGGCTTTGAGCCAAGGCGATGAGTGGGTGCAGTTTGCAGGACGAATTCGCCTTGTCGATATCGACAGCGACAACACCCTGCCCTCTTCGCGCGTCGCCAATGCGCGGATCATCTACACTGGAAAAGGTGCGGTCCAACAAGCAAGCCGCCCAGGCTGGCTCCAACGCTTCTTCAGCATGATCTCTCCGTTCTAATTGAAGGCTTCAAACCATGCTTATCACCCGAATTTGCCTCCTTTTTCTGGCCGCTGTGACGGCGGTTATGCCAGCCGATGCGCGTGCGGATCGTGTCCGAGATTTGGGCCAGTTTGAGGGGCTGCGTGCCAACCAGCTCACCGGTTACGGGGTCGTTGTTGGGCTACAAGGCACAGGCGATGACAATCTTGAATACGTGCGCGAGGCCATGCGCGGTGTGTCGGGGCGCTTGGGTCTGCAATTGCCTCCCGGTGTCAGTCCGAACCTGCGCAATGCGGCCGCTGTCATCATCACCGCTGAACTGCCCGCTTTTGCAAAGCCGGGGCAGCGCATTGACATCACGGTGTCCACCCTGGGCCAGGCGCGCTCCCTTCGAGGGGGCGCGCTTGTGCTGGCGCCGCTTTATGGAGCGGATGGTCAGATCTATGCGATGGCGCAAGGCAACGTGGCTGTGGGAGGGCTCGGCGTCAGTGGGCGCGATGGGTCGCAGGTCTCGGTCAATGTCTCGACCGTTGGCCGGATCGCTGATGGGGCGACGGTTGAGAAAGACGTGGCGACCGGTTTCGACCGCGAAGGCACCCTGCGATTTAACCTTCACCAAGCCGATTTTCTAACCGCAGCCCGCGTCCGCGATGCGGTGAATACGATGTATCCCGGCATGGCGCAGGTCGAGGACGGGGTGAGCATCAAACTCGCTCTTCCATTTGGCAATGATGAACGCCTCGGCTGCGCTCGCCGCGATTGAGATGCTGCCCGTCACCCCTGCGCCTGTTGCTGCCAAAGTCATCATCAACTCGCGCACCGGCACGGTGGTGATCAATGAAGCGGTGCGGCTTGCCCCTGCTGCGATCAGCCACGGCAAGCTTGTAATCCGGATCGACGAGAACCCGGCCGTGGTTCAGCCCGAACCTTTTGCCAATGGCCAAACCGCGATTGAGGAAGACAGTCAGATCACCATCGAGGAGGCTGACAGCCGGATTGCGCTTTTCCCAGGGGCCGCAAATCTCAATGAGATTGTCGATGCGCTCAACCTGCTTGGCGTTGCGGCAAGCGACCTGGTGGTGATCCTTGAAAGCATGAAGCAAGCAGGCGCATTGCAGGCCGAAATGGTGATCTTGTGATTGGCCCTGTTGGCCCTGTTGGACCTGCGAGCCCTGCCAAGCCGGAGGCGATTTCCCCTGAACTTCAAGAACTGCGCGAGGCTGCACAAGGGTTTGAGGCGATCATGATCCGCAAATTGCTGGAGGCTGCGCGCGAGACGCCTTTCACCGAGGATGCGCCCCTAACAGGCGGCGGGATGAAACAGTTCAAAACCATGCGCGATGAGCATTTTGCCGAAATCGCTTCGCAGTCAGGCAGCCTAGGGTTTGCGCGTAGTATCGAGGAACAGCTTGCTCAATTCGTCTCAGCTAAACCGAGCGAATAATGCCCATAGACCTCATCTCGATCGGCCAATCCGGGGCCAGAGCCGCGCGCGCCAGCATTGAGGTGACGGCGCAAAATATCGCCAATGCATCGAACCCGGATTACGTCCGGCGGACGCTGAGCTTGGAAGAAGCGGCAGATTCCGCAGTTATCGACTTCTCCACGAGCGATGCGCTTTCAGGTGTTCGCATTGGCGGCATTGTGCGTCCGGGCAATCAGCTCCTTCAAGCACGCGTCCGTGACAGCGCCTCTGATGTGCAGCGCGCCGACACCGATATCGCAGCGCTTAGAGATGCGGAATTGGCGCTTGAACAATCGGGGCTTTTTCGCGGGCTTGTGGAATTCGAAGCTTCGCTAACCCTGCTCGAAAGCGATCCCACCGATCCAGCGCTTCGCACAGGAGCCGTTGAAAGGGCGCGCCAATTGGCGGTCACATTTCAATCGGCGCAAACAGGCATTAGCGATGCGCTCGAACTCACGCAAAACGCCGTGACTGTTGGCACTGAGCAGACCAATGCGGCTGCTAACGAACTGGCGCGGATTAACCGCGAACTGGTGAACGTGCGTCCCGGCAGCGCTTCTCATGCCAACCTTTTGGATGCGCGCGATGCCGCGTTGGGGGACATCTCTGAAGAATTCAGCCTTAAGGTGCAATTCGATGAGATTGGCGCTGCAAGCGTGCGCCTTGTTACAACTCCTGCACCCGCAGGCGAGGTGGGACCGGTGCTTGTTGGCGGGGCGAATACGAACACCATCACCTCTACTATTGCCGCAGACGGAACTGCTTCATTTGCGTTAGACGGCCTTACCTTCACCCCCGTGAGCGGGGCTCAAGCGGGGCGGGTGTCGGCTCTCAGTGACCTTCGCGGGCGCGCGGCCACACTTGATGCTATCGCGCTTTCGACCATCACCCGCGCCAATGATGCGCAGGCCAATGGTGCAGCGCTGGACGGGACGCCCGGCCAGCCGCTGTTCTCGGGCACAAATGCCAGCGATATTGCGCTTGCCCTTACCGATGGGGATCAATTGGCGCTTGCCCCGCTGGGGTCTCCGCCGGGAAGCCGCGACACTACAAATCTTCAGACATTGGTTGCAGCCATTGGCGCCGATGACGGCCCTATTGCAGAAACCGACCGCCTGCTGCTTTCGCTCTCCAGCCGCATTTCTGGTCTTCAGACCACGCGCGAGGGGTTGTCGATTATTTCCGGGAGTGCAGCGGCAGAACTGCTGAGCGTAACGGGTGTGGATCTCGATCAGGAAGCCGCCGCGCTCATCCGCCTGCAACAGGCGTTTGAGGCCAACAGCCGCATCATTCAGGTCGCGAGTGATATCTTCGACACCATTCTGGGGCTAAATTGATGAGCTTCGTCAGCAATTCAACCAGCGCTTTTTTTGATCGGTCCTTGGGGCAACTGGCGATTTTGCGCGAGAGTGCAGAGGATTTCCAAACGCAAATCGCAACCGGTGTGCGTATTCAGCGTGGGTCCGAAGACCCCGTTGCTGCCTCTCGGCTGCGCTCGCTCACCCGGCTCGAGGTTCGCGGGGCAACCGAAGAGGAAAACGCCGCGCGGCTTCGTCAGGACCTTGAAGAGACATCCGACCAGATCAGCGGCGTAGTCTCTCTAATTCAACGCGCGCGCGAGCTTGCGGTGCAGGCGGCCAACGATACGCAAGGCGAGAACGGCCGGGCTGCGATTGCTGATGAACTTGAGCAGATGGTCGATGAGCTATTCACTCGCTCCAATGCGATTTCGATCACCGGCGCCCCGCTTTTTGCAGGAACTGCCGGCGCGCCCGCATTCACACGCGCGCCTGATGGGACCGTCACCTATGCGGGCAATGGCCAAGTGGGCACGGTTCCTGTTGCGCCGGGGACAGAGATCGAGCGCGGCATCACCGGGGATCAATTGTTCGAGTTTGATGTCGCAGGAGCGCCGACCAGCAGTTTTAAGGTCTTCAGCGACCTTGCGCAGGAACTGCGAACGGGCGCTGACCCGCGGGCCGCAGCACAGGACGCGCTGGCTGGACTTGATGAGGCGTTGAATGCAGCCAACCGCAATCAAACGGTAGTGGGCACAAGAGCCGCCTGGGTTGAGGCCATCGAAGACGAAACTGCGATCCGCTCCATCAATATCGCTGAAAAGCGTTCAGAGATTGGCGATACCAATATCGCCGATGTGATCATCCGCTTGCAGAACACTCTGACCGCATTGGAAGCCAGCCAAACCACATTCAGCCGGGTCAGCAACTTGACCCTCTTCAACGTAATCTGAGCGTGCCGTCCATGGTGGCGGTAACTATCTCGAACAAGGAAATTCAAAGACGTGTTTGCAGCCATTGGCATTGTTGTCCTGATGGTCATGGTGTTCGGCGGCTATACGCTGGCGGGTGGCTCCATGGGTGTCATTCTGGCCGCTTTGCCGCTTGAAATGATGATGATCGGCGGGGCCGCTATTGGTGCGACGCTGATTGGCAATTCGATGCATGAATTAAAGCTACTGGGCGGCGGATTGGCCAAGGTGTTTAGAGGGCCGCAATATTCTGACCAAGATCATATTGATGTCATCGCGCTCACTTCGAAGCTCATGAAACTGCTAAGATCAGAAGGAGCAGTCGCGCTTGAGGCGCATGTGACTGACCCGTCAACCTCAAGCATTTTTAGCGAATACCCCAAGCTGCAAAACGATCCTGTTGTCTCGGGCCTGATTTGCGACCCGCTCATGCTGATGGTCGTCTCCTCCGGCACGCTCGACACCAATGCGGTGGAGGATGTGATCGACAATGCGATCAAAACGCAGGCTCACGAAATGGAAGAGCCCCAGCACGCCATTCAAGGTCTCGCCGATGCTTTCCCGGCGCTCGGAATTGTGGCGGCGGTTTTGGGCGTCATCAAAACCATGGGCTCAATCAACGAGCCGCCAGAGATTCTGGGCGGGATGATAGGAGGTGCGCTTGTGGGGACATTCTTAGGCATTTTCCTCGCCTATGGTCTGGCCGGCCCGATGGCGAGCCGGGTGAAGCAGGTCATCACGCATGACATGCAAATTTACCATTCAATCAAACAGGTTATCGTCGCAAGTCTTCACGGTCACCCTCAGCCTCTCGTACTCGAAGCGGCGCGGTCGGGCCTGCCCCCTGCGCACCGTCCGAAACTCACCGATCTCCTCGACATGATGCGCGGTAAGTAAAATGGCCGAGGAAGGTGTCGGCGGCGGGGAAGCTCTTGCCCCGATTATCGTCAAGAAAATCACGATTGAACAAGGCGGTCACCACGGCGGCGCCTGGAAAGTGGCTTATGCTGATTTCGTGACCGCGATGATGGCATTCTTTCTCTTGTTATGGCTTTTGGGCGCGACAGAGGAGAACCAGCGCAAGGGCATTGCGGACTATTTCTCGCCCACATTGGTCAAAACCCGCCAGCAATCTGCGGGCTCTTCCAATGGAATGCTCGGCGGCAGCTCACTGACAGATGCTGATAATTATCCCAATTCCATGGGGCAAACGGGCACCCGAACGATCACCGTCCCGCGCTCTGCCAGAGGCGGTCCCAAAGAAGGAGGTGACGAAGGAGAGCTCAAGGCCAACGACGCCGAGGGCAAATCAGCCGAAGAAATCGAACAGGAAATTCTCAAAGAGATGAAGGACAGTGAGGTCCTGTCCAAATACGCAAAGCAAGTGAAAGTGATGCGCGCCGAAGACGGCATCCGCATTGATTTGGTCGATGATGCGGACTTTTCCATGTTTGCGCTTGGCACAACAGTCCTCACGCCGGAGGCGCGCCGCATCATTGAGGTCATAGGCGAAATTGTCGCGAGCGAGAGCAAGCCGCTCATTCTTCGCGGTCACACTGATTCGGTCCCCTACCGCGACGGGGTGCAGGCCAACAATTGGTCGCTTTCCGCAGGCCGCGCCGAGGCCACGCGTCAGCAATTGATCCGCAGCGGTATTTCTGAACAGCGTTTCGCGCGGATCGAAGGCGTTGCCGAAACCGAACCCTTGATCGCCGATAACCCGGCTGATCCGCGCAACCGGCGCATTTCCTTGCTTTTGTTGGAACAGCGACAAAACCGGTCGAAACGAGCTTCGCGCGGGCCCCAAGCCATCGCGCAAGCTTCGCAGAATTCCTTAAGTGACAGCGCGCAGGTTAATCCTCCGACACCGTAAACCAAAAGCATATACCTCATGGCTCTCCTGAAGTTTGGGCCACCAAAACCGGAGAACTAAGAGATGCAAAACACACAGGCGACGCGCGAAATCGCGACTCCGGACGCAACCATCCTGCCGCACGAAATGCCGGTTGCTCTCGATAGGGTGGGTGACGGGATTAAAGTCCTTTCTCTTGACTGCTTTGACACGCTTCTCTGGCGCGATTGCCATGCGCCCACCGATCTCTTCCCGGCATTGCCCCGCCTCTCCATCGGTCAGCGTATCGCCAGCGAACAAGCGGCAAGGCAGACTGAGATGGCTCTACGCACCCGCACGGAAGTCGCGATTGACGCGATTTATCAGCAAGCTTTGCCAAATGCCGACGAAAAGACCCGCGCTGAGGCGGTTAAGCAGGAAATAGAAGCAGAGGCGGGATGTTGCTTCGCTTTCGCGCCAACAGTGGAACTCATGCGCAAAGCCAAAGCGAGCGGGCTTAAACTTGTGATTGTGTCTGACACCTATCTGAGCGCTCGCCAATTGCGCATGCTTATCGAACTTTCTTCTGGCGATGAGGTTGCTGCGCTGATCGACAAGATATTCGTCTCATCACAAGCGGGGCTCTCGAAATCTCAAGGCCTGATGCAAAGTGTTCTAACATCGCTCAAAGTGGGCCCGCAAGATGTCTTGCACATTGGTGACAGTCAGACCGCAGACCTTGAGGCATCCCGCGCTCTTGGTGTGCCCGCTTTGCATCTTGTCCAGTTTAGCGATGCCGCGAAACAGCGTCTTCGTTTTGAGCGCAGCTGTCAGCAAATGGCAGGGGATGCAAAGGGTGATGTGCGTGCGCTTATGCCCCACCGCGCTACTCTTGCTTTAGAAGAACCCAAAGTCACTGGCCGCGCAGCAGCGCTGGGTCTGACGGTTCTCGGCCCGGTTTTTCATGCGTTTGATCAATGGCTCCGCGCAGAAGCGCAGGCGCTCAAGCAAGAGCGAGGGGGACAGGTCCATTGGCTGTTCATGCTGCGAGATGGGCATTTGCCTTACATCGTTCACGATACAGCGGGGGCAGAGCAGAGCGTTGCTAAGGTTGAGATCAGCCGCTTCGTCTCGATCGCCGCATCGCTTACATCGAAAGAGGCCTATACCCAGTATTTTGCTAGAGAGCTTGGCCGAAAACCTTCGACGCTTGCGCGGCAGATGCTCTTCAATGAGGACGAAATCACGGATCTGATTGGCGAGGACAAAACCAACGAGCAAATGCTCGAAGGCAGTTACAAGCTGGCCGATGAGCTTAAGAAGGGGCGGCGGCAGAAGATTGTTCGCAAGCGTTCGCGAGAACGTGCCGATCGCCTGGTCGCGCATGTCCGCTCGCGCGTAAATCCCGCCCCCGGCGATACGCTGATGCTGATTGATCTCGGCTATAATGGTTCAGCGCAGACCCATATTGATGCGCTTTTGTCAGAGGCCTTTGATTGCCATGTCGCGGGCCGTTATCTGATCTTACGCGAACTTGCCGCCACGCTCCTTGATAAAAAGGGGCTGATTGATGAGCGGCATTATGACCTTGAGCTTGTTGATGCGCTGTGCGGCAATGTCGCTGTCATCGAACAACTTGCAACATGTACGCTTGGCTCGGTCACAGATTTCACCGATGAAGGCGAACCCATTCGCGAGACGGCGAGCCTGAAAGGTGCACAAAGCGATGTGCGTGACAAAGTGCAAGGCGGCGTTCTGCGCTATGTAAAGGCTGCGAATTCGGGCTGCGCGATAAGACGCCGCAATACGCATCACAGCCGCTCCCTTCGCGAAGGTGCATTGGCTGCGCTCATGCGTTTTATGTTCCTGCCCGCCGCCCGCGAGATCGAAGTGCTCAAAGATTTTGAGCATGATGTGAACATGGGTTCTGAACGCAAGGTTCCGTTGTTCGATCAAGCCCGCGCCAAAGAAGGCATGCAGCGCCGCGGGCTGTTCTATATGCAAGGCTCATCCCGGATGTTCCTGCCAGCGGAAGTCGAGGGCGAGGACATTCATACAAAGCTCTCGCTCCTGACACAGAAGCGATTTGGTCTCAGCCTTACCCAAAACGATACCAGCCAATATCCGATTGCCATTCCCGCCTTCTTCATGGGTGCAAAAGAAGCGGTGCACAGCGTGGTCCATGCCCACCCCACGCATCAAGGGTATTACTGCGTTCGGCTCCCGGTTTCCTCTGAAACTCTCAACGTAGCGCTGACAGTAGGATCGGTTTTCGAGTGGTTTGAACTCGCGAGCATTTCCTCGATCAGTGTGGGAAGTCTTAAGGGCGAAACGCACAATGATGAACGCATGCAGGAGATCGGCGCGCAGTTTGATGGGCTCAAAACGCATGCGGCGGGTATCCATGAATGCACCGGGACGGCGGCATTTGTGCTGGTCAAGGCTCCGCAAGGATACGATGCACAAGACCCCCAAATGATCGAGATCGTCATGCGCCCGCTTATCCGCCGCAAACAGGCAATACTTGCAAATACCCCGCTGCCCTGCGGTGCCGAAAATATAGCAACGATACCGGCATCCCCGAACCAGCGGGAGCATGCGGCGTGAGCGAGCTTTTGATCCATTCCATGGCCGAATTCTCGAGCCTGATATTGCCCTCACTGGGTCATGCCGGCGCCAAAAACATCGCAGAGATAGGCAGTGAGTTTGGCGGCATGTCGAAAATGCTGGCGCAGCATTCGCGTGATGCTGGCGGTACTTTGACCTGCATTGATCCCGAGCCCGCTGAAGAGTTTACCGATTGGGCTGAGCGGCAAGACAATGTGAAACATATTGCCAAACCTTCCTTAGAAGCGCTGGACGTTTGGGAGCCGTCAGACGATGATGCGATCGGCGCATGGTTTGTCGATGGGGACCATAATTATTACACCGTCTATCACGAGCTGACAGCGATAGATGCCATTCAAAAGGCGAGCAAAAAACCCCTGCTAGCCTTTATGCATGATGTGTCCTGGCCGTGCGCGCGTCGCGATTTTTATTACGCCCCTGACCGCGTTCCGCCTGGTTGGCGTCATCCCCATAGCTACGACCACGGCGTTCGGCTGGGCGAGGACGGCGTGCTCGCTGGAAGGGGGCTTCGCGGGATGGGCGCTTTTGCTGTTGCGCTTCAATCTGGCGGGGAGCGCAATGGTGTGCTCACTGCGGTCGAGGATTTCCTGAAAGAAGCAGATACCAAAGAGCGCCCGCTTTTTTATGTCCATGTGCCAGCGGTGCTTGGTCTTGGTGTTATTTTTGACGCTAATGCTGAATGGGCCGGCGCCCTGGCGGAGTTCTTGCTGCCCTTTCACGCCAACCCCCTGATCGCGCGGCTTGAAGAAAACCGTCTGCGCAATTGGCTCGAAGTGGTCGATTGTCAGGATCGCGCTGTTGGTTGATGTGTAAGCTGACTGCCGCTCCCGCTGCAATTCTCCAAAAAAGGTAAAACCCGGAGCCTTGTAGGGCCCCGGGTTTCCTTGCCACCCCGGCGGGAAGCTTGTGTATTCGGCTTATCTTATCGCAGGAGCGATAGGACGTTTTGCTGTGACTGGTTTGCCTGAGCGAGCATTGCTGTCGAAGCCTGTCCGAGAATCTGGGCCTTGGCCAAAGCTGTCGTTTCTTGGCTAAAGTCGGTGTCTTGGATCCGCGAACGCGCATCGGTCAAATTCGTTGATGTCGCGGTCAAATTGTTGATCGCAGCTTCAAGCCGGTTCTGTCCTGCGCCAAGCGATGACCGCGTCGTGTTTACGGCCTGAAGGCCTGCATCAACATTGTTGATCGCAGTTGCGGCGTTGGTGTCAGTGCTCACATCGAGACCAGCTGCATCAAGGTTGGCATTGTCAATTGCGGGGCTGGTCAAAGTGATTGCACGGCCGGCGTCGATCTGAATATTCACCGACACGTCATTGGCGCTGCCTGTGCCGGTTCCGAACACAGAAACGCCGTTAAACTCAGTGTTGCTCAGGATATCGTCGATCTGCGCGGCAAGCTCTGTGACTTCTGTATCGAGGAAGCCGCGGTCAGTGTTGTCGAGCGTGCCGTTTTGCGATTGCACCGCAAGTTCGCGCACCCGCTGGAGCATATTGGAAACTTCTTCAAGCGCACCTTCTGCTGTTTGAGCAAGCGCGATACCATCGGATGCGTTTCGCACACCCTGATTGAGGGCGCGGATATCGCTGGTCATGCCGGTCGCGATTGAAAGGCCGGCGGCGTCATCAGCGGCGCTGTTGATGCGGCTACCGGTTGATAGACGCTCCATAGCGGTGCCGAGCATTTCATTGGCTTTCATGCTGGCGTTTTGAGCGCGCAGAGCCGAGATATTGGTATTGATTACGGACATGGGTCTAACTCCCGTTTTTCCAAGTGCAAGTGGTTGGAACAGAGCAGCCTGTTGCCGCACCTGTCCCAAACTAGACCGGACACAGGCGCAATTGTTTAAGGCACTAATTTTTGCCGAACGGGGAAACCCCCAATAATTGCTCTCTCAATGCTTTGCATCATCCTCAAACCGCGCGCCCTTCGCAAAGGTATAGAGCCCTGCAAAAGCCGACCCCTGAGCGATTTTGCCGCCGTTTGCCGCTCCGAGGCGTAAATTTCGCCTCAGAACTGGTTTTCCCATACCGCCGCGTATCACCGCGTTTTTAGAGACTTAGATGCAAAACTGCGGGAATTCCTAAGGGACCCTACGGGCACTTAAGTTTGCTCTATCTTGTCCGTGCAAGCGGCAAATCCTTTCCACCAGCAACCCAAAGGACCGCAAGAATTCTCCGGTCTGCAATTAAATGGTGGACCGATGCAGGCTCAAAAAAATAGCCACTTTGCGGCCAGTACGGCCCTCAAGGGCGAAAGGCAGGTTGAGAGCCTGTGTGCAGCAGAGACGGGCGCTATGGATAAGCGCTTTGCAGGTCTTCATAATCATGCCGGGCTAATAGAGCCGACTGTGCCCTTGCTTGCGCAAAGCTGGCTGCAGGACCGCCTTGTGCTTGGCGACAGGGGGCAATTTGTGAGCCCGCCGAATTCCGGCAACGACGCGCGCGTTCGCGGCGGCAGAATGACGGTTGATCTTTGCAAGCTTGCGGATGACGCAAGTTCTGCGGCCTCGCTAAACCGGATCAGCGAAGGAAAAATCGGTCTGCATTACCGCGAACAAGATCTGGATACAGCGCGCCCTGCCCTTATCGCCAGCGCATCGCATGGCGGATGGCCGATTGCGCGCGACCCCCAGAGCTTGGCGCTTCTCACTTTAAGCGAACGCATCGCGGTTAGCGATATTCCGGTTCTGCTCGAAGGGCCAACTGGCACCGGCAAGGAAGTGTTTGCCCGTTTTATTCACCGAATGAGCCCGCGGGCGAGCGGTCCGTTTGTTGCCGTCAACTGTGCGGCGATGCCTGAAGCGATGCTGGAAGGCCTTTTGTTCGGGCACCGCAAGGGCGCGTTTACGGGCGCTGCTGAAACACGCGAGGGGCTGTTTCGCGCAGCCGATAGCGGGACGTTGCTGCTCGATGAAATCGGCGAGTTGCCGCTGCCGCTTCAGGCAAAGCTCCTGCGGACCCTACAGGAAGGCGAAGTTCTGCCTTTGGGGGCGACCAAACCGGTCAAGGTTGATGTGCGCATTGTTGCAGCGACCAATCGCACTTTATCGAGCGAAGTGACCCAGGGTCGTTTTCGCGAGGACCTGTACTACCGGCTCAATGTCTTTCCCCTGATCCTGCCATCGTTGCAAGAACGGCCTGCCGATATTGCGCCGCTCGCATTTGGAATGGTGCTACGCCACGGAGCGCAAAGGGCTTTGCCAAGCTGGCTATCGCGCCGCGCCATCGCAGCGCTTGAGGGTCACGATTGGCCGGGCAATGTGCGGGAACTGGAGAATGTGATCCGCCGCGCCATTCTGCTCGCAGGCGATGCGCCGCTTATTGACGCCGAGCATGTGGTCTTTGACCAAGCCGCGCGGCCGCTGATTGCGAGTGCTCCGGGCTGCGAGGCAGCGGCTCTTCATCAAACGCATTGCTCGCCGACCGCCGCTCAAGGAGAGCCTTCATCGCTGTCTGATGTGGCCTTTCAATCTGAGGCGCAGGCGATCATTCGCGCGCTGGAATCGCACAATGGGCACCGCGGAAAAACAGCGGCGAGCCTTGGAGTTTCAGAACGGACGCTTCGTTATCGCTTAGCGTCGATGCGTGAAAACGGGCTTTTCAAGACGGGAGCTGAGGTATGAAGGTCGGCGGTTCCATGGGCGGTATGCACGAGGTAATGGCATTAAGGCAGGAAATCCTTGCCCGCAGTAAGGCGCTGCAAGAAGTGCGTGTGGGTGTTGCGGGCGGCTCCGCCCCGACACCGGCTACACCTGCGACAGGGGCAAGCGGCCAAGTCGCAGGCTTTGCCGATACGCTGCATAACGCCATGCAGGACGTCAGCGCTGTCCAAAAACGCTCGGGCGATATGCAGGCGGCCTATGAGCGCGGCGAGGTGACGGATGTCGCCAAGGTCATGCTCGCACGCCAAGAGGCAGGCGTCGCATTTGAGGCCACCATTCAAGTGCGCAACAAACTTCTCTCTGCCTATCAAGACATCTTGCGGATGGGGAGCTGAGCTGAGTGGCTGAGATGAGTGTTCCTGTCCCTGCGCAAGGCGCGATACCTATTGGCAGCAGCGCTTTGGGTGCGAAGGGCGCAGCCGGTTGGCAGGCGCAATTGAGCGCTTTTGCCAGCCAGCCTGCATTCAAACGCGCTGTGCCGGGGCTCATCGGTTTTGGTGCGGTTGCTGCGGTTGCGGCCATTTACATGGCGATGTCCACGCCGCCGCAGCGCATTTTGTATTCCGACCTTAACGATGCCGAACGCGCGCAAGTTGTGCAAATGCTCGAAACGAGCGGGATCGCCTACACGATTGATCCGCGCACGGGGATTCTGACCGTTTCACAAAGCGACTATCACCCCGCCAAAATGTTGATCGGAGGACAAGGCGGCATTGCCGCTCCGGCCGGGGCAAGTGAAATGCTCGATGCGATCCCGCTCGGATCAAGCCGAACGATGGAAGGGGAGCGCCTTAGGCTAGCCCGCGAGCGCGAGCTTATGCTTACGATCCGCGAGATTGACGGGGTCGAGAGCGTGCGCGTTCATTTGGCAACGCCGGAGCGCTCTGTCTTTGTGCGTGAAAACAATCCGCCCACCGCCAGCGTGATGCTTCGACTGTCGAGCGGGCGTTCTCTCAGCCAGTCCCAGGTTGAGGCGATCGTCAATCTGGTTTCGGGCTCTGTGCCCGGTATGACGCCCGATCTTGTGCGCGTGGTCGATCAAAATGGCCGCCTCATTTCATCGCCGCGCAAGGACACACTTGAACCGCTCATGTTGCAGCGCGAGTTTGAAGCCAAGCTGCAAGAACAGGTCGCGAGCCTTTTAACCCCGCTCCTAGGTGAAGGGAATTTCTCTAGCCAGGTGCAGGCCGAACTGGTGCGCGAGGAGATTACCTCAGCGCGCGAGAGTTATGATCAGGATGGGGCGGTTCGTTCAGAAAGCGAACGCAATTCCAGCCGGACCGCGCAAGCTGGAGCGGGAGGCATTCCGGGCGCTGCAACCAACACTCCTCCCGATAATCCAGAGCTGGTCGAAGGCCCGCCTGATCCGGATGTTGCCGCAAGAGAGGCTGCGCAAACACCGCGCGATACCGAGAGCGCGGTGCAGCGCAATTACGAACTTGGCCGCGAGGTTGAAGTCAAATCCGCGCAGCCCGGAGGCCTCACCAAGCTTTCGGTTGGCATTGCGGTAAGCGAAGCTGCGCTTGAGGCCGCCGCGCCCATGACAGCGCAGCAATTGCAAACTCTGGTGAGTGCAGCTGTTGGTGCAGACAAGGAGCGCGGTGATCAGGTGCAGGTCGTAGTCGGGGCCTTTGATGATACCGAAATGGCCCAAATGGCTTTTTACGAGCAGTCGTGGTTTGCGCAGGTCCTGCGCATTGTGGCCGCACTGCTCGCCGTCCTGATGGTCCTGCTACTTGCGGTTCGTCCCCTGATCAAAGCCGTCAAAGGTTCAGGCGACGCGAATGCGAAAGGCAATCATATCAAGCAAGGCGCTGGGCTGGACGGCGCAGAGGTGGACGGCGCGGATGAGGACCAGCTGGAAGGCTACCAGGCTGATAACGCCGATGCGCATGGCGCGATTGCAAGCGGGATCACTGCGGCAAGCGGCAGCACGCCGCTTCCCCCTGAAATGATATTCAACAACCGTATTCAGGTTGCTCGAAAGCTCGCTTCCGCTGAGCCGGACCGCGCGGTTGAAGTGCTCAAACGCATGATCGACGAGCCTGAAGAGCTTTCAGAAGATGAAGATGAGGGAGCACAGGCGTGATGGAACATGATGTTGCCACCTCAGCAGAAGCAGTTCGCAAAGCCCCTGCGCGCGCCTTACTCACCCGCGTTCAAAGGGTTGCCATATTCCTTATGCTGCTGGGCGATGATGAGGCCTCCGTCCTCATGTCGCGCATGGAACCAGGCGAGCTTGAGCTGATTGGGGCGACCATGCTCGAAATGGGCGAAATCAAGCGAGAGATGATGAATGAGGCGCTCGCTGATTTTGTTACCGAAAGCAAAAGTGACCGTATACCCGCGCGCGATCGCAATGCTCAGGTGCGCGAGATGATGGAGCGCTCGCTTGGCCCGACAAAGGCTGAAAGCATGATGCTCAAGCTTGATCCAACGCCAAGACCCCGAAGCCTTGAAATGGCGCGATGGCTTGCACCGTCCGTTCTATTGAAACTGGTCGATGATGAACACCCTCAGGTGATCGCGGCGCTTTTGTTGATGCTTGAGCCAGAGCCCGCTGCCGAAGTACTCTCCGACCTGCCCGCCCCTATCCAATCGGTCGTGGTAGAGAAAGCCGCCACGATGGGCCCAATTTCTCAAGCCGCAATTGATATGATTGATAAGCTGCTCTCGCAAAGGATCGGGGCAAGCTTTGGTCCTGCTGCTCTAACAATTGGCGGTGCGAAAGAAGCAGCGGCTCTTATCAATGCAAGCGCAGGCGATCTTAAGGGAACCGTTTTGCCCGCCATCGCTCAGCGCAATGCACCCCTGGCTGAGCAGATCGAGGAAGAGCTCTTCACCTTCGATATGCTGCTGGAACTCGATCCCAAGACAATGGGCCGTATCCTTCGCGATGTGGACAATGATGCGCTTATTGATGCGCTCAAAGGCATTAGGGAAGAACAGCGCAATGTGTTCTTCTGCTGTATGTCCTCGCGCGCTGCTGATGGTATCAAAGATGAGATCGAGATGCGTCAGCGCCTGAGCAAAAAAGACGCCGAAAACGCACAGCGCAAGGTCGTAACGCTAGCACGCCAGCTTGCGGATCAAGGTGAGATTGACCTTGGAGGCGGCGATGGCGAATTCATCTGATTGGTTGAATGCTCTGCTTGAGCAGCCGGAAGAGGAGACGCCCGAGCCCAAAGCATTGAGCTGGCTTCCCGATTTTGGCTCGGCAGGTGAGCCCGCCAGCCGTTTTGTCGAAGGGATGCCATTTGGCCAGACCTTGGCCCCGGACCCGGCCCCGGCCTCGGACCCGCTACAAGCTGACAAAGCCGTGCCAGACGCGCTGCCTGAGGCTTCCTCTGGTCAGGTTTTGCAGGATGTTCTTCTCAAGGGCTTGGCAGATCAAGAAACCGAGCTGGGGGCGGCGGAACCGCAATCCGTTTCCCAGCACGAGCCACCACCGCCGGACCCCTTAGCCGAGGCCTTTGCCAAGGGAGAAGCCGCAGGGCGGCTCGCGGCGCAGTCCGAATTCCAAGCGCGCGAGGACCATAAGATCCGGCTTCGCCAGACGTTACGCGCTCTGGATCAAGCCGCAATGGACGCGCTTGCTAGCGATTTGGAAGAGACCATTATCACACTGTGCTCGCGCGCGATTGCTGATTTTGTGCCTTCTGCTGACGCACTTCGTGAGCGTTGCCGGGAGGTTGCAGAGCGCCTGGGTCATGGGGCGGTGGTGGCAACCTTGCACCTGCATCCCGATGATCTCACCGCGATTGACGAAGCGAGCCTTGGGGGCTGGACAATTGTCGCTGATCAAGCGGTTGAACGGGGCGGATTACGGCTTGAGACCAAGGATGGCTCGGTGAGCGATACCCCTTCCGATTGGCGCCGCGCTATTGCCGCTGCGATCCGGGGGTGATGCGCGGTGCTCGCTGAGATGCAGATCGAACTTGCCCGTCACCGGGCGGCAAAGGTTGAAAAGGGCCCCGTTGTGTCCGGCAAAGTCGCCGCTTGCGACGGCGGGCTGATCGAGGTTTCTGGCCTCGCTCTGCCGATCGGTTCGCTTGGCGCAATTGCCAGCGATGACGGCGATGAACCGGGCGCAGAGGCCTTGGCCGAAGTCATTGGATTTCGCGGCGGACATTCGCTGATGATGCTTCTGGGCGACACCCAGCTTTTGCGGCCCCAATCCCGCGTTCGGGCAGTCGGCAAGCCAGCTTTGGTGCGCGTGGGAGAGGCATTGCTTGGCCGCGCTGTCGACGGTCTCGGCGATCCAATTGATGGCGGGCCTGCCCTCGCGCTGAGCGAATGTTGGCCGTCGGGAGGGCGGCGCGAAGGCGCGCTCGACCGGGCGCAGGTGACCCGCCCGTTTGATTGCGGGGTGCGCGCGATTAACGCCTTGGCGACGATGGGGCGCGGCCAAAGAGTGGGTGTTGTCGCCGGGTCGGGCGTCGGCAAATCGGTCCTGATAGACACGATCTCAGCAAAAGCAGAGGCAGATATCACTGTTGTTGCCATGATCGGCGAACGCGCGCGCGAAGTATCGGATTTCGTGGCGCGCCATATGACCGATGCCAGACGCGGGCGTATGGTTCTCATTGCGGTGCCTGCTGATCATGCTCCCAATTTGCGTCTTCGGGCGGCCCAATATGCAAGCTCGATTGCCGAATATTTCCGCTCGCAAGGCAAAAGCGTCCTTCTTGTTCTCGACAGCCTCACCCGCGTGGCACACGCCGCACGTGAATTGGCTTTGGTGTTGGGCGAGCCGGGAGCAGCGCGCGGATATCCGCCGAGCGCGCTGGCCGCAATTACCCGGCTGGTTGAGCGTGCGGGCAACTCCGCCAAATCAGGGGGCTCGATCACCGGCGTCTACACCGTTTTGGCCGATGGTGATGACATGAACGATCCGGTTGTCGATACAGCACGCGCGATCCTTGATGGGCATATTTTGCTTTCGCGCGATCTGGCGCAGCGGGGCCATTACCCCGCAATTGATATTCCCGCCTCGCTCAGCCGGGTTATGGACTTCGTCGTCAGCCCGCACATTGCCGAGTCCGCGCGCAAGATAAGAGCGCTTATCGCTGCTCGCGAGGAAAACCGCGATCTTGTCATGATGGGCGCATACCGCGCAGGCTCTGACCCTTCGCTTGATATGGCGCTTCAGCACAGTGCTGCGATTGATACCTTCCTTACGCAGGACCGCTTCGCCGCAATCGGCTTGACCCAGAGTTTGGATGAACTTCTCGCCCTTGCAAACGCAGCCGAGGGCGTAGGGCCTGAAATCAATGGGTGAGGACCGGCGGCTGAAAATCGCGCGGCGGCAGTTGATGCTGGCCCAGATCGCCCGGCGCGGGGCACGCATTGCCCTCGCGGCCGCTCTAGCGGAAGAGAAGCGCAGCGGGGAGGTGCGGGCGCGGGCAGCGGGGCTCTTGCAGGAATATGCAAAGAGATTGGGCTCGCCCCAGCTGGTTCCGCATGCAGAAGCGCTGCAGTCGGATTTTGCATTTGCTGGCTCCTTGCAAACGATGGTGGAGGGCGCAGAGGCATCCCACGGCGATGCGCGTGATCAAGTCACCTGGCAGATGCGTTCGCTGGCCGCTGCCGAGGCGCGCCTCAAAGCGCATGAGACCCGTCTGCGCGGCGAAAAGCGCGCGCTAGAGGACTTAAAGGCGCGCCGTGATGTGCCGCTGGAGCTGACCGGGTCGGCGGGCATGGCACGCAAGTTGCACAAAGGTGAGGAAGCCGGTGATGCCGTCTCTTTGGAAGGCGGAGAAAATGCCGGGGACCCTCAACCCTAAGCGCCTTTCTCCAAAGGCGTTTTGCTGCACGGATGAAAGCCTTGATCGCGTTACCCGGCCTAAACACCGCCCCTCTCGCACCTGCCTCTGCTATTGCTCCCAAAGAGCTGATTGGGAGGGTAAGTTTCCCTGGTTTATTAGGCGGTCTTCAGACGAGTGCTGATCCGCGTGAAGGGGGTGAGGGCGAAACCACCGCGCTATCTGATGCGCCTGATAAGCAGGAACTTGCGGCCACTTTGCCCGTGCCTGATATGTTGCTTGCGCCGCAAATTGCGCCGCCCGAAAGCGGCAAAACCCCGCCTAGTCCCGGCACCAATTTGCCGGCTCCGATGGCAAATGCCGATCAGCCCGAGACCGCGCCTATAGACAGCTTTGTGCGCGTTGATACGGTCTCAAATTCGGCTGGAACAACAGCGACAATTTCGGGCTCAGTTTTTTCTCCTGTTCCGCTCCCGCTCCGTGCTTCCGTGGATGCAGTGCATAGACCGGAGCCGCAATTGAATGTCGACGTCACCCAGCCCTTGTCAAATACGGCGGCGGCGCCGGAGATGAGCGCGTCTGAGCGCGGGATACAGCCGCCTTCCATCGCGCCATCACAATCATCAAGCGACCAACACACCGCACCGAGCGCCCCCCTCCTCACCCACCAATATTGACCACTCAGGTCGTAGGCCCACCGGGGAAAAATGCGGAGAAAAGCGATCAGAGGGCCGCATCTGCCAGTCCGGCGGCGAATCCCGCGGTTTCGCCTTTTCAATCGGCCGAAGGCGCAGATTTTTCGGTTCAGCAAAAGGGAAGCGGGGCCATAACGGGCCGCACTCCCAAAGACCGTAACGACCTGAAGCAGGTGACAGACTTGCCAAGGCCAGCTGCCGGAAATCCGCCCAATTCGCGGCCAGCACCGGTCGCCGAGGAGATTTCGTCACCGCAATCTCCGCCTGAACCGAGCATGGCGGCCATCACCACTGCGACCGAAGCGCGCGGCAGAAACGATCTTGCGCATTCACGCACCAGACCACCTCTCGGGCCATTGCTTGGACAGTCTGTGCAAGGTTCGGAAAGACGGCTCACCGCCTCTATGAATGGGCCGCTACCCATTTCCGCTTCGTTACAGCTTTTGTCCTTGGTTTCGGTCAGCGGCTCATCAGAAGCGGCATTGATCTCTCAAAACCCTGCCGTCCCTAGCGAGTATTTCGGGGTTCAGGCGGCGGCAAGCTCGTCCCAATTGCAAACGCAGGCCCAGCCTCAAACGCAGGTTCAGGCCCAACCTCAGGCCCAGCCTCAGGCTCAGCTTCAGGACGGGCTCCCACCTGTAGCGGCGCAAACCAGCAACATTGCATCCAGCACAGACACCAGCCCAGCCAGCAACACAGCGCTTCGTCTCTCGCCCCAGCTTGAGAGCACGATTGAGCAGCTAACTGAAAACCGAAGCAACGCGCAGGCTAACCGCCCGGAGCTGACTGTCAGGCATCATGAATTTGGGGCCATTTCCATGCGGCTAGAAGGGTCTGGAAGTGAGCTGCGTGCAACCCTTGCAGCGCGCGATCCGGGTTTTGTGCCCGCGATCCAAACCGCTTTGGCAGAGCGAGGCATCGCGGCCAGCACCGAAACCGCCGCCGCACATTCGCAGCGCGGCAGTGATCCAAGCGGCTCGCAAGCGGGTTCTCAAAGCCAGTCGAACGCAAATGCACAATCCGGCACATTCGCCAATTCCCATGGGCCAAGCTGGAATTCAGGCGGTGCCTACGGGTCTTCCACAGGGTCAGGGCAAGGAACGTCTCAACCATACGCGGGGCAAACCGGTGATCGAGATGGCGAAGAAGGTTTGAACCGAGGCAATGGCCCTGGTTCTGGCGCTGGGTCATCAGGAGAAGGCGAGCGTTTTGCCTGATCAATCAAACGACCGAATTAGGGAATTGACCTGAGATGTCTGACGCAAAAGCAGAAGAAGGAGAGGAAGCCGCGAAAGGCCGCGGCGGCATGAAGATGATCATTGGCATCATCGCCGCCTTGGGCGTCGGGGCTGGGGGTGCTTATGGCGCTTTTGCGGCTGGATTTATCGGCGATACTGGTGACGGCGGTCCCAATCATCCCGAACTGGTGCGCAAGGGCGATTCTGATCCCTATCCCGCGCCCGGCGGGGACAAGGAGGATAGCCCAGTCGTATACGGCGAAGGCGGGAGCGAATTTCGCACCGCCTATTACACCTTCGAAGACAGCTTCACCTCAAATCTTGCCGATTCATCTGGGCTTATTCAGGTCGAGCTGGCCGCATCAACCCAGCGTGACGGGAGGGTGCTGCAATGGGTTCACAATCACCAGCTTGCTATTCGTTCGGCCATTCTGATCCAGCTTGCCGCAACACCGGAGGCTGACCTTTATGCGATTGAAGGCAAGGCGGAGCTGGCGAAAAGGCTCACCAAAGCCATCAATGACGTGCTTGAGAAAAAAGAAGGTTTTGGCGGCGTTGAAAATGTGCACTTCAAAGGGTTGCTGGTCCAATGAATATGTCAGGCACCTTTGCATCTGATTTTGCCGATGCACGTCCTGTAGCGCGGCATTGCACCGAGCTGACATGGCGCGGTCCGCGCCCGGAAGAGCGCGAGGGCACAATCGCGGAATGGAAGCGCGACCTTGCCAGTGAAATGGCCCATGAGCTGGGGCAAATTCTTCAAGGCGATAAGCTTGAGGTGTCAATTTCCGGCCCGGAAAATATGACGGGGACACAGGTGTTTGAAAAGATCGGCGCGGTTGCCGTCAACACTATCATCCGTATCGGATCCGGGGACCAGACCGTTCTTTTCAGCCTTAGCTGCCCCGCAGCCGTTGCGCTCACTGATGCATCGTTTGGTGGGGAGGGCGCATTGCCTGACAATGTGCCAACACAATTGCCGCGATCCGCGGGGCTTTTGGTCGAACAATTCGCCAGCTCCATCGCGCAAGTTGTCGCATTGGCGCGCCATTCGAGCGAGCCGCCGCGCGGTGATGTGCTTGTGCGATCCGAAAGCGTGATGCGCCTGAAACCGTTCAATGCGGATGCGCAGATAGCGGTTCTGAACATTACCATTGCCCAAAGCGCTTTTGCCGAGTGGCCAATGCTGATCGCATTGCCAGTAGAGCGGTTGGATGAGCTATTGCCCAAGAACAATTCGGGCCGTCCGTCTGCGTCAGATACATCCGGCAGCCGCAGCGGTGATCCTTACGCTGGCGTCCCTCTTAACCTTCAAGCGGTTTTGACCGAGTTTGAAATGCCGCTTGGCAAGCTCGAAGCTCTCGCGCCGGGCGATGAGATTGCCCTGACAATTCCGCGCGAGCTGCCGCTGAGGATCGGGAATGATATCTTCGCGCGCGGGTTGGCGGGGACATCCGAGAACCACATGGCTTTGCGGCTGACCCACGTTGAGCATCGCGGCCACGCTTTGGGAGCGGCACAATGAGCGCATTTGACCAGACATTAAGCCCCGCGCTTCAGCGATTTGGGGCGGTCTCAGTTCGGCTTTCGGTTGAACTTGGCCGCACCAATATGGCGCTCAAAGACGTCTTGGCGCTTGCCGAGGGAAGTGTCGTCTCGCTCGACAAGCTCACTGATGAATTGCTCGATATCACTGCAAACGGAGAGGTCATTGCGCATGGGGAAGTCATCGCGCAGGACGGCCGCTTTGCTCTGAGAATTGTAAGTCTTGCCGGTGCAGATGGCGGCGGGGGCCCTTCGTCAAGCAGAGCACAAAGGCCCGGTGCACGGGCTGCTACGGCACAGGAGCAATCTGCTCGCCCTCAACCTCCGGTTGAGCCACCATCCGAAGCTCCCGGTCAGGCAATAGCCAAAGAACCTGCCAAAGAGGCAGAAGCGGATGCGCTTCCCGAAGCGCCGCACGCCAATAGTCCCAATGTCAAAGAAGCAGCAGGCAGCGCAGACCTGGATCAAGCGATATGATGGCTGACTATTTCTTGCGGCTCGCGCTCTTGCTGCCTCTTTTGGGGTTGATGATCTGGGGTAGCCTTAAGCTCACGCGATATTTGCAGACGCGGTTGGTCGGAATGCAATCGGGTCCAGGCTCTTTGGAACTTGTTGAGACCAGCCTTTTGGCGCCCGGTTTAAAGCTCGCAGTCGTGAAGTTTCACGGGCGCGAAATTTTGCTGGGCTGTTCGCGTGCGGGCATTGTGCGGCTGGGCGAGGCGGAGGCATCTGAACGCGCTCAAACTGCCGCTATTTCTCGAAAAGCTGAGGTTTAGTCATGAGCGCATTCAAACGCATCGGCTGGCTCTTTTGTTTGCTTTCATTAACCATGTTTTCGCTCGGCGCGGCGGCGCATGCTGCGGTTCCGGTCGCTGAACCGGATCCCGCCGGAATTGGCAGCGCCATCGAGCGAGCATTGAGCGCAGAAGGTGCCGGCGAGGATACGCCGCTTAGCTTCTCGATCCAGCTGCTCTTGTTGATGAGCCTCCTCACGCTTTTGCCTTCGATCGTGCTGATGATGACATCTTTTCTGCGCATTCTGATCGTGCTCTCGATCCTGCGCCAAGCTTTGGGCTTACAAGGCTCTCCGCCGACACAGGTGCTGGTGGGCCTTGCGCTTTTCCTATCGCTTTTCATCATGGCCCCAACGCTTGATATGGTGAACACGGCCGCGATTGAGCCTTATGCAAGCGGCGCATTGGAAGCTGATGCCGCCATTGCTGCGGCAGGCGAGGCGTTCCACGAATTCATGCTGCGGCAAACCCGCGAGACGAACCTCATAATGTTCGCGGATATTGCGGGCGCAGGGCAGTTTGAGAACGGCAAAGAGATCCCCTTCTCCATCCTGCTACCCTCTTTTGTGACAAGCGAACTGGAGACCGCATTTCAGATCGGCTTTATGCTCTTTTTGCCGTTCCTTGTGATCGACCTTGTTGTGGCAAGCGTCTTGATGAGCCTTGGCATGATGATGCTCTCGCCAACGATCATTTCGCTTCCCTTTAAGCTGTTGCTCTTTGTCCTGGTCGATGGCTGGTCGCTCTTGATGGGCAGCCTGGCGATGAGTTTTGGATAGGGGACGCTAGGTCATGCAGGAAGATGCGCAGCTTCTGGCGCTGGCTGACCAGACCTTATGGGTAACAGCGCTCATTGTGGGTCCAGTCCTCTTCTCAGCGCTCACCGTGGGATTGATCGTCGGAATCGTTCAGGCGGCGACATCGGTGAACGAACAGACGCTCACCTTCGTGCCAAAACTGGCGATCACCGCTGTGGTGTTTGTCGTGCTTGGCGGGACGATGATGGCGCTTCTGGGGGATTTCACGCGCGAGATATTTGCTCAGGTTGCTGGTATCGCAGGGTAGGGGCAGGGCCATTTCATGACCTTCCTCGACCTTGGTTTTGATACGCTCTTAGAGCAGCTGTGGCAGCTCATGTTCCTCTCAATCCGCTGCGGCGCTGCGATGTTGGCAGCGCCTATGGTGGGCGGGATGGTGATGCCGGCCACCGCACGGCTTATGGCCGCCTTCGTTATTGCGATCTTCGTCGGCGTCTGGATCCCGCTCCCGCCGCTCCCCGAAATGCTCAGTTTCGCGGCGATCCTTGCTGTCCTTCAAGAGGTCTTGATCGGAGCAGCGCTCGGTTTTGTGCTGCAAATCGCGTTTGCCGTGCCTCTTATTGCGGCGGAACAAATCTCGGGCACCATGGGCCTTGCAATCGCCACCTCGATTGATCCTGCGAGCGGCCAGCAATCGGGCGCGCTGGGCAGTTTTTTTGGACTGATTCTGACGCTTCTTTTCTACATTATCGGCGGGCATCTCTTGTGGTTTCGCCTGATCGTGGAGAGCTACCGTTTGCTTCCAGCGGGCAGCGGCGGCGTTGGCAGCGTCGAGGCACACAGTATCGTGCTGTTCGCAGGGTATTGCATTGCCGCCGCCGCTGCGATTGCGCTTCCGGTGATCCTTGTCCTTTTGTGTGTTCAGGTCATCACCGGGACCATTTCGCGCGCTGCCCCTGCCTTGAATTTGTTTGCGCTCGGCCTTCCCGCTGGCACGCTTGCCGGGATCGCAGCGATGATTGTTGCAATGCCGATCTTCGTGGAGCAGTTCACCAACCTACTTCACGTGGCTCTCGAACAATCGGCCGCCATATTCTCCCCCGGCATCGAAAGCCCCGGAGGGTCACGCTAGCCCATGGCCGAAGAAACACCGGGCGAAAAGCGGTTCGATCCCACCGCCAAGCGTAAGGCAGACGCCGCCAAAAATGGCGACGTGCTGCGCTCCAAAGAGGTTGCAACAGCGTCCGCAATGATGACCGGCACATTCATGCTAGCGATCATTGGTCCGTGGCTATTCACCAGTGTCAAAAGCGTGGCGCTTGCCAGTTTCCAGTTCGAGCTTGACCGCACAGCCCCATTCGACCCCAGCGCGCTGGCATGGAACGCTGGAGCCGCGGTTTTGCCGCCAATTCTGGTGATCGGGGTGACAGTGATGGTTATCACGTCCGCGGTACAATTGCTGCTGGGCGAGGGGCGCTTTGTGCCGCAAAACCTCAAACCCAAAGGTCAGCGCATAAATCCGCTCAACGGGCTTAAACGCATGTTTGGATCACAAGGTCTGATCGAGCTTGGAAAGTCGCTTTTGAAGCTCTTCCTTCTCGGGACGGTTGCCGCCTATTGGATCAACACCACGCTGGTAAGCTTGCTCGGGCTTGGACGCGGAAGCCTGGCTGGACAGCTGGCCTTCGCCTGGGATGCAGGCGGAACGCTGATTTTGCTTTTGGTCGCGGGCCTCGTGATCATCGCCCTTATTGATTACCCGATCCAAATCTTCCAGCGAAACAAGCGCCTCAAGATGAGCTTTGAGGACCTGAAGAACGAGGCCAAACAAGCCGAAGGTTCGCCGGAAATGAAGTCGGCTCGGCGCCAGCGCCAGCGCGATCTTGCGCGCGGTTCAGTGGGCAAAGCGATGAATGATGCGCAGTTTGTCGTCGTCAATCCGGTGCATTTTGCGATTGCCATGACCTATGATCCTGACCTCGCGCCCGCCCCTGTTGTCCTTGCTAAAGGGCGCGGGGAAACGGCGCTGGCTATGCGCGAAATGGCAGGCGAAATGGGGCTGCCAGTGCTTGAGTATCCGCAATTGGCGCGCGCCGTTTACTTCACCACCCGCGTCAATCAGATGGTGCGCGAGGAGCTTTATATTGCGGTTGCCGCTTTGGTCGCATTTGTCCTGTCACTAAAGCGGGGCGAACGTATCGAAATGCCTCAAATTCAGGTGCCTGAAGACCTATGTTTTGATGCGGAGGGAAAGGTTCAAAAAGCCGCTTAAACATTTCTGGGATTGCCCGTCCTTGAAAGCATGGAAAACCAAGGCTCCTCCATCATCTCCGCGCTTGGCGCAGGCAGCGGTATTGATTTCATCCAGCTGGCTAACGATTTGTCCGAGGCTTCGTTTGAGCCTCGCCGCGAAAACCTCAATTTGCGCAATGAAACATTGGCAGGGCAGATATCTGCTGCCGCATTGCTGCGCTCCTCTCTAAATGATCTCGCAAGCGCATTGGGTGACCGGGTGCGCAATGGCGATCTCTCTCCGCAGCCAAGCCTTGGCAATCCCGCAATTGCCGATGTGACCACCACCAGCGGCATTGCCCCTCAGGGAAGCTACTCGCTTGAAGTCACACAGCTCGCCCAAAGCCAAACGCTGGCCTCGCAAAGCTACAGCTCCGGCAGCGATTTGGTGGGTGAAGGCACGCTCAATATCCGCTTTGGCATTGTAAACGGGGCAAGCTTTACTGAAGATGCGGAACAGTCTGCCCTTGCCATCGAAGTCACCGCAGATGACACGCTGAGCTCGCTTGCAAGCAAAATCACATCGGGTAGCGATGGAAAGCTGTTTGCCTATACGGCAGAGGGATCAAACGGCGCAAAATTGGTGATCAAGGGCGAGGATGGGGCGCAAAATGGCTTTGTTCTTGAACCGGTAAGCTCTGCCCTCTTGCCCACCTCAACGCCGGGTGATCTCAGCTATCTTTCTTGGAGCCCGGCAACCGATGAAGGAGAACTGCGCCAAGCTTCGCAAGATGCGATTTTCAGCCTTGATACGGTTGAACTGACCAGTTCCTCCAACACTGTTACGGGCCTGCCAGAGGGCATTGGCCTTACCTTAAACGCGACAAATATTGGCGCACCGACAAGCTTGACCTTTGGCACCAATAACGCAGCTATCAGCGCGGTGATGACTGATTTTGTCGCAGCGCTGAATGATATTGTGACACTGCTCAATCAGGGGTCAGGCATTGGCGGCACGCTTAGCAGCGATTCAGGCGCACGCGGGCTCCGCGCTGACCTTTCAGCGCTGGCAACGCAGGTCGTCATGCCCGGCGCTGCTGAAGGCGAACCCTCAACGCTCGGCGATCTCGGGCTGTCTATCACGCGAGAAGGCACATTTCAGCTTGATCCGAACCGTTTGGCCGCAACCCTTGCCTCATCGCCCGAAGGTGCAGCGGCGATGTTCACAGCCGGGGCCCGCGGGGTTTTTGCAACCATTGATAATCTTGCGCGTGACAACACGCTTACCTCTGATCCCGGCTCGCTTGGCGGGTCTGTTGCGCGTTACGAAGCGCAAATTGAGCGCAATGATGAACGTCTTGCGCGGGTTGCGGAAAATCAGGAATCTCTGCGCAACCGCCTCACCCGCAGCTTCATCGCTGCACAGAGCAATGTGACCTCTTCGCAAAGCACGCTCAGCTTCCTCCAACAGCAAATTGATGCCTTCAACGCATCAAACTAGAATGAGGCGGGCGGTATGATACCCTTTTCCTCCAGTGCTGTGCAGGCTTACCGCAAAGTCGATCTGGATGCGCGGATTGAAGCCTCGTCGAGCGAAGACTTGACACGCATCTGTCTTGAGGAGGCGGTCTCATCGCTTGGCCAAGCGGTTGCTGCAATTGGGCATAGACCAGGACAGGTTCCGCATGAACCGCTTTCGCGGGCTCAGTCGATCGTTCTATGGCTGGCCCGCAGTGTTGCGCCGGATAATGAATTGAGCGGTGCGCTGACCCAGTTCTATGGCGGCTTGGCAGCGACGATCGCACGCAATATGACGCGCGCCTCGCTGCCCGAACTTGCAGAAGTGCGCCGTGATCTGGAAGATGTGCTGGACGCTGCAAGAGCCGCAAAAACAGCTTAGTCGGCGATGGCTTCACGGATTATGCGGGCCGCGTCATCGGGGTCTTGAAACGGGTGGAAGTGGGTCATGTCAGGCCGATCTAGATCGGTGCCGTTTGGCATGCTGGCGGCAAGTCCCGGCCATGTGGGGGACCCCTTGAAGTCGCGCACCTCGCTTTGCATTGCGCGCACGACCGTGGCCGGAACTTCTACGCGGCGTGCGGCGGCTAAGGCGGGTTCGCCCGAAAGGGAAGACATATAGAGGCTTGCTTCCACCTCCGGCGTGCAGGCGAGCTCATAACCGCCATCCGGGGCCGGGGTGAGACCATAGCGGCAATAATTCTCAAACACATCGCGGCGAAAGAGGCTGTAAGGTTCGCGCTCTGAAAAGCGCGCGATCATTTCCTCTACGCTCGCAAAGTTGCGCTTACGCCGCGCTGCGGGATGGACCTGGCCATCCGGCGTCAGTGACACGTTCGCCCGGTAGAACTCAGGGGCAAGGATCACAGGATCAAACAGAACCAGCGAACGGAATGCATCCGGCCGCTCAGCCGCAGCGCGAAGGGTCACATGCGCGCCCATGGAATGCCCCATTCCAACCATATCCCGCAGTTCGAGATGGTCGATTAGTGAGGTAAGCTCATCGACGATGATATGCCATTCATCCAGCGGGCCGCCGCTCGACTTTCCGTGGCCATGCATATCGACGGCGATCAACCGGTATTCGGGGAAATGCGCCGCAATAGGGTCATAGCACCGCGCATGAAAGCCGGTTGCATGGGCGATGAACAGCGTTGGTGCACCGGGATCTGCGGCCCATTCATAATAGGCGAGCGTAATGCCATGCGTGCCGAATTGGCGAAGGATGGGTTCTTTGTTTTGTGTCATTAGGTTAGGCGCTCTGCCCGGCTTTGTCCCCTTCTGACAAGTCTTCATCGGGAAGCGCAGATTTCAGCATGAAGAACCCTGCGAAGGCGGCGACCAGAGAGCCTGAGAGCACGCCCAATTTTACCGCGTCAATCAAAGCGGGATCGGTGAAGGCAAGGTTGCCAATAAACAGGCTCATCGTGAAGCCAATCGCAGCGAGGAGCGATAGTCCGTGGATTTTGCGCCAGCCGACGCCTTCGGGAAGCTGCGCGATGCCTGCTTTTACCGCCAGCCAAGCAAAGCCGACGATGCCCAATTGCTTGCCGATAAGCAGGCCAAGAGCAATGCCCAATGGCAGCGGCTGCAAAAGGTCGGCAGGCGACAATCCGAACAGGCTCACCCCTGCATTGGCAAAGCCAAAGATAGGGATGATCACGAAAGCGACCCATTTGTGGAGGCCGTGTTCCATATGTTCAAGCAAATGCGATCCATCGCGCGCCACCATGGGCACCATCATCGCCGCCGTCACGCCTGCAAGGGTCGCGTGGACGCCCGATTTCAGGACGAAAACCCACATGATGACGGTGAGCAGGACGTAAGGAATAGTGGATGATATTTTCAACCGGCCCACAACAAGCAGCAACGCCAGCATTGCTCCGCCGGCCCCGAGCATCGCGACATCAATTTCCTTTGTGTAGAACAGTGCAATCACTGTGATCGCGCCGATATCGTCGATCACCGCGATGGCGAGCAACAACGCCTTCATCGCCACAGGTACGCGCGGTCCCAAGAGCGATAGAATGCCAAGCGCAAAAGCGATATCGGTGGCTGCTGGAATAGCCCAACCGCTTATGCTTTCAGGCGAATCAAGGTTGATGCCGACGTAAATAAGCGCCGGGATCGCCATGCCCCCGATCGCTGCGGCGAGGGGCAAAGATGCCTTGTCCCATGTGGATAGCTGACCGCTGATAATCTCGCGCTTTACCTCTAGACCGATGAGGAAAAAGAAAATCGCCATCAGGCCATCATTGATCCAAAGCAGCAGCGATTTGTTGATCGCAAACTCGCCAAAGGATACATTGAGCTTAGTCGAAAGTGTCCCAAAATAAGCGTCTGCGAGTGGGCTATTCGCGATTAGCAGCGCCAAACCGGCCGCTGCGATCAGCACAATTCCACCTGCGCTTTCTTGCTTGAGGAAGTCTTTGAGAGCAGCGCTCACCCGGTTGATCATCAATAGGTCCTTTGAGAAAGGGTCTTGCAAATAGCTCAACCAGTGAGCTTGAAGTGGGTTCCAATGCTGCGCGCACATCAGGCCGCGCGGCCTACTCCTTGATGTTCGTGCAGGAACAGCGCGCTCGCCCATGCATTGACAATCAGGCCGCTTCAGTCGAACGCGCTGGAGCAATACTCCCTCTCATCCTCACCCATCGGAGCCCTTTTTTGCGCGACGTCCCATCCCAAGCGCTGCCAACTTCTGCGGAATTCCGTAATGCCATGGGGCATTTTCCCACTGGCGTGTGTGTGGTCGCGCTTGAGACAAGCGAAGGCGAGATCGCTGCTATGACGATCAATTCCTTCGTCTCGGTTTCGCTGGACCCGCTTTTGGTGTGCTGGAGCCTTCACAATTCCTCAGGCCGTTTCGACCTGTTTGCCAAGGCGAAGCGCTTCACGGTCAGCATTCTGGCAGCCGATCAATGCGAGCTTGCGATTGCCTATGCATCGCGCGAGGCCAAAGCGGTTCGGGGAGAGGATTTTGAGCCGAGCGCTGGGGGCTGTCCCGTTGTCAAAGGCGCGCTCGCTTCGTTCGAATGCGAGGGGTTTGCGCAGCATGTCGCAGGCGATCACACGATGATCCTTGGTCAGGTGAAAGGGCTGAGCAGACCGCCAGAAAAGGGCGCGAAGGCGCTGGGTTTCTTCAGCGGCGAGTTTATCCCGATCTCTAAGGCTTAGGAAGCGCCTTTCAATACAAGATCATCTGAGTGCAGCGGAAGAGGGCGCATTTGCGGCCCGTCTCTTTATGCGTGACGGTGGAGCTCCAAACCTGCGTTGTGCGCCCCAGATGTTCTGCGTCGGCGCGGCCAATAAGTGTGCCTTCGCTGGCGGTGCCAAGGAAGTTCGATTTGAGCTCAATCGTGGTGTAGCCCTTTGCTCCCTCAGGCAGGACATTGCCCGAAGCAAAGCCGCAGACGCTGTCGGCCAAGGCGATCATCGAGGCTGCATGAAGCGCATTGGCCCCCGAACGCAAATGATGCGGTGCAATCACCATTTGCGCCTCAAGCCAGCCTTCGCCTTCATCAATCAGAGTGATCCCCATATGCGGGACCAGCCCGCCATTTGCTGGGTGAAAGCGGGGGTCAGTCTTGGGATCAGCCGCGGGATCGGCCATTATCCGCCAATCGGACGCGTGCCATCGCCCAGCACAATAAAGGCTGCCCAATAGAAGGGGTGCGAGGTGTTGGCATCGTCCATGAGCTCGCGCTGGGATTTGCCGAGCGAAACCGAGAGGCCTTGATCCTGACCAGAAATGAGGCCTTGTACAAGACGCTGTGTCGCGTTGAAATCATCGGGCACCGGCCAGTGGCTGGCGACAACCGCGCGCGCGCCTGCTCCAACGAATGCTCTAACCAGACCATCAAGAGCGTAGTTGCCCCCTCCCACAACGCCTGCCTCGCGTGAGGCTGCTGTGGTGGCGATACCGGCGGTGTCGCATGCGGATAGGATCACAACATCGGCGTCCAAGTTAAGGTCGAAGATTTCCTTGAAGCTAAGGAGGCCATCAGATCCATTATCGCCAAACGAGGTAACAAGTGCCGGCCTTGCTGCACAATTGGGCTTAGGCGCGGTCACAAGCCCGTGGGTTGCAAAGTGCACGACGCGGTAATCCGATAGCTTGTCATTGGCGAGAAGCGCGGTGTCTGAAAACTCGTCTTCGACCTTCACTTCGCTGTTTGCCTGACCATAGAGGTTGGCAGCGAAATAAAGCTCATCAGAGGCAATCGGATCGCGCCATGTGTCGAGCCCCCATGCACACGGATCGCTAGGATCAGCGCGGCCTGTGGGCAGCGAATTGGAGCCAACGCCGAGATAGGCCTTTTTCGCTTTAGAAGAAGCAATGCGGCGAATGTCGAGGAAACCGCGCGGGCTCACCGCAATCGACACATCACGCGAACGGCCAAGCCAGTCGATCTCGCGGTAATCGTAAAGCTCATCGTCATCGAATGTATTGGCAGTCCGCTCAAGATAAGCATCAACGCCGTCCTGACCCGCGATCAGCACTTGCGGCGGCAATTGCAGCATCGGGCCATCAGGCTCGAAGATGATGTGCTTTGCGCGCGCCATTTCTGCTTCGATGGGCCCGAACAGGCGCAGGTACAAATCACGCGCTCGCTCTACATCGAACGGATAGGTAACTTGCTCGCCGCCCTCGGAAATGACAATAGAATCGCGGATGAAAGCAACCGCTTCGTCGATTTCAGCAAGGCCGCCCTCGATCTTGAAGCTGCGGGCATCTTTGGCCGTGATCCAGAGAGTGTAAACCTCTTCATCGAGCAGGACCATTTTGTAGTAAGCTTCGCCGGCCTTTAGCTCAGATTGAAGCTCAGATAGGTCAAGCCCAGTCGGTGAGAGTGCGCGGAAGCGGGGGAAGTCGCCAAGTTTCGATAGGAGCCCTGTTTGTTCTGCACGCAAATACGCAAGCGTTTCGCGCGCCGCGATCAGCCCATCGGCTTGGAGCTGAGTTGGCCTGGTAAGAGCTGCCAAACGGTCGGCGCGCGCCTGTGTCCGGGCGATCTCACGGCTGCGGTTCAGCGATAGGCGGAAGAGGGCAGAGGCCTCGTCATCGCCTTCCGACATTTGCCGCGCTAGGATCGCTTGGGTCTGTGCAACGCCGGGGCGCTGAAGCAATTGCGAGGCTGCGAAAAACTCAGCTGTTGCATCGGCTGTGCCTTGCTCTGCAAGCATCGAGAAATAGGGCTCGAGCAAATTCCTGAGGCTGGCCCCGCTGTCCGTTGTGTTCTGGGCGCGCTCAACGATATTGCCAAAGATCTCTCGGGCCTCATCATCGCGGTCCAGACGCAGCAGGAAGCCGGCTTTGCGCGCAATCGCGGCAAGCAGAACAGGAGACTGCGGATAATCGCGTGAAATCGCATTGGCCGCCACATCATAGGCCCTCAAAGCGACATCGTTGCGCCCTTGACCTTCAGCCACTAAAGCGCGCTCGATAGCAATTTCAGAGCGCAGCCAGCGTGCCGAAGACACGCGGCCCTCACGCACATCAGCGATGCGCGCATCAGCAGCTTTCAGAATGCGGCTAGCGTCCGCCAAATTGCCCTGTTGGCGCGCGATGGAGCCGCGAATGGCATCGCCCTGCGCATCCAAAAGCTCAGCGCGTTCAGCTTGGCTCAGGCCCAGCTCAACCCCGCCGAGGCGTTGCAGGGCAATGTTCTCACGGTTGATCTGTGCGGACAGCGGATTGTCGATAAACCCTTCGCGGATCGACAGTTCTTCCGGGTCCTGAGAAACCTCGCGCATAGGCTGTGCCAATGCATCAAGCGCGGCTTCGGGGAAGCGGCGGTTGATGAAATTGATCGCCCGGTAATTTCGGATGAGGCGCTGTGCGACACCGTCATTGCGGGTTAGGGTCTCATCAGCGCGGGTGAAAAGCGCTTCGGCGGCCTGATAGTTGCCAAGATTGCTTTGCTGAAGGCCCTGGTTTGCGAGAACCTCAGCATAAGCAGAAGTGCGCGCTTGCGTGCGGCCAAGCAGGTTTTCAAAGAACTGCCCGCTTTCTGCAAAACGGCCCGAATTGTTGCGAACATAGGCTTCATTGAGAGCATCAAATTCGCTCAAAGCGCCCGCTTGAACGCGCGCGAAGGCCGCGGCATCACTAACTTCGGTTTGCGCTACTTCGATTGTGCCGGGAAGCGCTTTATCATTGAAAACACTGGCCAATGCGAGGCGGAGAACCGGGTCATACCCTGCAAGTCCTTCCGCCACATATGTGCGGCCATCCTGTTCGAGCGTGTAGCTGCGATAGGCAACGCCGAACTTCTCATCCTTGCAGGTGAGCTTTGTCACATCGCCGATCATGTCGATTTGAGCAGGCTCAGGCGCGCTGCATGCCGCGTTTTCGCCGGCGGCTTCGGGCTGTCCCGTTCCGCCTGCTCCTTCGCGCAGGACCATAAGTTTACCCACATCACCCGACGCATCGCGGCAAGTGAGGCGGTAAGCGCGGTCAAACATAGTTTTGAGCCGCGGTTCAGCAGGGGCGTTTTGCGCCGTACAACGCACGCCTGCATTTCCGACACGGAAGCTGGTTTTGATCGAGAGCGGCTCACCTTGAGAAGACGCCGGGGTGACCAATGCGCCGCCAGTCAAAACTAAGGCGGCGCCTGTAGCGGCCAAAATTACGCTTGAAAGTCTCATGATTGGCCTCCGGTGTCTGCTGACGTTTGGGCAGGTGGGGCGACGGTCACTTCCGGATCGAGCAGGGCAGGGTTGCCTGAACCGCTGATTGGATCATTGATCGTACCGCGCTGTTCAAGAGTGTCGGTGTTGATGAGGCTAGGCGGCGCTGAGATTGGGCCGGTTACCGGACCTTCGCTCTCCTCTTCCTCGTCTTCAGAGGTCTCCTCTTCTTCCTCAGACTCGTCGTCATCGGTTTCGTCTTCAGTTTCTTCTGTTTCCTCGCCGTCTTCGGCCTCACTCTCGCTCTCGCGGTCATCCGAAGCATCACCCTCGTCAGAAGAGCTGTCGCCCTCATCAGAGCCGCTTTCGGTCTCGGAGCCGCCCTCATCCGAACCGCCATCGCTTGATGAAGCGTCGTCGCTATCGCTGGGTTCGATATCGAACTCGCCGGGACCGCCGCCATCGTCATCCACTGCATCAACGGCTACATCAACGCCGCTGGTGGAGCCGGTGCCGCTTGCTTCTGCGCCGCCGGGTGCACCGGAGGCAGAGGCATCTTCGCTGCTATCTGCGCCTCCGGCATCGTTGGTGCCGCCTGCGCCGGAGCTGGTGGTTGCGACCGCGCCGCTCACCGAGGCTGAGACAGTTGAAGTAATCTCGCCCGTCGATTCTGAAAAAGCGGTACAGCCTACAAACAGGCAGCCGTTGATCTGGCTACCAGCACCAATGCCATTGATATTCTCAGCCGCGCCGAAGATCGCAGTCGCAGCGGCATCGCCGGTGATATTCGTGCCATCAGTTCCCGCGATTTGGCCATTGATAAGCACCAGCGAGCCGTTTGTCTGATCGCCATTGATCACAAGACCATCGGCGCTAGCGATAACAAAGCCTGCGGGCACTTCTTCGGTGCCCACGTTCTGAATAATAGCTGCGTCATCGACATTGATGACAAGAGCGCCCGCGGTGATGACACTTCCTTCAACCGGGGTTGCCGCCGGCGCATTGATTAGCGCTTGTGCATCCGCAGCAGAGAGGTCTGGGCCAAACCCATCAATCACGCTGGTATCGCCGACAATAAAGCTGCCAGCGTTTACGCTCAATGTGCTGCCTGCCGTTCCAAGGTCGATGCTGCCTGTTTCGTGGTTGAGCGTGACCCGGCCGGCTGAGAGCGACAAGTTATCGGTGCTGACGATACTGCCGACCACCGCAATGCTTTCCGCTGAGGAGAAGGCCACATCTGCAAGTCCGTCAATTGCAGTCACGTCCAGATCAGCAATCTGGATTGCGGAACTCGTACCGCCGCCAATTGTAAGACTGCTGCTGCTCAAGCGTTCGAGCAGCTCTTGGCTAAGCACAAGACCGTCAAATTGCGCATCCGCTGGACCGCCGACGAGGATATCGCCGCCTACAGTCGTACCCAAAGAAACGCTGCCAATTGGGCCAGTCCCGATCGCTCCATTGGCGCCAAATTCGATATTTGCCGCATTGATGGTGACATTTGGCGCTGTCCAACTGCCGCCAATGGTAGAGGTGCCGCCCGATTGCGCAAGGATTGCGCCTGCGGTCACATCGCCCAGCGTGATTGAGCCGCCTGCGATGAAGCTTGCGTTGGTGCCAGTGTTGACCGTTCCGCCTGCTGCAATATCGCCAGAGGTCGATGCGGCGCTTAAGCTGCCGGCGTTCACTTCGGCAAAGTTGATTGATCCCGAGGCGCTCAGCCCAATGTTGCCTCCGTCCGCATTAAGCGAACCGGCCGTGATCGTGCCGGTTGGCGAGGCGACCGCAGCGGCCTGCGCTGTTGTTTTGGTGCCGGGTGCAACGGATTGCGCGCCGCCTCCGGCGCTTACGCTGATCGACCCAGCCGTAACATCGGCCAGCGTGACAGCGCCAGCACCCGAAATATCGGCAGAATCGGCGACGCTGAGCGTTTCGCCAGCGCTGACACTGCCGGTCAAAGAGCGAAGACCAAGGCTGCGCGTCGATGCCATCTGGATGCTGATATCGCCATCAGCCTCAATATCGGCCTCTTCCTCGGCATTGATCGCGCCGGTTGCCGTGATAGTTCCATCCAGCGATCTCAGCATAACAGAGCGCGCGTCGATATTCGCAAAATCAATCGCGCCGGATGCTTCAAGATCGACCGAACCATTACCAGCGCTCAAATTGAGCGCTGAGATCGAACCACCTGCCGACCGAGCGGTAATGGATCCGGCAGTCACATTGCCAACTGAGATAGAGCGGCCCGCGGTAAGTCCGACGCCTGCATCAGCAAACACATCGCCAGAGACCGAAATGTCTCCAGAACCGGCCATCAAATCGAGCGCGCCCACAAAAACGCTGCCTAGCATCACAGTATCGGCGGCATTGACCACCGCAACGCCCGCCGCGGTAAGGCTGCCTTGCACAACCACATTGTCGCCAAGCGAGCTCAGGTTGATACTCGATCCGCTTACGTTTTCGACCGCAAGGCCGCCTCCTGCGGTAAGGGTGATCGAATTGTCGCCACTCATCAGGTCTGAGGCGACAATATCGCCTGCCGCGTTCAACGATATAGAATTGGCGGTGAGCCGGTCAGCAGTGATCGAGCCCGCAGCATCCGCTGTCAGATCGCCTGCCAGATTAAGCGGACTGTCGAAATTCACATCACCGTTCAGCGAGCGAAGCAAGAGCGAGGCTGCATCGACCGATCCCGGAGCGGTCAAGTTACCGTCTGCTTCGATTACAATCGAGCTGCCGGGCGTGCTGAGAAGGCCCGTGTCGAGCATTCCGCCCGCTCCCAATGTGAGCAAGAGGGATGAGGCGGTCAGATCAAGCGCGGTGACAGAACCCGGTGAATTAAGGATGAGATCGCCTGGTGTTGCAAGGTTCGCCTCGAGGAGAATATCGCCTTGTGTCGCGGCAAGCCCAAGCGAGGCAGCGTCAATCGTTCCGGGCGTAAAGGCCGGACCCGCCGTGTCGTCGCCTGAGGGGACAAAGCTGCCCGCTGTGATGTCCAAAACATCGCCTGCCGCATCAGAGCCGCTGGCAAGCAGGGCAACCTCACCTTGAGTGGTGATATCAATCGTACCAAAATTCAAGCTCGCACCATCACGTAAAGTGATCAGGAAAGGCTGCGCGGTGACCGGCGCGAGCGCTCCCATCGCGTCCTCTTCCAGATAGTCCGGCGCGCTGTCGCCTTCGATATTGGCTGTGAAAGAGCCAAGGACCACATCGGCTTGTTCAATTTCGAGGTCGCTGAAGGCTGAATACTCATTGGCACCTGCCACAGCGCCCGTGCCACCTTGGCCTCTGCTGTTGATCACCACTGTACCGATATTGGCGCTGCCGGTCAGCGCGCTCTCAAAAGCCTCGGTCACGAGCAAACCGCCGTTGCCGCCAACGCCGTCACCGCCATTGCCCTGAACTGCACCCGCACCGCCATTCCCGCCAGTCCCGTTAAGGGTGAAGGTCACATTATCAGTGGTTACATTGGCGCCGCGGACTAAGAGAGTGGCGCTCCCACCAACCGCTTCGCCGCCGTCGCCGCCCGTACCGGTATTGCTCACACCGCCGTCACCGCCGGTGTTGGTCATTGTGACAGTTATATCTGTGAAAGTACCAGATCCGCCTAAAGCACCAGTGACCGAGCCACCACTTGCAGTCCCGATCTGTATGTTGCCAAAGCGTGCCTGACCGCCGTCGCCGCCGTTACCGCCGGTTAGGCTGTCTCCGCCCCTGCCGCCTGTCGCAGTGGAAGTGATTGTCGTTGCCCCGTTCACCTCCAGGATGCCGTTGATCGCCCGGCCAAGGATAGTGCCGCTACCGCCGGTAGCATTGCCGCCCGTGCCGCCATCAGCACCTCTAAGACCGTCGCTGCCGTCACCGCCTGTGATGACGGAATTGACGCTGATGCCAGCCACTGAGATTAACGAGTTGGGGATCGTTTCTTCATTGAGCGATGCAAGAGTGGTTGCGCCGCCGAGCGCATCGCCGCCTGCACCCTGCGTCTCACCGGCTAGCGCATCGCCGCCAAACAGTTGCTCGTCCAAGGTCAACGCGCCGCTTAATGTAACGATACCATTAGCTAACAACAGTTGACCGCCACCGGTGACGCTTCCCCCGGTTTGGCCATTGCCGCCGCGCCCAACCGATACTTGATCCAAGCCGCCGTCCAGAAGAAGGGATCCACCTTCGAATGCGAAAAGCTGCGTGGTTACCGTTGTCGCAGTGCCGCCGATGCCGCTTGGCGCATTTCCTCCGGTGATTTCACTGAACACGCTGACGTTACCATCAATCGCCAGATCAGAGTTTGCTGAGCCAATGATGATTTGAGCGATTCCGGACCCGGCGTTGCCGCCATCACCGCCAAAGAGTGCGGCATTGCCCCCTGTAGCCGTTGAGGTGAATTCGATATCGGCATTGACGTTTGCAACATTCGAAACACCGTCAGCTGAGTAATTGAGCACGCCAGCTTCAGTAAAGGCTTCGCCGCCCAGATTAGTGCCCGCGCCTAACGCTGAGCCGCCAGTTGACTGACCGTCGAAAGCCACAAGCACTGCGTCGAGGCTTGAGCCTCCCGAAATGTTGATGCTTCTGGAACTGGTTGACGCGGACCCGCCGTCCCCATCCTGGGCGTCCCCGCCGAATGAGATTGAGTTTAAAAGGATCAAGCCGTCTGCGGTTAAGGCGGTGTCTTGCAGACTAAGATCAACAAACCGGTTGCTTGCACTTGCGCCGCTTTGACCAGGTGCCAGGCCATTGCCGCCAAATGCCTGCGTATCGAAGACCAAATCGCCTGCTATGTTGACTGTTGAGCCAACAAAGTTTGCATTCACTGTCGAAGACGTGGCGGAACCACCCGCTGCGCCGTCGCCGCCGCGCGCGATCGCTTGCGCCTCCAGATCGCTCTGGATGTCCAGAACCGAATCATTGGTGGCAAAGTTGATGCTTCCAAATTGAGCCTCGCCGCCCACACCGCTTCCATCACCGGATCCGTTGCCGCCAACGCCTTCTAAGACGAGGCCCGAAAACGCCGCGTTTACGCTGGAGCTATTGATGGCAAAATCAATGTTTCCAAGATTAGCCGCACCGCCTGAGGCGCTTAACGCGCCGCCGGCACTGTTACCGCCAAACACGCTATTGATGATTTCCAGATTGCCAAAGTCGGCTGTTGAGTTGTCGATAGTGGCTACGATCCCGTTGCCAAAGCCGACGCCGCCAACGCCGCCATCGAAGCTTGTGTTGCCGCCAACCGAAATCTGGCTAATCAAGAATGGCGATGCAGAACTGCCCGGTAAGTTAATCGCCGAACCTTCGAAAGCGTTGAGCGACATGAAGCCCGCTTGAGCAAAGCCTCCATCACCGCCGCCGCCCGCTCCGCCTTGGATCTCGCTCGTAATGAAACTGTCAGCTTGCGGGTCGTTGCCTTGGACATTGATGGCCGCCGATGGTCCATTTGCGTTGACGGAAACAGCAGCACCGAATGCGTTTCCGCCTCGATTGCCGGTTGAAATTCCGCCTGTCGAAAGCGCAGTAACCTGAAGCGCATCTCCTACAAGGAGCGAGCCGTTTTGACCAACGGTGACATTAAGCGAGCCACCGTTTGCCATACCGCCGAGACCCAAAGTGGCATCGCCGCCGCTCACATTCGCCATGAAGGCAAGCGTGCCGCCGATCTGTGTGTCGGAGCCTAGATCGGTGTTGATCTGCACCGAGGAGCCAAAGGCATCGCCTCCGGTCCGCCCATCGCCGCCTTCCGATGTTGTCATAAATCTGGCATCGCCGCCAATGGAGACATCGCCGCCGTGGTTAAAGATTTCATTGACGTTCGCATTGGCAGCGCCGCCATTTTGGACCTGCGCATCGCCGCCAATCGCAATCACCTGCGAAATCCAGTCGCCTGTCACTGTGGAGCTGCCAGTAACGCTTGCACCCAAACTCGACGAGCCGCTGCCTGCATTGCCGCCTGCCCCTTGCAGCGCGCCTGCGTTACCGCCAATCGCTTGAGAACGAAGGTTCACATCGGCGTTCACCGAATTGGTGCCGCCTTCAAAGCTGATTGTGACCCGATTTGAATTTGCATCACCGCCGCGGCCAAAGCTGTCCATATTTCCGGCGGTTTCGATTGAACCGCCTTGGGCAATCGAGTTCAGACCGAATTGTGCTGCGGTAATGGATGATTGATTTTGGTCACTAGTGATGCTGACCAAGGCCTCACCTGCGGTTGCCATCCCGCCCAAATTGTTGAACGCGTTGCCGCCGGTTGCCCTTGCAGTAAGATCAAACGAGTCCTGGACTGTGATTTCACTGTCATTTTGGAACACAAACACAGAACCGGTCGACGCGCTGCCGCCTTGAGAAGTGTACGCAAGCCCGGGATCAAACGCTTCATCAATGAGCGAATTGCCGCCAATAGCCTCGTTGGTAAGGGTAAAATCTCCAGCGACCGAAAGATCGGAATTGTCATTGATGTTTAGGGTCAAAAAGCCATTGTTTGCACCGCCGCCAACACCTGCAGCATCGCCCCCGACACCCAGCATGGTCAGATTGAGCCCGCTGACAATGTTGAGCGTGCTGTTAGCGATGGAGAAGTTCAAACCTCCAGCATTGCCAGAGCCGCCAAATGCGGAATTGTCAGAAGATCCCGTGCCCCCCATGGCGGCAAGACGGAATTCTTCGACAGCCAGTGTCGCATTGGTGCCTGCAAAGCCCACAAGGAGACTTCCCGTACCTGCATTGCCTCCGCTTGTGCGCTCGGCACCGGGAAGAGCTGAGCCGCCAATTGCCTCGCCAAGGAATGAGATACGGCCCAGATCCTGAGTGCCGCCAGATGCCTGAATTTGCGACACGCCCACACTGGCATCGCCGCCTCGGCCGTCATCTTCACTGGTATCGCCGCCGACCGCGCGGTTGACGAAGCTTAGCGCATTCCCAGGGGCGTTCGGCAAAGACACTTCGGCGTCTGTGGTGACGATAAAGTCGACATTGCCCGTGCTCGCACTGCCTCCATCGCCATCAATTCCGACCCCGCCAATCGCCTCGCTGAGAAGGAAATTGAGTTCGCCCGAGGCAGGATCGCCGAGGGTGTTGGGACTTGTGACCGTGATCGAGCTGCCCAAGCCGTTCGTCCGCAGGCGCGCATTGCCACTGGTCGCACTGCCAGCCTGAAGGCCCATCCCGTCGCCGTCACCGGCCACAGCTCGGGATGCAATGTTGGCCTCGCCCGTGGTGATTGAACCACCTGTGCCTGCGAACAGATCTGCCCCGCCTGACACCGCGCTACCCGCTTGCCCCGCGATCGCTTCATTAATCACCCGGGTCACGCCAGTGACATTAATTTCGCCCTGGTCCTGAGCTCTGACCTCGGCCAAAAGTGGCTGAGCGGTAAGGCCGGAAAAATCATTGGAAAGGTCAACCCTCGCCGCTGATATCATATCGCCGCCGACAGTGAGGACAGACCCGGTTCCCGAGACAAAAATCTGAGTATTGCCCGTCTCGACAACGCCGTTCAGATCGCCATCAACCGTGCCGATTGCAGCGACATTAAGGTCGCCGGTGATATCCGCAATCGAACCATTAAAGACGCGGAATTCCGCAGAACCTACATCAGCGCCCGTACGCGCGTGATCGGCCACAAGGTTAAGATCACCACCAACCGTTAAGCCGCCAACAGAGCCAGTGCCAGCATCGGTATTGAGCGAGGCCAAAACTTGTTGCCCGGAGAACGCCGCGCCTCCGGCAAAGTCCAAACTGTCGCGAATATTGAGGGTGACGTTACTCGCCGCCTTGCCAACGACGCTTGATGTAAAGTTGATGCCGGCGCCAAAGCCAGTGTCCTCAGGCGTGATGGTAATCGTGCCATCGCTGACCTCAAGCGGATCAATCTCCCCGCCAGTGATGTTGAAGCCGGCTGAAAGCACGACCGTATCGCCGTCCATGAAAGCGCTGTTTGCAACGTCAAAGCCAAGCGAACCGCCGCCGCTAATAGCGATTGTCGCGGCGCTGTTTTTCGAAATCGCGACCATGTAAACGCGGCTGGAGCCGTCTACGCTGGCTGCCCCGCCAATGATGCCGGAGTTATCAATCGGCGTGGCAAATTCACTACCAATATCGACCTGAATATCGAAAAGGCCGTCTGGGCTGAAGGTAATTGAGCCCGCTTCCCCGCCAACGAGGGCTGCTTGCCCATCCACAAAGATACTGCCGCGATTGACGATGCTCGGGGCGAAAAGGGCGACATAGCTTCCCGGATTTTGATCGGCGAAGATTTGCGCCCCTGCGTCAATGCGGACCTCAGAATTGGGAAGAGACTGTTGAAATTCGACCGTATCGCCGAGAATGAAATTGCCAAAACCATCCGTCACCGGCTCAGCTGTGGTCAGCCCGAGATTGCCCACGTCGAAAACGGCGTTGGAGCCCACCAAAATGCCGCCTGGGCTATAGAAGAAGACGGTGCCGCCGACCTGACCTTGAATCTCTGAGATGACTGTGCCGTCAAAAACAATGCGGCGAGATGTATCCATCGGCAAAATACGGTTGAGCACCGCAAAATCGGTAATGATCCCATCATCTCTGAAAATCGCAGTTGAGCCGAACGACTGAAACTGAATATCCCCGCCGCCACCCTGATCAAAAGGCTGCCAGTCGATCACCACGCCTTCGCTTTCCACAATGACCTCTGTGAGGTCTGGGCTACCGAGGACCTGCGCGCCGCCTTCGACGACAATGGCCTCTGCCTGAAAGGATTGAGCAGAGGTCGAAGATGCGGTGAGCATTATGCCTGTCGCCAATGCCAAAGCAGAGGTTTGCGTTAGAGCTTTCGAGTGCGTCTTCAGTGTCATTATCGTGTACTCTCGCGAGGAAAACCTAAAAGCGGGCGGCCTAGAAACGGGCAGACAGTGTGAACAGACCTCTTATGGGGCCGCGCTCCATTTGCAGTCCGGCGCGTTTCAATGGAACGGCGACCATGGCGTCCAAAGAATAACGACCTGCAAACGTAAGCCTCATGCCGGTGCCTACCGAATAAAGGTCATCATCTGGCTCAGGCGCTTCGTTATAGATCCTGGCCAGATCGAAAAACGCGTAAGGCTGAACCGCCACTTTGCTGCCCCACGGCACGGTCGCTGTGCGCACCTCTGTCGTCATGGCAAAGCCGCTGTCACCGATGATCGTGCCGGGATCGTAGCCGCGGCCAACCGAGAAGTTGCCTGCTGAGAACTCCTCAAACCCGAACAAGCCGCCGCTGAGCGACAATTGGGCCCGCGGCCTAAAGGCAACCGCCAATTTGGGCGTAACGGACAGTTCGAGATCGCCGCTTGCCCGGATCACCGAAGAGGTGGGCTCGCCGTCGATGCGTCCCGGATTGATCTGATCGGCGGGACATTGCGGCCCAAGGCACACCGCATTCGCGCCAAAAATATCGAAACCCTGCCGGAATTCGAGCGAAGCCGATGCCTGATAACGCGGCGCGCGCCGGTTAAGATCAATTGTATCGTAGTCAAACTTCAGCCAGCCCACGCGGATACGGTCGCGCGAAAGCGGCGCTATAAAATCCACATCCTGGTCGATATAATCGAACCCGCCGCTAACGAAGAAGTTTTCGCCTTGTGTCCGCTTAACCGGATAGCTTGCCGAAAGGCTCGCAAACAAGGTTGTCGCCTCAAGGTCCTGCGCCGCGATACCGAAATTTGCAGCCGTGCCAATATCAGGTTTGGTTAGCGCATATGTTACCTGACCGCCAACGGTCAGACCTGAACCACCTGGGCGGAATTCGTGAGCCGCCTGAAAGACCTCTTGCTCTTCGAAATCGCTGCTGGTGAAATACGAAAGTGAGGTCACATCGCCAAGGCCGGTGAGGCCAAAGAACTGCGCTTGGGCCTGCGCGCCAACGGGCCCTGTGCCCTCAGCACCAAAGTTTTGAACCGCGACGTCAAACGCAAATCGCTCACGCCGGACAGTGACCTCGCCGATGAGATCGCCTGGCGCTCCGCCAGCAGGACGCAGGGTCAGATTGACAGTGTAGCCGGGCAGATCGCGTGCCAGAAGCAGTGCACGCTCTGCCTGATTGCGGTCGAAAATCTCATCTTCCGCCAGACGTCCGAGATATTGCTGAAGCTTGGTTTCCGCGCCCCTTGTTTCACCCCGGGCACGCACTGCGCTGATCCGGCCATAAAGGACTTCAAACTCAACCGAGCCATCCTCGATCCGCTGCGTGGGGACCTGTGTTGCGGCAAGATAGCCTTTGTTGCGAAGGATTGTAGCGGCCGCATCGCGGATCTCACAAAGGACAGCCACCGGATGATTTTGACCCCTGAAAGGCATCCATGCTGGTTCAAGCTCTTGAGGAGTCGCGCCTTTGAGGCCGTTGAAGGCGACCTCTTCGACCGTAACCGTGACATCGGCATATTGCGGGTCGGCCAAAGAACATGGCGAGCGTTCAATTCCGCCTTCAATTTCAAGGCGCGGTGTAGGCAATTGCTCTGTTGGAGCAATGCCCTGTAATTCTTCACGCGTGGGTGCGATTTGCCCGGATATTTGTGCAGACGCTTCGCTAGCCGTAGCCAGGGTCATACCGCCCAGCACGACTTGACCAAATGCAACTGGAACAGCCCCCGTCCAGGTGCCCGCCCAGCAGGCTTTACTCGATTTCATTATTCCCCCTTGGCGCCCCGACCCCTGCAACAAGCGCAGCAATTGCAGCTGTTGCCTTATTCTTCGCCGCGTTTTTCGTATGCGTAAAGCTCCCCGGCGGCAAGGGCATGTTAAGCATAAAATTGTAGTCCCCTCTGTTACTTATGGCTGTGATTTATGGCACAAATGTAAAAACCTAATGCTTTTCAGTATCTAACGCTCACACATCAGAATCCACAGGTTCTGATAGGTGAGAACTCAAGATTGGAGGAAGCGGAATTGGAGCGGATTTCGAGACGAAATTGCTTGCCTCATTGTGTTACAAGTTCGATGTGCACTGGATTGGGGTGCCTGAATCAGGGGCGGTGATGAACCGTTGATCAGGTAATTTCCGGGGGTTTAAGAAACGTTTAAATATGCCAGGCACTGACACCAATCCTGCGTCTGATCCTTCAATCGAAAACCGCCAATTGCAGCGGACCATTGCGCAGATGCGCGATGCGCTCGAGGAGAAGGACCACGAGGCGCGCTTGCTCGCTCAAAAGGCACAGGTCGATGCCGCAGCGGAAATCGCTCAGCTCAAAGATACGGTGCAATCCCTGCGCGATACGCTTGAAGAACAGGCAGCGGGCATTGGCGATGCGGTGCAGGCGGCACGCGCAGAGGCGGCAGGCGAAATTCGCCAGCTCAAAGACACCGCGCAAAGTTTAAGAGACGCATTAGAAGAACAACGTTCTGAAACCGCACGCGCGGTACAAGCGGAAAAACAAGCCGCCGCCGCTGAGATTGCAGCTCTGCAAAAAGCGTTGCAGGATCAGCGCGAGGTGATGGATGATTTGCGCGCCAATGCTGCGAAGGACAAACAGTCCGCTGCTTTGGCTCACCGCAATTCGATTAGAGAGCTACAGGCCACGGTGCAGAAATTGCGCGATGCTCTGATGGAGAATGCAGCATGAACGATTTGCCAGGCAAGATCGAGCCTGAAAGCGAGGCGTCTGCCCTTTCACAAGAAGATCGGTTGAAAGAGCTTCAGATGATTCTTGATGTGTCGCGTCAGGTGGCCTCGATGGATACGCTTGATGCTGTGCTCGACACGCTGATGAGCGTGGCAGTTGATGCGGTGGGCGCAGATCGCGGTTCGTTATTCCTGCATGATCCCGCCACGAGCGAGCTGTACAGCCGTATCGCGCAAGGGGTGAAGCGGCGCGAAATCCGCATCATGGATGATATCGGGATCGCTGGCGCTGCGTTTCACAGCGGCGAGGGGCTGATCATCCATGACGCCTATTCCGACCCGCGCTTCAACAGCGATGTTGACCGGGAGACCGGCTTTAAAACCCAGAGCATTCTGGCCTGTCCCGTGCGCAATGCGCGCGGTGAGATTATCGGCGTTGCGCAGGCGCTAAACAAGTTGGACGGTGCATTCGATAACCAGGACCTGGCTATTCTGGGAGGGATCACGACGCAGTGTGCGATTACGCTCCAATCCATGCAATTGGTCGAACAGATGGAGGCCTCTCGCAAGCGCGAGGTTGAGTTTCTCAACATCGTCTCTGAGATGACCAGCGAGCTTGAGCTCACCACGTTATTGCGCAGAGTGATGGCAGAGGCGACAGCAATGCTGGATGCGGAACGCTCAACGTTGTTCATCAATGACGAGAAAACGGGCGAGCTTTTCAGCCATGTGGGGGAGGGCCTCGATTCCATGGAAATCCGCTTGCCGAATACGGCCGGGATCGCGGGCTCTGTTTTTACCAATGGTGAGGCGATCAATATCCCTCACGCCTACGCAGACCTCAGGTTCAACCCTGCGTTCGACAAGCAATCGGGATTCTTTACCCGGTCCATTTTGTGCGTGCCTGTTGTCAATAAGGCCGGCGATGTGATCGGGGTCACACAGGTTCTGAACAAGCGCGGCGGGCCCTTTTCTGAAGAAGACGAGAGCCGCCTCAAAGCCTTCACCGCGCAAATTGCCATCGGGCTCGAGAATGCGAAGCTCTTTGCTGATATTCAGTCGATGAAGAACTACAATGAGAGCATGCTGCAATCCATGTCGAACGGTGTAATCACCTTCGATGAGAAGCAGGAAAATCGCACCTGCAACCAGGCCGGGGCGCGGATATTGCGGTGCTCTGCAACCGAACTCATTGGCAAGTCTCCAGAAGAGGTGCTGGGTGAGGAGAACGCCTGGCTTGCTCAGGCTATCGCGGATGTTTCTGCGTCTAGCACGCCGCAATCCTTGCAGGATGTGGAGCTGGTCTTTGAGGGGGATACAGTCTCTGCCAATGTCACCGTGCTTCCTATGGTCTCAGGCGAGGAAGAAGCGCTGGGCACGCTTTGCATGATCGAGGATATCTCGGATGCAAAGCGCGCAAAATCGACGCTCTCGCGCTACATGGACCCCGGGGTTGCTGCTCAAATGCTCAGCGGCGGGGGTGAGGATGAATTTCTTGGAGGAAAAGACACCACGGCCACGGTCCTGTTTTCCGATATCCGCGGCTTTACCACCATTACAGAGACACTCGGTGCGCAGGGCACCGTTGCGCTGCTCAATGATTATTTTGAACTGATGGTGGGCTGCATTACCGATCAAGGCGGCATGCTCGACAAGTTCATTGGTGATGCAATTATGGCGGCGTTCGGCATCCCTGTGGGGCATGACGATGACGAAGATCGGGGGCTTAAAGCCGGGATCAATATGATCACCTCACTCGGCGAATGGAACAAGGAGCGCGCGGCTCGCGGCGAAATGCCGGTCGATATGGGGCTCGGGCTCAACACCGACCGAATTGTTGCAGGCAATATCGGCTCTAAAAAGCGCATGGATTACACCATGATCGGCGACGGGGTTAACCTCGCAGCGCGTTTGGAAAGCGCATGCAAGCAATATTCTGCGCGCATTCTCTTGTCCGAATACACCGTGGCGAAGCTTAAAGGCGTCTACCGCCTGCGCGAGGTTGATAAGGTGGTGGTCAAAGGCAAAACGGAACCCGTTGGTGTGTTCGAATGCCTCGATTATCATGACGATACGACCTTCCCCGAACTGCAAGAGGTGCTTGGCTGCTTTGGCGAGGGCGTAAAGCTCTACCGCCGCCAGGAATGGGACCGGGCGGCGGGTTTCTTCACCAAGGCGCTTGCAGCCAACCCTGAAGATACTCTCAGCCAGACTTACATTGACCGGTGCGAGCTTATGAAAGCAAACCCTCCCGGCGATACTTGGGACGGCGTCTGGGTGATGACGTCGAAGTGAGCTTTTTCTGCGCTGGAGCCGGGGTGCCAACGATTTGCGCAAACGCATCTTCGATTGTCCAGTAATCAAAGATAAAGCCGCTGTGCAAAGCCTTGGTGGGAAGCACGCGTTGCCCGCTTAAGAGCAGTTCGTGCGCAAAGTCCCCGAATGTAGCGCGCAGAGGCGCAGATGGCACAGGCACAAGGGCATGGCGGCCAAGTGCATCCCCAAGCGCCTTGGTGAAGCGAGCATTGGTCACAGGTTCCGGCGCAACCGCGTTCAAAGGGCCGCTCACCGTGCCGGTGGCCGCCGCATGGCAGATCAAACGGACAAGGTCATCGCGGTGGATCCAGCTCGTCCATTGCTTCCCATCACCAAATCGGCCGCCCAATCCAAATTCAAACGGGGTAAGAAGCTTGGCAAGCATCCCGCCGCTTCGATCAAGCACAAGCCCAGTGCGAAGGTATACGGTGCGAACACCCAATTTCTCAGCCCGCGCCGCTGCCCGTTCCCACGCAGCGCAAACACGGCGTGAGAAACACGGGCGACCATCTGACGCCTCGGTCAAAGGCTCATTGCCGCGAAGACCGTACCAACCAATCGCCGACCCATTGATGAGCACCGCAGGCTTTTGCTCCAAGCGGCCGATCAAACGGACCACTTCGTAAGTGGTCTTCAACCGTGAGCGAATGATCCGTATGCGTTTTGCCTTGGTCCAAGGGGTATCGGAAATCGGCTCACCTGCAAGGTTCACGATGGCGTCGATTGGCGCATTGCCCGGTATCTCTTCAAGCGATTGGACGATGCGCAACGGTCCCTGCGCAAGAAGCGGTTTGGCCTTGGCCTTATCTCTGGTGAGCACAGTTACTGTATGGCCAGCGCGAAGCAGACTTTCGGCAAGCCGCGCTCCGATAAATCCGGTGGCTCCTGTGATAAGCACAGATTGACGTTCGGGCAGCGCAAGCGCGAGTTCGCCCGGCTCGCGGTCGGCCAAACGCTTGGTCCGCCGGGCCGCTGCAAGATCGCGAAGGCCAGAGACGATGACGCCGAGGCTGGCAACCACACAGAACCAGCTCATCAACCCATGATCAGCACTAACCAAAGCAGAAGGTTTGCCTGCAAGGTCAACAAGCCAAGGGATGAGCATCGCGAGGATTACGCCGTAATTGAGAGTGAGAAGGGTGTGAGTGATCCGCTCGCTTGGTGGGAGGAGGCGTGTGCGGTCTTCCTCGACGAAATCCCACAATGTTATGTAAAGCTCGCCCAGAAGAAGAAGGATCAGCGCAATCGCCCAAGCGCCTTGCGGTTCGCTCCAGCCAAGCGCCATGAACATCACGGCATAGACGAGGTTTCTGATGCCATGAAGCGTCAACTCCAACCGCTGCGAGGGCCGCCAGTGCCAAGCGCTCAGTCCCCTCGTGGTGATAGAGCGTATCAAAGGCGCCCATCATCATTTGTGCAAAGATGAAGAACCAAAGAATATCGGTCATTGGACGTCTCCGTTTTGGGTGTCAGTTTGATCATGAAAGCGGCAATGCTGATGCATCACCCCGCCCAAAACTGGGTGTTTGAGGGAAAGGGTGAAGGTGAATGCGCCGCTGTTTCCAAGTTCGCTTTCATCCGAATGCTCAATGCTCAGCTCACCCGGGGCGATCCAGCGGGGCAGGCGGAGGCGGCGACCAAAAATTTCGACGAAGTAATGATCGCTAACAAAGCGAATACCCCGTGGGCCCGCGCTAACATTAAGAGCAATTCCAACGCCCCGGCCCAGATATTCCTCAAGCCCGGTTGGCCCCGCAAAACGCTTTGCGGAATGGATGACCTGCGGGAATCCGCGCTTTCTTGCGTACATGCGGGTCCAAACCTGTCCGCCGCTTGCGCCATCTTCGGTGACGCTCACACTTGCAGAGACCCCGCCTTCGCATTCCAGCGGCAGCGGCGCACCGATCACTCGGCAAGCCTGCGCCAAGATACGGCCGCTCAGGTTCATGCGGCACATTTCAACCTGACCGACATAATTTGCGGTCTCGCCCACCCCAAGATGTTTGCCAAACCGTGCGCGAACAAGCGGAGGAAGCGCATCCCATGCAGGCTTTCCCAGCAATTGGCGAAAACGCATGTCGGCGAGCTTCGCAGGAGATTGGACGCCGCGCGGCTCCCGCTCTTGCGGTCTCTCGTTTGCTAGCTTTTGCATCGCGCTCGCCTCCTGAATGATTAGTCATTTCTGTAACAAGAGAAATTCATGCTCAAATTTTTTTCAGCTGTCTTCTGTCCCGCCCGGGTCCTTACGGCTTACGAATTTGAGCAGGCCCACAACTTTCGAACCCAGCCGGATCAAACGCATAATCTGCTGCGGCGGCACATGGATCATTTGGTTGTACCAGCCCTCCACAGTGTTGATGAAGTCGTGCATGCCATGAAGACGTTGGCGCACTTCGGCGCTGATCTTGGGGTCGTCGATGTCCTGCATGGCCGCATTTATCGCGGCGACCATGGGGTCGATCTCGCGTTCCTTACGCCCTTGCGCAACTTTGCTGGCCATCTGCCACATATCGGTTTCAGCCACATAGTGATCACGCCTATCACCCATCACTGGCACGCGCGTCACCAGCTTCCAATTGAGCAGTTCCTTGATCGAATTGGAGACGTTGGACCGGGCCATTGTGAGCTTCTCAGCAATCTCTTCGGCGGTGAGCGGGCGGTCTGACAAAAGCAGCAAAGCTTGTATCTGGGCGACAGAGCGATTGACCCCCCACTGCCCGCCAAGGTCACCCCAGCGAAGCACAAAGGCTTCAACCGCTGGGGGAAGTTTGTCCGACTCGATTGTTATTTCTGTCATAACAGAAATGTCTGTCATTACACCCGTCGAGTCAAGCGGCTTTTGCAACCAATCTGCGGCGATGTGCGATTTGTTCATGCTTTCCCGCCATCAGCGCAGCGCAAACATGAAAGGAACGTCGGACCGTCAGCCGGGGTCCTGCATCTTTTTGCGGCCTCCGAACCACATCCGTCGCAGTACACCGTCTTTTTGCACAAACTGATGCAGGAATGCGGCGGCGATGTGGACGGCCAAGAGGGCAATCAACAGCCAAGTGCCGATCTCGTGCAAGAAGCGCCGCCCGTCAAAATCGCTCGCCCCAAGAAAGCCAAACACCTCCCGCACGTCAAACGCCCCGTATGGGAGGACAGCGTATTCATGCGCAGCGGCCGTGTAGATGCCCGTTGCTGGGACGTAGATCATCAGCGCGTAAAGCAGCAGATGCGAGAGCTTCGACAGTATCGCCTGCGTCGGCGCAACTGTTTCTGGAAGCGCTGGCGGCGGGTTCCCAAGCCGCCACAATATGCGCAAGACCAGCAAGATTATGACCGTAAAGCCCAGCGTTGAATGCCCCTCAAGCGACCAGGTTAAGTCGGCCTCGTTATTGATGTCGTCAAAGCCCTGTCCAAACACCAGCATCATGATGATCAGAAGGGCAATCGCCCAGTGCAGAAATTTGGCTATGCCGGTGTAGTGGTTCAATGTCGCTGAGTTCACGATACCCATCCCAAATTGTGAACGCGGTTAGCCTGCGTGCTTTGCGGCGCGGTCTTCGTCGCTCATCATGGAAGGGGGGCGTTTTTCCATAGGCATCATCGCGAACTGCTCATCGCTCATCGCGAATATGCCTTTGAGAAGGGCCTCTGGGCGGTCCGGGTTATAGCTGTCCGGATTGTAACCGGGGTTGGGGATTTTTCCGCCTTGGCCTTCGAACTCAATCGGGTTCGTAAACTTGGCCAATTCCTCATCGCTGATCCCGGCAAGTTCCTGCACTTCAGGATCGATCCAGTCCTTTGGCCCAATCGGATAATCCGCATTGCCGAATGTCGCGACTTCGAGGCAGGTATCTTCTGGACCTTGGAAATAGATGCTGTGGCACATGCCGTGGTCCATTGGTCCCATGACATTGTAACCGCGCGAACGGATACGGTCGCGCATGTTGAGCAGATCATCAAGCGTATCGACGTTGAACGCGAGGTGCTGCATCGTTCCGGGCGCGGAAGGCCCGCCTGTGTGGCCCGGATTGGTCCGGCCATATTCGACCTTGGCGTCCTTGTTTGCGGGATTGAAAACGAAGGCAACCTGGCTGCTATCATTCATTTCAAGGAAGCCGTGCCAGCATCCCTCGACCCCATGCATCCAGTAAAGCGCTACGAGCCTGAAGCCGAGCACATCGGTGTAGAACTCGATCTGCTCTTTCATATTGTTCGTCGAAATCGCCAGATGGTTGAGGCCGTTGGCCTTGATGTTCTTGTTCATGAGTTCTCTCCGCTCGAGCCTGCTAATCTATATTTGTTTGAGCGCCCATTCATGGACGACATCGGAAAATTCTGCGGTGTGGAACAGCATCAATTGATGCGAGGCTCCATCAAAAACCCGGAAATCAACGGGGCCGCCAATCCCCTCAGCGATCATTTTGACCATCTCCACCGGGAATGACGGGTCCTTCTCACCAACGGTGAACAGAACCGGTTTGTCATTCTCAGAAGGAGGCTTGGGCGGGTCATATTGCATGAGGCTGGCCCAGCTTTCGAGATCATATTCCCAGGTGTTCCAAGGGTCTTTCTTCTTCTGTTCTTGCGCGCCGAGATAACCGTAGTCTTCGTCGAAGTTGAAGAAGCTGGCGATGTCCAGTTTGGCAGCGCCTTTGAGTAGTGGCATCGCCTGCTTGAAACCCTCGGTCCGAAATGGCGCTCCGCCCGCGGCGATTATCTGGTGACCTGGCACAAAAATAGAGCCCATCGCAACGGCTCCAGTTACATCCTCGTGACTAATCGCGCTGATCGCTGCGCCCACACCGAGACTAGACCCCAAGGTAAAGACGGGAAGCCCGGTTAGTTTTTTCACATGGGTCGCATAATCCATGCTGCCCTGGACCCATTCTTCCATAGTCCACTTGCCGCGCGGACGGTTCGTGGTGGAACGGCCGTGGCCGGGCGCATCAAAGCTCCAGATATCGACCCCTTTGGCCGCATGGTGCTCGCAGAAGACGTCGTAAATGCCTGCATGACCGCCAAGGCCGTGCGAGATCACGAGAGCATAATTTGGATCCTCGCCAGGGAAGCGAAAAGAATGCAATTCATTCAAAACGTGCTGTTCCATGCGCATTTGCGCTCTCCCTCAATACGCTTGTTCGAGCAGGGTGATTATGTCTGTTCGGCTCAGTTCTCTTATATTGGCACGGCAAAATGCATTGAGCATCGCGCCATCGGCAATGGCATCGAAATGCCCGCGTTTCACGCCAACATCTCTCAATTTCGTCGGCATGCCAAGGCTGGCGATCAATTCTGCGACCAATTCGCCCGCTTGACGGCTCGGGGTCCCCATGGCGTTCGCAATCCACTGCATGCGCTCGGGCGCCGTTTCTGCGTTAAAGGCCATGACATGAGGTAGCATGACGCAGCTTGTGTAGCCATGCGGCACATTTGCCACCGCGCCCAATTGATGCCCGATCCCATGGCTGGCGCCATAAGGCGTGCGGTTAAGCCCCGTGCAGGCCATCCAAACCGCAGTCTGACAATCAAGCCTTGCATCCAAATTATCAGGTTCATGCTTCGTGAGTGGCAGCGCTTTTGCAAAGAGGCGCAGGGCATGAAGCGCGCCTGCATCCGCGATTGGCTCTGGGCCGCTCGACAATATCGTCTCCACCGCATGATCAATCGCGCGAATGCCGGTTGAAAGCCACAAGGCCTCAGGCGTGTGCACGCAAAGGGCAGGGTCAAGAATGACGCTGGCCGAACCAATCATCGGCGCGGTGAAGAGCTGCTTCACCTGAGTTTTCGTATCGACGCAGCCTGCAAGATCGCTGAATTCGGCACCGGACAATGTGGTCGGCACGATAATCTGACGGCATGGCGGGTCGGCGATCTCTGGAACGATCCGGCTCCCCGATGCATCGACCGAAACCGCAGCCTTGCCTAGATCATCACCGTTCTCGATACCCTGCGCGAGGCAGATAAGCGCAACCTTGACCGTGTCCATCGGTGTGCCGCCACCAATTGTGATCACCAGATCGGCATCGCAATCGCGCAAATAGCTCGCCAAAGCGAATACTGCGGAACGCGGCACATGGTCGATCAGATCGGTGAAAGTGCCTGCGTGTTTTTCGCCCAAGACCTCTTCAATCAGAGCAACAATTGGCGTGTTGGCGACGATGACATCCGGGACAACGATGACCACCCGCGACGCATTTCGGGTGGCGGCTTCCAGCCGAACCGCTTCAGCGGCAGGCCGACCAATATGCACCCGGTCCAAGGCCAGGTTGTGGAACGTGCGTCCGTTGGTATACGCCTGCCCGTTCATCCCCGGGAGAGCCTTTTGGCGAGCGACCAACGGTGAACCTCTGATGGGCCATCATAAATGCGGAAACCGCGCATTTCGGTCGCGATCTGCGCCACAACCGTATCGTGGCTTACGCCAAGCCCGCCAAGGATTTGCTGCGAGCGATCGGTGATCCGGTCGAGCGCCTCAGAACATGCGACTTTGGCCAAGCTGGATTCCCTGCCGCCTTTTTCACCCTGGTCAAGCAACCAAGCGGTGTACCAAATCGTCAATTTGCTGGTGTGAAGGTCGATCTCATTGTCAGCGAGCAGGAAGCCTACGCCTTCATGGTCAATCAAATTGCCGCCAAAGGCTTGGCGCGTTTTCGCATATTCGGTCGCGATGTCGTGGCAGCGCTTCGCCGCGCCCCACCAGCGCATGCAATGCGTAAGACGGGCGGGTGCGAGCCGGACCTGCGCATAACGAAAGCCTTCACCCTCAGCCCCCAAAATAGCCGATGACGGCACCCGAAGCCCGTCAAACACGACCTCGCCATGCCCGCCGGTAAAGGTCCGGTCCACAGTAGGTACATCGCGTTCGATTGTGATGCCCGGCGCATCCATATCGGTAAGGAACATCGTCGCCGCGCCGCCTTGCTCTGGGTCCTGAGGACGCGCCATGATGATCGCAAAGCCCGCACCATCTGCACCTGTAATCAACCATTTACGGCCCGAGATCACGAATTCGTCGCCATCCTTGCGATAGGTTGTTTGCATCAGGCTGGGATCAGAACCAGCACCAGGAGATGGCTCGGTCATGCAGAAGCATGAGCGTATCTCTGCCGCCGCCAATGCGGCGAGCCAGCGCGCTTTCTGCTCGTGGGAGCCCACACGGTACATAAGGTTCATATTGCCTTCGTCCGGCGCGGCACAATTCATCGCGATCGGGCCATAAAGCGAATATCCAGAAGCCATAAACGCGATCGCGCAGTCGATATGGTTTAAACCCATCCCGCCAAATTCGCGCGGGACATGAGGTGACAAAAGACCAGCTTCCTTGGCCTTTGCTGTCAATTCGTCACGAAAGGGGTCGCGCACCTGCTCTGGTAGGCCTGGCTTTTCAAGCGGGATGATCTCCTCACGAACGAAAGTCTCAACGCGCTCTTGCAGCTCGATCTGCTCGGAAGAAAGTTCAAAACTAATCATTGACGATGATAGCCCCTATCAAGATTTCTAACTTTCATTGTCTGACAATAGGACATGATGCAATAGCGCGTAACCGGGGTGAGTGGGTTTTTGCTAAATAGGCCCTTGCTGTTGCTTAGGTGTCCGGCGATCTATCGCTGCTCGAATACGGGCCTGCCGCTCGCGGGTTAATGGCCAGGAAAGCAACACCGGCACTGTTGCCAGAAGGCCGAATGCTGGCATCAAACCAAACGTCCAAACCAAGACGTTGGCGCCCTCTACTCCTGCATCGCTCGCGCGGTAGCCCAAAGCTGCGGGCAGGTTGGTGGCGATCAACACTCCGATTGCGACTGCGCCCTTGTTCACCATGCCCCACAAAGCGAAATATATGCCGGTCCGCTCTTCTTTGCTTCTCGCAGCATCAATATCAATCACATCTGCTGCCATGCCATTGGTGAGAACGGTTATAGCGCCTAGGGATGTCGCTTTCATAAGCGATAGGGCGAAAAATATCGGCAGTGAACTGCTGCCAAAAAGCGCAATGAGCAGGCTAATGCATCCGCCCCAAATCGCCGCCACGGCAATCGCTTGGTGCTTGGAATAGCGCCGCGAAAGATAGAGCCAGAACGGAATGGAGGCGACCATCACCAAGAGCTCGCTGAGCAACAAGACAGGAAACAGTTCTTCATTGAGAAAGACGTGTTCAAAGATCAAAGCTTTGAGCGCGGTTGCCCCAAATTCCGCCGCCAGCATGAAAAAGCTAATGAAAAGCAGCCCGCGAAAAGGGCGGTTTTTCCAAATTATGCGAAGCTTGGCGAAGGGCGTCCCGCGTTGCGTTTTTTCTGCATTTAGATTGGGCAACTCAGGCTCGCGCAGAACCCCAAATGTTATGGAAAATAGCAAAGGCGTCAGGATAATCGCGATCAACGCCATCATGTAAAGCTGATCGCCCAATCCTCCCCCTAAAGAGAGCGACACATAGGCTGCAGCTGACAATCCAAACAACGTTCCAACAAGGCCGAGCCCTTCGCGCCAACCTGCCAGCTCGGCGCGCTCATCATAATGAGGGAGAGCTCTGCTCCGAAAGCTTTGAATGGCAGGTCGACCAGTGTGAACCCCAGATACAGAAGAAACGCCCAGCCAAAAACATAGAGGAGGCTCACCTCTTGCGGCGGGACGAACAGCATCCAGGCGGACAGGCACATCAGCGGCAAACCGATCAGAATGACAGGCTTGCGCCGCCCAATCGGAGTGCTCAGCCGGTCAGAAATCCAGCCCACAATAGGATCGGTCACCGCATCCGAGACGCGGGTTAAAGCAATCATCAAGCCAACAGCCGCCAGACTTAGCCCTCTGTCTGATGAATAAAATGCAGGGATGAAGGCGACCACCGGGATCGTTGCGATCGAATAACCGAAATAGGGCAAGCCATAGACGGCGCGTTGCCATCGGCTGAGTGCTGCCGCAGTGCTTTCGCTCATTTGCCGTTGATCCCCTTCGCTACATCGCTGGTATAAATGCTCGCAGATCAACTGCAATGTGTCAGCGATCGGAAGCTCTGTGACGAACTCGCGCTTCGATTAACCTACGGGCCTTGCAGTGCGAGCGGTTTGTATTACAATATTACAAATTGCAACGGCGGTAGCGCAACGCCGTGATCTATGGGCAGGTTAGGGGAATGGTCATCGCCGAATTACCGAAGGATGGAAGCTCCAACTGGTCGGTGCCGGCAACGTTCAACTTTGCCGGAGACGTTGTCGACCGCTGGGCGCAAGACCCAGCCTGTCTCGCTTTGATCAGTGTTTCTGAGAATGGGGACGAGACATTCTGGACCTACGCCCAGATATCGAAGCGTTCCTCGCAACTGGCGCATTTGCTGGTCCAGAACGGTTTGAAACAGGGCGACCGTGTGATTGTTATGTTGCCGCGTATCGCCGAATGGCAGATCGCGATGACCGCCGTCCTACGCATGGGGGCGGTGCCGATACCTTGCATCACAATGCTAACCGCCAAAGATATCGCCTACAGGGTAAGACACTCTGGCGCGCGCGGTGCAATTGCATGCTTTGAGGACACTTCCAAATTCGACAATCTGGAAAGCCTTGCTGTCAAAGTCAGCGTCGGAGAAAAGGTCAGCGGCTGGTCATCGCTTGAAAGTTCGATCGCACTGGATGAGGTTTTTGAACCCGCAACCGTCAAAAGCGACGACGTTGCGATTATTTACTACACCTCGGGCTCAACCGGTGAACCAAAAGGCGTTACGCACGCGTCCCGTGCTTTATGGGCATGGTCCAATTCAGCCATTCATTGGCTCGGTCTGGACGAGAACGAGCGCATTTGGTGCACCGCCGATACGGGTTGGTCAAAATCAGGGACAAGCATTTTGTTCGGGCCGTGGAGCCAAGGCGCGTCGGTCTTGTTCTATAACGGCTCCTTCGATCCCGCAAAGCGATTGCAACTGCTTGAGAGGTACGAAGTGACCTGTTTTTGCGCTGCGGCAACTGAGCTGAGGCAACTCGTCCTTGAAGATTTTTCGCAGGTTTCGCTGCCACACCTGCGCCGGACTGTTTCGGCAGGCGAATCTGTCAATCCTGAAATTATCAATCGGTGGCGTGAACTGACAGGCACGACCGTGCTTGATGGCTATGGCCAGACCGAAACTCTTATGACGATTACGAACCGGCCAGATGGCGAGGTGAAACCGGGCTCGATGGGACGCGCGCTGCCAGGCGTGGATGCTGCCGTCCAGACGCCAAATGATGAAATTTTGACCAAAGACGCATCCGGGCAGCTTCTCATTGGCATGCCAAACCCGCAGGTCATGCTGCACTATTGGGACGACCCTGTGCGAACCGCTTCGACGATCTTGAAGAGCGATGGCAGAGAATGGTTCCAAACGGGCGATAACGTCCACATAGATGCCGATGGCTATATCTTTTACTCAGGCCGGGCCGATGACATTATCAATTCTTCGGGGTACAGGATCGGCCCTCAAGAAGTAGAGAATGCGCTTAGCGAGCACGCGGCTGTGAGGGAATGCGCGGTAGCCGGCATCCCTGACGACAAGCGCGGCGAGCTGGTCAAAGCATGGGTCATTTTGAACACGGGTTATAACGGCAGCGCTGAGCTGATGTCCGAACTCCAGACGCATACCAAAAAGGCAACCGCCCCATACAAATATCCGCGAGCGATTGAATTTGTCGCGGACCTGCCCAAAACCACCACCGGCAAAATTCGCCGCAATGTCCTTAGAGAAAGCGCCAGCATATGAGCACCGGGTCTTCCATCAAATCTCTCAAGCGTGCGCCGGCTTATGAATTGGCGGAAGAGGCGCTGCGCGGGATGATTATGGAGGGCGCGCTCAAACCCGGTGAAATGCTTCCCGTCGAACACGATCTTGCAGAGCAACTCGGCGTGACGCGGCCTACGGTTCGTGAGGCCCTGCGCAAGTTAGAAAGTTCAGGCCTCGTTGTGAGAGGCGCGCGCCGCCGCTTGGTGGTATCTGCTCCGTCGCCTGACATTGCTTCGGATGCCATGCTCCAAGCGATTGTGCTTCACGGGATTTCCTATCGCGAGATTTGGCAGATGCATATGGCAATGGAGCCGATGGCAGCAGAACTTGCCGCAAACAAAATTGATACGGCGCTGCTGGCCAAGATTGAGGCCAATCTGGTCGCCACCGAAAGTATCCTCAGCGAACCCGAAGCATTGGTCGAGGCCGATATCGAGTTTCACGACCTCGTGGCCGAAGCCTCAGGCAATCACGCCTTGCTCTTAGCACGTGCGCCCATTGGCCAGTTCCTGTTTCCGGCTTACGGCGCGGTGATTGAAAAATTAGGCCCGGGTCAGCGTTTATTGGAGGCACATACTCACGTGTTCAACGCGCTTAAAATCGGGGACGCCGAAACTGCTCGCACCTGGATGGAAAAGCACATCATGGATTTCCTTCGCGGATGCGAAGTCGCTGAGCTCGCAATCGACGATCCCGTGCATAAGGTGAACACCGATTGGAAGCTGCTGCCTTTCAAGCAAGCGGTCACTTAACCACGCTCCGGCTCGCCAACCACTTTTCCAAAGCCTGTAAGCGAACTCTAAAACAGCGCATTTGACACGCCTTTGCAGCATTGTCATACAATACGACATAAAAAATGGAAGTGTTTGGGAGAACGCGACGATGACTAAGCGGAATTTGTATTTCGGTACGGCGAGCATTGCTCTGGCAAGCAGCCTTGCAGTGACACCTGCATTCGCACAAGAAAGCGCAAACGCGGAAGAGATCGACACCGCTGACAATGTGATCATCGTGACCGCAACGCGCCGGGCCCAGGACATTCAAGATGTTCCAATTGCAGTAACCGCAGTCTCGCCCGAGCAGCTTGAAAGCGCTGGTGTGGTCGATGTCAGGGATATTGCGCAGGTCGCCCCAAGTTTCTCTGCAAACTCAGCTCAATCCTCCACTCGCACTCCGACTTTCAGGATTCGCGGTGTTGGCACAGCTGGCAACAACTTGGGCTTCGAGAGCGCGGTTGGTGTCTTTATTGATGGCGCCTATCAATCGCGTCCAGGCATTGCGCTGAGCGAATTTGTTGATGTTGAGCGTCTCGAAATTTTGCGCGGGCCTCAGGGCACATTGTTTGGCCGCAACACAACGGCTGGTGCAATCAATCTTACAACCAACAGGCCAGATCTGAGTGAATTTGGCGGCTTTGCCAATGCGACTTATGGCAATTTCGACTTGATTAGCGTTCAAGGCGCGGTCAACGCTCCTCTCGTCGAAGACACATTGGCTGTGCGTTTGACCGGTGCCTATCGTGAACGCGATGGCTATGTTGATATTGTGGACAGCTCGGGCAATCAGATCGGCGAATCCGGTGTGCTCGATCAATTCCTGTTGCGCGGTCAACTGGGCTATGAAAGCGAAGGCGGTGTCAGGGGGCGCCTTATTGTCGATTACTCCGAGGCGGATACGGTGTGTTGTTCCCCGGTTGAAATCCTGTCGTCACCTCTGGAAACATCTGGACTTCTGGGCCTTTTGAGCGGTGACCCACGGGGCGGACAGGCTGGACCGGTAATCAATACAAACCCATTTGACACAGCGACCGCTGAAGAGGCTCTGGAATCGCTTGTTACAACGGCCAACCGCTTGCCTCTGGAAAGCTCAGAATCCTTCGGCATCACAGGAGAACTTGAATTTCCATTGGGCGACACGGCAGACCTGATCCTGATCGGTTCGTACCGGAATTTTAACACTGTCGAGAGCTCTGACAACGACTTTTCGGGTCTTGATATCTTTGAATCCGATAATGTTGAGGTCACCTATGAGACCTTCACCGCTGAAGCACGGCTTCAAGGTGAAGCCTTTGATGGCAAGCTTAATTGGTTGGTGGGCGGCTTCTATTCCAACGAAACGATTGACTCAGATGTTCAGACCTCTCTGGGGCCGGGCTTTGACTTGGTGACAGGCGCCATTCTCGGCGGAAACTTTGGCCCAGCACCTTTGGCGCTATTCACCGGTGCGTCACCGGCTCTAACGGCAACGGATTATCAATTCACTCAAGATGCGGAAAGCTGGTCGATCTTCACCCACAATGTGTTTGAGGTGACAGACGGGCTCAGCCTGACGGTTGGCCTGCGCTATTCGGATGAAAGCAAGCAGGGTGATTTCGTCCAGTCTGGCAACACCAATCCGACGTGCACAGGAGCACTTGGCTTTGCCGCTGCGAACCAACCGCCGTCACCACTCGCTGGTTTGATCCCGCCAATCGTGGGGCTTGGGTGCTTTGCCTTTACTGCACCCACGATCCCCGGCGTACCGGGTCTGCCGCAGGAATTTGATGTACCGTTTGACGACACAGAATTTATTTACACCGGGAAGGTGGCCTATGAGTTTGATGCGCCTGTCACAGCTTATGCCAGCTTCACACATGGCTTCAAATCGGGCGGCATAAACTTCGATACGACAGCTGCAATCATTAACCCTGCGACCGGTGTGGCAGGCAACCCGACATTCCCATCGGAAGAGGTTGATGCCTATGAAATCGGTGTCAAAGCGCAGGTCTTGGACGATGCTGTTACGTTGAATATTGCGGCATTCCGCGAAGAGTTTTCAAACTTCCAAATTTTGGACTTCAACGGACTGCAATTTACAGTCTTCTCTGTCGACAAGGCACTCTCGCAAGGTATCGAGCTTGAATCGGTCATCCGTCCAACCGACGGCCTCACATTCAACGTCGCCGTGACTTACCTTGATGCGAACTACCCGGACGATTGCGCGGGCACATCAACACTACCAAGCGTTACCGCGCTTTGCGGCTTTTCACTAAGCAATGCGCCAGACCTTACCGTTGTTGCAGGCATGAATTATGAGAAGGATCTTGGCAGCGATCTGCGGGGCTTTTTCAATGCACAAACACGCACGGTCAGCGACCAGCGTACGGGTACACAGGCTGTCGCTCCAGCAACCGGCATTCTGAACCCATTCGATGTTTTGGATGGCCAAACAAAGGTCAATCTGCGTGCAGGCATCGGTGCTCAGGACGAAAGCTGGACCTTGGAGGTGTGGGGCGTGAATGTGACCGATGAGATCACATATGACGCTGCATTTAACACCACGCTTCGTAGTGGCTCTCGCTCGGCCTTCCCCAGCTTGCCTGCGACCTATGGCGTGACAGTCCGGACAAAGTTCTGAGCCTGAAACTCAAAACTTGGGCATTTCTTGATAGGCAGATTTCCGGGCGCGGCTTTGTCCCCGCGCCCGTTCTGTTTGGGCCGCGCGTCACGCGACATTCAAATCGAAACCAACTGCAAAATGGCATTCGACTTTGACGGATATGACCGTGTCGGTCGCTTGCGGTCCCACCTAAAGTTTGAAAGATTTGCGAGGAACAGATGCTAGATACATCGGTGGAAACATTTCCGGTCGATATAGTCGCGCTACTTGGCTGGATGGACGAGCAAGGCCTCGAGGACGGTCCGCTTGCCGATGCCGAATTGTTAGCCGGGGGCACGCAAAATATACTGCTCGCTTTTCGCCGAGGTGGGCGAAAGTTTGTCCTACGCAGACCGCCAATGCATCTTCGTAAAAACTCCAACACGACCATGCTTCGCGAAGCGCGCGTTTTGCAGGCATTGTCGGGCAGCGGCGTACCGCATCCGGGCTTTATCGCGAGCTGCGATGATGAAAGCGTCATTGGTGCATGCTTCTATCTGATGGAGCCAATTGACGGGTTCAATCCGCAGAACGGCTTACCCCACCTTCATGCAAATGCCCCCGCAGTGCGCCGCCGCATGGGTCTGTCCTACATAGAAGGTTTGGCCGCACTTGGCGGTGTAGATTACCGCGCTGCCGGTCTGCAAGGGTTCGGTAAGCCTGACGGGTTTCTTGAACGTCAACCCTCGCGCTGGATGGGCCAATTGGAAAGCTATGCGGTGTTCGATAGCTGGAGCGGCTTCAAAGAGCTGCCTGATGTCGATCCGATTGTCAGTTGGCTAGAGACAAATACGCCGCAAGACTTTCAGCCCGGTATCATTCACGGCGATTGTCATCTAGCCAACACCATGTTCGAGCCGAAAAGCGCCGAATTGGCCGCTTTCGTTGATTGGGAATTGGCAACGATCGGGGATCCGCTGGTTGACGTCGGCTGGGTCATTGCAACCTGGCCCAGTCCAACGGACGACAGCATCGGTGTGGTCCGGGTCGAACCGTGGGACGGCTTTCCCACCGCCGAAGAACTGGTTGCCCATTACGGTGAGCGGACAAACCGCAAGATGGATGCAATCAATTGGTACGCGGTTTTGGCGTGCTTTAAACTGGGGGCAATCCTTGAGGGCACGCATGCGCGGGCAAGTGCGGGTAAGGCGCCCAAAGAAACCGGAGATCGGCTCCATGCATCAACGATCACTTTGTTTGAGCGCGCAGAAAAACTGATTGCTAAGGCCTAGCGAGATGCCGGCAGCGACAATCCCGCGGGCATCGGTCAGAATTTTCCAGCCAGAGGTCGCTGGGATCTAATCTACAGCTGTCGCTCTTGCCTCATATTCGTCCGGTCAATTTGTGCCCGCAGTTCTCTTTGTTGTTCCCGCCCAATCGGGAAATTCCACATGATAACCGCGACCGCCAAGATCAGCACTGTAGGGGATATCGCCGCAACCATACGGACGCCTTCTAGGGTCACCGGATCGTTGACGATTTTCGCATCAAAGCCGACCCAATCTAAAATGGGAAAGGTGAACCCTACGGCCAATGCAGCGCCCAATTTCGCAGTGAGGGTCAACATCGAATAATACAGGGCGCTGCGCTCTGCTCCTGTGTTCACGCGGTCGTAATCAATCACATCTGCCATCATGGACCGCATCAAGAAGGTGTTGCTGCCAAAGGAAACGCCAATCATCAAATAGACAAGCAACGCTGGCCAGAAGGCCCCGCTTGGTAAGAAAAACAAGCAGATTGAGGCCGAGGCAGATTGCAATGAAACGAAGCACAAGGTTTGATGTTTGCCGAAGCGTTTGGCGAGCTTTACAAATGGCAATACACACACAAACCCGACCAGAAAGATCGCCACCAGAAACAGGCTGGCCGCCTGCGGAAGCAGCAGCACATGGATGATGAAGAAGAAATGGATCGACCCGTTTATGCCGCCCTGAATGCCAATCATCAGGTCCGCGAGCAACAAGCGGCGTAGCGCCAAATTTGTTGCAATCGACCGCAGCCCTTCACGCCACTTGGGTTGAGCCGTCCACTCTATTTTTGGCTCGTCCACCGCGAATAGTGCCACAACGAACAGGATCGGTAGTGTGATGAGAATTACGCTGCCCATCGCTTGGCTGCGCATTGCCATGGTTGCACCGGGCGACACATATTCCAAGCCGGCCGGTATCGCCAGCACCACCACAGCGCCTGCCAACCCGCAGATATGCAAGGCCCCCATAATCCGTGAGCGTTGGTCATAATCTGAAGACAGCTCACTAGCCCAGGCTGTGTGTGCCAGCATCAATAAGGTCCAACCTGCGTACATCACGAGCAGCGCGATCAATAGGCTTGACTCGCTGGCAGGCTGGGCTGGGAAAAACAGTGGATAGGCACCAGCCAATATGATCGGTAGCCCCAAGGCGATGGCTGGCCGCCGTCTGCCCCACCGTGACCTGACCCGGTCGCCCAGCACGCCAAAAACCGGGTCGGTAAACACATCGAAAAACCGCGCAGCCATAAACACAAGACCGATCACGGACAGACTAATGCCGAGCTCTGCATACATCGGGGGCAGCACCGCTACGAGCGGCAAAGAAAGCGCAGTGAGTGCAAAGCTGGGCGATGCAAAACGGTACAATGACCAAGTCGAAAGGTGTCTGCTCAAAGGGCTGCCACCACCAATATACCGCCGCCAAACACAGCGCCTAAACTTAAAAGGAAGAAGAAGCAGAAGCCCAAAATTTGGCGGACCTTCAATCCCGCTATCGCCAGCATGGGCAGGGCCCAAAACGGCTGGATCAGATTTGTCCATTGGTCGCCGTAAGCAACAGCCATCACGATTTCCTCATGCGGGGTTCCGAGCGCTGTTGCCGCCTCAATGAAAATCGGTCCCTGTACGGCCCATTGTCCGCCGCCGGACGGGATAAAGATATTGAGCAATCCGCCAGAGAGAAATGCGAAGAAGGGCAAAGTATCAGCAGACGATATCGAGACAATACCCGCAGCCAATATCGCCACCAGCCCGCTTCCGATCATCAACGCCATCATCCCGGCATAGAAGGGATAATGGAGCAGTATGGGTGCAACAACTGAACCAGCCTGTCCAATTTTCTCAACTAGATCGCGCGGGGATTTGATGAACAGGAGAACGGCAAGCAACAGCGTCCAATTGACAGTGTTGAGGTCGATGGTGAGGCTGCCATCGAACGCGCGCTGTGCGAGGTAAAAGCCAAGCCCGGCTGCCAGTAGCAGGGTGAACCAACGCGAAGTCTCGAGTTTGTCAGCAGGCGTGCTCGCGGCATCTACGACGGCCTTATCATCGGCGGGTTCTTCCGATGGCAATTGGGTGGCCTGTTCATCCGAATGCAGGAACAAGGCCGTCGCGCATATTGCGATGATCGCGGCCACGATCATCATGCCGTTCCAAGGCGTGAAAATCGTTTGCGACACAGGGATGACGCCCATCTGCGCTTCCATCGCATGGCCCCTTGTCGCGACAAACAGCGCCGCCGAGCTGGAATAACCCATGTGCCAGATGCACATGCCTGCATAAGCGGTTGCGACAAGCAAAGGGTAGTTGAGTTTGATTGTGCGCTTTCCAGCCTCGGTAGCAACGGCCTTGGCAATAATTGCCCCGCCGACCAGCCCGAGCGACCATGTGATCAAACTAAGCCCCGACCCTGCCAGACCCACGAGCACATAGGCCTGCTGCGCAGAGCCCGGCAATTTCGCCAACCGGTTGAGGCCAGCTGCAACCGGTCCGGTGTTCGCCAATGTATGTGAGAAAATCAGCGTGAGGCTAAGCTGCGCCATAAAGGCCAAAAGGCTGGGCAACCCGTCACCCCAGAGCCCAAAGACTTCTCCCGGTCTGGTATCAGTCAATAGCAGACACGCCGCAATTGTTACCATCGTCAGCGCAATGGTGAATATGATGGGGTCGGGATAATAGCGCGCGAAAAAGCGGTCGAGGCGTTGCTGCAAAGCGATCACGTCATCTCTCTTCCTATGAAGTGCCTGCTACTCCGTTATTTGGTTCTCTAGCGCCTCATCTATGTCCCAGCGCCGATGGCACACAAAAGCACCAACACACCATTTCGCGCAGCGCACCGCTAAAGTTCGGAGAACGCCTTCGCCTTATCGACGCGCACATCTTGGGGCAGGCCTAGAACGCGTTCAGCGATGATGTTCTTGAGGATTTCATCAGTCCCGCCTGCAATGCGCAGACCCGGTGCGTACATGAAACTCTGCTGGAACACCGCATCGGCGGGAGCCTTATCCTTGTCCGTAATCAGCCCGAAATGGTCTTGCATCTCGATCGCGCTGTTGGTGATATCCTGCAAATGATTGGCCGTGATGATCTTGCCAATGCTGTTCTCCGGGCCCGGTGTCTCACCTTTAGAAAGCGCGGTCTGCGTGCGGAATTTGGTCAGCTTGTAGCCCTGCGCTGCGACATACCAATCGGCCAGTTTCTGGCGGAAGGCGCTGTCGGATAAAGTGCCTGATCCGCGCGCATAATCCATGATCTCTTTCCAATCAGGACCCGGCGAACCGCCGACTGCAAGCCGCTCATTCATGAGCGTCACCAGAGCAACTTTCCAGCCCATGCCGGGATCGCCCAAACGGTCGGTGTCGGGGATGCGCACATCGGTGAAATACACCTCGTTGAACTCACTGCCGCCTGATGCCTGATGGATTGGGCGGACCTCGACGCCTGGCTGTTTCATGTCCACGATAAACATGGTCAGACCCTTGTGTTTTGGCACATCGGGATCAGTCCGCGTCAGAAGAATGCCATAGTCGGAAAACTGCGCGCCCGTGGTCCAGACTTTCTGGCCGTTGATCACCCACTCATCACCGTCTTTCTCGGCTTTGGTCTTCAGGCCCGCAACATCGGAACCCGCCGCAGGTTCTGAGAACAGCTGGCACCAGATTTCCTCGCCCACCAAGGCGGGCTGGACGTAGCGCTTCTTGTGTTCGTCACTGCCAAAAGCGATGACCGTTGGCACACACATGCCAAGGCCAATAGCGAACGGCGATGTTGGCGCGTCGAATTTGGTTTCTTCCTGGTTCCAGATGACCTGCTGCATAGGCGATCCGCCGCGCCCGCCGATTTCCTTTGGCCAAGTGATCTGGGCAAAGCCGCCCTCGGCCTTGATTTTCTGCCATGCCTTAGCGCGCTTCAGAAACTCGCCGCCGCGATCACGCGGGTTGCTGTCCGCGTTCTTTGGCTCCAAATGCTTGGAAAGGAACGCGTTTGCCTCGGCGCGGAATTCTGCTTCTTCTGGGCTATCTTTAAAGTCCATGAGTTTGATCTCTTCTCTTAAAATTTTAGCCTTAGCCGGCATTCTTGCGTTCGAGCGCTGTCACCAGCTTCTCTTTCCAAACCGCCGGGTTGCCCGCTTGCACGCCAAGCAGTTTGGCACGCCGCAAATGCAAATGGCAATCCGCCTCCCAGGTAAAGCCCATCCCGCCGTGTGTCTGAATGTTTTCCTTGGACGCAAACCAATAGGCCTCAGATGCAGCAACCCTTGCAGCAGCAGCGGCTTCGGGCAATTCCGCCGCGTCCGTTGAAAGCGCCCAAGCACCGTAATAGCAGTTGGAGCGCGCCACTTCGTTCTTCACATACATATCAGCGAGCTTGTGCTTGATCGCCTGATTGCCGCCAATCGGGCGGCCAAAGGCAACACGTTCTTTCGCATAGGCATTGGCCATTTCGAGGCAGACGGAGGCGCCGCCCAATTGTTCAAACGCAAGCAGGACGGCCGCCCGGTTGAGCACTTGCTCATACAGCGCCAAACCTTGTCCGGCCTTTCCCATCCGTTCTGCGGCTGCACCGTCGAAGACTATCTCTGCATGACTGCGCGTTGGCTCAATCGTGCCGAGCGAGCTGCGGGTAATGCCAGCGCCATCGAGCTCTACAACGACCAGCGATTGCCCCGATCCCTCTTGCACCAGAACAACCGCATGAGTTGCGATATCGCCGTCGGTCACAGGGATTTTGGTGCCGGTGACTTTGTCGTCTTTGAAAGATGCGTTGATGCGTGCGGGCGTTACAGCACCGGGACCTTCTGAAGCCGCGATAGTGCCGACAACAGAACCATCCGCGACACCGGGCAGCAACGCCGCCTTTTGCTCTTGCGATCCGCAAAGCTTCAACGCTTCGGCGAAGAAAATGCGCTTGATCCGAATGGCACGGGCGCGAGCGCGCGGCCCAATTCTTCTGCGATCACGCACAACTCCAGCATGCCAAGGCCAAGGCCGCCATACTCTTCAGGAATGGCCGCGCCCAGCCAGCCCATCTCAACGACTTTCTGCCAGACACCAGCATGGTGGGTCATGGCATCATCATCCAGCACCTCGCGCACTTCCTTAGTCGTGCACTGCGCGCTCAGAAATTTCCGCACTTCATCGCGCAGGAATTTTTGGTCGTCAGAAAAATCGAAATTCATGTTGCGAATACCTCTCTTGCACTCCCGCTAGATCATATTGTTATGAGTAGGGCCAGCCAAAATTCCCTTGAACTGCGCCGTTTGCCGCTCCGCGAACGATTGTACGCCCTCTTTCGCGTCCTCACCTGCGACTAGCTCAGCCTGAACCGGCGCCAGCGCTGCGACGGCGGCGTTGATGAGAACTCAAAGCGCAGAAGAAGGCGTGCGTTATCCAGCCGTCCGCAAAGCACGAGGCCTAATATGGAGGGAATGGTGTGGGTATGAGCGTATACCAAGAGCACCGCGTTCACAGCCTGCTCACACGGAAAGGCGGTCCCGTAACGCGCTGACACTAAGCTATCGAGAAATATGGTGAGCCCTGCTGGGTTCGAACCAGCGACCTACTGATTAAAAGTTTCTGGTCAGGGGGTTTCAGTTCGTCCCCAATGTACCCAGAATTTCCTTCAAAGCCTTGTTAATCAATATGAACTATTGAATCTTAGCTCCCAACTGTTCTTGACTTGTTCCACCAAATCGCGCATACAGTGAATCCTGTATGAATCCTTTTTTGAGCTCCTGATTTTGCCATGGCTAAACGCGTCGCCCCGCTTACTGCTGTCCAGATTTTGCGGACCAAGCCGCATCCGAAGCGCACGATTGAACTTGTCGATGGTGCAGTTCCCGGCCTGCGGTTGAGAGTTATGCCTACAGGTTCGAAGAGCTGGTCGCTCGCTATGAGAGCAAACGGTGTCATGCGCCGTTTCAACGTTGGAACAAACCTGAGCCTTAGCCATGCTCGTATCAAAGCACAGGACTTAAGGCGTCAGATTTCCGAAGGTGCGGATCCAACCGAGGAGAAAAGGGCCGCGCGTCTGAAGGCACTTTCAGCCGTTGAGGGAGTAGGCACGTTTGGCTCGATGATTGATGCCTATTTCACGATCGGCAATGGCGCTGGCCTCAAAACAGCGAAGGTTCAACAAAAGCACCTGAAATCATTCTTCAAGTCCATGCTCAAGCGTCCCGCGATCGATATTCGTGCAGTTGATTTGCAGTTAGCGGTGGACGCCCACAAGGCGAAAATTACCGCTTCTCGTGCTGTTGCCTACCTGAGCCCGGTGGTCAAATGGGCCAGTAAGCGAGAGTTGATGCGTGGCCCATTCAGCATTGAGAAGCCCGTAGTCGGGCCTCCCAGACAACGGGTTCTCGATGAAGAAGAACTGCGCAAGCTGTTGCCTACGTTCGACGATCCTTATGGACACTGCTGCCTGTTCCTACTTCTCACCGCCGCTAGGCGCAGTGAAGCGGTTAACGCAACCTGGGACCAGATAGATTTCAAAGCCAGGATCTGGAAAATCCCTGGAGAGGAACGGAAGGACACACGAGCACGAGCCCAGCGCAAAGCCAAGCCAAGACAGGCAATGGCTGTGCCCTTGTCAGACCAAGCACTTAAGTTACTTCAAGATGTTATGCGCAGCGAGCAGCAGCGGCTCGCGATCCTTGACCGCCCGACTGAAATCAAACTGGCGGATCAAATATTCGTCACGAGTAACGGCGGAACATTGATCAACTGGTCACGCTGGTTGCTTGCGAATACTAAGAAATCGGGGGTAACCGACTGGTCAGCGCACGCATTGCGTCGCACGGCAGCTACCATGGCCGGCAATCTTGGTGCCGCACCGCATGTGATCTCAGCCATGCTAGGTCATACGAATATCGGGGGACAGTTGGTCGCAGGGTATAACAAGTCGAGATACTTCGATGAACACGCTGACCTGATGCAGAGGATCGGCGCACGGATCAAACAACTCGGCTTTTGAACTGGGATTCACAAAGCGACGACCGAATTGCAAAAGGAAGTTGATCAGATTGGCACCGTGAGCTGAAAGAGGTGGATTTGATCAGAAGAGGACTCACATCATGGGCAATAAACATCTGTATTATATAAGCATTTTTGAGCTACTCTTGCATGAGGTCTGCAAATAGGCCCGCTACTTCACGCAACTATCTGATATACTGGGGTGATAAGGGGGCGATCTTTTTGATCGTGCCAGGATCTTAAGTTGAGCAGAAGTCAGCTTTGCGTCCCAAGCCATATCGTCGCAATTGAAAGTAAATCTAAACAGGACGCATTTACCGACTGGTGGCTGAGGGTGTCCAACACATGGACGCGTTTTGGTGCGCATAGCTACGCCGCGCGACCCCACTTATGTGAGGTCGGCGCTCGGAAAGTCACCACCAGTGTTTCTGGCAATTGATGCAGTGATAATGGGTCTTCTGATGGTGCCGTTGTGGACCATCATCATGTTCTGGTCAGCTAGCTTTTGACAGCCGCTTACCTTGCGGTTTGGTCAAAATTGACCTGTCCCCAAAGAAGTGAGTCACATTGAGAGTTAGGATTTCGGTTATTTACGGCTTGAAAGGAGCTGATGGATGGCACGGAAGAGATACACACCAGAACAGGTTATCGGGATGCTGCGTGAGACCGAGGTTCGGCTGTCGCAAGGAGAGAAGGTTGGTGCGATCTGCCGGTCGCTCGGCGTGTCGGAGCAGAGCGACTACCGCTGGCGGCGTGAGTACGGCGGCTAAAGGTCAGTCAGGCGAGACGGTTGAAGGACCTTGAGAAGGAGAACCAGCGGCTCAGGAAGGCGGTGTCTGATCTGACGCTGGACGCTCTGACCCTGAAGGAGGTTGCCGAGGGAAAGTACTGAGCCCTTTACGACGACGGCTGGCCATCGACCACGTGCAGGAAGTGCTGGGCGTATCCCAGCGCCGGGCTTGCCGGGTCGTTGGTCAGCACCGTTCGACCCAGCGCAAGCTGCCAACGCCTCCGGTCGATGAGAAGCTGTTGACAACTGCGATCGTCCGGCTGGCTCAGCAATATGGCCGGTACGGCTATCGCCGGATCACGGCGTTGCTGCGCAATGAAGGTTGGTTGGTGAACGCCAAGCGGGCCGAGCGCATATGGCGCCGTGAAGGGCTCAAGGTGCCGCAGAAGCAGCCCAAGCGCGGGCGGCTTTGGTTTAACGAGGGGTCATGTGTATGACTTAGGCCGCAATATCCCGGTCACGTCTGGAGCTATGAGTTGGGCGCGCTGCGCTTGCCCTTCTCCGCTTCGCTCCGAATCCGTCATGGACCGCACGCATGATGGCAAGGCATTCCGCATGCTCACAGTGATCGACGAGCACTTCAGGCAGTGCTTGGCGATCCATATCCAACGCAAGCTGAAGAGCGATGATGTTCTGGCTGTCCTCACTGAGCTGTTCCAGCGCCGCGGTCCGCCCGATCACATCCGCAGCGACAATGGTGCGGAGTTTACCGCACACGCCCTGCGCGACTGGCTTGGCAGGATCGGTGTAAAGACGCTCTACATCGAGCCGGGATCACCACGGGAGAATGGCTACAACGAAAGCTTCAAAGGCAAGCTTAGAGATGAGCTTCTCAACGGCGAAATCTTCTACAGCCTCAAGAAAGCGGTCATCCTGATCGAGCGCTGGCGCATCCATTACAACACTGTTCGACCCCACTCATCGCTCGGCTACCAGCCGCCCGCACCGCAAACGATCTTGCCTCGCCCTGCTGGACTGCCTTACGCTACGCTTCAGGCCCCCCAGCAGGGCGACCATAACCGCCGGAACTCTAACTTAACCGGTGGATCACCCCGATGCGGCAGGTCATGAGCTTCCATTTGTGAGGGCACGACGTCCAAGATCACGCGAAGTTCAAGCTCAGGCCAGCCAAATCGAGAACTCGATTTCAATATCTTAATTGTCAAAACCTTTGCTTGACCGTTAACAGTTTTTAGCAAAGCAGGGGCGAATTGATGAAAAAAGATAACGAGGGCCCAAGAGGTTCCGGCTTTAACAGACTTGATCCGGATGATGTTATTGCTCCACTCGTCGACCCGGCATTTTCCGCTTCGATGGCGAGTTTCCCGGGACCTGCGACAAACACGGTTGGTCTTCCGACTACTGTTACGGTCGTTGCTGACGACTTTCGTACACGAGCTCAAATACAAGCAGACCTCCAAAGTGCTGGGTTTAGGGTCAAGGATGGCGGACAGCTTTCAAGCTTCATAAATGAAGCGGATCGTGATCTTGGTGATATGGTCATCGTCGAGTGTTTGCGAGCTGATGATCGGTCGCTCGGTGCATTAAGTCTCATTGATCAGCGCCTTGAGCGCCAAGGTGGGCATTTGATTGTTTCAACAGACCTTGAGGCTCTTGATAATGTTTTCTCTCTTGTCGGACTTCCAGAATCGCAAATCCTTGTCACGCCAAGCCGATCGGAGAGGATAATAGCTGTTGGAAGGACTATGGCCAATCTGACGGAAGATTGTGTTCGTGAAATTACGGCGCAAGATCGCCTAGCATTACTTTACCTGTCGCGTCAGGTGGAGAGCATTGCGAGCAAACTAGAAGATCTGTCCGCTCAAAAGTCTCAAAACTCATTCCGAAGAAATGAAGAGCGTTCGTATAATACGCAGAACGTCGAGGGAGAGCAGCGTTCGAACGACCATGGACCTTGTGAGATACCAATTCCGGGAGTAGTGCGACTAGCCATCTCCGCCCGCAAAGCTCGAACAAAATTCTTCGATGCTGAGCTCTTTTCCGATCCCGCATGGGACATGCTTCTAGACCTTGCCTTAGCGCACGGCGAAGGCCGAAAAGTTTCAGTGACGAGCTTATGCATTGCTGCACAAGTGCCCGCGACGACTGCGCTTCGCTGGGTCAAGGAGATGGTCCAAAATGGAATTTTCGAGCGGGATGCCGATCCAGCGGATGGAAGACGTACATTTATTAACTTGAGTCAAACATCTTTCGAAGGGCTATGTTCGTACTTTAGTGAATTTTCGAAGATGGTGTTATTGCAACATGACTTGATCGACAATCGAGGCTAGCATGCGAGTGACGACAAGGTCATCAGAATTGGAACAATTCGACGATCTCAATGGATTTCATAACTATGTCCCCCGGTTCTTAGCTGTGGGGGATGTAATGTTGGATTTTCTGGTTTGGGACGGGAGTGTTGCAAACGAAAGGCTTTGTCTTAGCAATGTAGAATTCGAGCTACTTTGGTTTCTCTCAACGCATCCTGGAACCGCCTTTTCGAAAGAGCAGATCGTTGAAACTGCTTGGCCAATTTCTGGCGAGGATCGTTTAAACAGCGTCTCGGCGCACGTTGCCGGGATCAGAGGGAAACTCGCCAAGTTTGGATTGGCTAGTTTGTTAGCGAGCCACAGCGCCTTGGGTTACTATTTGAAGGTCTAGAAGCTCCATGCTGCTTGTTGTCGTATGGTGCGTTTGGGTGTCATCCGGGTAAAGCCAATTGTCCTTCCTTTCTCAAACCAAACTCAGGCTTCCACCATAGGTCACTTGGGTGGATTTGGTTCATCGCTAAGCCTCCCATTGAACTAACAAACCCTTATAATCTTGTACGGGTCTGCAGCCAAATAATCGGTATCCGCCTTCGCTTTCATTAAACTTAATCAAAGGCGTTAGCCATAGCTGATATTTCATCAGAGGCCTCCTAGTCCCTATTGACATAAGCTTTTATCCATAGGCGAGCGCTGGCGAGGTTGAGGAAGCTTTCAAAGGATAGTGCAGTCTTGTCGTAGCGAGTGGCGATCCGGCGTGATTGTTTGAGTTTGTTGAACATTCGTTCGACGCGATTGCGGTCACGATAGCGGCGATAGTCGGGATGTTCTGGCACTTTGCGGTTAGCCTTAGGCGGGATGATCGGCAGGATACCGTGCATCAACAGGCTTTCACGGAACCTGTCACTATCATAGCCCTTATCCGCCAAGAGCGCCTTGGGTGTTGGGATGGGTAAGGCCATTAGCGGCTCAGCAGCCGTATGATCCGAAGCTTCACCGCCGCTTAAGAGGAAGCCAAGAGGCATTCCTTGATTGTCACATCGGGCGTGGATTTTGCTCGTAAAACCGCGTCTCCTTTAGGGTGATCCCCCGGATCACCCGTCGTCCACGCCGTGATCGATCAAGAGCTTCCTAATAGGTCCCCCTTTAGCGCCCGCAGCCTGTGAGTGACCCCGGACACTGGTGCTGTCGATCATGTGCTGCCAGTCGTCGGTTAGCCCCAGATCGACCAGTGTTTGCAATAGAGCATCCCATACGCCTTGCTCAGCCCATCGCCGGAAGCGGACATAAACAGAGTTCCACTTGCCATAGCGCTCATGCATATCGCGCCACGGGCAACCGACGCGCAGCACGTACAGCATGCCATTGAGAAAGCGTCTGTTATCCTCTGCCGGTCGCGCCCAGCGACCCCGCTCAGGTGGCAACAGCGGACCAATCAGCGCCCACTCTTCCTCCGTCAAATCACCGCGCGCAATAACCGCCCTCGCAAAAGGCAGCCTTGAATCAATGAATGACCCGCTTGGGAATCCCAAACGCGCTTTTGTCAACAGGACCTAGATCGAAAGAAAACTAGGCCCTGTTGACAAACTGATTGGTCCAGAGGCGCGCAGCGGCGATGTGTATGAAGCCGAGATAGCTTGCTGATGTTTTGTCGTATCGGGTTGCGAGGCGGCGAGAGCATTTGAGCTTGGCGAAGCATCTCTCGATGCGGTTTCTGAGGGCGTAAGTGACGGTGTCGTGCGGGATGGGTTCTTTGCGATTGGTCTTGGCCGGGATCACGGCTGTTCCGCCGCGCTCGTTGATCGTGTTGCGGATGTGGTCGCTGTCATAGCCCCGGTCGGCCAAGAACACGCGCGCGGTTGGCAGATCATCATCGACCAAAACGTCGAAGCCCTTGAAGTCGGAGACTTCACCGCCGGTCACTTCCGCCCGGACAGGGAGGCCGTGAGCGTTGGTAATGAGGTGGATTTTGGACGTGAAGCCACCTTTTGAACGGCCAAAACCCTGTCTTTGAGTCCCCCTTTTGCGCCCGCTGCCAAATGGTGCGCGCGGATCACGGTGCTGTCGATCATCTGGACGCTGTCTGGCGCTGCGCCGCTATCGTTGAGGGCATCGAGCACCAGCTCCCACAGCCCAGCCAAGGTCCATCGACGGAACTGGCGATAGACGCTCGACCACTTGCCGAACTCTTCAGGCAAATCGCGCCAGGCAGCACCCGTGCGGGCAATCCAGAATATCCCATCGAGAACAAGCCGATGGTTCGAGGCAGGCCGACCGCCTTGCCCACGCACCGCCATCAAAAAGGGTTCAAAGAACGCCCACTCGGCATCCTCCATCAGCAACCGCGCCAAGATAACCTCCGCAAAAGCTATCTTGAATCACATCTCGCCGCGCTTGTGAATCCAGTTTGTCAACAGGGCCTAGATTAGTCCATTCTTGCGGAAGCTAGTATGCTCGTTTTTGCAGATAATGATGTGATCATGCAGCTCAATCCCTATGATCCTACAAGCTTCCGATATCTTGTTGGTTACACGAATATCCTCGGTGCTTGGATGAGGACTTCCGCCCGGATGATTGTGAATTAAGATCAGGCCAGCCGCCTCTACTTCTATTGCCTTGCGAGCGATTTGTCGCAGGTCTACCGAGGCCACAGATGTCAACCCCTCAGATGCGTGAAAATCCTCTATCAAACGGCCCCTCCGGTCCAGGAATAATATTCTCAGTCTTTCGGCTGCCAAGTGAGCCATATCGCTCGAAAGATAGTCTAAGAGGTCTTGCCAAGTGGATAGAACAGGCCGTGCCGTGGTTAAGCTACCGTCAAAACGAGACGCAGCAATTTTCGCGATTCTCAAAGACGCGATACAAACTGGGCCGATGCCTCTAACACTTTCCAGCGCTTCGCCGTCGGCGGAAAGGACGCGAGAGAGCGTCCCGAACTTGTCGAGGAGGTCTGAAGCCATAGACCGAGTATCTCCTGCCATTGCCCCAGCAGAAAGTAGATACTCTAAAATCTCGCCATCGGACAGCATGTCTGACTGTTTACCGAGAATCTTCTGGCGCAGTAGAGACCGTCTTTTTAAAGTATCGGCGCCGGAATGAAGAGATTCCTCTACAATCAGTCGGGCTTGATCCCCGCGAAGCTCACTTTCATTTTGCTGCCCTCTAGATGTCACGTTGGTAGAGGATCGCACCGTTTCATCCTTATTTACTTGCCTTAGATAAGATACTTCAAGAGCGCACGACTCTATATCATTCTTTCTTCAGATTGGGTTAAACGCAGCGGTCTAGGATACCACTAGCCCTTTAAGTTTCTGCCATTAAAATCTCTTTATCCCACATTATCTCTACGTTTCAGACCGCGATGATTGAACTAATGGATCTACCCCGAGGTCGGTCCAAACAGTCTGCCGCGCGGATAATCAATGATAAAATCACCCTAGAAGCTCGCAACCGTTCATCCGAAAGTACACACTCACCTCAATATCGACCGCGACCTCAAGGAAATGGAGACTTGCATTATCAACTGCGCAGCCGCCCTGGCTGTGTAGGCGGCGTGGACAAATTGGTTGACGTAGCGCTGGCTGATTGATTCAAGGCTGCCTTTTGGAGGCAGGCTTGAGCCGAGGCGATCTGACAGAGGTGGAATGGCGTGTTTTGAGGGATTTGCTTCCGATTGAGGCATCGAACCGTGGGCGTGGCAGACGACCTGAACATAACCGCTCCATCATCAACGGCATGCTTTGGCGGCTTCGCTGTGGCACGCCCTGGCGCGATGTCCCGCCCAAGTACGGCAATTGGAACACGATCTATCGGCGGTTCAGGCGGTGGAGTGAGGCCGGGGTCTGGGAGGCCGTGTCCGTCACGCTGGCCGAGATCATGGCAGACAGCGGCCACTACAGCATCGATAGCACCACGGTTCGCGCCCATGTTTCGGCAGCGGGCGGAAAAGGGGGACTCGTCGAAGAGCTCTTGGCCGCTCGCGGGGCGGGTTCACCAGTAAACTTCACTGTCTGGCTGATCGACGAGGACGGCCACTCGCCTTCCACCTGACAGTCGGCGAAGCGGCGGATTGCAAGGCCTATGACACGCTGATCGCCCTGCCAGAGCGAGTGCCGCAGGCGTTCTTGGCCGACAAGGGATACGATGCCGATGCCATCCGGGCCGATCTTGCCAAGAGGAACATCGAAGCCGTTATTCCGGGACGTTCAAACCGCCGGGTGAGGATCGAATATGACCGGTCACTCTACAAGAAACGCAACCAGATTGAGCGCTTCTTCGGTCTTCTGAAAATCAACCGCGCCATCGCAACCCGATACGACCAACTCGCAGAAAGCTTCCTCTCCATGGTCCACATCGCATCAGCCAGATACTGGCTCAAATTTGTCCACGCCGCCTAGCCAACAAAGCTGCGGTGCATCAACCGCGCTGCATAATGTCAAATCACCGTCGATATCGCGCTTACGGGGACGTTCTGCAAAGAAGATCTTTCGGTTGGGCGGTGGGTACCTGCTAATTCCGAGTTGCTGTCAGCCTTGCACCTTTCATTAGTCGATCTCGAGAACTTGTAGACTTTTGCCCAAATCAGACCGGCAAAGGGGGAGTGGCGAACGCAGTCAGTCAAGTCTCGTTACTCTGACAACACCGCTGGTTTAATAGCGGGCACGTCGCAGGGGATTGTTAGAACTGTGCCCAGATGAACAGTCGATAAACTCGCAATCCTCCTTGATCAATTGTTTCGCTCGCATACAAGCAAGAGGCTAGTAAAGGGGAGCAACCAAGAATGAAGAAATTAACTACCGCAATCGCAATCTGCCTTTGCCCGACAATTGCGATGGCACAGGACGAAAGCGAACCTCCAGTCGAGTCTGTTGACGCTAGTACTGAAGTAACTGAGATCGGCGCAAACACGCCAGCCGATACTGTAGTTGAATTGGCTGAACCAAAGTCCGTTATCCTTCCAACAGACACGCTTATCCGTGTGGCCCCTGTTGAAGAGATTTCTTCTAAGAAGATGCGGGAAGGCACAACCAGAGACTTTCGGGTTGCCGAGGAAGTGCGCCGGGATGGCGTCACTATTGTCCCTCTCAACACTCCTGTAGTTGGCACAGTGACATGGCGAACAGGTAAGGGAATCTTTGGCAAGTCGGCCAAGTTTGAAATCACATTTACGAGTATGGAGCTCGAAGGCCAGACCTACGGGCTCACTGGCAAGCACCGTCAGGAGGGCCGTGGCAACACAGCGGCAGCGCTTCTTGTATCGGGCATCATCACAGGCAAGTCAGCGGTCATGCTTGCCGACCAAGTCGTTGAGGCACGCTTGGCCGAAGATATTAGCGTAACGGTTGACTAACCAAACCTCTGTTTCGATCCGCGCGAAACGCACCGCGAGAGCCCTGTCAGTTCATTCTGGCGGGGCTCCTCTTACGTCCAGATAGCATTTGACTGTGCCGAAGTAAGCTCACTCCAAACACTATGCTTTCTGTATGAAATCGATAGCCTATAGATTTTCTTAAGTGGCCAAGTTCTCCCTTCAAGTTAGATACTTGCGTAGTCTAAACGGGAAGGGACGACTAAATGAAGCTGTTACTAACGTCATTGGCGCTTTCGGCTACGACACTTCTTCCGGCAGCAGGCCCAATGTGTGGCACTGCTTACGCAGCCGAGGCGTGCTGCAAGGTTTGCAAAAAGGGAAAGGCCTGCGGCGATAGCTGCATTGCTCGGGATCGAAACTGCACCAAGCCTAAAGGCTGCGCTTGCAACGGGTGAAGTCTCGAAATGCGTAGACAAGATTCGTTGAAGCTCGAATTTGGGGCGTTACTGATTGCTTGGCTCGTTTCTGTTGGCTGGTCTCTTTGGGGTGTCTTGACTTACATTACTTCGAACTGAGTATTCGTGACATGAATCGGGGCCGAGAGGCACCGTTGCTAGAGTGCCAGGTGCGACGCTATTGGAGCAAGCTCGAGAACACTTTTAATCAATCACCGAGGTAGTGCAGACACGCGATGATCCTGACAAAGCCAAGCCGTATGCTTCTATGCAGGCGAGCGTGACTTCACGGCCCTGCGCGGTCAATCGCGCTTCAGGCCGATCTCGTACGGTCGCTCGTAACCGAGTTGCTATTGACTCCAATTCCGACACCGCTTTAGAAATCGTTGAGTTGGTTTCGCCCGTGTCTTCGTTAAACACATTGCTAATGACCCGCGAAATCATCTTCATATTTGCCCCCATATCGTACTTTGCCAACAGGCAGATCACTACTACGCTTGGCTAAATCCGAGAGCTCTCAACCTGTGGAATTGTTTATGAAGTCTCGGGGAGGCGAATGTGTACTTAAGAAAACTTCTACCCCCTGTTTATTCAACCTCTTCGTTACTGAAAAAGTTGAGATTAGGAGCTTTATTCTCTTTAAATCAAATATTTAATTATCACGATTAACTTGTGTTAATCGATGGGATAGAACCAATTTGGAGGTTTTTTGATTCGTTCAATGACGATGAATCAGTCTCTCTAGCTTTTTGACTAGACTCAGGACCTATTAAATCGTTTGCCAAGGGCGTGATTGGCTGATTCAAGGGCAGTATCGAGGAGGCGCTGTCGATGGATGTACCGTTTTTGCTGAGCAAGGTGCAGATGCGCCGGATCGAGCCATTTGTCCCGCTGTCGCATGGTATTCCCCGGGTCGATGACCGGCGTATCGTGTCAGGCATCATCTACGTCATCAAGCACGGACTGATGTGGCGCGATGCACCGGTTGGCTACGGTCCGCTCAAGACGATCTACAACCGCTTTATCCGCTGGAGCAAAATGGGCGTGTTCAATCGCATCTTCGCGGAGCTGGCAGACCGGGCGGGAGAGCCCGAGCACGTCATGATCGACGCCACCCATCTCAAAGCCCACCGCACCGCGGTCAGTCTATTAAAAGGGGGGCTCTTCCCCGACGTATCGGGCGCGCCAAGGGCGGGTTGAACTCCAAGCTTCATGCCGTTTGCGATGGGCTGGGCAGACCGATCATCCTGCTCCTCACCGAAGGTCAGATGAGTGACCACAAGGGCGCGGTCCTGCTGCTTGACAGCCTGTCGCGCGCCAAGGTGCTGCTCGGCGACAAGGGCTATGACAGCGATGCTTTTCGCGCCGCTCTGGCCGAACGCGGCATCACCGCCTGCATCCCGCCCCTCAGGCATCGCAAGATCCAGCATCACTACGACAAGGACCTCTATCGCCAGCGCCACAAGATCGAGAACCTCTTCGCCCGCATCAAGGACTGGCGACGTGTCGCAACCCGTTACGACCGATGCGCACACACATTCATGTCCGCCATCTCCATCGCCGCAACCGTCTGCTACTGGTTGTGACCAATGAGTCCTGACCCTAGGTGTCCGTCGTCAGAACATTTAGCACAGGTTGCAGCTTAGATTAGCGGAGCGTTTGTCTCGTCTTGTTGGTTTGTTTTAGGCGGCTAGCTTGAGGCGCCATAAAGCAGGCCTAAGAAAGGCACGGAAGATTGCTCAAACAGAAAACGATGATCTTAAACGACTTCAGTCTACTCGTTCGCAATGCCATCCTGCACGCGATCTCTAGGGAGAAAGAGTGCAAAAACCAGAGTCAGACAGCAAATCTTGAGCTGACTTAATTCCCGGCTTGTTTGGACCTCTGTCAATTGGGATAAACCTCCCAGTTGTTTCGCCGCCTACGGGTGGAGAATAGACCCAAATCGTTCCTCCCAAGTCCTTCGCTGCAAGCTTCAGTAAACGCCTTGCCTTTTTGCAATCCCGATCAACGAGCTTGCCTTCGACAAATGCGATACCTAGTTCCATTTGAGCCTTTTTTTCCGGCTTCCGCCCGATCATATATCGGAGCAAATGCTGCGGGGAGGTCCTGCCGTGCGATGCCTAGACCATTAGAACTACATCCGAGCGCGGAGGAAAGCGCGATCATTGTGAGCGTAATCCTCTTCCACATGATTAGTACTCCTAAGGTTTGCCATTGTTTGCGCTCATCGCCTTGGCGGCAGCTTGAAGCAATTGATACGCATTTGCCTCCACCTTTTGAACTGATCGCTCACCCGTCACCGGATCGGTTTGATGAAAACTGAAAGCTTGGTCACGAAGAGGCCCTGAAACCAAATCGGCGATCATAATTTCCCGATGCTTGTTTTGCTCGTTTGCAAATGGCGCGACTAAATCGGCGAACCATATTTGATCCCCGCAATCCCATTCCTCGACTGTCAACCGATTGCGTGGTTCTAACATCCCTTGGTCAAGTCTTACTGCAGCCTGCTCATTGCATTTGGCCCAAAGAGCTAAACCGATGGGCTTTTCGTTGTCTCGGATGATATAGTACTGCTGCTTCAGCAATGCCGGCATGCATAGCCATTCAAGTGCATCTATTGGTAATGCTCTGTGAATGGCTGACTGGGTCATCAGCCAGGCCATCTCACCTAGAATATGAGAAACAGTGGTGGAGTTACGGCCGTCATAATTCTTCAAGTTTCCTAGCCATTTTGCTATCAAGCATAAAGTTGCATGATGTCAGGCATGTACATTCCTAGTCGATCAGTTTCCGCAGCTTCGTTTACACCAAAGGCGTTCATCTCTTGGCGGATCATCATCAGCTTGCGCGCTAGCTCGGCTTCGGAGTTTGCTGGTCCATTGCTGTCGCTAGCATTGGTCAGAGAATCTTCTCGGATGAAGGCAATGCCATCTTGCGTGATGGAAGGATGGTCTGCTGCCCATCGCTGCTCGATAACAGTGTCGTCGAAGCGGCTTTGTGCCGCCAGTTCACCACCCCGTGGATCAAGCATCAAGCGCTCATGAGGCAGAGCTTGAGTGGACTGTGCTCCCACTGTTCCAACCAGACCGGACTGCTCGCGTTGGAGCGCAATATCGATGCCTTGTTCAGGTTGGGACAAGCGATCAAAGAGGTTGGAGTTGGTGCCACCTAGATCACCGCGCAGCGAAGCGAATACCTCGTCAATTGATGGGAACTCTTCTCGCAACTGAGGTCCAGAAGCGGAGCGGAAGAATAGATCAGAGGAGAACTCCAGACCTGCAAATCCAATCGAAGCCAGATCAAAAGCGGAGCTTTGTGCAGGGCTACCTTCTGCCGGACGATAGGCCAGCGACACATCCGCTGCTGTGCTGGTGGTGCCATTGCTTCGGGTAAAGCTGGTGGTTGCTGTAACCGCGTTGCGGTCGAGCTTGACCCGGTCCTCAATACCTGTGGCTGCAAGAGAGATCGAGACAATGCCCGCTTCCTCAAGCGTCATCAGCTCGCCTGTGTCGGTGCGGCCATTGCCATTGCGGTCTTGCCACACGCGAAGCTCACCAAAGCGCGCATCTTGGCTATCCACCACACCGTCGTCATTGCTGTCCATATTGGCAAGGCCCTGGAGGCCGGTGCGTGCCTGCTCATTTTCAGAGGCCAGCGTCAGCTCAGAAGCCTCGGTGATCAGCCCATCATTGTTGCGGTCAATCACAAGGAAGCCGTCATCGCCTGAAAGCCAGCCGGTCGCGTCCGCCCTGCCATCGCCCGCATAGTCGAAGCTTGCAGAGGAGCGCTTCATGCGCACCATCTCAACACCGTCACCATCAAGATCGAGCACGACTGGCGCAAAGCGGCCATAATCACCCTTCTTGGTGGTAATCACCGTGTTTGCGCCAAGTTGGCCTGCAAGGCTGCTGACATCTGAGCGGCGACGCTTGCGGTCCACCGCAGCAACGCCGCCTGAGATATGGATGCGGTATTTCTTGGCCTTGCGGTCGAAGGCGTAGCTGGTCGTATCAAGCTCTGGCAGGTTGCCCGCTGCTGAGAAATACGTGAGCGCCGCATCGGCAAACTCGCGCGTTTGGCCGTTGATGAGCGTGAAACTGCCCGTATTGGCGATAGCGACTTCGCCAAACTCAATTGCGCCCTCAACCGGGGTTCCATCAAGATTGACAGACGCAATGCCCACTTCGCGCAATGTTGCGGTTTCGCCTGCGTCAATTGCGCCGTCTCCATCGGCATCGTTCCAGACGCCGAATTCGTCATAACGCTCATCATCGGAGTTAAGGACACCATCGCCATTGCTATCGAAGACACGCAGCCCATCGAGGTCGGTGGCCGCGTCTTCTACGTCATCAATGAAGCTAATTTCCTGGATGCCAGAGACAACGCCGTTGCCGTCGCGATCAAGGAATAGGAAGGCGTCATTGGTGCCGATCCAACTTGTGTTGTCGGCAAGTCCGTCATTATCAAGGTCAAACAGAGCATTGCTGTCATCTGCGCTGACCGTCTGGACGCCGTCGCCCGCGAGATCGAGGATGATGGGCGAGGCAATATTGAGCGTATCGCCGCCTTTGAATTGCAAGCGCTCGATTGAGACAAGCAAGTCAGCACCGTCGTCACCATCAACCGCGGTGTCCTGATCAACGATAAGAGAGACATTGAAGAAGCCGCCGCTGGTGAAGAGCTGATAGTCCTCAATATCGCCAAGCATATGTGCGGTGTCGAAGCCGAAGCCGCCATAGAGGTCATCATTGCCCTGACCACCATAAAGGTCATCATTGCCCCACAGGCCAAAGATGCGGTCATTGCCATCGCCGCCTGCCAGGTCATCGCTCGCAAAGCCGCCAACAATGAGGTCATTGCCGCCCGCGCCAAAGATGCGATTGCGGCCAAAGAGCGAACCGAACAGGCGATTGCGGCGATCATCGCCCTGACGAAAGCCGTCAAAGGCATCGGAATCGTCAATGTTGATCGTCACGGTAGCGGTGGAGGTGAACTCCCCATCGGTCACAGTGTAGGTGAAGCTTGCTTCGCCAGTGTAAACTGCATCGGGGATATAGATGATGTTGCCATCGCCATCCACGCTCACCTCACCAATGCTGGCGTCTTGAACGCTGACCAGAGTGAGAGCATCGCCTTCTGCATCCACATCGTTCTCGAACAGCGTGTTCGGATCGATGGCAAGTGTGCGGTTGGCAGTGGTGACGAACACGCCGTCATCTTCTGCAACGGGAGCCGTATTACCGCCGATCACGGTGAGGACAAAGCTGTCGCTTGCGCTTGCCTGACCGTCGGAAGCTGTCACGGTGATCGCATAGTCACCGGCCTCTGCTGGAGCACTGTCCGAGGCAAGAATGCCGCCTATAAAGGTCAGCCAGCTTGGCAGGGGTGAGCCATCGGAGAGGCCTGCACTAAAGGTCAGTGCATCGCCATCGACATCGGCGAAGGTGCCGTTTGTAAAGTCGATTGTGAGCGCATCGCCCACATTGGCTTCCACGTCGGCTGTGGCTTGAACCAGCGTAGGCGCATCATTCACGGGATCGATGGTGAGGGTGAAAGTGTCAGAGACACTAGACTCGCTATCGCTTGCAGTCACAGTGAGATCGATGGTCCCGTTGAAGTCTTGTGGCGGGGTGCCGGTGAAGGTCACACCATCGAAGTTCAGCCAATTTGGCAACGCAGTGCCGTCCGAAAGCGTGGCGCTCAGCGTCAGACCATCGCCATCGACATCGGCGAAGGCATCGGCCGGAAGCGCGAGTGAAATCGCCGTATCCTCTTCCGAAGACACATCGGCCAGCGCCTGCGTCAAGACTGGCGCATCATTGACCGGATCGATGGTGAGCGTAAAGGCAGCATCCGCAGCCAGCTCACCGTCGCTTGCGGTCACAAGAAGGCTTAGCGTGCCATTGAAATCCTGAGGTGGCGTTCCGGTGAAGGTGGTTCCATCGAAACTCAGCCAATCGGGAAGATCATTTCCATCGGACAGCGCCGCGTTAAGCGTAAGCGCTGGGCCATCCACATCCGCGAAAGTCTCTGAAGGCACAGCAACGCTAATCGCAGTGTCCTCGGCAAAGGACACATTGGGTAGCGCCTGCACCAAGGTCGGCGCATCGTTCACCGGGTCGATGGTTAGTATGAAGGTGTCAGAGGCGCTTAGCGCACCATCAGACGCAGTAACTGTTAGATCGAAGGCTCCGTTGAAATCCTGCGGCGGAGTGCCGGTGAAGGCGTTGCTATCGAAGCTCAGCCAATCGGGAAGCGGGCTGCCGTCAGACAGGGTCGCTGTCAGCGTCAGAACATCGCCGTCAATATCGACGAAGGTGTTCGCCGGAAGCGCGATGGAAATGCCTGTGTCCTCCGGTGAGAACGCATTGGCAATACCTTGCAAGAGCTCCGGTGCATCATTCACCGAAGCGATCTGCAGAGTGAAGTTGTCGGAAACAGACAGCTCACCATCGGACGCAGTGACGGTAAGGCCAATGAGACCGAAGAAGTTGTCAGGCGGAGTGCCTGTAAACTCTACGCCGTCAAAGCTGATCCAATCGGGAAGCTCGCTTCCATCTGAAAGGGTTGCCGTAAGGGTTAGCGCATCCCCGTCCACATCAGCGAAAGTCTCAGCCGGGATCGCGAAAGCGAAGGCGGTGTCTTCGGCAGTGTTTGCATCCTCAATTGCCTGCACGAGGATCGGCGCATCATTCACCGGATCGATGGTGAGCGTGAAGCTGTCGCTAACCGACAATTCGCCATCGCTTGCGGTGACAGTGAGACTCAGCGAGCCGCTTAAGTCTTGCGGCGGTGTGCCGGTAAAGGCCGTGCCATCAAAGCTCAGCCATGCAGGCAATTCGCTGCCATCGCTTAGCGTTGCCGTGAGCGCCAGAGCATCGCCGTCCACATCAGTGAAGGTGTCGGTGGGCACCTCGATATTGATGCTTGCGTCCTCTTGCGAGGTCACATCGCTGAGCGCTTGCACCAGAACCGGCGCATCATTCACCGGATCGATGCTGAGGGTGAAGCTGTCTTCAGCGGTGAACTCGCCATCGCTTGCGGTGACGGTAAGCTCCAGATTGCCGTTGAAGTCTTGGGGCGGTGTGCCTTCGAAGGTCGCTCCATCGAAGCTGAGCCAATCTGGCAGCGCGCTGCCATCGGAAAGCGTCGCGGTGAGCGTCAGAGCATCGCCATCGACATCCACAAAGGCATCGGCTGGCAGCGCGAAGTTGACGCTCGCGTCTTCATCATACGACACATCGGACAGCATCTGCACCAACATCGGCGCATCATTTACCGGATCGATGGTAAGCGCGAAGGTGTCGTTTGCGGAGAACTCGCCGTCACTCGCAGACACTGTGATATTGAGCGTGCCATTGAAATGCTGCGGCGGGGTGCCTGTGAGGTTGACGCCGTCGAACATCATCCAATCGGGAAGCGGTGAGCCGTCCTCTAGCGTGGCTGAGAAAGCGAGCGGGCTGCTGTCCACGTCTGAGAAATTGCCGGTCTCAATCGCGAAACTGAAGGCTGTGTCCTCTGTGGAAGTGAGATCAGAAAGCTCGGCATCGAGCACCGGCGCATCGTTTACGGCCGCCACAAAGACGCTAACCTGAGCGGTCGATTCCACCGTGCCGTCAGAGACGGTGTACTCAAACCGGATCTGGCCGCTTTCGTTGGCTGGCGGGGTGAGCGTGATTGTCCCGTCATCCTCGATCACAGCGCTCGCGCCCTCGGTGATCGCGGTCACCGAAGTGATGGTGATCGTGTCGCCATCAGGGTCGATATCGTTGGCAAGGAAGGCAGACGGCGCAAGGTTGAGCGCCACGTCCTCATCACTCGCAAAGCTATCGCCAACGACGCGCGCGGCATCGTTTACCGGCGTCACTTCGATGGTCACCGTGCCCGTGACAGGGTTAGTGTCGCCATCGGTGACGAGGTACTCAAAGCTCGCCGTGCCGAAGAAATCGGGGTTCGGCGTGAAGGTGACCACACCATCCACGAGCGAAACCGCGCCGCCCACAGCATTCTCAACTGCGACCAATGTGAGTTCGGTCGAGTCCACATCAGTGTCGTTGCCGATCAGGTCAGCTGCTGCGAGCTCCAGCGGCGTGTCTTCCGCAATGGTGAAGCTGTCCGCGACCGTTTCCGGCGCATCGGCGATATCGCTAATCTCAACCGTGACCGTGGCGAAGTCTTCGGAGATCGCGCCTTTGTCATCGCGGGCCCGGTAACGCACGGTGATCGTGCCGTTGTAGTTCAGCGGCGGGGTCAGCAGCAGATTGCCGCCATCAAGCTCAATTGTGCCAATGTCGGTTTCAAACTCGGCAAATTCGAGGACGTCCCCTTCAGGATCGCTGTCATTGCCGAAGACGTCAGCCGCGCGGATGACAAAGACCTTGTCCTCATCGCCGATGAATGGCCCTTCGTCATCGACCACCACAGGCGCATCGTTGATGGGCGCGACTTCGATGGACGCGGTGGCCTCGTCCTCAAACTCGCCATCGCTCACCCAATATTTGAACGAGGCAGGCCCGTTGTAATCGGGCGCCGGGGTGAAGACGATATTGCCATCATCATCAAAGGCAACGCTGCCCTGCTCGGGGAATTCGTCGAGACGCGAGACAAACAATGTGTCGCCGTTCGGATCGGTATCATTGGCGAGCAATTCGGCCTGCGTGATCACCAGCGGCGTATCTTCAAGCCCATCGAAGGTCTCACCGCGCGCCACAGGGGGATCGTTTGCCGGAAGCACCGTGACGTTCACCGACGCGGTGCCCACAAGGCCTGTGCCCTCTTCAACCACGGAATAGCTGAAGCTGGCCGCGCCTTCGAAGTCTGCATCGGACGTAAAGCGGATGAACTGCGCGCCATCGATAATTTCAAGCGCGGCAGTGCCGTTTGCGCCTTGGTCAATGCCAGCGAAGGCAAAGTTGTCGCCTTCGGGGTCAAAGTCATTGGCAAGGAGCGAGGCTGCTGAAATCAGGATATCGTCGCCGGAGCGCACGGTTGCATTGTCGCTTTGTGGACGCGGCGCGTCGTTGACCGGGAGAACCTCGATAGAGACGGTCGCAAAGTCAAAGCCGCCATTGCCGTCTGACAGACGATAGCGGAAGGCCGCAGAGCCATTGTAGTCCGCATCGGGGCGGAAGGTGACGAAGCCAGCGGCCTCAATCGTGGCGGTTCCATTGCCTCCATCGATCTCTTCAAAGCCATTGATGGTGAGGGTGTCACCGTCAATGTCGCTGTCATTGGCAAGCAGCCATGCGAACGGAATTGAGACCGAGCCGTCTTCATTGACGACGTAGCCGTCATCATCGTCCTGAGCCACCGGCGCATCGTTTACGGGCCGCACGTTGACTTCGACCACTGCGGACGAAATCCGGCCTGTGCCATCGGTCATGCGGTAGCGGAAGAAGGCATCGCCGTTGAAATCTTGCTCGCCCAGGAATGTGATGGTGTCATCATCGTTGAGCGTGACGGAACCGCCGGAAATGGCCTCGATCGAGACAACGCTAAGCACCGCATCATCGGCGGAGACGTCGTTTACAAGGAGGTCGGAAGCAGCGAAGGTGAAGGGCACATCTTCATCGACAAGGCGCACAATGTCGCCTTCTGCCTGCAACCGGCTCGCGCCTGCATTGCTGTCGATTGTCTCGCGGTCCCAAACGGTGCCATCGCCGAAGATCAGCGTTTCAATGCCGGTGCCATCGCCGATGAAGTGGTCGGTGATCCGCACTTTGTCAGAGCCGATGCCCTCGGCTTGCTCAAGCTCAACAATGAGATCATCGCCATCGGCATAGATGCTGACCGCATCAGGCGCGAAATCGCCGACAATCTCGAGCACGTCTGTGTCGGTGAGCGAGGTCGCCTCGTTGATGATGTCCGAGCCGCTGCTGCGCGCGAGGATATAGCGGTCTGAGCCACCAGCGCCTGCGAGCGTGTCATCGCCGAGCGATCCGTCGAGGAGGTTGTCGCCTACATCGCCGGCAATGTTATCGCCAAAGCGCGAACCACGTACGTTTTCAAAATTGCTGACGGTATCGCCAGCTGCATCGCCCGCAGAGCCTGTGCCAGCACCCAGATCGATCGCAATGCCGCCGACGCTATCGTTGTAGTCGAGCGTGTCGATCCCATCGCCGCCATCGAGCGCGTCTGCACCGCCGAGGCCTGCGATGACGTTGTCTTCGCCGTCGCCTGTGATGGTGTCATCGTGGGCAGAGCCAATGATGTTCTCAACATTGGTGATCTGGTCGCCTTCAGCGTCGCCGCCGCTTGCTGTGCCAGCGCCAAGATCGATGGTTATGCCAGTTTCAGAGAGCCAGTAGCGCGCCGTATCGACACCTTCGCCGCCATCGATAATATCGCCATCGCGGCCACCTTCGATGAGGTCATCGCCGCCGCCTGCAAGGATCGTATCCGCGCCGCGTCCACCATTCAGGAAGTTGGCTTGATCATCGCCCGTAAGGCTGTCTGCGCCCACGGTCCCAATGAGGTTTTCGATGGAAACAAGCGTGTCGCCCTCAGCATCCCCGCCGCTAACGGTGCCTGCCGCTAGATCGATGATGACAGGATCGAGCGAGTCTGAGTAGTCCGCCGTATCGCTGCCCTCGCCGCCGTCGATGCTGTCTGCGCCCTGTGCGCCGACGATCGTGTCATTGCCCTCACCGCCGGAGAGCTCATCATCGCCATCGCGACCATCGATGAAGTCATCGCCTGCGCTGCCGGAAATCGTGTTGAAATCATCAGTGCCGAACAATTGGTCAGAGCCTTGCCCGCCAATGAGACCCTCAATAGAAATCAGCTCATCGCCTTGCGCAAAGCCGCCTTGGCCAATGCGTGAGTTGATATCGACGCGCAGAGCCACTTCGGAATCGCTGAAGTCGGCAATGTCAAAGCCTTCGCCGCCATCGAGGATATCCGCGCCATCGCCGCCGCGAAGAATATCATCGCCCTCGCGCCCAAAGAGGTCATCCACGCCGCCAAGGCCGATGAGCGTCTCGCCTTCAGCGGAACCGATCAGCAGATCACGCTGCTCTGTGCCCTCGATGATGAGATCACGGTTGTCGCGCACGGTAGTGAAGGCATTGGCCGTGTCGGTGAGGCCCGTGGCGTCGGACAAGGTATAACCGAGCGTCAGATCGCCGGAGAATGCCGGATCGATTTCGATGACGATAAAGTCATCATCATAGAAAGACGCGGTGCCTTCGTTGCTCGTGAGCGTGTCGAGGATTTCGAGATTGTCTGCGCCGAACCGGTGCACAAAGCCGCCGCTTTGCAGCCAAGAGGATTGATCGATATCGAAATCATTGGCCGTGAGGTCTGAGACGCGGATGACAACAGGGCGACCAAGGCCGCTTTCGATATCGTCATCATCGCCCGCCGTTGGTGCGTCATCGACAGGCGCAAAGCTCACATCAATGCGGCCCTCATCGGTGAAGACGCCGTCGCTGATCGTGTAAAGCAGGGTGCCGCTGCCTGGCAAATCAGCGATAGGCTCGATCACAAGATCGCCATTATCGTTGAAGTAGAAGTCTTTGAGTTCCCTGGCCGACGCGCCAAGGCTACTCACCCGGACAAGCTCAATCGCATCGCCATTGGGGTCAAAGTCGTTGGCAAGAAGCTGCTCGCGCGTGATGATCAGAGGCTGATCTTCAATGCCGGTGAACACATCATCGACCGCGACCGGCGCAACATTGCCGGTGGGTCGGAAATAGACGCTTACATTGCCATCATCGACGAGGCCTTCGGGGTCAGAGATGACATAGCGGAAGGTGCCAAAGCCCCAGTAGTTTTCGTCAGGCGTGAAGTAGATGAGGCCATCATCGCGCAGTTCAACATCGCCGTTGACGCCGCCTATGACCATTTCGATGGAAACAGGATCGCCTTCGATGTCGAAGTCGTTTGCCAAGATAGTCGCCGGATCGATCACGAGGACCTGATCCTGGCTCGTGATCAAAGCCGAAAGGCCGCCGATACCAAAGGGTCGCTCATCGCGGGCAACGGGCGCGTCGTTGATCGGATCGACCGTGATCGTGACCGCCTGGCTTGTGACGCCGCCTTCATTGTCGTCCACCACATAGGTAAAGCCTGCAAGGCCGAAGAAATTGCGGTCAGGCGTAAAGAGGATCGTGTTATTTTCAAACAGCTCAACATCGCCGCCGATGGCATTGCGCACCGCTGAGATTACGACGGGCGTTCCGTCTGGATCAAAGTCATTATCGGTGAGCAAATCGCCGGAGATAAAGAGCGGACTGTCTTCATCAATCACAAAGCTATCAGCCTGCGTCACCGGCACATCGTTGACGGGGTTTACGAAGAGACTTGCGGTCGCGCTGTCCGTGCCGCCCGCGCCATCATCGATGAAATAGGTGAAGGTGGCCGAGCCGAAGAAATCGCCAATCGGCGTGATCAGGACAGAGCCATCATCGTTGAGCACAGCATCGACATTGCCATCACCTGAAACACCGCTGATCGTCAGCGTGTCGCCATCGATATCGCTGTCATTGTCAAGGAGCGCCAGAACCTGCGCACGGTCAAGCGTAACGGCCACGCCTTCATCGGTGGTGAGACCTGTGGCGTCATTTCGCGCAATTGGCGCGTCGTTCACGGCGAGCACATCGATAGTAACGAGCGCCTCATCGCGGCCACCATCGGGCGTGTTCGCGACATAAGCGAAGGTCGCCTCGCCGTTGAACTCAGCAAATGGGGTGAAGGTGATATCGCCGCTGGTCGAGAGCGACACGGTGCCGTTGACCGCATCTTTCACCTGTGCGACTTCGAACCGGTCGCCGTCCACATCGTTTGCAAGCAGGTCGCGGTCGCGGATGATGAGTGTCTCGTCTTCGTTGACCGTGATGCCCACATCATCATTGGCAATCGCCACAGGGCGCACGCGAATAGAAACGCTCGCCTCTGTGACGCCCTGACGGCCATCGGTAACCAGGTACGCGACAGACGCAAAGCCGGTGAAGTCCGGATCAGCGGTGAACTCAATTGTGCCATCAGGCAGAAGCGCCGCGCTGCCGCCGTTAACTTCGCCAACGCTCTGGATCGACAGCGGATCGCCATCTGCGTCAAAGTCGTTGCTAAGGAGGCTCTCGCTGTCGATCGCAAGGACAGTACCTTGGACTACATCGCGGAAGCCATCAGGGCTAACCACAGGCGCATTGTTTCCAACGAGCGCTTCGATTGTGGCGAAATCCCAGACAACGCCATCATCGGCAAATTCGATAAACTCGATCCGGTCTTCGCCTTCAGACGTCAGATTGATGACTGTTATCGAATCCTGAGGCGAGCCGATGAAGTTGATCGCAACGCCGGTGGAGGCATAGAACAGGCGCGACAAACGCACATCGGTGGAGCTGTAGCCCTCGATGATAATGCGATCCGTGCCGCCACCATTATCCTCGATCCGGTCGTTTCCATCGCCGGCTAAGTAGAGATAGGTGTCGTCTCCAAGCAGACCAAAGAGTGCGTCATCACCTGCGCCGCCCGCAAGCGTGTCGTTGCTTGAGAAGCCGTAGATTTGCGCAGCGCTTGGCGCGTCGAAGCTAGCGATCAATTCGGCGCGCAGGTCTTCAGGTGTAATGCTGGTACCATCGTTGAACTCGATGAAGTCCACGCCCTCATCGCCATCCGACAATGCGCCCACCAGCACAGCGGTGTCACCGGTCGCAAAGGAAATTATGAGATCATCACCAGCAGGCGGGCTACGGAAGAGATTGGTGATGTCAGCAGCGCTAAAGTCGCGGACGATCACGCGGTCAGCTGTGCCGCCTGTATCAACGATCCGGTCGGTCCCATCGCCTGCATCGAAGAGGTATGTGTCATTGCCCGCGCCGCCTGCGAGAATGTCCGCCCCGGCATCGCCGGTGAGCGTGTTATCAAGGCTGGTGCCTTCGATGAAATCATCGCCAATTGTGGCCAGATCAAGCAGAGCCCGGCTGATCAAATCGGCTTGTGTGAGCACCTCGCCTGTGTCTTCAAAAACCACCTGCTCGATACCATTGCTAACGGCATTGGTCGAATAAGCGCGGTTGATGAGGATGCCATCGCCGCCGCCAAAATCGAGCCGGATGCGCGAGCGGTCGCCATCCCAATCGCGCACGCGCAGGTCGGACGCGGAATAGCCGCTGATGCGGATTACATCCTCGCCGTCGCGATCATCGACTATATCGAAGCCATCTCCTGCGGCGTAGAGGTAGGTGTCATCGTCTCTACCTCCTGTCAGCAGATCATCGCCCAGCCCGCCGCGCAATGTGCCGCTGGAAAAGCTGTCATTGTCTTCGCCGGTGAATATCTGATCATTGCCATCGCCGCCTTCGAGGTAGCTCTCAAATTGCTCTGGCGCGATAGTGAGTGCTTCAATTTCATCGGCGGTAAAGATGGTGCCATCAGCCAGGCGAATTTCGCTGAAAAGGCGCGGTCCGCTGCGTTGATCGACAAGTTTGATGCTCTCACCGGTCGCATTGATCGTAACGATAAGGTCAGACTGATCATCGGACGCTGTGAACGCTACTTCGTTAAGCGAGGTAATGCCGGTGAGTTGCAGCCTGTTGTTCTGATCACTGAAGAAGTAATAATCGGCATAGGCAAAGTCATTGCCTGACCCCGCACCAAACTCAACCGTCACATTGGTTTGAGAGAGCAGGATGCCGTCATCTCCGCCGAGCCCATTTACCGTCTCACCGGCGCGCGCCACAAGATTGTCATCGCCTGCGGTCGCATCAGGGCGAAGCCCATAAATATCGAGGTCAATCAGACGGTCTTCTGGCGCGACAAAGCCGGATTCGTCGCGCTGAACAAGCGGGCCGACTTCAATCAGCAGGGAGTCCCAATCAAACCCAAAAGTGTTGTTATCATCCGGGTCAAGATCATTCCAAACGCGGAAGCTATCAAAGGCGATTGGAGTTTCGCTTGACGGTACGTCGGGCGCAAAGTCGCGATTAAGATCATAGGCCCATTGGTCTGGTAGGCCATCGCCATCGCTGTCTTGGATCACGATTGGGTCGAACAGGCTTGCCTCAATCGGTGGAGCGCCAGGATCGCCGCTAAGAATGATAATACTATCATCGGCTCCGGGGACAATCTGGTAGAGGTAACGCCCAGTCAAAGGGTCGATCCGGCGCAGAATCCGGCCCTCGCCGGGCACCTCGATGAAATCGTCGCTACTAACAGAGCCAAGGCCCACATCAAATTGCCAATCAACTTCACCGTCACCATCAACATCTGGGTTCTGGAAGTTAGGCACGCCATCGCCGTCAGTATCAAGCGAGGCGAGGTCTGGATTGCCGTCCTGATCAGTATCTAAAGCAAACCAAGCTATCCCGCCGCTGAATAAATCAATTGGAAGCGAACCGAATGTACCATCCGCCTCTGAAACATACTCGTCCGGAATGTCATCTCCGTCGATATCGTAGATGTACAGGTAATCGCCATTTGACAGCTCGAATTCGAACTCATCGAAGATGCCATTGAGGTCATTGTCATAGGCGTAAATGTCGAAGTTGCCGTCGCCGTTGCTATCAAGCGCAGCAAAATCAAGAACGGGTGTCTGCCAGTCGGAGCTCCCATCGCCATCGAGGTCTGCATCGATCCAATTGGGAGTGCCATCAAGATCGGTATCCAGAGCGTCCAGAAGATCGAACACAGCAGGGTCAACGGCGTCTGGCGCAAGCCAGTCTGGCGCGCCGAGATCGGTGACGGCCACATCAACCCAGGGCGATGGCGTTTCACCGGACAAATCACCCAACTGGCCGACCAGCCGGACCGCTGAGCCGGTGAGTAGGTTGCGAACAATCAAATCATCGGGCGCGCTGGTGTCTTGGACAAACTCAAAATCGCTGAGCGATTCGCCACCGCGCAAATACAACGTGTTCGGCGACCATCCTGAATCGAGTGCAGTTCCATTCGCAATCAGGGCTGAAATATTGGCATCTTCAAAATAGTCGTTGCCGGTATTCTCGCCAAAGGAAAGCGTAACACTGCCGTTAAGGGAGCGGAAACGCTCACTCAGAAGTGTGTTGTTCACTGTTTCAAGGCTTCCAGAAATCTCAACCAGCGGATCGGGTGCAGTGATCGAACCGAACAAAGTGGTGCCGTCGCTGTAACGGATTGCGCCAAGGTCCTGACTGCCAACGATGATGCCGTCACCGCCAGCATTAAAGTCGATCTGCACATTGTCGGTGCCATCATTGAGCCATGTGACAACGGCAGCGCTCGGATCAAACCCATCGCCAAGCTCGACCACATATTGCGAGCCTTCATAAAGCCAATTGAGACCGTCTCCGACCTCTAGGATAACGGTGTCGTAACCGAAGTTCTGCGTGGCCCCGTCACCCCCTCCGAAGTCGGGCGCGGTGCCATTGCCAAAGATAACGTCATCGCCCTTGCCGGGGCGAAATGTGTCGAGCGACGTGAAAAAGCCAAAGTCTGAATCGAAGGATGCCTGTCCAATAAGGTAATCCACACCCGGAGTGCCATCGACAATGCCGTCAGTGTTGCGGCGATCAATCTCCACGCCATTTTCGTCGCGGAAGAACAGATTTGGGCGGCCTTTAATCGTCAGCTCTTCGCCCGTGATCGCACGAATGACGGTGTAAACCTCGCCCTCGCGGTATTCAGTAAACTCGCGTACATCGTTTGCCTCCAGCCCACTCAACTGAATGGTAATCCGCGCGTTATCTTGCTCAAGCTCCAGCGTATCGCTGCCTTGGCCTGCGCTCATGCGGACGAGCACGAAATCGAAACGGCTGCGATAGGTATCGTTGCCCGTTCCGCCATCAAGATAGGCACCTGAAATAGTGTCAGAGCCAAACCCATCGATCACATCATCGCCAGCGGTGCGTTCCTCATCATAAACACGCTGTTGAAGATCGCTTTGAGAGATCTCCAATCCGTCGGCAAAGATGATACGTTCGATCCAGTGACCGCCGCGCTCGTCGCGTTGAACTCTACCGGGGTTAAAGCGATCGGGCGCATCGACCTCAAGCGGGTCAAATGGCGTGCCATCAATGATCAGCGTTTCGCCCGTATCATTGATTGTAATGACAATCGAAAGCGGGTCAGCCACGCTTCTGGCGACGCTTATCTCGTCAGGATTGATGCCCTCAAGGACCAACGTGTCAACAGGATCGGGCGTCCCGAAAGGAGCGAACACATCGTATTCCTGTTCGCGGATGATGTCGTTCCCATTACCTCTGCGGAAGCGATAGGTGTTGGCATCTGGCGAGCCAATAAGAATGTCATCGCCAAGCCCGCCATCGAGCTCTGTGCGGCGGTCGAGAATGTCGTCGCCATCGGTCGGAACAGGGCGGAACGGAGAAGAGGCGTTGATCTCATCTGCGGTGATGATCTGACCATCGGTGAACTCGATCTGGTCAATTCGCGAGGAGGTGACACCCTGTCCACGAATGACAATCCGGTCATCAGTTCCAGCGAATTCGATCATCCATGTGAATGTGCTGGCATTGCTATCGAACCGGCTGAACGTCAGGTCTTCGGGCGCATAACCCTCAATGCGCAGCACATCGAGCCCGCCACCACGAGGCGAAATCACATCACGGCCATCGCCTCTGCGGAAAACGAACACATCGGGGGCGTCATTACCGACGATGATGTCATCACCAAGCCCACCATCAAAAGTCGCGCCATTGTCTCGATCGTTATCGAGACCACGGATAAGATCATCACCGTCGGTCGAGGGAGCCGCCACAAACCGGGTCAGCAAATCGTCAAGACTTAGAACCTCACCGTCCGCGAATTCGAATTCTTCGATTGTGTCCGCAAAGACAGTAAGCGCGCCGCGAATGACGGTTTCGCCCGGCCTGTCGGCAAAGCTAATCGCAAGGTCGCCTGAGCCCGGATTGGGCCTGCGCACGACCAGTTGATCGGCTGTGCCCGCAGTAAAGCGAATGCGGTCCGTACCACTGCTGTCTGAGATAATATCGAGGCCGGGATCCTCGCCGATGATGTAGAAATCGTCGCCGGAAAGCCCCAGAAGCTCGTCATTGCCCGCCCCGCCTTCGAGCCGGTCAGCGCGGTTTGCAAAGCCTTCAATGATGTCGTCATTGACAGTCTGTTTGCCCGAAAGAACGAAGCTGCGAATGTCTTCAAACTCAAATTCGAAACCATCCGAAAGGACAATAGCCTCAACAGCGCTTGTTGGATTAAAGCCATCTCGGATAAGCAGGCTGTCTTCCAGCCCATCAAAGCGAATAAGAAGCCCCTCATCGACCTGAGAGAAGCGCAACATATCTGCCGAAATGCCCTCACCCAGCTCAACCCGGTCAACCCCAGCGCTGTCTTCAATCGCATCAAGGCCATCGCCAATATTGAAACGATAGGTGTCGTTACCTGCCTTGCCGATGAGAAGGTCGCTGCCAAGCCCGCCCGCAATCACATCATCAGTGTTGTCAAAGCCGATGAGTTGATCATCGCCATCAGTGCCTCGAAGGAGTGCGGTGCGAATTTCGGCTTGGCCCCAAATGGTACCATCGAAGAAATCGAACTCTTCAATCTGCCGATTGCCAAGGCCATCGACAATAGTGAGCTGCTCGCCCGAGCTTGGAATGGTGACCACCAAATTGGTACCATCGGCGCGGAAAACGACGTCCTCTGGATCAACAAGGCGACCAAAGACAACGCGGTCTACAGCGCCCGCTTCGGATGCTGAGTCGAGTTTCTCGGTGATCGTATCGAAGCCGTATTCGACACCAAACAAATATGTGTCGCTAAACAAACCGCCATTGAGCTGGTCATCGCCTTGGCGTCCATCGAGGATGTTGGGCCTATCATCAATCGCATTGAGGATATTGTCACCGCGCGTTCCGCCTGCGATCTGAAGGTGCTCTTCAACGTCCTCAATGGTAAGCGCATTGCCATCAGCAAAGACGAAATTCTCAACGCCCGAAAGGACCGAGCCAAACTGGTCGAGTACGCGCAGAGTGTCGGTAAAGCCCTCGATTGAGATGAAGAGGTCATTGCCTTCTTTGGTGAAACGCACATCAGCAAACTGCACATTGGCGCCAAACTCAATCGTATCGCCAGCACGGTAAGACCCTGCATCGATCCGGTCATTGATGACGTCCTGGCCATAGCCGATATCGAAGATGTAGGTATCGCCGTCCGACGAACCGATGAGAATGTCATTGCCGCCGCGCCCATCGATGCGCTCGGCATAGTGGGTGCCGATGAGGGTATCATCGCCCGAGGTGCCGATAAGGTCGATATCGTCCGCGCCCAAATCGCGCCAATCAACCGTAAGGCCGTTAAACCGCAGCTCTTCGATGACGGTATCGCCGAGGCGATCATATTGCCCCTCAAGAATGACACTCTCACCTGTTGAGCGAAGGGTCAGTGTGAGGTCATTAGCCTGACGGCTGAATTCTACATCGATCAGGTCAATGCCTTGAAGGTCAAGCCGATCAAATCCGGCCGGAAGGAAGGGATGGTTGCCCGCACCGGTGTCAAAAACCGTGTCGTTGCCATAGCCTTCGCGGAAAATGTAAGTGTCGTTGAAGAGGCCGCCTTCGAGGCGGTCATCACCAGCACCGCCATCAAGCGTATCTGACCAATCAAAGCCGATGATCGTGTCATCGCCGTCAGTCCGCTCAAGCGCCAGAACTTCGCGCCCGAGACGGTCCTGATCCCATACCGTGCCATCGCCGAACTGGATAAGGTCAACATTGTCGCGCCAAATGGTGAAGAATACGAAGGTGACTTCAAACTGGTTCTTGAGCGTAACAGTCTCACCGGTATCTTTGATCCGCAATGAGACCGTCGGGGAGCCCGGATCGCGCAGGATTTCGATATCGGCTGCGTTTATGTCGCGAAGCTGCAGCCTGTTGACGGTTTCCGTAACGCCAATACCCACCTCGAAAGAGCGGTCCTGAAGCACGTCATCGCCATATCCGCGCGCGAAGATGTAAGTGTCTGCCCCGTCTTGGCCAACGAGCAAGTCATTGCCTGCGCCGCCATCAAGCGTTTCTGCTTCATCAAACGCCCAGATCGCATCTTCGCCATCGGTTCTTGCCTCGGCCACAACGCGGTCGCGGATACCTTGTTCACCGAGGAAAGTGCCATCCTCAAAGGCTAGGATTTCAATCCGGTTGGGTTTGAGCGTCGTGATGAAGGCATCTTGTTGGAAGAATTGGCCTTCGATGGTGAGAATATCGCCGGTGCGCGCGCCATCTTCGTCGAGAAGGTGAATGATGAGATCGTTTGACGAGCCAATGCGCTCAAAGCTCAAAAGATCTGCATCGATCCCATCACCAAATACCACCAAATCCATTGCTTCGCGGAATGGATTGTTTTCAGCATCAATGATCCGGTCTTCGCCATAACCATAGTCGAAGATGTAAAGATCACCGTCCCCGCCACCGCGAAGAATGTCATTACCAGCTCCGCCATCGAGTACATCGATCGCATCAGTGCCAAACACAACATCGGCGCTGTCGAGAGGATGACTGGCCGCATACGCCATATCGACAAAGTCCCACGCGGTCCCGTCGGCAAAGTTGATCTCAACAATCTCGGTGTTGTCTGAGAAGTCTCCGCCAAGGAATGAGGGCCAGCGACCTTCAAACTGGTTTTTGATCGTAATGATGTTGTTAGTGCCGAACTCTTGGATAATGAGATCAGCACCGTCTTTAGTCACAAAAACGTCATCCGGCGTCAAATGCGCAAAGCGTAGATAGTCGGAAGCACCCGGCTGAAGGATGGGCTCCACATCCTCGATCAGCACTTCGCCAAAATCGCGCCCGATGATATACACATCGCTGCCTAAACCGCCGCGCGCGCTCGCCGCGCCATCTGCGATATAGATCAAGTCATCGCCGCGCGTGCCAACCACGTCTTCGCTGCCAGTCTCGGCAATCAGAACGCGCTCTTCATCGATCGAAAGCGCCTCGGCGACCTGGAGGAAACTTGCATCAACCGGCGAGTTTTCAAAGCCCGCAACGATCATCTGCATGAGGAAGGCTTGGCTGCGCGGACCGTTGCCGTTGCGTTTGAAGTCCGGATAGACCGTTTGTAGCACCCGGTCCCATTCGCGCAGGTAATCGACCGTCTGATCCGCGCCCGCTGGCGCATCTGCCAGAATCGCGGTGAAGAGCGGGATCAGCTCGCGGTTTGAGGTCGCCTGGAAGGTGTCGGTGGCGGCATCATACTGGACGCCCTCAAAATATGGCGCGAGCCCGCCTTGCGAGGCAATCCGCACCGCCATCGCGCGGCCAATCGCGAGGTAGGATTCCGCCAGCGTCCCGGCAAATTCCTTCGTATCATCGATATCGAAGTCGTAAGAAAGCGTGTTGTCAGACGCGCTTTGCGCCACGAACAGCTCTGGCCGGAAGGTCTCGCCGCCGCTTGCAAAAGCGTATTGAATTTCGTCAAGCGACATGATCTCAACGCGCACGACGCTGTCATCGCTGTTGTCGGCATCGGGCAGATTTTCGAGGTCAAGCTCGAACCCGCGAAGGCCGAAGGAATTGGGGCCAAAGCGCTCTTGGCTTTCAAGCGCCTGTTCAAACACACTTGCCCAGACCGCAAAGAGCCCATTGCCATCGTCAATCCAAATCGAATAATCGACGACCACGCCGTCGCGGATGTTGAAGGCCGCGCGGTCAAATCCTGCATCGGGGATGGGATCGGCGAAATCCTCCATGCGCCACGCAGTGCCCTCAGCGGAGCTTTGCCCCATGATATCTTCAAGGCTCGCCCGCGCGATGACTGAACCATCGGTGCTAAGCACGTCATTGCCGCTTGCAAGCGTCCAGAACTCGCCCTGCCCATCGCTTTGGCGAATGGCGTAATCAAGGACGGTCGCAGCGCCGTTTGTGCTGACCAGGTAGGCGGTTTCAAGACGGTTTTCGGGCGTGAACTCACGAGAAGACGGAGTCCACCCTTGGATCGCCTGCCAACTCGCGCCGCCGGTCGCGGTTTGCGCAAGCACATCCTCAAACGAGGCGCGCGCAATCACAGAGCCATCGCTGGCGAGCACATCAGCGCCGCTATTCAGCGTCCAGAAACCGCCGCTCTCGTCTTCATTGTAGACCGCAAAATCTACAAGCGCTCCATCCGCTCCAACGAGCGTAGCGCCAAGCTCGGCTGAGTCCGCATGACTGCGCGCCCAAGCCCCCAGCACGCCGCGCGCCTGATCGCGCAGCACGTCCAAATCGGGCACAGTCATGCCCGCAGCCGTGTTCTCAATCAGCTGGGCAAGCTCCAGATCATTGCTCGCCGCAACAGCCAAATCGGTCGTGATCCCATAGCCAAAGGCATTGAGCGGCAGGCCATTCGTGCCCTCAGGCGCAAAGGACGCTACGCGGGCATCGCCCTGATACTGCGTATCGCTTGGATCGACCTCAAAGATCAGCTCGCCAAGACCGCCCGTGGTGCCATCAGAACGCGCAAAGAAGCTCTCAGCGCGAATTTCTGTACCGTTGGCAGTGATAAGATTGGTCGGCTGCGCGTTTAGCGAGAAGGCGGTGATATCAAAGGCAGCAAGCGCATGAAGTTCGCCTGCATCGGTGATCCCGTTTTCATTGGCGTCGCGCCAGATTTGCAAATCGCCAAAGCCCACATCATTGGCATCGACGATATTGTCGCCATTGGTGTCCCAATCGGTAAGCTCGGTGAAGCCAGAGAGGCCGGGGCCACCAAAGAGCTCGGAGGCCGTGATATTCCCATCGCCATCCGCGTCATGAACTAGGAAGCCGTCTTCGCCGCTGAGCCAACCGGAGAGCTCTCCAAACAGGTCGCCGTCATTGTCCCAATATACTGCACCAATACCTTTCGAGACAAAGCCATCGCCGTTGAGATCAAGGACAAGGGGATCGTCAGCGGGGCGCCAATTCAGGTTTTTAGCAAAGCGACTGCCAGCGCGCGCAAAGTCACCAACAAACCGGAAGAGCGCTTTGAGGAATAGCTCCTCTTCGCCGTCGCCAAAAATGGAAAACCTGATGCCAAGATCACCGTCATCCCAGTTATCTACGATCTGGGCGATCTGGAGTATTTCATCGTTGCTTGCGTTTGGGTCTAGATCGGCCCCGGGACGTGTAGATGCATCGATGAGCAGATCGCCATCTTTTGTAAGGCCGTAGGTAACCCATGGCAGGAAGAAGTCCCGAGCAGTGCCTTTCTCAAGTGATCGACCAAAGTACTGTTCATTGGTTCCGCCTACTACAGGGGCACCGAAAAGCTGGAGCCGATCATTCTGTCCAGCATCCATGATGATCGAGCCTGCGGACCACCAGAACGTATCATCGCTCCCTTCGCCGGTGGCGGCAGCGCCCCGCCCATCGAGCCCATCTCCCCAAAGCTCACCTCCAAAGGAGCTGTTGTAAAGAAGGTCAGATCCCTCGCCACCAACGACCCGAGAGCCTGCCCCGGCATTGGCAAATATCGCGTCGTCTCCATCCCCACCGATGAGCTCGACTCTCTTATCGAAGCCAATGTCGAAATTGCTTTCCCTAAGGAATTCGAGCTCCACAGGCTCTTCTGAACCAAAAAGGGCCTCGTAGGCGTTTTTGTAGGCGTCGATGACTCTAGCTAAGAAACCAGGTTCATCAAAAAGATCTCCTTCTAGCCTTTCCTGGAAGGGTCCTGTCGCAGCGGTCGGCAATGCCGCAAAATCGATACCAGCCAGAAGGACGTCGCTACCTCCTCCCCCAAGCACCCTTTCGGCATTGAGCACCTCAAGCAAGAGCACTTCATCAAAAACATTGTCGATTCCTATCAGATCGGTCAGGCTGGAGCCGAACCCATCTTCCACCCAGGTCACAAGATTTTGAGATAGATCGACTGAGATGTCTTCGTCCCATTGGGTCAAGTCTATCGTATCGAAGCCACCGGCTTCCTGGTCTCCAAGGTCGATGTAGTTGACACGTTCAACTTCAGAGTCTGCAGTGATTATCAGGGTATCGTTGCCTGCCCCGGCTTCGACTGCTGCCAGCTCAATCGATTCAAGGGTGTCGCCATCGAAGCCGCCTGTCTGGCCGTCTCGACCGATCGCCTCTTCGCTGATCTGAATCCCAAAGTCTGACGCTTGGCCTGCGCTCGAGTTAGAATCCCCGATCCGGATCTCAGCGTCACCTGAGAAGTATCGGTAGACAATGGTATCAGTGCCGCCGCCAAATGGTAAGCTTGGTCCGCTGCGACCGCCGTCTATTACGTCCGTTCCGTCACCGATCTCGGCTACAAACGTATCGTTGCCTCTCCCTCCATAGAGCTCGTCATCTCCAGCGCCCCCTCGAGGCGATCTTCATCTCGACCGCCTTCAATAAAGTCGGCACCACCTTCGCCAATCAGAAGATCATCGCCAGCTCCGCCAAAAAGATAGTCTTTCAGGTCGCCACCGGTGAATTCATCGCGTCGATTGCCTCCAATGAATATTCCGAATCCACTGTCCAACTCAAAGTCAGAGTCGCCGCCCGCAATACTGCCGAACACCAAGGTTGCATCTGTGCCCTCGACAGAGGCTGCATCGTATAACTCGTTAATCTCAACAGTATTAGCAAACCCGTTCAAAGTGCTGTTGAGACCCAGCCTCAAAACCGACAAGGCCAAATCAAGGCGCGCAGTCTGATCTTCCGTGAGATCGTGTTGCCTCTCCTCAGGCGTAGTCAGCGCTTGAAAGGATATGGCGATGGAGTGGTCGTCTGTACCAAAAATGGAGTCCGTCAGAGTCGTGCTTTTATCATAGCCAACGCTCGTCAGATTACGGGGATCGTCTCCGTTTAATCGTGCCGCAATCTTTCGTGCGGTGATCATCCCCAAATCAATCACGGCGCGACGGATTGGATCGGCCTCAAGAAGAGATTCTCTTACATTATTGGCCCCACCTCCACTTGTGCTGCCGACCGTCGCGCCGCTGACCGAAATGCCATCTTCAACCTCTTCATCAATGCTTTCGACGCCTTCGTCGCTATTGTCCGTCTTATCGAAAGACCGAGCAAAATCCTCACCGAACTCCTTATGAAGGTTTAGCACGCGCCAGAAGTTTCCATGGCTTGCGAGTTTATAATCTAGCCGCTCTTCATTATCGCCCTCGAATGATTCGAGAGCAGTGAGATCTTCATCGATGACCCGCGTCAGAAGATCGGGTTGTTGCTGAAGCGTCCGAAAAACCTCAACTGCGCCTGAATCTAGGCTCGGATGGTTCTCCCAGCCCAGAACCGCCAAAACCATTGGTGAAATATGGTGAAGACGACGAGTCTCTCGATTATCTGGCCCCTCTCCTGTTTCTGGATCGGTCTGAAAACTGAGTATTATCGTATCCCAAGTCGTGAACGCATAGCTGTCCTGGCTGTCCGAATCCCCAAGATCGATCCTGATGTAGTTCCCAGGTGCGACTTGGTAATCTTCAAAGGTCTCAAAAGGCTGAAAGAGATCCAGTATCTCACCCTGAACGCGGAATATCCGCATATGCTCAGTTATGTTGCCATTGAAGAGCTCGATATATTCCGCGCCATCAAGGCCTCTATCCCCACTGCCTGGCACGACATTGGACAGATAACGGTCAAAGAGAATGGCATCGTCAGCCGATCCTTCTACCTCAAAGTCACCAGCGATAGCAGTCGCGACGTCCCGAATTTCGTGAATGTACTGCGCCGGGTCAAAAATTACTGCCGGCGCATCAAAATATGCGCTCGCGATGCCCGATAACGCCCCACCAAGGCTATGACCTGTAAACGAGATATTTTCAGTGGTTGCACCCGTTTCGGCGAGCACCCTTTCAACATATTCGATCGTATCTCGAGTTTGTTCACCCACGCCCGCTCCGCCAAGCAGTGCCGGGGCGAGGGTCGGGTTGTATTCTGCATCGCCCTCATTGGCCCGCCAGTCATCAGTGCCACGAAACGCGACAACATACTGTCCATTTTTTCTAAAAAGAGTAGCGGCGAAGCCAGAGTCCAGATCAACTTCGTCAAATCCTTCGACCTGGGTCCAACCTTCGAACCCTGCCATGTCCAACGTTTGAGGCTGCGAACTTTCCTCTCGATAGTAATAATAGGCCTGAGTGGCCATCAGTACATATTCGCTGACACTTATCTGCATCGCAACAATCCCACCCTAAAAGTGATTGGCTTCACCATCACCCATAAAGGTAATGGTGCGAGTCTGGACTGAATACCATTGCCCTGACTCTTTGTTTTTAAATATCGAATTGAATGAAAACGCGCCCGACGGGTGATCTGGCTGGTAAAGAATATCATGACCATCCAAGCGCATCTTGTAACCATCACGAGACACAAGCCCCATCTCCTGCAGCTTAATTGGGCCATATCTGGCTTCTTCTGGGCGCTTCTCACCAGAGCGCCAATCGTGATAGACCCGGCCCCATCGATTGTAGATCAGCACACCTGCCAATGACTGGGCCGCGTCAAATCGGCCTTCGACGATGTCAAACGAACGCAATTGCGCCAGTCTATCCCGGCAATTGGCTCGCTGACGCTGGCTAACTCCCCAGCTCTCTTTTGCAGCCTCGGTCTTGAAACCATCGGGCTCAGGGCGATCATACTGCAGGCTTGCAACTAGCGGTCGTCCCCCGAGGATATCGTTGAGCTCCCCGCCGACGCATTCATGAGAGACGTAGTCCGCGCTTGGCCCAGCTACACGAGATGAACTCTCGTCAAATGCAGCAATGTTGGCATCAGAAAATGCGCCTTCTTCATCATAAACGAAGTCCCGCTCTAAGTCGGGACGATCTCTCATGAATTGACGCGCATAGGCATTCAGATCGACTATTGGCACTTCAAAGAATGCGACAAACTGATTGCCCGGTCCGTAGTACCGATTTCCTCGGTTGTACTGCCAACCCTTTCCGCGATTCTCAGGTTCGACCCAAGGGTTTGGAGCGTAGGGCGTCGCATGAGGTTGCCCTAACACATCCTCGAAATCATCAGGATGAGACCCCAAGGGCAAAAGATGCACTTGGCTGCTCTTTATCGCTAGTCGCGCTTCAGGCTGATCGTAGTAAGTTGGCGAAACATAGGCTTCGATACGCGACGCATCAGGATATGCGTCAGACCAGATCACGTATGGCATGGCATCAATCGTTTGGGGCGACTCCCAGCCTTGCTGATACCCTTCGCCCTCTTTGTACGCCCGATAGCGCTGGCAAACATCTGGGATGCGCACGAGAACCTGGCTCCCGTCGCCCATCTCTTGAGCAATCGTCATTGGATGCTGAGCACGAACGCTAAAGCCAGTGGATTGCCCGAGACTGCCGCCAGAGAATGAACGAATGGGGCAATAGACCATCTGCTCAAGCTTGATAGCCTCGCCCTGATAGTCGCCCTCAAACGAATAACGGTACCACATGGAATCGGAACTGCTCGCGGCAGAAATGGCTTCGGCAGCGCGCTCTTCGGGCGTAGTGGGCGTAGGCCCACAGGCCGACAGAACCGACAATGCCAAAATACCAGCCAACTTAAACAATAGAGATTGCAGCTCGGTCACGCGAGCCTACCCCTCAGCCTTCATCTTCATCTTCTCCAGCACTTCCGGATCAACACTGCGCGCCACAATCGGGTGGATCGCAATCGGCTTATCGCCAGCGATCTGCTTGAAGTTGGCAAGCACGGCTGTTGCCAGCTGGCGGTTGGGGGCGATGAGATCGAGGAGCCAGACTTTCTCGCCGCTTGCCCAATCATCTGCGCCAAGACGCGTTGGGAAGGCGCCGCCCTTGATCTGCTCGCGGATTTTGGCGTCCACCTCGTCCGAAACGCTCGCCCAAATCGCAATGCCCGCGGTGGTCGTATTGTCGACGCCCGCATCATCACCCTCTTTCTTCTTCGCAGACGCAATCGCCAAGCGGTCGCGCAACAGCGGCTCGATCACGAGGTGATTGAGATCGGAAAGCGACTGCCCCTTGTAACGCGGCAAATTCATCATCGCGAGGACGGTTTGCCCGACGCTGACTTGAACACGCTCGCGCAATTCGGCGAGCTTCTCGCGCATTTCAGGAGAAATTTCAGCCTGCTCTTTTTTGCCCCCAGCTGCGGGAGCCGCTTCGCTCTTTGCAGCTTTGCCGTTAGCTTTCCCATTTGCCTTGCCGCTTGCCGCAGACTTACCCTTAGTACTCATTTCGACCCCTCATTGAAGAGTTCGGACAAAGTCACTTCGCACAACCTTGCCGAATGCTCAAAAATCCATTCAATGAGATCACACGAACAGTCCCGCCGAGCACCATGCACCCTGCGGTTAATCAAGTCGAACGATGGAAAACCCCAACCCTCAATTTGCGCCCTTCTTCAACGACACGCAGCATTTGACAAATCAATGGCCAAAACTTGCGAGGTTCGTTGATCCCTTGAACTTGCAACCAACATCCTTTTCAAATCATTGTCAATTGCGCATTTCAGTTTTTACAGTTTATATTTCTTTATCTTTCCCGTCCCGCTTCGTTGACTGCTTGGGAGATGGGTGAGAGCAAGTATTGGATGATACGTCTTTGGCCGGTTTTAATCTCGGCCTGCACGCTCATGCCCGGTTGGACGCTGTCACACAGCGCATGGCGCTCCGGGTTATCGGCCTCGCAGGAAAGCTCGATCTTAGCCGCGTATACAAGGCCGGGTTGGATCGGCCGACCGTTCTCATCGCGCACGCTTCCCGCTGGTTGCTGCGATTGGTCGATGGCATCGCGGCTGATGTTGGTGACGGTCCCTTCGATGAGGCCATAATCGGTGAAGTTGAACGCCTCCAATTTGACCGCAACACGCTGGCCCACTTTGATAAAGCCGATGTCCTTGTTCTGGACGAAGGCCTCAACCGTTATCCCGCCATTGCAGCTGGCCGCATCGCTTGCATCGCCTGAGGTGTGTTTTTGTGCCGCGTCGCCCGAGCCGGAAAACCGGTTCCCACTTTTCCTTGGCGACGCTTGGCAAGGCACGATCACCATCAGCGGCTCGGCAGGCTGGACCACGCCGCCAACGGTGCTGACCGCAAGTTGCTGGACCACGCCATCAACGGGGCTGCGGAGCTCTTGGAAACGGCGCATGCGTTCGGCTTTGCGCAGTTCCTCATTGGCCATGGTCGCTCGGTCGTTTGCCTCAGCAAGGTCGGTGACCGCTGTGCGCCCAAAGCCAGCCTTCAGGCTCTGCAACTCAGCATTTAACCGCCCAATCGCTGCTTCAGCGCGCTGTTTATTGGCCTGTTGCACCTCGATATTGCGCAAGTGCTCGGCCCGAAGTTGCTCATATTCAAGCAGTTGGAGCTTCGAGAAATACCCGCGCTCGGCAAGCTCGGCGCGCGCGCCCAATTGCTGGTCGATAAAGGGTAAAGCTTCTTCAAGCTTTGCTATCTCAGCATTGGCAGCCGCGAGCTCGGCCTGAGATTCAGCGCGCTGCTGGGTGAGCGCGTCTCTTTGCGCATCGTATTGCGCGGTGGCGTTAGTGACGAACGCCTCTTCGGTGCGGACGATATCGGGCGGTGTGCCCTTGGGCGGAACAAAGCGCGCGCGCCGTCCTTGGAGGTGAGCAAGAAGCGCATCATTACGCGCCTGAATAATCCGCGCTGAGAGCAGCGTTTGCGTGCTTTGCGCCTCGTCTGCATTGGCCAGCGTTGGGTCTAACTCGATGAGAAGCTCGCCAGCCTTCACAAACTGACCGTTTTTCACGTGGATCTGGCGTACCGAGCCGATTTCGATGGGCTGCACGACTTTCACATTGTCACCGGGCACCGTCTTGCCCGCAGCGGTTGCTACCACATCGATTTTGCCAAAGAACGCCCAGATCAAGGCCAGCACAAAAAGCGTGCAAATAATGAGCATCAGCCAGCGCATGCCGGGGCTTGCAGGCTTCTCCATAATTTCGAGGGCTGCGGGGAGGAACTCGTGCTCTTCCTTGGGCTTGAAGGCTTTGTCGGCCTCACTTTGCCCGCGCCATGCCTTGCCAAAAACGCCGAGATGTTTGGCGATTGTCGGGAAACGGTCAGACAAAGCCCCCATCAGACGCCTGCCATACCGGTTTGCTTAGTGTGCAGTTGTGCGTAGCGCCCGCCTGCTTTGAGGAGTTCTTCGTGGCTGCCCATTTCGGTGATCTCGCCTGCTTCCACTGTAATGATGCGGTCGCACGGACGCACAGCAGACAGGCGGTGCGCGATGATCATCACGGTGCGCCCTTCGGCAATGCGCGCCAAATTGTTCTGGATGATCTCTTCACTCTCCGCATCAAGCGCACTTGTCGCCTCGTCGAGGATGAGAATACTGGGATCAGTGATCAGCGCGCGGGCGATAGCAAGGCGTTGACGCTGTCCGCCGGAAAGGTTGGCCCCGCGCTCTTCGATTATGGTGTCGTAGCCTTGGGCGAGCGTCAGGATAAACTCATGCGCGCCCGCCAATTCAGCCGCTGCAATCACCCGCTCCATATCGATGGTTGGATTAGCTAGCGCGATGTTCTCGCGCACGGTGCGGTTGAACAGGATGTTCTCCTGCAGGACCACGCCCACCTGACGCCTCAACCATGCTGGATCGACGAGCGCTAGGTCAGTGCCATCGACAAGCACGCGGCCTTGTTCCGGCACGTAAAGCCGTTGCACCAATTTCGTCAAAGTGGATTTGCCAGAACCCGATGGCCCCACGATCCCGAGCATTTCACCTGCCGCAATCTCTAGGTTGACCCCGCGTAAGGCCTCTGGCGCATCGGCGCGGTAGCGAAAGCGGACTTTATCGAACTCCACCTGTCCCTTAATCGGCGGGAGGCTCGCGCGGTTGGGGTTGTGCTCGGGCTCTGCAGGCGCGTTCAAGATGTCACCCAGGCGGTCCACCGAGATACGCACCTGCTGGAAATCCTGCCACAGCTGAGAGAGCCTCAGGATGGGCTGCGCCACACGGCCCGAAAGCATGTTGAACGCCACCAGTGCGCCCACCGTCAAAGACCCCGCAATCACCGCCTGGGCGCCAAAAAACAGGATCGCAACCGTAGTGAGCTTGCTCACCAACTGGATCAAATGGCTGCCCCAGTTGGATAAGACCGTCACATCCCAACCGGTCTTGATATAACCCGCGAACTGTTTCTCCCACCGGTCACGCATGCGCGGTTCAACTGCCATGGACTTAAGAGTGCCGATGCCGGTCACCGTCTCCACGAGGAACGCCTGGTTCTCCGCGCCGCGCTTGAATTTCTCATCCAGCCGCGCGCGCAGGGGCGGGGTGATAAACACAGAGATCGCGATGTAGACCGGTATCGTCAGCGCAACGATCAGAGTCAGCATCGGCGAGTACAAATACATCACCACAAAGAACACGATGGTGAAGAACAGGTCGATCACCACCGTCACCGCGTTCGAGGTGAGGAAATTGCGAATGTTCTCCAACTCGCGCACACGCGCAACGCTATCGCCCACGCGCCGCGCCTCGAAATAAGAGAGCGGCAGGGCAACCAAATGCTTGAACAGGGACGCCGACAGCTCCGCATCCACCCGGTTCGACGTATGGGCGAAGAGCCAATTCCTTAGAGCCGACAACATGGTCTCAAACACCAGAACGGTCGCAAGACCAATCGCGAGCACTTCCAACGTTGTCATCGACTGATGCACGAGCACCTTGTCGATAACAAGCTGAAAGAAAATGGGCGAGGCGAGACCCACCAATTGCAGAAAGAAGCTGCCGACCAGTACATCGCGCAAGGCTCTGCGATACTTAACAAGAGCGGGGATAAACCAACTGATATCAAAGGCGCGCTTTTCGCCCGCGATCTTCTCGCGGCTTGTCATCAGCAAGAGGTCAACCTTGCTGCCATTTAGCTCAAATTCCTCCAGAACCTGATCTTCAGACCATACCTCCGGGCGCTCGCTCTCGGGCCGCAAAACCATATGGCGCACACCTGCATCGCCGCTAGTGTCAATCTTGAGAAGCACCGCGCAGCCGCCTTCGTTCAGCCGAACCAAAGCAGGCAGAGGGTGTTTTGAAAGCTCCGATAGGGCGGCGCTCTTACGCCGCGCGATCAGGTCCAGTTTCTTGGCAATACGCACCAGATCATCAAATGTGTAAGGCCTGTCGCCTTGCCCGCGATCATGGTGGATTTGCGCAGGGTCCGCCGCTTGCCCAAGAAACTGGGCAAGTAAAATAAAGCTCAACAGCGCCGCATCGGCGGGAGCCGCCAAAGAATTTTCTACTGATGATGTCATGAATTGCGCTCGACCCTGAGTGCTTCAATAGGGCTTTTTACTTAACAGGCAAGTCTTGCCAGACAACAGCCGAAAAATTTGCTGCGGAAAACGAACTCTCCAAAAGCAAACAAACGACCGGATTTAGGTCGATAGCTGAATGGCGGCTTTTGTTCAGAGAATGCAAGATAGCTGATGTCCTCCTGCCGGCCCGGCATACTCAGCCTAGCCTTTCAAGAACCCATTTCTCGACCTCCTCCTCCGCCCATGCGACCGAGTGTCCACCAAGCTGCACCGGCTTCGGAAACTTGCCTTCGCTCATCCACCGATAGATCGTCGAACGGCCGAGCCCGACGCGGTGCTGCACTTCGGGCAAGCGAATAAGCCGCGTCACCCGGCGGGTTTCGGCGTCTTTCTTGTCAATCTCGTTGCCCATGTTGGCCTCCTTCGGCATCGGCGAAAACATCGCCAAGCAGTGCGTCCTTACGTTCAAGCTCATCGATGTGATCGGATAGCAGGCGGGCGACACGGTGAGCGGTGCCCTTGGCCCAGCGCGGCTTAACGTCGTGCACTTGATTGCCAAGTACGCGCTCCAGAGCGGTAGGCAGTTCACCAGAGAAGTCTTCAAAGAACTGCGCGAGGTCAGACTGCAGCCAATCGATCGCGTGATCGCCGCTGCTGACAAGAAACAACAGCAAGTGCGCATGCGGCGCTACATCGCACGCAGCAAGAATACGCAAGGCCTCGCCGAGGCTTGCCGAGCGTTCGCCCGCAAGGACACGGCGCAGGGCATCCTTATGGATCTGTGCATCAAACGCGATGGCGCAACGCGCCTTACCGCTGGATTCAACCGCAGCCAGCAGAAGCTTGGCGAGGTCGGCCCGAACCTGTTGTTCGGCAAAGAGCGCCATGTCAGTCATCGACGAATCCTTATGTCTAGTGGTGATCGAATCACCGGCTAGCTCGAAAGGAAACCTGTAGGAAAACGAAAAGAACAAATAGAGAACATAAAGGAAGTCGCGAATCAGCTTCCTTCAATGATTTGCGCGACTTTCGGTCGGTCTCGCGCATAATCCAGCAGGTCCCGAGCAGAACTCGGTAGAGTTGGCGCGGTCAAGGGCTCAGCCTGCTCGGATCCCGTCTCCAAGCCTTCTCAATGTCGCTTTTTGCTTGGCTAAGCAGGTCCAAACGCATTTCCCGATTTCCTACAGGTCGGTTCTGGAGAGAGGAAAGAACATACAGCGAACGCATCGCTGACTAATGTTCCATCTTCTCGAAAGGTTCCCCCATGACCACCAAGACTGCCCCTCCGGCCCAGCGCCGCACGCAAGGCCGCATTCCGGCTCGCGACTATATCCTTCCTGCCTGCGCGGCTCTGGCCTGCGCCGGCGCTGCCATCGCTGGCGCCGACACCACCTTTGATCCTGCCCTCAACCAGTTCACCGACTTCCTCGAAGGCTCGGGCGGCAAGATTATCACTGTGCTAAGCCTCGCCGCTGGCCTGATTGGGCTTGCCTCGGGCCGCTTCTCGCTCGGCCAGATCGCCGTGCCGGTTGGCGTCGGTATCGGCGTCGGCACCGGCGTGCCGATCGTCACCTCGGTCGTGACCGCGGTCATCTGACCCCCGGACCCGGTCACAACAGGAGGGCGGCATCATGGCCGACAGGTATCTTGTTCCACGGCGGCTCGACGATCCGGAGCTAATCGGTTTCTGGACCATCGACGAGTTTGCGGGGATTCTTATTCCCTTCGCTTGGGGCATTCTCGCGCAGCACATTTTAATCGGTATCGGCTTGGCCGCCGGAGCTTGGCTCGCCTTGCGGAAGGCAAAGGCTCGCGGTGCCGGTTCGGCACTGGTGCACGCTGCGTACTGGTACCTGCCCGGGAGCTTCCTGGGGCTGAAAGCCACGCCGCCCTCCCACTGCCGCCTGCTGGCGGGCTGAGGGAGGCAAACCATGCAAGCAGAATTCGCGCACGAACAGGCGCAGGGCTTCCTCCGGCAGCGCAACCGCTTCGCCGTTTTGGCAGGCGTCCTCGGGCTGACCACGCTGGGCAGTCTCGGCGCTGTCCTGGCGAGCGACGAGCAGGTCGTTCTCGTGCCGATTACAGCCGAGCGGATCAGCGTTTCGAGCGGCGGTATCAACGCGCCCTATCTCGAGCTTGTCACCCGCGACACGGCGCTGATGCTCCTTAACCGGGCACCTGAGAGCCTCGACTACTGGATGGCCAACATCCTGAAGCTTGCCGATCCCGCCGCGCACGGCGCCCTGAAGGCCGAGCTCGTCCAAATCGTCGAGGAGCAGCGCGGCTCGGACATCTCCCAAGCCTTCGTGATCGCTCAAATACACGTCGACCCCGGGGGCCTCACATCCACGGTCGAAGGCACGCTCAAGACCTTCGTCGGCGCGCAAGTGATCGCGAGCCAACGCCGCTCCTTCCGTTTCCGTTGGTCGCAGCGCGGTCTCAGCCTCGCGCTGGCCGGCTTCGAACAACTTCCCACTGACAAAGAGGAACCCGGGCAATGAGCCTTCTCCCATCTCCCCTGGCCGCCGCGCTTGCCGGAACCGGCCTTGCCTGTTTCGCGATTGGCGCCGCACGGCGCCCTGATCCCCGGCTCAAGCTGAGCGGTCTTGCCGTGCTTGCTTTCGCACTTGCGCCGGTACCGGCGCATGCCGACCAGTTCGTCGAAGCAGCCGACAACGCGACCATCGATTGTGAGCTCGCCCGCGGTGAACTCACCCGGATCGCGCTCATCGATGACGGCTTTGCCAATGTCTCGAAGATCGCGAGCGGCTTTCCCTATAACGACTTCCAGGTGACGCATGAGCCGGTGCGCGGAGACATCTACATCTCCGTGCCCCCACAGTTCGCCGCGGCCCGCGTCAGCTTCTTTGCGACCAGCAAAGCAGGCTATGTCTATAAATTCGCCTGCCGCCTCGGTGGTCAGGAGGCGACCCAGCTCTTCATCACCAATCCCGCGCTTGCCAAAAGCGAGGCGGCAGAATGGGAGGCCGAAACCGGCCCCGAAGATGCTGCGATCCGCCTGATCGAAGCGATGGCAAACGATGCCGTTCTGCCCGGCTTTTCCGCGCGCGCCGAAATCTCCGCGCTGCGCCGCACGGGCGGGATCGAGGTTCAGCTGGTGGCCGAATACCAGGGCGACGAACTCACCGGCCAGCGCTTCCTCGTTCGAAATCTCGGCAAGGAAAGCCTTGCCCTTGCTGATGAGCGCGAAGCGCCTGCAGGCGCGCTTGCGTTTGCTTATGGCCGCGAAAGCCTCGCCCCCGGTGAAGCCACCAGCGCCTTCCTCGTCTTCACCAAGGGAGGGCTCAAGTGATGGCAGACGCACCAGCAAGGTCGGAAAGCCCCAAGGCCAAGCCTGTGCCAGGCTCGCCGCAAGCCCGCGAAAGCGGGCGACGCAATCTCAATTCGCAGATTGCACAGCGCCAGAAACTGCTGCTTGCAGGGATTGGGGCCATCGCGCTTATCGGCGGCGGCATGTTCATCTTCAGCGATGACGGTGACGACGCTGGCTCAGATGCGAATGGCGCCGCGACGATCGACACCGGCAGCCTCGTCAATCGCAACCTGTCACAGCGCGAGTTCGTCGCGAGCTACGGCAACCGGCTCGTTGCGCAGGGCAAGGCGATCAAGGATCTAAAAGAAGCCCAGCTGCCGCGCGTGCAGGTTGAGGAGGAACTCGAAGCGCTGCGCAGCGAGAACGCGCAGATGCGCTCCGACGGCCAGGCGGCGATCGATGCCATCTCGGCCGAGAACGCCGCGTTACGCTCGCAGCTGAGCCAGCCGTCGAAACCCGCGTCAGAACCTTTACCCGTGCCCCCACCGCCGGCCTATGGGCCCGGGGTCAGCTACGCTGCGGCAATCCAGTCGCCGCAGCCCGGGGCACCGGCACCAGGTGGCGAGCTCAGCCTGATAAGTTTCACAGGTGATGCAGGCAAGGACGGCAAGCCGCGAGCTACCGAGATGGCGCCGGCCCTGCTGCTCGAAGCGAGCCGCGACTACCTGCCGCCCAACAGCTACGCGCCGGCAACGGTCATCGTCGGGGTCGATGCATCGACTGGCGTTGCGAGCCAGAGCGATCCGCTTCCCGTCGTCCTCAGGATCACCGGCCCGGCCCGCTCGGTCATGCGCGGCAACAAGCTGCTCACCACGGACATCACCGGCTGTCTCGTGAATGGTGCCGCGCGCGGCGATCTCTCGGCCGAGAAGGTCTACGTCAAGCTGGTGCGTATGACCTGCGCGCAGCCGGGCGGACGGTTTGCGGTAAGCGAAGTCAAAGGCTTCATCTCCTTTGCCGGCAAGTCGGGAGTACGCGGCCGCGTGGTCAGCCGTGAAGGCAGCCTCGTCAGTCAGGCGCTGCTCGCCGGGATTGTGGGCGGCTTCGGCCGCGGCTTTTCCGCCAATGCCAACGGCATCTTCACCGGACAAGTTGGCAGTGACGGCCAGCGCGAGGCGCTGTCCCCAACCGACATTCTTGCTGGCGGGTTCGGGCAAGGCGCGGGCGACGCTGCCGACACCGTCTCCCGCTACCTCATCGAACGCGCGGAACAATATCAACCAGTCGTCGAGATGCCGACCGGCATCGAGGTCGAGATCGTCTTTCTTGACGGCGTCCATGTCAGGAGCTCCTCCCAATGAATTACAATGATCACCGGCCGGGCCTGAAGGCCCGCGCCGCCCACCTCGCTCTTGCCTGCTCGGGTGCGGCCGCCGTGCTTACCCTAGGGGTCTCGGCCGTCACCGCCATGCCCGCATCGGCTGCGGCGCTGGCGAGCGATGTCGCGCAGGCGCTCAAACTGCGGCTGCCCAAAACGCCGATCGATGCGATCGACTGCGACAGGCTCGGCCCCTGGTGCGAAGTCGTCTCGAACGACACGCTGTTCTATATCGACGAAACAGCGCGCTACCTGTTCGTGGGCCGCCTCTACGACATGGAAGAGCGACGCGACGTAACCGCTGCGCGGCTGCTCGAACTCAATCCAGACCTGCTTGCCGCCAGTGCTCCGCGGGCCGGAGGCGAAGCGCGGTCGGGCCGTGAAGGGCGAGCAAAAGCGGCGGCCGCCAATGTTGATCTTTCCACCCTTCCAGCAGCTGGCGCGATCCACTGGGGCAACCCAAAGGGCGAAAAGCTGGTGGTCTTCTCGGACTTTCAATGCGGCTATTGCCAGCGCCTCGCGAGCGAGCTCGCAAAGGCCAAGGTCCATGTCGAAGAGCGACCGATTTCGATCTTCGGCGCAGCGAGCCGCAAGCTCTCCGAAGCCGTGATCTGCGCAAAGGATCCGGTAAAGGCGCTGCATGCGGCCTATGCCGGACAGGCTCCCGCGAGCCGCAAGGCCTGTAGCAAAGCCAAGGCGCTCGATGCCAACGAGGCCTTTGCCAGCGCCAACGGCTTTAACGGTACACCGGTGATCGTGCGCGCCCGCGACGGGGCCGTGATCCATGGCTACCGCGATGCCGCAACAATCCGCCGTTTCGCGGCCGGCGCGAAGGGAAGCGGACAATGAACCGGCTTTCGATCCTTCGCGCCGCCGCGCTGGCAGCGCCGCTGGTCCTCGCCAGCGCATGCACCAGCTTTGCAAGCAATGTGAACGGCAGTTTCGCCTGCCGTGCGCCTGATGGAACCTGCGCGCCCACCTCGGCGATCGATGCCGGGGCGACCGGCATCGACCTGGTCGACGCCAAAGAATTGCACCGCCCTGTGCCCAGAACAGGCGAGGCAGTGCGGCGTCTGCAAGTCGTCATCGCTGCCTACCGCGATGAAGCGGGCCGCGACCATGAAGCGCGGGTTGTGCACCTGACGCTCCCCGAAGGTGTCGGAACGGGCTGGCGCGCACCGCAAGGGCGGAGGGACATTCTGCGCTCATTGGGCGCGACCATTGCCGCAACCCGCGAAGGTAACCCTGCACCTCAAGACAAGCACAACGAAGAATTGCCGGAACAGCTGTTTATCCCCCTGCAGCCCGTTCCGGCGATGCCCGGCGCTAACGCGCCGGAACCCGGGGACCTGGCTCGTTTTTCCCTCCCCGCGAGCCGGTCCCCCACCCTGACGCAGATGAAGGAGAGAGCCAGTGACGCTATCCTTTGCCGCTGCACGCGATGCGCTATCCCGCAAGCTATTTGCCGACACATCGCGACCTGAAAGAGAACGGGCGGAATTCGGGCTCGATATGCTTTCCGACTGGCTCCCTTACCGGGTCTATGACGAAGCTGCGAAGCTCTACCGCAACGCGCGCTCAAAAGGCTTTGTCCTCGAAGTCACTCCGCTGATCGGGGCTGACGAACAGACCGGCGAGATCCTGGGGCAGTTCTTCTCTGAAGGCCTGCCACAGGGTGCCTGCCTCCAGCTACTGAACTTCGCATCTCCGCGGATCGGCAATGTCGTCGCTCCCTGGTTTGCTCCGCGCTACGAGCAAGGCGGCATCTATGAAGCGATCGCGAGAGCGCGGACCAATCGCCTCTATGATCTCGTCTGGAATTCGGGTTCAGCGCATGCGCCTTTCCATGCTCGCAATGTCCGGGTGGTTGTTTCGCTCGGCGTGCCAGTACCCGGCAGCGTCACCGATGCCGAGCTCTCCGAATGCCGCGAAGGGCTGATGGGCATGCTCCATTCGCTCGGGCTTCAGGCGCGGGAACTGCGCCCCAACGGCCTCTTGTCGCTGATCGATGAGCTGACTTCACCCACGACGGCGCACGAGCCGGACACGCATAGATGGAACCCGCACGATACGCTCGATACCCAAGCGATCCGGCGCGATGTCGAACTCGAGGTCGAGGATGATCGCATGATCCTGAGGACCGAGCGGTTCCGCGAGACCGGGCGCGATGCTCACGGCCATCCCGAAGTGGGCGAATGCTATCCCGACCATTTCGATGTGCGCCACTATGCCGTTCGTTCGACTCCCGAACGCTGGGCACCCCGGGAATGCGCCAGGCTTATCGGCGACATGTTCGCCGACAAGCTGCGCTTTCCCTGTCCGACGGCGACCATGCTGTGCCTCGTCTATCCCGACCAGGAAGCCGCCTCAGCACGGGCCGGTTTCAAGTTCATGCGAACAACCAGCCTCAGCCAGACCAAGAGCGCGAGCTTCCTGCCCAAGCTTGCCGAGCAGTCGGCCGAATGGCGCCATGTTCAGGCCGAGCTCCAGGCGGGCAAGAAGCTCGTCAAACTCTTCTACGGGCTCACCAGCATCTCGCCGCTTGGTGAAGGCGATGCGCATGAGCGGGTCATCAAGGCCATCTACAAGGCAGCCGGATGGGACCTTGCCGATGAGCGCTTCCTCCAGCTTCAAGGCCTTGTCGCAGCCTTTCCACTAAGCCTTGCCGACGGGCTTGCCCAAGATATGGCGCGCCTCAAACGCCTCAAGACCATGCTCTCGACCACGGCGGCGCATATCGCGCCCATGCAGGGCGAGTATCTGGGTGGTGCCATCCCGCATTTGCTGCTCGTCGGCCGGCGCGGCCAGCCCTTCTGGTGGTCGCCCTTCGAGAACGATGCGGGCAACCACAATATCGCGATCTGCGGCAAGTCGGGTTCGGGCAAGTCCGTGCTCTTGCAGGAGCTTTGCGCGGCTTTGCGCGGTGCAGGCGCGAAAGTCGTCGTGATCGATGACGGGCGCAGTTTCGAGCATTCAGTCAAGCTCCGGGGCGGGCGCTTCGTCGAGTTCACGCTCGCCTCGGGCTTTTCGCTCAATCCCTTCTCCATGGTCGATGATGCACGCGCGCATGAAGACGAGGATTACCGGCTCGACTGTTTCGCGATGATCAAGGCCATGATCGGCCAGATGGCGCGCCCTAGCTCTGCGCCGAGCGATACCGAGCGCGGCCTGATCGACCAGGCCGTCACCGCGACATGGGACGCGCTGGGCAGCGGCGCATCGGTCGACGATGTCGCGCACGCGCTGCAGGGCTCGGAGAGTGAAGCGGGCCGCGATCTTGCCACCGCGATCGCGCCCTTCTGCCGCGGCGGCAGCTATGGCGGGTTTTTCTCAGGCAAGGCGAGCTTCGCGCTCGACGATGATTTCACCGTCTTCGAGATGAGCGACCTTGCAAGCCGCGAGGAACTCAGAAGCGTGGTTCTCTCGGCGATCATGTTCATGACCGGACAGGCGATGACGCGCTCATCGCGTGCCACCAAGAAGCTGCTGCTGATCGACGAGGCCTGGGCAATGCTTAAAGGCGGCTCGATGGGCGAGTTCGTTGAAAGCTATGCCCGGACGGCGCGCAAATATGGCGGCGCGCTCGCCACCGCCACGCAGTCTCTCAACGACTATTACAAGTCCGATGGCGCGCGCGCCGCGCTCGAGAACAGCGACTGGATGCTGGTGCTCCAGCAGAAGGCCGAGACGATTGCGGATTTCAGGGCGAATGCGCGGCTCGACATGGACGATCGCACCGAGACCCTGATCCGCTCATTGAAGCGATCGGGTACCGAATACAGCGAGATTTTCATTAAAGGGCCTGAGACCGAAGCGGTCGGTCGCCTCGTGCTCGATCCCTTTTCGGCGACGATCTATTCCTCCGATCCGGACACCTATGCCGCGATCCAGGATTACGAGCGGCGCGGGCACTCTCTCTCCGATGCGATCCGCATGGTCGCAGGAGGTGGGCAATGATGGTCTCTCATCTGACCGACCGGGTCGAACCGCCAAATGCCAGAGCGCTCCTGCCCATCATGCAGGGGACATGCTTCGTTCTGATCGAAACGACGCGCTTTGCGGCAACGTCGCTTTGCATCGCGCTTGGCCTGCCGCTCGCTCTGTTCCTGTTTGTCGCAGGCTGGGACTTGCACGCGCTTTTCGCGCAGCTGGGCAATCTTTCGGACCGTTACCTTGAGGCCGACGCCCTGCGCCGCAGCTTGTTCAGCTCGGACCTGCAGATTGGCTTCCTTGTCACGGCCGGAACGGTGACGCTCTTTCGCATGCCCCGTTTTCTGCAGCGGCTGATCGACGACCTCGAGACCCACACTGAGAAGGAGCCACGCCGTGACTGATGCGAGCCAATCGCCAACTTTCAAGCGCGCCCTGCTGGTGCGGATTGTAGCGGTGCTAGCGATCGCCGGTGCACTTCTTTGGGCAGACTGGGTCAGCCGCGAGCTGAGCGAGCCACGCCAGGAAATCGTCACCGTCCGGCTCGCCGAGACCATTGCCGCTTTCGTCGATGCCGAGGCGCGCGGGGCACAGGATCCCGAAGCCAGCCAGGCGCGTGTTCTCGCCTTCCTGAAAGCCTCCGAACGCGCGGTGAAAGAGATGGGCAATGATGGCCGCGTGGTTCTGGTCGGCGAAGCGGTGCTCGCCGGCGGCGTGCCTGACGCCACCGATGAACTCCGCATGCGGATTGCCCGCCAGCTCGGAGAAGGAGGCGAGCAATGACAAGCCTCACCAAACGGATCTTCCAGACACTCAAACGTCCGCTCGTGCTGACCGCGCTGGTCCTGCTTCCCCTCGGATGGAGCGCTGTTGATGCTTTCAGCAAAGATCACGCCTTTCTGATCAATGCGAGCCCGAGCCTGCCCAACTGGGCCTTCTGGCTCGATAAGCATGCACCAATCGAGCGCGGCAGCCTGATCTTTTTCGAGCCACCGCCAAGCGAGCTCGTCGAAGCGCACTTCGGAGGAGGCGCGCAGCTCTTCGGCAAGCGGGTCCTGGGCGTGCCGGGCGATGTCGTCAGCCATCACGGCAAAGTGGTATTCGTCAACGGCCAAAAGGTTGCCACTCGCCTCGACAAAACCCGCCTGAGCATCGCCCTTCACAAAGGCCCCGAAGGTCCAATTCCCGAAGACTGCTTCTACACCGGGACTAACCATCCGCGCGGGCTGGACAGCCGCTACGCCGAGATCGGTCTTGTCTGCCGCGGCCAGATCATCGGCAGCGGGAGGGCAATCCTGTGAGAAAGCTCCTGGCCCCCTCGATCCTGCTCGCAGTTATGCTGTGCCCAGCGCAGGCACTGGCCCGCGACTATGGCCAGCGCGGCACGGTTTTTCCCGTGATCGAGCGCGATCTGCTTGAACAGATCCATTCGCGCCTCACCCAGATGGAACAATCGGGAGAGACCGCACGGCTCAACAACGAACTGAAACGTCGCACAATTGCGCGAGTAAACCGGCCTGATCCGGTCACCGGACTTGTCCGGGCCAGCGAAGCCCGGCGCTGGAGTTTCGATCCGACGATCACGCTCGCTGCCGATATCACCGGCGCGAAAGGCGAACTGATCCATGCCGCAGGAACGCGGGTCAATCCGCTCGACAGCGTGCAGCTGCGCAGCCCCCTTCTGTTTCTCGACGGCGACGATCCCGATCAGCTTGCCTGGGCGCTGAAGCAGGATGCCAATGCCAAGCTCATCCTTGTAAAAGGCGCTCCGCTAGAGCTGATGAAGGCTCGCCAGCGAAGATTTTATTTCGATCAGGGCGGCAAGCTGACAGCAAAGTTCGGCATCCGATCTGTGCCAGCGCGCGTGCGGCAGGACGGACGACTCCTCGAAGTGAGCGAGATCGCGCTCCCGTCCCGGAAGGCCAAGCCATGAGCCGCATCCGCGCTTTCCTGATCCTAGTCGCAGCGACGCTTTCGCTTACCTTCGCCTCGCCGGCATCGGCCGATGCGGGCCCCGGCAAGTGCACCGGGCAGTTCGTCAATCCGATCACCGACATCTGCTGGTCGTGCCTGTTCCCGATCTCGATTGGCGGGCTCGATATCTGGCCCAGCAATCGTCCCGATCCCGACAACCCCGACCTGCCCGTGTGCCTGTGCGGGCTTCGGCCCGGTATCGCGATGGGGTTCTGGGAGCCGGTCCGGCTTGCCGATGTCAGCATGAAGCCGTGGTGTTTCGTGAATCTCGGCGGCACCAAACTCGATCCCGGCTTTGATATCGGCTTCCGTTCGATCTCGGGTCCGTCCGCGATTGGTGGGGCAAGCCAATATTACTCAAGCTGGCACGTCCATTGGTATGCCTACCCGCTGATCTACTGGATGGAGATCGTCGCCGATTTCCTGTGCCTTGAGCCGGGCTCGATCGATATTCTCTATATCTCCGAGATCGATCCGCTGTGGCAGGACAGCGAACTCACCGCGATCATCAATCCCGAGGCGGTGCTCTTCGCCAATCCGTTGGCGCTTGCGGCCTGCGCTGCGGATTGCGCCGCCTCGACCGCCAAACTGCCGATCGACGAGATGTTCTGGTGCGCGGGCTGCCAGGGATCGATGTATCCCATGAACGGCAATGTTTCGGCCTCGATCGGACATGTCCAGGCGTCGCGGCTCGTGCTTTCGCGCTTTGCTTACAAGCTCCACCGCGAACTCGTATCCTGGGGAACGATGGGCTCCAAAGGCCTGTGCGGCAAATACCTGATGCCGGTGATGAGGAAGCAGCAATACCGCTTCCAAGCGACCAATCCCAATCCGGCGACAAGCGGGCGCTATGCCTGCCCGCCAATCGGCACCTCCACCACCCTTCAGGAACCCGGACAGATGATCCCCGCCATCGGCGAAGACATGGGATACCTCGTCTGGCGCAAAAGGAATTGCTGCGCACTATGAACAAGCATCTCATCATTTTGCCCGTTGGCCTCACACTTTCGCTGGGCGGCCTGGCGTTGGCCCAGAGCGTTCCCGACGGCATCGACCTCGACAGGATCCGCGAGCGTGCAGCGCAGCATACCGAAGAAGCGCAAGCGCTCGCAACCAATGTGCGCGAACGTGCCGAAGCCCTGACCGAGGATGCGCAGGCCGTACAAGTTCAGGCGCAGACCAACCGCGCATCCTATGCCGACAGTATAGGTGTCACCGAGACGGACGCCGTACTCGACCTGGACGCGATGATCGCAAATCAGGCCGCAGCCGAGAAGGCAGTGCTTGGCTCAGCTCCGCGCTTCATTGCCTTTGCCAGCCTGTCAATGCCGCCGGCGGCGTTGAAGGCGCTTGTCCATGACATGACGCGGGCCGGCGGCATCACCGTCCTGCGCGGATTTCCGAAAGGGAACAGCGAAGCCTTCAAGAAGCGTTTGGCTGCGATCTGGAGCGATAGCAACGAGGCCGGGTCGCTCGGCATCGATCCGAGACTGTTTCGGGCCTTCCAGATCGAGGCCGCGCCGAGCTTCGTCATGCTGAGCACCGATTTTGCGCCGTGCGACGGGTTCGACTGCACCAGCAACGTGCCGCCGCACGACCGGATCGCGGGCAATATCAGCGTGGCAGAGGTACTCGAGACTTTCGCTTCCGGCCGTGGCCCGGGCGCAGAGCTTGCCCGCCTTCATCAGAACCGCCTGCAAGGAGATCAGCGATGAGACGCCACGCATTCGCAACCGCAGCGGCATTGCTCGCCTGCCTGCTGGCCTTGCCAACAGCAGCACAGCAGCAGGACGCGAGAGCCGATGGCAAAACCTTCGGCGAGAGCCTGCGCGATGATGCGCAGCAAGCCGCGCGGGCCCAGCCAGACGCGGACGGTCTTCCCAATTACGACCGACAAGCGGTGCGAGACCTCGAACGGCTTGCCGAGAATCCTGACCAGATTGAGGCTGCAGCCGGGGCCGCATCGCCCAATCATCAAGGCCATCGCCTGGTGCGCGACAGTCTCGCCAATCGCGCGCGCTTTGAAAGCGACGACATTGAGGCGGTTATCGCCCGCAGTTTGGCAATCAATGAAGCACCTCTCGATTACACCAGTGGTATGTCGATTTCGGGCAGCCAGGGCGAATGCGTGCCGCTGCCACCTGGTTCCGGGTCAGCTGGCACTTACACCGCGACCTGCAACACAGGCACACGGATCGAGCAATCCCAGGGGCAATGCTCTGTCCCGCTCGTCGCCAGCGTAACCCAGCGCCAGCAATGGCATTATCTCTGCAATGAGACGGGCTTTGCTCCGAACGTGCCGCTCTGTAGCGACTTCGACCAAGGACAGTGCCGGATCACAGGCTATCGGCCGGGACCCTGCCTGCAATGGCGTGATGTCGGATCTCGCCGCTTTTGCACCGAGCCCGGTGATCCGATCGCTGAAATTGCCTGTGATGCTCCAGACCCGCGCTATTCCACCTATGCGATCACTACTCAAAACACGGTCGAGACCGCTCGCGATGAAACTCAATGCTTGCCGCTCGCTGAAGACGGCGATTGCACGCTCGAGGCCGAAATCTGCAGTGATCACGATCCCCAAACCCGTATCATCGACGGGGTGGCAGTCACACAAAGCTGCTGGCAATGGGAACGCCAATACAGCTGCACATCACGCGAAGCGGCAAGCGATTGCTCGGACATTGAGCAGCTGGGTACATGCCGCTTTGTTCGCGAAGATTGCATCACCGACGAGACGCCATGTGAAACCTGGGAGCGCATCTATGAATGCCCGGTTCCAGCGACAGAAAACTCGCAGCAATTTGTCTGTGACGGCGATGTCTATTGCATCGACGGGTCCTGCGAGACAATCGAGCGCAACGCAAATGACGAATTCAAGGATGCGGTCACCGCGCTCCATGCGATGGATGAAGCGCGCGGCCAATTCAAACCGGATACTCTGACGCTGTTCCGGGGAACCCGAAACACCTGCTCGTCCAAGGTCTTTGGCGTTCTCAACTGTTGCAAGGGCAAAGGCTTTCCACTGATCCCCGGCATCAGCTTGCTGGTCGCGCTTGGCTGCGACCGCCAAGAAGTTTTGCTCCACGAACGCGATGCTCAAGGCCTGTGCGCCTATGTCGGGACCTATTGCTCGAAGAAATTCCTCGGCGTCTGCCTGACCAAGAGAAAGGCCTATTGCTGCTTTGAGAGCAAGCTCTCGCGCATCCTCCAAGAGCAGGGCCGCCGCCAGCTGCCCAAGCCCTGGGACAAACCCAAGGAAGAGCAATGCGAGGGCTTCACCCTCGACGAGTTCGCGCAGCTGGATCTCAGCCAAATGGATTTCAGCGAAGTCTATGCTGAGTTTACCGAGGCGGCGCGGCTTCCCGACGAGCTCGAGACCAGCGTCCTCATCCAACAAAAGATCGAAGACTATTACGCAAGGAGTGGCCAATGACGCGCCGCCAATTGATAGCCGTCCTGACCGTGTGGCTCGCTGCTCTGTCTTCTTGGCCGGTAGCCGCGCAGCAAACCCAGACAGCAGGGGCGGCCACGACCGCTGACAGCCTCTACTGCGAGCAGCGCCGGCTCGGTTACTGGTTCTATTGCGTCAAGCCGGTCCCGGCAGCCGAACCCGAAAAGGAGCAGCCCGCGAAGGAAGTGCCGGCAACACAGCAGCTCGACGCGATCACCGAAGAATTGCGCGAGTTGAAAGCCCGCGCGATCCTCTATCCGACACCGGAGAACGTCACCGCCTACATCCGTTTTCAGCGGGCGCAACTCGACCGGGCGTCGCTGTTCTCCGATGTCTGGCAGCGCGCCATCTGGCAGGATCCCGAACTCGACTACACGCTTGAGCGCCCGGTCGGCGCGCTTGCCAAGAAGCAATGGCAGGATGCGCGCGCTGCCGACCGCGACGCGGTGATGGCGCGGCTCTCCGAGCGCTACGGCCTGTTCTATTTCTTTGCAAAGACCTGCGGCGCTTGCGAGGTCATGAGCCCAATCGTCAGATCGGTCGCGGATCGCTGGCGCATAACGGTGCGGGCGATCTCAACCGACGGCGGACCCTCGCGGCACTTCCCTGACTACAAGGTCGAAAGCGGCCAGCGTCCGCGCATGGGTCTCGAGCCCGGGATCACGCCGGCTCTGGTGCTGTGGGACAGCGTCGCGAAGCGCCCGATCCCGATTGGTTATGGCGTGCTCTCGGCCGACGAACTCCAGGACCGCATCTACCTCCTCACCGCAAAGGAAGCCGGACATGATTACTAGCATTCGCAATGCGGCGCTCACCCTAAGCGCAGCCAGCATGGCCGCATCACCGCTCGCAGCCCCAGCCTCAGCCAATGTTGGCGACAGCATGGACCGATTCATGGACGACATGGGGGCGGCGGCGAATGTCACCGGCCCGACCGCTTTTGAAGGCCAGTCCGCAGGCTATTACAGCCTTGGCAATGTCTGGACGCGCTTCCCCCAAAAGACGACCAACATCGCCAATCTCCAACTCCCGAGAGCACGGGCAGGCTGCGGCGGGATCGACATCTTTGCCGGCTCCTTTTCCTTTATCAATGCAAGCGAGATGGTCGCGCTCATGAAGGCGGTCGCAAACAATGCGGTCGGTTTCGCCTTCAGCCTGGCAATCGATACCGTCTGCCCCGAGTGCAACAAAATTATGCAGGAGTTCAGCCAGAAAGCGCAGCTGATGAACAATCTCTCGATCAACTCCTGCGAGATGGCGCAGGGGCTGGTCGGCGGCATCTGGCCCAAGGGCGATTTGGCCGACAAGGCGATCTGCGAGGCGATCGGTAATTCGGAAGGTATCTTCACGGATTACGCCGCGGCCAAGCATGGCTGCGGCACAAGGGGCCAACGCGCTTCAACGAACGACAGCGCCGGCACTGACTATGCTGACGTCAATCCCGGCGTCGCGCGCAACTACACCTGGCACGTCCTCAAAAAGAGCGCCTTCTTTAACCCCGGCGGGACCTTCGACCGTGACCTCGCCGAATATGCGATGACGCTCATCGGCACGGTGATCTATGTTCCACCAAGCGATGACGAGTCGGGCAAGTTTGTGCCGTTCGCAGGCGATGCCTCATCAACCCTGGTAACCGCGCTGCTTGACGGGACACAGGGTCAGTCAGTGCGGGTGTTCCGATGCGATGAGCCCGACCAGTGCCTCGATCCGACCTTCCAGCAGATGAGCCTGACGAGCGCGAAAGCCATCCGGCCTCGTGTGGCGCGGCTCATTGGTAGCATGGTCGAGGCGATCCGCAGCGATACCGCGATTGGGAACGAAGAGAAGGAGCTCCTGCAGGTAGCCTCGGTCCCGCTCTACAAGATCCTGACAGTTCAGGCCGCTTACGGACGCGGCATGCCCACTGATGATCGCGACACGCTTGCAGAGATAGCCAGCATCGATCTTCTCTATGCCATACTCGAAAGGATAACGGCCGAGGCTGGCCGGTCGATGGCAAGCTTCATCGCGGCCGATGAAGCCAAGCTCGCCATCTGGCGCGCTCAGGTCGCCGAAGTACGTTCAAGCCTCTCACAGCGACAGACAACCGGCCAAGCGCGGGTCTCCGCGATCATGCAGATCATCGAGAAGACAGCGATGATCGAGAACAAGCTTGCCGCGTCGATGTCGCCGTCGATGGCCGCTGCGCTCGACTGGTCACGCGGGATGCAGTCCCGTTCGATCATTCCATAGGTAGCAGGCGGAATGGTCGAGATCTTCACGATTGGCGGCGGCGAATACATCGTCAATGTCCTCAACGCTGTCGCCGCATGGACCGGCGCTGGCGGCTACAAGAGCCTGATCCAGGTCGCGCTCGTAATGGGCATGGCACTGGCCGTCATCGTGGTGGCGTTTAACCAGGACTGGCGCGCATGGCTCAATTGGTTCCTCGGCGCGACGCTCATCTATATGTGCCTGATGGTTCCGCGGATGGACGTGCAGGTGACCGACCGCGTCAATCCCAGCCTGGCACCGGCAACTGTCGCCAATGTTCCGCTCGGGCTCGCCCTGATGGCGAGTTTCACCAGTCAGGCGGGCGATTATCTGACCCGCTCGGCCGAGCTCGTCTTTGGCCTGCCCGACGATCTCAACTATTCCAAGAACGGCATGATTTACGGCGCGCGCCTCTTTGAGGCGACAAAATCGCTGCGCATCGCCGATCCTGAGTTCGCCACCAATTTCGACGAACACGTGCAGCAATGCGTGTTCTATGACCTATTGCTCGGCCGCTACTCGATGAAGGAGCTCTCCGAGAGCGACGACATCTGGGCGAGCATTGCCCCGGGGAGCGCGGCACGAGCGCAGCAATTCCTCACCCGACAAGTCGACGACAGCGTCACCGCTTCGATTATCACCTGCCGCGAAGCCTACACCGCACTTTCGGGTCAATGGGCGAACATGATCGACGAGATGACGCTGCTGGCAGGACGCCAGCTCTATCCGCGCCAGAGCGAAGCGTTTGCCAAGGCCAAATTGATGGCGGACCTTCCAGTCGCTTACCAATATCTCACCGGCATCTCTCGCAGCGCGAGCGACATCTTTCGCCAGGTGTTGACCATAAACGCGATGAACCAGGCAATGCATGGCTTTGCCGGATCGAGCGGGACGAGCAGTGTGGATGTGTTTGCGCAGACCAGAGCCGATATCCAGACAGAGCGCACCTATTCCTCGATTGCGCATAACGCCATGAAATGGGTCCCTATCCTCAATGTCGTACTGACCGTGGTGTTCTACGCCCTTTTTCCGGTGCTCTTCCCGCTGTTCCTGATGCCCAAGACAGGTCCGATTGCGCTCAGAGGTTACGTCACGGGCTTCTTCTATCTCGCCGCGTGGGGGCCGCTCTTCGTGATCCTGCATATGATCCTGATGTTCAAGGGTGCTGGCGATGTCGCAGCTGCCAGTGGAAATTCAGGTCTCAGTCTTGCGACCTTTGCCGGAATGAGCGACGTCAACAGCGATATCGGCATTCTCGCTGGTTATCTTGTGGCCTCAATCCCGTTTCTTGCCGGCGGCGTGGCGCGCGGCGCGCTGGCGATCTCAGGGCAAGCAACGAGCTATCTAAACCCAAGCCAGAACGCAGCAGAGGAAGCGGCACGCGACGCGAGCACCGGCAATGTCTCTCTGGGCAACTCGAATATCGACAATTCAAACGTGTTCTCGCGGCAGTTCGCTCAAGGGAACCTCGCACCCAATGTCGCCTATGGTGCGACCCAAACGCGCAGCATCAGCGACACAGGGACGCAGACGACCAGCTTTCCCGATGGCGAGTTCGCAGCAGTCCCGAATTCGAGCTATCCGTTTACTCCCACGCTCGGGCAGGATTTCTCGAGCCGATTGTCGACCATGGCCAGCGAGAGCCGCAGCCAAAGCCAAACCTTCTCCAATCTAGCACAGCAATCGACAAGCTCAGCGGTCACGCGCTTCAGCGAGCTTCGCGATGCCTACACTCGGTCGCGGTCTAATGAGACGGTCAGCGGAACGTCAACCAATGACAGCATCGGCCGAACCTTCAGCGAGCTCGACAATGCGTCCAACACACTGCAGCAGCAGTTCGGTCTGTCGCGCCGGGCATCAGATGACATCACGGTCTCATGGTTCCTGAATGGAAACGCAGGGGCCGAGGGAAGAGTAGAACGAAAAGGCACACGTGGCTCACTCGGTTTAAGTGGCGGTCGCAATCAGAGCTGGACCGACAGTGATATCGGCATCGCTTCTGAAGATCGTTCGCGTATCGAAAGTGCGCTCAGCCAGATTTCTGAGAGTCAGAATTGGTCAAGTTCGAGAGAAGGTTTCTTGCGTGAGACCAGTTCGAGCTCAGAAGCGCTTGTCTCGAGTAGTGCAGCGGGCGTCACAACTTCACTCACTGAAGCCCAAAGTTATACGCTCGAAGCGCGCCGCGCGGAAGAGATTGCCAATCGGCTTGAGAGCCAGGCCAGCTGGTATGAAAGTTCCAATGCCGCGGGAACCTTAAATCTGAGCCAGGCCTACCGCGAATGGGGCATGGCGGAGATCGAGGCCAATCGCGATTATTACGGCCAGGCGCGTTTTGATGATATCGATTTCCAGATGAGCGCGCAGGGACAGCAGCTGCAAGCGCGGTTTGTTGAAAGCTACGCTGACGGGCTCAATGAGGAGATCGCGAGCGAACTTGTCTTGCCTGATGCAGCGCCAGTGGCCCGGCCCAACGTGGGAAGCGCAAGCAGTGTGCGCGGTTCGGTTCGGCTTGGCGGCGTTCCAAGCTCGCTCGGAGATCCGTCAGATGGCAGAGATGAAATCGCGCGCGAGGTCAGTCAGAGGCAAAACGAGGGCTCTCGAAGCATCGAACAACGAAGAGGATCACTTGATCGAACCACGCGAGACGCGCGAGGAGCATCGGCCGAAGCAGCCGATGATGTGAAGGAATGGTAGCTAGGCCCTGTTGACAAACTGATTGGTCCAGAGGCGCGCAGCGGCGATGTGTATGAAGCCGAGATAGCTTGCTGATGTTTTGTCGTATCGGGTTGCGAGGCGGCGAGAGCATTTGAGCTTGGCGAAGCATCTCTCGATGCGGTTTCTGAGGGCGTAAGTGACGGTGTCGTGCGGGATGGGTTCTTTGCGATTGGTCTTGGCCGGGATCACGGCTGTTCCGCCGCGCTCGTTGATCGTGTTGCGGATGTGGTCGCTGTCATAGCCCCGGTCGGCCAAGAACACGCGCGCGGTTGGCAGATCATCATCGACCAAAACGTCGAAGCCCTTGAAGTCGGAGACTTCACCGCCGGTCACTTCCGCCCGGACAGGGAGGCCGTGAGCGTTGGTAATGAGGTGGATTTTGGACGTGAAGCCACCTTTTGAACGGCCAAAACCCTGTCTTTGAGTCCCCCTTTTGCGCCCGCTGCCAAATGGTGCGCGCGGATCACGGTGCTGTCGATCATCTGGACGCTGTCTGGCGCTGCGCCGCTATCGTTGAGGGCATCGAGCACCAGCTCCCACAGCCCAGCCAAGGTCCATCGACGGAACTGGCGATAGACGCTCGACCACTTGCCGAACTCTTCAGGCAAATCGCGCCAGGCAGCACCCGTGCGGGCAATCCAGAATATCCCATCGAGAACAAGCCGATGGTTCGAGGCAGGCCGACCGCCTTGCCCACGCACCGCCATCAAAAAGGGTTCAAAGAACGCCCACTCGGCATCCTCCATCAGCAACCGCGCCAAGATAACCTCCGCAAAAGCTATCTTGAATCACATCTCGCCGCGCTTGTGAATCCAGTTTGTCAACAGGGCCTAGATCAGTCCGTCGTAGATCACGACGTATATTGCGAATGCGATGAATAATACTGCAAAGAGATATATACCTCTGCGTTCCCAGGGATCTGCCCAAATCTTCTTCCAGGTGTAAGATGTCAGGCGATCTTCAGCGATAGCGCGGTCGATCTCCCGGAAGCCATCCCAGTCCTTATCCTTCTGATTTTTCTCATCGGGCATACCGGCACTCCTTAATTCAGCTATAACGTATCGATATTAGCGCATTAAATGCTTTTATCACGATTACGCATCGATATTGACACATTATAAGCCACTATGTAAAGATGCAAAATCGCTACACAAAGCTCCATTTCTGAGGTAACGTCTCGATAATGACGCATTACAATTCATCAGACTTGCGTCCGCTCTCGGTGCTGCTGTCCGATTTGGGGCAGCAGCTCGAAGCCTATCGTATATCACGCAATCTCAAACAGGCCGAGGTTGCAGAGTTAGCGGGCATCTCGCGTTCAACACTTTCCCGCTTGGAATCAGGCAATGGCGGGACCATCGATAGCCTTGCCAGGATCATGCGCGCGCTCGATATCGAAGATCGCCTTCTGGATATCGTGCCCGATGCAAAACTAAGCCCACTCGACCCGCGATCGGACACGGGCAGAGCGCGGCAGCGAGTGCGGAAGTCTTCGGCAAGCGAGCCAAATGAAGACTGGAGTTGGGATGACGAAGCCCCATGAGCCGCGCCGTTGTAAACCTGTGGGGCCGGCAGATCGGCGCAATTCTGTGGGATGAGGACCGCGATGTCGGGGTTTTTGAATACACTCCGGAGTTCGCCCGCAGCGGTATCGAGGTCGCCCCGCTCACTATGCCGCTGCGAAGCGGAGTTTATGACTTTCCTGCACTGAACTATGAGACCTTCAAGGGTCTGCCGGGAATGCTCGCTGACAGTCTACCCGATAAGTTCGGCAACGCCCTCATCAACCGATGGCTCGCTGAACAGGGCCGAACAACTGACAGCTTCGATCCGGTTGAACGGCTCTGCTATACCGGTCGCAGAGGCATGGGCGCGCTTGAGTTCGAGCCTTCGACGGGAGAACGACGCGAACAAGGCGGCCCCGTTGACATTGCGCCGCTTGTCGACCTGGCCAACCGAGTGCTCGCCGCGAGAGAAGAGCTATCTGGCGTCCTCAACGGCGATGATGATCATCATGCTCTCCAGGAAATCCTGCGTGTCGGTACCTCCGCCGGTGGCGCGCGCGCAAAAGCGGTTCTCGCCTGGAACGAAGAGACGGGAGAATTCCACTCTGGCCAGCTGACGGCAGGCCCAGGCTATACCCAATGGCTCGTCAAATTCGATGGCGTATCGGGCAATGCCGACAAGGAACTCGCCGACCCCATGGGCTTCGGGCGACTTGAATATGCATGTTATTTGCTAGCGAGGGAGGCCGGTATCGACATGGCTCGCTCACGCCTGCACGAAGAAGGCGGGCGGGCACATTTCATGACTCAGCGCTTCGACCGCACGCCTGATGGCAAGAAGCTGCACATGCAATCGCTCTGTGCGATGCGTCATTTCGATTTCAATCAGGCCCGGGCCTACAGCTATGAGCAGGCGATCGAGACCATCCGCATGCTCGGTCTCGGACGCGAAGTGATCAAGGAGCAGGTGCGACGAGCGTTCTTCAACATTTTCATCCGCAACCAGGACGATCACACCAAGAACATCGCCTTCCTTATGGACCGGGCTGGCCGTTGGAGTCTCTCGCCTGCCTACGATGTGGTTTATGCCTATAATCCTGACGGCGACTGGACCAACGAACACCAGATGTCACTAGCTGGGAAGACCGATGACTTCGAACTCGAGGACCTACTAACTTTCGGAAAGTTCGCTGACCTAAAAACAGGCGAGATCAAGGCCATGATCGAGGAAATCAAAGTGGCCATAGGCAACTGGGAGAAGCACTGCAATGCAGCGGGAGTGCCTAATGAAATTGTGCAGCGGGCGATCCGCGGTTTTCGTTCAAGCATTCGATAGCAGGACCGAATTTCATGAAAATCATTGAGACGAAATCGACTTCGGCCAACTTTGCAGGCAGAAGAATGCGATGACACAGCATCGTCAGATCAGGCTTCCGGAAGTCGCAAGACTGCAAGAAGCCTTTCTGGCTTTGCGCCCTTTGGTGCGCGGCGGGCTGCCTCGTGCTCCGAAGCAGACTTACCACCTCAAAAACCTTGGGAGTGCATTTGAGGAACTCCGAACCGGGCTTTCTCAAGCGAGAGACGAGGGTGGATTTGTCAATCCATGGTCGATTGCAGGACTCAAGCGCGACGAAGTCAGAAACGCTGCTGCTCTCGCTGGAATATGGCTTACTGAGTTTGGCGGAGCCGCTTCAAGGCGCTTCTTGGCAAATGTTCTGAATGCTGCATTGCCGAGCGAAGAATGGAGCGAGGAGCTCGCTGAGGACTACCGCATAGAAACCGAATTCAGCCCGATCGGAGATATCTCTGATCGGGTGGACCTAGTCATCGAGTCCCAAAATCATCTTGTAGGTATCGAGGTAAAGATCGACGCAATGCTCGGGCACCAGCAGCTTGAGAGATACTCAGCAGCGATTGCTCGCCGGGCGTCAATGACAGGCAAACAGCCTCATGTTTTCCTCCTTGCTCCGTTCGCACAACCGAACTCAGCTACACCTTCCATAACCTGGAGGGAAATCACGCGAGCCGCCAGAGCATCAGTCCCAAGTAGGTCGAAACAGTGCTCATTTGCGGAGCGGCTCATCGTCAGTTTTGGCGATCACGTTCACGTTTTCTAAGGTTTGGAAGTCATGACCGAAACTTCTGTTGGTAGATTGATAGTTGAGCACATCAACGAATTGGAAGCAGCCCTGCGCATCGCGAGAGGAACGATGAGTCAGGCACTCGGAAACGCTGTCGCCGATCTAGTGGATTATCGAAGGCGGGCTGTGGATTGGGAAGGCGAAGTCAATCGAGATCTAAACGAAGGAATCTGGCTTGCGCCGAGTGAATGGCGAACTGCAAATGACGAGTATGACAATTACGACCTTTACGTCGAATTCGAGGAAACAGATTGTCTCGATGGGGAGGAAGCGGAGACTTGGATTGGTGCCTTCTGCGGCTTTGCAGGAGCAGGAATTCGTCTCCGCCTAAAAACCAACGCACTTGGTCAGCGCGACTGGAAAACACTGCTTCGTACAGAAACCGAGGTCATTGATAAGCTAGTTGAAGGCGGTTTTTTGTGCGACCCAAAGAAGGGCGAACTTGCAGCTCTCATTTCAATTGAGAAAGACAAGCTGTCAGAAGCATTCGCTGACGAGGAATTCGATGAGGCTCTTCAACCCGTTTGCTGGGCAATCGATAGAATAATCACACACCGGGCGACTCTGGACCAGCTTGTCAACGCAATCAGGGCTAAGTCCTGAGTGGGAGCAACATGTGGGGGCTGAAGCAAAGAAAACCGACGGTGATCCGCTGTGGACCAAGACGGGCAGTTGGACGATGGGCCTCGACCCCCTTGGGCTTCAAGCTACCAGCATCAGGATCTATCAGTCTCTGGTCCCGAACATCACCAACATTACCAACAGACTGAGATACTACGCATATTTCCCGTGGCTGGTCAGCTTGTATACGAAGCTCCACCACTCCGATGATCCAGCAAAATTTGCCAACCTCATGCGTCGCGGCGAGGCCCTCTATGCTCTCGCCACCCTCGTGGACGATCAGCAAGGCAGCGACGGCACTGGGTGGTTCGAATTGGGCAAGCCAGCATCGTTCTGAGGCAGCAATCAAAGGCATAGATTTCCGCCCCTACACCGACGAGACGACGTCGCCTCAAACCTACCTGCAAGCATCGCGCGGCAACTATGGCGTTGCCTATGCTCCAACCCTGGTCGAGATGGAGTGGCTGACCCGCTCATCGGTGCCCGTGACAAACGGGCGCGGTGAAACAGTGGCTTCCGCATTTGCCCACTCAATTGGACAGGTAGCCGACGACATCGAAGCCGTCCTGCTTGCCGGCACAGCAACCGCCAAGCAGCTTCAGGATATCGGAGCCGCAATCCACCCGGCCAAAATTCCGTCAGGGTCTCAAGAGCAGTCCGTCCTTCGGGAGTTCCTGATCGGCACGCACGATACGACGAAGGACGCCGTGTCGCGGCGATCGACGATCTGGCTTGTTCTCGACCTCATTCGCAAGGGTAACGCCCCCGGCGACATCGACGCACTTCGAGAAGTATTTTATGCCCGACGATTGCCCAATGGCGAGGTGTACAATCAGTCTGCCGAAACGCTTGATCGCTGGCGTGCATACCAGGCCAACGAGTTGGGGCAGGTTGCAATGGCTGGTGCGTTGAACGCGCTGACCGGCTTGCAACGAGAAGATCATCCTTCTGGAATCGGGCCAAAGGACCTGATCAGGAAGGTGATCGCAAGTTCACTTCCGGCAAGCAACCAAAGCTGGTCGCAATGGGCCGGTTCATTGGCGGCAGACTCTGAAGCTGATGAACTGAGGTTGATCGAGCCCATACTCCAAGACCTGGGTAATGGCGTGCGGCCGGCAGAAGAAACCATGTTGAGCGCATTCAAGCTGCTCGCTGTGCTTTGGGCACGATGGGCGAAAGGTGACGAAGCTGTCCGGCCAATCATCGCGCGAATGGCGGGCCCCGACGGTCGCTCGCTCGATGGTATTCTGCGGACCCTGGATCTGGCTCAGAGCCTAACAGCCGGTGACGCCTTGGCCGCCGTAATGCTGAAGCACGTTGTTATCGACCATCAGATCATTGCTGGCCGTAAGCTCTCGACGGCAGGAACCTTCACGTATCACTTTCTTGTCGAAGACGGCCTGCTCAGTGAGGGCTTGCTGGGCGAGTACGGCTACACGACGCCGCGGTTGTTCAATTTGACCCGTGTTCTGAGAGATGCAGGGTATCTCAGCGACGATGGCGTGACGAGCGATGGGGAGGCGTTCCTTGAACAGCATCAGCCTCTTTAAAGATCTCGCGCGCACCGGCTTCCACACCTCGATCGTTACAACCTACTCGGTGGACGCGGCATTCTACGATGGCTCGCTGCATCATCGGCTGCGCGTCTACGGAAGCGACAACAACATATTGATGGCCGATGCCAATATGCTCCAGCGGGCCATATCCGAGACGCCAGAATCGTTTGGCCGTGCCGGCACGGCCTATGCCTTGTTGCCAATTTCAGTGCCTGGCGCATTCCATCCCAAAATCAGCGTTCGACTGGGCAGTGATGCTGGCTGCGTCATTGTTGGATCTGCCAACGCGACCGCAGCGGGCTGGGGCAGGAATCGCGAGATCGTCGGCCAATTCGAGTGGTGGCGCAAGCGCGACGATGGTGAGGAGAACGCCAATCGTCAGTTGATCCGCAAGGCTTTCGATTATCTCTCAAAGTGGCTTCAGCAAGCGGGTCTCGAAACGGTCAAGCGCAAACTCGACCTCATCGAACGCGATGCCGCGTGGTTGTTCGAGACTGAAGCAAATGAAGGGCCGGTCGAACTTAATGATGGCACACTGATCGATCTGCTGTGCGAGGACGCCAGTGGCGGACCTGGTATCCTTAGCCGAGTAGTCGAACTGGTCGGGGAAGCAGCTGTGACCCAGCTCGTCGTGCTCTCGCCCTATTGGGACGCAAAACTCGATGGCCTGCTTGGCCTTATCGAAGCTTTGAAGCCTGAGAAGGCAATCATTGCTCTCAGTGCCCACAGCCCCGAGTTCCCCGTCGATCAACTCCATCGCATTCCACAAGTCAGTTTTACCGGGGTTTTCGATGGCAATGATGGCGCGCGGTTCATCCATGCCAAGGTCTTTGTGATCCAGACGGAGGATTGGGACCATATTGTCTACGGGAGTGCCAACTGTTCCGACGACGCATTGGGCCTTACTGACCTTGCAGCGCGCAACGCTGAGTGTTCAGTCTATCGCCGTCTTCCGTCGGGTTCCGCACTTAAGCTGTTGGGCCTCGATCTGTCATCGACGATAGACCCTTCCGACTTGATGGAGCCGACAAAGGAACTTGTTGAAGCGAAAGCCGGCGCACCGCTACCTCTTGGCACGATCGAAGCGGCGGGAAGCAGCTTGCGCTGGGTGCCATCGAAACGAATTACCGATCCGGAGGGCGCGGTACTTGTGATCCCCGAAGGCGAGTTTGCATTCTCGGGCGTCCGCAGTGGCAACTATTCACTCGATTTGCCGGCAAAACCTCGGTTTCCGCTGATCGCACGGATCCGGCTGAACAACGGAACGCTCACCAGCGCCGTTATCGTGAACGATACGGTCAGTTTGACCCACGCTGCACCCGGTTTGGGAGACAAGCGGTTGCGCTCGGCGTTTGCGAAAGTGGAACTCGAGGGTGGCGACTTTCTCGAACTTGCCAGCCTCGCCGCGATCATCTTCTCCGAAACACCCGAGAGCCGCCGAAAGGCGGCAAAAGCGGTCAGATCCATTGGCCGCGCCCATGGCAAGGGAACAGAGGACGGCGACGACCACGTCGTCTTCGACTACGAGAGTCCTGAAGCCTTCCGAGAGGCAATGTCGGCCAGCGCACCGTCCAAGGGCGATAGCAGTCGGCTCAATTTCGACGACCCCGATGCAGTCAATCTCCTAAGGATCATTCTTCGTGGCATCGGCCAGGCGGATGAGGAGGAGGATGACCTCTATCGCGACGAGGTGCCCGACGGCGGCGATGGAGCCGATGGAAGCGACGGAGATAATAATTCGGAGCAGTTCGGCGATCGAGGAGCTGGCGATAACGGGGACCCGCCGCCTCGAGAACCGCGTACGTACCGACGTGATGAGGCCGAAAGGCAAAGCCTCGACATCCTGAAAGCGGTCGATTGCTTCGAAGCCTACATTGCGCGGTTGGCTGCCGAGGAAACTCCTCCGCCTCGCAAGCTCACTGCGGAAGTCTGCTTCATTCTGCGACTGATGGTCGAGGCGTGCCGTCGCCCACTCCAAGTCAAAGAAGGCGAACAGCGAGACCAGCTGTTCGCACTGGACCTAGAGCCTAAGCAACACGATCGCGAGCGCGCGTTTGTGGTCCGTGTTGGACGAATTCTCCAACGCCTGTGGCAGGGCAGCAAATCGGAAGCCGCTTTGCTGTCACGGATTTTGATCGGCCAGCATCAGACAGAACTGCCCTTCGACTGTTTTGCCTTGGTGGCGATCACGCGATGGGCGCTAGCGCGTTCAGTGATGGCAGTTGCTGACCACAAGCAGGCGGCTTTGGCAGGGTTCGTGACGAAAAGTGCAATCGCGATCTGGAAAGCAACCCAATCTTGGCCGCGGCTCGATCAAGAGGCCGAACTCGAATTTGTCGGCAAACTGGATGCTGCTCTAGGCATTGATCGCGAAGAGACAGAGCTTCTCCTAAAACACTATGCCCAGCTCAACCAGCAACTCACGAACGCCAGCGCATCTTGGGCGTGAACCTGCAGGCCTGCTCATTGCGCTCTCTCGAGGTAGCGACAAAAGGCATTTGCAAGTTGCATTTGTCTCGGCGTGCGGCACTCGGCTTCGAAAACTTGCGGAGAGCCAACTAGGATCGTCACGCACTTCGCGCGGGATGTCGCAACGTTGAGGCGATTGAGACTGTAGAGAAACTCCATCCCTCGCGGAGCGTCTGCATGCGAAGAGCTGGCGAGCGAGTAGATAGAAATCGGCGCTTCCTGCCCCTGAAACTTGTCGACGGTCCCAACCCGCGCCTGCGGCAGGCGCTTCTGAATTTCGAAGACCTGCGCATTGTACGGAGCGATGATCAGGATGTCGTCACTTCCGATAGGACGCTCGTCCCCATTTCGGTCAACCCAGGTCGCTCCTTGCTTGAGAATATCGTCTACCAAGGCTGCGATAACGTCGGCCTCCGCCGGAGAACAGTTCTGATTGCCTTTGTGCTCGACGGGCAAGAAGCGGAGTCCCGTGCCCCCGGCAATGCCGCTGGCATTGACGCGTTGACCCGCCGTCTCCTGCTTCGATTCAAGCTTTCCCTCATAGAAGAGCTCTGACGTGTATCCGGAAATGTCGGGATGTAGCCGCCAGGTGACGTCGAGGAACAGTCCTTCGTCAGATGCTATCGTCTGTTTCCCCGACAAGAGATGGTCGAGAGCCGAGCATCCTGTGCCGTCCGGATGGCTTCCCTGCATTGGTTGATCGAGTTGCTGAGGATCACCGAGCAACACCAGCGTTTTGGCTGCCTGTGAGACCGCGAGCACATTTGCGAGGGACATCTGCGCGGCCTCATCGACGAAAAGAACGTCAGGACATTCAAACGCGTCTTCGGTGGACCACAGCCACGCCGTCCCGCCTGCAACCTGGCAATCGCCATGCAAAGCGGCGAAGACCTCACCGTTACTTTTCTTGGCAAAGCGAAGGCGGTCGGTCGCTTCTTCCTTTGAACCCCCTTTCGGCTTTTGAATGCACGCAAGCGGTATGGAGGTTTCCTCGGCAACCTCGATGACCTTGTCGAGAAGGTTGCGGATGACATCATGACCGTTGGCGACGATGCCTACCTTCTTGCCTTGCTTCACCAACTCGCAGATCATATGCCCGCCAGTGTGCGTCTTGCCGGTTCCGGGTGGCCCCTGGATCGGCAACACTCCTGACGCAACTAGCGGCGCAATCCGCACACCGGCGGCCAGCGGCGTTTCGTCGTCCATCCTGATGGGCGCATCACCTCCAACTTGCGGACCTACGCGCATGAGCATGTCACGGGCAGGCCGGTAGGCAGCGCCGTCGAACATGCCGTGCTCACAGACATAGCGCGCCAACCGCACCAGCGATTCCTGCATGGGCTTCGATGAAACATGCTCGTGGACGAAGATCGCTTTGGGATGCTCGCTCGCCATGGCGGAGGTCTTCTTGATGTCGACAGTCCGGTGGCTGCGGGAAATGTCCTCGACAGAACCGACCGATTGGCCGCCACTGGACCTTAATTCCCTTGCCCGGGCGTATGTCGGCTTCCTGAGCTGGAAAGCTGTAGCGGTCGACCGGACATTTTGCCGTTCCACCAACTGTCTCGATGTACTGGAGACCCGAGAGGCCCGCGCGTTCATCCAGTAGATCTTCGGCAGAAAGATCGCACAGGCGGAAGTATTCCCACCAGCCTGCCTTCTCCTCGCGGCGATGCCACTCGATCAGGTTGGCCAACAGCCAGCGACCATGCTCCTCGGCTGATCGATCGGCCGGATCGACTGGCACTCCATCGGTAAGTTGCTCGATCAACGGCGTGATCAGCTCGAGCCATTCGGAGAGGTTTTCGCTTGGTGCGCCATCGGCGAACTCCGGACGCGCAATGTCGGCTCCCTGTTCGACCAATTTCTGCCGCTGCACCTCCAGCCAATCGCGCAAGTATCGCGTCGCAACGCAGTCATCGCGGTTGTAAGCCTCGACGGTAGCGCGATCCTCGGCCTCGATCCCAGTGGGATCGTTCGCTTCGAGGCACAGCTGAAGCCGCGTCAGAGCTTGGTTCACATCGGGCAGCTTGGCGTCCCGCACATAGCCGAACAGGGGCTCTAGCTTCTTAATTGAGTAGCTTTCGACACCGGCACGAACAGCATGTCGTACCACGCTGAGCAGGTCGACAAGAACCTTGCCGCGCAGCAGCCTGTCAAGCTCATCTTCGCGAGTGGCATAACGGCCCATAAGCCGCTTGAGCGCTCCTGGCTCGTATCCGCCGTAATGATAGATATGGAGATTTGGATAAGTCTCGAGCCGTTCGATCACAAAATCGATGAAGGTCTCAAAGGCAGTTTTCTCCGCTTCAATATCAAGGGCCCATAACCCTTGATATCTTGCTTCACCATTTTCGAAGTAATGGAAGCCATGCAGATACTCTAGACCGTGCTCGCCAACGAACGAGTCTCCTTCGAAGTCCAGAAAGATATCTCCTGCATCAGGTTCAGGCAGGCAGGCCAAACCAAATCCAGGGACTGATGCAAGGAGCTCAAACTTGAGTTCTCCTGCAAGGCGGCTTTCAAGCTGGACACGGGCCTGCTCGCGAACGCGCGTAAAGCCCTCAACTGAGCCGCGTTCTGGTTTCCACTGCAAGGGCAAAGGCATTTCAGCAAGCTGACTGACTGTCTCAATTCCTTGCTCTTTGAGTTCAGACATCTGCAGGCTCGAAATGCCTGCCACGAGGCAAAGATGGTCGTCGTCGCGGCGCTGCTTGTCACAACGCGTGTTCCAGACGCAAATATCGCAATGCGCGGCCGGGTCCGGGTATGTTTCCTGCGACTCACCGGAAGTAAAAGTGGCCGCCATTCCTCCCTTAACCTGACGGTAGTATGCCCCGTAATCGGAGACGCGATAGCGCTCTGGCTCAAAATCGGTCCAGGGTGGAACGACGTACGCAAACTCTGGCGTACGGCCTTGAACCTCGCCGATGAGCTCAGAATAGAGGCAAAGCTGGAGGACTGTCCCGCCTTTGGTTTCGCGGGCGAGCTTGGTGTCGACAGCTTCATAGGACCAACCGCCGAAGTCGCTCGGCGTATCGACCTTCCGGAGAATATCGGCGCGACCGACCCATGCGCCCGAACGCAGAGCGCCCTGCACGATGACGTCAACGCCCGCGCGCATGGCCTCGTGTGTCGCTGCAACAGCGCCATCCGTAATTTCAACACCGTCGATATGCACGACGTGCAGCCCGAGGGATGCCAGGTGCTCGACATAGTCCTGCTCATGTTTGGCCCCGCGTTCCCACAAAGCTTCGAGCAGAGGGTCGTAGTATTTTGGTTTCGCCAGCTCACCCTTGGCAACGGCGTGTTCAAGACCACTCAGGTGCCGACAATTGAGGTAGCCAACCAAATCGGTCGCACTGAAGCGAAGCTGATCATTCTGGATTTTCACGAATGTCCTGCCTGAAGCAGAGATCTCAGCCGAATAAGCAATTTCTTTCTCCTCTCAAAGTCTACGCATAATTACGCGTTAAGACAGGCATTTGGGAAGACTTGGAGAAGTTTTGGGAAAATATCCATCAAGGTCGAAATAGAGGCATGGATCGTGAGGTTTTAATGTACCTCCGCTTTAGGCTTCCCGTACATAAGTCACATAGAAGTTCTTCAACATGCGGTGCTCTTGTAAACGGTCGCCAAGGCTAAACCCGTCCCGCTTCATCGGCGCTTGGAAGATATCGAGGCCTCGATCGAGAACGATTTTCCAGCCCGTGTCAGTGATGATATCTCTAGAGTGGCCAGTACCTGAACTGTCAAATGCCCAAGTGAAGTCAACGCCCGTGCCGGTGCATGCCTCTGTAATGCTATCGAGCAACTCGCGCTGCTTTTGCACGTTGTCATCGTCAGGCCCCGTGACGAGATGGATGGCCACCTGGTCTTCGAGCGCTTTGCGCTGAATGACCATTTCGACAAATTCCATCATGTTTTTGATCTGGTAGAAATAGCGAATGTAAGGGTCCGTCACGATGATCCGGGACGCTCCCTCCAGATAGGGCCCGAACAGTTTATTGTAGCTGATGCCCTTCCGGTTTTCGGCAAAGACGTGATGGCCCTCTTCGGCAACCGGCTTCGCAGGTCGTTTGGGAACTGGCGTCTGAGCTGGTTCAGGTCGGCTATCGGTCCCATCATTTTCGACAGCATCGCCAGCGTCATCCTGCTGCTTGGGGTCCAAGGCCGGTTTCAGATAGTAGAATTGTGGGAACTCTTGTTCTTCAACGGTCTGCACGCGACGCTTTTCACCGTCTGAGCCGGTGTAAGAGAAATCGACCTCTGGATAGGTCGCATCGATGCGGAACAGTTGGTCTTTTACGCGCTTCCGACCCTCAAGCGCGAGCTGCAATAGCTCTTCAACATCTTCGGCTGTTTCGCCCCCGGCGGGGAAAATGACTTTCAAAAAGCCAGACATGGTTTTGTAGACGGCATCACGGTCACGGGTAGAGATCTTCTCACTGATCTTGAAATGCAGGTCAGGCCGGTTGGAGAAGTCTTCCTGGCGCAAATGGCGAAGGATCTCGGCGAGATAGTCGACGATGAAACCGTATCCAGCGGTGAACATTTCACTGCGAATTACGTCGATCTCCCATCCGGGAAGATAGGCGTGAAGGCGGTCGATAAAGGCCGAGTCATGGAACTGAGGGGGAAGAGCTTCGAACAGGTCGCTGTTCTTAAGCATGAATGGCACATTGTGGTCTGTGTTCCCCACGAAAGCGAAACTTGCTTCGGCTCCCATGGGATTGATCCCGCGCGAGAAGGTCTTGTTCGCCATGTAGTTCTTCATGATGTCGACCAAGGCTTTGTTCGCGGTCTTTTCACGCCCAGCGAATTCATCGAAGGCCACGACATCCCAGTAGCCTACCAAGCCGATCCGTCCGTTCGCGTTATTCACGAACAATTTTGGGATGGTAACTTCCCCGCCGGATATCAGCTGCCCATGCGGAGAGAATTCTGAGTAGATGTGGGACTTGCCCGTTCCCTTTGGACCGAGTTCAATGATGTTATAGTTGCGCTCGACAAAGGGGATCAGCCGCATGAGTTGCAGGAGCTTGCTTCGACGACCGAAGGCTTCAGGATTGAATCCTATCGACTGCATAAGGAGGTCGATCCACTCGTCTTTGGAAAATTGCGCTCGCGCTTGCTTGTAGCCCTCGTAATCGACCTTTGCGATCTGGATGGGTTTGATGGTCTCAATCACCCACGGCGAAATCCGCGTGTCCTCTGAAAACTCGTATTGGACATCAGCAATGCACCATACGCCGGTCACCAGCAGCTTGGGATGCGCTTTGACTGTATTGCTGTCTACAGCGACCTTCTTAATGCCCAGATTGTCGAAGGTCGCTTCGTAGCTGTCTGTCTTTTCGTTCAAAGAGACGCTTATCTGGTCGATGACCTTGTAACGTCCTTTTTCCTTGATCGTTGATTGGATCAAGCCCGCTTCACTTCTGTGAACGTAGTGCTTCTTAAGTATATCTTTGACCGTATCGATCCCACTATCGATCGAGGCTTCATCGTCAGTCGCACAGTATTGGCCGAGCAGATACTCAAGGACATAGGTTGGGACGATTGCGTTGCCCTTGACCGCTTTCACCAGGTCTTTGCGGACCACATAACCTGCGAAATGCTCGTTAATCTTATCGTCAAGTGCGCTCATGAGTGTCCCTAAAAGTCGAAATCTGTCGATATGCCACGGCGCAATTGGAAGCGGTGACTTGTGTAATCTTCATAATGGCTTGTCTTGCCGACGCGCTCCCGAAGCTTGAGCAAAACGTCTTGATTGTTGAAGCGGTCCGCGTCCCGGGAAAGAAGGAACTTGAGTGGCAGCTCGCGTTCGCGTGCATTTTGCGAAGTGTAGTCGAAGGTGAGAGCATGCTCATCAGAGATGAGTGTGCCGTCGGAGGCGTAAATGCCAGCGAGAAGATCTCGTTGCTGCTGCTTTTCCGAGACGGGCTGAGCCTGATAGAGAGTGACCGAAGTTTGTCCGGACGAAATTAAACTCTTTCCGGCAACGATGATCTGAACTTCAACCGTCTCGACATCCGAGTCGCGTTGTTTCCCGACACGGATTACAGGAATGACAATTTCCTGAAGCGTCGCTCCGCCATGCACGAAACGACTGCCCGATCCTTTGACGCGCATACGATTGATGGAGTTTGGCAAAAGCACATCCAGGTCTCCCGCCAGCCCTAGGTCGGCTGAAGAGAACTTTTTCATGCCTGAAGTCTCTTGAAGATCGCGGCCGATAATGAAGCGACGGTTCTTGACGAGAATTTCGGCGCCCGCTGGGACCGCAATCGAAAATTCTGTCTCGTCCAAGGCGCGATGCTGATAGATAAAGCCGTGGTCGGCCGTCACCAAGATGTTTGAGAAGTTGGCTGTCGTGAGTTTGCGGACAAGCTTGGTCAAATCCTCGATGGCGTCCTGGGCAGCTTCGGCCGTGTGTTCCTCGGTGGCCAGCTTATCGCCAATGTTATCGATCCTGTTGTGATAGAGATAAAGGATGTCGTGATCGCGGAAGATCTCTTTGCCCTGATCCGCTTTCAAGCTCATAAAATCATCAGCTTTCATAGCTTTGGCTCGATCTCCCGAGCGCCCCATTTCCAGAACCTTTTCGCGGTTGACGGTTCCTTGAGTGGGTAGACCGAAAGAAGACACACTTGCGTCCGCTTCCAGCGTTAGATCCTTGTTGGGTAAGAGCGCCGCCATGCCAAGCTGCGTGTAGCTGGGCAGAGCAGAAATCATCGGTTCGAGCTCGGCGTCGAACCTATTCAGTTTGCGGATTTCGCGCAGGGCTTCTTCTGCAACCTCATAGCGCAAGGCGTCCGAGATAATCACCACCACCTTTTGATCTCGGCGGCGGAATTCTGCTGCCTGATCCACGTAGAAGTCCGTCTGGTTCGCGAAGCCCGAGATTCTCCAGTCCTTGAGCTGAGCAATGTGGTCTTGCCAAGCATCGTTCACAGCCTGAAGGAAGTTAGTCGTATACCGGTTTTCGACGCTCTCGAAGAGCGCGCTGAGGAGCGAGGCTTGGCCGCTCTTTTGCATATGATAGATGAATTTGCGGTAGAGCTGGTCGATCCTATACCAGTGGGAAACATAGCGCTTCACCCCCTCATCGGGGGAGGCCATAGTCAGGTTTGCCTCAGCCAAGGCCTGCTGGAATTCTGTGGCATGGCCGATGGCTTGGTAGATATCTTCGTAGGTCGGATACCAATGGCTTTGTCTCCGCTCCCGTACGGCTTTCAATACCTCAGCTGATGACACCGTCTGACTTGCCATCTCATGTACGAGAGAACGGATGATATGGCGATCGATCTCCTCGAAGTGATCAATCGCACCCAGAGTCTTGATGTCGCGGTCTTGCACATCCTCAGGTATATTCAGGAGGTCCTGATACTTACCGCTCAGCGTTTCAAAGGCGGTCGACCATAGGCGATTGTTTTTCCAGCGGCGGAAGACAAGCAAGGCTTCGCCATTCAGCTTGCCATCCTCACCCAGAGCGCGGGCATAACAGGACTGGAACAGGGTTATCGCGAAGTCTTCGAAATCGGGCTCTTCGCTCGTGTAACCGTAGGCATTCTCAACCTGCTTCCAGAAGAACACTGTCAGGCCGGAGCGTTCAATCAGGCGCATGGAGTCGTCGCGCTCGTCTGCGAGCTCTGCCAGCAGCTCCTCGATGACCGTATCCAAGGCACCCTGAGCCCCTGCGCATACGGCGAGCATACGGCGTAGCACTTCGCTCTTTGTGTCTGAAGGAGTGACCGACTGCTTCAGCGCTTCGATGCGAACTTTGGAGCGGTAAAACTCCATATGGTCGCGCACCACGTCTTCAAACTGCAGCGGCAGGCCCAGTTCCGCTAGCCAGATTGCCGCCTGATCTGCTTTGAACACACCACTGGCGAAATACAGATCCAGCAGCCAATTGTCGGCCATTTCAGGCGCGGGCCCATCGTGAAACACCAGAAACTTCTGGCGAGGCTCCTGCCGCAGCATTCGGTATTTCAGACCGAACTCGTTATTCGCGATCTCGACCTTCTGCACGTCTGGCAGATCAACTGCGTCAAATTCACCCCGCATGTCGCGCGCTGCATCGTACCAGAACACTATCCGGTGCTCGTCGAAGAGCAGCTTAAGACCCGTTTCGATACGGCCTGACATCAGCTCAACCCAGCGATCTTCTTCAAGGCCGATCCGAACTTCGGATAGTTCGCTTTAACCCCGTCATCGAGATCGATCTCGATCTTCTGCTGCGCGAGTGGGAAGATCACATCTCGTTCCCATTCGTTCAGCTCATCGATCTGCTTGGCGACTTTGGTCGCATCCTTCAGCGCTTTGGTCTTCTGACCTTGGCTAGCGGCAGGGTCGTCGGAGAGCTTCTCTAACCTTGTACGCTCTCCCTCGAGCTTGGTGATAAACTCGCGCAGGTAATCGTTGAGGATGACTGAAAGAGTGTCGTCCCGATAGCGATGCATGTAAATCAGCGCGTTGAACGTGCCTTTGGGGGAGGAGACCATCCAGTAGATCGGGCGCTTTTTGTAGCGCTTTACGTGGTCGGAATAGAAATCCTTGGTAAAGTATTTGCGGATGTCCTTGCCAAGGCTGTCCTCGATGAACTTCAGGTTCTCGCGGAAATGCGTCTCGCCGAAGGTCACGCGCAGGAACAGGCGGAAGCGTTCGGTGATGTCGTCGGGGAACCAGTTTTCGTCAAGCACTGGGATAACGTTGTCTCCGTCCGGCATGAAGCTGGGCTCGGTGATGCGGGCGAGGTAATCCTGCAGCCGCTCGCCCTGATTGGCGAGGATCAGGCCCGGCGCGTCGAGGCTGTAGCGGCCGAACATGCAGCCCACGGCGTAGCTAAGGAACTCGGCCATCGTGTCGGCGCGCAGGCGGACCTCGCGGTCGTACTCGGAGATCTTCACGCCATAGCGATAGGCAGGGTTGCAGGTGAGGGTGATCTCCTCGATCGGCACCTCGGGGGTCAGCTCATCCTGCAGAGCATAGGCGTTGATGAAGATGCGGTTGTTCTCTTCCTCTAGCCGCTGCATTTCGTCGGCCATGCCCTGCCAATGTGCGCGGAGCGTGGCATAGCTGTCTGCCAGCGTCTCGCCGGCATGATCGGGCGAAAGCAGCGGGAGCGTGGCGAAATCCCAGGAGGTTTCGTAGGCGTCCCAGTCGGATTTACTTAAGGATATGATGCTGTTCGTCATAAGTGTTGCATCCGAAGCGGCAGCGTTTCTTCTTGCTTTTGGCAACACGGGTATCTTGCTGAGGTGCTCAGCCTCAAAATTCAGTGTCGGCGAAAGTGCAGCCAAGAATGACGTGACAACACATGAGTTGAGTAAGCCCGTAAAATAGGCCGTGTCCTTCTCGCCCTCAAAGAAGATAGCTGACCCTGCAACATCGAAGATGAAACCAGAAGGAAAGTACCGAACCGCAAAAGATCCAGTCGAGATCTTGGACCAGCTCACACAGGGTTGGAAATAGTATTCTTGGTTTTTTAGTCTTCCGCCAGGGCTGGTTTTGTTCAGCTCTTCGTGGAAGTCTTTTATTTCTTCACCATCATTTGCATAATTTATGGCAAATTCTTGGTTTCCGTACCAACGGCGAAACTCGCCTCCTTTGTTATAAGGAAACCATTTTTTTGAACTCGCTGCCGCGCTTTCTCTATCAGTGAGGCGAAGTCCAAACTGCGATTTTGAAATTTCACTCCACACACGCAGGAAACGATTGTTGTCTGAGGTGGTCGCTCCCTGTCTTGGCTTGGAGGTTTCGCTCAGTCCGTCAAGAACTCGAAATAGCTCGTAAAATCGGTCGCTCTGCCAGTAGACAATCGGACTGCCGGGAATGCTCTGCACCTGCTCGGCAGATGCGTTGAACTTGGCGAAGTGCTCTGCCTCACGCGCTGCCGCAATCAAAAGGTCATTTTTTTCGCTTTCGGAACGGCCCTGAGTAAGGCGAACATACTGCCCTATATGCTCCCTCATTTTCACCTTCTGAATCACGAATGCCGTGGTTGAGACGACCGAGCCTCCGATTGAGTCAAATGCTCGCTCTCCAAGATGAGCCATAGAAAGAATGGCGCCATTCGAAAGCAATGAGCCTCTTAGCTTCTCGAACGATGACAGAAACATCCATGACTGCATGTTTATCATGGACATTAGGCCATTTACGACGGCCAAAGACATGCCGCGCTCCATAAACATTGCGAACAGGTCCGACTTGCTGTCCAAGTAACTCTGTTTGGCGAAGACCTGGAGCTTTCCGTTCATTCCCTTGCTACCCATATATGGCGGGTTGGCCACCACCACGTGATACTTCGGCGACAGCGCCTCGGCCATGTGCAGCACGGAGATGACGCGCTCCTGCACTTCTTTCAGCAGCAGATCGCCGCCAAAATCCCGCGCCTCGATAACCCTTAGGGTCTCTGCCGGATCACGCAGTTTCGGTACGATCAACGAGCCGAAGTTCTTTACCTGCTCGAACTGCAAGAGCGTCTCGCGCAGCTCATCAGTGAATAGGTCCTTGCCCACCACGGCAGCCACGTCCTGCATCTCGGCCTCTGTAAAGGCTACGTTCTGCAACACGCAGATGGGTGGCTTGGCCTCCAGCCGCAAAAACCGCCGCCGCCCCAGCCGCGCCGCCGCCTTCATCGCCAGCGCAAAGGCCGCAAGCGCGCCCGCGCGGTCGTCGATCTCCACCCCGGTCAGATTGTGCTTGAGGATCAGCGCGGGGATATCTGTCCCGTCATATCCCTCTTCCTCGTAGATGGCGTAGAGCAGGTCAAAAGCATAGGTCAGCATGTGCCCCGAGCCCGCGGCCGGATCGCAAATGCGGATCTCTTCGGGCTTGGTGATGCGCAGGAAGTCTGTTTCGGGCTCTGCTGGCGCGATGTAGTAGTCCATCTTGGCTGCCAGTTCGCTGTGCGGATTGTTGAGCAGCCAAAGCCGCCCAAGCGAGTTCTCGACCAGATAGCGGACGATCCAATGTGGGGTGAACAGCTGTGTAGCGGCGGGGATGTTCTCGGCCGTGATCTTTTGGTTCTTCTTCAGCCCCGCGAAGACCTGATCCTTCTTCTCCGAGATATAGAACTGATAGAGCCAGCCGATGATCTCGACGTCTTCACAGACGTCAGGCGTCATTGCTTCACGAAGGTATGCGAGTATCGATGCGTTGGACTGGAGGTCCGAAGGCATTAGAAGCTCGGCGTAATCGTCGATGCGCTCGAACATAAAAGGCATAGCGTCGTGCCAGTAGTTGCATGCGGCAACGACAAGCAGTCGGTAAGCCTCACCCTGCGGGTCGGGGCTCGAGGTGCGACCATCCAGTAGGCTAAAGACCTCATCTCGAGTGATTTCGGGGACGATTTGCTCGTTGATACTCCCCGACTTCGCATCCGAGAGTATTTCCGGTTGAAATTGACCAACGGACGGAGACACAACGCGAACCGGGGAGAGACCGTTGACATCCATGTACCGCAAAGCAGTGAAGCGGTTGAACCAGGTGTAGGCGACCTTTTCGACAACTTGCTCTCGTCCGAGTTTGCCAACTAGTGCCTCAAGCTTCTTGAAGGCTTTTGGGTATTCACGCCGAGCCGACGAGCCGTCGCTCAAGACGGCTTCCAGCCTTGCGGCAACTTGATCAATCAAGGTACTCCGCGCAAATTGCGCAAATTTCCTGAGCTTTGTGGTATCCATCAGGCGCCGACCTCCGCAATAGGAGACACTTCTGCAACTCGGGCTACAGGCCAATCAACAAATGTTTTGTTCCAAACATCGACGGACATCACAACGCAGTCAGCTATGTGTTGCCGTCGCCAGGGAGTGTCTGTTTCACAGCGAATGTCTGCCAGAAGGCGATCTTTGAATCCTGTAAGCAAGGCCTTCTGCTGAGACGGATCGTACGCATCTAGACCGATGAGCACGACATATTTGAACGGCTTCGTGTCGCGCTCCATCAAGTGCAAAAACGTGTATGAACTGCGTGCTTTCGGCGTTAATTCTTGGGTTAAGATTGAATTGTCCGAGAGCCTCTTGAAGTATCTTGCGCGCTCATCCGCTGGGGTTCTCTTGTTTGAAGGATCCTTGATTTCAACAAGCAAAATGTCGTTTTCTCGTTCGATAACGAGATCGACAAATTTCATTTGAACCGGGAGCTTCACCCCCTGCTTGTCAAGTTCATCCCATTTCGCTTCATCTGGAAAAGAAAACACGAGATCAGCATTTTGCTCGGCTTTGTATAGCTTCATATGCTCGACACCTCGAGCGCACGAGCCATGTCTTCATCGAAGAGTTCAGCAAAAGTGTCTGATATGGCCGTCTTAGAAATAAGCGAATAGCTATCCGCGCTTTCGACGCTCATTTTCTGCGTTGTGGGATCCTGATAAATCGCGTGGAAACGAATATGGTCTTCTTTCCCTTCGTCCATAAGAAGGTCTAGCCACTTCAACAGGACATAGTCGTGGGTGGCGAGAATGATTTGTTGCCCGTTTCGGGAGAGTTCCAATAGCACCTGAACCAACTTTTTCATCAGTTTCGGATTCAGGTTCGACTCTGGCTCATCCCAAAGAAGGGGCCCCGTGTTGCCAGGGCTTATGGATCCGTTACACAGCAAGCGATGAAGAACACCGATTTTTCGATATCCTTCAGCGGTCATTCCAGTGGGAAATCCCTCGACGTCGGTTGGGACAAATCTGGTCTCCGTCGAGTCTTGATATGCCTTTGCGATTTGAGCTCTAGATTTCGCCTCACCGCCTTCTCTATTGGACTGGGCCCGTTCTTCATATTGTCCGGGCTGAAACTCGAACTCACCGTCATTTTTTTCGCGATATCGCCCTACTACAAGAGCAACCAGATCGCGGATCACATTAGAGAGTCTTGGATCTTCGAGGAGGTCAGATGTTTTCTCGTCGAAGCCGGGCTTCACGAGAAGTTCTGCAAGGTTCAGATACCCATCATCGAATATCATCTCGACAGTGTCGCGATCATGCTTCGGGTGGCGAATGCCACGAACTAAGGAAAGCACTTCTTTCGTCGGAATGTAGACCGGTGTGTTTGCAGACTTGGGTGTCACAGCGTCGGCGGAAGAATCCATATACTGAGACCGCGCGCCGAAAGTCACTTCCGTGGCGGATCCATCAGCGCTTACCAGTCGCAGCCGAGTCAGCGATCGTGTCCCTTTGGATGAAAGGGTCCCAATTCTATCGTTCTCAGTAGAAAATATGCGCAGGAATTTGCCCGATGCAGATGCCACAAATCCGTCGTCGGAGCGATCAGGATACTGTCCGTCGGCTAACAGGCCTAAGCCATAGATAGCCTTCAATAGAAGTGTCTTCCCAGTCCCGTTTGATCCAATGACAACGTTGACCCGAGGGGAAAGAGCAAGGTCGAGGTGTTCGAATACGGCAAAGTTATCGAATTCAAGATTGGCTATCACTAGACGATCACCTTTTTGCCTGCTCGGATTTCGTTCAGGAGGGCCCCTTTCATCGCATCAAGATACTCATCAACGTCGGCCTCATCGGTCAGCAGCGTTTTCGGGGAGGCGACCTTCAACTGTGAGGCAAGGACCGTTGTGGGAGCCTGCGGCGCCGGCGCTGGCCCGTCGGATTGGCCTGGCTGCGGCTGAGTCCCTGGTGCTGGGCGCGCGAGACGATCCAATTCAGTGACAACGTCTGATAGCAGGTTGGTGCGTGCACCATTGGCGCGATCGCGCAGTACGGGAATCAAAGTGACCGTATCGAGGCCTTCTTTGTGGTTATCAATGCGCGCGGTGATGCGCGCCTGTTGGTCAGTATCGAGCGCCTGGAAGTCCGGCATTTGTGCGATCTTGGCTGAAACGTCTTCTACCTCTGCGATGACAGCTTTGCGCTCCTCAAGCACCTTAAGTTCGACCTTGTTTTTCAGATCAAAAAGATCGGACTTGAGGTTCTGGATCGTCGATCCTTTGAAACAGTTCGGATCCTCCAATGCGGCACTCAGCTTCGCACCACCGTCAGGGTTTACATAATCGATATTGGCAGACTGGCTGGCGAGCATATCGCGGGCATCGTCGTAGATGTCCTTTTGTGCGCCGCCCATGAAGGACTTCACCTTGTCGAGGATATCCTCCTTCGCGTTCAGAAGGTCATCCTCGCGCTTAGGCGCCTCTGAAATATACCAGTTCGCCGGTTTGCCCTTCATGCTCCGCAGCAGCTCATTGAGTGGCTCGAGCGAAGTCAGGAACGGGTAGCGGTACGATTGGCGAACAAGTTCGTCCACTTCGGCTTCAAGCACATCAATGCTTGCAGTCCATTCTGCACCCAAACTGCGCGCGTCGGTTCCCGAGGAGGGGTGTGCAAAGAGTTCCTGATAGAGCTCCTTTGCTCGCCGAATTTCGGCGGCAGTGAATTCCGTTTGTGGGGTAAGCAATATGTTCGGAAGCGCGTGGCTGTTGTTCAACGCTTTGGCGAGATCCAGTCCCTCCTTCACAGCGCTGTCCAGTCGCGCTTCGATCTTGCCCCTCGCGACCAGACTACCTGCAAGGCAAAGGACCGCATTTACTGGCCAGCCGTAAGGTTTCGACGTGAAGCGATCAGCCAGATATTTGAAGGAGACTTTTACACCGTTGCGTGCCTGCGCATTGATGAAGCTGAGGACGTCTTGCTCGGCCTCATTGATCCCTGTGCCGTCAGATCCGAAGAGCCTACTTTCAGCTTGCACCGCCTTGTTGATATCAGCCTCGGTATAGCTAACACCGCGCAGCATCGGGAGATTGGTGTAAACCTTGTCGACCAGCGATTGGAACGCCTTGGCGATGCGCTCTTGAGCATCTTCACCGCCGATCTCGAGTTCGTCACCTCTAACGAACAGGCGAGCGCTTCCCATCAATTTGCGGAGCCGCATTTCGAGGTCTTTTAGGCGTCGACTGTTTTGCTCCCCTTTTTCCGCGACAATGCGATCACGTCCTGGCTGCGGTGAGCCGCTGCGTGACTGGCGGATGAACTTGTCGGTTTGCTTGAAAAGGATCAGGTCGCGAACGAAGGTCGCATCTGGATTCATGGCAACCGCAAGCTCTTCGCGAGACATAGTTTTCATACGAATGCCATCGGGGCTTTCAACTTCATCGCTCAAGGGTGAAACCAGATTGATGGCCAACTCGTATTCGCGTCCTACAGCGTGATCATCCAGCTTTCGGGTGAAGGGGTATTCGTTATTTGTCGCGAGATGTTTGATCTTACGGTGACGTAGAATGGTATCGAATGCGAGAGTTTCGAGTTCTTTCGAGAGCTCGGACGGATCGATGTCGAGAGCCTTGATTTCGGCTTCGACATCCTTTTCTTCATTGGTCAGGAACTCATAGACCTCGCCATTGCGCTGGATATAGGTTTCTCTCTCCAAACGGCTTAATGCTTCCTCAATCTTGCGGCGCATTGTCGTCTGGTCCGCCTCAAATTCCGACAAAAGCAGAATGGCGATGTTGCGAACCGACGGTTTGAAGCCCTTGACATATTTGACGAGGAACAAGGACTTTAGGACTCGAACGGCAAAGGGGTCGTCCAGATTCTTTTCGGCGATCTGAATGCTCTGTTGCACCGAAGACTTCAGCGCGGTGCGTATCCCTTCAAACATGAGGTCAAAGGTGGCCAGCCCACCAACCTCCTGGTCTTTCAGCTTCTTGGCAACCTCTTGGAAGACGGCCAGCATCGACCGCTCGCCAACAGAGCTGTGCTTGCCTTCAAATGCGTTGTGCTCCGATAAAGACGTGATCGCCATTTGAAAGAGATCGTACTGATAGGGAGGGAATGGATAGCTCGATATGAAGTGGTCGCGATCGCGATAGTTTTTGAGCTTCTGCGACCCGTCCGCAAAATCGAAAAGTGTCTTGAGGTTGTTTTCTTCGCGATCATGCAAATTGCCGAGCGTCACTTGGCCTTCAGAAGTCTTGGCGAGCAGGCGACGCTGGATGACTTCGGCGACATCGGCCGAATTCAGCGGCATGCGGTTGCCGAAGCGAGCTTGAATTTTGGAGAAGTCATTCTCCTGCCGCTGGGTCATATCGCCGATCACGGACGCCATGTCCTGCTGCGCCGTTACGATGATCCATGCCTGGCCCTTGCACTTGGTGTTGAGGCTTTCTGCGATGGTCTGCAGATTGGTCATCAGTTTTACGTTGTCGGCAATATATTGGCCGACTTCGTCAACGAAGAAGTTCACTCGAAAACCCTTGGGTTGATCATCAATCCAAGCTTTCACAGTGTCTGCGAAGTCCTCAATCGAGACACGCGTGTCCTTTCGGTATTGGCTCAAAATGTCTTTCGCATCCGATGATTCGCCACCAGTTGCCGCGGCAAACGCGGTCGCGATATTTTTGGCTTCGAGCAGCGCCTGTTCTCTTCCGTGCTCCCAGTCCTTTCCTGCAGCGCTTCGGAAGGCTTCTTTGAAAGCCTCAAATTGCCCGCGGCTTTGCAGATCGCGTTCGAATTGCGCGATGTGAGGTTGCTTGCCATAGAACCCGCAAGCTTCGTCGAAGACTTTCTGGAACACAGATAGAAGCGCATCGACATCCGTCTTCGAGATGACATCGGCCTTCTGGTCGATGTTGAACAGAATTGATTTCGACGGGATAGAAACGGCCTTGTTGAGGGCGCCGGCGAGCATCGGCTCGTCTTTGAGTTTTGCAGCAAAGATCTCGTGAGCAGTTTTTCCGTCGACCTCACGGTTTTCGAGCAGCAAGGCCAACATTTTTAGCAAGTGAGACTTACCAGAGCCAAAGAAGCCAGAGATCCAGACGCCGTTTGAGGTGTCATAAGTGTTGTAAGCTTCGAGGAATTGCTCGAGCCTTTGGCCTATTTCACCCGTAATGACGTACTCGTCGAGCTCGACGCGAAGGCTGGCCTCATCATCAGCCTTGATGACGCCATCAATTGCGCGATCGACGGGCTTTTCAAAAATGTCTTTTAACAGCTGAGCCATTGGGCTTAGACCTCGTAATTCAGGATGTTGAAGGCGCGGTAGTACTTGTCGTCATGGAGCTGACCGAAGAGCTCCAGCGACGCGCCAGTTGCCAATGCATGGGTGTAGCTTCCCGGGAAAAAGAGTACGGTGGGCGCTTCTTTCGCGGTGCTCTGTAGATTGTTCAAAACGTTGTGTGAGCGGATGTAGGGGTACACTTCACCAACGCCGGACAAGAAGATGACGTCGTGCGGTGTGGCTGCGATTGCCTTAGCAATATGTGGGACGAGATGAGCCTTTGGATCTAAGACCCCCTGCAAAAGTTCCTTAATCTCACCCTTGCTGTTTTCCGCCTCAATCTCGAGCACCTCTTCGAGAATCCCACGCTCAGCTAGGATAGTGAGTGCAATATCAAAGAGGTTCAAATCCAACACCCGGGTACCGGAATGTTGAAGGCGAGTAACGAGATCCTCGCGATCTTCGACCATTGTGAGCCCTTCCTCTGCGGGAAAGGGATAGATGAAGAATGGGACTTCGTTTCCGAGGCCTTGCTTAGTGAGGAAGCGCTCACTTCTGATTACGCGATAGAGATGCTCGGCGCGCTCTTTCCGGTTTAGTTCACGCATCAAATCAGCCTCCCTCGACCGGAACACTGGGGAATATGGCCAGTTCGCTGGGGTTGGTGGCTTCAATCATGTGCCGCACGCGGGTTGAAATGACAGCCGTCTGAATGCGGTGATCTTCTGAGATTATTCCGGCCTCACGCATTATTCGGAACATGATCTGACGAAGCTTGAGGCGGGTTGATTGGCTCAGACTGGCCAAGTCATCATCCCATTCCGCTTTTGCCTCAAGAAGAATGTCAAAGCTTTCGAGGGGCAGTTCGAGTTGGTAAGCAAGGTATCGATCCCGCACCACTTCGACGGCAAATTCACGTATGAAACGGTAGGCTCGGCAAGTGGCGACCCAGAGAAGCGCTTGTTGTTCAGAACGGTCAGCCTCATCCAAAAGGTAAGCGCGCTCGTCGGTTGTTAGAGTAAGCAGGCGGTTCGAGATTTCACGCAAGGATCGGCGGTTCGATGCTGACTTTGGCAGGCTCGTTGCGCCTTCCTCCATGGCCCTGAGAATCGTGTCCTCCCAAGACTCTCCATCTAGATGCAGGCGCGCGACTTCCAAGCTTTCGTTATGGAAGAGACCCCCGGTGCTAAATGACATTTTGTAATCTTGTTTGGCCGAAGCACTCATCCCATCCCCTTGAAGCTCGTCTTGCTGACGAGCTCACGTAGCCCTTCTCCAGCGGCAGAACTAGCCTGATCGCGGCGAGTCCACGGAGGAGAAGCTCTCACAAATTGATCTAGAGAAGTGAGAGCATCGCGCCAAGATATGTTTCAGCAATCTCAAGAGAAATTCAGAACCGCAGTAGTCATTTTACAATGATTTATCTGCGTTGAGGTAATCCTCCACCTTCTCGATAGTCCTTCTGCGCGGCCTGCGGCCAGCTCTTAGATCAAGAACGAACCGAGGGTCGCCCACGGCACGCCGACCGAACCGCGTCGCCGACATGTGCGATTCCTTGAGATGACGCTCTATTCTATCCAATAACTTCATGGGCTCTCTCGACTCACTCAACGCTTGTGTTCTTGTTTTGTTCTTAGTAGGAAGGTTCCATCGAGTCTAGGAGATTTCCTTCACTCCTCAGACCGTCAGAAGGAATTAGACGATGGAACATGTCAGAGAGGAGCTTGACCGGCTGATCCAGCAGCGACGGCTCGGCTATTCGGCTATTTCGCGGTTGATCGGACGCAATTCGTCCTACATCCAGCAGTTCATCAAGCGCGGCTCACCGCGCAAACTCGATGACGATGACAGACGCGTCCTCGCGAGCTTCTTTGGTGTTGACGAACAAGTCCTTGGCGGCCCGCCCGCACCGATACGCGATGGGCTGATCGAGATCCCGGTGCTCAGCGTCGATGCGTCGGCAGGCTTTGGAGCGATTGCCGAAAGCGAAACGGCACATACCCGTTTCGGCTTTGATGAGCGCTGGCTCGCCGCGCTGACACGGGCAAAGAGCGCAAGCCTCTCGATCATCCATGTATTGGGCGACTCCATGGAGCCGACACTTAGTGATGGCGACGAAGTGCTGGTCGATGCATCGGACGAGGGTTCACGGCTGCGTGACGGTATCTACGTTCTGCGCGCCGATGACGCTTTGGTGGTCAAACGCGTGACGCTCAAGCCCGGCGGACGCAAAATCACTATCAGCAGCGATAACGCAGCCTATCCCAGCTGGGACGATGTCGACCGGTCAGAGATCCAGGTGGTCGGCCGGGTGATCTGGTTTGGCCGGGCGGTCTAAAGCTCGAACAGTCAGAAACCGGCAAAACGAGCCCGATGCTTGGCCACAAAGTCGGGACGGGGATGATCTTTGGGGTCAGCCGGTAGTCTGATCTGCTGGCCTGACGGGGGGAACAGCGTAAGCAATTCGGATGGCACCTTATTGTGCGACACCAGAAGGCAAAAGTTGTCGTCGAAGCTAATAAGGTGACGATCAAACAGCCAATGCGCTGTTGCCGAGAGCGCTACACCATTGGGCACAATATCGGGGCCGCCATCCGCTACTGACCAGATGTGAGCTGCCTGCGCTTCTGCTTTCCCGCCACCATTGACGATCCGCAAACCCGTCACGGCACAGGTGCTGTCGTAGGCATCGAGAACATGATTGCGGAAGGCGGCCGATCGGATCTTCTTGTTCACGAGGATCTGCTCGATCCGGCGCTCGCCAAATTCCTCGGCCAGCAACCCAGCAGTCGCATCATCAATGTACCGCTCGTCGAGCTCAAGCCTGATCCGGTTGTCCGGATCCAGCGTCTCACGCAGACCCTTGTTGACGATGGCAACGAAATCGTCGCTATCGAGCGTTCGCACCGATTTGCCGCGCAGCGTCCTTCCTGCATCGCCCGGACGGGCCATCTCGCGCAAGAAACGCTCGGCAAAGCGTCCGTCCGTGTCGCGATAGGCAACCGCATCATCGAACGGCAGATAATCTCTGACGCGCGCATAATAGTGGGTCGGATCAGCCTCATCGGGATCGATCCACTCAACAAAGGCTGTCGCAATATAGGCCATGCGGCCACCGGAAACGCGGGTCTCACGGTAGAGTATCCAATCGTTCTCGAGCTGCTTGGCTTCGGACAGATATTGCGAGGGGAAATGATACCGCTCGGTGATGAGGTCGTCATAGCGCGAATTGCCGCTGATTTCGAACACGCCCTTCACTGACGACACTCCGCATTTCCCATTTGAATGCATCGTGCCTGGTAAGACCAAGTCCGTCCAGGCCATCAAACATCAAATCCCTATTTCAAATGGCTTTACTCGCTCTTTTGTCAGTTCCGGCGGCTCCTTCACAGGCGCAGCGCTTTCATTGGCCTTACCTTGAGCAATACCTTTTTCGGCTGCTGACTTGAGACGCTGTGTCACCTCGAGTGCCGAGCTCTTCTCGCCGCTGTTCGCTTTGATTGCGCGGCCCAGTTTCTCTGCGCTGTCGGCAACAAGCGTGAGACCATCGCGCAACCTGGTCACCGTGACGAGGAAGGTTTGCCGGTTAGCAAGATTGCGCTCGTTGCTGTCCATCACCGCTATGCCGCGGTCCGAGGTCAGCCCCTGCGCCATATGCGCGTTCAAGGCATAAGCCAGATCAAGCCGCTTGAGCATCGGATCGCCGCGCGACAAGCGGAGCTCCTTGCCCGCTGACGTTTCGACAGTAACGCCCTTGGTATCCACCGCGACAATCTTCGCCTGATCGGCATTGAACAGTGCGCGCTTGTGATCGTTGTCGGTCCATCGGATCTTGTCGCCCTCAAAGAGCCGGAGGGGTTTGCGCTCGAACAGAGAGAAACGGTCGTCGCTCCGACCTGGTCTGAGGCGCGAGGGGCTGAAAGTGTGCTTCCTGCCCTTCCTGTCTTCGAGCATGACACGCTTTCGGGCGTGGTCGATGGATTGCACGGTGTAGTCGCCCTTTGACAGCTTCTGGGAACTGTCGCGCGAGCGGACATTCAGGACCATGCCGGCGCGGTAAGTGCCCATGTACCGAAGCTCCTCCCGTGTCGCGTTTACCCGGGAGTGAACAGTCAGTCGTGCGGCACGCGCGCCAAGCTCGCCATTGGCCTTAAGCCCCTGCTGTACGGCATCGTTGACGGCTGAGCGCAGGGCGCGTCCGGAAGCATAAATCGAAGTCGTCGCGCGCTCAGTTGGACTAAGCGAAAGCCATCGCTCGGCGGCAACGATCGCGCTGCCTCCCTTCGCTTCGATGGTCGTTGGCGCAAGCGCTTTCAGCGCATCATCAATCCGACCTTCCTGCGCAGCCGCACTGGGCGCGCCGGAGCACCGGATCACGTCCGCGCAGATTTTCTTCCATATTGGCGCGCTCGATCCCGGCCTGCTGGACGAGGTCGAAGGGTTTGCCGGCATCAACCGCCCCCAGCTGCTTGCGATCCCCAACAAGTACCAGTCGCTGAACCTCAGCAAGGTTGGCGAGACGAACCAACACTGGCCTTGTCCTCGTTCGAGACCATCGAGGCTTCGTCGAGCACAATCACATGGTCGCCGAGCGCGCTCTTCGCTTCCCTCAGCAAAGCGGCATTGCCCGGCTCACCGAGCAAGCGACCCCATTGCGACAGGAAGCGGGCAATGGTCATCGAATGAATGCCGGTGTCGCGTTCGAGCATCTGGACGAGCGTGTTCTGCACGGCGAGACCCAGCACTTGCCTGCCTTCCTCGCGCAGAAGCTGGGCAACCGGTTTCATCACGCTGCTCTTCCCGGCGCCGGCAACGCCCTGGATTGCGACAATCCGGTCGCGCGATGAAAGCACCAGGCTGGCCGCCTCTTCCTGGCCCGGATTGAGCGTGATGCCGTGATTGAGCGCGCAGACCGCCTGAACACGCGAAGCGCCTTCTTTGCGTTCAAGGATTGGCAAGGAAGCGCTGCGCCCCTCATCGACACCGGCAAGGATCAGGCCTTCGAGCTGCAAGGCCTCTTTGCTCGCAAGCCAGCCGGATTGCGCACCTTTGCCGCGTAAGAGCGCGCCCTCCCGGACCAACGCATTCACCTGTCTTTCGACCCGGTCCACAGTCGTCGGCAGCCCGAAGTCCAGTGCTGCTTTGAGCAAGCCTTCACGCGGAAAGGCTGCTTCACGTTGGGAGAGATTGCGCACCGCGGAAGCGACAGCCTGCGCAGCGGCGATGGTAGACGCGTCTTTCTTAAGTACATGGGCGGGGATCAGCGGGTCTGCCGGATCGCCTTTGATCCGCTGGGCAAATTCTCGCAGCTTGGCCATGCCGCGGTGGAGAAGGCTTTCCGCTTTGGAATTTGCTATGGTCTTAGCCGCTGCCCGCATCTGTGATGCATCGATCATCGCTTGTAGATCAAGCCCGACCTCTCCTGCGCTTTGCTGCCACTCCCCCAGGAGGCCTTCACGATCCCTCACCGGTGCCTTGCTCTTCCTTGTATCAAGCACAGCAACGTCACGCGCCTTAGGGGAGTTTTCGCCAAGTTGGCGGACCGCATCGAGGACCTCTTCGCGGCGCGAAGAGAACGCCTTGACCTGATCTCGCGTAATGCCGGCGGCTTCAAAATTGCCGTGCTTGCCGACCGGGCCTGCTTCGTAACCCATTTTCTCGACCGACATGCGAAAGCGGGCCATTGTCATCGAATTGAGCAGCGTGTTGAAAGACCAGAGCTTGTCATTGCGCAGCGCCCGCCACTTGCCGTCGGGGCCTTGAGTGACATTCGCGACGACCGCGTGAAAATGCAGGTTGGGCTCCTGGTTGCGATTGGTATCGTGCTGGAAGAGGCCGATTGTGAGGTTATCGGTCGCGACCTTCCCGTAACCCTCCTTGCTGCCCATCCGGGTCTGTGCCGCGTTGGTCTCGGCCCAGCGCAAGGTCTCGACTACCGCTCGGCGATAGGCCTCGATTATCCGCTTGTCCCCGCCAACGAGCGCGAGGAGCGACCAGCTTTTGGGAAGCGAGAATGTGAGGTCCGTTCCGGGTCTGTGGGACTGGCCAGCGTTACCAACCTCGATACCGCCGGGCAGTTCTCCGCGCAGCAAGGCGTCGAACTGCTCAGCGCTGACCCTGCCCTCAAGACCAAGTCGCTCGGCGCCCTTACCGGTCCAGAGCCCTGAGCGATCAGCATCAGCGCCGGTGTAGTAATTGTCGGCGGCAAAGTAGGCCGCTGCAGCCGAAGGTGAGCGCACATTGGCAACGGAAAGCATCGTCTCTGATCCTCGTCACGGCTCCCCTCCAGACCGAAAAACCCCTTCCCTTGCCCACCTCACATATCGGGCTCGAACTCTCCCAAATCCTTCGCAGGCGGATCGCTTACAGCGCCTTCTCGCAGATCCTTTTCGGCTGGTCTGAGTGGCTGGCGCTCACTCTCGCGTGATGGTCTCTGGGTAGGAGAAAGAGCTTTGTCGGAGGTTTTGGCGGTGGCAGAACCGGCCTCGGCCGGGTCCTTTTCGCCAGCCTCGACCGGAGAATTATCGCCCGTTTGCACGGCAGATGGTGGCAGCGTCGCAGACGCCTCATCGACTGCATTGCCGCCGGCTCGGAACCTGGCTGCACCTGCCTGACGCCATGCCTCCAACTGCTCGCGGGAATCCGCTTGCTGATGATCTCGCGCCTCATCAAGGGGACTATCACGTCCTGCAAGATTGAGTTTGAGCTGCTTTGAATCGACAGGCTTTCCAGCACCGTCATCATTGGACGCAGGATGCTCACCGTCCGTTTTATGCATGGTCTTTCGCTTCTTCGCCGAAGTGGTGCCCGAACCCTTTGTGCTCTTCGAGGCCGGTTTCTCGCGAGGAATGAAACCCTCGGCAATACGCTCGCGCGAACAGGGTATCAGCGAAACCGGGGCGGCAGGGAAACCGTCAGGAAACTTGATATAGGCTGACAGCCTTGGAAGGTTCATGAACTGGTCCGGGAGGAGCAGAGGTTCGACCTGCCGCCTCGGTGTCAGGCTCACCGCGTCGCGGGCATTGTTATACCCGTAGCTGAAGCCTTCCTCCATATCGCGCACCTGCCGATGGCCTATGAAATCAGAGCACCATGTTGCTGTCTCGCGGTCGGCTGTTGCCAGGATCAGCTTGGTCCGCGCAAGCGATGACAGTGTCATGGCCATGTTCTCGCCGTAGACTTCCTTAAGCTTGGCAAAGGCATGGACGCCGGTGACGATCGCGCCGCCGAAATTGCGCGCGGTCTGCAGGCCCTTTTCGAGGGCAGGGAGACGATGGAGAGCCCCGAGCTCGTCGATCAGGAACCACATTCTGAGGTCCTGTGTGCGTTCGAGCGTCATCAGCGTGTTCATCGCTGTATCGAGCCATAAAGTGAGCAATTGCGAAGAGATGCTCATGTCGACATAGCGCGCTGAAAGAAACAGGATCGAACCCGGTTCGCAGTGGCCCTTAACCCAGTCACGGACCGAGAAGCGTGGACCTTCCGAGGGCAGGAGCTTCAGCACTTTGGCGTTGGCATTGAACACCGCGCGGATCGATTCCGCCATGCGGGCAGCCTCCGGAGCGGTGAGCGGATCAGCCATTGTCCCGCGCATCAGCTTGTGCACCTCGGACAGATCCGCGGTCATCAATTTCTGCGCAAGAGCCTCGTTGGTCGCTGCCGCTTTGCGCGAGAGTTGGAGACACATCTCGACAAATAGCATGCGTGCAGCAAGCACCCAGAACTGTTCCGATCCGCCGCCATCATGGGGCACCAGCGCCTCGGCTGCGGCATGGAATTCGGCTTCGCTCGAGCAGTCATTAAAGACGCTCCACACCGGACAACGCGCATCGATCGGGTTGAGAATAATGTCGCGTGCAGGCTCGTAGTAGGCCTCGATAAAGGCACCGGTGAGATCGAAAATCACCGCGCGTTGGCCGCGCTCACGGGCCTCGGTCACGAGCTGTGTAAGCGCGACGGTCTTACCGGTCCCGGTTGTTCCAATCAGCATGGTATGGCTTTGCTCAAGCCGCCATGGCCAGCTTACACCGGCGAGATGGGCGGGCATGTAATGCCCGGCTTCCGCCAGCGCAGAAGAGCTTGCAAGCCGCCATTTCCAACCGAACTTCCGGCTCAGCTCCTCAGCGCGATATTTGCGATTATAGCGCTCGATTTCGTCCTCGAGTTCATCGAGTGAAACGAGCATGGCCCCGCGCTCGTGCTTACGTTCTTTGGAGCGGCCACCGAAGCGCTCGGCGAACCACCAGAAGAACACAAAAGCTGGCGCAAGAAAGACAGCTGACATGAGCAAGCCTTGTTTGGTCGCGGATACGAATGCGTCGATTGCATCACGCATGGGTGGGAACTCGCGAACCACCGCAAAAGGCAGGCCCACCTTGTCACCATCGGCCAGGGTGAGGTTGACCAATTTTGCCGGATCGAACTCCATAAAGGCGTAAAGGCTGGCATAGATATGCATCCAGACCAGGTAGAACTGGTGATCGGTCAGGCTCGTTCGCACCTCCCAGTAACAGGTGCTTAGAACCACAAGCGCCGTGAGGATCACGGGTCCTTTGAGGCCGGCTGCAAACATGAAAACAAAGTGTCCAAGCAACTGGCTTCCGCGGGTGAAGTTGAGAAGGTTATGCTTCATGGGAAGCGCCTCCCATGTTTGTGCTCAATGGCAGGCCGAGCCGCTCGAGACGGCGGCGATAAGCCTCGTGCGTCCGGTCCCGCAATGTAACATCCGGATGGCCAGCGAGCAGCGCATCAAGCGCGACCGAAATGAAGATGTTCTGCCGCGCCGGATCGAGACCAGCGGGCCTGTCTTTTGTCTCGTTATCGAGATGCCAGGCTGCAACAATGAGGTCGCGAATGAAGACACTGACGCTTTCGCCCTGGTCCGCAGCAGACTGGCGAACCCAGCTGCTCACGGGAAGCGATACGAATGTCTGAAGCCGATCTTGTCGGGTCATGAAACAGGTTCCTTGTCGGGCCGACGGAACCTGGCTCACCCTGCGGAAGGTGAGGATGAGAATAAATCGTGAACAACTCGCAGTCAATCGAAACTTTATAACATGATTACAATGCACTATAACGAAGTGAGTTGTACACGGATCAGCGCAAACCCGCTCTACTCGCAGACGGGTTGATTCCGCCCAAAACGAGATTTTACAATAAAATCAGAATGATAGTTCCCGAATTCGCGGGGTAGGGTGTGCTCCCTTGTTCCCATATGCGCGCGGGTTATCCAGGCGATCTGAGGTTTTGACCAAGGGTGTCTTTTCCTGTCCCTGAGGATGGAGCGCGAGCAACGGATGTCGGCGGGTCAGCAAGAGCAAGTGAGAAGCTCTTGGATGCCCCAAACAGAAGGCTGCACCTGCGAAAGAGGCAGCGGCCAAGGGCGCGTGGGAAGCGAAGCACGCGGGGCATGTCGCGTGCCTCGCTTCCCGCCGCCCGACCCGCTGCCGGTTCGCAAGTGCATGCAGGGCCCGGATACTTAAAACGCCGCACCCTTAGGAGCGCATCGCATGATGCGCGGGACAGAGTGCGTCCATAGCCCTGCTCCTTTTTCGGGCGCCGCTGCTAAGCACGCGGCGCCCGTCAGCGAGGGATAATGTCTGTCGGCGATCCGCTATTCTCTACCAAGGCGAACATGAAAAAAGGGCAGGAACCGTTGCCGGTTTCCGCCCTGCCTTTGGTATCAGAACTCGTCGAGCATGCCGCCGTGGACCGTGTGGACCACCCGCGCTGTGAGATGCGCTGGCAAGGCGTTGTAGTCACCCTCGTCGAGAGCGATGTATCCAAGCTCATCATCCTCGATAACATGCTGATCAAAGAAACTGTGCAGCGCCCTTTTCTCGGCGGTTTCCAGGGCCTCGAAGTAGCTGTGCGATGGTGGAGTGCAATGTGTAGAACAAGCCATGGTAATCCTCCTGATATCTGTCGTGAGACGACAGGAGGTCGTGTGATGGTCTTGCGTATTCCGGGTCACAGGATCGCCCGAATGGGCGACCGCGTGAGCGGCGGTGGGGGCAACGATTTTGTCCGACGCCGGATGCAATCCGGTGGCGGGTAAAATGGTGGGGCCCCGCGCGTCCTTGAGGCGGAAGGCGCAAGGCCATCATGCTGGGATGTCCGTGAGCCAGGACCCACCACCTCCGCCCCAACGTCAAACGTCTGCTGGGTGCGAATTGCCTTTCCTACACCCCGATGACGCGCGCATGGAATCAATCGGGGAGCTGATCCGAGGGGGATAGAAGGACAAGTAACATGCCCCGAAACAGAAGCGCGATTGCAGCCCTGCAAAAGCTCGAAGCGGACCGCGAGGCGCTTGACGCCAAACAGCGAGAACTTGAAGTGCAAGCGGCCAGAGAACTTGGCCAAATCATCCTGGGAAGCGGCCTCGAAAGCTTCTCGAAGAAGGGCCTGAGGAAGGTTGCCGAAGAACTCGGGAAACTCGGCGAGGATGCCGCGATCGAGAAGCTGTCTGGACGCGGTTCAACCCGTGCTTCGAATGGCGCACGGGGAACCCAGTAATCACAGAAGAAGAGGCCCTGCCGCTTGCGGCAGAGCCCCTTCGTCAGGGGGACGACCGGGATCGACTTCAGTCGATTTCGGGAGCGTCGGTGTTGTCGTTGTCGTCGCCCGACCCGTTGCCGCGTGAGAGAAAATCGACCTTGTCTGCGAGGATCTCGGTGCCGTAGCGCGTGACTCCGTCCTTGTCCTCCCACTGGGTGTAGTGGATGCGGCCCTGCACGCTGACCAGCTGGCCCTTTGAGCAGTACTGACCGACGGTCTTGGCGAGGCCGTTGAAGCAGGTCACCCGGTGGAACTCGCTTTCCTTGGCGGTGTAGCCGTTCTCGTCCTTGTAGGTCTTGCCGTCCTTGTCCCGCGCAGGGCGATCGGTGACGACGGTGATCCCGGTGACATTGGTGCCGCCCTTGGTCTCGCGGATGTCGGGATCGCGGGCGATGCGGCCGGTGAGGATTGCGATATTGGTCATGATAATAGTCCTTCAGTTCCTCAAACCGGAGACCATCTCCGGCTTGCGAACTTGCCAAAGAAGCAGGGCATGGGAGGACTGCACCGCAGGCCTGTGAGGCCGAAGGGGAACCTGTTCATTACGGGTGGTGCGGGCAGGCGCGCGAAGCGCGACAACACGGCCGGAAAGGAACGGGTTGCTGTCGTCAGCTGACCTGATTCAGGACTGTTCGCGAAGAAAGCCGGATGGGTATCGGGTGTGGGTCTGAAGGCTCGCGTGTCCCCAATGCAATCAGCTTACCCATCGTCTTCCGATGCTGCTAAGAGATCCATGAAGTTGCGGGCTGCTTCCCGGTCTTCCTCGTTCTTGAACGCCACATCAAGATCGGGGGCGGATCCGAACATGTGGAGGAATGACCACAGCGCAAAGCGCTTGCCCCGGTCCTCCTCAAGGCCGAGATCGACCCGGCAGTGCTCAATGCCGGCTGCAAAGGTGTCGGGAGTAACCCCGGAGAGGTCGGTGGTGGCAAAGTAGCGCTGTAGCAGATCGTCAAGTTGCATGACCGGTCCATAGTCGGGTCGGCGCCGAATGCACATCCAGGCAACTCAGATGCAGATGATGAAGGGCCCCTCAGGACCCGGGAGAGGTACCCAACGGGCCGCGACGATCGACCACGGTGATCCGACGCTTCTTGGCATCGATCACCAGCCTTTCAGTCACGCCATTGCCCGGAAAGGCGACGACATAACGAGGATTGAGGGAAAGCATCTGCTCGTTGCGCTTGAAGCCGGCACGAGCACCAAGCCGACGATCGAGCGAATAGGTAAGCTGCTGCACTTCGCAGCGTTCAGCCCAGCTCGCGGCGAGGCGATCGGCACCCTTGCCGTCGCCGCCATGGACCAGGAAGAGATCGGGAACCGCATCGCGAACCTTGTCCAGCGTCGCCCAGATATTGTCGGCATAACGCTTCGCATCCTCGGCGATCTCGAAGCTCTGGCGACCACCGGCAAAGACGATTGGAGTCCCTTCCGGGATCAAGGCTTGGCGCCGGTTCTCAGCACGTGCGCGGAGGAAGTCGCGGGCATCAATTACGGCCGACGTGAGCGAGCGCGAATGGCTCGTGCGTGAGCCGGAAACCGGCTTCCACGAGGAACCTGTCTCGTCGCGATAGAGTGCTGCCGCAGCTTCGCGCATCTGCTCGAAGGCCAGCATGCTGGCTTCGGCAGCCTGCGCGCGCTCGACCTGCTCTTCCAGATTGCTCGAATGCACTTCGGATCCATCAGCGGATGCCAGCAGAACCCGGATCTCGTCGCTGGCCCGATCCAATTGAGCCGACTTACGGCTGGCTGCGCGGTGAAAGAGATTGACCATGCCCCGGGCAATATCCTCGGCATCAGCCTCCAAAGCAGTGTCGGAAAACATCGCGAAAAGGTCGGACCACACGGCGCCAAGTGTCTGGTTGATCGCGTCCTCGCACGGAAAGTCGGTTTCTTTGAATGGGGCTGGCCTGATGCTGAGACCTGAAAGGTCAAGGCCGCTCAACTGGTCGATGAAGCTGTCGTACATTTGGTGTCTCCTGATCGCGGGGACAAGGAGAGGAGGCACCATTGCCTCGGCCCTGTCCGCCGGAGCCCGATCAGGGCCGGGCGAAGGGGCGAGACGCACCGCGCAGCGGGAAACCTGCGGCCCTAGGCTGGCGCGGGCAACACGGGCCGACGGGCCGCAGGTTGCGGCGCGCCCCGACCGGCCCAAGGGCCTCTCCCGGCGGACTGGGATGAGGCAGGATCAGGACCCGGTGGCGCAAGCGGATCGGGAGCGCTCGAAGATCGCTTCGCCATTCGAGAACCGACCGACCATGCGCAGCTCACCGAACAATTCGATGAACCTATCCGACACTTGGCCAAGCCAGTGTCGTGCCCTTGCCGTTCGTGGGTTGTAGAAATCGGCCTCCCAGTACCGGGCATCGTCGCGCTCGGCGAGCCAGATCGCGGCGAGCCCGCAATAGGTCGATATGCCGCAATCGGCGAAGGCGTTGCGCAGGAGAATACGGTCCTCGCGGCCGCGCCATCCGTCGAAGCGCTCGAAGGAAGGAAAGGCCGCCTTCGCGGTATCGATGACCTCGTCGACGAGGCACTCGTAGACCCAGTCGACATCTTCGTTTTCGCCCTCATCAAGCAGGCGAAAGGCCACTACGGAGCCGGTCGGATAGCTGACTGAACGTCCCATCTCACTGCTCCTCAGGCTGCATCAGCGAGATTGATGTCGGGCTTGCTTTCGTGGGATTGGCAACCACCCAGTTTGAGCAGCAGGCTTGCCGCTTCCTCGGCCTTGGCCGCAGCAGTGAGGATCGCGCGCTCGTCCGATTTGAGGATCTTGAGCCAGGATGCGATGTAGCTGGCGTGATGGTCGAGGTGGGTGACCGGAAGACCCAGTTCGGCTCCGAGGATTGCCGACGAGAGTTCGGCGATCAGTTCTTCGGCAGCATAGGCGTCGCTGCCAAAGCGGTTCTTGAGATCGCGATCGAGCCGCGAGGAATGTCCCGTCCAGTGCGACAGCTCGTGCGCGAGCGTCGCGTAATAGTGGTCATACGCTTCGAACAGTTCGGTTGGCGGCATGGTGACCCGGTCGCGCATCGGCTCGTAGTAGGCATGAGCACCATGATGCTGCAGGTCTGCGCCAATATGGGCAAAGAAGGCATCGAGCCGGTCTTCGCGTCCTTCGGGATCAAGCGCAGCAATGAATGGCTTGGGATGATAGAACTCGGGGAGGCCATCGCACTGGTCAGCGTTGAACACGGCATAGGCCTTAAGCACGCGCCGGTTTTCGGTGTCGGCCTCGCCTTCGGCGTTTTCGACCTCCTTGGTGTAGCTCTTGTAGAAGATTGCGATGGTCGATTTCTCGCCCTTGCGGACCTGTCCACCAAGCTTATGGCACTGGCGGTAGGTGATCCAGTATGGCGAGGTGTAGCCACAGCCATCGGCCACCATCCACAGCCAGAAGGTATTCATTCCGCGATAGGGCATTCCGCAAGAACGCAAAGGACGGGAGACTGGCACGCCGCGCCACGGCTTTACCCACGGCTTTGTCCCTTGCTCGAGCTTTTCGATGATGGCCGCGGTAATGCGCTGGGCAGGTGAAGTCGAAGCAGTGCGACGGGACTTGGTCATGGGAGTTCTCCTGATGACCGGGACGGAGATGTCCCGGCTCAGGAAGAGCAAAGCTGCCTCCTCTCTCCTTCAATGATGACCGTTATGCGCCCTCATCCAAGACATAGCATTCGAATTCTCCGGCGCCGAAAGCGGACCTAGGCTTGTCCCGAACAAGCTGAATGAAAAGTCGCGCAACAGATTGATGGAATGCTGATCAAGGCGGGTGAAAGGACGGTAGGCGATCGCAAGAAAACCAATAACCCGGCAAAATTGAAGTTTATCGCGTCAATCAATGCACGTCAGCCATATGGCATAGTCTGGGGCGTATAGGGTACATCAATTCTGCAGTTGCCATCGTCATCAGTGCTGAAGAACAAACCACCGCTATTGAAAACCTCCTTGGCAATGGCTTCCAAACCACCAAAAACATTGAGAGAAGGCTCCCAGTGTTCTCGGCTTTCCCATAGGTCGCGGAGTTCGGCCCAGAGCTTCCCAACGATTTCGAGGTAATCCTCATCTTCGAGGGCTTTTTTAACTTCAGGATAAGACTCCCATCCGGCTTCTTCCGCATCCACACCGCCGAGCAAGTATGCCGCCGCTTTGATAGGTTGCTGGAGCAATGGACCTGCTTCCGCAAGAAGCTGATCCACGTCGCCATGAACTCGGTAAGCACGAATGGCCGCGCCGGAGTTTTTCCGCGCATTCGCGACTGATGCAATAACCGTCTCTGCATGGCGCTGATTTTGATTGGGGTTGAACATGGCCGATAATCGGCATGCAGCGTATTCGTCCCAACACACCTCCGCGATCTGGAACATCACACTATGCTCGAAACCCTCGATCGCAGTTCCAAACCTGGCATCGGGGATTGCGTCTTCCTTCGCCGCGGTGATTTCGACATGCGCACATTCGTGGCCGATGAGGCCGTAGGTCAGATTCCGGTCTTCCTCAGTCGCTTCGTCCGTAATTAAGGCAACGACATAGGCGGCGTTGAAAACCAGATGGGACTTCACGACACCATCGCGAAGAACAGCTGGAGTCATTGCAACCCCCTGCATCTCCTCGGTATTTGATCGCGTGAGCGGCCTTAGTCCGTCGATTCCCCGATCCAATTCAGTCAGGGCTTCATCGTAGTCGCAAGCGATTGTCACGCCGTCGAGTTTGGTCAAATCAATGAAGGACCCAACCATACGAATCACATCCGCGACCGCATATGCGAGGCGCTCGCCAACCTCCTCATCACAAAAGCCTTTCACGCAGAAGGGTACATTGCTGGGCATCGTAGATGGCGGCAATTCATCGGAAATTGTGTCGCTCATAAAATTTTCCATATTGACCACTTGAGGGGGATTAGTGCGTCAGCGTCCGGGTGCTGTTCGATGGTGTGTCATCCGAAAGCGGAGCGGCTTCCGACGGTATTCTCCCGAGTGTATCGAGACCCTCGTTGGTGTCGGAAGCCGGACATGGCGAAGGGTGATGGTGCCATGCTCTCGAGAGTTCTCCCAGTCCTCTAGTCGCTACTATCATGAGGTGCGGCAGGCTCATGCTCGAGTGAGACTTCGTCAGACAGCATCGCGGCGTCTCTCGGCATCCTCAGCCGGTCGCCCGGAAAGATGTCGTCCGGGTCGTCGACAAAGTCTCGATTGAGTTCGAAGATCTCGGCGCGGCGATCTGGATCGCGAAGAATACGCCGTGCTATGCGGTAGAGGCTCTCGCCGGGTCTGACAACGTAGAACGGCAAATCGGACTTGGCGGGCGGGTCGAAGGTCACGCGCTGCCTCTCGATCTTCTCTTCCAAATGGAGCAGCGGCTCGGGACGATACGGTTCGCCTCCGAGCGCCTCCTCCGGAAGGAACCAACGCCTGAGGGCCGAAGGATGGATGTCCTCGACTTGTCTCGGGCCGCCGCGTCGCGTCGTAAGCAGACGGGTCTTTAGATAGGCTATGCCTGACTTCAGGGACCTGCCGATCGACTGGCGCCCCTCGTCCGCGATCGGCGTGTTCGACAGCGGCGCGTCGGCGCGATAGCGGATGTCGTCTAGCTGCGAGCGCCCGGCGAGCTGGACCTCCAGCCCCATATCGACCGCTCCGCGCAGCACCCATTGCAGGGCCGCATTGGAGAGACCGCGCTCCGGACCGCCGCCGCCGACCGAGCCGTGGTCGCCCGCGAACCACTTCTGCTGGTAAGGTGCGTCCTCGTCGTATGGGTCGTGTCCGGCCTCCACGTTGAGGTCGCGCACGTTGCGCCAGAGCGTCGGCATGAAGTGCACCCGCCGCTCGTCAATCGCCACGGCGTGTCGACCGGCCTCGACGAGGTCAGATAGCTGCGTGTCATGTGAGCTATAGCGCTTGTCCCTGCTGCGGTCGAAAGTCGCGGCGACAGCCTTCCAGCCCAGCGAACCGACCGTGTCCCATACGCCGCAGTAACTGACCTTCACGAGGTCCGCTACGTGCTCTGGGTCATCGCGCCTCCGCCAGGCGAGTTCACTTTTTGACACGCACGTCGTCGGGCAGTGACGCCTGCGGAACTTGAGCAGTTCTTCGGGTTCGTCCGCGTCGCGTGCTGCATGCTTGCGATAAAGTTCCCAAGCGCCGCGCAGCTGGTTCGCGTCGTTGACCGAAATGATCCCCGCGCACCTGATGAAGCCTATGAAGGTCCGGGCGGTGAATGCGCCTCGACTGAACCCGAAGACGAAGATCTCGTCACCGGGACGGAAGTTGAAGATCAGGAAGCGGTAGGCCTCCTGCACGTTGGCCACCAAACCCTTGCCGAAGGCGCCTCCTCGGAACGTCTCGTCAGATGCCGTGCCGACGCCCTCGTCGTAGTAGACGATCTGGTCTCGTCCGTCCCTCGCGACCGGTGGGATGCTTTCAGCTAGGAGTACAACATTGGTGGGATGCTGCTTCACATCCAGCTTATTCCATGAACCGTCAAAGCAGAAAATCAAACGCCTCGATCGGATGGAAGTCTCCCACTCGTCGCTCCGATCGCTACTCGTGAGCTCGAATTCGTTCTGCATGTCGTTCACAGACGTCATCCCCCTGGCTGGGTGTGTGCGTTGTTGCGCAGGCGGACCGGCTAGTTCCGCCTGCGTGTGATGCCTTACTTCTCCCTCAGCGTGGTGCTGGGGCTCCTCTTGCCGTGCTTGGCGGTCACGAACCGACCGCTGATGGCGCTGCGGTAGGCGCCTCCGGTGCTCCCACTTTTACCGGGTGCCTCGCGGACGGTCGTCCGCGGACTGGCCTTTCCGTGCTTGCTGGTGACATAGCGCCCAGTCTTGGCGCTCCTGTATCGACTTCCTTTCATGACGTGTTCTCCATCGCTTGCCACATGGTCGTACCGGCTGCTCGATTTGCCGGACGATCCCTTCTACCACGCGGGGGTGTCAGAACGTGTCATCCACACATCAGGCCTCGATGTCGGGTCCGTTGCTGGTCCCGGGGGCGGCTCCGTGTTCGGACAGGAGACACAGGGTGTTCACCAGCTTCATCTGCTCCACGGTCCTCACCGGCGCGTCGAGCAGGGCGGGGCTCGCCACGACACGCGCACGCACCTTGGCACGCGAGACCGCTACGTTGATCCGGTTCGGTGAGAACAGGAACTCCATCCCGCGCGGTATTGCCTCACCGTCGGATGTCGTCATTGAGACAATGCAGACCGGTGCTTCCTGGCCTTGGAAGAGGTCGACGGTACCGACGCGCACATCTGCAGGAAGCGTGTCGCGAAGGGCGTTGACCTGCGCGTTGAAGGGGGCGACGACGAGCACATCGCGCAGCCCGATCTTCCTACTCTCGCCGTTCCGGTCGGTGTAGGTGGCGCCAAGGACCTTTCCGATCTCGGCCTCGACCGCCTCAACCTCCTCCGGGCTGACCTGAGACCGTCCGCCGTGCCGGATGGGGACGAAGCACGCGCCCGTCAGTTCTTTCCCTTCCGGGCAGACGAGATCCTGAGCCGATGCACCGGCGTCGTTGTCGAGGCGGCCTTCGTAGATCGCTTGCGAGACGTAGCTGCAGACGTCGTCGTGGAGACGCCGGGTCGTCGGGAGAAAGATGCCTCGATCAGGCGGCACCGTCCGGTGGGAGCCGATCAGGTATTCGAGGCTCGAGAGCCCGCTCTGGCCGGGATGGCTGCCTTGGATAGGCTGGGGTAGCTGCATCGGATCGCCCACCAGCACGATGTTGCGTGCCGCTCGCGACATCGCGAGGATGTTCGCCAACGACACCTGTCCTGCCTCGTCTACGACGAGATGGTCGAAGGCCGCGTTCCGGTAGCGGGCGAAGTGCCACGACGTGGCCCCGACGACGTCGGCGGACGCGATCTCAGGCGCATCGTTGTCCCTCACGACCGAGACGCCCGGATGCTCGATACCATCGTCGTCGGACGAGATCTTCTGCGCGATCGAGCAGCGTAGGCCCGTCGGAGCCGACCTTTCGGCCACTTCCTTTAAGAGGTTACCGATCGCGCGATGGCTATTCGACGAGACGGCGACGCGACTGCCGGAACCCACAAGGGCGACGATTGCCTCGGCCGACACGTAAGTCTTGCCCGTTCCGGGCGGTCCCCGGATCGCAAGTACGGTGTCGTCCATCGCACAAATCGCCTCCACGGTTTCGTCCACGAGATCGCGTCCAGCCTCGACGATCGGCGCCCCCGGCGTCCGCCCCTTGAGACGCGGCGCCGAACGGGTAAGCAGGTCGCGGACGGCTCTGACACGCGGTGCGGCATCAATGATGCGGTCCGTAACGTCGGCCACAGCGTCGCGCAGGACGGTATTGCGGAACGGCTTCGGAGGTAGGAGGTCGAGCTCGTCGGGAAGCGGCCCGCTCCTTTTCGACCGTCGCAGGACGAGCTTACGAGCCTTCTCGTCGAGCGAGACGAGGTTGATGCTCTCGGGCATCGTTGCGGGCTTTATGCAAGAGGATTTGCCGACCCGAAGCTTCGTCTCCTGCTCAGGGAACTTGTATTCGCGCTCGTCAGACTGGGTGGTTGCCTTCCATGCGGGGCCGGTGGCGACGAGACCCTGTATGCATTCGAGATCGTCGCGCAGGTCCTCGCTCTCCTGCGCGAGCCGGTCGAAGATTGCCCAGTAGGCAGGCTTGTCCTCCCGCTTGTAGAAGCGGGAGAGGTCGAGGAGCAGGTCGGCGACGTCCTGCCCGTCGCGCTCCGCCACCGGCTCGAGCCGTTCTGCGAGGCGACGATCCTCGGTCTCTTCCTCGTCTGTCGAGGCGTCCGCCGCCGGTCCGGGTTCGTCGCCCAGCACGGGGAACGGGCTGTCCGGCCTCACGTCCGAGATGAGCCAGTCGCGCAGCATCTTGGTCGATATGCAGTCGGTCCGGTTGTATTCGCGTATCTCATCGAGGATCAGTTGCTCACCGGTCCGGCGCCATTCCTCGTAGGCGACGACGCTCGCACCTGCCGTCGCTACGTCGCCGTCGCGCTTCGTCATGTAGAAGGCCTCTAGATCCTTGATCGAGTAGCCACCCTCCGACGCGACGATCGCACCGGAGACCACCTTGAACAGATCCACGAAACGACGCTCGCGCTGCAGTTGGTCCATAGCGGCCTCACGCACGCGATGCTGGGCGGTCAGCCGTCGTAACGCAGCGATCTCATAGTTCGCGTAGTGGTAGATGTGCGCCTTGGGATGCGCGCGCATGTGGTCCGTAAAAAAGTCGAGAAGCTCGGCTGTCATCGCGGCCTCCTCCTCCCGGTCGTGCGCCCAGAACTCGACGAAGTGCCAATCGCCGCCCTTTCGCATCCAAATACCGTGCAGGTATTCCAGGCCGCCACCCGGATAGTAGGGGTCCCCCTCGATGTCGTAGAAGATGTCGCCGTCGTTCGGCTCGGGCAGGAGGTCGAAGCCGCGTCCCGGCACCTGGTCGCGCAGCACGAACTGCGGCCCGCCGCCCTTCCTGCGGGCGGTCTGCAGACGAGCCTGCATCCGCAGCCGATCGAGTGTCTCTGACGAGATACGCGAGACCTTCGAAGGCGCTTCTGAAAGTGCCCCCATCGTCGTTATACCGGCGTCGCGCAGCTTGTCTCGCTGTACGCGCGTCGCGTTCGCGATAAGAGCCAGGTTGTCGGTCTCCTCCCATACCGAGCGGCAATGCGAAGCCCAACGGCAGAGCGCGCATGCGGCGACGGGTTCGGGCACAGTCTCAGGCCGCTGTTGGATGAAGCGAGAGAGGTTTCCGCGCGACCTGCGCGCGTAGGCTGACACGTCGGCGAGCCGGATCGAGAAGCGCGTGCCGTCACCGAGCTCAAGATGCGCTTGGTCCGGATTGACGCCCTGCATCCTTGCAAGCATGTCGCTGTACAGGCACAGCTGAAGAACGTGCTTGGGATCAGGCCTGCGTTTTAGCTTTGTGTCCACGACCTCGTAGGACCAGTCTCCGAGGTCCGAAGGCTTGTCCACCTTCTCCAGGAAGTCCGAGTATCCGCCCCACTCGCCCTCAAGCATCGCGCCACTGGAAAACGATGTCGGCTCCGCTTTGCATCGCGGCGAACGTGTCGTCGACGCAATCTGCGATGTCCCGACCGTCCGTTTCGATCTCGACGACGACACGGCCGTCCTCTTTGAGCCTCTCAAGGAAAGCCAATTCGTGGGCGTCCCCCTGCTCCTGCAGCAGAGCAGCCTCGGCGTCGTCGGTGTCAGGTTCGAGGTCGCCCACCTCAAGTCTGCGGAGATCGAGCGTGGTGGCGTGTGCACATCCCTTGTATCTCATGAGGTCCGAGGCTGAGAGCCGCATATTGCCGTCGATAATCTGCATTCCAGTTTTCTCCTTGCCTGCTCCCTACTGGCGAAGGATGACAGAACGTGTCATGGTAGGCCGATGTCACTCGTCAAGGCAACTGATCTGCTCCGTATAGCCATGAGGGCAACTAGCCTTCACGGCGTGACGCTGCAGGACATCCGTGACGAACTGGACTGCTCCCATCGTACGGCGCAGCGCTGGACGAATGCTTTGGAACAGGCCTTCCCGCAGACGGAGATCGAGGACGGCGAGGACCGCCAGCGGCGATGGCGCATTCCTGCAAAAAGTCTTGCACCGCTCCTCACGCCGAGCGGTGACGAGATGGCAGCTCTGGGAGCCGCCATCCAAGAGTTGGAACGTCTCGGTCTCACCGAACAGGTGCGACATCTTCGTGAACTGAGAGCCAAGGTGCGCTCGTTGTCCCCGGCCGTCGGGCGTGCGAGTCGGGAGGTCGATGAGGAGATATTGCTCGAGGCTTTGGGACACGCGACACGACCTGGTCCTCGACCTCGAAGTGGCACAGGCGTCGAGGCCTCGCTTGTGGAGGCCTTCAAGGGGCCTTTTGTGATTGAGGCACTCTACGAGAAGCCTTCCGGCGAAACGAGTCACAGACGCCTAGCTCCTCACGGCATCTTGCTCGGGATCAGGCGCTATCTCGTGGCTCGGGATCTCGGCAAGCCTTCTTCTTCTCCGCTACAGCATTTTCTCTTCGAAGGGCTGTCGAGGATTGAAGTGCTAAGCGAGACCTTCGAGATGGACGCGGACTTCGATCTTGGCGCGCATGCCGACACCGGATTCGGCTCCTTCGTAGATGGCTCGAAAGTCGTCGATGTGGTGTGGCGCTTCTCGCCTAAGGCAGCTACCCGTGCAGCGGGCTTCCAGTTCCATCCGACCCAGCGAGTGGAACGGGAGAAGGACGGCTCATTGCTGGTCCGGTTCCGTGCGTGCGGCGAAGTGGAGATGAGCTGGTTCCTCTACCAATGGGGCGACACCATTGAGGTACTCCAGCCTGCCGAACTTCGCGAAATGGTGCACCCCTATCGTCGAAGCACGGCAATCCTACCCTGAGCGACGCTTCGGAGGACGGCTCATGGCAACGATTGAGCCATGCCAGGATTAGAAACGGTCAATACCTTTCCAGCACTAGGGCGTGATGCCTGAAAACGGGTCCTGCCAGAGGGTCTGCTCCCGGTATTGAAAGTACCGAAAGCGGACTGTCGGCAAACGGCCCAACTCGAGACATTGTCCAATAACAGATAGTGGGGTGAAAGCGGACATCATCGCAGATCGGAAATCTGCTCCCAAGTGAGGTCGAACCGTCCTAGGTACTTTCGAAGACGATCGGCATCATTTGTCGACTTTCTCAGGGTTCGCGAGCGGGCAAATAGGGTACGACCAGACTCTGACAGAGTGCGTGATCGGCTGCAGATCTCAATAACGTATTCGAGCTGCACGCGGTCGAACGGATCGATCTGCTCGATAGCCTCTTCTTCCAACACCTGGGGCAATAAATCTGAGCCATGCATAACGCCCGAACTGCCTGCCCAAAGCGATTTGAGCCGAATGAGTTCAAAATCGACGGCCTGACTGTCGATGCGACCTCTCGGGCTGAGCGTTGCCATGCGGGTGACACTAGCGGCCAGATCTCGGAAGTTGCCGGCCCAAGTGGCATCAGGCCCATCAGCAAATTTGAGATAGGCCGCCCGCGCTTCAGCGTTGAAGGTGACTCTATCGCCCTCTCGCTCAGCGTAGCGTTCCAGCTCGTATTCCAGGTTAGGTGCAATATCTTCGCGCCGTTCGGCTAACCCCGGTAGCGCAAAGGTCCAAAGGTTGAGACGGGCGAACAGGTCATCACGGAAACGTCCTTCGGCCACTTCATCGACAAGGTCGCGGTTCGTGCCTGCAATGAGCTGAAAATCACTGGTCGTCTCGTGATCTGCGCCAACGGGCAGGAAACGGCCTTCTTCGATAGCCCGCAGGATCATGGCTTGCTCGTCCAGTCCCAATTCACCAATTTCATCGAGGAACAAGACGCCAGTATCAGCGCTCTTGAGCAAGCCAGCACGCTCGCTTGCCGCACCGGTAAACGCGCCCTTTTTGTGCCCAAACAGAGCCGACATCGCGCTATCGCCTTTCAGCGTGGCGCAGTTCACCTCGACAAAAGGCCCCTTCACCTGATGGCGCAGCTTCTTCAGCTCGTAGATCTTGCGGGCGAGTTGGCTCTTGCCCGCTCCAGTCGGACCCATAAGCAGGATTGGCGCGCGGCTGCGCATGGCAACCTGCTCGATCTCGTCGATCATGCGGTTGAAGGCGGGGTTGCGGGTTTCGATACCGCTCTTGAGGAAGCTAGCGCTGTCAGCGGAGGTTTCGGCAAAACGGGTCGCGATGGAGTCGTAACGCGAGAGATCGAGATCGATGGCCGCCCAGGTTCCAATTGGCTGAGGTGCGCCGCGCTGCGGCTGCGTCTGGAGTAGCTTGCCAGGCAAGAACCGAGCTTCAGTCAGCAAGAATAAGCAGATCTGCACCACGTGTGTGCCAGTGGTAATGTGAACTAAGTAGTCATTGTTCTCGGGGTCGAAGGGGTAGCTTCGGGCGAAATCGAGAAGTTTGGTGTAGACCTCTTCAAAGTCCCATGGATCGTCAAACCCCAGCACCCGCTCATCAACTTCCGTTTCGGGAGAGGTGTCCTCGATGTCCCCAATTACCTTATCAGCAAGGCGTTGATGAGACTTACCATGGATCAGAACAAATCGATCCACGCGCAGATCTTCCTGCATGCAGATGCTGACCGTAGGGCGCCATTTGTTCCAGCGCTCTGGTCCCCATTTGGCGGCATCGAGTGTCGAGCCAAGGAATCCGATAACGGTAAGTGGTTTCATATTGAGATTATACTAACGTATAAATTCATATACAAGAGGAGCGCACCACAAGAATAATGGGCTCGAGTCCCTGCAGTGCGAATAATGATTTTTTATATAAACGTCAGTGCTTTAAGAGACAGTTGTGTCGCCTTCTCCAAATTTGGCACGCCTCCTGCTGTTCCATATGCGTCGGGTAAGTCGAACTCCCGACCAAGCGGCGGAACCGGGATGGCTGGAATGGGCCAGCCATCCCAAAGGCCCTTACAACGAGGGAACCGCGCTTGATCAAAGGGATATAGACGATGGAAGAAACTTACGAATTCACCCTGGTTGAAGGTGGCGCTCCGATTAAATCGTGGACGCGCGGTGTTCCAGTGGACGAAAAAGCCAAAGAGCAAATGGCCAAGGCGGCCAAGATGCCTTTCATCTTCAAACATGTTGCCGCGATGCCCGACGTTCACGTTGGGATCGGCGCGACCGTTGGCTCGGTTATTCCGACCAAGGGTGCGGTGATCCCGGCGGCTGTGGGCGTCGACATTGGCTGCGGCATGATGGCTGCGCGAACCTCGCTCATGGCGAGTGACCTTCCAGACAACCTAGCTGCCATCCGGTCCGCTATCGAAGCAGCTGTGCCTCATGGTCGGTCGGCGGGACGTCGGCGTGACAAAGGCTCTTGGGGCGACCCGCCAGCCGGTGTGGTCGATGCCTGGGCAGTTCTCAAGGCGCGGTTTGACGCTCTTTGTGAAAAGTATCCGCGGCTGAAGAACACCAACAACGTTCTTCATCTCGGTACGCTTGGCACGGGCAACCATTTCATTGAGCTTTGCCTCGATACCGAACAGCGGGTGTGGGTGATGCTCCACTCGGGTTCGCGGGGAGTGGGTAACGCGATTGGCCGGTTCTTCATCGAACTTGCGAAGAAAGACATGCGGCAATGGCATATAAACCTGCCCGACGAAGACCTCGCCTATTTCCCGGAAGGGACGGAGCATTTTGACGATTATGTCGAGGCTGTTGAATGGGCACAGGACTTTGCCGCACTCAACCGTCGGGTGATGATGACCCATACGCTCGATGCACTGCGCTCACAAATCACTAAGCCGTTCGAGGCTGAGTGCGAAGCGGTGAACTGCCATCACAATTATGTGACGCGCGAACACCACTTTGGCGAAAACGTGCTGGTAACCCGGAAGGGCGCAGTGCGGGCGGCGAAGGGTACGCTCGGCATCATCCCGGGTTCGATGGGAGCAAAAAGCTTCATCGTGCGGGGCCTTGGCAATGCGGAGAGCTTCGATAGCTGTTCGCATGGCGCAGGCCGGGTGATGAGCCGGACTCAGGCGAAGAAGCTGGTGACGCTCGACGAGCACATTGCTGACACCGCTGGGGTTGAATGCCGGAAGGACGAAGGTGTGATCGATGAAACGCCTAAAGCCTATAAGCCGATCGAAAAGGTCATGGCCGCACAGGCCGACCTTGTTGAGATCGTGCATACATTGAAGCAGGTGGTGTGCGTGAAGGGTTAGCGCTCTTCACGCCGCCGCCCAATCCATTAGAGAAGAAAAATGATTACTATCGACGGCTCGGAAGGTGAAGGCGGAGGTCAGGTACTCCGGTACTCGGCAGCCCTTTCGCTCATTACCGAAGAGCCATTCACTATTGAAAACATCCGTGGTGGCCGGAAGAAGCCGGGCATGATGCGGCAGCACGTGACCGCGCTTGAAGCCGCCTGCGCGATTGGCGGTGCGGAAGCGAGCGGGCTAGCTGTTGGGTCTGACACACTGACCTTCCGTCCCGGCAGCGTGACCCCGGGAGAATACCACTTTGCCGTTGGCACTGCTGGCAGCACCGGTCTCGTGCTCCAGACAATCCTCGTGCCGCTTATGCTGGCCGATAAGCCCTCGCGGGTCGTGATCGAAGGCGGCACCCACGCTATGGCTGCTCCCCCATTTGAGTTCACGGAAAAGACGCTGCTGCCGTTGATCGCCAAGATGGGACCGAAGGTCACAGTCACGCTGGAACGCCATGGATTCTATCCACGCGGCGGTGGGCGTATAGTGATTGACTTCGATCCTGCTCCACTGAGGCCCATCGAATGCATTGAGCGCGGCGAGCTGAAATCACAGCAAGCTGAAGCTTTGGTCGCGGGCGTGCCTTTTGACATCGCGGACCGTGAGCTGAAGGCCATGCAGAAGGTACTTAATGATTGGCCTGAGGAAGCTTTCACGCCACGGCAGCTGGCCGCCGATCAAGGACCGGGCAATGCACTTTTGATTGCAGCTGAATTCGAGAATGTGACCGAAGTTATGTCAGGCTTCGGCAAAATCGGTGTGCCTGCTGAAAAAATCGGTAAGACCGCCGCGAACCGGATGGCAGGCTACTTGGCGAGTGGCGCGTTTGCAGGACCATACCTGCAAGACCAGTTGCTGTTGCCCTTCGCGCTGGCTCGGTCTGGTGCCTTCAGCACAGTCAAGATCAGCCAGCACACTCGCACTGCCATAGAGCTAATTGACCGCTTCACAGGCATGTCCTTCCGAATCACCGAAGGCGCTGAGAAGGCTCATCTGGTCGAGGTCGCGCGGTAATGTCTGCCCTTGTAGTAATATTGCTTTTGGGTAGTCTCAGTTTTTTGTTCCGAGGTAGCCTAGTAGACAAAGCACCGGGCTCCATACCCGGAGAGCGCGGGTGCAATTCCCGCCCTCGGACCCTCACAGGAAAGGGCTGTTAAGTGAGCGACCGGACGGGTGATACTTATGCCTTCTTGCAGTTCATCAAGGCCAAGGAGGGCCAGCAGCCCGAAAAGGCACGACGCTGGTCTGATGTCCTGTCGGGCATACTGTCTGGCGAGCTGAAGATCGGATCGCGAATTGTCGGTCCGCTATTACGCCCTTATGGATACGAGCAGACAGTCCGCAATCGGCCCAACATTTGACATGAAAAAGGCGGCCCGTCCCCATTGGAACGGACCGCCCGCCGAGTGACCTGGACCTGTCAGGAGGGGTCAGGCAGCCTGCTCGGCAATCTCGTCAGCTAGAACTTCGCTGACCGGCTCATCACCTTCAGCGGCAACCGGTGCGACCTGCTCGGCACCGGCGAAACGCATGATCGGCGGAACCCAGCCCTGCGCCCGTTCCTTGACGTCGGCCTCACCAATGAAGTTACCCGAGAAGATGCGTTCGGCAGCGCTCGCAAGCTCAGCCTTCTTCGATGCGGCATAGCGACTGACCAGCTCCGGACCGCCGGCGGCATCTAGCGCTTCGAGTGTGCGGGCCTTGGCCACGCGGTCGAAGTAGTTGGCCGCTGTGGGACGCCACCACTGCGCGGTCTCGATTTCGAGGAGCGAGCCAAGCGCCTCGTGCAAAGGCACCGAGCGCTCGCCTTCACAGGCAAGGCTGGCGACAAGCGTGCGCGAGACGACATGGCCAAGCCATGCCGAGCGCGCCTCGTCTGAGAGTGTCCGGAATTTGGCAAACCGCTCGACATCGCTCTCGCCAGCACGCCAGCTTTCATCGAGCGCCCCCGCGAACTCGGCCATTGCAGCGCTTGCCGGTGCATCCTTGGCTTCGAAGCCGGTAACCGGTCCAGACGCCACCGATCCGACAAGCGTCGACGCTTTCCTGGCGCGCCAGTCATGGCCATCTGCATCGGCGAGCGTGAAGACCATGAAGTCGAGCGCCAGTGCCGGGTCGTTGGCGAGATGGATTGCCAGGATGTCGCGGCGCTGCATCGCGAGTTCGTCGAGCAGGCGCTGTGACAGCGCGCTCCCCTTGGTCTTCACCGCTCCGCTTTCCTCGATGGCCTCGACCACACCTTCGTCGGTGATGACCTCGGTCTCGGAATAAAACTGCGGGACCAATGTCGGCTCGCCATTGCGCGAGAGGACGAGGAAAGCACCAGCCTCGGATTTCAGCTCGTCGGCAAGCACAGGAGGACGATCATTGAGCGCGCGCATCGCACGGTCGATCACCGCCAGTTCCTTCTCGGCCTTGGCGACTTCGTCCTCATCGCTGTCTTCGTCTTCAAGCACAGCGGCGACGCGGTCGTAGTCGGCCTCGAGCTCGCCGAGTTCCTTCGCTTCCTGCTCGGTGATTGGCGCAGGCTCGCAAGGCAGACGGCCGAGACCTTCAACAAGGTCATGACTGACATAGTTGCCAAGCGTCGGCCGAACCCAGGCAAGGCCATATTCAAGTGCGGTCTTTTTTGCCGCTTCTTCCATGGCCTTGTGTGCGAGGTCTTCGAGCAGCGCGATATCGATCCAGCTCTCGCTGGCATCATCGTCGAACAGTTCGCGCTCGATCCGGCCACCTGCGGCGAGATAGGCATCACGACCGACGAGAACTGCTCGCGGATCGGAACCGCGTACCGTGGCATCGAGCACCATACGACGGATCGTGTCGGGCGTGATCTGATACCAGGCATCCTGCAGCTCGGCATAGACATGCGCCTGGCGCTCGACGTCGGAAATCGCGCCATAGGCCTTGGCCATGTCGAGCGTGATCGTGCCCTCGGCGAGTGCTTCGAAGACGCAGGGTGCGAGACTTGCCAAACGCAGGCGCCCTTCGACGAATCGGACGGTGAGGCCGAAGCGGCGCGCCACGTCTTCGGTGGTAGCGCCTGCCTCGATGATCGCCGCGAAAGCCTGCGCCTCGTCGGCCGGATTCATCGCGAGACGCTGGAAGTTCTCCGCAAGGCTGGCTTCGCGCACTTCGCTTTCCTCGCCTTCGATGACGAGGCAGGTGACTTCGTGAGTGTCAGGCAAGGTGCCCTCTTCGGCCAGCGCCTGCAGCGCGGCGAGCCGGCGACCGCCGGCCTCGACCTCGAACTTGCCGCGCTTTCCTTTGCGCACGACAAGGTTCTGCAACAGGCCGCGCGCGGCAATGTCTGCTCGCAGCTGGAGGTCGGCCAGCATGTCGCTCGACTTGCGAACGTTACGCGGGCTCGGGACGAGCTTCTTCAAGGGAATCGACTGGATCATGGGTGTTCTCCTGATGGAATGAAGGCGCAGGTGAGGATCACGAGGCCCACAAGCCCAAAGTGCTCCCTCCACTCTCATTCTGAGACTGGCGTCTACCCGAGGGATCAGGCGGCAAGCGCGGGGAGGACCGACAAGGCTTTCGACACTGGAACGAACAGCCGCGTGCGGTAGCGGATAATCTCGGTGAAGCAGCCCTTGTTCTTGTACCAGTCGAGCCGATCGGGCGAGAACCCGGTCAGTTCAAGGCGCTGTTCGCCACCGACCAGCGAGCGCTTCACGATAAGTGCATCATGGCTTGCGAGGCCCAAAGGTTTGCCGCTGGCAAGGACGAAGTCGCCGATCTGCTTCGCCGATGGTCCAGCAATCCCGGAAAGACCAAAGGTCTCGGCGATCGCAGCGAGATCGATATCGAGCACTTCGCGCCCGATGATCGACTGGCCGTCCTCGGCAACGAGCCGTGTGACGCGGACATGATCGCCGAGCAGGCGTTTCCAGACCGAAAGCAGCAGCCCAGTGGCAAGATGGACGCGCTCGGTGACCGGTGATTTGGCCGCCTCTTCTTCCTCGGTCCGCCAGGTGCTGGTGAATGCGGTGACGCCAATTTCTTCCCAGTGGCTCTCAGCGAGTGCCTCAAGGGTCCAGTTCGCGGACTTGAGCGGGCGCAGCAGGCGCCGGCGTTCGATCACGGCCCCGTCGTCGGCGATGAGGCGACGGGCTGGAACCGACAGCGCGACCTTGCCTGACCGCATATTGCGCATCGGGATCGCGTGCCGACTGCCGATCTCGTGCATCCGCACCAGGCGCTGCAATCGCAGAGGTCGAAGGTGCCTCGTCACTTCGAGCGAGACGAGGCGGGTCTCGGCTCCGGTCACGGGGTCGGTGCGCAACAGTTCATCGGCCGTGACCGTGAAGTGATCGACCCTCACAGTTTGAAGTCCCTGGTCGAGCGTTCCGGCCTCGCGCGCGGTTTCGATCCGCGCTTCGACGAGGCCGAGATATTCCTCGAAGATCGCGTTTTGTAGCGCGATCGGCAGCGCGAGGATCCGGTTGAGCCAGCGCTGGATCGTCGGGAGATTATCGGTCAGCCCGCCATCGGGGCTTTCAAGCCGGAGGCCGGTGCGCTCGACGAAGTTACCGAGGCTCGTGGCTTCGAGCTTGCCGTCATAGAGCAACTGGAACCATCGGGTGAGCGCATCGCGCGCATAGTCGCTTTCGAGATTGTCTGCCGGGTCAAAGAGGTTCTGTCCGCCGGTCTGGCGCTGGCCACGAGTAAGCGCGCCGAGGGCATCAAGCCGACGCGCAATGGTCGAGATAAACCGGCGTTCTCCCTTAACGTCGGTCGTTACCGGCCGAAACAGCGGGGCCGAGGCCTGGTTGGTGCGGTTGGTCCGACCAAGACCCTGGATGGCGTTGTCGGCGCGCCAGCCCGGCTCGAGCAGGAAATGGACCCGGCGTTGCTGGTTCCGACAGCCGAGGTCGGCATGGTAGGAACGCCCTGTCCCGCCCGCATCCGAGAAGACCAGGATGCGCTTGGTCCCTTCCATGAAGCTTTGCGCTTCGGCAACATTGGCGCTGGGGCTTCGTCGTTCGAGCCGCTGCTGACCGTCGCGGCCCAGCACCAGCCTGCGGGTCCGGCCCGTCACCTCGGCCACGGCATCGGTACCGAAGTGCTCGATGATCGCATCGAGCGCGGTAGCGATGGGCGGCAGTGCGCAGAGCTGTTCGATCAACGCATCACGCGCGGCGATGGCACGCGAGCAGAAAACGGGATTGCCCTCCTCGTCGCTCATTGCCTCGGAGCGGAGATTGCCATCCTCGTCCGCGAAGACCTGCATCAATCGCACCGGGAAGCTCCTCGCGAGGTAGTCGACGACATATTCACGCGGGGACAGATCGATATCGAGCGCTTCGCGTTCCTCGTCGGAGAGGTCGGCAAGGCGTCGGTCGAGCATGGCCTCCGCGGTCGAGACAAGCTGCACGACTACCGAATGGTCTTCGCCAAGCGCTGCTTCCATCGCGGGGATCAGGCTGGGCAGTTTCATCGAGAGCAGGAGCTGGGCAAAGAAGCGCTGCTTGGTGCCCTCGAAGATCGAGAGCGCTGCAGCCTTGGCGTTCCGATTGAGCGTATCGCCGCTGTCCTCGTCGACCACGCGGGTTGCTTCGAGCGCTGCTTCGAGGTTGCGGTGAATGATCGCCCAGGCATCGGCATAAGCGTCATAGATTTTCACCTGCGCTTCGGTCAGGTTGTGTTCGAGAATCTCGTACTCGACCCCGGCGAAGGACAGCGCACGGGCAAGGTAAAGTCCCCGGGCCTTGAGGTCGCGGGCAACGAGCTCCATCGCCGCGACGCCGCCAGCGCGGATCTCGGTCATGAACGCCTCGTGGGTCGGAAATGCGGTCTCGGGTCCCCAGAGACCAAGCCGAGAGGTGTAACCAAGGTTGGCGATATCCGAAGCGCCAGTGGCGGACGCGTAGAGCACGCGAGCGCGCGGGAGATGGTTCTGCAGCCTGAGGCCCGCCATCCCTTGCTCGGAGCCCTTGATCTTGCCGCGGGTTGAGGAGCCCCCGAGCGCATTGGCCATGGCATGGGCTTCGTCGAAAGCGATCACGCCATCGAAATCCTCGCCCGCCCAGGCAAGGATCTGGTCAAGCCGCGTATCCTCGGCGCGCCCCGAGCGCAGCGTCGGGTAGGTGACGAAGAGGATGCCTTCGGACATCGTTGCAGGGTGGCCGAGTTTCCATCGTGAGAGTGGCTGGATGTCGAGCGGCAGCCCGCCGAGCGCTTCCCAGTCGCGGCGTGCATCTTCGAGCAGGGCCTCGTTTTTGGTGATCCAGACATGACGCCGCTCGCCTGCGAGCCAGCGGTCCATGATGACCGCTGCGATCTGCCGTCCCTTGCCGGCTCCGGTTCCGTCGCCGAGGAAGAAGCCTTGCCGGTAGAAGTGACCATCTTCCGCCAGTTCCAGCGAGGTGCCTTCCTGGCTGACCTTGAAGCACCCCGGGAGATCACGGGCGAATGCCTGAGCCGCGTAGACCAGTGTCTCACATTGCGCTTCTGACAGAAGGCCATCGGCCTGCCAACCTGCAGGAAGGCGTGGGCGAACATCCGGCTGTGGCGCTGCGACCGAGCCCATCGCGACCGATTCCACGAGCGGCGTGGGATGAACCGGCGCATCTTCGAAGGGGATGCGACTAGGCCGGTAAGGCAGGTAAATGCCTGTCTGTTCAGGCACCGGAGCGGGGTCGGCGAGGACCGAATAGGCAAGATCGATCGCATTCGCTTTGGGTGCTGGTGTCGCGGCGAACGGTGCCAACGGCCGGACCGGCATACGTTGGGTCGAAATCTTGCCAACGAGGCGGACTGGCTTTCCGACTGGCAGGCGATGGAAGCTGGCGGGTGTTTGCGCGCGGCGCGGAAGCGCGGTGACAAGCTCGTGAAGCTCGACCAGGTCGCAGGTGTCTCCGGTGATCGCGGGCGAAGACGCAGTCTGCGTCTTGTCGATCACGACCAGGCGAACGGCAATCCCGGTCCCTGTCCGGCGAAACATCTGCTGCAGGCGGACATCGAGCATTAGCGACGCTTCATCCAGTGCCTTGGCGAAGGTGCAAGCATCGAAGCCTTCGGGCATGATTGCGACGATCCTCGATCCAGCAGCAGCGGCCCGGATCGCGCTGCGCAGGTGGCGCTGCGCCGTCTCGCCGTCCTTGCCGCGTTCCTGGCTGCGGGCGAATGGTGGGTTCATCAAAACGACCGACGGAACAGGACCGCGGAGCAGGTCGGCGATCAGTTCCCCGTCATGCGAAGTGATCCTGGCTGCGGGGAAGATGTGGCCGAGGGCGTCTCGTCTTCCCGGATCGATCTCATTGAGGACCAATGAGGCCTTCCGGATGCTGCCCCATAGGGCAAGCGCACCATTGCCGGCGGATGGTTCGAGGAGTGTGTCTTGCGCGCAGACAGCTGCGGCCTTTGCCATCAGCCAAGTCAGCATTAACGGGGTCGAGAACTGCTGGAGCTCGACCTGTGATTCGCTGCGTACATGCCTGGGCGCCAAGGCTGCTTCGAGCCAGTCGAACCGCGCGTCGGCTTCGTGCACGCTTGTTGCCAGATCGATGCATGAGGACCCCCGAAGCCAGAGCAGTGCGCCGATCTCGACCGCGTTGTTGTAATCGTCGATCGTCCAGGCGCCTCCCCAGTCCAGAACGCCGGTCTTGTCGGCGAACAGCCCGGAAATGTCGGCACGGGTAAGATGGCGTCCCGAAGCGAGTAGTTCGGCAACTAGGGTGCCGATAGCGTAGGCCAAAGGCATGGACGGCGACTGCTCGCCGGCGGGAAACAGGTCTGATTGAAACATAGCAATTCGTCCTCCTGATGAAGGCATCGGGACACGCCCTCTGCCGGATCAGGAATTCGAGAAGCCCTCTCTCCTCTATGTCGCCGCCTTGCGGCGCAGCCATGTCGTGAGTTCGTCGTTCCAGTCTGTGTCGCGTGATGACGGTTTGCGGACCTGGATCGTCCGTCCATCGCGGGCATAAGCTGCTTCGCCACGCGACGCAGCCAGCACACCGCCAGCATCGTGATCGACGAAAAGGTGAAGCTCGGTCACGCTATCGGGGATGCTTACGAGACCGAAACGCTCATTGCCCAGGGTCGCCCAGGCGGGGACACCGGTGAGAGCATAGGCCGACATTGCGCTTTCAATGCCTTCAGCAAGGCCGAGCTTGCCGGAAACCGGAGCAAAGAGACGAACAGCAGCTTCACCGAGCGAGCCAAGCGCACGCTTTGGCTTGTCGAAGGTGGCCTTGGTTGAAGCCTCGGTGGACAAAAACGTTCGGTGGATCGCAATCGGCCCCTCGTCGAGGCTGACCGCCGCAATCATAGCGGGAAGAAAGCGGGCCTGTCCTTTCGGCCCGAGCGGCGTCTGCGGATGAAAGCGAAGAGCTGAAGATGCGGCCAGGATGCCGCGGTTCTCAAGGTAGGCCTTCGCCGGACTGCCACCCAATGGTTCCGCTTTGCGCCAGATCCTCAACGCTGCTGCCGAGGGTTTGCGCACCCCGGTTGGCTCAAGCTGATCCTCGGCCGAAGAACCCGAGAAAAACCTAGCCGCCTCGAAACCTTCGCGGGCCAGAGCGGAAAGCACGCTCTGCTGATCGCAGCCCGCAAAACAATGGAAGAGGATCGCCTTCCGGCCGAGCGTCACGCCAAGTGAAGGTGTGCGGTCTTCATGTGCGGGGCAGCAAGCCATCCCCTTTGTGCCTGACCATTTGCCGCCCCTGGATTCGCAAATGCGGCGAGCAGTTTCGGCAAGGGACGGGTTGGGAAGAGTGTTGGCAGACAGGGACATGCGAGCTCCTCAGCTTGCGAAGTGGCCCCCTCGACAGGCTTCCTCTCCTCTCCCGAAGGCCAGCAAATGCCGCTTTCCTACAGGCGCATGTTCTATTTATGTTCTTTTTCGATTCGAAGCAATGGAGCAAAGAACGAGATGACCGGCCCCAATCGTTTTGTGAGAACAACGTTCGCCTTTGCGGGCTTGATCGTGGCTTCGTTTCACCCTGTCAGTGCCCAGGAGTTCACCCTCTTCGAACACGCGGTCCACCAACCGGAAATCGAGAGCCAGGCTGAGACCGTCAGGCCGTACCTTCCGGCGGTCCATACCCGAGGGAAGACGAGTATTTCCTACAGGGAAGGACTGTATATGGAGGCGATCGCCAAGGCTGAGCGCCGGTATGGCCTTCCACCAAACTTGCTTCGCGCCCTGATCTGGGCCGAGTCCCGCTTCAATCCAATGGCGGTAAGTCCGGCCGGCGCCGCCGGACTTACCCAACTGATGCCAGCCACCGCGCGCGAACTGGGAGTTCGAAACCGGCATGATCCTATCGCCTCGATCGACGGCGGCGCGCGCTACCTGCGCGATATGTTGAAACGCTTCGAAGCGGTCCATCTCGCATTGGCTGCCTATAATGCTGGTCCTGGTGCGGTATCCCGCGCCCGCGGCATCCCAAGAAATGGGGAGACACCGCAATACGTCCGGACGGTGTTATCCAGATGGTCTGCAATCGAGGCACATCATTGACGAAATCGTACGATTTCTGACTATTATCTGCTGGTGCATACCGTAATGAAATCGGACTCCGCCAATGCGTGATGGAGCGAGGGACCCGCTCGACTTTCACAAAGCGTTGAAGGCAAGGAAACGCAGGAAGCTGGGTAAGGAGATAATGTTGGGCTTAGGGGCATTCTCGATAGTGGTTGCGGCCGGGATGCTGGCGCTCAACTGGCCGGCAGGGGACGCGAGACCCGCAAGCGTTGGACAGCAGCCCCAAGGTCTGTTCCAACAAGCGAGCTCCCCGCAGTTCGCTATATGTGGCAGAGTCAGAAGGACATGTGTCGTCGATGGGGATACTTTCTGGCTTGATGGAACCAAGATCCGTATCGCTGATATCGACACTCCAGAAATTGGCCAGCTTCGGTGCGACTACGAGTACGAGCTTGGAATGCGGGCGACACGCCGATTGGTCGATTTACTCAATGCCGGCCCTTTTGAGCTTCTAACCATCGGAAATCGGGATGAGGACCAATACGGTCGCAAATTGCGTGTCGTGACCCGCAACGGTCGGTCACTTAGCGATCAGCTGGTTCGCGAAGGGCTGGCCCGAACCTGGACCGGGAGACGTGAACCATGGTGCTGAACCGCGATCAGGAATTGTGGGCGGTCGCGCTTTGGGTCGAAAAGAACCATGGCGAAGAGGGAACAGCGTATATCGCGCAGCAAGTCCAGCGGCTATCCAACGAAGGGGCGAGGCAGGCATAGCAACGTGGAAGACTGTTGCTGAGCGCCTTGATCAGCTTAGCGGCCAAAGCTCTACGAACTGAGGCTCGGCATGATGCGGAATTGGCTTAAAGCCTGGGGCATCAGAATTGATTTCGCCTTGCTCGCGTCAGCGTCTCTGCTCAGTCTAATTCTGAGCCTTCAATCCTATTTGGGGTGACGGTCGATGAGATTGGTAGCTTAGATTGCAAGATGAGTTCGGTCCAGATCTCTGCCTCATCGGCAGCGAAGTGCTGGCCGAAGACATTGTAAATGGCTTCGATGGGCTAAAAGCAGATTGGATCGGCTCGGCATCCGACTAGCCCAGCTCAGCCGCACTAGGTGTTCCACCGATCAAGCGGTGGAACATTCCGTCAGCCATAACATTCATGTCGGAAGGTGACCCGCTCCCAAATTTGAGGGTTCATGGGCCGAAATGCGGGCCTCAAGCAACGATACGATGAATCCTCTGTGAATCCTTTAAGGATGAAATACTGCATGAGTGGGCTGTTATCAATCAATAACTCATTGATAAATAGTGGTGAGCCCTGCTGGGTTCGAACCAGCGACCTACTGATTAAAAGTCAGTTGCTCTACCGACTGAGCTAAGGGCCCCCAAAATCGAGGAAACTCGGTAAAGCGAGAATCTTCGTCTCGCTTGCAGAAGCGCCCCACTAGGCAGGCAAAGGCCCTCGGTCAAGCCACCTATCGCATGGTTGCGTGCGATTGTTGCGGTTTCCGTTGCACCGCACAGTTTACTGCGCCGCTTATTCGGCGTTCACAATCGCCCAGTGCTCAGCAATCTCGCGGTTGCCGGGAGCGCCTTCTCGCGCCTTCTGGAGGAGCTTTCGCGCTTCAGATTTGTCGCCTTTGCCCTGCCATAAAGCCCAGCCCAGAGTATCGTGTATTTCGGGACTTGTAGGTGCCGCCGCCAAAGCTCGCCGTGCAAGGGCGACCGCTTCCTCATGCTTGCCAAGTTTCGTCTTCACCGCTGCTGCATTGTTCAAAAGCGCAGGGTCCGATTTACCCTGACCTTGGAGAAGCGGCGCGTAGATGGCCTCAGCGGTTTCCCAATCGCTTGACCGTATTGCTGCTGCTGCCTCGCGCATTTCCGCCTCAATCGAAGGGGCGTTCTTGCGCGCTTCTATCTTTGCGCGGATGGAAGAGGGATCGCCGCTCCCAGTTTTTTCGGCGAGAGCCAAAGCGATAACCAAAGCCTTTTCATCGGCCTGAGGGTGATCAATGACCGGAGCAATCGCTGCCCAAGCCTCAGGGAACTTGCCTTCTTCCGCAAGGCTGCTTGCAAGCACCTGGCGAGCAAACGGGTCGCCGCCTGTTGCTTTAACATAATCGCCAAGCGCAAGCGCTGCCATCGCATTTTGTCCGCGCCCTGCATCAATCATCCCGCGAAGACGAGCGAATTCCGGTTCGTTGACAAAGGACGAGGGAGCCCTTTCGATGAGTTCGAAAGCCCTGATCATATCGCCTGCATCATAAGCCATCTGAGCTGCGAAAAGCAGGCCTACCGGGTGGGCAGGACCTGCATCATTGGCCTTGTTGATCCAATTGCCTGCTTCTTGAATGTCGCCGGCATCACGCGCAATGGCTGCCATAGCGAGCATAGCGGTTTGGTGCATTGGGCGAACGCTCAGCACGTTTTGAAAATGCTGCTCCGCTTGTTTTGCATCGCGCATGCCCAGCCGCAATTGTCCTGCGAACAAATGGGCCTGACTAACCGCTGGCTTTACGGCGAGCACGGGTGCGAGGCGCTTGAGGGTGGCGTCAGCTTTGCCTTGAGCCCAAAGCCGTTCTGCATCAGTCGTAACGAGGCGGGGGTCCTTCGGAAACTTGGCCAGTCCGGCATCAAGGGAATCATAGCCCTCGAGCGTTTCACCGCGCGCCAAATGGAAGGCGATCGTCGCGGTATAGGAAAGCGGGTTGTCCATTGTGAGACTTTCAACCGTCTCGCCTGCGGCCTCGAGATAATTTCCCATGACCTGCGCTTCGGCCAATTTGGCCCGGGCAAGAGAATATTCTGCTGCTTCTTCAGGGACGCGCTGGAATTCGGCGATTGCCCTGTCGGGATTATCCAATGCCATCGCCGCATCACCTGCGAGCATCCGCACAGCAGGGTTATCGGGCTGAGCATCAATTGCCTTTCCGATAAGATCAAGCGCAGTTCGCGGTTGCCCAGAGGCAAACGCTTCTTGCGCTGCGGCAAACGGATCTGATGGACCGGTTTCGCATCCTCCAAGCATAGGGGTGAAGGCAAGGGCGGCTGCACCGCCAAGATGAAGAAGGTTGAAGCGTAGACTCATAATGAGTGCTTTAGACGATAGGTGTTAACGGCTTCTTGTGACGTCACACGGCGTCGGAAAAATTGACAAAGCCCGCTTGGGACGATTCCCTGTTAACCAAAGGAATGGCAGAAAACCGGGCTTGCAGCGGGTTTGGCACGCTGATTGCTTGGTAAGCGCTAACCAATGAATACGCGTTGGTCGAGGCGGTGATTGCCTCACTTCCATCGACCCCACATCCGAGGGATTAAGTATGAAAACTGCAATTAAAACTGCCGCAATCGCGATGGCTGCTACAGCTACAGTCGCTGCTGCTCCTGCAACTGCTGCGATCTTCGAATATGAAATGAGCGACGGTGACATCCTCACAGTCGATACAGACGCTGGAACCGGCACCTGGATCGGCGACGACATCAACGTTTCATTCGAAGGCGACGAACTCAAGTCATTCCAAGGCGGCGATAACCCAAGCTTTGCGTTCACGCTTACCAACATGACTGGCACACGCACGATCAACGGCACCGACTTCACGCCAACCCGTGAGAACGGCAATCGCTTCCACCCATGGATGCTCAAGAGCGCATCTGGCGGCCGCATCAACCTGTGGTCATGGTGGGGTAACCCAGTTGTTGCAGGCGACTATGTGCGCGGCATTTCGGACTTCCGCATCGTGGATGTTCCTGCACCAGGCGTTCTTGGTCTCTTTGGTCTCGCTCTTGTAGCACTTGGCCTTGGTCGCCGCCGCCGCCGTGTAAAGGCTGCTGTTGCTGCCTAAAACTTAGAAAATGGCATCGCAGAAATTGGTCCTTCTGCAATTCAAAGGGCGTTTCGCCGGGAAACCGGCGGGGCGCCCTTACTTATGGGGCGTTCAAACCCGCGCAAACAAATGACGAATGGTAAGTCCGGTCACGGGGTCGCGCCAATCAGCGGCAATGTGGCGGGCAGGGCCAAGCACAAAATCGCGGGTTCGAAACTCTTTGTGCGGTATGGTGAGAGACCGGCTCTCAAAGGCGCCGCCGCTCCATAAAGCGATATCAAGGTCGAGGACGCGGTTGCCCCAGCGCTGACCGCCTCGCCTGCCGAACTCTCGTTCCATATGCTTTAGACCGGCGAGCAGGCTGGGCGGGTCGTATTCGCTTTCGATCAGACAGGCCGCATTAGCGAACCGGCGCTGTGCAGGGCCGATTGGCGCTGTGTCTATGATTTTGGACCTTCGTGTGACTGTCCCAAGTGCAGCCAATTCCTCCATCGCCGTGCGCACCACATCTTTGGGTTTTCCAAAGGCGTGATGCCGCTGGTTTGAACCCAGCGCGATGAGGTAAGAACTGCTCATGATAATCGCTCAGATATCTTCCGCGATCCGGCCATAAAGCTGGGGGCGGCGGTCGCGAAAGAAGCCCATGCCTGCGCGGTGCTTAGCCGCTCTTGTAAGGTCGAGCGCCGTGACCAGAACGCCCGTCTCCTCAGCGCCGAATTCTTCGGCCAAATCTCCCCATTCGTCGGTAATGAAGGAGTGGCCGTAGAAGCTCTGATCGCCTTCTTTACCGATCCGGTTGGCGGCAATCACCGGCATGCAATTGGACACCGCGTGCCCGGCCATTGCGCGGCGCCACATGCGGCTGGTGTCCAGATCCTCGTCGTAAGGCTCTGACCCAATCGCGGTCGGATAAAACAACACCTCCGCGCCTTGGAGAGCCATCACCCGCGCTGCTTCAGGATACCATTGATCCCAGCAAATCCCGACGCCAATGCGCACACTCGCTCCGTCATCCGCCGGGATATCCCAGATTTTGAACCCTTGGTTCCCCGGGCGGAAATAGAATTTCTCTTCATACCCTGGACCATCGGGAATATGGCTTTTGCGGTATGTCCCCATGATCTCGCCATCAGGGCCAATCATCGCGAGCGTGTTGTAATAATGGTGACCATCACGCTCAAAGAAACTGGTGGGGATGGCCACTTTAAGCTTTGAAGCAAGCTCTTGCATCGCGGTCACGCTGGGGTGCTCAGCAGTGGGCCGAGCGAGCGCAAACAGCGCCTCGTCCTCTTGCGCGCAGAAGTATGCGCCTGAAAACAGCTCGGGAGGCAATATCACCTTAGCTCCGCGCGCCGCAGCCTCTTCGACCAAAGCGCCAACAGCGGCGATGTTCTCGCCCTCATCATCGCGGCAAAGCGCAAGTTGAAGGGCGGCAACAGTAAGAATGCTCATGATGCCGCCCTGATTCCTTAGTCCGCTTTTTTGAACAGCAGGGTCATACGGTCGCTTTCACCGATAGCACGGTGCTTGGCCATTTCTTCTTCGCTTTGGCGGCCAAAGCTAAACGATGGAGGAAGCGTCCACACACCGCCTTCATAGTCTGCAGTGTCTTTAGGGTTGGCGTTGACTTCGCTGCTGGAGACAAGCTCAAAACCGTTGACCTCAAACATCTTCACAACAACGTCCACCGGCAGATAGCCTTTTTGCTGGCCGACATAATTGTCCCATGATGCACCTTCGGGCGCGCGGTGCTGTACCACACCGATCATGCCATCATCTTTGAGCATCATGCGCGCGCCGCGGATGATGTCATGGGCCGTATTGCCGATGTTAAGCCCGTGCATTGAGCGGAAGATCACCACGCGGTCGACCGTGCCAGCGAGCTCTTCTGGCATTTCGTCGATTTCAAAAGCGGTGACGTCTTGCGCTTCGACTTCCATCATTTCGGCCACGCTCGATTGGAAACTCTCAGTCCAACCTTTGGCGCGTGCCTCTTGAGCGCGGCTGCGATACGTCCGGCCATCGCTGTCACCATTGAAGGCAATATATTTGCCCGCGGGCATAATATACGGCGCAAGGACGCGGGTGTACCAACCGCCGCCTGGGCCATATTCTGCAACCGTCATCGTCGGCTCGACACCAAAGAACGCGAGCGTTTCTGCTGGATTGCGATATTGGTCGCGTGCGCCATCATCGCCGCGGCGTTCATGAGCGAGCACATCGGCAAGGGCTGGGGCAGCTTCATCATGATCGTCGGCTGCAACAGGAGCAGCAAGCGTGATCATGGCAGAGCTTGCAGCAAAAAGGGCAAGCGGGGCAAAAGACTTGAATTTCATGAGTAGGGATCCTCTCTCAGTCAGACTGCCCCTAATTCTAGGGCGTGATCAGCACATGACAAGAGAACCTGAGGGGTCTTTCGCAAATAACCTTCACCACCTATGTCCTGGCGAAACGAGTGATCGGAGAATATATGGAACAGGCAATTGTCGCAGGCGGATGCTTTTGGTGCACCGAAGCGGTGTTCCGCGATGTGATTGGCGTGAGTGAAGTGGAAAGCGGATATATCGGCGGCACGGTCGCTAACCCCACGTACAAACAAGTGTGCACCGGGTCGACCGGCCATGCTGAGGGCGTCCGCGTGACCTATGATCCCAATGCCATCAGCCTTGCCGAGATTTACGACGTGTTCCTTGGCACGCATGATCCCGCCCAGCTGAACCGGCAGGGCAATGACATCGGCACCCAGTACCGCAGCGCGATCTTCCCGCTGAATGCTGCTCAAGGCGAGGAAGCCAAGGCTGCGATTGACCGGTGGAATGCGGACAATGGCAAAGCGGCTGTCACCACTGTCGAGGGTCTGGAAGGCGATGCGCAAACTGCCATTTGGTATCCTGCAGAAGACTATCATCAGGAATATTGGGACGGCGAAGGCCAGCGCAATCCTTACTGCCTCGCGGTCATTCCCCCCAAGATCATGAAACTGCGCAAGAGTTTTCAGAAATATGTGAAGAGCTAGGCGCGGGAACGCCGATGGCTCCTCAACATCCGTCCAACAGCTATTCGTCCAGCCATGAAGTTCGCGGCGATGGATCAGTGGCCTTCGTCTGTTCTTTGGATGCAAAGGCCAACCCTTGGCTAGCCCTGCCGCCCCATCATCCTGTGGTCGTTCAGACGCAGAGCTTTTGGACCGCTGTTGGCGCATCAACGGCTTTGAATGGATGGGACGAGACCAAGTGGACAGCGCTCACCTGGATTGATTGGGAGCTTGGCGATGCCAGCGGCGGCCATGCGATACGCGGTGTCTACGAGCGCGGCGAGCAGGATGGGGAGCTTGGATATTCGCTGGTTCTCTTCAATAAAAGCGGCGCGCCGGTGGTCACCATTCGCGGACGCGGCGTGGTCTTTCGCAATCGAAATTTTGAAGAATGGCGCGCGAGCGCGAAGAAAGAGGCCCAGAGAAAGGGACAGCAAAATGCGGTTTCTGCTGCGTTTCCTTATGCCGACCCCCGCACGCTTGGCCTTACCGAAGGGGAGCGCGTGTTTGTTGCGCCATTTGATAAAGCCAAGGGTTATATCGAGGCCTTGGTAACGGATGAAAACGGATTTCCTCCGGGCAATGCCTTTATCGGCGGGTCAGGCGACCATGTGAACTCAACCCATTTGCACGAACTTGCGCGTCAGGCTCTGTTTCTTTTCAAGGGGCGAACCGGTATTGATACCAGCGGTGAGATGACGATGAAACGCTATGTCGAATTGGGCGCGCCGGTGAGGTTCAATGTCGCGAGTGTTGGCGAAAACAGCGTCACATTTGAAGTGGAGCAAATAGGAAAACCCTGCGCCTCAGTCACCCTGCGCTTTTAATCCACCGGCCCACGAAAAATCCGTCCAGCCCGCCTTGCTCGCGCAGCATTCCCGGATGGGTGCGCAGCCTGCCTTCCGGGTTCGGCTCAAGGTTGGCGGGTAGATCATTCGCCGTGATGGGGGCGGGCGTCAGGCCAAGATTGGCGTCGATCCACGCTGCTTGGCTCTCGCCTTCTTCGGGCTCGAGCGAACACACCGCATAAACCATCATTCCGCCCGGTTTGAGCCAATGCGCAGCCTTTTCAATCAGAGCGCGCTGTATCTCGGCCATCTCCGCAATCTGGCGCGGGCCAATGCGGTGGAGCACATCGGGGTGGCGGCGGCAGGTGCCTGTTGCGGTGCACGGCGCGTCTAATAGGACGGCGTCAAACGCATGCTTGGGCTCCCACGTCAGGGCATCAGCGCGCAAAGGTGAGGCCTTTAGGCCGGTGCGTTTGAGGTTTTCTTTTAGGACAGCCAAACGCCGCTTTGAAATGTCGAGGGCTGTGACCTTCCATCCGTTCGCAGCCAAAGCCATGGTTTTGCCGCCGGGCGCTGCGCACAGGTCTAAGGCGTGCTGACCTTCACCTTTGCCAAGAAGGCGCGCCGGCAATTGTGCCGCCAAGTCCTGGACCCACCACGCGCCCTCATTATATCCCTCGACTTTCTCAATCGGGGTGCCGCGCGGCATGCGAATGTGACCGGGGGCAAAACTCTCCCCGCCAAGTTTGGCCTGCCACTGATCCGTTTGGCTCTCATCCTTTAAATGGAGGTCAACTTCGGGTGGCCGGATCAGGCCCTCGGCCATCCCTTCCCACCGCTGCGCAAACCGCTCAGGCAATGTTGGCATTGCGGGCAATTGAGCTTCCCGCTTCATGAGGGCCGAGAAAACCCCGTGCGCCAGCCGCCTTGGACCGCCGGACAGCAGCGGCAGACCGGTTGCGATCACCGCATGAGGCGGCGTCTCCAACCTTAAAGCCTGTGCGAGCATCAACCGCAACACGCTGCGCGGTTTCGCATCTTCGGGAAGCGGTTTCTTAGTCGCGCTGTCGATCAAAGCGTCGAGATCGGCCAACCACCGCAGCGTTTCGCCTACGATTGCCCGTGCCAAGGCTTGGTCGGGGGCTTTTCGAACATCCCTTAAGGCACCGGGCGCGGCCTGTTCCAAGGTCTCCCCCCGGCGTAAGACGGCATCGAGCATCTTGAGCGCGGCGCGGCGCGCGTGAATTCCGGAAGGCTGTACCATAGGGCGGGTGCTTACTCTTCCTTGAAACTAAGCGCCACTTTGCGCATTGGATAAAGTGATGACCCAGAAAAAATCACCCGCTGCACTAACTTTCACAAAACCCAAGCATTGGACCAACGATCCAGCGCCCGAGCCAAGAGCGGTCGATCCCAACAAGGATGAGCCCCGCGATCTTTCCCCGACCCGCTACGGCGATTGGGAGAAAGACGGCATCGCCTGGGACTTTTGAGGATTGTTTGTTTTTCGCCCCCGCATCCGCGGGTGCATCCTCGGTGCTAATCCCTCCATTTCATTCCGGGGCACCTGCGGGCGCCCGGTCGGGCTTGCGACGCCTTTGGCGCCGTTAGGTCACAACTTCTTTAACTCGATCTTGAGCCCATCTTTGGGCTGCGGGATCGGCCATGGTTGCCAATCGGGCGCATAGCCTTCTTCGGCCTCAATCCGGTAGCGTTGCAGCAGCTGCGACAGCAAAATCTTCACCTGCATATACGCAAAGTGCAGCCCAATACACATATGCGCGCCTCCGCCAAAGGGCACCCAAGCGTATTTGTGCCGCGCCTTCACCTTGTCAGGCGTGAAACGCATCGGATCAAAGGTCATGGGATCGTCCCAATATTCCTCTGAATGGTGGGTCCAGTGGATGTTGATGCCAACCGATTGGCCCGCTGGAATGCGGTATCCCTCGAACTCAAATTCTTTGAGCGCGCGGCGCGGCATCGACGGCACTGGCGGCATCATGCGCATGGTTTCCTTAAACGCCATCTCAAGCAGTTCGAGCCTGCCTAAGTCTTCATATGCAAGCGGGCGCGGGTTGCCATTCGCATCGGGACCGCCGGTCACCGTGAACATCTCACCGCGAAGTTTCTCCTGCCATTCCGGCTGGGCCGCGAGGTAATACATGAACGATGTGGCCGACGAGGTGATCGTGTCGTGCGCAGCCATCATCAGGAAGCTCATGTGATCAACCACGGCATCGACAGGCAAAAGCTCGCCGTCTTCGGTCGTCGCCGTCGCAAACTGGCTGAACATGTCTTGCCCGCCGCCTTCTGCTCTGCGCCGGATAACTTCGCGGGTGAGAAACTCGACCATATAGGCGCGGCCCTCAACGCCCTTTTTCATCTTGGTGAAGGGGAGCGGTTTTCTGACAGGGGCAACGCTCGCCTGTACCATATCGACAAAAGCTGTGTTGATCTTGTCGGCTTCCGGGCCCCATGGAATGCCAAGGAAGCTGTCCGCAGCAAGGTCCAGCGTCAGGCTTTTGATCGCTGGATTAAACTGCATGGGGCCTTCCCAACCATCAACTTCGCGCGCAATTCCTGAATTCAGCGCCCCGCAATAATGCTTCATCGGCTGAGGTTTGAACGCGATAGAAAGCGCACGGCGGTCAATCCGGTGGTGGTCAAAATCCATCAACATCAGCCCGCGTGGAAACAGCTGATCGAGAACCGGCCCCCAGCCTTGCTCACTTGAGAAAATCTTGTCTTTGTTGAACAAAACCAGCTCGTTCGCATCTGCCCCAATGAGCGATACATTCCAGCCGCCGAAAGCTTTGACTTTGTACACCTTGCCGTAGGTTTCCACCATGCGCTTGGTAAACCCGTGGGGATCATTGAGCTGCGTGAAGGTATGGCCCACCAACGGCATTCCTGCCTCACCCGGAATATGCGCGATATCCGCCTCATCCGGTTTCCCTTCGCTCCAGTGCGAAAAGCTTGCAGGATTTGACCCCATGGTCTGCGGCTCGGCTAAACTTGCCATCGTAATCTCTGCTCCAAAAACCTGAGAAATCGGTATGCGACCTGCAACTTACAAAAATGTAAGGGGCCCGCCAAGCCCTACATGCCATCGCCGGCGCTCGGCGGGCAAGAGTGGCGGTGCGGTGCCTATTCGCTCCAAAAATGGCGCAGCACCGCTGTGACCATTACGCCCAGCCGCTAAGCTCACGGCCAATCATCGCTTTAAGCATCTGTATGCCAGAACCAGAGACGTTGAGGCATTCAAGCACGGCAAATTCCTCGCCGCCCGCCTCAAAGAATTCATTGCGGCCTTCCAGCGCCAATTCTTCCAAAGTCTCCACGCAGTCAGCCGAAAATCCAGGGGCAGCCACCACAAGGCGTTTCGTGCCCTTCTCGCCTTCTGCCTCCAGAGTGTCATCGGTCGCAGGCTCCAGCCATTGCGCCGGGCCAAAACGAGATTGGAAGGTGGTTTCGAACCGCACCCCTTCCCATTCGGGCCTGCCTTGCAACCGCTCCCGCAAGAGGCGCGAGGTTTTCTGACAATGGCAGTGATAAGGGTCACCCTTTTCAAGCGTGCGCTGCGGCATACCGTGAAAGCTTAAAAGCATAACCTCTGGCTTAAAGCTGAGAGCGCTCACCTGCCGCGTCAGATCATCGGCGAGCGCATTCAGATAGAGCTCTTCATCGTGATAGGGCGGGAGAAAGCGCAGCGCAGGCTGCCAGCGCATACCCCCCAGCACGCGCGCGACCTCATCAAAAACGGTCGCCGTGGTGGCTGCGGAATATTGCGGGTACATGGGCGCGATCAAAATGCGGTCGCAGCCATTGTCCATCAACTTGGTCAACTGCGTTTCAAGGGACGGCTTGCCATAACGCATGGCGTAATCAACGACCACGTTCTCGCCAAACTGACCCGCAATCGCCTCTGCTTGACGCGAGGTGATATCAGCGAGCGGCGAGCCGCGATCGGTCCAAATTTTGGAATAGGCCTTTGCGCTTTTGGCAGGGCGGGTGTTCAAAATAATCCCGCGAAGGATCGGCTGCCAGGCAAACGCAGGGATTTCAATAACGCGCCGGTCTGACAAAAACTGCTTGAGATAGCGCTTCACTGACCCTGGATCAGGCGCATCAGGCGTTCCCAAATTGACGAGAAGCACACCCACCGACCCGCTCAAAACGGCTGGGTGATCATTGGGTAGATGTTGTTTTTGCCAAGTCATGAGTGGGGAAAACGCTTCACAATTGAATTTGGGTCCAAGCCCAGAAATAAACATGCGTGACAATGAAATCCCATAGGATTCCGGCGTGATCCCTCACACTTCTACAGCCCTCCAGGAAGGAGAGGCAGTCGTCTTAACCGCAAGCCTGTAGCGGAAAACAGCGCATTCGCAATAGCAGGCGGTACAACAGTGGCGCCCAATTCGCCCGGGTCAGCGTAAGGTGCAGCGCTAGGCAGCACATCAACAATAACCTCCGGGCAGTCGGCAAGCTTGGGAAGGCCAAGGGAGCCGTAGTCGAAGCTTTCAGGCAGCCCGCCGCGCATTTGCGGTGAATTGCCAAGCGCCACGCCAAGGCCGAAAAGCAGGCCCCCTTCGATCTGCTGGCGCACGATATCGAGGTTGATTGGATTGCCGATATCCACCGCTGCGGTAAGCTGCGTCACACGCAGCCCGCCCTCGCCGCGCCGGGCGGTGGCAACGCAGGCAATGCGCCCGCCGGTCTCGGCATCGCCAATACGGTAGCAGGCAAGCCCTTGCCCGCTCTGATCAAGCCCTCCGCCCCATTCCGCTAGCGATGCAGCGCGTTGCAGGCAGGCTGCGAGGCGAACATCCGATCCCAGCATCGACATGCGATATGACAGAGGCTCTCGGTTGGTCTCTCGCGCGACCTCGTCAACAAAACTCTCAATCCCAAAGGCGCTGGCGATATGAGCATTGCCGCGCACGCGCCCTGCTGGATAACCGGTTTCAACCGGAATGTGGCGCACAGTAACGCTGGGTAGCTCATAAGATGGGACCATGCCTTGCACCGCGAGCGTATCCTTCTGCCCAGTGGTCTCGCGGATCGCGGCCCAGGGGGTGAGATTGCCAAACAGACGGCGACCGAATTCGTGAGAGGAGGGAGGTGTCGCAACGCGCAGTTTGAGCGCGTCGATGCTTCCACCTGACGGAGCAGGCCCATCTCCGCCTGCCAATTGCGCACCGATAAGGGCGTAGACAGGCGCATGAGGCCTTGCGTTGACGATCTCCTCTCGCCGTGACCACGTAAGCTGGACCGGGCGGCCCAATTCCTGTGCGATTTGCGCCACTTCGATGGCGTGATCATGCTCCAGCCGCGCATCGAAACTGCCTCCTGCGGACATAGGATAGAGCGCGACGTCCTCTATATTAAGACCCACGGCCTTGGCAGCGGCGGCGCGGGCTTGTTCTGGGGCCTGGGATGCTATCCAAAGTTCAAGTCGGCCTTGCGTGAGGTTCGCAGCCGCGCTTGCGGTTTCTACAGGAGCGGCGTGGAACGGCTCCACCTCGTATCGCCGCGCTATATCGACGCGGGTCATTGCCTCTTCGCCAAAGCCCGTCTCAGACACTTTGAAACTGTCACCTGAGGTTAAAAGCGTATCGAGCCTTGCAGCGATATCTTCGCTGCTAACGGGAAAGTCGGTGGTGAATTGCGGGCGCATCTTGACCAGTGCGCGCTCGGCAGCCCAGCTTGTGGTGGCAGCAACAGCCAGCCAGCGCTTGGTGCGCACTGCTCCCACAACACCGCTGATACCGTTTGCGCCGTCTGCATCAAAATCGGTAAGCTCGCTGCCATTGTTGGGCCCGTGCCGGATGGCGGCAAAGACCATGCCGGGAAGCCGCACGTCGCCTGCAAAACGGTGTGAACCATCAACTTTGGATGGAAGGTCGATGCGAGGGAGTGCGTCGCCTTCGGTTTGCGCGCGTTCAGCGCTTGTCTCTGGCCGAAGCGGCGGCGGATCAGGCGGCGATTGCTCAGCAGCGCCAGCGGCAAGCTCTCCAAAACTTGCTTGGTTGTCGCCCCATGTGACGACACCGTTTTCGACCTCGCACTCTTCCCAGGATGTTCCCCAGCGATCCGCCGCTTCCATCGCCAGCATTGCGCGCGCGGCAGCGGCCGCTTCGCGCGCAGGCGTTTCATAGGCTGCCAAAGAGCTGCCATCAGCCGTCGCGGTGAAAGCGTTTGATGTCGCAAAACGCTCCGCCAGATATTCGTCGCCCCCATCTGAAAGCCCCGCGGTCAGCGGGTCCCAAAGCTCGATCCAGCGCTGCGCCAAAACCGTGTTGGGATAGGCGGCTGCGGCTGCCGCCGGTTCCACTGCAATCTGCCGCCAATCCGCGCCCAATTCCTCAGCAACAACTTGCGGCAGGAGCGTTGTAATCCCCTGTCCCATCTCCAATTGCGGGACAGCGACAGAGACAACTCCATCTTCGGCAACTTTGAGCCAAGCGCCCATCACATGCTCGCCGCGCGCCGGGGTCAGCGGGTTGGGATAAGTCCGGGGCAAGGCCCACCATGCAACAAGAAGCCCGCCGCCAATCGCAGCGCCTCCTATCACTCCTCTGCGTGTGACTTGCATACGCTAGACTTTGCCGTTTGTGATCCAGCGATCAAGGGCCGCTGCCACCTCTATAAACGGCTGCGCGCCTGCATCATCGCTTAGAGCTGGGGGCATGCCCGCATCGCCAGCAAGCCGCGTCTCCATCGTGAGCGGTATCTTGCCGAGGAATGGGATCTCTAAAGCGCCTGCAAATTTCTCCACGCCGCCTTCACCAAAAGGGTTGGAGACATGCCCGCATTCGGGGCAAGCATAGCCCGACATATTCTCAACGAGGCCGATAATCGGCACATCGCCGTCTTCGAAAAGTTGGCCTGCACGCGCTGCATCCATGAGGGCCAAATCCTGCGGCGTGGACACCAGCACCGCGCCATCGGGTTTGTTGTCGGCCAGCATCGAAATCTGCACATCACCTGTGCCCGGCGGCAGGTCGATGAGGAGAAGCTCGGTGTCGCCCCATTGCGCATCGACGATCTGATTGAGCGCTTTACCCGCCATTGGCCCCCGCCATGCGAGCGCTTTTCCTTGCGCGACCAAATTGCCCATCGAGAGCATTTTGACCCCATGCGGGCTTTCAATCGGGACCAGCTTGTCGCCGTCGGCTTCCGCCTTTGATTTCTCGGTGGCTAGCAGGCGCGCTTGGCTTGGCCCGTAGATATCGCCGTCGATAACGCCAACTTTGCGGCCCATCTTTGCCAGAGCCACCGCCAAATTGGTGGTAAGGGTCGATTTGCCAACACCGCCTTTGCCCGACCCCACCGCGATAATCATCCGCTTGCGCCGGTCCGCGATCAAAGCGGTTCGCACATCCTTGACTTCAGGCAGAGCGCCCAGCGCCTCTTCCACCAATTTCTCCAGCTCTTCGCGGGCCTTCGCCCCCAAGTCGCCGGCTTCTGCGACGATAATAGCGCGCCCATCTTTGAGCCTTGCAGATCGGACTCGCCCCTGAATTTCGACCGGCAAAGCGCCCCGCAAAAGAGCTTCGTCATTCTCAAGGTTTGCGCCACGGTGGGGGTCTGATGGAGTGTCATTGCTCATAGCAAAGGGCCTCTAACATCAAAATCCGTGTTTCAACCCCTGTTTTTCCTGCAAACGCATACCTATAGAAGGGGAATGCGAATTTTTGATGGTTTGAGAAAACAGTTTGGCCTCGCGATGGCCGGTAAGAAAAACCCCTGGGGTAAGTCCTCGGGCGGTGGCTCAGAATCGGGAGGAGAGGGACCTTCGGGCGGTAGTTCTGATGGACCCGGTAAACCAGGTCCGGGTAAAGAAGGGCCGCGCAACCCTTGGCTTCCCGGCGGTGGTGGCTCGGATGACGGCAAACGCCGCTCGGCCAGCATTGAGGACATCTTCAAGAACAAAGGCCCCGAAGGCCCGCGCCGCGCAGGCGGCGGGGGCGGCGGTCCCTCGTTTCGTTTTCCGGACCGTCCCGGCGGCGGGAGCTGGCTCCCGATTGCGCTGGTTGCGATTGGCGCGGTCTGGCTGATTTTTTCGAGCGTGCATTTTATCCAGCCGGGTGAACAGGCAACCGTCACTCGGTTCGGCGGCAAGTTTGTGGGTACGTTTGAACAAGGCACCAATTGGTCGCTTCCGTACCCGGCCTCCGTTGTACAGGTGGAAAACGTCGAAGCAGCGCGGATCGAAGAGGTCCCCAGCAAGCTCATCCTGACGGGCGACCAGAACCTCGTTGACCTCAGCTATTCGGTGCGTTGGAACATCAATGACCTCTCGCTTTTCCAGTTCCAGCTGCAAGACCCCATTGAAACCGTTCGCGAGGCCGCTGAAACAGCGATGCGTTCGTCGGTTGCAGAAAAAACGCTCGACACCGTGATCTCGGGTGAAGGTCGCGCTGACATACAAGGCAATGTGCAAACCCGCATGCAAGGCATCCTCGACAGTTACGGCGCAGGCATTACGGTGCTTGGTATCGAAGTCGACAAAACCGATCCGCCTGAAAGTGTGGTCGAGGCCTTTAATGATGTGCTCGCTGCCCAGCAGGATGCCGAGCGCGAATTGAACGGTGCACGCCGATATTCACAGCGCCTTCTTGCCCGTGCAGAAGGTGATGCAGAGCAGTTCAACCAAATTTACGGCCAATATCGTCTCGCTCCGCAGGTGACACGCCGCAGGATGTATTACGAGACAATGGAAGCTGTTCTTAGCCGCACTGACAAAACCGTGATTGATGCCAATGGCGTGACCCCGTACTTGCCGCTTCGTGAAGTCGAAAGACGCCAAGCCCAACCCGCGGCGCCAGCGGCAGGGGGACAGTAACATGGAAAATATCTGGAACCGTTTCCGCTTTCCGATCATCGCCGTAGGCGTTTTGATAGCGGTGGCTGCATCAACCTTGTTCGTGACGCCTGAGACCAAACAGGCCGTCATCATCCGAACAGGTGAGCCGCAAGACATCGTCAATATGTACAATCCTGATGACCCCTATGGTCAGACAGGGGCTGGCTTCTGGTGGCGCATTCCGTTCGTTGACCGCGTGCAAATGGTCGAACGCCGCGTGCTCGACCTTGATATGGACAATGAGCAGGTGCTCACCAGCGATCAGCAGCGCCTCAGGGTGAATGCATATGCGCGCTACCGGATCATCCAGCCGGTAAACATGATTGAGCGTGCCGGTGATGAGACGCGCCTCAACGCTCAGCTTGCGCGGATCTTGCGCTCTGCATTGCGTCAGGAACTGGGCCGCCGGACATTTGCGAGCCTTCTGACTGCAGAGCGCGGTAATGCGATGAGCCGGATTCGCGAAACACTCGATACGCAGTCGCGCGAATATGGTGCGCAGATTATTGATGTGCGGATCAAAGCGGCTGACCTGCCTGAAGGAACGCCTCTGGAAGCCGCCTTCACCAGGATGATTTCCGAACGCCAAGAGCAGGCCGAGACCATCCGTGCGCAAGGCCGCAAAAATGCGCAGATCATCCGCGCCGAAGCCGACGCAGAGGCAGCAGCAACCTATGCTAGCGCCTATGGCAAAGACCCTGAATTTTACGATTTCTACCGCGCCATGGAGAGCTATCGCCAGACCTTCATCAATGGAGAAGGCGACAGCACAATGGTGCTTGATGCAGACAATGAGTATTTCAATCAGTTCAACGGACAGTAGTTAGGCTTTATCGGCGTCAACGGTAACCGATCAACAGCAGACTGCGAACTACCGACTACATCCGTGTTCAATTGCGGTTAAGTGCGTCTAAGGCCTAACAGTAGACGTAACTTAAAGTATCTTGGAAGGCTCCGTTCCGTCGGACGCCCGAATGCAAGGAAGGAATGAGAGGACGTGAGCAACGTGCGGTATGTTTATGGACTGACGAGCGCGCTTTTGGTGGGCGGTGCAGCGGTTTCGCTGATGACCGGTATCCCAGCAGGGGCGCAAGTGGCGCAAAACGATTCGAGCGTGATGAGCGATATGGTGCCTCAGGCAGGCGCTCCAGCGAGTTTCGCCGATTTGACGCAGCAATTGCAGCCCGCGGTGGTCAATATCGCAACGCGCCAATCGGTTGAGGTCAACCGCAACCCGTTTGCTGGCACGCCTTTCGCAGAACTCTTTAATCGCCGCGGCGGCAATCAACCACAGCGCCGCGAAGCGCAGTCGCTCGGCTCGGGCTTCATCATTAGCGCCGATGGTTTCGTGGTCACCAACAATCACGTGGTTGCCCCTGATAACCGGGCACGATTGGAAGAGATCACTGTCACATTCCCTGACGGCACAGAATATGAAGCGGAGTTGGTTGGCGCAGATGCGGCATCCGACCTGGCTGTGCTCAAGATCAAATCAGACAAAGCCTTCCCATTCGTGAGATTCGGCAACAGCGCCGAGGCGCGTGTGGGCGAATGGGTCGTAGCCATCGGCAATCCCTTTGGCCTTGGCGGTACGGTGACTTCTGGCATCATCTCAGCAGTTTACCGCAACACCGGACAAGGCGGCGCCTATGACCGCTTTATTCAGACCGACGCCAGTATCAACCGGGGCAACTCGGGCGGTCCGCTGTTTGACATGCGCGGCAATGTGATCGGTATCAACAATGCGATCTTCTCGCCTTCTGGCGGCAGTGTCGGCATCGGTTTTGCCATTCCCAGCGAGATCGCGGCACCAATCGTCGACCAATTGAAGCAAGGTCAGGAGATCGAGCGCGGCTATCTTGGCGTTAGCCTTGAGCCGATCAACGATGATTTGGCCGATTCGCTCGGCCTTGATCGCAATCGCGGTGAGCTTGTCCAGCTTGTGACCGATGACAGCCCCGCTGAAAAAGCCGGCATGCAAGCGGGCGACATCATCGTTGAAGTCAATGGCCGCGAGGTTTCTTCCGATCAGACGGTCTCCTTCCTGGTCGCCAATATCAATCCGGGTGAAACCGTTCCTGTGAAGATTCTTCGCGAGGGCCGTGAGATTGAATTTAACACGACGCTTGCGAAACGGCCCAGCCCCGAGGAATTGGCGGAGCAGCAGCAGACTTTTGACCCCGATTCAGATGAACCGATGAACCCGGATCAGATGGACGACCAGATCGCGGAGAAACTCGGCCTGCAAGTGCTCGAATTGACCCCGCAAATCGCGCGCAGCCTTGGCGTTGATGCTGGGACAGTAGGTCTTGTCGTGGGAGCGGTGGATCCAAACTCAGACGCTGGCCGCAAAGGTCTTCGCCGCGGTGATGTGATCCTTTCCGCAAACTACAACGCAACGGGCACGGTCGAAGCTCTGCGCGAGCAAATCACCGCCGCCGAAGATGCAGGACGCGACGCTGTTCTGCTGCGCATCCAGCGCAGAGGCCAACCGCCGCGCTTCTTACCGGTTCGGCTTAGAGCGAACTAAGCACTGAATAGCGACGAATACGAAAAGCCCCCGGAGCAGCAACGCTTCGGGGGCTTTTTCTTTGCCGCTAACGCCGTTCGAACTCTAGCGGAGGATCATCCTCCAGAAATGCCGGATCAATTGCCGAGGGCGGCGGTGTGGGAGGAGGCCCTCGGGGTGAGCGCGGTGCGCCGCCAATGGCTTGTTCCAAAAAGTCATCGCTCACCGCTTGTGGGGGCTCCTCTACGCGCGGAGCCCCGCGCTCGCCCTCAACGTCGAACGCCGGGCTTTCACTCTCGCGGCGTCCAGGCTCCACCAGATTGCCCTGTTCATCAATGAAGTAATAATCATCCGGATCGCCAAACAGCGCCTCTTCATCAGGCTCCAATTGCCATTCGGGCAGGTTCAGTTCGGTGTCGAATTTCTCTTCGGGCCGGTCTTTGACAGCATAGCGCATATAGGCGGCAAAAGCGCGGGCAGGCGCGCGGCCCCCTTGAAGGCCGGCAACCTTTTTGGCGTCATCACGGCCCATCCAAACGCCCGTGGTTATCCCGCTGGAGAAGCCCACAAACCACCCGTCCTTATTGGAGCTCGTAGTGCCGGTCTTGCCAGCAACAGGCCGCCCGATTTGGGCCGCGCGGCCTGTGCCGGTCTGCACTGCGGCTTGCAGCAGATCGGTGATGCCAGCGGCCACATAATCAGGTACCAGCTTGCTCTCTCGCGCTTTCTTGTGCTCGAAGATTGTCTCCCCATCGGCGGTCACAACCTTTGTGATGCCATAAGGCTCCACCGCCATGCCGCGCGCTGAAATCCCGGCAAAGGCCTGTGTCATCTCTAGCAGTCGCACTTCGGAAGCGCCGAGCACCATTGAGGGGAAAGTCGACACAGGCGAACTCACCCCGAACCGCCGCGCCATGGAGGCGACAGTGCCAAAGCCCACCTCGTTGCCGAGCTGGGCCGCGACCGTGTTGATCGAATATGCGAAGGAGGTGCGAAGGCTCGTCTCCCCCACGTTGCGGCCATTGGAATTGCGCGGGCTCCACCCGTCAATGGTGACCGGCACATCCTTGACCTTGTCATCGGGCGTGTATCCCGCTTCCAAAGCGGCGAGATAGACGAACAATTTCCAAGAGGAGCCCGGTTGGCGCATGGCGTCAGTGGCGCGGTTAAAATTGCTCTCAACGTAATCGGTGCCCCCCACCAAAGCGAGGATTGCGCCGTCGCGGTCAAGGCTTACAAGAGCGCCTTGTGCACCATCAGGTGAATTGGCCTTTACCGCAGCGGTTGCTGCGCGCTGCATGCCGACATCCAGAGTGGTGTGCACCTCCAATGGAGCATTGGTCTCTGGCAGGATCAGGTCGAGTTGAGGCAGCACATAGTCAGTGAAATAGCGCACCGAATTCTGGCCCGACTGCTGCTTGAGCTCCACAGTGTCCACATCCACCGAAGCTTGATCCGCCGTGATATAGCCCTGTTCGCGCATCAGCCGCAGCACAACAGCGGCGCGGTCAACAGCGGCTTGCACATCGGCAGTGGGGGAATAGCGGCTCGGCGCTTTCACTAGGCCAGCGATGATCGAGGCTTCGGCGACGCTTAAGTTTTTACCCGGGTGACTGAAAAATTTGCGGCTTGCAGAGTCCACGCCGTACGCGCCGCCGCCAAAGTAGACCTTATTGAGGTAAAGCTCGAGGATCTGCTCCTTGGAAAACTTCCATTCCAGCGCCATCGCGAGTATCGCCTCGCGCGCTTTGCGATCAAAGGTCCGGTTGGAGGACAGGAACAAATTGCGCGCCAACTGCTGAGAGATGGTCGATGTGCCGCCGACCCGAGAGCGCGCTCCTGTAAATCCTTCGACAACCGCGCCTGTGGTTCGGATCGGGTCGATGCCGTAGTGCGAGTAAAACCGCTTGTCCTCGACCGCAACCATGGCGTTGCGCATGTTTTCCGGAATGTCTTCAAAGGCGAGCCATTCACCAAAGCTTGGCCCGATTTCGACAATCTCACTGCCATCGCGTGACAGAACCCGGATGGTCTGTCCCGCCTGGCTCGATTGCAATTGGTAAAAACTTGGAAGCGAGCGGGCGGCAAATCCAACCGCAAAGGCAAGAAATACAGCGCCCAAAAGAGCGGCAAGCCCGCCAAACAGCGCAGCCCGCTTGGTCCATTTCCACAAGGGGCGGGGAGCGCCTTCGCGCTTCAGCTTGGCCTTTTTAGAAGAGGAGGGGCTCTTTTTCGTGCCCACTGACGCGCGTTCAGACGCCGCGCGGCGAGAGCCACGCTTGCTCTTGTTCGAGATGTTATCACCTCGCTTCGACATCTAGCGTTTCTGCACTCTCTCGGCTTCCACTTGCCCAATTTCCGACACAACATGCCTGAGCAAGTTGTAACGAGCGGTGAACGCTAGGGACAGGCTCAACCCCATAGATGAGCAAAATTATACGCCAAATTATGCGGAAACGCTCATTTCTCGGGCGCAAATTCGAGCGCTGCTGAGTTGATGCAATAGCGAAGTCCGCCTTGTTCCGGCGGTCCATCGGGAAAGACGTGCCCCAAATGGCCGTTGCATTTCCCGCAGCGCACCTCGGTTCGGATCATGCCGAAAGAGACATCGCGGTGTTCATCAATAACATCTTCATCGGCAGGCTTAGTGAAAGCAGGCCAGCCGCATCCCGAATTGTATTTGGCAGCCGCGACAAACAGGCGCGTGCCGCATGCTGCGCACATATATTCGCCGTTCTCATAGAATTTGTCGTATTTGCCAGTGAAGGCCCGCTCGGTCCCTGCCTCGCGCAGGATGTGAAACTGTTCAGCCGAGAGGCGTGTCCGCCATTCTTCTTCGGTAACGGTTTTGGGATCGTCAGTCATTGCGTGCTCCTAACCTTACCCATCCACGAGTGCATAGTGCGCAGGCGGTTTGATCACGTCCATACGCTCAGACAACAGCGGGCGAAAGCTTGGGCGGCTTTTGAATACTGAATACCAGCCGCGCGTTTGTTCATGACCTTTCCAATCTATCCCGCCAAGATAATCGGCAACGCTGATCTGCGCGGCTGCTGCGAGGTCTGCCAAGCTCATGGTGGAGCCTGCAAGCCAAGGCCGGTTATCGATAAGCCAATCCATATAATCCAGATGCCCGTGCGCATTCTTCATCGCATCGCGCAGAACGGCGGAATTGGGGGGCTGTTTATAGACAAGCCGCTTTTTCATCCGCTCCATCAACAATGGCCCGGTCACATCGGCGTAGAAATTTTCATCGAACAAAGCGATGAGCCGCCGGATTTCCGCGCGGCCCGCAGCTGTCCCATTGATCATGGGCGAGATATCGACAGTCTCTTCGAAATACTCACTGATCGCGCGGCTGTCGGCAAGTGTGACCTTCTTCTCCTCATTCACCACCACCGGCGTTGTACCCGCAGCGTTGAGGTTGGGGAACATTTCAGAAGGGGCCCAAGGGTCTTCGCGCACCAGTTCATAGGCAATGCCCTTCTCCCCCATGAGAAGACGGATTTTTCGCGAAAACGGACAGAGAGGAAATTGGTAGACTTGCCACATTGCAAGACCGCTTATGCCTCAAGCGAACGGCAAAAGCCACAAGGCGCGCCGGAAATTGGTCGCCCTTTACCCACCTCTTGCCGAGCTTGCCTCAAGCAGCGCCAAACACGCAGGCATCATAGCTTCAACGCCTGCAAAATTGTCGCTCTCGTGACGGGCTTTTTCGGCCGTGACCAGGCGCGTTACGTCGCTGCGCTCCAGCTCATATCTGTCAATCAGGCGGACCATGGCGCGAAGGAAAAATTCCCGCGCATTTGCCTCTTTCAGACTTGGCCAGGCAGACCCGCGATCAACGCCAGCGTCCTGCCACCCCTGCACAATGGCAAACGCCATCCCGCAGCGCGGCGCGGTCGCTTCCTCGATGGAAAGGTCAGCAAACGTGGCAGGTTTATCAGCAGCAGGCGCCGCAGAAGGGGCCGCTGCCTGAAGCGCTAGGGGCGCGATCAGCGCGGCGATGATTGAAGTTGTCATGGTCTCTCTCTTATCCTGCGCCGTCTGAACGTGCGACTACAAATGAAAGAGCTTGCCGCGTCCCTTTTTGCAACCTACCTCCATTGCTGTTCAATGCATGAGAGGAGAGATATTCCATGCTCAACCATACAATGATCGGCTCCAACGATATTGAGAAGTCCAAGGCGTTCTACAATGCAGCGCTTGGCGTTCTTGGTGCAAGCGAGCCTATGGTGCACGTCGCTGACACCGGGCACACCCGTCTGTTTTACATGCACAATGGCTCTACTTTCGCGGTGAGCGAGCCGATCAATGATAAGCCTGCTGAACCCTCAAACGGTTTTACCATCGGTTTTGTGTGCGATTCTCCTGAGCAGATTCAGGAATTTCACGATGTAGCGGTCGCCAATGGCGGCACCACTTGCGAAGACCCTCCCGGCCTTCGTGAAGGTTCAATGGGCCCGATGTATCTGTGCTATTTCACTGATCCCGATGGCCACAAAATCTGCGGTATTCACCGTCCGGGCTAAGCCTCACCGGCTTAACTGAAATACAGCAATCTCAGCGCGCCAATTGGCTCCCAGTGGGCCGATGGCGCGCTCGTTTGCAAAGTTCCATTCAGCGGTGATTTTGGCGCCTTTTTTGGCCGCCAGCGCGCGGAAATCCTCCACTGTTACATGGTGGATATTCTCGGTCTCATACCAGCTTACCGGCAAGGCATTGGTGACCGGCATTTTGCCCCCGAACATCAGCGCGGCCCGCGTGCCCCAATGGGCAAAATTGGGGAAGCTTACGAAAGCAACGTCAGCCACGCGCAGCAGCTCTTCGAGCACCAGATCAGGGCGATTGGCCGTCTGAAGCGTGCGGCTGAGCACGGCGAAATCAAAGCTCTTGTCGGGATAGTTGGCAAGGTCGGTGTTGGCATCGCCTTGAATCACTGACAGCCCTCTGGAAACGCAGCGTTCCACTTTCACTGGATCAAGCTCAACCCCGCGCACATCTGCGCCGTGCTCTGCCTCTAACGCAGCCATCAAAGCGCCGTCACCGCAGCCCACATCAAGGACGCGCGCACCGGGTTTTTCGCGGCCAATCTGGTCGGCGATGGCTGCAAGGTCGAAGCGTAATGCGCTCATTCGACAAACCCCCTGACAACGCGGTCCAATTGGTCATGGGGAAGCAGGAAGCTATCATGGCCAGCGTTTGCCGAAAGCTCGACAAAGCTCACCTTGGCAGAGGTCGCGTTCAGGGCGTGCACCACATGGCGGCTTTCCGCGGTGGGATACAGCCAATCGGTGTCGAAGCTCACAAGACAAAAGCGCGCGGACGTGCCCGCGAAAGCGTCCGCAAGTTTGCCGCCATGCTCCTCGGCGAGGTCGAAATAATCCATTGCGCGGGTGATGTAGAGGTAGGAGTTCGCATCAAAGCGCTGGGTAAACCCGCTGCCCTGATAGCGCAGATAACTCTCCACCTGAAAATCAGCCTCAAACCCGAAGCTCTTAGAATCGCGGTCTTGCAAACGGCGGCCGAACTTTTCGGTCAGGCCTTCTTCGGAGAGATAAGTGATATGCGCTGCCATGCGGGCCACGGCCAAGCCATTATCGGGTTTCGTATCCCCGTCATAATACGCCCCTTCTGCCCAATTGGGATCGGCCATGATCGCTTGGCGGCCTAGCTCATGGAAGGCGATGTTTTGGGCCGAATGGCGAGCGGTGGAGGCAAGCACAAGCACGCGCTCCGCTCGCTCCGGCCAATTGGCAGCAAGGCTGAGCGCTTGCATGCCTCCCATGGAACCTCCGATGACGGCGTGAAGCTTTTCAATCTCCAGTCCATCGAGCAGCGCGGCAAGCCCCCTCACCATATCGCGAATGGTGATGACCGGAAAGCGCATTGCGTAAGGAGCGCCATCGGGAGCCAGCGATGCAGGGCCGGTTGAGCCCATGCACGATCCAATCACATTGGCGCAGATCACATGGAAACGGTCTGTGTCGATTGGTTTTCCCGGCCCGACCATACGCTCCCACCAACCAGCCTTGCCAGTGATCGGATTTTTGCTTGCCACATATTGATCGAGGGTAAGCGCGTGACAAATGACGACCGCGTTCGATTTGTCTGCATTGAGCACGCCGTAGGTCTCGTAAGCGATCTCTGCGCCTAAAAGCACCTGCCCGCTATCCAGAGGCAAAGCGTCAGGCAGCGCGTAGATTTTCGAGGCAGATGAGGGCGTCATAACGGCTCAGCGACTTGGGGGAGCGGGCCCCTTGTGTCAATTAGGGCTTGTCAATTGGGCTATTCTTGCACGCCGTTAGCCGTTATCGCCCGCGCTATGACCAAGCGCCCCGAGCCCAAGCCCTATATAATGGGTATACACGCCTATGTGCCCGGCAAATCCGCTGGCGCAGATGGCAAGCCTTTGGTGAAGCTGTCCGCTAATGAGAACCCGCTGGGTTCATCCATTGCCGCGTTGGAGCAGCTTGAAGCGCCCCGCGGTTTCAGCACGGGCGCGGCCCCCTATCCTGACCCCGATTCCAAGGATGTGCGGGAGGCTCTGGGTCAACTGCATGTGCTCGATCCAGCGCGCATTGTGTGCGGCACGGGTTCGGATGAGCTGCTTAACCTTGCAGTTCAGGCATTCGCAGGCGCGGGCGATGAGGTGGTGTTTTCGCGCCATTCTTTTGCGGTTTACGACATCGCTGCGCGCCGCTGCGGAGCGGCACCTGTAGAGGTTGCTGATGTAGACTTTACTGCCGATGTGGACGCGCTTTTGGCGGCCGTGACCGAGCGCACTCGGGTGATGTTCCTCGCCAATCCCAACAATCCCACAGGCACATGGATTGCGCCTGCCGAGGTGAAGCGACTGCACGCTGGCCTTCCAAGCGACGTGCTTCTGGTCGTGGATGAAGCATATGCCGAGTATCTTGCCCCCGCGTTCCAACAGGTCGGATTTGATCTGGCAAAGGCCCACGACAATGTGCTCGTGACGCGCACGTTCTCTAAGATTTACGGCCTTGCGGCTGAACGCATTGGCTGGGCGACAGGAGCCTCCCATTTGATCGGCGCCCTTAATCGCATTCGCGGACCTTTTAATGTTACCACCAGCGGCCAAAGGGCAGCTCTCGCAGCCGTGGGGGATCAGGGTTTCGTGCGCGCCAGCCGAGAGCACAACACCATCGAGCGCTCCAAATTTGTCGAGGCCGTCACCGCTCTCGGCAATCATGGCCTTAGTGCTGTGCCGAGCGAGGCGAATTTCGTTCTTGTGCGCTTTGAGGGCGAAGTGACTGCTGAAAGCGCTCTTACGGCCCTTGCCAAAACAGGGTACGCCGTGCGCCACTTGCCTTCCCAAGGGCTGCCTGACGCGTTGCGGATCACTATCGGCAAATCTGAGGATATGGAGCAGGTGACGGCGTGTCTGCGAGAATTGTGCGGAGAGGCTTCATGACCATTCCCAAGAGCATTGAGAGCGTTGCGATTATCGGGCTCGGCTTGCTGGGCGGCTCAGTAGGCCTTGCGATCAAAGAGTATGCGGGGGAGATCACCACCAGGGGCTATGACCGTGACGACGATGTGCGCGCCCGTGCAGCTGAGCGAGGCCTATCGGACGAAGTCTGCGACAATCCCGCTGACGCGGTGCATGATGCCGATCTGGTCATCCTATGCGTGCCTGTAGGCGCGATGGAAGCCGCCGCCGCTGAGCTTACGGCGCATCTCAAGCCCGGCGCAATCATTTCAGATGTGGGCTCTTCCAAAGAGAGTGTAGCGAAAGCTCTCGCCAAGGCGTTGCCCGGCCACACCATTATCCCTGCCCACCCTGTGGCAGGCACAGAGCAAAGCGGACCAGAGGCAGGGTTCGCCGAGCTTTTTGCCAATCGGTGGTGCATTCTGACCCCGCCTGACGGTGCAGATGAAACGGCTGTTGCCGCGCTCTGCGGCTTCTGGACCAAGCTGGGCGCGAAGGTCGAATTGATGGATGCGGGCCATCACGATCTGGTCCTCGCCGTTACCAGTCACATCCCGCACCTCATCGCTTATACGATTGTGGGCACTGCGAGCGATTTGGAAGAAGTCACCCGGTCAGAAGTGATCAAATATTCCGCCGGGGGTTTTCGCGATTTCACCCGGATCGCAGCGTCTGATCCGGTGATGTGGCGCGATGTGTTCCTCAACAATAAAGGCGCAGTGCTTGAGGTGCTGGGCCGCTTCACCGAGGACCTCACCGCGCTCCAACGCGCGATCCGTTCAGGCGACGGCGATACACTGCATGACCTGTTCACCCGCACCCGCGCAATCAGGCGCGAGGTGATTGATCAAGGTCAGGATGATGAACGCCCAGACTTTGGACGCAAGGATCATAGCTAAGCGCTTGCGGGCAGAGAGCCTGACGGCACGCTTTCACCAGTATTGAGCGCATTGATGGCGCGATGAACGCGGGCCTCCATCTCAGCGCGCGGAAGGCCTGCGGGGATTGTCTCGCCCACTTTGTAAGTGATCGTTCCAGGCTGCTTTATCATTGGGTGATAAAACGGACCGCTGTTCACTGCGACCGGCACCACGGGCAGGCCTATAAGCTTATAAATCCCGGCAAATCCTGATTGCAGCGGCGGCTCTTTTCCGTGTGGCACGCGGGTGCCTTCGGGAAAGATCACCAGAGGCCGGCCTTCGCCAACCCGAACTTTCGCCAGAGAAATCATCTCGCGCAAAGCCCGCGCGCCCTTGTCGCGGGCGACCGGGACCAGACCATAGACTTTCGCCGAAAAACCCCAGCCCGGTATCCAAAACAGCTCTCGTTTTGCAAAGACCGTGGGGAAGCTGAACAAACGGGGCATATCAATCGCTTCAAAGAAGCTCTCATGCTTGACCGCGATCAGCACTGGCTCATCCGGGATCACGCCTTCCTGCACGATTTTGATGCCCAGAATGTTCTCAACGCACCAAATATGCCAAGCGCCCCAACGCGCGACCACGCCTTTAAGCGCCACCTGTCCCATCGGCACAGCGAGCACTGAGGCGACCACCAAAAGCGCACTGACCCCGTAAAAGAGGGGGTAAAAGAAAAGGCTGCGAATAAAGGGCAAGAGGTGCGTACTCAATAACCGAAAAGGCCAGCTATAAAACTGGCGATCAGCTTGTGATATTCAAGGAAGAGGCTGGCAAGACTTGGAGCAGACGGAACCGCATCACGAACCAGCGTGACGCCTTCGGGCAGCGTTCGCGACACTTCGCCCGCCGCTCTTCGCATATGCCAATCGGTCGTCACCAGACGGATGGAGCGAATGTTTTGCTGTTTTACCCATGCCGCAGTCTCAGTCGCATTGCCCCGGGTGTCCACCGCCATAAATCCAAGCGTGACGCAGCAATCCATCTGTTCTGGAGAAACGCCGAATTCCGCCGCAAACTCGCCGGGTTTAACCTCCGGATCAACGCCCGTGACGAGCATGCGCGGGGCAAAACCAGCATCCAGCACCGTAAGCCCCTGTGCAATCCGTCCAGCGCCGCCAGTGGCGACAATCACAGCCTCTGTTTTCTCATTGCCCGCAGGCTGAGGCAATGCGACCGTGAACCACAAAAAGCCAAGCGCCCAGACCATGAGCACGGTGGCAGCAATATTGCGAGCAGTCTTCATCCCTCTTCTACAACATAGACCTGAGGGCATGGCCAATTGTTAATCGACCAGTGACGAGCGCCAAAAGCACCCCGCCTACGGGAATAGCAGCAATGATCAGCCAGTCGGTCATACCAAGCCCGCCGCCGCCCACCATGCCGCTATCAAGGCTTGCGAATTGCTGACCCAAAAGCCAGACGGCGGCAAGGCCGATAAGAAGGCCGATCACCGCTCCAAACGCAGCCTCGCGGATAACGGGCCGCTCGAATATGCGGGTGACCTGAGTGTCGGTGCCGCCCAGCAGGTGGATGATCTCCACGGTCTCACGGTGATTGATAAAGGCATTGCGCGAGGCGAGCCAAACGGCTGCCGCGGTCGCGATGGAAACAAGCGCAATTAGTCCAAGCGCCAGATATTGAAGCGCGGACAGCGCATCATAAACGGGCCGGAGCCATTGCGATTGCGCATCCACTCTTGCGCCGCCTCCAAGGGGCGCAAGCGCGCTATCAAGAGACGTTTGAAGCTCGGCCAACTCACCCGATGAGGCCCGCCTCGACAGTTCTACATCAATCAGCGCCGGGATCGGCACGCTGTCGCTGGCAGATCCGGCACCAAGCCATGGCTCCAAAAGCTCTTGAAGCTCATCATCTGGCACCACTCGCACTGATGTGACCAGCGGATTGTTGCCAAGCGCTGCGGCTGCTGCCTCGGCCTGAACGGTGCGCGCCTCAACATCGGCTTCGATAATTTGCACCGTAACCGCGTCCGCGAGGTCTGCGCGCGCATTGTTGGCAAGGTTGCGCAAGGACAGGCCGCCAGCGGCCGCAATCACCACAAGCGCGATCAGGATCGCAATCACCCAAGGGATCGGTCCGCTCAGGCGGGAAGGGGGGAAAGGCTGGAGGCTACATCGCCGGTTGTAGAAAGGTCATCGCCCGGCGCAGCCAATGACCCATCAGGCACAGGAGGCGTGCTCATTTGAGCGCTCCCATAGTGTCAGAGGAGGGCTTTACCTTTGGCGCAGGCGGATAGCGCAGGGCCCCTGTAGGATCGGACAAACGCCCCTTGTTGAGGCGCATGATCAGAGATTCGGGCACTTTCTTCAGTAGGTGCACATCGTGAGTGGCAACAATAACGGTCGTCCCCACCCGGTGATTGAGCGCTTCGAACAAGCGGAGCAATTTGAGCGCCATTTCAGGATCGACGTTGCCAGTGGGCTCGTCCGCGATAAGAATTTGCGGACGTGCGATAACCGCGCGCGCAATTGCCACGCGTTGTTGCTCACCGCCTGACATGGTCTCTGGAATAGCGTGCATTCGGTGCGAAAGTCCGACCCATTCGAGCATATCTGTGACAGAGCGCATGACTTTGCCTTCATCCGTTCCTGCGAGCCGGAGCGGAAGTGCGACATTGTCGAAAGCGGAAAGATGCTGAACCAGACGAAAATTCTGAAACACCACGCCCAAACGCCTGCGAAAATCAGGCAGCCGGCCGCGGTCCAGTGTGATCATGTCCTTGCCGAACATGCTGATAGAGCCGCGCGATGGCCGCTGCGAGAGATAGAGGAGCTTTAACAGGCTGGTCTTACCCGCGCCGCTTGCCCCTGTGAGGAAGTAGAAACTGCCGGGGAATAAAGTAAAGGACACATCCGATAGCACTTCAGGATCGGTGCCATAGCGAAGGCCCACATTGTCGAATTTCACGATTTCGGACGGCCTGTCGTTCATAGGAACCGGATTTATCAGCGGACCTGCATTTGGGGAAGCCCAAGAAGGGGATCAAACCCCGGCAATTCGCCCGTAAACTGCCTGAAACGTGCTTCCATGTGGAAAAGAAGCGCGTTTTGGCCTGTGCACCGGTTAAAGCCCTTGCGGGCAGGCGGCGGCTGATTCATGCAAATTGTCGCAATGATCATCTCCTGCCCCGCTTGCGGAACACGCTACGCCGTACCCGAGACCGCCATCGGGCCAGAAGGCCGCACTGTGCGCTGCGCAAAATGCAAGCATTCCTGGTTCCAAGACCCGCAGCCGCTCGAGGGCGCGCCCGATGTGCCGCTGCACGTTGATGAAGGTCCGGTAGAACGCGTTGCCGCCGCTCCGTCTCCGCCGCAGGCAGACGCCGAGCAAGAGGCACCGGGGCCTTCTATTGATCATTGGGGAACAAAAGACACCTCCGACGCCGCAAGCAGCCCGCCTGCCCAGCCTATATCTCCTGCCCAGCCAGATACTCCTGCTCAGGCGGAGCCCTCGGCGCAGACAGAGGCGCCTGCTGAGACCAAATTGCATGGTGCTGGGCTTGCAGGCGGACAGGATGGCGAGGCAGCAGAACAATTTGCGCCTTCATCCGATCCATTGTCAGGCGCGCGGGATGATGATCCCTATTTGGATGACGCCGACAGCGTTTTTGCTGATGAGGATCATTACGACGACACGTCCAACTTTGATTACCGTCCGCCTTTCACGCGGCGGCGCAACAGCCTCAAAATGTGGACGATTGCCGCCGGGGTCTTTGCGGTTCTGGCGACAGGCACCGTTTTTGCTGCCACTTTCTATGGCCTGCCTGAGTGGCTTCCCATCGAAAGGCCCACTTGGGGACTGGAGACGCCGGGCATAAATCTCGATTTTCCGAAAGAGCAACAGCGCAAAGAGGTGCTGGAAAGCGGGGAAGAGATTTTTCAGGTGCGCGGCTCTATCAACAATGTCGGGCAAGAGAGCATGACGGTCCCTAGCCTCTTGGTCGTGTTCCGTGATGCCCGTGAAAAGAACGTGTATTCCTGGGTGATTGTCCCATCGAAGCGAGAGCTTGCGCCGGGCGAAAGTCTGAATGTAACCGAAGCGATCACCGATATTCCGCCCACCGCGCAAGCGGCTGAAATTGGTTGGGCCCTGGCTGATCCGCGCAATTTTAGCTGAATTCGATCCAAAGCGTGCCCGCAGCATCGCGGCTGCGCTGAGTTTCACGGGCCTCCACGGCGGTTAAAGCGCTTTTCGCATCGTCGAACTTTGAAAAGTCGATCCGAGCAGGACGGATGATCCGGGCACTCGCGCGCGCCTGAACCGCCACCGGAGGGCTCTTTGTTGGCGGAGCGACTGCCGCTTGCCCAGCGGCATTTGGCGCTGCGCTTTGTGCTAGGATCATGAGGGTTGCAGCGAAGCTCATGCGCCGTGGTTACCGGCGTGTTTACTATTCTCGCAAGTACGCCCTAAACCTCATCCCGATGCGGGACAGGGGGCTGCGAAATATTAATTGGTAGGCCCGAGGTGCCCCCCAAGCATCAAAGCTCTTGCGCACGCGCAAACCCCTTGCTAGTGGCGCGCTCCTACCAAGGGCAGTGAGCCGGTCTTGCCGTCCTTTACCAGAAAGAGTGCGGTCGTGGCGGAACTGGTAGACGCGCAACGTTGAGGTCGTTGTGGGCTAACGCCCGTGGAAGTTCGAGTCTTCTCGACCGCACCAAATCTAACTCACAAAAATCGTTATTGCACAGGGGCTTAATTGCTCAAAAGCCCCTGTTGCGCTATCACCGCGAGGAATTTGTGGACCAAAATGTGTACCATTTTGTGGACCAAAACCCGTGTTGGAGCGCATGCAAGCAGGCAATCGCCATCTGGAATTCAGAGCAGGCCATTGGCACTACAATCGCCGAGTGCCTGCGCGTTATGCAGCCTATGATGATCGTGGGCGCATCCGCGTTTCACTAAAAACGACATCTCTGGACACCGCACGAGAGCGCCGGGACGCGCTCAAAGAAGCCGGCGATCTGTTTTGGGCATCACTTTGCGGGCTTGATGATGGAGAGCCGGACAAGCCCGGCGCAAAGGCGCTTCAGAACGTTGCCCAGTGTCGCGCTCGTCCATCCCAGACGCAGGGCAAGATCGAGCGCCAAAGTCCTATGGGGCATCAGACGCTCAAAAACCGCATCTTGCTGGAGAACTACTTCTTACCCGGCGATCTCGAGGTCCAAATCGAAACGTTCGTCGAGCATTACAACCATCACCGTTAACACGAGAGCCTGAGTAATGTGACCCCTGCCGGCGCCTACTTTGGTAGAGCTGAAGCCATCATCAAACGATGAGCACGGATCAAACGCTCCGCTATTCCAAACTCAAACTTGTGCCAAATGTTCTGACGACGGACAGTCCCACCGGATTGAATTGTGCTCGCCGAACGGGCCAAAAGGAAGCCGGGCCAAGGGACAGCGGCTGAGCGGGTATTGCCAAGCTCACTTCGCAAACAATTGGCCTTGATCTGCGAAGGCCTTAAACTCCAGAGCATTGCCCGCCGGATCGCGCAGGAACATGGTGGCTTGCTCACCCGTTTCCCCTTTGAAACGCACAGTGGGTTCCATCACAAATTCGGCGCCCGCGCCGCGCAATTTGCCGGCCAGTTCCTCCCAGTCCTCCATGGTCAATACCAGTCCGAAGTGCGGGACGGGGACGCCGTGTCCATCTACGTGATTGGTCACGGCATCTGCGCTGGTGCCATGCGAAAGGTGGGCGACGATTTGATGGCCATGGAAGTTAAAGTCGATCCACTCGTCACAAGAGCGTCCCTCTTTGCAGCCCAAAAGCTCCCCGTAAAACGCGCGCGCTTTGGCAAGGTCATCGACGGGAAAAGCGAGGTGGAATGGGGGAAGGGCCATGAAGTGTTTCCAAAAGGATTGGGTGTCCCTTGTAACCCGTTCAGGCTCGACAGCGAAAGCCTGAATACCTAAGCGTAATCAAACAGAGCCCAGCAAGGCAGAGTAGGCGCGAATATGAAACTGATCATTGGAAATAAGAACTACTCTAGCTGGTCCTTGCGCGGCTGGCTCGCGGCCAAACAGTCGGGTCTGCATTTTGAAGAGATTACGGTGCCAATCCTTGGCGAACACTGGCAAGCGCAAAAGCGGGGCGAGGAGTTTCAGCCTTCTTCAGGCAAAGTCCCGATCCTTTGGGACGGAGACACTGTCATTTGGGACAGCCTCGCGATCATGGAATATCTCTCTGATAAAGTGGGCCGCGACCGGTATTGGCCCAAGGACGACACGGCGCGCGGTATGGCGCGGGCAATGGTGGCTGAAATGCACTCCTCCTACGGCTCATTGCGCTCCGAAATGCCGATGAATGTGCGCAGCCGCGTGCCGCTTCAAAGCCTGACAGAGAAGACCAAATCAGAGATAGTGCGTGTCCTTCAATTATGGGCAGAGGCGCGCGCGCGCCATGGGTCATCGGGGCCGTTCCTGTTTGGCACTTTTGGAGCAGCTGACATTTTTTACGCGCCCATAGTCTCACGCTTCGCCACTTACGGCATTGGCATCCCTGGCTTTGCACAAAGCTATATGGATGCGATGCTGGAACACGATTGGATGACCCATTGGATCGAAGCCTCAGAGGATGAGGAATGGGTGATTGAGCAGTTCGAGACGGTTTAGTTTCTTACGAAATACGGTCGGTTTCGTACCGTGTCCCGTCGCGGCGGTAATATCCGTCCGGTTCGAACACCATGTCGATATCCGGATATTCACCCCCGTCTGTCTCGTAATCACCCGCTGTAGCGACCAAGAAGACGCAGGCGCTTTCCCCCCGGTTCTGCAAGTGGTGACCGTTAGCAGCGCCTGCTGGCCATGCGATGATGTCGCCTGGCCGGACCACACTCTCGCCCTCATCCTCCACCAGCACCGCCTCGCCCGACAGCATCACCAAAAGCTCATCAATGTCGCGGTGCCAATGCCGCTGAGACGACCACGCCCCCGGTTCAAGAACCACGTGGCTTGCCCGCAGTTTTTGTAAGCCTGCAGCAGGCGCCAAGCGGCGGTATTTGCGCCCCTTCACCGGCTCATCAAATGGGGCAGGGTATCCGGTCGCATTGGTTTGCGCGATTGCGCTCAAATCAAGCTTGGGCATTGGGCTCATCTCCTGCTAGCTAACGCGTCATGAGTATTGCCCTAGATTATGCCAAGCGCCTAATTTCGCACGCCTCGGTGACCCCTGCGACGGGGGGCGTGTTTGATGAGATGGAAGCGATGCTGAGGCCGCTGGGCTTTGCCTGCCACCGCTTCACGCGCGGCGATGGCGAAGAAGGCTCAGATGAGGCTCCGGTGGAGAACCTATTCGCGATCCGCAAGGGGCCTGAGGGATCAAAACACTTCGCCTTTGCAGGGCACCTTGATGTGGTCCCTCCGGGCGATGGCTGGGAGAGCGATCCCTTTGTGCCCACGCAAGAGGGCGAGCTTCTCTACGGGCGCGGCGCGGTTGATATGAAAAGCGCGGTCGCCTGTTTCGCCGCCGCTGTTCACGATATTCCAGCGGAGGCTGGCACGCTCAGCTTGATTATCACCGGCGATGAGGAGGGGCCCGCGCTTCACGGCACCCGCGCGTTGATCGACCATATGCGCCAAGAAGGCATTCAGCCTGACCTGTGCCTGGTGGGTGAACCCACATCTGTCAATCGCCTGGGAGATATGATGAAAATCGGCCGTAGGGGCTCAGTGAACATCTTTCTCACGGTCGAAGGGACGCAGGGCCATGTCGCCTACCCGCATCTTGCCGATAACCCGCTGCCAAAACTGGTGGCGATGCTCAAAGAGCTGGACGAGCTGGTGCTCGACACGGGCACCGATTGGTTCCAACCTTCAAACCTAGAGATCACCGAAATTGAAGTGGGCAATAAGGCGCACAATGTGATTCCGGCTGAGGCGCGCGGGCGGATTTCGATCCGGTTCAACGACCTTCATTCGGGTGCATCGCTGTCTGAGCGGGTCTCAGCGATTGCGGAGAAACACGGCGGGCGCGCATTGCCGATCATCTCGGGCGAGCCGTTTCTGACCGCTCCGGGAGAATTTTCCGATATGCTGGCACAGGCGGTTGAGGAGGAAACGGGAGTTAAGCCAGAGGCGTCCACCACTGGCGGCACGTCCGATGCGCGGTTTCTTCGCGCGGTGTGTCCGGTGATTGAATTTGGCCTGTGCAATGCAACCATGCATAAGCGCAATGAAGCGGTGGCTATTCCTGATCTGGATGCGCTAGCCAGAATTTACACACGCGCAGCGCTGGGGGCGCTTGCTTTGAAAACCACACAAGAAGAGGCGTAAACGCTCATGAAGACCTGGTTCGCAATTCCGCTGTGGCAGCGGGTCATCGGTGCGCTGATCCTTGGGGTCATCACGGGCTATCTTTGGGGACCGGGGGCGGCGTCGATCAAGATTATTGGCGATATTTTCATCGCCTTTATCAAAATGCTGGTGGTGCCGCTGATCTTCTTCAGCCTCGTTGCGGGCGTTGCCAGTATCGGCGATCTTCGCAAACTTGGCAGTGTCGGCTGGCGCGCGCTTTTGCTGTTTGTGGTGACGGGCCAGATGGCGGTGTGGCTGGGTCTTGGGATCGGGACTGTTGTGCAGCCCGGCGCAGGCGTCGATATCTCCACAATCGAAATGGGCGCAACGCCTCCGCCAAGTGAGACCACGTTCCGCGATATGATCATGGGAATGATCCCGCAAAGTCCGGTGCAAGTTATGGCGGATGCGAACGTCCTGCCGCTTATTGTCTTTGCGCTGCTCATCGGCATCGGCATTCTTATGGCGAAAGAGGAGGGCGAGCCGGTTCTCAAAATCTTCGACAGCGGCGCGGTCGTTATGCAGAAAGTGACCATGATCATCATGGAGCTGACGCCCTTTGGTGTTTTTGCATTGATGGCATGGGTGGCAGGCACCCTCGGTCTGGATGCACTCCGAGCGCTGGGTATCGTGGTAATCCTGAACTACGTCGGGTGCTTGCTGATCATCGGCCTCATTTATGGCGGCATGATCAAGTTTATCGCCAAACTGCCGGTGATCGACTTCTTCCGGGGGATTATTGACGCCATCGCGGTCAGCTATTCCACGGCGAGCTCAAATGCGACCTTGCCTGTCACCTTGCGCTGTGCCCGGCGGAACCTTGGTGTTTCGAACTCGGTTGCAAGCTTCGTCATCAGCCTTGGCGCGACGATCAATATGAACGGCACAGCGATGTATCTGGGACTTGCGACTTTGTTCGGGGCGCAGGTCTTTGGCGTTCAGCTCGATATGGGTGACTACGTCCTCATCTCGGTCCTTGGCACTTTGGGAGCCATTGGTGCAGCGGGCATTCCGGGCGCGGGGCTTATCATGATGGCGCTGGTGTTTGGCGCGGTTGGGGTGCCGCTTGAAACCATTGCTTTGGTGGCCGGGATCGACCGGATCATGGACATGATGCGCACGACCACTAACGTCTCTGGCGATGCAGCGGTCGCGACCACCGTGGCAGCGCTAACGGGCGAGATTGACAAGGCCGAGATGATCTCAGCCGACGATGTTTAAGCGAGACAGAGGGGCTAATGCCCATTACCGCCACGCAAGAAGCAGCCCCTGAGGATGCAGCGGCGCTTAGCGAGGGTATTGTCGCCTTTAACAAAGCCCATGTGCCCGGTCTCGAAGTGGTCACGGAAGAGGTCAAATTCTTCGTATTGGCGCACGGCGATGATGGCGCCCTACAAGGCGGTATCAGAGCGGTGTGCTATTGGAACACGCTCCATATCGAACTCGTATGGCTGGACGAAAGCGCTCGCGGTTCTGGAATCGGCGCAAAGCTGATGACCGAGGCGGAAGGCTACGCGCGCCAGCACAATTGCGAACAGGCCTTGGTCGAAACGACCAGCTGGCAGGCAAAGCCCTTCTACGAGAAACTTGGCTATTCGTTAATGGCGACGCTGCCGAACCGGCCCAAGGGCCACGCCTCGCATTATCTCACTAAGTCACTCGTCTGAGGTGACATATTCCACCGGCACAAATTCGCCCAAGCTGCATGATGCGCCCACATCAAGCTGGCCAGCAATCGGCGAAATCACCCGGATAATCGTCTGCTTGCACAGCTGATTTATCGAAGTCGAGTAAGTGAAGGCCTCTTCAAAGCCCAGCCGGGGGCAACGATTTGTCAGGGTTGAGCGATAGACTGTGCCTCCGCGCATCTCGAAATCAATGACCTGATCGCTGCGTACACGCGATTGCCGAATGGCCTGGGTGCGGATGCAGGTCTCAGCCTCGCCTACAACCTTGACCGCTGGGCCTGCAAGGGCCGGGTCTGGCCGGGATGAGCCCTCTACGGGCGCACAGGCGCTAAGGCCGACAAAGGTGAGGATCGCAGGGGCAAACAGGCCAAGTGAACGGTTCATACGCTTTCTCCTCTTAGCCCCTAGGGGCGGACCATGGGCTCTCCAAGCTAAACCCGCAATGAGCCTTTACAGTTCCTGATACATGACAAGTGCATCAACAAGCCCGTGGATGGGGTGCTCGAACGCGCGGGGCAGGCGGCCCGCGACATGAAACCCCAAACGCTCCCACAAGGCGATAGCGCGCGTGTTGGTTGAGACGACAAAATTGAATTGCATAGCGCGGTATCCAAGGCACCGGGCGGTTTCCAAAGCGTGCTCGCACATGGCCCCCGCAACCCCTTTGCCCGAAGCCTCAGGGCTCACCATAAACCCGCAATTGCAAACATGCGCGCCGCCGCCTGCCTGATTGGCGGTCAGGTAGTAGGTGCCGACAATTTGATGATCGCTGATCGCGACGAATGAGCGTTTGGACGGCGCAGTCCAATACTCCAGCGCGTCATCAGCGCTCATCTGCGGGTCAAGCGCATATGTCTCGCCAGCGCGGATGATGGGCAGGATAATGCCAAGGATGGCCGCGTTGTCGGCGGATGAGGCTTCACGAATGTCTAATTTCACACAGCCCTTTCTCCAAGCAGGCTCTTACACAAGTAAAGCAGTTCATTCCTAAGGGCGGTAAGAGAATCACGCTGGCTCGCCCTTGCCGCAAATTTGCGCACAGCTTCTTTGTCATCTGGGTCTGAAAGCTCCATCACGCGCGCCCTTTCGGCTTTTCCAGCACCTTTTTGCGGAAGCTGCACAAGTCCACCTGACCGCACCGCCAGCATTCGGGTGTCCTGGCTTTGCACACATATCGCCCATGCAGGATCAGCCAATGGTGCGCATGAAGGCGAAAGGGCCCCGGCACGCGTTTCTCAAGCTTCGCCTCAACGCTCTCAGGCGTCTTTCCTTTGGCAAGGCCTGTGCGGTTGCCCACCCTCAGGATATGGGTATCAACCGCAAAGGTCTCTTGTTTGAACCAGCAATTGAGAACCACATTGGCCGTCTTGCGCCCCACTCCGGGCAGCCGCACCAGATCATCGCGGGTGTCCGGCACCTCTCCGCCATATTCGTCGATCAGAAGCTGCGACAATGCGATCACATTTTTCGCTTTGGAGTTGAACAGGCCAATCGTCTTGATGTGGCGGATCAACCCCTCAAGGCCCAAGTCAAGCATTTCCTGCGGCGTCTTCACCGTTGCAAACAGCGCGCGGGTCGCTTTGTTCACCCCCACATCGGTCGCCTGCGCCGACAAGGCCACGGCCACCACCAGCTGATAGGCATTGCCATATTCAAGCTCGGTCTCAGGCTCAGGATTGTCCTCGGCAAGCCGCCGGAAAAACTCGAATATCTGATCTTTAGTCATGACTTATATCTCATGAGGGCGGCGTCTGGCTTGCCCGCTCGAGTTTCTCAAGTTTTGCCACCACATTCTCGTCGATTTCATCCAGCCGCTCCAAATGCTCGCGCATTTCCTGGATCTTTTGATCGCGGCGCGCTTGCATGGCATCTGAGAAGGCGGCGGCGATAATGCCCGTTGGCATCGCGACAAAGGCCACGCCCGACAAAGCAAGCGTCCCGCCGATGATCTTGCCCATGATCGTGACCGGGTAGGCATCGCCGTAACCGACCGTGGTCAAAGTGATCACCGACCACCACAAAGCCCTTGGGATAGAGCCAAAGGCATCGGGCTGAATGTCTCCTTCCACGATGTGCAGCAGGGTTGCCCCGGTCAGCACGAAAATGAACGCCAGCGCGACCGTTACGATCAGGTCATCGCCCCTGTCTGCGATCGCTCTCCACACCGATTGGATCGCCGCGTTAAAGCGCCCAAATTTCATCACCGCAATGACGCGGAAGAGCCTGAGCACCCTTAGAACCGCCGCATCGCCTGCAATCAGCGGGGCGAGGGTCGCCACCACCACAATGAGGTCAACAATCCCGATCCAGCTTCGCATGAAGGCCCAGCGTTTGGCCCAGGCTGACCCTTCCCCCGGGGTCTCTGCTGCGGCGTAGACCCGTGCAATGTATTCGGCCAGAAAGATCGTGCCAAAGACCAGTTCACCGACCTTAAGCGCGCTGTGCATTTCGGCTGAAAGCTTGGGTTCTGTGCCCAGAGCCGCGCCGATAACCGCCAGAATAATCGTGACGATCAGCACGCGGTTAAGGACTGTCAGGCGCCCGTCCGGATGCGCGCCGACAAAAAGCTGCTCGTAGAGTTTGCCCCTCAAACTTGCCATCTTGGTCCCCCGACCCGGCTGTCCTCAAAGGTCCAGCATATTCTCCCCTAGGCGGGACCTAAAGGTCCAGCACATGCTCCATATTGTAGCGCCCATGGGGTTTTCCAATCAACCATTGCGCCCCGCGCACCGCGCCGCGCGCAAAAATCGACCTGTTTTCCGCCGAATGCGAGAGGGTGAGGCGTTCTTGTTCGCCTGCAAAAATCACCGAGTGATCGCCCGCAACACTGCCGCCGCGCAAGGTGGCAAAGCCGATGTCGCCCGCCTTTCGCGCGCCGGTTTGGCCGTGCCGCCCGCTGTCCATCGTCTCTGCGAGATCGACGCAGCGTCCGTCTGCTGCCGCCTCGCCCAGCAGTTTTGCCGTGCCTGAGGGCGCATCGACCTTATGGCGGTGGTGCATCTCGAGCACCTCGATATCCCAATCATCGCCCAGACGCTGAGCTGCCTGTTTGACCAATGCGCTCAGCAAAGTAACGCCTAGCGAGGTGTTGCCGGTTTGCAGGACGGGAATAGCCTTGGCAGCCTCTTCAATCGCGGCGAAATCTGCCTCTTCCAACCCAGTCGTCCCGATAAGTATCGGAATGCCTGCAACCCGCGCCGCTTTGAGGTTCGCCTCCAGCGCTGAGGGTGCAGAAAAGTCGATCAGCGCATCCGATTCCAGCGCCAATGGCCCCGGCAATTCGCCTGCATCAACGCCGCCAGCAAGGCTGTGACCTGCAGCTTCAATGGCGGCCGCCAGTGCCTGACCCATGCGGCCTTTGCTGCCGATAATTCCAAACGATGCCATTGCTTCCCTCAAGCTTTGCGTGTTTCAATAAGTCCATGACACAGGTTAAGCGCATCGTCATCCTAACAGGGGCCGGAATTTCCGCAGAAAGCGGCATCGACACCTTTCGAGACGGCGGCGGCTTGTGGGAAAAACACGCGATCGAGGACGTTGCCACGCCCCAATGTTTTGCCCGCGATCCTGATCTTGTGTTGGGTTTTTATGATGCGCGCCGGGCGGCTTTGGCTAAGGTTGAGCCCAATGCAGCGCACACCGCTCTGGCAAAATTGGAGTGCGAATTTTCTGGCGATTTTCTCCTTGTTACTCAAAACGTCGATGATTTGCATGAGCGCGGCGGCTCTTCCAATGTGTGCCATATGCACGGAGAGCTGAAGTCTGCTCTGTGCACCTCGTGCGGGACGCGTTCGCGCTGGGACGCGCCGATGTCGGACCGTCCGCCGTGCCCCGTATGCCAAGCGCCCACTTTGCGCCCGGACGTCGTGTGGTTCGGCGAAATTCCGTACCAAATGCGCCGGATCGAAGAGGCGGTGACGCGCTGCGATCTGTTCGTCTCCATCGGCACCAGCGGGGCGGTGTACCCGGCGGCTGGTTTTGTGGAGCAAGCCAAGCGCCTTGGCGCGAAGACCCTGGAACTCAACCTTGAGGCAAGCGAGGGAACGCCAATTTTCCATGAGGCCCGCCATGGAGCTGCAACGCAGGTCGTGCCGCAGTGGGTGGAAGAAGTTCTGGCCGGTTGAGCCTCCTTCAAAACGTCATAAACCAAATTCCAAACACAAGGCCGACGCTGCCAAGCGCCATGAACGCAGCGATCAGGCGCATGTTTATCGTGTCCAGCGGATCGGCCTTATGCGCCTCAAGCCGGCTTGTCACCGCGCAGGCATTGCGCTGCGCCGCGTAGAAGATGAAGACGCCGATCAGGATGAAAACGGTCGCAATCGCTTTAGGAACGTAGGCGGGCTCCATCTTACTAAACAAAGCGTTGAAGCCGAGCCCGATCCCAACCGCCGCAAGTCCCGTTCGCATCCAGCCAGCAAAGGTCCGCTCGTTGGCCATAAGCGTGCGGTCCTCGGCCCAATCGGTCCGGTCTTCGGCAAGATCGGTGCGATCTTCTGCAAGATCATTGGAGGATTTATTGTCGCTCATCGGATCACTTTTTCTTTACCGGTGGTTGCGGACGGGTAAACACCAGCTCGGTCTCGCTCGAGGCCTTCGCATCCAGAGTGTACCCTTCCGCATCAAAGCCGCGCAGGTCGTCTGCCTTCTCGATCCGGTTCTCCATGATCCATCGCGCCATCAGGCCGCGGCCAAACTTCACGTGATACATCAACCGCCGAGCCTCGCCGTCCTTCACATTGAGGAACGTCGCCTCGATCACTTTGCCGGGAAGCGCGGCGGTGTCGACTGCCTTGAAATACTCGTTGCTAGCCAAGTTCACGACCGTGTTGTCGCTGTGGCCTTCGAGGTCGCCCGCCAATTGCTCGCCAATGCGGCTCCCCCAAAAGTCATAGAGCGATTTGCCCCGCTTGTTCTTCATCTTGGTGCCCATCTCAAGACGGTACGGCTGGATCGCATCCATCGGCCGCAGCACGCCGTAAAGCCCTGATAGAATGCGAAGATGATCCTGCGCGTATTGAAGGCTCTCATCACCCAAGGACTTCGCCTCAAGCCCCCAATAGACATCGCCGTCAAAGGTGAGGCCTGCTGGCTTTGCCGAATTGCTGCGGCCTTCAAGGTCAAACGCCTTAAAGCGCTCGTGGTTCAATTCAGCCAAATTGTCCGAGATATGCATCAGCTTGGCGAGCGATTTCGCCGATTGTTTTTTCGCAACTTCGGCGATTTCGCGGGTGTCTTCTTCGAGCCGGGGCCGCGTTATCTCAAGCGCGGTTTGCGGCTCATCAAAATTGAGCTTTTTGGCAGGCGAGAGAAGGGTGATCATTTGCGGTCGATCCTGAGTTGGTGGTCGTCTTCAAACTGGCATAAGTGCTCTGGTGGTCTGTTGTAAACGCTTGGCCGCGCAGCAGGGTCCCAAACACGCTTGAGATGGTGAGCCGAGCGGCGCCTGGGAGAGACTTAAGGGACACCGCTGTTCCTTAGCGCAGGAACGACAATCTTGAATTGTCCATTTTTTCAGTGGCTTGATGGTTTCTAGTTATGGAACACTTTGCCAACAAATTTTCAGCCGCACGATTTTTTTCGGTAGCTGCATTCATCAATACCCAATGCCATAGTCCAGGCATGTAGGAAAAAGTGAGGCGTTTACTCGCCGTGTCCGCAGCCCCCGCATGCTGGGTCCTTGGCGATCGTCAGCGTGCGCATTCCCGGTGTCATCCCGTCGAGGATATGCAGCTTGCCCCACATCGGCTGGCCAAAACGGCTGACCCCGGCGAGCAGGATACGCACCGCTTGCATCGCGGCAAAGCTCCCGGTCCAGCCGGCCATCGCGCCCAGCATGCCGTCCTCGGCGCAGGTGTCGCAGTCCTCCGCATCGAACGCATCGCCGACAAAACAGCGATAGCACGCATTGCCCACAAGGTGCCCGGCGAAGGCTCCAACCTGGCCTTGGAACCGGCCCACTGCGGCAGAGAGCAAGGGCACACGCTCGGCAACACAGGCGTCGGAGACGGCGAGCCTTGTGGCGAAATTGTCCGTGCCATCAAGCACGAGGTCAGCGCCCGCAATCAGGTCGCCGACGTTTTCGGTGGTGATGCGGCTGTCCGAAATGTCCACCTTGAGCGCATCGTCGAAATTGGCGAGCCAGCGCCGCGCGCTGGTGGCCTTGCCGTGGCCAATATCGCGCGCAGTGAATATGGTCTGGCGTTGGAGGTTCGATGCATCCACCACATCGTCATCGACGAGGGTGAAGCGGCCAATCCCGGCCCCTGCGAGATATTGCAGAGCGGGCGAGCCGATGCCGCCAAGGCCGATTACCGCGATATGCTTGCCGCTGAGCGCGACCTGCCCAGCGCCGCCGATTTCGGGCAGCACAATGTGGCGGGCGAAGCGGTCGAGGCGGGCTGGTGATAAGGCCATGGATAACGTGTTGGCAGGATGTGCAAAGGCTGTCGACAGGGCTGTGGGTAGCCCAGTGAATAAGGCGTCGATTAGCTGTTGGTCAAAGGTGTAAACACTGGGGAGCGCAGCTGTGGACCAGCCTGCGCATACCCTGTGCAAATTGTGTGCGAATTAACCTTTTGCCCAATAAAAAGATTAGCTTTCCAACTGGCGCAAAAGGCTCCTTACATCGCCGTCCATATCAGCATCGCGGGTGCGCAAGTCTTCGATCAGGCGAACGGCGTGGATAACCGTTGAGTGATCGCGCCCGCCGAACTTGCGGCCAATCTCAGGATAGGACCGCGGGGTCAAAACCTTGGAGAGATACATCGCCACCTGACGCGGACGCACCACCGCGCGCGCGCGGCGTTTGGAGGACATTTCCGACCGATCGATCCGGTAGAACTGGCACACGGTGCGCTGGATCTCGTCAATCGTGATCCGGCGGCGGTTGGCGCTAAGGATATCGGTGAGCTGCTCCTCGGCAAGCTGCAAAGACACCTCTTGGCCGGTGAGCTGGGCGTAGGCGATGAGCTTGTTCAACCCGCCGATCAGTTCACGAACATTGCGCGTAATGGTGCGCGCGAGGAATTCGATCACGTCCTCTGGCACGCTAAGCGGCGCAAAGCGCGCAAGCTTGGAGTGCAGCACCTTTTTGCGCAGCTCAATGTCAGCGGCCTGAATGTCCGCCACAAGACCCATCGAAAGACGGCTAAGCAGGCGCGGTTCGACCCCGTCCAATGCTTGCGGCGCACGGTCGGCGGCAAACACGAGGCGTTTGCCTTCGGCGAGAAGCGCATCAATCGTGTAAAGCAGCTCTTCTTGAGCAGAGGCTTTGCCGATGATGAACTGGATATCGTCCACCAGAAGAAGGTCAAAGCTGCGAAGGCGCGCTTTGAACTCGATCATCTGATTGGCTTTCAGCGCTTGCACAAATTCCACCATAAAGCGCTCGGCTGAGCAGTAGAAAATGCGTGCACGTGGGTGCGAGGCGAGGAAACCGTGACCGATTGCGTGCAGGAGGTGGGTTTTGCCCTGACCCGTCGCCGCTTTCAGATAGAGCGGCGAGAATTGCGGCTGTTCGGTCGCGGCCATGCGCTGCGCCGCGTTGCAGGCAAGCACATTGGCCTCGCCAGTGATGAAGGCTTGGAAGGTCAGCGATGGGTCCAGACCGACGCTCGATGTAAAACCGGCGTCCGAAATCGTGCCAGCAGCCACTGCGATAGCGCTTGCGCCATCATTGGCAGGGCGTCTGCCATCATCAAGCCGCAGTTCGGGCAGTTGGCGGCGGCCCGGGTGCACCTGAATATTTACAGTGCGAACATCGCTGCGCATGATTTTCCATGCGAGTTGAAGGCGGTCGTGAAACCGGTCCTTGACCCAGTTGGCCGAAAATTCGGTCGGCAAGAACAGGTCAAGCACGCCTGTCTCTTTGGTGATGCCGCCAACCTGAATCGGTTTGATCCATTGGCTGTGAAGCTGATGCCCCAAATCTTTCTTGAGGCCTTGGCTAATATCAGCCCAATCGGCGGCCAGGTTCACTGCTTCTGCATCTTCCATTAAATCGTCATCTGATTTGCGACGCGTAGACCGCGCCTTGTCTATATTGTAGCCCATTGCTTCCCCACTACTGATCGCCCTCGGAAGCACCTCTCCAAGGTGGTTTTTACCATTATACGACTGGGTAAAGGTTCCCCTATCCTGCGAGGCACACCCCACAGACTAACCTGCCGTCCATCATTATTCGGTACCCGGACTGTCCCGCGCCGGATGGCTGTAATAAGCCTATTCGGGGGCCTCAGCGCAAGCATTCAATTGCAACAAATCTTAAATATTTGTGTTGACTCGGCCCTACCCCGCAGGGGTGCGTTTAACATATTGTTTTCAAACAATTTGAATAATTTTGCGCCGCGAATCGTAGGATTTCTGGGGGTTCTTCAGTGACTCAGTTGTTTTATTGGGCGCAAAACAAAAGGGCCGTGTCATCAGACACGACCCTTAGTATCTTTGCGCAAGGCCAATCAGGTAAAATCACGTAGCGTGAAACCACCCAGACGACCCGAATATGCGAATCAGAGCGAAGCGACTCGCTTCGACAGGCGCGACATTTTGCGCGCCACTGTGTTCTTGTGCATCACACCGCGTGCAACGCCGCGAGCGAGTTCTGGCTGAGCTGCTTTGAGAGCGGCAGCCGCTTCATCCTTATTGCCAGCTTCGCAAGCCGTCTCGACTTTTTTGACGAAGCTGCGGATGCGGCTCATGCGCGCTGTGTTTACTTCAGCGCGGCGGTTGTTGCGACGGATGCGCTTACGGGCTTGAGGCGTGTTGGCCATAGGTCTGTTCTGTCTCGCGTCTTGTGTGGGCCGCCAAAAGAGCAGCCTGAAATCTGAATCGGATATACGAAAGGCGGCGATTCCTCGCCGGAAAGCAGGCCGCCTAGTGCGAATTCACACGAAAGGCAAGGAAACTTTGTCCTTTCGCAGCTCGCACACCCACCTTCTGGCACGTCACTTTTGACATGCCGGGCAATACCATGTGCTGCGCCCACCTTGGACGATCCGCTTGATAGCCCCGCCGTCCTCGTGATGACACGCCTCGCCCTCGCGGCCATAGACGTCGAAGCGCGTTGCGAAATAGCCGAGTTCACCATCGGGCGCGGCGTAATCGCGCAAAGAGCTGCCCCCATCGCGGATGGATGCGGCAAGCACCTCTTTGATGGCAGGCACAAGCCGCTCCAGCTGGGGGCCGGTCACTTTGCCCCCTTGTTTGGTGGGACGGATGCCAGAGCGCCACAGCGCCTCGCACACATATATATTGCCAAGCCCGGCGATGATCCGTTGGTCGAGAAGGCACAGTTTGATGGTCTGCACCTTCCCTTTGAGCGCGGCTTTCAAATAGCCGGGCGTCAATTCCGGGCCCAAAGGTTCCGGGCCAAGGCTTGCAAACGGTCCCCACGCATCAAGCCCAGCGGTCGCGACCATATCGACGGATCCAAATCGCCGTGGGTCACACAGGGCAAAGCGGTTGTCCGCCGTCTCCACCACCATATGGTCGTGTTTGTCGGGTTCTTCGGGATCAATCCGCCATCGTCCGCTCATCCCAAGGTGAAAGATCACCGATTGCTCGCGGTCGAGATGAAACAGGCCATATTTCGCGCGGCGAGAGAGGCTGGTGATGGTTGCGCCCGTCATCACCTGCACGAGATCTTCTGGGAACGGGCGGCGCAGATCGGGGCGGTTGAGCACCACCCGCTCAATGCGCGCGCCATCGAGGAACTTTGCAAGTCCTCGAACCGTTGTCTCAACTTCAGGAAGCTCTGGCATTTCCGACCCCTAATCACCCTTTGCGCAGGGCACAATTCCTTCTAAGGCACCGGCATGAGTGAAAGCACTAACGACACCGTCTCCTTTGGCTATGAAAACGTAAGCCCAGAGGAAAAGACCCGCCGCGTGGGTCAGGTCTTTTCATCCGTTGCCAAGAAATACGACATTATGAACGATGCGATGTCATTCGGCATGCACCGGGGCTGGAAAGATCGCTTTGTAAAGCGGGTAAAACCGCAAGCAGGCGAAAACATCCTCGATATGGCAGGCGGCACGGGCGACATTGCGTTTCGGATGGCTGATCGCGGCGCGAATGTGACGGTTGCCGATATCAATCAGGAAATGCTCGATGTTGGCGCAGAGCGCGCGATGGAGCGTGATGAGGCGGCGGATGCTGGCAGCCTCGTCTTCTCACAGCAGAACGCGGAAAAAGTATCCTTCGCCTCGAACACATTCGATGCCTACACCATCGTTTTTGGCATTCGGAACGTCACCCATAAGGAGGAAGCGCTCAAAGAGGCGCTGCGCGTGCTTCGCCCGGGCGGACGGTTTTACTGCATGGAATTTTCGGTCACGGATTGGTCGGGCTTTCGCGAGGTGTATGACCTTTATTCCCACCATATCATGCCGCGCATGGGACAGGTGATTGCGGGCGATATAGAAAGCTATCGCTATCTGGCTGAGAGCATCCGCAAATTCCCCCGCGCACCTCAATTCGAGAGCATGATCCGCGATGCTGGTTTTGTGAACACCAAGGCCGAGATCATCCTCGGCGGCGCGGTTGCGATCCACTCGGGGTGGAAGGTGTGATGGTTCTTCTTACTTCTCCCCTCCCGCCTGGGGGAGGGGCCGGGGTGGGCCCACCCCGCTGCGACTAACAAGCAAGCTTGCAAGTCTCGCTGCCCCTCCCGCAGGCGGGAGGGGATGGGTTCCGTGACCCGGCCTGCAACGCATCTCTTCCGTCTTGCCAGGTGGGGCGTGACCCTTGCCCGCCGCCGCGCGCTTGTCGGGATTGAGGAAGACCCCAATGCGCCTACGCCAGTAAAGACCCTCGCGAAAGTGGCGCGTCTGGTGACCTTCACTGGCAAAAAGGGGACACGCGATTATGCAGGGGCTTTCCGCGCGATTGGCCCTGCTGCGATTAAGCTTGGCCAATCTCTCGCAACGCGCCCTGACCTTGTGGGCGAAGAGGCTGCTCACAATCTGCTTGAGCTGCAAGACAATCTGCCGCCGGTCGATTATGCGCTCATCAAACAGTCAATCGAGATCAGCTTTGATCAGCCCTTGGAGGCGCTCTTTTCTGAAGTCGATCCAGAACCTGTTGGCGCTGCATCCATCGCTCAGGTGCATAAAGGTGTGACGACCGATGGGCGCAGTGTGGCGATCAAAGTGCTGCGTCCCGGTATCAAAGAGAAGTTTGAACAAGACATCGCAACCTACGAATGGGCCGCGGCCCATGTAGAGGCGATGGGCGGCGAATTTGGACGGCTTCGTCCGCGCGCGACCATCGCCAATTTTAAACGCTGGTCCTATTCCGAACTCGACCTTCGCCGCGAGGCTGCCTCAGCCAGTGAATTGGCCGAAGATATGAGCGGTGTGGATGGTTACCGCATACCCGAGATTGACTGGGACCGCACCAATGGGCGCGTGCTTACGATCGAATGGGTCGACGGGGTCAAAATCTCGCGCCGCGATGAATTGGTGGCAGCGGGCCATGACCTTCACAAACTTTCCGAGAAACTCGTGATCAGCTTTCTTACGCAAGCGATCAGCGCCGGATTTTTCCATGCTGATATGCATCAGGGCAATTTGTTCGTGCAGGCCGATGGCACTATCGTGGCTATCGACTTTGGGATCATGGGCCGGATCGACCGGCGGGCGCGTCAATGGCTGGCGGAAATCCTCTACGGTCTGACCACTGGCAATTACAAACGCGTCGCAGAGATTCATTTTGAGGCGCAATATGTGCCCAGCTATCATTCTGTGGGCGAGTTTGCGACGGCGCTGCGGGCTGTGGGTGAGCCGATGCGCGGTAAGCCCGTGAAGGAGCTTAGCGTTGGCCAAATGCTCGACGGATTGTTTGCGATCACCCGAGATTTTGACATGCAGACACAGCCGCATCTGCTGCTGCTTCAAAAAACCATGGTGATGGTCGAAGGCATCGCGACGCAGCTTAATCCCGATATCAATATGTGGGACACCGCCGCGCCTTATGTGCGTGAGTGGATCCGCGATGAGCTGGGACCAGAGGCAGCGGTGGCAGAGCGGCTTAAAGAAGACGCGCAAACCTTCATGCGCCTGCCCGACCTTATTCGCCGCGTGGAAGAACGCTTCCCTCCCAAAGGCGGCGCGCCTGAACAAGCGCCTCTGCCCGATATCAAGCTAATGACGGACTTTGGGCAGGTTGATGGTGCGCCCAAACCCGCAGGCGGTGGCGGATGGTTTGGCTATTTCCTCGCCGGTCTTGTTGGCGCAGGCGCAGTTTTGGGCGCAGGTTTTGCCGGAATAATCTGAGCTTAATCGCCGCCGGGCAAAATCCGCGCTGCGGCAAGTGCCAGCACAACGGTCAACAGTTCCACTCCCATAGGCATGAGCCAGCCTTCGAATGTGCCGTCGATAACCGCGCTGATGCCGCGCACGACAAGCACGATGCCAGCGAGAGCCGCGCCCACATTAAGAAGGCTTGTGTTGGCCTTCCAGGCGCCGATGATGAGGCTTCCTGCCAGCACCCAGAAGAATGAGGTGAAATCGCCCCTAATCGTGGCGAGACCTTGTGTGCCCGTTTCAGCAAGCGGCGCGATCCCGAAATCCGCACCCGAACCCACAGGATCGGTGACAAAGCCAAAGCCGATGACGATGTACAACACTCCCATCAGGAACAGCGATACGCGCAAGATAACTGACAATCTGGATCCCCTCATTTGCCCCGCACCCCATCTGAGCATTGGGGTTGCTGCGCATAAGTGCAATCTTAACCAACACAGCGCAAGGGTTTCAGCACACTTGGCGCGGAGGGTGAAGCCGGTTAGATGGGTATCGAACACCTGCAATTTGAAAGCGATGGACGTAACGTGAGCAGCACCGGACCCAAAATCTTGCTGGTGGTAGGCGGCGGTATCGCTGCTTACAAATCGCTCGAACTGGTGCGCCTGATCCGCAAAGCTGGCGGCTCCGTGACCCCGGTTGTCACCAAAGGGGGGCAGCAATTTGTGACCCCCATGTCTTTGGCAGCCTTGTCCGAAAACCAAGTCTACACCTCGCTGTTCGATCTCAAAAATGAGGTTGAGATGGGGCATATCGAGCTTTCGCGGGAGGCCGACCTTGTGGTTGTGTGTCCTGCGACCGCTGACCTGATGGCCAAGATGGCAGCAGGGGTTGCCGATGATTTGGCGACGACTTTGCTGCTGGCGACCAACAAGCCTGTGATGGCGGTCCCTGCGATGAATGTGAAAATGTGGGAGCATGCCTCCACGGTCCGCAATGTCGAAACCTTGCGCGAAAACGGCGTGCGCGTCCTCCATCCCGATGAAGGGATGATGGCCTGCGGCGAGTTTGGCTATGGCCGCCTGCCCGAACCGCCAGCGATCTGGCGCGCGATTGCAGGCCATTTTGGTATCGAGGTTGAAGAGGAGGCACCTGCCGCTGCCCCCACTTTGCCCGCTGCCGAAGTCGAAGCGATCGAGCCTGAGGACGACAGTGAGGCCGCCTCCACCGGCGGTTTGGGCGGATTGCTTTCACGCATTATCCCGCGCTCCACCGAAAAACGCAGCGCAGAAGAGATCGACGCAGAGCTCGACGCAGAGCTCGACGTTGCGGGTCTTGAGGAAGTGCCTGAGGAATTCCTTGAGGAAATGCCCGAGGATAACATCGAATTTAACCCTGATCTTGATGGCTCGCCTCTGGCCAAGAAGGGCGCTGGTAAGGCGGCGCCTCCGGTTAATCAGGACGCGATCAATCACGAGGTGGACGAGCGCCGCCTTGCCCCTGATGCGAGCGAGGAGGGGCTTAACGAAAAAGCCTCTGCTCTGGCCGAGGAGGCCAAAGCGCCGCCCGCTCCAGAAAAATCCAAAGTCGCCGCCAAAAGCGCTGCGCCTATCAAGGTTGAAGCCATCGAAGCGGATGAACAGGAAATCGCCGGGATCACCGCCGATGCCGCGCATCAACCGCTCAATGGCCGCCATGTGCTGATCACGGCGGGACCGACCTGGGAATCGATTGATCCGGTCCGCTACATCGCCAACCGTTCGAGCGGAAAGCAAGGTTTTGCCATTGCTGCGGCGGCAGCGGCACTGGGCGCGGATGTGACCCTGGTTGCGGGCCCCGTGTACCTCAAAACTCCTGCGGGCGTTACCCGCGTGGACGTTGAGAGCGCTGAGGAAATGGCCTCTGCGGTCAAGCGCGCGCTTCCGTGTGACGCCGCGATCATGGTGGCAGCTGTCGCGGATTGGCGACCCAAAGAATACCGCGATGAAAAGATCAAGAAGCGCGGCAGCGCCCCGCCTGCTTTGATGCTGACCGAAAACCCCGATATTTTGACCAATCTTGCAGGCGGCAAAAACCGCCCGGCATTGGTGGTGGGCTTTGCTGCTGAAACAGAGGCCGTGATCGACCACGCCAAGCAAAAGCGCAAACGCAAGACCGCCGATTGGATTATCGCCAACGATGTGTCAGGCGATGTCATGGGCGGTGATGAAAACGCGGTTCACATTATCACCGCCGACGGCGTGGAGAGCCTCGATGAAATGCCCAAAGGTGAGGTGGCGATGGCCATCATGAGCCGCATCGCTGATACCTTGCTAACGAAAGCCGGTTAGGCGAAAGCGGCCCAATGACGAACACAGTAAATGTTGAAGTGAAGCGCCTGCCCCATGGCAAGGGCCTACCCTTGCCAGCCTATGCCACTGGCGGCGCAGCGGGCATGGATGTGGTGGCGGCCGAAGATGTGAGCATAGCTCCAGGAAGCCGCCATGCAGTCGCCACTGGCCTATCGGTCGCGATCCCGCAGGGGTACGAAATTCAGGTGCGCCCGCGCTCAGGCCTTGCGTTCAAACACGGCATCACTGTGCCCAACACTCCGGGCACCATCGATTCAGACTATCGCGGTGAACTTAAAGTGCTGCTGATCAACCACGGCAATGGCCATTTCAAAGTGGAACGCGGTGACCGCGTGGCGCAGCTTGTGGTGTCGCCCGTGACACAGGGCGTTTGGCAGGAAGTCGATGAACTGGACGCCACCGAGCGGGGCGAAGGCGGCTTTGGATCAACCGGCGGCCACGCGAAGCTCTAACGCGTCACTCCCCCGCAAATCGCACACTTGCTGAATAGCGGCCCTCGACCACTCTTCCATCGCTGCCTCTTGCTGGCTGAAACCGGGCGCGGTCCTCTAGTAGGCGGCAGGCTTGCTTATCGAAGCGGCGCGAACCGGTGCTGCTGTTGACTTCGCAATCTTGCGCGCGGCCCTGTGCGTCGACAATCAAGGTGTAGCGCAAGACCCCTTGCCCCGAACGAAAGCCCCGTGATGGCCAAGGGAGCGCGTCATCGCTGCTGATCCATGATGCAGGATTGATCGGGCGCGGATTTAACGCGGTGGTCAGCGTTGGTTGCGTCAAGGGCGGAGCAACCGCGCTATCTCTTTGTGCGGGATTGCCTTGTGCGGGATTTCCTTGTGCGGGGTTTCTTGTCACCGGCGGTGAGGTGGTGGAGGCAGGGGGAATGGCCCTTCTGCTTAGCGCTTCGGGCTCGCGGTAATTTGCGCTTGCAAGGCGGCGATACCACGGGACGTAGCGCCATTGCTGGGCGCACTGTTTGAGCAGGCGGAAACCGGCCGAACTGGTCTTGAGATCAATTTGCGCCACCTGCTGACCGCCATGGGTGATGCGCAGCGTCCTGGCGGAGCGAAACCCTGCTTCGACACCGCGCGCGCCTGCTGCGAGGGAATATCCATTGTTTGATTGATTGCCTGCAAAGCGGGCATCGTCAAAAGACCATTCAACAGTGCCGACCATCCCGGTGAAGAACCCGCCCGTGCGGCGCTGCAAGGCCAGGACCCCTGCGCGTCCATCTGACAGACGGTATCGCAGGGTGTAGCGCGGATCGTTGCTGAGGCGCAGTTCGCAGGCGCGCTCTGCTTCAATTTGTACGATCACCCACCGGCCTAAATCCACAAACGTCTCTTCGCTGCTCCGTTGCACCGCGCCAGCAGGGGCGCTGGTTCCAAATAGGGTGGCGGCGGCTGCGGCGGCGGTGCTTGTGATAAACGCGGTGCGAAGTGTGCTCATGGGGCTGATTGTGTACTCGTGGAATTTGCCTGAGTTCAGTGGGGCAGCGGCTTACGAATCAAAAAGGCGGCGCTGATCCCTTCCGCCGCCTTTCCGTCCCGTCCAAGGGTAGGTGTCTTGTTTGTCTAATTGCTGACCGGCTTTACGCTCTTTCCGTCTTCGCGAATAGTAATGCGCAGCACTTCGCCTGAATTTCCGGGGAAATCGGTGAAGAGGGCATCGACGAGATTGGGCACCAGACCTTGCAAGCGGTTGGAGCGCGAAGCGGCCTGTGCCTGACCTTCGAACAGACGCTCACCTGTGGCGGTGTTGTCGATTTTCAGGTCAATTTCGCTCGTGTACACAGTGTAACTGCGCACATCAGGGCCTGCGAGCCATGGGTCATAAAATCCGAAGGCATAATTGCGGCGGAAGCCAAAGCCGCCAAACCCGCCAAATCCACCAAAGCGGCCGAAATGCCCGAACCGGCCAAAACCGCCGCCGATATGGGTGGTGCGGACCCGCTCACGCCCATTGTCGACATCGTAGTCAAACCGAACCAGCAGATTGGCATTTTCCGGCGCAGCCGATTGGACATAGCCAAGCTCAGCCATTTCAGCTGCGACAAGGTCTGCGTAAAGCGAAAATTCGAGACCGCCTGCAAGCGCCGGATCCTCCGCCACAACCGCAAAGGTTTGACCCTGAGGGGCGGGCAGTGACGCTTGAAAGCGCGAGACATCGGCTTTGAAAGACGGCGCGCACGCCGAAAGCCCCAGAGCCACCGCGCCTGCAAGACCCATTTTAAAGGGCGCCGAGCGCGTGATGCTTTTCATATTTGGTGAATGCGAGGTCATATCAGAGGTGTTCATGGCATATCCTTCACAAAATCGCCAGCGCGGAGTTCAAAAGAGGGGCCGCGCGGCACATCCCTTGCGAACAGCGGGTTCGTTTTGCCCTCGCATATCTGCCGGTTACTGCCCGAACAGCCACACCCTTTCGAAGCCCTGTTGTTTGCGCGCACACATTAGCATTGGGGGCTGAACTGAATTTGAACGCCGTGCGTGTGCCGTTTTGATGCAGGAGATTGCCAGGATCTGCGCTATCTCACCAGCCCGAGCGCTTTGTAGGCCGCATCCAAAGTCGGAACGCCGCGTTCGCGCGCCTGCGATGCGCCGCGCGCCAGGATACTATCGAGCGCTTCCTGATCGTCTTTAAGCTCGAGAAAGCGCGCGTTGATCGGAGCCAGCGTTTCGACAAGCACCTCTCCCAATGCCGGTTTGAACGCGCCGAACCCTTGGCCGCCATGCTGAGCAAGCACCTCAGCAGTGCTCTGGCCGGTCAAAGCGCCGTAAATGCCCACGAGGTTCTTTGCCTCAGCGCGGGTTTCCAGACCCGCTTCCTCAGAAGGGAGGGGTTCTGGATCGGTTTTCGCCTTCTTGATCTTCTTCATCACCATATCCGCATCATCGGTCAGCGAGATGCGGCTCATCTCCGACGGGTCGGATTTGCTCATCTTGGAGGAGCCATCACGAAGGCTCATGATCCGCGCAGCGGCCGGGGGGATATAAGGTTCAGGCAATGTGAAGAGCGGCGCGTCTTCTGGGCAGAAGTCATTGTTGAACTTTTGCGCAATATCGCGCGCGAGTTCGAGGTGCTGTTTCTGATCCTCGCCCACCGGCACATGGGTCGCCTGATAGAGCAGCACATCGGCGGCTTGCAGCACAGGGTATGTGAAGAGCGCGATGGATTGCCCCTCGCGGTTTTTGCCCGCTTTGTCCTTCCACTGCGTCATCCGGTTCAGCCATCCCATGCGCGCCGTGCCGTTAAGCAGCCATTGCAGCTCTGCGTGGGCGGGGACTTGGGCCTGGTTGAACAGCACTGTCTTTGCAGGGTCCACTCCGCAGGCGACCAATGTGGCGACCATTTCGCGGGTGTTTTGTGTGAGTTCAGCCGGGTCATGCGGCTGCGACAATGCGTGAAGGTCGGCAAGGAAGATGAAACATTCGCCGCCAGCTGCGTGCGCTTCTTCTTGCAGTTTCACGTAGTTGACGATCGCGCCAAGGTAATTGCCAAGGTGCGGCTTTCCGGTGGGCTGGATGCCCGAAACAACTCTCATTGTGGGTACTCTTTCTTCTATTCTGTATGGCTAAGGCTGCGCTGTGAAAGCGTCAAAGCCATCGCCAGGCCGCCCGCCCGCGCAATACGAAACGCAGCGGGGCTGAACCGGTAGAGAAGAGGGTGTGTGTCATCGCATCCGCCAATAGCAGAACGCTAGCGCCGTGCAAGAACGCCTATTGTTTGCGTGTCAGCGCAATCACCCGTCCCTTGTCGATGGCCCCGATCAGAAAAGCGAGCCCGAAATAGACGATCACGGCAGCGCCCGCGAGCACGCCCAGCGCGCCAAGCCGCGCAAACAATCCGGCGGAATACCAATCGGTCAGCATCCCGTTCGCGTAATAAAGCGCTGCGCCCATGGCTGCGGCTGCGACAACTTGCTTCGCGAGGCGAAAAATCAGCCGTCCCGGCATCCGGTAATGCCCGCGCGCAGCCAATACGATGAGCAAAAACGCCACATTGATCCATGCGCCCACAACGCTTGCGAACGCCACACCGATCACGCCGTAAGTATCGAGAAAGAAAATCGTCGCCGTGATAAAGACGCCCAGGGAGATGAACGCCGCGATCACAGGAGTGCGTGTATCGGCGCGGGCGTAGAAATTGGGCACGAGCACTTTCACCAGCACATAAGCGGGAAGGCCCAATACAAGCGTCGCCAGCACCTCACCGGTCACCGCCGCATCGGCCAAATCAAAGCGACCGCCCTGGAAAATCATGATCACAAACGCTTCGGCACAAATCGAGAGAGCCACCGCCGCAGGAATGGTGAGCAGCATCGCCAGCTCAATCGCATCGGACTGCAGCCGCCCAGCGCGCTTTTCATCCTTGCCACCGATAAATTTCGACAAGTTGGGCAAAATCGCCGTCGCCAGTGCAATTCCGATAATTCCCAGCGGCAATTGGTTGAGCCGGTCGGCATAGTTCATATAACTGACCGCCCCATCCTCAAGCTGGTTGAGAAAATAGAGCTGGACCAAAGTGTTGATCTGATACGCGCCGCCGCCAATCGCTGCGGGCAGGGCGATTATGGAGAGCCGCTTTACCTCAGGCGTTATGCGCGGCCATAAAAGCTTCGGGCGAAACCCTTCAGCCTGCGTCCAATAATACAGCCACGCGAGCTGCATCACCCCTGCACCCGTCACCGCCCAAGCAATGCCATAAGCGATCTGTTCGATGCTCGCACCCGTGCCTTGCGCAAACCACTCGCCGGTTAGCAGGGCTGCGATCAGGACTATGTTCAATATAATCGGAAAACTTGCGCCGGGCGCAAAGCGCGAGACCGAATTGAGCATGCCAGTGAACAGCGTCACGAGGGAAACAAGGATAATGTAGGGGAACATGATCCGCGCAAAATCGACGGCGAGAGGATAGGTCTCATCATCAATCGGCTTTTCGGAAAGCAGCCAGATGACGCCCGGCATCGCAATCTCAAACACTGCGACCAGTGCGATCAGCACGGGCAGGAAGACGCTCAGCACATCATTGCTAAAGCTCTTGGCTTCGTCGAGGCCCTTGTCCGGATCGTCTTTCCCATGCAACCGCTTGGAAAACATCGGCACAAAGGCCGCTGAAAACGCGCCCTCTGCGAACAAACGCCGGAACACATTGGGAATGATAAACGCCTGAAACCATGCATCGGTCACGCCATTTGCACCCAGAACGCGCGCGAAAATCATCTCGCGCGCCATCCCGGCAATCCGGCTGACGAGGGTAAGAGACCCGATGGTCCCTACATTTTTGAGCAGGCTCATGCGGTCAGGTTATCCCGCGCGCCAAGCTGAAAGCAAGGTTTACGCCTTATGCCGCCGGCGTGGGCGTGGTCACAGCGCCGTCTTGCGCGCGGCGGGCCTGAAGCTGCTGAATGTAGAGGCCGTTGAAATCAATCGGCTCAATCATCAGAGGCGGGAAGCCTGCATCGCGCACCGCATCGGCAATCACACGGCGGGCAAACGGGAAAATGATGCGCGGCGCTTCAGCGTAAAGAAAGGCATGCGCCTGTTCTTCCGGGATGTTGCGAAGGCCAACAAGCGCGCAATAGGACAGCTCGATGATGTAGGCCGGACCCTGCTCACCGGCCGCGTTGATGTTGATTTTAAGTTCAACCTCATGGACCTCATCGCCCTTGGGGTCTGCGCCAATGTTAAACTGCACATCCACCTTTGGCTGATCAGGCCACTGATACACATCCGGCGCGCTTGGGTTTTCTACCGAGAGGTCTTTTACATATTGCGTGATGATGCCTGCGGCTGGCTGAGTATCAGCGCCTGCTGCGTCTTGATTGTCGAGGTTTGTAAGAACGTCGCCTGAATTCGGGCTTTCTTCGGCCATAATGATAGTATCTTTCGCTTAAACGGGTGGGGTCTCTTGGTCGTTTGAGAGTACAGTATTGCCCCCCTTGATCCCAAGGACATGAATCTGGTGAGCGCGCCTAGCAGGGGGTAGGCCTTTGGGCAATATTTCCCTGTTCCGTCTACCAACCCGGTGCCAATGAGACAAAAACCCGTCTTTCCGGTCCAATATTGCGGCATTCTGCTTCAAAAGGGGCGTTGGCGAATTGAAATTTGTACCTATCTATGGGAGTGAAGTTAGCGGCTCTTTTGCAACCGGTGCGAATCCGGGCCGTATCTTGTGTCGGTATACACTTTCAATTCAGCCCTTTCGGCTATGATTGGAAAATTAGGCCGGTGCATTTGAGGCCAAATCAAGGAAGTAATGTGATTTTAGAAATCGTTATCCTCGCCATGATCGCAGCGTTTTTGGGCTTGCGCCTCTATTCGGTGCTGGGCCGCCGCGCAGAGCATGAAGAGGAATCCATTCCTCAGCGTTTTGAACCCAATGATAATGCGCCCGCGCAAACCCCTGCTGCTGCGCAGGGCGGCCAAAACACACAGCCCCGCCCCGCAGAGCTCGAAGGCGTGCTTCCAGCGGTTGAGCGCGGCATTCGCGATATCTCCAATGCAGATCGCAACTTTGATTTTCTCTCCTTTGTCGAGGGCGCACGCGGCGCTTACGAAATGGTGCTTGAGGCGTTCTGGGAAGGCGACAAGAACACTCTTCGCGAGCTTTGCGATGATGATGTATACGCCGGATTCTGCCGCTGCAATTGATGCGCGCGAGGCGGAAGGCCACTCTCTGCAAAACAAGCTGATCCGCATCGAGGAAACCCGCGTGCACTCAGCGACTTTGGAGACTTCCAAGTTCAGCAAAGTCGCGCGTATTGCGGTGCTGTTTGTCGCCGACATCGCAGCGGTGACGCGCGATAAGGACGGCAATGTTGTTGCAGGCAGCCTCGATGATGCGGTGGAAAGCCGCGATATCTGGACCTTCAGCCGCGACATTTCCTCGCGCGATCCAAACTGGATCCTCGACGAAACCGACCAGGGCTAAGGCCCGCTTGCTCGTGTTGGGGGCGCTCGTGTTTGGGCTGAGCAGGCACTCTTTAACCGACCACGCGATCCGGCTTGAGGGACCGCAAACCCGCAGACATGCACCGCGCTCGATTGGCGCGGGTATAGCAGCGCTTGCCTCGATGGTCCTTTTGAGCGGTTGCCTGCGCCTTGTGCCCGAAGCCAATACGCCGCGCGCCGATTTGCCAACACCGCCGCCTGTCACCGCCGCTGCAAGCGCGGCGCTTTCCGGCGTCGTGCGCGGCCCCAGCGTCGGCGCACTTGGGATCGGCCAGGATGATGCGGGCACGGCTCTTGCCGGATTTATCGAAAGCTGTCCGCAGCTCCTTCGCCGCGACGACAAAAGCGGCCTTTCGTACAACACCGATTGGCGCCCCGCATGCGAGGCAGCCGCAAACTGGCCTTTGCGCGACGCCCCGCGCTTTTTTCAAACCCATTTTGAAACCGCCCGCATCGGCAATGGTGAGGCATTCGCCACCGGATATTTCGAGCCTGAAATCGCTGGATCACGCAGCAGGCGTCCCGGCTTTGACGTGCCGGTATACGCCATGCCTGATGATTTGAAGCGCGGCTGGCCGCAGAGCACGCCCGAAGCCGAACGCACCGGGCGAGCGCCATTGGGCCGCGAACTGCCCAATGGCGACTTTGTGCCCTATTACGAACGTGCCGAAATCGAAGAGGGGGCATTGGAAGGCCGCGTTCCTGTGATTGCTTATGCAGCCGATCCGGTGGAGTTTTTCTTCCTGCAAATTCAGGGCTCGGGCCGCCTTCGTACCCCGGAAGGTGATGTGATCCGCATCGGATACGCCGGGCAAAACGGGCGCGGCTACACCGGCATTGGCGGGGTTATGCGCGAACGCGGGCTTTTGGGCGATGGCCCCGGTCAGTATCCCGGCTCCATGCAAGGGATTATGGCGTACATCCGGGAAAACCCGAGCGATGGGCGCGACCTGATGCGTCTCAACAAGAGCTGGATTTTCTTTCGCGAGCTGACCGGTGATGGCCCCTTGGGCGCGCTGGGCGTTCCGGTGAGGAGCGAGACGTCTGTTGCCGCCGACCCCGCCTTTGTGCCGCTGGGCGCGCCGGTGTGGCTTGACCTTGACCGCAATGAGGCCGACGGGCTCTGGATCGCGCAGGATACAGGCGGCGCAATCAAAGGCGCCAACCGGTTCGACACGTTCTGGGGCGCTGGCGAGGAGGCACGCCGGATTGCAGGCGGGATGAGCGGGCGCGGCTCTGCGCTCCTACTGCTGCCCAAAGGGACAGTTGCACGCCTCAACCAGCGGCGATGAGCCTACATTCATGAGCCTGCACCCATGAGATATCCCGGCGGTCTTTCCGAGCCCGAGCAGCGCGCTTGGGCGCGGCTTGCATCAAGTGTGACGCCGATGCCCGGCAAGAAAGCGCCTTTGTTAAAGGAAGCTTTGGAGGCTCCTGCAAAGCGCCCACCCAAAGCTGTGTCCAAAACTGCGCCCAAACCGCAGCCTGTCGCCAAACGCCCCCTGATGCGCGCCAATTCACCGCCTCCGCCAAAACGGCCCATGGGCGGCAATCAGCTTGATGGCAGCTGGAACCGCAAGCTCAAATCGGGGCAAATTACACCGGACTACACGCTCGACCTCCATGATCATAACCTCGACAGCGCCTATGACCGTATCATGAGCGGCCTTGATCAAGCGCGCATGATGGGCGCGCGGGTGGTGCTGGTGATTGCGGGGCGGGAGCGTCCAGTGGACCCCGCTGACCGTGGTTCAAAACGCGGCGCTATCCGGGCAAAGCTTCTCGACTGGCTCGCGGTAAGCCGCCATGCGGACGCCATAGCAGCCGTGCGGCGCGCCCACATCCGGCATGGCGGAGAGGGCGCGCTTTATCTCGTGCTCAAGCGTTAGCGGCGCGGCCTTACCCAAACAGCATCACATTCATCAGGCGGCCCGGAAGGATGATCGCAAAGATGCCGGGGATCATGAGAGCGCCAAGGAAGAGGCTCACGATCTCAGCCTTGTGCCGCTTGATATCGCCTTTGCGTGCGCTGCTGATGATAATCCAAGCGGCGCGGTAAGTCATAGGCACAAAGATATGGATCCAGGACAGCGCCATGCCTTCATGGATGAACAGCGTTGAGGTCGCGGTGATCACCATCAGAGCAATCCAAAGCTTGCCCAGCGCCTTGTGCATCGCAGTGCCTTTCGGGGCGAGCAGGAGATAGAGACCCAGCGGCACACATGGGATGACGGTCGCAACATGGAAGGCGACGGCGGCGTTACCCAAATGCGGCAGGTCAGGGGCGAACCCAAGCAGCGCTCGCATGATGGCAAGGATGCACACTGCGCTCATGGTGGTGCCCGCAAACAGGACTGCTGCCCGCGTGATCAAACCCAATTGCATCACGCCTTTGGGCTTGTTGAGCTGACTGAATGCAGCGAGAGGATTGGGAAGAGTGGCAGTTGTCATAGCGGGCCTTTCCAGTGGGTGTGCTTTCGTTGAGACCCACAATGACCCGTGCCCGTTCGCCAGCAAGAAGCCATGCGCTAGAGGCTCAGACCTTACGCCAGATGTACATACAGAGCCCGGATTTCTGCGCTTTGCCACTTTACGAAGCGCGATTGGGCAGGCAGTTTGATGCATAGGATGACTGAAACTTCAGGCGAAATGGCAGGCACATCGCAGCTTTCCGGCAAAGCCGCCTTTTGGCGCGGGATTTTGAGCGACCTTGCGATCATGACCGGGATCGGGCTGTTTCTCGGCGTGCTGGGGCCGTTTGGTACGATCAATATGCCGCTGGCCTATCGCCTCTCCAGCTGGCTGCTTTTCGCTTATATTGGCTATGCCTGCTATCGTCCGATGGAGCCGCTGGTCGCTTGGGGGGAGCGTACGCTCCATCTGCCGCGTATCGGCCTTTGGCTCGCAGCAGCGATGATTTCATCGGTGCCGATGACATGGGCCGTGCTTAGCATCGGGAATGTGCGGGGGCCGTTTTTCTGGCCGGGTCTGGATGTGGCGCTCACCAGCTATTTTTACGTCTTTGTCGTAGGCGGCGCGGTGACACTTTTGTTCAATGTCCTTAGCCTGCGCAAAAAAGCGCCAATAGCCGCGCCGGTGGTGCCCGAGGCGGCTGAGCTGGAATCGGCTGCGCCCCCAGCGCCTCAACCTGTTCCTGCGTCAACGCCTGTTCCCGCGTCAACATTGGCCAAGTCCAACCCGCTTCTCGATCAGCTTCCCCCGGCTTTGGGCAGCGATGTGATCGCTTTGGAGATGGAGGACCACTATGTCCGCGTGCACACGTCGCTGGGATCAGAGATGGTCCTGATGCGCCTGCGCGATGCAATGGTTCACGTTGCCGATATCGAAGGGCGCCAAGTTCACCGCAGCTGGTGGGTGGCGCGCCTCGCTGTTGAGGACATTAGGCGTGAGGGCCGCAATGTGCGCTTGGTGCTGCCTGGCGGTTTGGAGGCACCGGTGTCGCGCGCTCAGGTTGCTGAGCTAAAGGCCGCTGGCTGGCTCTAGCTTTTCGCTTAGCACCGACTGAAGCCAGTTCTTGATCGTCACCAAAGCTGCGCCAAACGCTGCAAAAAAGACCGAAAGGACCGCGTTGTTGATGAGGTATTGGGTCCATCCCAATTGGCTGAGGTCTGTAAAAAAATAGGCGTAGAAACCGGTGATCTGACCCAAGATCAAGGCGAAGGCTCCATAGGCGAGCGGCGGCACCATGATGCCCGGGATCAGTTTTATGGTCGAGGCCGCACGCGGTGTGTAGCGCAGCCAGAACAGTACAAAGGCGATGGGCACAAAGGTATGGTGCGACTGGTTTGTGATCCGGTCGAGGCCAACCGGGTGATGGAGGTGGGCAAGCGCTGCCCAATAGACCGCACCGATCACCGTGAGCATCGTCGCCAGGGCCGCCATGGCGCTTTTGGAAGGAGTTTTGCCCAGTGCAATCGCGGCGAGCACGGTGCAGGCACCGATGTTTCCCCAAATCGTGAAGAAGCGCAGCAGAAAGCCGGTGTTTTCAAGATAGCCATATTCGCCAAGGAATGGCTGCACGCACAGTGCCGTAAAAGCGACGGCGGCGACCGCCCCTGCAACCTTGCGGGCTTGGGGAGAGTATGAGTTCAATTCTGATACAGCGTCCATAAGAGCCTTCTGGCTGCAAACCCAAAAAAACGCCACCTTCATGAAAAACCCCCGGCGAGTTTCCTCACCGGGGGTTTTCAATTCTTACCGCTCGCCGGGGCGAGCCGGGTTTTAGCCAGGCTTAGAAGCGGCCTGCATTCATCACCTTGGTGAAGGCGGCTACGAAGTCGTTCACGAACTTCTCTTCGTTTCCGCTTTCGGCATAGACTTCGGCTTGTGCGCGAAGCTGTGAGTTGGAGCCGAAGATGAGGTCTGTTCGGCTTGCGCGGTACTTTTCTTCGCCAGTTGCCCGGCTTGTGGCCACATATTCTTCATCGCCTGAACCTTCGACCGGAGCCCATTTGTTGCCCATGTCGAGAAGGTTGGTGAAAAAGTCAGGGGTGAGCTGTCCGACGCGGTCGGTCAAAACACCATGCGGACGGTTGCCGCTATTCGCGCCGAGCACCCGCAAACCGCCGACCAAAACGGTAAGCTCCGGCAGGGAAAGGCCCAGAAGGTGCGCCTTGTCGATCAACAAATCCTCAGTTTTCACATTCGCTTTGGTCTTGAGATAGTTGCGGAAACCATCGGCAAATGGCTCGAGCGGTTCAAAGCTCTCGGCATCGGTCATCTCATCGGTCGCATCGCCGCGCCCGCCGGTGAACGGTACGCTCACAGAGAAGCCAGCATCGCTTGCCGCCTTTTCGACTGCAGCGTTACCAGCCAGCACAATTGCATCAGCCACCGAGATGTCGCCGCGCAGTTCGTCGATCTTGGCGAGAACTTTGCTCAATTCTTCCGGATCATTCGCCGCCCAATCCTTTTGCGGGGCCAGACGCACACGCGCGCCATCTGTACCACCACGGTGGTCCGAATTGCGGTAGGTTCCGCCGCTCGCCCAGGCTGCTTTAACAAGCTCGCTAACTGAAAGGCCGCTGCCCAAGATGGCCGATTTGAACGCGCTCGCATCACCGTCTGATGGCGCGGTGCCAGAAGGCACAGGGTCCTGCCAGATCAGGTCTTCGGAAGGCACCTCCGGCCCTTGATAGCGGACCTTTGGACCCATATCGCGGTGGCACAGTTTGAACCATGCGCGCGCGAATGCGTCATCAAGAGCTTGAGGGTTCTCAAGAAAACGCTCAGAGATTTTGCGATAATCCGGGTCCATTTTGAGCGCCATATCGGCGGTCGTCATCATGGTTGGAACCTTCTTCGAGGGATCACGCGCGTCAGGTGCCAGATCCTCCGGATCAGGGTTGATCGGGGTCCATTGCTGTGCGCCAGCCGGGCTGTGTGTCAGTTCAAAATCATATTTGAACAGAAGGCGGAAATAATCGTGGCTCCACGATGTGGGGTTGTTCGACCACGAACCCTCAATGCCCGAGGTTGTGATGTGCCCTTTTCCGATTTCCTCTTCATCGTTCAGCCAGCCAAAGCCTTGAAGATGCAAAGCTTCGCTTTCAGGAGCGCCGCCGAAGGTGTCGGATGGCTGCGCGCCGTGCGCTTTACCAAAGGCATGACCACCAGCGGTAAGGGCGACGGTTTCCTCGTCATTCATCGCCATGCGGGCGAAGGTTTCGCGCATGTCGCGCGCCGATTCCAGCGGATCAGGATTGCCGCCAGGGCCTTCTGGATTGACATAGATCAGGCCCATCTGAATCGCAGCAAGCGGGTTCTCGAGCGCTTTGCCTTCATCGGGAATGATCCGGGTTTCTGCGCCGTCATCCACCCATTGTTCCTCTGTGCCCCAGTACACCATCTCCGGCTCGAACACGTCCGCGCGTCCGCCAGCGAAGCCAAAAACAGGTCCGCCCATGCTTTCAATCGCGACATTGCCAGCAAGAATGTAAAGATCAGCCCAGCTGATGCCTTTGCCGTACTTCTGCTTGATCGGCCACAGAAGACGGCGCGCCTTGTCGAGGTTGCCGTTGTCCGGCCAGCTGTTGAGCGGAGCGAAACGCTGTTGCCCTGAACCGGCGCCGCCGCGGCCATCGCCTGTCCGGTAGGTGCCTGCTGCGTGCCATGCCATGCGGATAAAAAACGGGCCGTAGTGCCCATAATCCGCTGGCCACCAGTCCTGATCGTCGGTCATCAAAGCGGTGAGATCCGCTTTCAGAGCGCTGTAATCAATCGCGTTGAACGCTGCGACATAGTCGAAATCTTCGCCATAAGGGTTGGCGGATTTGCCTTGCTCGGTCAGCAGGCCGAGATCGGTCGCCTCTGGCCACCAATCCTTGTTCTGGCGGCCAAGCAGTGTGCGGGTGCCACCGTCGCCGTTAAAAGGGCAGCCGCTGATATCTCCGGTCTTCGCATCCATTGTCGTGTTCTCCTCGAAAAAATTGTCTCCTGCCAGAATCGCGGGGAAGCAGCAGGGTCTCGCACTTGATGATCGACATGCCTCTGCCGGTCCAATCGAATAATCTGGCGAGATTGATTGCAAAATCCGATCTCAATTGATTGTGCTTGGGAAACGCGGATCAAGACGCTGTCAGATAGGCCCAAATACTAGCAGAGCGGCGAACCGGCCATCTGAGCCAATATTTCAAAAAAGGGAACCGGAAGCCGCGGGCCCCGCTAGGGGGGAGGGGGAGGCGAAGCTCGCTGGCCTCCGGTTCTATACGATGCAATTTTTGGCTTGCATCAGGCTTTCGAAACATGCCGGCGAGAGAGGGTGGGGCTGCCGGATGTCTCTAAACGGGTAAAGGGACCCGCTGAGACTTAGATAGCGTAATTTTTTCTGGATAAAAGTTGAGACTTCCGATCATGGCAATCGAAAAAAGCATTGTAACCTTTTTGAATTTTCGTGTTTTTACGATTTTTCTAGGTCGGTCGGTCAGCGAAGCACATTTGGCAGCCGGTCGGTTCACTCCGCCTTGGCAGCGGTATTGATCCCGGGGCCAAGCACTTCGAGATCGCAGCGATCAGCCTGCGCCAAAACCTCTTCCCATCCCCAGCGGCTCTGCCAGCCGAGTTTGGCCTGAGCCGCGCCTGCATCATAGACCCGGTCTATCGTGCGCGGCAAGTCCCAGCCGCGCTTTGCAAAGCTGTCGGCCAACAAGGGCGCCCGCTCGCAGATGACGGCGGGTGCATCGCTCGCAAGGCCGTCGCAATCCTCGCGGGTGAAAGGCACAGCGCCAGACAGGATGAAGCGCTCAAATACAGAGCCATCATAGGCGAGAGCGCAGGCGTGCCCCTCTCCCACATCGCGCGCGTCAATGCCCCGGTGCAAACGGTAACCGGCCATCAGCTTAGCGCTCTCAGGAAAGCACCGTGACATGCGAAGCACGCGCACAGGCAAAGCGGAAGTCGCCAGCTCTTCCAACCGTTCTTCGCCTGCAAGCTTTGAACGGTGGTAGATGCTTTTTGGGGACGGGGCGGTCTCTTCGTCCACCCATGTGCAGACGCCTTTTGCGATGGCGTTTCCATAAAGGGCGGTGGTGGAGGTGTAGAGGAACCGAGAGGCCCCGGCGGCCAAAGCCCATTTGTAGAGCTCGGCAGTGCCCTGGGTATTGACGCGGGTGAATTCCTCATCCGGTGTCTCACCCACATGAGGCGCATGCGGACCGCCTGTATGGATCACCGCATCAGCCCCTTCGAGAAGCGGCCGGATAAGCGCCCCATCGGTGCAATCGCCTGTCACCTGCGTTGTGGCGAAGACGCGGGTGTCGACCCCGATAACCTCATGCCCGCCCGCAAGCGCTCCAAAGATCGCCCGGCCAATACGGCCCGAGGAACCGGTGAGGATGATCTTCATTGCGCCTTCGTGCTCCCCTGATCGCGCTTAAGCAATGGAGCGTTTCGCCTCGCGGAAAGTCACGAGCTTGCGAGCATCTTCGTCCCATAGCGCGAGCCACATCGTGCCAAAGGCATCGCGTATGCCGACGCGGTTGTACTCGGCAAGTTCAGGGTGCGCCTTTAGTGCAGCGGGGAGGCGGTAGAAGGGAATACGGCTCACCAGATGGTGAATATGGTGGATCGCAATATTGCCGGTGAACCAGTTCATGACCGCAGGCAGATGGAGGTAGGAGCTGCTCTCCAATGCCGAGGCATGATAAGACCAATCCTCGCGTCTGTCCCAGGATGTGTCTTCAAACTGGTGCTGCACATAAAACAGCCACACTCCGACCGACGCCGCAGTGAGCAGAACGGGCAAGAACACCATCGCGGTGACCGATGCACCAAATAGCAGGCCCAGCACCACCAAAAGCCCGCCCGTCACGGCATTGGTCAAAAGCGCGCTGATCCAATAAATCCAGCCCGCCTTCATCAGGCCGATGGGCAAACGGTGGCGCAAAAGGAAAAGGTAGGCAGGCCCAAGGCCCATCAGGAAAAGCGGATGGCGATAGAGCCGGTACCATGCTCGCCCCATGCGCCCCTTGGCGCGGTATTCGCGCACCGTCAAAGTGTCCACATCGCCAAATCCGCGCGCGTCCAGATTGCCCGTGCTCGCATGGTGCAGCTCGTGACTGCGCTGCCAACAATCGTAAGGCGTAAGCGTCAAAATGCCCAGCGTCCGGCCCAGCCATTTGTTGGTTGCCTTGCTTTTGAAGAAGGATCCGTGGCTGCAATCGTGCTGGATGATAAACAGGCGCAGCAACAGCATCCCGGCAAGCGGCGTCAGCACGAAAGCGGCGTAATACCCCGCCTCGACCGCGAACAGCATGATGGTCATAAGCCCGGCAAATGGCAGAAAAGTGGAGACCACTTCCCAAATGCTGCGGCTGATGCGCGGCGTACGGAACCGCGCCAGCTTTCGCGCGAGATCGCGGGGGTTGTCTGGGTCGATCCGCTTTTTTTCGGTAACTTGAGAGGTGTTCATGTCTCCCCATGCTCTCACCGAAAATGGGACGCAGCGCAAGGGGCTAAGTGGCTCGTCTATGGCCAAGGGCCGGATGCAAAGACTTTCGCGCTTAACTCCTGGAGTTCTTCCGCATACTTGAGGCCCTCAAGTATCTCCCCACTCATCTGGTCGGGCGAATCTGCGCGCACTCCCCCTGTGTGCACTTCCAACAGATTTCCGTCCTCCAACGGAAGGTTGATTCGGCAGACTGTGAGGAACGGGTTTTCTTGATCATCGTCCGGGTTCGGTGACGGCAAGCAGTGCACTGACCCCTCAATCACATTACCATCTTTCAACCTAAAATTGATGGGTAGACGAAACCGATGCTTAACTCGTTCGCCCTTGGCATAAGTGATTGACTCAAGTGTATCGGAGCGAACGGTCGGCCATTTCGGTACCAATTCATCAATCAACCCATGGGTTGAGAGAATTTTGAGAAGAAGACCATTCGGGCCACCCAACTGAACCGCAAAATCTTGAACATATACCGGACCTTTGCCCATGCGCTTTGAACGACAATAGTTAGGCTGCTCATAACCCTGTGGCTTCAGGATCGATTTTGGTTGAATCTGGTTCCAAAAACCGATGTTCACGAGATTGTCGTCAGCCACATGATACGTGTTCGAGCCAACAATTAGGTTGAGCCTACCAGTCCCATCGCAGGTGTCAGTTTCTCGGATCTCACAACCAGACAGGGCGACTGTAATCAAAAACAAGCTTAGCAGACGACGCGTCCACGCGGGCGCAATAGTTCTCCACTGATGATCCATCACCATACTTCCGCGGTTTACCCCACCTGCGCCCGGTGAAGCAGCTTTTGATCCGCCAGCACCAGCGCCATCATCGCCTCGACCACCGGAGCGCCCCTGATGCCGACGCAGGGGTCGTGGCGGCCTTTTGTGCGGACTTGAGTTGCCTCACCGTCAGACGTGATCGAATTCACCGGGGTGAGGATTGATGAGGTGGGCTTGAACGCCACGCGGCACACCACAGGCTGTCCGGTTGAGATGCCTCCGGCGGTGCCGCCTGCGTGGTTGCTTTCGTAAACCGGGCCTTTGTTGTTTGAGCCCTCCGGCGCGGGCCGCATCGCATCGGCGTTCTGCTCACCGGTGAGGCGCGCCGCCTCAAAGCCGTCTCCGATCTCCACGCCCTTGGTCGCGTTGATCGTCATCATCGCAGCTGCAAGCTCGCTGTCCAATTTGGCGTAAATCGGTGCGCCCCATCCGGCGGGAACCCCGTCGGCCACGCATTCGACAACCGAGCCCAAAGACGAGCCCGATTTGCGTGCATTATCGACCAATTCTTCCCAGCGCTCTGCGGCCCAGGTGTCGGGGCAGAAGAAGGGGTTCTTGTCGATGTTGTCCATCATGATCGCATCGCGGTCGATTTTGTCGCCGCCGATTTCGCACACGAAGGCCTTGATCGTAACCTCGGGAATGACCTTACGCGCCACCGCGCCCGCCGCGACCCGCGCCGCAGTCTCGCGCGCGCTGGAGCGGCCACCGCCGCGATAATCGCGAATGCCGTATTTGGCGTCATAGGTGTAGTCGGCGTGCCCCGGGCGATAGCTCTTGGCGATCTCTGAATAGTCTTTGGAGCGTTGATCGGTGTTCTCGATCATCAGATGGATCGGGGTGCCGGTGGTAACCTGTACGCCCTCATCATTGGTGAATACGCCGGAAAGAATGCGCACCTGATCGGCCTCTTGGCGCTGGGTGGTATACTTGCTCTGGCCCGGACGGCGCGCGTCGAGAAAGGGCTGTATGTCAGCTTCGGTGAGCGCAATACCCGGCGGGCACCCATCAATCACCGCGCCAAGTGCCGGCCCGTGGCTTTCGCCCCAAGTGGTAAAGCGGAAGACCCGCCCGAAGGTGTTGTAACTCATGGGCAAGCGCTTTTGCGCAAAGTTTGGAGTTTGTCCATTGGGAGTGCGCCCGCGCGACTCAATAGGAAGATGAACGGCAGACTTTTTCGTCATTGCGAGGAGCCGCAGGCGACGCGGCAATCCACATGGCGCTGGACTGGATTGCTTCGCTGCGCTCGCAATGACGATATCTCCAATTGCGGGCTGGTATCTGTCGCACGTTTCCTTCAAGAACAAACCATGATTGCAAAGCTATCGGGCAGGCTGGACTCCGCAGGGGAAGATTGGGCCATCGTTGATGTTCAGGGTGTGGGCTATCTCGTCCATTGCTCAGCGCGCACGCTGTCGGCTTTGGGAGAGGTGGGCGAGGGCTGCACTATCCACACCGATATGCAGGTCTCCGAGAACGATATGCGCCTGCTTGGCTTTGCCGAAAGTGCAGAGCGCGATTGGTTCCGCCTCTTGACACAGGTTCAAGGCGTAGGCTCCAAAGTGGGCCTAGCAATCCTATCCGCGCTCTCCACCGGCGAACTGCGCGATGCGTGTGCGGCGGGTGATGCGGCGAGCGTGGCGCGGGCCAATGGCGTGGGGCCAAAGCTTGCCGGGCGGATCGTCAATGAGCTTAAGGATAAAGCAGGCGCGCTTCCGGGCGGCGGCGTTGCCGGGGCGGCGATGTCAGGCGCGGCTCCTAAAGGCGGGGCGAGCGCCGATGCGATAAGCGCGTTGGAGAACCTTGGGTTTAAACCTGCGATTGCAGCGCAAGCGGTGGCGCGGGCGCTGGAGGAATTGGGCGAGGGCGCGTCAGAGGGCGATCTTATTCGCGTGGCGCTCAAGAAGGCGGCTGGGTGATGGGAGTGACCTCTACCACCCGTCATCCTGAACTTGTTTCAGGATCCATCCTGCCTCCCACTCAGTTCCAGCGCAGGCAAACCGAGCCTGACGGCTACGTCATGCCAATCGGGGTTCTCGCTCTCGATCAAATTGATCTTCCATTGTCGCCGCCAGTTTTTGATCTGCTTCTCGCGGGTGATCGCGGAGGGCATGTCGCCAAACATCTCATATCGAACGAGACGGTAGACTTTGTGTCTCGAAGTGAAGCCCTCGACGGCGCCCTCACGGTGCTGGCAAAGCCGTTTGATGAGGTCGCTGGTGACGCCGACATACAGCGTCCCATAAGGCTAGCTCGCGAGGATGTAGGCGCATGGGTTTCGCTCAATGGGCATGGCTCGGAGCGTGACGCGAAATGCACCCTGAAACAAGTTCAGGGTGACGAGCCTGAGTTAAAACCTCGTCATGCTGAACTCGTTTCAGCATCCATTTGTCAGCTTGATGGGGTTGTTTGATATGCAGATTGATCCCGAAGAAGAAAGCAACGGTCCGAGCGCTCCAATGCTCTGGCTGATTGGTACGATCGTTTTTGTGATCATCGGTTCGTTGGGCATTCTGTCCAATTCTGACCGGCAGAAAGCGTGCGAGGAGCAAGGCGGAGTTTTTGTGACAAGTTATCGTGGTCCGACGGAATGCATCGCCAAGGACGAGGGTCAATGACCGACACTGACCCACCCATCCACTCAGGCGAGACCACGGCATTTAAACCTCGTCATCCTGAACTTGTTTCAGGATCCATCACCAGCGCTACTCCGCGACAAAGGCGCAAAGCCCAATTCACAAGCCAAGTCCCGCCATCTAGGGTTCGCTTCTTCGATCAAATTGATCTTCCATTGTCGCCGCCAGTTTTTGATCTGCTTTTCACGGGTGATCGCTTGGTCCATTGTGCCAAACATCTCGAAATGGACGAGCACTTTGGCGTTATAGCGCTTGGTGAAGCCCTCGAACGTGCCACTCCTGTGCTGCGCAATCCGTGCCATCAGGTCAGAGGTCACGCCTGTGTAGATCGTTCCGCGAAAACCGCTTGCCATGAGGTAGGTGCAAGGTTCGATGACGCGCTTCATATTCCGCAGTGTGCCGTGCGATGGACCCTGAAACAAGTTCAGGGTGACGAGAGAGTTTTGGCATGACCGACACTGACCCACCCATCCATTCAGGTGAAAACCAGCCCGGCGATCCGGACACGGCTCTGCGCCCCAAACGCCTCGCCGAATTCATCGGTCAGGAGGGGGCCAAGGACAACCTCTCGGTGTTTATCGCCAGCGCAAAGGCCCGCGGGGAGGCGATGGATCATACGCTGTTCCATGGGCCGCCGGGGCTGGGAAAAACCACCCTTGCTCAAATTGTCGCGGGCGAACTGGGTGTAGGTTTCAGAGCCACGTCCGGACCTGTTATCGCCAAGGCAGGCGACCTTGCAGCGCTCCTCACAAACCTTGAACCGCATGATGTCCTGTTTATCGACGAAATCCACCGTTTGAGCCCAGTGGTGGAGGAAGTTCTCTATCCCGCGATGGAGGACCGCGCGCTCGATATCATCATTGGCGAAGGCCCTAGCGCGCGCAGTGTTCGCATCGACTTGCCGCCGTTTACGCTCATCGGCGCGACAACCCGCCAAGGCCTGCTCACAACGCCTTTGAGGGACCGTTTCGGCATTCCCATACGGCTTCAGTTTTACAGCCATGATGAGCTTGATCTGGTGGTTACCCGGGCGGCTAACTTGCTTGGTCTGAACATCGACCCCGAAGGCGCGCGTGAGATCGCTCGGCGCTCGCGCGGGACGCCCCGGGTGGCAGGCCGGCTGCTCAGGCGGGTGCGCGACTTTGCGCAGGTCGCTGGCCAAGACACCGTGACACGCCCAATCGCTGACAATGCGCTCACCCGGCTTGAGATCGACCGGCTGGGGCTTGATGCGATGGACAGGCGCTATCTCACCATGATTGCAACGACTTACAAGGGCGGACCCGTGGGCGCATCAGCCCTTACCGCAGGGCTCGCGGAACAACGCGATACGGTCGAGGAAGTGATCGAACCCTACCTCATCCAATTGGGGCTGATAGCGCGAACAGAACGCGGACGGATGCTTAATGATGCGGGATGGAATCACTTGGAAATGGCCAAACCGATTCTGACTAACAACGCCAAACAATCCGGTCTGTTCGACGAAAATAGCTAACCAAACGGCTCGTTTTGGTCTCAAAACGGGACAGAGGACCTGAAATCACCCGATTCTGCCGTCTTTGAGCCGCCGAATGCGCTTTGAACATGGTTAACCCCATTGCGGTCAACCCGATTTCAATCCCATCACAGCATAGGAATTGGTGAAAGTGCGGACCGGCCGTGCTCAGCCATTACATGCAAGGTTCGAATTTATGTCGATCAAAATGGTATCAGCTAAGCTCGCGGCAACGGCCGCTGGAGTTGCGCTTCTGCAAGGTGGGGCGGTTCGGATGGCCGAGCCTATGAACACCGACCAGCCGCGCTTCGCGTCAGACGCGAAAGGTCAGCTGGTGGACACAAAAGCGCTCCCGATCGCTCAGCCCATCGGTGAGCCGCGTTACGTCAAGACACAGCGCGTGGGCGAACCGCGCTATGTGAAAACAGACCGTGCCCGCGAGCTTCCTCCGCTTCCACAAGTGGAGCCTGATCGCCGCCGGCGTATTGTTGAGCGTACGATTGAGTGTGAGCCGGTGCCTGGTCCTTACGGTCCATTTGGCGCAGGTCGTCGCGATGCGGTTGCCGGAACCGCCCCGCTTCCTGCTGGCGCAGTTGAAGCCTATTTTGACGATGCAGAATGTGCACCGATCGCGCAGGTCGCTTATGCACCTGCGCCGCTCCCACCACTTCCGCCGATCCGCGGCGGCGGCGGCTTTGCTGGCCCGATCTCCGTTGGCGGCGGCGTTGGATTTGGCGGCGGCTTTGGGGGAGGCTTCTTCGGCGGCTTCTTTGGCGGCGGCGGCGGTGGAGGAGGCATCTCCTCTGGCAATGTGACCACGACAACGACCACTTCAGGCGGATCTGGCGGTTCATCAGGCGATGTATCCTCCAGCACGAGCGGCGGCAGCACGTCTACCGGCGGCACCACCAGCGATGGCAGCACCAGCGGCGGCACTACCAGCGGTGGCAGCACGAGCACCTCTACAGGTGGCAGCAGCACGGGCGGCTCCAGCTCATCGGGCGATGTGTCGAGCACCGGCGGTTCCTCTGGTGCGGGCACAAGTGGCAGCACGACCACAACGACGACCACGACCACTACATCGGGCAACGTCTCAAGCAGCACGTCGGGCAACGTTTCCAGCACCTCGGGCGATGTGTCGTCTGGCAACTTCACCAGCAGCACTTCGGGCAATGTTTCCAGCACGTCGGGCGATGTGTCGTCTGGCAACTTTACCAGCAGCACTTCGGGCAACTTCTCTTCGAGTACCTCTGGCAACGTCTCTTCGAGCACGTCCGGTAATGTCTCAAGCAGTACCTCGGGCAATGTGGCTTCGAGCACGTCAGGCAACGTCTCTTCAAGCACCTCAGGCAACGTCTCTTCAAGCACGACGTCTGGAAACGTATCTTCGAGCACGAGTTCGGGTAATGTTTCTTCGAGCACGACCTCGGGCAATGTATCGAGCACAAGTTCGACCTCTGGCAATGTGTCCAGCACCTCGACCACTTCGGGCAAGGTATCGAGCACATCGACGTCTACCTCGGGCAACATCTCCAGCACGTCTGGCAATGTTTCGAGCACCAGCACGGGCGGCGGTTCGTCTTCATCAAGCTCATCTTCCAGTAGCAGCTCCAGCTCATCTTCGAGCTCATCAGGTGGAGCCAGTTCTGGCGGCGCCACTTCAGGCGGTGCAAGCTCAGGCGGATCGGGCAGCTCAAGCTCCTCGTCCTCATCAAGCTCATCTTCCAGCAGCTCATCGTCATCAGGCGGTGCAAGTTCTGGCGGGGCGACAAGCGGCGGCAGCTCTGGCAATTTCAGCAGCTCAACCAGCTCATCGTCATCGAGCTCATCATCGAGTTCGTCCTCGTCTTCTTCAGGCGGTGCAAGCTCAGGCGGCTCAAGCAGCTTTGGCGGCAGTTCATCGTCCTCAAGCTCAGGCTCGTCTTCCAGCAGCAGCTCTTCATCGGGCGGCGATAATGGCAGTTCCGGCGGCGGCTCCGGTGGAAGCTCTTCCTCCTCAAGCTCGGGTTCGTCTTCTTCGAGCAGCAGCACCTCAGGCGGCTCAAGCAGCTTTGGCGGAAGCTCTTCGTCCTCAAGCTCAGGTTCGTCTTCCTCGAGCAGCAGCACATCGGGCGGCGCAACAAGCACCTCTTCAGGCGGTTCGACTGGCTCCTCGACCTCGACCAGCACAGGCGGCAGCACCACCTCGACTTCGACTTCCGGGTCTTCGTCGACCAGCACAAGCTCCAGCACCTCAACATCAAGTTCGAGCGGCGGAAGCGGCGATGGCACCAGCGGCGGAAACGACGTTCCGGCACCGCCAATGATGATCCTGTTTGGCCTTGCAGCCGGTGCGATCCTCACTCGCAGGGCCTTTGGCACCAAGGCGGCCAAAGGCGATGAGGGAGCAGAAGTTTAAGGCTTCAAACCCCAAGCGGGGCGGCAAAAAAAAGGGCGGCTTCCTAAGCGGGAGCCGCCCTTTTTCTTTGGGCAATGGATTGTTTGTGGAGCCATTCAATGCCGGGCCCCAAAAATGCTGGGCCCTAAGTGCCGGGGGATCTCGCCCGGGACTTGTCCGCGGCGCTGTAGCTCTGCTGCTTTATAGCGCGATTCCTCGGCCAATGTTCGCCATTCGCCGCGTGTTGCGCAGACCTTTTTCTTCATGCGAGAGCCAATTACGGCAACTCGCTTGCAGACGCGCTGATTGTCGCCACCTGCCGCTTCCGCTTCTACCGGAGCAACATTGGTCGCAACCGGCGCGGCCTGGACTGAAAGCAGCAAAGCGCCGGCGAGTGTCGCAGATACGATTGTCCCAGATACGATCATTTGGCTATTCCCCCTTGATGTCGGTATATTGAGGTTAGGCTCACGCCGAGCCATGCGCCACCGCCAGTCGATCAAATGCAGGTCAGTCAAGCTGAACGCAATGCGCAAACGAAAAGAGCGGCCTCCTGAACTGGAAAAGCCGTCCTAGCTCAAAGTCAAATGGGCCAAGGCGCATTTAGGCCTGGCTTAGCCGCCAATCCCGCTTCCTGGCGCCTGACCGCGGCGCTGCATGTCTTCAGTCGTCTTGCGCGATTCCCGCGCCATTTCGCGCCATTCTTTGCGCGTTGCACAAACTTTTTCTTCATGCGTGTGCCGATTAGAGCAACGCGGCGGCATTCGCGCTTGTTGTCGTCTTCGGCGGATGTGCTTTGTGTTTCAGGCGATTCACCGCTGGTTTCCACTGGCGAAGACTGAACCGCGAAAAACAAGGTAGCGGCCATCGTTGTGGTGATAAGCATTGTAAAAGTTCCCCCTGATTGAACTTGTGGATGTATAGTACGCTACAGTGTTGCAAGCGCACAATCCATACAGGATCGTCCAAATGCGCACCGGACGCTATGAGTGAAGTCTCGGCTTTGATGCATATCGGCACTGCTTCCTTGTGTATGAACCTTGTGTCTGAACTCAGCCGCTAAAACCCTTTCACAAGACGCGGCGCCAGTGCTTTATGTGCGGCGAGGAGTATGCGTAAGTTTCGGGCAACCTCATTCGGCGGCGTCCAACAGCACGGTGCCGATTTAGCCGCCTTTGGGCGGATGCTTCTGATCCGATTGGGCAAACTCATAACCAAATGGCGCGTTGGAGGGGCTGTCTTCGCCATCACCGCCACCAGGCGCGCAAGCTGTGATTGCCAGCGCGGCCAATGCGGCGAAGGTGACGCTTTTCAGCATGGGTTGAGCCTGTTTCCTTTACGCAGCGAGCTTTCTCAAAACATAATGAAGAATGCCGCCGTGGCGGTAATACTCCATCTCGTTCTCTGTATCTATACGGCAAAGTGCGGTGAATGTGAAGGTTGAACCATCACCGCGGCGCGCTTTGACTTCGACATCTTGTCCCGGCCCCAAGTCAGCAAGGCCCGAAATCGAAAATGTGCAATCAGCATTAAGGCTCAGTGACAAACGCGTGTCGCCCTCTTTGAATTGCAGCGGAAGGACGCCCATGCCGACAAGATTGGAGCGGTGTATGCGCTCATAACTTTCGACTATAACCGCCCGTACGCCCAGCAAAATGGTGCCCTTGGCCGCCCAGTCGCGGCTGGAGCCGGTGCCGTATTCCTTCCCGCCCACTACGATAAGCTGCGTGCCGTCCTCTTTGTGACGCATGGCAGCATCATAGATCGGCATGCGCTCGCCATTGTATGTGGTCTCGCCGCCTTCAACGCCGGGGACCATCTCGTTTTTGATACGGATATTGGCAAAGGTGCCGCGCATCATCACATCGTGATTGCCCCGGCGTGAACCATAGGAATTGAAGTCCTTCTTCGCGATCTGGTTGCCCTTGAGATAGGCGCCTGCGGGACTGTCTTCCTTGATCGCGCCCGCAGGGGAGATGTGATCGGTGGTCACTGAATCCCCAAGGATCGCGAGCGTTTTGGCATCCACGATATCGGTGATGGGCGAAGGCGTCATCTCCATGCCTTCAAAGTAAGGCGGATTGGCTATGTAGGTGGAGCCTGCGCGCCATTGGTAAGTGTCGGAAGGCTCAACCGTTATCGCCTGCCAGTGCTCATCGCCATCAAAGACGTTGGCATAACGGTCCACGAACATGGAGCGGTCGATATTGGCCGCCCTGTGCTCAGCGATTTCGGCATTGGAGGGCCATAGGTCAGCAAGCATCACATCGTTCCCGTCTTGGTCTTGGCCAAGCGGGGTTTCGGTGATGTCTTCGGTTACGGTTCCTTTGAGCGCATAGGCGACCACTAAGGGAGGGCTCGCCAAGAAATTGGCGCGCACATCGGGGCTCACTCGGCCTTCGAAATTGCGGTTTCCGGAAAGGACCGATGCAGCGACAATATCATTGCCATTGATCGCTTGGCTGATCGGCGGTGCAAGCGGGCCAGAATTGCCGATACAGGTGGTGCAGCCATAGCCGACGAGGTCAAAGCCCACCGCGTCCAGATCATCCTGAAGCCCGGATTTTACGAGGTAATCGGTCACCACCTGGCTGCCCGGCGCAAGCGAAGTTTTCACCCAGGGTTTTGGCCGCATGCCGCGTTCATTGGCTTTCCTCGCGACCAGCCCCGCTGCGATAAGAACATCGGGGTTGGAGGTGTTGGTGCAGCTGGTAATCGCCGCAATCACGACATCGCCGTCGCCAATATCGTGCTCGGTATCGGCCACATCCACGCGGGCAGGCTCCGTTTTCTTGTACACTTTCGCCAAGTCTTCGTTGAACAGCTCATCGACCATCGGCAGGGTCACGCGGTCTTGCGGGCGTTTTGGTCCTGCTAAGCTTGGCACAACGCTGCCCACATCCAATTCAAGCGTGTTTGAGAACACCGGCTCATTTGCGGGATCAAACCACATGCCCTGCTGCTTGGCATAGGCTTCGACCAAAGCGATTTGCTCCTCCGGGCGTCCGGTCAAACGCATGTAGTCGGTGGTCTTGTGGTCGATCCCGAAAAAGCCGCAGGTCGCGCCGTATTCTGGCGCCATATTGGCAATCGTTGCGCGGTCGGCGAGGGTGAGACCCGCAACGCCCTCTCCGTAAAACTCGACGAAACTCCCCACCACGCCCACTTCGCGCAGCATCTGGACGCAGGTGAGCACGAGATCTGTTGCTGTCACGCCTTCTGCCATTGTGCCCGTCAGCTTAAAGCCGACCACTTCAGGCACCAGCATGGAAATCGGCTGGCCGAGCATGGCGGCCTCCGCCTCAATCCCGCCAACGCCCCAGCCAAGAACGCCGAGCCCGTTGATCATGGTGGTGTGGCTGTCAGTGCCAACGCAGGTGTCGGGGTAAGCGACCAGTTCGCCATTCGCATCCTCGCTCGACCACACGCCGCGCCCGATATATTCAAGGTTCACCTGATGGCAGATGCCAGTGCCGGGAGGGACGGCGGAGAAATTCTCGAAGCTTTCCGCGCCCCATTTGAGAAAATCATACCGCTCTGCATTGCGCTCATACTCGAGCGCCATATTGGCTTCCATCGCTTTGGGGTGGCCAAATTCATCCACCATGACGGAGTGGTCAATCACAAGGTCAACCGGCACCTGCGGATTGATTTTGGCTGTGTCGCCTCCCAGTTTCTTGATCGCATCGCGCATCGCCGCCAAATCCACCACGCAAGGGACGCCGGTGAAATCTTGCAGCAGCACGCGCGCCGGGCGGTATTGAATCTCCTCGCCAGTGACAGGGTTGTTTTGCCAGTCGATGATGCCCTGGATATCTTCGCGCCCTACGGTGAAGCCGCCATCTTCAAAGCGCAGCATATTCTCCAAGAGCACTTTCATCGAAATTGGCAATTTCGACACATCGCCCAGCTGCTCAGCCGCTTTCGCCAGCGAATAATAGGCGTAGGACTTGCCGCCGACGTCGAGGGTGGAGCGGGCGGAGAGGCTGTCTTTACCGGTGGCGGTCATGGCGTGTAATCCCTTGATTGTTAGGAACCTGATCTGGGCAGAGGGACGCGTCAGGTCAAGGTTGAGGCTGCATTGGCACAGCTTTGGCAGTTTTCCCTTTGCGCGCCGCCAACCAGCATCCGGTCACAATTAGTCCCGTCCCCGCCAATGTCGGCACTGTCACCTCCTCTTGGAAGAACAGCCACCCCAGAACGCTCGCCCACAAAAATCCGGAATATTCAATCGGCACCAGCGCCTGTGCTTCGGCGCGCGCATAGGCCCATGCAAGCGCCATCGCGCCCACTACGGTCAACCCGCCCGCAGCAATCAGCGGCATGATAGCCTCGCCCGCCAAGGGGCCTGCAAAGAACGGTGCAAACACACCAAGGATCACCGCGCCCACCCCGCTGTGAAAAGTGGCGATTTCGATGGGCCCGGCGGCCTGGGATTGCTTGCGGATGACGATGAAATTGTAGGCGTACAGAACGGCGGAGAACAAAACTGCCGCAATGCCCAGCATCGCATCCTCGTCAAAATCGCCCTGACCCATTTTACCGCTGACGATGACAATAGTGCCTGCAAAGCCCAGAATACTGGCGAAAATCGCAGCGGGCTGTATCACCTCGCCCAGCAAAGCCCTCGCCAGGTACAGCGCGATGAGCGGCGCGATAAAGCTGATTGCAATGGCTTCGGCCAAAGGCAATTTGGTGATCGAATAAAAGAAGGAGAGCGCCATAAACATGCTAATCACGCCGCGCTCCAGATGCAGCTTTAGGGCTGTGCGCGAAGGCCAACCCTGCCATTTCCACAGCCAAAACGGGGCAATGATCGCAAAGCCAATGCATGAGCGCAAAACGGTCGCCGTGTAGGTGCCGGTTGCAAGCGCGGCCTCTTTCATAAAGGCGTCCATGATCGACAGGAAACCCACGCCCGCAAGCGCTGCGAGGACGGGAAGCAGCGGAGATGAGGGGGCGGGCCGGTTCATGATAATGCGCCCTACTGCCCCTGTGCCTCTGCGTCACCCATGATCATGCACAAGTTTTACAAGCCAATTCAGCCCTGAGAAAACTCTTATGGTTGATAGCGACACGGAAAAAACGGTATATTTACCTTTGAAGGGCAATTTTAGGGCTGACCTTGCAGGCATTTGACGAGATTTCGGCGAGCAAGCGGTATTGGGTGGACGACATGCACAAACGGTTTGGTATTTTTGCAAGTTTCTTGGTCGGCGCGGGAGCCCTGGCCACGAGCGCTTTGGCGCAGGACAGCGGATCTGAGGATGCACAAGGCTCTGCTGATGCGCAGGTCGAACGCGGTGCGAATTTCGATGAAGCCTTCCCCGCGATGGTTTCAGAGCCGCTGGTGCAGGGTGCGGAAGGGGCCGACCTCGCTGCTCCGGGACCGTTGGTGCGAAACTGGCTGCCGGATAATCTGAACGCGCTTGTTGAAGTTATTGAGGGGATCGGCGCGGAAGGCCTTGATCCTGCTGATTACAACTTGGCCGCGATTAAAGAGCTACAGGCGCAGGGCCCCTCCGAGACGCTCGACAAGCTGGCATCGCAAAGCTTTGTTTGGCTCGTCGAAGATCTTCGCGATGGGCGCACGCCGATGGATGCACGGGTTCAGTGGTTTGTGGTCGACCCAGACCGCGACCTCTTTCGCACCCGCGACCTGTTGACCGAGGCGCTGCAAACGGGCGATGTCAAAGGCACGCTGGCAAGCCTCAATCCGGCCCACCCCGATTATGCGGCTCTGCGTGCAGAACTGGCGGAAATCCCGCTGGAGGAAACCTCCAAGCGCAAGCTCATCCGCGCAAATATGGACCGCTGGCGCTGGCTCGCCCGTGATTTGGGTAAGCAATATCTGATCACCAATGTGCCAGAATTTCAGCTGCGTCTGACGGTCGCTGACAAGATCATCAGCACGTACCGCACAGTGGTCGGGAAGCCGGGCCGCACCGCGACCCCGCAATTGGCCGAGGTGGTTTCAGGCGTTGTCTTTAACCCCACTTGGACCGTCCCCCAATCCATCGTCAAAGGCGAAGGTTTGGGCGAGCGTGTATTGAACAATCCCGCTTGGGCGCGGTCAAAGGGCTATAAGGCGACCCGGCACGACAGCGGCTGGATCAGCGTTGTCCAGCAACCGGGCCCGACCAATTCGCTGGGCCGGATGAAGCTAGAGATGCCCAACCGCCACGCGATCTTCTTCCACGACACGCCATCGCGCCACCTGTTCAACAACAATATGCGTGCGCTTTCGCATGGCTGTATCCGCACAGAGCGGGCACTTGAGCTGGCGATCACCATGGCGATCCTTGGCAAAGGCGCAACCAAGGATGAAGCCGTCGCCATCGCGACTAGCGGTGAATACACCAAGGTGATGATCGAGAATAAGATGAATGCCTACATCACCTATTTCACGATGGGTGTGGATATTGACGGCAATCTTCGCGAGTTCAAGGACATCTACGGCCGCGATAAGCCAGTGCTGGCGAGCCTCGACAAACCGCGCGTGCAAAACCGTTCGGGTGAAAGCGATGACGAAGTTATCGTGATCGAGAACAACCCGCTGGCGGGGTGATTGCAAACGCTAAAACGCCCCCGGGACGCGCCTTTGCATGGCGCTGGGATTGTCGGGGGTTAGCATTTGCATATTGGGCTCGTTTTGCGCCAATTGCTGTTCGCGGGTGAGCATAGCGCCGTTGTCTTGCAGCCCCAGGCTGTCGGTGTAGAGCAAGCGCCCTCCCGATAGGTTCAGCAAAATCTGCTGAAAATCGGCTGTGCCGAAGACAAAGCATCCTTGCGAGCGGCCCATTTTGCCCCAGCGCCGCAAATGCGATGGTTCTGCATAGGCCGCGCGGTGCATCACGATATACCGGCGAAGCGCGGCCTCATTGGAGGGTTCCAAGCCGCCGAGACGCACCGATGTGCCGTATTTGCCCTGATACCACTCCCAAGTGACATAGGCGCCGCGGCTTGATGCGTGGGAACCTTCGCGGTTGGAATAGCTTTCCAGCCAACCATCATGATTGCGGTCCGAGCCCGAACCATGGCTGACGTGGAACGCGGTCACTTCTTCGAGCCGCATGTTCACCAGGTAAAAGCGTGGCCGCGCCGAGTGCACGCCGTAATCGCAAATGCCGACAATATCCTTGCGCCAGATCGCATCGCCTGCGCGGGCGAGTTGCTTGGCGGCGATATCGAAAAGGGCCCGGTCGCGCGGTGTTCCGGCGCGGACCTGACCCGGAAGGGGCTGTGCTGCGAGTTTGGCCGGAAGCACTGGAAGCGCAGCCGAGCCGACCAGCGCAGCGCCGGTGGCAATAGAGCCCTTCAAGAGATCGCGGCGGTTCATGACTAAAATACTACCTAAAGCAAAATGACCTTGGCGTGAATCCCCTAATAGGGCTGATCAGCCCTGTTCGTGAATGGCCTTGGCCGCCATGCCCAATTTTATGACACCGGGCATATTGGCTTGGATCTTCGGACCGATTTCGGACAGCGCGGCGAGCCTTGGATCACCCTTCGCCATCATCTCTGCGACCGCTGGCCCTGTTGGGTGAAGGCGGCTTTTTGCGTTGAAAGCATTGGTCTTTGGGTTGCCCGACAGGATCGCAGTGCTCATTAAATTGGCCATCATCGCATAAGGATAGGTGTCGGTTGTGTCGGTGAGCGGGGCAGGCGGGACGAGGTTGTTTTTCTCTTCATCGGTGTCAAAATTGACCTCAATGAAAGCCGCGAGAGCCGCGCTGTAGGGCACGAAAGGTGACTGCACTAGTTGGAGCGTGATTGTGTCGCCTTCAAAAAACGGCCGACCTTTGTCACGTTGTTCGAAGGGAACAGCGCTGGCGGTGCAGTCGATGAACAGCGTGCCTTCGGGCATATCCGCGCGTTCCTCGCCAAAAATCATAGCGGCTGGCTCCAGCGCGGTAACCCGTTTGTCCCGGTGCACTTTTGTAATTTGCTGTAAAAGCGCGACCTCAGCCTCCGAGATGACCGCAAAGTGGAACATTTTAGGCACGACGCTTTCATCAATGCGAAGCATCGTGCCGCGTTCGCCCAATTTGGCAAACATCTCATCACCCGTCTCAGAACCATTGGCGCATTCGACCAGATCAATCTGAAACTGCACCAATTCTTCGATGTGGTGTTTGGCGGGCTGCAAAAGCTTGCGGTTGAACATCCAGCTGTCACGCGGGCGCACCCAGTCGATTTTGCCTGCTGGAACGCCCGCTTCGAGCAGCCACACGGCGGTGTCCATCGCGGTCTTACCTCCGCCGATAACGCAGTAGTGCTGCGGAAGTTTATCGGTGTCCATCCAAAGGCGGGGCAAGTCTCCAGGGATCGCAAAGCGCGTGCCCTCAGCGATGTCGAACGCGGGCTTGTGAGTGGAAGGCACGCTGGTCTTGAACCACGTCCCGTCGACCAGCTTGCGGCGCACTTTTATCGTGTGTTCTTCGCCCGAAAGGATGCTGCGCGCTGTATGCTCACCATCGCCGCCCCCTTTGTACTCGGTAAGAGGCAGGTAATTGACCCGCCTGCTCGGTACAAAACGCTCGGTCATAAGCTTGCTGTAATAGGAGAGAATGTCCGCATGTTTCGCCAGTGGATACATGCCCTTATTGTGGCCGTGTTCGTCCACCCGGTCGGGGCACATTTCCATCGAGTTCACACCGTAAGTTGCGCTTGGCTGGTGCAGCGCCACAAATGAATAGGCATCGTTCCAGTGGCCGCCAGGACGCGCGTGCTTGTCGAGGATGGTAACGTGACAATCGGGGTCTTCATCGAGCAGCGTATCGACAAAGGCCATGCCCACTGCACCTGCGCCAATGACCAAATAATCAGTTTGGTGATTGCTCATGCGGGTTTAATCCTTCGGGGCTCAAGGGTTTGCTATGTTGCCTCTCGAATCGGAAAAGAGACTTCTTATGCGCCATCTATCACGCCTCTTTGGGCTTTTTGCCAGTTTTTGGATTTTGGGAGCGGCGCAAGGAGTGCTCGCCCATGAAGCGACCGCCCAAGAAACATTCGCTCAGGCTCAACCTGTTGAAGGTCCCCCTATCGGAAGCCCGCCTGTCGACACCGGAAGCACGCACAGCGAGCTGCCCCCATTAACCAAGCTTAGAGTTGTGAACAGCAGCCGCAGCGATGTTCCCGATACAATCACCGTTGAAGCGTCTGAAGTTCCTGCCGATGCCACGCGCGTTCTTGATCTGAAGGGCGCCGAGCGGCTTTTGCGCAACGAAGGGGTGAGCCTGCAATGGATCAGCGTGGATGAGCGTGGGCCCATTTGGGTTGGCGTAACGCGAAGGGGGCATTGGTTCCTCCTGGGCGGGCAGAACGCGGGCACGGGCGGCGTGTTGGATCTGGAAGGCTTCATTATTGAAATCGGCGAGGACTATTTCATTTACGAAGGCACGATCAAAATGTTCGGAGCCCCCGATGAAGACCGCATGTGTACGGATACAAAAAAGTGGCGTTTTGAAGTAACCCAAAACCGTTCGTACTATCGTCTTCGGGAATTTGAATGGTGCGACGGCCTTACCGATTACATCGACATCTACTTCCCACCTTCGCTCAGATAGGATGCCTCAACCGCCAGAGAGAACCATCTGATTGCCCTCGATATTTACCGAGCTGATTTGGCCGAGATAGGATTGGCCGAGAAGCGAAATATCGAGGCCTTCGGGCACAATCATCGCGCGCACATTGCGGCGTGAGAAACCGCCCACATCAACCACATCAAGCTGGCGCACGACACCGTACACCGTACCGCTCGCCCCGCGCGCGACAGGGCGCACTTCACTTTGGTCCCAGTAAAGCCCAGCTGCGCGCGCATCTGATCCGGTGAGCGCAATCACGCTCGCGCCGGTGTCGACCATCATGCGCAAGGACGCACCGTTCACATTGGTGTTGGCGTAAAAATGCCCATCATACTCGCGGGCAAGCGTGTGGGTGCCGGAATACCAATCGCTGTCAGCCGATGATCCGGCGGATTGATTGGCAGCGCCTTTTGGAACCCAGTCCCCGCCATTATCGGAGCCCGCATCGGAACCCCCAGCAACAAGGGCTGCGAACACACAGACTCCAGCGGTCAGGGCGAGATAGCGTCCAATCATAGAAGGCAGGCTTAGTGCGAAAGCCTTAAGGCGCTCTAAATGCCGCGTTCTCATGTGCCATGGCGATCATGGACCGGGCATGGCGCGCGGCGACTGCGCGCTGATCGCTGCCATATCCCCCGCCCAGAGCCGACGCGATTGCGATCCCGCGTTTGCGGGCTTCGGAGATGACAAAGCGGTCGCGCCGGATCAGCCCTTCATCGGTGAGCGCAAGGCGTCCGAGTTTGTCGTCCTTGTGAGGATCGACGCCGGCTTGGTAGAAGACAAAATCAGGATTGAAGCCGTCCAGAAACGCGGGGATGTGGTCTTCAAGCACCGTGATATAGGCGTCGTCCGTGGTTGCATCGGGCAAGCCAATATCGACGTTCGACCGAGCCTTGCGCACCGGGAAATTCTTCTCCGCATGGACGGAGAATGTTGCAATATCTTCGCGGGCGGCGGTCAGCGAGGCGGTCCCGTCGCCTTGGTGCACATCGAGGTCGATGATGGCGATGCGTCGCGCATCTCCCTCGGCAATCAAGCGGTTGGATGCAACGGCGAGGTCATTGAAGACGCAGTATCCCGCGCCTGTATCGGCAAGCGCATGATGGCTGCCCGCCGCGCTATTGGCGGCATATCCGTGCTGCATGGCGAGCTGCGCGGCAAGCCACGTCCCGCCATTGGTGTGGCGCACGCGGTCGCGGATCGCCTCAGTCACCGAAAAGCCGATCCGGCGCTCTTTGGCGTAGGGGACGTCTGCGCGGAAGACCTCGTCGACATATTCGGGATCGTGCACCGCCTCTAGCCAAGTCCGCGGGCAGGGTTCGGGGGCGTGCTGCGTGATGGCAGCGCCGGAGCTGCGCAGTTCCTCCATCACAAGGTAGTATTTGTCGAACTTGAACGTGCCCCGTTCAGGGCGAGGGGCCATGTAGTCAGGGTGATGGACGACGTGGAGCAGGGCTCAAGCAGCCTTGTCAGCCAGCATCAGCAATTCGTCGAAAATCTCATCTTCGCTGCGGCTCGCGGTGTTGCGCCAGCTTTGGGCGGTGTCCGCGTTGAGGGTCTTGCCCTCGGCCGTAAGCACCAGGACAAGCGGAGTGCCTTCCTGATTTTCAATGCCGAACCGGCTCAGAACGTGGCTGTTATGGCCATCGCCCGATTGCGGCTTGCCGACATTGACGAATACCAGTTCATAGCGCTCTTCGATCAAACCGCCGATGCGCTCACTTTCGGTCCAGCCGGCAAAAGCGCGGCTGTCGTGGCACCAGTTTGCGCCGAAAGCGATGAGCACGCGGGTGTTGTTTTCAGCGGCTCTGGCAAGGGCAGCGTCCACGTCTGCCATTGCATCTTCGCTGACATCATAGAGGCGCGCTTCAGGGTAATCGTGCTCGCTGCCACCTTTCGCAAAGGCGGCACCGCCGATCACCACAAGCGCGGCGAGGATGCCTGACAATATTGCCTTGATCATTCGGCAGCCACAACTGCATGCGGATCGAACGCCACTGCATCGCCTGCCTCAATCGCGGCAGCTTTGTCTTCGACCAGCTTCACGATGTGGCTGAGCATGTCCTCATCCTCAATCGCGTGCGCCTTTATGCCGGAGAGGTAGACCATGTGCTTGCCCGCGCCGCCGCCGGTAAGGCCAATGTCGGTCTCGCGCGCTTCGCCGGGGCCATTGACCACGCAGCCGAGCACGGAAAGGCTCATCGGCGTCTTGATATGCTCAAGGCGTTTTTCGAGGGTCTCAACCGTGCGGATCACGTCAAAGCCCTGACGCGAGCAGGAGGGACACGAAACCACCCGAACACCGCGGGTGCGCAGACCCAATGACTTGAGCATTTCATAGCCGACTTTGACCTCTTCCTCGGGCTCTGCGGAAAGCGAGACGCGGATCGTATCGCCAATGCCCGCCCACAGGAGCGAACCCATGCCGATGCTGGATTTGACTGTCCCGCCAATCAGCCCGCCTGCCTCGGTAATGCCAAGGTGCAGCGGACAATCCACCGCCTCGGCAAGCCCTTGATAGGCCGCCACTGCGAGGAACACGTCGCTAGCCTTTACCGCAACCTTAAATTCGTGAAAATCGTGATCTTGCAGGAGCTTGATATGATCCAGCGCACTTTCGATGAGCGCTTCGGGACAAGGCTCGCCGTATTTTTCGAGCAGGTCTTTTTCCAAAGATCCAGCGTTTACGCCGATCCGGATCGCGCAGCCATTGGCTTTCGCGGCGCGGACCACTTCGGCAACGCGCTGCGAAGAACCGATATTGCCCGGATTGATGCGAAGGCACGCAGCGCCCGCATCGGCGGCTTCGAGGGCGCGTTTGTAGTGGAAGTGAATGTCGGCCACGATCGGAATGCGCGCGGCCTTGGTGATCTTGGCGAAGCTTGTGGTCGACTCCTCGGTCGGGCACGAGACGCGAATGATATCGCATCCCACCTCCTCGCACCGCCTGATCTGATCAAGCGTTGCCACCGCATCTTCGGTTGGGGTGTTTGTCATGGTTTGTACGGTGATCGGAGCCCCGCCACCCACGGGCACATCGCCCACCATAATCTGACGGCATTCCCGTCTATCGATATCGCGCCAAGGTCTCACAGACATAATGGCCGTATAAGCCCGGAATCAAGAAGGGGCAATGACAGTAAAAAGGGGCGATATCGCATCGCCCCTTTTGAGTAATCAGAGTTGCTCTTGTCTACCAGCGGATCAATGGAGGAGCCGCATAGCGCCA